>CAWAAI010000003.1:0-1500281 GCA_963779875.1 uncultured Alphaproteobacteria bacterium | reverse complement strand
CCCGCCCGCGCCCCTCCCGCACACCGCCGTCCGGCACGCCAATCCAGCGCGCATAACTGCGTCTAGAATATTACGTAATCGAAACAATAAACGCATGCCCCAACCTCCACGGAACCCAGCCCCCCAAGCCCCGCGCGTGACACGGCCGCCCCCCTGCGCTAGGTGAACCGACCCGCTCCTCACCCAAGCATCCGGCTGGCACATGACCTCGTCCAACGACATCCGCGCCACCTTCCTCGGCTACTTCGCCCGCCACGGCCACACCGTGGTCGAAAGCAGCCCCCTGGTGCCGCGCAACGACCCCACCCTGATGTTCGCCAATTCCGGCATGGTCCAGTTCAAGAACGTCTTCACCGGCCAGGAGAAGCGTCCCTACTCCCGCGCCACCACCGCGCAGAAATGCGTCCGCGCCGGCGGCAAGCACAACGACCTCGACAACGTCGGCTACACCGCCCGCCACCACACCTTCTTCGAGATGCTCGGCAATTTTTCCTTCGGCGACTATTTCAAGGACCAGGCGATCTACTACGCCTGGCACCTGCTCACCGAGGATTTCGCGATCCCCAAGGACCGCCTCCTCGTCACCGTCTATGCCGAGGACGAGGACGCCGCCGCGCTGTGGAAGAAGATCGCCGGCCTGCCCGACGAAAAGATCATCCGCATCGCCACCGACGACAATTTCTGGCGCATGGGTGAAACCGGGCCGTGCGGCCCGTCCAGCGAGATCTTCTACGACCACGGCGACAAGATCCCCGGCGGCCCCCCCGGCAGCCCCGACGAGGACGGCGACCGCTTCATCGAGATCTGGAACAACGTCTTCATGCAGTTCGAGGAGGGCCCGCCCGGCACCCGCGTGCCCCTCCCGCGCCCCTCCATCGACACCGGCATGGGCCTGGAGCGCTTCGCCGCCATCCTCCAGGGCAAGCACGACAACTACGACACCGACACCATGCGCGCCCTCATCCTGGCCAGCGCCGAGGCCACCGGCCAGGACCCCGACGGCCCGTTCCGCGCCAGCCACCGCGTCGTCGCCGACCACCTGCGCGCCACCTCCTTCCTCATCGCCGAGGGCGTCATGCCCTCCAACGAGGGCCGCGGCTACGTCCTGCGCCGCATCATGCGCCGCGCCATGCGCCACGCCACCATGATGGGCGCCCGCGACCCGATCATGCACCGCCTGGTCCCCACCCTGGTGCGCCAGATGGGCGCCGCATACCCGGAACTGGTGCGCGGCGAATCCGTCATCATCGAAACGCTCCGCCTCGAGGAAACCCGCTTCAAGGCCATGCTCGACCGCGGCCTCGGCCTGCTGGCCGAGGAAACCGCCATGCTCGCCCCGGGCGACAAGCTGGCCGGGTCCGTCGCGTTCAAGCTCTACGACACCTTCGGCTTCCCCCTCGACCTCACCCAGGACGCCCTGCGCGAACAGGGCCAGTCCGTCGATGTGGACGGCTTCAACGCCGCCATGGCCGAACAGCGCCGCCGCGCCCGCGCCGCCTGGGCCGGCAGCGGCGAAGCCGCCACCGAGGGCGTGTGGTTCGATATCAAGGAGAAGCTGGGCGGCAGCGAGTTCCTCGGCTACGCGACCGAATCCGCCGAAGCCGAGATAACCGCCCTGGTCGTCGCCGGCCACCCCGTGCCATCGGCCGAGGCCGGGCAGGAAGTGGCGGTGGTGCTCAACCAAACGCCGTTCTACGCCGAATCAGGCGGGCAAGTCGGCGACACCGGCGCCATCGCCGGCCCCGGCTTCCGCATCGACATCCACGACACCCAGAAGAAGCTGGGCGAACTGATCGTCCATATCGGCCGTGTCACCGAAGGCGTGGCCGAACTCGGCAAGCCCGTGGTGGCCGAGGTGCTGGGCACCCGCCGCGGCGCCATCCGCGCCCACCACTCCGCCACCCATCTGCTGCACGAGGCGCTGCGCCGCCGCCTCGGCGAGCACGTCGCCCAGAAGGGCAGCCTCAACGCCCCCGAGCGCCTGCGCTTCGACATCAGCCAGCCCACCCCGATCAGCCGCCTCGACCTCGCCGCCGTCGAGGCCGAGGTCAACACCCGCATCCGCGAGAACGCCGAGGTCACCACCCGCCTGATGACGCCGGATGCCGCCGTGGCCGAAGGCGCCCGCGCCCTGTTCGGCGAGAAATACGGCGACGAGGTGCGCGTCGTCTCAATGGGGCAGGACGGCAACAAGCCGTACTCGATCGAACTCTGCGGCGGCACCCATGTCCGCCGCACCGGCGATATCGGCCTGCTGCGCATCGTCTCCGAAAGTGCCGTCAGCGCCGGCGTGCGCCGCATCGAGGCGGTGGTGGGCGAGTCGGCGCTCGCCATGATCGCCGAGAACGACCGCCGCATGCTCGAAATCGCCGCCGCCCTGCGCGCCAGCCCCGCCGAGGTTCCCGAACGCGTCGCCGCCCTGGTAGAGGACCGCCGCAAGCTCGAACGCCAGGTGCAGGACCTTCAAAAGAAACTCGCCACCGGCGGCGGCGGCGCCGAAGTCGAAAATATCAATGGCATCGACGTGGTACTTCGTAACGTAGGCGATGTGCCGCCGCGCGACTTGAAAGGCCTCGCTGATGCGATTTTCACCTCCAGCAACCCTGGTATCGTAACCCTCGTTTCTACATCAGAAGAGAAAGTGAGCATTGTGGTTCGTGTGAACACTGAGCGGAATCCGTCCCTCAGCGCCGTCGACCTCGTCCGCGCGGCCAGTGCCGCCGTTGGCGGCAAGGGCGGCGGCGGCCGGCCCGAGATGGCCCAGGCCGGCGGCCCCGATGCTACAAAGGCCGACGGCGCGCTGGACGCAGTGCGCGCTGCGTTGAAAGCCTAGTGATCAGATGAGGTCCAGGCGCTCGGCGCCTGGTGGGGGCCAGGGGGCGAAGCCCCCTGACTTCCGCCCTACGCCACCGCCGCTCGCCCGCGCCCGACCATCGCCGCCGCCAATGCCGCACCCAGGCAGATGATCCCGGCGGCGATGAAGATGAAGAAATAGCTGCCCAGGTGGTCGCGCAGCACGCCGCCCGCGAAGGCGGCGGCGCCGCTGCCCACCTGGTGGATCGCATTGATCCACCCGTACATCAGGCTGCCCCGCTCCTGCCCGAAATACTTCGCGCACAGCCGCACCATCGGCGGCACGGTGGCCACCCAGTCCAGCCCGTTGATGACAATGATCGTCCCGAACCCGATGGGCGTATCGAAGCTGAACGGCAGGAAGGCAAGTGCGATGGCCCGCGAAACGAAATACCCCACCAGCAGCCAGCGCGAATCGAACCGGTCGGTCAGCCACCCCGATGCCAGCGCGCCGACCACGTTGAACACCCCCATCCCCGCCATCACCCAGGCCCCGCCCACCGGCGTGAACCCTGCATCGATGCAGGCCGGTATCAGATGCGTGCCGACAAACCCGTTGGTCGTCGCCCCACAGATCACAAAGGCCGCCGCCAGCAACAGGAAATTCCGGTCCCGCACCCCGTCGCGCAGCCCGGCCAGGGTGCGCAGGAACGGGTTGCCCCGCATCGCCGGCACCGCATGCGGCGGCCCGCTCTCGCCATAGGGCGCCAGCCCGATATCCGCCGGCCGGTCCCGCATCGCCCAAGCTACCAGCGGCACCAGCCCCGCCACCGCCCCGGCCAGCACGAACACCATCGCCCGCCATCCCAGCGACTGCGCAATCCACGCCAGCAACGGCAACAGCATCAGCGTCCCCGCCGCCGCTCCCGCGGTCAGCCCTCCGGTCACCAGCCCGCGCCGCGCGGTGAACCACCGCCCGGCCACCACCGGCACCAGCACCATCGAGATCACCCCGCCGCCCAGCCCCGCCACCAGCCCCCACAGCACCGTCAGCTGCCAGGGCGCGGCCATGAACGGCGTCATCCCCGCACCGACCGCGATCAGCCCAAGTGCCGCCACCAACGTCCGCCGCACCCCCCACCGATCCATCACCGCCACGGCGAACGGCCCGATCAGCCCGTACAGCAGCAGGTTCAGCCCGAACGCGAACGAGATGCTGCCGGCGGACCAGCCGAAATCCTGGTGCAACGACACCAGCAGCACGCCGGGGGCGGCGCGCATGCCGGCGGAAACAGCCAGCACCAGGAAGGTCAGGGCCGCGACGACCCAGGCATAGTGCAAACGGCGCAAGGCGGAAATCCTCCCGGCCCCTGCTTATCCGCCTTTGCCGCCCCCGGCCAGGGTGTGGACCGATGACCCGCGGCACGACGCGAGGGTTCGCGCCGGCCCGCCGCATCTTCGCCGGGCGTTAACGTCGCCGGGCCAGATTGCGCGCCCCTGCCACCTGGAGTCCGGCTTGATGTTCTCCCGCGTCCCGATTGCCTGGCGCCTGCACCTGATCAGTCTCGTCGCCGTCCTCGGCCTGTTCGGCCTGGGCAGCGCCGATGCGCTGCTGTCCGTCCGCGAGCACGACGCGGGCCGCCGCGAACTGCTCCGCCACGTGGTCGAGACGGCAAGCTCCATCGCCGCCGCCTATCACGCCGAGGAGGCCGCCGGCCGGATGTCGCGCGAGGAGGCGCAGGCGCGCGCCACGGTGGCGCTCCGGGCGATGCGCTACCGCGGCCAGGAATACGTATGGGTCAACGACATGGCGCCGCGGATGGTGATGCACCCGTTCCGCCCGGACCTCGAGGGCAAAAAGATCGGCAACATCGCCGACCCCACCGGCTTCCACCTGTTCCGCGCCTTCGTCGACACGGTGCGCCGCGATGGCGCGGGTACCGTGGCGTATCTATGGCCACGGCCCGGCAGCGCCCATCCGGTGGAGAAACTTTCCTTCGGTACAGGGTTTCAAGCCATGGGGATGGGTGATCGGCTCCGGCGTCTATGTCGACGACCTCGCCGCGGCGGCCCGCGAAACCTGGCTGCGCGGGCTCGCACTTGCCGGCGCGGCCGGGCTGGTGGTGGCGCTGCTCGCGATCTGGATCGCGCTCGGCGTCGTGCGCCCGCTTCGCGCCAGCACCCTTGCCACCAAGGCGCTGGCGGGCGGTGCGCTGGACACCGCGGTGCCCGGGCTCGACCGCGGCGACGAATTCGGCGTGCTCGCCCGCGCGCTTGACGGCTTCCGCCGCGACGGCCTGGACAAGCGCCGGCTCGAGGCCGAGGCCGCAGCCGCGCGCGCCCAGCAGGACAGGCGCCACGCGGCGATGGAGCGGCACACCAACGATTTCGGCGGCTCGGTCTCCGGCGTGCTGCGCATCCTCGCCGACTCTGCCAAGGCGATCCGCACCACCGCCACATGCGTCGCACAGGCCGGCACAAGCACGCGCGACGCGGCACGGTCGAGCAGCGCCGGCGCGCGGCGCTCCACGGCCAGCCTCACCCAGGTCGCCGCGGCAACCGAGCAGTTGTCGAGCAGCGTCGGCGAGGTTGCGCGGCAGGTAAACGGCGCCACCACCGCGGCTTCCGAGGCGGTGGCCAGCGCCGAGGCAACCACGGTGCGCATCCGCGGCCTGTCGGCCGCGGCCGACCAGATCGGCGAGGTGGTGAGCCTGATCCGCGAGGTGGCCGGGCGCACCAACCTGCTGGCACTGAACGCCACGATCGAGGCGGCGCGCGCGGGCGCGTCCGGCAAGGGCTTCGCCGTGGTCGCCTCCGAGGTGAAGCAGCTGGCGGAGCAGACCCGCAAGGCCACGGAGGCCATTGCCGGCCAGGTCGCCACCATCCAGGCCGCGACCGGCGAGGCGGTGGAGGCGGTCGGCGGGGTGGCCAAGGCAATCGGGCATGTGGACGCCATCTCGGCGGCGATCGCGGCGGCGGTCGAGCAGCAGGGGGCGGCGACGCGCGAAATCGCCACCCAGGTCAGCAGCGTCGCCGCACAGACGCTGGCGGCCACGGAGGAACTGGCGCGGATGGCCGCGCTGGCCGATGACAGCGTGAACGCCGGTGACGGGGTCCTGGCAGCCGCCCATGAAGTGACCCAGGTCACCGAAACCCTGCGCACCGAGGTGGAGCTGTTCCTCGATGCGGCCCGTGCGGCCGGCGACAACCGCCGCCGCCACGACCGCGTCGCCGGCGGCGGGCTCGCCTGCGAGTTGCGCGAAACCGCCGGCGCCACGGTCCGCGCGGCCAAGCTGCTGGATATCGCCTGCGGCGGCGCCGCGATCCGCATCGCCGGGCCCGACGGGCTCGCCAGCGGCACGCCGCAGCTCATCCAATTCCACGGTGAGCCGTGCCCCGCCCATGCCCGGGTGGCGCGCGTCGAGGGTGACACCGTCGCCGTGGTCTTCCGCCAGGACCCCGCCACGCTGGAAATCGTCGAGCGGGTGTTGGCGCGCCTCAGTCCAACCGCCACGCCATCCGCCGCCGTGCCAGCCGTTGCCTAGTCCGCGGCCGAGGCCCGGTGCCGCAGCCCGCGCACGAAGCCGGTGTTCCAGGCGGCGTAGCCGGGCTGCACGAACCGCAGCTTCTCGCGGATCATCCCATGAGCCGCCGCCAGCCGGTGGAACGGAATGGACGGGTAGAGGTGGTGCTCGGCATGGAAAGGCATGTCCCACATCAACAGCCGCACCAGCCGGTTGGTCAGCGTGGTGCGGGTGTTGGTCAGGCCGTTGCGGTCCAGCGTGCAGCCGGTGTGCTCGGCCAGCAGGTAGCCGCGCAGGAAGGGCTGGCCGAGCAGCTGCGGGATCACCCAGAACAGCAACGGCGTCTGCCAGCCCCACACCAGCGCCGAACCGAGTGCCAGCACTGCCACCGTCACCGACATGGCCTGTACGCTGGCGATCACGCCGGGGCGTTGGCGGTCGTTGATGTAGAAATAGCGTGGCCCCGCCATGTCGCCGCGCCAGGCATCGCGGATCATGGCAAAGCGTGCCCGCCAGTAGCCGACGCCCAGGATGCGCGCCGCATACTCCCCCGGCGTGCGCGGTTCGGGCTGCATCAGTTCCGGGTCCTGGCCGGGCACGTTGGTGTGGCGGTGATGGATGTAGTGGAAGGCGGCGTAGAAGTCGCTCGACTGCAGTGCCGGCAGGAAGGCGAGCCAGCCGACGATCCGGTTCGCGCGCGCCGAGGTGAAGACGGTCTGGTGCATGGTTTCGTGCGCGGGCGCGAACAGCGCCACCTGCACCAACCCCAGCGCCAGCATCGCCGGCCACACCAGCCAGCCCTCGGCGGCCGCCACGCCCCAGCCGGTCAGGCCGAGAAGCAGCACATGCATGGCCAGGCGGATGGCGCCGGGCCAGTCGGAACGCACGGACAGCGCGCGCAACTCGTCCTGCGCAAGGACGCGATCGTCGACGGTCATTCTTTGGCTCCCGGGAGGCGCCGATTGGGCCATGCCAGCGCCCTACCACGCAAGCATTTCAAGCGGCGCTCAGCGCCAGGAGCGGTCGTCACGCGGCAATCGCAGATGGTCGTCCACCACCCGGACCTGGTGGGGCGGCGCGTCGGACCAGCGCCAGAACACGGCGTTGCGGTCGTTGGCACCGGCGCCGGGGGCGAAGCTGGGCACGATGATTCCGGCGTGGCCCGCCTCGGCCAAGCGCCGTGACAGGGCCCAGGAGGGCGGCATCTCGCCGCGGTCGGCGAGATCTTCCCAGGCGCAGGCGAGTTCGGCCGGGTCGATGCCGTAGCAAGCGGGGTCGGTGAGGTCCAGCATACCGGCGCAGTCCACGCGGTAGGCGACCAGCGTCATCGGCTGGGCCTTGAATGGAAACCCCTGCTGCGCCTCCAGCCACGCCGTCTCGGGGCGCAGGGAGGTATAGAGTGCGGCCGTGCCGCGCGGGTTGAACCGGCCGCCGAAGCGCGCCGCACCTTCGCCGGACGTGGGCGCGAAAGCCCATCGTGGATGGTGCGCACGCCAGACCAGGCCCTGCATCCGCAATTGCGGCGTCAGGCAATGCCGCCGACCGCGATCCGGCTGAGATAGGTCTTCACCGCTACGGCACGCCCTGCCTTCACGAGGTCCTCGGCGGTTTGGTCGCCGAAGGAGGGCAGAGGCTGGGCGCGGTACCAGGCGAACGCCTGGGGCACCGATCCGGCCCAAGGCAGCACGCGGTTGATGATCTCCACCACGTCACGCAGCCTCGCCTGGGTGGCAGGGGCCTTGAGGCGCGCTGTCTTGGAGACGGCGTCGCGCGACAGGCCGGTGGCCTGGGCGAGGTCGGTGCGGCTGATGCGCAGCGCCGCGGTCAGGCGGTCAAGCGCGACGCCGCCGTCGTGGCCGAAAGCCTCGGCCAGGAACGGCGGCTCGTCATCTCGTCGGGCCGCGGCGGTTGACATGGCTGCCTCACAAAATGCCCTTAGTCTGGGATCATATATGGGGCAGCCGCGGCGAACTGCAAGCTCAACCGGGCCCACGCATCCCCGGCGGCAGGCAGAAAGCGAAGTCGCAGCCCTGGTCGGCCTGGGTCACCTCGTCGATGTACAGCTTGCGGTAGCCGCGGTCGCTGCCCGGATGGGCTGGCGGCGGCACCCAGGCGGCGCGCCGGCGCTCGAGCTCGGCATCGTCGACCAGCAGGTCGATGCGCCGGGCGGTCGCGTCCAGCCGGATGCGGTCGCCGTTCTGCACCAGCGCCAGCGGCCCGCCGGCGGCCGATTCCGGCGTGACGTGCAGCACGATGGTGCCGAAGGCCGTGCCGCTCATGCGCGCGTCGGAGATGCGCACCATGTCCTTCACGCCCTGCGCGGGCGAGCTTGCGCGGGATCGGGATGTAGCCGGCCTCCGGCATGCCCGGCGCGCCCTTCGGGCCGGCATTGCGCAGCACCAGCACGTCGTCGGCCGTCACGTCGAGATCGGGCGTCGTCGATGCGCGTCGGCCATGTCCTCCAGCGAGTCGAAGACCACCGCGCGGCCCTCGTGGCGTCATCAGCTTCGGCGAGGCCGCCGACTGCTTGATGAGCGCGCCGCCGCGGCGCGAGGTTGCCGTGCAGCACCGCCAGTCCGCCGCCCTCGGCAATCGGGTTGTCGCGGCTGCGGATCACCGTCTGGCCCGGCACGTCCTCGGCCTGCGCCGCGATCACGTCGCGCCAGCGTGCCGCCGTCGACCGTCAGCGCGTCGAGGTCGAGATGGTCCGCGAGCTCCTGCAGCAGCCTCGGCATCGCCGCCGGCCCAGTGGAAATGCTCCATGTAGTGCGTCGCCGGAGGGCTTGAGGTCGACCAGCACCGGCACCTCGCGGCCCATGCGGTCGAACTCGTCGAGGTCGATGCGAATGCCCAGCCGGCCGGCGATCGCGGTCAGATGGATCACCGCCGTTGGTCGAGCCGCCGATCGCCTGCAGCACGACCAGCGCGTTGCGGAACGCGGCCGGCGTCATGATGCTCGCGGGGCTTGCGGCCGCCATGGCGGCGAGCTTCGCGGCGGCCGCGCCCGGGCCTCGGCGACGCGGATGCGGTCGGCATGGGTGGCGGGCGCGGAGCCGGCACGGGCAGGCTCATGCCCAGCGCCTCGACGATGCAGCCCATGGTGCTGGCCGTGCCCATCACCATGCAGGTGCCCGCGCTGGGCGCCAGGCGGCTCGTCGATGCGCGTCGATCTCGGCCTCGTCGATCTGCGCCGGCCGCGGTAGCTGCGCCCAGAGCCGCCGGCAATCGGTGCAGGCGCCGAGCACCTCGCCCTTGTGGTGGCCGATCAGCATCGGCCCGGTCGGCAGCTACGATCGCCGGGCATGTCCGCGCTGGCCGCCGCCATCAGCTGCGCCGGCATGGTCTTGTCGCAGCCGCCGATCAGCACCACCGCGTCCATCGGCTGGGCGCGGATCATCTCCTCGGTGTCCATCGCCATCAGGTTGCGCAGGAACATGCTGGTGGGATGCGCGAAGCTCTCGTGGATCGAGATCGTCGGGAACGCCATCGGCAGGCCGCCGGCCAGCATCACGCCGCGCTTGACCGCCTCGATCAGCTCGCGGCACGTTGCCGTGGCAGGGGTTGTAGTCGCTGTAGGTGTTGGTGATGCCGACGATCGGCCGGTCGAGCGCGTCGTCGGAATAGCCCATCGCCTTGATGAAACGGCCGCAGGAACAGCGAGAACTCGGCGTCGCCGTAGGTGGCGAGGCCCTTGCGCAGCCCCGTCTTCGTCGGACCGGTCGTCATCGGGGGGCTACTCCGCGGCGCGTGCGACTGGGGCCAGGCCCGGCACCGGCGCATGGGTGATGGCGCTCATCCGCTCGCGCACGTCCGACAGGGTGAAGCTCAGGTCGGCCACGTTGGGATTGGCCTTCATGCCCGCCACGATCGGGCCGGCCAGATAGGCCTCGGCCTGGGCCCGGCTCTCGAACAGGTAGATGCCGCCCACCTTGCTGCCCTCGCCGTCCAGCCAGATCTTCCAGACCAGCCCGTCCACGGCCAGGAACTTCTGCCCGGTGGCATCGGTGTAGCGCTTCGCCCACTCCTCGGCGGTGACGTTCTGGAAGCGGTAGTTGATCTGCAGCACGACCATGGCCGGACCCTCCTGTGTTTGGCCCAGCTTACGGCATCCGGATCACCGCGCGATAGGCATGCCACGTGGCGTGGCCCACCAGCGGCAGCGTCACCGCCAGCCCCACATAGCCCAGCGCCAGCCCCGCCCCGGTGAACAGCACCACCAGCGCCGCCCACAGCATCATCGTGCGCGCGTTCAGCACCACCGCCACCACGCTGGTCACCAGCGCTTCCAGCATGCCGACCTTGCCGTCCACCAGCATCGGCAGGGAGAACGCGCCGGCGGCGAAGGCTATGGTGGCGAACACGCCGCCCACCAGCGTGCCGACCGCCAGGAACGACAGGCCCTCGGTGCTGAACAGCGTGGCGTTGAGCAGCGCCTGCACGTCGAGCATCGTGTAGGGAAAGAAGATCGCGAAGATCAGCGCGGCGAAGCGCATCCAGATCACCAGGAACGCCACCAACGCCAGGCCCAGCGACAGGATCGGCCCGGGATTGCCGCGCCACGCCCCCAACGCGGCGGCGAGCGAGGGGCGGCGCCCGGCCTCCACGTCGCGGCTCAGCGCGTAGTACCCCATGGTCAGTGCCGGGCCGACCAGCATGAAACCCACCATCAGCGGCGCGGTCAGGTAGAAATACCCCGCGGCGGCCAGGCCGATGCTCAGCAGGAAGCCCGCCGCCACCACGGCCATTCCGAGCGCGAGGCTCGCCAGCGGGGCGGCGCGGAAGTCGCGCCATCCGGCGGCCAGCCAGCGGAACGGCTCGTCGGTCCCCACCGCGCGCACGCGCTCGGCAAAGGGCAGGCCGGTGCGGGCGAAATCGCCGCCATCGGACAGGTTGCTGTCGGACATCTCTGCCTCCGGATGCGGTCTGCTGCCGCTATTCCGGGGAAGTATCGGCGTGAAACGCCTGCCGGTCCAGGCGGGTCAGTTCACCACGAAGAACCGGATCATCACCCCGTCCGGATGCCGCTGCCCGGTGGCGACGAAGATGTGCCGTGCCAGCCATTCGTGCGGCCCGGCCGGCGCCTCGAAAACCGGGGTGGTGCGAAAGTAGATCAGCGCCGGGTCCACCGCCTCGCCGGCCGCCAGCCGCGCCAGCACCTCGGGCGGGCCGTGCCGCAGGCCGCGGTTGACCACGCCGATCAGCGTGCCGTCCGTCGCCTCGATGGTATAGCGGGCGGTGAGGTCGATCAGCCCGTCCGGCTGCACCAGCTGCCAGTCGGCGCCCCCGGGCACCACCCGGCCGGACAGGCGCGGACCGGCGACCGTGCCGCCGGTGATCGGGATCACCCGCCGCTCGCCGCCATGCACCTGGCCAAGCGAGAAGCGCGGCGCCACCGACACGGCGGCCTCGAAGGCGTATTCCAGGGCGGGCAGGGGGTGATGCATCCGGGCACGATGCCTGCGCCCCGCTTGCCCGGCAAGCCGCCTCGCTGCACAACCGCGCCGCAACGAAGGAGACCCCCATGCAGCTCAACGGCATCTCGGCCATCGTCACCGGCGGCGCCTCCGGCCTGGGCGGCGCCACCGCCCGCGCATTGGCCCAGGGCGGCGCGAAGGTCACCATCCTGGACGTCAACCGCGATGCCGCCGAGGCGATGGCGGCCGAGATCGGCGGCCTCGCCCTGGCCTGCGACGTGGCCGACGCCGAGGCTGGCGAGCGCGCCATGGCGGCGGCGCGCGCCGCGCACGGGCCGGCCCGCGTGCTGGTGAACTGCGCCGGCATCGGCACCGCCGGGCGCATCGTCGGGCGCGACGGGCCGCTGGCGCTGGGCGCCTACGAGCGGGTGATCCGTGTGAATCTCGTCGGCACCTTCAACATGCTGCGCCTCGCCGCCGCCGAGATGACCGCGGCCGACGCGCTGGAGGACGGCGAGCGCGGCGTCATCATCAACACCGCCTCGATCGCCGCCTATGAGGGACAGGTGGGGCAGGCGGCCTATGCCAGTTCCAAGGCCGGCGTGGTCGGCCTCACCCTGCCGGCGGCGCGCGAGCTTTCCCGCTTCGGCGTGCGGGTGGCGACCATCGCCCCCGGCCTGTTCATGACCCCGATGCTGGCCGCCCTGCCGCCGGAGATCCAGCAGAGCCTCGGCGAGTCCGTGCCCTATCCGCCGCGCCTGGGCCAGCCCGAGGAATACGCGGCACTCGCGCTGCACATCGTGGCCAACCGCATGCTCAACGGCGAGACCATCCGCCTCGACGGCGCGCTGCGGATGGCGCCGCGCTGAAGCCCGCCAAATCCGCTAAAGATCAAGGGACGGGTCCGCCAGCCGGCGCAGCAACGCCAGCAACTGCGCCCGTCCCTGGGGCCCCAGCCGCTTGGCCAGCCGGGCCTCGTGCGCCGCCGCGCGCGCATCCAGCCGCGCCAGCGTCTCCGCGCCCAGCCTGGTGAGGAACAGGCCGCGTGCCCGCCGGTCCCCGGGCACCGCCCGCCGCTCGGCCAGGCCGCGCTTTTCCAGCGCATCGACCAGCGGCACCAGGTTGGTGGGCTGTATGCCGAGCGCGAAGCCCACCTGTGTCTGCCGCAACCCGGGATTGCGCCCGAGCACCACCATCACCGCATAGGGCAGGGCACGCATCTGTTCGCCGGCGAATTCCCGGTGCAGGTCGTCCGACACGCAGCCATGGGCACGCCGCAGCGTGTGCGACAGCATCGTGGCGAGACTGCCGAGATCGACCACCGCATCATGCGTGGGCGCGTCGTCGGCGGGCGCGGTGTCGACGGCCTGAGGGAGAGTGCTCATGCCGCCGGAGACTACGTCGCGCCACGCTTCCGCGCCAAGGACGGCGTCGCCCGGGCGGAAGGCGATGCGACCGATGTCGCCGCGGTAATCATTGAAACCTTTTTGTAAGCTCACAACAGTTACAAGAGGGAAAGCAGTTACTTACAAGTAGCAAATATCAGCCGTTCTTTTCTACATGTCTTTACATTCGTGACGTGCCCGCATTGTTTATGTTTGTAAAGGTGGGGCCATGCACTCCTATAGGCTTCGTTCCGGCGGCCTGCGGGCAGTCCTCGCGGGAAAGCAGTTCGCCGCCAGCAGGCGCGGCGCCGTCTCCGTCTGGGTTGGGATTTCGGTCCCGGTCCTGCTGATGGCGGCCGGGATCGGCTTGAATATCAGCCAGGGCCTGGTGGCGCGCCAGCAGTTGCAGCTTGCAGCGGACCTTGCCGCACGTGCCGGCGCCATCAGCCTCGGCCGCGGCAGCGAGCCGCGTGCCGCAGCCAACGTCGCCGTGGACGTGGCCGAGTTGAACGGCGTGGCCAGCAACAGGGAACGCGCATGGAATGCCGCTGCCAAGAGCTTGTCTGGCGGCATGGTCAACGTGGCTCTCACGCCCGGCATCACGAACCCCGAACATTCGGCCGTCACGGTCACGGTCAGCCGCACGATACCGATGGTCTTCGCCGCGCTGCTCGGCGTCGATACCGACCGCACGGTCTCCGCCAGCGGCATCGCCGAGGCGTGGGGCTTCGGCATGGGCGGCGGCGGGGCAGGTGGCGGCAGCACCTGTGTGCTGGCGCTGAACGGTGCCACCGCCTCGGCCATCAAGGTCGATAACCTGGGCCGCATCCAGGCGCCCGAATGCGACATCGTGGCCAACTCCACCGCCGCTGGCACCGGCACCGGCGCGGCGATCTATCTCAACAGCGGCACGATCAGCGGCAAGTCGATCGGCACGCCGGGCAAGGTCTGCCTGTCCAACAGCGGCTCCAACACCGTTTCGCCCACCATCGCCAACAATTCCTGCATCTCGCCGGCCACGCCCGTGAAGGCCGATCCCTTCGGCACCCTCGCGGTGCCTGCCCCGGTGCAAGCCGGATGCGCCGTCAACGCCACCTATGGCGCGTGCTGCATTCCGCCGGTCGCGGGCACGGTGAACGGCGTCTCGTCAACCGCCACCAATGTTGTCGGCATGTCCTACACCGGCTGGCAGGCGACACCGCGCACCTTCAGCCCCGCCAATGGCGGCGTGTTCTGCGGCAACACCACCATCGGCGGCAACGGCGCGGCGGACAAGTTCGCGCCCGGCATCTACTACGTCATCAACGGGAACCTCACCTTCAACAACTCGGCCATCGTCGAGGCGGAGGGAGTGTCGTTCGTGCTGATCGGCCGCAACGGCGGCAACCCCGGCGCGATCAGCTGGACCAACTATTCCAACACCTACACCCTTTCCGCGCCCAGCACCGGCCCCACCGCCAACATCCTCTTCTGGCAGACCTGCAAGGCCGACGGCACCGCCCCCACCAACACCATGGCTGGCGGCTCCACGCTCACGATGGCCGGCGCCTTCTACGCCAAGTGCGGCGCGCTCAACATGACCAACAACATCCACATGAACGCGGCGACCGGCGCTGCATTCAAGGTGGTCGCCAACACCATCTATGTCGCGGGATCGGCGGCCATCAACGCTTCGATCGGCTCCGCCCCGCCCCCGGCGGCCAGCGTGGCGCTGGTGCGCTGATGTCGGCCGCCATCTTCGCCTGGCTCCGGCACCTGCGGCGCCTCGGCGCCGAACGCCGGGGCGTGGCCGCCCTGGAGCTGGCGATCGCCTTTCCCGTGGTGCTGCTCGTGTTCGGCAACATCGTCGACTACGGCTTGATGATGCGCCAGCACGCCCAGCTCGCCACCGGCGTGGGCAACGCCGCGGGATACGCCTCGCTTGCCGGCATGGGGGTTTCTTCGGCCACCCTGCAAACGGTCGCCGCGGCAAGCTCCGGCCTTGCCGGCGTCTCGGCCAGCGCCACCGGCGCCGCCTGCTACTGCCCCTCGGGCACGCCGCGCAAATTGGGCGCAGCCGTGGCCTGCAACTCCACATGCGCCGACGGCACCGCCGCTGCGGCCTATGTGACGATCACGGCCAGCTATATCTACACGCCGTTCTTCCCTGGCCTGAACGGCATGTCGCAACAAACGCTCACCCACACCGCCGCGGCAATGGTCCAATGAACCGGCTGCTGACGACCTCGTTGCGGCGTTGGCGGCGGGACCGGCACGGTGTCGTGGCGGTGGAATTCGCCCTGGCCGGCGTTCTCCTCATCGCCATGGTGCTCGGGGTCATCGGCGCCGGCCTGTTCGTCTGGACACGCAGCGGCCTGCAGGCTGCCGCGAACACCACTGCCCGGTGCGTGGCGCTCGGCTCGCCCGATTGCGCCTCCCCCACCGCCTATGCCGTCGCGCTGGCAAACCAATGGGTGTTCCCAGGCATCATCACCGCCGCCGATGTCACCGTGGCCCCGGCTACCGCATGCAACGGCGCCACCGGCAACTACACCGCAGTGACCATCACCAGCGCCCACTGGATCGGCAGCGTCCTGCCGGCGCCGATGAACACGCTCACCATTACCACCACCGCCTGCTACGTCTCGTCGGTCTGAACGAAGACAGCGCCCCACCGCTCAGCGCCTTAATGGGTAGAAGTTTTTTGGTTCTTTTTTCCAAAAAAGAACTGCTTCCTTCCTGCCTTCCTCCTCAGCTGAACAGAAGCTGCCCGCCATCCACCGTGATGGTCTGGCCGGTGATCCAGCTCGCCAGGTCGCTGGCGAGGAACAGCACCACGCTCGCGATCTCCTCGGGCAGGCCCAGCGCCCCAAGGGGATCGCGCGCAGCGTGTCGTCGTAGAGCCTGCGGTCGTCCCGCTGCGCTGGTCCCATGACGCCGCCGGGGAACTCGATCGAGCCCGGCGCCACGCTGTTGACGCGGATCTTCTTCGCCGCCAGCGTCGCGCCCTGGCTTGCGGTGTACTGTTCAGCGCCGCCTTGACCGCGCCGTAGGGCGCGATGCGCGCGCGCGCCCGCACGCCGGCGATCGAGCTGATACGACACGATCGCTGCGCCGCCCGCCGCTGCGCCGCCGATCAGTGCGGCAGCGCGGCGTGCGCAGGCGCGCACGCTCGCCATCAGGTCGACCTCGATGCTCTTCGCCCAGCCCGCCTCGTCGTCGCTCGAGCCGAAGCCCGAGGCGTTGTTGACCAGCACGTCGATGCCGCCGAGCGCCGCGCCGCGCCTCGGCGATATAGCGCGCGACCTGCGCGCGCCGTCGGCGAGGTCGCAGGCCGCGGCGTGGACCTTGCCGCCGTGCGCTTCAGCTCGCCCTCGGCTTCGCGCAGCTCGTCCGCGCCGCGGGCGCAGATCGACACGCTCGCGCCGCGCGGCGGCGAAAGCGAGCGCGGTGGCGCGGCCGATGCCGCGGCTGCCGCCGGAGACAACGACGCGCTTGCCAGAGAAATCGAGGGCCATGGCGGGTTCCATCCTGGTTCGTGAGCAACCAGTTTCGCGGCAATGCCGTGGCGAGGCAATGCCGGCGCGAGGCGATGCGTGCGGGCGAGTCCCCCGCGGGCGGAACGCGGCCTCACCCGGTCATGGTGAACGGCGTGCGGCCCAGTTCTGCGAAACCGCGCCCGATGCGGCAATTCGCTGCGAGCGACTGCCATCGGTGCTCGCCCGACAGGGCCGCCGCGCACTACCCTGCCGTCGCACCCTCCAGGGCCGCGCGCGCCTCGGCCACGCTGGCGATGCCCGCCACTCCGCGCAGCGCGTCCACGGCGGTCGCGTGCACCGCGGGGTCGAAGGCCGCGCAGCCATCCTCCAGCAGATGCACCTTGAAATCGCGCACATGCGCATCCCGCACCGTGCTGGCCACGCCCCCGTTGGTCACGATCCCCGCCACCAGCAGCCGGCGAATGCCCGCGCGCGCCAGCACCCATTCCAGCCGGCTCATGTAGAACGCAGAGAACGCCACCTTCTCCACCGCGATGTCCGACGGCGCCAACGCATCCACCAGCGCATGCCCCCAGGAACCCGGCGCGAAGTCGCCCGTGCCGAGAAACGGCCGCACCCGGCGCAGATGCGGCGAGATGAACGGCACCCCCCCGCGCCCTGGCACCAGGGTGAAATGGGCCGAGACGATCCACCCTCCCGCCGCCCGCGTCGCCGCCACCAGCGGCTTCAGCCGCGGCGCCAGGGCCGCCAGTTCCGGCCGCCCCATCCCGGCACGCCCATAGGCGCCGTCGGGATGCAGGAAGTCGTTCTGCAGGTCGCACAGCAGCAGTGCCGTGGCCGACCAGTCGCCATCCACCGGCGCAAGGGCCCCGTCGCTCATGCGGCGCGCTCCATGATCAGGTTGCCGAACCGGTCCACCCGTCCCACGAGCCCCGGCTCGATCAGGATCGTGCGTGTCCGGCTGCTCCAGCACCGCCGGCCCGGCAATGGTGGCGCCGACCGGCAACGCCAGCCGGTCGAAGACGGCCGTGTCGTGCCAGCCGCCGAACCACACGGCCGCCGCCCGCCGCGCCGCGGACTCCCGCGCGCCTCCGGCCCCGGCGCCATGGCGGCAGGTCCAGCTTCGGCCGCAGCCCCACCACCGCGCTGCGCAGGTTCAGCACCCGCACGGGCACGCCGGGCATCCGACGGCCGAAGCGCGCGCCATAGGCCGCTCGAACGCCGCCAGCACCGCCGCCCCGTCCAGCACGCCCGAACCGTCCGGCGCCAGCGGCAGCGGCGCCGTGACGGTATGCGTCTGGCCCGCATAGTTCATGTCCAGCGCGTGCCCACGACCCGCTCCGGTGAACGCCACCCCGGCACGGTCCAGCAGCGGCGACAGCATCCCCGCCGCCTCGTCCATCGCCGCGCGCAGCGCCGCCGGGTCGAGCGCGTCGAGCATCACGTTCAACGTCTGCACCCGGTCGTGGCGCATGTCGGCGATCACGCAGCCCAGCGCGGACGTAACCCCCGGAAACCGCGGCACCAGCGCCCGCGCCAGCCCCACCTCGCGGATCAGCGCCCCCGCATGCAGCGCGCCGCCGCCGCCGAACGGCATCAGCGTGAACGCCCCGGGGTCATGCCCGCGCTCGATCGACACCAGCCGCAGCGCCCCGGCCATGCGCGCATTGGCCACCCGAAGCATCGCCTCCGCCGCTTCCATCTCGCCGAGCCCCAGCGGCTCCCCGACCTCGCGCAGGATCGCCGCCGCCGCGGCCGCACGGTCCAGCCGCGCCAACTGCCCGCCGATCGGCCGCTCGGCATTGATGCGCCCCAGCACCACGTTGGCATCGGTCAGCGTCGGCCGCGTGCCCCCGGTGCCATAGCACACCGGCCCGGGCACCGACCCCGCGCTCTCAGGCCCCACCTGCAGAATGCCGGCCGCATCCACCCGCGCGATCGAGCCGCCGCCCGCACCGATGGTGGTGATCTCGATCATCGGCGTGCGCACCACCAGGCCGAAATCCAGCGTCGACTGCGCCGCCAGCGCCGGCCGGCCCTCCGTCGACCAGCGACACATCGAAGCTGGTGCCACCAACATCGCCGGTGATCACGTCGGCGAACCCCGCCGCGCGCGCAATATGCGCCGCCGCGATCACCCCCGCCGCCGGCCCCGACAGCGCGGTGCGCACCGGCAGCCGCGCGGCGGTATCCACGCTCATCACCCCGCCATTGGACTGCACGATCAGCAACTCGCCGCCGAACCGCCGCTCCCGCAACGCCGCGTCCAGCGCGGCAAGGTAGTGCCCCACCACCGGCTGCAGCACCGCGTTCAGCGCCGTGGTGCTGGTGCGCTCGAACTCGCGGATCTCCGGCAGGATGTCCGACGAGATCGCCAGGTGCGGCGTTGGCCACATTTCGCGCAACGCCGCCAGCGCCGCCCGCTCGTTCGCCGGATTGGCATAGCTGTGCAGGAAGATCGACGCACAGCGCCTGCGCCCCCGCCGTCCGCAGACCGGGCCGCCGCCGCGCGAACCTCGTCGCAGGTCCACCGGCACCGCACCGTGCCGTCGGCCAGCGTCCGTTCCGCCACCTCGACGCGCATGTCGCGTTCGATGACCGGGAAAAATTGCCGGCCAGCCCCCAGGTCTGCCGCCGGTCGCGCCGGCGCATCTCCAGCACGTCGCGGAAACCCGCCGTGGTGATCAGCCCGGCCCGCGCGCCCTTGCGTTCCAGGATCGCATTGGTGCCGACGGTGGTGCCGTGCACGATCGCCCCCAGACGCCGCCGGCTCCACCATCCCCGCGATGCCCGTCGATGAAACCTTCCGCCTCGCGCCCGCGCCGGCTGCCCACCTTGCCGGTGCGCACCGTGCCGCTCGCCTCGTCGAACAGGAACAGATCGGTGAAGGTGCCGCCGACATCCACCCCGACCATGACGAGACGGCTCATCCGGCGTCAGCCAGATACCCCAGCCGCGCATCCCGCGCCGCCGCCACGGGGTCGCGCGCGGCCGGGTCGCCCCAGCCGCCGCCGCCCGGGCTTTCCAGCCGCACCCGCTGCCCGCGCCTGAGCTTCACGCCCACCACCTTGGAGCCGAGCGGCGGCGTGTGCCACCCGTCATCCTGCTCGGTACGAGCACCACGTTCGGGCGCGCCATTGCCGCCGCCCAGCACCCCGCGCGGCGCGAACCGCGCCCGTTCGGCAAAGACGAAAACCTCCGCCTCCTCGTCCAGCAGCGCAATCTCGTAAATCGCCCCCATGCCCCCGCGATGCGCCCCCGCGCCGCCCGACCCGGGCCGCAGCGCCCATTGCGTGAACCGCACGGGATACGCCGCCTCCATGATCTCCACCGGCGGAATGATCGCGGTCGCGATCGGCGGATTGCCATGGCTCAACCCGTCGCCCTCGGCATTGCCGCCATGCCCGCCGCCGAAGAAGCTGAACATCACCCACCGCGCGCCTTTTCCTGGCCTTGCCGCACCCCGGCGATCGACAGCGCGTTGATCGTGCCATACGCGTTGCCATATGCCGCCTCCGGCCGGATGCGCGCGAAGGCGCAGAACAGCACGTCGATGATGCGCAGGATCGTCTCGGTATAGCCCCCCACCGGCGCCGGCCGCTGCGCATCCAGCAGCGAGCCTTCCGGGATCGAAATATCGACCGGCGCCAGCACCCCGGCATTGGCCGCCACCTCCGGGAACAAATGCTTCAGCGCCACGTAAACGCTCGCCACCGTCGTCCCCCGGCTGATGTTCACTGGCCCCGCGCACGCCGCCGCCGAGCCCGCGAAGTCGATCGCCAGCCGCTCGCCCGCCTTGGTCACAGTCCAGGCGATCCGCAACGCCACGTCGCTGCGCCCGTCATTGTCCAGGAAGTCCTCCTCGGTCCAGGTCCCGTCGGGCAGGGCGGCCAGGTGCGCCCGCATCTGCTCCGCCGCGCGCGCCGTCAACTCCCCGAACGCCTCGCCCACCACCCCGGCGCCCATCTCGGCCAGCAGCGCCGAAAGCCGCGCATGCCCAAGTTCCAACGCCGACAGATGCGCGTTGCAGGTCGCCGAACGCGCTCGCCGGCAGGCGCGAGGCGGCCAGGACGATGTCCAGGATGTCCTGCTCCATCACCCCCTCGCGCATCAGCCGCACCGGCGGGATCAGGACGCCCTCCTGGAAATACTCGGTCGCCGCCGGATTGTAGTTGCCCGGCACCGCGCCGCCCACATCGTGCCAGTGCCCCACGCTGGCCAGCCAGCAGAACACCCGTCCGTCCACGAACACCGGCCGGATCAGCCGCATGTCCGACAGATGCGTGCCCGCCCAGATACGGATCGTTGAAAATGAAAACGTCGCCCTCGCGCGGCGCCCGCGCGCCCGCGAACTTCTCGATCACCGCCCCCACCGCGAACGCCATCACGCCGACGAAGATCGGCAGCCCGCCCTTCCCCTGCACCAGCGTCGCCCCGGTCGTGGCATCATAGATGCCGTGGCAGGCATCATGCGCCTCGGCGATGGTGGGATTGAACGCGAGCCGGAACAGCGTGGCATCCATCTCATCGGCGATCTGCTCCAGCCGGCCCTTCAGCACGGCCAGGGTCACGGGGTCCAAGGCCATTCAGCCCTCGTAGCGCTTGCCGGCCGCGAGCACCGCCTCGGTGCCCAGCAAATCCTGCAACCCCTGGAAGTCGAACATCCGGTTGCGGAACGCCTCGGTGCTGCCATGCGCCTTCAGCGAGGCGAAATAATCCTGCGCCGTGCGGGCGAAGGCGCGCACCAGCCCGCCCGGGAAGATCACGATCCGATACCCCAGCGCGCCAAGCTCCTCGGTGGACGCCAACGGCGTGCGCCCGCCCTCCACCATGTTGGCCAGCAGCGGCGCCCGCGCGGCGAAACGCTCGCAGATCGCCGCCATCTGCCCACGATCCTCCGGCGCCTCGATGAACAGCGCATCGGCGCCGGCTTCCAGATACATCTCCGCCCGGTCCAGCGCCGCCGCGAACCCCTCCACGGCAATGGCATCCGTGCGCGCCATGATCAGCGCAGCTTCCCGCACGTCCACCGCCGCCCGGATCTTCCCCGCCATCTCGCCCGCCGAAATCAGCGACTTGCCCTGCAGGTGCCCGCACCGCTTCGGAAACGACTGATCCTCCAACTGGATCACGTCCGCCCCAGCCCGCTCGAACAGCCGCACCGTGCGCTGCGTGTTCAGCGCGTTGCCCCAGCCGGTATCGGCATCCACGATCACCGGCAGCGCCACCCGCTCGCGGATGCGCCCCAGCACCCCGGCCACCTCGCTCACCGACACCAGCCCGATATCAGGCCGCCCCAAAAGCGTATAGGCGATCGACGCGCCCGACAGGTACGCCGCCTCGAACCCCGCCGCCTCGCACAACGCCGCCGACAGCGCATCGTAGATGCCCGGCACCAGCAGCGCGGGACCATGGGACAGGCGCGTTCGCATCGTCAGGACTTGCTCCGCGGTTGACCGCGCGATGCTAGACCCTGTGCCGCGACGGCAGAAGCGCCATGCTTGCCACCGCTAGGCGTACAGCTTCGCCGCCTCGGCGCGCAGGCGCGGCCTCACCTCATCGCGGCTGTAGAACATGTGCCCACCGGGAAAGGTGACCAGCGCCGCCCGCGCCGCACCCGCGCCTGGCTCGATCGTGTCCAGGTGCAGCTTGGTGCGGAAATACGGCGTCACCACGTCGTACAACCCATGGGTCACCAGCACCTTCAGGTGCGGATCGAGCGCCAGCGCGGTGCGCAGGGAACTCACGGCCTCCGGCGCCGGTACGCGCGTCGCCCCACTCCCAGGCACGGGTGACGGAATCGTTCAGCAACTGGTACTGCGCATCCACCCGCCAGCCCAGGCGGCTCGAATAGACATGCACCATGGCCGCCTCCAGCGGCGCCTGCAGCGTATCCAGCACCGCGTCGGGCTGGCGGTTGTAGAATGAACCCGGATCCGGGTCCGGCATCGACACGCTGAGGTCGTACAGGCTGGGCAGCCGGCCGCGGCGGTAGTTGCGCACGAAGATCGGCCCATCGACCCGCCCGTCGTGGCGCCGCACCAGTTCGTAGTCCAGCCCCGTCAACTCGGCCACCCGCCGGCTGCGCCGCTCCACTGCCTCAAGGTTGGCATTGCCCGCCAGCAGGTCGGCGACATACGGGCCGGCGGCATAGGCCTCGGCGTCGGCCACCTGCTCCCGCCGGTCCGCCCCGCGCGCCGCGGCAGCCAGGGTCGGCAGCACGAAGGCCCAGTACAGCGGCTCCAGCGCCTGGCTTCGCCCGCCGAAATCCAGCACCGGCGAGATCAGCGTCAGCCCGCGAATGCCCACCCCATGCGACTTCGCCAGCGTGCGCACCAGCCGCGGCCCGCGAAACCCGCCATAGCTCTCCCCCACCAGGAACTTCGGCGCATCCATGCGCCCGGCCTGCTGCAGCCAGCGCCCCATTGCCTGGGCAAGGCTGTCGATATCGCCGCCCACCGACCAGATGCGCTTGCGCACCTCCTCGCCCTGGGCCACGAACCGGCTGTAGCCGGTGCCCACCGGATCGACGAACACCAGGTCGGTGAAGTCCAGCCAGGTGTCGGGGTTGTCGCTCACCACCGCCGGCGCCGAGGGCGCGGCCGCGGCGCCATTGAACGGCAGGTGCCACGGCCCCAGCACCCCAAGGTTCAGCCACGCCGAGGCGGAGCCCGGCCCGCCGTTCACCGCGAAGGTCACCGGGCGGCGCGCCTGCTCGGTCCCGTCGAGCACGAAGGCGACATAGGCGATCTCCGCCTGCGCCTGGCCGCGCGCGTCGGTGATGGTCACGCTGCCGGCGGTGGCGGTGAAGCGCAGCGTGCGCCCGGGCAGTTCCAACGTATGCTTGGTGGTGCTGGCCGGCGGCAGCGGCGCGCGCGCCTTGTCGGCCTTGTCGCCGTCGCCGCCCCCGGCTTGGGCAGCCTGGGTGCGGGAGTCCCGGGCGTGAGGATTCTGGGCGGTGGCGATCCGGGCAGGTATTGCCGATGCGGCCATCCCCGCGGGAATGACGGCCAGCAGCTTACGACGGGGCAGGCTCATCCGCGGTTCTCCGCCTGTGATACCGGGTCGGTCGACGGCAGGGTGCCGGCCGATGCCGCGCCTGTCTGGCGCAGCCGCCCGCCGCCGGGCGCATGCTCCAGCACCAGCCGCCGGTCATGCATGTCGGCAACCGAGGGGCGATGGGCGATGGAGACGATCGTGGTGCCCGGCAGGTGACGCCGCAGCAGCGCGTAAAGTTCCGACTCCGCCTCCGGGTCCAGGCTGGCCGTCGCCTCGTCCAGGAACAGCCAGTCCGGCGCCGCCAACAGCGCGCGCGCCACCGCCACGCGCTGCTGCTCGCCGCCGGACAGGCGCTGCGCCCACGGCGCCTCCTCGTCCAGCCGCTCTCCCAGCCGGTCCAGCCCCACCGTATGCAGCGCCGCGCGCATCTGCTCGTCGGAATAATCCTGCGGCCCGGCGGGATAGGCGACCACCGCGCGCAGCGTGCCCAGTGGCAGGTACGGCCGCTGCGGCAGGAACATATGCGTGCCCGGCGGCCGCTCCACCGTACCGGCGCCGAACGGCCAGATGCCGGCCAGCGCGCGGAACAGCGTGGATTTCCCCCCGCCCGACCGCCCGGTCACCACCACCGACTCGCCCGGCGACAGCGCCATCTCGCGCTCGTCCAGCAGCTTGCGCCCGTCCGGCAGGTGCAGGCTGACATCGCGCAGCTTCCACTCCGGCGCCGTGCCCTCGGCCACCGCCACGCCCTCGCCGGCCAGGGAAGCGCGATGCGCCTCGTCGATGCTGCGCCGGAACCCGGCAAGCCGCCCCACCGTCGCCCGCCACGCGGCCAGCGAACGGTAGGCGTTGACGAAATACGACAGCGCCGATTCCACCTGCCCGAACGCCCCGGCGGTCTGCGTCAGCGCACCCAGCGTGATCTCCCCCGAGAAGAAGCGCGGCGCCACCACCACGATCGGGAACACGCCCGCCACCTGGTTGTAGCCGGCGGTCAGCGCGATCACCTTCTTGGTCCGCCGCATGATCGACCACCAGTTCTCCGCCAGCACGCCGAAGCGCTGCTTCAGCGCCGCCCCCTCGGCCGCCTCGCCGTGATGCAGCGCCACCCCCTCCACGTTCTCGCGCAGCCGCGCCAGCGAAAATCGGAAATTCGCCTCCACCCGCTGCTGCACGAAGCCCAGCATCGCCAGCGGCCGCCCGACGATATGGGTCAGCCACGAGCCGATGATCGCATAGATCAGCGCCACCCAAACCAGATAGCCCGGGATCGGCACGCCCAGCACCGAGAAGGCGCCTGACAGGCTCCACAGGATGGCGACGAAGCTGAACAGCGTGACAACGCTCGACAGCAACTCCAGGCTGAGCGACAGCGTGTCGCTCACGAAGTCGCGCACATCCTCGGCAATGCGCTGGTCGGGGTTGTCCGCGCTCATCTCCATCGGGTTGCCGGCGCCGCCACCCGCCACCGTTCCACCCGCCGCCTTGCCATCCGCCGCCGTACCATCCGGCGCCACCCCCGCGGCCGATTGCAGGCTCAGCCGGAAATACGCCCGGTGCGACAGCCAGTCGTCCATCAGCCGCTCGGTCATCCAGCGCCGCCACTTGATCTGCAGCCACTGGCTCAAATAGGTGCGGTAGATCGCCACCACGATGTACACCGCGGCCACGAAGATGAAGCCCGGCAGGATGCCGCTCTCGACGCGCTTGTACACCAGCAGCAGCGAGATGAAGCTGTCCCAGTCCTTCGATTCCAGCGCGTTGTAGAAGGCGCGGTTCCAGTAGCTCAGCAGCACCGTCATCCCCACGCGCGACAGGTCCAGCGCGATGATCGACGCCAGCAGCAGCCGGGCCGACCACTTCTCGTCCGACTGGAAATACGGGCGGGCGAGCCGCCAGACATCGGCTAGCAGAGCAGACAGGCCGCGCATGGGCGTCGGTTCTCCGGGATGGCGCCCGCCGGAACCAGGGGAGCCGGGCGCGGCCGCCTTATCGCAGAATTCGCCCGCCCTGTCTCACCAAGGGCCGCTGCGGGAACGTTCCCGCCCGCTCGCCCGCACCTTTCCGCTTGGCTCCTTACCGCCTGGCGCCCGGCAGCGCCCCGGGCCGGCCGAATAGCCAGCCTTGCCCCTGGTGCACCCCCAACGCGCGCATCAGCGCCGCCTGCTCCTCGGTTTCCACCATCTCCGCCACCGTCTGCGCCCCCGCCGCGGTCGCCAGTTCCACCATCGAGGCCACCATCGCCCGCTCCCGCGCCCCGTCCACCGCGGCGCGCACGAAGGCCCCGTCGATCTTCACGATGTCGATGCGGAACTGCTGCAGATAGCGGAAGGCGGCGGCGCCGGCGCCGAAATCGTCCAGGCACACCCACACCCCCTGGGCGCGCAGCCGCGCGATGGTGGCCGCCGCGGCCTCCATGTCCTCCACCTCCGACGTCTCCGTCAGCTCCACCAGCAGCCGCCCCTTCGGCGGCCCGCCGATCACCGGGCGCATTTCGTCCAACAGCGCGAACATGCGGCCGCAGAACGCCGGGCTCTGCATCGAAAGACCGGATATGTTGACCGCCACGGAGGCCGCGGGCGCGGCCCGCAGCGCCGTCAACGCCTGCTCCAGCACCGCGTAGTCCATCACCTCCGACAGGCCCACCGCCTCGGCGAAGGTGACGAATTCCTGGATGCTGTGCACCGGCGTCCCCGGCGTCGCCACCGGGCGCAGCAGCGCCTCGTAGTGATGCACCGCCCGGTCCTCCAGCGACACCACCGGCTGGAAGGCCAGGCGGAACCGGTGCGCGCCCAATGCCGCCCGCACCGCCTGGGCGCGCATCTCCGCCTGCGCCAGTATGCCCGCCAGCCCGCCCGCGCTGCCCACCGCGGTCACCGCCGCGGTACCCTCGGCAGTGAAGCGCGACACCGCATAGCGCAGCACCCGGCTCGCCGTGGCCGCCGGCATCCCGGAGGGCTCAAGCGCCACCTCCGTGCCCGACACCCGGGCGATGCTGCGCGCCGCGGAGCGGGAGATGAACTGCTCCAGCCGCCGCAGCAGCGCCTCCATCCCGCCGCCCTGCATCCCCAGCACGCCATACCGGCCATCGGCCAGTTCGCTCGCCCGCGCGCCCGGCCCGCTCTCGCCCATCAGCGCGCCGATCCCCGCGCGCAGCCTGGACTGCTCGGGCTGCGTCAGCCGCTCCTTCACCGCCTTCCAGCCCTGCACCTCGATCAGCCCCAGCCGCCCGCTGCCGGACCGCAACGACGCCTCCGCCTCGCGCGCGAACGACGCCGGCTGGTGGATGCCGTCGGCCAGCCCCGCCACCTCGGCAACCGGTGCCACCGGCACCGGCCCGATGGCGAAGCACAGCCGCGCCGGCGGCCCCCCCAGGTGCACGGCAGACACCGCGGCGAGGCTGCGCGCGGCGTCGCTGAGATGCAGCACCATCGGCGCCATCCGCCTGCGCAGCGGCAGCATGGCCAGCGCCATGGCGAAGGCGGACTGGTCGCCCGGCGCGATCAGGCTGGTGATCCTGCGCCCCACCTGCCCATCGGCCGGCTCGCCGAAGCGCTCCTCGAACCGCCCCGTCGCGAAGCCGATCGTCCCGTCGGCGTTGGTCTCCAGCAGCATGTCCGCCGCGGCGAAGGCAAAGGCCCGCAGCCGCTCGCGCGCCAGCGCCTCGGCCGACGCGCCCGACACTCCCCCGGCCAATGCGCCAGGCTCAACCGTAGCCGGCGCTCCGGCATGCAACGGCGGTGGCGCGAGGGCCACCGGCGCGGGCGCCTCGGCCTTCACCTGCGGCCTGCCTCCCACGGCCCGGCGCACCAGCTTGGCGAACATCCAGAATCCCCTGCGGACAACACCGATCGAGTAACGCCCACCACGGTTAAGACCGCATGAACCGCTCGCCCGCCACGCGCCACCCCTTCGCCCCGACGCGGCCCGCCCCCGCGAGCCCTGGCCCCGCCAGCCGTGGGCCCGGCGAGCCGACATGATCTTTCCAACAAATTGATTTCCCCGATATCATCGTTCCGATCGATCATACCCCGTTCCACGCCGCCGACCCGGACGATCCATCGATGATCCACCTGCCCACCCCGCAACAGCTCCGCTACCTCCTCGCGCTGGAGGAGCAGAACCATTTCGGCCGCGCCGCCGAGGCCTGCTCGGTCACCCAATCCACCCTATCCGCTGGGCTACTGGCCCTCGAGCGCCAGCTCGACGCCCGAATCCTGGCGCGCGACAGCGGCAAGCGCGTCGTCTTCACCCCGCTCGGTCTGGAGCTGATCGGCCGCGCCCGCACCGCCCTGGCCGCCCTGGTCGCCTTCAGCGAGGCCGCCACCGCCGCCCGCGCGCCGATGAGCGGCCCGCTGCGCCTGGGCGTCATCCCCACGCTCGGCCCCTTCCTCCTGCCGCGCCTCATGCCCGCCCTGCGCGAGGCCTTTCCCCAGCTGCAGCTCTACGTCATGGAGGAGCAGACCCACCGCCTGGTCGCCCGCCTCGCCACCAACCGTCTCGACCTGCTGCTGCTCGCGCTCCCCTGCCAGTGCGCCGGCGCGGAAACCCTCCCGGTCGCCCGCGACGAATTCCTCGCCGCCGTCCCGCCTGGCCACCGCCTCGCCGCGCTGGACGCCATCCCTCCCGCCGCCCTCGCCGCCGAAACCCTGCTGCTGCTCGAAGACGGCCACTGCCTGCGCGAACACGCTCTCGACGCCTGCGGCCTGCACGACCTGCCCCCCGAAGGCCCGCTCGACGGCTTCGCGGCCACCAGCCTGCACACGCTGGTGCAGATGGTCGCCGGCGGCCTCGGCGTCACCCTGCTGCCCCGTATCGCCGTCGCGGCCGGCCTCGCCGAAGGCACCGGCGTGGTCCTGCGCAGCCTCGCCGGCGCCGGCGCCTGGCGAACGCTCGGCCTGGCCTGGCGCCCGGGCAGCCCCAGGGCCGACCAATACCGCGCCCTGGCGCCGGTTCTTGCCTCGGTCGCCTGATCAAGGCCAGACAGGAATCTTCTTTTTCTGAAGAAAAAGAAGCAAAAAGACTTTCACCCATTTAGGCCGGGACTCCGCCGGTACCCAGCTTAAATGGGTATAAGTTTTTTTGGTTCTTTTTTTCAAAAAAGAACTTCTTACTTCCTCAACGCCTCGGCAATCTGCACCGCATTCAGCGCCGCCCCCTTCAGCAGCTGGTCCCCCGCCACGAACAGCGCCAGCGACCGCCCGGACCCGTCCGAGAAATCCTCGCGGATGCGCCCCACCAGCACGTCATCCTGCCCGCTCGCCTCGACCGGCATCGGGAAGTGGTTGCGCGCCGCGTCGTCCACCAGCCGAAGCCCCGGCGCCGCGCCCAGGATCTCGCGCGCCGCCGCCGGCGCCATTGGCCGGTCGAAGGTCACGTTCAGCGCGATCGAGTGGGCCCGCAGCACCGGCACCCGCACGCAGGTCGCCGTCGCCCGCAGGTCCGGCTCGGCGAAGATCTTGCGCAACTCGCGGATCACCTTCGTCTCCTCGTCGTTGTAGCCGGTCTCCGGGTCGATCTCGGTGTTGTGGCTGAACAGGTTGAAGGCATACGGGTGCGGCAGCACCCTCGGCGCGAACTCCCGCCCCTCCAGATGGGCCCGCGTCGAGTCCACCAGTTCCTGCATCGCCGCCGCACCCGCGCCCGAGGCGGCCTGGTAGGTGGTGATCACCACGCGCCGCACCGGGTTGGCCTGGTGCAGCGCCCACAGCGGCAACCCGGCGATGATGGCCGCGCAGTTCGGGTTGGCGATGATGCCGCCATGCCCCGCCATCGCCGTGGCATTGATTTCCGGCACCACCAGCGGCACGTCCGGCGCCATGCGGAAGGCCGAGGAATTGTCGATCACCACTGCGCCCGCCGCCACCGCCAGCGGCGCGAACCGCCGCGACCGCTCGCCCCCGGCCGAGAACAGGGCAACGTCCACGCCCGCGAACAGTCCTCGCCCAGTTCGGCCACCACGAGCGCCTCGCCGCGGAACGGCATGGCCGTGCCGGCGGAGCGGCGTGAGGCCAGCAGGCGCAGTTCGGCGAGGGGAAAGCCCCGCGCCTCCAGCACCCGCAGCATTTCCGTGCCCACCGCCCCGGTGGCGCCCACCACCGCCACAACGGGCCGGCGGGGCAGGGGGGCCAAGTGTGGGGCTGGCTTGGCGGCCGCGAAGGCCTGTTGGTCGTCGGGGCTCATCGGTCTCTCCTGAGTGGTGCCGCAGGCTCAGGGGGCCGGCATGAAAAAGGCCCCGTCCTGGTCGGCGGGGCCTTGGGGTTCGTCGCGTTCGGTCAGTTCAGCGCGCGCATACCCGGGACACCCTGTCGGGGGTCTTTTTAATCATCGCGGTGGTGCGGGTAGCGCCGAACATGACGCCCCTCTAGCCCAACCGGCCCGGCGCTGCAACAGGCCGCCCGGCCAGCATCATCACCGCCCCGAACGCGGCGGCCATCAACGTCACCATGCCCAGCATCACCCGCAGCCTCAGGCTGGTGGCTGCCGCATCCTCCAGCAGGCGCGCGCGCATCGCCACGCGCTCGGCGGCAATGCGCGCCTCGATTTCACCCGCCGACACGCGCCCATCCGGCCGCGGCAGCACCGCCGCCGCGCTGTCGTCCAGCCGCGGCCGCAGCGCCTCCAGCGCCGCGGCATCGCCCGCCCGCGCCGCCGCCAGCGCCTGGTCCAGCACCGCCTCGCGCGCCACCGCCCGCTCCAGCGGCAGCGGCGCGATCGTCGTCGCCATCAGGCCGACCAGGCCCACGATGGCGAACGCCATCACGAGGAACCCGGCCATCGCGTATCTCGGCCCTTGCATCGTCCTGCCTCCTGCCATCGCCGCCACATCGGCCCGCACGGACGCGCCGTCAACCGCCCGCGCTGAATATGTTGAATATAAAGCCTTCCTTTACGGCTGCATGGCAGCCTGCCGCGCACCCACACAGGACGTCCGCATGCCCCTGGCCGCGCTGCGCAACTGGCTGGTGCACAGGCGCCGCGACTCCCGCGCTGTGTCCGCGGACGCGCTCCCGCGCGACGAATACGGCGAATACAACAGTCCCGCCGCCCCGCCCGCCTCCGATCCGCCCAGCGATGCGACCGAGGCGCCGCAAGCCGACCGCCCGGCTGCGCTCTGGACCCAGGCCCGCATCGCCGTCGAGGAGGAGTTGTGGGGAACCGGCTACCTCACCCCCGGCGGCGCGCCAGAACTGCTGCGCTTCGCCGCCCCGATCGGCCTGTCGGCGGCCTCCTCCCTGCTGCTGGTCGGCGCTGGCGCGGGCGGTCCGCCACAGACCCTGGCCACCGATCTCGGCGTCTGGGTCGCCGGCTACGAGGCCGACCCCGACCTCGCCGGCCTCGCCCGCCGCCGCATCCAGCGGGCCGGCGCGGCCCTCGCCAAGCGCGCCACCGTCGCCGCCTGGAACCGCCACGATCCGGCATTGCCCGCCCGCATCGCCCACCATGCCCTGGCCCTGGATGCCATCCGCGACGCCACCCCCGAGCCGGTGCTGGCCGCCATTGCCGGCGCGGTGAAGCCGCACGCCCACCTCGTGCTGGTCGAAACCGTCACGCCGGCGCCGCTCGACCCCGCCGACCCCGCCATCGCCGCGTGGTGCCGGCTGGAGGGGCGCCGGCCGTTGCTGCCGGAGCCCGAATTCGATCACCCGCGCCCTCGGCCGGCTGGGCTACGACGTGCGCGTGGCCGAGGACATCTCCGCCCGCCACATGCGCCTCGCCGTACTGGGCTGGAAGCACATGGTCCGCCGCATGGCCCGCGAACGCCCCGCCGCCGGCCGCGCCGCCGCGGTGGTGGCCGAGGCCGAGATGTGGACCCGCCGCATCCGCCTGATGCACGCCGGCCAGATCCGCCTGATGCGCTGGCACGCCATCGGCGGCTCCAGCGCAACCCTTCCATGATCCCGCCCGCACGATCCGGCGTGCCAGGAGTCCCCGTGTCGAGCACGCCGGGACCGCCGCGCCCGGCCTTGCGTTTGCCGGGCAGAGCCGGTCAAACCATGGTCGCCAACCCATAACGGCCCGCTGCCCATAACGGCCCGCTGCCCATAACGGCCCGCTGCCCATAACGGAGAACCCGGCATGGATGTCGCCGTCTTCAGCGCCAAGCCCTACGACCGCCGCTTTCTCGACGCCGCCAACGCCGCCGCCGGCAATCCCCACCGCCTGGCCTACCTGGAACCCAGGCTGGCGCCCGAAACCGCCGTGCTGGCGCGCGGGGCCCCGGCCATCTGCGCCTTCGTCAACGACCATGCCGACGAGGCGGTGCTGCAGCAGGCCGCCGCCGCCGGCCTGCGCCTGCTCGCATTGCGCGCCGCCGGCTTCAACAATGTCGACCTGGAAGCGGCCCGGCGCCTCGGCGTCACCGTGGCCCGTGTCCCCGCCTACGCGCCGGAAGCGGTCGCCGAGCACACCGTGGGCATGATCCTGTCCCTCGCCCGGCACATCCACCGCGCCTATGTGCGCGTGCGCGAGGGCAATTTCGACCTCGCCGGCCTGCTCGGCTTCGGCCTCGCCGGCCGCACCGTCGGTGTCGTCGGCACCGGACGGATCGGCGCCGCCGTGGCCCGCATCATGCTCGGCTTCGGTTGCCGCGTGATCGCGCACGACATCCAGCCCGACCCGGCCCTGGTCGCGCACGGCATCGCCTACACGCCACTGCCCGACCTGCTCGCCGAATCCGACATCATCACCCTGCATTGCCCGCTCACGCCGCAGACCCACCACCTCATCGACGCTGCCGCGGTGCGGCGCATGAAGCCGGGCGCCATGCTCATCAACACCAGCCGCGGCGCCATCGTGAACACTCGCGCCCTGATCGCCGGCCTCAAATCGGGCGCCATCGGCCAACTCGGCCTCGACGTCTACGAGGAGGAGGGCGACCTGTTCTTCCAGGACCTGTCCGACCGCATGATCCGCGACGACGTCTTCGCCCGCCTGCTGACCTTCCCCAACGTCCTGGTCACCGCCCACCAGGCGTTCTTCACCCAGGAAGCGATGGCCGCCATCGCCGAAACCACCATCGCCAACATCACCGCCTTCGCCGATACCGGCCGCGCACTGCACGAGGTTTCCACCGAGAAGCTCGTGCCACCAGGCGCCGGAACTTGACATCCCCGGCCCACACCTCTACTTCGCCGCCTCCCGCATCCTTGTCCTGTTCCATGCCTCCGGGCGCTGAAGGCCGATTTCCATGAAGATCCGCAACAGCCTGAAATCCGCGAAGGTTCGCGACAAGAACTGCCGCGTCGTGCGCCGCCATGGCCGCGTCTACGTCATCAACAAGAAGAACCCGCGCATGAAGGCCCGCCAGGGCTGACATCCGCGCGCCGCCGCCTCGCGCGGCGGCAAGAGGAACGGCGCCATGCGCCCGGGAGCCTTGTCCCGGGCGCATTTTGCGTTGCCCGCCCGCGTGCCCATCTATGCCGGGCAACGCTTGCGGCCACCCGCCATCCTGCGCACAGTGCCGCCGCCATCCGGAGGCCGCCATGCTCCCCCAGCCCGCCCCACTAGCAAAAGTCCTCGCCCGCCGCGACGCCATCGTCGCCGGCCTGCGCGCCCTGCTGCCCGCCGAAGCCCTCATCGCCGAGCCCCTGCGCCTCAAGCCCTACGAAACCGACGGCCTCTCCGCCTACCGCCAGCCCCCCCTCGCCGTCGCCCTGCCCAGCACCACCGAGGAAGTCGCCGCGGTCATGGCCTACTGCCACCGCGAGGGCGTCCGCGTCGTCCCCCGCGGCGCCGGCACCTCGCTCTCCGGCGGCGCCCTGCCAATGGCCGACTCGGTCGTCATCGGCCTCATGCGCCTGAACCGCATCCTCGACATCGACTACGCCGACCGCTGCGCCGTGGTGCAGGCCGGCGTCACCAACATCGGCATCACCCAGGCAGTCGCCGGGCAGGGCTTCTTCTACGCCCCCGACCCCTCCAGCCAACTCGCCTGCATGATCGGCGGCAACGTCAACATGAACTCCGGCGGCGCCCACTGCCTGCGCTACGGCGTCACCGCCAACAACCTCCTCGGCCTCAGGATCGTCACCGTGGAGGGCGAGATCCTCGACATCGGCGGCGCCCATCTCGACGCCGCCGGCTACGACTGGCTCGGCCTGCTCACCGGCAGCGAGGGCCAACTCGCCATCGTCACCGAAGTCACCGTCCGCATCCTCCGCTCCCCCGAAGGCGCCCGCGCCATGCTCGCCGCCTTCCGCAGCAACGAGGTCGCCGGCGCCTGCGTCGACTCCATCATCGCGTCAGCGGCATCATCCCCGTCGCCCTGGAATTCATGGACCGCCCCGCCATCCACGCCTGCGAAGCCTTTGCCAATGCCGGCTACCCGCTCGACGCCGAGGCCATGTTGATCATCGAGGTCGAAGGCTGCACCGATGAACAGGATTTCCTCCTCGACCGCCTCAAGGCCATCTGCGCCAAGCACGACCCCATCAGCCTCAAGGTCTCCCAATCCGCCGAGGAATCCCTGGCCATCTGGAAAGGCCGCAAGGGCGCATTCGGCGCCGTCGGCCGCATCTCGCCCGACTACATGTGCATGGACGGCACCATCCCCACCTCGCAACTCCCCCACGTCCTGCGCCGCATCGGCGAGATGAGCGCCGAGCTACAACCTCCAGGTCGCCAACATCTTCCACGCCGGCGACGGCAACCTCCACCCGCTCATCATGTTCGACGCCAACGACCCCGCCAGCTTCGCCAAGGCGGAAAAATTCGGCGCCGACATCCTCACCCTCTGCGTCGAGGTCGGCGGCTGCCTCACCGGCGAACACGGCGTCGGCGTCGAAAAGCGCGACCTCATGCGCGTCCAGTTCACCGAAACCGAACTCGACCAGCAACGCCGCATCAAGTCCGCCTTCGACCCCGCCTGGCTGCTCAACGCCAACAAGGTCTTCCCCCTGAAAGGCCTCGCGCGCCGAATGAGCGAACCATCGCCCCCGCCGACGAAACCGCCGTCGCCGCCGCCATCACCGCCGCCCACGACGCCGCCGAACCCCTCGCCATCGCCGGCCGCAACTCCAAGCAGGGCCTCCTCCGCCCCGTCCAGGCCGCCCGCACCCTCTCCACGGCCAACCTCACCGGCATCACCCTCTACTCCCCCTCAGAACTCATCATCTCCGCCCGATCCGGCACCACCGCTCGCCGAACTCGAAGCCGCCGTCGCCGCGAAGGGCCAGCACCTCATCGCCGAACCCCCCGATTTCACGGCTCTTTTCGGCCGCGCCCAGCCGCAGACCCTCGGCGGCATCGTCGCCTCCAACCTCTCCGGCCCCCGCCGCGTCGCCTGGGGCGCCATGCGCGACCACGTCATGGGCGTCCGCGCCGTCAACGGCACCGGCGAGGCCATCCGCTCGCGGCGGCCGCGTGCTGAAGAACGTCACCGGCCTCGACCTCTGCAAGCTCCTCACCGGCAGCCACGGCACCCTCGCCGTCCTCACCGAGATCACCCTGAAGGTGCTCGCCGCCCCCGAACAGCCCGCCACCCTCGTCCTGCGCAACCTCGCGGCCCGCGCAAGCCGTCGCCGCCCTCTCCGCCGCCCTTGGCTCCCCCTACGCCGTCAGCGCCGCCGCCCACCTCCCCGCCGCCCAGGCCAGCTTCATCCCCGCTCGGCCCCTGCCCCGCCACCCTCGTCCGCCTGGAAGATTTTTCACCGTCCGTCGCCTACCGCACCACCCGCCTCCGCGACGACCTATCCGACTACGGCCGAGCCGACATCATCGACGACGCCGCAGTCCCGCATCGCCTGGGCCGCCATCCGCGACGCCGCCCCCTTCGCCGGCATGAAGGCGCCATCTGGCGCATCTCCGTCCGCCCCTCCCGCGGCCCCCAGTCGTCGCCGCCGCCGGGCTGCGCCTTCGGTGCCGCCTGTTCCTCGACTGGGGCGGCGGCCTGGTCTGGATCGCCGGCCCCGCCACCGCCGAAGCCCACGAAGCCGTCACCGCCGCCGCCCAGGGCCGGCGGCACCTTCACCCTCTTCCGCGCCCCCGAAACCCTGCGCGCCGCCGTCCAGGTATCCCCCGCCGAACCCGCCCTGCTCGCCACCATCGCCCGGCGCGTCAAGGAAGCGTTCGACCCCAAGGGCATCCTCAACCCTGGGCGGCTCTATGCAGCGACTATCGAAGAGGTTCTTTTTTGAAAAAAAGAACCGGAAAACCTTCACGAATTCCCATATCCGCCCGCCGCCCCGCCCAAACGGATATAAGTCTTTTTGCTTCTTTTTCTTCAGAAAAAGAAAATCCTTCCTGGATACCCCTTAGATGCAAACCACCTTCACCCCCGAGCAATTCCGCGACCCCGACACCGCCTCCTCCAACAAGGATCCTGCGCACCTGCGTCCATTGCGGCTTCTGCACCGCCACCTGCCCGACCTTCGTCCTGCTCGGCGACGAGCTGGACAGCCCGCGCGGCCGCATCTACCTCATCAAGGACATGCTGGAATGCGGCCGCCCCGCCACCGAGGAAGTCGTCCGCCATGTCGACCGGTGCCTCTCCTGCCTCTCCTGCATGACCACCTGCCCGTCAGGCGTGAACTACATGCACCTGGTCGACCACGCCCGCCGCTACATTGAGGAAAGCTACAAACGCCCCTGGCATGAACGCTGGCTCCGCGCCGCCTGCTGGCGACGGTCCTGCCGCATCCCGCCCGCTTGCGCACTGCGCTCCTGGGCGCCACCCTGGCCCGCCCCTTTGCCCGCGCCATCCCCGGCCACGTCATGCCGCCCAGCGCCTGCGCGCCCTGCTGTCCCTCGCCCCCCGCGGCCTGCCGTCCGGCCCAGCCCGCTCGAAGGCCGCGGCCCACCCAGCGCGAGGCGCACGCGCCGCGGCCGCGTGGCGCTGCTCGCCGGCTGCGCCCAGCAGGTGCTCTCCCCGGCCATCAATGAGGCGACCATCCGCCTGCTGACCCGGCTGGGCATCGAGGTCGTCGTCGCCAAGGGGGCAGGGTGCTGCGGCGCCCTCACCCACCACATGGGCGACCACGACCAGGCCATGGCCTGGCCTCCGCCAACATCCACGCCTGGATCGGCGAGGCCGAGGGCGAGGGCCTCGACGCCATCATCATCAACACCTCAGGCTGCGGCACCACGGTGAAGGACTACGGCTTCATGTTCCGCGAGGAGCCCGCGCCGAGGAAGGCGCGGACCAACGAGTCTCCGCCCTGGCCATGGACATCACCGAATACCTCGCCGAAATTCGGCTACGCCCCAAGCCGGGCGCGCCCGGCCTCACCGTCGCCTACCACGCGCCTGTTCGCCTCCAGCACGGCCAGAAGATCACCGCCCAGCCCAAGGACCTGCTGCGAAAAGCCGGCTTCAAAATCGACGAACCCGCCGAACCCCACCTCTGCTGCGGCAGCGCCGGCACCTACAACATCCTGCAGCCCGAAATCGCCGCCCGCTGCGCGCCCGCAAACTCGACAACCTCGAGGCACCCACCCCGACCTCATCGCCGCCGGCAACATCGGCTGCATCACCCAGCTCGCCGGCGACACCCTGCCCATCGTCCACACCATCGAACTGCTTGACTGGATGGCCGGCGGCCCCAGGCCCGAGGGAGTTCCCGGCAAGGAAGGCTAAGGAAGGGCAGGGGCATCGCCCCTGCACCCCACCAGGGGGCCGAGCCCCCTGGACCCTCAAGAATGCCCCCTCGCGCGGCGGATCAATCGGAAGTCCAGCCACGCCACCGCGTGCCCTCATCCCGTCCAACCGGCAAACTTCCGTCCCAGCAACGATCAGGCCCGCAGCACCTGTGAGCTGGGACACCGTCACCCCCTACAACCGCGGCTTCCGCGAATTCGCCGAGGCGTACGACGCCTTCGGCTTCGCCGACATCCACGCCCAATCGCTCCCCCACCTTCCCACCACACCTGGCCTGATGCTCGACGTCGGCGCCGGCAGCGGGCGCGACGCCGAATATTTCGCCGCCAGGGGTTGGGAAGTCGTCGCCGTCGAACCCGCCGCCGCCCTGCGCCAGGAAGCCCAGCGCCGCCACCCCGCCGCCGCCATCCGCTGGATCGACGACCGTCTCCCGGCACTCGCCAACGTCCACCGCCTCGGCCTCGGCTTCGACCTGATCTGGCTGTCCGGGGTCTGGATGCACGTCCCCCCGCCCGATCGCGGCCGCGCCATGCGCAAGCTCGCCACCCTGCTCAAGCCGGGCGGGCGCATGATGCTCACCCTGCGCCACGGCCCCGCCCCCGACGACCGGCCGATGTGGCCGGTCGACCAGTTCGAGGTCGAGCGCCTCGGCCTGGACCACGGCCTCGCCCTGCGCGTCGCCACCGGCCGCCAGCCGGACATCGGCGGCCGTCCCGAGATCGCTTGGCAGACGATCATTCTCGATCTGCCGGACGACGGCGCCGGCGCGTTGCCCACCCTTCGCGGCGTGATCTTGCGCCAGGAGAAATCCTCCACCTACAAGCTCGGCCTGCTGCGCTGCATCGCCCGCATCGCCGACGCCTTCCCCAACCTCGCGCGCGATGCCGGCGACGACGTCGAACTCCCACTCGGCCTCGTCGCCCTCACCTGGCTGCGCATGTACAAGCCCTTGGTCGAGCGTGGCCTGCCCCAACTAGCGGCCCCCGGCATGGGTTTCGTGAAGGCGTCCTTCCGCGCCCTTGGTGACGTCGCCGCGCACGACCTGCGTCCCGGCGCTGTGTTCCACGGCGATGCCGCCGGGCATCTCCGCCTCGCATTGCGGGATACGGCCCGCCTCATCGTCGCCATGCCCGCCCGCCACTTGACCTTCGACAATGATGTGCCGGTCTTCCCGAGCGAGTACCCGCGACGTCCCACCCTCCGGCCCCACCTTCGCCATCACTCCCGAAACCCTTTGGGCCTACGGCAGCACCCGCGTCCCGCTCGCCATCTGGCGCGCCATGTGCCGCATGTCCGCCTGGATCGAGCCGATGCTGCTCGCCGAATGGGTGCGCATGACCCAGGGCTACGCCGAGCGGACGGGCAGGGTGGTCACCACCGACGAGGCCCTGCTCGCCCTGCGCTGGCTGGAGCCGGAGCGCGATACCGGCTTTGTCCGCCGCCTGGCGCTCGACCGCCTCCAGTCGGGCCAACCGGTCGAATGCGTCTGGTCCGGCCGCCGCCTGGGCGAACGCGGGCTTGATATCGACCACTGCCTCCCCTGGTCCGCTTGGCCCTGCGGCGATCTCTGGAGCCTTCTCCCCAGCGCGTCCGCCGTGAACCGCGATGGCAAGCGCGAGCGCATCGTCACCGCCGCCGCCCTCGCCGCCGCCCGCCCGCGCATCCTGTCCTGGTGGAACGAGACCTATCTCGGCGCCAACGACGCGCTGCGCCGGCGCTTCACCGAGGAAGCCCGCAGCAGCCTTCCCCTGCCGCATGACCGCACCCCCGACGCCGGCGAGGTCTTCGCCGCGCTGGACTTCCGCCGCCTGCGCCTGCGCCAGGAAACCCAGGCGCCGGAATGGGCCGGCGCCGCCTGACCGCGGCGGCGCTTGCGACAACGCTTGCAACGGCACGGACCGTTAGATATAAAGACCAAGTGTTATTGCTGGCCGCCCACCTCACCCAGATCGTCGCCACGTTGCGCGACATCATCGCCGCCCATGCCCACACCGAAGTGCGGCGCGACGCCGCGCGCGCGCCGTTCTTCGTCCGGCTCTGGAATCGCGTCGGCCGCGCCGCGCGTCATGTTGTCCGCCTCCATGCGCTCTGGGAACAGGGCAAGCTGCCGCACCCCCGCCCGTCCCGCGCCGGCATGCCGCGCGCCCTGCGCGCCACCCCCCACGCGCCGTTCCCGCGCCGTCACGGCTGGTTCACCGCCCTTGCCGGCTACCCCGCCGGCGGCAGCGCCAGCCATCTGCGCCATTTCCTCCAGCGTCCGGACATGCCGGCCTTTCTCCTCGCTGTCCCCCAGGCCGGCCGCCACCTGCGCCCGCTGTGCCGCATGCTCGGCGTGGACCTCCCGCCCATCCTGCAACTTCCGCCGCGCCCACCTCGTCCAGCAAAGCCCAGCCCGGCCGCATTCCGCCCCGGCCCGCCCGGCACGCCAGACCGTCCATTGCCGCGCGAGGTCCGCGCCGCCGCCCGCGCATGGCGGCGAAAATCCGCCTGACCCTCACCCTCCCGCCACGCTCTTTTCATTGCAATTTCCAACCAATACGCTGGCAGCCAAAATAACCCCGCAGCCGATCCCCATTGCAACCCGAAGCCCCAAGGCCGCATCATCCTGCCATGCGCCCGCTGCTCCTCATCGCCGCCCTGCTCGCGCCGCTGCCCGCCCTGGCCCAGGCCCCCACGCCGCCAGGCACAACGCGCCCGGACCCGCGCCGCGCCGAGATCGACAAGCTGCTCGACGCCCTCAAGGCCGCCCCCAACGAACAGACGGCGGCCGCGCTGGAAGCGCGCGTCCACGAAGCCTGGCTGCGCGCCGGCGCCCCTGTCGCCGCCCTGCTCCTCGGCAAGGGCACCCGCAACATGGGCAACAACGCCGACGAGGACGCCCTGGAGGATTTCGACGCCGCCCTTGTCATCGATCCCGACTATGCCGAGGCCTATAACCGCCGCGCGATGCTGCGTGCCACCTTGGGCGACTATCGCGGCGCGCTGGCCGACATCCAGGAGGTCCTGACCCGCGAACCGCGTCATTTCAGCGCCCTGCAAACCCTCTCGCGCATCGCCGAGAACCGCGGCGACATCCGCGGCGCCCTGCTGGCGCAGGAAAAGGCGCTGGAACTCGTGCCCAACCTGCCGGGCGCCCAGGAGCGCGTAAAGTCGCTGCGCCTGCGCGCCCTCGGCGAGGAATCCTGATCACCGCGCCCCGCTGGGGAAAAGCACCACGCGCAGCGTCTGCAGGATGATCAGCATGTCGAACAGGATGCTAAAATTCTTCACATAATACAGGTCATAGCTCAGCTTCGCCCGCGTATCCTCGATCGAGGCCCCATAGGGGTAGTTGATCTGCGCCCACCCGGTCAGCCCGGCCTTCACCGCATGCCGCTCGTTGTACAGCGGGATCTGCGCCGCCAACTCCCCGGTGAATTCCGGCCGCTCCGGCCGCGGCCCCACCAGCGACATATCACCGCGCAGCACATTGAAAAGCTGCGGAATCTCGTCGATCCGCGTCTGCCGCAGGAAACGCCCCACCCGGGTGATCCGGCCATCCCCCGCCGCCGCCCACACCGCGCCCCCGCGCTCCGCGTCCATACGCATCGTGCGCAGCTTGAAAATCCGGAATGGCCGGCTATCGCGCGTCACCCGGGTCTGGGCGTAGAACACCGGCCCGCCATCCTGCCACTTGATCGCCAGCGCCGCCGGCACCAGCACGAAGCTGCCCAGCGCCAGCCCCACGAGGCTGACCAGCACGTCCAGGCTTCGCTTCAGCGCCCGGTCGATCGTGCCGAAATGGAAGCCGTCGGAATACAGGATCCAGCCGAGCTCGATCCATTTCAGGTCGATCCGCCGCGCCTCCCGTTCGATGAAGGCAAGATACTGCACCACCGGAAAACCCGCCTTCTTGCAGTCCAGCAGCTTGTCCAGCCGCATGCCCCGCCGCTCGTCGGGCGCCACCACGATCTGGTCCACATCGTGCGCGGTTGCGAGCTGCCGGTAGTTGCTGTCCACCGCCGCCACCACGGTCTGGCGTGGTCCCCGTCCCACATCGGGGTCGCGCGGGCCCAGCGCCGGGTCATGCACGAAAACAATGTCGTAGTGCAGGTCGCTGCCCTGCTGCCGGGCGGTGGCCATCAATTCGGCGGCGCGCTGCCCCGCGCCCACCACCATCAACCGCCGGCGAAACACGCCGCGCGCCAGCAGCGCATGAAGCAACAGCCGCGCCATGGCCCCGCAGGCAAAAAAGCACACCACCGCCGCCACGAACATCGGCGCCTGCGCACCCGCGGCCGGCAGCGGCAACACCAGGTCGAGCACCCCATGCGCCGCCACCGCCCCGGCCGCGCCCAACCCCACGACCAGCGGCAGCCGGGCAAGCGACTTGCGTGTCTCCAGGATCGCCTCGCGCCGGTGCAGCCCCATCGCGTACAGCATGACGAGGTCGGCCAGGGGGTACAGCACCACCCGCACATCCCCTGCCACGTCGCCGTCCACAACAGCGGCCCCCGCCGCCCACAGCACCAGCGGCCAGGCCAGCACAAGCAGGATCACGTCAAGCGCCAGCAAGGTGGAGCCGGTGCGCGACGCCAACACCTTCAGCGGACGCATCTCCGTTCTCCTTCCGCTGCACAAGCGTAAGGTTAATGGACGAACCATGAACAAACGGTTAACATCCATCCACGCGCCGCTGCCGGCCAACGTAACCGGCCAACTTTACCTGTCGGTCAGGCGCAGCTCGATGCGACGATTGCGGGCATACGCCTCCGGCGTATCGGCGTCGTCCAGCGGTTGGTTGTCGCCGAACGCCGTCGCCGCCAGCCGCTCCGGCGGAATCCCCGCCACCGCCAACAGCCGAACCACGTTGATCGCCCGCGCCGCCGACAATTCCCAATTGGAGGCGAAGCGACCACCCGCCACCGGCTGCTTGTCGGCATGCCCGTCCACCCGCAGCAGCCAGTTCACATCCTTGGGAATGTCCTTGGCGATCTCGCGCAGCGTGTCGGCCAGGCGGAACATCTGGTCCATCCCGGACGGCGTCAGTTCCGCGCTGCCCACCGGGAACAGCACCTCGCTCTGGAACACGAACCGGTCGCCGACCACCTGAATGCCCGGCCGGTTGGCCAGCACTTCGCGCAGCCGGCCGAAGAACTCGCTGCGATACCCCTGCAGCTCCTCCACCTTCTGCGCCAACGCGGCATTCAGCCGGCTGCCCAAATTGGCGATCTGCGCATCCTTGTCCTTGCCCGACGCCTCCGCCGCGTCGAGCGCCTTGCCGACCGCGGCGAGCTGGCCGCGCAACTCCTCCATCTGCTGGTTCAGCAGCGCGATCTGGGCGCGCGCCGACTCGCCCAGCCGCTTCTCCTCGGCCAGTTGCTTGGCCGCGGCCGCGCGCAGCTCCGCCTCGCTCATCGCCCGCGCGGCGGCTTCCTTGGCCTGTTTCTCAAGTTCGTCGCGCAATGCGGTCAGAGCCCGCAGCTGCTGCTGCATCTGCGCGAGTTCCGACAGCTTCGCCTCAATGGTCGCCCGGTCGGCCTGCACGGTGCGATCCATCGCTTCCGCCTGCCGCCGCATCTCGGCCACCCGCTCCTGCGTGGAGGCCAGTTCGCGCTGCGCCTCGGCAAGCGCATTGTGCGCAGTGGCGAGATCCTGCTGCGTCGTCTCAAGCGTCTTGCGATTGGTGTCCAAGGCACCGCGAGCGTCGGCGAGGTCCCGGCGCGCCGCGTCCAGCTGGGCCGAGGCGGTTGCGGCCTCTTGGGCGGCGGCGTCGGCGCGGCGCGCAATCTCGGCCCCCTGGGCCAGCTGCTGGGTGCTGCGGGCCTGGGCGGCCTGCATCTGCGTCTCGGCATCGGCAAGCCGGGCGGACAGCCGGTCGCGCTCGGCAATTGCGGTGTCGCGCTCGCCCTGGGTGCGCTGCTGCTGGGTGCGCAGAGTGGCGAGTTGCTGGGACAAAGTGTCGCGCGCCGCGCTGGCCGCCGACAGGTCGCGGTTCAGCTGGGCGAGCGACAGCCGCAGCTCGGCCGCCTTGCCGCGCTCCAGCGACAGCAGGTCGGTCAACTCGCTCATCTGCCGGTTCACCCGGTCCAGCGCACGGTCGCGCCCTGACAGCGCCACCGACAGGAACGCCTGCGCCAGCACGAACACAAGCAGAACGAAAATGATGACCATGAGCAACGTCGACAGCGCGTCGACATAGCCGGGCCATGCGTTCAGTGCCTCGCCTCCGCCGCCGCGGCGCCGCCGCAACGCCATGTCAGCCCCCTCCCGCCGCGGCCATGCGCGCCGTCACCGCGGCGGCTCGGCGGCCAGGGCCGCGATGGTGCGTGTCAGGATCTTGATCTCGTTGCGCAACTCGGTGGTGGATTGGCTGCGACCCTGCTCGGTTTCGCTGATCAGGCGCTGCAAATACAGTTCGATGTTGCGCAGATGTCCGCGTGCCGCCTCGTCGCCGCCGCCCTCGCGCTGATCGGCCAGCCGCGCCAGCGCCGGGCCCAGCATGTGCTGGCTTTCGGCGATGCGCAGCATCAACTGCTGGTTGGCACGCATCGTGTCCGACAGCGCCGCCAGCCGCTCGGTCAGGCTGAGGATTGCCATCGTAGCCTCGCGCCGGTCGTCCTCGCCGCGGCTGAGCGTGCGCTGCAGCCCCTCCATGTTCTCGGCGGTCTGCTCCAGCAGCGCCTGCACATAGACGGGCACCGAGCCCTCGCCCTCGGCCAGCACGCCGGAGGATACGCGGGTGAGGCTGGCCAGCCACTCCTCCAGTTCGTTGAAGAAGCGGTTCTGCGCCTGCCCGGCGGTGAGGTCCAGGAAGCCCAGCACCAGCGCGCCCGCCAGGCCCAGCATCGATGACGAGAACGCCGTGCCCATGCCACGCAGCGGCCGCGCCAGTCCGATCTTGAGCTGCTCGAACAGCGCGTTGATGTCGCCCGAGCCACCGACATGCCGCCGATCACGTCCGATACCGCAGAGACGGTGAGCAGCAGCCCCCAGAACGTGCCGAGCAGCCCGAGGAAGATCAGCAGCCCGGTCATGTAGCGCGACAATTCGCGGCTCTCGTCGAGCCGCGAGGCGATGGTGTCGAGCATGGAGCGCATCGCCGGCGGCGAGATGGTGAACCGTTCGTGCCCGTCGCCCCGCTTGGGCCCGCGCGCGGCGAGCATGCTGACCATCGGCGCCAGCAGCCGCGGCGTGGGCAGGGCGGCCAGGCTGGGCCGGTTGCGCTGGAACGTCTCCAGCCAGTTCACCTCCGGCGTCAGGCGCAGTACCTGGCGCAGGTTCCACCGATGCCGCCGCAGCAGCACCGCCAGTGATCAGCGCGTTCAGCAGCGGGTTCGCGTTGAAGGCGGTGATCAGCGCGCCCGACAGCAACGCCACCACCCCGGCGACGATGGCGAGGAAGGCAATCATCCGGATCAGGAAGACGGTCGGGCGCGTCATGGAGCGGGTTTCGTTTCGGGAGTTGGGGAGATGGCGAGGTCCACCCGGTCGGGCGGTCCGGCCGAGAGGGCGGGCTCGCTGGCGCCGAGCGAGCGCACGATGATGCGCGGCGAGGCGATGCCCTCCTCGATCAGTACGCTGCGCGCCACCAGGGCGCGGGACAGCGACAGCCGGCGGGCGGTGGAAGGGTCGTCCGGCGTGCCGGGGGCGAAGGCCGACAGGGTGATGGTGGCGCGGGCGGGCAGGGTGCGGGCGATGTCGCCCAGCGCCTTGGCGGTGGCCGGGTTGAGGGTTGCGCTGCCGGGGCCGAAGGTGATGCGCCAGCCGCCGCTCGATGCGCGCGGCGGCGCCCGGCGCCTCGGCGGACACCTCCACCTTGACCGGCGCGGGCAGCGGGCGGGTCGGCACGACGATCGGCGGCGGGATCACCGGCGGTGGCGGTGGTGCCAGCGGAACCAGCGGCGGCGGCTCCGGCTGCGCGACGATTCCCGGGCTGCCCGGTGCCGCGCCGCCCCGGCCGCTGCTTTCCGCCCGATCGCCCTCTCTGTGGGCGTCCCCCTTGCTGGGGCCCTCCTTGGTGTCGGTCTCGTGGTTGGCTGTCCCTGGGCTGGCGCTCGCCTTGGCATCCGGCGCGCTGCGCGGATTGACGACCGGCGGGCCAGCACCGGCGGTGGGTGCGGGGCGAGCGGCATGGCCAAGGGGTCGGCGGTGGCGGCCGGTGCGGCGGGCGCCTTGGGCTGCACGCGCCAGGTCTCCCGAGACCTGCGCCACGGCATTGCCGCAGGTTAACGCGAGTGCGATGCCAAGTGGCCAGGAAAGGAACTTGCGCATGAACGCGCGCACCCTACCCGAGCGGGGGATTCGGCTCAATGAACCAGCCTCGCCCATGCCGGGCGCGGCGGCGCCGCGTGGTCAATCCGTGCCCTGGCGGGAGGCGGCCGCGGCCAATCCTTCCGCCACCGCCTCGCGCAGCACGGGATGCAGATGCGGGTTGGCGGCCACCACGTCGCCGCTCTGCAGCGGGTCGCCGTCCCCTGGCGCAGTGACGTAGCCGCCGGCCTCGCGCACGACCAGCAGGCCGGCCGCCATGTCCCACGGCTTCAACCCCAGCTCCCAATAGCCGTCGTAGCGCCCGGCGGCGACCCAGGCGAGGTCCAGCGCGGCCGAGCCGAAGCGGCGGATTCCGGCCACCTGGGGCATGAGGGTGGCGAGCGTGCGCGCAAAGGCGAGGCGACGGTGGGCGGCCACCACGGCGAAGGGGATGCCGGTGGCGAACATCGCCTCCTTCATGTCGCGCCGGCCTGACACGCGCAGACGCCGCTCGTTGAGGAAGGCGCCCCCGCCCTTTTCGGCCCAGAACATCTCGTCAACCGCCGGGGCATAGATGCAGCCGGCCGTAATCTCCGTGCTGCCGTCCTGCAGGCGGCGTTCCAGGCCGATGCTGATGGCCCAGTGCGGTATGCCGTGCAGGAAGTTGCTGGTGCCGTCCAGCGGGTCCACCACCCAGCGCCAGGTCCAGTTGTCGCTGCCGGAGGCGCCCGATTCCTCCATCAGGAAGGCGTAGCCCGGCCGCGCCTTGGCCAGATCCTCCTTGATCGACGCCTCGGCGCGCAGGTCGGCCTGGCTGACGAAGTCGCCGGGGCCCTTCACGCTGACCTGGAGCTGCTCGACCTCGGCGAAATCGCGCAGCAGGCGCTTGGAGGCGCGCTGGGCGGCGTTCTGCATGACCGTCATGTGGGGAGAGAGGCGGAGGGCCATGGTGCAATCCTGACGCGCGCGAGGGGTAAACGGCGGACCGGTGCCCGCCCGACGGAAGGTCGTGCAGGGCGGCCGCCGGCCGGCGCGGCGCCTCAGCCCTTGAAGCGTTCCACGTAGGTGGAGTCCTCGATGCGCACCACGATGCGCTCGCCGGATTCGATGAACGGCGGCACCTGCACCTTCACGCCGTTGGACAGGCGGGCCGGCTTGTAGGAACTACGACGCGGTCTGCCCCTTCACCACCGGATCGGCCTCCACTACCTCGAGGATGGCGGTGGCCGGCAGGCGGATACCGACCGGTTCACCTTCCACCAGATCCACTTCCACGGTCATGTTGTCCTGCAGGATAGGGCGCCTGGTCGCCCAGGATCGTCACCGGCATCATCGTCTGCTCGAAGGTTTCGGGGTCCATGAGGACGAGATTTTCGCCGTCGGTGTAGGAGTAGGTGTATTCCCGCTGGTCGGTCTGCAGCCGCTCGATGGTATCGGCGGTGCGCCAGCGCTCGTTGGTCTTGTTGCCGGTGCTGCAGGTTGCGCATTTCCACCTGGATGAAGGCGCCGCCCTTGCCGGGTGTGATGATCTGCTGCTTCAGCACCGTCCAGCGCTGCCCGTCATGCTCGATCACCTGGCCCGCGCGGATCAGGTTTGCCTGCTGCTTCATCGTGAATCTCGCGAATTGTGCGGAATGGTGGGGGGTGTCTAGACGGAACTCCCCGCATCGGCAAGCTTGCGGCCACCCCGTTGCCGACTGGAGCCGTCATGACGCCCTACAGCTATATCCTGGCCGACGTGTTCACCAGCCGCGCCTACGGCGGCAACCAGCTTGCCGTGCTGCCCGATGCGGCGGGGCTGGACGAGGCGCAGATGCAGGCCATCGCGCGCGAGTTCAACCTGTCCGAGACCACCTTCGTGACCCAAGGCAGCGGCCCCGGGCGCTGGCGGGTGCGCATCTTCACGCCGGGCGGCGAGTTGCCGTTCGCCGGCCATCCGATCGTGGGCACCGCGGTGGCGCTGCGATCGCTTGGCCGTGCGGCCGGCGAGGTGGTGCTGGAACTGAAGGTGGGGCCAGTGCGGGTGGTGCTGGGCGACAACCAGGCAACGTTCTTCCGCGAGGGCGCGCCGGAGATCCGCAAGCCGCGCATGGCCGACGCCGATATTGCCGCGCTGGTGGGCGCCGCGTCCTGTGCGGCGGCGCCGTTCGAGGCCGGGTATGGCACGGCGTTCCTGTATATCCCGCTCGCCAACCGCGCCGCGGTTGCGCATGCGCGGCTGCGGCCGGAGTTGTGGCGGGAGGACCTGCTGTGGGGCCACGGCGCCTACGTCTATGCCGTGGCCGGTGATCACGAGGGGGCGACTCAGGTGCATGCGCGGATGTTCGCGCCCGGCATGGGCATAAGCGAGGACCCGGCCACCGGCTCGGCCGCCGCCGGGCTGGTTGGCAGCCTGACGGGACCGGCTGACGGCGTGCATCGGGTGGCGATCACGCAAGGGGTGGAGATGGGCCGGCCGAGCCTGATCCTGGGCACGGCCACGCGAGCAGGCGGCGCGGTGCAGGGCATCTCGATTGGCGGCGGCGCGGTGATCGTGGGCGACGGCCGGCTGACGCGGCTGCCGTGAGCAGGGCCGCCTGGCATCCCGAACTTCTGGCGGCGCGGCTGCCGTTCCTGCGCCGGCGGGCACGCGTGGCGGCGGGGGTGCGGGCGTTTTTCGACGCGCGCGGCTACCTGGAGGTGGAGACACCCTATGCCGTGACGGCGCCAGGCGAGGAGGTGCACCTGGCCACCTTCGCCACCGAGCAGGTGACGCCGTATGGCGAGCGGCGCGCGTTGCGGCTGCACACCTCGCCGGAGTTCGCCATGAAGAAGCTGCTGGCCGGGGGCGTGGGGCGGTGCTTCCAGCTGGCGCGGGTGTGGCGCAACGGCGAGGGCAGCGACCTGCACAGCCCAGAGTTCACCATGCTGGAATGGTACCGGCCGGGTGCGGACATGGCCGGGTTGATGGACGAGACGGAGGCGCTGCTGCGCGCGGTGCTGCCGCCGCGCGTCATTTGCCGGGGGGTGGAATGCGACCTTGGTTCCTTTGAAAGACTGACGGTTGCGGAGGCATTCTCGCGCCATGTGGGAGCCGATGTACTGTGCACGGCCGGCGACGCAGCGGCACTGGCGGCCCAGGCGGGCGCGCGGTTGCGCGACGGCGAGGACTGGGAGGATTTGTTCTTTCGCCTGTTGCTGGAACGGGTGGAGCCGGCGATCGGGCGGGGCAGGCCGACCTTCCTGACCCATTGGCCGGCGGCCCAGGCGGCGCTGGCGCGGCGCGACCCGGCCGATCCGCGGGTGGCCGAGCGGTTCGAGCTGTTCGCCTGCGGCATGGAACTGGCCAATGCCTTCGTGGAACTGGTTGATCCCATGGAGCAGCGCGCCCGCTTCGAGGCCGACCGGGCGCGCCGGCATGCGATCCAGGGTGGTCCCGACTGGCCGATGGACGAGGATTTCCTGGCGGCACTGGAACATGGCCTGCCTGCCTGCGCCGGCATCGCCATGGGCTTCGACCGGCTGGCGATGCTGGCCGGCGGGGCCGGGCGCATCGACCAGGTGATGTGGCTGCCGGGTTGAAATCGCCTGCGGGCATTTCGCCTCGAAAATATCCGCATGCGCTGCGTCCAGTTGGTGCCGGGCGCCGTAACGCCCAGGCAAGGCCCGCACCCCGCGGTGCCCCGCCAGGAGGATGACAACATGCGCAACCCCCAGATCGTTCCGATGCTGCTGGCCGCCGGCCTGCTTTCCGCGTGCAGCCAGTCGATGGCCGAAAGCGCCAAGCCGATGGCCGGCTCAAGCATGGCCATGGCCATGACCGACGCCAAACCGGTGATGGTCGGCGGCCAGTCGATGTTTGCCGGAAAGGACATCGTCGACAACGCCGTGAACTCCGCCGACCACACCACCCTGGTCGCGGCCGTGAAGGCGGCAGGGCTGGTGCCGACCCTGAAGTCGGCGGGACCGTTCACGGTTTTCGCGCCCACCAACGCGGCCTTTGCCGAATTGCCGGCCGGCACCGTGCCGAGCCTGCTGAAGCCCGCGAACAAGGCGATGCTGACCCAGGTGCTGACTTACCACGTCGTGCCGGGGCGGCTGGACTTCGACGCGCTGCATCGCATGGTGATGGCCGGCGGCGGCCGCGCCGAACTGACCACGGTCGCCGGCGGCAAGCTGGTGGCGATGATGAACGGGCCGCACAACATCGTGCTGCACGATGCCAAGGGCGGCACCGCGCACATCACCACCTATGACGTGACGCAGTCGAACGGCGTGATTCAGGTGGTGGACAAGGTGCTGCTGCCCGGCTGAGCGGACACCCCTGGTTACGCCGCCGCGCCGCCCCAATTACTGCACGCGGAGGGTGTGGCATGAAGGCGTGGCCAGGGATGTTCGTGGTGCTGGCGCTGCTGGCGGGCTGTGAGCGGCAAAGTCCTGCCGAACTGCACGGCCGGCTGGCGGCGCTGGTGGGGATCAGCGAAACGGAATTGGTGCGGCGCGTGACTGGGCCGCCGACCCTGCGTGAAGTGGACGGACGGCGCTTTGTCAGCTTCACCGAGGCATGGCCGTATGTGCCGGCGTCGCCCCGCGGCCAGATGTGGGGCTTCGATTTCCAGCCCAATCCAGCCCATCGCGGCCATGTCTGCGAGGCGAATTTCGAGATCGTGCAGGATCGGGTGGCCGGCTATTTCCTGCGCGGCGATGCCTGCGGCTGGGACGGCTGGCCGGTCATTGCCCCCGGCTGATCAGCGCGCCCGATCAGCGCGCGGCGGCGATCGCGGCGTTCATTGCCCGCACGCCGGCGGCGGGACCGTCCGGGTGGTTCCACACCGCGCCGATCACAGCCAGGAAGTTGGCACCCGCCTGGACAAGCGGCGCGCAGTTCGCCGCGGAGATGCCGCCGATGGCGACGCAGGGCAGTTCCATCAGCGACGACCACCATTCCAGCAACTCGGGGCTGGCGCGGAACTTCGCCTCCTTGGTGGTGGTGGGGAAGAAGGCGCCGAACGCGACGTAGTCGGCCCCTTCCTCGCCGGCTGTCATGGCGAGGTCGCGGCTGTCGTGGCAGGTGACGCCCATGGTGAGGTCGCCGAGGATCTTGCGGGCGACCAGGGCGGGCGTGTCGGTCTGGCCGACATGGGCGCCGTCGCAGCCGTGCTGGACGGCGAGGTCGGGCCGGTCGTTCATCAGGAAGGCGACGCCGCGCGACTGCACCACCGGGCGCAGGGCATCGATGGCGCGCTTGAGGGCGTCGTCGTCGAGGTCCTTGAGGCGAAGCTGCACGGCGCCGACATCGCCGGCATCAAGTGCCGCCGCCATCAGGCCGGGGAAGACCGCGACGTCGATGGCCGGCGGGGTGATGAGATAGACGCGGCAGCCATCATCCCCGTCGGCCATCAAGGTCAGGCCTTGCCCTGGTAGATCTCGATGATCTTGCCGAGCATCGCCAGCGCCTCGTCCTTGCGGGCGCTGGAAGGTGTTGCGGCCGATGATCGAGCCGTTGCCGCCGCCGTCGCGGATGGCCGCGGACCTCGTTGTAGAGGCCTTCCAGGTCCTTGGCCTCGCCGCCGGAGAACACGACGATGCGGCGGCCGTTGAAGCACGACTGCACGACGTGCTCGACGCGCTTGGCCAGGGTCGAGATGTCGATCTTCTGGCTCTCGTAGACCTTCTTGGCGGCATCGAGGCCGATCGCGTCGGTCGGCGGCTTCACCTTGATGATGTGGGCGCCGAGCAGGGCCGCCATGTGCGCGGCATAGGCGCAGATGTCGATCGCGGTCTCGCCCTCCTTGGACAGGTTGCCGCCGCGCGGATAGGACCAGACGACCACGGCGAGGCCGGCCGCCTTGGCCTCGTCGGCCATCTCGCGGATCTCCTCCATCATCTCGAACGGCGTATTCGGAGCCCGGATAGATGGTGAAGCCGATGGCCGAGCAGCCGAGGCGCAGCGCGTCGTTCACCGAGCCGGTGACGGCCTGGTCCTTGGAGGTCGCCAGCGAGTTCGACGAGTTGACCTTGAGGATGGTCGGGATCGCGCCGGCGAAGGTGTCGGCGCCGGCCTCGATCATGCCGAGCGGCGCGGCGTAGGCGGACAGCCCGGCGTCGATGCGCGAGCTGGAAGTGGTAGTGCGGGTCGTAGGCCGGCGGGTTGGGCGCGAAGCTAGCGCGCCGGGCCGTGCTCGAAGCCCTGGTCCACCGGCAGGATGACCAGCTTGCCGGTGCCGCCGAGCTTGCCCTGCATCAGGATGCGGGCGAGGTTGGCCTTGGTGCCGGGGTTGTCGCTCTCGTACCAGTCGAGGATCTTTTTGACGCGCTGGGTGATCCGCATGGGGTCCTCATTCGTTCGGGGCCGCGGCCGGTTGGCCGGCTCGCTTGTCGTTGCGCGTCCTAGCCCAACGCCGCCCGGCTGTCATCATCCCCCGCGCCGGCTTGGTGCAGCCAGGCCGGAAGGGCGCGGGCCGCGCCGGGGCAGGCGAGGTCGAGGGCTGGCGGGCGGGCGGTCAACACACGCGCGCCGAGGCCGGCGGCGACGCTGGCAACCCGCGTGAAGGCGGGGCACGCGGGGTCGAGCACCAGGAGGGCCTGGCCGGCGCGCAGGGCCTCCATGGCCCGCCCCGGGGCGGCGCCGCAGTCCAGCACGTTGAGGCAGGGGGTGTCGGGATGGGCGGCGCAGGCCGCCTGGACCATTGCCCGCCACCAGCCGACGCCGGCCCACGACGCCGCCGCAGGCGCCGAGAGCAAGGTGGCCGGCAGGCTCACGGCCAGGACGGCGCCTGCCTGCGCCAGACCGTGCACCACCACGGCGGGAGACAGCCGGGACGGTGCCGGCGGGTGTCGAATTCGTTCCGGACAACATGCTTGACATTCAAGCCGGTGGGCCGGTTCTATTCAAGTTCTGTGGGATCTGCCGGAGGCGGGATTGAGCGACGCGAACGTGAACGACGAGGGCGAGGCCCAGGCGGCCGCCGACCGGCTGGAACAGGCGCTGGAGCGGATCGCTGCCCTGGCGCAGCGGCCGGCGCAGGCGGCCAATACCGCCGAATCGCCCGATCAGGCTACATCGGCGGTGGATGCAGCCGCGCTGGCGTCCCGCCTGGATGCCTTGATCGCGGAACTGCGCGGGGCGCTGGCCGGCTGACGGCTTCGCCGCACGACCCCACTGCTACAGGAGATGCGCCGTGGCGCAGGTTACCGTCAAGATCAACGGCTACAGCTACACTGTCGGGTGCGAGGATGGGCAGGAGCCGCATCTGGTGTCGATGGCGCGCGAGGTGGAGAACCGGATCGACAGCATCAAGGCGCTGGGCGGGCAGTCCGGCGAGGCGCGTCTGCTGGTGCTGGCCGCGCTGCTGATGGCCGACGAGTTGCACGACCAGCGCATCGAGGCCGATGCGCTGCGCGCCACCCCGGCACGTGCCTCCCGCGGCAAGGGCGATGCGGAATCCACCCGGCGCATCACGAAACTCGCCGCCCGCGCCGAGCAGATTGCAGCGGAGCTTGCGCGGCCCTAGATAGGGAGCGTGGAGCTGCCCGGTGCGTCAGGCACTACATCCCCAGGGCCAACAAGCACTCCCAGGGAGCTGGCTCTGTCGTGGCCTTGGTCACGTTACCCGGCGCCCACCTGCTCACGCAGGCCTTGGGAGGATGCATCGCCAACGGCCATGGTGGCTCCACACTCCGATTTGACGGCCACATTGGCCGCAGCCAAGCGTGACATCCGTGCCAGGGCGCTGATTGCGCGCCGGGGACGGGATCCGTCGCTTGGGGTTCGCCTGGGCGAGCGGCTGCTGGCGGAGATGCCGCCGCCGCCAGGTGCCATCGTTGCGGGCTTCTGGCCGATGGGCGATGAGATCGACATCCGCCCATTGCTGGAGGAACTGCACCGGCGTGGCCACTGCGTTGCCCTGCCGCAGACACCGCCGCGCGGGCAGCCGCTGCTGTTCCGGTGCTGGCATCCGGGCATGGCGATGCGCGCCGAGCGTTTCGGCACGTCCTGCCCCACTGGCGAGGTGGCGCGGCCGGACTGGCTGTTGGTGCCGCTGCTGGCCTTCGACCGTGCTGGCCGCCGGCTGGGCTATGGCGGTGGATATTACGATCGCACCCTGGCCGGCTTGCCGGGGGCGGTGGCGGTGGGGTGCGCGTATGCCGCGCAGGAGATGGACGAGGTGCCGGCCGGGCCGCTGGATGCCCGCCTCGACGCGTTAGCAACCGAGGACGGCGTGATTCGAATCCCCCGGCCATGACCGCCCGGATTGTCGACCTATCCGCGGCGCATCGGCCAGCGCCGGCGGTGGCGGCGCTGCTGGCCGAACTCAATGCCTTCACCGCGCCGCGCGCCCTGCGCCGCTGGCAGCGGGACGTGCTGGCGACGGGCGCGTTGCGCGTGGCCTCGCCGCTGGATGGCGCGGTCTTCACCTGCGACGCCACCTTGTGGCGCGAGCATGGGCTGTTCGCCTATAGGCTCACACATGGCGGGATGGCGATGTGGTTGCTGACCGGCGGTTGCAAGACCGGGTGGCACATCGCCGGAATGGCGCTGGCGCCGCTGGGACTGGCCTTCGCGGCCGGGAGCGGGGACGACATGGCGCTGGTGCACCATCACTTGCGAGGGATTGCGTCGGTGCGAGCGCCGCAGGGCATGGCGCGGACCGTGGCGGTGGTAGGGCACGACAATTTTGCCCATCACCTGTGGAACGAATTGCCGGCTTTGGCCGCCGCGGGGTCCGTGGGGAGCATTCCGGCGCTGGTGCTGCACGAGCCGATCCTGCCGCTGGACCGGCTGGTGGACTGGCCCGGCGGCCTGCGCCGGATGGCTGAACGCGATGCCCGCCCGCCGGACGGCCAGTTGGCGGCGGGTATCCTGCTGCCGCTGGGCAGCACGCGCATTCCCGCGTCGCTGGCCGCGCGTGTGCGTGAGGCCTGTGCGGCGCATGACGTGGTGGCGCCAGGCCGGGCCGGGGCACCCGCGCTGTCGCTGGCGGTGCGCAGCATGTACCGCCATGCGCGCAACCAGTTGGAATTCTGCCGTGCCGTGCTGGCGCGATTGCCTGCCGGGGTGGATGTCTATCTCGACGGCTTTTCGCTGCCGGATGACGTCGATGCGCCGGGTCGTACGACGCGGGCCAATTCCGCGCCTGGCAACGCGAGACGACCGCGCTTGCGCGGGAACTGGTCGCCGGCGCGCTGTGTGGCGGACCGCGCGTGGTGGATGCGACCGCGCTCACGGTGCCGCAGGCGATCGGGCTGGGTCGGCGGTTGCACGCCTATATCGCGCCGCACGGCACCCAGCAGCACAAGATCGGCTGGCTGCATCCGGTGCCCGGCGTGGTGCACACCTCGCCCTTCGTGGCGCAGCATGACCAGGCGGGCTGGGTCGCCGACCAGTGCGAGCAGCACGCGCCGGTGGCCTACCTGCCGGCCGAAATGGCCGAGATGGTGCCGGGGCAGGGGGCGCATGCGGGCGATGCGTGGTACGATGACTATCGTTTCCGCGATGCCGACGAGGCGGCGGGCTGGGCGATGCGGGTGCTGGCGCCCTATCTCGCGAGATAGCGCGAGCATCGTTGACAGCGGCGTCGTTGACACGGGCTGGGGCGGTGCCTAATCCAAGCCGCAATTCCAAGGACATCCATGCGTATTCTCTTCCTCGGCGATATCGTCGGCCGCAGCGGGCGCGATGCGCTTACCGCCCGCTTGCCTGACCTGAAGCGGCAATTGCGGGCTGAGCTTGTGGTGGTGAACGGCGAGAACGCCTCGCACGGCTTCGGCCTGGCGCCCGACATGGCGCGCGCCTTCTTCGCCGCAGGGGCCGACGTGATCACGCTGGGCAACCATGCCTGGGACCGCAAGGAGATCATGCCCTACATCGCCGAGACGCCGCAGCTGATCCGGCCGCTGAACTTCCCGCCCGGCACGCCTGGCGCCGGGGTGACCACCATCGCGCTGCCCGATGGCCGCCGGGCCGTGGTGCTGAACGCGATGGGGCGGTTGTTCATGGATGCGCTGGACTGCCCGTTCCGCACCACCGCGCAGGAACTGGCGCGCTTCAAGCTGGGGCATTCGGTGGCCGCCATCGTGGTGGATTTCCACGCCGAAGCCACCAGCGAGAAGATGGCCTTCGCCCACAGCTTCGACGGTCAGGTGTCGCTTGTGGTCGGCACCCACACGCACTGCCCGTCGGCCGACCACCAGATCCTGCCGGGCGGCACCGCCTTCCAGTCGGACGCGGGGATGTGCGGCGACTATGACAGCGTGATCGGGATGCAGAAGGAAGGTGCCACCGTCCGCTTCTGGCGCAAGATGCCTGGCGAGCGCCTGGCACCCGCCGAAGGCGAGGCGACGCTTTGCGGCCTGCTGGTCGTCACCGACGATGCTACCGGACTGGCCCGTAGCGTCGAGCCGGTGCGCCTGGGCGGCCGACTGTCGCAGACCATGCCGTCGGTGTAGAAGTCCCGGGCGCGAGTGGCGCGAAGGAAGGAAGGCGAGGGGCTCTGTCCCGCGACCCCGCCAAGGGCAGAGCCCTTGGAACCCTCGACTTTTCCGCCTTTGGCGGGAGGGGCTGATCCAGCCTGCGTTCCAGGCCCGGCTGGCCCCTCCCGCCAAAGGCGGAAGGTAATGGAGTCCAGAGGCTCCGCCTCTGGTGGGGGTCCAGGGGGCAAAGCCCCTTGGACTTGCTTCTCTTCCCGCCGCTCGCGCGCAGGGATTTCGGCATCGAGGGGGCCATGGCTGGGCATTCGCAGTTCAAGAACATCATGCACCGCAAGGGCGCGCAGGACGCCAAGCGGGCCAAGGTGTTCGCCAAGCTGATCCGCGAGATCGCGGTCGCCGCGCGGTCGGGCTTGCCGGACCCGGCGGCCAATCCGCGCCTGCGGGCGGGGATGCTGGCCGCTTTGAAGGCGAACATGACGCGCGATGCGATTGATCGGGCGATCAAGAAGGCGTCTGGCGCGCAGCAGGGCGACGACTATGCCGAGGTTCGCTACGAGGGCTATGGCCCGGCGGGAGTGGCGGTGATCGTCGAGGCGCTGACCGACAACCGCAACCGCACGGCGTCGGACGTTCGGGCGGCGTTTGCCAAGCATGGCGGGGCGTTGGGCGAGACGAATTCCGTTTCATTCATGTTCTCGCGGCTCGGCGTGGTGCGCTATCCCGCGAGCGTGGCCGACGAGGAGGCCATGCTGGAGGCGGCGATCGAGGCGGGCGCCGAAAACGTGGAGAGCGGGCCGGACGGGCACGAGGTGACCACGCCGGTGGAGGATTTCTTCGCGGTGCGCGATGCACTGGAGACCAGGTTCGGGCCGCCGGATTCGGCAAAGCTGGAGTGGCGGCCGAACACGTCGGTGACGCTGGACGAGGAGCGCGCGGCGGCGGTGATGAAGCTGCTGGAGGTGCTGGAGGACAATGACGACGTGCAGAACGTGTATGCCAATTTCGACCTGCCCGAGGCGGTGATGGCGAAGCTGTCGGCCTGATGGCCCGCTTGTGATGATCCGCCTGCTGGGCATCGATCCCGGGCTGCGCTTCACCGGCTGGGGCGTGCATCGAGGTCGGACGGCAACCGGCTGCGCCATCGTCGCCGACGGGGTGATCGCGACCGACAGCGGCGACAGCGTGCCGGACCGCCTGCGCGCGCTGCATGACGGCTGGGGGCGGTGATCGATGCCTGGCGGCCGGACGAGGCGGCGGTCGAGGAGACTTTCGTCAACCGCAACGGCGCGGCGACCCTGAAGCTCGGCCATGCGCGCGGCGTGGCCCTGCTGGCGCCGGCGCTGCGCGGCCTTCCGGTGAGCGAATACGCGGCCAAGTCGGTGAAGATGTCGGTGGTCGGCACCGGCGGCGCGGACAAGGACCAGGTCGCCATGATGGTGGCCGGCTGCTGCCGGGGGCGGTGATCAACGGGCGGACGCCGCCGACGCGCTGGCGGTGGCGATCTGCCATGCGCATCACCGGGCGAGCCGGCTGCGCTGGGCGGTTCCGCGCCACATGATCGCCAAGCTGACCGGGCGGATCGAGCAGCTGGAGAGGACCGCTGCGTGGTGGACGTCGACGGCGTTGGCTACCTGGTCAACGCCTCGGCGCGGACCTTGGCGGCGTTGCCGGTGGGGCAGGTGGCTTCGCTGCTGATCGAGACGCATGTGCGCGAGGACGCCATCGTTCTTTACGGCTTCTTCGAGGCGGCCGAGCGCGACTGGTTCCGCCTGCTGACCACCGTGCAGGGGGTGGGGGCGAAGGTGGCGCTGAATATTCTCTCGGCCCTGTCGCCGCGCGATCTGATCGGCGCGATCGCAGGCTGGCGACCGGGGGCGCTGACGCGCGCGCCGGGGGTGGGGGCGAAGCTGGCGGTGCGGTTGCTGACCGAATTGCGCGAGAAGGCGGGCGCGATGCCGCCGGCATCTGGATTTTCGCCGGTGCTGCCGCCGCCGGCGGGCGGCGTGGAGGCGGATGCGCTGTCGGCGCTGGTCAACCTGGGCTATCGCCGCGGCGGAGGCGCCGGCGGCGGTCGCGCAGGTGACGGAGCGGCTGGGCGACGCGGCGGCGCTCGATGCGGTGATCCGTGGCGGGCTGAAGGAGCTGGCGCGGTGAGGGCGGCGCGATGAGCGAGCGCACGGTCTCGCCGATGCCGCGCCGAGGAGGATGCGGCGGAAGCCGAGCCTGCGGCCGCAGACGCTCGCCGACTTCATCGGCCAGAAGGCCAGCCGCGAGAACCTGCCGTCTTCATCGAGGCCGCCCGGCACGCGGCGAGGCGCTCGACCACGTGCTGCTGCACGGCCCGCCCGGCCTCGGCAAGACGACGCTGGCGCAGATCGTCGCGCGCGAGCTGGGCGTCGGCTTCCGCGCGCACCTCGGGCCCGGTGATCGCAGCGCGCCGGCGACCTCGCGGCGATCCTGACCAACCTGCAGCCGCGCGACGTGCTGTTCATCGACGAGATCCACCGCCTGCACGCCGGCGGTCGAGGAGATCCTCTATCCGGCGATGGAGGACTTCCAGCTCGACCTGATCATCGGCGAGGGGCCGGCGGCGCGCTCGGTGCGCATCGACCTGCCGCCCTTCACCCTGGTCGGCGCCACGACGCGCGCCGGGCCTGCTGACCACGCCGCTGCGCGAGCGCTTCGGCATCCCGCTGCGCCTCGATTCTACGACGCCGGAGGAGCTGCGAGCGATCGTCGCGCGCGGCGCGCGCATGCTCGGCGTCGAGCTCACCGACGACGGCGCGCGCGAGATCGCGCGCGCGCTCGCGCGGCACGCCGCGCGTCGCCGGCGCGCCTGCTGCGCCGCGTGCGCGACTTCGCCGCGGTCGCGGGCGACGGCGCGGTCGACGCGCGCGGTCGCCGACGCGGCGCTGCGCGGCTCGAGGTCGACGACTGCGGCCTCGACGCCATGGACCGCCGCTATCTGCGGCTGCATCGCCGAGCACTACGGCGGCGGGCCGGTCGGCGTCGAGACGCTGGCCGCCGCGCTGGCCGAGCAGCGCGACACGCTCGAGGACGTGATCGAGCCCTACCTGATCCAGCAGGGCTTCCTCCAGCGCACGCCGCGCGGCCGCATGCTGACCCGAGCGCGGCTGGCGCCATCTCGGCCTGGCGCCGCCGGCGCGGCAGCGCCAGCCGAGCTGCTCGACCGTGCTGCGACGCCGGGGACGAGCGACCGATGCGCCGTGCCGCACGGCCACCGCTGTGCCGTGCGCGTCTACTACGAGGACACCGATGCCGGCGGCATCGTCTACCACGCCAACTACCTGCGCTTCGCCGAGCGGGCGCGCACCGAGCTGCTGCGCGACTGGGCGTCGACCGCAGCGCGAGCTGGCGGCGACGGCACGGCTTGTCTTCGTGGTGCGGCGCTGCGAGTCGACTATCTGCGCGCCGGCGCGGCTCGACGACGCGCTGGAGGTGGAGACCGCGTGCTGGCGGTGGCGCGGCGCGTCGCTGCTGCGCCGCAGGACGTCGTGCGCGCCGGCGACGAGACGCTGGTGCGGCTCGACCGTGCGGCTCGCCTGCGTCGGCGCGGCGGGCCGGCCGGCGCCGCATTCCGCCGCGCTGGCGCGACGGCGCTCGCCGCATGGCGACGCCGGGCCGGCTCGGCCGGCAATGGACCATGTCCGACCGCAGGATCGGCAGGTCATGGATTGAAGCGCATTTGCACGTGGCCGAGCCTGGCCGGCGGCCGCGCCGGCCATCGACCTGTCGCTCTGGGGCCTGTTCCTGCAGGCCGACATCATCGTCAAGGTCGTGATGCTGCCTGCTGCTCGCGCCTCGCTCTGGGTGCTGGGCGATCATCTTCGAGAAGTTGATCCGCCTGCGCCGCGCTCGACGCGCGCGGCCGACGAGTTCGAGGACGCGTTCTGGTCGGGCGGCTCGCTCGAAGACCTCTACGACGCGCATGGGCAGCCGCCCCGCATCCCATGGCGGCCGTGTTCGCCGCCGCCATGCGGGAATGGCGGCGCTGCATGCGCAGCGGCCGGCGCCGACGATCGCCGCGGCGGGCGCTGCAGCGAGCGCATCGAGCAGGCGATGCAGCGTCACCATCCAGCGCGAGATGGAGCGGCTCGAGCGCCACATGATCTTCCTCGCCTCGGTCGGCTCGACCGCGCCGTTCGTCGGCCTGTTCGGCACGGTGTGGGGCATCATGAACACCTTCCAGTCGATCGCGCATGTCCAAGAACACCTCGCTCGCCGTGGTGGCGCCGGGCATCGCCGAGGCGCTGTTCGCCACCGCGCTCGGCCTGGTCGCGGCGATCCCGGCGGTGCTCGCCTACAACAAGTTCTGCACCGACCTCGGCCGCTACGCCGGGCGCCTGGAGGGCTTCGCCGACGAGTTCGGCGCGATCCTGTCGCGCCAGCGCGAGGAGACGAGGCGATGGCCGGGCAGGGATCGCGGGCCCGGCGCTGATGGCCGCGCGAGCCGGCGGCCGCGCCGGCGCCGGCGCTATCGCCCGATGAGCGAGATCAACGTCACGCCCATGGTCGACGTGATGCTGGTGCTGCTGATCATCTTCATGGTCGACGCGCCGCTGCTGACCGTCGGCGTGCAGGTCGACCTGCCCAAGACCAGGGCCACGCCGGTCAACCGGACAGCGAGCCGCTGATCGTCACGGTCGACGCGACGGGGCAAGGTCTTCCTGCAGGAGACCAGGCGATCGACCTCGACGAGCTGGTGCCGCGGCTGCGGCGATCGCGCAGAACAAGACGGACCGCGCATCTTCGTGCGCGGCGACCGCGCGAACACTTACGGCACCATGCTGGAAGTGATGGGCACCATCATCCGCGGCGGCTTCACCAAGGTGTCGCTGCTGACCGATCCGTCGGGCAGCGCGGCGGCCGCCCCGGCACGGGCTGCGCCGGCAGTGCCTGCCGGCGCTTCGCCGGGCGCCCCCTCAACTACCCCTCCTGGTGCTGCTCCGCCTGGTGCGCAGGGTGGACCCGCTTCCCCTCGCCCGCCTGGGCGGGGTTAGCGGCTGGCAGACGAGGCGACGGCCGTGTCGCCGCTGCTCCGGCGAGGGGGGATCATCTCGGCCGCGGCCCACGGTGTGGTGCTGGCCGTGCTGTTGCTCGGCCTGTCGGTCCGGCTGCCGGAGGAGCCGCCCGAGGCGGTGACGGTGGAGCTTGCCGAGGTGCAGGGCGAACCGAGCCCGGCGCCGGTGCTCAACGAGGTGGAAAGCCCGTCCCAGGCCACCGTTGAGTTGCCCGATACGGTGGTGGCCCCGCCCGCGCCCGAGCCGCCCAAGCCGACCCCGCCGGAGCCACCGCCGCCGCCGCCACCACCCCCTCCGCCGCCGCCGCCCCCGCCCCCGCCCACCCCGGAGCCGCCGCCGGTGCCCACGCCCGCGCCACCACCACCACCGCCGGAGCCCGCGCCAACGCCGGCACCACCGCCGCCACCGCCGCCGCCTCCCGCCCCGCCACCGCCGCCCGCTCCGCCGCCGCCGCCGAAGCCGGAACCGCCCAAGCCAACGCCGCCGCCCCCGGAGCCGCCGAAGCCGGCGCCGCCGAGCCGAACGTCGCAGCCGAACCCGACGACCAACCCGGCACCGAACAGCAGTTCCCTACAGAACACGCTGGAGCGGCTGCGTGCCCAGCAGCGGCAGACGCAGCCACCGGCGGCGCGGCCAATCCCGATGCCGCGCGCGCGCCAACCACCGGTGGCAGCCGGCGCGGCGACATTACCGCCAGCCTTTCGGCACAGCAGCAGGGGGCGATCGGCGACAAGGTGCGCGAATGCTGGACCAAGGATGCGGGCGCGCTGGATATTGAGAAGCAGACCGTGCAATTGGTCGTGACCTATGACGAAACCGGCACCGCCCGGCTGGCCGAGGTGGGCGACGCCGATCGCGGCCGGCTGGGCGATCAGCGCTTTCGCGCCTTCGCCGAGCGGGCGATACGTGCGGTGCGCGACCCGCGCTGTGCGACGCTGCCGATCCCGCGCAACGAACTCGGCAAGGTCGGCACGCTGACCTTCCGGTTCCGGCCGTGAGCGGCGCCAGGGCCTGGGGTACTGGGCTGATCAGTTGGTCGGGCGGCAGATCGTCGGCTGCGCGCGGGCGCTGGATGCTGGTGAAGCACCGGTCCTGCCGGGTTCGGTTCGGTTCCTGACCGTATTGGGTACCAAGGCGGATCGGGTGCCGCGACGGGCTTTTTTCTCCACCAACCGTGCTAGAAGCCGCAGTCGCGACGACGCATCACTTTCCACCCCTCAGAGAGACGGAACCGCATGAACCGCTTTCACGGCGACGACATTCTCCGCACCGCTTTGGCTCCCCTGGCGGGCATGCGGTTCGGCCGGCGCGGGCTGATCGCCGGCGCTGCGGGGATGATGGTGGCGCCGGGCCTGGCCCGCGCCCAGCAAACCGCGGAAATCACGGTGGACCGCGCCCGGGCGGAGCCGATCCCGATCGCCATCCCGAACCTGGCGGGCGGCGCCGGTGAAACCGCCCAGCTTGGCCGCGACATCGCCGGCGTGATTACCAACAACCTGGTCCGCTCCGGCCTGTTCCGCGCCATCGACCGCGCCGCCTTCGTGAGCGGGGCCACCGGCGAGGTGCCGAACTTCGCCAACTGGAAGGTGATCGGTGCCCAGGCGCTGGTGACCGGCAAGGTGGAGAGCCAGGGCGGCGACAAGGTGCGGGTGGAATTCCGGCTGTGGGACGTGCTGCCGGGCACACAGATCCAGGGCACCGCCTATACCGCCACGCTGTCGAACTGGCGCCGCATCGCGCATATCATCAGCGACGTGATCTACGAGCGGCTGCTGGGCGAGAAGGGGTATTTCGACACCCGCATCGTCTATATCGCCGGCTCCGGTCCGCGCGACCGGCGGGTGAAGCGGCTGGCGATCATGGACCAGGACGGCGAGAACAACCGCTTCCTCACCGACGGAAGCTCGCTGGCGCTGTCGCCGCGCTTCCACCCAACGCGCGATCAGATCGCGTTCATGAGCTATGTGAACAACCGGCCGCGCGTGTAACTTTCGACCTGAGTTCGGGACGCCAGCAGATGCTGGGCAATTTCGAAGGCATCACCCTCTCGCCGCGCTACTCGCCTGACGGCAGCAGCATCGTGATGTCCCAGACGCGCGGTGCCGGATCGGATATCGTGATTATCCCATCGGGCGGCGGGGCGCCGCGGCGGCTGACCGACTCCGGCGGGGCGATCGACGTGTCGCCGTGCTTCAGCCCCGACGGCCAGCAGATCTGCTTCGAGTCCGACCGCGGCGGCGATCAGCAGATCTATGTGATGGGCGCCGGCGGCGGCGGGGCAAAGCGGATCAGCTTCGGCCAGGGACGCTATGCCACGCCGGTGTGGTCGCCGCGCGGCGACCTGATCGCGTTCACCCGCATGTCCGGCGGCACGTTTTCGATCGGTGTGATGCGGCCGGACGGCTCGGGCGAGCGCATCCTTTCGGAGAGCTTCTACGTGGAGGGACCGACTTTCGCGCCGAACGGGCGGGTGATCATGTTCTGGCGCGAGACGCCGGCGCGTGACGCGCGCGGGTCTGGCTTCACGTCGCGGCTGGTCTCCATCGACATCACCGGCTTCAACGAGCGGGTGGTGACCACGCCGACCGATGCTTCCGACCCGGCTTGGTCGCCTTTGCCCGCCTAGTGGCGCGATCCAGAGACTTGGCCGCCTAGCGGTTGGTGGATCGCCCCACGAGTTCGATGGAAACTGACGGAAGACACCGTCATCTTCCATTCACTACCTTGATTTGTTGGGAATGTTGACCGAGCGCTTGAGACGCAAACGTTCGGCGCGCATCACTAGCGGCCAAATTATGGCGGATATGCCCCGCTTAATTCATGGATGGCATGTTGGGGGGTAATGTGGGGAGTTCTTGACCGGCGTCGTTTCTGCGCGCTAATCGAACGCACACAAGTCGCATCATGGCCCGTCCGTGTGCCGGCAGGCGCGTTTGGAGGCGGAAGCGGGCTTGCTGCGTCTGCTGCGCTGCCTTTCCACTGCTCCCCGCCGCGGCGTTCGCCCAGTGGGTCACAATCGCCGACTACCTCCTTCCAGGGATCCAACTCGCATGAACATCAAGATGCTGGGCACCGTGGCCGCCGTTGCGCTGCTGGCGGCGTGCTCCTCCGAACCCGCCCCGACCCCGGCCGCCGCCGTCGTCAGTTCCGGCCCGGTGCCGGGCAGCCAGGAAGACCTCGTCGCCAATGTGGGTGACCGGGTGTTCTTCGACTTCGACAAGTCGAGCCTGCGCTCCGATGCCCAGACAACGCTGGAGCGCCAGGCCGCGTGGCTCGGCCGGTATTCGCAGAACAACGTGCAGGTCGCCGGCAACTGTGACGAGCGTGGCACCCAGGCCTACAACATCGCGCTGGGCAACCGCCGCGCCAACGCCGCGCGCGACTTCCTGGTCGCCAAGGGTGTGTCGGCCGGCCGCATCTCCACCATCTCGTACGGCAAGGATCGCCCGACCGCGCTCGGCTCGAACGAGCAGGCCTGGGCCCAGAACCGTAACGCGATTACCTCGGTTCGCTGATCGCGCCGCCCGGCGATCGGCCTCCTGCGGGAGTGCCGCGGGCGTCTGACTGCTTGGCTTGAGCATGGGAAGCCGGCGGCCGCGGGGTCGCCGGCTTTCTCGTGTGCGCCTGGACGCGCGTTCCGTTTTGGCCGCTCATGGGTGATACTCGCGCCTGCGGCCTTGGCTGCGGAAATCTCAGGGGAGGTTGTTGGATGGGTGGGCTGGAGCGGGGCTGCGTGATCCGGAGCCTGGCGTTTCTTGGCGTGCTCGCCGCGGCAGGCATGGTCGCCGGACCGGTGCGGGCGCAGATGGACTCGCGGGAGGCGATCCAACTGCAAAATCAGGTGCTGGAACTGCGGCGCGACGTGCAGGCATTGCGCGAGCAGTTCAGCCGCATGGGCAGCAGCGGCGGCTCGTCGCTGGGGGGATATCGCGGCGCACCTGCGCCGGTGCCCGCGCCGGCCGGCGACCTGACGGCCGCGCTGCTGGAGCGGGTGAACCAGTTGGAGGAGCAGGTCCGCCGCATGCAGGGGCGGCTGGACGAGGTGGACAATGCACGCCAGCGCCAGGGCGAAGAGCTGAAGAAGGAGCTTGAGGATCTGAACTTCAAGCTCGGCCAGTCGCCGGGTGCGGGGGCCGCGCCGCCGGCACGTCCCGCCACCGAGGCGCCGGCCGCACCCCCCGCGGCCCGGCGGACACCTGAGCTGGCCATGCAGGAGGGCAATGCCGCCCTGGCACGGCGCGACTATGCCGCGGCCGAGAAGGCCGCTCGCGAGGTGCTGGCCTTTCCGCGCTCGCCGCGTGCCGTGGACGCGCAGTTCCTGCTGGCCCAGGCGCTCGCCGGCAAGCGCGACTACCAGACTGCGGCCGTGGCCTTCGACGACACCTACAACCGAAGCAAGACCGGCACGCATGCGCAGCCGGCACTGCTGGGGCTGGCCAACGCGCTGATTGCGATCAACGAGAAGCGGTCCGCCTGTGCCGCCCTCGAGAAGCTCAAGGACGAGTTTCCGAAGCCACGCGCCGACCTGCGCGAGCCCATCGCCAGCGCCCGCCAGCGCGCCGGCTGCCGCTGAGGTAAGCGTCGGCGGTGGATGCGGTGCTGCATGCCGCCTTCGCCGAGGCCATGGCGCGGCTGGGTCCCTTCGAGCCTGCCCCCATGCTCGCCGCCGCGGTGTCGGGCGGCGCAGACAGTTTGGCGCTGGCTGTGCTCGCCCGCGATTGGGCAGCCGATCGGGGTGGCGCGGTGACCGCCCTGGTGGTGGATCACGGGCTGCGGGCGGAATCCGCAAGCGAGGCGGCGCAGACGCTGGCGCGGCTGACGCGGCTGGGCATCCCGGCGCGCCTGTTGACGCTGCGCGGCCTCGCGCGTGGTCCGGGGCTGGCGGCGCGGGCGCGGGTGGCGCGTCATGCCGCGCTCGCCACGGCCTGCGCCGGGGATGGCATCCTGCACCTGCTGCTGGGGCACCATGCCGGCGACCAAGCGGAAACACTGCTGATGCGGCGCCGGTCCGGCAGCGGCGCGCGCGGACTGGCGGGCATGGCGGCGCTGGCGGAGGGGGAGCATCTGCGCCTGTTGCGCCCGCTGCTCGCGGTGCCGCCGGGGCGGCTGCGGGCGCTGTTGCGGGCGGCGGGGATCGGCTGGGTCGACGATCCGTCCAACCGCGACCTCGCCACGCTGCGCGCCCGGCTGCGGATGGAACTGGCCGATCCCGATGGCTGCGGGCCGGACGTGGCCGCACTCGTGCGCGAGGCTGCGAAACACGGCCACCGGCGGGCTGCGCAGGACGAGGCGATCGCCGCCGAACTGGCGCGTGCCGTGCGGCTGCAGCCGGAGGGCTGGGCCGTGCTCGCGGCAGGCGCGGCGCTGTCGCCGGCGGCGCTTGCGGCGCTGCTGCGGATCATTGCGGGAAGACCCTATCCCGCCGCGAGCGAGGCGGTGGCGCGGCTTGCCGGCCAGAAGCGGGCGGCGACCCTGGCCGGGGCGAGGTTGCTGCCGGCGGGGCGGTTCGGCGCGCCGGGCGACTGGCTGGTGGTGCGCGAGGCCACTGGGATGGCTCCGCCGGTTGCTGCGCGGGCGGGGGCGGTCTGGGACGGGCGGTTCCGCTTGAGCGCCACCGCCGCCCCGCCGCCGGGCGCGACTCTGGGCGCGCTCGGGCCCGACGCCGCGCCGCTGCGCCATGGCTTCCTGCGCCGGACGCACCGCGAGTGGGCTTGGCCGGATGTCGTGCTGCGTACCCTGCCGGCGCTGCGGCTGGACGGCGATGTGGTGGCCGTGCCGCATCTCGGCTATCCTGATGCCGCAAGCTGTTGCAAGGATTCGCTGGACTTCACACCGCCGCAGCCGATGGCCGGCGCCACCTTTGTGCCGGCTGTATCAGAGGTGATCACGCATTCCGGCGATGCCGAGGCTGATGGGGGTGCAAGGACCGTGTAAGCATCCTATGTTATGGCTGCTCGGATTGGCGACCGGCAGGTTGCCGGCCGGAGACCCGTCGCATCCGCCACGGGAAATGCCTCACGGGACAGCGCCGCGGCAGCAACCGGCGCCCGATCGCGGGGGACGACTTGAAGGCCGCATCGGCCAGGGAATGGAATGAGCAACTTCGGCCGCAACCTCGCGCTCTGGGTCATCATCGCACTGCTGCTCGTGGTGCTGTTCAACCTGTTCCAGCCGGGGTCCAACCGCACGCCCTCGACTCAACTGGCGTATTCCGACTTCATCGCTGACGTGAACGGCGGACGGGTGCGCGACGTGGTGATCCAAGGCCGCATCGTCAGTGGCCAACTGGCCGATGGACGCAGCTTCCAGACCTACACGCCCGAGGACCCCACCCTGGTCAGCCGCCTGACCGAGAAGGGCGTGCGGGTTATCGCCAAGCCCGAGGACAGCGAGATGAACCCGCTGTTGCACTATGTGCTCAGCTGGTTCCCGATGCTGCTGTTGATTGGCGTGTGGATCTTCTTCATGCGCCAGATGCAGGGTGGCGGCGGCCGCGCAATGGGCTTCGGCAAGAGCCGCGCCCGCCTGCTGACCGAAAAGCAGGGCCGCGTGACCTTCGACGACGTGGCGGGTATCGACGAGGCCAAGAGCGAGCTCCAGGAGATCGTGGAGTTCCTCAAGGACCCGCAGAAATTCCAGCGTCTCGGCGGCAAGATTCCCAAGGGCGTGCTGCTGGTCGGCCCGCCGGGCACGGGCAAGACGCTTCTGGCGCGTGCCATCGCCGGCGAGGCCAATGTGCCGTTCTTCACGATCTCGGGCTCCGATTTCGTTGAGATGTTCGTCGGCGTGGGTGCCAGCCGGGTGCGCGACATGTTCGAGCAGGGCAAGAAGAACGCCCCCTGCATCATCTTCATCGACGAGATCGATGCCGTCGGCCGCCACCGTGGCGCCGGCTTGGGCGGCGGCAACGACGAGCGTGAGCAAACGCTGAACCAGATGCTCGTTGAGATGGACGGCTTCGAGAGCAACGAGGGCGTGATCCTGATCGCCGCCACCAACCGGCCGGACGTGCTGGACCCCGCGCTGCTGCGCCCGGGCCGGTTCGACCGCCAGGTGGTGGTGCCGAACCCGGACGTGAACGGGCGCGAGAAGATCCTGCGCGTCCACATGCGCAAGGTGCCGCTGGCCTCCGACGTCGATCCCAAGGTGATCGCCCGCGGCACGCCCGGCTTCTCGGGTGCCGACCTCGCCAACTTGGTGAACGAGGCCGCGCTGCTGGCAGCCCGCGTGGGCAAGCGCGTGGTGGCGATGCACGAGTTCGAGCACGCCAAGGACAAGGTGATGATGGGCGCCGAGCGCCGCTCGCTGGTCATGTCCGATGCCGAGAAGGAAATGACCGCCTATCACGAGGCTGGCCACGCATTGTGCGCCATGAACCTTTCGGAATGCGACCCGGTCCACAAGGCCACCATCATCCCGCGCGGCCGCGCGCTGGGCATGGTGATGAGCCTGCCGGAGGGCGACCGCTATTCCAAGAGCAAGGCCAAGTGCCTGGCGGAACTCACCATGGCCATGGGTGGGCGCGCGGCCGAGGAGATCATCTTCGGCGCCGACAAGGTTTCCAACGGCGCTGCCGGCGACATCAAGATGGCCACCGACCAGACGCGGCGCATGGTCCAGGAATGGGGCATGAGCGACAAGCTCGGCATGATCGCCTATGGCGACAATAGCCAGGAGGTGTTTCTCGGCCACTCCGTGACGCAGAACAAGAATGTCTCGGAGGCCACGGCGCGCGAGATCGACAGCGAGATCAAGACGATCATCGACAACGCCTATGTCAGCGCGAAGCGCATCCTGACCGAGAACCTCGACCACCTGCATGCCCTGGCGCGCGCGTTGCTGGAGCATGAATTGCTCTCGGGCGACGAGATACGCACGGTCATGCGCGGCGACAAGGTGATCAAGGTGGTGGTGGACGAACCGGCGCAGGATTCGCGGCGCGCCTCGGTGCCTTCCGCCGGGCGCCCGGTTCCGCCGGCACCGGGTGGTGGGCTGGGGCCGGCGCCGCAGCCGGGCTAGCAGCCATGTTTGTCGAACCGCTCGGCCTGATAGAGGGCCGGGCGGTCGGCGAGGCCATCGAGCGCGGACTGGCACTGCCCCTGGCGGGTGGACCGGCCGCGTTTTCGTTGGTGCGCCTCGTAGGTGACACGCATCGGTTGCCACATTCGATTGTCCGCGTGGCCGAGGTGCCGGCGCGCTGCGCCGACGCCCTGCGGCGGGTGACGGCATCGCGGCCTGCCTGGGCGGGGCTGGCAGGGCCTGGTCCCTGGGTGATGGGCATTCTCAATGTCACGCCCGACAGCTTCAGCGATGGCGGAGTTCATGACGATGCCGCGCACGCCATCGCGGCGGGGCTGGCGATGCACGCGGCAGGCGCCGATTTGGTTGATGTCGGCGGCGAGAGCACCCGCCCTGGTTCGCTGCCGGTCGCGCCGGAGGCGGAGCAGGCCCGGGTGCTGCCGGTGATCCGCGCACTGGCCGGGCAGGGAGTGGCGGTGTCGGTCGACACCCGCCATGCCGCCACCATGAAGGCGGCGCTGGACCTCGGTGCCCGGGTGGTAAACGACGTATCGGCCCTGGCGCACGACCCCGCCGCGGCCGGCGTGGTGGCGGCGGCGGGCGCGCCGGTGGTGCTGATGCATATGCGCGGCACGCCGCAGACCATGCAGCGCCATGCGTCCTACGCGGACGTGGCGGTGGAGGTGACCCGGGAACTGGCCGACCGGGTGGCGGCGGCGGTGGCGGCGGGGATCGACCCTTCGCGCATTGCCATCGACCCCGGCATCGGCTTCGCGAAGAATCTTCGCGACAACCTGGTGTTGCTCGACCGACTGGCGCTGTTGCTGAACCTGGGGCTGCCGCTGCTGGCCGGCGTGTCGCGCAAGCGATTCGTCGGCACGCTGGGGGGCGAGGCGGTGGCGGCGCGGCGCGGCCCGGGATCGCTCGCTGCCGCCTTGCATGCCCTGGCGCGCGGGGCGACCATTCTGCGCGTTCACGACGTGGCCGAAACCGTCCAGGCGGTGCGCGTCTGGCGTGGGCTGGCACAGCCCTAGCCGCACGCCGCCGGGCCCGGTTTCGCCCGCCTTGCCTGCTGCGCTACATTCCGCCGGCGCGCCGCCGGCCGCCATATTGGAGGATTCACCCGCATGTCCATGACCCGACGCCTTTTCGGCACCGACGGCATCCGCGGCACCGCCAACGCCGAACCCATGACGGCCGAGACGGTGCTGCGGCTGGGCCAGGCGGCAGGGCTGCTGTTCACGCGCGGGGCACATCGCCACCGCGTGGTGATCGGCAAGGATACGCGGCTGTCAGGCTACATGCTGGAACCTGCGCTGGTTGCCGGCTTCATTGGTGCAGGCATGGACGTGGTGCTGGTCGGTCCGCTGCCCACTCCGGCCATTGCCATGTTGACGCGCAGCCTGCGGGCCGATCTGGGCGTGATGATCTCCGCGTCGCACAACACCTTCGAGGACAACGGAATCAAGCTGTTCGGCCCGGACGGGTACAAACTGTCGGATGCCACAGAGTTCGAGATCGAGGAACTCATGGCCGCCGACCTGTCGGGGCGCATGGCCGCCTCGTCGCGGCTTGGCCGGGCCAAGCGGATGGAGGATGCCGGCGGGCGATACATGGAGTTCGCCAAGAACACCTTCCCGCGCGGGCTGCGGCTGGACGGGCTGAAGATCGTCGTGGATTGCGCCCACGGCGCCGCCTACAAGGTCGCGCCGACCGTGTTGTGGGAGTTGGGCGCGGAGGTGGTTGCCGTTGGCGTCTCGCCCGACGGCTTCAACATCAACCGCGATTGCGGCTCCACGGTGCCCAACTTCCTGCGCGGCGAGGTGCGCCGGCACGGAGCCGACCTGGGTCTGGCGCTGGACGGCGATGCCGACCGGCTGATCCTGTCCGACGAGCGCGGAAGCATCATCGACGGCGACCAGATCCTGGCCCTGATGGCGCGCTCCTGGCAGCAGTCCGGTCGCCTGACCGGGGGCGGCATCGTCGCCACCACCATGTCGAACCTGGGATTGGAGCGCTTCCTGAAGTCGCAGGATATCGAGCTGCACCGCACCCAGGTGGGCGACCGCTACGTGATGGAGAAGATGCGCGCAGGCGGCTTCAACGTGGGCGGCGAGCAGTCCGGGCACATGATCCTGAGCGACTATGCCACTACCGGCGACGGGCTGCTGGCAGCCCTGCAGGTGCTGGCGGTGCTGGTGGAGCAGGGGCGGCCGGCAAGCGAGGTGTGCCGGGTGTTCCAGCGGCTGCCGCAGAAGCTGCGCAGCGTGCGCTTCAGCGGGGACTCCCCGCTCGATTCGCCCGAGGTGCAGAAGGCGGTCGCGGCGGCCGAGGCGACGTTGGCCGCCGGCGGACGGCTGGTCATCCGCAAGAGCGGCACCGAGCCGGTGATCCGCGTGATGGCCGAGGCCGAGGACGAGGCGTTGGTGGAGGGTGTGGTGGACGAGTTGTGCGCGGTGATCGGCCAGGCGGCGACCTTGTCGGCCCAGGGCGCGATCTAGGGCGCGCCGATATGAAGGGACGTGTCCTGGTCATCGCCGGCTCGGATTCAGGCGGCGGCGCCGGCATCCAGGCGGACATCAAGGCGGTGACTGCGCTGGACGGCTTCGCGATGACCGCGGTGACGGCGCTGACGGCGCAGAACACCCTCGGCGTGCAGGGGGTGCACCCCGTGCCGCCTGCGTTCCTGCGGCTGCAGATCGCCAGCGTGCTCGACGACCTGGGTGCCGATGCGGTGAAGACCGGAATGCTCGGCGATGCCGCGACGGTCGACGTGGTGGCTGAGGCGCTGGCGGGGCTGGGCGGCACGGTGCCTGTCGTGGTGGACCCGGTGATGGTGGCCAAGGGCGGGCACAAGCTGTTGGCGGATGCGGCGGTCGCCCATCTGAAGGCGACGCTGCTGCCGCTGGCCGCGCTGCTGACGCCGAACCTGCCGGAGGCGGAACTGCTCGCGGGCATTTCGATCGCCAGCGAGGCCGACATGCACCGCGCGACCGACGTGTTGCTGCGGGTTGGCGCACCGGCCGTGCTGCTGAAAGGCGGGCATCTCGACAGTCCCGACGTGTTGGACTTGCTGGCGACCCCGGAAGGGGTGTCCGAATTCCGCTCGCCGCGCCTGCACACAAGGCATACGCACGGCACTGGCTGTACTCTGGCCAGCGCCATCGCCACGGGGCTGGCACAGGGCATGGGGCTGCCGGCAGCGGTGGCCCGTGCGCGCCGGTATGTCCACCAGGCGATTGCCTCGGCGCCCGGGTATGGCGGCGGCCATGGGCCGCTGAACCACGCGGTCACCGTGGACGTGAACCTGCTGGCTTCCTGAAGATGCTCGCCCCGCGTGCGTGCGCTGGTTATGATGGCGCAATCGTCACGGAGAAGGGTGGGCGCAATGCGCATTTTCCTGGCTTGCTTGCTGGGCTTGCTGCTGTCGATGCCGGCAGGTCGTGCGGCGCCCCCTGACCCGGCGCAACGCGATGCCGCCCTTGCCGTGTTCCATGCCTGGAACAAGGCGATCGCCGCCGGTCGCCTGGACGAAGCGGTGGCCCTACGTTCGGCGGCGATGCGCGCCCAAATCGCGCCCGATATCGCGACCGCCGCGCAGCGCACGCAGGTGCTGGAATTCCTGAAGGCGATGCTCCCGGACACGGTCGATGTCGAGCGCGCCACACAGAGCAAGGACGGCAAGAAGCTGACGTTGCACACCGTGGTCGGCGCCACCGTGCCGAAGGGCGCGGCCAGCCCCGGGGCTCCGCCCGCCGGAACCAGAACGCGTGCTGAATTGACGCTCCAGTTCGTGCGCGAGGGCGGCAAATGGATGTTCGACAACCAAACCTTCGGCATGGACCCCGACAAGATAAAGCCCTGCGCCAACACCGCGTTCGAGGGCATGGATGCGTTCGAGATGCGCGACAACCTCACGATGGGCGGCCAAATCCGACGCATAGAGTTCGCCGCCGACCACACGATGCTGGTGATCCGCATGCTCGACGAGGAGAACTGCATCTTCCTGCCTTCCCGCGCCCGGCTCACCGAGCTTGGCTTCGATCCGGACTGGCTGCGGAACTGGGCGATTGTCGAGCTCGCCGCTTGGCCCCACCGCGCGGACAAGCAGCGCTTCTGGGCCGCGAACCTGAAGGTTCAAGACGAGGAGGAGTAGCCGCCGCCGCGCACTCCCTCCGCCGCCGTCAGCCGATGGCGATGCGATGCACCGCGCGGCGCATCTCGCCGGGCGGGATGCGCATGATGCCGGGCTTGTCGGCTATGTCGCCGTCGAACCCCTCGGGGCTGGACATGCCGTGCCAGGGCTCGATGCACAGCAGGTCGGCGTCGCGGCGCGACCAGATGCCCAGGTGGGGAAAGCCCGAATCCCACGCCACCGTCACCACTGGCGCGCCGGGCGCGGTGTAGCGCAGCCATGCGCTTGCCGGGGCGTCGAGGATGATGGCGTCCTCGTCGAACAGCGTCTGGTCCAGCGGCAGGTGGCGGCTGCGGATCGGCGGGGCGAATCCCCGGGGATGAACCAGCCCGTTGGCCACGCGGCGGATGGGGGCGGTCTCGTCGTGGCTGAACGTGAGGCAGTGCGCCTGCTTGTCCAGCCCCGGCAGCAATGGCCAGCGGAATGCGGGATGGGCGCCGAAGCTGGCCGGCAGCATGTCGGGCCCGGGGTTGGCCACGGTGAAGGTGACCGACAGCCCATCCGCGGCGGCCTCATACGCGATTTCGAAGCGGAACTGGAACGGGTAGAGCGCGCGGGTCGCCGCGTCGTCACGCAGTTCCAGACGGCAACCGGTGGCGGTGGCCTCCAGCCAATGAAAGTCGCGGTCGCGGGCGAAACCGTGTTGGGTGAGGCGGTATTCGCGCCCTGCATGGCGCAGCCGGTCGTCCTTGAGGCGGCCGACGATGGGAAACAGGTTCGGGGCATGGCGCTGCCAGGGCGCGGTGCCGGGCCACAGCACCTCGCGACCCTGGTCGTCGCCAAGTTGGACGATCTCGGCCCCCTTGCGGGCGATGGTGGCGCGCAGCCCGGGGCCGGATATGCTGTGCCGCATCATCGCTTGGTCCACCGGAGCCATGTTCCTCTCTTCCCTTCGCCGACACGACGATCATGCACGGGATGCCCGGGCTTTCCCATGGTCGCTGCCGCTGCTGTGCGGACTGGACGAGTTGACCCTCACCGCGGCGGTGACCTTCCTGGTGGGCGAGAACGGCGCCGGCAAGTCAACCCTGCTGGAGGGCATGGCGGCAGGGATGAAGGCGGTGGCGGTGGGCGGGCGCGACCTTGCGCGTGACCCCACCCTGGAGGCAGCGCGGGAGATGGCGCGTGGCTTTGTGTTCGTGCGCCGACGCCATGCGCGCACGCGGCTGTTCCTGCGTGCGGAGGACGTGTTCGGCTTCACCAACCGCGTCGGCGCGGAGATGCACGGCTTGGCGGAGGATGCCGACGAGTTCGCGCGCGATCTGCCCGACGGCTATGGCCGCCGCCTGGCGCAAGGCGTGGTGCAGGGGCAGCGGGCAGCGCTGGTACGCAGCTATGGCGAAAATCCGGACGGGCGGTCGCACGGCGAGACCTTCCTCGCTTTGCTGCAGCGCCGGCTGGTGCCCGGCGGGCTGTATTTTCTCGACGAGCCGGAGACGCCGCTGTCGCCCACGCGCGTATTGGCGCTGATGGCGATACTGGCCCGGGGGGTGGGGCAGGGCAGCCAGTTCGTCATCGCCACCCACTCGCCCATCCTGATGGCGCTGCCCGGCGCGCAGATCCTGGAAGTGACGGCCGGGGGTGTGCGGCCTGTGGCGTGGGACGACATCGAGCATGTGCGGGTGACCCGCGCCTTCCTCAACGATCCCGCGCGGGTGCTGCGCCGGGTGCTGGATGACGGGCCGGACGCTACGGGTTGACGATGAGGCCAAGTTCGGCAAATCCGGCTTCGGGGTCTTGGCGGGTGCGCGTGTCCTGGCGCAGCAATTCGATCAGCTTGCGGTTAAGCGCCATCATCCGGTCGGATTCGGGGTTGGAGCCGGCGCGGTAGAGGCCAAGCCGAGCGAGCTGGTCCAGTTCCTCCGATTCGGCCATCGCCTGGCGTGCGAGGCGCAGCATCTCGGTGCGTGGCGGCGCGTGGATCGAGGCGGCCACGCGGGAGAGCGAGCGCGGAATGTCGATGGCGGGGTAGCGGCCGTGCTCGGCGATGGTGCGGCTTAGGATGATGTGGCCGTCGACGATGCCGCGCACCGCGTCGGCCACCGGTTCGGTCATGTCGTCGCCATCCACCAGCACGGTGAAGAAGGCGGTGATGCTGCCGGCGGAGCCCTGCTCCGGCGGACGTTCCATGCCCGGCCCGGCGCGTTCCAGCAGCCCGGCGAGCTCGGCGAACACGCTGGGCGGGTAGCCGCGCTGCACCGGCAGTTCGCCGGCCGACAGGGCCACGTCGCGCACCGCGTGGCAGAATCGGGTGATGCTGTCCACCAGCAGCAGCACGCGCTGGCCGCGGTCGCGGAAATGCTCGGCGGCCGCCATGGCGGCGTGCACCGCCTCGGCGCGCATCAACGCGGTGGCGTCGGCGGTGGCGACGAACAGCAGGCTGCGGCGTCGGCCCTCCGGCCCCAGATCGTCCTCCAGGAACTCGCGCACCTCCCGCCCGCGCTCGCCGACGAGGGCGACGACGATGGCGTCGAACTCGGCCCAGCGGGCGAGCATCCCCAGCAGCGTGGACTTGCCTACGCCGGGGCCGGCGAACAGCCCCATGCGCTGGCCTTCGCGGCAGGTTGTGAACAGGTCCACGGCGCGCACGCCCAAGGCCACCGGCGGGCCGAGCCGCGCGCGGCTGGTGGCCGGCGGCGGGCGGGCGCGGATCGGCTGGCCGGTATCGGCGCAGGGCAGGGCGCCGCTTCCGTCCAACGGCTGGCCCAGGGGGTCGACCACGCGGCCGATCCAGCCGGGCGTGATAGGCAGGGTGGCGGCGGCGGCGTTGACCGGCAGGCGCGCCAGCGAACCGGCGCCGAGCCCGCTTGCCTCGCGGAACAGGGTGATCGTGGTCTCGCGGTCGGTGCTGCCGGTGACCTGCGCGGCCACTGCCTCGCCGCTGCGGGCTACGACCTCAAGCCGGTCGCCGACCGTTAGCAGGCCGGGCAGCGGCGGCAGGCTGGCGCGCAGGCCGGTGGCCGCGGTGAGCCGCACGTCGATGCGGGCGCTGCACAGGCGCGCCACCTCGTGCCGGGCGCGGGCCAGGCGGTCGGCCAAGGGTGTGGGGGAGGCGTTCTGCATTGCGCCGCCATCCTGGGCGCGAGGCATTACCGGTTCGTTTAGCATCGTCGCCATTGCCCTGTTGCATCGCAGCATCGGTGCCGCTATAGCGGCGCCGGGCCACGCTCCCCCACCGGAGCGCTTCTGTTCTGAAAGGGACAGCATCATGGAAGCAGAAGCCGCCGCGGCATCGCCGCGCGTGCCGCCGGCCACCCGTCCGGCAAACCCCAATTTTTCGTCCGGCCCCTGTGCGAAACGCCCGGGCTATTCGCTGGCCGGGCTGCACGGCGCGGCCCTGGGCCGGTCGCATCGCGCCAAGGACCCCAAGGCCAAGCTCGCCGCGGTGATCGAACACTCGCGCGCGATCCTCGGCATGCCCGCTGACTGGCGGCTTGGCATCGTGCCGGCGTCGGACACCGGGGCGGTGGAGATGGCGCTGTGGTCGCTGCTTGGCCCGCGCCCGGTCGATATCCTGGCGTTCGAGAGCTTCTCCCAGACCTGGGCCGACGACATCGTCAAGCAATTGAAGCTGCCCGATGCCCGCGTGCTCAAGGCCGGATACGGCGCCCTGCCGGACCTGTCGCAGGTGAACCCGGCGCACGACCTCGTCTTCGCCTGGAACGGCACCACCTCCGGCGTGCGCGTGCCGAACGCCGACTTCATCGCCGCCGACCGCACGGGCCTCGCCATCTGCGACGCCACCTCAGCCGCGTTCGCCATCCCTCTGGAATGGCAGAAGCTCGATGTCGTCACCTGGTCCTGGCAGAAGGCCCTCGGCGGTGAAGGCGCGCATGGCATGCTCGCCCTCTCGCCCCGTGCCGTCGCCCGGCTGGAGAGCCACAAGCCGGCTTGGCCGATGCCCAAGATCTTCCGCCTCACATCCGGCGGCAAGCTTGCCGAGGGAATCTTCCGCGGCGAGACCATCAACACCCCCTCGATGCTCTGCGTCGAGGACGCGCTGGACGGGCTGCGCTGGGCCGAGGACATCGGCGGGCTTGAGGCGCTGATCGCGCGCAGCGAGGCGAGCCTTGAACATGTGCGGGCATGGGTGGCGCGCAGCGACTGGGCCGCCTTCCTGGCCGAGGATCGGGCCACGGTCTCCTGCACCTCCGTCTGCCTCAAGATCGTCGCGCCGTGGTTTGTGGCGCTGGACGCGGCCGGGCAGGCCGATGCGGCGAAGCGGATCGCGAGCCTGCTGGAAAAGAACGGCGTGGCCTACGACATCGCCGCCTATCGCGACGCGCCGCCGGGGTTGCGCATCTGGGCCGGCGCCACCGTGGAGCCGGACGACGTGGCGGCGCTGCTGCCGTGGCTGGACTGGGCCTATGCCGAAGTGGCGGGGAAATGAGCGACATGCCGAAGGTACTCATCAGCGACAAGCTGTCCCCCGCCGCCGTGGAAATATTCCGCAGCCGCGGCATCGAGGCCGACCTCAAGACCGGCCTTTCGCCCGCCGAACTGCGCGCGATCATCGGCCAGTATGACGGCCTGGCCGTGCGCTCCTCCACCAAGGTGACGCGCGAACTGCTTGATTGTGCACCAAATTTGAAGGTGGTCGGTCGCGCCGGCATCGGTGTGGACAACGTTGACGTGAAATCTGCCACCGCCGCCGGCGTGGTGGTGATGAACACGCCCTACGGCAACGCCATCACCACCGCCGAGCATGCCATCGCCATGATGTTCGCCCTCGCCCGCCAGATCCCCGAGGCCAGCGCCTCGACCAAGGCGGGCCGCTGGGAGAAGAACCGCTTCATGGGTGTGGAACTCACCGCCAAGACGCTGGGCCTGGTCGGCTGCGGCAATATCGGGTCGATCGTCGCCGACCGCGCCATCGGGCTGCGCATGCGCGTGATCGCCTATGATCCGTACCTCACCGAGAAGCGTGCGCTCGACCTGGGCGTGGAGAAGGTGGAGTTGGACGACCTGCTCGCCCGTGCCGACATCATCACCCTGCACACGCCACTGACCGAACACACCCGCAACCTGCTGTCGCGCGAGGCTCTGGCGAAGACGAAGAAGGGCGTGCGCATCGTCAACTGCGCCCGTGGCGGGCTGGTGGACGAGGCGGCGCTGGCCGAGGCGCTCGCCAGCGGCCATGTCGCCGGCGCGGCGCTGGACGTGTTCGAAACCGAGCCGGCCACCGAAAGCCCGTTGTTCAGCCTGGAGAACGTGGTCTGCACCCCGCATCTGGGGGCTGCGACCTCCGAGGCGCAGGAGAACGTGGCCCTGCAGGTGGCTGAACAGATGAGCGATTTCCTGCTGACCGGCGCCGTTTCCAACGCCATCAACATGCCCAGCGTTTCCGCCGAGGACGCGCCGCGGCTGAAGCCCTACATGGAGCTGTGCCGCCTGCTCGGTGCCTTCGCCGGCCAGCTCACCCATTCGCGCGAGGGGGTGCTGCGCAAGGTCACCATCGAATACGAGGGCTTGGCCGCGCAGATGAACCACCGCCCGCTCACCGCTGCGGCGCTCGCCGGCCTGCTCGCGCCGATGATGGCCGGGGCGAACATGGTCAACGCCCCGGTGCTGGCCCGCGAACGCGGCATCGACGTGGCCGAAACCGTGCACGACCGGCCGAGCGAGTACCAAACGTTGGTTCGCGTGTCGGTCACCACCGACGAGCAGACCCGCTCAGTGGCTGGCACGCTGTTCGCCGGCTCGCGTCCGCGCCTGGTGGAGATCAAGGGCATCAAGGTGGAGGCCGATTTCGGCCGCCACATGCTCTACGTCACCAACCAGGACAAGCCAGGCTTCATTGGCCGCTTCGGTGCGACCCTGGCTGGCGCCGGCATCAACATCGCCACCTTCCATCTCGGCCGCGCGGAGGCCGGTGGCGATGCGATCTGCCTGGTGTCGGTGGACGAAGCGGTGCCGGAAGACGTGCTTGCCATGGTACGGACGCTGCCGCTGGTGATGCAGGCGGCATCGCTGGAGTTCTGAGTGGGCGCGCGCGGATCTCGCATTTCGCGCCCGGAAGTGGTCTAGTCGCGGCATGAGGTACCTCGTTCGGACCACCTTGCGCCGCCTTCCTGCCGCGTCCTGCCTCGTCCGTTCGCGCTGAGGGCGGGACGCGGATGTCCCAGCTATTCATCGGGCCAAGCTGCCTGGGCGACGCGGTGATCGCCACCGGGCTGATCGACAGGATGCTGCGCGACTACCCCGACGAGCCAATCACCATCGCCTGCGGCCCGGTCGCCGCCCTGGTGCTGGAGATGGCGCCGCGGCTGGAGGCGCTGCACGTGATGCGCAAGCGCGGGCTGACGGATCACTGGCTTGACCTGTGGCGTGCCGTGGCGGGGCGGCGCTGGCGGCGCGTGGTGGATATGCGGCGCTCGGCGTTGCCCTGGGTGCTGCGGGCCGATGCCCGCCACATCGTGCCACGGCCACGCCCCGGCGAGCACCGGGTGGACCTTGCCGCCCGCACGCTCGGCCTGCCGCCGCAGCCGCCGGTGGTTTGGCTGGACGCGAGCCTGCGCGAGGCCGCCGCGCGCCTGCTGCCGCCGGGCGGCCCGGTGCTGGCCCTGGGCACCGGCGCGAACTGGCTGCCAAAGACCTGGCCCATCGGTTCGTTCGCCGAACTGGCCCGGCGCATGGTGGCGCCGGGCGGCCTGCTCGCCGGTGGGCGGGTGCTGCTGGTCGGCACCGCGTCGGAGCGCGCCGAGGCGCGGGCGGTGATGCAGGCGGTGCCGGCCGACTCGCTGGTCGATGCGTTCGACCTGGGCATACCCATGACCGCGGCCCTGATCGAGCGAAGCACCCTGTTCGTCGGCAACGATTCCGGCCTGATGCACTTGGCCGCGGCGACCCGAACCCGCACGGTGGGGCTGTTCGGCCCGACGCCGGACGACAGCTACGCACCTTGGGGCCCGAACGGGCTGGTCGTGCGCACGCCGGAGCCGATGGCACTGCTGTTGGATCGTGTGCGCGCCGAGGGCGAGGGGCGCACACGAATGGACGGGTTGCCGCCTGATGCCGTCCTCGACGCCATCGCCCGGCGCTGGCCCGGCCTCGCGCAATGGCCCCAGCCCGTGCCCCCGTCGCTCGCGTCGGTGTGACTTCCGCCCGGGGGTTCTGTTCTGCCCGGTTCCGCGCCACTGTGCCGGGGATGCCGTGAACGGGGTTGCCATGTCCACCAATGCTTTCGGCCAGCCGCTGCGACGCAAGGAGGACCGGCGCCTGCTCACCGGCAGCGGCCGCTTTACCGCCGACCTGCTCCGCCCGGGCATGGCCCATGCCGTGATGATCCGCAGCCCGCACGCCCATGCCATGATCCGCGATATCGACGATTCGGCTGCCGTGGCGATGCCGGGCGTGCTTGCCGTGCTGACGGGCGAGGACTACGCAGCCGCGGGGCTGGGCGGCATCTCACCGGGCGGGCCGCTGATCCGTCTGCCCGGCACGCCGGCCGACCAGGATTTCCTGTTCCGCCCCGCCCATCCGGCCCTGGCCGCCGGGCGGGTGCGTCATGTCGGCGAGACCGTGGCGATGGTCGTGGCGGCGACGGCACAGCAGGCGCGCGACGCCGCCGAGGCTGTGATGGTGGAGTTCGACCCGCTGCCTGCCGTGACCGATACCGCGGCGGCCGCCGTGCCGGATGCACCGCTGGTATGGGAGGAGGCGCCCGGCAACGCCTGCTTCCGCTGGCAGGCCGGCGATGCGGCTTCGGTGGATGCTGCCTTCGCCCGCGCCGCCCACACGGTGCGGCTCGACACGCTCAACAACCGCATCCATGTCGGCGCAATGGAGACGCGCGGGGCCATCGGTGCATATGACGCGCGCACCGGCCGCTATACCCTGCAGACCGGCACGCAGATGCCGCACGGGCTGAAGGAGGCGCTGGCCGGGGAGGTGTTCGGTATCGCGCCGGAGAAGGTGCGCGTGCTGGTGGCTGATGTGGGCGGCAGCTTCGGCATCAAGAACGCGCTCTATCCTGAACAGATCCTTGTTCTTTGGGCGGCGCAGCGTGTCGGCCGCCCGGTTGCCTGGATCGGCGACCGCGGCGACGGTTTCGTCTCCGACTACCAGGCGCGCGACAACGTCTATTCCGCCGAACTGGCGCTGGACGACGAGTACCCGCTTTCTCGCCCTGCGCGTGAACTCCACCGCCGCCATCGGCGCCTATCTCGCGCCCAAGGGCCAGCTTTCGCCCACCTCCAACATGCCGGCGCTGGCCGGGGTCTATCGGCTGCCGGCGATCCACGTCTCGGTCACGGGCGTATTCAGCCACACCGCGCCCACCGAGGTCTATCGCGGCGCCGGCCGGCCCGAGGCGGTGTATCTGCTGGAGCGCACGGTGGATCATGCCGCCCGGGTGCTCGGGATAGACCGGCTGGAGCTGCGTCGGCGCAACCTGCTCACCCCAGCCGACTATCCCTATCGAACCGCCCTCGGCCTCAACTACGACAGTGGCGATTTCTCGCGCATGCTCGACACCGCCCTGATGCGCGCCGACCACGCCGGCTTCGCTTCCCGCCGCGCCGAGGCCGAGGCGCGTGGCCGTCTGCGCGGCTTCGGCTGGGCACATTACTGCGAGCGCGTGGCCGGCAGCTGGGGCGAGAACGCCTGGCTGGAATTGCGCCCCGACGGGCGATTGACGGCTCTGCTCGGCTCCATGTCGAACGGGCAGGGGCACGAGACCGCCTATGCCCAATTGATCGCCGACCGGCTGGGCGTTGATGTGGACGATATCGACGTGGTGCAGGGCGACACCGACCGCATCCCCTCCGGCCACGGCACCGGCGGCTCGGCCTCCATCCCCATCGCCGGTGCGGCACTGGTGGAGGCGTCGCACGACCTGGTGGCCAAGGCGCTGCCGCTGGCCGCCGACGCGCTGGAGGCCGCGCCGGTGGACGTGACCTTTGAGGACGGCGCCTTTCGCATCGTCGGCACCGATCGCCGCGTGACCCTCGCGGCCGTCGCGCAGCGCCTGGGCCAGGGTGAGGCGCCGGCGTTGCTGGAGGGCACCGGCGCCTGGACGCCGAGCGGGCCCACCTTCCCCAACGGCTGCCACGTGGCCGAGGTGGAGATCGACCCCGATACCGGGGAATGGGTGCTTGAGCGCTACACCATGCTGCACGATTTCGGCCGGGTGCTGAACCCGATGATGCTGGAGGGCCAGCTTCAGGGCGGCGTGGCCCAGGGTATCGGCCAGGCCGCAATGGAACACATGGTGTACGACCCCGACAGCGGCCAGGTGCTGTCCGGCTCGTTCATGGACTACCAGATCCCCCGCGCCGAGGACCTGCCGCCGCTGACGCTCGAGACGTTGCCCACCGATGCACCCACCCATCCGCTGGGCATCAAGGGCTGCGGCGAGGCGGGGGCGGCCGGTGGCGCGCCCGCGGTGATGAACGCGCTGATGGACGCGATTGCCCAGGCCGGTGGCGCCCTATTGGACATGCCCGCGACGCCCGAGCGGGTGTGGCGGGCGTTGCGCGGCGGCTGACGCGCGGGTTCCATTGCCGTTGACGCTTGCGGTCGACTAGCATCGCCGCACAGCAGGGAGACGGGCATGGCCGGGGCATTCGTCTGGCACGAGTTGATGACCACCGACACCGCGGCGGCCACCGCTTTCTATACCAGCGTCGTCGGCTGGAGGGCGCGGGATTCGGGGATGCCCGGGATGGACTACACGCTGATGATGGCCGGCGAGGCACACGCTGCGGGCCTGATGCGCCAGCCGGCGGAGGCCGCTGCCATGGGCGCGCCGCCCGGCTGGATCGGGCATGTCGAGGTGGACGACGTCGATGCCAGCGCGGCGCAGGCCGCCTCTCTCGGCGGCACCGTCCATGCCCCGGGGCGGGACATTCCCGGTGTTGGCCGTTTCGCCGTGATCGCAGACCCGCAGGGCGCGGTGCTGTGCCTGTTCCGCGGCACCTCCGCGGCCGGTGTCCCGCCGATGGAGCCGGGCCGGGTGAGCTGGAACGAGCTGATGGCCAGCGACATGCCGGCCGTCTGGCCCTTCTACGAGACGATGTTCGGCTGGACCAAGGCCGAGGCGCTCGACATGGGGCCGATGGGCACCTACCAGCTCTATGCCACCGGCGGCACCACCATCGGCGGCATGATGACCCGCCCGCCCGCCGTGCCGGTCTCGTTCTGGCTCTACTACATCGCCGTGCCCCACATCGACGCCGCGATTGTGCGCGTGACCGAGTGTGGCGGCATGGTGCTGAACGGTCCGATGGAAGTGCCGGGCGGCGCCTGGGTTGTCCAGGGCAAGGACCCGCAAGGTGCGATGTTCGCGCTGGTGGGTGCGCGCGCGGCCGGCTGAGGCTGGGCGCGCCGGGCGCCGATCCGCCTGCCGCGCCCACTGTCCTGTCGTATCTTGGGCGTGTATCCAGCGCTCCACGGCGCTGACGTCCTGCGCCGGATGCGTCCGCGCCGTGCGGCAGGAACAGGGTCGGACCGCGCCTGATGTCTCGTATGCCCTATCTCGACTACATCGACACGCTGCGGGCGGTCGCCGTGCTGGCCGTTGTTGCCTATCATCTCGATGCCCCGCTGCTGCCCGGCGGTTTCGTCGGCGTGGACATCTTCTTCGTCATCTCCGGCTACATTGTCAGCCGCTCCGTCAGCCATCTGAACGGGGCGTCCTTCCGCGGCTTCGTCACGCATTTCTACGCGCGCCGCCTGCTGCGCATCGTGCCGGCCCTGGCGGTCTGTCTTGGTTTGGTGACCCTGGCGACGGTGCTGTTCGTCCCGTACGCCTGGCTCAGCGGCACCGCCCAGCGCACGGGGCTGGCTGCCTTCTTCGGCTTCAGCAACCTGGTGCTGCTCGCCACTTCGTCGGACTATTTCTCGCCGCGCGCCGAGTTCAACAGCTTCACCCACACCTGGTCACTCGCGGTGGAGGAGCAGTTCTACCTCGTCTTCCCATTCCTGTTCGTGTTCTGGCTCCGCGGCCGGCGCCATCTTTCCGCCGCCCTGTCTGGCGTGGCCGGGCTGGCGTCGCTCGCCCTGGCCGTGGCGACCACGCCTAGCCAGCCGGAACGCGCCTTCTTCCTGCTGCAATTCCGGTTCTGGGAGCTTGCTGCCGGCGCGCTGCTGTTCCAACTGGCCGAACACCGCGCGCCGATACGCCCGGCGCTGCCGGTCGCGGTAGGGTCGCTGGCGATGATCGCCGTTGCCATGGTGACGGCCGCGCCGGGCGGCACGCCCTATCCCGGGGCGCTGCTGCCGGTGGCCGGCACGATCGGCGTCATCCTCTCCTTTCGTGCGCTGCCTCCCGGCGCGATGCTGCGCCGCCTCTTCGCCCACCCCGGACCTGCCTATGTCGGTCGGATTTCATACTCGCTCTATCTCTGGCACTGGCCGGTCTTCGTGCTTTTCCGCTGGACCGTCGGGCTGGAGACACCCCCGACGATGGTCGCCGCCTTGGGCGTGAGCCTCGCCGCCGCCGCGGGTTCCTACCGCTGGGTGGAGACACCGCCGCGCCGGTCGCGCCGCCTGCTGCACCTGCCGCGCCCGGCCGTTGTCGGGGCGGGGCTTGCGACGCTCCTGGTAGGCTGGGGCCTCGCATCGGGCATGTGGTCGCTTCGCCCGCTCATCTCGCTTTCGGTTGTTAACCGCCATGCCGCCGACTGGTTCGGTGGCGGGCCGGCTGGCCAACAGGGGGCATGCCGCGTCGCCAGCACCTCCTTTCCCGTGCCGATGGGCGCCGGCGCCCGGCTTGTCCGCACCGGCTGCGCCGAGGTGCCAACGATGCCGCGCCGCATCTTCGTGGTGGGCGATTCCCACGCCTTCGCCTACGAAACGATGCTGCGCCAGGTGGTGTTGGAAACCGGCGGGCGGGTGGAACTGATGTCCGCGGGTGGCTGCGGCGTGCTCAACCTCGTGGCGGCGGAAACGGCGCCGTGCCGGGCCTTCCTCGAGTTCGGCAATCGCTGCGGGTACTGGCCGCCGTAGCGCCGGGCGACGTGGTGTTCCTGCCCGCGCTGCGGGTGCCGCGCATCGCCGACCAGTTCACCGTACCCGGTGAGGCGGCCGCCCGCGCCCGCGTCGCCGACCCCGCCACTGCCGCGCTGCGCGAGCGCCAGGCCGAGGCCTTCGCCGGCCTTTTCCATCGCCTCGCCGGGCACGGCGCCGTCGTGGTGCTGGAGGCTCCCCCGCCGGTGTTCGCGGCCCCCGCCTTCCGCTGTGCAGACTGGTTCAACCGCGGCAATCCGATCTGCGCCGGAGGTCTGGGGATGCCGCGCGCCACTATCGACACGCTCCGCGCTCCCGTCCTCATCACCTTCGCGCGGCTTCAGGCCACGCTCCCCGGCCTGCGGGTTTGGGATCCGCTGCCGGTGCTGTGCCCGGGAGAGACCTGCCACGTATTGCGCGACGGGCGGCCGCTGTTCTTCGATGGCGACCACCTGAGCAGCTTCGGCAACCGCTTGCTCGCCCCTGCCTTTTCCCGCTTTTTAGCGGGCTTGCCTTGATGCGCTATGGCTCGCCGAGCAGATTGCCATTGTGCTCGCCTAGGGCCGGCGCCACCGTCTCGTAGGCGGGGCGTTCGCCGTTGAAGGACACCGGCAGGCCGACCGTACGCAGGCTGCCATCGGGGCTGGTCTGGATAATGCCGAGTGCCTCGGTCTGCGGATGCGCCACCACCTGGTCGAGCGTCTGCACCGGGCCACAGGGCACACCGACCGCCTCCAGCTTCGCCTGCCAGGCTGCCATGGTGTCGCGCGCCAGTTCGGCCGACAGCAAGCCGATGATTTCGGCGCGGTTGGTGACCCGCCCGGCATTTTTCGCGAACCGCTCATCCGCGGCCAAATCGGGCCGGCCGACCACGCCGCACAGCTTGCGGAACAAATTGTCGTTGCCGGCGGCGATCATCAGGTATCCGTCGGAGGTGGGAAACGCCTGGTATGGCACGATTTCGGTCACCCCCGAACCGGCACGGCGCGGCAGGGTCTGGTTGACGATGTAGTTGGCCAGCGGAATCGCCATCCAGGCGCACGAGGTCTCGTAGAGCGATGTATCGACGATGCCGCCACGGCCGGTTCGCGCCCGTTCGGCATGGGCGGCGAGAATGCCGATCACCGTCCACATCCCGGTAGCGAGGTCCATGATCGAGACGGGCACGCGCACCGGCGGCCGCCCATCCTCGCCCAGCATCGACATCAGGCCGCCGAAGGCCTGCATCAGCGGGTCATAGCCCGGCAACTGGTTCAGCGGCCCGCGCGCGCCAAAGGCGCCAATGTTGCAGAATATCAGCGACGGCTTCTCGGCGATCAGCCCCTCGGCGCCCAGGCCCAGCTTATCCAGCGCGCCGGGCTTGAGGTTGTGGATCACCACGTCCATCTCGCCAAGTATCAGCCGGCGCACCCGCGCGCGCGTTGCGTCGTCCGAAAGATCGGCGGCGATGCCGCGCTTGGCGCGGTTCATGGCATGGAACATGGTCGCCACCTCGCCCGAGAAAGGCGGGCCCCAGCCGCGGGCATAGTCGCCATGGCCGGGGTTCTCCAGCTTCACCACCTCGGCGCCCAGTTCACCCAGGATCATCCCGGCATAGGGTGCTGCGATGGAATGGCCGATCTCCAGAACCTTCAACCCGGCCAACGGTTTCTTCGACGACATCGTGTTCCCTCCGCTTCGGTGGCGGAAGCTAGAGCAATCCGCGAGGGAGCGGAATCACTGGGCCGGTGGTTTTGGGGCACGAATGGGAGCGGTAAGAAGGAGCAAAGAAAGACTTCTTTTTCTGTAGAAAAAGAAGCAAAAATACTTCATTGATTATGGCGAAAATGGAGTTTCTCATATACATAAATGGATGAAAGTTTTTTGGTTCTTTTTTTTGCAAAAAAGAATGCGCTCAAATCTTTCCTCTCCACACCGCCCCATGCCGGCGCCCTTCCTTCCTTGCCCGCACCCTGTGCCGCCGTTATGCCATGCGCCGACGACGAGGGAGACGACGATGGATGCTGAACAGGCGGACCTCACGATGGTCCCGGCCGGCAATGACTACCCCGAATTGCGCGAGGCGGTGCGTCGCATCTGTGCCAAGTATCCCGGCGAATACTGGCGCGCCCTGGAAGAGGCCGAGGCTTATCCCACCGAGTTCATCAACGAGTTGACCGGAGCCGGCTACCTCGCCGCCCTGATTCCCGAGGAATACGGTGGCACTGGCCTGCCGTTGCGCGCCGCCGCCGTGATCCTGGAGGAGATCAACGCATCCGGCTGCACCGCAAGCCAGGGCCACGCCCAGATGTACATCATGGGCACGCTGCTGCGTCACGGATCGGCGGAGCAGAAGAAGAAGTACCTGCCCAAGATCGCCACCGGCGAACTTCGCCTGCAGGCCTTCGGCGTCACCGAGCCCACCAGCGGCACCGACACCACCAGCCTGCGCACCCGCGCCGTGCGCGACGGCGACAGCTACGTCATCAACGGCCAGAAGGTGTGGACCAGCCGGGCCGCCCATTCCGACCTGCTGCTGCTGCTGGCCCGCACCACGCCGCTGGATGGCGTGGCCAAGAAATCGGACGGCATCTCGGTGTTCCTGGTAGACATGCGAAAGGCCATCGGCAACGGCCTGACCATTCGCCCGATCAAGGCGATGATCAACCACAACACCACCGAGCTGTTCTTCGACAACCTGCGCATCCCGGCCGATAGCCTGATCGGCCAGGAGGGCCGGGGCTTCCGCTATATCCTCGACGGCATGAACGCCGAGCGCATCCTGGTCGCCAGCGAGTGCATCGGCGACGGCAAGTGGTTCGTGAAGAAATCCGTGGCCTACGCCAACGAGCGCCAGGTGTTCGGCCGCCCGATCGGTCAAAACCAGGGCGTGCAGTTCCCCATCGCCCGCGCCTGGGCCGAACTCGAAGCCGCCGACATGATCTGCCGCCGCGCCGCTGCCCTGTTCGCGGCCGGGCGCGACTGCGGGGCGGATGCCAATATCGCCAAGATGCTCGCCAGCGAAGCAACCTGGAAGGCAGCCGAGGCGGCGATGCAGACACATGGCGGCTTCAGCTACGCCCGCGAATACGATATCGAGCGCAAGTGGCGCGAGGCGCGGCTGTACCAGATCGCGCCGATCTCCACGAACCTCGTGCTGTCCTATGTCGGTCAGCACGTGTTGGGCATGCCGCGCAGCTTTTGAGGTGAACTTTCGGGTTTCGCTTGCCCTGCAAGGGGCGGGTGCGCTGCAGTGTTGCCCTTGGTTACGGGAGGCGAGGGATGCGGCGGCGTGCGGTTCTGGCGGCGGGCGGGGCGCTGGCGCTGGCCGGCGCGCGGCAGGCGGCCGCCGAGGAGCCGGTCGACCTGCTGCTGGTGCTCGCCGTGGACGTTTCCCGCTCGATCGACGAGGTGGAGGCGGAACTGCAGCGTGAGGGCTATCGTGCCGCCATGGCGCATCCCCAGGTGGTCGCCGCCATCACCGGCGGGCCTGCGGGTGCGATCGCGGTCGCCTACGTGGAATGGGCGGGCTATCCCTTCCAGCGCCTCGTGATCCCGTGGACGCGCATCGGCAGCGTCGCAGATGCCGCTGCCTGGGCCGAGGGGTTGGCGGCCGCGCCGCGCGACAGCATGTCCTGGACCAGCCTGTCTGGCGCGCTGGAATTCAGCCGCGAGGTATTGGCCGGCTGTCCCTATGCCGCGACCCGCCGGGTTGTGGATGTCTCCGGCGATGGCATCAACAACAGCGGCCCGTCGCCGGAACCGGTGCGCGACCGCCTGGTGGCCGAGGGGATCACCATCAACGGCCTGCCGATCATCAACGACCGCCCCAATTTCGGGCGCCCGCAGGTGGTGGACCTGGAGACCTATTATCGCGAGGCGGTGATCGGCGGCGAAGGCGCCTTCCTGGTGGCCGCCGAGGATTTCGCCAATTTTGGCATAGCCATCCGCCGCAAGCTGATCACCGAGATCGCCGGTCTGCCTGTTTCCGCTCTTGCCTGAACGGATGGGTTCCAAGGGCCCGGCCCTTGGCGGGGGTCCAGGGGGCAGCGCCCCCTGGTCGTTCTTTGCCGCCTAGCAGCCTGTCGGACTTACGGCGATGCGAAAGGGTTCGGTAGAGTTGGAGCACTGTCTCGCCCTCTGTCAGCCCTGGACCCTGCGCGCATGAGCAACTTCCGCCCGATCGACCGCGACACCGGGTTTCTGCTGCCGCCGTCGGTGGACGAGTGGCTTCCCGAACGGCATCTGGCACGTTTCGTGATCGAGGTGATCGACAGCCTCGATCTGCGCATGATGACGGGCAGCTATCGTGGCTCAGGCGAGGCCTCTTATCATCCGGGGCTGCTGCTCGGCGTGGTCATCTACGGCTATGCCACGGGGGTGTTTTCGAGCCGCAAGCTGGAGCGGGCGACGTATGATTCGGTGGCATTTCGCTTCATCGCCGCCAACCAGCATCCCGACCACGACACCATCGCGGCGTTCCGGCGGCGCTTTCTCAAGCAGATCGAGACGCTGTTCGTCCAGGTTCTGGGCGTGGCCCGCGAGATGGGGGTGCTGAAGCTGGGCACGGTGGCGCTGGACGGCACCAAGATCCACGCCAACGCCAGCCGTCACAGCGCGCTGTCGCATGAGCATGCGGGCAAGATCGAGGCCCAGTTGCGGGCCGAGGTCGCGGCGCTGATGGCGAAGGCTGAGGCGGCGGATCAGGCAGACGTGGCGGACGGGATGTCGGTGCCCGAGGAACTGGCGCGACGTGAGCAGCGCCTGGCGGCGATTGCCAAGGCCAAGGCGACGATCGAGGCGCGGGCCAGGGAGCGCCACGCGCGCGAGCAGGCCGAGTATGAGGCCAAGCTCAAGGCGCGTGCGGCGAAGACCGCGGCAACCGGCCGCAAGCCTGGCGGCAAGCCGCCTGGCGCGCCGGTGGCAGGACCGCTGCCGAGCGATCAGGTCAACCTGACGGATGCCGACTCGCGCATCATGCCGGTGGCCGGCGGCGGGTTCGAGCAGTGCTACAACGCGCAGGCGGTGGTGGCGGCAGGCAGCCTGCTGGTGATCGCGGCCGGGGTGAGCCAGGCACCGAACGACAAGCAGCAGCTTGTGCCGATGCTGGACAGGATCGCCGACCTGCCGGCCGCATTCGGCTGCCCTGCGGCATTGCTGGCGGACCACGGCTATTTCAGCGAAGCCAACGTGAACGCCTGCGCCGCAGCCGGGATCGATCCGATGATCGCGATGGGCCGCGAGGCGCATCATCCCTCGCTCGACGAGCGCTTCGCCGCAGCCCCACCGCCACCGGACCCTCCAACGCCGCTTGCCGCGATGGCGCATCGCCTGAAGACCCCGCAGGGCAGGAAGCTTTACGCCTTGCGCAAGCAGACGCCTGAACCGGTGTTCGGCATCATCGGCCTTGCGAATGATAGCCGCCCACCGGTCCAGTATCGGCAGGATCACATCCTCCTTCTCCGAATCCAACGTCACCACCATGCGCGACACGCCGAGATCGCGGTAACGGTTGATCTGGTCCATATCCTCGGTGGCGCCAAAATTGGAGATCTCGATCTCGGCCGGGTCGCGCCCGGCCTCGGCGGCCATCTGCTTGAAGCGGGTGAGGCTCTCCTCGATCGATCCGCGTCCGGCGATCGGAATCCAGCCCTGGCCATAGCGCAGCGCGCGGCGCGCACCCTGGGGGAAGGCGCCGCCGACGATGATCGGCGGGTGCGGCTTCTGCACCGGCTTGGGCCAGGCCATAATCGGGTCGAAGTTGACGAACTCGCCGTGGTATTCGGCCTTGGATTTCGTCCAGATCTCCTTCATCGCCTCGATGCGCTCGCGCACCAGCTTGGCGCGGCTCTCGAAGGCGGTGCCGTGGTTCTCCATCTCCTCGGCATTCCAGCCGATGCCGATGCCGAACAGGAAGCGGCCCTGCGACACCTGGTCTATCGAGGCCACCTGCTTGGCGGTCTGGATCGGATCGCGCTGGTTGACCAGGCATACCCCGGTGCCGATTTTCAACTTCGTGGTGGCCGCCGCGGCGGCGGTGAGGGTCACAAAGGGGTCCATGCAGTCGTAGTAGCGCTTAGGCAGGTCGCCGCCGCCGGGGAAGGGGGAGCGGCGCGAGGCGGGGATATGTGAGTGCTCCGGCGCCCAGACCGATTCGAACCCGCGCTCCTCCAGCGCCCGCCCCAGCGCGGCCGGGCCCATGGAATAGTCGGTGAAGAACATCGAAGCGCCGAACATCATGGCCATATCCCCCGTGGTGCGGTTGTTCGAGCGAGCCTACACCATAGCGACGCCATGGAGGGAAGGCATGCGATGCTGACCGACGCCGAGCGCGCCTTCGTGCTGGCCCGCCGCGTGGGCCACCTGGCCACCGCGGATGCCCAGGCGGTGCCGCATGTGGTGCCAGTCTGCTATGCCCTGTCGGGCAACAGCCTATACGTGACGATCGACGCCAAACCGAAGCGCACCGACCGCCCGCTGAAGCGCCTGCGCAACGTCACGGCGAACCCGGCGGCGAGCCTGGTGGTGGATCGCTACGACGAGGACTGGTCGCGCCTGGGCTGGGTGATGCTGCACGGCCGGGCCGAAATCCTCGAAGCGGGCACGGAACACGACGAGGCGCAGAGGCTGCTGCGCGGCCGTTACCCGCAACTGCGCGCCATGGACATCGCCGGGCTTCCGGTGATCGCGCTGCGCATCTGTCGCGTGGCAAGCTGGGGCGCGCTTTCGGCCATGTAGCGCGGCGGTCCATGGTGCTATCAATTCGCCACAAGTCTGCAACAGGAGGACGTCAATGAACGCGTTGCGCGGCAACCAGGGGCCCCGGTATCGCCACGTCGCCGGCAAGTCCGCGCCCTACGAAACCATCACGGTCGACAAGCTGACGCCGATCATAGGTGCCGAGATCGGCGGCGTGGACCTCTCCCAGCCGCTCGGCAACCAAATTTTTGACGAGATCCACCGCGCGCTCGCGGAGAACCTGGTGATTTTCTTCCGCGACCAGAACCTGACCCCCGAGCAGCACCTCGGCTTCGGCCAACGCTTTGGCGAGTTGCACATCCATCCCGCCGCCCCGCACGAGCCCGGCCTGCCGGCGCTGATGAAGATCCATGCCGACAAGGATTCTCCCCGCGCGAACGGCGAAGGCTGGCACAGCGACGTCTCCTGCGACGAGGAGCCGCCGATGGGTTCCATCCTCTACATCAAGCAATGCCCGCCCCGCGGTGGGGACACGCTGTTCGCCAACATGTATGCCGCCTACGAGGCGCTGTCCGACCGGATGAAGGCCTATCTGGATGGCCTGGTCGCCGTGCATGATGGCGAGCAGGTCTATCGCGGCACCTATGCCAATCTCGGCGTGACCGACAAGCCGGCCTATCCCCGCGCCGAGCACCCGGTGGTGCGCACCCATCCGGTCACCGGCAAGCGCGCGCTGTATGTGAATCGCGGCTTCACCCGCCGCATCCTCGGCATTCCCGCCGACGAGAGCGAGGCCGTGCTGCGCTACCTATACGACCACATGGAAAGCCCGCTGTGGCAGTGCCGCTTCCGCTGGAGCGAGCGGGCGGTGGCCTTCTGGGACAACCGCTGCGTGCAGCACCGCGCAATGTGGGACTACTGGCCCCACACCCGCAGCGGCAACCGGGTTACGGTGAAGGGAGACCGGCCCGTATAGAAACGAAGCATCTTCGCTTTCTGAAGAAAAGACTTTCATCCGTTTGGCCGAGATGCCTGCCAAGGCGCAAACGGATGAAAGGTTTTTGGTTCTTTTTTACAAAAAAGAACTTCTTTCTTCTCTACTCTTCCAACCTCCCGCCCACTTCCTTCAACCATTCGCCGGCATGCGCCACCGCCTCGCGCGCCTTGCCCACCGCTTCGGTGTAGCGCATGAACCCGTGGAGCATGCCGTCATAGGTGATCTGGGCCACCCGCACCCCGGCAAGCTGGAGCTTGCTGGCGAACATGCCGCCCTCGCTGCGCAGCACGTCCAACTCCGCCAACTGCACCAGCGCCGGCGGCAGCCCGTGGCAATGGTCGCGCATTGGGGCGGCGAGCGGGTTAAGCCGGTCGGCCGCGTCGCGGGTGTAGAGGTTCCAATAGGCCATCATGCCCGCGCGGGTCAGGCCGCAGCCCTCGGCGAACTCCTCATACGATCGCGTGTCGAATTTCGCGTCGGTCACGGGATAGACCAGGTGCATCCCGGCCAGCGGCGGCCCGCCCATGTCGCGCAGGGCAATCGCGGTGCCGGCCGCGAGGTTGCCGCCGGCGCTGTCGCCGCCCACCACGATGTGCTGCGGATCGATGTCCCAGTCCTCCGCCGTCTCGGCCACGCAGCGCACCACCTCGGCGCATTCCAGCAGCGCGGTGGGGAACTTCGCCTCGGGCGAGAGGGAGTAATCCACGTTGAGCGCGGCGAAGCCGCTGGCGGTTGCGAGTTCGCGCACCAGGCGGTCATGCGTGTCCACGCTGCTCCACACCCAGCCGCCGCCGTGGAACCAGATCAGCAGCGGCCGCCGCTCGCCGGGTGCGGGGTGATGGAAACGGGTGAAGACGTGCCGGCCGCGGGCATAGACCCAGCGTTCCTCGCTGAGCGCCATGGTCGGTCCGCCGCTGCCGAACAGCCGGCCCAGCCTTTCGGTGACCTCGCGGCCGACATCGAACGGTTCCTGGGGCAGGACGGGTGGATACTTGGCCGCCTCCGCGTCCATCAGCGCGCGCGCCGCGCGCATTTCCGGATCCCATCGTGACGTGTCGGACATGGCCATTCCCCCTTCGCTGCCGCCATCATGGCAAAGCCGCCCGCGCCTGCAAACCGGCAGCGTCGCGCGCACGAGTGTTGTAGACGCGGGCGTTGTAGCCGCGAGCCTTGTAGACTGGGGCATGGCCCTTCTCTCCACCACCCCCGGCCGATTCCGGCCCGAACAGCTGTTTCAACCCGGCAGCATCGCCGTGCTCGGCCCCGCTTCGGCGGTGGGTGCGCAGGTGATGTCGAACCTCGTCGAAGGCGGATTCAAGGGCGAGGTATGGCCGGTCGAATTGGTTGCCGGCCTCGGCGCGGCGCCCGATCTTGCCGTGGTCTGCGCGCTCGATGGCCCGATCGCACCGGTGTTCCAGGCGCTCGCGGAACTGGGCACGCGGCTCGCCGTGGTGGTGTGCATGGCCGATGGCGTGGGGCCGGCGGCGCGGGCGGCAGGCATCCGCGCACTTGGCCCCGGCTCGTTCGGCGTGATGGTGCCGAAGCTGCGGCTGAACCTGTCGCGCGCCCACCTGCCGCCTCGCCCGGGTCGGCTTGCCCTGGTGTCGCAATCCGCCGCGCTGTGCCGGGTGGTGATGGACTGGGCCGAGCCGAACGGGGTGGGCTTCAGCACCATCGTGGGCATCGGCGGCAATGCCGATATCGGCTTCGCCCTGGTGCTCGACTGGCTGTCGCGCGACCCCGATACCGGCGCGATCCTGCTCGACATCCGCAACATCCGCGACCCGCGCCGATTCATCTCGGCGGCGCGCGCGGCGGCTCGGCAGCGTCCGGTGGTGGCGATCCGCGCCGGCGGGCGGCTCGCGGACCCGGCCGGCGGCACCGATGCCGCGTTCAACGCCGTGCTGCGGCGCTGCGGCGTGCTGGGGGTGGCGAGCCTGGCCGACCTTCTGGCCGCGGCCGAGACGCTCACCCGCGCGCGGCCGGCCCGCGGCGAGGCGCTGGCCATCGTGACCAACGCGATCGGCCCGGCCCAGCTTGCCGCCGATGCCGTGTTGCGCAACGGCCTCGCCCTTGCCGACCTTGCCCCCGCCACGCGACAGGTGGTGGAACTGGCGCAGCCTGGCGCATTCGGCGGACGCACCACCGACGCCGTGCCCGGCTCGCGCCACATCGCCTATGCCGGGCCGGACGACCCGATCCGGCTGGCGGAACTGGCCGCCTTGCTCGGCGGGGCGCCGGAAGTGGGCGGGGTTCTGGTGGTACATGCCCCCACCGGGCCGGGCGACAACGCCGCAATGCTGGCGGTCGGTGGCGCGGCCAAGGCGATGAAGGTGCCGCTGCTGGCCTGCGCGATGGGCGAGACCACCGGGGCGGCGCATCGTCGCGGTCTTGGCGACAGCGGCGTGCCCGCCTTCGCCGCGCCCGAGGATGCGGTGCGCGGCTTTCTCCACTTGGTGCAGCATCGCCGTAATCGCGCCGCGGCACGCGAACTGCCGGACAGCAATTTGCAGGACCTGGGCGTGGATGGCCCCGCCGCCGTCGGCGTGCTGTCCGCGGTGCAGCCCGGCGAGGAGCTCAGCCGGTCCGCCGTGCGCGACCTTCTCGCGGCCTATGGCATCGCCACCGGCACCATCCCTGGCCGCATTGCCCTGCGCGCGACGGTGACGGAGGATGCGATGTTCGGCCCCATCATCGCCTTCGGCCATGGCGGCCCGGCCGGCGCGCTGAAGCCAGACCTCGCCGTGGACCTGCCGCCGCTCAACCACATGCTCGCCCTGTCGCTGGTGGCGCAGACCGTGGTCTCGGCGGCAATTGCCACCGTGCCCGGCGGCCACGAAGCGGTCGCCGACCTGCTGGCGCGGATCAGCCAGCTTGTGGTGGACGTGCCGCAGATCGCCGCGCTGACCATCGATCCGCTGCATCTCGACGAGACCGGCCTGCGCGCCGATGGGGCGCGCATCCGCCTGCGCGCCGAGGGGGCGGCGCGGCTCGCCATCCCGCCGTATCCCGGCGAGTGGCTGCGCACGCACGAGGCCGCTGGCGAGACGCTGGTGATCCGCCCGATCCGCCCCGAGGACGCAACGGCCCATCAGGCCTTCTTCGCGCGCCTGTCGCCGCAGGACGTGCGCTACCGCTTTTTCAGTGCCATCCGCGCCCTGTCGGCGGAACAGGTCGTGCGCCTGACCCAGGTGGACTACGAGCGCGAGATGGCGCTGATCGCCGTGCGCCCCGGCGATCCCACGCTCGGCCGCGGCGAGGAGACGGTGGGCGTGGCCCGCCTGGTGCGGGAAATCGACCGCGGCACCGCCGAGTTCGCCGTGGTGGTGCAGGGTGACATGAAGGGGCGCGGCGTGGCGGGCGCGCTGATGCGCCACCTGCTGGACTGGGGCCGCAGCATGGGCGTGCGCGAGGTGGAAGGGCAGGTGCTGGCCGACAACGCGCCGATGCTCGCCTTCGTGCGCAAGCTGGGCTTCACCGTTCGCCGCATGCCCGGCGACCCCGACGTGATGGAGGCCCGGCTGGCGCTGGCATAACGGGCTTCCCCGTCGCTTCCGCGCTTGCCAGACTGCACGTCGTCACCGAGGAGACATCACGCCATGGCATCTCGCAGCGCTCTCAGCGGCCGCATCCAGACTGTCCGCGGCCTGATCGACCCCGCAGACCTTGGCATGACCCTGATGCACGAGCACCTGCTGTGCGACATCACCCCGCCCAAGCTGGCGGCGCTCAACCAGCCCTGGCCGGAGATCACGCTCGAGAACTACCACGAGATCGTCTATGGCCGCGTGCCCCATGCCGGAAAATACAAGCTCGTCATCCCCGACCTGATCCGCGACGAGATCGCCAAGATGCGCGCCGCCGGCGGCAAGTCGGTGGTCGAACTCTCCTGCGAGGGCCTCAAGCCCAACCCGGCCGGATTGCGCGCCATTGCCGAGGCCACCGACACGCACATCGTCATGGGCTGCGGCTTCTACGTGGAGGAATACCAGTCCGCAGCCACCTTCGGCCGCGGCGTCGATGCCTATGCCGCCGACATGATCGGCCAGATCACTCAAGGGGCCTGGGGCACCGATGTGCGCTCCGGCATCATCGGCGAGGTCGGCTGCCAGTCGCCTTGGACCGACCACGAGAAACAGGTGATGGAGGCCGCCATCATCGCCCAGCAGGAAACCGGCGCGGCCATCAACGTCCATCCCGGCCGCCACGAGGACCAGCCCCAGGAGGTCGCCGATTTCCTCCACGCCCGCGGCGTCGATCTCGGCCGCGTGGTGATCAGCCATATCGACCGCACCATCTTCGACGCCGAGCGCCTGCTGCGCCTCGCCGACAGCGGCGTGATCGTCGAGTTCGACCTGTTCGGCCAGGAGACAACCTATTACGGCGCTTCGGACATCGACATGCCCAACGACGGCATGCGCCTCAAGCTGATCCGGCTGCTGATCGAGCACGGCCACCTCGAGCGCATCGCGATCAGCCACGACATCTGCTACTGCACCCGCCTGACCAAGCTTGGCGGGCATGGCTACAGCCATATCTACAAGAACATTCTCCCCCTCATGCGCGAGCGCGGCTTCACGGAGGCGGAGATCGACCAGATCATGGTGCATACGCCGCAGCGGGTATTGGCGTTCGTTTGACGCGGGGACCTTGCGGTATCGCCGCGGGGCGGATAGTGGCGTGGTGAACCGAACGGGGGGAATGACAATGGGCCTGAAGATCTACGGCGTGCTGCGCTCGCGGGCGACCCGGCCCATCTGGGTGGCCAAGGAACTGGGCCTGGCCTACGAGCAGGTGCCGGTCATCCAGGTCTACCGCCTGCCCAACCCTGGCGCGCCCGATGCGCCGCTGCACACGGCCAGCCCGGCATTCCTGAAGATCAACCCGTCCGGCCAGGTTCCGACCATGGACGATGACGGCTTCATCCTGCACGAGAGCCTGGCGATCAACCTTTATCTCGCCCGCAAGGCCGGCGGCCCGCTTGCCCCGCGCGACGAGCGCGAGAACGCCGCGATGGTGCAGTGGTCGCTCTGGGCGGCGACCTCGGCGGAGCCGAAGACGCTGGCGATCATGCAGAGCCCGGCCGGGTCCGAAGCACGCCAAGCCGCCATCGACGGCCTCGCGCGCCCCTTCGCCGCGCTGGACACGGCGCTGGCGGCTGGCGGCGGCCATCTGGTGGGGGGGCGCTTCACGGTGGCCGACATCAACGTGGCCGAGGTCATCCGCTACGCGCAGCCGGCCGCGGCCCTGATCGACGCCCATCCCCACGTCAAGGCCTGGCTCGCCGCCTGCCAGTCGCGGCCGGCCTTCCGCGAGATGATGGTCGAGCGCGACCGCGAACCGGCCTGAAGCCCGCGCGTGCTGGCGTCAGCCGGCGCCGTGCTGGCGGAACCACGCCAGCATCCGTGACCAGCCGTCCCGGGCATCCTCGGGACGGTAGCTGGGGCGGTAGTCGGCGTGGAAGCCGTGCGGCGCGTCGGGATAGACCACGATCTCCACCGTCTTGCCGGCCGCGCGCGCCTTCTCGGCCGCCTCGCGCACCGCCTCCACGCTGATCCCGCTGTCCTTGCCGCCGTACAGCCCCAGCAGCGGCGCCTTCAGGCTGGCGGCCATGTCGGCGGCGGTGCGCGGCTGGATGTCGCTGGTGTTGCCGCCGATCGGCCCATACCAGGCCACCGCCGCCTTCAGCCGCGGATTGTGCGCCGCATATAACCAGGTCTGCCGCCCGCCGCGGCAGAACCCGATCACCGCCATCCGGCTTAGGTCGCCGCGGCCGTGCTCGGCCCAGTCGGCGGTCACGTCCAGGTCGGCCATCATCTGCGCATCCGGCGCCTTGCTGATCACCTCGCGCAGGATGGTCTGCACGTCCGTCATCTTCGACAGGTCGCCCTGGCGAAAATACAGCTCCGGCGCCACCGCCATGTGCCCGGCCTTGGCCAGCCGCCGGCACACGTCGCGGATATATTCGTGCACGCCGAATATCTCTTCGATCACCAACACCAGCGGGAACGGGCCCTCGCCCTGCGGCCGCGCCCAATAGGCCGGCATGCGCCCGTTGGCGGTCGGGATCATCGCCTCGTCCACCACCAGCCCGGTCGTGTCCGTGGTGATCGCCTGCGCCTCCACCCGCGTCGTGGCCAGCGTGTAGCCGGCCACCAATCCGGTGGCGACCACACCGCGCCGGCCCAGCCCATAGCGGGCCAGCCCGTCCAGTCCCTGCATATCGTTCATGCTGCGGTTCCCCTGTGCGAACGCATCCGAGTGCCCGAGTCGCCGACCGGCGAATTCGCTCAGCCGCGCCGGCGCGCCATGACCCGCCGCGGCGCCAGCAGGAACGGCGGCAGCCAGGCAGGGATATTACTGAAGGGGAGCACTTCCGGTTTCAACACGATACCCAGAATCTCGTCCATGAACGCGCGCCGCCGCTCGATCCGCCGCCATGCCTCGGGGTATCGCGCCGCGAATTCCGCCCGCAGCGCCGCGTCCGCCAGTGCGATGCCGTCTTCGATATTTGTGGTGAACCAGGGCGAATGGGTGGCCGGGATCACGTCCACCTGCAGCGCCATGCCCGAGCGCAGCACGATGTCGCTGCCGGCGAACACCGGCGAATGCAGCCACTCGTCCAGGTGGATCAGATGCCCCGGGTTCAGCCCAATGCCGAAGAACGGATCGCCCAGGTGCCGCGCGATCACCGCGTGCAGCGCGCCGCCGGTCACCCCGATGCCGACCGTCTCGTACCACTCCGCCACCGCGGCGAAATAGGGCGCCACCAGCCGTTCCACGTAGTCGCGGACGCCCGGTGGCAATTCGCCCGCATCCGCGACCAGAAACCCGGCACGCGCCGAGAGCCCGCCCTGCAGCCCCAGCGCCATGGTGAACGGGTCGCCATGCCGCAGCACCCGCGCCGACGGGCTCGGCAGCCCGCGTGAAGCCCGCTCGCCGGCCGACAGCATCAGGTGTGCCGACAAGGGGAGCCCGTTCAGTCCCATCATCCGCGCCGCCTGAAGCTCCGTCATGCCCGGCCGCACCCCGAACAGCACCCGCCGCAATCCCTCGGAGGCGAAGGTCGCGGCGAACTCGAAGGCCGCCAACTGGTCCGCCTCGTTGACCGCGCGCAACCCGTCGGTCGGGTTGATGAACAGGTCGGTCGCGTTCACCACCGTCCCGGTGGCGCCAGCCATATCGCGCACCGCACGGGCGATGAACTCCGGCAGGTCCAACCAGTCGGCCGTTGCCCCAGGGTCGCCGGGTCCGAAACTCTTCCAGCCCACCGCGCCGATGCGCTGACCCGCCCGCAGCCCGGCATCGGCGAGCAGGCGGGGCAGGGATTTCTGCCGGTCGCGCGGCTGGCCGGGCAGCGAGAAGCTCTGGCACAGCGCCCGCTCGAAGCAGCCCTGGGCCAGCTCAGCATAGCTCCAGCCCTCGTTGCCCACCAACAGATGCGGGTCGCGCCGCGGCCAGGGCGAGGTCGGCGCCACCAGCAGAGCCTCCTCGAACCGCGGGTCGTAGCCGGTGAGGTAGGCAATGTTGGCGCTGTGCTCGCGGTCGCCATACACCACCAGCGCGTCCAGCCCGGCCGCCGCCGCACGCACCAGCGCCGCCTGCATTCGCGCTGCATAGGTGGCGCCGCCGATCTCCGGCTGCACCGTCGGTTCGCCGAAGATCGGCAGGTCAGCCTCGATCAGGCGGATATCGGCGTGCATCGGCAAACTCCTGCGGGAACAGCGCAGCCTATCCGGGCGCCGTGGCATCGGTGGGGCGCGCGATCCGGGCAAACGCGCCGACCACCAGCGCCAGCGCCCCCAGCGCGGCGAAGGCCAGCGGCAGCGAGGTGGCGTGCGCCACCCAGCCCACCGCCACCGGGCCGACCAGCAGCCCGGCATATCCAGGCGTCGCCGCCGCCGCGATCGCCATGCCGGCCGGCATGCCGGGCACGCGCCCGGCAGCGCTGAACAGGATCGGCACCATGTTCGCCAAGCCGAGCCCCACCAGCGCGCATCCGGCCACGAAGGCGGGCAGGGCATCCGCGGCCGCTGCCAGCAGGTAGCCGCCGGCCGCCAGTCCCGCCCCGGCCACCAGCACCGGCACCGGGGCGAAATGCCGCACCACCGCGTCTCCGCTCAACCGCCCCGCCGTCATCGCCACCGACAACGCGGCGAAGCCCAGCCCGGCGCGCGCCGCGTCCAGCCCCAGCACGAAGCGGATGAACACTCCGCTCCAGTCCAGTATCGAGCCTTCCAGCATAAAGGCGACAAAGCACAGCCCGCCTATCAGCGCGAGCCGTCCGCGCGGCAGAACCAGGCGCGGTGCCTGCGCGTCCTGGGCCCGGGGCAGCATGCTGCGCGCGCACAGCAGCAACGCCGCCGCACAGCCCGCCCCCAGCAGCCCCGCACTCCAGGCCGGCGTCGCCCCGGCGGCCAGCAGCACGGTCATCGCCAGGCTGCCGGCGACGCCGCCCAAGCTGTAGGCGCCGTGAAAGCCCGACATCAGCATCCGCCCGGTGGCGCGCTCCACCTCCACCGCCTGGGCGTTCATGGCGATGTCCACCGCCGCCGTGCTCGCGCCGAACCCGGCCAGCAGCAGCGCCAGCGCCAGGGCCGAGGGGGCGAGCGCCAGCAGCGGCATCAGCGCGCAGAAGACGACCCCGGCGCCCAGCATCACGCGGCGCGGCCCCAGCCACTGCACCAGCGGCCCCGCCGCCGGCAGCGCGGCCAGCGCGCCGATGCCCAGGCCCAGCAGCAAGGTGCCGAGCCGTGCCTCGTCCAGTCCCAGCCGCGCCTTGGCATCGGGCACCAGCGGCGCCCAGACGGCAAAGCCGATCCCCACCACCAGGAACACCAGCCGCGTCGACCACGCCACCGCCGGGCGCGCGGCCAGTACAGAAGAAAAGGGCCCGCCTTGCGGCAGGCCCTTCGTGGCGAGGCGGTCGTCCGCAGGGGCCAATCGGCCGGCCCCCGCGTGTCAGGCCATCGCCTTCTTGAGGTTCTCGTCGATCTTGGCCAGGAAGTCCTGGGTATTCAGGAAGGGCTGGTCGCGGGCGATCAGCACCGCCAGGTCCTTGGTCATCGCCCCCAACTCCACCGTCTCCACGCACACCCGCTCCAGGGTGTCGGCGAAAGCGGTCACGTCCGGCGTGTTGTCGAAGCGGCCGCGATAGGCGATGCCGCGCGTCCAGGCGAAGATCGAGGCGATCGGATTGGTGCTGGTCTCGCGGCCCTTCTGGTGCTCGCGGTAGTGGCGGGTGACGGTGCCGTGCGCCGCCTCGCTCTCCACCGTGTTGCCGTCCGGGCTGAGCAGCACCGAGGTCATCAGGCCGAGCGAGCCGAAGCCCTGCGCCACGATGTCGCTCTGCACGTCGCCGTCGTAGTTCTTGCAGGCCCACACATAGCCGCCTTCCCACTTCAGCGCGGCGGCCACCATGTCGTCGATAAGGCGATGCTCGTAGGTCAGCTTGGCGGCGTCGAACTTCGCCTTGAACTCCTTGTTGAATACCTCCTCGAAGGTATCCTTGAACACGCCGTCATACGCCTTCAGGATGGTGTTCTTGGTGGACAGGTACACCGGATACTTGCGCGCCAGCCCGTAGTTGAAGCAGGCGCGGGCAAAGCCGGTGATCGAGGCCGTGGTGTTGTGCATGCCCATGGTCACGCCGGGGCCCTTGAAGTCGTGCACCTCGAGCACCTGGGCAGGCGAGCCGTCGGCCGGCTGGTAGGTCAGGGTTACCTTGCCGGGGCCGGGGATCTTCATCTCGCTGGCGCGGTAGATGTCGCCATAGGCATGGCGCCCGATCACGATCGGCTGGCTCCAGTGCGGCACCAGGCGCGGCACGTTGCGGCAAATGATCGGTTCGCGGAAAATGGTGCCGTCGAGGATATTGCGGATCGTGCCGTTCGGCGAACGCCACATCTTCTTCAGCTTGAACTCCTCCACCCGCGCCTCGTCCGGGGTGATGGTGGCGCATTTCACACCGACGCCGTACTGCTTGATGGCATTGGCCGCGTCCACCGTCACCTGGTCGTCGGTCTGGTCGCGGTATTCGATGCCAAGGTCGTAGTATTTCAGGTCGATATCGAGGTAGGGAAGAATGAGCTTGTCCTTGATGAAGCCCCAGATAATCCGGGTCATTTCATCCCCGTCGAGCTCCACGACGGGGGTCTTCACCTTGATCTTCGCCATGCCATCCTCTTTCATTGCGGCGTATGCCGCCCGTTGCAGCCTGCGCCTGAACGGGGCCGGACAATTGCACCTGTGCCCTGCCGCGGCAATACCGCAAGCCAGGAAATGCGCGCGGGCGACCCGCCGGAGCGGCGCATGAACATCCCCGGCGCCGGCGACCTGCTGCTTCTCAGCCGCCCTGCTGCTGGCCATTCTCCTGCTGGCCATGGCACTCCGCCAGCAATACGACCTGCGCAGGGAACGGCGCCGCGGCAAGGGGCTGGCCCATGCGGCCGAGTCGGCGGCGGCTTGGCGCGATGCCATGTCCGCCATGCTGGACGAACTGCCCGAAGGGCTGCTGATGCTCGATCCGGCGCTGCAGGTGATCCACTGGAACCGCAACTACGCGGCGCTTACCGGCCTGCCGCCCAACATGCGCCCGGCCGGGACCACCCTGCAGGAGGTGCTGCGCGTCCAGGCGGAGGCCGGCGAGTTCGGCCTGGTGGACGTGGGCCAGGAGGTTGCACTGCAGCTTGCCATTGTCCGCGCCGGCGCCGACCGGCCGCCCGTGCTGCGCCACCGCCCGGACGGGATGGTAGTCGAATTACGTCACGCGCGCCTTTCCGGCGGCGGCTATCTCGTCCGCTGCCGCGACGTGGCCGCCCGGCGACCGGCGCCGGTGCCGCAGGAATATTCCGTCAGGCCCGCCCATCCGGCCGCGCTGCCGCCCACGCTCGAGCAACTGGGTTCGCCCGCCGGGCAGCGGCCGCGACGTTGCTGGGTGCTGCTGGTGGAGGATATGCCAGTGAACCAGATGGTCACGGCCACGCAACTGCGCCGTGAGGGCCACCGGGTCGATCTCGCCACCACCGGCGCCGAGGCTGTGCGCATGGCCGCGGTCCTGCCATACGACGTGGTGCTGATGGACCTCATGATGCCGGGCATGAGCGGCTACGAGGCCGCCCGTCGCATCCGCCGCCTGCCTCCGCCGGCCGGCCAGGTGCCCATTCACGCGCTCACCGCCAATCCCGGCGAAGCCGAGCGGCAGCGCTGCCTGGAGGCCGGCATGCAGGGCATGCTGGGCAAGCCAGTGCAGGCGGGACAGATGGCCGCCCTGCTGCGGCAAGGCAGCGCGAATGCGCCCGCCAATTGGCTCGCGCTCCACGAACCGAAGCGGGCCGCAGGCGGCGAATCGCTGCTCGACCGCCAACGCCTGGCCGACCTCCGCCGCGACTTGCCTGTTGCCGCCCTCGCCGCGCTGTGCGAGCAGTGCCTGGCCGACATGGCGCCGCGCGTCGCCACCCTGCAGGCAGCGCTCGAACAGGGCGCGGCCGATGACGTGGCGCAACATGCGCATGCACTGGCTGGCATGGCGGCAAGCTACGGCATGGACCTGATTTTCCGGCGGATGCAGACCCTTCTGGTCGCCACCCGGATGGGCGGCATTGCCGCGGCCCAGCAGGCGGGGCAGGGGTTGGCGGAGGATTTCGCCCGCTGCCAAATGGCACTGCGCGACTGGCTCGCTGCCCCTGTGGCATAGCCGTATGTAGCGAAGCACATGTTCGCCCCTTCTGTTGCGCCCCGCCCTGCGGCAAAGTCGCGCCATGCGCGTATACCTCGCCGGCCCCGACGTGTTCCTGCCCGATGCACCGGCGCGCGCGGACGCGCTGCGGGCGATTTGCGCGCGCTACGGCCTCGTCGGTGTCTCGCCGTTGGACAATCTGTCAGATGGCGACCCTCCGGCCTGGGCCACGCTGCCGGAATCACGGCGCATCGCCCTGCGCAACGAGGCGCATATTTGCAGCTGTGCCGCGCTGGTCGCCAACCTCACGCCATTCCGCGGCCCCAGTGCCGATGCCGGCACCATCTTTGAACTCGGCTACATGCGCGCCCTCGGCCGGCCGGTCTTCGGTTGGTCCAACAGCGCCGACGGCTTCGTTGCCCGTACCCGCGCCTTCTGTGCCGCCACGGCCGCGGCCGACGGTTCATGGCGGGATGCCGACGGGATGCTGCTGGAGGATTTCGCGGGCCTGATCGACAACCTTATGATCGACGGGGCCATACTTGCGTCGGGCGGCGTGCTGGTTGCCCGGCAATCGGCCCCCCGGGCGCTTTGGCAGGATCTCTCCGCCTTCGAGGACTGCATCGCCGCAGTCGCGGGCTGGGCGAGCGTGGCGTCTGGGGCCTCGATGCCCATCGTGCCAAAGCCGCGGCCGCTGTCGTAAGCAGCGGCGGCCGAGTTCAGTTCGGCTCCGTCAGCCCCAGGCCGCGCGCCGTGGCCACGATGCTGCGCCAGGTGTCGACCTGCAGCGGCACGCCATTGGCCAGGCGGTCGGCTCGCGCCCGCGCCTCCGGCTCGCCCGGGACCAGCACCTCGTCCACCCCCTGTGCGAGGCGCGAGGCCTTGACGTAGTTCGCGTATTCGCGCGCCTCGGCCACAAAGTTCTGCGAGCCGAAGCGGTGTGGGTCGAGATAGATCGACAGCATGCCGTTGGCGATGCGCCGGCGCGTGCGATCCGGGTCCACAGGACCCGAAGTGCCGCCGCCCGTGAGCACGCCCGCCAGGATCTCGCACATGAATGCGATACCCGACCCCTTGTGGTCGCCGAAGGCGCGAATCGAGCCCGGCCCGTTGCCGGCACTGCGCGGGCCGCCCGGCGTCAGCGGCCCGTACAGCGTGGCCGGATCGGACGAGATCGCGCCGTCGGGGCCGATCAGCGCATCGGCGGGCAACGGCTTGCCGCCATTGGAGGCCACCAGCACCTTGCCCTCAGCCACCACGGAGGTGGCGAAATCCAGCAGCAGCGGAGCCTGGCCGTCCTCCATCGGGATGGCGATGCACACGGGGTTGGTCGAGAAGCGCCGGTCCACACCACCGAACGGTGCCACAAGCTGGCCCTGGTAGACGTTCACGAAATGCAGTGAGATCAGCCCCTCGGCCGCCGCCCGCTCGCCCCAATCTCCGATGCGCCCGATATGGCCGCTGTTGCGCAGCGCGATCACGCACATGCCCGCCTGCTTGGCCTTGGCGATGCCGAAATCCACCGCCTGCGGTCCCACTGTCTGCCCAAAGCCCATCCGCCCGTCGATCACCGCATGGGTCGGGCCTTCGGTCACAACCTCGACCTTCTGCCCGGCCACCACGTCGCCATCCTTCAGGTTCTGCACGTAGCGCGGCACCCGGATTACGCCGTGGCTGTCATGGCCGGTGAGATTGGCGCCGATCAGATGGTGGGCGATGCGGTCGGCCTCCTCGCGGCTGGTGCCCGCGGCGGCGAAGATGTCGCCGATGAACCGCCGCAATGTCTCAGCGGCGATCAGGTGGGTCGGCAGGTCGGCCATGATGGTTCAGCCTCTCGCGGCGATCGCCTGTGCCTCGGCGCGGTACAGGTCATTGTCGGTGGGGACCATGGTGAGTTCGCTGATGCAGGAACGGGCGGGCAGGGTGGCGCAGAACACCACGGCGGCGCCGATATCCTCCGGCTGCACCATCAACTGGCGCGCGGCCGCCGAGGGCGGGTTGGGCCGCCGGTCCATGATCGGAGTTTCCACCGCACCCGGGTTGATGCACACGCTGCGGATGCCGTTGATACCTTCCTCGGCGTTGATGCTCAGGCTCATCGCGCGCGCGCCGTGCTTGGTGGCGGTATAGGCCACGCCAGAGACGAGGTGGATGCCGGTGGCCGCGACGGAGGCGATGTTGACGATCAGCCCGTCCTTCTTCGCCCGCATCGCGGGCAGCACCTTCAGCGTGCACAGGAACGGGCCGGCGAGGTTGATGCCGACCATCTGCTGCACCGTGGCCGGCGTCAGTTGGCTCCAGGCGCGCTGTGGCAGGTTCCAGCCGGCGTTGTTCACCAAAATGCCGATGTCGCCGAATTCCGCCACCACGGCATTATAGGCTTGGTCCACCTGTGCCGGCGCCGACACGTCGCAGGGGGCGATTGTGCAGATCCCGCCTTCGGCGCGAATAGCCGTCGCGGTTTCCTCCAATGTCGCGCGGGTGCGCCCACTCAGCCCCACCTTGGCGCCCGCGCGGGCCAGCGCAACCGCGATGGCCCGTCCGATCCCGGTTCCCGCTCCGGTCACCCAGGTAGCGCTGCCGCTCAGCGATGGCATGGCGCAATCCTTTCCCGTTGTCCTATGCGGCCGGATGCGGGCCGATCGCATGCAGCCGATTGCAACAACGCCCGGCCGAACTGGAAGGTCCGGCCGGGCGCGTGCGACTTGGCGTTGCCTCAGACGACGCGGTTCGTCTGGTCGTCGATCAGGTGCATGTTGTTCATATCCACGGCCAGCTTCAGAGTCTCGCCGGGGCGGCAATGCGTGTTGGGATCCACGCGCGAGCAGACAGGCGCACCGTCGATGAAGTGGTGCACCAGGGTTTCCATCCCCATCGGCTCCACCACGTCCACCAGCGCATCCAGGTGCTGCACCCCAGGCTTTTCGATCTCGCGTGTCTCGGTCATGTGCTCGGGGCGGATGCCGAAGGTCACCGACTTGCCCTTGTGCGGGCCATAGCGGTCCACCCGCTGCGGGGGAACCGCCAGCTTGGCGCCGTTGGCCAGCTGGACCTTGAGCCCGCTGTCATCCACCACCCGGGCGGGGAGGAAGTTCATCGCTGGTGAGCCGATGAAGCCGGCGACAAACCGGGTTGCCGGGTTATGGTACAGTTCCTGCGGGGCCCCCACCTGCTCGATCACGCCATGGTTCATCACCACAACGCGGTCGGCCAAGGTCATCGCCTCGATCTGGTCGTGGGTCACGTACACAGTGGTGGTGGGCACCAACTGGTGCACCTTCTTGATCTCGGTGCGCATCTGCACACGCAGCTTGGCATCCAGGTTCGACAGCGGCTCGTCGAACAGGAACACCTTCGGATTGCGCACGATCGCCCGCCCCATCGCCACGCGCTGGCGCTGGCCGCCCGACAAGGCCTTGGGCTTGCGGTCCAGCAGCATTTGGATATCGAGCATCGTCGCGGCCTCGTCCACGCGGCGGCGAATCTCGTCCTTGGCGAATTTCCGGAGCTTGAGGCCGAACGCCATGTTGTCGAACACGCTCATGTGCGGGTACAGCGCGTAATTCTGGAACACCATGGCAATGTCGCGGTCGCGCGGCGGCACGTCGTTGACCACGTCGCCGCCAATCCAAACCTCGCCCGCGGTGATCTCCTCCAGCCCAGCGATCATGCGCAGGGTGGTGGACTTGCCGCAGCCCGACGGGCCGACCAGCACCACGAATTCATGATCGTCGATCTCGAGATCGATGCCCTTCACCGCCTGGACGTCGCCCTCGTAGGCCTTCACCACCTTGCGGATCGAAACATTCGCCATGCCCGTCTATTCCTTCAATGAGCCGGCGAACCGCACGGCTGGTCTATCCTTTGGCACGCACGCGGCGCGGAGCAACATCCGCGCCGCGCCCGATCATCCCTTGGTCGCGCCGGAGGTGAGGCCGGCGACGTAGTAGTCCATAAGGAACGTGTAGATGATGATCGGCGGCGCCGCGCCGATCACGCAGGCGGCCATGATCTGGCCCCAGGCGAACACGTCCCCGCGGATCAGCTCGCGCACGATGCCCACGGTCAGGGTCACCTGATCGGCGCTGTAGAGGTAGGCCAGCGGATACAGGAACGCGCCCCAGCTCACCGTGAAGGCGAAGATCGTCGCCGCGATGATCCCCGGCAGCGCCACCGGGATGAAGATGCGCAGCAGGATCTGCGGATAGCTGGCGCCGTCTATCAGCGCAGCCTCGTCCAGCTCCTTTGGTATCGAACTGAAATAGCCGATCATGATCCAGGTGCAGAACGGCACCGCGAGTGTCGGAAACAGCAGCACCAGCGACCAGGTGGAATTGATCAGCCCCAGCCAGCCAAGAATTTGGAACAGCGGAATGAACAGCAGCGACGGCGGCACCAGGTAGGTCAGGAACACGCCGGTCGAGATCACCTCCGCACCCTTGAAGCCCATGCGCGAAAGACTGAAAGCCGCCAGGATCGCGATCACCATGCTGACCACCACGACCAGCACTGTCACCCATACCGAGTTCAGGAAATAGCGCTGGAAGGCGTCGTTGGTGATCAGCGCCGTGAAGTTCTCTAGCGTCGGCTCGTGGACGATCCACGGATTTCCCTTCTGCGCCGAAATCTCGGCCGAGGTCTTCAGGCTCGTCATCAGCATGTAGAACGGCGGCACCAGGAATATCACCACGAACACGCTGAGTGCGGCGTAGCTGCCCCACAGCGCCCAGCGGCGGTTGCTCTCCAGGCTGCCATATTTGCGGCGCGACGCCGCGCCGCCCTTGCCGGCCGTGGTCGCGCTCATGCCGCAACCTCCTTGTTGCGCTTGAGGACGTCGCGCAGCACGAAGAATGCGAGCGCGGCCAGGATGGGGAACATGAACAGGCTCACGGCGGCGCCGCGCGGGATGTTGCCCGACTGGATGCCGACGGAGAACGCATAGGTGGCGAAAAGATGGGTGCCGTCCTGCGGCCCGCCATTGGTCAGGATTCGCACGATGTCGAAGTCGGCGAAGGTGACGATCAGACTGTAGAGGACGGTGATCAGGATGATGTTGCGCATCATCGGCAAGGTGATGAAGAACAGCCGTTGCACCGCGCCGGCGCCGTCGATCGAAGCCGCCTCGTACAGCTGTTCGGGCACCGATTTCAGGGCCGCGAGATACATGATCATGAAGAACGGCGCCCCGAACCACACATTCACCACGATCACGGCGATACGGGCGTTCCAGACCGTGCCAAGGAACGGAATCGAGTCGAAACCGAAATACTGTAGCGTCCAGTTGAACGCGGAATAGGACGGGTCGAACAGCCACCACCAGGAGAGGGTAGAGAGCGACAGCGGAATCACCCAGGGCACCAGCAATAGTCCACGCCAGATCCGCTGGCTTGGCCCGCGTATGTTGTGCATCAGATGGGCAAGCACGAAACCCACGATCGCCTTGAGCACCACGGCGCTGACGGCGAACAGACAGGACTGGAAGATCACGAGCTGGAACGACGGGCGAGTCAGCAGGAAGGTAAAGTTCGTCAGCCCGACGAAATTGTTCATCTTCCGGTCGAGCATGCTGAGGAACACGGCGTAGATGGCCGGGTAGAACAGCAAGGACACCACCAGTATCATCAACGGCGCGCACAGCAGCAGAGCCGCCGCCGACCGCCGCCGCGCCAGCTTGCGCAGACTGCCCACGTTGCGCGGGGCAGGAGACATCCCGTTCTGCGCACCGACCGCGAGGGTGCTACCGTCTGCCATACAAGCCTCCTAGGCGGGGTGGGCGCGGTGTACCCAGGGTCGACCTGGATACGCCACCAGAAAAAGACTGCCCGGCCAGAAGCAGCGAACTGCGACCGGCCGGGCTGTTGCGGAACGTCAGATGAAGCCTTCGAGCTCGGTGTTGGCCCAGGCAATAACCTGGTCGATCGACTCGCCGCCCTTCAGCTTGGCCACCATCGTCGGTGCCGTGCCGCGGTTGTAGACCTGCACCGCGATCTCCGGAGGAGCGGGCATGTGCGCCAAGTGCGTCTCGGCGTGATGCTGCGGCCGCACCGGGTAATTGTAGACCGTGCCAACCGGCGGCCCGATCTTGTCCCACACATGCGATTCAGCCATCTTTTCAAAGGGAGGCAGATCGTAGCCCAGCACCGCGGTGCTGCGGGCAGCGACATTCTCCTCCTGCATCAGGTACTCCACCAGGTCCTTCGCCGCGCTCTTGTTCTGGGCGAACTTCCAGATGCCCCAGAAATTCATGCTGTGCGGCATGAACCGCCCCTTCGGGCCAAGCGGCGCCGGCATGTGCCAGGTGTCCTCGGCCACCGCCGGCGCATCGCGGCGCGCCACGGCCCACGCCGAAGGCGGGTTCCAGATCATCGAGGCGTTGCCGGAGATCAGCGCGCGGTTGTTCGACGCGTCGTCCCACGCCTGCGCATCGGGGAAGATGAACTTCGACAGCTTCTGGAGGTATTCCAGCGCCTGGCGAACCTCGGGCGACTTCACCTTGATCTCGCCTTTGGCGTCGATCAGCTCAGCGCCAAATGCCGCGAAAATGCCGCCGATCGAGTTGACGCTGTCCGCCGTGGTGCCGATGCCGATGCCCAGCGGCTTGCCGGCCTTGTGGCAGGCTTCGGCCGCATGCAGCATCGCTTCCATTGTCCAGGCCTTGGCCTCGGCGGTCTCCGGCACCGCGGCGGCCGGGTACATCTTCTGCACGTCGATGCCGGCGTACTGCTTGAACATGCTAATGCGGGCGACCGGGCCCTTGTTCTGCGTGCCCCACGACGACGGGACCGCGATCCACTTGCCCTTTTCCTTGCCGAGATAGTTCGCCACGGCGTTCGCCTTGCCGCTCTTGGCCTCCAGGCGCTTCACGATATCGTCCACGTCCTCGAGCTTGTCGGAGTGGTCGCGCAGTGTCCAGTTGGCGATGGTGATGACGTCGTGGCCGCGGCCGGCCTGTGCCTCGGCGTTGATCGTCAGCAGCGTCTGCTGGCCCTGGGAGGTAATGAAGTCGGCCTTCACCTCAACCTTGTTCTTTGCCTCGAACGCGGCAACCTGCTTGCGGATCTCGTCGTTGCCCGCTGGCACCCAGTGGTCCCAGAAGAAGATCGAGACGGTGCCTGCGGCGCCGGCGGTGCGAATATGAACCCAAGGCAATGCCGACGCGGCGGCGCCGAACTTCAAAACCTTGCGGCGGGTAGCCAGACGTTTGGACAAAATATTCTTGGTCATCGAACTCAAGCCTCCCATTTGCGCGCCGGCTTCAGGCCGGCTGCCAGTTGCAATGTCGACAGGACGCCATTGAACTGCGCCTTGCTGTCCTAATTCTAGGCACATCGCTTCGTCCAAGGCAACGGATCGATGACACAGGAGGCAATCCGGATCCGGATTAAATTCCGTCAACTTCTCCAATTGCGGCCAAAATGCGGTCGATGAAGGCCTGGGTGCTGCCCAGGTAGCCTGCCGGATCGACCAGTGCCGCGATCGCTGCGGCATCCAGGCGGGCGGACACGACGGAGTTGGCCGCCAGCACCTCGGCCAGCGAAATGCCGCGCTCCAGTGCCAGGTCGCATGCCTCCTTCACCACGTGGTGCGCAGCCTCGCGCCCCAGCACCGGCGCCAGCCCCATCATCACCGCCTCGGCCATGATCAGCCCGCCGGTGAGGTCCAGGTTGGCGCGCATCCGCGCAGCATCCACCACCATTCCGTCGGCGATGCTGCGGGCGTGCTGAAGCGCACCATGGGCCAGTACGAAGGCCTGCGGCAGGGCCAGCGGTTCGGCCTGCCACGGCCCTGTCGCGCGCTCGTGGTCCTGAGCCATAGCGCCCTGCACCAGCGGCACCAGCGCCTGCACCGCGCGCGCGCTGGCCAGGATGTATTCGCTGGCGATCGGGTTGCGCTTCTGCGGCATGGTGGAGGACTGGCCGCGCCCCGGCACATAGGGCTCGGTCAGTTCGCCCACCTCGTTCTGCGCCATCAGGATCACGTCGGTGGCGATCTTCGCCAGGCTGCCGCACAACAGCCCTAGGAAGCCCACCGCCTCGGCCAACCCGTCGCGCGCCACATGCCAAGGCGCCGGCGGCACCGCCAGGCCCAATTCGGCCGCCAGACCCTCCATCACGGCCACGCCTTGGTCGCCCAGCGACGCCAACGTGCCGGCAGCCCCCCCGAACTGCACCGTGGTGGCGCGGGGGCGCAACTGGTCCAGCCGCCGCACATGCGCTGCCAGCGGCATCGCCCAGTTGGCCAGCTTCAGACCGAACGTGATCGGCAGGGCATGCTGAAGATGCGTCCGCCCGGCCATCACCGTCGTGCGGTGCGCGTCGGCCTCACCGGCCAGCGTGCGCAGCAGCGCCAGCAGGTCGGCGCGGATCAGCGCCAGCCCGTCGCGCAACTGCAGGGCGGTTGCGCTGTCCATGATGTCCTGGGTGGTTGCCCCCCAGTGGCTCCAGGCGCCGGCTGGCCCGGCGCCGCGCGCCAGCCCGTGCACCAGCCCCACCACTGGATATCCCACCTTGCGCACGCTCGCGGCCATTTCGCCGGTGTCGATGTTCTTCGGCACGGCGGCGAGCGATATCGCATCGGCCGCGTCGGCAGGAATGATCCCCAGCCGCGCCTGCACCCGCGCCAGCGCTGCCTCCACCTCCAGCATTCGCTGCACGTAGGCGCTGTCGTCGAACACGGCGCGCATGGCGTCCGAGCCGTAGAGCGTGCCGAAGATCGGGCTGTCGGCGGGGTTGATCGGCATGGCTGGCCTTTCCGGGTTCGAATGGTCAGGCGCCGCGCAGCGCCCGCGCCTTCGCCCCCACCATGCCCGCATCGTCGCCCGGCTTGTAGATGGCCGAGCCGATGCCGAATCCGGCCGCCCCGGCGGCGCGCCATGCCGGGATGTTGCCGGCATCGATGCCACCCACCGGCAGCACCGCGGTGCCTGGCGGCAGCACCGCGCGAATGGCGCGCAGAACGGCGGGCGAGGCAGCCTCGGCCGGGAACAGCTTCAGCCCGTCCGCCCCCGCCGCCAGCATCGCGAACGCCTCGGTGGGGGTGAAGAATCCGGGAACGGCGATCATGCCGGCCGCCTTGGCCGCGCGTACCACCGGTTCCGCGGCATGCGGCGTCACCACCAGTCGTCCACCCGCCGCGGCCACGGCGGCCACCTCGTCCTGCGTCATCACCGTGCCCGCGCCCACCAGCAGGCGGCCCTGCGCGAAGCTCGCGAGTCGCCTGATGCTCTCGATCGGCTCCGGCGAGTTCAGCGGCACCTCGATGACCGAAATGCCCTCCTGCTCCAAAACCTGGCCGATCGCCACCACCTCGTCCGGCCGCACGCCGCGCAGGATCGCGACCAGATCGCAGCGCGCGAGATGGCTGCCAAGAAGCGTGTCTAGAGCCATCCGGCCGCTCTCCCGATGATTGCCAACCCCTGGGCCGCCACATCCTCGTCCAGCATCGCCACCCGGCCGCCCGCCGTTTCGATCGCCCGGGCGTACAGCCCGGTCAGCGTCGGGTCGCCCGCGAGGTGCACCAGACCGTCCGCGGCAACCATCGAGCGTACCTCATGCCCGATCAGCAGTCCGGACAGGTAGCCGGCCGACTGCGCCGCGTCGAGCTCGCCGAACAGCCCCAGCGACCGCACCCCGAACAAGTGGTGCAGCAGGTGTCCGGCTTCGCCCGCGCGGGCCGTGCCGCGGTCGAACCCCGCTGGATCGACCGGCCCTTCGTGCGCCATCATGCGGCCCAGGATGGTGGCGTCGCGCAGGGCGGCGAACACCTCGCCGGTCATGCAGGTGGCGAACCCCTCGATGCGCCCACCGGCCAGGTGCACCCATTTGGTGTGCGTGCCGGGCAGGCAGACCAGCCCCTCGCCGCCCAGCGCGCCGATCAGCGCGACCAGCTTGGTCTCCTCACCGCGCATCACCTCCGGCGTGCCCGAACCGTCGCGTGCGCTCAGCCCGGGCACCAGGCGCACCTCGGCGCCTTCGAACGGCACTGACACCAGCGCACCGGTAATGCCGTCGGCCCCCACGGGGCAGGGCAGGTAGGGCGCCTCGATCCAGCCCTGCCGGCTGCCGATCATGCCGCACATCAGTACGTGGCGCTCGCCGTCGGCCAGCCAGGGCCCGATCGCCTGGCGCAGCGCGGCGGGAAAGTCGGCGTCCTGGACGTGGAGGATGCCGTGGCCCGAGGTCTCGCGCGCCAACACCGTGCCATCCGCGGCGAGGCGGAAAGCGCGCATGTTGCTGGTGCCCCAATCCACCGCGATCATCGGTGCGCCGCATTCGTTCCCGACAACGTCATTGCCGATACCCGAGCATTCTGCTGTTCTCCCGGTGATACCCGCCACCCTGCGCCGTGCCGGGATTCAGCACCTCGCCGGGTGAATCGCAAGTTGAACAGCAGACCGTGCGCGCGGTTCCGCCTTGCTCAAAAGCTGACTGTGTCGAGTAGCTGCACCAGACGCTGCACAAAACCAGTGAAGGCGGGCGGAATGGCCAGCGCGAGGATCCCGGCAATGATGGCATACTCTACCGAGGTAACGCCGCGCGGGTCGAACGCCAGGCGCTCGCCGACAGGCCATTCGGCGGGTTGGCGCCGCGGTCGGGAGTCAATGGTGTGGCCCTGGGCTGACCGCCCCCGACCGGTGCCCCGGGGGCCCGAGCCGGCGAAGCAGGTTCCCTGGGAACCGCGTTGAGCGGGCATCTGCATCGCAATAGGCTGCCATGAAAATGTGACAACTCCCTTACATCGGCGGCATTTCCAGCGGTCGCGGGCGCCGGGCGGTGGGGCGGCTGATCTTCCCCTTCCTTGGCACTACCTTTTCCGTCGCAGCCGAGGCATAATGCGGCGACGGCGCTTTTCGTCCTGGGCTGAACGCCTGCTGCATGCCGCACTTTCGCATCGGTTCTCCCCCTGCTTCGAAAATCATTCCCGGCCCGCAATTCGTGGGGCGCCGGTACAAGGAGACATGCGATGGCTATGGGTACGGTTAAGTGGTTCAATACCACGAAGGGTTACGGCTTCATCCAGCCGGATGACGGCTCGAAGGACGTGTTCGTGCACATCTCGGCGGTGGAGCGCGCGGGCATCAGCCTGAAAGAGGGCCAGAAGGTCGCCTACGACCTGGAGCGCGGCCAGCAGGGGAAGACCTCGGCCGTCAATCTCAAGGCAGATTGAGAAAGGGCGCGGCGATGGCCGCGCAGCCGCACAAGTTCGCGGTGGGCGACCGGGTGGAGTTCTCTCCCGGTCGCTTCGACGGCAGCGTGCCGGCGGGTACCTACACGGTGACCCGGCTGTTGCCGAGCGAGACCACCGACCATCAGTACCGGGTGAAGCATACCCGCGACAATCATGAACGCGTTGTGCGCGAAAGCCAGCTGCGCCGCGGATAGGCAGTCAGGAACATGGCATTCAAAGTCAACTACAATCAGCAACGTGCCGAACGCAACCGCGTGAAGCAGGCCAAGAAGGACGCCAAGCTGCGCGAGCGCGAGGACGAGTTGGCCCGCCGTAGGGCAGCCCAGCAGCGCGGCGAGGATCCGTCGATGGCCGACGAGGAGCCGTCAGTGGCCGGTGAAGGGCCTTCCGACGGCGATGACGCGGCCGCGGAGGAGAAACCCGATGGCACCGCCTAGGCGCCGCATCGAGACAGCCTTCGTCGCCTTCGATGTCGCCTATGTCGATGGTACTCGCAGTTCCAACCGTCGTGTGCCTGCCACCGCGCTGACCGGCCTTGACGGCGATGAGCCGGCCAAGGCGATCATCGAGGCGCAGGACCGCGAAATCGGCCTCGCCTCGGGCCGCCCGCGACCCGACATCCGCTCGGTTTCGCGCAGCCCGGCCAAGGCACCTCCCCGCGAATAGCCTGGCGAACGACGTTACAGCCGGCCGGGCCACGGTGCCCGGCCGGCAGTGACACTTCACGCGCCATGCAAAGCTGTGCGTGTATGGCGGCGGGATGTTGGATCGGCGGTAGGAATGGCGATCGTGGCGGCAATCGGGGTGATCAGCGGCACGTCGATGGACGGGATCGACGTCGCCTTGGTTCGGTCCGACGGGCGCGACAAGGTCAGCAGCGGGCCGGGCTGCTGCTATCCCTATGAACCCGCGCTGCGGTCCCGCCTGCTGGCGGTTCTGTCCGATCCGGCGGCGGCCATGCACGATCCAATGCAGGATCTCGACGAGGCGGTAAGCGACGCCCATGCGGCGGCGGTGCGGCGGTTCCTGGCCGAATTCGATATCGTTCCGGCGGCAGTGGCGGTCGTGGGCATCCATGGCCAGACCATCTTTCACCGGCCGCAGCAACGGTTCACCCGCCAGTTCGGCATCGGCCCGCGCATTGCCGCGGCGCTGGGCATTAACGTCGTCAACCGCTTCCGTCACGCAGATGTCGCCGCTGGCGGGGAGGGGGCGCCGTTGGCGCCATTGTACCATCGGGCGCTGGCGGCGGCGTTGCCCAAGCCGCTGATGGTGTTGAATCTCGGCGGCGTGGGAAATGTCACCTATATCGATGGCGGCAACGTGATCGCGTTTGATACAGGACCGGCCTCGGCGCTGCTGGACGATTTCATGTTGCGGCGGCGTGGCGTGGCGTTCGACCGCGACGGGGCGTTGGCGGCTTCCGGCCGCGTCGATCCGGCGATGCTGGCGCGGCTGATGGGCCACCCGTATTTCGCCAGGCCGGCGCCGAAGTCGCTGGACCGAAATGCGTTCCACGACTGGGCCCGCGCCGTGGATGGGTTGGACGATGCGGCGGGGGCGGCGACGCTGGCCGCATTCACCGTCGCCTCGGCGGCGGCGGCGGCGCGCCATGTTCCACGGGCGGCGCGGCGCTGGTTGGTGGGCGGAGGCGGGCGGCATAATTCGCACATCATGAATGGGTTGCGGGCTGCGCTGGCGGTGCCGGTCGAGCCGGTGGAGGCGGTGGGGTGGGACGGTGATTTTCTTGAGGCACAGTGTTTCGCCTACCTTGCCGTACGCTCGCTCGCTGGCCTGCCGCTGAGCCTGCCGATGACCACCGGCGTGCCGCGGCCGATGCCGGGCGGGGAGTTGTGGAAGGCATGAGCGGGCTGGATACGGCCTTCGCCCCGGTGCGGGCGGCGGTCGAGGCGGGGCGGATACCGGGGGCGGTGCTGGGGGTGCTGGCCGGGGGGCGGGCGGAGTTGCGTGCCGCCGGGTGGGCGCAGGTGGAGCCTGAGGCGGTGGCGATGCGGGAGGAGACGGTGTTCGACCTCGCCTCGCTGACCAAGGTGGTTTTCACCACCACCGCGATCCTGCGGCTGGTGGAGCAGGGGGCGATCGGGCTGGACGATCCGTTGAGTGTCGCCATTCCCGATCTGCGGCAATACGATATCGCCGGGGCGATGGAGCGGCGGCTGACCTTCCGGCAGTGCCTGGCGCACCAGACCCACCTGCCGGCGGTGGAGCCGTTGTACACTTATGGGCAGGATCCGCGGACGTTGCGGGCCTTCATTCTGCAGCGCGCGTGGCGGGCGGGGCCGGCGGTGTATTCCGACATCAATTTCCTGTTGCTGGGCATAGCCATCGAGCGGCTGACCGGGCGGGCGCTGGGCGAGCAGCCGTTGCCGCCGGGGTTCACCTTTCGTCCGGAACCCGCTGATTGTGCGGCGACCGAGCGCTGCGCCTGGCGAGGGCGGGTGATGCGGGGGGAGGTGCATGACGAGAATGCCTTCGCGATGGGCGGGGCGGCGGGGCATGCGGGGCTGTTCGGGACGGCGCGGGCGTTGCTGGAGTTCGCGCGGGCGCTGCTGGCGGGCGAGGTGCTATCGGCGGCCAGTATCGCCGCATTGCGGACGCCGCAGGAGGGGGGGCGGGGGCTGGGGTGGCAGGTGGACCATCCGGGCTGGCCGGCGGGCACGCTCGGCCATACCGGGTTCACCGGCACCGGATTGTGGATCGACCTGGATGGCGGGCGGGCTTGGACGCTGCTGACCAACCGGGTGCATCCGTCGCGCCACACCGACTCGGGGATCGTCGGGCTGCGCAGGGCGGTGGGCGACCTGATTGTGCGGGGGCCGGGCGGTGGATAACCTGTGCCGAGCATGACAGGAGCCGGCAGATGGGTCTCAAGATCTATGGAGTGCCCCGATCGCGGGCCATCCGAACCCTGTGGATGGCCCACGAACTGGGCATCGACTACGAGTTGGTTGAGGTGGTGCCAGGGATAGAGGGCAGCCGCAGGCCGGAATTCCTGGCGATCAACCCGAACGGGCATGTGCCGTTCATCGACGACGATGGGCTGGTGCTGTGGGAATCGCTGGCGATCAACCTGCACCTGGCGCGCAAGCATGGCGGGCAGTTGGCCCCGGTGGGGCTGGCCGAGGACAGCCTGGCGACGATGTGGACGGTGTGGTCGGTGACGGAGCTGGAGCCGCCGGCGAGTTCAGGCGATGATGCATACGTTCATGCTGCCGGAGCCGGACCGGGTGCCGGGGCTGCGGGCGGCGGCACTGGACAAGGTGGACGGGCCGTTGATGGTGCTGGAAGGGGTGCTGGCGCAGTCCGGCGGGTTCCTGATGGGCGGGCGGTTCACGGTGGCCGACCTGAACGTGGCCTGTTGCGTGTTCTATCTGCGGATGAACCCCGAGGTGCTGGCGGACAAGCCGGCGATTCGCGACTGGTATGCGGCGGCTCTGGCACGGCCGGCGGCACAAGCGGCGTTTGCGCTGCGGGGAGACTAGGGAGGGGGGATCAGGCGATGCGAATCGACATGGCCGGGCGGCGGGTGGTGGTTTGCGGCGGCAGCCGGGGCATCGGGCGGTGGATCGCGCTGGGGTTCGCAGCAGCGGGGGCGAAGGTCTCCGTTTGTGCGCGGGGCATGGCGGCGTTGGAGGAGGTGCGGGCGGCCGGGGGCGGGGGGATTCATGTCGCTTCCTGCGACCTGGCGAAGGAGGGCGAGATCAACGCCTATATCGGCGCGGCGGCCGAGGCGTTGGGCGGGATCGACGTGCTGGTGAACAATGCCACCGGGTATGGGCTGGGCGACGCGGAGGCGGATTGGGCGGCGAGCCTGGATGTGGATTTGATGGCGGCGGTGCGGGCGAGCCGGGCGGCGATGCCGCATTTGATGAAGGCGGGGACTGCCGGGGATGGGTTCGGGGCTTCGATCGTCAACATCTCGTCCGGCTCTGGGCTGAATCCCTCGGTGCGGACGCCGGCCTATGGGGCGGCGAAGGCGGCGGTGATCCACTACACCCGGACGCAGGCGGCGGCGCTGGCGAAGCATGGGATTCGGGTGAACTGCGTGGCGCCGGGGTCGATCGAGTTTCCCGGCGGGTTGTGGGACCGCAGCAAGACCGAGGACCCGGCGCTTTATGCCCAGATCCTGGCGGCGATGCCGGCGGGGCGGCTGGGGCGGCCGGAGGAGGTGGCCAGCGTGGTGATGTTCCTGGCCTCGCCGCTGGCGAACTGGGTGACGGCGCAGGTGATCGGGGTGTCGGGCGGGCAGGGGTTCGCACGCTGACGGTATGATCGTATATCGGAACGAGATAGACGGCATCCGGCCTTGGCTCAGGTGGCGGAAAATTTGAAGGGCAGCGGGCGGAAGCCCACTGGATAGACCGGGCGCGGCGGCGTGGGTTGGGGGAGCGCCGGCGGAGGTGCGGTCGGCGGGGCAGCGGCGGCCGGGGGCGGATTGGGGGCTGGGCGGCGTGGCCGCTTCGGCAGGCGCAGCGCCACGGGCAGCGGGATTCCGAGCATGTGGCAGAGCGGGCGCAGGATGCGGCCCGCTTGCGGGGCGTCCGCGATCAGGGCCTGGCACTCCGGCGAGGCGAGGAGAAGCCCGATCCCCGGCGACCAGCGCGCGGTGGCCGGGATGAGGCGGTTGAGCCAGGCCGCGGCGCGGGGGAAGGCGAGACGGGGACGCGAGGTGCGCGGCCGGCTGGCTCGGGAGGGGCGCGGCGGGGCCAGCGTGCCGGCCTGCCAGCGGGCGACGAGGCGGTCGAGGCGGAGGACCATGTGGTCGAGGCGGGTGACGAGGCGGACCAGCAGCGCGGTGATTGCCCACTCGGCGGCCGCGCGCGGGGCGATAACGCCGTAGAGACCGGCGACGATGACGGCGAGCCGATGGCCCAGGGGCGTGGTGGTGGGGAGCAGCATTGACGGTCATTATAAATAACTAACGCGACGCGTCAAGCGGAGTCCGAAGGGAGGAAGCAAGGCCAGGGCTTTGCCCTGGACCCACCAAAGGCAATGCCTTTGGAAACCTGGACTTCAGGAAGCCAGTGGCGCCCGCCGACCGCGCGGTGGTCGCGGCCGGCGGGTGTTGGAGTCAGCCGACCTTGAAGGCGACGAACTTGTTGCCGTCGAGGTCGCGGAAGTAGCCGGCGTAGAAGGTTTCGCCGCGCAGGCCGACAGCACCTTCGTCGGCGGCGCCGAGGGCGAGGGCCTTGGCGTGCATGGCGTTGACCTGGTCGCGGCTTTCCACGGCCAGGGCGACCATGGTGCCGTTGCCGGCGGTGGCGGCGCTGCCGTCATAGGGCTTCACGACCGCGACGCGAGGGGTTCCAGGTGCCATGCCCCAGGACTTGAAGCGCTCGCCGTCGGTGAGGCGCTTGGCGCCGATGGTGGCGAAGAGGGCGTCGTAGAAGGCGCAGGCGCGGTCCATGTCGTTGGTGCCGACGGTGACGAAGCCGATCATGGGCGTTTCCTTGGGTCGTTGCGCGGGCGGAGGTGCCGGCGCTGGAGGATGGGTTGTGCGGGGAAACGCGGGGGCGCGCAACGCCGGGCGGCCGCGGGATCAGGCGTGGACGCTGCGTGCGATCATGGCGACCACGGTGGCGGCAAAGGCGTGGCCCTTATCGAGGGTGATGGGATCGAGGAGGGCGCTGGCGGACTGGCTGCCGTCGTCCGGAAAGAAGACGAGGTGGGCGGATTCGAAGATGAAGCTGCGGCTATGGCGCAGACGGATCACTTCGGACCGGACTTGGGAAAGTCGCCAGCGCGACCAGGGCCCGGCGAGGCGATGGCCGGTGCCGAAAGTGATGGTGAGGCCTTCGGTGGTGGCGGCGAAGGTGAGTTGGGTTGCCGGTTCGGTGCCGGCGGCGATGCGGCGCTTTCCGCCGGTGGCGTGCCAGCCGATTGCCGTGGCGGCCAGGCTGAGGACGACGCCGCCGGCGACGAAAGAAAAGAAGACGGTGCGGCCGCGGCTGCTGTGCAAGGCTGGGTCGTCGGTCAGGACGAGGAGGGTGACGATGAGGGCGACGGGGATCGCCATGATAGCGAAGGCGTAGGCGGCGACGACGGCGGTGCGGCGCACGCGGAGGCGGTGGTAGGCGGCGGGGCCCATGGTGCTGGCGGTCGTACCGCGCGCGGGGTCAGGCGGGGACCAGCCGGCGGTGAGGGCCTGGAGGGCGCGGATGTCTGGGTCGTGGAGGGGGGTGAGGCAGGCGGGGGGGAAGGCGAGGGCCGGGGCGGGGCTGGGCATGGGGCCTTGGGGCGCGAAGGTGCCGGAAGCTTCGGCTGGGACGGATGTCGGGGGAAGGGGGCGGATGGCGGTGCGCTGATCCGACTTGCGGGACCGGGGATTGGGTTGTGCTGCCCCCTCCGGCTCCCCCCATTTCACCGGGGGCGAGAAAATTCCTTATGGATGAAGTTTTTTTTGCTTCTTTTTGTTCACAAAAAGAAGAGCTTGCTAACTAACGCTGTGGCGCAAAGCCAAACACCTTTTCAAACCGGCCGGCGAAGGCGGGCCAGACCTCGGGGTTGAGGATGCGGGTGGCGGGTTTGCCGTCGAGGATGTCGATGATTTGCTGAGCGGCGATGCGGCCCATGTTTTCGCGGCTTTCGCGGGTGACGCCGGCGGTGTGCTGGCTGGCGATGACGGTGTCGAGCGTCAGCAGCGGGTGGTCGAGGGGCGGGGGTTCCTTGGCCCAGACGTCGAGGCCGGCGCCGGCGAGTTTTCCGGCCTTGAGCGCTTCGTAGAGGGCGGCTTCGTCGTGGATGCCGCCGCGGGCGGTGGTGATGAGGTAGGCGGTGGGTTTCATGCGGGCGAACTGGGGGGCGCCGACCATGCCCAGGGTTTCGCGGGTGCGCGGGCAGTTGATGCTGACGTAGTCGGATTCGGCGCAGAGCGTGTCGAGGTCGGTTTTTTCGCCGCCGCGGGCCTTGATCTGTTCGGCGGTGAGGTAGGGGTCGTAGGCCAGGACGCGCATGCGGTACATGGCGCGGACGAGTTCGGCGAGGCGGGTGCCGACATGGCCCATGCCGATGATGCCGATGGTCTTTTCCAGCGGGTTGCGGCCGATATAGGCGGCGCGGTCATAGACCAGTTCACGGTGCATGGCGCGGTCGATCTCGCCGATGCGCTTGGTGAGGTTGAGCAGCAGGGCGAGGGCGTGGGTGGCGACGGCCTCGGCGTTGCCGCCGGCCTGGTTGACGGCAAGCACGCCGGCGGCGGTGCAGGCGTCCACGTCGATGGTGTCGTAGCCGGCGCCGTTGGAGGAGACGACGAGGAGGTTGGGGCAGCGGGCGAGGAACTCGTCGTGGGCGAAGAACTGGGGGGCGAGCTCGTCGCGCGAGGCGCCGATCTGGAAAGCGTGGGCGGCCTGCAGGACCGGGGCAACCTCGGCGGCGGGTAAATCGTTCTCCAGCTTGTCGAGCCGGATGTCTGGCCGGGCGGAGAGCAACTCGTTGAAGACGGTATGAGCGACATACTTAACATAGAAGACGCGCTTGGTGTTGGTGGCCATAAGGGCGTGACTTTCCGGCACATTGGGACGTTGGCCCCAGGCTACACCCGGGCAGCCCCGGTGCAAATGCGTGACCGGGGTGCTGGCCCGCCGCTTCGATCCGCGCTAGAGCGGTCTCTGTGCCGACAGAAGCACGGATACCGCTCTAGCCTCGTTGTTCAAGAACGCAAATCTTCCGACGGGGTGATTCCACCCGACCGGATATTGCTCTAAGCGCAGCCTTGAAACCCGTAAAGGAACACCGCCATGGCGGCTGTCGGAACCACGTCGATCACCCTGGAAGAGAACGAGGTCGCCCTCGTCATTGGCGAGGAGGACGGCGCGATGTCGGTTCGCGTCGTCTCGGCGACGGAGGTGGCCGATGATGCCGAGGAGATCGGCGCGGCGCCGGAGATCGTGCTGGCGCTGGCGATGCGGCTGTTGAAGGACCCCGAGTTCCACGACGAGGTTCTGGAGTGGTACTACGGGCAGGAAGACGAGGACGAGGACGAGAAGTAGGGCCGGGCCGCGGGGGCGGCGCCTGGTTCCTGGTTCCTGGTGCCCGGTTCCTGGTGGCTGCGGCGGTCGTTGATGTCAGGCGAGGCCGCGGCTGGCCAGGAGGGCGGCGACGTGGGCGTGGAGGTTGAACTGGTCGGCGGGGCAGGTGGTGAGGAAGCGCTCGGGCATTTCCACCACGGCGATGTCGGGCGCGAGCTGGCCGATGAGGGTCAGGTCGAGGTCGGTTGACCAGACGAAATGCACCTCACGGAAGAACAGGGCGGCGAGGAAGGTCAGCAGGCCGCATTCGGCGCGGTGGTCGCTGAACGAGGAGCCGAACAGGACCAGGCGTTCCGGGCGTTGGGAGCGGGGGTTGCGGTAGGCCACCGCGCTGCCGACGTGCAGGCCCATGTCGTTGGGCAGGCCAAGCGATTCCTTGGCGCGGACGAGGGGGTTGGCGTGGATGCGCTCGACATGGGGCGGGATGCGCTTGCGCGGGAAGCGCTCCGGCGGGATGTCGGCGAAGCGGGGTTCCCAGAGGTCGCCGTGGTATTCCAGCGGCTCGTCCTGCAGGGCGAGGTAGGGGGCGAAATCGACTTCGAGGCCGAGGTGGCGCATCAGCCACTGGAACGCGGCCATGGCGCCGATGGGGGTCCAGTGGCTGTCGGTGGCGGCGTAGATCTGGTGGCCCGCGGCCGACTGGCGCCTTAGCCAGGCGCGGGGCGAGACGAGGGCGGGGTGGTCGATGAGCCGGGCCAGGCGGTCGCCGGGGGGTTCGGCGGTGGGGCCGATCTCGGCGTGAAGCACGGCATCGCCCTCGACGCTCAGTTTCTCGGGGGCCAGGAGTTGGCACCAGGGGATGCCGGCGGCGGTGAAGAAGCGGTGGCGGGCGGCGAGGCGGTGGCGCCATGCGGCGATGTCGACCAGTTCGGCGAATCCGGCCTCGTCGTAGAGCCGCAGCACCTCGTTGCTGCCGCCCACGAGGTAGAGCCGGCCATCCGCTGCGCGCATCACCCGTTGCATGATCGCATAGGAGACGGGTGGGCGGGCGCAGGCAAGCGGCGATGCTGGGTCAGTCGGCGGAAGCGGCGCCCATCTTCTCGGCGAGGACGGGGAGGGTGTGGGCGCGCCGGGGCATCAGCCAACGCTGCAGGCGCTCCATGTAGAGGTAGATGACGGGGGTGGTGTAGAGGGTGAGCATCTGGCTGACCAGCAGGCCGCCGACCATGGCGTAGCCGAGCGGGCGGCGCAGTTCGGAGCCGGCGCCGGTGCCGATCATGAGGGGCAGGCCGCTGAAGATGGCAGCCATGGTGGTCATCATGATGGGGCGGAAGCGGAGCAGGCAGGCCTGGCGGATGGCGTTGAAGGGGGTGGCGCCGTCGCGCCGTTCGGCTGTGATGGCGAAGTCGACCATCATGATGCCGTTCTTCTTGACGATGCCGATGAGCAGGAGAATGCCGATGATGGCGATGACCGAGAGGTCGTAGTCGAACAACATCAGCATCAGCAGGGCGCCGAGGCCGGCGGAGGGGATGGTGGAGAGGATGGTGAGCGGGAGGATGAAGCTTTCGTAGAGGATGCCCAGGATGATGTAGACGCTGATGATCGCGGCGGCGAGCAGGTAGGGCTGGCTGGACAAGGAGGACTGGAACGCCTGGGCGGTGCCCTGGAAGGTGGCGAGCAGGGAGACGGGGGTGCCGAGTTCGCGCATGGCCCGGTTCACCGCGGCGACGGCATCGCCGAGGGCCGCGCCCTGGGCGAGGTTGAAGGACAGGGTGACGGCGGGGAACTGGCTCTGGTGGCTGATCGACAGGGGCGCGACCTTGGTATTGTCGACCTTGACGAAGGCGGAGAGCGGGACGGGCTGGCCGGTGGATGACTTCACGAACAGCTTGTCGAGAACGGCGAGGTCGCCTTGAAGCTCCGGCAGCACTTCGAGGATGACCTTGTAGGTGTTGACCTGGGTGAAGTACTGGGTGACCGGGCGCTGGCCGAGGGCGTCGTAGAGCGTGTCGTCGATGACCTGGGGCTGGATGCCGAAGCGGGCGGCGGCGTCGCGGTCGATGGTTAGGGCGGCGATGGTGCCGCCGTTTTGCTGGTCGGTGGCGAGGTCGCGCAGCATGGGGATGGTGCGCAGCTTGGCCAGGACCTTGGGCGCCCATTCGTACAACTCGTGAACGTCGGCGTCCTGGAGCGTGTACTGGTACTGGGTCTTTGAGGGGCGGCCGCCGACGCGGATGTCCTGGGCGGCCTGGAGGAAGAGTTGCGCGCCCTCGACCTGGGCGAGCTTGGGGCGCAGGCGGGCGATGATCTGCTGGGCGGAGGCGGTGCGCTCGCTGAACGGCTTCAGCGCGATGTAGAAGCTGCCGTTGTTGCCGGTGCGCCCGCCGACGCCGGAGCCGATGCTGGAGGAATAGGCGGCGATGTCGGGGTCGGCGAGCAGGATCTCGCCCAGCGCGGACTGGCGCCGGGCCATTTCCTTGAAGGAGACGTCCTGGGCGGCTTGGGAGATGCCGATCAGCACGCCGGTGTCCTGCTGGGGAAAGAAGCCCTTGGGGATGGTGACGAAGAGGTAGCCGGTGAGGCCGACGGTGGAGAGGAACACCAGCAGCGTGATGAAGCTGTGGCGCAGCGCGATGTCCAGCGTGCGGCGGTAGCCGGCCAGCATCGCGTCGAAGAAGCGCTCGACGAGGCGGTAGAGCAGGCCGTGGCTGGCGTGTTCGTGGCGCAGGAAGCGCGAGCACATCATGGGCGTGAGCGTCAGCGAGACGATCCCGGAGACGATGACGGCGATCGACAGGGTCATGGCGAATTCGCGGAACAGCCGGCCGATGATGCCGCCCATGAGCAGCAGGGGGATGAATACCGCGATGAGCGAGACGCTGATCGACACCACGGTGAAGCCGATCTCTCGCGCGCCCTTGAGGGCGGCTTCCATCGGCGGGTCGCCGGCCTCGATGTGGCGGTAGATGTTTTCCAGCACCACGATCGCGTCGTCCACGACGAAGCCGACGGCGATGGTGAGCGCCATGAGCGAGATGTTGTCCAGGCTGTAGCCGAGCAGGTACATCACGCCGAAGGTGCCGATGAGGGAGATCGGCACGGTGAGGCTGGGGATGATGGTGGCCCAGACGTTGCGTAGGAACAGGAAGATCACCATGACCACCAGGGCGACGGTGAGCATGAGCGTGTGCTGCACGTCTTCGACGCTGGCGCGGATGGTCTGGGTGCGGTCCATGATTTCCGTCACCTCGATGGAGGGCGGGATGGACGCCTTCAGGCGCGGGAGCTCGGCCTTGATGCGCTCGACCGTCTCGATGACGTTGGCGTCGGGCTGCTTGAAGATGATGAGCTGGACGCCGCGCTTGCCGTTCTGGTAGCCGGCGACGCGAAGGTTGTCGGCGGCCTCCACCGCCTGGCCGATGTCGCGCACACGCACCGGGGCGCCGTTGCGGTAGGACAGGATGAGGTTGTTGTATTCCTCGGGCTTGGTCAGCTGGTCGTTGGCGTAGATGGTGAAGCTGCGTTGGGCGCCCTCGATCGTGCCCTTGGGGGTGTTCACGGTGCTGGACAGCAGCGCCAGGCGCGCGTCCTCGAGCGTCAGCCCCATGGCGGCCAGCTTGGCCGGGTCCACCTGGACGCGCACGGCGCGGTTCTGGGCGCCGCTGATGAACACCAGGCCGACACCGGTCATCTGGCTGATCTGCTGGGCCAGGATGTTGTCGGCGTAGTCGTTGGTGTCGATGAGCGGCATCTCGTCGGACTGCACGGCCAGGATCAGCACCGGGCTGTCGGACGGGTTGGATTTGTAGAAGGTGGGGGGGCTGGGCAGGTTGCGCGGCAACTGGCCGCCGGCGGCGGTGATCTTGGACTGCACGTCGAGCGCGGCGGCGTCGATATTGCGGTCGAGATCGAACTGGATGGTGATGGAGGTCTGGCCGAGGACGCTGTTGGAGGTCATCTGGTCGACGCCGGCGATCTGGGCGAAGCGGCGTTCCAGCGGCTGGGCGACGGCGGTGGCCATGGTTTCGGGGCTGGCGCCGGGGTAGCTCACCTGGACCTGGATGGTAGGGAAATCGACCCGCGGCAGGGGGGCGACGGGCAGGAGCGGATAGGCGGCGATGCCGACCAGCACGATCGCCGCCATGAGCAGCGAGGTTCCGACCGGGCGGCGAATGAACGGCTCTGATATGCTCATCGTGTCTCGCTCGAACGGGGCGGGGGGGCGGGGAGTTGCGGCACGGGAGCGATCAGCTGGCGGGCCGGGTCTGGTTCACCTTGACCAGCGTGCCGTTGCGCAGGCGCGACTGGCCGTTGACGACGATGCGGCTGCCGGGTTGGAGGCCCTTGGAGATGACGGCGGTGTGCCCGTCGTCGTGGCTCACCTGCACGGGCTGCACGGCCACGGTGTTGTCGGGCTTGACGACATAGACGAACAGGCGGTCCGGCCCGTGCTGCACGCCCACCGACGGCACCGCGAGCACATCCTTGCGGGTGCCCAGGCGCAGGCTGACGTTGACGAACTGGCCGGGCCAGAGCTTGTTGTCGGGGTTGGGGAACCGGGCCTTGAGGCGGATGGTGCCGCTGGCCGGGTCGATGGCGTTGTCGACCGTCAGCAGCGTTCCCTGGCCCAGCATGGTTTGCCCGTCGGGGGCGAAGGCGGTGACCGCCAGCTTGCTGTTGGACATGGCCGCCTGGATCGCGGGCAGCGTGTCCTGCGGCAGCGAGAACACCACGGCGACCGGGTGGATCTGGCTGAGGGTGACGATGCCGACCCCTGAATTGTCGGCGAAACGCACCACCGAGCCGGGGTCCATCTGGCGCAGGCCGAGCCGGCCGTCGAACGGGGCGGTGATGAGGGTGTAGTCGAGGTTGAGCTGGGCCGCGTCCACCGCGGCGGCGTCAGCCTTGATCTGCGCTTCGAGCTGCGCGACGGCGGCGACCTGGGCGTCCACGGTTTGCTGGGTGGCGTAGCTGTTGCGGGCGAGCTGGGTGGAGCGGTTGAGGTTGAGCTGCGCATTCTTCAGCTGGGCCTGGCTGGCGGCCAGCTTGGCGCGGGCCTGGGCGAGCACGGCCTGGTAGGGGCGCGGGTCGATGCGGGCGATCGGGTCGCCCTGCTTGACCTCCTGGCCCTCGGTGAAGAACAGCTTGTCCAGCGTGCCGTCCACCCGGGTGCGGATCAGTACGTTCTGGTTGGCCTGGACCGCGCCGATATTGCCGAGGTCGATGGGCAGGTCGCGCGCGGTGACCTCGGCCACGGTGACCGGCACCGCGCCGGCGTCGCCACCCTGGGCGGCCGCCTGATGAGGGGACGTGAGCAGGGCCGCCAGCGACATCGCCAGCGCAAGGAACATGCGCGGCAGCCCGAACCCTCGAGTAAGACGGAACACGGGCATGAAATCCTTGTGCGGCCAAGGCATGGGGTATGAAAACCGTGGCTGCCGCTGATGCCGACGCCGATCCCGATAGGCCGGCGGGGCGCGTACGGCCCATCCAGAAATCGGATCCAGGCACCAGGCACGCAAGCGAACGTCACGATCAGTAACGCTATTCGCACACTCGCGCTTCCCAGGCAACCGGATCTGCGGAGTGGCGGGTGGAGCAGCCCCCATGAATCCGCCCGGCGGGGCGCCGGGCGGGGGGCAGAAGGTAACGGGCGGGCCGGTCGGCCAGTTGCGACAGGTCGGTCGGGGGGATCGTCAGTCGGGTGCGATGCCGAGGGCGCCGCGGAACCGTGCGACCAGGGCCGCCCCGTCGCGCGGCGGCAGGAAGCGGGGCACCTCGGCGGGGGAGATGCGGATCACCGCGAAGATCACCTCGCGGCGCAGGCGCGGGCGCAGCGCCTGGACCTCGGCCATGGTGGTGAGCGTCATGGTGGTTTTCCAGCCGCAGGCGGCGGCGACGGCGGCAAGGTCGGTGCCCAGCGCGGTGTGGCTCGCCTGGTGGCCGGTCTCGCCGAACTGGCCGTTGTCGAGCACGGCAATGGAAAGGTTGCCGGGCGCGCGGGCGGCGACGGTGGAGAGCGCGCCCATGCCCATAAGCATCTCGCCGTCGCCGGTGGCGACCAGCACGCGGCGGGAGGGCTGGGCGAGGGCGATGCCGAGGCCGATCATCGCGGCACCGCCCATGGCGCCCCAGAGGTAGAAATTCTCCGGGCGGTCGCCGGCGGCGCCGGCATCGTAGGTGGTGGAGCCGAGGCCGGTGACGACCAGCAATTCGCCGCCGGGGGTGTCGGCGGGGTCGCGCAGCAGTTCGGCCAAGACGGCGCGGCGGTCGAGGCCGTTCATTGCTCGTTCTCCGGCTTGACGAAAACCTTGGCGCCGATGAGGCGCTGGCTGAACAGCACGGCGACGGGGATGAAGCTGTTGAAGGCGAGCGATGCCGAGGCGGCGACCATGTCCACCACCTCGTCCTTGGTATCGGCGCGCTTGACGTGCACGCCCATGGCGGTGAGCACGGTTTCGGTGGCCTGGCCCATGGGCACCTGCCAGCCGTTGAACTCGCCCCATTCGCCGCGCATGGTGATCAGCGTGAGGAACGGGGTGCGCAGGGTGGTGGGCAGCCCGACCATGTTGATGGTGTTGCCGACTCCGGAGGACTGCATGAGCAGGCAGGCGCGCTGGCCGCCGAGATGGGCGCCGGCGGCAAGCGCCACGCCTTCCTCTTCGGTGGTGCAAACGACGGCGTGCATGTCGTTGTCGGCGTGGGCAAGTTCGATCAGGCGCGAATGGCCGGCGTCGGGCACGTAGGCGATCTGGCGCACGCCGGCGGCTTTGAGGGCGGCGTAGACGCCGTCCTGCCAGGTGGTTTCGGTCATGGGGTCCTCCTGGGCGCATGGTGTACCGGGCGTGGGCCGGGCGCAAACGCGGGGGCGTTGCGCGGGAGGGCGGGCGGCCGTAATGCACAAGGGAGCCGACGGAGCACCGCGATGGACCAGCTTTCCCCCGCCACCGAACCGCATGCCGAGATCCGCGAGGAGGTGCGCAAGCTGTGCGCGCGGTTTCCCGGCGAATACTGGCGCAAGCTGGACGAGGCTAGGGCCTATCCAACCGCGTTCGTGGCGGCGCTGACCGAGGCGGGGTATCTGGGGGTGCTGATCCCCGAGGAGTTTGGCGGCTCCGGGCTGAACCTGTCGGCCGCGGCGGCGATTTTGGAGACGGTCCAGGCCGAAGGGTGCAACGGGGCGGCGTGCCACGCGCAGATGTACATCATGGGCACGATTCTGCGGCATGGCTCGGCGGCGCAGAAAAAGGCCTATCTGCCGAAGATCGCGACCGGGGAGTTGCGGCTGCAGGCCTTCGGGGTGACGGAGCCGACCAGCGGGACGGACACCACCTCGCTGCGGACTTTCGCGCGGCGGGAGGGCGACAAGTACATCGTGAACGGGCAGAAGGTTTGGACCTCGCGGGCCGAGCATTCCGACCTGATGCTGCTGCTGGCGCGGACGACGCCGAAGGAGCAGGCGGCGAAGCGGACCGAGGGGCTTTCGACCTTCATCGTGGACATGAAGCAGGCGTTGGGGCACGGGCTGTCGATCCGGCCGATCCGGACGATGATGAACCACAATTCCTGCGAGGTGTTCTTCGACAACATGGAGGTGCCCGCCGAGAACCTGGTGGGGGTGGAGGGGCGGGGGTTCCGCTATATCCTGGACGGGATGAATGCCGAGCGGCTGTTGATCGCCAGCGAATGCATCGGGGATGCGAAGTGGTTCATCGCCAAGGCCACTGACTATGCGAAGAACCGGCAGGTGTTTGGGCGGCCGATCGGGCAGAATCAGGGGGTGCAGTTCCCGATCGCGCGGGCCTATGCGCAGATGCGGGCGGCGGAGTTGCTGGTGCGCGAGGGCATACGCAAGTTCGATGCCGGGGAGCCATGCGGCGAGGAAGCCAACATGGCCAAGATGCTGGCGGCCGAGGCGAGCTGGGCGGCGGGCGAAGCGTGCATCCAGACGCATGGCGGGTTCGGGTTTGCCGAGGAATACGACATCGAACGCAAGTTCCGTGAGACGCGAATGTACCAGGTGGCGCCGATCAGCACCAATCTGATCCTGTCGTATGTGGCCGAGCATGTGCTTGGGTTGCCGCGGAGCTACTGAAGCGAAGGATCTTCTTTTTCTGAAGAAAAAGAAGCAAAAAGACTTTTGTTAACTGGATGACGGCTGGTTGTGTTCTGCGTGGTCGAATGGGTAAAAGTTTTTTGGTTCTTTTTTTCAAAAAAGAACTTCTATTCTGTTTTGTGAGAGGGCCGAAATGTCGTTTGCCAAGCCATTGGAAGGATTGCTTGTTGTTGCCATGGAGCAGGCGGTGGCGGCGCCCTATTGCTCGTCGCGGCTGGCGGATGCCGGGGCGCGGGTGATCAAGATCGAGCGCGCGGAGGGGGATTTCGCGCGCGGGTATGACGCGGCGGCGAAGGGGTTGTCGAGCTATTTCGTCTGGTTGAACCGGGGCAAGCAGAGCCTGGTGGCGGACATCAAGAAGCCGGACGACCTGGCGCTGCTGCATCGGATTTTGTCGAAGGCGGATGTGTTTATCCAGAACCTGGCACCGGGGGCGGCGGCACGGGCGGGGCTGGGGTCGGCGGCGCTGCGGGAGGCGAACCAGCGGCTGGTTACCGTTGATATTTCGGGATATGGCGAGCGTGGTGCCTATGCGGACATGAAGGCGTACGACCTGCTGGTGCAGGCGGAATCGGGGTTGGCGAGCGTGACCGGGCGGCCGGAGGGGCCGGGGCGGGTTGGGGTTTCGGCCTGCGACATCGCCTGTGGCATGGCGGCGCATGCGGCGGTTCTGGAGGCGCTGATCGCGCGGGGCATTTCGGGGCGCGGCAAGGGGATAGAGGTCAGCCTCTTCGATGGGATGGCGGATTGGATGAACGTGCCGCTGCTGTTCTTCGAAGGCACGGGCAAGGCGCCGGAGCGGATGGGGCTGGCGCATCCGTCGATCTGTCCGTACGGGGCGTTCCCGACCAAGGACGGGTCGCTGGTGTTGATCAGCATTCAGAACGAGCGCGAATGGGTTGATTTCTGTGCCCGATTCATGTTGGAGCCGGATTTGCCCCAGCGGCCGGGGTTCGAGACCAACTTGGTGCGGGTGCGCAATCGGGCCGAGGTGGATGCCTATGTGGGGCGGGTGTTCATGGGGCTGACGCGCGACGAGGCGGCGGCGCGGCTGCGGGTGGCGAAGACGGCGTACGGGTTCGTCAACTCGGTGGCCGAGTTCGCGGCGCACCCCGCGCTGCGGCGGATCACGGTGGAGACGCCGGCGGGGCCGGTGGCGGTAGCGGCGCCGCCGGCGATCCTGAGCGACGGGCCGCGCGAGTTCGGGCCGGTGCCGGCGGTGGGGAGCCATAATGCTGAGATTCGCCGCGAGTTTTCCGTCTGATGGACCGGCGGCGGCGTGGCCGCAGCATATGCAATGTCGATACGCCCGTAGGTACATAGTGCAGATGCACGAAGTCGAGAAAGTCCGGAGGCATGCGGAGGATTGACTGATCGACGTCGATCATCGCGGGCCGGACGGTTCCGTCGTTCAGCCTATTTGTGAGATCAGAATAAGACTGCTGGGGAATGATGTGCATAACCTCGTCGTGGGGGAAATAGTAGAACCACGCGGGTTTGCGGAACGCGATGCCGGTCGACCAACCACCCATCACCGTCGCATCAGGGGGGACCGAGTTCAGCAGATACTGCAGCTTGGCCAGAGTGTCGCGATTGCTGCGGTGGAAAACCAGTTCCATGCTCCGTGCCGCCGATACGGTGAGCAGGAGTGTCGCGCCGACGACGGCTGCGTTTCTTAAAGTCGAAGTTTTGAAGAAGTCGAGGATTCTTAGGGCTGCAAATCCTCCGAGTATGGAGAGAAAAGGCAGAATCATGAAATAGTATTGGCCCTGGAAGACCGGCAGCATTTTAAGGCCTACAATTAGCGACGCCATGGGAAATAGAACGGCCACTAGCACGGGCGGCATACGACGCCGCGATGCGTCCCAGACAACGAGGGAAAGTCCCAGCACTGCGAGACTAAGAGGTATCGTATCATATCTTACAATCAAATAGAACAACTCCGCGATGGCTGGTCGACTCTGCTTTAGCCATCCGATATGAATAAGAAGGGTGAAATGGACAAAGTCACCTAAGGCATCGTGAACATAAAGCCACATCATAAGCGGAGTCACGACAGACAAAACGCCAGCCGATACACATAGGAGTAGTTTTATAATTTGTCTGATGTTCGATTTTGGTAGTGTGATCCAAAGAAATGCGACGGCAAGGCCTAGGGTTGAGAATGCCGCCTTTTGGGATGCCAGAACCGCGACGGCCTGGGCGGCCCCTGCAATCGACGCCCATAGCAGGGGATGAAATGATTTCTGCTGATGATCTTCCTGCAACCGTTGTAGCGCGTACACGCTGGCCACAATTCCCAACGTCGATAGCGGGTCAGGACGTATCTCGATTGCCTTTGCCATGAAGACTGAATTCACTGATAGAAGCATCACCGAAATCCAGGCGGCCGTGGATCCAGCAAAGCGACGGCAGATATTCCAGGTGATCACTGCGATTCCAGCGCTGATGAGCACCGACACGTAGCGGGCGACCATCAGTATTTTTGTCGCCCATGGGTAATCGGGAAAAATATTGCTGGGGAGGAGGAGGGCAGCGATGAGGTGCCAGATCGGCGTGTGATGCTCGAAAAAATCGCGGAAGGGCACTTGGCCGGTGCTGATCAACCAGGCTGCTTGGATGTGTTCAAATTCATCGGGATCGAAGCCTCGCGTCGGAGTGAGATACAATATTGCTAACGAATAAACTGCCAGAAATGCGAAGAAAATGTGCAAAATTAGACGATTTGGCACTTTAGAGAGTTCCTTTTGCCGGATAAGCTAGAATATTCAATGAAATCCGTTTAGTGGTTATGGGCAAATAAGTTGGTAAATCAATTCCGGCGGCGATTCAGATGGCACCCAACGAGATATTTACTCTTCATTTGAGCTTGATGTACTGGGCGTGCTTGCCAGGGCAGGAGACGAGCGCGGCAATTTATGTATTATGGCCTTTTTTGAAACATTGGCAATCTGCAAATTGACGTGGCATTTCGGCGGCCTGGCAGAACAGGGTTGGTTTAATTCCGACCCCGGCTTGAGCCTTGCCGGGTGAGGCGTTGGATCAGTTAGCGTGATTGTCGCCGTACGTGGACAACACTTTGCGGCCCTGAAGTGGCTTTTGGACGAGTTCCGAACGGATTGGGAGAATAATCATAGCCTTGTGCCGGTGCCCGGGACGGTGACGACGCGGCGGGTGTTGAGGGGGCGGCCGGAGTTGGCGAGGACTCCGGTGCGCATGGCACCGCTGCCGGAGGGGCCGGTGCTGTTCCAGGCGTTGGCGCTGAAGGCGTGGCGGCTCCAGATGTTGCCGGCGGGGGTGGGGACGTCGATGAGGCGGCGGGTGTCGCGCGGAAGGGCGGCGGCGACGCGGCGGCGGTAGTCGTTGCCGCGCTCCGGGGTTGCGGAGTGATAGAAGGCGGTGGCGCGGGCCCAGTCGCGGGTGGCGGCGTAGAGTTCGTTGAGATAGCGGGCGGCGTAGGCGGCGTTGGCCGCCGGGTCGAAGGCCTGTTCCAGCGAGGCGAAGGCGGCGGGGTGGTGGTGCAGGTTCACCTGCATGCAGCCGACATCGATCGAGGTGACGCCGCGGGCCTGCAAATCGCGCACGGCGGCGAGGGCGGCTTCCTTGGTCTCGAAATACTGGCCGGTGCCTTCGGCATTGATGGTCCAGGGCCAGGGCTGGACGATGCCGCGGGCATCCACGCGGCCGCTCTCGACGCGGCCGATGGCCGACATCAGTTGCGGCAGGACCCGGGCGGCGCGTTCGGCGGCCTGGATGGCTTGATGGCACTGGGTGCCGGGAGAGGCCGCCGGGGCGGGCGGGGTGGGGGTGTCTTGGGCGTGTGCCACGCCGGGCGAAAGCGCCGGGGTGATCAGGGCCCAACACGCCAGTGCTGCTATGACCTTGGATCGCATGGATTTCGTATACCTGTGGACCCGGGGACGGTGGGAATCACATTCCCGCAAGGGGCCCCGGGTCGCGAAAATGTTGAAATGCTGCAATGCAAAAAAACGCTTGCACACGAATGACCGACCGCCTAGATTGTGCATCGCAGCAAGGCGGCTCCGGTCGCTTTCTGCTTCTTGGACGTTTCCTCCCTAAACTTGGCGGTGCCCTCGGGCACCGCCCTTTTTTTGTCTCGGTTTGGCGGTGCCCTCGGGCACCGCCTTTATTTGTATCGGTACCGGCGGTTGTGCCCCTCGGTGTCGGAGTTGTCCAGCGCCGCACGCGATGCCGGCGGGAGGGCGGGCTTCAGGCGAGGCGGCGGGCGATCTCGGCGGCGGCGCTGGCCAGGCCGCGGCGCACGTTGGCGAAGCCAGGACGGCGCTGGATGCGCGCCTCGTCCATGTAGAGGGTGCGGTTGATCTCGATCTGGATGGCGTGGACATGCTCGCGCGGGCGGCCGTAGTGGCGGGTGATGAAGCCGCCGGCATAGGGGTCGTTGCGGCGCACGACAAAGCCGATGCCGGCGAGCACGTCTTCGACCATGGCGACCAGGGCGGGCGCGCAGGAGGTGCCGTGGGCGTCGCCGAGCACGATGTCGGCCGGGTTGCGCGGGGGCAGCGAGTTGGCCGGCATGGAGTGGCAGTCGATGAGCAGGCAGGTGCCGAAATGCTGCCGTACTGCTTCCAGTTCGGCGGCGAGGGCGGCGTGGAAGGGTTCCCAGCAGGTGCGGATGCGTGCCTCGGCGTCGGCGAAGCGCAGCTTGTCGCGGTAGATGGTCTCGCCGGAGGCCACGACCTTGGCGATGGTGCCGAGGCCGGCGCCGACGCGCGGGCTGGCGGTGTTGACCCAGGGGGGCAGCGCCTCGTCGAACATCGAGGGGTCGAGTTCCCAGGGCTCGCGGTTGGCGTCGCAGAAGGCGCGGGGGAAGGTGGCGCAGACCAGGGGCATGCCGAGTGCCGGGATGTCGGCAAAGAGCTCGTCGACGAAGCTGTCCTCGCTGCGGCGCAGGCGCAGCGAATTGAGGCGCGAGGCGGCGATGAAGCTGGCGCTGTATTCCCGCCCCGAATGCGGCGAGGCGAAGACGACAGGGGCGCTCGGCGCCTGTGGGCGCGCGACGATCACGGGCAGGGCTGTGGCGGGTGCGTTGGGAAGCGGCAGGTCCATGCGGACATTCAAGCGGGTTGGCCGGGGTGCGGCAATCGGGATTGCGTCGGTGGGGGTGCGGGTGCTTGCGCATGCCCCGGGGGCGAGATATGGAAGGCGCACGGATGGGCGCGTAGCTCAGCGGGAGAGCACCTCCCTGACACGGAGGGGGTCACAGGTTCAATCCCTGTCGCGCCCACCATCCGTCCTCGACATTGCCGCACTCCCCATGCCGCCCTTCCGTTGCCCGCCGTGGCGGAAGGGAGCGGGCAGTCCGCTTCGCGATTGTTGATTGGGCCTGATGGGTGGCTGCGTAGTATCCGCGGTGCTGCGCTCGTGCCGCATGGCGAGCGCCGCGTGCCGTTCGAAAATGGGTCAACCGTCGAACAGGAAGCAAGCCGGAATACCGGCTGCGGGGAGCAATGGCATGGCACAGCCCGTGTACAAGGTGGTCGAGATCGTCGGCACCTCGGATACCAGCATTTCCAAGGCCATCGAGACGGCGATCGAAAAGGCGTCGCTCTCGCTGCGCAATCTTGGCTGGTTCGAGGTGGTGCAGGTGAGGGGCAATATCGAGGGCGGCGGGGTGCATCACTACCAGGTGACCCTGAAGGTCGGCTTCGCGCTCGAATAGGCGTGCGGCCCTCAGGGTGCGGCCGGATGGTCCCGCGGCGCGAGGTGCCGCGGGACGGCATCGCCTGCGTGCTTTTCACGGCTTGCCCGACCGGGCGGCAGCGCCGAAACTAGGGCACCGTCTGGAGGGACCCGTACGTGTCTGCATTCAAGAGCACTGATCGCTACATCGCCTCGCGCGACCTGGAAGTTGCGGTAAACGCCGCGGTGGCACTGCAGCGCCCGCTGCTGGTGAAGGGCGAACCCGGCACCGGCAAGACCGTGCTGGCGCACGAGGTGGCGACGGCATTGGGCCATCCGCTGATCGAGTGGCACGTTAAGTCCACCACCAAGGCGCAGCAGGGGCTGTACGAATACGACGCGGTATCGCGGCTGCGCGACGGGCAGCTTGGCGACGAGCGGGTGCGCGACATCTCCAACTACATCGTGCGCGGCAAGCTGTGGGATGCCTTCGAGCACGACGCGCAGAGCGTGGTGCTGATCGACGAGATCGACAAGGCGGATATCGAGTTTCCGAACGACCTGCTGCTGGAACTCGATCGCATGCAGTTCTTCGTGTACGAGACGCGGCAGACCGTGGTGGCCAAGCACCGGCCGATCGTGATCATCACGTCGAATAACGAGAAGGAGCTGCCGGACGCGTTCCTGCGCCGCTGCTTCTTCCATTACATCCGCTTTCCCGACCGGGAGACGATGGAGCAGATCGTCCAGACCCATTATCCCGACATCAAGCAGGACCTGGCGCGCGAGGCGCTGACGGTATTCTTCAAGGTGCGCGAGGTGCCGGGGCTGAAGAAGAAGCCGGCGACGTCGGAGCTGCTGGACTGGCTGAAGCTGCTGATGATCGAGGACCTGCCGGTGGAGACGCTGCGCAGCAAGGACCCGCATGTGGTGATTCCGCCGCTGCATGGCGCGCTGCTGAAGAACGAGCAGGACGTGCATCTGTTCGAGCGGTTGGCCTTTCTCTCCCGCCGGGCCTGAGGCGGCGGGCCGCGCGGCCCGGCAGGGTGGAACGACAGGGCAGGGCGGCATCCCAGGTGGTGCCGCCCTGTTTCGTTGTGCGTGGCGTGGCGTGGCGTGGCGTGGCGTGGCGTGTCGCGGCTGGGGGGCGCCGGGAGTACTCCCGAATGGCAGTTCGGATGCACGGGCGCTCCTGTTATTGGTGCCAGTTCAGACCGGCGTAATACCCACATCGCGCTGCGCCTGGTCGGATACCGGGCGCGGAGGCCGACAATGGAGATCTTGCCTGGCCGTGAGAGACGCGACAGTGAACTGGAACCGGACGGCATTGCGCGCATGAGCCTGGTGGATTGGGCTGGCGTCCGCGTGGCCGCGCCGTGCCCGGCCCCTGCGGCGGGGCCGCCGGCGCGCAGAAGCTGCCGGTATGTGCTGTGCACGCTGGGGCGGCAGCCCGTTGACATCGACATATACGACTACCGCGACCCGTACGACGACGTGTTCCTCGAATACTACGTGCGCGCGTTCCGCCATATGGAGGAGGCGTTCGGCGTGGCGGGGCTGACCTTCTATATCGTGTGGAACTGCCAGATCGTGCGCGACCTGCCGTCGTACGGCGACGACGTGGTGGCGGTGCTGCTGCAGGACGAGGCCTGCACCGTGCCGAGCTATCTCGGCCGGGTGCGGTTCGTGTTCAAGGCGTACGGGTTCCGGCCGTGGGCCGGTGAGTATCTGCGCCGGCTGAACGTGAGCTCGGTGCTGAAGTCGGGCAAGAACGCCGCTGTGTGGTCGTATCATTTCGCCCGGTTCGTCGCGGCCAACCGCGGCTTGCCGCCGCGCCGTGGCGGGATGGTGATCCCGCTGGGCTATGCGCGCCAGACCGAATTGCCGGTGCGGCCGCTCGAGGCGCGGCGCTATCTGGTGTCGTTCGTCGGCAGCCTGGAGAACATGACGCAGCGGGGGCGGGCGGTGCGCGCCCTGTTGGGTTCGGCGAAGAGCATTGCGCGCGCACGCATGCTGGCGGCGCTGCGCCGGCTGGCCGAGGTTCGGCCGGAGGAGGTTCGCTTCGCCACCACCGGCTCGTTCCACGACAGCATCCGCTCGGACGGCGCGAGCTATTCGGAGCTGATGGCCGACACGCGCATCTGCCTGGCGCCGCGCGGGTCCTCGGTAGAGACGTACCGGTTTTTCGAGGGGCTGCGGCAAGGCTGCATCGTGGTTTGCGACCGCCTGCCGCCGCACTGGTTCTACGAGGGGTGCCCGGCGATCCAGCTCGACGATTGGGACGAACTGGACGGGGTGGTGGAGGCGCTGGCGGCCGATCCGGCGCGGATGGCAGAGTTGCATCGCGCCTCGCTGGCGTGGTGGGAGGCGAAATGCTCGGAGCCGGCGCTTGCGGCGGTGTTCGCGGCCCAATTGGCCGCCACATGCGGGGCGGAGAGTTAGGCGTGGCCTGACGGGTATTTAGTATTATAATACTTAGGTAGTATAGAGCATATTGTTTGTCGCGCGATTGCGGTACAATACCGAAAACGTGAAATAACGGCCTATCCCTGTGTCTCGCAAATTCAGTAAGAAAAGCGGACGATGTGGCGCATCGTCCAAATTTGCTGATGCGAGGGGGGGAATCCATGGTTGCGACATTTTCCAACCAGACTGTCATTTCAGGCATCGCCAACCCGACCTCGCTCCAGTTCGGCCCGGACGGGCGGCTGTATGTCAGCCAGCAGGATGGGACGATCCAGGTCTATACGATCGCCCAGCCGACGCCGGGGGTGTGGGCGGCGACGCCGAGCGAGACCATCGGCCTGATCCGCGACATGCCGAACCACGACGACGACGGGGCGCTGAACCTGACCCTGGGCGACCGGCAGGTGACGGGGATACTGGTGAGCGGGACGGCGGCGAACCCGGTGATCTATGTGACGTCGAGCGATCCGCGCATCGCCAACTTCACCGAATTCGAACCTGGACACCAATTCCGGCATCCTGTCGCGGCTGACCTGGGACGGGGCGGCCTGGGTGAAGGTGGATCTGGTGCGTGGGTTGCCGCGCTCGGAGGAGAACCATTCGTCCAACGGCATGACGCTGAGCGCCGACGGGACCAAGCTGTATTTGGCGCAAGGGGGCAACACCAACAATGGGGCGCCGTCGTCGTATTTCTCCAACCTGTCGGAATATGCGATCGGCGGCACGGTGCTGGAGGTGGACCTGGTGGCGCTGGACGCGATGGCGGACCGGCAATTCACCTATGCGCCGGGGATCACCAGCACCTATCGCTACGACCTGCCGACACTGAACGATCCGACGGTGGCCGACGACGGGGCGGCGGGCGGCGAGGATGCCGGGGGGATGGATTTGTCGGGGCCGTTCGGCGGCCATGACGGGCTGAACCAGGCGGTCCTGCCGGCGGATGCGCCGCTGCGCATCTACGCCACAGGGCTGCGCAACGCCTACGACATCGTGCTGACCCAGGCCGGGCAGATGTTCACCATCGACAACGGTGGCAACGAGGGGCTGGGCGATGCGCCGCTGTTCGACGGCGACGGCAATCCGACCAACCTGGTGAACAACGGCGGCAACGGTTATTTCGACACGCTGCACCTGTTGTCGGACGGGGGCTATTACGGCCATCCGAACCCGATCCGCGCTTACCAGACCGGCACCGTCTATTCCTACGACGATGCGGCGACGCCCGGGGTGATCGCGGCGATCGCGGATGCTTCGGCGGCGGTGCCGGGGGCGGTGCAGATCGCGCCGGGCTATCTGATTGATCCGAGCAAGTTCACCGCGGATGCGCAGCGCCTGGCGCTGGACGGGCTGTTCGGGGCCGGGCCGGCGCCGCTGGCCTCGTTCGGGGCCTCGACCAACGGGTTGACCGAATATACCGCCGATGCCTTCAACGGCGAGATCACCGGCGACCTGGTGGCGACCTCGTTCGACGGCACGATCAAGCTGATCAACCTGGCGCCGGACGGGGTGACGGTGCTGGGGGTGACGAACCTGGCCACGCCGGGGGGGGTGCCGCTGGACATCACCCAGGGGCCGGACGGCTCCTTGTGGGTGGCGCAGATCGGGGCGGGGCAGGTGCTGGCGCTGACGCCTTCGGCGGGGCCGGTGGGGGCAGACCCGGATATCGACGGCGACGGGCTGGCGAATCTGGACGATCCGTTTCAGGCGGACCCGGGCAACGGCACCACCACGGTGCTGGCGCCGAACGCGGCGCTGACGTGGAACTTCCAGTTCGGGGCGGGAAACGTGTCGCCGGGGCCGACGGGGCTGTTCCTGGGGCTGACCGGGCACATGACCAATGGCGAGCGGGATTTCGTGGCGCCGTTCGAGGAGGGCGGGCTCGACCTGAACAACGTGAAGATCGGCACCGCGGCCGGCGGCGGGCTGGTGGTGGTGGAGGCGGTGTCGAACGGGACCGCGACGGGGAGCGGCAATACCGGGGAATACCAGTTCCAGACCGGGCTGAGCGTGGCGCCGAACGTGGCGGCGTTCAATGTGCGGTGGACGGCGGTCAATCCGTTCCCGGGGCTGGCGGGGCTGCATGACGGGCAGCAGATCGGCGGGTACATCGGCACCGGCGACCAGGATAATTTCCTGCGCGTCTCCGCCGGGCCCGAGGGCGGGGCGGCGGTGCATTTCGCGCTGGAGAGCGGCGGCGTGGTGGTGGCCAGCCAGGACCTGGTGGCGGCGGGGCTGTTGAGCGCGCCGGCGGGCAGCAACCTGATGTTCGACCTGGCGGTGGACAGGACGGCGGGAACCGCCACGCCGTCGGTGACCTATGCCGGGGCCGGGGGGCCGGTGACGGTGACCGGTGCGGCGATGAACCTGGCGGGGATGGCGATACTGGACGCGATCGACGGGCACAACGCGGTGGCCGGGCATTTGGCGGGGCTGGCATTGGGACTGTGGTCGACCAATGCGGGGGAGGGCAGCCAGACGACGTTCCAGGCGGCGTTCGACGAGATCAAGGTGACGTCGGCGGGGCCGGTGGAGACGCTGGTGCAGGCGGTGAATGTCGGTGGCGAGCAGGTAACTGCCTCGACCGGGGTGGTCTACCAGGCGGACCCGGGACCGGCGACGGGGACGACGTTCGTGTTCGGGACCGACAATGACATTACGGGGACGGTGGACGACGAGATCTACAACAGCGAGCGGTGGACGCCGGGGGGCAGCTATACCTACGAGGTGCCGGTGGCCAATGGCAGCTACCGGGTGGAATTGCATTTTGCGGAGATCTACGACGGCATCCTGCTGCCCGGGCAACGCGTGTTCGACATGCAGCTGGAAGGGCAGGCGCCGGCGGCGCTGCAGGATATCGACATCTTCGGCCAGGTGGGGCCGAATGCGCCGCTGGTGATGAGCCAGATGGTGACGGTGAGCGACGGGTCGCTGTCGATTCAGGTGGGGCCCGGGAGCGATGCGCCGGGCAACCAGCAGAACGCAAAGCTGTCCGCCTTCGCGGTGTATCGCTCGGATGCGGGGCCGGCGGTGCCGACGCTGTCGGTGGTTGCGACCGATGCGAGCCGCGCCGAGGGCCAGGCGGGGACGACGAATTTCACCTTCACCGTGGAGCGCACGGGCAGTGCCAGCGGCGTGTCGTCGGCAAGCTGGGCGGTGTTGGGGGCGGCGGTCGATGCGGGCGACTTCGCGGGCGGGGTGCTGCCGAGCGGGGTGGTGAGTTTTGCCGATGGCGAGACGAGCCGGACGATCACGGTGCAGGTGGCCGGCGACACGGCGGTGGAAGCGGACGAGGGGTTCACGGTTACCCTGTCCAACCCGAGCGCGGGTACTCTGATCAGTACCGCTTCGGCGGTCGGCACTATCATAAACGATGATGCCGACAACACGGCCTCGGCACGGCTGGCGATCACCCCCGGCACCGACCTTAATGCGACCACCTATGCCGAGCCGAGTTTCGAGCTGACCAATACCGGTGCGGCAGCGATCACGTCTTTGACCATCGACCTGCATGGCAGCCTGATTGCCGGCAACGTGTTCGATCCGTTCGGCACGTTCGGCGACGACACGGCGCTAGACTTCACGCAGTACGGAGCCAGCCAGGTCGCAGCGAGCTGGGCCTATGGTCCGGTGGTGGTGACCGAGGGCGGTTACACGACGCTGACGGTCGAGCTTGGCGGCGGCGGTCTGGCGTTCGGGCAGACGCTGTCGTTCCGGGTAGATGTCGATCCCGCCAGTATCGAGGGCCCGGCGCCTGGGCCGAACGAGGCGGGTTCGATCTCAGGGTTCGAGCAGACGGGCGCGCTGGTGACGGTGGGATATGCCGACGGCAGTTCGCAAAGTGCCAAGGTGTTCGCCGACGGCACGGCTGGCGGCGGGCAGGCGCGGCTGGTCGCGGACCTGCTGCCGGCGGTGACGCTGGGCCTGTCGTTGGCTGATGGCACGCCGCTGGCGCTCACCGCGGCCAATGGGATTTTGCAAGCGACGCTGCCCGGGTTGAGCGGCATGGCGGGGGCGGCGGGGAACGACGTGATCGTCACGGTCACCGGCACGACGGGCCAGACCGTGCGGCTGGCGGTGGCCGAGCTTGGCGGGCTGGGGCAGGACATTCCGCTGGGCAGCCACGAGGGCAACACGGTGCTGCAGCCGCAGCTTTTCGTGGACGCCACGATCGGCGCCGGCGGGACGGTGGATGTGCCGATCGCGTTGCCGGCGATCACGCCGCTGGCGGCGTTGGAGGAGGGGTCGGTGTCGGGCCGGTTCGCCTTCACGGCAGCGCTGGTGGACCCGGCGACGGGCGATGCGACAAGCTTGGTGGGGCAGACGGTGGTCGTGGTGGACGAACCGCCGGCGACGCCGGCGACGCTTGTGATCGCGGCGGCGAGTGCGGTGCAGACCGAGGGCAATAGTGGCAGCACGGCGTTCACCTTCACGGTGACGCGGACGGGCAGCACGGCGGGAGCGTCGTCGGCAGCGTGGGCGGTGACGGGGAGCGGGGCGAATGCGGCCGATGGGGCGGACTTCGCTGGGGGCGTGCTGCCGAGCGGGGTGGTGAGCTTCGCGGCTGGGGAGACGAGCAAGACGGTCACTGTGCAGGTGGCGGGCGACACACTGGTGGAGGCCAATGAGGGCTTCACGGTGACATTGTCGGGTCCGAGCGCGGGGACGGCGATCGGGACGGCGGCGGCGGTGGGGTCGATCCTGAACGATGACGTGGCGCCGGGCAGCACGCTGGCGATTGCGGCGGCGAGTGCCGTTCTGTCGGAGGGGAACAGCGGGAGCACGGCGTTCACGTTCACGGTGACGCGGACGGGCAGCACGGCGGGAGCGTCGTCGGCAGCGTGGGCGGTGACGGGGAGTGGGGGCAGTGCGGCGAACGCGGCCGATTTCGCGGGCGGGGTGTTGCCGAGCGGGGTGGTGAGCTTCGCGGCTGGGGAGACGAGCAAGACGGTCACCGTGCAGGTGGCGGGTGACACACTGGTGGAGGCCAATGAGGGCTTCACGGTGACATTGTCGGCGCCGAGCGCGGGGACGGTGATCGGCACGGCGGCGGCGGTGGGGTCGATCCTGAACGATGACGTGGCGCCGGGCAGCACGCTGGCGATTGCGGCGGCGAGTGCCGTTCTGTCGGAGGGGAACAGCGGGAGCACGGCGTTCACGTTCACGGTGACGCGGACGGGCAGCATGTCTGGGGCATCTTCGGCGAACTGGGCGGTGACGGGGAGCGGGGCGAGTGCGGCCAATGGGGCGGACTTCGCCGGGGGCGTGCTGCCGAGCGGGGTGGTGAGCTTCGCGGCCGGGGAGACGAGCAAGACGGTCACGGTGCAGGTGGCGGGTGACAGCACAGTGGAGGCCGATGAGGGCTTCACGGTGACATTGTCGGGGCCGAGCGCGGGGACGACGATCGGGACGGCGGCGGCGGTCGGCAGCATCCTGAACGATGACGTGGCGTCCGGCGGCACGCTGGTCAAGGCGATCAATGTGGGCGGGGCGGCGTTCACCGCCTCGACCGGCGTTGTCTACCAGGCCGATCCAGGGCCGGTGAACGCGGCCTCGACGTTCCTGCATGCCGGCGACGACGAGATCACCGGGACCGTGGACGACGTGATGTACAACACCGAGCGCTGGACGCCCGGGGGCAGCTATACCTACGAGGTGCCGGTGGCCAATGGCAGCTACCGGGTGGATCTGCACTTCGCGGAAATCTACGACGGCATCATCCAGGCCGGGCAGCGGGTGTTCGACATGAGCCTGGAGGGCCAGGCGCTGGCGTCGCTGCAGGACATCGACCTGTTCGGGCGGGTGGGGCCTGACGCGGCGCTGGTGCTTAGCGAGGTGGTGTCGGTGACGGACGGGTCGCTGTCGATCACGGTGGGGCCGGGGAGCAATTCACCGGGCAATGCGGAGAACGCGAAGCTGAACGCGTTTGCGGTGTTCACCGCGGACGGAGCGCCACCCTCGGCGACGCTTGCGATCGCGGCGGCGAGTGCGGTGCAGGCCGAGGGCAATAGTGGCAGCACGGCGTTCACGTTCACGGTGACGCGGACGGGCAGCACGGCGGGAGCGTCGTCGGCAGCGTGGGCGGTGACGGGGGGTGGGGGCAGTGCGGCGAACGCGGCCGATTTCGCGGGCGGGGTGTTGCCGAGCGGATTGGTGAGCTTCGCGACCGGGGAGACGAGCAAGACGATCACGGTGCAGGTGGCGGGTGACAGCACAGTGGAGGCCGATGAGGGCTTCACGGTGACATTGTCGGGTCCGAGCGCGGGGACGGTGATCGGCACGGCGGCGGCGGTCGGCAGCATCCTGAACGATGATGTGGCGCCGGGCAGCACGCTGGCGATCGCTGCGGGGAGTGCGGTGCTGTCGGAGGGGAACAGCGGGAGCACGGCGTTCACGTTCACGGTGACGCGGACGGGCAGCACGTCTGGGGCGTCTTCGGCGAACTGGGCGGTGACGGGGAGCGGGGCGAACGCGGCCAATGCGGCGGATTTCGCGGGCGGGGTGTTGCCGAGCGGATTGGTGAGCTTCGCGGTCGGGGAGACGAGCAAGACGGTCACGGTGCAGGTGGCGGGTGACACACTGGTGGAGGCCAATGAGGGCTTCACGGTGACGCTGTCGGGTCCGAGCGCGGGGACGGTGATCGGCACGGCGGCGGCGGTCGGCAGCATCCTGAACGATGACGTGGCGCCGGGCAGTACGCTGGCGATTGCGGCGGCGAGTGCCGTTCTGTCGGAGGGCAACAGCGGGAGCACGGCGTTCACGTTCACGGTGACGCGGACGGGCAGCACGTCTGGGGCGTCTTCGGCGAACTGGGCGGTGACGGGGAGCGGGGCGAGTGCGGCCAATGGGGCGGATTTCACCGGCGGGGCGCTGCCGAGCGGGGTGGTGAGCTTCGCGGCCGGGGAGACGAGCAAGACGGTCACTGTGCAGGTGGCGGGCGACACACTGGTGGAGGCCAATGAGGGCTTCACGGTGACATTGTCGGGGCCGAGCGCGGGGACGGCGATCGGGACGGCGGCGGCGGTGGGGTCGATCCTGAACGATGACGTGGCGCCGGGCAGCACGCTGGCGATTGCGGCGGCGAGTGCCGTTCTGTCGGAGGGCAACAGCGGGAGCACGGCGTTCACGTTCACGGTGACGCGGACGGGCAGCACGGCGGGAGCGTCGTCGGCAGCGTGGGCGGTGACGGGGAGTGGGGGCAGTGCGGCGAACGCTGCCGATTTCGCGGGCGGGGTGTTGCCGAGCGGATTGGTGAGCTTCGCGGCCGGGGAGACGAGCAAGACGATCACGGTGCAGGTGGCGGGTGACAGCACAGTGGAGGCCGATGAGGGCTTCACGGTGACATTGTCGGGTCCGAGCGCGGGGACGGTGATCGGCACGGCGGCGGCGGTGGGGTCGATCCTGAACGATGACGTGGCGACCGGCGGCACGCTGGTCAAGGCGATCAATGTGGGCGGGGCGGCGTTCACCGCCTCGACCGGCGTTGTCTACCAGGCCGATCCGGGGCCGGTGAACGCGGCCTCGACGTTCCTGCATGCCGGCGACGACGAGATCACCGGGACCGTGGACGACGTGATGTACAACACCGAGCGCTGGACGCCCGGGGGCAGCTATACCTACGAGGTGCCGGTGGCCAATGGCAGCTACCGAGTGGATCTGCACTTCGCGGAAATCTACGACGGCATCATCCAGGCCGGGCAGCGGGTGTTCGACATGAGCCTGGAGGGCCAGGCGCTGGCGTCGCTGCAGGACATCGACCTGTTCGGGCGGGTGGGGCCTGACGCGGCGCTGGTGCTTAGCGAGGTGGTGTCGGTGACGGACGGGTCGCTGTCGATCACGGTGGGCCCGGGGAGCAATTCGCCGGGCAATGCGGAGAACGCGAAGCTGAACGCGTTTGCGGTGTTCACCGCGGACGGAGCGCCACCCTCGGCGACGCTTGCGATCGCGGCGGCGAGTGCGGTGCAGGCCGAGGGCAATAGTGGCAGCACGGCGTTCACGTTCACGGTGACGCGGACGGGCAGCACGTCGGGAGCGTCGTCGGCAGCGTGGGCGGTGACGGGGAGTGGGGGCAGTGCGGCGAACGCGGCGGATTTCGCCGGCGGGGTGTTGCCGAGCGGGGTGGTGAGCTTCGCGGCCGGGGAGACGAGCAAGACGATCACGGTGCAAGTGGCGGGTGACAGCACAGTGGAGGCCGATGAGGGCTTCACGGTGACATTGTCGGGTCCGAGCGCGGGGACGGTGATCGGCACGGCGGCGGCGGTGGGCAGCATCCTGAACGATGATTCGGCGGCTGGCGGCGTACTGTCGTTCGCAAGTTCGACGAATGCCGTCAGCGCGAGCCTGACCGCCGCGACCTGGTCCCGTGCGCTCAAGGTGATGCCGTTCGGCGACTCGATCACCAACGGCGATGCGCCGGATGGCGAGGACGAACATGGATATCGCGGGATGCTCTGGGTTGACCTGATCGGCAACGGCAAGCTCGTGGACATGGTCGGTCCGTTCAGCAACGGCAACGTGCCCGATCCGAACCACGCGGGTTATGTGGGCGAATCGGCCAACGATCTGCTGGGGTACGCGCCCGGATTGCTGGCCACATATTCGCCGGATGCGATCCTGCTGATGGGAGGCACCAATGACGTGCTTCAGGAGGCAAATGCCGCGCTGACCGTGGGCGGGGAGATCAAGGGCATCCTCGATCTCGTGGCGCAGCAGAATTCGGCGACGCATGTCTATGTCGCGACCGTGCTGCCGCTGGCGTCGGACACCACCGGCGAGGTGGATGCGGTCAACGTGACCATCAGGGATGCGGTCAATACCGCCATCGCAAGCGGGCAGAACGTGAGCTTGGTGGAGATGCCGAGCGTGACAGTGTCGGACCTGTTCGATGGCATTCATCCGACAGAACAGGGGTATCAGGAGGTTGCCGGCTATTGGTCGGCGGCCATGGCTGCCAGTCCGCCGAACCCGCTGCCGGCGACGGCGATCGGTCCGGACGTCGTATCCCTCATCGGCAGCGCGCAGAACGACCTGCTGGTCGGCGATGGCCGGGCGAACACCCTGTCGGGCGGTAGCGGGGTTGACTGGCTACGGGGCGAGGGCGGGGACGACACGCTGGATGGCGGCGACGGTAATGATGTGCTGATCGGGGGAGCGGGCAACGACCTGCTGATCACCGGCAGCGGTAGCGACCAGCTGTACTTCATCACGCCGGATACGGGCGGCGATGTGGTGCAGGACTTCGCCGACGGGCTGGACCTGCTGGTGTTCGGTATGGCGGCGACGGGGGTGGATGCGTTCTCCGACCTGGTGGTGTCGCTGGTGGGCGGGCAGGTGAATGTGGCCTGGAGCCCGGTGACGGGCGTCGGGGTGGTGGGAACGGGCAGCGTGACCTTGGCGAATTTGTCCGACCCGGCGCTGTTCAGTGCGGCGGATATCCGGTTCCTCCCGTAGGAAGGGACGTCAGCAGGTTGGGCGGTCAGTCGTCGAGGAGGGCCACAGCGCGGGTCCAGCCGGCGCTGGCGCGGTGGATCTTGACGGGGAAGCAGACGATCTGGAACCCATCGGCGGGCAGAAGTTCCAGGTTATGCAGCTTTTCCAGATGGGAGTAGCCGATTTCGCGGCCGGCGCGGTGACCTTCCCAGATCAGCCCGGCATCGCCGGTTTCGGCGACCTTGCGACGGGTGTGGCTGAACGGGGCGTCCCATGACCAGCCGTCGGTGCCGACCAGGCGGATGCCCTGTTCGAGCAGCCAGAGCGTGGCGGCCTTGCCCATGCCGCAGCCGCGGTCAACATAGTCATCCTCGCCGTAGCGGGTGCCGGCGGCGGTGTTGACGACGACGATTTCGAGCGGGCGGAGGGTGTGACCGATGCGCTTGAGTTCGGCCTCGACGTCGCCGGGGGTGGTGACGTAACCGTCGGGCATATGGCGGAAATCGAGCTTCACGGCGGGCTGGAAGCACCATTCCAGCGGCACTTCGTCGATGCGCCAGGAAGGCTCGCCGCCGGGGACAAGGCGCTCGTTCATGCGGGAGAAATAGTGGTACGGGGCGTCGAGATGGGTGCCATTGTGGGTGGAAATATCCACGCGCTCGACGGCGGCGTATTCACCCTCGGGCAGTTGGTCGACCGAGACGCCCATGTATTCGGCCATGCGCGGAGCGGATTGGTGATGGTCGATATACTCGATCTTGGGTAGGGAGCCCGGCGGGTCGGAAGCGATGCCGGCGCGCAAGGCGACCGAGATGTCGATGAGGCGGCGGGGCATGGGCGGGGTTCCTCAAGGGTAGGAAGATTCTTCTTTTTCTGAAGAAAAAGAAGCAAAAAGACTTTACCCATTTGCGTTGGGCTTACCGGTATTGACCCAGGTGCAAACGGGTAAAAGTTTTTTGGTTCTTTTTTTAAAAAAAGAACATTCTTATCTATGTGTTTTGCTTACCGACTAGCGCAACCACTGCCGCCGCGCTGCCTGCGGCGATGCGGGCGATGGCCTCTACGTTCACGGCGGCGGGGTAGCGGTCTTGCGGCAGGTGGAAGAGGGGGTTGGAGCCGACGAGGGTGAGGTAGTGGCCGCCGGCGGTGTGGATGTCGCGGGTTTCGCCGTTGGGGACGACGGTTTTGTCGGCCACGCGGTCGGGTGGTTGGCCGGCGCGGGCGAGTTCGGCGGCAAAGAGGGTGCGCAGGTCGTCGGCGTTGGACTGGATGTAGAGTTCCCCGCCGGCGGCGCCGATGTTGGCGCCGTAGTGAATCCAGGTTGCCGCACCTGGTTTGTCCCAGCCGGGGCGTCGGGCGAGGAAGGCGTCGAGGCCGATGTGGCCGAGTTCGTGGCCGGAGTTGGCGGTAAGCACGACGTCGCGGGCGGGCGGGGCGGCGTGCAGGGCGCGCAGGGATTTCGAGCCAGCAGACCAGGCCGCCGCCGCGTTCGGCGGTGGAGTGCCACCAGGACGAGCGCGGGGTCATCACCACCAGGGGCGGGCGGGTGCGGTCGCGGCCGGGGATTGTGACCACCACGTTGCGGGCCTGGGCGGGGGTGCGGGAGCTGCGCGCGACGACGCGCAGGGCGGAACCGCTGCGGGCGGCGGCGATGATCTTGTCGCGTTGGGTGCTGGAGACCTGGAGGATGGGCGGGCCGTAGGAGGCGGGGAAGGATTTGGCGTTGAGCAGGGCGAGGCCGGGGGCGCCGCCCGTGGTGATGACGACCAGCGCCTTGCTTTTGCTCGATTTGTGGTACTGGCGGAAGGCCGGGCTGTAGACGGCGGCGGGGGGCAGTTCGAGGATGTGGATGTCGCCCTCGCCAGGGTCGGCGAGGCCGGGGCCGATCGAGGCCAGGGCCATCACGCGGCCGTCTGGCGTGTCGGGGGCGTCGAACATCTTCTCGCCGGGGATGCGTTCGCCCTCGATCTCGACGAAGGCGGCGGTGGTGTCGATGCGGTCGAGCGGGAAGGGCTCGAACTCGGGCTCGGCACCGAGGGCGCGGGCCTCGGCGGCGAGCCAGTCGGCGCCGGCCTGGTCGCCCGGCGTCGCGGTGCGGTGGGTGCCCTGGGAGTCCCAGGCCTGGAGCCAGGCGGCGGCGCGGGTGGCTTCGGCGGGGCCGGCGGCGGCGGTCATGATTGCCGCACCGGCCAGCAACAGGTGTCGCCGCGACGTTTGCATGGCATTTTCCCCAATTTGTCACTCCCTCCCGCGGTCTCGCGCCGCAGGTTCGGCCCTGGTTGGCCGCCCGGCAAGGGGTCAGCTTTCCAGTTCGCTGTCCCAGTAGAGATAGTCGCGCCAGCTTTCGTGCAGGTAGTTCGGCGGGAAGGCGCCGTCCGTTCTCCTGCAGTTCCCAGGTGGAGGGCTGGCGGGGGGTGGCGCGGGGAACATGCGGCATTCGCGCGGCAGGCGGCTGCCCTTGCGCAGGTTGCAGGCGCCGCAGGCGGTGACGACGTTCTCCCAGGTGGTGCGGCCGCCGCGGCTGCGCGGGATGACGTGGTCGAAGGTCAGGTCGGGGGCGGGAGCGCGCTCGTCGCAGTATTGGCAGGCGAAGGCGTCGCGCAGGAAGACGTTGAAGCGCGTGAAGGCGGGGCGGCGCGAGGTGGCGATGTAGTCCTTCAGCGCGATGACGCTGGGCAGGCGCATGGTGAGGCTGGGGGAGCGAACCTCGTGGTCGTATTCGCTGAGGACCGAGACGCGGTCGAGGAAGACGGCCTTCACCGCATCCTGCCAGGACCACACCGATAGCGGGAAATAGGAGAGCGGGCGGAAATCCGCGTTCAGGACCAGAGCCGGATAGTGGTGGCCGCCGTCAGGCAAGAATCACCCCCGTCGTATGGAGCACCGACAGGGCGGGCGGGCCGAGGACCAGGCAAGACAGGCCGAATCGCCATATCGCGTGCGTCGCCGAGAACAAAGTGATCATTGCACCGCGACAGGGGGGCTGCAACCCACGCGCAACATTGTTTCACGACCCTGTCATGTGCGGTGTCATGTGGTTGGGGGAGGTCAGGCGGAGGCGAAGGCGCGTTGCAGGAAGAGGGAGCCGGCGGACAGCCCGGCCTCGTCGATGCCGTGGCCGAGACGCGGGCAGTACATCGCCTGCACCTCGAAGCCGGCGGCTTGCAGGGCGGCCTCGGCGTGGCGGGAGCGGGCGGCGGGCACCACCTCGTCGTCCTCGCCGTGCACCAGCAGCACCGGCGGGCGGGCGGTGGCCTCGTCCAGCCGGCCCTCGGCGACCAGCGCGCCGGAATAGGCGAGCACGGCGCGCGGTGGCACGGGGCGGCGGAGCGCGGTGTAAAGGGCGGTCATGGCGCCCTGGCTGAAGCCCATGAGGGCGTAGGCGTCGGCGGGCAGGCCGAGGCGGGTGAGTTCGGCGTCGATGAACCGGTCCAGCGCGGCGCGGGCCGCGGCGGCGCCGGCGGCGATGCGTTCGGGCGTGCGGTCGCCGACGGAGAACCATTGCCGGCCCATCGGCGCCATGTCGCAGGGCTGCGGCGCGTCGGGGGCGGCGAAGGCGGCGTGGGGCAGGGTGGCGGCCCAGTGCGGGGCGAGGTCGATGAGGTCGTGCCCGTCGGCGCCGAGGCCGTGGCAGAGCACGACGAGTTGGCGCGCGGGGCCGGGGTCGCGGGGGCCCCAGCGGGGACCATCGAGCAGGGACATCGGTGCGCTCCTCCGTGGGCAAGCCATGGTGGCAGCAAGTGGCGGCTCTCTTCAACCGGCGGCGCGGGGACGCCATGATGGGGGGATGGCATCCGATCTTGTCACGCGCTTCGCGCCCAGCCCGACCGGCCTTCTGCATCTCGGCCACGCGTTCTCGGCGCTGACGGCGTGGCGGCGGGCGCGGGCGGGCGGCGGGCGGTTCCTGCTGCGGTTGGAGGATATCGACGCGACGCGGTGCCGGCCCGGGTTCGCCGCGGCCGTGCTGGAGGATCTGGCCTGGCTGGGGCTGGATTGGGACGGGCCGGTGCGGGTGCAGTCGGCACATATGGCCGAGTACCTCGCGGTGCTGGAGCGGCTGGCGGGCGAAGGGCTGGTGTATCCGTGCTTCTGCACCCGCGCTGATATCCAGCGCGAGCTTGCCGCCGCGGCGGTGGCGCCGCACGGGCCGGAAGGGCCTGTTTATCCCGGTAGCTGCCGTGGGTTGGCGGCGGGCGAGCGGGCGGCGCGGATGGCGGCGGGCCAGGCTTATGCACTGCGGCTGGATATCATCGCGGCGGTGGCGCGGGTGGGACGGGCGCTGTCGTTCCGCGACGAGACGGCGGGCGAGGTGGCGGCCGATCCCGCGGCGTTCGGCGACATCGTGCTGGCACGCAAGGATGTGCCGGCGAGCTATCATTTGTGCGTCACCCACGACGATGCGGTGCAGGGGGTGACCTTGGTGACGCGGGGGGTGGACCTGCTGGCGGCGACCCATGTGCATGTGCTGTTGCAGGCGCTGATGGGCTGGCAAACCCCGTGCTATGCGCATCATCGGCTGCTGACGGATGCCATCGGGCGGCGCCTGGCCAAGCGGGACCGGGCGGCGACGTTGCGCGACCTGCGGGCGGCCGGGCGCACGCCGGGCGAGGTGCGGGCGATGGCCGGGCATCCGGATTGAACGGAGCGACCTGCGGACCCCGTGTGGGCGCGCTGTTGCGGAGGGAAGCGCTATATTGCCGGATAGTTGCGCCGGCAGGGCTTTGACGGGATAGTGGACGGCCTTTTGTTTTCGCGCCCGTCCATTTGGCGGGTTCTGCATGGAGGGGCTCATGTCTCCGTCACCTGGCCAGTCCGCGACCTCCGGGTCGGGCGTGCATCCGCGGTCGAACGAGCGCGTCGCCTGGTTCAACGGCCGCTTCGTGCCCGAGCGGGAGGTGATGATCCCGTTCCGTGACCGGTCGTGGCTGTATGGCGACGGCGCGTTCGATATGACGCGGACGTTCGACGGGCGGATTTTCCGCATCAAGGAGCATATCGACCGGTTCTACCGCTCGCTGCGCTACCTGCGCATCGATCCGGGCATGGCGCCCGGCGAGATGGTGGCGTTGAGCGAGGAGATCGTGGAACGCAACGCGCATCTGCGGCCGCCCGACGGGGATTGGTGGGTTGGGCAGCGGGTGAGCCGCGGCGTGAACGACGTGGGCGACGAGGGGTGGGAGCACACCGGGCCGAACGTGGTGATCGAGATGATCCCGCTGCCGTTGAAGAAGCGGGCGCATCTGTACCGCGACGGGGCCGTGGTGATCGTGCCGCCGATGCGCCGGACCGCGCCGGACATGCTGAGCCCGCGCGCCAAGACGCACAACTACCTGAACATGATCGTGGCCGAGCAGCCGGTGAAGGCGGCGGACCCGGATGCGTGGGCGGTGCTGCTGGACGAGAACGGCAACCTGGCCGAGGGGATCGGCAGCAACATCTTCATCGTGCGCGAGGGCTCGCTGGCCACGCCGCGGGAGAAGTTCGTGCTACCGGGGGTCAGCCGGCAGATGACGATGGACATGGCGGCGAAGCTTGGAATTCGCTGCGAGGAGCGCGACATCGACATGTTCGATGCGGCGACGGCGGACGAGATGTTCCTGACCTCGACCAGTCTGTGCATCCTGCCGGTGAGCAGCTTCAACGGCCAGAAGGTGGCCGATGGCGGCGTGCCGGGACCGGTGACGAAGCGGCTGATCGACGCCTATTCGGCGGAGGTTGGCTGCGACTTCATGGCGCAATATCTGAAGCATCTCGGCTGATTGCAGAGGGTGCAGGGGGCTCCGCCCCCTGCCGGGCTCCAGGGGCAGCGCCCTTGGCCTTTCTTCAGTACCCCGCCTCGCGATCCACGACCTCGCGCAACGGCCGGCCGTCGAGGAATCGCGTGAGATTGTCGACGAAGAGCCTGGCGACCGTGCGGTCGCGCTCGGGGTGGCCACCGCCGATATGGGGCAGCACGGTAATGCGCTCGGTGGCCCAGAATGGGTGGTCGGACGGCAGCGGCTCGGTGCGGAACACGTCGAGGATGGCGCCGGCCAGGTGGCCGGAGGTGACGGCGGCGATCAGGTCTGCATCGACGATCAGGGCGCCGCGGCCGAAGTTCAGCAGCCACGCGCCTTTCTTCATCTGGGCCAGCATTTCCGCGTTCACCGAGTTGTCGGTGGCGGGGGTGGAAGGCAGCAGCAGCAGCACGAAGTCAGATTGCGCCAGCACCTGTGCGGTTTGTTCCGGCGGGTAGACCTGGGCCACGCCCGGCAGGTCGCCTTTGGTGCGGCGGGTGCCGATGACGCGGATGCCGATGGCCGAGGCCATGCGGGCAAGGTCCTGCCCGATGGCGCCGAGGCCAAGGATGCCCAGCGTCTTGCCGTTGAGCGGCGTGGCCATGCGCCGGGTCCAGGTTGCGGCCCGGTTGTCCTCGACGATGGCGGCGTACGGCTTGGCGATGTGGAACAGGGCGCCGAGGATGTTTTCGGGCATTGATTCGCGGTGGGTGCCGCGCGCCGAAGTGAGGGTAAGGCCTGGCGGCAGGTCAGGCAGGGCAAGCCAGCCCTCGATGCCGGCGGTCAGTCCCTGGACCCAGCGCAGCTTCGCCATGGCGGGCAGCAGGCCCGGCGGTGCCGACAATGCCAGCATGGCTGCCACGCCGGCGCGCTGGTCGGCGCTGGGCTGGTCCTTGCGGGACAAGATTTCGAGCGCGACTCGGCCGCCGAGGCCGGCTTCCTCCGCCGCGGCGATGTAGGCGGCGGGCGTGTCGGTCCATAGCAGGACTCGGGTTGGGTCGGGCACGGGCGGCCTCCTGTTCGGTTGGGCTCAGCCTAGCGCAGGTACGACCGGGGGCAAGAAGGAGCGGCCGCGGCAGCGCGTTGGCGCTGACCCGGAAAGGACCATCTGTTTCTTTACCGTCAGGCGACGATATCTTCGGTGGACGCTCACAGAACTGCGATTCGGCACCGCTGTAACAGACCCCGGGACAAATGAGCGAGGCGGGCGCGCCCGTGCTCGGTGGGGCGGCGAGCGCATCTGCGCCGATGCGATTCGCGGGCGCGTGCATCGGTTTCATGCCGAAGGGATGGGATTACTTGTGGCGGTTTTCGCGTGGCACGCCTGCGATTTCGTGAGGGAGCCAGGAAAAATGCAGAAAATGGGTAAATCCTGTGCCGGGCGAGTTGCAAATACTCAAAATGTTGGCTTATACAGTGAGAAACCCTGACGAGTGCAGTGTAATGAATGACAATTCGAACGACGCCCACCTCCTTGGCCTCACCGCCCAAATCGTGTCTGCTCATGTGGCCAACAATTCGGTGCAACCGGATTCGCTTCCCGCGCTGATCCAGTCGGTGTTCAAGACCTTGGCCGGCGCGGGCAAGGAAACCGCTGAGCCTGTGAAGTTGGAGCCGGCGGTTCCGATCAAGAAATCGGTTTTCGCCGACCATATCGTTTGCCTTGAAGACGGTAAGAAACTCAAGATGCTGAAGCGGCATCTTGCCACATCGTATCAGATGACGCCGCAGCAGTATCGCGAGCGGTGGGGCCTGCCGCATGACTACCCGATGGTGGCGCCCGACTATGCCAAGCATCGCTCGGCACTGGCCAAGGAGATCGGGCTGGGGCGCAAGCCCGCGGAACCGGCGGCTGCCAGCAAGGCGCCGCGCAAGACCGGTGTGCGTGGCCGCAAGCAGGCCCGCGCTTCCGCCGAGTAACGGTTGCCGCTACGGCGGCCTTGCGGCTTGCTGCGCCCGCCTGCGGAACGCCAGTCCGCGGCGGGCGTTGCCTTTCGAGGTGCCAGAAGAAGCAGAGGGGGATGGCTTGGCCGGTCAATACCGGACGGCGCCGCTGATGTATTCGTGGCGGCCCGGCATCGGGAGGGCGACCGCATGATCCGGACGGCGTGGCAGTTGCTGCGCGATGCCGTGGAGGCGTTTATCGAGGACGACGCTCTGAGCCGTGGCGCCTCGATCTCGTTCTATACGGTTACGTCGCTGGGGCCGGTGCTGTTCATCGTGGTCGCGATCGGCGGGCTGGCATTCGGAACCGATGCCGCGCGTGCGGCGGTGACACGCGAGCTCGACGGGATCATTGGGCAGCAGAGCGCGGAGCTTGTGCGCGCTGCGCTGCAGAATGCCGCCAGGCACGGCGGGGGGGTGCTCGCCTCCGTCGTGGGGGCGCTGATCCTGATCATCACGGCCTCGGGCGTGTTCGGTGAGATGCAGGCGGCGCTGAACGTGATCTGGAAGGCCGAGCCGCAGGGTTCGGTGGTGTCGCGCCTGGTGCGCGCGCGGATGGTGAGCCTGGGGCTGGTGGCGGCGGTGGGGTTTCTGCTGCTGGTGTCGCTGGTGATCAGCGCTTTGCTGGCGGGTTTCGCCGACTATATCAGCAGGACGTTGCCGTTTGCCGCGGTGGTGGTGCGGATGCTGAATTTCGTCATCTCGTTCGTGCTGATCGCGGTGCTGTTCGCGGCGATCTACAAGGTGCTGCCCGACGTGCGGCTGGCATGGCGCGACGTGGTGGTGGGCGCGATTCTCACCGCGCTGCTGTTCAATATCGGCAAGGCGCTGATCGCGCTGTATCTCAGCCACAGCGCGGTCGCCTCCAGCTATGGCGCGGCGGGGGCGGTGATTATCCTGCTGCTGTGGATCTACTACTCCGCCCAGATCTTTCTGCTGGGGGCGGAATTGACCAAGGTCTATGCCCGCCGGCGCGGCACGCGTGCGGCGGCGCGCGCCATGGCCTGAGGCGCGGCCTTGCTTACCCATCGCTTGCCCTGGCGCGGGGCGGCACCTAGGCTTGCGTGATCGTTCGAAAACACCACCGAGACAGCATCAGGAGATTTCCATGCCGCGGTTGGGCTTTGGCGCCTTCCTCGCTCCGCATCATCCGATCGGCGAGCACCCCATGCTGCAGTTCCGGCGCGACATCGACCTGGTCGCGCATCTGGACCGCCTGGGCTATGACGAGTTCTGGTGCGGCGAGCATCATTCCTCCGGCTGGGAGATGATCGCATCGCCGGAGATGTTCCTTGCCGCCGCGGCCGAGAACACCAAGCGCATCAAGCTGGCGACCGGCGTGGTGTCGCTGCCGTATCACCATCCGTTCAATGTGGCCCAGCGCATGGTGCAGCTGGACTGGATGAGCGGCGGGCGGGTGATCTTCGGCTCCGGCCCCGGTGCGCTGGCGTCGGATGCGCATACGCTGGGCATTGACCCGATGGTTCTGCGCGATCGCCAGGACGAGGCGCTGGGCATCATCCGGCGGCTGATGCAGGGCGAGCGCATCACCTACAAGGGCGAGTGGTTCGAGCTGAACGACGCGGCCCTGCAACTGCTGCCGCTGCAGGAGGAGATGCCGTTCGCGGTGGCCTCGCAGATTTCGCCCTCGGGCATGACGCTGGCAGGCAAGCACGGAATCGGCATCATTTCGATAGGCTCGCTGTCGAGCGAGGGGCTGAACGCGTTGCCGACGCAGTGGGGGTTCGCCGAGTCGGCGGCGAAGAAGCACGGCACCACGGTGGACCGGAAGAACTGGCGCGTGCTTTTGTCGTGGCACATCGCCGAGACGCGGGAGAAGGCGCGCGCCGAGGCAGGCGCCGGGCTCATGCGCCACCACAACGAGTATATCCACGGCACGTTGCAGCGGCCGGGCAGCAAGCCGTTCACCTCGCCGGAGCAGGCGGTGGAGATGACCGGCTTCGGGCCGGGCGCGGTGGCCACGATCGGCACGCCGGACGATTTGGTGGCGCGCATCAAGTCGGTGCTGGACATCAGCGGCGGATTTGGCACGGTCGTGGGCTTCGTGCACGACTGGGCCAACCCCGAGAACACCTTCCGCAGCTGGGACATGGTTGCGCGCTACGTGGTGCCGGAGATCAACAACTACGTGCGCGAACTGCGCAAGTCGCGTGAATTCGTGGTGAACAACCGCGAGTATTTCGACCGTGCCAAGGATGCGGTGATGGCCAAGATCACCGAGAACGAGGATGCCCGCGCGGCGCTGGCCAAGACCAAGTCGCCGATGTTGGCGGCATCGTCAAGCAACGTGCCCGATTTCGACAAGGCGCGCGGCGCCGCCGAGGACTAGCCGCCATAAGCGGCGGGGCGGGCACGGCCCGGACGCGGCAGGGGCGGGCGGCGCATGTTGCGCCAGGGCGACCATGCGCCACTGTTGCTGGTGCTGCTGGCGCTGCTTGCCGTGGTGGCCGGCACCGCCCCGGCGGTGGTGCGGCGGCGGATGCGGCGGAGAGCCTCGTTTGGCGTGGGGGCGGTGCTGGGGGTGGTCGCCACCGCCGGGCTGGTGGGGCTGGGCGGGCTACTGCTCGTCGGCCCCGAGGTGCCGCGGCGGATGATGGCGTTGTTGCCCGTGCTCCCCACGATGCCTTCGATCGAGGCGCGCGTGCCGTTGCCGCGGGTCATCCGCCCGACATCGCCGCCGCCGGGCGATCCGTTGCTGCGCGGCATTGTCACCCATGTGCGCGACGGCGACACGATCGTGGTGGGCCGCACGCCTGTGCGCTTCGAGGACGTCGATTGTGCCGAACGCGGGACGGTGGCTGGCGACCGCGCGACGAGCGCGATGCGTGAACTCGCCGACGGCCGGGTGGTTCGCTGTACATTGATCGGCCGGCGCAGCTATGACCGCGAGATCGGCACCTGTTTCCTGGAGGATGGCCGCGACGTTGGCGGCGTGATGGTGGAGAGGGGGCTGTGCCGCCCGTGGCGGCCATACAGGTGAAAGCGGCCGATGTGTGGGCAGTCCGATATTATCATGAAGTGGGACGGTAGGCGAACAACGCAACGCTTCGGCACGCTCAATCCTGCGAACCGGCCCCGGCGCAGATAATCGCATGCAGATGCCTCATTCGTAAAAGTTCCAGGTTTCATCACACGATTCCGTGACTTATATCCCTGTATGCATCGCGGGACGCCGCCCAACCCCCCGCGATCCAGGTCTTGAGGCGTTGATGGGACATCGTGGATTCATGCAGGCCTTTGGCAGCGGCGCTGAGTTGCACGCGCTGCCGCCGCTCGCCGATGCGGCCGGGGCCACGCGGCCGGCTGGCGGCCAGGGCGGGTTCATGTTCGCCACGGGCATCGAGTGCTCGGCGCCGGTGATTGACCACGGGCGTACGCGGCGTGACCTGCTGGCGGAGTGCGGGCATTACGATCGCTGGCGCGAAGACCTCGCGCTGGTGCGGGACATGGGCCTGCGCTACCTGCGTTATGGGCTGCCTTACCATCTGGTGCATGTGGGACCCGGCCGCTACGACTGGACCTTCGCGGACGCGGTGATGGAGGAGATGCGGCGGCTGGGGATCGTGCCGATCCTGGACCTGATGCATTTCGGCGTCCCTGACTGGCTGGGCGATTTCCAGAACCCGGAACTGCCCATGCATTTCGCCGCCTACGCCCGGGCGGTGGCGCGGCGCTACCCGTGGGTGCGCCACTACACGCCGGTGAACGAGATGTACGTCACCGCGCGGATCAGCGGGCTGGACGGCAAGTGGAACGAGCAATTGAAGACCCATCTCGGCTTCGTCACCGCGCTGAAGCACGTGGTGGCCGCCAATATCCTGGCGGCGCACAGCATCGCCGAGGTGCGGCCCGACGCCATCATCATTCCCAGCGAGAGCGCCGAATTCGTGCACGAGGCGCGCAACCGCCAGTCGGCGGCCACGCGCGCATTCAACGAACACCGGTTCCTGTCGCTGGACCTGCTCTACGGGCGCTCGTTCGATGCCGAAACCCGCGCCTATGCCTTCGACAACGGGCTGACGACGGCCGAATACAACTGGTTCATGAACAGCCCCCGTGCCGGCCACCAGGTGCTCGGGATCGACTACTACGGCCGCAACGAGCACATCGTCACCCCCACCGGCCGGCGCATTCCGGTGGAGGATGTGCTGGGGCTGTACGTGCTGGGCAAGCAGTACTACGACCGCTACCGCAAGCCGCTGATGCACACCGAGACCAATGTGCTGCGCGCCGAGGACGGGCCGGGCTGGCTGTGGAAGCAGTGGTTCAACGTGTTGCGCATGCGCGAGGACGGCATCCCCGTGCTGGGCTTCACCTGGTACAGCCTGATCGACCAGGTGGACTGGGACGTGGCGCTGGCCGAAAAGCGGGGCCGGGTGAACGGCTGCGGGCTTTACACGCTGGACCGGACACCGAATCCGGTGGCCGTGGAATACCGCGCCTTGCTGGCCGAGTACGGCCACATGCCCGTCACTCCGCATGGCGCCCTGTTCACGCTCAGCAACGACGCGGCGCATGGCGGGCCGCCTTGCGAACTGCCGCCGGTGCCGCAGGGCGAGGTGCTGGCCGCCTGAAGCTCCCCGCCGTCACGGCGCCGCGCCTCGCCAAATGGTGACGGGCGCGCGCTGACAATGTACGCGACATGATCGTCGCGCGGCAACGGCAAGGGGGACGGGTGGAGGACGGAACCAAACTGCTCTGGCAGCTTCTCGCTGCCGCGCAGATCGCCGCCGCGACCGGCGTCACCATCCATGTCCTGCTGCACCGGCGCAACACCGTGGCGGCGACCGGGTGGATTGGGTTGGCATGGCTGGCGCCGGCGCTGGTGGGGGCGTGCCTGTATTTCCTGTTCGGCATCAATCGCATCGAGCGCCGCGGCCAGCGCCTGCGCCGCCGGCAGGTGGCGATTCCCGACCAGCCCGCCTGCTGCGTGGTGCACCCCGGCCATCTCCGGCCACTGGAGCGCGCCTCGACGCGGATCGTCGAGCGGCCGATGCTGGCGGGCAATGCCGTGGCGCCGCTGCTGCACGGCGATGCCGCCTATCCGGAAATGCTGGCGGCGATCGAGGGCGCGCGCACCAGCATCGCCATGGACGCCTATATCTTCCGCGCCAACTCGGTGGGCCTTGCGTTCATCGCGGCGCTGGCCGAGGCGCAGGCGCGCGGCGTGGCGGTGCGCGTGCTGATCGACGCGGTGGGCGGCAGCTATATCTTCGCGCCGGCCTGGCGCCGGCTGCGCGCGGCGGGGGTGCCGGCGGCCCGGTTCCTGCACTCGCATCTGCCCTGGCGCATGCCGATCCTGAACCTGCGTTCGCACAAGAAGATGCTTGTGGTGGACGGGCGGATCGGCTTCGCGGGCGGGTTGAACATCGGCGCCGAAAACCTGGAGGAGCCGAGCCGATCGCTGCGGCGGTCCAGGCGCCGCCGCCTGGTGCGCCGCCGCCGCGGCATCCGCGACGTGCAATTCCGCTTCGACGGTCCGGTGGTCGGCCAGATGATGGCCGGATTCGCCGAGGACTGGGCTTTTGCCGCCGGCGAGGACCTGCGTGGCGACACCTGGTTTCCGTCCGTTCCCGCCGCGGGCGACGCGTTCGCGCGGGTGATCACCTCCGGCCCCGACCACGATCTGGAGCGGATCAAGCTGCTGATCATGTCGGCGGTCGGCGCGGCGCAGCGGCGCATCCGCGTGGTCACGCCGTATTTCCTGCCAGACATGCCGTTGGCGACGACACTTGTGCTGGCCGCATTGCGCGGGGTGGAGGTGGAGATCATCGTGCCCGAGCGCAGCGACTATCGGCTCGTGGACTGGGCGGTGCGCGACGGGCTGGGTGCGATGGCCGAGGCCGGCTGCCGGGTGATGTGGGGGTTGCCGCCGTTCAACCACGCCAAGCTGATGACGGTGGACGGCGCCTGGTGTCTGGTGGGCAGCGCTAATTGGGACATGCGCAGCCTGCGTCTGAACTTCGAGATGGATGTCGAGGTGATCGACGCGGCGGTGACGGCCGATGTGGACGCGCTGATCGACGCGTTGCCGCGCCGGGTGCTGGCGCTGCATGAGCTTCACAACCGCTCCATCCCGGTGCGCCTGCGCGACGCCGCGACACGGCTGTTGCAGCCCTATCTGTAGCGCCGCGTAAGCCGGAGGGCGGCGGGGGAGCCGGCGGGGCAGGGCGCCCCGCCGGCATGGCCGTCAGGCCTTGATGACCTTCTTCTCGGCCATCGCATCGATCTCGGCGTCGCTGTAGCCGTGCTCGCGCAGCACCTCGCGGGTGTGCTCGCCCAGGTAGGGGGCGTGGGCCCGCTTGGTGCCGCTTTCGAACGGTGGCAGGCCGGGCAGGTTGGGCATCGGCACCAGTTGCGGCACGCCGGGCTGTTGCAGCCAGGCGATGATGTTGGTGGCCAGCACCTGCTCTTCCTGGAGGAACTCGGAGTAGCTGTTCACCTTGCCGTTCATGATGTTGCGCGCGGTCATGCGCTCGCCGATCCAGGCGGTGGGCTTCGACTTGAAAATCGGGCGGATCAGGCCGAGCAACTCGTCCATGTTGGTGCGCCGCGTGGCCGGCTCGGCGAAGCGCGGGTCGTGCTGCAGGTGCTGGATCTCCATCGCCTCGCAGAACGGCGCCCAATCGGTGTTGCGCACCATGGTGACGTTGATCTGGCCGTCGGCGGTGTCGAACACGCCGGCGGGCATGATGCCGCGCATCAGCACGCCGTTTTCCAGGTAGCCGGCGATCATGCGGATCACCGACAGCATCGCGCCGCCCTGCATCAGGCTGCATTCGATGTAGCGGCCCTCGGTGAGGTTCTGCATCTTCTTGACGAAGATCGAGGTGGCGATGGCCTGGAAGCCGAGCAGGCCGGTGAACATGTCGATCAGCGAGATGACGATGCGGTGGGGATGGTTGTCCATCTCGCCGCGGTTCTCGTGGACGATGCCGTTGAAGGCCTGCAGCACCGGGTCCATCGCCGGGCGGCCGGCCATGGGGCCGACCTGTCCGAAGCCGGAGATGGAGTAGTAGATGATGCCGGGATTGCGCTTCTTCACTTCCTCATAGCTGAAGCCGTAGCGCTGGATGGTGCCGGGGCGGAAGCCCTCCATGAACACATCGGCGCCGTCGATGAACTTCCACAGCGCCGCCTTGCCCTCCTCGGTCTTGAGGTCGATCGCCACGCAGCGCTTGCCCAGCGTGCCGTAGAGCGAGAACGAGGAATGATCCTCGTAGGTGCGGCCGAGGATGCGCGCCCAGTCGCCGCCACCATGCGGCGTTTCCACCTTGATCACGTCCGCGCCGTGCTGCGCGAACATCATCGCGGCGGAGGGGCCGGCCACGCCCCCGGTGAGGTCGACCACCTTCAATCCCTTGAAGGCCGAGTGATAGTCCATACCGTTTCCCCTGTTGCACGCTTCGTTCACTGGCGCCGCGCCGACCACCAGGCCGGGCGGCACTTGCGGTGGCAATGGTGCCGCGATTTGCCGTGCAGGCCAACACTCCGCGGCGGCGGGAGCGCCATGCGTTCGCGGTTCCCCATACCAACCGGCCGGATGCCTAACCTGCGGGAAGTAAGCAAGGCCATCCGCACCACACGCTCGCGCACGTCCGTGGAAAATTTGTTCCTCGTCCTGCTCGTCATTGCTCCACCTTCTCAGGAGTTGGAGCCACCGACAAACCCGGGGCGGTTCATTCTCGGGATGTTCGGATTGCCTTGCGGCTAGCCAATGTGCTTGGCTCCAGCGGTATATTTGGTCTCGTGGATTGTAGTATGTCAAAATCGTCCCACGCCGGCTTGGCGGAAAAGTATAGTTGTCGATGATCTGCCGGGCGCCGCGCGCGTCGGTACGCGGTTGAATGGAATCCTGCAGAAGATCGAGGCGGGCGAGACGCTGACCCCCTTGGCGCAGGCGTCTCTGATGTCCGGCGGGCTCAATTCTCTCCTGGCGTTGGCGACCGGTCAGATCGATCGCCCCGCATTCGAGGAGGCAGCGGCGCGCGAGCGGTCAGACCGTGTCCAAAAGGCGAAGGAAGATGCCGACAGGGCGGCAGCCGAACGGGCGCGAAATGCCGACGCAATGGATGCCGCGGTCAAGGCGCGCTTCGCTGCAATAGAGAATGACCCCGTGCTGCGCTGGAAGCGCGAAGCCCGCGAATTGCGGGATCTGTTCAAAATCGACTTCATCGAGACCGAGCACTATCCGCGTGCAATGCGGCTGCTGACGCAGGTGGCGAGCGGCAATCGCCTGGCGCCCGAAGACGTCGCCTGGTTGTCGACCGAGGCTTTGGACTGCTGGACCGAAGCGTTGCAGCAAGCCTGGCATCGGCTGGAAGCCGAAGCGCTCACCAAGGCATGGGAAGAAAGCGGCGATCCATGGGATGCCGTGAATGCCAGTGCGCATTGGCGGAAGGCTGACGAACCCCAGCGGGCGCTGGGGGTGACGGGGGCCGCGCTCGCCAAGGCGGGACGGAGCCCGAAACCGAGATCGGCGCTCTTGACGACGCGCGGAGCCGCGATGCGCGATGCTGGCTGCCTCACCGAAGCAATGACACTCGGGCTGGAAGCGCACGAACTCACCCCGGCCGATTTCAGACCATGCACCCTGCTTGGCGCCGTTTCGATGGAACGTGGGGATCTCGCAGCCGGTCACGATTGGTATGCGAAAGCCGTGGCACTGGGTGCGGACCGCCGGGCTGTCGACCAGGATCTGCGGGCGCTCATCATCCGTTTGGAGCCTGAAGCGCGCGATCGCATCCGGAACTATCTTCTCGAGCAGGATCCGGAGCGCTTCCAGTGGCTGCGAAATTGGAACCACAAGATTGCCGCGGCGCACGGGTGATAACCCTTGCAGGCGCCTGTTCATCGCTCAACCGCCGGTCGAGCAGTGAAGGCTGTGGATCAGCATCCAACCGGAACCCCGCCCCAAATCGGACGCGAACTGCTGTTTGGAAACGGGAAAAGGACCGTTGGCCGGGGTTCCCATCGGTGCCGATCGGAACCCCACCCCGAACGAGTTTAGGTCAACAAATCAGCACGTTAAAAGCGCTCCGCGGTGGAGGCCCGATCGGGTGCTGGTTTATAATCAGCCCGCCCACCGTACCGGACGACCCGCCCGGCATCGAGTTGCTCGGCAACTTCCCGAACCTCCTCCAGGCCGCCGGGCTCGTCACCAGAACCCCGGAGGAAGCTACAACGGCTACGGCGGTTCTCGCCGTGATCCAGAGTTCGGTAAAGGAGGGGCCAGGGGCTCGGCAGAGCCCAGCTCTTCCTGCCGCCATCAGTAAATCCAGGCCGGTTGTTATCACCATGTGTCGATATACGGGTGCTTCTTGCCGGTGCGCGGCGGCACCGGCGGCACGCGCTTCAGGCCCTGGGCGATCCAGTCGCGCGTTTCGGCGGGGTCGATCACGTCGTCCAGCCCGCCGCCGACGCCGGCATTGACGGCGCGCGCGCTCTCGTAGGCACGCGCGACGCGGCTGTCGAATTCGGCGCGGCGTGCCTCGGGGTCGGGGATCGCGGCGAGTTCGTTGCGGTAGCCCAGCTTCACTGAGCCTTCGATGTTCATGCCGGCGAACTCGGCGGTGGGCCAGGCCACGGTGAAGAAGCCGATCAGCGTGCTCGCCCCGCACATCGCCTGGCCGCCGAGGCCGTAGGCCTTGCGCACGATCACGCAGAACAGCGGCACGGTGAGGTTGGCGCCGGCGTTGAACAGGCGCACGCAGTGGCGCACCAGGGCGGTGGCCTCCACCTCGGGGCCGACCATCATGCCCGGGCAGTCCATCAGGCTCAGCACCGGGATATCGAAGGCATCGCAAAGCTGGAGGAAGCGGGCGCCCTTGTCGGCGCCGTCGGAGTCGATGGCGCCGGCGAGGTGGTGCGGGTTGTTGGCGATCACGCCCATCGGCTTGCCCTCGACGCGGATGAAGGCGGTGATGATGCCCACGCCGAACTTCTCGCGGATTTCCAGCACCCAGTCCTTGTCGGCGATGGTGTGCAGGATCTCGCGCATGTCGTAGAGGCGCAGGCGGTTCTCGGGCACCGCGTTGCGCAGGCGGCGCTGGTCGTGCGCCCTCCCATTCGAGGTCGGGCCCTGGAAATACGACAGGTATTTCTTGGCGACCTGCACCGCCTCCTTCTCGTCCTTGACCAGGATATCGACCACGCCATTTGGCACCTGGAACGACATCGGTCCCACTTCCTCGGGGGTGTAGATGCCCAGGCCGCCGCCCTCGATCATCGCCGGGCCGCCCATCGCCAGGGTCGAGCCTTCGGTGGCGATGATCACGTCGCAGCAGGCCACCATGGCGGTGTTGCCGGCGAAGCAGCGGCCGTTGACCACGGCGATCATCGGCACCAGCCCGCTCAACTGCGACAGGGTGGTGAATGTGTGGGTGTCCATCGCCACGCGCGGGCCGTTGTTGTCGTCGCCCGGCCGGCCGCCGCCGCCCTCGCCGAACAGCACCAGCGGCAGGCGGAAGCGGTGCGCCAACTCGTACATGCGGTCCTGCTTGTAGTGGTTGCGCCCGCCCTGGGTGCCAGCCAGCACGGTGTAGTCGTAGTGAACAAGGGCTGCGCGCGAGCGGGTGTCGTCGAACAGGTCGCCGTTGATGGTGCACATACCGGCGATCAGGCCGTCGGCCGGGGTGTTCTTGCGCAGGGTCTCCATGTCGTAGCGCTGGTGCTGGCGGGCGACGACCAGCGGCCAGTATTCCTTGAACGAGCCGGGATCGACCAGTTCGGCGATGTTCTCGCGCGGCATGCGGTAGCCGCGGGCGTAGCGGCGCTTGACCGCCTCCGACCGGTTCTCGTCGAGCGTGTAGGCGTGGCGGTCGATGTTCTCCTGCAGGTCGGCGCGAATGTGGTCGAGGTCCACCTCGGCATCGGCGGCGACGGCACCGCCCTCGACCTCGGCGGGTTCGACGAAGACGATGGGATATCCCTCGCGCACCACGTCGCCGGCGGCCATGGTGACGCCGCGCACGATGCCGCTCTCGCGGGCGGTGATGACGTGCTCCATCTTCATTGCCTCGACCACGGCGACCTGCTGGCCCTGGCGCACCTGGTCGCCGATGGCGACGCTGATGGCGACGATGGTGCCCTGGATCGGCGCGGCGAGGCCGATGGAGCCGTCCGGGCCTTTGAGTTCGGGGGCGGAGGCGGGTTTGGCGACGGCGGCCTGCTCGGCCTTGATCTGCTCGTCATGGGCAAACAGGGCAAGCGGGTCGCGGCTTTTCACGCGGGCGCCGGCGAAACCGGCATCGGCGGCGGGTGCGGCGGCCGGGGCAGGGGTCGTGGCCGGCACCGGCGCCTCCACGAAGCGTTGCCGCCGCTCGGCCACGGCGGCCAGTTCTTTCAGCTTCTCGTCCACCCAGCGGGTGTGCACCTCGCCGCCGGTGAAGTCGGGGTGGGCGAGGATGTTGTGCAGGAACGGGATGTTGGTGCCCACGCCCTCCAGTCGGAATTCGCTGAGCGCGCGGGTGGCCTTGCTCACCGCCTCGGCGAAGTCGCCGGAGCGCGAGTGCACGATCACCTTGGCAAGCAGCGAATCGAAGTTGTTGCTGGTCTTGTAGCCGGCGTAGCCGAAGCCGTCGGTGCGCACGCCCGGGCCGTTCGGCGCCTCGTAGACCGCCAGCGTGCCGCCGCCGGGGCGGAAATTGCCGTCCGGCCGGAGGGTTTCCATGTTCACGCGAAGCTGGATGGCGTAGCCGCGCGGGGTGGCGATGCCCGGTGCGTCCAGGCCCATCTCCGCCAGCGTCGTGCCCTGGGCCAGGCGGATCTGGGTCTGCACCAGGTCGACGCCGGTGACCTCCTCGGTGACGGTGTGCTCCACCTGCAGCCGCGCATTGGCCTCGATGAAGATGAACGGCTGCACGCCCGCCCGGCCGGTGACGTCCACCAGGAACTCGAAGGTGCCGAGATTGCCATAGCCGACACTTCTGGCGAAGCGCATGGCGGCGCCGATGATGTCCTGGCGCAGGCCGTGGTCGAGATGGGGCGCGGGCGCGATCTCCACCACTTTCTGGAAGCGCCGCTGCACGCTGCATTCGCGCTCGCCGAGATGGGCCACCGCCCCGGTGCCGTCGCCGAGTATCTGGATCTCGATGTGGCGGGCGCGCGGGATGAACTCCTCCACATACACGTCCTCGCGCCCGAACGCCGCCTTGGCCTCGGACTGGCAGCGCTTGAAGGCGGGTTCGATCTCGGCTGCGGTCATCACCGCCCTTGTGCCGCGCCCGCCGCCGCCGGCCACCGCCTTGATGATCATCGCCCCCTCGGGGCCAAGCGTGTCGAAGAAGGCGCGGGCCTCGTCGAGCGTAATGGCATGGTCGAGGCCGCGGATCACCGGCACGCCGGCCGCGATCGCTGCCTCGCGGGCGCGCGCCTTGTCGCCGAACAGGTCGAGATGTTCGGGCGAGGGGCCGACGAAGCGAATGCCGGCCTCGGCGCAGGCGCGGGCGAAATCGGCGCGCTCGGCGAGGAAGCCATAGCCGGGATGGATGGCGTCGCAGCCCGCCTCCTTAGCCGCCGCGATCACCTCGGCCACGTTCAGGTAGGCGGCCGCGCCCACCCCGGGCAGCAGCCGTGCCGCGTCGGCCACGCGCACGTGCAGGCTGGCAGCATCGTCGGCGGAATGCACCGCCACCGTCGGCAGGCCCATATCCGCCGCCGCACGGGCGATGCGGATGGCGATCTCGCCGCGGTTGGCGATCAGTAGCTTGGTCAGGCGCATGGGCGGAGTTCCAATTCGCAGAAGACGGTTCAGATTGCCTTGGAGCCGATGATGCCGTCGCGCTCCAGCGAGGCAACCTCGTAGGCGGGCATGTGCAGCACGTGGCCCAGAACCTCGGCGTTGTGTTCGCCCAGCGTGGGCGCAGGGAGATTGAAGGCCGGGCGCTCGCCGTCCAGTGCATAGGGCGCGCGCGGGATCAGGTGGGTGCCGACATGGCGGCGTTCGGCGCGCAGCCAGAAGCCGGTGGCGGCCAGGTGGTGATCGTCGAGCAGCGCGGTGCCGGGCAGCACCGGGGCGGCGGCGATACCCACGCGCTGCAGCGCCTCGGCGGCTTCACGCGCATCCATTGTTGCCGTCCACGTGCCGAGCGCGGTCTCTGGCGCCTCGCCGGGCACCAGCCGCACCATGGTGGCCTGGGCGAGGGCGGGAAGCTGGTCTGCGCGCTCGATATCCACCGCCACCCAGGCATCCTCGCCGGCGCAGCGCAGGCAGCCGGTCCAATAGCGGGTGGGGCGGCGGCTGCCGGTGCGCGGCGGGGCCATGCCGGTGGCGGACTGCGTGATGATGCCGTCCGCGGCGAGTTGGAACAGGCACTCCACCTGCGACAGGTCGATGGTGGTGCCGCCGGTCTCGTGCCGTCCGTACAGCGCCACCAGCGCAGCGGCGGCGGCGTAGATGCCGGCGATCGGGTCGCCATAGGCGGTATGCTGCATCGCCGGCGCCCACTCCGCCTCGCCGTGCAGCCAGGGCATGCCGCTGGCCTGCTCGGTGGTGGAGCCATAGGCGCGAAAGCCCGACCACGGCCCCGCGCTGCCGAACGCGCCCATTGAGATGTAGGACAGGCGCGGGTTCACCTCGGCCAGCGCGGCCGGGCCCAGGCCCAGCCGGGTCAGCACGCCGGGCGCGTAGTTCTCCACCAGCAGGTCGGCATCCGCCGCCAGGCGGCGCAGCAGTTCCACGCCCTTGGACGCGCGCAGATCGAGCGTGATGCCGCGCTTGTTGCGGTTCACCGCGTTGAAGTTCGAGCGGGTCTCGTAGGGCGGTGGATCGCCCAATTCCAGCGCATTCCAGCCGCGCCACCAGTCGATATGCGCGCAGCCCTCCACCTTGATCACGTCGGCGCCCAGGTCGGCGAAGTGGCGGCCGCACAGCGGGCCGGACCAGCCCATCGACAGGTCGAGCACGCGGATGCCCGACAGCGGCTTGCCGCTGCCTGCGGTGCCCGCCCCCCCTGCGCTCACCACCGTCGCGCCCTCGCCGCGGCCGTGCAGGCGGAACGGCATCGCCGGGCCCTCGAAGCCCGGGCTGTTGCCGTTATAGGCGCGGAAACTCTGGCGCTCGCGCCAGTGCGGCGTGGCCAGCACGTCGGCCATGGTGGGCACCGGGCCCAGCGGCACACGGCGGCGCTGACCCTCCTCCAGCATGGCGAGCGCGTTCAGCTTCTCCACCGCCGGCATCAGGATGGTGTCCAGTTCGTCGGCGGCGGCCATGCGCAGGTCGGTGGTCTCGTAGCGCGGGTCGCGGGCGAGGTCGGGCAGGCCGATGAGGGCGCAGAGTTCCTGCCATTGTTGCGGCGTCAGCGCGGTCACGCCGATCCAGCCATCGGCGGCGGGGAAGATGGTCTGCGGATAGACCGGCCCGAACCGGTTCACCCCGCGCCGCCGCCCCGCCGGGCCGCCGGCGAAGAATCCGGGCGCCGAATGTTCGCTGAGGCACATGAAGGCCTCCAGCACGCTGACATCGATGCGCGCCGCGCCGCCGCCATGGCGCCGGCCGAGCAGGGCTGCCATGGCGGCGATGAACCCGGTGGTGCCGGCCACCACCTGCGGCGAATGACCCTGCGGCAGCACCGGCGGCCCCTCGGCCGTGCCGAACGGGTAGGCCACGCCCGACATCGCCTGGATCACGGCGTCGCTGCCCTGCCATGAGGCACAGGGCCCGGTGGTGCCGAACCAGGTGATTCCCAGCAGCATCGGCCGCCCCGCCAACCCTGCCACCACGGCTTCGGCCCGCGCCAGATCCTGCGGGCGCTGGCCGGCGATCACCAGGTCGGGCACCACGCCATCGGGCAAGCCGTCGGTCGTTTCCTTGCCGGTGTCGAGCCACGCGGCGTAGGCCACGGCAGACGGGCCGCCGTAGGCGAGATGCGCGTCGGCCGGGCGATAGGCCCGGATCACCCGAGCGCCGTGCTCGGCGAACAGCTTGCCGCAATAGCGGGTGGCGACGTCGCCGGAGAGTTCGGCGACCACCAGGTCGGAAAGCGGAGCGCGCATGCGGTCAGACCCTCTGCAGGTGACAGGAAGCGGCGTGGGGGGCGCCGAGTGGTTCGGGCACGAGGCTGCGGCACACATCCATCACGTGCGGGCAGCGCGGATGGAAGCGGCAGCCGGAGGGCGGGTCGAGCGCGCTGGCGATCTCGCCCGCGGCGGCGGTCTCGTTCAGCACATGGTCGGGGTCGGGCTGCGGCACGGCGGCCAGCAGCGCCTGGGTGTAGGGGTGGCGGGGGGTGGCGAAGACGTCCTCGGTGGGCCCGGATTCGGCGACGCGGCCCAGGTAGATCACCGCAACGTCTGTGCTGAAATGCTCCACCAGCGCCAGGTCGTGGGCGATGATCAGGTAGGTGAGGCCGAATTCCTGTTGGATGTCGGCCAGCAGGTTCAGCACCTGGGCGCGGATCGACACGTCCAGCGCCGAGACCGGCTCGTCGAGCACCATCATGCGCGGCTGCAAGGCCAGCGCCCGGGCAATGGCGATCCGCTGGCGCTGGCCGCCGGAGAACTCGTGCGGATACAGCCGGGCCGCGGTGGCGGGCATGCCGACGACATCGAGCACCTCCTCCACCCGCCGTGCCACCGCCGCGCGGCCGGGGTTCTCGTGCGCCAGGATCGGCTCGGCGATGATGGTGCCGACCCGCAGGCGCGGGTTGAGCGAGGAGTAGGGATCCTGGAACACGGCCATCAACTGCCGGCGATAGGATTTCAGCGCCGTCGCGTCCATCGCCGCCGTGTCTCGCCCCTCGAAGCGGATGGCGCCGCCGGTAGGCTTCTCCAGTTGCAGGATCATCTTGGCGATGGTGGTCTTGCCGCAGCCGGATTCACCCACCAGCGCCATGGTGGTGCGCGGCTGGACGGCGAACGACACGCCCTCCACCGCGCGCACCACGCCGCGCTTCGTGCGGAAGTGCTTGGTGACGGCGTCGAGTTCCAGCATGGGGGTGTCGGCCATCAGGCGAGCTTCCAGCACGCGGCGCTGTGGCCGTCGCCCAGCAGCGTGGTGGGCGGCGCCTCGGCGCATCTGTCCATCCGCACCGGGCAGCGCGCGGCGAAGCGGCAGCCGGTAGGCGGATCGATCAGGCTCGGCGGCTGGCCGGGAATCGCGGCCAGGCGGGTGCGCTTCTCGCCCAGGCGCGGAATCGCCGCCAGCAGCGCCTGGGTATAGGGATGGGCGGGCGACCGGTAGATCTGCCGCACCGGCCCGGTTTCCACGATCTGCCCGGCGTACATCACGGCGATGCGCCGGCACAGGCTGGCGGCCACGCCGAGGTCGTGGGTGATCAGGATGATGCCGGCGCCGGTATCGGCCTGGATCTGCCGCAGCAGGGCGATGATCTGCACCTGGATGGTGACATCGAGCGCCGTTGTCGGCTCGTCGGCCACCAGCAGGCGCGGCGTGCAGCCGATCGCCATGGCGGCGACGATGCGCTGGCGCTGGCCACCCGAGAACTGGTGCGGGTAGTCGCCCAGCCGCTTGTCGGGCGAGGGGATGCGGACCCGCGACAGCACGTCCACCACGGCGCTGCGCAGCGCGGCCCCACGGGCGATGTCGTGGTTGCGCATGGGGTTGCCGACCTGGTCGCCGATCGGGAACACCGGATTCAGCGAGGTCATCGGGTCCTGCATGATCATGGCGATGCGCTTGCCGCGGATGTCGTGCGCCATCGCGCCGTCGCTCAGCGTGGTCAACTCCTGACCGTCCAGCGCCACCGACCCGCCGACGATCCGCCCGGAGCCCTTGGGCAGCAGGCGCAGCAGCGACAGGCCGGTGAGCGTCTTGCCCGAGCCGGACTCGCCCACCAGCCCCAGCGTCTCGCCCTCGCCGACCTCCAGGCTGATGCCGTCCACCGCGCGCAGCACACCGCGGCGCAGGTGCAGGTGGGTCTGCAGGTTCTCGACCTTGAGCAGCATCACAGCTGCCTCAACTGCGGGTCCAGCCGGTCGCGCAGCCAGTCGCCGAACACGTTGGCGGACAGGCAGGTCATCATGATCGCCAGGCCGGGCATGGTGATCGCCCACCAGGCGTTGGTGATGTATTGCCGTGCGTCAGACAGCATCAGCCCCCAGGAGATGTCCGGCTGCTGGATGCCCAGGCCGAGGAACGACAGCGAGGCCTCGAACAGGATCACCTGGCCGACCTGGAGTGTCGCCAGCACCACCAGCGTGTTGAAGATGTTCGGCAGCAGGTGGCGGGCGAAGATCACCGGGGTGGAAACCCCGGCGACGCGGGCGAAGGCGATGTAGTCGCGGCCCTTCAGCGCCATGATCTCGCCGCGGATGATGCGCGCGTACCAGGCCCAGTAGGTGAGCACGATCACCACCACCACGGTGGACAGCCCGGGCTCCAGCGCTGCGGCGAGGATCAGCGCCAGCGCGATCGCCGGCACCGATTGCTGGATCTCGATCAGGCGCATCAGCACCCCGTCCACGCGCCCGCCGAAATACCCGGCGATCATGCCCATCAGCGCGCCGATGCTGCCGCTGAACAGGATGGCGTAGAACGCCACGATCACCGACACGCGGCTGCCGGCCATGATGCGGCTGAGGATGTCGCGGCCCAAATTGTCGGTGCCGAGCAGGTAGGCGGTGCTGCCCCCCGCCTGCCACGATGGCGGCTTGAACGAGGCGCCGAGGTCAAGCTCGTTGGGGTCGTAGGGCAGGAACCAGTCGCCCCCGGCGGCGAACACGCCCACCGCCCCCAGCACCAGCAACGGCAGCCACGGCACGCCGCGCAGCCAGTCCAGCCGCCATTGCGTGCGCAGAACCGTGTCACCGCGCATCGCGAATCCTCGGGTCGACCACGCCATAGGAGATGTCCACCAGCAGGTTCGACAGCACGAACAGGATGGAGGTGAACAGCACGCCCGCCTGCACCACCGGGAAGTCGCGGCTGAACACCGCCTCCACCACCGTGCGGCCCACGCCGGGCCAGGCGAAGATCGTCTCCACCACGAAGGCGCCGCCCAGCATGGCGGCGAAATACACGCCCAGCATGGTCAGCAGCGGCACCGCGGCGTTGCGCAGCGCGTATTTCCACACGATCAGCCGCTCCGGCGTGCCCAGCGCGCGGCTGAGGCGCACGTGGTCGCTGTCCAGCACATCCAGCATCGCCGAGCGCACGATGCGCGTCTGGGCGGCCACCGGATACCAGCCCAGCGAGATCGCCGGCAGGATGATATGGGCGGGCGTGCCGTGGCCGAAGGCGGGCAGCCAGTTGAGGTGAATGGCGAACACCAGGATCAGCAGCAGCCCCACCCAGAACGCCGGCATCGCCTGGCCGAGCATGGCGAAGACCCGCCCGATCCGGTCGATCCAGCCGCCCCGGTGCACCGCCGACAGCACGCCAACCGGCACCGCGATCGCCACGCTGAACCCCAGCCCGCAGATCGCCAGCTGCACCGTGGCCGGCAGCCGGTCCAGGATCAGGTCCAGCGCCGGCATCTCCCAGCGGTAGGAATTGCCGAAGTCCCCGTGCAGGGCGTTCTGCGCGAAGATCAGGTATTGCTGCCAGATCGGCAGGTCGAGCCCGAGGTTGCGCCGCGTCTCCTCGATCAGGCTCGGCGGCGCATCGTTGGGCAGCAGGATCAGGATCGGATCGCCCGACAGGCGCGAGATCAGGAAGATGATCATGCTGGCGCCAACGATGCTGACGAGTCCCTGCATCAGCCGCCGGATGACGAAGCGGGACATGTGCGACCCTGGCCAGCTACTGCTTCAGCCCGATCTCCTGCATGCCGCGCCAGAAGCCCGGCGAGGGCCACGGATTGAACGTCACCTTGTCGCGCCAGGCGAAGGTCGCGACCGGGCGATAGGTGGTCAGCCCGCCCGCCACCCGGTCATGCTTCACGCGGGCGATCTTCTTGATCAGGGCGGCGCGCTCGTCCAGGTCCATGGTGCGCTTGAGGTCCACGATCATCTTGTCCAGTTCGGGATCGCTGTGCACCGAGGTGATGCCCCAGCCCTTGCCCGGCACATAGGTGTGCATGTGCCCCGCCCACGGCGTTCCGGGATCGCCCGGCAGCCCGTGGCCCCACATGTTGCTGTACAGCCCGTCGATGTGGCCCTGGCGGTCGCGCCGGCCGAAGGTGATCCAGGTGCCGTATTCCATGCCCTGCACCTTGCAGCGGATGCCTACCGACGACGCATAGGCGAAATAGGCCTCGCCGACCTCCTTCTGGTATGGTTCGCGCGGCGTGGTGAGGTTGTAGCACGGCACCTCGAAGCCGTTCGGATAGCCGGCCTCGCGCAGCAGCGCCCGTGCCTTCTTGGGGTCGTAGGAGTAGGGCTTCAGGTCGGGGTCGTAGCCCAGGCTGCCCTTGCCTACCTCCACATAGCGCTCGCCCTGGCCGAACAGCACGCGCTTGATGATCGCGTCCACGTCGATGGCATACGCCAGCGCGCGGCGCACGCGCACGTCGCGGAACGGCGACTTCTCGCCGATCGCGTCCATCGCGATATACATGTTGTTGGGCGTGACGAACGAGCCGGTCTGCACGCCGGGCAGCTTCTTGAACTCCTCCACCATCGCGGGCGGCACCGCGTCGATCCAGTCGATCGCCCCGGTCTTGAAGGCGGCCACGCGGGTGAGATCCTCGGGGATCACCTTGACGATCAGGTTCTTGACGGTCGGCCGGTGTTCCTTGTTCCAGTAGTCGTCGAACGCCTCCAGCCGCAGTTCTTCCTTGACCGTGCGGGAGACGAATTTCCATGGCCCGGTGCCGACCGGATGCTTGGTGAACTCCTCGTCGCCCACCGTCTCGAAATAGTGCTTCGGCACCGCCCACAGGATCAGGTTGCCGGCGGTGAACGAACCGTCGCCCTCCTTGAAGCGGATGCGGAAGTTGAGGTCGTCGATCACCTCGAACGCCTCGACGGCGGCCAGCAGGTGGGTCCAGCGCGAGATCTTCGGGTTGCTCTGGCGCTTGAACGCATACTCGAAATCGGCCGAGGTCAGTGGGTCGCCGTTGTGGAACTTCACCCCGGGGCGGATCTTCACCTCGATGACCGGCTTGCCGTCCTCCTGGCGCAGGGTCCACTTCTCCGCCAGCCAGTTCACCGGCTTCAGCGACGGGTCGGTGCGCATCAGCTGCTCGAACATCTGGCCGAAATAATACTGGTCCACGCCGGCGGCCGAGCGCGTCGGGTCCACCATCACGGCCTCTGCGGCGAAGCCGATGGTCAGCGTCCCCGTTGCCGGCTTCGGCGCCTGGGCATGCGCGGTGCCGGATGCCAGGGGTAAGGGGGCCAGGGGCAGCGCGGCCAACGATGCCGCCGCAATTCCGGTGAGCCATCGCTTCATCGGTCGCTTCCTCCTCGATGCAGCCGCCTCTGCGGGCGGGCTTGCGAAAACTAGAACATCCGCCTCCAACACTGTCAATTGTCGACTGTCGACAATACGCCGCACTTGCATTGCCCCCTCCGACGGCGCTAGCAGGCAGCATTCCGTTCCGGATGGTTTGTCCCATGGATGCCGCTTTCGTCAGACCGCCAGCCGGCGAGGGTGGCCCGCAGCGCCGCCGCCGAGCGCGCGCGCTGACCATTCCCGAGCAGATCGTCAACCGCGTCGCCGCCGCCATCGTCAACGGTGACTACCGGGACGGCGAGCGCCTGCTTGAGCAGGATCTCGCCCAGACCTACGGCGTCAGCCGCGGCCCGGTGCGCGAGGCGTTGCGTGCGCTGGAGCGCTATGGCCTGGCCATACTCAAGCCGCGCCGCGGCGCCTTCGTGATCGCCCTGTCGCTCGACGTCATCGTGGAGGCATTCAACGCGCGCGCGGCCCTCGCCGGCATCGCCGCCCGCCAGCTCGCCCGCCGCCGCGCCGCGGTGCCCCAAGCCGCCGCCGAGCTGGAGGCCGCCTTGGCCGAGGCCGAGGCGCTGATCGACGCGCCGGGCGAGGCCACCGCCGCCTTTGCCCAGGCCATCGCCCACTCAGCCCGTTGCGTCTATCGCCATTGCGGTGCCGGCCATATCAACCGCGCGCTGACCGAACAGGTCGACCGCTCCATCTGGGGCCTGATGTGGCGCGCTCAGCCGCTCGACTTCCTCACCCGCGAACGCCGGCAGGAGAGCGTCGACTACTGGCGCCGCGTGCTCAAGGCAGTGCGCCGCGGCGACGAACGCCGGGCCGAGACACTGATCCGCGAGGAGATATTCACCACCCGCGATCACGTGGTGGCGATGCTGGCCGAGTTGCGGGGCGAAACCGCCGACCCCGCGCTGCTGTTCCGCGGCTGACCCGCCGCCCGCCCCACCCAGGAGGCCCACCGATGCCCGCCGCCGTCACCGAGCACGCGCTGCGCACTGCGCGCCATACCAGTTTCTATCTCTCCGCGGGAACGCCGGGCGCCACGCCTGTCATCTTCGTGCATGGCTGGCCCGAACTGGCCATATCCTGGCGCCACCAGTTGCCCGCCATGGCCGCCCTCGGCTTCCACGCCATCGCCCCGGACATGCGCGGCTACGGCCGCTCCAGCACCTATCCCACCCACGGCGACTACGCGCTTGAGCATTCCGTGCGCGACATGATCGAGCTGCTCGACCACATCGGCGCCGAGCGCGCCATCTGGGTCGGCCATGACTGGGGCAGCCCGGTGGTGTGGAGCCTGGCCAGCCATCACCCGGAACGCTGCCACGCGGTCGCCAACCTCTGCGTGCCGTACCTACGCGAACGGTTTCGCGCCGGCCAATTTCGTTCCGTACGCCGACCGCACGCTCTATCCCGAAGCCGAGTTCCCTTGGGCGCAATGGGAATACATGGCCTTCTACCAGGAGAATTTCGCACACGCCTGCGCCGGCTTCGAGGCCAACATCGCCAATACGGTGAAGGCGATGTTCCGCCGCGGCAATCCCGCCGCCGCCGGCACGCCCTCGCGCACCGCGCTGGTGCGCCGCGCCGGCGGCTGGTTCGGCCCTGCCAACGCCGCCCCGGACGTGCCGCTCGACCCCACCGTTCTGACCGAGGCCGACTGGCACGCCTACACCGCCGCCCTCACCCGCAACGGCTTCTTCGGCCCCGATTCCTGGTACATGAACCACGACGCCAACATCGCCTTCGCCAAACAGGCGAAACACGGCGGCAAGCTGGCCATGCCCGTGCTGTTCCTGCACGGCGCCTGCGACTACACCTGCGAGACCATGACCTCCCGCCTCGCCGAGCCGATGCGCCGGGATTGCGCCGACCTTGCCGAGGTGGTCGTGCAATCCGGCCACTGGATGGCGCAGGAAAAGCCCGCGCACGTCAACGCCGCGCTGGCGAAGTGGCTCGCCGCCAAGCTGCCCGGGCTGTGGATCGCCTGATCGCCGCTCAGGCGAACGCGGCGAACATCTCCTCCAGCGCCACCATCTGCCCGCCCTTGGCCGAGGACGGCACCACCACGACGGTGCGCACGCCGGCCGCCTGCCACGCCTGGACGCCGTCGCGCACCTGGCTCGCCGTGCCGAACAGCGACACATCGGCCAGCCAGCGGTCGGTCAGCATCTTCGGCACGTCCTCGCGCCGCCCTTCCTCGATGGCCTTTTCGATATCCAGCATCTCCTGCTCATACCCGGCCTCCTTCCAGTAGTTGCGGTAGTTCGGCAGGAAGGCGTAACTGGTCAGCGTGCGCCGGTTCACCGCCTTGGCGGCCTCGATATCGTCGCTGATGCAGGTCGGGATCATGTCGGCGATCATGAACCCGGCATCCTCGCGTCGGCCGGCGGGCAGGGTGGCCAGCGACTCCGCCATGTGGCTGCGGCAGGCATTGGCGAAGATCACCCCGTCGCCTACCTCGCCGGCCAGTCCCACCATGCGCTTGCGCATCGCCGCCAGCACCACCGGCGGCAGCGTCCCCAGCCCCTCCTGGGCACGGTAGCGCTCCACGAAGCCGCGCGTGTCGCCCAGTGGCTTGCCCGGCGTCACCCCCATGCGCACATGGCTCGGCCCGTGCGCGATGCCGATGCCCAGGCTGAACCGCCCGCCGGAAATCTCGTGCATGAAGGCCGCCGAGCCCGCGAAATCGCTCACCGTGCGCGCATAGATCGGCGCGATCGCGGTGCAGAACGGGATGGTGGAGGTGTTCCACGCCAGCGCCTCGCATAGCGACATGTTGGCACCCAGGCTGGGGCAGAACAGCGCCGCATAGCCCCGCCGCTCGATCTCCTGGGCCATCTCGACGGTCCGGCGCCGGCGGCCGGGCACGGCGGCGAGCGAAACGGCGGGCATGTTCTGGCTCATGGGGCACCTCTTCCTGGACCGCGCCACGATAGCGTCCCCGCCGCATCGCGCCAGCCATCCGCTTCTTGCCGGCCGCCGCCATGGCGGGCAAACCTCGTCCCACCACCGCCAGAACAAGGACGCAAGCCATGAACTTCGACATCTTCGCCGGCCGGAAGAAGGTCGTGATCGGCATGGTCCATCTCGGCGCGCTGCCCGGCACGCCGCTGCACAACACCGCCGGCGGCATGGCGCGACTGATCGACGCCGCCCGCGCCGACCTGCTCGCCCTGCAGCAGGGCGGCGTCGACGCGGTGATGTTTGGCAACGAGAACGACCGACCCTACTCGCTGAAGGCCCCGCAGCCCTCGGTGGCCGCCATGGCGGCCATCGTTGCCACGCTGAAGCCCGAGATCGCCGTGCCGTTCGGCGTGAACTACCTGTGGGACCCGGTCGCCAGCGTCGCCATTGCGGCGGCCACCGGGGCGGCCTTCGTGCGCGAGATCTTCACCGGCGTCTATGCCTCCGACATGGGCCTGTGGGCACCGGATTGCGAAGGCGCCCTACGCGCCCGCCGCGACCTCGGCGTGCCGAACCTCAAGCTGATGTTCAACATCAACGCCGAGTTCGCCACCCCGCTCGACACCCGCCCGATCGGCCTGCGCGCGAAATCGGCGGTGTTCTCCTCGCTCGCCGACGCCATCATGGTCTCCGGCCCCATCACCGGCCAGCCCGTGGACCGATCCGACCTGCGCCAGGTGCGCGACGCCGTCGCCGACGTGCCGGTTTTCGTCAACACCGGCGTCAACCTCGACAACGTCGCGGACATGCTGGCGCTCGCCGACGGCGCCGTGGTCGGCACGCATTTCAAAGTTGACGGCAACACCTGGAACGCCGTGGACTCCGCGCGCGTGCGGCGCTTCATGGACAAGGTCGAAACGCTACGCTGAGCCTGGAAGCCGACGATGTTCGCCATCGGCCTCGACATCGGCACCACGTCCACCATCGGCATCCTCATCGAACTTCCGAACCGCGTCGCCGCGATTGCCTCCCGTCCCGCCACCCTGCGCTCGCCGCATCCCGGTTGGGCCGAGGCCGATCCGCACCTGTGGTGGGCCAACGCCTGCGCCATCTGCCGCGAACTCCTCGCCGCTGAGCCGCGCGCCCGCGATGCCCTGACCGGCATCGGCGTCGCCGGCATGCTGCCCGCCCTGGTGCTGCTCGACGCCAACGGTCGCCCCCTGCGCCCCAGCATCCAGCAGAGCGACGCGCGTTGCGAAGCCGAACTCACCGCCCTGATCGCCCGCACCGACACCGCCCACTTCCTGGCGCTCGCCGGCAACGGCCTCAACCAGCAGGTCGCCGCCGGCAAGCTGCACTGGCTCGCCCGGCACGAACCGGCGGTGCTGGCGCAGGCAAAAACCTTGCTGGGATCGTACGATTATGTCTCCTACCGACTGACCGGCATCCTGGGCACGGAGCGCAACTGGGCGCTGGAGGCCGGCTTCCTGGACCTGCGATCAGGACTGGTCAGCGAGGAACTGGTCCATCTCGCCGGCATCTCGCCCGCGCTGCTGCCGCCGGTGCGCGCCGGGCACGAAGTCCTCGGCACCGTCACGCCAGAGGCCGCCACCGCCACCGGCCTACCCGCTGGCCTGCCGGTCATCGCCGGCAGCGCCGATCACATCGCCAGCGCCTATGCGGCCGGCCTGATGGCCGAGGGCGATGTGCTGCTGAAATTCGGTGGCTCGGCCGATATCCTCATGGCCAGCACTCAGGCCCGCCCCGACGCGCGCCTCTACCTCGACTATCATTCCATCCCCGGCCTCTACGTGCCGAACGGCTGCATGGCCAGTGGCGGCTCGATGCTCAACTGGCTCGCCGCCCTGCTCGCACCCGGCGAGGACCGCCCCCACGCACGGCTCGACGCCCTCGCCGCCGCCATTCCCGCCGGCAGCGAAGGCGTCGCCGTGCTGCCCTATCCGCTGGGCGAGAAATCGCCGCTGCACGACCCGCTGGCCCGCGCCACCTTCACCGGCCTCAGCCTCAACCACGGCGCCGGCCATCTCTGGCGCGCCACGTTGGAATCCATCGGCCTCGCGCTGCGCCACCACGCCGAGGTGTTCCGCGAAATCGGCCACCCCGTCACCCGCCTGCTCGCCTCCGACGGCGGCTCGCGCAGCCTCGTCTGGATGCAGATCATCGCCGACATTTTCCAGCAGCCGATCCGCGTGCTCACCGACCACCCCGGCTCCTGCCTCGGCGCCGCCTGGCTCGCCGCCCTCGGCACCGGCGCGACCCACGACTGGCACGGCGTCACCAACTTCGTGGGCGATGGCAAGATGATCGCGCCAAATCGCGACCAAGCCTACGACGAGCAGTATGCGGCGTTCAGGAGCCTCTATGCGCGGTTGCAGCCTTGGTTTGCGCGGCGGGCGTAAGAGTCCATTTCGAATCGCTTTACGATCGAGCCAGCCTTCGTAGCAGCAGCACGCTGGATGCAGCGTAGAGGAACGCCTCGACGCTTTCGAGAGTAGCTTCGAAGTCCTTTGCCAAGCGCCTATTGCGGTTGATCCAGGCGAAGAACCGCTCGACCACCCAGCGTCTGGCGATGACGGCAAAGCCGACTTGGTTGTCGGCCTTGCGGACCACCTCGATGCGGATCGGACTGGCATCGGCGACCCTGGGACCGGCATAGCCGCCGTCCGCATAGCCCAACGCCACGAACGGCCAACTTGCGCGAGACGCCCGCAGCAGCGGTCCGGCGCCATCCCGATCCTGGATGGCGGCCGAATGGGCCTGCAACTTCAGTGCCCGGCCGTCGGTATCGACCAGGGCGTGCCGCTTGCGACCCTTGATCTTCTTGCCTGCGTCGTAGCCGCGCACGCCGCCACTCTCGGTGGTCTTGACGCTCTGGCTGTCAATCACGGCCGCAGTTGGGCTTGCCTCGCGCCCCGTCCGCTCGCGGTCGAGCATCACCAGGTAATGGTTGATCCGCTCCCAGGTGCCGTCGTCGCGGAACCGGGCGAACCAGCGATAGACCGTCGGCACGGGCGGAAAGTCCTTGGGCAGAAGGCTCCAGGCGATCCCTCCGCGCAGCACGTAGAAGATCGCGTTGACGATCTCTCGCATCTCCCATTTCCGCGGGCAACCGCACCGGCAAGCGGCAGGCAGGAACGGCCCGAGGATCAGCCACTCGGCGTCGGTGACGTCACTTCCATAGCGGAGGCCCGCGCGGCTATGCTGCGCGCGGGTGGTCGGCGTCCACATGAGATCTCCGGCAAGGCTTCGAACACCTGCCCGGAATCACATCTGGCACGGCCATCCAACCCCCAAAATCTACCGTTCCGCATTAATTCCGAAATGGCCTCTAAGAAAGATGTTCTTTTTTAAAAAAAAGAACCAAAAAACTTTTACCGATCTAGTGCCAGATCCCCAGAAGGCGCGAATGGTCAAAAGTCTTTTTGCTTCTTTTTCTTCAGAAAAAGAAGACTCTTCCTTACCTACCCCACAACCGGCGTCACATTCCCCATCAGCCACCGCGCGATGCCTGTTGCCCGGGCATCTTCATGTTGCTGCCCCATCACCTGCACGCCCACCGGCATCCCGCCGACAGCCATCAGCGGCACCGTCACCGCCGGTGCGAAGAGCATCGAGCTTGGTGCGTTGAACACGAAATCGCCGGTCGGGCGCGGCGCGAGCGGCTGGCCCGGCACGTCCCCTGGCCACAGCGGCGCCGGTCCGGGGCAGGCGAGGGTGACGATGGCGTCGGCCAGGGGCGCCGCCGCCTTGTGGCAAAGCTGGGCCGAATCGCGGGCCAGCAGCGCGGCACGGTAGTCGTCGGGCGACATTGCCTCGGCGCGGCGCAGCCCGGCCTGGGCGCGTTCGCTCACCCCGGTTGGGTGCGCGTCAACCAGCGCGCGCTGGCCCCAGCGGTTTTCCCAGCTTGTGATGGTGCCGCAGACGGCCCGCCCGTTTGCCACCGACTGCTCCACCGCCTCGATGTACGGATGGTCGCCGCGGCGCAGCAGCGTGATCCCGGCGGCGCGCAGGCTTTCCAGGAACATCTCGAAGGCCGATTTCGTGGCGGTGTCCAGGTCTGGCCAACCCTCGGTCTCCAGCACGATCAGCCGGCCCGGCTTCTGCGCCGCGGGCGTGGTGCCGGGCCCGAACAGCCCCAGGCAACCGCGGTCGCCGCCGGCGCGCCTGGTGATCTCGATGGCGACCTGCCACATGTCCTCGATACAGCCGGCATGCGGTCCGTGCGTGCTCATGCTGGTGGCCTGGCGCTCGCCGCGATTGATACCACCCTGGGTCGGCTTCAGTGCCACGTTGCCGCAGAACGCGGCTGGGCGAATGATCGAGCCACCCACCTGGGTGCCGATCGCCGCCGGCATCATCCCGGCCCCCACGGCTGCCGCGGAGCCCGACGACGAGCCGCCGGGCGTGCGCGCCGGGTCGAAGGGGTTGGTCGTGGGCCCGGGATGCGACCCGCCGATCTCCGCCGTCACCGTCTTGCCGAACACCACGGCCCCGGCCTGGCGCAGCGCCCAGACGGCGGCGTTGTCGCGCTTGGGGAAATTGCCGCGATAGGCCTCGCAGCCCATCTCCGTGGGGTGGTCCTTGGTTTCCAGCAGGTCCTTGATGCCGACCGGCATGCCGTCGATCGCCGACAGCGGCTTGCCCTCCGCCCAGCGCTTCGTGCTGGCATCGGCGGCTTCACGCGCGGTGTCGAGGTTCAACGAGGCAAACGCCTTCACCACCGGCTCGCGCGCCTTCACCGTCTCGATGCAGCGCTCCAGATAGGCGCGCGGCGTGTCGCTGCCGTCGCGGAAGCGGGGCAGGGCGTCGTGGAAGGTGAGCATCCCGTGCGTGCGCGGATCGTACGAAGCTGCGGTCATGGCGGTCATCCCCGGATCGGTCGATGCTTCATCCTGGGGCCGCGGCGGCATGCCTGCCAAGCGGCGCGCACGAAAAACCCCCGGTCGCCAGAGGCGGCCGGGGGCTGTTCGGGACGCAGGCGAATCAGGTGCCGTTGCCGAAGTCCGGGGTCACCGTCGGGCGGCGGCGGTCGGCCATGAACTGGTCGAACTCGGCCTTATCCTTGGCGCGGCGCAGGCGCTCGAGGTACTCGACGAACTCCTTCTGCTCCTCCTCGAGCCGCCGCAGGGTTTCCGTGCGGTACTCGTCGAAGGCGGCGTTGCCGCTTTGGGGCGCGGCCTGGCGCTGTTGCCCCCATTTGCCCCAGCAACCGCCCTGCTGCTGGCCGGCCTCGGTGTTGTACCACTGCCCAGGCCCCTGGCGCTGGCGGTTGAAGATGCGCCCGCTGCCATAAAGGTAGCCGAGCATGGCCAAGCCCAGTGGCCAGAAGAGCACGAAAGCGAGGACCGTGGCGACGATCCAGGCCGGCTTGGGCAGATCATTGAGGAATGCCGACATCGGCACGGTAGCCTCCTGTCTGAGTGGCGGGATGTGAATGTTAATCACATTTACATAGATGGCCGGATACCCCCGGTGAGTCAAGGACAATCGAACGGGATTCGATCAGCGCCCCGGCGTGCTCAGACCGAGCGATTGCAGGTAGATCAGCAGCCCTGCTTCCAGCAGGTCCTCCGGCGTCATAGGCAGCTTGCGCCGCATCGCGTCGGTGCGGCCCACGAACAGCGATGCGATGCCATGGGACATGGCCCAGATATGCAGCGCCACCATCACCGCCGGCGGCCGCGCGCCGGCGCCGCGATGGGTGCCGCACGCGGCTTCCGCTGCCCGTCGCACCACGCCGAACGCGTTTTCCGAGGCGCGCAGCAGGCCGGCGTCGTCTTCCAGCGGAAATCCTGGCTCGAACATCGCCGCGTAGGAGGCCGGTTCGCGTCGGGCAAAGGCCAGGTAGGCCCGGCCGCAATTCTCGATCGCCGCGACCGGGTCTGGCCGGCCGTCGTTCCATGCCTGCTCCAGTGCGGTGGCGAAGCGTTCGAAGCCCTGTCGCGCGATTTCGGCGACCAGGGCGTTGCGGTCGCGGAAGTGGCGGTAGGGGGCGGCGGCGCTGACGCCGGCCGCCCGCGCCACCTCGGCGAAGGTGAAGCCCGCCGGGCCGCGTTCGGCGATCAGCGCCAGCGCCGAGGTGATCAGCGCCTCGCGCAGGTTGCCGTGGTGATAGCTGTCGCGCCCGCCCTCGCCCTTGTCGGAGCGGGGGCCGCGCGGCGGTGGGTCTGAACCGAAGCGCATGTAAAAGAGGATTACATCAAACGGTGGGCGAATGCACCTGCGCCGAAGCTATCCCGCATTGCCGCGAAACTTTCCGAACCAGCCCAGCGTCGCCGAAACCTCGGCGGCGAACAGCGATGGCCGCATCGCCCCGGAACTGTGGCTGGTGCCCGGAAAGCGCAGCAGCGCCGTCTCCACCCCGGCCAGCTTCAGCGCCGAATACATCTGCAGCGCCTCGGTGGGCGGGGTGCGCGAATCCGCCTCGCCGGCCATCAAAAGGGTCGGGGTACGGATCTGTCCGGCCAGGGCCAGCGGCGAGCGGGCGCGGTATTTCGCCGGGTCCTGCCACGGCAGCACGCCGCCCAGCCACACCAGCCCGCCGGTCGGACCCATGTCGGCCGTGAGCATCCAGCTTTCCCACGACACCACGGGTTTGATGGAGACGGCCGCGCGGAAGCGGTGATCGTGGGCGACACCCCACAGCGTCAGCACGCCGCCGCCGGAGACGCCGGTGATGAACAGGTTGGCTTCGTCGATTTCCGGGCGGGCGGCCACCAGGTCCAGCACCGCCAACAGGTCGTCGTGGTCCGGGCCGGGGAAGCGGTCGTGCAGGGCGTTGGCGAAGGCCTCGCCATAGCCGGTGGAGCCGCAGGGGTTGACCGCCAGCACCGCGTAGCCGGCGGCGGCGAGCATCTGGTGCTTCATCGAGAAGCGTTCGCCATACTGGGCGAAGGGGCCGCCGTGGATTTCCAGCACCAGGGGGTGCGGGCCGGCGCCATCGGGCAGGGTCAGCCAGGATTGAACCTCGCGCCCTTCCGCGCCGCGTGCCCACAGCATTTCGGCCGGGCGGAATCCGCCGACGGCCTCGGCGAGGTCGCCGTTCAGGTTGGTTAGCGTGTGCTCGGCCCGATTGGGCGTCACCACCGCCACGTCGCCCGGCAGGTCGGGGGCGCCGCGTACATAGGCGAGGGTGCCATCCTGCGCCACGGAGAAGCCTCCGCCGGAATAGGGCATCTCGATGGAGGACGCGGCGACGTTGTCCACCAGCACGGTGCAGCGCCCGTCGGCGAGGGTGACGCGGGCGACCACGCGGCGGCCGGGGTCGTCGTAGGCGATGAACAGGGCGGTGGAATCCGCGGACCAGCTTAGCGAATCGATGCTGCGGTCGAGGTCGGGCAGCAATGCCCGGGCCGTGCCGCCGCCGGCGGGCATCAGGAACAGGCGGCGCGGACGATGACTCACTGGCCGGTCGTCGGTTGCCAGGAAGGCCAGCCACTGCCCGTCCGGCGACGGGGCCGGTGCGACCTGCATGCCTTGCATGTCGGTCAGCGATGTCACCGTGCCGTCGGCGACAGCGACCGCATGGATGTGGATGTCCATCGGCGCACGGTCCCAATCCGGGCGCTGCGTGCCGGTCATCAGCACCGCGCGACCGTCGGCCGACCAGACGAGGCCCGGTGTGGTCAAGTGCGGCATGCCGTGCCACCAGGTGCCGCTGGTGACGGGGTGTGCGGAGGCGCTGGCATCGGCCGGTACGACCCATGTCTGGAAGCTGCCCTCGGGCCATTCGCCGACCGTGTCGTGGCGGAACATCAGCCGGTCGGTGAATTTTGGCGGTGGGGCGCGGACCTCGCTGGTTTGGGCCGCCGTCAATCCGAGCCATGACGGGGGCGGCAGGGTTTCGCGCTGCTGGAAGGCGAGCATCGTGCCGTCGGGGGACCATGCCAGTTCGCGCAATGCGGCATCAGCCGCGACCGGCACGGTGCGCGCGCCGGTCGCCACGTCCAGCACAGTGAGGGTGGCCGTGGCGCCGGCGCACAGGAAGGCCAGGCGTTGCCCGTCCGGCGACCATCGGAGCGTGTGGCAGCCGGTGCTGTCCGGCACCTCGGACCAGTCCTGGCGGTTGGCCGACAGCATCAGGACGGTGCGGCGGCTGTCGGTTGCGCGGTCGCGGGTGGTCAGGAGGTAGCAGATGTGGCGGCCGTCGGGGGCGATCTGCGCCTCGGCGGCGCTGCGGAAGGCGAAGGTGTCGGCAGGGGTCAGGCGGCGCGGGTCCGTTGACATGAGGTCAGGCGATCCGGCCGCGTGCCTGGACCGTCCAAACCGCTTCCACGCGGCCGTTGCGGATGGCGTGGATGCGTTCGTGCAGGTGAACGGTGGTGTCGGAATAGCCGACCACGAACTGTACCTTGTCGCCGACGCGCGGCGCCTCGCTCGGCGCCTCCAGCACCACCGTGGTGTGCTCGGCCGACAGCGCCACCGGCTTGGCGGCGGGCAGGCCGATCGGCTCGGGCACCGCGCCGTCGCTGCTCATCGCCTTTTTGCCGGCGTCCAGGATGATGCGCTCGGGCGTCGGGCGGCTGGTGACGGTGGCGAGCAGGGTCAGTGCCTGTGGGAAGTCGAGGTTGAAGCGGCGCCGGTAGAGCACGTCGCTGAAGATGGCGCCGCCGGCCTGGATCTCCGTCACGCCAGGCTGGCGGGCGCAATGGGGGAAGCTGCCGGTGCCGCCGCAGGAGACGATGGCGCATTCCATGCCGGCGGCGCGGATTGCCTCGGCGGTGGCGACCAGCTTGGCGATCGCCGCGGCGATTGCGCGTTGCTTCTCGGCGGCATCCTGAATGGCGACGGTGTGCGCCTCCCACCCCATGACGCCGCGCAGTTTCAGGCCGGGGGTGGCGGCGATGTGGCGGGCCAGGGCGACCGCGGCCTCGCCAGGCTCCACGCCGGCGCGGTTCATGCCGGTGTTGACCTCGATGATCACGCCCAGGGTGCGCCCGGCCGCCGATGCCGCCTCGCCCAAGGCGGTGGCGTTCACGGCGCTGTCGACCGCGACCTTGACGTCGGCACCGCCGAGCATCGCCACGACGCGCGCGATCTTGGGGCTGCCCACGATCTGGTTGGCGATGAGGATGTCGGTGATGCCGGCGGCGACCATGACCTCGGCCTCGCCCACCTTGGCGCAGGTCGCGCCGATGGCGCCGGCCGCGATCTCCTTGCGCACGATCTCCGGTGTCTTCTGGCCCTTGATGTGCGGGCGCCATGCCACGCCCGCTTCCCGGCAAACGCCGGCGACGCGGGCAATGTTGGCCTCCATCACATCCAGATCAACCAACAGAGCCGGCGTGTCCAACGACCCCACCGCTGCCCCAACAATCTCCATGCCGGCATCCCCCTTCGTGCTCGATGCTTGCGAGCCTAGGGCCTGATGGGGGTACGGGGAATGGGTGGGAACGGAAGGTAAAGAGGAAGGGCAGGGGCGCTGCCCCTGCACCCCGCTGGGGCCGGCGGCCCCAGGCCCCCATTTATTTAGAATGATTGGGAATCGGAACGTATGGGGCGCAGGTCGGCGGCACTCAGGACGTCCGCAATGTGCAGGACGTCTGGAATGAGGGATGGATTTTTGGCAGCCAACCCACGCCGCTCTGCGGCGTGTTTGGAGCGGACTCGAGGGGGCTGCGCGGGTGCGTTGGCGGCGACTTTCTTGTGGATGGTGGCGGGCGTAGCGCGTCGGTGAGGGTGACGCCGAGAAGGTGGCACAGGGCGCGGATGGTGCGGGCGGCGCCGGGGGAGGCGGCCAGGATAGCGGGGGCCGCGGGGTCGCGCAGGACGGAGGCGAGTTGTTCGCGGAATCCGGCGGCTTCCCAGCCGATAGCGTTGACGAGCCAGGCGCGGCCGCGGGGAATGCCGAGGGGGATTCGTGGGGTCCTGGGAGTGGCTTTGGGGGCGCGGATGCCGGATGCGGCGCGCGGGTGGGGGAGGCGGCCGGCGGCGAGGTTCGCCAGCAGGCGGGCGAGGCGCTGGCGGGCGCGGGAGACGCGGTTCCAGAGCGGGACGGTGACGGGGCCGAGGATGCGGAAACGCGCGGCGATGAGCAGGAGCAAGCGGTCGAGCACGCCGTCGATCCGCGCGGCGAAGGCCTGGGCGGGGTGGGGTGTCTCGGACGCTGGTGCGGCCCTGTTCATCCCCTGTTCGTATCAGGATGCCCGGATCGCGCCAAAGATTATTTTCTTAGCTAATGGGGTCCAGGGGCCGCCGGCCCCTGGCGGTCCAGTCCGTTGCGCGCCTTCGCGCGACGGGCGGAGCCCTTCCCTTCGCTTGCCTAGAGCAATCGCCAAGTGGAAGTAGCAAACGCCATCAATGCCCCGTCCGCGTCGGTCATTCGGGTTTCGAGGAAGTTGATCGAGCGTCCTCGGCGGAGGAAGGTGGCGCGGGCCTGGACGATGCCTTCGCGGGCGGGCTTGATGTATTGGGTTTTCATTTCCAGAGTCATGCCGGTTCCGGCACTGTGGTTCAGCAGGTGTCCCATGGAGATGTCGAGCACGGTGGAGATGATGCCGCCGTGCAGCGAGCCTTGCGGGTTGAACATGAAGTCCTTCACTTCCATGCGCACGGTGCAGTCTTCGTCGCCGTAAGTGATGTCCAGCGCGAGGAGGCGGCTGAGGAAGAAGGTTCCGAAGCCGGGGGAGTGGGTGCGCAGGGCTTCGTCGAAGGCGGCGCGGGCGAGGGTTTCGTCCATGGCGGGGCGGTCTCCGGCGGTGGCGCCGGCGGGCCGGCTTGGTGGGGTTTTATCGTTCCTGAGCGTGGGCGCGAAGCTGTGCTGCGTGCGGGAGGCGGGTGGCCGTTGGGGGTGGCGTCGTTTGGTGGGGGGAAGGAGGAAAGAAGGCAAGCAGATTGCCACAGAGACACGGAGGCTTGGAGGAGCAAGGCAAGGGAGAAGGAAGTGATTGGGGCGGGATTGCCTGCCGCCGTGCATGAGGACCGCTGACGGCGTGGGCAATTCGGGTCATCATGGTGGGATGCCGGCGGGGGATTTGGGATGACGACGCTGCTTGATGCGCGGTTTGAGCGGACGCTGGATGGGTTGCTGGCGCGGTTCGTGGAGCCGGAATGGCCGGGGATGCTGGTGGAGGCCTGGGTGTTCGAGGATCGCGCGGCGCGGCGTGCGGCCGAGGCGGTGTTGGCGGGGCGCGGGTTCAATGCGGTGATCCGCAGTGCCTACAAGCCGCTGGTACATGCGTTCCTGGAGGAGATCGATCTTTCGGGCGTGACGGCGATTGCGGTGTATTTGCCGACGCAGGAGGCCCCGCCGGAGCGGTTCCGGGTGGAGGCGTATCCGCTGCCGGCGTTGGTCGCACCGGTGCCGGTGCGGTTCGAGCCTGGGACGGTCGGGGATCATTATTATGTCGGCCTGAGCCGCGAGGGGGTGGCGGACGAGTATGTGCCGGTGTTCGCGCCCAATCGGCGCGCGGTTGATCCGGTGGGCCGGCCGGCGCTGTCGCCATGCGGGTGGTTGCGGACGTTCCCGCCGGGTTGCCCGGTGCCGAACCTGAACGCGGCGTTGCCGACCGACTACGAGGCGGCGTTCGAGGCGGTGATGGGTGCGGTGCGCGGGCATGAGTGGCCGGCGGCGACGCCGTTCTTCGAGACGCTGGAGATCGCGATCGGGATTGGCGGGATTGAGCGCAAGCTGGATTGGCATGACGAGTGTTTGTCCACGCGCGAGGCGCTGCACGAGGATCTGTATTTCTCGCTGCTGGAGGTGTTCCAGCAGATCGGCGGGCGGGCGTTGGGGGACAGGGAGTTCCAGCCCGGGCAGATCGTGCCGCTGGTGTCGGCGGCGGCGGGCGAGACGACGGTAAGGGTGAGCCTGGCGCCGCACCGGGCGATGGCGCAGATGGCGCAGGAGCCGGAGGGGCTGGAGCGGGCGAGCCGGCCATTGACGGAGCTGGAGCTGGCGGCGGCGACCGTGGCGGTGGGCGGGGTGGCGTTCGGTGCTGTCTCGGTGCAAGGGCGGGCGGTTCGCGGGACCTATGTGGAGGGGAGCGAGCCGGGGCTGGTGATCTCGTCGGGGCAGCATGCGAACGAGACGTCGGGCGTGGTGGGGGCGTTGCGGGCGGCGCATCGGTTGCGCGAGCGGCGGGGGGCGCATTTCGCGTTGATTCCGCAGGAGAACCCGGACGGGTATGCGTTGCATCACCGGCTGCGGGTGGCGAACCCGCGGCACATGCATCATGCGGCGCGGTTCACGGCGCTGGGGGATGATCTGGAGTATCGGAACGGCGAGGCGCTGTTCGAGAAGGCGGCGCGGCTGGAGGCGTTTCGGCTGACGGGGGCGCGGCTGCATATCAATCTGCACGGGTATCCGGCGCATGAGTGGACGCGGCCGCTGACGGGGTATCTGCCGACCGGGTATGAGCCGTATGCGCTGCCGAAGGGTTTCTTTTTGATTCTGCGGCATCATCCTGGGTTGGCCGAGGCGGCGCATGCATTCCTGACGGCGCTGACGGCCCGGCTCATTCTCGATCCCGCGCTGGCGGCGCTGAATGCGGACCAGGTGGCGGCGTACGAGGCGCATCTGGGGGAGATCGGGCATCCCGTTTATAACGGCATCGTCTGCATCGTCGGCGAGAATGCACGGCAGGTGCCGGCGTTCACCTTGGTGACGGAGTTTCCGGACGAGACCGTTTATGGCGATGCGTTCCGGCTGGCGCATACGACGCAGATGAACACGGTGCTGCATGCGGCGGAGCTGGTGCTCGACCATGCGGCGCTGAGCACGGAGGTTGCGGCATGAGCGAGACCTTGGCGGACTGGCTGCGGGCGCGGTTCGGGGCGGCGATTCCGGCGGTGCCGGCTGAGGCCGATACCGAGACGCTGCGGAGCATGGCGCGCCACCGGACGATGCGGCACTACACCGATCGGCCGGTGGCGGCGGAGTTGCTGCACACGCTGGCGGCGGTGGCGCTGTCGGCGCCGACCAAGAGCGACCTGCAGCAGGCGGATATCGTGATCGTGCAGGATGGGGGGCAGCGGGCGGCGCTGGCGGAGTTGCTGCCGGACAATCCGTGGGCGCGGACGGCGCCGGCGTTCCTGGTGTTCTGCGGCAACAACCAGCGGCAGCGGCGGTTGCATGCGTTGCGCGGGCATGCGTTTGCCAATGATCATCTGGACGCGTTCTTCAATCCCGCGGTGGAGGCGGGGATCGTGCTGGGGACGTTCGTGGCCGCCGCGGAGTTGGTGGGGCTGGCGACGTGCCCGATCAGTGCGATCCGCAACCTGCCGGAGGAGGTCGCGCGGGTGCTGGCGCTGCCGGAGCACGTGTTTCCGGTGGCGGGGCTGTGTGTGGGCTGGCCGTCGGGGCATACGGCGCTGACGCCGCGGCTGCCGCTTTCGGCGACGGTGCATGTGAACAGGCATGACAGCAGCGGGCTGGATGGGGATATCGCCGAATACGATGCGCGGCGGGAGGCCGTGAAGCCTTTGCGCAGCCGGCGGCGGGATGATCTGTTCGGGGGAGAGGCGCCCTATACGTGGTCGGAGGACAAGGCGCGGCAATATGCGCAGCCGGAGCGGACGGGATGGGGGGCGTTCGTGCGGCGGATCGGGTTTCGGCTTGAGTGACGGCGGGAGTCAGGTAGGTGGGTGCGAAAATCAGGAAGGCTGGGCGCTGCCCAGACCCGCCAGGGGCCAAGCCCCTGGACCTTACGATTCTAAGTGGGCCGGACCTGCTGAACCTCCGGATGATTATTCGTATTCCACCACTGGCGTCAGCGCAGCCCAAAAAGTAATGGGATTAAAGGGTGCCTGAGCCTTTGCGGGTCGAGAGCGGCGCCCTCGCCTTGCTGTCCTCGCGCCCATGCGGGTCAGGCGGGCTGGAAGGTCCCGTCCTCGCGCAGCAATGTCAGGATGCCGTGGCGGATGTCGAAATGCCCGCCATTCAGGCGGAGCGTGCCGGCGGCAAGGCGCTCGGCGATCCAGGGGTAGCCGCGCAGGTTCTCCAGCGACAGCGCGACGGAGGCCTGCTCGCAGGCCAGTTGCATGTCGGTGCCGTCGTCGCACGCCAGCACGCGCCGGCGCGCCTTCTCGGCGATGCTGATCCAGGGCACCAGGAAGTCGGTGGCCTGGGGCGGCGCCCCGTTCAGCAGCGCCGCGATGCCGCCGCACATCCCGTGCCCGATCACCACGATATCCGGCACCTCCAGCACGCGAACCGCGAATTCCAACGCGGCGCTCGTGCTGTGGTGGGCGTCATCCGGCGCATAGGGCGGCACAAGGTTCGCCACGTTGCGCAGCACCAGCAACTCGCCCGGCCCGGCATCGAGGATCATGCCCGGATCGACCCGGCTGTCCACGCACCCGATCACCAATGCGCGCGGCGACTGCCCCTTGTCGGCCAGTTGCTCGAACAGGCGCCGCCGGTCGGGCCAGGCGCCGGCGCGGAAGCGGTGATAGCCGTCGATCAGTCGATCCATCGTTCTCGATCCGGTCGGGCGCGGCCAAGCCGCGGTTTGGGACCGCTTAGAGCAATCGCCGGGCGATGCAAGGCGCCGGGCGCGCGATGCGCACCCGCTGCCGGCGGTCGGTTCACCGCCGAACTGTCCGGTTGCCAGCAGCGGCGGCGGCGCCTAGCATTACGCAATTGCATCGTGTGCCCACCCCGACAAACCAGGCGGAGCATCGCTGATGACATTCGTGCGTGGCATGATGATCGCGGTCCTGGCCCTGCTGCGGGCGCTGGTGGTGGACGGACGCGGCGCCTTCGCGGTGATCCTGCGCATGCTGCGCCTGCTGATCGAACGATGCTGCCTGCGCATGGGCTGGACCGAGCACGAGCGCAACCGCGACCCGTCGCCCTGCACGCCGATCGACCGGCCCGAGTTCAAGCGGCCGGACCCGCTGATCTACCCGCAATTCTACCTGCTGAGCCTCGGCTTCGCGGTCACCTGGGACAATCCGGACATCACGCTGGAACTGCCCGGCCCCGTTCCGGCCGACCCGATGGCCCCGCCCAACCCGGCGGCCACCGTGGCCTCCGCCGACCTGCAGCCCGACACCGAATACGACATCGTCGCGCGCATCTGGAACGGCTCCGCAGCGGCGCCCGTGGTCGGCCTGCCGGTGCGCTTCTTCTATCTCAGCTTCGGCATGGGCGTGCAGGCGAACGCCATCGGATTGTCGGCCACCAATCTCGGCGTCAAGGGCGGGGCCAACGCGCCGGCCTATGCCCGCATCCGCTGGCGCACCCCCAAGCAGGCCGGCCATTACTGCATCCAGGTGCTGCTCGACTGGTTCGACGACCTCAATCCCTTCAACAATCTCGGCCAGGAGAACACCCAGGTGGGAGTGGCGCAGTCGCCGGCGCATTTCACCTTCCGCCTCGGCAACCCGGCCGACACGCCGCAGACCTTCCGCTTCGAGACCGACAATTTCGCCATCCCCGCGCCGGTTGCCTGCGCCGTGCTGGACCGCAAGGCCGAGGCCGAGCGGCGCCGGCGCATCGAGATGGCGCAGAAGCAGCCGCCGGTGGCCGGCCGGCCGGAGACCTTCGCCACGCCGACGGTGCGCTCCGAGCAGCGGCGCGAGAACCACCCCCTGCCGCATGGATGGAAAATAGCCTTCGACCCGGCCGCGCCCACCCTGGCCCCAGGCGAGGAACACGACATCGCCGTCACGATCGAGCCGCCGGACAGCTTCAGGGGCCGCATGCCGGTGAACGTGCACGGCTTCAGCCAGCGCGGGCTGGCCGGCGGCGTGACGCTGTACGTCGAGCGGCACTGAGGGAGGGCGCAGCATGGCCTATGTGCAACACACCCAGTGCGTGCAGCCGCAAAGCCATTTCGGCCTCGCACCGGGGCTCATCGTCATCGCCGTGGGCGCCGCCATCGCGCTGCTCGCCGGCCAGGTCTTCGCCGCCCTGTCGATCGGCGCGATCCTGGCGCTGGTGCAGTATTGCCGCTGGTGGCTGTACGACCGGCTGATCTGCCTGGGCGGCGACCGCTGTGCGGTGGGGCTGCTGGTGGCCACCCACCCGCCTTCATCCAAGAGCGGCTTCGACGCCTTCGACACCGACTATTCCATCGACCTGCTGCTGGCCCCCGGCGTTCCCGGCCAGCCCGCCGCCGACATCCTGGCCGGCTTCCAGGGCGACCTGATCCGGCCGCAACCGTCCATCACCGGCATCGGCCTATCCACCCCCGGCGAGACCGCCGACGCTCCGGTATTGCTGCCCATCGGCGCGCCGCCATCGATGGCCAAGGTGCCCATCCTGCACGCCGAGTTCGAGGGCGGCGGCGTGTGGGTGCTCTACAACTTCGCCATCGCGGCCCTCGCCGTGGTGATCGCGGGCACGATCCTGTGCCTGATTCCCGTCATCGGCTGGATCGCCTGCCTCATCGCCGCCCTGGTGGCCATGGTGCTGGTCGGCGTGGGCATGGCCGTGGCGCTCAACGACAAGGGCTCGCCGACCGACGTGAACTCGGAACTCGACCACCTGCACTCGCTGGAGGACATCCTGATCGTGCATGGCACCTGGGTCTACGACAGCGCCCATGAAGGCTGGAACGAGATCCACCCGATCAAGCACTGCCAGCGCATCGCCGACCTGTCCGGCGTGCTCACCGGCTGGCCGGCCGATATCGAGCAGCGCGTGAAGCAGTGGTGCGGCGCGGTGGACGAGGCCATCGGTACCAGTGGCAGCGGCCTGCAGGGCCGCCCGCAGAACCAGTGGGAGGTGCATCCCGAGGTTGATGGCTGCACGCCTGCCGACCCGCCGTACGACCCGCCGCGCTGAACCCGCGCAGTTAGGAAACTCTCGTGGGCCCGCTCACGAGAGTTTCGTGAGCTTGCTCACCGCCTTGTCGAAATGCGCGAGATAGATGTTCTCCTGCGCATCCAGCCAGATGCCGTGGATATTGAAGGCGCCGTGGTAAGGCTCGTCCGCGCCCCAGCGTACCACCGCCTCGCGCCCATGGGTCCAGATCGACAGCCCGTCGCGCCCGCCGACATAGATGTGCTCGCGCCCGATCGCCAGGTCGCTCGGCATGTCGAAGCCGCGCCAGTCGGCAAGGAACCCGCCATCCGGATCGAACAACTGGATGCGCTGGTTCTCGCGGTCCGCGATATAGATCGTGCCGCCTGCGTCGATGGCGATGAAGTGCACCAGCGCGAACTGCCCCGGCCCATCGCCCGGCTCGCCCCAGGAGAACTTCAGCTTGCCGTCCATGCCGAACCGGTGCACCCGCCGGTTGCCGTATCCGTCCGAGACATAGGCGTCGCCGTTGGGGTGAAAGGCGATATGCGTCGGCATGTTGAACGGATTGCCGTACAGCGTCGGCGAGGGCATGCCCGGATTGCCATTGATGCCGATCAGCGTGCCGTCTGTCTGATGATGATAGATCGCGTGCTTGCCGGTATCGGTGACCCACACCGTGCCGTCCGGCCCGATCGCCAGCGCATGCACGAAGTCGGAATACAGCCCTTCGCCCCAGGCGGTGATGAAACGTCCCTCAGGGTCGAACACGCACACCGGGTGGGCGCTGCGCGACACCACGTACACGTCGCCATTGGCCGCCACCGCGCCCTTCAGCGCGGTGCGCGGCGGCCGGTCGGCCGGATTGGCGGTGCCGAACGACCAGCCGCGAGGCAGCTTTGCCCAGGCGCGCTCGTATCGGTAGCGATGCGCGCCATGCCCGATGGTGACGCTTTCACCTGCGCTGCTCATGTTGTGCTCTCCCGCCCCGAGGAGAGCGCAGTCCACGCCGCGCGGGGGCGGCCGTCAACCCGCGCCACCCGCGCCATGTCACCTCATGGCCGCAACCTACTGGCCCTGACCCAGCGAGTAGCCGGGCACCCCGTCGAAGGTGCACAGATGTTCGGTCTTGATGAAGGCCGTGCCCTGTCGCGCCAGCCGCAGCATCAATTCCGCGATCATCGCCTGGTTCAGCGCGATGCCGGGCCGGGCCATGTAGCGGCAGCGCCAGTGGTCGGTGCAGAAGGTCTCGGGCATGCCCTGCGGCCACACCTTCACGCCGCGGTTGGTGATCATCGTCAGTTCCAGCACGCCGGCCTCGGCCGCGGCCATCGTGGCGGCAAGCTGTGTCGCGTCCGCGCCGGACCAGTGGACGAACACATCGATCCCGACCGTCCGCTTCTCCGCCGGCACGGCGGGCGCGGCCACGGGCACCACGAAGGGTGCGCCTCCCCTCGCGTAGCGCACCGCCGTCAGATGCCGCGGCTCCATCCCGAGCCGTGAAATCACCTCGGCGGCGAAGCCCTGGGTGCCCACAAGCTTTTCGCCCGGCCGGTCATGCGCGATATCGGCGGTATGCACCCCGTCCTCGATGGTCCGCAGCCAGGCGTTGTGCACCAGCTCGGCGACCTCCGGCTGGCCGACATGCACCATCATCATCACGCCGGCGAGCAACAGGCCGGAGGGATTGGCCGCGTCCTGCCCCGCGATCAGCGGTGCCGAGCCGTGGATCGCCTCGAACATCGCCCCGTGCGCGCCGACATTGGCCGACGGCGCCATGCCGACCGAACCGGCGATCTCGGCGGCGATGTCGGAGATGATGTCGCCGTAGAGGTTGCCGGTGACGATCACGTCGAACTGCCCGGGGGCGGCTGCCAGCCGGGCGGCACCGATGTCGATGATCCAGTGGTCCTTGGCGATGTCGGGATACTCCGCCCCGATGGCGTCGAACACCTTGTGGAACAGCCCGTCGGTGAGCTTCATGATGTTGTCCTTGGAGAAGCAGCTCACCTTCCGCCGTCCATTGTGGCGTGCATACTCAAAGGCATAGCGGACGATCTTCTCGGTGCCCGGCCGCGACACCAGCTTCAGGCACTGATAGACGTCGTCGGTCTGCCGATGCTCGATGCCGGCATACAGGTCCTCCTCGTTCTCACGCACCACCACCACGTCCATGCCGGGATGCTTCGTCGCCACGAACGGGGCATAGGCAGTGGTCGGCCGCACATTGGCGAACAGCCCCAGTGACTTGCGCAGCGTGACGTTGAGCGACTTGTAGCCGCCGCCCTGCGGCGTGGTGATCGGCGCCTTGTACAGCGCCCGGCTGCGCCGCAGGATGTCCCAGGTGGCCGGTGCGATGCCCGAGGAATGCCCGGCGCCGTACACGGCCTCGCCCAGTTCCACCGTCTGCACGGCGATGTCCGCGCCGGCGGCACGCAGCACCGCGAGGGACGCTTGCATGATCTCCGGGCCGATTCCGTCGCCATGGGCAACGGCGATCGGCACGGCACCCGGGGAAAAAAGCTGGGGGGAAAGACGCTGGTCGGTCTTGGGGTGGGGCAGGGGGGGCGACAGGAGGGTCATGGCCGGGGTCTCCGCTTGCTTCGGTGGCGGCAACCTAGGCGGGCCGTTTTGATGATGGAAATTGATAATTCAAACTAATAATATTGCCTTGAACAATGAATGGTTTCCGCATGCCCCACGCCGCTCCGCTCGATCTCGACCTGCTGCGCGCCTTCGTCACCATCGCCGAAACCGGCAGCTTCTCGCGGGCCGGCGAGCGCCTGTTGCGCAACCAGTCCACGATTTCCCTGCAGATCAAGCGCCTGGAGGATGCGGTGGGTCAGCGCCTGCTCGACCGCACCACCAAGTCGGTGAAGCTCACCGCGCCCGGCGAGACCCTGCTCGCCTATGCCCGCCGCCTGCTCGACCTCAGCGAGGAAATGGTGGCCAAGGTCGCCGAACCGCATTTGGCCGGGATGGTCCGGCTGGGCACGCCGGAGGACTTCGCCACCAGCCATCTCCCAGGCGTGCTCGCCCGGTTCGCCCAGACCCACCCCGAGGTGGTGCTGGAAGTCACCTGCGACCTTACCCTGAACCTGCTCGACGCCTTCCGCGACGGCCGCTTCGACATCGTGCTGGTCAAGCGCGAGCCATCCAGCGACACCGGCGGCGTACGGGTCTGGCGCGAGCCGCTGGTCTGGGTCGCCGGCCCGCAGGGACTGCCGCCGGACGGGCGGGCGCTGCCGCTGGTGCTCTCGCCGCCACCCTGCGTCTATCGCAAGCGCGCGGTGGATTCGCTGGACCGCTCGGGGCGCACCTGGCGCATCGCCTACACCTGCGGCTCGCTCGCCGGTTCGCTGGCCGCCGTGCGCGCCGGCCTGGGCATGACGGTGCTGCCGAAGCAGATGGTGCCCGCCGGCCTCACCGCCATCGACGGCTCGCCCCTGCCGGCGCTGTCCGACACCGAGATCGCCCTGCTGTCCGCCGAGCCGCTCTCGCCCCCGGCTGCCCGCCTGCGCGCCCACATGATCCGCGCGCTGGAACAGGGAAGATAGACGTCTCTACTGCACCCAGTGGGCCGGCTCCCACCGGCAGGGGCCCGGCACCTTGTCGCGCACCCAGGTGCCGTCCATCCACAGGTTGCTACGGCCCTCGCGCTTGATCCAGCGCCCCTCGCGCCAGTTGTAGGTGGAGCCGTTCCACTCCCAATGGCCGGGCTGATAGATCTGCTCCTCTTCCGCCACCGGCGGCTTCGGCCGTTCCTCCCGGCGCAGCGGCGGCACGGCGAGGCAGGCGCCGGCGTTGTCCTGCACCATGTCACAGGCCGAAATCGCCAGGACGCTGCCCAACAGAAGCAGCGATAGGCTCGGAAGGCGGCGAATCGGCATGGGCATCTCCTGCGGGTCGAAAGTTTCTAGCGGGTCGGGCGGCGCCGTTCCAAACGCTTAGCCGATCGGGGCGGAATCGGTCACCGCATCGCTGGGCCGCAGGACCGTTGCCGCGGCAGCCTCCAGGCGCGGCAGCACCTGGTCCAGGAAGACCTGCGCGGCGCGGCGTGCATCGGCCGGCGCGTCCTCGCGCTCCTGCACCTTCGCGCACAGCCAGCCGGCGGTCAGCGTGCCGATCACGGCGAGGAACGCGCTGGCCCCCGCCTCGGCAGCGCGCGGCTCGGCTTGCCGCAGCCACGCCGCCGCCTCCGCAGCCATACCTACGGAGGGCGCGAGGGCAGGGGTGTCGGCAACCTCGTCCAGCAGCGCAGCCACCGCCGCCCCCTGGTCTCGCAGCAACCCGCGCCGCAGCAGCGTCAGCGCCTGTATGCCGTTCGTGCCCTCGTATATCGGGGCGATCCGCGCATCGCGCAGGTGCTGGGCGGCGCCGGTCTCCTCGATGAAGCCCATTCCGCCATGCACCTGCACCCCCAGCGAGGCGGCTTCCACGCCGGCATCCGTGCACCACGCCTTGGCAACCGGGATCAGCAGTTCGCCGCGCGCGCCGCCGACGGTGGCGGCGTACATCGTCAGCAGCCGCCCGCCCAGCGCCAGCGCCCGCATCGTCAGCAGCATGCGCCGCACGTCGGGGTGCCGGTCGATCGTGGCCCCGCCCTGCGCCCGCTGCGCCGCGAAATCCACCGCCCGGCGGAACGCCCGCTCGGCCACCGCCACGCCCTGCATCGCCACGCCGAGCCGGGCCGCGTTCATCATGGCGAACATCGCCGGCAGGCCCCGGTGGGGTGCGCCCACCATCTCGCCCAGCGCGCCCTCGAAACCCATCACGCAGGTCGGCGACGCGTTGATGCCCAGCTTGTGCTCGATCGACAGGCAGCGCACCGCGTTGCGTGACCCGTCGGCGTTCACCTTCGGCACCGCGAACAGCGAGATGCCCGCACTCCCCGCCGGCGCATCCGGCAGCCGCGCCAGCACGAGGTGCAGGATGTTCCCGGTGAACGGATGCTCGCCGTAGGTGATGTAGATCTTCTGCCCCGTGATGCGGAACATTCCGGCCTCAGCCGGCTCGGCCTTCGTGCGCACGCCGGACAGGTCGGAGCCCGATTGCGGCTCCGTCAGGCACATCGTGCCGGTCCAGGCGCCTTCGATCATCGGGCGCATCAGCCGCGCCTGCTGGTCCGCCGTGCCGTGCACCGACAGCACCTTGATCGCGTCCTGCGTCAGCATCGGGCACAGCCCGAACGCCATGTTGGCGCTCGACACCGGCTCGAAGGCGGCCAGCGCCAGCACCTCCGGCAGACCCTGGCCGCCATGGGCCGGGTCGGCGGCGATGCCGATCCACCCGGCCTGCGCATAGGCGCGAAAGGCATCGGCAAAGCCGTCGGGCATGCGCACCGCACCATCCTCCAGCCGCGCCCCCGCGCGGTCGCCGGGCGCATCCAGCGGCGCCAGCACCCCCTCGGCGGTGCGGGTCGACTCCTCCAGGATGGCGGCGACATCGGCCTCCTCCATGGCGCTGAACCCCACGACATGGCGCAGCAGCCAGGCGGTCTCGGCGGGCGGGGCGGCAATACCCATGGCAGGCTCTCCGGAAGGAACGCCCGACCCTTAGCGGATTTGCGGCCTGTTCGGAACCGCCCGGCGGCTCAGCCGCCCTCTCGGAGCCGCCCGGCGGCTCAGCCGCCCTTTCGGAGCCGCTCGGCGGCTCAGCCGCTCTTTGCCCGCACTTCCGCCAAAATCTTCGGATGCGCCTCGTCGAAATCCAGTAGCGCCTGTCGCGTCGCGCTCACCTGCGAATCGCGGTCCTCGGCGTGGTGCACCAATCCACTGTCCAGCCGTTCCTGGCCGCCTCCATGGTCTCCGTCCCGGGTCCGCTCGGCCCGCTCGCGCTCCAGCGCCTCCACCAGCTTGGCGCGATGGAAATGCAGTCCCTCATTGGTGCCAAGCGCCACCTGCTTCAGCATCCGCGCCTCCTCGGTCAGCAGCCCCACCGAGCCGCTGAGCAGGTGGGTGTAGCCGCCATCGCGCAGCGGCTTCACCAGGTGCGCGGTGTGGCGCGAGGCGGCGAGGTCGCCCAGCGCCACGATGTCGTTGTTGGCCAGCTTCAGCCGCCGCCCGTTCAGTTCGGCCTGGAACCGTGTGCCCTGGATGCCCAGGCGCACCTCGCCCCGCGCCACCTTGCGTTCGAACAGCCAGGTCGGCTCAGCCATGCCCGCTCTCCGTCATTGCGCCGCCGCCGCGCTCGCCGGCGGCGCTACCGGCTGCCACGCCTTCACCACCGGCAGCACCTCGCGCGCGAACAGCCGCATCGACTTCTCGGCCAGCTCGTAGGGAATGCCGCCGAAACGGAACGACGTCGCCAGCTCGAAGTTGCCCATCGTCTCGCGCCGCGCCTCCAGCATGCGCAGCACGTTGTCGGGCGAGCCCCACAGCGCTGCCTTCATGAACCCGTCGATCATTCCCTCCACCCCGGCCTCGCGCGCCATCGCCGATTTCTGGGCATAGGCGTTGTAGCCCTTCACCTGGCTGAAATGCTCGCCCATCAGCTCGTAGTGATGGATGTTGCTCTCCACGAAGGAACCCAGGTGCCGGCGCGACACCTCCTCGGCGTCCGGCCCCGTGGTGCACACGCAGAAATCGGCGATCAGTTCCGGCGGCGCGGCGCGCCCATGCGCCTGCTGGAACAGGTCGCGGTATTTCATTATCGCCGGCAGGCGCAGGTGCCACGGCCGGTCGGCGAACATCACCATCCGTGCCCCCAACCGCGCGGCCGAGGCCAGCGAGTTGTCGCTGGAGGCAACCGCGTAGATCCGGTCCGACAGGTCGTATTTCGGCCGCGGCCGCAACTCCGTGCGCGGCTGCGGATAATATTTCCCGTTCCCTTCGATCCAGCCGGTCTTCACCGCCTCCACGACCATCGCCGCCGCCTCGTCGAAGCGCTCGCGCGACTGGTCCATCGTCTGGTTGAAGGCGTGGAACTCGCGCCGCGCCAGCCCGCGCCCCATGCCCAGCCGCAGCCGTCCGCCCGAGAGCATGTCGAGCACGATCGCCTTTTCCGCCACCCGCAGCGGGTTGTTCCACGGCAGGATCACCGCCGCCGTGCCCAGGGCGGCATTGGGGCAGATCGCCGCCAGGTACGAGAGCAGCTGCAGGTTGTCGGGAACGAAGGAGTAGTCGTTGAAGTGATGCTCCACCGACCACAGGCACGAGAACCCCAACTCGTCGGCCAGCCGCGCGAGGCGGATCTCCTCGTCCCAGGCCTGGTGGTCCGGCATGTCGGTCCAGCCATAGGTGGCGAAGATCATCTGGATGCCAGCGTCCATCGCGTCTCTCCCGGTTGCTGATTTGCCGCTATCCTGCGGCCATCGCCGCCGCCGCGCCAGCCCCGGATGCGGCATGCCACAGCCGGAGGGCCGCATGCCGACCCTGCTCATCGTCTATCATTCCGCCACCGGCGGCACCCGCCAGATGGCCGAGGCGGCGGCGGAGGGCGCCCGGCCCGAGGCCGATACCCGCCTGCTCCACGCCGCCCTGGCCGGTCCCGACGACCTTATCGGGGCAGGCGGCTACATCTTCGCCGCGCCCGAGAACCTCGCCAGCCTCGCCGGCGTCATGAAGGACTTCTTCGACCGCTGCTACTATCCGGTGCTGGATCGCCTCGCCGGTCGCCCCTACGCCACGATGGTCTGCGCCGGCAGCGACGGCCAGGGCGCGGTGCGCCAGATCGGCCGCATCGTCACCGGCTGGCGGCTGCGCGAGGTCGCCGAACCAATTGTCGTCTGCACCCGCGCCCAGACCCCGGCCGCCATCCTGGCGCCCAAGTCCATACCGCCCGCGGAGCTCTCCCGTTGCCGAGACCTCGGCGCCGCCCTGGCCGCGGGCCTCACGCTCGGGGTGTTCTGACGTCGTAGGCGTCCTCCGGCGTCGCAGGCGTCTCCTGACGACATCGGCGTCTCTTGACACCCCCGCTAACGTGACTTGTGCCCGCCTGCGGCCCTCACGAAGCTGGCGCACGGCCGGCGCGCAAACAGCCGCAACTTGGAAAAGAACGGGAAACGACGCCATGCTCCGCATCGCCGCGCCTACCTTTATTGCCGCCGCCCTCCTCTTCGCCGCCCCGCCCGGCCATGCCGCGCCGATCATCTACGAGGCGCAGCTGACCGGCGCGGCAGAGGCGCCGCCGGTCGCCACGCCGGCAACCGGCTTCGCCTCCATAGCCCTCGACACCATTGCCCACACAATGGCGATCAGCGTCTCGTTCCAGGATCTGTTGGGCACCACCACGGCGGCGCATATCCATTGCTGCACCGCCGCGCCGTTCACGGGCACAGCCGGGGTCGCGACCCAGGTTCCCACCTTCGCGGGCTTTCCCCTGGGCGTCACCGCGGGCACCTACTCCAACAGTTTCGACCTCACGCAGGCATCGAGCTGGAACCCGGCCTTCATCGGCGCGAACGGCGGCACCCCTACCGGCGCCGAGGCCGCGCTGGCTGCGGGTCTCGCCGGGAGCCTGTCCTATCTGAATATCCACACCACGTTCAGCCCCTCCGGCGAAGTCCGAGGCTTTCTGGTGGCGAGCAACGGGCAGCCGGTGCCCGAGCCGGCATCGCTGGCGCTGCTCGCCGCCGGATTGCTCGGGCTGGGCGCTGCCCGGCGCCGGCGCGGCTGACCGATCGCCTCAGACGGCCAGCAGCCACAGCGTCACGGTGGTGCCATGCCCCTGGCGGCTTTCGATCTGCAGGCGGCCGCCGGCATCGACGGCGACGGCGCGTGCGGTGGCCAGCCCCAGCCCCGTTCCCTGGCCGCTCGGCTTGGTGGTGAAGAAGGCCTCGGTCGCCCGCGCCAGCGTCGCGGCTTCCATGCCGATGCCGCTGTCGGTGACAACGATGCGCGCGTAGTAGCCTGGCGGCAGGTCCACCGGGTCGGTCTGGCCGGACGCCTCGATGACGATCGGGCCGCCCTTGGGCATCGCATCGCGAGCATTGATCGCCAGGTTGATCAGCGTCGCCTCCAACTCCGCGGGCCCGGCGCGCACCTGCGGCGGCAGATCGCTCGCGGTCCGGCAATCGACCCGGTACTTGGCACCCAGCGTCCGCTCCAGCAACCGGCAGGCGCCCTGCACCACCTGCGCCGGATTGCAAATTGCTGCCGTCACGACACCGGCGCCCGGTCCGCGGGCCAGGGCCAGCATCGGGCCGGTAAGGTCGGCGCCGCGGCCGGCGGCTTCGTCCAGCATGCCCGCGAGATCATGCACGCGCGTCGTCTGGCCCTGGGCCGCGGCCCGCTGGATCAGCTTGGCGCCCGCCTGCACCGCCTGCACCACATTGCGGAAGTCATGCGCGACACCGGCGGCGATCTGGCCCAGCGCCTCCAGCCGCTGGCCGTTGCGCATCGCAGCCTCCGCGTCGGCCCGTGCCGCTTCCGCCGAAGCACGGTTCTCGGCCTCGGCCTTGGCCCAGCTTACCGCCAAAAGCTCGCGCCGTGCACCCCGTTGCGTGATCCAGGTGAGCATCATCATCAGGCAGGATGATGCCACCGCCACGAAGAGCAGAGCGGCGACGCGCGGCAGCCATATCTGCCACAGCAGTGCCGTCCCCTGGCCATAGACGATGGCAACCGGCAGCCCGGCAAGCTCCCGCGCACCATAAAGGCGCACGGTGCCTTTCGGCGACGGGCCGGCCGCGAAGCCGATGCCGCCATGCCGCACGCGCCCGTCGGGGGAGAGGGCGGTGCGCTCGGTGCCGCTCTGCGCGCCCGTCGCTATGCGTATCGCCCGCATCGGGGCGGAATCCGGATTTACCTGATGGCCGAGCGGTGACGACAGCGGCGGATAATGCGCCAGCAGCGCCCCGTCGCGGCGCACGAGCATCACCACGTCGGTCTTGGAAAAGACGACGGATCCGTAGAACCGTGTGAGCTCCTCGATGCGGAAAGTCGTCCACAGCGCCCCACCGTCGGGGCGGCCGTCTGCGCCCAGGCGGGGGCGTGACTGCGGCACCACGAAGTAGCCGCCCCGGCGGATTTTGATCGCCTCGCCGATGAACGGCCGGTCATCCACCGCCCTCATCTGCGCGGCGACATAATCGCGATCGGAGAGATCTTCCGCCAACGTCGGCGGCGGGCGGTTGGCGATCTGCAAGAGGCGGCCATCCGGCGCCGTGATGCCGATCGTGCTGGTGGTAGGGGTGGCGTCCGAAAGGGTGCGCAGGAACGACCAGACCCGGTCGTTCCCCTCGATGTCCGGCCAGTTCATGCCTGCAAGACGCCCCTGCACCGCCGCCAGCACGGCATCCTGGATTTCGAAGGAACGCGCGGCGTGCTCGTGCAGCAGATCGACGATTTGCTCCAGCCGGAAACGCGTCTCGGTCTGAACCTGCGACCACGTCCACCAGGCCCCGGCCACGAAGACCAGCAGCGGCAGCAAAACAGAGGCAATCCACAGCGGCAGGAATGTCGCGCCACCGCCGCGCTGCGCCGCGAATTGGCCCTGGCCGTCAATCGAAGGCTCGGGTGAGCCCGGCTCATGGCTGTCTTGCGCGCTGCAGCCTCGTTCCACGAGCATGCCTCAATCGGATATCGTTCCTCATTCACATTATGACGGACTGGTTGTAGTCAGTCCAGCAACATTAACGTAAATTTACCACGCGGATTGCGGAGCATGTAATCTTTGCGCAATAAATGCACAAATTCTGTAGATGCCCATCCGCTGCAGCAGTATGGGAAGGCGGCGAAAACCCGCATCTGGCGACGGTTTCGTCGCCCAGTGTGCTTGACCACCCCGACCGCCGAGGGCTGCATCATGCAATTCACATTGCAATAACCTGGGTCTTCCGCTGCCAGGGATCGCCAGTCCCGATCACTACACCAGCTCGTCAGAAACAGCGCCGCGTCGCGTCCTGCACGTCAGCCACCAACCCGGGCTCCAGGAACTGGCTGGCCCTGCTCGCCAGCGCGTTCATCCATTCCCTCCCGGCCTGACCCGTCTTCACCTCCGTGATCGCGGCGCGGAATTCGGCGGCCAACTCCGACGCTTCCTCCGCCGCCGGGCCGGTCAACTCGGATCCGCCTGGAAGCCCCATCCCCGGCGTCGATGGCGCGATGCGAACGCCGCCGCTCTGCGGGCGCAGCCGCGGCAAGCTGCCACCGCCGGACCCGCTCCAGCCGGCTGCTCCCGCGAGATGCTCCAGCGCGGTGGCACATGCATCTAGCGCCCCCACAAGCGCCTCGATATCGCTGCTGCTCATCCCTCTTGTCCCCGTTCACGCTGCGTCCTCATCCGGCCACGCCACTGCGTGGCCGGATGAACAAGAAGATATAGGCACCCGCTGCCGCCGGATGGAGCACCACTCGCGGTCACGATGCGTCGACCCGCCGGCCAGCGCCTTCGGGCAGGCCCGGAAAGAAGCTTCCGGTCTCCTCGTCAGCCTTACGGGCCGCTGGGCCGCTCAATGCGCTGGCGCATCTGGCGGATGGGGTGGGATTCGAACCCACGGTGCGCTTGCACGCACGGCGGTTTTCAAGACCGCTGCCTTAAACCACTCGGCCACCCATCCTCGCGGCTGCGCGCCGGCCGCCTCGCGCCAGTATGCCTCAGGCACCGGCGAGCCGCCTAGATGGAGCCGCCCATTGACCGAATCTCAGGGCGACGCGGAAGGCCGGTCCAATCCCACGCCCACCAGGTGCCCGAAGCGCGCTTGCAGTGTCGCCAGGTCCGCCGCCGGCAGCTTCGGCTTCAGGATCGAGGCGATGTTCTCGCCGAGATGTCCGATATCGCTGGTGCCAAACAGCACCACGTCCACGCCAGGTTCGTGCCGCACGAAGCGATATGCGGCGTCGGTCAGGCTGCTCGCCCCGCCCGGGTGCACCAGGAAGCCCAGCGGATCGGAGTCCTCGGCATAGGAAGCGGGCAGGGCACCGGCCGCCGCCAGTTCGCGCATTTCGGCGGCCAGCCGGGCCGGCTGGCTGAATACGTTCCGCACCGCGAACATCAGCAGCGTGCCCACCCCCTGTGCCCGGGTTCGCGGAAACACGCTCCCGCGCGCATTGGCATGCATCATGTTGAAGCCGACCATCATCGTCTCCCACACCGCATCATCCAGTGCGCGTGCCAGCATCTCATGGCGATGATCGTTCGGCGCCGTCTCGGTGATGCCGACATGGCGAAGCTTGCCTGCCTCGCGCGCCCGCAGCAGTGCCGGCGCCAGTTCCGCAAGTGCATGCGCGTAATCCGCCGGCGCCACGGCGTGGATTTGGAACACGTCCACGCAATCCATCTGCAGCCGCCGCAGCGACTCCTCCAGGCTCGCCACCACCTCTGCGCCCGACATCAGCGCGCCGCCGCGACGGATGCTCGCCTTGGTCGCCACCACCACGCCCTCGCGCCGGCCCGCCAGTGCCCGACCCACCACTTCCTCCGTCCCGTACACCGAGGCCGTGTCCAGCAGGTTCACCCCCAAATCCAACGCGGCATGGACCAGCGCCACTGCCTCGGCCTCGCTCTTGCCCCGGCCCAGCCCCAGCCGGCTGAACCCGCCGCAGCCCAGCCCGGCCACGCTCACCCGCAACCCCGTCCTGCCCAGCGAGGTGTAGTCCATCGCGCCCTCCAGCGTGCCTCCGCCCAGGGGAGCGCAGCCACGCCGCCCTGGCAACCGCGCCGCCCTGGCAACCGCGCCGCCCAATGAACCGCTGGGCGGCAGCCACGCCCAGCGGCACGTGCTGGACCAACCGTTCTTCGACTCCGCCGCCCGCTGCCCCTCGCGCACATGCTCGGCTGGCGCGAGGCAGCGGCTTTCGTAGGGAATTGACCGAACCATTCCGGCACGGGGGTTCCGCCGCGCGTGCCAACCCTTTACACAAGCGCGCGTTGCATCGACGAGAGGGTGGAATGATCGACCGTTGCCTGCTGCTACTGGGCACCACCCTGCTGGCCGGGGGAGTCCTCGCGGGAACCGCGGCCGCCCAGCCCGCCGCCGCGCCCGCGTCCGAGTTCGCCAAGGACGACGTTTCCGTCTGGACCCTGCAGACCGAGAACGACTTTTTCAGCATCGGCAGCGAAAACAGCGACCGCTACTACTCCTACTCCCTGCGCCTCGGCTGGACCTCGCCCCCGAGCCTTGTGCCCGACAAGCTGCGCCAACTCGGCCAGACGCTGTGGCGCGATGGCACGCCGCGCATTGCGGTGGACATTACCCACCAGGCCTACACGCCCGATGCCACCCGCGTGCTCAACCCGCCGCTGCGCGACCGCCCCTACGCCGCGGTGCTGATGGCGAATTTCGCCTTGGTGCAGGACGCCCCCACTACCCGCAGCTCGCTCACCCTCGGCCTCGGCCTGGTCGGCCCGGCTGCCGGCGGGCGCGAGCTTCAGAACAACTTCCACGACCTGATCGGCCAGCGTCCCGCCCGCGGCTGGTCCACCCAGCTCAAGAACGAGCCGCTGCTCCAACTGACGAGCGAGCGGGTCTGGCGCTTGTCCACCGGCTCCGTTGGTCCCATCGAGACCGACGTGCTGCCCAGCCTCACCGCCGCTGTCGGCAACCTGCGCGCCTATCTGCAAACCGGCGCCATCGTGCGGCTGGGGCAGGGGCTCCAGGCCGATTACGGCCCGCCCGTCATGCGCCCCGGCCTCACCGGCGGCGATTATTTCAGCCGCGTCCGCCCCCTCGCCTGGTACCTGTTCGCCGGCGCCGGCGGGCGCGTCGTCGGCCACGACGTGACACTCGACGGCAACACCTTCACGTCGAGCCGCAGCGTCAAGAAGAACATCCTCGTCGGCCAGCTCCAGGCCGGGCTGGCGGTCATGGTCTATGGCATGCGCCTCACCTACACCCACACGCTCACCACCCACGAATTCAGCAGCCAGCGCCACGGCCTGCACCAGGTCGGCTCGCTGGCCCTGTCCGTGCGGTTCTGATGCGCATCGCCGTCATCGCACCTGGGATGATGGGGGCCGGCATCGCCCAGCGCCTGCGCCGGCGCGGGGCGGATGTGGCCACCACCTTGCGCGGCCGCAGTGCCGCCAGTGCCGCCCGCGCCGAGGGTCTGCGCCTGTTCGACGACGAGGCGGCCCTTGCCGGCTGGGCCGAACTGGTGCTGTCGATCCTTCCGCCCGGCGAGGCCGAATCCCTGGCCCGCAACCTCGCCCCCGCCCTTGCCGCCCGCGCCGGAAGCGTGGTGTTCGCCGATTGCAACGCCATCAGCCCGGCCACCATGCAGCGGATCGCCGCAAGCCTGCCTGGCGTGCGGGTGGCGGATATCGGCATCATCGGCGGCCCGCCACGCGGTGAGGACGCCGGTCCGCGCCTCTACGCCTCGGGCGAGGCCGCCGCGGCGTTGCTGGCGTTGCGCGACCACGGCATCGACCTGCGCCCCATCGAGGGCGGCATCGGCGCCGCCTCCGCGCTCAAGATGAGCTATGCCGGCATCACCAAGGGCCTGACCGCGCTGGGCAGCACCATGGCACTCGGCGCGGCCCAGGCGGGCGCCGCCGAGGCGCTGCGGGCCGAACTCGCCGCGAGCCAGCCGGATGTGCTGCGATTCCTTCAGCGCTCCGTACCGGACATGTTCCCCAAGGCCTATCGCTGGGTCGCCGAGATGGAGGAGATTTCGGCGTTCTTGGGTGCTTCGCCCGCCGCCCCCATCTACACCGGCGTCGCGCGGCTCTACGAAGCAATCGCCGCCGACGAGCAAGTCCCATCGCCAGATGGCCCGGTCGCCCGTCTGGCCCGGTTCTATCGCCGCACCGAGGAGAACAAGCCATGAGCGCCCAGGCCCGCATCGCCGAACTCGGCCTCGTCCTGCCGCCGCCCAACAAGCCGATCGGCAACTACGTGCCGTTCCGCATCGGCGGCAACATTCTCTACCTTTCCGGCGTCGGCCCCCGCAAACCCGACGGCGCGACGATCACCGGCAAGGTCGGCGCCGGCGTTTCCGTCGAGAAGGGCTACGAGGCCGCCCGCGACTGCGGCCTGCAACTGCTGCGCAACATGGAAGTGGCCCTCGGCACGCTCGACCGCGTGCACACCATTCTCAAGGTGCTCGGCATGGTCAACGCGGCACCGGATTTCGCCGAACACCCCCGCGTCATCAACGGCTGCACCGACCTTTTCGTGGAGGTCTTCGGCGACAACGGCCGCCCCGCCCGCTCGGCCGTCGGCATGGGCAGCCTGCCCGGCAACATCTCCGTCGAGATCGAGGCGATCGTCCTGCTGAAATGAGCCAAGCGCAGCCCGGCCACGAGGGCCAGCCGATCGTCATCGCCGGCGCGGGCCACGCCGGCGGCGCGGCGGCGGCGGCGCTGCGCCAGTTCGGCTGGAAAGGCGGCATCACCCTCATCGGCGACGAACCGCTGCTGCCCTACCAGCGCCCGCCGCTGTCGAAGGCCTGGCTCAAGGGCGAGGCCACCGCCGCCAGCCTCGCCTTGCGCCCCGAGCGCTTCTATTCTCAGCAGAACATCGAAACCCGCCTGTCCACCACCGTCGCCGCCATCGACCGCGCCGAGCGCCACGTCCGCCTCGCCGACGGCACCGCGATGGCCTACCACAAGCTGATCCTCGCCCTCGGTGCCCGCGCCCGCCGCCTGCCGCTGCCCGGCTTCGACCTCGCAGCCGTGCTCGAACTGCGCACCGCCGCCGACGCCGACCGGCTCAAGGCGGCACTCGGCCTCGGCCGCCGCCTCGCCATCATCGGCGGCGGCTATATCGGCCTGGAAGCGGCCGCCTCCGCCCGCGCCCTCGGCGCCGCCGCCTTCGTGCTGGAGCGTGAACCTCGCCTGCTCGCCCGCGTCGCCTCCCCTCCGCTCAGCGCCTTCTTCCACGCCGCCCACACCGCCCAGGGTGTCGAGATCGACCTCGGCTGCCAGGTTGTCGGCCTCGAGGGCCATGACGGCCAGGTCTCCGGCGTCCGCCTCGCCGACGGCCGCGTGCTGTCCTGCGACGCCGCCCTTGTCGGCGTCGGCGCCATCCCCAACGAGGAGATCGCCGCCGCCGCCGGGCTCGACTGCGCAGGCGGCGTGGTGGTCGATGAGCACGCCCGCACCTCCGACCCCGAGATCTACGCCGTCGGCGATCTCACCAACCGCCCGTTGCCCCTCTACGGCCGCCGCATCCGCCTCGAAAGCGTGCCCAACGCCCTCGAACAGGCCCGCCAGGCCGCCGCCGACATCACCGGCCGCGCCGCCCCCGCGCCCGAGGTGCCCTGGTTCTGGTCCGACCAGTACGACATCAAGCTGCAGATCGCCGGCCTGCCCTTCGACGTGGCTGAACTGGTGGTGCGCGGGGAACCGTCATCCGGCACCTTCGCCGTCTTCCACCTCGACGCCGAGGGTCGAGTGCAATGCGTGGAATCGGTCAACACCCCGGCCGAGTTCATGGGCGGCCGCCAACTCATCCTCAAACGCAAGCCGGTGGACGCCGCAACCCTGCGCGACCTATCCTTGACGATGAAGGACATCGCGGCCTAATCGCAGGCGTCCATCTGCGTCCAGGGAACCAGGAACACGATGCCAAGCATTACCTACATCGAACATGACGGCACGGCGCACACCGTGGAAGTGCCCGTTGGCCAGTCCGTCATGGAGGGCGCTATCAACAACAGCGTGCCCGGCATCGACGCCGATTGCGGCGGCGCCTGCGCCTGCGCGACCTGCCACGTCTATGTCGACCCGGCCTGGGAGCACCTGACCGGCACCCGCAGCGAGGCCGAGGCCAGCATGATCAGCTTCGCCAACGCCGTGGAAGACAATTCCCGCCTGTCGTGCCAGATTCCCGTCACCGAGGCCCTTGACGGCCTCGTGGTGCGCATGCCGGCAGGACAACACTAAAGCTCCGCCCGCCGGGCAGCACCAACCGCCCGGTTCGCCGGACAGAAAATCGGAAACGCCACACCAGGAGCCTGCACGATGAATGATGCACCGGTCGACCTGCGCAGCCAGGCCCAAGCCAAGGCCGCCGAAGACGCGCTGGCCACCCCGCTGGACAAGTTCGACGTCAGCCAGCCGGCCCTCTACCAGGACGACACCTGGCGCCCATGGTTCGCTCGCCTGCGCGCCGAGGCCCCGGTGCACTACTGCGCCGAAAGCCGCTTCGGCGCCTTCTGGTCGATCACCAAATACAAGGACATCATGGCCGCGGACACCAACCACCAGGTGTTCTCGTCCGACAGCCAGCTCGGCGGCATCACCATCCGCGACGTGCCGATGAGCTTCCGCCGCCCCTCGTTCATCTCCATGGACCCGCCGCTGCACGACGAGCAGCGGCGCGCCGTCAGCCCGATCGTGGCGCCCACCAACCTTGCCAACCTCGAGGGCGTCATCCGCGAGCGTTCGCAGAAGATTCTCGACAGCCTGCCGATCGGCGAGGAGTTCAACTGGGTCGAGAAGGTGTCCATCGAACTCACCACCCAGATGCTCGCCACCTTGTTCGACTTCCCATTCGAAGACCGCCACCTCCTGACCTATTGGTCCGACATCGCCACCGCCGACCTGCTCAGCGGCAAGGTCTCCAGCGAGGAGGAGCGCAACGAGATCCTCCAGCAATGCGTCAAGTACATGCGCACGCTGTTCAAGCAGCGCGAGAACGGCCCGCCGCGCTTCGACCTGCTGTCCATGATGGCCCGCGACCCGTCCACCCGCGACATGGACGACCGCATGTTCCTGGGCAACTGCATCCTGCTGATCGTCGGCGGCAACGACACCACCCGCAACTCGATCTCGGGCGGGCTGTTCGCGCTCAACAAGTTCCCTGAGCAATACGCCAAGCTGCGCGCCAACCCCGCGCTGATCGACAGCATGGTCCCCGAGATCGTGCGTTGGGTCACCCCGCTCGCCCACATGCGCCGCACTGCCCTGTCCGACATCGAGTTCCAGGGCAAGCAGATCAAAAAGGGCGACAAGGTCGTCATGTGGTACATCTCGGGCAACCGCGACGAGGACGCCATCCACGACGCCGACGACTTCATCATCGACCGCGCCCGCCCGCGCCAGCACCTCTCCTTCGGCTTCGGCATCCACCGCTGCGTCGGCAACCGCCTCGCCGAAATGCAGCTGAAGATCCTCTGGGAAGAAATCCTCGCCCGCTTCCCGGTCATCAACGTGGTCGGCCCGGAGAAGCGCGTGTTCTCCAACTTCGTCCACGGCTACGAGGAACTTCCGGTCATCATCCCCGCCCGGAACTGACCGCCACCCCTCTCCCCGCGCCATCCGCGAGGGGAGAGGGGCAGGGGGCGTTGCCTCAGGAGCACGCGATGCCCACCGAGATCATCCCCTACCTCTTCTACCGCGACGTCCCTGCGGCGCTCGACTTCCTTTCCCGTGCGTTCGGTTTCGCCGAGGAACTGCGCCACGCGTCGCCCACGGGCATGCATGCGCAGATGAAGCTGAACGGCCAGCGCATCATGATGGGCCAAGGCGCGCCGGACTGGAAAATGCTCCCGCCCGCGGATATGCCCGGCACCGTGGCCACAGCCGGCGTGTTCATCTACCTCGACGACGTCGACTCCCACTTCACCCGGGCCGAAGCTGCCGGCGCCGAGATCGTCCATCCGCCGAAGAACGTCGACTACGGCCGCACCTACACCGCCCGCGACCCCGACGGCCACCCGTGGTTCTTCACCACGCCACCCAGGTCCTGACCGCCTGAGCCTTTCGGCTGCCGCCTAAGGACCGGCCGCAAGCCGCGCCAGCCCCAGCCGCAGCGCCGTCATGTGGAAGCGCATCTGCGCCTTCCCATACGGCACAGCCGGCCGCACCGGGCACGCCAGCCGCGCCGAACATCCGTCCGCCACGCACCCGCCCGTCTCCAGCACCGTCGCACAGGCGGCGGTATCGTAGTGCCCCACGTCGAACGCCCCCACCGGGCACGCCGACAGGCATGGCCGTGCGCACCCCTCGCAGGGTGAAGCCCGGTCGGGCACGTCCACCAGCGCCAGCCGCTCGCGCAACACCAGCGCCCCTCGCCAGGCGTGCCACAGCCCCCAATCCGGATGCACCAGCAGCCCGAGCGGCGACGCCCCGATCCCCTCGGCCTGCATCGCCCAACGCTGGAACGGCATGAACGGCGGCCCCTCGCCGGGATACAGCGCCCGCCCCGCCAGTGCCGCAGCGGCTGCGTCCACCAGCCGCCGCGTCCAGCGGTCCAGCGGATCCGCCCGTCCGTCGGCGAACTCGCCCGATGCGGCGAATGCCGGCCACTGCGCCCCTCCGGTCCAGCCCAGCAGCACCAGCGTGCCTGCCGCCGCCCCGTCGGCGAAGCCGGGCACGCCATCTTCCGGCTCCGGGTGAAACGCCCCGCGCACGACCAACGCCGCGGGGTCGGCGACCCGCGCGATCAGCCCGGGATCGGCAAGCGCGAAGCCGATCGCCTCAAGCCCGCGGCACGCTCATCCGCGCCAGTGCACCGACGTCGTCGCAGGTGTCGATCGCCAGCACGGCATCGGCCAGTGCGGCACTCCGCTCCACGCCCAGCACAGCATCCACCAGGCCCGCGAACTTCGCCCGCAACTCGGCCTCGCTGAGGAAATTATCCGGCTCGCCCTTGGGCACCACCACCTTCTTCACGAACACCTGCCCGCGCGCGCGCACCGTCACCTTGCCCGACATGTTGGCCGGAAACTCCGCCTCGATCTCCGGATCGTCCTCGCATTCCACCTTGGGCAGCAATGCGCGGATCACCGGGTTCTGCAGTTCGCCATAGCTGTCCCACCCCATCGCCCCGGTCGCCAGCGCGCTGGCCAGCACGAACGCCCCGCTGAACTGCCCATCGACCACGTTCTGCGGATTGATCCGCTTCTCCCGCGGCTCACCCACCAGGATCATCCCCGACCGCGAGGTGCCGTAGGTGATCCCCTCCACCTCCTCGGGCCGCAACCCATGCTCCGCCCGCAGCGCCAGCATCGCGTCGATCCCCGCATGCCCGTAGCGGCAGGAGGGGTACGGCTTCACCGCCGTCTTCATCAGCTCGAACACCACGCCGAGGTCCTGCACCGCCCGCTCCGGGACGGGGGAGGGCGCATAGGCTGCCAGGAACCCCGCCTTTCCCTCCAGCGCCTGCGCCGCGCCCTTGAACCCCTCGCGCGCCAAGGTCGCCGCGGTCAGCCCCGCCATCGCCGCCCAGCCCACCTGGAAGCGCTTCGTCCACGCCCCGTTTGCCAGGAACTGCAGGCTGCCCGCCGACTGGCTCAGCGCAATCCCCATCGCCGAGGCGATCTCGTCGCCCGACAGCCCGAATACCCGCCCGGCCGCCGCCGCCGCCCCGAACGCCCCGCAAGTCGCCGTCGGATGGAACCCGCGCTGGTAATGCGCGCCCGCCGGCAGCGCCAAGGCCACCCGGCACGTCACCTCATATCCCGCCACGATCGCGGCCAGCACCTCGGCCCCGGTTGCCCCGGCCATCTCGCCGGCCACAAGTGCGGCCGGGATCACCGGCGCCCCCGGATGCAGCGATCCCGCCGCGTGCGTGTCGTCGAAATCCAGCGAATGCGCCAAGGTCCCGTTCAACAGCGCCGCCCCGGCCGGCGACCAGCCCTGCTTCTCGCCGAACACCGCGCACTCGCCCTGCGCCAGCCCCAGCGCCCGCGCGGCGGCGAACACAGCAGGCGTGCTCTCCGCGTCCACCCGCGCGCGCACCATGTTCCCCACCAGGTCCAGCACCAGGAATCGCGCCCGCGCCACCACGTCCGGCGGCAGCGCGTCGAGCCGGATGGCGGCGGAGAACTCTGAAAGCTGCTGCGTGATCGACATGGCATCCTCCTGGACGGGCTTCCCCATCTTCCCGCAATCGCCAGCCATCGCAAGCCCGGCAAAACCGTATGCGCCCGGGCCGCACGAGGAATGGAGCAACCGCACGATTGCCGTCGAACTCGGTGCCTGTGGCACATCGTGCAAATGCTGCATCGTCGCACCCTGCTGGCCGCCCCTGTCCTCGCGCTGGCATTGCCGGCCGCCGCCCAGCAGCCGCGCCCGCAGCCGGTCGCCAAGCCCGAAAGCTCGTTCCTGCCCTACATCGCCGGCGTGAAGGCCGAGGCCCGCAAGGCCGGCATTGGCCAGGCCACGCTGGACCGCGCCTTCGCCGGCATCCGCTCGCCGAATGCCAAGGTGATCGAACTCGACCGCCGCCAGCCCGAATTCACCCTCACCTGGGCCCAGTACCGCCAGAAGGTAATCTCGGACGCCCGCATCGCCCGCGGCCGCGACCATTTCGCGCGCAATCGCAAACTCACCGACGAGGTCTGCGCCCGCTACAACCTTTCGCCCACGCCGTTGATGGGCATCTGGGGCCTCGAGTCCCACTACGGCCAGTTCACCGGCGGCTTCAACGTCATCGAATCCCTCACCACCCTCGCCTGGGAGGGCCGGCGCGCCAAGTTCTTCCGAACCCAGCTGATGAATGCGCTGAAGATCCTCGATGCCGGCGACATCGCCCCCGACCGCATGCTCGGCAGCTACGCCGGCGCCATGGGCCAGCCGCAGTTCATGCCCGACTCCTTCCTGCGCTACGCCGTGGACTGGAACGGCAACGGCCGCCGCGACCTGTGGAACGACACCGGCGACATTCTCGCCTCGGTTGCCAACTACCTGGCAAAATCTGGCTGGACCCCCAAGCTGCCATGGGGCCAGCAGATCCGCCTGCCCGCCGGCTTCGACCCGTCGCTGGCCGGCCGCGACAACCGCAAGCCCCTGTCGGCCTGGACCCACCTTGGCGTGCGCGCAACCGTCGCCGCGCCGCCCGACGCCCAGGCCGCCGTGCTCCTGCCCGACGGTGCCGGCGGCGAGGCATTCCTGGTGTTCCATCCGAATTTCCAGGCCATCCGCCGCTACAACCCCTCCGACTTCTACGCCCTTGCAGTCGGGCTGATCGGCGACGCGGTCGCCACATGACCACACGGCTGCTGCTGGCCGGCTTGGCGTGCCTCACCGCCGGCGCGCTGTCCGGCTGCAACAACCGCACGCAGCCCACCGCGCCGGGCTACGTCGTTGGCGCGCCCTACCAGGCCGGCGGCCTGTGGCGCTATCCGGCCGAGGATTTCACGCTCGACCAGACCGGCATCGCCACCGTCGCCAGCCGCAGCGGCGCCACCGCCAACGGCGAGAGCTTCGACTCCGCCAACCTTGCCGCCGCCCACCGCACGCTGCAACTGCCAGCCATCGCGCGGCTGACCAATCTCGACAATGGCCGACAGGTGGTGGTGCGCGTCAACGACCGTGGCCCCGCCGACCCCGCCCGCCTCGTCGCCGTCACCCGCCGCACCGCCCAGCTTCTCGGCGCCCCCGATGCCACCGCCTTCCGCGTCCGCCTCCAGGTGCTGGAGGCCGAGAGCCGCCAACTCGCCACCGAGCTTCAAAACGGCGCCCCCACCGCCGTCCAGGTGGCCGTCGCGCCGCGCCCCGGTGTCCAGGCCGAGGCGCTCGCCCCACCGCAGGGCACCGCCGCCAGCACCCGCCAGCGCCGCGCCGCCGTCACGCCCGCCGTCGCCCCCGCTGTGCTCGCCAGCGCCGCCGCCATCCCGTTGCGCCTGCCAGAACAGGTCACCCAGGGCTCGCCCCGCCGCGGTCCGCTCGCCATCGAATGCGGCGCGTTCGGCAGCACCACCGCCGCCAGCCTGATGGTCGCCCGCCTCGCCCGCTTCGGTGCCCGCATGCAGGCCGACTACAACGCCCCGCGCGACCGCTCCGTGCTGGTGCGCATCGGCCCTCTCCCCAGCCTGACCGACGCCGAGGCCACGCTGCGCCGCGTGTTGCCCGCGGGGTGCCTCGACGGGCGGATCGTGGTGGAATAGCACTGCACCAGTCTTCCGCCGATCGCACCGCGCCCGACCATTCCGCTCCAACTCCCGGCCGACCCACAGGAGGCCCGCCTTGCTGAACCGCCGCATCCTGCTCGCCCAAGCCCTGCTGGCCGCAACCGCGTCCCAGGCATCCGCCCAGCCGGCCCGCCGCCCACCGGCCCGCGCCCCTCGCCAGGCGCGGCGCGCCGAGCCGGGGCCGGCAGGCACGCCCGCCACCACCCCGCTCGGCCCGCTCGACACCGCGGCCAAGTTCGCCTTCATCATGGACTACAACACCGGCGCGACCCTCCTCGAGAAGGACGCGGACGCGCCGATGATCCCGTCCTCCATGACCAAGCTGATGACCGCCTACATCGTCTACGGACTCCTGCGCAGCGGCCGCCTGACGCTGCAACAGGAACTGCCGGTCAGCGAGCGCGCCTGGCGCATGGGCGGCAGCAAGATGTTCGTCGAGGTCGGCAACCAGGTGAAGGTCGAGGATCTGATCCGCGGCATGATCGTCCAGTCCGGCAACGATGCCTGCATCGTGCTGGCCGAAGGCATCGCCGGCTCCGAGGAGCAGTTCGCGGAGATGATGAACGCCAAGGCGCGCGAACTCGGCCTCGACCACACCACGTTCCGCAATGCCACCGGCTGGCCCGACCCGGAGCACCGCAGCACCGCGCGCGACATCGCCACACTGGCCCAGCGCCTCATCCACGACTTTCCCGAATACTACCACTACGACTCCGAGAAATCCTTCACATACAGCAACATCAACCAGGCCAACCGCAACCCGCTGGTGCAGAAGAATCTCGCCGACGGCCTCAAGACCGGCCACACCGACGAGGCCGGCTACGGCCTGGTCGCCAGCGCCGAGCGCGGCGGCCGCCGGGTGATCGTCATGATCAACGGCCTGAACTCCATGCGCGAGCGCGCCGAGGAGAGCGAGCGCCTGCTGGAATGGAGCTTCCGCGAGTTCGAGAACGTCACCCTGTTCACCGCCGCCGACGTGGTCGAGCAGGTCCCGGTGCATCTCGGCACCAGCGCCACCGTGCCGCTGGTCGGCGGCCGCGACCTCGTGGTCACCATGCCGCGCGGCTGGCGCAACCGCGCCAAGGTCTCGCTGGCCTACGCCGCGCCCGTCGAGGCGCCGGTCCAGCGTGGCAGGAAGCTCGGCCAGCTGACCGTCTCGGGCCAGGGGGTGCCGGACCTCGCCGTTCCGCTGCTCGCCGGCGCCGACGTCCCGCGCCTGAACCTGCCTGGCCGGGCACTGGCCATCGTCACCCACTTCGTCACCGGAGGATAGGGCAGGGGGACTGGGCAAGGACACAGGGCAAGGCCCCGCCGTGGCGCACGGCAAGTTCATCACGCTGGAGGGCGGGGAGGGTGCCGGCAAGTCCACCCAGGCCCGCCGCCTTGCATGCGCGCTGGCCGCCTGCGGCCTGCCTGTCCTGCTCACCCGTGAGCCGGGCGGCGCCCCGGGCGCCGAGCACCTGCGCCGGCTGCTGCTCGACGGCCCCGTCGACTGGTCGCCCCAGGCCGAGACCCTGCTGCACTTCGCCGCCCGTGCCGAACATGTCGAGCGCACCATCCGCCCCGCCCTGGCCGCGGGCATCTGGGTCGTGTGCGACCGCTTCGCCGACAGCACCATGGTCTACCAGGGCCACGGCCAGGGTGCGGACCGCGCCGCCATCGCCAAGCTTGCCGCCATGCTGCGCGCCCGCCCCGACCTCACCCTGGTGCTCGACGTCCCGGTTGAAACCTCGCTCGCCCGCCTCGCCCAGCGCGGCACCGCCGCCGACCGCTACGAACGCCTTGGCGCGCCCTTCTTCGCCACCATCCGCGCCGGCTTCCGCGCCATCGTCAGCGCCGAACCCGCGCGCTGCACCCTGATCGACGCCACCCCCGACGAAGACACGGTCGCCGCCGCCATTTTCCACACCGTCCACGCCCGCCTCTGTCCGGAACCGGCGGCGTGAGCGTCCCATCCCCCCGCGCCAACCCCGAACTCCTGGGCCATGAAGCCACCGAGGCCATGATGGCCGATGCCATGCGCACCGGCCGCCTCCACCACGCCTGGCTGATCACCGGCCCCCATGGCATCGGCAAGGCCACGCTCGCCTTCCGCTTCGCCCGCCGCCTGCTCGCCGGCATGCCGGCGGGCGACAGCCTCCACCTCGACCAGGCCAGCCCGGTCTTCGCCCGCGTCGCCGCCGCCAGCCACGCCGACCTGCTCACCGTCGAGCGCACCCTGAACGATCGCGGCAAGCTGCGCAGCGAGATCGTCGTCGACGACGTGCGCCGCGTCGCCGACTTCCTGCGCCTGACCCCCGCCGAGGGCGGCTGGCGCGTGGTCGTCATCGACGGCGCCGAGGACCTCAACCGCAACGCGGCCAACGCCCTGCTGAAGGTGCTGGAGGAGCCGCCGCCGCGCGCCATCCTGCTGCTCGCCTGCTCCGCCGCCGGCCGCCTGATGCCCACCATCCGCAGCCGCTGCCGCCGCCTCAACCTCGTCCCGCTGGCCGAGGGCACGGTCGAGACGCTTCTGCGCCGCTACCGCCCCGACCTCGAACCCGACGCCGCCACCCGCCTCGCCGCCCTCTCCGAGGGCTCCATCGGTCGCGCCCTGCATCTGGCCGCCGGCGGCGGCGTCACCTATGCCGGCCTGGTCGACGACGTGCTGGCCAACATCCCCCGCCTCACCGTCGCCCGCGCCCACGCCGTCGCCGACTCCCTGAGCCGCGACGAGAACGCCTTTTCCACCTTCATGGAACTGCTCGCCACCGGCATCGCTTCGGCCGTGCGCGACGCCGCCCGCGGCCGCGCCGACCCCGACCAGGCCCGCCTCCTCGGCGAACGCCCCCTTGCCGCCTGGGTCGACGTGTGGCACGCGCTGAAGCGCTTGCAGGACGAAACCGAAGACGCCTATCTGGACAAGCGCCAGGCGATCGTCAGCAGCCTTGCCATGCTGGCCTCCGGCGCACCGAAAGTGTCATGAAACCAAAATTCTACATCACCACCCCAATCTACTACGTCAACGGCGCGCCGCATATCGGCCACGCCTACACCACCATCGCGTGCGACGTGATGGCGCGCTTCAAGCGCCTGGACGGGTTCGACGTCTTCTTCCTCACCGGCACCGACGAACACGGCCAGAAGGTCGAGCAGGCCGCCGCCGCCGCCGGCCAGACGCCACAACAATTCACCGACGGCACGTCGGACCTGTTCAAGGCGATGACCCGGCGCGTCGGCATCTCCAACGACGACTTTATCCGCACCACCGAGGAACGCCACAAGCGCGCCTGCCAGGAACTCTGGCGCCGCCTGATGGACCGCGGCGAGATCTATCTCGGCGGCTACGAGGGCTGGTACGCCGTCCGCGACGAGGCCTTCTACGACGAGGACGAACTCACCACCCGTCCCGACGGCACCAAGGTCGCCCCCTCCGGCGCCCAGGTGGAATGGGTCGTCGAGCCCAGCTACTTCTTCCGCCTCTCCGCCTGGCAGGACCGCCTGCTCGCCTTCTACGACGCCAACCCGGACTTCATCGCCCCCAACTCCCGCCGCAACGAGGTCACCAGCTTCGTCCGCTCCGGCCTGCGCGACCTCTCGGTCAGCCGCACCAGCTTCAAATGGGGCATTCCCGTCCCCGGCGACCCCGACCATGTGATGTACGTCTGGCTCGACGCGCTGACCAACTACATCACCGCCGCCGGCTTCCCCGACGAGACCGCCCCGCGCTGGGGCTTCTGGCCCGCCGACGTCCACATGGTCGGCAAGGACATCCTGCGCTTCCACGCCGTCTATTGGCCGGCCTTCCTCATGGCCGCCGGCCTGGAACCGCCCAAGCGCGTCTTCGCCCATGGCTGGTGGACCGTCGCCGGCGAGAAGATGAGCAAGTCGCTGGGCAACGTGCTGGACCCGCAGGAACTTTCCGACACCTACGGCCTCGACTTCCTGCGCTATTTCCTGTTGCGCGAAGTTCCCTTCGGCAACGACGGCACGTTCTCCCGCAAGGCGCTGATCTCACGGCTCAACGTCGAACTCGCCAACGACCTCGGCAACCTCGCCCAGCGCTCGCTCTCCCTCATCGCCCGCAACTGCGAGGCCAGGCTGCCCGAACCCGGCCCGCGTACCAGCGACGACACCGAGATCCTCGCCAGCGCCGCCGCCCTGCTGCCGGCGGTCCGCGCCCATATGGACCGCCAGGCCTTCGGCGACGGGCTGGAGGAGATCTGGCGCGTCGTCCGCGCCGCCAACGCCTATATCGACCGCCAGGCTCCCTGGGCGCTGCGCAAGACCGACCCGGCGCGCATGGCCCACGTCCTGCGGGTGCTCGCCGACGTCATCCGCACCATCGCCACCCTGCTGCAGCCGGTCATGCCCGAAAAGACCGCCGCCATGCTCGACCAGCTCGGCGTCCCGCCTGGCGCGCGCGACTTCGCCGCCCTCGCCACCCCGCTCCCCGCCGGCACCCCGCTCCCGCCACCGCAAGGCGTCTTCCCCCGCTTCGTCGAGGAAGCCGAATAATCTCCCCGGCGCCACGCCGGGGCAGGGGAGGCATCCCGAATGCACTCCCATCATCATCATGGGCCATGACAATCCAATGCTGATCGATTCTCACTGCCATCTCGACTATTTCCAGGGCGAGGATCTCACGTCCATCCTCGCCCGCGCCGCCGCGGCCGGAGTGGGCGAAATGGTCACCATCGGCACCCGCCTCACCCGCTCCGCCGAGATGCGCGCCATCGCCGACGCCCATCCCAACGTGTGGTGCACCGTTGGAATCCACCCCCACAACGCCGGCGAATTCCCGGTGCCCACCCCCGAAGCCATCGTGGCCGAGACCCGCCACCCCAAGGTCATCGGCATCGGCGAATCAGGCCTCGACTATTTCTACGACAAGGCGCCGCGCGACCTGCAGCAAGCCAGCTTCCGCGCCCATATCCGCGCCGCCCGTCTCGCCGGCCTGCCGCTTTGCATCCACGCCCGCGACGCCGATGCCGACATTGCCGCCATCCTGCGCGAGGAGACCGAAGCCGGCGGCCCCTTCGCCTTCCTCCTGCATTGCTTCAGCTCCACCCGCGCGCTCGCCGAGGCATCCCTCGCACTCGGCGCCTATGTCAGCTTCTCCGGCATCCTCACCTTCCCGAAATCCCAGGAAATCCGCGACATCGCCCGCGACGTACCACCTGACCGCCTGCTGGTCGAAACCGACGCCCCCTACCTCGCCCCCGTCCCCTTCCGCGGCAAGCGCAACGAACCCGCCCATGTCGCCCACACCGCGGCCGTCCTCGCCCAGGTCCACAACATGACCCCCGAAGCCATGGCCGATCTCACCACCGCCAATTTCCGCCGCCTCTTTGCCAAGGCAAAAGCGTGAGGGTCACGCTGCTCGGCACCGGCGGCTCGGCCGGCGTGCCCACCGTCGGCGGCGCCGATGGCCGCGGCGACTGGGGAATCTGCGACCCCGCCGAACCCCGCAACCGCCGCAGCCGCACCGCCATCACCATCGACGCGGGGCAGGGCACCCTGCTCATCGACACGCCCCCCGACCTGCGCGACCAGCTCATCGCCTGCGCCATCCCGCGCATCGACGCCATCCTCTACACCCACGCCCACGCCGACCACATCACCGGCATGGACGAAGTACGCATGCTCAACCGCATCGCCGGCCGCCCGCTCGACACCTTCGGCACCAAGCGGACCCTGACCGAACTCGCCGAACGCTTCTCCTACGCCTTCCGCCCCTGGCAGCCGCCGGGCTTCTATCGCCCCGTCATGGTCCCCCAGGAGGTCGCGCCCGACGCCGAACTCCACACCCTCGGCATGCCGCTGCGGCTCTTCGAACAGAACCACGGCATGGTCAAAACCCTGGGCCTGCGTATCGGCGCCTTCGCCTATTCCACCGACGTTTTCGACCTCGACGACCGCGCCTTCGCCGTGCTCGACGGCATCGACACCTGGATCGTCGGCTGCTTCCAGCGCGGCCCCCACCGAACCCACGCCCCCTTGCCCAAGGTGTTGCAATGGGTGGACCGCCTGCGCCCCCGCCGGACCATCCTCACCCACATGGGCACCGACATGGACTGGGCCTGGATGCAGGCAAACCTGCCAAACGGCGTAGAGCCGGGCTTCGACGGACAAGTAATTGAATTTCCGACTTAGAGCGAAGGCACCGCCCTCGACCCGCAACACTTAATTATCGGATTCCAAAGGCTCTGCCTTTGGTGGGGTCAAGGTGCAAAGCCCCCTGCCTAGCTCAACCCCACTTCCCTGCCACTCCGGCAAGCCTCCTCCGCCGCCAGGCACACCCGCACCGACTTCGCCGCCTCCGCCGCCGGCATCGGGCTCACCCCCGCCAGGAACCCCGCATGGCTGCGCTTCAGATGTTCCACGAGTTCAAACACTTCCCCCGACCGCCCGAACCGCACCGTCTCTGCCGCCTGCGCCCCCGCGCGCCGGATCGACAGCCCCGCATCGCTCTCCGTCACGCGCGCATCCCCCGCCGACCACCACGACCGCAGCGCCCCCCCGGTCCCGGCGATATCCAGCGAGCAATGATGCTCGAACCCATCCAGCAACTGCGTCACCGTGAAGAACGCGCCCGAGGCATAGCGCACCGTCATCGCCATGTTTCCTCCCAGCACCCCCGGCGTTGCCGTCGCCCGCACCGCCACCGGCTCGCCATGCACCGAAAAATACCACAACATCAGGTCGATGAAGTGCACCGGCTCCTCCAAGATCCAGGAACCCACCCGCCCCGGATCATGCCGCCATCCGCCCGACCCGCCGCCGAACGGCCGCCGGAACAGCGAATACACGCCTGCCATCGGCACCCCGACCGCACCTCCCGCGATCTCCTGGCGGATCAACTCCCACTGCTCGGAAACGCGCAGTTCATGCACCACGCTCACCAGCCTGCCCGAGGCCGCCTCGGCCGCCAGGATACGCGCCAGCCCCTCGCCACTGGTCGCCAGCGGCTTCTCCACCACCACGTGCTTGCCGGCCTCCAGCGCCGCCACCACCAAATCGGCGTGGACATAGTTCGGCGCCACGATATCAACCACCTCCACGCCGCTTCTCAGCAGCGCCCCGATCTCCCGGTGCACCGCCACTCCTGCAAATTCCGCGGCAGCCTCCGCCGCCGACCCGTCGCCATGAGCGACGATGCCCACCAACTCCGCCCCCGCCACCTGTCCCCAGCCGCGCGCGTGAAACTTCCCCCACGCCCCGAATCCGACCACGCCCACCTTCATTTCCGTTCCTCCCGCTTCGCCGCCACCCACAACGCTTCCATCTCGTCCAGCGACGCCTCCCCCGGCGTCCGGCCTTCCGCCGCCAGCCCGGACTCCACCGCCCCGAACCGCCGTGCGAACTTCAGATTGGCATGGCGCAGGCACGCCTCCGGGTCGAGGTCCAGCTTGCGCGCCAAATTCGCCAGTACCGAACAGCAGATCCCCCACCTCGTCCTTCAGCCGCGCAGGATCAGCCCCGCCCAACTCGGCCCGCAACTCCGCCACCTCCTCGTCCAGCTTTTCCAGCACCGCCGCCGCATCGGGCCAGTCGAACCCCACCCGCGCCGCCCGCGCCGTCAGCTTCTGCGCCCGCACCAGCGCCGGCAGCCCCAGCGGAATGCCGGCCAGCGTGCCGGTCTCGGCCCGTGCCGCCCGCTCCGCCTTCTTCTGCTCCTCCCAGGCCGCCCGCTGCATCCCCGCATCGCGCGCCGCCGCCTCCCCGAACACATGCGGATGCCGCCTGATCATCTTGTCCGCGATCGCCCGCGCCACCTCGGCAAAGCCGAACCGCCCCTCCTCCTCGGCCATCCGCGCGTGATAGACCACCTGGAACAGCAGATCCCCCAACTCATCGGGCAGGGCGGCGAAATCCCGCCGCGCGATCGCGTCCGCCACCTCATAGGCTTCCTCGATCGTATAGGGCGCGATGCTGTCGAAATCCTGCACCACGTCCCACGGGCACCCACCAACCGGCGCCCGCAGAGCCGCCATGATGTCCAGCAACCGCCGCAACTCCGCTTCCGCCTCTCCCATCCGCCGCTCCTCTGCCCGATCCCGGTTTACGGGCCCGCCCGAACCGGAGCAAATAACCCCATGACCGACCCCCGCCAGCACGCCCCCGCCGCTGCCCGCAACCGCGACGCCATCCTCGCCGTCATCAGCCGCGTCGCCCCACGCACCGGCACCGTCCTGGAAATCGCCAGCGGCACCGGCGAACACGCCGCCCACTTCGCCGCCGCCCTGCCGGGCCTCACCTTCCAACCCTCCGACCCCGGCCCCGACCGCCGCGCCAGCATCGACGCCTGGTGCGAATCCCTGCCCAACGTCCGCCCCGCCATTGCTCTCGACACCACCGGCCCCTGGCCGCCCGGCCGCTACGACGTCATTCTTTGCTGCAACATGATCCACATCGCCCCCTGGCAAGCCGCCGAAGGCCTGATGGCCGGAGCGGGCAGGGCACTCCGCCCCGGCGGCGCCCTCATCCTCTACGGCCCGTTCCTTCGCGCCGGCCACCCCACCGCCCCCGGCAACCAATCCTTCGACGCCGACCTCCGCGCCCGAAATCCCGCCTGGGGCGTACGCGCGCTGGAAGACGTGGACGCACTGGCCAACGCCGCCGCCCTCACTGGCCCGGAGATCGTCGAAATGCCCGCCAACAACCTGTGCGCGATCTGGCGCCGCTGATCACCGGCGCAGATTCGCCAGCACGACCTCGCGCCAGATCCGTATCGGCGCCACCCACTGGTCCGGCCGGTTGTACGCCCCCGCCGTGATCGCCACCACCAACCCGGCATCCGGCATCACGAACAGCCGCTGGCCACCATTGCCGAACCCGGCCACCCAACGCCGTACGCCGCCCAGCGCCGCCACCGGCCAGTCCGCCACGTACCACAACAGCCCGTAGCGAACCCCGTCCATCGCCGCCACCGCCGGCCGCAGCGATGCCTCCATCCACCCCCGCGACACCACCTGCCGCCCCTCCCAGGCCCCGCCGCCCACCACCAGCATCCCGATCCGCGCCATGTCGCGCGGCGCCAGCCGCAGCCCCGAGGCCGCCGACGCCACCCCGTCTGCACCCTTCGCCCACTCGAACCGCGTGATCCCCAGCGGCGCGAACAGCGCCTCGGCGGCGAACTCCTCCAGCCGCCGTCCGCTCCCCCGCGCGATCAGCGCACCGGCCAGCGCCACCGCCCCGCCGGAATACGTCCACTCCTGCCCGGGCGGCTTCACAACTGGCCGTTCCAGCACGAAGCGCAGCCGGTCCGCCGCCATCTCCATCGCGATTTCACTGTTGCGCGGATCGGAATACGGCAGGTCCTCATTCCACTCCGTGCCCATGGTCATACCCAGCGCATGCCCCACCGTCAGTCCCGCCCGCGCCGGGTCCGCCGCCAGGTCGGCATACGCCGGAAACTGCGCCATCAGCTTCGCCTCCGGCGGCGGCACCAGCCCGCGATCCAGCGCCGCGCCATACACCAGCCCCACCACGCTCTTGGTCACCGAGCGCAGGTCATGCAGCACCTGGGGCCCGAACCGCACCACGCCCAGGTCGCGCCCCCACGCATCGTCACGCCCTTGGCCGTAATGCTCCAGCACCAGCCGCCCCTCGCGCACCACCACCACCGCATGGATGTCGGGCAGCAGCCCAGAGCGGATGCCCGCCTCCAGGCGCTCCGCCAGGTCCGGCACGAAGCCCGCCGCCTCGGGCGTGGCCGCGGGCCAGGCCGCCGCACCTGATAATGGCGTCATGGCAGCTCCTCCGATGCTGGCGAGAAACGCTCTGCGGTCCATGTTGGGAATTATGCCAACACGCGCTAAACCTGTCGCCCTACGGAGGATAAGCCATGCCCGCATACCGCTCCCGCACCACCACCCACGGCCGCAACATGGCCGGCGCGCGCGGACTTTGGCGCGCCACCGGCATGAAGGATGGCGATTTCGGCAAGCCCATCATCGCCATCGCCAACTCCTTCACCCAGTTCGTCCCCGGCCACGTCCACCTCAAGGACCTCGGCCAATTGGTCGCCCGCGAGATCGAGGCATCGGGCGGCGTCGCCAAGGAATTCAACACCATCGCGGTCGATGACGGCATCGCCATGGGCCATGACGGCATGCTCTACAGCCTGCCATCGCGCGAGGTCATTGCCGACGCCGTCGAGTACATGGTCAACGCGCCACTGCGCCGACGCGCTGGTCTGCATCTCCAACTGCGACAAGATCACCCCGGGCATGCTCATGGCCGCCATGCGCCTGAACATCCCCACCGTCTTCGTCTCCGGCGGCCCCATGGAGGCCGGCAAGGTCATCGCTCGCCGGCAACGACCGCGCAATGTCGATCTGATCGACGCCATGGTCGCCGCCGCCGACGACGAGCATGACCGACGCGGAAGTGGAAGTCGTCGAGCGTTCGGCCTGTCCCACCTGCGGCTCCTGCTCGGGCATGTTCACCGCCAACTCCATGAACTGCCTGACCGAGGCATTGGGCCTGGCGCCTGCCCGGCAACGGCACGGTGCTGGCCACCCACGCCGATCGCAAGCACCTGTTCCTTGAGGCCGGCCGCACCATCGTCGATCTCGCCCGCCAGCATTACGAGCAGGACGACGATTCGGTGCTGCCGCGCAGCATCGCCAACTTCGACGCCTTCGAGAACGCCATGACGCTCGACATCGCCATGGGCGGCTCCACCAACACCGTGCTGCACCTGCTCGCCGCCGCCCACGAGGCCGGCATCGACTTCACCATGAAGGACATCGACCGCCTCTCGCCGCCGCGTACCCGTCATCTGCAAGGTCGCCCCCTCGGTCGCCGACGTGCATGTCGAGGACGTCCACCGCGCCGGCGGCATCATGGGCATCCTCGGCGAACTCGCCCGCGCCAGCCTGGTCGACACCTCCGTGGCCACCGTCCACGCCCGCACCATGGCCGACGCCCTGGCCCGCTGGGACATCACCCGCGACCGACTCCGCCAAGGTCGCCGAGTTCTACCGGGCCGCCCCCGGTGGCGTGCCCACCCAGGTCGCCTTCAGCCAGGCCTCGCGCTGGGACACGCTGGACGCCGACCGCGAGAAGGGCGTCATCCGCAGCGCCGAACACGCCTACTCCAAGGATGGCGGCCTCGCCGTGCTCTACGGCAACCTCGCCGAGGAAGGCGCGATCGTGAAGACCGCCGGCGTGGATGCCACCATCCTCACCTTCACCGGCCCCGCCCGCATTTTCGAAAGCCAGGACAGCGCCGTCTCCGGCATCCTCGGCGGCCGGGTGAAGGCCGGCGACGTCGTCCTCGTCCGCTACGAAGGCCCCAAGGGCGGCCCGGGCATGCAGGAAATGCTCTATCCGACCAGCTATCTGAAGTCGAAGGGCCTCGGCAAGGTCTGCGCCCTGGTCACCGACGGCCGCTTCTCCGGCGGTTCCTCCGGCCTCTCCATCGGCCATCTTTCCCCCGAAGCGGCCGAAGGCGGCCTCGTCGGCCTGGTCGAGGACGGCGACACCATCGAGATCGACATCCCCAACCGCCGCATCCACCTTGCCGTGGACGACGCCGAGCATCGCCAGCCGCCGCGCCGCCATGGAGGCAAAGGGGGCCGACGCCTGGCAGCCCACCGAGAAGCGCACCCGCAAGGTTTCCGTGGCGCTGCAGGCCTACGCCGCACTCACCACCAGCGCCAGCCGCGGCGCGGTGCGCGACGTGACCCAGCTGCGCCGGCGCTGAACCGGGCGGGAACAGGGGCAGGGCGCAACACCTGACGGGACGGCGGCGGCACCATGGAACTGCGCGAACGCCTGGTGATGTTCAGCGATGCGGTCTTCGCCATCGCCATCACCATCCTGGCCATCGAGTTGCGCCCGCCCCACGCGGACCACGACGGGCTGGTGGTGGCGCTATGGGCCACCGCGCCCAAGGTGCTGTCCTTCGCCATCAGCTTCGCCGTGATCGGCCTCTACTGGCTCGGCCACGTCCGCTTCTTCCGCGCGGTGGCCGAGGTTGACGGCACCTTGACGGTCCTGTCCCTGCTGCTGCTCGCCCTGATCAGCTTCCTGCCCTTTCCCACCGCCGTCCTGGGCGAGAGCGGCGCGCCCGCGGCGGTCATCTTCTACGCCGCGACGGTGGCCGCGGCCGGCCTGGTCCAGGGCGCGCTCTGGTCCTGGATCGGCCTGCGTCCGGCGCTGCGCCGACCGGATACGCCGCCCCGCGCCGTCGCCATGGGCCTGGCGCGCAGCCTCGGCACCGCGCTGGTCTTCTCCGCATCGATCGCCGTCGCGACGCGCTGGCCAGACGCGGCGATGTATTCCTGGCTCGTGATCATTCCCATGCTGCTCGCCCTCAGGCTGATGCGCGGCCGCGCCACCGCCTGAACGGGGCAGGAGTTTGCGCCTACCCGGCCCCCCTCACGCCTGCACCACCCCATCCGTCACTCCCCAGGTATCCGCGACCCTGTAGCCGGCGGGGTAGGGGTCCGACGGATCGACGACATAGCTGTGGAACCCGGTGATCCACGCCCGACCGCGGATCGCCGGCACGATGCAGGGCAGGGCGCCCACCCTTCCCGCCGCCACGATCCGCCCCTCGAACCGCGACCCGATGATGCTCTCATGGTCGTACCGGTCACCCACGTCCAGCATTCCCCGCGCCGCCAGCACCGCCAGCCGCGCCGACAGCCCAGTCCCTGTCGGCGACCGGTCCGATCGCCCGGGCGCGATGATGCAGGTATTCCGGCTCGCCCCGCCCGGCGCCGTGAACGGCGTGTGCAATTGCACGATGCTCACCCCCGAAATGGCCGCATTCTCAGGATGTTCCGCGTGATGTTGCCGTTTTGCAGCGACCCGTATGCGCTCGCCCAGCACCGCCAGATCCCGCGCCTCGTCCGGCCGGATGGCGAAACCGAGCTTCGTGGCATCGGTCATCACGTAGAACATACCGCCATAGGCGATATCGATCTCCAGCGTCCCGAACCCCTCCACTTCCAGCGGAACGCCCAAATGCGTGGCGAAACAGGGCACGTTGGTCAGTTCCACCGAGAGGCATTTCCCGTCCCGGCACTGCGCCACCACCTCCACCGGCCCCGCGGGCATATCCAGCCACAAGCGGGTTTCCGGCTCCACCATCGCCACCATCCCGGTCTCCAGCAGAACGGTTGCGATGCACATCGTGTTGCTGCCCGACATCGGCGGATACTCGGTCGGCTCCATGATGATCGCCCCGGCCACGCAATCCGCACGCCGGGCAGGGACGATCAGGTTCACATGCCGCGCCACCGACCCGCGCGGCTCGCAGATCAGCATCTGCCGGATATGGTCGTGCTCGCGCTGCATCGTCTCGCGCATCTCGAACACGCTGCCGCCCGCCGGCGGCAGCACGCCGCCCACGATCACATCGCCCACCTCGCCCTCGGCGTGGCAGCCGACCACCTGGATCATCCGGTTGGCGCGCATCGTGTTCTCCCGCGCGCCCCGGAAACTCGCCGCGTTCAGGCCCCGGCCGCCGGGTTCAACTGGCGCGAGGCGGCCTCGAACGCGTCGGACACGAAGGGGGGGCGCTTGTACAGCCCCTTCATCCAACTCGCGAGCATGCATAATTCCTCCAGCCGCAACACCTCGTCCAGCGTGCCAGGCGGAAACCGCACCACGAAGCTGGCCGCGATGATCTCCAGCGTCTCCTCGACCTGCTCGTCCGACAGCCCGAGGTCGCTCTCCAGCACGGCATCGCGCGTCAGCCGCGCCTCGTCGATGCCATGCTCGTCGCGGATCAGCTTCACGATCCAACGGAACATGTGCATCCAGTTGGCAACGCCATCGGTGGAGCGTGCGAGCATGGGCGGGGGATAGCAGGGAAGTGGGAACAACGGATTAACGGCGACCGGACCGAAACCCCCAGCCATCGGCATCGCCAAAAGTCGCATAAGGTATATTATGGAAAGAAAGCGCGCGGCTTCAGCCGAACCGCACGTCCCGGTTCACGTCCTTGTAAAGCAGGTAAGCCGAATCCTCCCAGCCAGTCGGATAGAACTGCTGCGGGCAGTACGGACCCATCCAGATGAAATCGTCCTTCCACACCTCATGCCAGCTCCGCCCCAGCAGGTACATTCCCTGGCCGGCCAGCATCAGCAGCCCGTGTTCCATGATGTGCGTCTCCACCATGGCGAAATGCGTGCCCGGCTTGAAATGCAGGATGTTGACCGCAAGGTCGTAGCGCAGATCCTCCTCCGGCAGCAGGTGCTGCCACGACCGCCCGAGGGTATGCCGCAACCGGTGCTCCACCCGGTCGGCATGGCTCACGATCAGCGGCGGCGCCTCCAGCCCCGCATCCTCGAACGGCTTGCGGATCCAGGCCACCCGCGCACCCTCGGCACCGGCTTCCAGGCTGTGCACAGCGCCCGGCGGCACATAGGCGTACCCGCCCGCCGTCAGCGTATGGCGCACGCCGCCGATTGTTATGTCGCATGACGATGCCACGACATAATAGAAATGGCTGACACCCTCCGTCCGCCCCGGCACGCCATGCCCACCGGCCGGCATCACCAGCAACGCCTGGGCAAACCGCGCGCCCATCTGCGGCGACGTCTGGAAGAACACCGCTGTCCCGGGCCACCCTGGCAGCCGCAACTCCAAAATCCCCTGCGGCGGCAGCACCGCGAAGTTCGGCGTCACCATCGACCGGTTATGCCCGGCCACGCCCGGCGGAATGATGCCCTGTTCCATCACGCCACTCCCTGATTTCGTTCCATTCACGCCCACTCCTTGCCGTCGGTGCGCAGCGACCACGCCTCCCACACCGCGACCACCACCAGCACCCCCGACGCCACCGCCGCCATTCCCACCGGCGGCAGCCAGGGCGCAGCGAAAAACAGCAACGCCAGGGCCGCGAGTCCCGCAATATGAGAAGGTTGCAGCCACATCCGCAACGTCCGCTTGAACACCATCACCCCAGCCAGGAACAACATCGGCCCGCTGAGAAGCGCGACCGCCGCCTTCCCCCCGGTGCCGCCCAGCGGATGCCCCAGCAGCACCTCGTCGCCCACCGCCGTCACCACGATCCCCGCCACGATCGGCAGGTGCAGATAGGTATAGGCAAGCCGCGCCAGCCGCCCCGGGTCCGCCGCCTCGCTGATCCGCGCCGCCCCAAGCTCTGCGCCCCGGTGAAAATAGATCCACCACATCGCCACGCTGCCCGACAGCGCGACCGCGAAGGCCGCCACCGCCGTCCACGTCCAGTCCTGCCCGGCGAAGGTGCTGCCCGTGACCAGGATCGACTCCCCCAGCGCGATGATCACGAACAGCCCGCACCGCTCGGCCATGTGGCCGCCATCGATTTTCCAGTCGTTCACGGTGGATTTGCCCATCCACGGCACGGCGAACCCCAGTGCAGGAGCCGCCATCTCCAGCAGCACGGCGGCCGCCCACAGGCCAAGCCGCGGCACCCCCTCCAGCGCCGCACCGCCCAGCCACAGCACCGCCCCGGCCAGAAACCACGCCAGGATGCGATGGAAATTCCGCCGCAACCGCCGATCCTCCGCCGGCGTCACCACCACCATGAACAAGGTCCGCCCGACCTGCATCGTCACATAGGCCAGCGCGAAGGCCACGCCCCGGCCATCGAACGCCGTGGGGATCGAGGTCGCCAGCACCAGGCCGCCCGCCATCATGGCAAACAGCAGCAGCCGCACCCGCGTGCGCTCCGGGTCCAGCCAGTTGGTCACCCACGAGGTATAGATCCACACCCACCACACAGCCCCCAGCAGCACCGCCGTCTCGGCCGCGCCGAGAAGCGAGAAATGCGCCGCAAGCCCATGCGAAAGCTGGGTGATCGCAAACACGAACACCAGGTCGAAGAACAGCTCGACGAACCCTACCCGGTGGTGGCCATGGCCGGGTGGATGGCGATACAGGCTCGGCCGGCGCACCGCCGCGCCGCCTCAGGAGGCGTGGCAGCAGGACGCCCCTGCCGCGCCCTGCGTATCGCGCGGCAGGTCCATCGCCGGGTTGGCCGCCAGGAAGCCATTGGGCTTGAGCATGAAGCCCGCGTATTCCACCGGCATGATCGGCATGTCCTCGGGCTTGCACACATGGGTGTGGCCGAAATTGTGCCACACCACCACGTCGGCGTTCTCGATTTCCCGGTTCGCCACGATCCACGCCGGCAGCCCGTCGCCCCCCGGATGCTGGTTGGGATACTCCCCGGCCGGAAACCGTTCGGCGGGATCATAGGCCGTCACCCACACATGCTTGGTCGCGAACCCCGCCCTGCCCCGGATCGCGCTGCCCTCCTGCGCCAGCAACAGCGGCGTCGCCTGCACCGCCAGCTTGTACGCCGGCGCATTTCCCACCACGTTCCGCTTGTTCGGATTGGATATCTTCCAGTACCGCCCGGTCCGTCCATCCGCCTCCCGCGCCGCGTCCCGCTCCCGCGCCAGCACCCTGCTGGTCGTGTCGAAGACGTTGCCGTGCGGATTGTCCGCCCCCCACGGCCGCGGCACGAACTCATGCTCGCTGACCGTGTTGCCCTCGCCATCCACGCTCATATGCAGCCGCGCGCAGAAGAAATGCTGGTGCGTCGGCCCGCCCAGCCCCTCGCCGATCATCCCGCCCCATGGGTACGGCTCGCCAGGCATCACCGCCGCGGTCTGGACGATCCCGGTCAGCTTGGCCTCAAGCTGGATCGTGCCATCCTGGTAGAGGTACCAGTAGAAGCCGTAGTCGTAGTTGCCGACGGTGGCGAAAAAGCTGATCACCAGCCGCCGCGACCGCCTGACCTCCCGCACATCGGTGCGGAATTCGTTGTGTTTCCAGAGGGTCCCGTAGTCCTCCTCATGCATGCACACGGCGTTCCGCATCACGAAGGGCGCGCCATGGTCGTCCGCGGCGGGAATGTCGAAATAGTGGATGGTGCCGAGGCAATCGCATCCAAGTTCCAAAGCGTTGGCGAGCTTTCCCAACCCATATTCGCCAGCGTCGAAGGCGTTTTTCCAATAGTGGTTGGTGGTCGGATCGGCATACGGCACCACCATCTCGGCAATCGAGGCGCGATGGACGACTGGCCGCTCAACCCCTTGGTCCATCAAGCCAAGCCGATGCAGCACCAGCCCCTCGCGGGGCGTGAACCCCACCCGGAACCGCCAGTTCTGCCACGCCACGTCCCACCCATCCACGGTGAACGACGGCCCCTGCGGCTGCACGATCGACAGCGGCCGTAAATCCGTGCGCGGCGCCGGCAACGCCTCCGGATGATAGTTGCGCGGGGTGCGCGGGATCGGGATGGCGACGGGGTCGTCCACCAGGGTCAGGATGCGCCCGGCGACCAGGTCCACCACGGCGACCACACCCTCGATGGGATGGGCATAGCCGTTGTCCTTCGGCCCGCCGCGCCAATACGCCACCGCCCGCACCAGCCGCCGACCCTGCTCCTCCGCATATCCGAAATTCCCGGCCGAGAACGGATCGACCTGCACCAGCTTCAGGTCCGCCTCGGTGATGCCCCGCCGCATCACCGCCGCCACCCAGGCCGGGTCGGACTTCACGATGCCGTCCAGCCGCATGAACTCGTCCAGAATGATCGGCGGCTGCCCCTGCGTCGCCGCCGTGACCCAGCCCGCAACACGCGCCGCCGTCAGGTCCAGCAACACCTCGTCAACCGCGCCGCTGGCCGTGTCCAGCAGCACCACGCGGGCGCCGCGCACCACGGCCTGGCCTGGCTCGAAGGCCAGCACAGCGGCCTTGTCCGGCTCGCGCAACTCCACCAGCGTGAAGCGCATGGCCCCGCGAAACCGCGTATCCGCCGTCACCAGCACCTGCACGACCGCCAGTTCCGCCTCGCTCAACGGGTCCAGCGGATGGCGAACGGGGGTTGCGGTAGCCGTGAGCGTGTCCATGCGGGCTCCTCGATTTCGCCGGTGCGCGGCGTCCGGTCACGGCAGAATGACCGCTCCCCGCCGCCTCGGCCAGCGAATACCGGCAGCGCGCCATCTCCCCCGCGCCACGACCTGATTACCAAATCTTAGGGCCCCTGGTGCTACGTCCGGCGTGGACGGGGTTCCCGCTGGAGACAACGACATCATGCTCGCTCGCACCAAGATCGCCCTGGGGATCGCGCTGATCCTGGCCTGCGTCGTCGTCGGCGCGGGCCTCACCGTCATGAGCGTGCGCCAGCAACGTGCCGCTGCGACGGAGGTGGAGCACGCGGCCAACATGGTGACCAACGAGGTGATCGCCCTGTTGCGCGCCGCCAGCCGCATCAAGCTCGACGTGGTGCAGGTGCAGCAGTTCCTGTCGGACGTATCGGCCACCCGCGGCCAGGACGGGTTGGATGACGGCTTCGCCAAGGCGCAGGCATTCGCCGACAGCTTCCCGCGCGACGTGGCCACCGCAACGGCCGCCGCCGAACGCCTCGGCCGCGGCGACATCGTGGAGGCCCTGGCGCGAACCGCCTCCCTTTTCCCCCCGTACTACGAAACCGGCCGCCGCATGGCCCAGGGCTATGTCGAGGGCGGCCCCCCGGTCGGCAACCGCCTGATGCCCGCCTTCGACAAGGCGTCCGAGGCGATGCAGCAAGGCGCGGATTTGCTGCTGGCGCTGATCGAGTTGGCAACGGATGGCTACGCGGCCACGCTGAACGCCAGGATCTCGGGCATCGAGGTCGATGGCGACGCGATCCTGCGCCATTCGATCGTATCCGGTCTGCTTGCCATCGTGGTGGTCGTCGGCATCGGCGCCTGGATGTTCACCGGCGTGATCCGTCCGCTCTCCATGATGGCGGCGGCGATGCGCCGGCTCGCCGGCGGCGACCTGGCGCTGGAGGTGCCCGGCCAGCGCCGGGCCGACGAGGTGGGGGAGATGGCCAAGGCGGTGCTGGTGTTCCGCGATTCGATGCGCCGCGCCCACGATCTCGCCGCCGAACAGGAGCGGACCCAGCAGCGCGCGGCCGACGAAAAGGCCGCCGCATTGCGCCGCATGGCCGAGACCATCGAGGGAGAAACGGCGAAGTCGCTCGACGACGTACGCACCAGCACCTCGGCGATGACCGCCACGGCCGACCAAATGGCGGCCTCCGCCGGCCGCACCGACGACGCGGCAGGATCGGCCGCCGCCGCCGCCTCGCTGGCACTGCGCAACGTCGAGAGCGTCGCCAGCGCCTCCGAACAACTGGCCGCCTCGATCGGCGAGATCGGGCGGCAGGCCAGCGAGTCCGCCAAGGTGGTCGGCCGCGCGGTGACCGCCAGCCTGAAAACCCGCGAAAGCATCGAGGCGCTGACCCGCCGCGTGGAACAGATCGGCTCGGTGGCCGATGTCATCGGCGAAATCGCGGCCAGGACCAATCTGCTGGCGCTCAACGCCACCATCGAGGCCGCGCGCGCCGGCGAGTCGGGCAAGGGCTTCGCGGTGGTGGCCTCGGAGGTCAAGCAGCTTGCCACCCAGACCGCCCGCTCAACCAGCGAGATCGCCACCCACATCGCCGAGGTGCGCGCGGCAACCGAGCATTCGGTGGTGGCGGTGCGCCGCATCGAGGAGACGATCGCCGAGGTGAACGGCATTGCCGGCTCGATCGCCGCGGCCGTGGAGCAGCAGAGCGCGGCAACCGCCGAAATCGCGCGCAACGTGACCGAAACAGCCAACGCCGCGCACGAGATGACGAGTCAATCGAGCCAGGTGTCGAGCGAGGCGGCGGAGACGGGGCGGCGCGCCGGCGAGGTGCGCAATTCGGCCGTGCATCTGAACGCGGCGATGGAGGAACTGCGCCAGTCCGTGATCCGCGTGGTGCGCACCGCCACCCCGGAGGTGGACCGGCGCGCCGACACCCGCTTCCCCATCGACCGCCCCGGCAACCTCGCGGTCGGCGGCGTGACCCACAAGGTGATGGTGGCCGACATGTCGGATGGCGGTGCGCAGCTATGCGGCGCGCCGGACCTGCGCATCGGCGCCACGGCGACATTGTCGGTGGAGGGCGTGGCCGAGCCCCTGCCCGCCTTGGTGCGCAACGTCAGCGGCAATGACGTCAACCTCACCTTCAGGCTCGACGATGCGGCCGCGGCGCGGTTCAGCGGCACCGCCGAGCGCCTCGCCCGCCGGCGCGCCGCCTGAGCCAGGCCACCCGGGCGGCTACCCCGGCAGCGGAATATGCTCGGCATCGCCGGGCACGGCATCGAACCGCCCCGCCCGCCAGTCCGCCTTCGCCGCCTCGATCCGCTCCTGGCTGGAACTGACGAAGTTCCACCAGATATGGCGCGGCCCATCCATCGGCTCGCCACCCAGCAGCAACAGGCGCGACGGCGCGGTGGCGCGGATGGTCACGCTGTCGCCGGGGCGGAACACCAGCAGCCGCTGCGGCCCATGCACGATGCCGCCGATCTCGACCTCGCCGGACAGCACATAGGCGGCACGCTCGGCATGGTCGGCGGGCAGCGGCATCGCGGCACCGGCGGCCAGCGCCACATCGGCATAGAACATGTCGGAGTAGCTGCGCACCGGCGACGCCTGCCCGAACATCCGCCCCACGATCAGGCGCAGGGAAACGCCGCGATCGGCCACCGATGGCAGGTCGCCAACCGCATGGTGGGCAAATCCCGGGTCGGTTTCCTCATGCGCGCGCGGCAGGGCAATCCAGCTCTGCACCCCCTCGATCCGGTGGCCGATGGCGCGCGGTTCGGCCCCGGTGCGCTCCGAATGGGCAATGCCGCGCCCGGCGGTCATCCAATTCACCTCGCCGGGCCGGATCTCCTGCAGCGATCCCAGCGAATCGCGGTGCACGAAGCTGCCCTCGGTAAGGTAAGTTAGCGTCGTCAGCCCGATATGCGGGTGCGGCCGCACATCGATGCCCTGCCCCATCGGCATCAATGCCGGGCCCATGTGATCGAGAAAGATGAACGGGCCCACCATGCGCCGCTTCACGCTCGGCAGGGCGCGCCGCACCGAAAACCCGCCAAGATCCTTGGAACTCGGTTCGACCACGAGATCGACGGCGCCATCCGCTTCAGGGCAAACCGGTGGAAGCCAGCTCATCGGTGACGCTCCTCGCCTGTGGTGACACTGGCGTTCCGCTCGGCGGGGTTGGGGAATCCGCTGCGGACTGTGGCACAAACGGGGCAACGGGCACCACCACCCGGCGTCGGCGGCCATGTGGCGGCACGGCCAGCCATCGCGGGAGACGGAACATTGGCGGAATTCTCGGTATTCACCATCGGCCTGCTGCTGCTGACGGCTTCGCTGGTGGCGATGGTGTCGCGCCGCCTCAACCTGCCCTACAGCGTCGGCCTCGTGGTGGCCGGGATCGCGCTGGCCTTCCTGCCGGTCACCGCCGAACTGCCGCTGACACCGGAACTGATCTTCAACGTCTTCCTGCCGCCCCTGGTCTTCGAGGCCGCGTTGCAGCTGCGCTGGGACGCGTTCCGCCGCAACCTGCCGCTGACCGCCGGGCTGGCCTTCGCCGGGGTGATCATCGCCTCGGCCCTCGTGGCAGCCGGCATGCACTACCTGGTCGGATGGTCCTGGCTGGGGGCTGCGCTGTTCGGCGTGCTCATCGCCGCCACCGACCCTGTCTCGGTGATCGCTGCCTTCAAGGAGATGAGGGTCGAGCGCCGGCTGAGCATGGTGGTCGAGTCCGAGAGCCTGCTGAACGACGGCGCGGCCGCGGTCGGCTTCGCGCTGCTGGTCGGCATCGCCGGCGGCACCGCCGTCACCACGGCCTCGATCGCCGGGTCGCTGCTATGGACGGTGGCCGGGGGTGTGGCCGCGGGCCTCGCCGTCGCGGCACTGGTGCTGCTGGTGGCCGGGCGCACCACGGACCACCTGGTGGAGATCACGCTCACCACCATCGCCGCCTACGGCTCGTTCCTGCTGGCCGAGCATTTCCACATGTCCGGCGTGCTGGCCTCGCTCACGGCCGGCCTGGTGGTCGGCAATGCCGGCTGGAAGGGCGCGATCTCGGAGAGCGGGCGCGGCCCGGTGCTCTCGTTCTGGGAATACGCGGCGTTCCTGGTGAACTCCCTCGTCTTCATCCTGATCGGCACCCACGAGGCGCACCAGCCGCTCGGCCCGGCGACCACGCCGGCGGCGATCGCAATCGGGCTGGTGCTGCTGGGCCGCGCGGTCGCGGTCTATTCCCTGGCGCCGCTGTATGCGCGCAGCAGCCTGCACATCGGCGCACCCTACCGGCATGTGCTGTTCTGGGGCGGGCTGCGCGGCGCGCTGGCACTGGCCCTCGCCCTCGCGGTCCCGGCCAACGTGGCCGAGCGCGGCGACATCGTCGTGGTCGCCTTCGCCGTTGTAGCCTTCTCCATCTTCGTCCAGGGCCTCACCATGCCCTGGCTGATCCGCCGGCTCGGCCTCCTGCGCGGCCCCGAACGCCCCGGCGAGGAGCGCATGCACCACTCGTCGGAGTGACGCCGGGCTACCTGCGCGCGGCGATGAGCGCCAGGATCTCGGCGGTCGGGCGCACGTCGCCGAAGCTGCGGTAGATGGTGTGCAGGGTGGCGTTGTGCTCGGCGTCGGTGCGCGCGGCATTGGCGTCGGCGACCATGAGCACCCGAAAACCACCGCCGCTCGCGTCGCGGGCCGAGGATTCGCAGCACACATTGGTCACGGTGCCGGCGATCAGCACCGTGTCGACACCGCACGCGGCAAGCCGGGCCGGCAGGCCGCAAGCGCCGGGAAAGAACGCGCTGGGCCCTTCCTTCTCCAGCATCATGTCGCCCGGCGCGGCCGCCAGACCCTGCCAGAGCCGCGCCGCAACAGGACCGGACCCGCCGGACGCGCGGTAGGTCTCGGCAACCTCGGGGCCAAAGAACGCCTCGGCGAGGCCGGGGTGACGGTGGCGCGGCGCCGGAACCACCCAGGCGACATGCCCGCCGGCACGGCGCAGTCCGTCCGCCAGCAGGTTGATATTGGCCACGATGCCCCGGCAATAGGCGGATTGCTCCACAAAGAACGGCACCATGTCGATCACCACCAGCGCAGTCGCGGACGGCACCAGCGACGCAAACGCATGGCGCCGGCCGCGGCGCGCCTCGTGCCGCTGATATTCGCGCGGCGCGATGTGCCAAGCGTGCAGCATCGCCTGGCCCTCCATTGCGGTCACCCGGCCAGCAGCGCGCCGTGCAGCGCCTGCCAGCTTTCGCGGTCGGGCGCACAGATCAGCCCGCCGCCGGTATCCGTCGGATCGTATGGCGTGCCATCGAACCGCGCCGAATAGCCGCCGGCCTCGCGATGCAGCAGCCAGCCCGGCGCGTGGTCCCACGGATACAGCCGGCCATAGAGCAGGAAATGGCAGTGCCCCGCGGCGGCCAGGCGGTACTCATGGGCGGCGCAGCGGTACTGGTAGCTGGCGGCGACACGGCCGAGGTTATGATGGATGCGGCTGCGCAGCGGCTCGGCCAGGAAGCGCCAACTCGCCGCCCCGGCCATCTCGGCCACCGGTGCGGGGGCCGCCACCGCCAGCGCGTTCTCGCTCCCGTCCGCCGCCACGATCCAGGCTCCCAGCCCGCGCACGGCAATGGCGCTGTCATCGCCCAGCGGATCATGGATCACGCTGCCCACCACCTCGCCCTTTACCACCGCCGCGGCCATGCAGCCGAACAGCGGCAGCCCGGCGGCATAGTTGGCGGTGCCGTCGATCGGATCCACCACGAAGGCCAACTCGGCATCGGCCAGCCATTTCAGCCGGCCGGGATCGGCGGTCGTCGCCTCCTCGCCCACGATCGCGCAGCCGGGAAACGCGCGCGCCAACTCGGCCTCGATCATCCGCTCTGCGGCCTCGTCGGCATCCGTCACCAGGTCGAGCGGCCCGGTCTTGACGCGCACCGCGCCGGCAGCCAGCCGCCGCCAGCGCGGCATGATCTCGCTGGCGGCGGCGCGGCGGAGAATATCGGCCAGCCGCTCGGCGTCACGGCGGCCGAAGCTCAACGCTCAAGCCTCTCGAAGCGCGCCCGGTCGGCCGGGCGCAGCCGCACGGTAACGCGGATCGCCTCCTCCCCGTCGTCGCGCGCCACCACCTCGCCATGCTCGTACAGCCACGACAGGCGCTGCCCATCGGCCGGCGCGATGTCGTATTCGGCAACCTCCATGCCGGTGGCGATGCGCCGGTCGATCTCGGCCTTGAGCGCCTCCAGCCCCTCGCCGCTGACCGCGGAGACGGCCACGCAGTTCGGCCGCACCGACACGGCATCGATGCCGCCCATCAGGTCGGCCTTGTTCAGCACCTCGATGCTCCGCTGCTGCCAGTCCTCGTCCAGCGCGCCGTCATGCACCATGCCCTCCAGCACCGCCACCACGTCGGCGCGCTGGGCGGCGCTGTCGGGATGGGCGATGTCGCGCACATGCAGGATCACGTCGGCCTCCGACACCTCCTCCAGCGTGGCGCGGAAGGCGGCCACCAGTTCGGTCGGCAACTCGCTGATGAAGCCCACCGTGTCGGACAGGATGACGTTCCGCCCGGACGGCAGCCGCAGCCCACGCATGGTCGGGTCCAGCGTGGCAAAAAGCTGGTCCTTGGCCATCACCTCGGCCCCGGTCATCGCGTTGAACAGTGTTGATTTTCCGGCATTCGTGTAGCCGACGAGCGCCACGATCGGGTACGGCACCCGCTTGCGCGCGCTGCGGTGCAGGCCGCGCGTGCGCCGCACCTGCTCCAACTCGCGCTTCAGCCGTACGATCCGGTCGCCGATCAGCCGCCGGTCGGCCTCGATCTGCGTCTCGCCCGGCCCGCCGAGGAAGCCGAACCCGCCGCGCTGCCGCTCAAGATGGGTCCAGGACCGCACAAGCCGCGAGCGCTGATAGTCGAGGTGGGCAAGCTCCACCTGCAGCGAGCCTTCCCGCGTGCGGGCGCGCTCGCCGAAAATGTCCAGGATCAACCCGGTGCGGTCGATCACCTTGCAGCCCCACGCCTTCTCCAGGTTGCGCTGCTGCACCGGGGAAAGCTGCGCGTCCACGATCGCCACATCCACCTGCTGCGCCCGCAGCGCCTCGCCCTGGCTCGCGGCCTGGCCTTCGCCCAGCAGCGTGGACGGCCGGCGGGCACGCAGCGGCACGATGGCGGTATGCACCACAACCAGCGCGATGGAGGCGGCAAGCCCCACCGCCTCGGCCAACCGGGCCTCCGCGGCGCGCGAGGCCTCGCCGCGCGGGCGCTCGCCGCCCTCATGCCGGCTTTCCGAAGAACGGCTTTCCCATGGCAGGATCACCGCGGCCCGGGTGATGACCGCGGTGGATCGGGTCGAATCCACCCCGGCACCGTGCGGCGCCGGGGTGGGCAGGCGGCCGTCCGGGTCGGACGGCTCAGTCGATGCGGGCAGCGGCGGTCTCCCTTGCGGCCAAAGTCAGCGTGTTGCCGCCCGCGGCGGGCGCCGCCCCGGTTTCGGCCTTGGCACCATCGAACAGCGAAATCGGCGCACCCGGCATCACGGTGGAGATGGCGTGCTTGTATACAAGCTGGGTATGCCCGTCGCGGCGCAGCAGCACCGAGAAGTTGTCGAACCAGGTAATGATGCCCTGGAGCTTCACGCCATTCACCAGGAACACGGTGACGGGTGTCTTGTTCTTGCGCACGTGGTTCAGGAACACGTCCTGAACGTTCTGCGACTTTTCACTTGCCACGACAGGTATCCTTCATGTTGCGCCCGGCAGCCTCGCTGTCCAAGGGCGGCGTGTTGTTGTTCTTCCCACCGGCGAGCATGCGGACGTGGCGCGGCCGCTGCGTCGCTCAGATGGGCATTTTCACCCGCGCGGCAAGCCACCGAGATGGGCGGCCAGCGCAAAGGCGTCGGCGAAGTGCAGTCCCGGCGGCGTTCCGCTTCCCTGCATCAAGACGAGGCCGCCATCGTGCGCGGCATCGCCCAGCAGCACTGCGGTGCAGCCGGCGGCGTGGGCAGTCGTCATGTCCAGTGCCGTGTCGCCGACATACCACACTGCCGGCCCGGCCTGCACGCCGATCATGTCAAGCGCGTGAAGGATCGGCGCCGGATCCGGCTTGTCGGCGGCGGCATCCCCCGCCCCTACCACGGTGCGGAAATGGTGCCCCCAGCCCAAATGTTCCACTTCGCGGCGCAGGAAACCGCCAGCCTTGTTGGAAACAACGCCCAGCGGCCGCCCGCGCGCAACATCCAGCATCGCCTCGGTGCCGGCCAGGGCCGCGACATGGTCGAGATGCACGCGTTGCATGGCCGGTCCGAACGCCGCCACCGCCTGCTCCCAGTTCGCCCCGAACAGCGGCGGAAACAACTCGCGCATCGAACCCCGGATGCGCTCGCGCCCCTGCTGCACGGTCCAGGGCGGCAGGCCCCACTGCGCGAACACCTCGTTCAGGGCCGCGACAATACCCGCCCAGGCATCGACAAGCGTATTGTCCCAGTCGAAAAGGATCGCCGATGGCAGAACAGCCGGCGGCCGCACCGTCAGTCGCGAAAGCCGGGGTCGATCCCGTCCAGCCGCTTCAGCAGCGCCGGCCACTCCAGCAACCCGCGGCGGCGCTGGCCGGTCGGCATGAACACCCGGTTGGTCTCCCGCACGGCCTCCGTCGAGGGCATGTGCAACTCCGTGTTGCACGACAGCGCCATCACCTGAAGCTGGCACGCGCGCTCCAGCCGGAACAGGTTGTTGAACGCCTCGGCGATGCTGGTGCCGGTCACCAACAGGCCGTGGTTGCGCAGGATCATCACCTCCCGATCCCCCAAATCGGCCACCAGCCGCGCCCGCTCATCCAGGTTCAGCGCCGGCCCCTCGAACTCGTGGTAGGCGATGTCGAGAAAGCGCATCGACGACTGCGCAATCGGCAACAGCCCGCATTTCATCGCCGAGACCGCCATCCCGGCCAGCGTATGGGTGTGGATCACGCAATCCACGTCGTGCCGGGCCATGTGCACCGCGCTGTGGATCACGAAGCCCGCCTTGTTCATCCCCAGCCCCACCGGGTCGAACAGCACCTCGCCATGCTCGTTCACCTTCACGAAGCACGACGCGGTCATCTGGTCATAAAGCAGGCCATAGGGATTGAGCAGGAACGCGCCCTCCTCCCCCGGCACGCGAACCGAGATGTGGTTGGCCACCATCTCGTCCATGCCATAATGGTGCACCAGCCGATAACAGGCGGCGAGGTCCACGCGAACCTGCCACTCGGCATCGCTGACCTGGTCGCGAACGGGGCGGCTGGCCGCCAGCTTGGTGACGCTCATCGCATCGGCTCCTCGGGTTTCCTAGCCACAGCGCAGCAGCATTCGCGCCGGTTCGCAAGCGCCGCCCACGCTTGACAGGGCCGTCGCCTCGGGTTCCCTGGCGCGGCGCATCGCAGGAGGGCGGCCATGGACATCGAGCACCTGAAAACCTGGACCGGCCGCCAGGAAGTGCTGCACGACCGTCTCGGCCTGTTCCCGGTCGCCGCCCTCTCGGCCACGCTCGACCGCGCCGACCTCGAACCCGCCGAGGGCGATCCCCTGCCCCCGCTCTGGCACTGGCTCTATTTCCTCCCCCGCGCCCGCCAGTCGGAAATCGGGCCGGACGGCCACCCCAGGCGCGGCGGCTTCCTCCCCCCGGTGCCGCTGCCGCGCCGCATGTGGGCCGGCGGGCGCCTGGAATTCCACGCGCCGCTGCACCTCGGCGAAGCGGTCACGCGCACCTCCACCATCGCCGACGTGTCGATGAAATCAGGCCGCTCGGGCAACCTGGTGTTCGTGCTGGTGCGCCACGAGATCCACGGCCCGGCCGGGCTGGCGATCACCGAGGAGCATGACATCGTCTATCGGTCCGCGCCCCCGGCGGGCGACCGCCCCGCACCCTCGGCGGGCGACCGCCCCGCGCCCTCGGCGGGCGACCGCGACCCGCCCGCCCCCGGCGAAGCGCCGCCGCCCAGGCCGGCGCCCGCGGAACTCGGCCTGGCGGCGCGACATCGTGCCCGACGACGTTCTGCTGTTCCGCTATTCCGCGCTCACCTTCAACGGCCACCGCATCCACTACGACCGCCGCTACGTCACCACCGAGGAAGGATATCCCGGCCTCATCGTGCACGGCCCGCTGCTGGCGACGCTGCTGCTCGACCTGTTCCGCCGCAACGACGCCCGCACCGTGAAAAGCTTCCAATTCCGTGCCTTGTCGCCGGTGTTCGACACCACGAACTTCACCGTCCACGGCACGCCAGACGGCGACGGCGCGGCATTGTGGGTCCGGCGGGAAGACGGCGCGCTGTGCATGGACGCCACCGCGAAAGCCTGAGCCGCCGCCGCCTTCCGTTTACGATGGCCGCCTTCAGTCCACGATGAACAGCATGGTCGCCATTGTCGTGCGGCTGCGGTGCGCCATGGCGCCGTCGGCGACCTGATAGCTCATGCCCGGCTTCAGCACGGCGACCGACCCATCGGCCAGTTCGGTCTCAAGCTCGCCGGACAGGCACAGCAGGATATGCCCCTTCTCGCACCAATGGTCGGCGAGGTAGCCGGCGCTGTATTCCACCATGCGCACCCGGATGGCCCCGAACTGCCGGGTCCGCCAATGCGCCATCCCGGTCTCGCCGGGATGCTCGGTCCGCGGCACCGCCGACCAGTCGGTGGTGCCGAAGGGAATGCCCGCCATATCCATTTTCAACACCCGCCAAACGAAAGGGGTGCAGGGGCCCGGCCCCTGCCGGGGTGCAGGGGGCGGCGCCCCCTGCGCTTGCTCTACCAAAGCAAGGGGCGGCGCCCCTGCCCTGGCCTTCTCAGGTATGGAACGCCTTCGTCAGGTCATGGAGCACCCGCTCCTCCTCGTCCGAGATCTTGCGCAGTCCCAGGAACCCGCCGGTCGCCAGCGCCACCATGCGGGCCCGGTCGATCAGCGGCTCCTGCAGGGCGCGCCGGCTGGCATGGTCCATCTTGGCGGTGATGGCGGCGACATAGCCTTTCCACGCCTCCACCAGGCTCGCCGGCGGCGCGCTCTCCAGCCACTTCTCCAGCAGGTCATAGCCGATGGCGCCGGGCTTCAGCCCACCCTGCGCGGCGCCGGAGAGCACGGCGGCGCGCTCCTTGGCATCGATCGAGCCGTCGGCCCAGGCGACCGCCACCAGCGGCACCAGCGAAATCGCGGCCAACGTCTCGGGCGTGATGTCGAGCTTGACCAGCGAATCGAGCACGGCGGGGTCGGTGATGCCGGAAGCGGCCGCGAAGGCGTCCTTGCGGGCCCGCACTTCCTCGGGTTCCGCCAGGCGCTGGCGCAGGGCGGCGTTCTGCTTGGCGAAGAACGCCTCCTCCAGGGCCCTGCGGCGGTCGTCGAGAGGTTCGTTGCTCATGGTCTGCTCCGTATCGGGTTACGCCGTGCCAACGGCCCGGCCACGCGGCCGCGTGCGCTTGATCAGGGAACGCACGGCCGCGTGCGTTTGATCAGGGAAATAGACGCGCGCGCGCCAGAATCCAATCCACGGCGCGCGCTTAGCGGTTTCTTCATGCGCCGCCACCATGCTGCGCGGCAATTCAGCGGGGATGCGATGCCGGCACCAACACAGACCGAGGCCCTCGAATTGCCCGACGCGGCACGGATACCCCACCCACAGATACCCCAACCATCGCATGGGTCAGGCGCGCTGAACGGGGCCGCAGGCGATGCCATGCCGACGCAAACCTTCTCCTCCGCCGAATACTGGGAACACCGGTACCGCCAGGGCGGGCATTCCGGCGCCGGGTCGCGCGGCCGTCTGGCACGCTACAAGGCGAACTTCCTCAATGCCTTGATCCAGGACAACGCCATCGCCACCGCCATCGAGTTCGGCTGCGGCGACGGCCACCAGGTCGCCATGCTCGACATCGCCCACTATGTGGGCATCGACGTCGCCCCCGCCGCCGTGGCCCGCTGCCGGTCGCGCTTCGCCGGTCAGGCCGGCCGCGCGTTCCGCCACACCTCGCAACTTGCCGGGCTGGACGCCGCCGAACTGACCCTGTCGCTCGACGTCATCTACCATCTGGTGGAGGACGCGGTGTTCACCGGCTACATGGAAGACCTGTTCGCCCATGCCTGGCGCTACGTGGTGATCTACGCCAGCGATCTCGACGCCGGCTGGCCCGGTCGCCACGTGCGCCACCGCCGCTTCACCACCCATGTCGCGCGCCATTTCCCCGACTGGCGGCTGGCCGCGGTGCTGCCCAACCCCTACCCGTTCGACCCGCAATTGCCGGACGAAACCTCGTTCGCGGCATTCCATGTCTATTGCCGCGCGCACGAGGCTTGCCGGCTGTCGGTGCCCGGCCGGGAAGCCTAGCCGCCCCCCGTCGGCGGCGCCGCTGGCGCGTCCCATCGCGCCGCCGTGTCCGCCCTTGCCCTTGTCGGCGCCGGCGGAGGCGCGCATCTGAACAGCATGAGCAAGCGCAATCCCCCGCCTTTCGTCCCGAGCCCCGCCCTGATGCCCACCTTGGTACCCCCGCCGATGATGTTGATGACGATGATGATGCGGCTGGCCACTGCCTCATGGGGCACCATCATGCACCGCAGCATGATGATGGCCCAGGGAACCTGCAGCGCCGCGGAATATCAGCGCATGTTCACCGAAAAGATCGTCGCCACCCAGCTCTCCGCCGCGGCCATGATCGCCGGCCGCGGCCACGTCGCCGCACTGCAGCCCTTCGTCAGCCGCGCGCGGGCAAACCACCGCCGGCTCGGGCGGAAGGCGTAGCGGGGCCTGGCCTGGCCTCCCACCCGCCGCCCAGCGCCTTGTAGAGCTGCACCAGGTTGAGCGAGACCATCGTCGTGCTGTCCGTCAGGTCGCGCTCGGCATCCAGCAGCGCGCGCTGGGCGGTCAGCACCTGCAGGAAGTCGGCGATCCCCTGTTCATAGCGCTGGCGCGCGAAGCCCAGCGCCTGCCTGTTCGCCGCCACCGCCTGCTGCAGGCGGTCGCGGCGCATCTGCTCGGTGCGATACGCCGTCAGCGCATTGTCCACGTCATGCAGCGCCGCCAGCACGGTGCGCTGGAACTGCAACGCCGCCTCCTGCTGCTGCGCCTCGCGCAGTTCCAGCGTGCGCCGCAGCCGCCCGCCTTCGAAGATCGGCAGGGTCACGGCGGGCCCGAAGGCATAGGTCTGGGCCGCCCACTCGCCGAGATTGCGGAACTGCAGCCCCTGGATGGCACCGCTGCCCGACAGCGTGAAACGCGGGAAGAAATCCGCCTCCGCCGCGCCGATCGCCGCGGTCGCGGCATGCAGGTTGGCCTCGGCCTGGCGGATGTCGGGCCGGCGGCGGGTCAGTTCCGCCGGCACGCCCACCGGCACGCGCGGCGGCACCGGCGGCACGGCGCGCGGCGCCGCCAGCGCCACCAGCCGCGCCCCCGGCTGCTCGCCCAGCAGCATCGAGATGGCGTTGACCAGCCGGTTCAACTGCTCCTCCAGCGTCGGCAACTGCGCCTCCACCGTGGCCACCTGGGCGGCGGCATTGGCCACGTCGAGGTCGGTGGTCAGCCCGCCGGCGGCACGCGCCTGGGTCAGGCGCAGGTTGTGGCGGGCGATGTCCAGGTTCTGGCGCACAATGGCAATCTTGCGCTGCACCCCGCGCAGCGTGACATAGCTGCGCGCCAGTTCGGCCGAGGCGCTCACCAGCAGGTCGCGCGCCGCCTCCTCGCTGGCCGCCACCTGCGCCTCGCCCGCCTCCACCAGGCGTGCCACGCGGCCCCATAAATCGATCTCCCACGACAGGTCGAACCCGTACTGGAACACGTCATAGGGATCGCGCAGCCGCGTATTCGGCGTCGTCGTGCGCCCGCCCAGCCCGTTGGCCACGGTGCCCGGGCTGGTGCTGCTGCTGGACGTCAGCGCGGTGGTGCCGAACCGGCTCTGCTGCTGGCGGGTGTAGGAGGCATTGAGGTTCGCCCTCGGCCCCTGCGCGGACTCGGTGATGCCAAGCTGCGCGCGCGCCTGGACCAGCCGCAATTCGGCGCTGCGCAGATCCAGATTGGCAGTCGCCAGCCGGGTCTGCATCTCGTTGAGCAGCGGATCGCCCAACAACGTCCACCAATGCGGATCGAACGGTTCGGCCACCGCGATGCTGGCCGGCGGCCGGGGGGGAACCACCGGCGTGGACGCAAACCAGGAAGCCGGCTTCCACCACGCCTCGGGCTGCTGGAAATCCGGCCCCATCTTGGTGCATCCGGCCAAGCCCGGCAGCGATACCACCACCAGAACGAAACGCTTCAATGACACGCAGCAATCCCCCAGGCGAACCGTAATTGCCAGCCTAGTGTTCCGATCCTGACGCTCTCTACCTGAGCGTCAGGTGAATCGGCACACAAAATCAACAGCTAGTGTTGCGACCCCGACGGCACTATCCGTCGGAGTCGCAACACTAGTCCGCGGACAGGCGGGGTCAACGCCCGTGCGCCGAGTACAGCCCCGCATAATTGCCGCCATCACCCCGCGAGCCCGGCGCGATTGCACAGCAACGCCGATGCGGTTGAAATGCCGCCGTCAAGGAGCGTGCAATGTCCGACGAACTGATCCGGCTGCCGGCCACCCAGGCAATCGCCAGGCTCCGCCGCGGCGACATCACCCCGCTCGACCTCATCGACGCCGCCGCCCAGCGCATCGCCGCCGTCGACGGCCCGGTGAACGCCCTGCCCACCCTGTGCCTCGACCGCGCCCGCGACCATGCCCGCGCGCTCATGGCCGGCCGCCGCCGCGAGGCGGAAGCCGAACCCGGCTGGCTCGCCGGCCTGCCCGTCGCAATCAAGGACCTCGCCGACGTCGCCGGCGTGCGCACCACCTACGGCTCGCCGATCTTCGCCAACCACGTCCCCGCCACTTCCCACCCCCTCGTCGAGCGCATCGAGCGCAAGGGCGGCATCGTCATCGCCAAGTCCAACACCCCCGAGTTCGGCGCCGGCGGCAACACCTTCAACGAGGTCTTCGGCCGCACCCGCAACCCCTGGAACACCGCGCTCACCTGCGGCGGCAGCACCGGCGGAGGCGCCGTGGCACTCGCCACCGGCACCACCTGGCTCGCCCACGGCTCCGACCACGGCGGCTCCCTGCGCGGCCCGGCAACCCTGTGCTCCGTCGTCGGCATGCGCCCCTCCCCCGGCCGCGTCACCCGCGGCACCAGCAACAACCTCTGGTCCCCCCTCTCCGTCCAGGGCCCCATGGCCCGCAACATCCCCGACCTCGCCCTCTTCCTCGACGCCATGGCCGGCCTCTGCCCGCACGACCCCATGACCTTCGACGCGCCCTCCCAATCCTTCGCCGCCGCCGTCGCCAACCCGCCCCGCAAGCTCCGCGTCGCCTTCACCGCCAACTACGGCGGCCGCGTCCCCGTCGACCGCGAAACCCGCGAGATCTGCGCCCGCGAAGTCCGCCGCTTCGAACAGGCCGGCTGCCTCGTCGACGACGCCTTCCCCGACCTCGGCCCCGCCGAGGAAGTCTTCCTCGCCCTCCGCTCCCAGCATTTCGTCGTCGACCGCGAGCTCCAGCTCCAATCCCACCGCGACCAGATCAAGCCCGACATCATCTGGAACACCGAACAGGGCCTCCAGGGCACCCCCACCCGCATCGCCTGGGCCGACCGCGAACGCGCCGCCCTCTACCGCCGCTTCGCCCGCTTCTTCCAGGACTGGGACATCCTCGTCACCCCCGGCGCCCCCACCCCCGCCTGGGACGTCAACCTGCGCGCACGCGACACCATCGACGGCGAGAAACTCACCAACTACATCGCCGGCGGCACCCTCACCTCCGCCATCACCCTCACCTCCTGCCCCGCCGTCTCCGTCCCCTGCGGTTTCGACCGCTTCGGCCGCCCCGTCGGCCTGCAGATCATCGCCCCCGCCCGCCAGGAAGCCCGCGCCCTGGCCGCCGCCGCCCTCTTCGAACAATCCACCGGCCTCGACCGCCTCCTGCCCATCGACCCCCGCCCCGGCACCATCCCGGACGAAGCCGCATGAGTTCCCTGCGCCGCGAAGTCGCCGCCATCTACCGCGAACTCGGCCTGCGCGGCCTCAATGTCGGCGCCTCCGGCAACGTCAGCGCCCGCACCGGCCGCGGCATGATCATCACCCCCACCGGCATCACCGGCGACACCGTCACCCCCAAGATGCTCGTCGCCACCGGCCTCGACGGCAGCCACAAGGGCCGCACCCTCCCCTCCTCCGAATGGATGATGCACGCCGCCATCTACAAACAGGACCCGGCGGCAAAGGCCATCGTCCACACCCACTCCGACGCCGCCACCGCGCTCGCCTGCCTCGGCCGCCCCCTGCCCCCCTTCCACTACGCCGTCCTCGGCTTCGGCGGCCCCGAGGTGCGCATCGCCCCCTACATCACCTTCGGCACCCCCGACCTCGCCGAAGCCGCCGCCGAGGCCATCGAGGGCCGCACCGCCTGCCTGCTCGCCAATCACGGCATGATCTGCCACGGACCTTCCCCCCGCGAAGCCCTGCTCGCCGCCTTGCGCCTGGAAGCCCTCTGCCGCCAATACCTGCTCGCCCTGTCCGCCGGCGAACCCCGCCTGCTCACCGAACCCGAGATCGCCGCCGCCCGCGCCCGCTACGCCACCTACGGCCAGCAACCCGCCGCCACCCAGGGCATGCCCAAGGAGAAGACATGACCACCACCGAGAACGTCCTGGCCCGCGCCGACGCCATCATGCCCGCCGCCCAGGCCCGCTGGATCGAGTGGCTGCGCATCCCCAGCATCAGCGCCCAGCCGGCCCACGCCGCCGACTGCCGCCGCGCCGCCCAGTTCGTCGTCGACGAACTCGCCGCCATGGGCTTCACCGCCTCCCTCCGCGAAACCGCCGGCCACCCCGCCGTCGTCGCCCACCACCCCGGCCCAGGGGCAGGCAGCACCGCCCCCCACCTCCTCTACTACGGCCACTATGACGTCCAACCCCCTGATCCGCTGGAACTTTGGAACTCCCCGCCCTTCGAGCCCACCATCGTCGAAGGCCCGCACGGCCCCCGAATCTACGCCCGCGGCGCGGTGGACGACAAAGGCCAGGTCGCCATGTGGCTCGGTGCCTTCCGCGCCTGGTTCGAGGAAACCGGCACCATGCCCTGCCGCATCACCGCCCTCATCGAAGGCGAGGAGGAGACCGGCAGCGCCAGCTTCAAGCCCTTCGTCAAGCAGTCCAAAGCCGAGCTGAAAGCCGATATCTGCATCGTCTCCGACACCGGCATGTGGGACATCGACACCCCCGCCGTCGGCACCTCCCTGCGCGGCATGGCCTACATGGAAGTCACCCTCAAAGGCCCCTCGCGCGACCTCCACTCCGGCATGTACGGCGGCAGCGCCCTCAACCCCATCAACGCCCTCGTCACCGCCCTCGGCCAACTGAAAGACCCCGAAGGCCGCATCCAGGTCCCCGGCTTCTACGACGGCGTGCGCGACATCTCGTCCAGCAAGGCCAACCAATGGGCCTCCCTGGGCTTTTCCGAGGAGAAATACCTGGGCGATATCGGCCTCTCCGCCCCCTACGGCGAAACCGGCCGCTCCGCCCTCGAACGCCTCTGGGCCCGGCCCACCTGCGACATCTGCGGCATCTGGGGCGGCTACCAGGGTCCCGGCACCAAAACCGTCATCCCCTCCGAAGCCTCCGCCAAGGTCTCCTTCCGCCTCGTCCCCGGCCAGGATTCCGCTAATGTCGAAGCCGGCTTCAAGCGCTTCATGGCCGAGCGCGTCCCGCCCGACGCCACCCTGGAATTCCAAACCTTCGGCCTCTCCTCCGGCCTGGAAATGGCCCTCAACTCGCCCTTCATGAAGGCTGCCCAATCGGCCCTGGCCGAGGAATACGGCAAACCCGCCGTCATGGCCGGCGTCGGCGGCTCCATCCCGGTGGTCGAAACCCTCATGACCGAACTCGGCCTGGACTGCATCCTCATGGGCTTCGGCCTCGACGACGACCAGGTCCACTCGCCCAACGAGAAATTCGAGGTCACCTGCTTTCAGAAAGGCCTGCGCAGCCATGTCAGGCTGCTGGGGAAGATGGCGAAGTAAAGAATGTTCTTTTTTGAAAAAAAGAACCAAAAAACTTCTATCCATTCGCCTGTGGCGGCGACGGTGCAATGCCGCTACGGCATTGCATCACTCGCGCCGAACGACCCGTAACCGACCCCAAGTCACGACCAAAACGGATAAAAGTTTTTTTGCTTCTTTTTCTGCAGAAAAAGAAGACTCTTACTTTCACTTAGGACCCCTACTCATGCCCCTCTACGAGCTGAACGGCATCCGCCCGCAAGTCCCCGCCAGCGGCCGCTACTGGATCGCGCCGGACGCCCACGTCATCGGCAACGTCATCATCGAGGAGGACGCGGGCATCTGGTTCGGCGCCGTCATCCGCGGCGACAACGACCCCATCCGCATCGGCCCGCGCAGCAACATCCAGGACAACTCCGTCCTGCACTCCGACAGCGGCAGCCCGCTCACCATCGGCGCCGACTGCACCATCGGCCACAAGGTCATCCTGCACGGCTGCACCATCGGCGACGGCGTGCTCATCGGCATGGGCTCCACGGTGCTGAACGGCGCCACCATCGGCAATGGCTGCCTCGTCGGCGCCAACGCCCTGGTCACCGAGGGCAAGGGCTTCGACCCGGGCTGGATGATCCTCGGCGCCCCCGCCAAGGCCGTCCGCGAACTCGGCCCGGAGAACGCCGCCCGCCAGGCCCGCTCCGCCGCCGGCTATGTCGCCAACTGGCAGCGCTTCAAATCCACCCTCAAGCGCATCGACTGACCCTCACCGGCCGGGTTCGGCCACCACGTTGCGGGCGCCCTTCGCCCCGATGTAGACGGCCAGAATCCGCATCGGCGCGCTGCCGGTGTTCGTCCCGGCATGGGCCACGTCCATGGCCTCCATGACCGCCTGGCCCTTGCGATAGGTTTTGCGGCCGTGCGTGCCGTAGTCGACGGTGATCTCGCCCTCCAGGATATAGGCGAAGAACGGCACGCCGTGGCGGTGGACGATGGTCGATTCGCCCGGCGCCAAGGTGACGATGGCGGCATCCACCACCGCCTCGCCGGGGGGATAGACGATGGTCTCGCCAACCACGGTCTTGCCCGTCGAGAGCAGCTTCTCGGCCGGATAGCCCTGGGCCATCCCCGGCGCCGCGCTGGCCAACAGCAGCAGCGCGGCGGCGGCGAAAATCCGTGGTACTGGCATATCTGTCTCCCGATAGGGCTCGCGCCCAGGCAATCGCAGCGTAGATCGCAACGTTCGCACAGGGAAGCGGCGCCCGGGGTCGGGCACTGCCGCCCGCACCCCCAGCCCGCGGAATGACGGCACCGAACGCGTGCAGGCATCCACCGCGCCGATGCCCCACCGCCACGGCAAGTCCACGATAGAGGGTATCGACCAGCCCCCCGCCATCGATTGCTTGCAGCGGATTGAACGGACATATATAATAACAGTAATGTCAAACACCGCCGCCCGGCTGGCCTGGATCGTCGAGCGGTTGCGCACCGTCCTAGGCGCGTTCATGGCGGCCCAATCGCGCGCACCGCAACTCGTCTGGATCGGCGCCCAGCCTTACCTCCCCATCGCCTCGCCGGAAGCCCTCCCGAAACTCTCCACGGAAACATGGCGCTTCTTCTGGAACCGCCTCGGCCGCCTCGCCAACCGCTTCCAGATCCTGTTCGACCGCTGGCACACCGGCCGCCTGCCCGCACGGCGCGCCGCGCGGCCCGCCCAGCAGGCACACCCGGTCAAGCGCCGGCTAACACCTTTGCCGCGCGCCCATGGCTGGGCGAACCGCCGCATCCCCAAATCCGCGCCCTGCGCCGGCCAGCTCCACGCGCTGCTGACCGCCCCCGAGACGGCAGCCTTCGTCGCGGCCGCACCCCAGGCCGGCCGCCTCCTGCGCCCGCTCTGCCACGCCCTCGGCGTCGCCCTGCCGCCCTGGCTCAGTCTGCCGCTCCGGCCCCGCCCGCCAAGAGCGAAGCCCGCTCCGTCCCGGCCGCCCGAAACGGGCCCACTTCCCCCGCAACGCAAGCCCCCGCCCTACGTCCTCGCCGCCGCGCGGGTCTGGAAAAGAAACGAAGGCTGAACAGGACGCCTAACCGCGCCCTATTTGTTACGATATAACAATTATACCCCGATCACACCGCCCGCAGCAGAACCTCTGCCAGCGCCCCAGGGGCCGTCACGTTCGGGCTGTGGCTCGCGTCCATCGCCACGAACTCCCACCCCGCCGCGTCGCGGAACCGGGCCGCGAACTGCGCGAACACGTCCGGCCCCTCCTTCTTCGTGCAATGGATGTAGGTCCGCGGAAACGGCGGCACTCCCTGCGACAGGCTGACCTTCTCCGAGAAGCACCGCGCCGGCTGGTGCCGCCGCCGCGGCATCGTCCAGGCAATGTCCTCGGCCGCGGTATCCGGCGACGAAGGATTGGGCGGCACCAGCCATCCATCCACCGCGTTGGCCGGCGGTGCCCGGCTCACCAGATCGTTCAGCGACTGCCCATCTCCGGGCACGAAGGCATCGAGATACACCAGCCGGCGCACCCTCTCCGGCACCCGGTCCGCCACCCCGGTCGCCACCATCCCGCCATAGCTGTGGCCAACCAGGATGAAATCCGACAGATCCTCGGTACTCGATCACCCCCAGCATGTCCTGGATATGCGTGTGCAGCCCCACCATCGGGCCGGCCAGATGCGCCCGCTCGCCCAGCCCGGTATAGGTGGGCGTGAACACCTCATGCCCCGCCGCACGCAGCAGCGGCCGAACCTTCTTCCACGCCCACCCCGCCGACCACGCTCCGTGGCAGATCAGAAATACCGCCATTTGCCGCCCCCCGTTTGCCGCCCCCCGTTTGCCGCCCTATGCCGTCCGCTCGTCCCCGCCCACGCCAAGCTGCTTCAGCTTGCGATGCAGCGCGCTCCGCTCCATCCCCACGAACGTCGCGGTCCGGCTGATATTGCCGCCGAAGCGCAGCAGTTGCGCCTGCAGGTATTGCGTCTCGAACAGGTCGCGCGCCTCGCGCAGCGGCAGCGCCATGATGTCCGCCGACGGGTCGGAATTGAACAGCGCCGGCGCCGAGGAGCCGATCTCCGGCGGCAGCATCTCGGCGCGGATCGGCTCCCCCGACCCGCCCGGCGCCATGATCAACAGCCAGTCCATCAGGTTGCGAAGCTGGCGCACATTGCCCGGCCAGTCATAGCCTTGCAGCGCGGCCAGAGCATCGGTGGAAAGCTCCCGCCCCGGCATGCCCGAGGAATCCGCCGACCGTGCCAGGAAATGGCGCGCCAGCGCCGGCACGTCCTCCCGCCGCTCGCGCAGCGCGGGCATGCGCAGCGGCACCACGGCCAGGCGATAGAACAGATCCTCGCGGAATCGCCCGGCGGCGATCTCGGCGTGCAGGTCGCGGTTGGTGATGGCGAGCACGCGCACATCCACCCGCACCCGCTGCGACCCGCCGATCCGCTCGAAGGACTGGTCCTGCAACGCGCGCACGATCTTGCCCTGCGTCTCCAGCGGCATGTCGGAAACCTCGTCCAGCAGCAGCGTCCCGCCATGCGCCCGCTCCAGTACCCCCGCCCGGCGCGGCTGGGACAGCGGGTCCGCGCCCCCCTCCACCCCGAACAACTCCTCCTCGAAGCGCGACGGATTCAACGTGGCGCAGTTCAGCGCCACGAAAGGCCCGTCGGCACGGCGCGAGCGGCCATGGATCATCCGCGCCACCACCTCCTTGCCCGACCCGGCCGGGCCGGTGATCAGCACGCGCGAACCCGTGGGTGCCACCTTCTCCACCGCCGAGCGCAGCCCGGCGATGGCCGCGCTGTCGCCGGTAAGCTCGGTCTCGCTCCCCACCCGCAGCCGCAACTCGGCATTCTCGCGCGCCAGCCGCGCGGCCTCGATCGCCCGCCGCGCGATCAGCAGCAGCCGGTCGGACTGGAACGGCTTCTCGATGAAGTCGTAGGCGCCATGCTGAATGGCGGTCACCGCCGTCTCGATGTTGCCGTGGCCGGATATCATCACCACCGGCACCCGCGGCTCCTCGGTATGCAACGCCTCCAGAATCCCGATCCCGTCCAGCCGCGAGCCCTGCAGCCACACGTCCAGGATCACCAGCGAAGGCCGGCGGGCACGGAACGCGGCAATGGCGGCATCCGAATCGCCGGCCTGGCGGGTGTCGTAGCCCTCGTCGCGCAGGATCGCGTCCACCAGCATCCGGATGTCCGGCTCGTCGTCGACGATCAGGATGTCATGCGCCATGCGGGTGCCCCGTCAGCTTGCCGGCCACGACCGGGGTGTCATGCGCCGGTCCTGAGCGGCAGGAACAGGCAGGCCACCGCTCCGGTTCCCGGCCAGTCCGGCTCGGGCGCACGGTCGTCCAGCGTGATGCGCCCGCCGTGATCCTCCATGATCTTCTTGACGATCGCCAGGCCAAGTCCGGTGCCCTTCGGCTTGTGGGTGACATACGGTTCGGTGAGCCGGTCGCGATCCTGCCCTGGCAGGCCGATTCCGTCATCCGCCACCACGATGACAACCTCCCCGCCATGCTGGGCCACCCCAACGGCAATGTGCCCGGGCGGCTTGCCGCCATCGGCCAGCGGCGGGCGCATGGCGAGCGAATCGGCGGCATTCTGCAGCAAATTCGTCACCGCCTGGCCGATCAGGCGGCGGTCGCACGGCACCACGGGCCCGCGTTCGGGAATATCGGTGGTGAAGGTCACATCGGGCCGCGCGGTGCGCTGCAGCACCAGCGACTCGCGCACCACGCGGCTGATGTCCTCCGGGCGGATCACCGGCTGGGGCATGCGGGCGAAGCGCGAGAACTCGTCCACCATGCGCCCGATATCGCCGACATGGCGCACGATGGTGTCGGCGCACTGGATGAAAGTGTCGGGGTCCGAGGTGATCTCGCGGGCGAAGCGGCGCTTGAGGCGTTCGGCCGAGAGCTGGATCGGGGTGAGCGGATTCTTGATCTCGTGGGCGATGCGCCGCGCCACGTCGGCCCAGGCGGCCTTGCGCTGGGCCGACTGCAGTTCGGTGATGTCGTCGAAGGTGGCGACGAAATTGGCGATGCGCCCGGGCTGCTCCGGCGCATCCGCGTCGGCGGAGTCCGGGGTGGCGGTGCGGTCGGCGCCGATGCGCAGCAGCAGCACCCGGCGCTGGGCGCCGCCGATATGCACCTCGGCCGTGTGCGCCTGGGCGGGCGCGGCCAAGGCGGCGGAGAGCAGCGGGGCGAATTCCGGCACCACCTCGGCGAGCGGCCGGCCCACCTCGCGCAACAGGTCACGGCCCAGCAGCGCGTCGGCGGCGCGATTGGGCAGCTCGATCCGGCCTTCCGGGTCCAGCCCGATCACCCCGGCCGAGACGCCCGACAGCACCGTCTCGGTGAAGCGCCGGCGCTCGTCGATCTGGCTGTAGGCGCTCATCAACTCGCTGCGCTGGGCGGCAAGCTGGCCGGTCATGCGGTTGAACGCGCGGCTCAGCCCGGCGATGTCGTCGCCGGTGTCGGCCTCGGCCACGCGCACCGACAGGTCGCCGGCGCGCACCCGCTCGGCCGCGCTGATCAGCCCGCCCACCGGCCGGGCTATCTGGTTGGCCAGCACCAGGCCGATCAGCACGGCGGCGGCGAGCACGGCGAGGGCCACGAGGGCGAAGATGACGGCGAAGGTGATCTGCAGGCCGGAGCGGTTCTGGTCCAGCCGGTCATAGACCTCGACGGCTTTCTCGGTCTTGGCGATGTGGTCCAGGATGGCCGGGTCCACCAGCCGGCCGATCACCAGCATCAGCCGCGGCGTGGTCTCCAGCATCACCACGCCGCGCACCTTCGTCTGGTCGTCGCTGCCCAGCACGGCGACTTCGCCGGATTGGGCGAGTGCGGTCGCCCAGTCCGGCGGGGTGACCGACTCAAAACCGGTCATGCTGCCGGCCGAGGCCACCACCTGGCCGGTCACCGGCTCGTAGATCATCGACTCCGTCAGCCCGCGCAGGCCTGTCTGGCTGGCCAGGAAGTTCAGGAAGCCCTGAGGATCGGTGGACATCAGCCCCAGCCCGCCGCGCACCAGGTCGGCGGCCATGCCCAGCGCGTCGGCGCGGATGTTGTTGCGGTGCTCGTCGGCATAGCCGCGGGCCACGGACAGGCTCTGCTGCAGCGCCGTGCGCACCGGCTCGGCGAACCAGGCCTGGATACCCAGGTTGAAGAACACGGTGGAGAACACCGCCACCACGATCGTGGGCGTGACGGCGACCACGCTGAACAGCAGCACGAGGCGCACATGCAGCCGGGCGCCGGCGGCCGCCCGCCTGCGTTCCATCCACACCCGGGTGATCCGCACCGCCAACAGCGCGCCGAGCAGCAGCACCACGGTGAGGTTGGCGAGCACCAGGCCGAAGACGAGATTGGGCCGCGGCACGCCGCTGGCCAGCAGCACGAAGGTGGTTACGCCCAGCGCAAGCGCCACCGCCGCCAGCACCAGGGTTGCGACACGGCCGACCAGGATCTCGGCCAGCCTGGACAGGCGCACGCGCAGGCCGACCGCCGCGGGGCGAAGCGGCTGCGGCTGCGGGCGGTCCGCGACGGGCGCGTCGGCGGCCTGCCGGTGCGGGTGCAGGTCCAATACGGCCTCAGGCGACGCCGCGGATGACCGGGATGTCGAGGTCGCGGATCTTCTTGCGCAACGTATTGCGGTTCAGCCCCAGCATGGCGGCCGCCTTGATCTGGTTGCCGCGCGTGGCCGCCAGCGTCATGCGGATCAGCGGGCGCTCCACCTCGGCCAGCACGCGGTCATAGATGTCCGAAGGCCCCACGCCGTCGCCATGGGCGGCGAGGAACTGGCGAATGTGGCGCTCCACGGCGCGGGCCAGCGGCTCCTGCACCATGTCGGGCTCACCGGGGCCGCTCTCGGCAGGCGCGTAGTCGATCTCGCGCAACTCGCCGTGCACGGCCGCGGCGCCCACCACCTCGTCCGGGCACAGCGCGGCGAGGCGGTGCATCAGGTTCTCAAGCTCGCGCACGTTGCCGGGCCAGCGATGCGTCTGCAACGCCTCGATGGCGCCATGGTCGAGCATCTTGCCGGGCAGCCCGCCCTCGCGCGCGCGTTCGAGGAAGTGGCGGGCGAGGTCGGGGATGTCCTCCACCCGCTCGCGCAGCGGCGGCAGGCGGATGGGCACCACGTTGAGGCGATAGAACAGATCCTCGCGGAACTGGCCCTGCCGGATCGCCGCGCGCAGGTCGCGGTGGGTGGCGGCGACGATGCGCACATTCGCGCGAATCGCCTGGCGCCCGCCCACCGAGGTGAACTCGCCCTCCTGCAGCACGCGCAGCAGCCGGGTCTGCGCCTCGGCCGGCATGTCGCCGATCTCGTCGAGGAACAGCGTGCCGGCATTGGCCTGCTCGAAACGGCCCGGGGCGCGGTTCGTCGCGCCGGTGAACGCGCCGCGCTCATGGCCGAACAGCTCGCTCTCGATCAGTTCGCGCGGGATGGCGGCCATGTTGATCGCCACGAACGGGCCGGCGCGGCGGCGGCCGTAATCGTGCAGCGCGCGGGCCACCAGTTCCTTGCCGGTGCCGCTCTCGCCGTTGATCATCACGGTGAGGTCGGCGGTGGTGAGGCGGGCGATGGTGCGGTAGATCTCCTGCATCGCCGCCGACCGGCCGATCAGCGGCAGCCGTTCATCGGTGTCGCGCGGCACACTCACCGGCAGCGCCTGCTCGCCCGCCGGCACTGCCAGCGCGCGGGCGACCACGCCCAGCAACTCGGCGAGGTCGAAGGGCTTGGGCAGGTATTCGAAGGCGCCGCGCTGGGTGGCCTTGACCGCCGTTATCAGCGTGGACTGGGCGGACATCACGATGATGCGCAGTTCCGGTCGCGCCCGGCGCATGCGCGGGATGAGGTCGAGCCCGTTGCCGTCGGGCATCATCACGTCGGTGATGACGAGGTCGCCCTCCCCCTCCTCCACCCAGCGCCACAGCGTGCTGGCGGTGCCCGTGCTGCGCACCTGGTAGCCGGAACGGCCCAGCGCCTGGGTCAGCACGGTGCGGATCGAACGGTCGTCGTCGGCGACGAGGATGGTGGGCGGGGTCGTGGTCATGGCGGTGGCATTCAGACCTGGCTGTCTTCATCGACCATCGGCAGCATCAGCCGGAACTCGGTGCGGCCGGGCCGGCTGTCCACCTCCACCAGCCCGCCGAGGTCGCTGACGATCTTGGCGACCAGGGCGAGGCCGAGCCCGCTGCCGGAGGGCTTGCCGCTGACGAATGGGTCGAACAGATGCGGGCGGATATCGTCCGGAATGCCTGGGCCATTGTCGCGCACGGAGACGAAAAGCGGCAGGTGGCGGCGCGAGTCGGTGCCCGGGATGGCCAGGCGCATGCCGTGCTGGAATCCGGTGACGAGTTGGATCTCGCCATGCGCGACGCCGCCGTGGACAATGGATTCGGCGGCGTTCTTCACCAGGTTCAGCACCACCTGCACCAACTGGTCGCGGTTGCCGTGGACCGGCGGCAGGGACGGATCGTACAGCTCGGTGAAGCGGATGCTGGCGGCGAAGCCGGTCTGGGCAAGGCGACGGACATGCTCGAGCACGCGATGGATGTTGACGGCGCCAAGCTGAACCGGCTTCTCGCCGAACGCCTCCATCCGGTCGACGAGGTCGCGGATGCGGTCGGCCTCGTCGCGGATCAGCACGGTAAGTTCGCGGTCGGCTTCGGAAACGCTGGCTTCCAGCAACTGGGCGGCGCCGCGGATGCCGGAGAGCGGGTTCTTGACCTCGTGCGCCAGGATCGCGGCCATGCCGGCAACCGAGCGGGCGGCGCCGCGCACGGTCAGATGCCGGTCAAGCGCGCGCGCGGCGGTCGAGTCGTGCAGCACCAGCAGCACCGCGCCGGGCTCCTCGGCCAGTGGCGCCCCTTGGACGGCGATGTTCATGCGCCTGAGCCGCGGGCCTTCCAGCGACATATCGTGGTCGGCGACGCGGGCGTCGTGCTGGCGAACCTGCTGGACGAGCAGGAACAGCGGGTTGTCGGCGGCCAGGAAATCGGTGAGGGCAAGCTGCAGGGCAGCGGCGGCGGAGACGCCGAGGAACTGCTCGGCGGCATGATTGATGAAGCGCAGGCGGTTCTCGGAGTCGAGCAGCACCACCGGCACCGGCAGGGCGGCCATCAGCGCGATGCAGTCGGGCGGCTCGTCGGCGCGGCGGCGCTCGGCAAGCCGCACCGCGCTGCGCAGCAGGCCTCTCACGCCGCCTCGGCCATGTCGCAGGCTGCGGCGCCGTCGCGCACGCGTTGCGCCCCGCTTTCGATCAGCGGGTCATAGAAGCGGTCGATCAGCGCCTCGACGGCGGCCGCGTCGGGCAGACGGTTCATGGCGGCGCGGAACTCGGCCGATCCGCGCAGGCCGCGCGAGTACCAGGACAGGTGCTTGCGGGCCAGCCGCATGCCCGGCTGGTCGCCGAAATGCGATCGCATGGCGGCGTAGTGCTTGAGCATGATCGCCTTCTGGGTGGCGAGGTCCGGCTCGGGGATGCGCTCGCCGGTCTGCAGGAATTGCGCGACCTGGGCCGGGAACCAGGGGCGACCGTAGCAGCCGCGGCCGATCATCACGCCGTCGGCGCCCGAACGGCGCAGCGCCTCGGCGGCATCGTCCTCGGTGGTGATGTCGCCGTTGGCGATGACCGGCAGGCGCACGGCCTGCTTCACTTCGGCGATAAAGTCCCAGTCGGCGGTGCCGGTGTAGAATTGCTGGCGGGTGCGGCCGTGCACGGTCACCAGGCGGATGCCGCTCTCCTCGGCGATGCGGGCCAGGCGCGGCGCGTTGAGGCTGTTGTGGTCCCAGCCCATGCGCATCTTCAGGGTGACCGGCACCTCCACGGCGCGGACAGTGGCCTCCAGGATGCGGGCGGCGGCGGCCTCGTCGCGCATCAGCGCGCTGCCGGCCATCTGGCCGACCGCCACCTTCTTCACCGGGCAGCCGAAATTGATGTCGACAATATCGGCACCCTTGCCCACCGCGATGCGCGCCGCCTCCGCCATGGCGGCCGGGTCGCAGCCGGCAAGCTGGATGGAGGTCGGGCGGCCATCCATCTCGGCCATGCGCAGAGTGGCCTTGTTCTCGCGCACCATCGCCCAGGACGCGATCATCTCGGACACCACCAGCCCGGCGCCCAGTTCGCGGGCAAGGCGGCGGAACGGCAGGTCGGTGACGCCGGACATCGGGGCCAGGATCACCGGGGTTTCGATCACGACGCCGCCCAGGTCGATCGGCGCGAAGCCTCGGCGCTGCATCAGGAATGTTGCCCATGATTTGGGCAAACTAGTGGGTGATCCCGCGCCACGCAATGTATTCCTTGGGCGATTTCGCTTGCCGTTGACGGCATCGGCGTGGGTTGGCAAGGGTGGCGCCATGGCCCCCCTACCGTCCCTGCCGTCCGAACCCACCGTCGCCTGTGTGCTGGTCGCCGCCGGAAACGGCCAGCGCTTCGGCGCCGCAACCCCGAAGCAGTTCCTCGTCTGCGCCGGCCAGCCGGTGATGCGCCATGCCGCCGTGGCGCTGGCGGCACAGCGCGTGCTGATCCAGCCGGTGGGCGATGAAGCCCCGATCGCGGCGGCGCTGGCGGGGCTGGACCGACCTGCCCGTCGTGCCCGGCGGGGCGACACGCCAGGAGAGCGTGCGGGCGGGACTGGAGGCGCTGGCGGCGCGGCAGCCCGGGGATGTGCCCGACATCGTGCTCGTGCACGACGCGGCGCGGCCTTTCATCCCGCCGGGCACCATCGCCACGCTGGTGGCCGCGCTCGCCGACCATGCCGGCGCCATTCCGGCGGTGGCGGTGGCCGATACGCTCAAGCGCGGCGAACAAGGGATGATCATCGGCACGGTGCCGCGCGACGGGTTGTATCGCGCGCAGACGCCGCAGGCTTTCCGCTTTCCGCTACTGCTGGACCTGCATCGCGCCGCGCCGGAGGGCGCCACCGACGATGCGACGGTGCTGGAACTCGCCGGGCATGCGGTGGCGCTGGTTGGCGGGCACGAGGACAACATCAAGATCACCTGGCCCGAGGACCTGGCCCGCATGGAACGCATTCTCGCCCCCACCCTGTTGCCGCGCGTGGGCACGGGATTCGACGTTCATGTGTTGGCCGAGGGACGAAAGCTGGTGCTGTGCGGGGTGGAGGTGGCACACGAGCGTGGGCTGGCGGGGCATTCCGACGCCGATGTGGGCATCCACGCGCTGTGCGACGCGATCTATGGCGCGCTGGCGGAGGGCGATATCGGCCGCCACTTCCCGCCCAGCGACAACGTTTCCGCGACATGGATTCGGCGGTGCTTCCTGCGCCATGCCGCCGGGCGGGTCGCGGCGCGCGGCGGCGTGCTCGCCAACGTGGACGTGACCCTGATATGCGAGCGGCCGAAGATCACCCCGCACGCCGCGGCGATGATGGCGCGGCTGGCCGACCTGCTCGGCGTTGACGTGGGGCGGGTAAGCGTGAAGGCCACCACCACGGAACGGCTGGGCTTCACCGGCCGCAGGGAGGGCATCGCGGCGCAGGCGGTGGCGACGGTGCTGCTGCCCAGCTAGTCAGGGCTGGCTAGGCGAGGCCGGCTAGAAGTGGATCGACGGGTGCTTCAGCACGCCGTTGATGACGATGACGATGGGCAGGAGCATCGGCAGCGCCAGGATGAACACCGCCGGAACCGCCAGCCAGCCATGGTACCAGCGTGCCGGCCGCGCCCCGCGCATCTCGGCCGGCGGCAGCGTATAGGCCGGCAGCCAAACCATCAGCCCATAGACGAAGGCCCACATCGGAAAGCCGATCGCAGCCCCTGCCTGGCCGGCGAATGTGGCCTCGCAGATCGTGCCCACCACGCCGAACACGAGGAACACGGCGAAGGGGCTGAGATCGTAGCGCGACAGTATCAGCGAAAGCGCGATGAACAGCGGCACGAACACCACCACGCTGTGCAGCAGGACCACGTCGAAATAATTGGTGGAGGCGGTGATGAAGGCCTCGCCGATGCGCGCGCCGAACACCGGGGCGAGGTTGGTCATGGCGACGGTGACGACCTCCTCGGCGCAGGCGAGCAGGATGCAGAACAGCACGAACTTCCATCGCCAGCCGAGCCGCATCGACCGTACCGCGCGCCGGGCGGCGTGGCGGGCGCGGTACATCACGGTGCCGCCCAGGAAGATCCATACGATCACCAGCCCGCTGGCCATGCGGGCGATGCCCCAGGCCCGGGCGCTGCCCTCGTGCATGGCGACGAGGTGCATGAAGCCCGGAAACAGCAGGGCCAGGATCAGCAGGACGACGACAACCGTGCGCTGCATCGCCCCCTGCCCCCGCCTGGCTTCCGCCCGGCTCACCGGCGCGGCTCAGGCCGCCTCGGCCATCGCCTGGCCGCGGATGAGGTCCGCAGCCTTCTCGCCCACCATGATGCTGGGGGCGTTGGTGTTGCCCGACGGCATGGTGGGGAAGATCGAGGCGTCGGCGATGCGCAGGCCGGTGAGGCCGTGCACGCGCAAATGGTCGTCGACCACGCAATTGGCTTGCGGACCCATGCGGCAGGTGCCGATGGGGTGGTAGGCGGTCTCGGAGTTGCGGCGGATCCAGTCGAGGATCTCGTCGTCGCTGGCGACCTGCGCGCCGGGCGAGAACTCCTCGCCGCGATAGGCGTCCATCGGCGGCGCGTTGGCGATCTTCCGTACCATGCGGAAGCCGTCCACCATGGCGCGCTGGTCGGTGGGATCGGCGAGGAAGTTGAAGCGGATCGCCGGGTGGTCGTTCGGGTTGGCGGAACGGATGTGGATGGAGCCGAGGCTTTCGGGGCGAAGCTGATAGACCGAGATCGTCATGCCCGGCCATTCGTGCAACTGGCGCTTCTTCGGGTTCTTCACGGCATAGGGCACCAGGTGCATCTGCACGTCGGGCGTCTCAAGCTCGGGGCGGGTGCGCAGGAAGGCGAGCAGGGGCGCCGAGGGCAGGCTGTAGAAGCCCTGGCCGCGCGTGGCATAGGTGATGGCCTCGCGCACCAGGCCGAGGCCGCGGGCGCGGGTGTTGAACGACACGCCGGGCACCTTCACCCGCCAGATGATGCGCGCGTTGATGTGGTCGCGGAAATTCTCGCCCACGCCGGGCAGGCTGTGCACCACTTCGATTCCGAGCGGGGCCAGGATATCCGCGTTGCCGATGCCCGAGAGTTCGAGCAGTTGAGGGGTGGCGACCGCGCCGGCGCACAGGATCACCTCGCGCCCGGCGAGTGCGGTGATGCGCTGCCCGCCGCGCTCGTATTCCACGCCGATGCAGCGGGTGCCGTCGAGCAGCACGCGCTGGGTGTGCGCCTCGGTGACGATGCGCAGGTTGGGACGGCCGCGCGCCGGTTCCAGGTAGCACAGGGCGGTGCTCATGCGCCGGCCCTTGTGGATCGTCGTCTGGGTCTTGACGATGCCTTCCTGGTCCTCGCTGTTGTAGTCGGGGTTGCGGCGGTAGCCGGCATGCTCGGCGGCGGCGAACAGGGCGTCGAACAGCGGGTTCTGGTCGGGCACCTCGGAGACGCGCAGCGGTCCCGTTTCGCCGCGCACGCCGTCGTCGCCCTTCTCATAGCTTTCCATGCGGCGGAAGATCGGCGCCACGTCCTGGTACCAGACCAGCCTCGGTTGCCCATCTGCGCCCAGGTGTTGAAGTCGAGCGGCTGGCCGCGGACATAGACCAGGCCGTTGATGCTGGACGAGCCGCCGAGCAGCTTGCCGCGCGGCACCGGGATCTGGCGGTTGGCGGTGCCGGGCTCGGGCTCGGAGATATAGCGCCAGTTGGCGGCGGGGTTGTCGATCAGCAGGCCGAAGCTGATGGGAAAGCGCGAGGCCGGGTGGCTGGCGCGCCCGGCCTCCAGCAGCAGCACGCGGGTCTTGGGGTCCTCGGTGAGGCGGGCGGCGAGTGCGGCGCCGGCCGAGCCCGCGCCGACGATGATGTAGTCCTGCTCGATATTGTTGCTGCCGCTCACGGCTCGCCTCCCCTTCCGGCGCATGCGTGGCCGGCGGCCAAGGCTATGCACAGAGGTGCGGCGTGGGCAACAATCGGTTGGTCGAGGGAGGATAGTGTGGAATCTGCCGGGCAACTGGACGCCGCCGTCGCGGATGGTGGGCGGGAGCGGCTGCGTTGAGGGGACGGATGGTCGCGCTGTCGCGGCCGCGGCGCATCCTGACCGACCTGTCGCATGCCTCGCTCGCCTATCCGCGCGCGACGCTGCTGACGCGGATCAATGTCGGCGCGCTGGTGGCGCCGCGTGAGGCGCGGCCGCCGGGCGTGCGCATTCCCTGGCCGGTGCTGTTCGCCAAGGCCTTCGCGCTGGTGGCCCGCGACGCGCCGCACCTGCGCCGGGTATTCGTGAAGCTGCCCTGGCCGCATTTCTACGAACTGCCGCAAAGCGTGTGCAGCATCATCGTCGAGCGCGACTGGCAGGGCGAGAAGGCGCTGTTCCTCGGCCGCCTGAAAGACCCGGCCGGCGCACCACTCGCCGAACTCGCGGCGCGGATGCGGGCACACAAGAACGACCCGGTGGAGCGCATCGCCGATTTCCGCCGCATCCTCGCGATCGCTGGCCTGCCGCTGCCGTTGCGCCGGCTGGTGCTGTGGCTGGGGCTGAACCTGGGGCGGCAAGTGCCGAACTTCATGGGAACTTTCGCCATTTCTCCGCTGGGGTCGCACGGAGCGGCGATCGTGGACACCATTCCGGTGTGGACCAGTTTCCTGAACTACGGGCCGATCGCCGCCGATGGCGGGGTGGATATCTACCTGTCGGTGGACCACAGGGTGATGGACGGCGGCCATGCCGCGCGCGCCATTACGGCGATGGAGGCGGTGCTGAACGGGGCGGTGCTGGACGAGTTGCGGGAACTGGCCGGATAGCGGCGCGACATCGTGCCGCAGCTTCGGAAATTCGGCACGGCCAGGATCGGCAGCGGATACCGTCGAAGCCCGCTTCGAGGCGCGGCCGGAGACCCGGGAACAGGCCACCGCAGAACATGCCGCGACCTGAAACCTTAATGAGATAATCCCACAGCAAATATGCGCGCCTGGTTGTCGGCGCGCGATCGATGGTCGTGCCGCCCGCCTTCGCGGAGGAAGACGACATGCGAGCATATCCTGACGGTCCGAAACATGAGCGCGGTGCGGCCAGGGCACCGTCGCTGGTGGGCCGGATGCGTCGCGACCGCCGCGGCAGCGCCGCGGTCACCGTTGGCCTGGCCGCTCCGATACTTATCGGCTTTCTCGGCTTCGCGATCGACTTTGCCATGTGGGAGGGCACCAAGGTCGAGGCGCAAGCAGCAGCCGATCAGGCCGCACTCGCCGCCGGCATCGCGGTGTCGACCGGCAGCAGCGCACGTCAGGAGGCACGGGCGGTCAGCGCTGCCTTCGGCTACCAGCACGGTGTCAAAGGAGTCTCGATCGCGGTGAACCAGCCGCCGACGTCTGGCTCATTCACTGGCAACAACCAGGCCGTAGAGGTGGTCATCACCAAACCCGAGGGGCCATATTTCAGCGCCGCGTTCCGTCCGGTCGCACCCATCGTCACGGTGCGCTCCGTGTCCGCGCCGATCGGCACGGCAGCGGGTGGCGGCATGTGCGTCATGGCGCTGGAGCCCACCGGCACCGGCATCAGCGCCAGCGGCACGCCGGTGCTGGATGCGAATACCTGCAACATCTATGTCAATTCCACTAACAACAGGGCGGTGAACATCACCGGATCGGTGAAGATCAAGGGCCACGACATCTATATCGGCGGCGGGATACGCGCGACGGGCTCGGCAGCCGTGGTGCCGTCGCACTCGCTCACCACGTACTACACGCCGCCGACGCCCGATCCGTATGCGGCCCGCGTGATCCCGTCGTTTTCCGGCTGCAACTACAGCAACCTAAGTTATTCTGGTTCGGAAACATATACCGTGCCCGGCGGCGGGGCCACGCCGACCGTGATATGCGGCAATCTCGATGTCAGCGGCAGCGGCACCGTGGTCTTCAATCCCGGCGTGTACATCTTCGACCGCGGCTCCTTCAGCATGTCGGGATCGATGACCGTGAACGCCACTGGGGGCGTGACCCTGATCTTCACCTCCAGCACGGGCTCGGGGTTCGGCCGGATCAACACCAGCGGCAGTCAGATGTTCAACATCACGGCGCCGCCGACCGGCCCCTCGGCCGGCATCGCCATCTGGATCGACAAACGCGCGACCAGCAGCGGCTTTTCCGTCACCGGATCGTCAGCCTGGAACGTGACTGGCGCTGTGTACATGGCCAGCAGCGGTCTGACCTGGTCGGGATCGGGCACGTCCAAGTGCACCCAGCTTGTGGCGGGGACGATCAGCATCTCCGGATCCGGTGTCCTGAAGCACGATTGCGCCGGCGTGGGCGTGGCCGATCCACCCGGCGCCGGCGGTGCGGTCCTTTCGCGTCTGGTGGAATAGTCATGGCTGCGCGCGGCGCATCGGCGGCGAACGACCGGCGCGGCGTGGCCGCCACGGAGTTCGCCATCGTGGCCGGGGCGTTGGCGCTGATGATGATGGGCGTCTACGACTATGGCAATTCGGCGTGGCACAAGCTGCAGGTTGCGAATGCGGTGCGTGCCGGCACCGCGTGGGCTGCGTATCATGGCTTCGACGCCGCAAAGATCGCCATCGTGATCACCACCGCTTCGAACTATCCGGCAATCACCGCCACTCCGGCACCCACGCAGATTTGCGGCTGTGCCGACCCGGAGCGTGGCATCGTGGAAGCAATCTGTGGCGGAAATTGCCCATCGGGCGGGACGGTGGGCAAGTACGTAAAGGTTACGGCTCGGGCCTCCTATGATTTCATCTTCGCGTTTCCTGGAAGGTCGGGTCCGGTAGTGATGAAATCCACCGGCATTTCGCGGTTGGAGTAGCGATTACGTGATGGCAATATTACCGACAAAACGTTTGGTGCGAGGCGCGGTGGCGCTGTGGCGCTCCAACTCGGGTAGCACGTCGCTTGAAACCGCCTTCACCATGCTGCCGCTGCTGATGCTGTTGTTCGCAACGATTGAGTTCGGCATGGCAATGCGGGTGAAATCGACGCTCCAATACGCGACGATCCAGGCCGCGCGCTGTTCCGTGGTGTCCCCCACGCTGTGCGGCGACCAGGAACGCGTATCGGCCTATGCCCACACGCAGATGCAGGGTGTGCCGGCGGGCGACATAACGTTCACCTTCACCGCTGAAGAATGCGGCCGGCAGGTTGTAGGCTCCATGCCGTTTCCCGTTGTCGCGCATTCTGTCCTGCCCTTGGGACTGACCCTTTCGGCGGTGGCCTGCTACCCTCTCTGAGCGCTGCTATCCCTTATCTGAGCGAGATGCAGCGTTCAGAGTTGCCGACGGGCCGGCCTTCGTTGACCAAGTGGTGAATTGCCATAGTCTGCCCAGGCCCGCCCGAGCGAGGATGCCATGGACACTGCCGGTTCCCCACCCATTATCGACGCGGTGAATGAACTCTTCACCGGCTGGACCGGTCCCGACTCACCAGGGCTCGTGGTTGGCGCCACGCGCAGTGGAAGGATGGTGCACCAGGGCGCCTATGGCATGGCCGACCTGGCGCAGGATGTTCCGCTCGGCCCGCGCACCGTAATGCGCATCGGGTCGCAGACCAAGCAGTTCACCGTGCTGCTGGCGCTGATGCTGGAGCGCGAAGGCCGGCTGTCGATGAACGACCCGGTGCACCGCTATGCGCCCTGGCTCGCGCCCACCCCCCACCCCGTGACGTTGCGCCACCTGGCCAGCAACACCTCCGGCCTGCGCGATTTCCTGGAGATGATGACGTGGAGCGGGCTCGCCCTGCCCTGCCCCTCCACCCGCGCCACCGCGCGCGAGATCATCGGCCGGCACGCCGAGATCAACTTCCCGCCCGGCGAGCAGATGATCTACTGCAACACCGGCTTCTTCCTGCTGAGCGAAATCGTCGAGGAGGTGTCGGGGCGCAGCTTCAACGAATTGCTGCGCGCGCGCATCACCGGGCCGCTCGGCATGGAGGACACGATCCTGCAGCATCGTGACGCGCAGATCCTGCCACGCGCGGCGATGCACCACACCAGGGGTCCCGACGGCGCGTGGGAGCGGGCGCATTGGGGCTTGGTGCTTGGCGGCGAGGGCGGCATGAGTTCCACGCTGGAGGACATGCTGCGCTGGCAGGCGCATCTGGCCAGCCCGACCCCGGAGATGGCGCCGCTGCTGGCGCGCATGGAGCAGCCGACGCGTTTCGCCAACGGGTCGCTGTCGATGTACGGGCTGGGCTTCACGGTCACGCGCTATCGCGGGCTGCGAAATGTCGGCCATGGCGGCGGCGTGGCCGGCGGGCGGTCGGAATCGGTGCGTTTTCCCGGCGAGGCGGCGGGCGTGGTGATCCTAGGCAACCGCGACGACATCGCGCCGTTCTCGCTGGCGCGACGGGTGGCCGATGTGGTGCTGGCCGATGCCCTGGCGCCGCTGCCCGATGCGGCGAATCTGGCCCGGCTGGCGGCCGCGCCGGGAATGTATCGCCAGGAGGACGGCGACGACCTGTTCGAGATCGTCGCCGATGGCGAGGTGCCGGTGTTCAACAGCCAGGGCGGCACCGGCGCCATCGAACGGCTTTCCGACGGCGTGTTCGCGCCGGAGCGCGCCACTGTGCATCTGACCTTCGGCCTGCCGCGGGACGGGACGATCCCGGCGCGCTGGTGCGGCGAGGCGCGCAGCTATCGGCCGGTCCAGCCAGGGGCGGGCCGTGCCGAGGCCATCGCCGGGGCCTATGCCAATCCGGCGTTGGGCATCGATGCCACGATCAGCGAGGATGGCGGGCGGTTGGTGCTGCGCTCCGAGTTCGGGGCCATCCGCCTGGCGCTGTCGTGGATCGAGCGCGATCTGCTGATGGCCATGCCCGCCGACCAGCCGGTGCGTGGCGCCGGCAAGCCGTGGGCGGCGGTGCTTCGGGTGACGCCGGCGGGGCTGCTGCTCACCACCGACCGAACCAGGGGCCTGCGGCTGGAGCGCGTCGCCCGATGAGCGGCGCGGGGTTCGAGGCGGCGCTGGAGACGGCTTCCGTCGAGGCCTGGGCGCTGATGGAGGAGATTGGCCGGCGGACGCGTGGGTGCGTCGGCATCACCCGACCGCCCTATGACTCGGCCGAGCAGCTTGCCGCCGACGCGACCGCCGATGCCTTGCGTGCGGCCGGGCTGAAGGCCGAGTTCGACGCATTCGGCAACCTGCATGCCGTGCTGCCCGGCGAGGATGCCGCGCTGCCGGCGGTGGGACTCGGATCGCATTTCGATTCGGTGCCCGATGGCGGCAACTATGACGGGCTGGCCGGCGTGATGGCCGCCCTGGCGGTGCTGCTGGCAGCGCGGCGCAGCGGGCAGAAACTTGCGCGCGATATGCGGCTGGTGGGGCTGCGCGGCGAGGAGAGCCCGTGGTACGGCACCGCCTATCTGGGCAGCCGGATGGCGCTGGGCCATGTACCTTTCGCAACGATGGGCGCCCTGGTTCGCGGCGACACGGGGCGCACCCTGGCCGATCACATGGCAGTGCTTGGCTTCACGGGCCAAGTTGGGCCGGTGCTGGGACCGGCGAACCTCGCCTGTTGGCTGGAGCTGCATATCGAGCAGGGGCCGCTGCTGATCGCCGAGGGCGTGCCGGTGGGCATCGCCACCGCCATTCGCGGCAACATCCGCCACGCCCGGGCACGCTGCCTCGGCGGCTGGGCGCATTCGGCCGCGGTACCGCGTGCCTTCCGCCGCGACGCAGTGGTGGCGGTGTCTGAGCTGGTGATGGCGATGGACCGGTTCTGGAGCGAGAGGCTGGCGGCAGGCGACGACAATTTCGTGGTCACCATCGGCCAGTTCTCGACCAATCCCGCGCTGCACGCCATGACCAAGGTGCCGGGCGAAGTGGCGTTCACCCTGAATATCGGGGCGACCGATCCGGTGGTGCTGGCGCAGGCCGGTGACTTCACCCGGGCGTCGATTACCGATATCGAGGCACGGCGCGGCGTGCGCTTCGAGATGGGCAGCGACACCGGTTCGCAGCCGACACCGCTGGATGGCCGGCTGATGGACCGGCTGGACGAAGCTGCCGCTGCGCTCGGCCTGGAGCGCCATCGCATGCCCACGGTGGGGCACGACGCCGGCATGTTCGCACAGGCCGGCGTGCCCGCGGCGATGGTGCTGGTGCGCAACCAGAACGGCAGCCACAACCCGGAGGAAGCGATGGAACAGGCCGACTTTGTCGCCGGCGCGCGGGTGCTGGCGCGCGCCGCACTGGGGCTCGCGCAGGAGCGGCGGCGATGACCGGGGGCGCGGGACAGGCTGCGCAACTGCGCACGGTGCGGGCCAACGGCATCACCCTGCGGATCGCCGAGCAGGGCAGCGGGCCGCTGGTGCTGCTCTGCCACGGCTTTCCTGAATCCTGGTACTCCTGGCGCCACCAGCTGGCGGCTCTGGCCGCTGCCGGCTATCGCGCGGTGGCGCCGGACATGCGCGGCTATGGCGGCAGCGACGCACCGGCGGCGATCGACCAGTACACCCAGTTCCACCTGGTGGGGGACATGATCGGCCTGATGGACGCGCTGGGCGCCGAACGGGCGGTGATCGCTGGCCATGACTGGGGTGGCCCCGTGGCGTGGAACACTGCGCTGCTGCGGCCCGACCGGATACGTGGGGTGATCGGCCTGTCCGTTCCATACCGTCCGCGGCGCGACATTCGCCCGAGCACGGTGATGCCGCAGGACGCGACGGCGCAGTTCTACCAGCTTTATTTCCAGAAGCCTGGGGTGGCGGAGGCCGAGCTGGAGCGCGACCCGCGGGCCAGCCTGCGCACGATCCTCTGCTCCGGCTTCGGCGATGACGCGCCGGATGGCGCCATTGCCATGGTGCCCCGCGACGGTGGGGTGCTGACGCGCATGAAACCCGGCGCCGCGCTGCCGGCCTGGCTGACCGAGGCCGATCTCGACCATTTCGCGTGCGAGTTCGCACGGACCGGGTTCCGAGGCGGGCTGAACTGGTACCGCAACATCGACCGAAACTGGGAACTGATGGCCCCCTATACGGGGGCGAAAGTGACTGTGCCGGCGCTGTTCATGGCCGGCGACCGCGATCTGGTGGTGCGCTTCCCCGGGGCTGGCGAACTGATAGCCAACCTGCAGCGCTACGTGCCGCAGCTACGGCGCACGGTAATGCTGCCGGACTGCAGCCACTGGACGCAGCAGGAAAGGGCAGACGAGGTCAACGCGGCGATGGTCGGGTTCCTGAGCGAGTTGCCTGCATAGGACCCGGACGCGTCGGCGGCGATAGCCCTCGCGCGCTGACCGCGGCCGGGATGAAGCCATAAGGTTGCCGCCATCCCTGATTTTATCCGACGGGCGGAGCGTATTCGGCTACGGCCGAGGTTACTGCCAGCACAGGACATGCACGGTGGCGCGGCGGGCCTGGTCGAACAGGTCGCCCTGCGGCGGGCCGTCGTCGCCGGCAGTCGTCCGGGCGAGCATGGCGCGCAAGGGGGCAGCGCCGGGGCCGATCGAGAGGTCGGGCGTGGCGATGCCATAGGCCCTGGCGCCGCGCTGGGCATCGATCAGCGCGCGCACGATGCCCACGACATGGCCGCTGAACGGGTCGACGATGGGACCGCCGCTGTAGCCCTGGGCGATTTCGCGGTTCTGCAGCCACAGCAGCGCGCGCCGGTCGGTTTCCAGCGCCGCGGTGTGGCGCAGGCGGTCGTTCACCACGCTGGCCCAGGTCTCGTCCGGAACGTCGGCGCGCGCACCGGCGGGAAAGCCGAGCACCAGGACATGCTGCATGCCCGGCCGTGCCGGCGCGATGGCCAGATGCGCCGGCACGCGCACGCCGTCGGCCATCAGCAGGGCGATGTCATTGCCGCTGTCGCTAGCCACGAGCCGCGCGGCCACCGGCGCAAGATGGCGCGACACGAGGCGAATGGTGCGGCAGCCTTGAACTACATGCGCGGCGGTGATCACGCTTCCATCGGCGGCGGCAAAGAACCCGGCACCGCTGGACAGCGCCACCGTGCCGGGCGGCGGGCGCATGGCCTCCCCCACACCGGTCGGCGCCGGCCGGTCCGGCTGCGGCACGATGCACGCGGCGGGCGTCTCACCCGGCGCGACGCCCGCCGATGCCCCGATCATCGGCGCGAGGAAGCACACGAGCGCGAGCACCCATGGCGCGATGCGACCTTGCCGGAAGAAGGGCGCGTACATCGTTGCGGCGGCAGGGCTGTTGCGCATTGTTCCCTTTCGTTAAAATCGGATCAAATTTGCCGCGCCTCCGCTACAATCCGCTTACCGATTGCCACTCCGCCGCAGGAAACACCCATGACCGAAGCCACTCGCGCCCGCATCGCCGCCTTCCACGACGAGTTGACCGCGATACGCCAGGACATCCATGCCCATCCCGAGCCGGGGCTGGAAGAAGTGCGCACCGCCGGCCTGGTCGCCGCGAAGCTGCGCGCGTGGGGCATTGCGGTGACCGAGGGGGTCGGCGGGACCGGGGTGGTCGGCACGCTGAAGGGCCGCCTGCCCGGGCAGCGCGCCGTCGGGCTGCGCGCCGACATGGATTGCCTGTTCCTCACCGAGCGCACGGGCCTTGCCCACGCCTCCACCAAGCCGGGGCTGATGCACGCCTGCGGCCACGACGGCCACACAACCATGCTGTTGGGCGCGGCACGGGCGCTGGCCGAGCAGCCGGAATTCGGCGGCACGGTGCATTTCATCTTCCAGCCCGCCGAGGAGGGGCGCGGCGGTGCGCGCGCCATGATGCAGGACGGGCTGTTCGAGCGCTTCCCCTGCGATGCCGTCTATGGACTGCACAATTTCCCCGGCTTGCCCGCCGGGCGCTTCGCCATTCGCAAGGGGCCGCTGCTGGCCGCCGCCGACCGCTTTCGCGTGACCTTCCTCGGATCTGGCGGCCATGGCGGCGCCACGCCGCATCTGGCCAGTGACCTCACCGTCGTACTATCTCAATACATCAACGCATTGCAGACCATTGCTAGCCGAAGTGTGCCGGCGATCGAAGCGGCGGTGGTCAGCGTCGGCTATGTCAACGGCGGCGATCCGGGCTCGGCCAACGTAATGCCCAGCCGCATGGAGCTTGGCGGCACCACCCGCAGCTTCCGCCCGGCAGTGCGCGACACCATCGAGCGGCGCATCGGCGAACTCGCGCACGGCATCGCCGCACTGCATGGCGCGACGGCCGAGGTGGAGTATCGGCGCGGCGACGGCGCGCTGGTGAATGCCGACGAGCAGACCGATATCGCCGTGGCTTCGGCCGAGGCGCTGGTGGGGCGCGAAGCGGTGAACAGCAATACCCCGGCGATCACCGGCGGCGAGGATTTCACCAACATGCTGGCTCGCGTGCCCGGCGCGTTCATGTTCATCGGCAACGGCGCGCGCGACGAGGGGCCGCACGGCGCCGGGCTGCATACGCCGGACTATGATTTCAACGACGCCATCCTGCCGCTGGGCGCCGCCTGGTATGTCGGCCTGGTCGAGGAGGAGCTCGCGCGCCGGCCCGGCTGAGCCATGACGCCGCTCGCAGCGGGCATGCCGACGCATTCCGCCTTGCAATCTGCAACGACTGTTGCGGACTGCGCGCCGCCCCAAGGCTACCGAGCGGTTACGGGCGGTGTGAATATGTTAATCTTCTCACGTACGTAGCAATCCGAGGAATATCTTCCGGAATCACGGAAACTCACGCTGCGGCGCCTTGGCACCGATGTTGCGTATGCATTGTCGCGGTTTAGCAGTGAGAGGCGACAAAATGCGCATTCTTCTGGCATCGATGGAACGGTTCCGGGCAAACGATATCAACGTAATCCTTGCTGGCCAGTCCTGCACGATGGAGCAGGCGGCCGACACCGATGACGCCCTGCAGATGGTTCGCCGCTACCACTTCGATGTGGTGCTGTTCGGCGCCGGACAGGGCGGGATAAGCGGCGGGGAATTCGTTCGCCGCCTGCGCGGCACGGGCAGCAACCTGCCCGCCGTGGCGCTTTCCACCTCGCTGGACGGGCGCGGACGGGGACGGTTGCTCGACGCCGGCGCTGACGACGCCGTGGACATGCCGTGCGATACCGCCGAACTCTGCGCCCGGCTGCGCGCCGTGGTGCGGCGGGGTCGCGGCTTCACGCGCTCGATCCTGACCGTGGGGGCGCTGGAGTTGCAGATGGACAGCCGCACCGCGGTGGCGCATGGGCAAGACATCCACCTGTCGCCGAGCGAATACAAGGTCGTGGAGCTGCTGGTGCTGCGCAAGGGCACCGTGGTGACCAAGTCGGCGCTGATGGACATGCTGTATGGCGAGTTCGACGAGCCGGACGTGAAGTCTCTCAACGTGCTGATGCATCGGCTGCGCAAGCGCCTCGCCGCGGCGGGGCTGGGCCAGTTCGTGCGCACCGTTTGGGGCACCGGCTATCTGGTGGACGAGCCGAGCGGGTTGCGGCGGCCGATGGCACACGAGCCGGCAATGAGCACCGACCACGTGTTGGCCCTGGCGAACTGACTCCATGCCGTGGCGCGCTCGCCGCGGCCTACATTTCGCCACGCCGATCCACCCGGGCCGGCTTGCCTCCGGCCATTCGCCAGCGCTTGAAGCTTACTTGCAACTGCGCCTGATCCTGGGGTGACCCTCAGCTGAGGCTGCCGGGGTAGTCCTTCCAGATGCTGGGTTCCAACCGTAGATGGCTCGCGGGGGGATGCCGGGCGGCAAAATGGGCTGCAATCTGCCGCCCAGTTGCCACCCACAGGCCGGGGTGGCGGCGCAGATGGCCGAGGAATTCGTCCAGCGCCTGGATGCGGTTCGCCCAGCCGATGTGCTGCGGGTGCACCACCATGTGGAAGTGCCGGCCCCGCCCATATTGCGCGGCGAATTCGGCCCGCCAGTTGCGTGCAAGGAAGTCGGTGTTCTCCAGCCCGGTTCCCTTGCCCGGGAACATGCAGAAGAACTGGTCGTCGAAATGGTAGTAGTAGGGCAGCGTCAGCAACGCCCGCCGTGCGGCGAAATCGGTAACCCAGTAGTGCGGGATGTCATCGGCCAACCCGTTGCCGAAATACACGTAGCCGGCATCGATCAGCAGGTCGATGGTGTGCGCGCTGACGGTGCCGCCGGCGAACGGATCGCCCTGGCGCGGCAGGCCGAACCAGCCCACCGGGCGGGCACCGGCAGCCTCGGCCACCAGATCCGTTGTGCGTGACAGGCGCGCCCGCTCCTCCTCGCGCGCCAGGGCGCTCACATCCTCGCCCTTGAAGCCGCCGGCGGCGATCTCGTGCCCGTCGGTGGCCAGTGCTCTCACGCTGTCCGCGCGGATACGCGCCAGCACGGCGGGCACGGAGATCGTGGCGCGGATGGCGTGGCGGTCGAGCACGGCGCGAAGCTGCGCCAGCCCCTCGGTGGCGCCGAACACCGCCGCGTCGCCTGTCAGGTCACGCGCGGTGATGCCCTCCGGTCCGCTGGCGACATTGAGGTCCACCACCACCTGCACGGCGCAGCGCGCGCCCTCTGGCCACGACAGTTCGTCGTCGCGGAGCCCGATTTCGTCGGAGACGGTATAGCCTTGTTTCCACGGCATTTGATCAGCCCTTCGTCGCCGGTTGGGGTTGGGCCGGGTGGGTGGCGAGCACGTGGCGGGCGAGTTCCTCCGAGGTCGGGAACCACACGCCGGGCAGCGATTTCATGCGCGTGAACAGCCGGTCCATCATGGCCACGCGCAGGGCGCGGCCGGAGACGAAGGGGTGCATGACCACGTTCAGGTAGCCGCCCTGCTGATACTGCTGCCAGAACGCGTCCCACCACATGTCAAACACGCGGTCGGGGTCGCTGATGCGCTGGGCGGCGTTGCCGCTGCCGAGCCAGGCGAAGCTGTAGAACATGGCGTCGTCGATCACGTAGTGGAACGGCAGGTTCAGCAGCGCCTGTCCCGTGCCGGCGTCACGGTGGTAGTGCGGCAGGTGATGGGCGTGGCCGTGCGAGTTGTAGATGAAGCCTTCTTCCTGCAGCAGTTTCTGGGTGTGCCAGCTGCGCGTTCCCACCGGGCGCCGGCCGGTGACGGTTTCAATCGCCGCGGCGGCCTTGCGCAGATGGTCGCGCTCCAGTTCGGCCTCCTTCGGCACGTGATGCTCCCACATGTGGTCGGCGATCTCGTGTCCGCCTGCGTGCACATGGCGCAGCGACTGGGGATAGAGTTCGATGATGCGGCCGGGGGTGAAGACGGTGCCCTTGATGCCGTGGCTGTCGAACAGCTCGATCATCCGCCAGATGCCCACGCGCCCGCCGAATTCGCCCTTGCCGAGCTGGCTTGGGGGTTCGTTCATCAGGCGGCGCAGCAGCATCGCGTCGAAATCGAGCGTGACGTTCACGGCCATGCGCACACCGGCGGGCCAGGTGATCCTGGGGATGAACTCGTGGTGCGCATCGGCGCGCGCCGCCGCGGCGGCGAGGGTGTCGAGATCGGCGTCGAGGCTGGCCGCCTGGTCGCTGGGCATGAAGCTTTCCTCCTGTCGCGGGGGCAGTTTAGCGCCGTTTCCTGGGCAGCCGGCAAGGTGGCGCCATTGGGGAAGCGTTAATCCCCCGCGGGGACACTCGGCACATGCTCCGTTCCCGCCGTTCGCTGCTGCTTGCCCTGCCCGCGTGGTTGTGTTTCCCACGACCGGCGCGCGCCGCGCCGGTGCTGCGGTTGGAAAGGAGCGGCGACGGCGTGGTGGTGCTGACCGGCGAGGAGGTGGTTCGGCCACTGACGCTGCCGGGTGGCGACACCCGGCTGCTCGCTCCCCTGCCCTGCGGCGGCGAATTGCTAACGGCAGCGATATTCGCCTCGCGCAACGGCGGGGTCTTGCTGGAGATTGCGGCGATCGCGCGGCACGAGGCGGGGCGCGTGGTGCTGCTGGGCTTGGAACCACTTACATGGCACGGGCAGGACAATTCACGGCTGAGGACGCGGCTGTCGGCTACTGGCGATGGTTCGGGGCCTGAGCCTGCATCGTGACTCCGCCTTGCCTCGCAATCGAACCCTGTGGCAGCGGGAGGGCTGGACCGACTATCTGCGCTGGCAGGCGCCGGGCGCGGTTGGCCGACGCGCCGGTGCGCCCTTCGCTGCCCGGCACCCACCAACACGCCCTGGCGCAGGTGAGGCGCCGCGCGGGGCAACTGGTGGCGGCCGCGCCCGAAACCCTCACCGCGGCGCTGCTTGCAGAGGCGGGGCTTCAGGCGGAGGGGTTTTCGCTCTCCGCCCATGTCGCGTAGCGAACTAAGGCTCAGGCGCGCAGGGCGCGTTTGGCGACCCCGGCCAGGAAGCCGGAAGCGTTGGGCAGGATATCGTCGTTGAAGTTGTAGGCGTCGTTGTGCAGGTCGCGGCCGGGCTCCGAGGGGCCGTTGCCGATCCAGACGAAGGCGCCCGGCTTCTCGTGCAGGAACCAGGAAAAATCCTCGCCGGTCATGGCCGGGCGCAGGTCGGTACGCACGGGCAGGCTGTTCTCCTTGCAGGCTTCCACCGCCAGCGCCGCGTCGGCCTTGTGGTTCACCGTGGGGCCGATGCCCACCGAGACATCGACCTTCGCGGTCATGCCGAAGGTGGTGGCGATACCGTTTGCCACGCGCTCGATGCTTTCGGTCAGCAGGTCGCGGATCTCGTTGCGGTAGAAGCGCTGGGTGCCGCGCATCGTGACCATCGAGGGGATCTGGTTGGCCGCCTTGCCACCCTCGATGGTGCCGATGGTCACTACCGCGGCGTCCAGCGGGTCGACGTTGCGCGCCACGATGGACTGCAGCGCCACCAGGAGGTGGCCGGCGGCGACCATGGGGTCGCGGGTGAGGTGCGGCAGGGCGGCGTGGCCGGCAAGTCCCTCCATGGTGATCTCGATGCGTCCGCCGCCGGCCATCACCGGGCCGTCGTGCACCATCACCGTGCCGGCCTCCAGGCCCGGCCAGTTGTGATACCCGTAGATGCGCTCCATCGGGAACCGGGTGAACAGCCCATCGGTTATCATGGACTTGGCGCCGCCGCCGCCCTCTTCGGCAGGCTGGAACACGAGATGAACGGTGCCGCTCCAGGACGTGTCGCGCATCAGCAGCGCGGCCGCGCCGAGCAGGCTGGTGGTGTGGCCGTCATGGCCGCAGGCGTGCATTACGCCGGGAGTGGTGGAAGCATAGGGCAGCCCGGTCGTCTCGGTGATCGGCAGCGCGTCCATATCGGCGCGCAGGCCGACGCTGCGGTTCGACTGGCCGCGGCTGATGGTGGCGACGACGCCGTGGCCGCCGACGTTGGGAACGAAGGGAATTCCCAATTCCTTCAGGCGTTCGCAGACGAACGCTGACGTGTTGCGTTCATTGAGCGAGAGCTCGGGATGGGCGTGGAGATGCCGGCGCCACCCGGCAAGTGTGTCAGCGAGGGTCTTGTCCATGACCCGAGCATTCCACCGTCGCGGCGCGCTGACCAGAGGGATTACGGAATTGGCTTCAAGAGCATGGATTATTGGCAAGATGCGACGCTCCGCCGTTATCTCGCCACTTCTGCCATTCACCTTGCTGGCGTAGCCGTCCAGCGACCCGTCGGAGAGTGCCATGAATTGCCTGGTTGTCGTGTCGAACCGGGTTCCCCTTCCTTCTGCCGGAGCCCGAGCGGGCGGCCTAGCCGTGGCGCTAGACGGATTGATGGAGAAGCGCGGCGGGTTGTGGTTCGGCTGGAGCGGGGCGATCGCGGCCGGGCCGACGGCGGCGCTGGGCCAGGTGGAGAGCGCCCATGGCATCGACTATGCCACCGTCGATCTGACCCAGGACGAGCACGACCGCTACTACAACAACTTCTCCAACGGCGTGCTTTGGCCGCTGCTGCACACCATGCCGGAGCTGATGCGTTTCGACCGGCGCGACGCGCGGGTCTATCGCGAGGTCAATGCCAAGCTGGCCGCCTCGTTGCAGCCGCTGCTGCGGCCGAGCGACGTGATCTGGATCCATGATTACCACCTGATGCCGCTGGCCGCCTGCCTGCGGGCGCGGGGCGTGAAGTGCCCGATCGGGTTTTTCCTGCACATCCCCTTCGCCGCCCCGGACGTGATGGGTGCAGCCCCCGAGGTTGCCGCCCTGGTGCGCGATCTGCTCGCCGCCGACCTGCTCGGATTCCAGACCGACAACGACGTGGCGAATTTCGCCGCCGGCGCGGTGGCGCTCGCGGGTGCGCAGCGCCTGCCCAGCAATGCGCTGATCTTTGGCGGGCGGCGTATCAAGCTGGGGGTGTTCCCAGTGGAAATCGAAGCGCAGGACTTTTCCCGCACCGCCGCACGCATGGAGTATTCCGAGGCCGGCGAACGCCTGCGCCGCAGCCTGGACGGGCAGAAGCTGGTGCTGGGCATCGACCGGCTTGACCCGACCAAGGGACTGATGCAGCGCATGACGGGGCTGCGCACCTTGCTGGAGCGGCACGAGGGGTGGCGGCGGAAGGTGACGATGCTGCAGATTGCCGCGGAATCGCGCAAGGACGTGGCGGGCTATCGCACGTTGCGCGCGGCGCTGGATGCGGAAGCGGGCAGCTTGAATGCCGATCTGGGCGATCCCGACTGGCAGCCGCTGCGGGTGGTTGCACGTGCGACCGAGCGTGCCACCATCGCCGGCTACATGCGCATTGCGCGGGTGGGGCTGGTGACGCCGTTGCGCGACGGCATGAACCTTGTTGCCAAGGAATTCGTCGCCGCCCAGGACCCCGAGGACCCCGGCGTGCTGGTGCTGTCGCGCTTCGCGGGGGCGGCGCGGCAACTTTCGGAGGCGCTTCTCGTCAATCCGCACGACCCGGATGCGATGGCCGAGGCACTGGACACGGCGCTGCGCATGGATCTGGCCGAGCGCCGGGAACGCTGGCGCCACCTGTGGGCGGCCATCGAGCATCGCACCCCGGCACTGTGGGGGCGGTCGTTCCTGGCAGCATTGATGCGCACCGGGCTGCCGCTGGTCAGGACGCGGCAGGTGCCGAGCATCGCGCCGAGCGGCAGCATGGCCGCATCCCCGCTGCAGGGGACGCCCGCCCGGGCGCCATCGCGGTTGGACCTGGCGGATCGACTGCCGGGTGAGCGGGACACGGATGTGGCGGTGCCGCGCCGCCTAAACTGAGCCGGCGCGGCGCCTGCCTCAGCCTTTGTGCACCCCCCACATCACCGTGTTGGCCGCGCGCACGAAGCCGGATAGGCCAGCGCGGTAGGCGTGCGGAATGAAATACTGGCCGACTGGGATGTAGGGCGGTTCGGCGAAGCCGAGTAGCTGCATGTCGGCCGTGACCTTCTGCTGGGCGGAAAGGTCCGGGGCGTCGAACCAAGCGTTGCGCAGCGCCTCCATCTTCGGGTTGGGGGTGGAGCCGTAGAGCGGGATGTGGCTGCCGGGGTTGGAAGGCCAGAGGCCGGCCCAGGAGATGCAGTAGAGGTTCCAGCCCTTGACCACGTTCGGGTCCTTGCTCTGGATGCGGCCGATCATGGTGCCCCAGTCCATGCTTTGGTAGTCGATGTTCAGGCCGAGATCCTTGAACAGGGCGCGGGCGACCTCGGCCATGGCGTTGGGGGCGGGCAGTTCGGCAGGCACCACCTGGACGATCTTCTCGCCGGCGTAGCCGCTTTCCTTGATGAGGCGGCGGGCGAGGTCGAGGTCGGGCTTGGCCTTGATGACTTCCATGCCGGCATCCGAGGCATAGGGCGAGCCGGGGGTGAACATGCCGACGCCGGTGCGCGAGAGGTCATCGGCGTCGCCGACGATCGCCTGCATGAAGTCGGTCTGGTTAATCGCAGGGATCAGGGCAGCGCGCAGCTTCGCATTGTCGAAGGGTGGGACGGCCTGGTTGAAATAGACCATGCCGTAGAAGCCGAGCGGGTCGATCGGCTCGACCTTGACGCCCTGGGCGCGGCGCAGGATCGGCAGCAGGTCGAGCAGGGGACGTTCGAGCCAGTCGACCTCGCCCTTCTGCAGGGCGGCGGCGGCGGTGGCGGCGTCGGGCAGGATGCGCCATTCCACCTTGTCGAAATGGGCGACCTTGCCGCCGGACCAGAATTCCGGCTTCTCCTGGCGCGGCACGTATTTGTCGAAGCGGGCGTAGCCGGCGGAGGCACCGGCGATCCATTCGTCGCGCAGGAAGCGGAACGGGCCGCTGCCGGTGGCGTCGGTGATCTGGGTGAAGGCGTCGGTGTTGGCGATGCGCTCGGGGTAGATGAAGCAGAAGGTGCCGCCGAGGCCGTATAGCAGGTGAGCGAAGGGCTTGGTGAGGCGGATCTCGAAGCGGCGGTCGTCGAGCGCCTTCATCTCGGCAAGCTGGGCGGCCATGCGCTTGCCGAAGGTGTCGCGCTTGGACCAGCGGTTGATGGAGGCGATGGCGTCACGCGAGCGGACGGGTTCGCCGTCGTGGAACAGCAGGCCCTCGCGCAGGGTGAAACGCCAGGTGAGGCGGTCAGCGGAGAGTTCGTGGCCCTCGACCATCTGCGGCCTGGGGGTAAGGGTGGCATCGAGGCCGTAGAGCTGATCGCAGGTCATGTAGGCGTGCATCAGGGCGATCAGGGTATTCGACCATAGCGGGTCGATGGAGGTGAGGTTGGCGTGCGGCACGAAGCGCAGAGTGCGCGCCGCCCCCTGCCCGATCGCCGGGCGCGCCAAGCCGCCAGCCATCGCCGCGCCGAGTAGCGGCAGGCCGAGGGCGGTTCTTCGGCTGACTTTTCCGAGGTTGGATGACATCCCGCGAATCCATCGTTGTTGAACACGCAGTGTTAATATCAGGAAAGTTCCATGTCATCGCAGTTTGCTGCAACCCAGATACTATCACGAAAATACAACGCAGACGCTACGCGGAACCGATAAATTCCGATTTAGCAACCAAAAGAACACAAGTTCAGCTTGAGGTTCAGGCGGGCGAAAGAGCGGGCAGGGATGGCCCGGGGCCAGGGTGGCGGCCGGGGTCGCGGCCGGTTTGGGGCTGACGGGCGCGATGGGCCATGAGGCCGGTGCGGCAGCGGCGAGCAATTCGGCCGTGACCGGCATGGCGATCAGGATTTCCAGGGCCGGGCCCGACTGCCCCGTGGAATGCACCAGACGTTGCAGCCAGCCACGGCCGCCGGCCCGGGCGCGGGGCGCTGGCTGGGCCGGCAGCAGCCGGACGGGGGCTGCGGGAACGCTCGGCCGGATCGCGCGGCGGGGGCAGTTGGTCAGCGCGCCAGCGGGCGATCAGCCGTTCCAGGCGGGGTGCGGCGCGGCCAAGATAGGACCAGATCAGCCACAACAGCGGCGCGAGCGCGCGGTCCTTGGCCGCTGCCACGGCGATCTTAGTCGCGCATGCCCTCCATGATGGCGCCGAGGAAGGTGACCGGGCAGGTTGGGAAATAGCGGCCGACGGTTGTCATGTTTGTTATTATATTTGACCCATATCGCCGTTGCAAGCTCCCCTGCCCCCCCAGCGCCATGGATGGGATTCCAAAGGGCCCGGCCCTTTGGTGGGGGTGCGGGGGCGAAGCCCCTGCCCTTCCTTGCCTCGCTCTGTCCTGCTGGTGCGAGGGTTTCGGGTCAGTCGAGCAGAACCACCGCGTCACCCTCGGCGACGACGCCTTCGCGCAACACGGCGGCGTAAACGCCGAGATTGCCGCCGTGTCGGTCGGCCAGGGTGCGCAGCAGGGTTCGGTCGCTTTCGCCGGTTTCGGGCTCAATGCCGATCATGGCGCAGCGCGCATCGGGTTCGACGATCGCGACTTCCAGGCGGGCGCCGATGCGCAGCCGGCGGCCGACGAGGGTGGATTCGGCAAAGGGCGCGGCGCCGGGCCAGTCGAATGTGACGTTCATGCGGTAGCGGCGGCGGTCGAGCGGGCGGCCCATCTCGCTGGCGAATCCTTCCAGCGTCTGGCGCGAGACCAGCGACAGCGGCCGGCAGTCCTGCATACCGCGGGTGGCGAAGCGCAGGGCAAGGCGTCGGCCGGAGGCGGCTTCAAGCTGGGCAAGCAGGGTGGGATCATCGATGGCAAGCGTGTCGCCCGCAGGGCTGGCGACACGCACGGCGAACGCGGAATCTTCGGGCAGGACGGGCGCGACGGCGCTGCCGCGGCCCCAAGCCGCCTCCAGGGCCGGGGACGGGTCGAGCGCGGCGGGATCGGCGAAGCGTGGCTGCCAGGCAACAAGCGGGCCGAGGCCGCGGGCGGTGAACCAGGGGAAATGCCCGGGGCCCTCGCGATCCACGAAAGCCCAGACCCGGTCGCCGATGAGACCGGCATGGCTGGCGACAGCACGGGGGATCGCCTCCCCAGCCATGCTCTTGACCGGATGGCGGCGCAGTTCAACGACGGTGCCGGGACGGGACAAAGGTGGGCTCCTTGGGAGGTGGGAGCGCGCAGGAAGGGAGAATTTTCTTTTTCTGAATAAAAAGAAGAAAAAAGACTTTTGTCCGTTTGGCGGTACCCTGGAAAACTATATTAGTAGGCGTGGATGGTGCAATGCAAAATGGTATTTTATCCTATAACCCTGACTTTAAATTCATAAAAGGTTTTTGGTTCTTTTTTCTAAAAAAGGATTTCTTCCTTACATGTGTCCTAATGAGTGACTTTCTTCCGGAGCCAACAGGGCGGCGAGGCGTTTGGGGGCGGTTATGTTCCAGCTTCGGCGCACCAGGGCGGCGACTTCGGGCCAGTGGGTTCGGGGGGTGAGGCGCAGGCCGATCCAGCCCTTGGGGCCGACATAGGGGGGACGGAAGAACCGCGCCGGGTCGGCTTCTACGAGGAGATGCTGGATGCCGGGCGGGGCCTTGCACCAGAGGGCGGCGCCGTCGCCGCGCCATTGTTTCTCGGCGGGGACGTGCATGGCGAAGATTTTTCCCCGGATTCGGAAGGTCTGGGTGTCCCAGGTGGTCCGCTCCTCGGCCTCGGGCAGGGCGAGGCAGATCTTGCGCAGGTTGGAGAGGCTGGGAGGAGGGCGCGGCATGGCCGTCGGGTCACGCGGCCTTGGCCTGGCGGCTGATACGTTCGAGGTTGGCGACGATGTCGCGCGCCACGCGCACGCGCTCGACCACCTTCATGTCGCGGACGATGGCCAGCTTGTGGTCGGGGCGCAGGCGGATGGTGCCACCCTTGCTCGACAGCCAGGAGATCAGCCCTGCGGGGTTGGCGAAGGCGTTGCCGCGGAAGCCGAGGACCATGCCCTTGGGGCCGCAATCGAGTTTCTCGACGCCGGCGGCCCGGCACTGGCGCTTGAGGCCGACGACCTGGAGCAGGTTCTCCACTTCCTCGGGCATGGGGCCGAAGCGATCCACCAGCTCGGCGGCCATGGCTTCACTCTGCTGGTCGTCCTCCAGTGCGCCAATGCGGCGGTAGAGGCCGAGGCGAACGGGGAGGTCGCGGACGTAGGTCTCGGGGATGAGGACGGGCAGGCCGAGGTTGATGTTGGGGGTCCAGTCGCGGTCCATGGCGCGCTTGCGGCCCTTGGCGGCGCGCTGCTCGGCGACGGCGTCCTCCAGCATCTGCTGGTAGAGTTCGATGCCGACTTCGCGGATATGGCCGGACTGCTCGTCGCCCAGCAGGTTGCCGGCGCCGCGGATGTCGAGGTCGTGGCTGGCCAGGGTGAAGCCGGCGCCGAGGGCGTCCAGGGTTTGCATGACCGCGAGGCGCTTTTCGGCGGCGGCGGAGAGGCGCTGGGTGGGGGGCCAGGTAAGGTAGGCGTACCCGCGCTGCTTGCCGCGGCCGACGCGGCCGCGCAGCTGGTAGAGCTGGCCGAGGCCGAACATGTCGGCGCGGTAGATGACCAGCGTGTTCACCGCGGGCATGTCGAGCCCGCTTTCGACGATATTGGTGGAGAGGAGGATGTCGTATTTGCCGTCGCCGAACTCGGTCATGACGCGTTCAAGTTCGGTGGGGGCGAGGCGGCCATGGGCCTGGATGGTGCGGGCCTCCGGCACGATCTCGGCGAGGCGCTGGCGCATGCGGTCGAGGTCCTCGACGCGCGGGACGACGCAGAAGACCTGTCCGCCGCGGAAGCGCTCGCGCTGGAGGGCCTCGCGGATCACCACGGCGTCGAACGGCATGATGAAGGTGCGCACGGCGAGGCGGTCGACGGGCGGGGTGGCGATCAGGCTCATCTCGCGCACGCCGGTGAGGGCAAGCTGCAGGGTGCGTGGGATGGGAGTGGCGGTGAGGGTGAGGACGTGGACGTCGTCCTTCAGGGCCTTCAGCTTCTCCTTGTGGGAGACGCCGAAATGCTGCTCCTCGTCAACGATGAGCAGGCCGATGGCGCTGAACGTCACGGATTTCGACAGCAGGGCGTGGGTGCCGACGACAATATTGATGGAGCCGTCCGCCACCCCTGCCCTGACCTCTGCGGCCTCCTTGGCGGTGACCATGCGGGAGAGTTGCGCCACCTTGATGGGCAGGCCGGCGAAACGGGCCGAAAAGGTGCGGTAGTGCTGGCGCGAAAGCAAGGTGGTGGGGACGACGACGGCGACCTGGGCGCCGGCCATGGCGGCGACGAAGGCGGCGCGCAGGGCGACCTCGGTCTTGCCGAAGCCGACATCGCCGCAGATCAGGCGGTCCATCGGGCGGCCGGAGGCGAGGTCTTCCAGCACGTCGGAGATGGCGCGGGCCTGGTCCTCGGTTTCAGCGAAGGGGAAGCGGGCGCAGAACTCGTCCCACGCGCCTTCGGGCGGGGCCATGATGTCGGCCTCGCGCAAGCGGCGGGCGGCGGCGATGCGGATGAGTTCGCCGGCCATGTCGCGGATGCGCGACTTCATCTTGGCCTTGCGCGCCTGCCAGGAGGCACCGCCGAGCTTGTCGAGCCCGACGCCGGCGGTTTCGCTGCCGAAGCGCGACAGCATCTCGATGTTCTCGACGGGGAGGAAGAGCTTGTCGTCGCCGTCGTAGAGCAGGCGCAGGCAGTCGTGCGGGGCGTCGTTGACCTGGAGTGTGACGAGGCCGTCGTAGCGGCCGATGCCGTGGTCCTGGTGGACGACGAGGTCGCCCTCGGCGATTTCGGTGGCCTCGGCGATGAACTGGTCGGCCCGCTTGCGCCGGCGGGGGGGCGGGAGATGCGCTCGCCCAGCAGGTCCTGCTCGGACACCAACGCGAAGTCCTCGGCGATGAAGCCGCGTTCCAGCCCCAGCGTGACCAGGGCGGCGGTGCCACGCGGCAGCTTGCGCACGCTCGCCCAGTCATCGGCCGCCTCGGCCTTGAAGCCGTGCTCGCGCAGCAGGTTGCCGAGGCGTTCGCGCGAGCCGCGGGTCCAGGCGGCGACCACGAGGCGGATGCCCTGGCCTGTCCAACGGTCGGCCTGGGCAATCAACTGGTCAAAGACGTTGACGCCGGGGCCGCCACCGGTTGCGGCGCCGGACTGGGCGAAGATCGGCGCCGGCCGCCCGCCGGCATCCACGCCCTCCGCGCCGTCGGGCTTGCCATAGGGGCTGAAGGCGAAGAACGGGCTTCGCCCCAGCATCGCGTCCCATTCCGCGCGATCGAGGTACAGGCGCTCGGGCGGCAGCGGGCGGTAGGGCACCTCGCCGTCGCGCGGGACTGAGCGGCGGGCGGCGTAGTGGTCGGCGACCATTTCCAGCCGGTTCGTCAGCACCTCGTCGCCCTGGTGGTCGAGACTGGCGGAGGCCCCGGGCAGGTAGTCGAGCAGCGTCTCCATCGTTTCGTGGAACAGCGGCACCCAGTGCTCCATGCCGGGATGGCGGCGGCCGTCGGAAATGGAGAGGTAAAGCGGGTCCTCGGCGGCACCGGGGCCGAAAAGCTCGCGCCAGCCGGTGCGGAAGCGGGCCACCGAAGCGCGGTCGAGAAAGACCTCGCTGACCGGGCGCAGGACCAGGTGGTCGACCTTGGCGGCGCTGCGCTGGCTGGCGGGATCGAAGGCGCGGATGCTTTCGATGTCGTCGCCGAACAGGTCGAGGCGCAGGGGTTCGGCGACGCCGGAGGGGAAGATGTCGATGATGCCGCCGCGCATGGCGAATTCGCCCGGCTCCATGACAGTGGCGGCGCGGCCGTAGCCGTTGGCTTCGAGGAAGCGGGCGAGTTCCTCGGGCTGGACGCGGTCGCCGACCTTGAGCACACGGCTGCCGCCGTGGAAGGCATGGCGGGGGGGCACGCGCTGGACCAGGGCGTTGACGGTGGTGAGCACGATGCGCTGGCCGCTTGCGGGTTCGAGCAGGCGGGCCAGGGTGGCGATGCGTTCGCTGATCAGTTCGGGGTTTGGGGAGACGCGGTCGTAGGGCAGGCAGTCCCAGGCGGGGAAGCGCAGGACCTCGGCGTCGGGCGCGAAGAAGGCGAGTGCCTCGGCGAGGCGGGCCATGCGGGCATCGTCGCGGGCGATGTGCAGTAGCGGGCCGGGATGCTCGGCGCCGCGGCGCGCGAGCAGGACGGCATCCCAGCCTTCGGGCGTGCCGTAGATGGTGACGGTCATGGGCGTGACGCCTTGGCGTGCACGGCGTCGCGGATGGCGCGCAGCATCGGGCTGTCTGCCTCGGGAGGGATCGGCTGGCGGCCGGTGAGCCAATCGGCCAGCTCGGTGTCGGGAAGTTCCATCACCGCCTCCAGCGCGTCCATGTCGGAGTGGGTGAGGTGGGCGAGGCGGTCGGCGACGAAGCCGCCGATCATGATGTCGTTCTCTTTCGTCCCGCGATGGGTTGCACGAAAAAGCAAACGGCGGCGGCGATGTTCGGTTGCGGTCGAGTCGTGGCAGGCCATGGGGGTGCATACGCTTTTTGGGGTCGCGTGCAGAGATCGATTGACGCATGGATTTCCACTATGCCGCATGCTGAGCGTGCATATCGGCGAGGCTTGCATGCTAGGTGGCATACTCGTAGAACCCCGCGCGATCGCTGACGCACGATTGTGTCTTGCGATCATACGTCAATTTGCGTTCCGCCTTGCTCCCCATCTCCAATCGAATCGAAAAGCGCTATAAGAGCGACAGCAAGCTGACGATGATTTTGGAACGTCGGGACGCACACCCGTGTTCGTGATGCAGAAAGCGAACCTCCAAGGATCTACCGCAATGCCAGATGGAATGACCGCCGGACGGGAGCAGATGCAAAGAAGCTTGCCGCCAAACATGTCTGATCGCCTGATCGTCGCTTTGGATGTACGAGATATCCAGCAGGCTCGGCGTCTCGTGGAAGCGCTCGATGGTGTAGTGTCATTCTTCAAAATTGGATTGTGGTTGGCGTTCGCTGACGGCGTTGACAAACTTATCTCGGACTTAATTGCAAGCAAAAAGCGAGTATTTCTCGATTCGAAGATGTTTGATATAGGTCAAACCGTGGAAGAGGGCGTGGCAAGAGCAGCTGATCGCGGCGTCAGTTTCGTGACAGTCCATGGCGACGAGAGAATTATCGAGTCCGCTGTTGCAGGGAAGCGTGGCAGGGACATCAAAATTTTCGCAGTGACGGTGCTAACTAGCTTGAGCGACGACGACTTATATGAAATGGGATACCGGTTGAACGCCAAGGAGTTGGTTCAACTTCGTGTCAGTAAGGCTGTGAAACATGGATGTGACGGGATAATTGCATCACCACACGATGATCCCAATGAAATTCGGCGATTGGCGAATGCTCAAAGCCTTCTGATTGCTACTCCTGGCGTTAGGCCAGAGGGTGAGAAGACACACGACCATAAAAGATTTGCGACTCCTTACGAGGCAATTGTCGCGGGGGCCGACTATCTGGTTGTGGGGCGGCCCATTATTGAGAAGGACGATCCTGCAGCAGCAGCTCGATCCATAATTTCTGAAATGGATCGCGCCCGAGGGCAGCTCAAATAATCGCTTGTGTCGATAGCTAGAGCGCTTGTGGCCACAGCACTGAATGGGGCCACAATGTGATGTGGAGACTATTCGGGACCTCCTTGCCCCCCTGTTCGCGCCGCTGACGAGCCTGCGCGGCGTGGGCGAGGCGTTGTCGGAGCTGATGGCGCGGGCGGCGGGCGGGGGGCGGGTGATCGACCTGCTGTTCCATTTGCCCGATTCCTATATCGACCGGCGGGCGCGAATGCGGATCGGGGCCGCGGTTCCGGGCGAGATTGCGACCCTGGAGGTCGAGGTGGTGGGCGTCGAGCCGCCGGCCACGCGGCGGCAGCCGACCAAGGTGCGCGTGACCGACGGGACAGGGTTTGCCGAACTGGTGTTCTTCAACCGGTTTCCGGCGGCCCGCCTGCCGGTGGGCGGGCGGGTGCTGGTGTCCGGCCGCCTTGGCGAGGGGCGGCAGATCGTTCATCCCGACTTCATCCTGCCGGCCGACCGGGCGGCGCAGATGCCGGGGATCGAGCCGGTCTGGCCGCTGACCGCTGGCCTGTTCGCGTATCACCTGCGGCGGCCGGTGGCCGAGGCGCTGACCCGGCTGCCGGACCTGCCGGAATGGCACGACGGGACGCTGATGCGGCGCGAGCGCTGGCCGGGGTTTGCCGAGGCGCTGCGCCAGTTGCAGGCGCCGAGCGCCCTGCCTGGCCCGGAACCCGCGCGCCGGCTGGCCTATGACGAATTGCTCGCCGGGCAGGTGGCGCTGGCGGTGCTGCGCCGGCGGCTGCGGGCGCGGCCGGGGCGGGCGCTGACGGGCGATGGGGGGTTGCGCCGGGCCGCGCTGGCCGCGTTCGGCCATGAGCTGACCGAAGCGCAGCGCGGCGTGCTGGCCGAGATCGATGCGGATCTCGCCGCCCCGCGCCGGATGCTGCGCCTGTTGCAGGGCGATGTGGGCGCGGGCAAGACGCTGGTGGCGGTGCTGGCAATGCTCACCGCCGTTGAGTCGGGCGCGCAGGCGGCGATGATGGCGCCGACCGAGTTGCTGGCGCGCCAGCACCATCGCACGCTGTCGCGGATCAGCCCGGTGCCGGTGGAGTTGCTTACCGGCTCGGTGACCGGGCGGGCGCGTGCGCGGGTGCTGGCGGGGCTGGCCGACGGGTCGCTGCCGCTGGTGGTGGGGACGCATGCGCTGATCCAGGAGGGGGTGGCGTTCCACGACCTGGCGCTGGCGGTGATCGACGAGCAGCACCGTTTCGGCGTGGAGCACCGGCTGTCGCTGGGCGCCAAGGGGGCGGCGACCGATGTGCTGGTGATGACGGCGACGCCGATTCCGCGCACCGTGCTGCTGACCCAGTGGGGCGAGATGCAGACCAGCCGGCTGGCGGGCAAGCCGGCGGGGCGGCAGCCGATCCGCACCACCATCCATTCGATTTCCACCCTGCCCGATATCGCCGAGGCGCTGCGGCGCAAGCTGGCCGATGGCGGGCGCATCTACTGGGTGTGCCCGCTGGTGGAGGAGAGCGAGGCGATCGACCTGGCCAATGCCGAGGCGCGCTTCGCCGAGTTGACGCAGTATTTCGGCCCGGTGGTGGGGCTGGCGCATGGGCGGCAGGACAGCGCGGTGCGCGAGGCGGCGCTGCTGGACTTCGCAGCCGGGCGCACCCGCATCCTGGTCGCAACCACGGTGATCGAGGTGGGCGTGGACGTGCCGGAGGCGACGGTGATGGTGGTGGAGCATGCCGAGCGGTTCGGCCTGGCGCAGTTGCACCAGTTGCGCGGGCGGGTGGGCCGGGGACGGGCGGAGAGTTTCTGCCTGCTGCTGCACGCGGACGGGCTGAACGAGACCGCGCGCCGGCGGCTGACCCTGTTGCGCGACACCGAGGACGGCTTCGTCATCGCCGACGAGGATTTCCGCCTGCGCGGCGGCGGCGACCTGCTGGGCACCCGGCAGTCGGGGCAGCCGGGCTGGCGGCTGGCCGATGTGGAGCGCGACGAGGACCTGTTGCACATGGCCGGGCAGGACGCCGAGTTGCTCGTGCAGAAGGACCCGGAACTGAAGGGCGAGCGCGGGCAAGCGATCCGCACGCTGCTGGCGCTGTTCGAGCGCGGCGCGGCGGTGCGCACGCTGCGGTCGGGCTAGAAGCTGGCCGCGCAATGAAGGCGCTGTCACTTGCAATGCCCCTCAATTGCGGTATTCCCGGCCACGCACGAAAAATTGGGGGATCATCGTGGCAGCCGACAGCAAGGCCCCTCTTATCGAAATCGAGGGGCTGACCAAGCGTTTCGGCGCGTTCACCGCCGTGGACAATGTCTCGTTTACCGTGGCGCGCGGCGAGGTGCTGGGGTTCCTGGGGCCGAACGGCGCCGGCAAGTCCACGACCATGCGCATGCTGGCTGGCTTCATGACGCCCACCGCCGGGACCGCGCGGATCTGCGGCTTCGACGTGCAGGCCGACAGCGTGGCCGCGCGGCGCACGCTGGGGTTTCTGCCCGAGGGCGCGCCGACCTATCCGGAGATGACTGTGCAGGGCTTCCTCGCCTTCGTGGCCGCGGTGCGCGGCTATGGCGGGGCCGAGGCGCAGCGGCGGGTGGCCCGCGCCATCGACCTGACCACGCTGGCCGGGGTGCGGCTGCAGCCGGTGGAGACGCTGTCGAAGGGGTTCAAGCGGCGCGTCGGGCTTGCACAGGCGCTGTTGCACGATCCGCCGGTGCTGGTGCTGGACGAGCCGACCGACGGGCTGGACCCGAACCAGAAGCACGAGGTGCGCGGCTTGATCGAGCAGATGGCGCCGGAGAAGGCGATCGTGATTTCTACTCACATCCTGGAGGAGGTGGGCGCCGTGTGCACGCGGGCGATCATCATCGCCAACGGCCGCATCGTGGCCGACGCCACGCCGGCGGAACTGGAAGCGCGCCATCCCTCCGGCAGGCTCGACGACGTGTTCCGCGAAATCACCCAGCCGCCCGTGAAAGCCGCCTGACCGATGCGCAACACCCTGATCGTCGCCCGGCGCGAGCTTGGCGGCTACTTCGCCACTCCGGTCGCCGTGGTTTTCATCGTCATCTTCCTGGCCCTGCAGGGGGCGTTGACCTTCAACCTGGGCAATTTCTTCGACCGCAACCAGGCCGACCTCGCGCCCTTCTTCAACTTCGTGCCGTGGGTATTCCTTCTGCTGGTGCCGGCGATCACCATGCGGCTGTGGGCCGAGGAGCGGCGGCTGGGCACGATCGAATTGCTGCTGACGCTGCCGATTACGCAGGGCCAGGCGGTGATGGGCAAGTTCCTGGCCGCGTGGGCGTTCTGTGCGATCGCGCTGGTGCTGACCTTTCCGTTCGTAATCACCGTCAACTACCTGGGTCATCCCGACAATGGGGTGATCGCCACCGGCTACCTTGGCGCGCTGCTGGTGGCCGGCGCCTTCCTGGCGATCGGCTCGGCGCTGTCGGCGGCCACCAAGAACCAGGTGATCGCCTTCGTGCTGGCGGTGGCCGTGTGCTTCGTGTTCGCGGTGGCGTCCTCGCCGCTGGTCACCGATTTCCTATCCAAGACCGCGCCGGCGCTGGCCGAGGTGGCGCGCCGGGTGTCGGTGTCCGACCGGTTCCAGAGCTTCACCCGCGGCATCATCGATTTGCGCGACCTGATCTATTTCGCGTCGTTCATCGGGTTCTGGCTCTACCTGAACACGGTGATCGTCGAACATCGCAAGGCGGACTGAAGACATGCGGCGTTTGTGGACTTCCGTCGTCGGGGTGGTCGCGGTTGCGGCCATCCTGATCGGCATCAATCTTGTCGCCGAATACCGCCTTGCCGCGGCCAAGCTCGACCTGACGCAGCAGCGGCTTTACACGCTGGCGCCGGGCACGCTGAAGATCCTCGGGGCGCTGAAGGACCCGATCACGCTGCGCTTCTATTATTCGCGCACGCTGGGCAGCCGCCTGCCCGCCTATGGCACGTATGCCGACCGGGTGAGCGAGATGCTGCGCGAGTATGCGTCCGCGGCGGATGGCAAGATCCGGTTGGAATTCTTCGATCCCGAGCCGTTCAGCACCACCGAGGACCGCGCGGTGGCCTATGGGCTGCAGGGCGTGCCGATCGACCAGGGCGGGGAGCAGGTCTATTTCGGGCTGGCGGCGAGCAACCTGCTGGACGACGAGCGCACCATCGCCTTCTTCCAGCCCGAGCGCGAGCGGTTCCTGGAATACGATCTGACTCGGCTGGTGTACGAGCTTTCCAACCCGAAGCGGCCGCTCGTGGGGTTGATGAGTTCGCTGCCGCTGGAAGGCGATCCGCGGATGATGATGATGAGCCAGGGGCGCGCCGGCGGGCAGCCGTGGGTTGCGGCGATGCAGCTGCGCCAGGGCTTCGGGGTGCGCACCGTGCCGTTGGATGCGCAGGTGATCGACCCGGAGATCCAGGTGCTGCTGGTGGCCCATGCGCAGAACCTGTCAGACAACACGCTTTACGCCATCGACCAGTTCGTGATGCGCGGCGGGCGGCTGATGGTGATGGTCGATCCGCATAGCGAGGCGCAGGCGGCCACGCCCGACCCGCGGACCGGGCAGCCGCCGGCCGATACTTCGAGCACGCTGAAGCGGCTGTTCGATGCCTGGGGGATCGAATACACGGGCGACGCGGTGGTTGGCGACCTCAAGGGTGCGTGGCGGGTGCGCGGCGGGCCGGCGGATCGGGGCCAGGCGGTTGATTACGTGGCCTGGTTCAACATCCGCGACGGATTGAACACCAACGACCCGGCCACTGCCGACCTGACGCAGGTCACGGTGGCCTCGGCCGGGTCGCTGCGCCGCAAGGAGGGAGCGGAGATCACGTTCACGCCGCTGCTCAGCAGTTCGGACATGTCGGGCACGGTGGAGCTGGCGAAGGTGCAGAGCTATCCCGATCCCGGCCGCATCCTGGCGGGCTTCAAGCCGGAGGGCGGGCCGCGCGTGATTGCCGCGCGGGTGCGGGGCACGCTGAAATCCGCCTTCAGCGAGGCGCCGGAGCCGCCGGCGGACGCGAAGGAGAAGGTGGCGTTGCCGGCGCATATCGCGCAGACGGATGGGGCAGCGAACCTGGTGGTGGTGGCCGACAGCGACATCCTGGCTGACCGGTTCTGGGTGCGGGTGCAGGATTTCTTCGGCCAGCAGGAGGCGACTCCGTTCAGCGACAACGGGCCGTTCGTGGCCAATCTGGTTGGCACGCTGGCGGGCGGCGACGCGCTGATCGGGCTGCGCAGTCGCGGCGCTTCGCTGCGGCCGTTCGAGCGGGTGGAGGACATGCAGCGCAGCGCCGAGGCGCAGTTCCGCGAGACCGAGAAGGGGCTGACCGCGCATCTGGACGCGACCCAGAAGAAGCTCGCCGAATTGCGCACCGGGCGCGGTGCGCCGGGTAGCGGTCAGACAGCGGCCAATGCGGTGATTTCCGAGCAGCAGCGCGAGACCATCGATGCGCTGCGCCGCGAGATCGGGCAGACGCGCGGCAAGCTGCGCAACGTGCAGTTGGAGTTGCGGCGCGACATCCGCACGCTGGAGACGCAGTTGCGCCTGTTCAACATCGCCCTGGTCCCCGCGGTGCTGACGCTGCTGGCCATCGGCCTGGGCCTGGCGCGGCGGCGGCGGCGCGCGCGGGCGCGGATGTAGGGGGCACGCGGGATGAACAGGAATCTGCGCAACACGCTGATACTGGTGGCGGCCGGCGTGCTGGCGCTGGTGCTTGGCTGGCAATTCGGGGTGCCCTCCGAGCGTGCAGGGCAGACAAACGTGGCGCCGGGCACGCTGGTGTTTCCCGGGCTGGCCGCGAAGCTGCAGAACGCCGAGCGGGTCACCATCCAGACCAAGGGCAAGACGCTCGCCATCGTGCGCCGCGGCGGCATCTGGGGCCTGGAGGATCGCGGCGGCTATCCGGTGCAGCAGGACCGGCTGCGCGAATTGCTGACCGGGCTGACCGAGCTGCGGGTGACCGAGGCGCGCACCTCCGATCCCGAGCAGTACGCGCGCCTGGGCGTGGATGATCCGGCCAAGCCGGTTACCACCGCCAATCTGGTGCGGGTGCTGGACGGCCAGGGCAAGCTGATCGCCGAGCTGATCGTGGGGCATCGGCGGGTGCGCACCGCGGGCAACGTGCCGGAGAGCATCTATATCCGCCGGGTTGGCGAGGCGCAGTCGTGGCTGGCCGAGGGCCGGCTGCCGGTGGATGCGGACCCGCAGCTTTGGTACGAGCGCGACATCACCAATATCCGCAAGGACAACGTGGCCGGCGTTGTCTCCACGCGCGGCGACGAGGTGCTGGAATTCGGGCGCGAGGGCGACAACCTGCTGCTCACCAGCCCGGCCGAGCATCCGAAGCTGGACGAGTACCGGGTGGAGGACGTGTTCCGCGGGCTTGAGGGGCTGACGCTGACGGATGTGCGGCCGGCCGCCGAGCAGCCTGGGGAGAAGGTCGGCACGGCCGTCTATACGACCAAGGATGGCGTGAAGATGACAGTGAGCGTCTATCGTGCCGGCACCGATATCTGGACCCGGTTCCAGGCCAGCGGCGCCGGCGAGGCGGCGCCGGCGGCGGATAAGCTGAATGCGCGCATTGCCCGCTGGGCGTATCAGGTCGGCGCCTGGAAGGAGAAGGCGTTCCTGCCCACCCTCGACGAACTCAAGGCCGAGGAACCGGCGAAGAAGCCCACCGAGTGACCCGCGAGTATCCGCTGCGCCCCATCGTCGGAATCGGCGTGGCGGTGCTGCGCCCGGGCGGCGATGTGCCCGAGGTGCTGCTGGTGCGGCGCGGGCGGGCGCCGAGCCTGGGGACGTGGGCGCTGCCGGGCGGCGGGCAGGAACTCGGCGAGACAGCGGCGGATGCTGCGCGGCGGGAGATACTGGAGGAGACCGGGCTGCGCATCGGCGAGGTGCACCTGGCGGCCAACGTCGATTCCATTCATCGCGATCCGGATGGACGGGTGCGCTATCACTATACCATCATCGATTTCGCCACCCTCTGGCCGGGCGGCGAGGCGGTGGCGGGAGATGATGTCTCCGAGGTTGCCTGGGCGCGGGTGGATGCGCTGGAGGCGTTCGAGCTGTGGAGCGAGGCGCACCGGGTGATCGAGATCGCCCGGCGGCTGTTGGGGGTCTAGGATGCGCCTGTTGCTGTTGCTGGCGGTGCTCGCCGGTGGCGCCTGGTTCGGCCCGCAGGTGATGCAGGGGGCGGAGAGCCCCTGCCAGGCGCTGGAGTTGCGGGTGGCGTCGCTGGTGCGGGACGAGGCCGGTCGGCTTCCGCCGGAGCTTGCGGGAAACCCCCGGTTGCGCGGCCTGCTGGGCCTGGCGCGGGACGCGGCGGCGGCCAGCAGCGGCATGGTGGCGCAGACCTACATCCGCGACCGCTTCCCCGACCTGCCGCCGGAACCGGCCTGCGCGGTGGGCTGGTGGAAGCTGAAATTCGATCCCGACCTTGGCCCCTATATCCGCGGCTATCTCGCGCGGCAGGTGCGGTGAGGCCTTCGCACGCCAGCGCGACTGAGCCATCCAGGGCTGGAACCACACCCTGATCCCTGGCTATTCTGGAGCCCAAGGGCTGCCATATGCCCGCGCAAATAGGGGAAACGACGATGGAATTCGGCTATTTCACGATGCCCTCGCACCCGCCGGAACGAAGCCTCAAGGATGGGCACGACTGGGATCTGCAGACATTCCGGTGGCTCGACGAGATGGGCTTCACCGAGATCTGGATCGGCGAGCACCATACGGCGCCCTGGGAGCCGCACCCCGCGCCCGACCTGCTGATTGCGCAGGCGCTGTTGCAGACCAAGCGCATCCGCATCGGGCCTGGTGGATTCCTGCTGCCCTATCACCACCCCGCCGAGCTCGCCAACCGGGTGGCCATGCTCGATCACCTGTCCGGCGGGCGGCTCAATTTCGGCATCGCCGCCTCGGGCCTGCCGAGCGACTGGGCGATGTTCAACGTGGACGGCATGTCCGGCACCAACCGCGAGATGACGCGCGAGGCGCTGGATATCATCCTCAAGCTGTGGAGCCAGCCGGCGCCGTGGGACCACAAGGGCAAGTACTGGCATGTCACCAAGCCCGAGATGATGTTTGGCTTCCTCAAGCCGCACATCCTGCCGCTGCAGACACCGCATCCGCCGATCGGGGTTGCCGGGCTGTCGAAGAATTCCGACACGCTGAAGATGGCCGGCGAGTTCGGCTATATTCCGATGAGCCTCAACCTTAACCCGGGCTACGTGAAGAGCCACTGGGACTCGGTGGAGGCGGGGGCGGCGAAGTCCGGCCGGACGCCGAACCGCGCGGACTGGCGCCTTGTGCGGGAGATCTTCGTCGCCGATACCGATGCCGAGGCGTGGAAGCTTGCCGTGGAAGGGCCAATGGGGCGCATGATGCGCGAGTATTTCCTGCCGCTGCTGTCGCAGTTCGGGTTCAAGGAATACCTCAAGCATCATCCTGATGTGCCTGATTCCGATGTCACGGTCGAATATTGCGCCGAGCATAACTGGCTGGTCGGCTCGCCCGAGACCGTCGCCCGCAAGATCGAGGCGGTCTACAACGACGTGGGCGGCTTCGGGCAGTTGCTGGTGTTCGGGTTCGATTATGTCGAGAACCCGGCCGCTTGGCACAACTCGCTGCGCCTGATCAATGACGAGGTGAAGCCGCGCACGGCGCACCTGACGCCGCGGCCGGCGACGATCGCCGCGCAGTGATGATCGCCACGCAGTAGCGAAGGGGCTGGCCGGGCGGCGCCGCGCCCGGCCAGCCGTTCAACAGGGCCAGCCTTTCAACAGGGCATATTGCTGGCCGCTATCCTCGCCGCCGTTCGGCCGAGCGGGAGCGGCGCAGCACCAGCGTGGCGGCGATGCCGCTGAACACCAGGGCAAAATCGACCGGGAGCAGCCAGCATGGCCGCGCCAGGACCGGCAAGGCGACGCGCTGCCACGTCCAGGACGACAGCACGCCGGTGACGAAGGCCTCCAGCCCCGCCATCCCGTTTTCGTCCAGATGGGTGACCAACTGCTCCAGCGTGGCGGTGGGCGGCAGCATGGTGGCCAGCGCGAACGCCAGCACCAGCGAGGCCGCAGCCAGCACCGCCAGGACGCGCACTGCCGGGGAGGCCCAGGTGCTCAAGCGAAAAGCCGCTCCTTTTCCAAGCCATTGTACATGCTGGCGACGAACTCGCCATAGCCGTTCCAGATTTGCGTCGGCACCCTTTCGCCCTGCCCGAGAAGGCGTTCCTGTGCCTGGCTCCAGCGGGGATGCGGGACTTCGGGGTTCACATTGGCCCAGAACCCGTATTCGGAGGATTGCAGCGCCTCCCAGAACGTGGTCGGGCGCTTGTCGGTGAAGGTGATCTTGACGATCGATTTCGCGCCCTTGAAGCCGTATTTCCAGGGCGTTACCAGGCGGATCGGGGCCCCGTTCTGCGGCGGCAGGGTCTTGCCGTACATGCCCACCGCCAGGAAGGCCAGTTCATTGGCCGCCTCGGCCAGGGTCAGCCCCTCGGTGTAGGGCCAGGGATAGAAGCCCTCGCTCAGTCCCGGCATGACCTTGTCGTCGGCCAAGGTGTTGAAGACGATGTATTTCGCGCCGGCCGCCGGCTCGGCGATCTTGAGCAGGTCGGCGAGCGGGAAGCCAACCCAAGGCACCGTCATCGCCCAGGCTTCGACGCAGCGGAAGCGATAGACTCGCTCCTGCAGGTTCACCTGCTTGAGCAATTCGTCCAGCCCGATGCTGCGCGGCTTTGCCACCATTCCGTCGATCGCGATCGTCCAGGGCTCAACCACGAGTGCCTGGGCCGGTCCGACGATCGATTTGGACATGCCGAATTCGTAGTAGTTATTGTAGGTTGTGGCGTCCTTTTCGTCGGTCACCGGCCGGCCGGGTTCGTAGCGCGGGTTGCGCGCGGCTTCCAGCGAGGCGCGCGGCCGCTCCTTCACCGGCGTGCCGCCGCCGAACAGGCGCGAAGGGTTGTACCATTGGGCGGCAGCGCCGCTGGCGCCGCCGATCAGGCCGGCGCCAGCCAGCATGCTGCCCTTCAGCAGCGAGCGGCGGTTGGCCACCACGCTTTCCGGCGTTGCCAGCCGTTCGGGGAGTTCCCAACCACGGCGTATGCGTATGCGCATCGTCCCATCCTTTCCAGGCATTTCGGGGGCGCCGGTGGAATGCAAGTTCGCTGCGCACCATGCCTGCATCCGCACCCGCGGTTCAACGGTCAGTTTGACCGCTGCGGTTCGGTATTTGGGGCGGCGTAAGCATTGCAAGTGCGCCCCATGTTTGGAACAGTCGCCGCGGGCCGCCGTTACAGCCCGCCACCGAGGAACGCCACCGATGCATCTTGCCCGATTCCCCCGCGTGAAGCTCTGCCATGCGCCGACTCCGCTCGAGTTCATGCCGAACCTGACGAAAGCGCTGTCCGACGAGATCGGCGGTGGCCCGCAGCTTTGGATCAAGCGCGACGATTGCACAGGGCTTGCTACCGGAGGCAACAAGAACCGCAAGTTGGAGTTCCTGCTGGGCGAGGCGATGGCCCAGGGGGCGACCCATGTGGTGACGCAGGGCGCGGTGCAGTCGAACCATGTGCGGCAGACGGCGGCGGCCTGCGCCAAGCTGGGGCTGAAATGCACCGCCCTGCTGGAACACCGGGTGCAGACCAACGATACCGACTACCTGGACAGCGGCAACGTGCTGCTGGACCGGATGATGGGCCTGAACATCGAGTACCGTCCGGGTGGCACGGACATGAACGCCGAGCTGGCGCCCATGGGCGAGAAGCTGCGCGCCGCCGGCGAGGTGCCCTACCTGATCCCCGGCGGCGGCTCCAACCCCACCGGCGCGCTCGGCTATGCGCATGTGGCGCTGGAACTGCTGGCGCAGGCCAACGAGATGCAGTTGCGGATCGACCTGCTTGTGCATGCCACCGGCTCGGCGGGCACCCAGGCGGGCCTGGTGGTGGGGCTGGAGGCGCTGAATTCCGGCATTCCCGTGCTGGGCATCGGGGTGCGCAACCCGCGCGACCGGCAGGAGGCGGCGGTGCATGCGCTGGCGCAGACGACGGCGCAGAAGCTCGGCCTGGCCGGCGGCATCCGCCGCGAGGCGGTTCAGGCAAATTGCGACTATGTCGGGGCTGGTTACGGCGTTCCCACCCCGGGGATGGTCGAGGCGCTGAACATGCTGGCGCGGCTGGAAGGGATATTCCTCGACCCGGTCTATTCGGGGAAGGGCATGGCCGGGCTGATCGACCTCGTGCGCAAGCGCACATGGACGCCCGAGACAAACATCGTGTTCCTGCACACCGGCGGGCAGGCGGGGCTGTTCGCCTATCGCAGCGCGCTGGCCCCGGCGGCCTGATTCGGCTAGACCGGGGGGTGCGATGCCGCAACGGCCGGGTACCACCGGCTGTTGCGGCACGCCTCACGCCTTGAGGATCTCGGCCTGCCGGGACCGATGGAAATCGACTTGGCCACCACGCAACCGGACTGGCTGATCCACTCGCGCTTTGCCGTGCAGCCGACGCGCCCGGCGCAGGTGGCACGGGGACTCGTCGGCGGCGGTTATGACGACCGGGTGCTGGCCACTATCGCGCCCGCTATCGATGCCGATTTCTACCGCTCCACGGCGGGCCTGCCGCGCGATGCCGATCCGGTGCGCCATTATGCCGAGCAGGGATGGCGGGACGGACTGTCGCCGAATGCGTGGTTCGACACGCAATGGTATCTGGCGACGTATGCGGACATTCGCGATGCGGGCATGAACCCGCTATTCCATTACCTCGCCTTCGGCGAGCGTGAGGGGCGCCGGCCGCGTCGCCCCGGCGGACCGGCGCGCGCATTGCTGGAACAGGCCACCGTGCCGTCGCAGCGCCGGCCCGGCTATGACGCGCCTGCCGATGCCGAGCGGCTGGATGCGATCGACCTGGGGCACCACCTCGCCGCCGCCTGCGCCGGTGCGCGCGGCCTGGTGCTGTCGGCAAGCCACGACTGCTATGTGCATGTGACGGGCGGGATGCAGATCCTGATCGCCGACGAACAGGCGCTGTTCGCAAGCGACCGCCTCGCCTATCTCCATATCTCCCCGGCCGTCGCCCGCCTGACCCTGGCGCCCGACGAGACAGCGGACGAGACGCTGGTGCAGGTCGTGCTGGACGGGCGGTTCCTTGGGATCGCGCGGGTGGACGCGATCGAGGCCGCGCTGCGGCGGCCGCCGGGGCCCCTGCCCGGCCGGCGGCTGTTCGTGATACATTCTGTGTTTGGCCACGCCGTCGCCGTGCTGGCGCGGCTGGCCGCCGCTCTGCGCCCGACGCACAGTTTCTTCTGGCTGCACGACTACGCGGCGCTGTGCGAGGGTTTCAACCTGTTGCGCAACGACATCGCGTATTGCCACGCGCCGCCGCCGGACAGCGCCGCATGTTTGATCTGCGTCTATGGCGCGGGCCGGCTGGCCTACCTCGCCGCGCTGCGCCGGCTGTTCACTGCCATGGCGTTCCATGTTCTCGCACCCGGCCGCGCCGCCCTCGACCTGTTCCTGGCGCGCGGCGACCTGCCGTTCCGCAGCGCGCGGGTGCACGAGAACCTGACGATGGCCGATAGCACTGCTATGGCCGGGGTGCGGGACGGCGTGGTGCGGGTGGCGTTCGTCGGCTATGCGATGCCGCAGAAGGGCTGGGCCGCGTTCCAGCGGCTGTTGCGGCACGTGGCCGGGCGGGCGGAATACGTTTTGCATCATTTCGCCATCCCCGCCGCCCATGCGCCCATGACCGGCCTGGTCAACGTGCCCGTTCGCGTGGCCGCGGACGACCGGTTGGCGATGGTGGACGCGCTGCGGGCGGCGGCGATCGACCTCGTTCTCGTATTGTCGCCCTGGCCGGAGACGTTCTCCTACGTGACCCATGAGGCGTTTGCGGCCGGTGCCGACGTGGTGGCCCTGGCTGACAGCGGCAACGTGGCCGACGCCGTGCGCCGGCATGGCCGCGGCGTGGTGCTGGCCGATGCGGAAGCGCTGCTGCGCTTCTTCGGCGATGGTTATGCGCTCGACTACGCCCGCCAGCGGGCGATCACCGGCATTCGCGGGGCGCGCCTGCTGTTCACCGGCACCACCGCCACCGTCGATCTCCAGCATCTCGGCCCGCCCGGGCCGGAGGCGTGGCTGACATCCGAACCCGACCTCGCGGTGTTGCTGCCCGGCGGGGTGGTTCAGGCGAGGCCCGCAGGCGGGACGCTGCGCTTCGACCTGCCGCCACGCGCGGGCGCTGTGCGGCTCGTCTCCCGCCACGCCGTGGCCGACACCGGGGCGATGCGCCGGGGGGTGGCCGTGGCCGCGCTGTCGCTGGACGGCGAGGCGCTGGAACTGGACGATTCGCGCCTCGGCGGCGGCTGGCTGGAACCTGGCGAAGGGGTCCGCTGGACCGACGGGGACGCGGTGCTGGAGGCCGGGCGCGCGCGGGTGCTGGAGGTGGTGCTGGCGCCAGGGGGCCGCTATCGCAGCCTTGCCCTGGCCGCGCCGGATGCCGCCGGCGCCGCGGCCTGATCGGCATGGCCCGCACCGCCTGCTACACCAGTTTCACCTACGCCTATCTTTCGCGCGCCCGCGTGCTGGCGCGCACGGTTCGGCGCGTGCATCCGGACTGGTCGCTTTCGGCGGTCATCACCGACAGGCCGCCCGCCGGATTCGATGCCTCGGCGCTGGCGGAGTTCGATCAGGTGGTGGATGCCCGCGACCTCGGCATACCCCGGTTCCTGCCGTGGCTGTTCAAGCACGACGTGGTGGAGGCCTGCACGGCGGTGAAGGGGGCGATGATGCGGCGGCTGTTGGCGGAGGGGGCGGGCAAGGTGATCTATCTCGACCCCGACATCGCCGTGATGGCCCCGCTGGACCCGATCCTGGCACGGCTCGACTCGGCCTCCATCGTGCTCACGCCGCATCAGACCAGCGCCAATTCCACTCTGCTCGCGATCGCCGACAACGAGCGCGGATCGATGAGATATGGCATCTACAATCTCGGCTTCATCGGCGTGCGCAACGACGCCGCCGGCACCGGCTTCGCCCGCTGGTGGTCCGAGCGGCTGTACGAGGCCTGCTACGACGCGCCCGAGCAGGGGCTGTTCACCGACCAGAAATACTGCGACCTCGTGCCCAGCCTGTTCCCCGGCGTCCATATCGAGCGTGATCCGGGCTGCAACGTGGCCAGTTGGAACGTGAACCAACGCGCGTTGGCCGTGAACCGCGCGGGCGAGATCACCGCCGGCGGCCGCCTGCTGCGCTTCTATCATTTCACCAAGATAGGCGGCGTCGGCGACCGGATGACCGAGCGCTACGCCGGCGACAATGTTGAGGTTTATGAAATGGTCGCGTGGTACAGACGTGCCCTGGCTGCCACAGCGGTGGCCGGGCTGGACAGGCGGCCCTGGCACTACGGCAGCTTCAGCGATGGCACGGCCGTGCCGCGCCAGGCACGATTGCTGCTGCGCCAGCGGGTCGACCTGCAGGCCCGGTTCGACGACCCGTTCGCCGCCGACGGGCTGCTTGCCTGGCTGAGGCGCGAACAACCTGAGCTTCTAGAACCCGCAATCTAGCGATTGTCGGCACCGTCGTTTCCGGATAACTCCGCTCCAGATCAGCAACAGGTCAGATTCATGCCTCGCCGTTTCCTCGTAACGGGTGGTGCCGGTTTCGTTGGCAGCCACCTCGTCGCCGCCCTGCTGGACCAGGGTGGGGAATGTGTTGTGTTCGACGACCTGTCGACCGGGCACGCGGCCGCCGTGCTGCCCGGGGCGCGGCTGGTGCAGGGGCGGCTCGAGGATCCCGATGCCGTCGAGGCGGTGCTGGCGCAGGGGCCCTGGCATGCGGTGTTCCATTTCGCCGCGCTGTCGCTGGTGGGCGACAGCATGCGCGATCCGCTGGGCTACCTTTCGGCCAATGTCGGCAATGGGCTGCGGCTGATCGATGCCTGCGTGCGCAACGGCGTGCCGAGGCTGGTGCTGTCCTCCACCGCCGCGCTGTTCGGAACGCCCGACCGGATGCCGATCGACGAGGGCACCGCCATCGACCCCGGCTCGCCCTATGGCGACAGCAAATGGATGCTGGAGCGGGCGCTGGCCTGGGCCGACCGCATCCACGGCCTGCGCCACGCAGCCCTGCGTTACTTCAACGCCGCCGGCGCCGATCCGGCCGGGCGGGTGGGCGAGGACCACCGGCCCGAGACCCACCTGATGCCGCTGGCGATCGACGCGATGCTGGGCCGGCGCGGCGAGTTGGCGGTGTTCGGCACCGACTACCCCACGCCCGACGGCACCTGCATCCGCGACTACGTCCATGTCACCGACCTTGCCGACGCCCATCTGCGTGCCCTGGCGCAGCTGGAAGGGCGCAGCGTCACCTACAACCTGGGCACCGAGCACGGCCATTCCGTGCTGGAGGTGATCCAAAGCGTCGAGCGGGTCAGCGGCCGTCCCGTGCCGTATCGCCTCGACACGAGGCGTCCTGGCGACCCGCCGCGCCTGGTCGCCAGCTCGGCGCGGATCAGCGGCGAAACCGGCTGGTCGCCCCGGCTGGCGGCGCTGGACGACATTGTCGCCACCGCATTGCACTGGCGCGAGGCCCACCCGAACGGCTATGGCGAGGCATGAACGACACCGTGATGAATACACGCCCCCTTCCTCAGCTCCCGCCCCCCGGCGGCGATGGGCCCGCGTGGCGGTGCTTCGACCATGAGCGGTACGCCTGCGCCTATTTCGGCGACAGCGCCGACGATGCCGACTTCGCCGCCCTGCAACGCCACTACCACGAGGAAGGGGTGGCGCGCGGCCATGCGCCGAACCGGTATTTCGACGAGGCCTGGTATCGCGGCCAATATCCCGACGTAACCGATGCAATCGCCGCCGGCGTGGTGCGCTCGGGCTTCGAGCATTACTGCCGCGACGGCTTTCGCGACCGCCAGCCGCACTGGCTGTACGACGACGCCGTCTATGTCGAAGGCGGCCCGCTGGATGCTGCCGACCTGGCCGCGCAAGGTTTCGCCAACGCCTATGATCATTTCCTGCGCCATGGCGCCTTGGACGGCCGCATTGGCCACCTGCTGTTCGACCCCGCCTGCTATCGCGCGGGCCTGCAGGACGAGCCGGGCGCGGCCGAGGCGATCGCGGCGATGGGCGGCTGGCACCATTTCCTCGCCCGCATCTGGTTCGAACGGCTCGATGCCGTGACCTCGCCCTGCTTCGATCCCGACTGGTTCCTATCACAACATCCCGCCGCGGCGGCACGGGTGGCGAGGGGCGAGGCGGCCTGCGCGTTGCACGCCTATCTCACCGCCCCAGCGGCCGAAGCCTGCAACCCGCTGCCGCAGTACCGACGAAGCCTACTACCTCGCCGCCAATCCCGATGTGGCGGCCGGCGTGGCGGCTGGGCGCTATCGCTCCGGCTATGACCATTTCCTGCGAGCAGGCGCCCAGGACCTGCGCCAGCCGGCGCCACATGTCCGCCTACGGCGCTACCACGACACGAATGCGGCGGTGCGTGTCGCCATCGCCACCGCCGCCAGCCGGAACGCCTTCCTGCACCTGCTCACCGCCGGCACCGACGCCCCTGCGGCCGACGCAGCCATGCCCGACCCGCAGGTGACCGTCGGCGGGCATATCGACAGCCACGGCCACGCCGGCATTCCCGAGGGCTGGCTGTTCATCGGCTGGCTGCCGCGCGCGACGGTGCCGGCTGGTGCCGTGCTTCAGGTCACTGCCCGTTTCGCCGAGGGCGAGCGCGGCGGCGTTGCGACGCTGGTGCGGTTCCCGCGCCCCGACGTGGCCGCGCAGGGCGTGGGCATACTTGTGTTCCTTCCCGACGGGGCCGAGGAGGCGGATGCCGCGTCGCTGGGCAACCTGATCGAGCTTGAAATGGCAACGCCGAACGGCTTGGTTCGCCTGCCCGCCCCGGCTGCCGACGCCGCACTGGCCGAGCCGGTGCTGGTAGCCAACGCAATGGGCTGCCTCTCCGTCGCGGCCTCCACCAAGGCCCCTGCTGCCATGGCGGACCCGGCACGCACCACGGCCGAAATCGCGCGCCTGCGCGTCCTGCTTGGCCGTCGCCCCTTCACCGGCACCAACACGCTTGGCGAATTGCGCGACCGGCTGTTCCTGGAGGTGGATGAGACCGTGCTGTGTCCACCGCTGGACGACGGCGAGCGCGCGGGGCTGGTGCTGTGCGGCTGGATGCTTGCCCCGTCCGGCATTGTCGCGCGGATACGCGTGCACAGCGGCGGGCGCACCGTACAGGTCGATTTCAGGGATGCGCTGCGCATCGACCGGCCGGACGTGCTGGAGAGCGTGGGCAGCCGCCAGGGGCTGCCGGACCTTCGCAGCGGTTATCTCGTGTATGTGCCCGACATCATCCAGGGCGACGACAGCGCCTATCTGGAGGTGACCACTAGCCGCGGCGAAATCGGCTACCGGCCGTTGCCTGCCCCCAAGCTGCGGGGCATGGAGGCGATGCGCTTCCTGCTCGATCGCGCCGAACTGCGCTACGGCGAGGTGGCCCCGGCCTTCGAGCATGTCTATGGACCCAGCATCCGGCGTCTGAACGCCGACCGGCTGCGCGCGCCCCCGGAATATCAGACCATTGATTTCGGCACCCAGCCCGAGATGCCGGAGTTGTCGCTGATCGTGACGCTGTTCGGCCGCCTGGATTTCATCGAATACCAGCTCGCCTTCTTCTCCCGCCGCGAGGGGGGCATGCCGTACGAGCTGGTCTATGTGCTGGACGATCCGCCGCGCCGCCGCCAGTTGGAGACACTCGCCGCTTCCGTTTACGCACGGTTCGGCATCCCTTTCCGCCTGGTGCTGCTGTCGCGCAACCTCGGCTTCGCGCCGGCGAACAATGTCGGCCTGGAGGTGGCGCGCGCGCCCTATGTCTGCTTCCTCAACTCCGATGTCTTTCCCGGCACCGACGACTGGATGGAACAGTTGGTGGACCGGCTGCACGACGATCCATGCCTGGGCGCGGTGGGTCCGTTGCTGCTGTACGAGGATGGCTGCGTGCAGCACCAGGGCATGACCTTCGAACGGCTTCCCGCGTTCGGCGGCTGGCACTTTCCCATGCACCCCGGCAAGGGCTGGCGGCCCCGCCACGTGGACGGGCTGCATTCGTGCCTGGCGATCACCGGCGCCTGTGTGGTGATGCCGCGCGCCCTCGCCAGCGATCTTGGCGGCTTCGACCCGAGCTTCGCCATCGGCGACTTCGAGGATTCCGACCTCTGCCTCAAGCTGCGGGCGCGTGGCCTGGATTGCGCGGTGGATGCCGGTGTGCAGCTCTATCACCTGGAGCGCCAGTCCCAGGCCGGCTCGGAGCATCGCTGGCGCATGAACCTGACGCTCTACAATGCCTGGCTGCACGAATCCCGCTGGGGCGCCACCCTGGCCATTGAATCAGCCTCTGGCCAGCAGGACGAAGCAGCATGAGCACCTCGTCCGGGCGTGGCAGGGCGGGGCCCGGTGAGGCATCCTTCACCGCACCGGCCGCCGGGTGCGACGAGGCAGGACCGGCGGGAGCGGCTGGCTCTGCCCGGCCGGAAGATCGGACCATGGACAGCGGCATGATGGACGGCGGCATGATGGACGACGACAGTGCGGCGCCGATGCCGGAAGCGACCGAAACCGTCGGCGATGATGCCGGTCACGGCGAAGCTGCATTCGACGAAGCCGCACGCGATGAAGCCACGATAAACGCGGAGGCGGATCATGCCGCATCGACGCCGCGCGTGCCGGCCCAGGCACTGACAGACGACGGAAGGCTCGCAACCGGCTATGCCCAGCGTATCCTGATCACCACCCACAGCCACCCGGCCATCTCCAAGGGCGGCGCCGAACTCGCCGCCCTGCGCCTGTTCGAGGGGTTGCAGGACCACACGGATTGCACGGCCTTCTTCCTGGGCTGCGGGCGCGAGCCGGGCGGCGGGCGGACAGGGCGCAGCATCAGCCAGCCCTTCGCGGAGAACGACTTCCTCTACGCCGCCGGGGGCTTCGACTGGTTCAAGTTCGCCAACCACGACGAGCGCTTCCCGCGCGATTTCGCCGAACTGCTGCAGCGTACACGGCCCGATGTGGTGCATTTCCACCACTACGGCAATTTTGGCGTGGAGGCGTTCCTGGTGGTGCGCCGCACCCTGCCGGACTGCCGCATCGTGCTGACGCTTCATGAGTACCAGGCCATCTGCAACCATTACGGGCAGATGATCACCAAGCAAGGCCGCAATCTCTGCTACGCCGCCAGCCTGCGCGACTGCACCCGCTGTTTCCCGGAATTCAGCCGTTCCGACTTCTTCCTGCGCCAGGAATACGTGCTGCGCTTCTTCGACCTGGTAGACCTGTTCATTGCGCCGAGCCAGTTTCTCGCTGACCGCTATATCGCCTGGGGCTTGCCGGAGGAGCGGGTGACGGTGTTGGAGAACGTGGTGGCCGACAGCGCCTCGCCGCTGCCGCCCGCGCGCCCGGCCGCGGCCAGTTCCGGCGTGTTCCGGGTGGGCTTCTTCGGGCAGATATCGTTCCTGAAGGGCATCCACGTGCTGCTCGACGCCGCCAAGATCCTCGAGGACGAGGAGGTCGAGGACGTGGTGGTCAACATCCACGGCGACTATTCGAACCAGCCGCCCGAGTTCCAGGAGGATTTCCTCACCCGCCTGGCGAAGTCCGGCCGCAATGTCCGCTTCCACGGCGCCTATGACAACCAGCGGGTGGATGCGCTGATGCGCGCCAACGATGTTGTCGTGCTGCCCTCCATCTGGTGGGAGAATTCGCCGGTGGTGATCCAGGAGGCGCGGCGCAACCGCGTGCCCATCGTGTGCTCCAACATCGGCGGCATGGCCGAGAAGGTGCAGGCGGGCGTGGATGGCTGGCATTTCAACGTTGGCAGCGCGCCGGAACTCGCCGCCCTGTTGCGCGACCTCGCCGCCGATCCAGACCGGCTGTCGGCGATGCGCGCCACCATCCGTCCTCCGGCGCCGAGCTGTGAGGGCGTCGCCGAACACCTGGCCGCCTACGAGGGCCTGTTCGAACCTGTGGACGCGGATTGCGACACGACGGCTGCATGATTTTTGCCCGGCGCGGTTGCAGAATGCCGTCCGGAATCGTCGTGACGCACTTGTCCATCGCCCGGTGGGCACCATCCGCGCTGTCGTCGAATGGGAGCCCATCATGCGCGGTTGCTCGCCCCAGAGTGCCTAGTGGATGGAATTTGACGGAAAGCAACGTCAAATCCCATCCTTCGACCAGGGACCTTCGGCGATGGACCTCCCTATGATACGATGTCGCGCAAATCACGCCCCATTGTATCGAACCTTGGTTTTTGTGCGACGCCACCGGCCGGTCCAGCGCGCATGCCAACTGCGGCAGACCGCGGGAAGGTCGCGATCAGCGGATGTCCGCGTCCAGTCGTCTAAAAATTAGATATTATTCTATTTATGCGCTCTGCCGATGGCATGAGAGGCCGCCCGACATTTTGCATTCTTCCTATTTTATTGAACGAAATCATTTATTAGCAGAGCGTTCTTCCGCATTTTCCCGCATGACGCGGGGTGCCAGATGCCAGAATTGTTATTACTAAAGTCTGAGCGGCTGCCTCTATCGTCTTAAATGGTCAGATAGTCGTCTCAAATGGGTAGATAATTGCCCTGTTGGTGCATGAACGCGCAGTGAATGCGATGCGCGACGGGAGTTGCAACAGATAATCGTCCAGCGCGACGGCAACGACGGAGCGTGATCGATCCAGCCGCGTTGTGGCTGCATGGACTTGCGGGAGCGAGACGGATCCAGCGCCGATGGGGCGTGGCCTCGGAGCCATGCTTCGCATCGGTCGGGGTTCAACCTGCCGAAAGCGGAGTGTGCCGGAACGGAATTGATGCTGGGCGCCGACGGGACCAACACCCAGATGAAGTTGCCCCTGGCTTATGGGTAGTATGTCGGGCCGCGAGCCCAGCCATAGGAGAGACGACATGCAAATCAATGCGCCGCTCGCCGGCCGTCGAATCCTGGTGGTCGAGGACGAGTTCCTCGTCGCCGAATACCTCACCGAGGTGCTTCGCTCCGCTGGCGCCGAGGTCGTCGGACCGCTGGGGTGGCTGGAGGAGACGCTCGAATTCGTTGAACGCGAGCATGAGAGCCTCGACGCAGTGGTGCTGGACGTGAACCTGCATGGCCACACGTCGTACCCGATTGTCGATCTGCTGGTGCGCCACGGCGTGGGATTCGTGCTCACCACCGGCTACGACAGCGGTGCGCTGGACGCCGCCTACCGCGACTATCCCCGTTGCGAAAAGCCCTTCAAGGAAGAAGCCTTGCTGGCCGCGCTGACACCGGCTTGAGCGGGAGTGGCGGCAGCGGGAGAAACGGCAGGCTCCGAGGCGGCCGAGGTGCCGCCGGGAGCTGAGCGCTGCCGGCGGCACGGCGGCTCAGATCGCCGGCTGCCACATTGCCGGCACGAGTTGGTAACGTCTGGCCCCGTCGCGGGCAATGAACCCGGTGGCGGGGAATGGCGCGTGATAGAAGGACACCTGCATGCGCTCGCTCGCGGCCATGTCGAGCATCTTGTGGCGCGTGGCACGCGCGGTCTCGCCGTCCATGTCGAACACCGCCGCCCAGTCCGGATTGCGCACGAATAGGTGCGGCGCGTTCGTGGTGTCCGACATCACCATCATCCTGCCACCGCCGGATGTGATGGCATAGGCAGTGTGCCCGGGTGTATGGCCGGGAGCGGCCACCGCGGTGATACCGGGCGCCACCTCGCTGTTCCAGGAATAGCGGGTGACGTCCTTGGCCATCGGTGCGAACACGCGCCGCGCATTGGCGAAGTTGCCCTTCAGCCCCTCGGGTGCAGCGGCGGCGCGAGTATCGTCCATCCAGTAGTCCCATTCGGCAGCCGGCACCTTCACCTCGGCGCGCGGGAACACCGGATCGCCGTTGCGGCGCCGCAGGCCGTTGATGTGATCGCCGTGGAAATGGCTGATCACAACGGTATCCACAGTGGCCGGGTCGAAGCCGGCGGCGCGGAAATTGGCCATCCACTGGCCCGCCGTGGGAGGTGCGAACTCGCCCAGTCCGGTGTCGATCACCACCACCTTGCCGCCAGTGTTGACCACCAGCGAGGAGATGGAAATGGTCACGCGCTCCGGCGACATGAATGCCGCGTGTTGGGCTGCCTTCACCTCGTCGAGCGGGGCGTTGCGGATGAAGCCTTCCAGCGGGCGGGAGAACACGCCCTCATGGATGGCCGTCACCACCGCATCGCCGACGCGGAAGCGGTAGAACGAGACATTCGCCTGGCCTGGCGCCCCGCCCGGCGTCTGGGCGGGCGCAATCTGGGCGGGCGCAATCTGGGCGGGCGCAGTCTGGGCGTGGGCGTCGCGCATGAGGCCGGCCAGGCCCAGTGCAGCGCCGGCCGTTCCGGCGGTCAAGGCGGTTCGGCGGTTGATGCCCATTGGGTGCAGACCTCTTTTTTCATTGCGCCACGGCGATCGTTCGCCGTCCATAACCGCCAGATGGTGCGGACTCGCGACAGGGCAATGCCGGCGGGCGACGAATTATGCGGCCGGCCGCACCGCGCTAGGCCAGCTGGGTTGCGGTGGCGAGCACATCCCGCACGTCGCCCTGCGCATCGACACCCAGAACGTGGTGGCTGTGCCACAGGCCATAGAATAGCAGGCTCCACGCCGCCTGGGGTCCGCGCGCCGCATCGCGCAGGCGGGCCGCGACCTCGCCCGGGGGGACGACCGCGGCAATGCCGGGCTGGGCGGCGAGCAGCGGGGCTACGGCGCTTGCCTGCCCCGCGATCCAGTCTCCGACGGGGGGCTTGAAGCCCTTCTTCCGGGCGAAGGCGCCGGCCTGTGGAAAGGCATCGGAAAGCCAGCGCCGCAGCAGCTTCTTGCCGAAGCGCAGGTCTACCTTGTCGTTGTCGGGCAGCGTGAAGGCGAACGCCGCGACCTCCGGGTCGAGGAACGGCGTGCGGCCCTCCACGCCGTGCGCCATCAGACACCGGTCGAGCTTTATCAGCAGGTCGTTGGGGAGCCATTCGGCGATGTCGGCGGCTTGCGCGGCCTGCACTGGCGAGCGCCCCTCGGCCAGGCTGCCCTCCTGCGTGGCCAGGCCATCGCGCCAGCCGGCAAGTCCGGGCAGGTCGCCCAGCACGCCCCGGCTTCGTGGGGGGCGGGCTAGCCACCGCCACGGCGCCCGGCGCTTGCGATAGCGCGCATAGCCGCCGAACAGTTCGTCGGCGCCTTCGCCGCACAGCGTCACCTTCAGCCCGGCCGTGCGGGCGGCCCGGCCGAGCATCCAGGTGGGTAGCACCGCGGCGTCTGCCGTCGGGTCGTCGATTGCAGCGGCAATGCGCGGCGCCAGCGCCCAGAAATCCCCCTGCCCCATCGCCACCCGCTCGCAGGTCGCCCCTTGCGCCGCCGCCAGCCGGGCCGCCTCTGCCGTCTCGTCCACCCCCGCGCCATCCCAACCACAGGTCAGGGCGTGGATGCGCCGTCCGGTAGCCCTCGTCATCAGTGCCAGCACCGCGGCGCTGTCGATGCCGCCGGACAGGAACAATCCATAGGGCACGTCGGCACGCAAATGCACCGTCACGCTGTCCAGAAGAACTTGTTCGAGCCGCCGCAGCGATCCGGCTGAATTGGCGCGGCGTGGTGGCCCCTCCGGCAGCGCGGCTCGGCGATGGCGTGCCACAATGGCGCCGTGCTCCACAACCAGCGTTTCGCCGGGCAGCACCCGGCAGATGCCCGGAAAGATCGTCGGCGCCCCGGTGGTGAACTTGAGTTGCAGCAGCTCTGCCCGCGCCCGCACTGCCACCCCGCCTGGCGCCAACCCGGCGGCAATTAGCGCCTGCGGCTCAGAAGCGAAGGCGAACCCGGCGGCAGTTGCAATGTAGTACAATGGTTTGATGCCGAAGGGGTCGCGCGCCAGAACCAGTCTGCCCCGATCGGGGTCGTGGATGGCGATGGCGTACATCCCGCGCAGGGCACCGGCGAAAAGCGGCCCGTCGGCCTGATAGCGCCACAACGCCGGTTCGCAGTCCGACTGCGTGCGGAACGGCGTGTTGGCCATTGCGGCGCGGAGCTCGGGATTGTTGTAGATCTCGCCATTGGCCACCATCGCGGGCCCCGATCCCGGCCCGCCGCCGGCGAACAGCGGCTGATCGCCGGTCTGCAGGTCGACGATGGCCAGACGGGTGTGCACGAGGGCGGTGTCGTTGCGCACAAGCCGCCCCTGCCCGTCTGGCCCGCGATGGGCGAGGCTGGTCAGGAGGCGGTCGAGCAGATGCGTATCCGGTGGACTGCCATCTGCGGTCATGATGCCGGCAATGCCGCACATCAGGGCGGTCCCGGCGGCGGTGCAACGTGCGATGGGATGAGCATGGCCGGTCGCTTACTGCGGATCGTGTCGCGGCGATAGCCGCCACCCCCTGTCGCGTTGCGCCGATGGATGGAACCTGACGGAATGTGCCACCGACAGCCAACGATCGGCCCGATTGACCAAACGAGGGGGAGTCTAGCGTTGGGACTGCACCGCTAGCGCCGCCCCTCCCGCATCAGGCGGGTCACCACGTGCCGATGTGCGGTGTTTGACAGGGTTTCGATGCCGCGCATCGTCACCGAGATCAGAATCCCGCCGTCAGAAAGCACCAGAGGCGGCTCGACGCAGCCGTCCTGGCGAAGCTGGTCGATGGCGCGGCTGATCGCATCGGCCGACGCCGAAAGACCGGCCCGGCGGATCGCGACGGTCACATCCGCCTGCCGCCGCGGGCTCAAGACCGCCATCTCCGTCAGCGCCGCAAGCAGAGCATGTGCGAAGTCGCGCGAGGCGCGCGCTCCATGCGCCAGATCGCCGGACCCTGCCGTGTCGGCAGTGCTGCCATCGAGATCGGTGAGGGGAAAATCGTTGTCCATGAATCCTTGCCCGCCCTGCGTGCGCCTGGACCGCCGCGCGAATCTACGACATCGCGTAACAATCGGGCGCAATGGCGCTCAAAAAAAGCTAGGGATTTTACCTAGAAATTCACGAATCCTGCATTTCGGCTTATCGCGGCGCGCCGAGCCCGGCCGCCACGGCCATGCGGACGATCTGCGGCAGGCTGCGCGTGCCAAGCTTCTCCATCACCTTGGCCCGGTGCACCTCCACCGTGCGGGGCGATATGCCCATTTGAAAGGCAATGGCCTTGTTCGCCGCGCCGCGCACGATCGCCTCCAGCACCTCGCGTTCACGTCGGGTCAATCGTGCCAGGCGGGCGTGCAGATCCTCGGTCAGCGAGACATTCTCCCGCGTTCGCTGCATCTGGGCCATCGCCCCTTCGATGGCCTCCTGCATCGCATCCTCGCGGATGGGGCGCACGACGACATCGGCAATGCCTGCCTTCAGCGCCTCGACGGCAGCCTGCGCCTCGGTTTCGCCAACCACCACCACCACCGGAAAGACGCAATCGCGAGCCAGCAATTCCTGCCGAAGATCGTGGCCGCCTTCGGCGCTGCGAAGCTGGCAGGTGACGATGCAACCCGCCCGCAGGGCCGGCAGGCGCCGCAGCATCGCATCAGCGTCGGCAAAGGACACGCAACAGAAGCCGCCGCCCAGGGCACTCGCCAATTCCTGCCGCAACGCCGCATCGGCGCCGACAACGTAGACCAGTCTGACTTCGTCGTCCCGGCAGCCATGAACGCCGTGCGCCTCGATGGTGCTCATCAAGCAGTCACCTCGTCGGCCGGTGGGTCGAGGCGCCATCGGCCACGCTCCATACATAATGGGAAGATGGTTCAAATCGTTTGTTCCGCATAGGATATCTCTTCACGCTCGGCTGATCCGGCCTTTTCATAACGCACATTTAACGTGAAAAACGCATCAGTCATCAAGGCTTTCCGTCAATCCTGCGGAAATATTTTTCCGCTTCGTTGCGGCATTTCCCTCGCCAACACGCCCGTGGCGGATGGCTTGGCGGCCGGGTCCGTCGGCGCGAGAATGGGCGATCGCGCGGCGTTGCCCAGCGCGGTCCATCCAGCAAGGGAACCATCTCCAATGGCATTGTCGTTCCAGGTCGGCGACCTCAGGGTCCACCGGATCATCGAACAGGTCGTCCCCTTCAGCCTGCCCAAGGATTTCCTGCCGGAGCTGACGGACGAGATGCTGGCTGCGAATCGCGGATGGATGGAGCCGGTGGACCTCGATCCCGTGTCAGGCCGCCTGTTGCTCTGCATCCAGTCCTATGTGGTGCAGACACCTGATCACACGGTTCTGGTCGATACCTGCGTGGGCAACGACAAGGATCGTCCGCGCTATGCCGAATGGCACCAGCGCCGCGACGGCACCTATATGGCAGCCCTCGCCGCCGCGGGATTTGGGGTGGAGGACATCGACTTCGTCATGTGCACCCATATGCACGTGGACCATGTCGGCTGGAACACTCGCCTGCTCGACGGACGGTGGGTGCCGACCTTTCCGAACGCGCGCTACGTCTTCGCCGAGCGCGAGCACGCGCACTGGAGCGCCGCGCATGCCCGCGAGCCGGTGCCTGTGTACGCGGACAGCGTGCTGCCGGTGATCGAGGCCGGGCGGGCCGAGTTCGTGGCCGACACCCACGCCCTAGGCGACCACATCCGCCTGACTCCCACGCCCGGCCATACGCCGGGGCACGTGGCCCTGGAACTGGGGCGGGGACGCTGCGAGGCGGTTATCACCGGCGACCTGATCCACACCCGGCTGCAGGCGCGCTATCCCGAGTTGTCGATGCGCGCCGACGTGGACCCGGTGCTGTCCGGCGTCACCCGCCGCGCCTTCCTGGAGAAGCATTGCGAGGCGGGCACGCTGTGCTGCACCGCCCACTTCCCCTCGCCCTCCACCATGCGCCTTTCGCGCTGGGGCGAGGGGTTCCGCTGCGAGATGGTCGAGCAGTAGCGCTTAATCCTTCGCCACGTCGCGGGCACCGAGCGCGCGGGTGGCGAACTCCTCCGGCGGCTTCACGCCCGCATCGGTATACGCCTTGCGCAATGCCTCCACGTTGGGGCTGAACACCGTCTTGCGGTTCGCCTTCGCCCATTCGTAGCTGGCCGTCTGCATCGACACCTGGTTCTGGAAGCGCGGCATGACGTAGCGTGCGAACAGCTCGTAGCTGCGCCAGGTCTGCTCGCGGTCGGCCCAGTCATGGGCGCGGAACATCAGCCCGCCGAACCCGCCGTCGGACAGCTTGATCAGCCGGTCGATGCCGCGGGCGATCAGGTCGGGCGAGCCGACCAGCGTGCTGCCGGAGGCAACGCCGTCGCGCAGCGGATCCTCCGAGCGGCCAGGCGGGCGCCCCAGCCCCTCCTCGAAATAGGTAACGGTCTCCGCCCGTTCGCCGACCTTGACCTGGCGCAGCGCCAGTTCGTCGTCCTCGGCGCAGTGCATGTTGATGACCAGGCGCCACTTCTTCCGATCCATGGTCTTGCCGTGCTTGGCGGCCAACTCCTCGGCAATGCGCCACTGGCTGGCCACCGCCTCCGGTCCGCCCGGCAGGCCGGCGCCCAGCGACAGGATGCCCAGTCCGTGCTTGCCGGCGGTGATCGGCGCCGCCGGCGTCATGGTGCTGGCCACCGCGATGTCGAAATGCGGGTCGCTGTAGGGACGCAGGTGCAGCCGTGCCTCGCGCATCTCGAACCAGTCGGTCTTCATCGTCGCCGGCTCCTCGCAGCGCAGCAGCGCCATGATCGCGTCCAGCGCCTCATCCATGCGCCGGCGCTGGGTCATCGGGTCGATGCCGAGCATGTAGGCGTCGGAGACCAGCGCGCCGGGGCCGCAGCCCAGCATCGCGCGCCCGCGCGTCATGTGGTCAAGCTGGGCAAAACGCTCGGCCACCATGAACGGGTGGTGGTAGGGCAGCGAGGTTACGCCGGAGCCCAGCCTGATGTGCTTCGTGCGCTCCGCGGCGGCCGCGATCACCAGCTCGGGTGAGGCGATGAGCTCCCAACCCGCGGAGTGGTGCTCGCCGATCCAGGCCTCGTCGTAGCCGAGGTGGTCGAGCCACTCGATCATCTCGATGTCGCGGCGCATGGCCAGTGTCGGGTTGTCGCCGAGGCGGTGGAACGGCGCCAGGAAAATACCGAACCGCAAGCCGTGATGTGCCATCATGGGGTCTCCCTCTGCCCGTCTTGCACGGGTGCCGCGACCGCATGCTGCCCGCCGCCGCGCAGCCTGCCAACCCCGCTTGCCTTCAGGCCTTGTCCCCCAAGGCGGCGACCTGCGCGCGCCAGTGCTCCAGCACGTCGCCGAGCGTGCGCTCCCACGCGATGCTCGGCTGCCAGCCGAATGCCGACTTTGCCGCGTCCGCGTTGCCGCTGGCGGATGGTATCTCCGCCTTGCGCAGCAGCGCCGTGCCGGTCGCGATTTCGGCCGACACACCGGCAATCGCCAGCAATGCGTCGAGCATGTCGCCGATGCGCCGCGGGGTGCCGGAGGCGATGTTGAAGATGCTCCCTGGTGCCAGGCTGTCGGCGCGCGCGAGGCAAGCGACATAGGCATCGCACACGTCGCGCACGTCGAGGAAGTCGCGATACGGGTCCAGCGCGCCCACCTGCATGCGTGGCGGCTGCACGCCAGCGGCGATGCGGGCAACCTGGCGGGCGAAGGCAGGCACCACGAAGCCCGGCCCCTGCCCCGGCCCGGTATGGTTGAACGGACGCAGCCGGATGGCGCGCAGCCCCGAAGCCGCCATCGCGCCCAGCGCCAGATCGGCCGCCGCCTTGGTCGCGGCATAGGTGTTCATCGGCGCCGGCAGCCCGGCCTCGTCCAGCGGCAGGCCGGGCGCGAAGGAACGCCCATAGATCTCGGCGCTGGAGGCGAACAGGAACACGCAATCCGGCCGCGCCTTCTGCAGCGCGCGCGCCAGCACCAGCGTGCCGTGCACGTTGACCCGCCATGCCGCGTCGGGGTCACCGGTGGCCGCCGGCACGCCGGAGACGGCGGCAAGATGGATGCAGGCATCCGGCGGCGCCTTCTCCACCAGCCGCGCCACGGCCGCCGCGTCGGCGATGTCGATCCTGTCCCCGTCGCCGCCGATCAGCACCAACTCGGCGTCAGGGAAGGCCGCCCGCAGCCTCGGCAGCAGGTGCATGGCGACGAACCCGCCTGCCCCGGTGACCAGAATGCGACGTGGCGCCATGCCGTGCCGTCCCCGACTGCCGTGCCGCGGGTCCGGTTATTCGGCGGCGAGGTGTGGCTGGCCGCCGCTGCGGGAGGCGGCGGCGGCGGAATGGCGGGCGATGTCGGCGTCCACCATCTCGGCGGCGAGTTGCTCCAGCTTGACGCTTGCCTGCCAGCCCAGCTTCTCCTGGGCCTTGGCGGGGTCGCCGAGCAGGATGTCCACCTCCGCCGGGCGCATGAACGCCTCGTTGGTGCGGACGTGGTCACGCCAGTTCAGGCCGGCATGGGCGAACGCCATCTCGCAGAATCCGCGACTGCTCACGGTGCGTCCGGTGGCGATCACGTAGTCGTCGGCCCGGTCCTGCTGCAGCATCAGCCACATTGCCTGGACGTAGTCGCGCGCATGGCCCCAATCGCGCTGGGCCTCCAGATTGCCCAGGACCAGCTCGCGCGCCAGGCCCAGCTTGATGCGCGCCACGCCGTCGGTGACCTTGCGGGTGACGAACTCGATGCCGCGCAGCGGGCTCTCGTGGTTGAACAGGATGCCGGAACTGGCATGCAGGCCGAAGCTCTCGCGGTAGTTCACCGTCATCCAATGGGCATAGAGCTTGGCCGCGGCATAGGGGCTGCGCGGATAGAACGGCGTGCGTTCGCTCTGCTGCTGCTCCTGGATCTTGCCGAACATCTCCGACGACGAGGCCTGGTAGAAGCGCGCCTCGGGGCGGACGATGCGCACCGCCTCCATCATGTTGACCGCGCCGAGCCCGGTGACGCTGCCGGTCAGCAACGGCTGCTGCCACGAGGCGTGCACGAAGCTCTGGGCAGCGAGGTTGTACACCTCGTCAGGCTGCACCGCCTGCACGATGCGGATGATGCTGGACAAATCCATCAGGTCGCCGTCGTGCAGTGTCACGCGGTCGAGGATGCCGAGCCAGCGCAGCCGCTCGCCGATCACATCCGCCGAGGCGGAACGGCGCAGCAGGCCATGGACCGCGTAGCCCTTGTCGAGAAGAAGCTGCGATAGGTATGCACCGTCCTGGCCGGTGATACCGGTTATGAGTGCCTTGCGCATTCCAAGCCTTTCAGCAACACCGCACATCATGAATTGGGGCGATGGCGGCGTCATATACAATGGCCGCCCGTCGGTCCATGCCCCGGCCCTGCAAGGCCGGGGCTACGGCCGGGAGCCGGCCCTGCAGGGGTATGCGGATGGGTGCGGGCGACATGCCACTGCATATCGATCTTGACGGGCGTTCCACTGGCGCGCCATTGGTGCATCTCGGTGCATATTGATAACTGCGTGCTGCGACAGCACGCTTCTGGGAGTTTCCGCATGACCGGGTGGCACCGCCCCCTGCAGACCCTCCGCCGCGCGCCGGAACCCCTGAAGCGGCGGCTGCGGCCGATCCTGGTGCAGAGTGTGAACGCCCTGCGCGCCCTGCCCGGGGGGCGGGCCGGTGTGACGCTGGCGCGCCGGGTGGCGCCGGGTCTGCATGCCTGGCTTGTGCGTCGCTATGTCTATTATGTCGATGTCGGGCTCGGTGCCAGCGCCACAACAACGCGGAACGACGCGGGCGGATTGGACGCCGATGCACGGATGGTGCTCGGCTGGCTCCGCCCGGACAGCGCCACCCCCCTGTCTTGATGCGATAAATTCGCACAGTGCGACTCATAATCGACCTTCAGGCGGTGCAGGGCAGCAGCCGCGCGCGCGGCATCGGCCGCTATTCGCGCGAGCTTGCCCTGGGCATGGCGCGCCGGCCGCGCGGGCACGACGTTGTGGTGGCGCTGAACGCCGCCTTGCCATGCGACGAGATCATCGGTGCACTTCGCAAGGTGCTACCCCAAGACCAGATCGCAACGTGGCATGGCCCGCGCGGCGTCGCCGCCACCAGCGGCAACGCGGCGGTGCGGGAAGCCGGCGCGGCGCTGCGGGCGCGGTTCATTGCCGGCCTGCGCCCCGACCTCGTGCATGTGTGCAGCGTGTTCGAAGGATCTAACGATGATGTGATCAGCCATTGGCCATCATCGCTGCCGCGTCCGCCCACGGTGGCCACTTGCTACGACCTCATTCCCCTCGTGCGCCGGGCCGACTATCTCGACGGGCCATGGCGCAGCGTGCTGGCGCCCTGGTACCTGCGCCACCTGCACGAACTGGCGATGGCCGACGGCCTGCTGGCGATTTCCGAGGCCAGTCGCGAGGAGGCGGTCACCGAACTCGGCTACCCGCCCGGGCGCATCGCCAATATCCGCGCCGGCGTGGCGCCCGGCTTCGCACCGCCATCCGCCGATCCCCAGGTACGCGCCGCCTTGCAGGCCCGCTACGGATTGCGCGCGCCCTTCGTGCTGTTCATCGGCGCCGGCGATCCACGCAAGAACGAGGCGGGACTGGTGCGCGCCTTCGCCCTGCTGCCGCAGGCGTTGAGGGACACCCACCAGCTTGTGATTGTCGGGCGCACCGATGTCGATGCGCTCGCCGCCACGGCGCGCGCGGCGGGGCTGGCCCCGGACCGGCTGGCGCTGGTGCCCTTCGTGGACGAGGCCGACCTGCCCGCGCTGTATGCCGCCTGCGCGCTGTTCGTGCTGCCGTCGCTACATGAGGGATTCGGCCTGCCGGCCGCCGAGGCCATGGCGTGCGGCGCGCCGACGATCGCCAGCGATTGCAGCAGTCTGCCGGAGGTGATGGGCTGCGCCGACGCGTTGTTCGATCCGCGCGAGCCTGCCAGCATCGCGGCGCGGATGGGCGAGGTGCTGCAGAGTCCGGCACGGGCCGAGGCCCTGCGCGAACACGGGATCCGCCAGGCAGCGCAGTTCACCTGGGAGGACAGCGCAAGCCGGGCCTGGGATGCGCTGGAGGCACTGCACGCCACCCTGCCCTGCCCCGCTTGGCCCGCATTCGCTCCGTTGCCGCGCCTGGCCCTTGTCTCGCCGCTGCCACCCCAGGAAAGCGGGATCGCCGCCTATGCGGCGGCACTGGCGCCGGCCCTGGCGCGGCACTACGACATCACTCTGGTGTGCGACCGCGCCGCCACCGATGCCGAGCGGCTGGCGAGTGCGTTTCCGATTTTGTCGCCCGCGGCGTTCCTGGCCCAGGCGGCCCGCTTCGATCGGGTGCTCTATCAGGTCGGCAATTCCGCGTTCCACCTGACCCAGCTCGAGCAGTTGCTGCCGGCGGTACCCGGCGTGGTGACCCTGCACGACGCGTTCCTGTCCAACCTGCTGGGCTGGCGGGCCAGCCAGTTGGGCGAGATGACGCCGTTCGTTACCACGCTGCTGCGTGCTCATGGCTGGCCGGCGGTGATGATGGCCAATCGCGAGGGGCGCGACGCGGCGTACCGGCGCTATCCGTGCAGCCTCGCGGTGGTGCGTGGTGCGCTGGGTGTGGTGCAGCATTCCGCGCATGGCCGCGCCGTGCTGGCCGAGCATTACGGCGCGGGACTGGCGTCGCTGAGCCGCAGCATCCCGCTGATGCGCATGGCTGGCGCACCCGCGCCTCGCGCGCTCGCCCGCCGCCGGCTGGGCCTGCCCGAGGACGCCTTCGTGGTCTGCAGCTTCGGCGCCGTGGCCACAACCAAGATGCCCGAGGCGATCCTTCAGGCGTGGTCGCGCACGCACCGGCGCGACGACCGGCTGGTCTTCGTCGGCGAGACCACGGCCGAGACGGCGGCCCTGCTGGCCGGGCACGCCGGCGCCGGACCGGTGGCCACCGGCTGGGTGGATACGCCGACCTACCGGCTGTGGCTCGCCGCGGCCGATGTGGCGGTGCAGTTGCGGCGTGGGTCGCGCGGCGAGTTGTCGGCGGCCATCGTCGATTGCCTTGCCACCGGCGTGGCGACGATCGTCAACGCCCATGGCTCAGCGGCCGAACTGCCGGAGGACGCGGTCTGGATGCTGGCGGATGACTGCCCCGTCGAGGCGCTCGCCAGTGCCATCGAGACGCTTCGCGACGACACCGCAAGGCGCGCCAGGCTGGGCGCGACGGGCCGGCAACACGCCGAGACGGTGCTGGCCCCGGCGACGATCGCCCTGCGCTATGCCGAGGTGATCGAGGCCGCCTATCACGAGGGACCGGCCGCCACCCGCCACGCCGTGGTGCTGGCCGCGCGCGGCGGCGCGGAACTGTCGCCCGCGGCGGCGGCGGAGGTGGCCCAGGCCATTGCAGCGACCTTTCCTTCCCCCCGCCCACCGCAACTGCTGGTCCTGTCCGGCGGAGAGGATGCGGAGCTGCCGGAGGCATTGCTGCGGGCGTGGCTTGCCGACCATCCACCCGCGATGCGCGTCCACCCGGTGACGGCCGAGGCCGGGCTGCTGCGCCAGGATTGGTCCACCGCCTGCCGGCTGCTCGCTCTGCCGGACATGCCCGGCGAGCCCGATACCGCCGAACTCGGCCCCGGCGACGTGCTGCTGCTGGCCGGCACCGCACCGCTCGACGCGACGTTGCTACGCCGCGGCGCCACTATTCTGCGCCTGGCCGATATCGATGCCGAAATAGCGGGGTTGGCGCCGCGCGATGCCCTCACCTGCCTCATGGCACGGTCGGGCGGGCATGCCCGCGCGCCGGAGCGGGCATGATCTCGGTCATTCTCTATGGCCGCAACGACAGCTACGGCTACAACCTGCCCAAGCGCGCGGCGCTCAGCCTGAACTGCATCGCCGAGGTGCTGGACCGGGACGGCGACGAGATCCTGTTCGTGGACTACAACACGCCCGACGATTTCCCGACCTTCCCCGAGGCCATCCAGGACACGCTGACCCCGCGGGCGCGCGGGTTGTTGCGGGTGCTGCGGGTGCGGCCGCACCAGCATGCCCGCTTCGCCGCGCGAACCCATCTGCAGGCGCTCGAACCCGTGGCGCGCAACGTGGCGCTGCGCCGGTCCAACCCGGAAAACCGATGGGTGCTGTCGACCAACACCGACATGATATTCGTGCCGCGCCAGGGACGCGGGTTGAGCGAGGTGGCCGCCACCTTGCCCGACGGGTTCTACGGCTTGCCCAGGTTCGAGATTCCGGAGTCGTTGTGGGAATTGCTCGACCGGCTCGACCCCCGCGGCACCATCGCCCGCGTCGCCAACTGGGGGCACCACTACCACCTCAACGAGATCGTCACCCTGGCGGAGCCGGCGATACGGTTCGATGGTCCCGGCGACTTCCAGTTGATGCGCCGCCGCGACCTGTTCGACCTGCACGGCTTCGACGAGCGGATGCTGCTGGGGTGGCACGTCGATTCCAACATCGCCGTGCGGCTTGCCCGCCGGCATGGCCCGGTGGGCGACGTGCTGGAGGACTTCTTCGGATACCACTGCGACCATACGCGCCAGGTGACGCCGGCGCACCGGCCCGGCGCGGCGCAGAACGACTGGCGCCGCTTCGTCAGCGACGTCGCAGAGGCCGTGGCACCGGGCCAGCCCGACTGGGGCTTGGCGGATATGCCGGTCGAGGAGGTTCGCCTCGCGGTTCGGCTGACCACCCTGCATTGCGCCCTGGCGGCCGCGGTGCCGCACCCCATGGCGGAATCGAGCCATGCCGCCTTCAGCCCGGCCGCGAGCGGGCGGGTGGACTATGATGCCGCGCATGTCGCCCCGTTCGTCATCGACGCGCTGTGTTGCCAGCCGCCGGGGACGCGCCTGGGCTGGTTCGCCACGCGCGGCGACCTGCTGGCCCGCGTGGCGGTGGCATGGACCGCGCTCGGTTTCACCGCCCCGATATTGGCGGCGATTGATGACGGGATGCCCGCGCACCGGCTGCCGCCCGGCGCCGAGGCCGCGGACGCCGCCGCCGTCGTCCGCGACGCCGACGTGCTGGTATTCGATTTCGCGCTCACCGATGCGTTGCGGGCCGACCCTGCCGGCCCGATGGAGGAGGATCCGGCGGTCGCCGCCGTGCTGCGGGGCTTTCGCGAGGCGCTGGAGGTCGAACGGCAGCGCGTGGCCGCCGGCGCCCCCCTGCGCCGGTTCATCGGCGTGAACGCCATCAACAATCAGGCTGGGCGGGTCTTCACCGACCATATCGGCGCGCCGCAGTCGCCCTTCGCCGCCCGGCTGCGCCAGGGCTTCATGCTCAATCCACCGCCGCCGCCCTTCGCCGAGCATGACCCGCCGCGCGAGCTGTTGGCCGATCTTCTCGTCCATCCCGCGGGGCGTCGCGAGAACGGGGCGATCGCCGTAACCGGCGCGGGCGCGGTGTTCGAGGGTCCGTTCCTGACCGTGGCGCCCGGCAGCTATCGCTGCGATGCGGCCATCACGCTCACCGAGGCCGGCACCGCGGTGCTGGAGGTGACCGCGGGCAAGCGACGCCTGGTCGCGCGCGCCTTCGCCCTGCAGCCCGGCGACGTGCTGCCGGCGATGATCTTCGCTATCGATCCCGACGAGGCACCCCGTGGCGGCGTGCGCGACATTTCGGTGCGGCTGTTCGCCAGCGATGGCCTGGCCGGGAATGTCACCGCGGTATGCTTTCGTGCGGCAGCGCCTCCGGCAGCAACCGGTGGCGCGGATATCACCGCGCTGCTGCTGGCGGGCCCGGCAGGATACGACCGGCACGACGGCGTCGGCGCGTCCGGCGCCAGGGGGACCTTGCTCACGGCCGTCCGCACGCTGCCACCTGGGGCACATCAATTCGCAGTGGACTATTTGCCGGACCCGGCACGCCTGCCGCGTCCGGGCGTGGTGCGCCTGAGCGCGATGCAGGGGCCGCGCCTTCTGTCGACGCGGCGCGCCCTGGTGCACGGCGTGGGGCCGCAGCGGCTGGCCCTCGACCTGGAGGTGCCGCCCCGATTGGCCGAACCGGTGATGTTGCTGGTGCGGGCTGTCACGCCACTCGGCGGGCGGTTCACGCGGGCCACGCTGGCCGGCGGGACCACGAGGCGAAGGGCAGCCGCGACGCCCGGACGGCGGGAGGTGGAGCAATGAGGACGGCCCTGGTCTGCGGTGCCGGCGGGTTCATCGGCGGGCACCTGGTACGGCGCCTCAAGCGCGACGGGTTCTGGGTGCGCGGCGCGGATCTCGCCCTGCCCCAATTCGCGCCCAGCCCGGCCGACGAATTCGCGCTCGGCGACCTGCGCGATCCCGGCTTCTGCCGGGCGGTGGCGGATCGGCGGTTCGACGAGGTCTACCAGCTTGCCGCCGACATGGGCGGCGCCGGCTTCATCTTCACGGGCGCCCACGACGCCGACATCATGCACAACTCGGCTTCCATCAACCTGAACATGCTGGATGCGATCCGCCGGCAGGGTGTCGGGCGCGTGTTTCTACTCCTCCTCGGCCTGCATCTATCCCGAGCGCAACCAGCTTGATCCGGACAATCCCGACTGCGCCGAGGACAGCGCCTATCCGGCCGCACCGGACAGCGAATACGGCTGGGAGAAGCTGTTCAGCGAGCGCCTCTATCTGGCCTATTGCGCGCAACCATGGCCTCGCGGTGCGCATCGCGCGCTACCACAACGTGTTCGGCCCCGAGGGCACCTGGCGCGGCGGACGGGAGAAAGCCCCGGCGGCGCTGTGCCGCAAGGTGGCCGAGGCGGCGGATGGCGGCGACATCGAGATCTGGGGCGATGGCCGGCAGACGCGGTCGTTCCTGTATGTCGACGAATGCATCGAGGGCACGCTGCGGCTGATGCGCTCGGCGGCGACCGGGCCGGTGAATATCGGCTCGGAGGAGATGATCGCCATCAACGACCTCGCGCGCATGGTGATCGGCTTCTCCGGCAAAAAGCTCATGCTCCGCAACATTGAAGGCCCCACCGGCGTCCGCGGGCGAAATTCCGACAACCGGCTCATCCGGCAGCTGCTCGGGTGGGCGCCCGTGCGGCCTTTGGCTGAAGGCATGCGCGCCACCTACGACTGGATTGCCGCCCAGGCGCGCGTGCCGGCCTGATGCGGGTCGCGGTCATCGGCCTGGGCAAGCTCGGCGCGCCACTGGCCGCGGTGCTGGCCAGCGTGGGGCACGAGGTGGTGGGGGTGGACCTGGATCCGCGCGCGGTGGCGGCGCTGGCGGGCGGGCGGGCGCCCGTGGGCGAACCGGGGCTGCAGGCGTTGCTGGACGCGCATGGGCACAGGTTGCGCGCCACCATGGATTTCACCGCGGCGATCGGCGCCAGCGACATCTCCTTCGTGATCGTGCCGACGCCGAGCGAGGCGGATGGCACCTTCTCCAACCGCCTCGTCATCGATGCGGTGCACCGGATCGGCAGGGCCTTGCGGGGAAGCGGGAGCTATCATGTGGTGAACATCGCCGCGACGGTGATGCCGGGTGCCACCGGCGGCGCCATCCGCGCGGCGCTGGAGGCGGCGAGCGGGATGCGGGTGGGGCCGGAGGTGGGGCTGACCTACAATCCCGAGTTCATCGCGCTGGGTAGCGTGGTGCGCGACCTGCGCAATCCCGACATGGTGCTGATCGGCGAGGGCGATGCCCGCGCGGGCGATGTGCTGGCCGCCGTCTATGCCCGCCTGGTGCCGCCCGGTACGCCGGTGCAGCGGATGAACTGGGTTTGTGCCGAGCTTACCAAGATCGCGGTCAACACCTTCGTCACCACCAAGATCAGCTACGCCAACATGATTGCGGAGATGTGCGAACACCTGCCCGGGGCGGACGCGGAGGTGGTGACGCGCGCACTGGGCCGCGACAGCCGCATCGGCGCGAAGTATCTGCGCGGTGCGCTGGGCTATGGCGGCCCCTGCTTTCCGCGCGACAATGTGGCGTTGGCGGCGCTGGCGCGCGGGCTGGGCGTGCGCGCCGACGTGGCCGAGGCGACCGATGCCGTGAACCGGCGCCAGGCCGGGCGGGTGGCGGCGCTGGTGGCGCGGCTGGCGCCCAGGCCGGCCACCGTCGCCGTGCTGGGCCTGGCGTACAAGCCGGACACGCCGGTGGTGGAGGAAAGCCAGGGGGTGCTGATTGCCCGGGCGCTGGCCGGGCTTGGCCACCGCGTGCTGGTGGCCGATCCGTTGGCGCTGGACGGGGCAATGGCGGTGCTCGGCGGGGCGGCGGTGCCGGCCTGCGACGCGGCGGCGGCGGTGGCGGAGGCCGAAATGGTGGTGGTGGCCACGCCCGACCGCCAGTTCGCCGCGCTACCCGTTGCCTGTTTCGCGGCCAATGGCGGCGGCAAGGTGGTGCTGGACTGCTGGCGCATCCTGCCCGCGGCGGTGGCCGACGTCGCCGATGTGGTGCATCTCGGCCGCGGCCCTGCACCGTCGGCGCATGCCGAAAAGCTGTTGCTGCCGGTGCAAGTTGGTCAGTAGTGGAACTGGTCGGCCGCGACGACCGAGCCCCGGCCAATTTTCGCGATCTGGCCCTGCATCATGTTGCCGGTGATGTAGTTGAAATTGGCCTCCCCGGTTTCCTGGATCGAGAAGCGGCTGGCCATCGACAGGCATTTGTTGCCGCTGACCTTGCAGGCCGTTCCCTGGATCTCGATGTCGGGCTGCGCCCCGATGCCCGCGTCCAGCAGGTTGTTGGCGATCAGGTGGTCGCTGCCGCCGGCCACGATGGCGCCGTTGCACAGCGCGATATAGTTGCCCTCCACGATGCACTTGCTGGCCGCAGGGCTCAGCACCAGGCCGCGCCCCTCGCTGGCGGTGGCCATCTCGCCCTGACTGATCCGCCAGTTTCCGGCGCCGTCCAGCACCACCGCGTTGGTGCTCGAGGAGGTGAAGGAGCAGCCGATCGCATGGCCCCAGCTTTGGTTCTCCACCAGCAGACCGGCCGCCTGCGCATTGCTGACGCAATTCATGAGGTAGACGCCCTCGCCGGAAGCGCCATGCGCGCCGTCGTCGGTGACGTAGTAGGCCCAGCCGCTGCCGTTGTCGGCGAAGCAGCGCGACAGCTTCACGTCGCTGCTGGTGTCGATGACGATGCCGGTGTTGCAGGCGGACGCGTGAACCTCGCCCAGCCAGACATTGGTGCACAGCCGCAACCGCATCGCCTCGGCGAACAGGGAGAACTGGCAGTCCTCGATGCGGATCTCGATGATGCGGGTATCCGCATCGCGGCCGGCCAGGTGCAGGCCGGTGCCGCCGCGCTCGTTGGCGAAGAAGCCCAGGCCGCGCATCCGGATCGCCGAGGTGTTCTCGGCAATCCCGGTCAGCGACAGCGTCGTTTGGCCCTTGTCGCGCGAGAACAGTCGGCTGGTGGCGGTGCCGTCGCCCACCAGAGCGATGTTGCCGGACAGCCGGAGCGGGCCCACGAGGTAGTCGCCGCCCGGCAGGTAGATCGCCCGTCGGCCACCCGGCACCACCGCCCGCTCATGCGCGGAATTGATCGCCGACTGGATGGCCGCCGTGTCGTCGGTGACGAAATCGCCGCGGGCGCCGAAATCGCGGACGTCGATGCGCGCCGGGTCCATGCCTGCTTCCCATAGAGTGAAGCGCGGCAAGGTAGTCCGCCCGCCCGCGTCGTGGCCACGCACGAGGGGGCCACGCACGAGATGGTGAAAAGGTCAGGCTGGCTTGGCGACGATCAGCATGTGCCAGCCGAAGCGTTTCTCCAGCGCGCGGAACATTGGTTGCGGCATGGCGGCGAACCAGGGTTGCAGCTCGTATTCGTGCTGGACGTATTTCTCGACGACGTAGGGAAAAATGTGGTCCTGGGTGATGGAGGTGGCGAGGAAATCGTTGGCGCGCAGCAGGGCGCGCATCTCGGCCTGGGTGTAGGTGTGGGCGATCGGGCAGCCTGATTGTGCCTCGGGTTGGTCGAAGCCGGCCTCGACCATCGTGTCCTTCCAGGAGTTGCGGGCATAGACCATCAGGCGGAACTCGCCGTCGGGGCGGATGGCGCGGCGGGCCTGGCGGATCACCGCCTCCGGGTGCGGGGTGTGGTGGATGACGCCGAAGGAATAGATCAGGTCGAAGCTGGCGCGGCGGACATGGTCGGACAGGTCCTCGGCATTGGCGTGGACGAAATTGCCGTTGAGTTCGAACAGGTCGAAGCGGCGCTTGGCGAGGTCGAGGCTGACGTCGGACAGTTCCACCCCGGTGTATTCGGCGCCGGTGCGGGCGAAGTTAACGGCATCGGTACCGATGCCGCAGCCGATCTCCAGCACCCGCTTGTCGTCCCAGCGGGGGAAGCCGGCGAAGCCGGGGATATGCGGTTCGACGAAGTATTTGCGCTGCTCGACCTCGTCGAAATATTCGCGCGAGCCGACCGGGGCGCGCGAATGGCGGATGTTGCAGGGGCGCCGGTTCCAGTATTCGGCGACCGTCTCGATCGTGGCGGTGTCGTTCATGCCATGCCTTCCGAGGTGCGCGACGCCGGTGCCGAATGGCCCGGGGTGGGCTCGCCTGTCAACCTGGGGCGGCGGCGATGCCATTTCATTATGTTATCGGAACATTAGAGTCGCACGAACGCGTCCCCCGCCGGGAGGCTGTTGTGACGGACGGGAACGTCGAGCGGCCGGCGGGTCGCGGGCCTGGCGCGGCGTGGAAAATGGTGTGGGTGCGCGATGGCACTGCGCCATGGACGGCGGGTGGAATGAGGCCCGGGCCTTGGGGGCGAACGGCGCCGGCGACGCGTTGCCGGCCGGGGTTGGCCGGGCGCGGGCATGAAGGTGGCGTGCGGAGTGGCGGCGAGTTGGGCAGCAGGAAGGCTGCGGCGCCCGTGCGCGTCGGGTGTTTGGAGGGGTATCTGGGGGGAGGAGGCCGGCCTGCCAGAGCAGGATGATTTGTTCGAGGCGGGCGAAGATGCGGGCGAGGCAGGCCATGATGGCGGCCTGGAGCGCGGCGGGCATCCAGCCGCGCCCGTCGCCGCCAGCTTCGGCGGTGGCGCGAAGGGTGGCGACGCCTTGGGCCAGCGAGGGTGATTGAACTAACACGAAGCCATCATATCTAACCTATGACGCCGCTGCAAGCTCCGCCCCACCGCCTATACGGGCAAAGTTTTTTTGCTTCTTTTTGTTCACAAAAAGAAGGCTCTTCCTCCCTACCCTCGCGACGAGGCCAGGAGCGACGCCCCTGGCCTGTCCGTATGCGAGCCTCAGGCGTCGAACTTGATCAGGTTGCGCAGGGGCGCGCCGGACTTGAGCTGGGCGTAGCCTTCGTTGATCTGCTCGAGCTTGATGTGGCCGGTGATCAGGTGGTCGAGCTTCAGCCGGCCCTGCTGCCACAGGGTGAGCATGCGGGGCATGTCCACGCGGAAGCGGTTGCCGCCCATCGAGGTGCCCTGAATCTTGCGGTCGCGAAGAAAATCAGCGCCGTGCAGCTCGATCTTCGTCCCGTACGGCACCATGCCGATGATCGTGGCGAGGCCGCCCGGCCGCAGCATCTGGAAGCTCTGCTCGGCGGTGACCTTGTGGCCGATGGCCTCGAACGAATAGTGAACGCCGCCGCCGGTCATCTCCTTCACCGCTTCCACCAGGTCGATGTTGGAGGCGTTGATGACGTCGGTGGCGCCCATCTCGCGGGCGACGTCGAGCTTGGAGGAGACGGTGTCGATGGCGATGATCGCGGCTGGCGCCGGCGACCGAGGCGCCGTTGACCGCCGAGAGGCCGATGCCGCCGCAGCCGATGACCGCGACCGTGCTGCCCGGCTCGACCTTGGCGGCATTGAACACCGCGCCGACGCCGGTGACGACGCCGCAGCCGACCAGGGCGCCGATGTCGAGCGGGATCTCGCGGTCCATCTTCACCAGCGCGTTCTCGTGGACCAGCATCTGTTCGGCGAAGGAGGAGAGGTTGGCGAACTGGTGCACCACCTCGCCCTTCCACTTGTAGCGCCGTGCGGCGCCGGGCATCAGCTTCACCTCGGTGTTGTCGCAGATGTTCGGATGGCCGGTGGTGCAGTTGGCGCAGGTGCCGCAGAACACCGAGAGGCAGGAAATAACGTGGTCGCCGGGCTTGAGGTAGGTGACGTCGGAGCCGACCGCCTCGACCACGCCGGCCGATTCGTGGCCCAGGATCACCGGGGTCGGGAAGGGATAGAGCCCCTCCATCATGTGCAGGTCGCTGTGGCACAGGCCGGCGAAGGCGGTGCGCACCAGCACCTCGCGCGCCTTGGGCTTGTCGACCTCGACCTCCTCGATGGTCAGGGGCTGGTTGGGGGCATGCAGGATGGCTGCGCGCATCTATCGTCTCTCCCGGTTTCGTTGGCTTGCGGCACCAGCTGGCGCACCGCCGCTTCTCGGAGCGAGTCTAGGCCGTGCGGCACCGCTACGTCCACAGCCCGGCCAGGCGTTCGGGCACGCCGGCGATGGCGTCGTTGTCGGCATTGGCGAAGGCGAGGCGGATGTGCCGTTCCTGCCCCGGGCCGAAGAACGGGCCGGGCAGGCCCATCAGCCCCCGCTCCTCGGCCAGGCGCGCGGCCGCGGCCATTGCGTCCGGCGCGGCGTCGGGCAGGCGGAGATAGGCGAAGTAGCCGCCGAGGGCGTCCACACGCCAGGAATTGACGCCCGCCATGGCCGCCGCAAAGGCGCGTGCCCGCCCGGCCATGATGGCCCGGTTGCCGTCGCGCCAGTCGCGCAGGCCCTCGACCGCCCAGGCGAGCGCCGTCTGTGCCGCGCGCTGCGGGCAGATCTGCATCGTGTCCAGCACCTTGGCGAGTTGTTCGCGCAAGGCGTGGCCCGCGGCGATGGCGCCGACGCGGTGGCCGGGGACGCAGTAGGCCTTGGAGAAGGAATAGAGATGCACGACATGGTCGCCCCAGTGCGGATCGGCGAACAGGCCGTGCGGCGGCGCCTCGCCGGGCAGGAAGTCGCGGTAGGTTTCGTCGAGCACCAGCCACAGGCCGCGGCGGCGGCACAGCGCGGCGAAACGGGCGATGGTCTCGGGCGGGTAGATGGCGCCGGTGGGGTTGTTCGGCGTCACCAGCACGATGGCGCGCAGGGAAGGGGTGGCCAGGCGGTCGGCCTCGTCGGGATCGGGCACGAAGCCGGCCACGGCGCGGCAGGGCAGCGGAACAACGTGGGTGCCCTGCATGGCCAGCGCCATCTGGTGGTTGAAATACCATGGCGCGGGCAGCATCACGGCGGCACCCGGCCCGGCGATGGCGGTCATGGCCATGGCGAAGGCGAGGTTGCAGCCGGCGGTGACGGCGATGTCGGCCGGGGCGAACGGCGCGGCGTAGCGGCGGGCGAGGTCGGCGGCCAAAGCCTCGCGCAGCGGCAGGTCGCCGGTGATGTCGCCATAGGCGGCGCCCGCGCGGGTGCCGGCGGCCGCGGCGAGATGGGCGAGCAGGTCGGGATGTGGCGGATAGCCGGGCACCGCCTGGGTAAGGTCGATCGCCGGACCGGCCTGGCCGCGGTAGCGCGCGGCCCAGGTGCGGGCAGCCGGGATGGGTGGGGCGCCCGTGGCGCGCACGAGCGGGGAGAGCGAAGGAGAAACCATCCGCCATGCTCGCACCACCACGCGCCGCGGTAAACGCATCCGCCGGCCCATCTGCGCCATGCGTTGCCGTATCGCGACAGCATGAGTCATGCACAGCACGATTTGGAGGGATGTCATCCGAACGGACGAGGCAATTGTAACGATATGGATCGTCTCCGCGACCCGCGCGCCCCCCGACAGGCCGGGCTCGGGGCGCGCTCGCCGCCGCGCTCACTGGTGCCGGGTCTGGCGTCGTGCGACCCCGACCGCCGCCGCAGTTGGGGGATGTCTGGTTTCTCCAGTACCCCTCAGGAGGGAATGGGACGGATTGCATTTCCGCAACGGTAGCGGCGGCGGCGGATCGTATGGCCAGGGCGGGCCGGCAGGGCCGATGACGCGAGCCGGTCGGCGTTGCCACGGGGCGTTGACCCGGCGAGTTGACCTAATCCGATGGTATGATGCGGCTTCATCCCTCGTTCATCCTCTTGGACGACTATTCGGAGCCTCCCCCCAAGGAGCAATGATTGAGTATCGAACAACGGGGTATGCGACCGATGCGAATTCTCCTCACCGCGATGGACACCGGCCAGACCAGCGACGTGATTGCCCTGCTGGCGTCCCACCGTTTCGTTCTCGACCGCGCTTCGAACGGCGAGGAGGCGTTGCAGTTCGCCCGCCTCTATTCGTTCGACGCCATCCTGCTCAACGCGTCCATGAACGACCCGCTCTGCACCGAGTTCGTGCGGCGCCTGCGCGCCACCGGTAGCCGGCTGCCGGCCGTTGCGGTGTCCAGCCACCTGGCGGCGCGCGACCGTGCCAAGCTGCTGGACATCGGCGCCGACGACGTGATCAGCCTGCCCTGCGATGGCAACGAACTGGCCGCGCGGGTGCGTGCGGTGGTGCGGCGCTCTGGCGGGTTCACGCGCTCGGTGCTGCGCGCAGGGCCGGTGGAGTTGCACATGGATAGCCGGATGGCCATGGCGCATGGCCAGGAACTGCATCTCTCGCCCACCGAATACCGCGTGCTGGAACTGATGATCCTGCGCAAGAACACGCTGGTCACCAAATCGTCGGTGATGGACATGCTGTACGGCGATATGGACGAGCCCGAGATCAAGTCGATCGACGTGCTGATGCACCGCCTGCGCAAGCGCCTCACCGTCGCCGGGGTGGGCACGCTGATCACCACGGTCTGGGGCGCCGGCTATATCGTGCGCGAGACGATCATCACCGAAAGCGCGCTCGACCGTCCGCAGCGCGTGGGCATGGCCGCCTTCGTGCACTGACGCGGACGGGAGAAAGCTTCGAGACTCGATGTGCCTGGACTAGACAAGCGGATCACCGCAGCCTGGGCACGGCCGGTTCGACCCGGCGTGACCGAATGGGTGGGTGACGGGCAAGCGGCGCCACACCGGGGCATTTTGGAGCGCCCTCCCAACGGGGTGTCGGATCTGAAAGGAGCGGGCGGCATCGTGACTGGTCGTGACATCGAGCGGGTCCCTGCCCGGAACAACACAGGCAGGCGCGGCAGCAGGATGCGTGCGGCTGTGACGCTTGCCATCTGCCTCGTCGCCCTGCCGCACGCGCTTACTGGCAGGGCGCGCGCCCTGGGCACGGCACCCGAGGACGATTCGACGGTCTGCGACCGGCATGGCGACGAGGTGGAGGCGACCCTGCAGTTGCCGCCCGGCCTGTTGCGCGCCATCGGCAGGGTGGAAAGCGGTCAGCGCAACCCAACGACCGGCCGCCTCGCGCCTTGGCCGTGGACACTGAACGCCAACGGTCAGGGCCGCTTCCTCGCCAACGCCACCGCCGCCGCCGAGGCGGTGCGCAATCTGCGCGGCAGCGGCACCGAGAACATCGACGCCGGATGCTACCAGGTGAACCTGCTGCACCATCCTCAGGCCTTCCAGAGTATCGAGGCCGCGTTCGATCCAGCGATGAACGCGGCCTATGCCGGCAGCTTCCTGAAAACCCTGAGGCTCCGGCTGGGGAGTTGGGACGCAGCAGTGGCAGCCTACCATTCCTCCACGCCGGAACGCGGCGAACCCTATCGCCAGCTTGTCTATGCCGCATGGCAGGGCCACCCTGCGGAGGCGCCCGGCGTGGCCCATGTCTCGCCTCTGGTGATCCGCATCTCCGGACCCGACATGACAGGCCCCGAGGCACCCGTCCGCATCTGGACTCCTTCCCGGCCGGGCAGCGCGGCGTCACGCATCGCGCTGCCGCCGCCCGTTGGCGGCTCGGAGCCTGAAGGTCCAATGGCAGTGCAAATTCCTGCTCCGACAGCACTCCCACAGTTGGCGATCATGCCAGCGGGGCTTACGACTGCACAGCGTCCTTAGGCCGCCAAGTTCTCTGTCCCGGCGATAGTATTGCCCGACCATGGGGCAGGTATGCCTTTGCGGCGGGCTGGCGCCAGTCGACCAGACGTCAGGCATACCGGTTTACTAAAATCGACGGACTGTAAGCCTTTCGTAATGGCGGCCCGATATCCTCCGTCTGCCAACAGCCTGCATCCGTCGCTCCGGGCGCATGCGCAGCGGCAGACCGCGGCCGACGGCGCATTGCTTACTGCACAAGGACAGGACGTCTGCCGTGACCGCAAGCCATCTCATGTCGCAGCTTCCGACCATGCTGACAGTATTCGCGGCCGTGCTGCTGCTGACCGCCGCGGCCTGCGACGTGCTGACGCGCCTCATCCCGAATTCCATTCCCATCGCCCTGGCCGTGGTCGGACTTGGGTTGCGCGGCATCGACGGCTCGCTGCCCTGGTCGCTGCTCGCCGGCGCCATCCTGTTCACGCTGGCCCTGTTGCTGTGGATGCGCGGCTGGATGGGCGGCGGCGATGTCAAGCTGTTGGGCGCCTGCGGGTTGCTGGTGCCGCCCGCATCGGTATTCCCCATGGTGGCCATGGTGGGCGTTGCCGGCGGCGGTCTCGCGCTGGTCTACCTGACGGCGCGCCGCGTGGTTTCCCGCCCCAGCCCGGTCACGGCCGCCCAGCGGCCACGCGGCTTTCTGGCTCGCGCGCTGCGGGCCGAGCGCTGGCGCCTGGCGCGCGGCACAGCCCTTCCCTACGCCGTGGCAATCGCCATCGGCGGCCTGAGTTACTTCCCCTGAGACAGGTGAACCATGGTCCTGCGCATCGTCCTGTTCGCTCTGATGGCCCTGGGGCTGGGCGGCTTCGGAATCACCGCCTGGGTGGCGACGCGGCATCAGCCAGCGCCGGTTGCCGCCGCCCCCGAAGCGGCGCCGGCCCCCGTGGTTGAGGCACCCAAGCCCCCCGCGAAGATTTTCGTGCTCGTCGCCGGCCGCAGCGTGCGCGCGGGCAGCCTGCTGAAGCCCGAGGAGATCACCGCCCGGGAGTTCGACGAGGGCACCGTGCCCGAAGGGGCCACCGTGGACTCGCAGGCCAACCGCTATTCGCTGGTCGGTGCAATGGTGCGCCGCCCCCTCGGCGCCGGCGACCCGCTTATCGCCGGCGAGATGATGCGCCCTGGCGACCACGGCTTCCTCGCCGCTGTCCTGGCCCCGGGCATGCGCGCGGTCACCATCGGTGTGGACGCCGTCAGCGGCACCGCCGGGCTGATCTGGCCTGGCGACCGGGTGGACGTGATCATGACCCAGGCGCTCGATGACAAGATCCTCCCCCTGGGTCGCCGTGTTCTCGCCGAGACGGTGCTGCGCAACGCCCGTGTCATCGCGATCGACCAGCAGCTCGTGCAGGGTGCCATTCCCGGCTCAGACGGCAATACCGCCCGTACCGTGACCATCGAAGTCTCCGGCGACCAGGCGCAACGAATACAAGTGGCTGCGCGAATTGGCCGTCTTTCGCTTAGCGTGCTCTCCTCGGACTCCAGTTCGGAATCGGCGGCCGGATCCGACGCGGTCACGGCAGTCTTCGCAAGCGATGTCTCCTCTGCTCTGGCGCGTCAGGATTCGCCCGTCGGGGCCCTGGTCATGCGCGTGCACTCGGGCACCTCCGAGAGCAAGGAGTACAAGTTTCAATGATACGACCGGCCGGTCTTGCGTTCCTGCTCGTTTTCCTGGTCTCGGCGGTGGCGCCATCGCCACCCGCCATGGCCCAGGCCCCAGCGCAAAGCCAGGGCGCGGCCGCAGTGCCGCCTGGTGCCGCCCCCCCTGCCCCGCTGGCGGCGACCACTCCGGCTGCGGCTCGGACGCCAATGGCGGCGCATCGCGCCGTGCTGCGGTTCGAGTCAGGCACGGGCGGCGTCGTCAACCTGCCGGCCGCAGCCGCCAACGTGTTCGTGGCCGACCCCAAGATCGCCGAAGTGCGCCCCGCCAGCGCCACCACCTTGTTCGTCTTTGGCATCACCGCCGGTCGCACAACGGTTGCCGCCATCGACGCAAGCGGACAAACCGTCGCCGAATACGATATCTTCGTGCGCCCTGCGGCGTATGCCTCCACCGCCGCCGAAGCGGCGATCGCCCGGGTTCTGCCGGGCTCTGGCATCCGCGTGACGCCGCAGAACAAGGGGTTGTTGCTGAGCGGCGCGGTGGCCAACCCCTCGGATGCCGCCCGTGCCCTGTCCATCGCCCGCGGCTTCCTGAACGATAGCCAGACGATCGAGGACCAGATCGTGGTGACCTCGCCGGTGCAGATCACGCTGCGGGTGCGAATTGCCGAGATGTCGCGCAGCGTCACCCGCGCCCTGGGCGTCAACTGGCAGGTGCTCGGCTCGCTGGGACGGTTCTCGCTGGACTTCCTGACCTCCAGCGGGCTGAGCGTGCTTGGTGCCAACAACACGCTGCGGATCGGAACGCCGGACGCCAACGCGCTGATCGACGCACTCGCCCAGGACAATCTGGCGCGAGTTCTTGCAGAGCCCAACCTCACCGTGCTGAGCGGCCAGTCCGCAAGTTTCCTCGCCGGCGGCGAGTTCCCCATCCCGGTCGGGCAGCAGAACGGCTCGATAACCATCGAGTTCAAGAAATACGGCGTCAACCTGACTTTCCTGCCCACCGTGTTGTCTGATGGGCGGATCAACCTGAAGGTGAGCCCGGAGGTCAGCCAGCTCACCGACCAGGGAGCGGTGCGCCTGTCCGCCGGTAATCTTGCATTGACCATCCCGGCGCTCACCGTGCGGCGCGCCGAGACCATGGTGGAGCTGGGCAGCGGACAGAGCTTTGCCATTGCCGGATTGCTCCAGGACAACGTCACCCAATCGGACTCCGGCGTGCCGTTCCTGGGCGATATGCCGGTGTTGGGCGCGCTGTTCCGCTCCGACGATTTCAGGCGAAACCAGACTGAACTGGTGATTCTGATCACCCCCTACATCGTACGCCCGGTAAGCGATCCGGCAGGGCTTCGTGTAGCGGGCGAGAACTACTCGCCGCCGAATGAGCGGGAGCGGCTGCTGCTGCTGCGCCAGAACGGCAGCGCGACTTACCCCGCCCCCATCCCCGCGGCACCCGCCCGCGTGCCGGGACGTGCCGGGTTCATCCTGCAATGAGCATCACAATGACCAGGACACGAGATATCTGCGTCTGCGCGGCGCTTGTGGTCGGCACGGCGGCCTTGGGTGGGTGCGCCAGGACCGATCCATTCACACGTGCCGGCATTTGGCAACCGTCCGGCGTCAACGCCGCGAACCTTGCCGCCATGGCCGCGAATCCCTCCGACTTGGCGCGTGGGCGCAGCGAACCGCCACGAAACTCGCGCATGGCCGCCGGCGCCGTAGAGCGGCTGTGGCGCGCGCCGGCGGCGCAGTCCGGCGCGAGCAATCGTCCAGGCTCGCCGGCTGGCGCGGCGCCGCGCCAGCCGGGCCAGGGCGAGGCGGCACGCTGATGTCGGACGTGGTGAACGCGGGGACCTCGACGGGCGACGGAATGGAAACGCGCAAGGCCGTCACGCGCCACGACAGGCCGCAGATCATCACCTTCGTGGCCGATGCCCACACTGAAACCGCGCTGCGCGACGGCTTGGCCGATCTTCTGCTCGACACCGCCGACATGCGCCGCGGCGGCATCCGCGCGGCGATTGCCACCCTGCAGAAGGTTACCACGCCCCGGATACTGGTGGTGGACGTGAGCGGCGAGGACGAACCGCTGGCGGCACTCGGCACGCTATCGGAGGTGGTGGAGCCGGATGTCTGCGTGCTGGTGATCGGCGATATTCACGACATCACCTTCTATCGCGAAGTCACGCGCGGCCTCGGTGCCATGGAATACCTGGCCAAGCCGCTGACGCGCGACATCGTCGCCCGGCATTTCGGCCCCTTCGTGCGCGGCCAGTCACCCACGGCAGGCATCGTGCTGGGCGGACGGGTGATCACGGTGACGGGCGCGCAGGGCGGCGCCGGGGCCAGCCTTGTGGCCGCCAACTTTGCCTGGCACCTCGGTGTGGAGCGGAACCGCCATACGGTGTTGCTGGATGCCGACCTGCACCGGGGCACCGGCGCCTTCCTGCTGAACACGCAGCCCAGCCCGGGCCTGCAATCCGCGCTGGAGACACCGGAACGCATCGACGCGCTGCTCGCTGAGCGGGCTGCCCAGCCGGTGACCGAGCGGCTGCACGTACTCGCGAGCGATGTAGGACTGGGCACCACGCCGGAATATGCGCCCGGCGCCGCCGCGTCGCTGCTCGCCGCGCTGCGCCGACGCTACAACTTCATCGTCGTCGACGCACCGTTCAACGGGTCTCGTTTCAGCCGCGACCTGCTGGATCAGGCACATCAGCGGGTGGTGGTGATGCAGCCCACTCTGGTTTCAATCCGCGACACGCTGCGGCTGTTGGGCATCAAGGCCGGCGCGCAGCAGAGCGACCGGCCGGTGATCGTACTCAACCGGCTGGGCGCGCCCGGTGCGCTGCAGCGCCGTCAGGTCGAGGAAACGCTGGGCGTGAAGGTCGATCTCGTAATTCCGGACCTCCCCGAAGATTGTCGCCAACGCCATCAATGTCGGCGAACCCGCCGCGGCCGCGCGCAGCGGCTTGCGCAACGGCATTCTGGAACTGACGGGCCTTGCTGCCTCCAATGGCCTGCTCGATGCCGGAAAGCGCGGCGATGCACTCGCGGCCGGCACGCCCGCGCGCAGCAGGTGGCGCCTGTTCGGGGGTCGGAAATGAGTTTCGGAGCTGTCGGCTTCGGCCGCCGTCGCGTCGAATCATCCAGCGAGGCGGCGGCCCCAGCGCCCGAGGCGCCGGAGCGTAGCATCAGCCCGGTCACCGCAGCCCAGAGCGCGCCGCCCGATGCGATCGCCGAGCTTCGCGTGCTCTGCCTCGCCCGCCTCGATCCCAGCGCGGTCGCCGCACTATCTCCCGAACGACTGGCAACCGAGGTCGAGCGGCTGATCTCCGAGATCGCGACCGACCGCCGTGTACACCTGAACGGCGCCGAGCAGCACATGCTGGCCAACGAACTCGTGAACGACATGCTCGGCCTCGGGCCGCTTCAGCCGCTGCTGGACGACGAGCGAGTGGCCGACATCATGGTGAACGGCCCGAACAAGGTGTTCGTCGAGCGTGCTGGCAAGGTGGTGCTGTCCAACGTTCGTTTTCGCGACGAAGCCCACCTGGCCGGCATATGCCAGCGCATCGCCGCAGGTGTCGGCCGCCGGGTCGACGAGGCGAGCCCGATGGTTGATGCGCGCCTGAAGGACGGGTCGCGGGTGAACATCGTCTTCCCGCCGCTGGCGCTGGACGGGCCGTGCATGTCGATCCGCAAGTTCGGCAAGAAGCCGATCGACTTCGAGCGTTTGGTTGGCTTCGGCGCGCTGACCCGCCCCGTGGCCAAGATCCTTTCGCTGGCCTCCGCGGCACGGTTGAACGTGGTGATCTCCGGCGGCACCGGCTCCGGCAAGACGACGATGATGAACGCCATGTCGCGCCTGATCGAGCCCAGCGAGCGCGTGGTGACGGTAGAGGATGCCGCGGAACTGCAACTGCAGCAGCCGCACGTGGTACGCCTGGAGACACGGCCGATCAGCCTGGAAGGCAAGGGCGAAATCACCCAGCGCGACCTGGTGCGCAACGCCCTGCGGATGCGGCCAGACCGGATCATCATTGGCGAGGTCCGCGGCGGCGAGGCTTTCGACATGCTGCAGGCCATGAACACCGGCCACGACGGCAGCATGTCCACGATTCACGCCAACACCACGCGCGACGCGCTTATTCGCATCGAGAACATGGTTCAGATGGGGAATATGGGCCTGCCGTCACGGGCCATCCGCACCCAGATCGTGAGCGCGGTGAACTTGATCGTGCAGGTGGAACGCCAGCGCGACGGCGGCCGTCGCGTGACGCAGGTTACCGAAATCTGCGGAATGGAGGGCGATGTCGTGCTGATGAACGACATCTTTCAGTTCGTGATGGACGGCGAGACCACGGCCGGGCAAATCGCGGGCCATTATAAGGTCAGCCGCGCCCGGCCCGCATGCTATGGCCGTCTCGCCTATTTTGGCTACGAGCGGGAGTGGGCCGCAGCCATCGAAGAGGCGGCCGCCGATGAACGGTGAACACATTTATATAATATTGGGTGTTGCGAGCCTCATCCTCGTGGGGATGGTCGCGATGCTGATGAGCATCCTGGCCGAGCGCAAGCGCCAGTCGCGCATTCACACCAGATTGGGCGAAGTGAACGGCGGGGGAGAGAAGACGCGGGAGCAGCCGCAGATGCGGATGCGCATCACCCGCGTCGAAGAGAGCAATGAAAAGAGCCGCTTCCGGGTGATCCTTGGGATCTTCGGCTTCGATCCGGCTCATTCCGGCCATTATCCGCTGCCATGGGCGCTTGTGCTGGTTATTGCACTGATGCTGGCGCGCGTCGCGGCCGGCGTCATGACCATCGTGGCTGGCGAGATCGCCTTCCTCGGCATTCCCGTTCTCTGGGTGGTCCTGTGCCGGTCGTTCTTCGGGATGATCGACGAACGCCGACGCCAGGCATTGCGTGAGCAGATGCCGGATGCCCTGGCCATGATCGTCCGTTCAGTACGCGTCGGCGTTCCGGTCACCGAGGCGATGCGCCATGTGGCGCGCCAGTCCCCGCCCCCTACCGCGCCGGAGTTTGAGCGGATCGCCAGCGATCTCAGCATCGGAACGCGGCTCGACGTTTCTCTCAACACTATGGCGCAACGCGTTGGTGTAGCAGAATACCAATTCTTTGCTACGGCACTCTCGTTGCAGTCACAGACCGGCGGCGGTCTCACCGAGACGTTGGAAAATCTCGCCGACGTGATCCGCAAACGCGTCGCGTTGCGCTCCAAGGCCTATGCGCTTGCGGCCGAGGCGCGGACCAGCGCCCTGGTGCTGGCGGTGCTGCCCTTCATTTCAGGCTTGGCACTCGCCGTGCTCAGCCCCGCCTACATCGCCACGCTCTTCACCGAAGAGTCGGGTCGCAACCTATTGGGCATAGGTGCGCTGTCGCTATCCATAGGCGTCCTTTCCATGCGCATGATCATCCGGTCGAGCCTTAAATGAACATCGAAGTTCTGCTGAGCGTCGGTCTTGCGCTGACGCTGCTCATGGTCCTGTCGGGCTTTGTCGTACTACGCCACTCCGACCGCGAGGCGAAGCTGCGCGACCGCTTGCGCATGGCAAACGGCACCTTCGTAAGCGCGGCGGCGAAGGCGGCGGCGCCCGCTCCGCCAAAGAGCGGAACTGCGTTGGTCCGGATCGTGTCCGGCATCGGCGCGCGCATCGTCAGCAGCGGCCTCCTGTCGCACAAGACCGTGGCTGAGCTCGAGACAACACTCACAGTCGCCGGCATGTCCGGACGGCATGCACTGGGCATGTTCATTGGCTCCAAGGTGCTCCTCCTCGTCGGCCTGCCAGCGGCGGCGTTGCTGCTGGCGCAGAACATGGAGCTCGACAGGTACGGTCGCCAATGTGCTGCCGGCGGTCGCGGGCATGGTCGGCCTGATCGGCCCCGACATGATGGTGCGCCGGCTGCGCAACCGCTATGTGAAGAAGGTTGAGGCCAGTCTTCCCGATGCGCTGGACATGCTCCTGATCTGTACGCAGGCGGGACTGCCGCTGGAACCCGCATTGATGCGCGTGGCGCAAGAGATCCAGGGCGCCCATCCGCAGATCGGTTGGGAGCTTGAGCAGACCGTCAATGAATTGCAGGTCAATTCAGCCTCACGCGTTGCGCTGACCAACCTCGGTGAGCGTACGGGGCTGAAGAGCATGAAGCGGCTGACCACCACTCTGATCCAAACCATGCAGTACGGCACGCCCCTGGGCGAGGCGCTGCGCGTGCTGGCCTCTGAGATGCGCCAGGAGACGCTGATCCGGTTCGAGGAGAAGGCCGCGCGCCTGCCGGTGCTGCTGACCCTTCCTATGGTAGCATTCGTGTTGCCTTGTATCTTCGTCGTCGTGGCAGGGCCCGCCGCCATCAAGCTGATGGCTGCCTTCAAATGATGAAGCCGTGCGAACTCATGAAAGCTGGGCACGCCCCAAGGCGCTGATCGTTAATTCGCGACACGTCACATCGTCCAGCCGGAGCACACCACCGGCGCACCTGTAAACCCGATGTGAAACGGCCGCTCCTTTGCCGCCAGCGGGCATGCCGGAGGGTGCGCGGCCGGGATTCCGCAAATCGCGATTCACGTTCGGCAAATCTGCTGAAATTAACGGTACTTAGCCACCTCGGCTGGCGTGATTACGCAGCAGCGCACCCCGCGGGCACTTCGAATCCCCTGGCACCAGCCACCATTACAGGCACATCAAGGTACAGAGACGGAAGGAATGAATACAATATCGTTAATTTTTGTCATAATCGTGCAATAGAGAGTGCAAGCCAATTGAAATAAGTTGTTCTTGTTTGGAGCCTGCCGTGATGATTCGGCAAAATTCGATTGTTTCCCCGCTTTAAGGATTTGTGACTCTGAAAGAAGAGGTTTGGTTGCAGTTTGACTCAAGGTTGATTCGGCGCGGTATTTCCGCCGGTTTAACGTGAGGGAACAAGCAATTACCGAAAAATTAACACGAAAGGCCTTCTCTTTCACGTCAACTGATGTTACTTTTCACTGGCCAAACGGGAAGCTCCGAATGCACATAATCATTGCAGATAAAAATCGAAACTTTCGCGCCGAATTTGTCGACCTGATCACGCATTGCCACGCCAACTGGCAGATCACCGAGACGTCCGACGCGATCGAACTGAAGTCGCGGATGACCACGTCACGGTTTGACCTTGTCTTCCTTGACCTCGATTTACCGGGACTGCGCAGCTTCCTGAACCCGGCCGCCCTGCGGAGAGCTTACCCCAACACAAAAATGATCGGTCTCGGCGAGACGAACGACAGCGCCCTCATCATCCGCTGCTTCGAGGACGGTCTGGGCGGCTACATCGCCCGCTCCAGTTCAGGGGTGCGCCTGTTCACCACGCTGAAGGTCATCGCGACGCCAGACCTGTTCATCTCTACCGGCACCGCGATGATGGGTGGCGGGACAACGGAGCCACCTGCGGCCGAAGCGCGCGAGCTTGAACCGCCCTGCCATGCACTGACAGCCCGCCAAGCTGATGTCCTGCACCTGCTGGCACAGGGGCGCTCCACGAAGGATATCGCCCGGAGCCTCGGCCTTGCCGTTCCCACGGTGAAGACGCATCTCGCCGCGGTCTATCGCCAACTTGGCGCGCGCAACCGGCTTCAGGCCGTGGTCAAGGCCAGCGCGATGCCCACCGTGGCCCCGCCTCCTCCCGCCGCCGTGCCCGGCCTGATGCGCGGAATGCACCAGAGGGAACTCTTCGAACGGAACTACGCCGTCGGCTGACCCCTTCACGGCTCCAAGGAGCCTTGCGCGACATCGCGGTGCGCGAGACACTCTGTCCATGACATGGTCGATCTTGGTGCGCGATGCCGCAACCGGAGCCCTCGGGGCCGCGGTCGCATCCCGCTTTTTCGCCGTTGGCGGCCTCTGCATCCACGTCGAGGGCGATGTCGCCGCCCTGGCCACACAAGCCTTTGTAAATCCCATGTACGCCGTAAACGCCATGCCCCGCCTGCGCGCGGGCGAGAGCGCGGATTCGGTTCTGCGCAGCCTCGTCGACCCAGACCCAATCGCCGACCAGCGCCAGTTCCATATCATCGACGCCGCCGGCCGCATCGCCCAGCACAGCGGCCGCGACTGCGTCACCTGGGCAGGCCATGTGCAGGGGCAGGACATCTCCGTCGCCGGCAATATGCTGGCCGCCCAGCGTGTCGTCCAGGCCACGCTGGAGGGATACGCCAAGGCCTCCGGCAGCATGGCTGAGCGCCTGCTCGGCGCCATGGAGGCGGGCGAGGCCGCCGGCGGCGACAAGCGCGGCAAGCAGTCCGCCGGTCTCAAGATCTGCACCCGCGACCCCTACCCCGACCTCGACATCCGCTCCGACGACCACCCCGATCCGCTCGCCGATCTGCGTCGCCTGCACCGCATCAGCCAGGAGCGCTACGCCGTGTTCCGCCGTTTCCTCGCCGGCCGCGACAGCCCCTGGGGCGAATGCGACCGCAGCGTGATCGAGGCTGCGATCGCCCGCGCCGGCAAGCCCGTAGTCACCTGAACCTCGCCCGACGAAAAGGCGACGCAATATGCGGAAATTGCTCCTGAATTCCGCGAATGTCCTGAGCGCGTCAACGGCCGCGGTAGCCCCGCAGGCCACCGCCCAACCGACCACCGGCCAGCCGACCGCCGCCCAACCGACCACCGGCAGCCCGCGCATCGCACTGGCCGAGGGCCCGGATCTGCTGGATCCCACTCTCGGCTCCAACTTCATCGAGCCAATTGGTTGCGCCGCCTTGTGCGACCGGTTGTCCGATCTCGCCCCCAACCTGAACGTCGTGCGGCAGTTCGCCATCGGCTATCGCTACAAAAGCCGGACCAGCCTGGTCACCACGTCGCGTCCGGGCGTGGTCTTCCACGATGACGAGAAATTCGACGCCGGAACCTCGAAATTCAGAGGCACCAGCGGCCTCTCCTTAAAAGGCAGCAAGCGCGCCGGCGGTACGAGCGCCATCCAGACCATCGGGAAAATCGGCCCCAGCGACCCTCCCACGGGCGAGGTCAACTCGGCGAACTCGCCTTTCTACATGTCCGCCATGCAGCCGCCCGCGCGCGACATCGCCAGCGCCAAGGCCCCGCTCACCCGGGTCGGCTTTGATGTGACGGTGAAGGTGACGGATCTCGCCGCCTCGCTGCCGACCGGCTACAGCGGCGACGTCCACGCCTATATGATCGGCTGGTCAGGACACCCGACTCCGGGGGCAGCAAGGGGAGCCTGATCCACTCCAAGGGCATCTTCGATTACGGTCGCCACACCAGGCTTGCGATGGGGGAGCGCCTGTATGACGCTTGCGCCGTCACCAAGGTGCAAGACTTCGGCAGCTGAGCCGGGCCGGACCGGGAACGACGTTCAGGACACAGGGAGACAGGCGCACGTGACACGCCAGATGACGATGGTGGGCTTCCTTCAGGCCCAGAACTGCACCAACCTCGCCATGTCCTGGCGCCACCCGGACAGCCGCACCGACTTCATGTCAGCCGATTTCTACCAGGAGATCGGCCGCACGCTGGAGCGCGGCAAGTTCCACCTCGGCTTCTTCGACGACCGTCTCGCCCTGCCTGACCGCTATGGCGGCGACCACGCCCACGCCATCGAGCACGGTATCCGCGTGGTCAAGCTTGACCCGGTAGCCTGCCTCATGGCCATGGGCATGGCCACCACCCATCTCGGCCTCGGCGCCACCTGCTCCACCACCTACTACGAGCCGTTCCACGTCGCCCGGCAGTTCGCCACCGTGGACCACCTTTCCGGCGGCCGTGCCGCCTGGAACGTCGTGACTTCGCTGAACGAGGGCGAGGCCTGGAACATGGGCCGCAACGAGGTGATGGAGCACGACAGCCGCTACGACCGTGCCGACGAGTTCATGGAGGTCGTCACCGGCCACTGGCGGTCCTGGGCCGCCGACGCGCTTGTCGTGGACAAGCAGTCCGGCCTGTTCGCCCACCCCGAAAAAGTGAGCCGCCTCGACCACCGCGGCGAGCACTTCGCCTCGCGCGGCCCCTTCACCGTGCCGCGCACGCCCCAGGGCTATCCGGTCATCATCCAGGCCGGTCAATCCGGCCGCGGCCGCCGCTTCGCCGGACGCTGGGCGGAGGTGATATTCGCCGGCGGCGGTCCGCTCGCTATCCAGCAACGGGGCTACCGGGACGTGAAGGACGAAATCGCCGCCGCCGGACGCGACCCCGAGCAGGTTCATCTCTGCACCCTCGTCCACACCGTCTGCGCCGCCACCAAGGCCGAAGCCGAAGACAAGATGGCTCTGATCGAGAAGCTTCCCCTGGAGATCGACGCCCTCTCCCTGCTCTCCGAGGCGCTGAACTTCGACTTCGCCACCAAGGGTATCGACGAACCCTTCTCCGACGCGGAAATGGCCAGCATTGGCGGCATCCAGACCATGCGCGACCGCGTCGTGCAGGCCAGCGGCAAGAAGAACCCCACAACCCGGGACTTCATCACCATCACCGGCCGCGGCCGCCCGCACGGCGCGGTCGTCGGTGGACCCAAGGAAGTGGCCGACCGGCTGGAGGAGCTGTTCGTCAACCGCGGCTGCGACGGCTTCGTGGTAGGCGCCACCCACGTGCCCGGCGCCTATGCCGATTTCGTGGACCACGTGGTGCCCGAATTGCAGCGCCGCGGGCTTTATCACACTGATTATCGCGGCAAGACACTGCGCGAGAACCTCGGCATCGCCGAGCCCGCGTGAAGCGGCGGCGGCCGGCCCGCCCGCGGCTATTGCCAGTTGGGCGGCGCGACGATCAGCACCAGCATGATCAGCGCCGCACCCAACGCCGGCACGGCCAGCACCAGCAACAACACGTTGGCCCACCCACGCCGGCCGCGCGCCCGCAACGCCCAGCCGCCCCACAGCACCGCTGCCGGCGCGGCCAGCATCGCCAACCACAGATGCATGTTGAACGACGAGACCGTGCCGTCCGCGAGGCCCCACAAAAAGAAATAGACAACGGCGCCCGCCGCCAAAACGCCAATGCCGAAGAGGATGCCGAACAGAGCCATTCCGCTTTCATACGCCAGCCCCGCGCCGCCGGCCATCCAACGGCGCCTTTGCGTGGACACCCCGCATCCTGTGCGGCATCCTGGCAGAAGCGCGGCCACCATCAGACCGCGCAGCGCGAGGAGGATCCAGGATGAACCAGCCCGACCAGCCGGTCGGCTACATGGAGCGGACGCGGATCTATTACCGCGCGCTCGGCTACCGCGCCGACTATGTCTGGGCGCACCACGACGAGGTGCCCTTCACCCGCCCGGCCAAGCCGCTGACCCAGGCCCGCATCGCCCTGCTGACGACGGCAAGCCCGATGGACGAGAGCAATCGCGACGCCAAAGGGTGGCGCCACGTGTGGTCGGCCCCGATTTCGCCCCCGCCCGACCGCCTGTCCACGGCCGACCTCGCATGGGACAAGGAAACCACCCATACCGACGACCGCGAGAGCTTCCTGCCGATCCAGGCCGCATCGCGCTTGGCCGAAGCAGGCCGCTTCGCCGGCCTGACGCACCGCTTCCACGGCGTGCCCACGGAATACAGCCAGCGCAAGACGCTCGCCCAGGATGCCCCGGCCGCCCTGGCGCGGCTGCGCGAAGACGGAGCGGATGCCGCCATTCTCTGCGCGATCTGACCGGTGTGTCACCAGACCGTGAGTCTGGTTGCCCGGCATCTCGAAGAGAACGGCATTCCTACCGTGGTCATCGGCTCGGCCCGCGACATTGTCGAGTATTGCGGCGTGCCCCGCTTCGTGTTCACCGATTTCCCGCTCGGCAACCCCAGCGGCCTGCCCTGGCAGGCGGACATGCAACAGGCGATCGTCGGCATGGCCCTCGACCTGCTGGAACAGGCAACCGCCCCCCGCACCACGGCGGTCGCTTCCTTCGCCTGGCCGGGCGATCCCGCCTGGCGCGAGGTCTACAACCGGGTGACCCCGGAGAATGCCGACGCGCTACGTGCACTTGGCGACGCGCGCCGGCGCAAGATGGCGGCGCGCGCCCCGAAGAAAGACTGACCGCAAGCTCCAGCCCCTTCGCCGGGCCGTCGCTCAACCTCGGGCGGCGGCCAGCGCGGCGGCTGCGGATTCCCCCACCTGCCCGACGGCCACGAAATCGCCGCGCAGGGCCTTCAACGCAACCCGCTCCTCGTTGATCTCGCCGGCGGTGCGGAAGCCGATCTTGCGCATCGCCCGCAGCGGCGGCAGCCATCCGTGCAGCGCGTGCTGCAGCAGGAAGCCGCCCACCAGCGCCGGCAACAGCAGGAACCGGCGATGGCGGAACGCCGCCAGCCCCACGCCACCCAGCACCAGCAACGACGCGTTTGTCTCGACCAGCCGCTCGATGTCCCACTCCCGGTCGAGGGCACGCAGCCGCTCCGCTATCTTGTCCGGATGGCGCGAATACCAGTCGATCCGCGCCTCCGTCTCCCAGCGTATGCGCCGGTTGATCCACTCCGGCGTGCTGGCCTGTACTCGCTCGGTCGTCGCAGGTAACATGGTTGTCTCCCGGTTGCGCCTGGACACAACGGGACAGGAAGCGGACCGGTTCCGCACCGGTCGGCCTGCCCGCCGCGGGAGCGCAGAGCCAGGGCAACCATGCGGACTGCGGGGCGGCGGCCCACCCAACCCGCTCCAGCACGGCACAGGTGAGCGCCGGAGGCCAGAACGGCACGGTGACAATCATCGGCGCGAAAGGGCCGAAGACGGCTCGTCCCAGCCAATAGTGCCCACCCCAGAGCGGGCTATCTGAACCGACCCGCTCTGGGCCAACGCCGACGCAGGCCAGTAGGGCCCGAACCGGCGGATGCGATGCGGCGGCGGCCGACCTAGAGCAATATCCGATCGAGTGGAATCACTCGATCGGAAGATTTACGTTCTTAAACAAAGTGCTAGAGCTGTAGCCGTGCGTCTATCAGCACGGCTACAGCTCTAAGCCAGCCCAAGCTCCCCCGCAACGCCATAGCCCTTCGCCAATTCCACCAGCCTCGCCCAGGTGGCATCCTCCACCTCGATGCCCTTCGCCGAACGCTCGGCCTGCTTCAGATGCTCGATCTCGCCGGGATAGAACACGCCGGGGCTGCCCGCGGCAGGCTTCGTGTCCTTCAGATATTGAGCGAAGTCCGCGACTTCCCGTTTGAATGTCGTAAGCGGCCGGAACGCCGCCACGTTGAACACGGCCATGAAGCAACCGTCATTGTGCCGCCCGCTCGGATCGATCCCGAAGCCCAGCCCTGTCAGCAACCCGCACAGCACCTCGACCATCGCCGCGAGGCCGGTGCCCTTGAAGCCCTCGCTGCCGCCCAGCGGCAACAGCGCGCCGCCCTGACGGAACCTCTTAGGGTCAGTGGTGGCCGAGCCGTCCTGGGCGACCACCCATCCCTCGGGGATCGCCTGCCCCCGCGCCGCGGCCAGCGAGATCTTCCCGGCCGCCACGGCCGAGGTCGCCATGTCCAGGAAGAACGGCCCCGGCAGGTCCGACGGCACGGCGATTGAGATGGGGTTGGTCCCCAGCCGCGCCTCCGCCCCCCCGAACGGCGCCACATGCTTCGGCGACCGCCCGGAATCCGCCGTGCAAAGCCCGATCATCCCCGCCTCGGCCGCCATCAGCGAATAGCCGGCCAGCCGCCCGATATGCCCCTGGCGCGACACCGTTGCCGCCGCGACGTTGGCCGTGCGCGCCTTCTCGATGGTCAGCCGCATCGCCCGCTCGTTGGCGACATAGCCGAAGCCCCAATGCCCATCCACGACAGTGGTCGTCGGGCTCTCCTGCAGGATCTCCCACTTCGCGCCCGGCACGATATGCCCGGCCTTGATGCGGTCGATATACCCGGGGATCTGGATTATGCCGTGGCTGTCGTGGCCGGCGAGGTTGGCGCCGATGCAATGGCGCATCACCGTCTCGGCCTCCTCGGCCGGTGCTCCCGCGCCGATCAGCAGCGCCTTGCCCACCTGGTGCAGCCGTTCCGCCGAATAGCTTGCCATATCTCTGTTCTTTCAGCTCTTGCGCCGCCAGGCGCTCATCTGTTCCGCGGAACTGTGCACATGCACCACCACCGGCCGGTCCTTCACCGCGAAGGCCCGGGCGATCGCCGGCGCCACCTCGTCGTCGCTGACGATGGTGATCCCCTCGGCCCCGAAGCTGCGCGCCCAGGCGGCGAAATCCGGGTTCCGCAGGTCGGTCGCGGCATTGTACGGCCGGCCGGGGTATCGCACCACGTGGTGCATGCTGATGGTGCCGTAGCTCTTGTTGTCCGACACGATCAGGATGGGATTGGCGCCGTACATCCGCGCGGTCGCCAACTCATTGCCGGTCATGAGCGTGCCGCCGTCGCCGGAGAAGCTCACCACCTGCCGGTCCCGCCGCCGCAGGCACGCCGCCACCGCCATCGGCACGCCCGCCCCCATCGCGCCCACCACCGACGAGAGAAACGCCTGCCCCGGCTTGAAGCCGATATAGCGATGGATGAACGAAGAGAAATTGCCGGCATCCGACGTCACCGCCGCATCGGGCGCCAGATGCTTGCCGATCTCGCAAACCACGGCGGCGAAGTTCACCCCGTCGCTCGTCGCCTGCCATTCCGGCGCCATCAGCTTGCGGTGGATGGCATTCAGCCCCTCCACCCAGCCGCGCCGCTTCTCCGCCCCCGCCGGCTTGCCTCGCGCCAGCAGCGCCCGGAGCACCACCAGCGGATTGGCGGCAATGCCCAGATCCGGCCGGAACACCCGCCCTACCTCGTTCGGGTCCGGGAAAACATGCACCAGCGGCAGTTGCGGCTGCGGCGCCGTGGGGAAGGAATATGACTGGCTCACCGTATCGGTCAGCCGCTCGCCCAGGCTCACCAGCAAATCGGCCTTCTTCATCTCGCCGATCTGCGCCGGCGGAATGCGGATGCCGACATACCCGCCGTAATGCGGGTGCGCCGCGTCGAACAGGTGCGGCCGCCGATGCGTGGGGCTGATCGGCACCACCCATTCCTCGGCGAAGCGCTCCATGTCGGCGAAGGCGCGCGGATCGGCCACCGCATCGGCCGCCATCGCACCGCCCACGTAGATCAGGGGCCGTTCCGCCGCCTCCAGCATCGCCGCCAGCCGGTCGAGGTCCTCGGCGCGCGGCCCGGCGTGCACCTTCGGCCGCGGCGCATCCACCGGGGCGTCGGTCTGCTCGTCGAACAGGTCTTCCGGCAGGATCACCGCCACCGGACCCGGCAGCCCGCTTTCGGCCACGTGGAAGGCCCGCGCAATGGCCTCGGAGGCCTGCTCCGGCTCGTTAACCTCGATAACCAGCTTGGTGATATCGGACAGCAGCCGCGAGTAGTTCTGCTCCTGCAGCGCCAGCCGCCCGAAATCCTTGCGCTCCACCTGACCCACCAACAACACCAGCGGCGTGGCGTCGTGATAGGCGCTGTGCACTGCGACCATGGCATTGGACAGGCCCGGCCCGCGCGACACCACCGCCACCCCGGCCCGGTCGCGCAGCCGCCCGTCGGCCACCGCCATGAACGCCGCCCCGCCCTCATGCCGGCAGACGACAAGCTGGATGGAATTCTTGTCGTTCAGCGCATCGGTCAGGCCGAGATAGCTCTCGCCCGGCACGCAATAGATGATGTCGATATCGTGCGCCTCCAGGCTATCGGCGAGCAGGCGCGATACGGTTCGCGTAGAAGCTTGGCGGGCCATGGGCGGGCGTCTCCTGGGTTTTCCCTTGGCCGCGATTGTGCGTCCGCTTCCGTCGGCCGCCAACCCCACCCGACTCAGGCCGCCGCCGCCTCGCGCCCCAGGATGCTGGCCGCCACCGCCTCGGCCACGCGAATGCCGTCCACGCCCGCCGACAGGATGCCGCCCGCGTAACCCGCGCCCTCGCCGGCCGGGAACAGCCCGGGCGTGCCGGGGCTCTGCAAGCCCTTGTCGCGTGGCATGCGCAACGGCGAGGAGGTGCGCGTCTCCACCCCGGTCATGACGGCGTCCGCCATGTCGAAGCCGGGAATTGTCCTGCCGAAATGCGGCAACGCCTCGCGGATCGCCGCCACCGCGAATTCCGGCAAACACCCCGCAAGGTCAGTCAGATGCACGCCAGGCTTGTAGCTCGGCAGCACGCTCCCGAACGCCGACGACGGCCGCCCGGCCAGGAAATCGCCCACCAGTTGCCCGGGCGCCCGATACGTTCCCCCGCCTGCCAGGAAGGCCCGCTCCTCCCAATGCCGCTGGAACGCGATCCCCGCCAGCGGCCCGCCGGGATAGTCGCGCGGGTCGATCCCCACCACGATCCCGGCATTGGCGTTGCGCTCGTTGCGCGAATACTGGCTCATGCCATTGGTCACTACCCGCCCAGGCTCGCTGGCCGCGGCCACCACCGTGCCCCCCGGGCACATGCAGAACGAATAGACGCTGCGCCCGTTCGCGCAGTGATGCACCAGCTTGTAGTCCGCCGCGCCCAGCGCCTTGTGGCCGGCAAACGCCCCGAACCGCGCGCGGTCGATCAGCGACTGCGGATGCTCGATCCGCACCCCGATCGAGAACGGCTTCGCCTCCATCGCCACGCCGCGCTCGTGCAGCATGGCGAAGGTGTCGCGCGCCGAATGACCCACCGCCACCACCACATGCCCGGCCGCGATCCGCTCGCCGCTCTCCAGCACCACGCCGCGCACCTCGTGCCGCGTGCCAAGCTCGATATCCACCACCTTGCTTTGCCAGCGATACTCCCCGCCCAGCGCCTCGATGGTGGCGCGCATGTGCTCCACCATCGACACCAGCCGGAAGGTGCCGATATGCGGCTTGGCCACCCACAGGATCTCCTCCGGCGCGCCGGCCTTCACGAACTCCGTCAGCACCTTGCGACCGCGATGCCCGGGATCTTTTATTTGACTGTAGAGCTTGCCGTCGCTGAACGTGCCCGCCCCGCCCTCGCCGAACTGCACGTTCAATTCGGGGTTCAGCACGCCGCGCCGCCACAATCCCCAGGTGTCCTTGGTCCGCTCCCGCACCACCTTCCCGCGGTCCAGGACGATCGGACGGAACCCCATCTGCGCCAGCACCAGCGCCGCGAACAGCCCGCACGGCCCGGTCCCCACCACCACCGGCCGCAGCTTCAACCCCGCCGGCGCCTGCCCGACGAAGCGGTATGAGATATCGGGCGCGGGGACAATCCTGCGGTCGCCGGCATGGCGCGCCAGCACCGCCGCCTCGTCGGCCACTTCGACATCGAGCGAATAGGTCAGCCAGATCGCCGCCCGGTTGCGCGCGTCATAGGCCCGGCGGAACACATGCACCGCGCGAAGATCGGCTGGCGCGATGTCCAGCCGCACGGCCGCCGCCTCCCGCAGGGCGTCCTCGGGATGATCGAGCGGCAGGCGCAATTCGGTGAGGCGGAGCATCGCCCCGATATAGTCGCCCTGCCCGGCCCCTCCAACATCCGCTATGCTCGCTGGCAAGAGGGGGCGAAACCGCCATGACCGATTCCAGCATGGGCACCGCGCCCGAGTTCGATGCCGCGCGCCTCGACGCGTACCTCAAGGACCGCCTGCGCGGACTTGCCGGCAAGCTGCGCCTGGAACGCATCTCCGGCGGCCAGTCCAACCCCACCTTCTTCGCCAGCTATGACACCCGCGCCCTCGTGCTGCGCAAGAAGCCACCCGGCGATCTGCTGCCCAGCGCCCATGCCATCGACCGCGAGTTCCGCGTCCAGCGCGCGCTCGCCGGCACCGGCGTGCCGGTGCCCGACTGCCTGTTCTACGAGGAATCGCAGGCAATCATCGGCACCCCGTTCTACGTCATGGAACGCCTCGCCGGCCGCGTCTTCCCCGGCTACGACCTGCCCGGCGTGGCGCCCGCCGACCGCCGCGCGATGTACGCCGCCATGGCCGAGACCCTGGCAAAGCTGCACGCGGTGGACTGGCAGGCCGTGGGGCTGGAGACTTTCGGCCGTCCCGGCAGCTATTTCGCCCGTCAAATTGCCCGCTGGAGCAAGCAGTACCGAGTTGTCGAAATCCGAACCCATCCCCGACATCGAGCACCTCAACGCCTGGCTGCCGAAAAATATCCCCGACGGCGAGACCACCACGCTCTGCCACGGCGATTTCCGCCTCGGCAACCTGATGTTCCACCCCACCGAGCCCCGCGTCATCGCCGTGCTCGACTGGGAACTCTCCACCCTCGGCGACCCGCTGGCCGACCTCGCCTTCAACGCCATGGCCTGGCGCTCCCGTCCGCGGGAATACGGCGGCCTGCTAGGACTCGACCTCGCCGCCCTCGGCATCCCCACCGAGGAAGAGCATATCGCCAGCTATTTCCGGGCCGCCAAACCCGGCCCCGGCCTGTATCCCTTCCACTTCGCCTTCGCCCTCTGGCGCTTCGCCGTCATCTTCGAGGGCATCGCCGCCCGTGTGCGTGCCGGCAACGCCGCGGCCAGCGATGCCGCCAATACCGCTACGCTCAGCCGCGCCTTCGCCCGCCACGCGGTGGAAGCCATCGACGGCCCGCCCCCCTATGGAGACAGGACATGTCTGACGCCCCCCTGATCGTCGAGGCGGACGGCCCCATCGCCACCCTCACCCTGAGCCGCCCGAACCAGCTCAACGCGCTGGACATCGCGATGGCCGAGGCCCTGGAAGCCGCCGTCCTGTCCCTCCAGGACAAGCCCAACCTCCGCGTCATCGTTCTGCGCGGCGCCGGCCGAGGCTTCATGGCCGGCGGCGACCTCTCCGTCATCCAGCGCGGCCTCGCCGAAGGCCCGGAACCTGTCGACGCCATCATGCTCCCGCTGCACCGCAGCCTGGTCCGCCTCGCCGAGATGCCCCAGCCGGTGATCGCCAGCCTGCACGGCCCCGTTGCCGGCGCCGGCATGAGCGTGGCCCTCGCCGCCGACCTCGCCATCGCCGCCGACGATGCGAAGTTCACCCTCGCCTATGCCCGCATCGGCGCCAGCCCCGACGGCAGCGGCAGCTGGCACCTCCCCCGCCTCGTCGGCCTGCGCAAGGCTCTCGAAATCGCCCTGCTGGCCGACACAATCGACGCGCACGAGGCCCTGCGCCTCAACCTCGTCAACCAGGTCGTCCCCGCCGCCGATCTTGCCGATCGCACCGCCGCATTGGCCCAGCGCCTTGCCGCCGGCCCCACCCAGGCCTATGGCCGCATCAAGCGGCTGCTGCGCGAAAGCCTCGCCCGTGACCTGCCTGCCCAACTTGATGCGGAACGCGCCGCCTTCCACGGCAGCATGGCCACGGCCGACTTCCGCGAAGGCGTCGCGGCCTTCCTCGGCAAGCGCAAGCCGGACTTCACCGGGCGCTGAACCGCCGCCCTCATTGAACCGACGAAGCGGAGGCCGGTACCGTGGCCGGCAGAAGCGGCGCGTCCGCCGGCACCGGATTCTCCCCAAGATCGGCAAGAAGCTGCCGCATCTCCGCGATCTCGCGCACCTGCGTCGCGATGATGGCATCCGCCAGGCGGCGCACCCGCGGATCGCGGATCCGCGCCCGCTCGCTGGTCAGCACGGCGATCGAATGATGCGGGATCATCGCCTTCATGTAGGCCACGTCGTCCACTGTCGCCTGGGTGCGCACCAGGGCGAGCGAAATCGCGAACACCGCCACGCTGAGCGCGACCACCACCGCATTGGCGATCCGGCTGCGGTACATCGCCAGCATGTATCCCAGCATGATCACGGCCATCGCCGCGCCCATCACCAGCGCCATCCACCCGCGCGTCTGGCTGAACCAGACATGGTCGATCGAGTAGGTGGTCAGATACGTCAAGGCGAACATCACCACCGTCGAGGTGGCGATCATCGCGGCGAACCTGGCATAGGCCATTGCACTCTCCGGACAGATGGGAGCGCCGCCGCGACCGGTCCGGACCTCGCCTCACCTCAGGGCAATGCCCTTCGTCGAACCGCCCGCGAACCGGCGCCTGCACACCTAACCGGTCCGTCCGGGTCCGGTTCCCATGCGCGCCGCAGCGCCCTACCCCACCAGCACCGCCTTGCCGATCACCTTGCGGTCGATGATCGCCTGGATCGCGTCCGCCGCCTGCTCCAACGGAAACCGATGGGAAATGCGCGGCTTCAGCTTGCCCTCGCCGCCCAGCGCCAGCAACGTGCGGATATTGGCCGCCGCGATCTGCGGCTGGTGCTCCATCAGCCCGCCGATGCGCACGCCGATCGCCTCCGCCCCCTTGATGAGCAGATGGTTGGTCTTGGCCAGCGCCGGCGCCCCGCCCAGGAATCCCAGGATCAGCAGCCGCGCGCCCCAGTTCAGGCAGCGCATCGACTCGTCGAACACCGCCGCGCCGATCGGGTCGTACACCACATCCACGCCGCGCCCGCCGGTAATCTCCTTCACCCGGTCGCGGAACCCACCGCGGTAGTCGATGGCATGCTCCGCCCCTTCGGCGATGCAGGCCTCGCGCTTCTCCTCGGTGCTGGCCGTCGCGATCACCCGGCCGCCGAACAGCCGCGCCACCTGGATCGCGGCGATGCCGATGCCGCCGGCAGCCCCATGGATCAGCACCCACTCGCCCTTCTGCAGCCGCCCCTTCTGCAGCAGCGCGTGATAGGCGGTGTGGTAGGCGCCGCGAAAAACGGCGCCCTCCTCCAGCGTCATCCCCTCGGGCAGCCGGTCGCACCGGCTCGCCTTGGCATTGGCCATGGTGCAGAAGGCGCCCGGGCTGTGGCCGCTGATCACCAGATCCCCGGACTGGAAGCCGCTGACCTCCGAACCCACCGCCACCACCTCGCCCGCGCCCTCGCCGCCTGGAATGAACGGCGGCTCGGGGCGGAACTGATAGGTGCCGGCCATCATCAGCACGTCCACGTACTGCGCTCCGCGCGCCATCAGGCGCACCTGCACCTCGTCCGGCCCGGGCGGCGGCGGATCGGGCATTTCCCGCACCGCCAGCACCTCGGGCCCGCCAAACGCCTCGCAGACAACAGCCTTCATTCGTACATTCCTCGCCGGGGCAGCGCCCCGGATCAATCCTTGTCGGGGCCACGCACGTTGGCATAGCCCCGCCCGAACGCCGCGTCACGCTTGGTGAAGGCGTGCTTCACCCCGAACTCGCGCATCGTTTTCTTGAACTCCCGCGCCATCGGCGCATTGTGCCCGCGCGCGTCGATCTCGGCGGCCAGCCGCTGCAGTGTGCGCGCGCCCATCAGCTCCAGCCCCAGGTTGACCAGCCGCTTGTTGGCCGACAGCAGATGCGGGTCCACCATCCCCATCCGGCCGGCCAGCCGCATCACCTCCGCCTCAAGCTGATCGCCCGGCACCGCCTTCAGCACCAGCCCGATCTGCGCCGCATCCTTACCGGTCACGCTGTCGCCGGTCAGCATCAGCCGCTTCGCCCATTGCGGCCCACAGTTGTACAGCCACATATGCCCCGGCGGAGTGCCCAGGTCGCGCACCGGCGGAAACCCGATCCGCGCATCCTCGGCGGCGATCACGATGTCGCACAGCAGCATGATTTCGGTGCCCACCCCGATCACCGTGCCATGCACCATGCAGATCACCGGCTTGTGCATGTCGAACAGCGTCATGCGCAATCGCTGGCCCTGCTCCAGCCGCCAGATGTCGTCGTCGATCTCCTCGCGCCCGCGATATTCCGGCCCGCGCTGGGACGAATACTCCGACAGATCCGCCCCGGCGCAGAAATGCGGCCCGGCGCCGCGCAGCACCACGCAATGAACCGCATTGTGCTCGTCCGCCTCGATCAGCGCCGCGGCGAGTTCCTTCTGCAACTGCAGGCTCAGCGCGTTGCGCCGCTCCGGCCGGTTCAGCGTGATGACCGCCGTGGTGTCCCGCAACTCATAGGTGATCTGGTCGTACGCCATCCGCCCCTCCTCTTTCGCCGGCCGTGAAACCGGCCCGCGTTGCTCTGCAGCCACCGTGGCAAATGCGACGCTGACGGACAAGGCGTCCCACCACGCCGGATATCAACGAACAGGTAAGGATCGCTCCCTAGACTACGGAAATTCCAGCCTCACGGGCGGTCAGGCCCACCGCCCCCACCGACAGGACACCGCCATGCGCGTCAACGAACCGATCATCGATCGCGAAATCGAGGTGCGCGAGGGCCAGGTGCTGGTGTCCCGCACCGACCCCGAAAGCAAGATCAGCTTCGTCAACAGCGCCTTCGTCGAGGTGAGCGGCTTCGACGAGGCCGAGTTGCTGAACCAGCGCCACAACCTCGTGCGCCACCCGCACATGCCGAAGGAGGCATTCGCCGACCTGTGGGCCACCATCAAGGCCGGGCGCGCATGGGACGGGCTGGTCAAGAACCGCGCCAAGTCCGGCGCCTTTTACTGGGTCCGCGCCAACGTCACCCCCCTGGTCGAGGACGGTGTGCATCAGGGCTACATCTCCATCCGTACCCGCCCCGACCGCGCCGACGTTGCCGCGGCCGAGCAATCCTACGCAGCCCTGCGCCACGGCAAATCCGGCGTGGAGGTAAAGGACGGCGTGGTCCGCGCCACCGGCCTGGGCCCGCGCCTCGCAGTCCTGGCCGGCAGCATCAGCGGCCGCCTCGCCCTCAGCTTCATCGTCATGATCGTGATGATGCTCGGCATCAGTGCCGTCAACCTCATCGGGCTGGCCGACACCAGCGAATCGCTCCGCACGGTCTACGAAGACCGCACGGTGCCGGCGGGCCAGTTGGCCGACATCAACGACGCGATGCATATGAACAACGCCCGTCTCACCGCACTGGCCCGCGAACTTGCCGCCGGCAACAAGGACGGCGTCGCCCGCATCTCCGGCCAGATCGACGCTACCATCGCGCATATCAGCAAGACCTGGTCGGATTACATGGCAACCTTCCTCACCGACGAGGAGAAGGTGCTCGCCGCCAAATTCGCCGAAGCCCGCGGCGCGTTCGTGCGCGACGGCCTGCGCCCCGCCATGAAGCTTGCCGCCCAGGGCGATGCCGCCAATCTCGAAAGCCACCTGCGCACCGTGCCACCGATGTTCACCCTTGCCCGCAACGCCAATGCGGCGCTCATCCAACTACAACTCCGCGTCGCCTCCGAACTGAATGCCGCCGCCGTCGCGGGTTTCCACACCCACCTGGCAGCCGCAGGCGTCGCACTTGCCGTCGCCATCCTGGCCGCCATCGGATTCGCGGCATGGCTGCTGGCCGGCATCCGCCGCCCTCTGCGCGCCATCGAGAGACATTTCGACGCCATCGCCCAGGGCAACTTCTCCGCCGGCATTCCGCTGCCGGCGGCCTATGAATTCCACTCGGTCGTGCGCCTGCTCCGCGCCATGCGCGCCCGCCTCATGTATTCCATCGAGGAACGCGCCGAGCGCGAACGTCACACGGCCGTCGACCGCCGGGCCGCGGTGCAGGCCATGGCCAACAAGGTCGAGACCGACACCCGCCACGCCGTCGAGCAGGTCTCCCGCCAGACCAGCGAGATGGCCGACAAGTCCCGGGAAATGACCGCCTCCGCCGCCCGCGTCAGCGACAACGCCACCTCCGTCGCCGCGGCCGCCGAGCAGGCGCTCGCCAACGCCCAGGCCGTCGGCGCGGCAAGCGAACAGCTCACCGCCTCTATCAACGAAATCGCAAGCCAGGTCGCCCAGGCCAGCAGCGTCGCCCAACGCGCGGTGGACGGCGGCGACCTGGCGCAGCAGCGAATCCGCTCGCTCTCGGAATCCGCCACCCGGATCGGCGATGTCGTTCAGCTCATCAGTTCGATCGCCGCGCAGACCAACCTGCTCGCGCTGAACGCCACCATCGAGGCCGCCCGCGCGGGCGATGCCGGCAAGGGCTTCGCCGTCGTTGCCTCGGAGGTCAAGAACCTCGCCACTCAAACCGCCCGCTCCACCGACGAGATCTCGCGCCAGATCGCCGAGATCCAGACCACCACGGGCGCCGTCGTGGAAGTGGTGAGCGAAATCGGCAGCCGCATTACCGAAATCGCCCAGGTCTCGGTCGCCGTCGCCGCCGCTGTCGAGCAACAGGCGGGCGCAACCCAGGAAATCGCCCGCAACGTCGCCCAGACCGGTTCCGCCGCCCAGGAGGTTTCACAGCGGATCGCCGAGGTCTCGGCCGACGCCACCCGCACCGGCAGCCAGGCCGCCGCCATGCAGCGCGGCACCGATGCCATCGCCGCGACCATCGGCAACCTCAGCGGCAGCATCGTGCAGGCAATCCGCACCGCCACCGCCGATGCCGACAGGCGACTGCAGGAACGCCACACCATCAACAAGGACTGCATCGTCGCCCTCGGCGGCTCTGCCGGCCAAGCCGCCACCCTTTACAACATCTCGCGCGGCGGCGCGCAGATCCACGGGCTGGAGAACGCCGCGCAAGGGCAGACCGGACGCCTGACGGCCGACGCGCTCGGCTCCGACTGCCACACCCAGTTCACCGTTGCCGAAATCCCGGGCCGTGGCATCGTACGCATCGTCTTCGTTGACGACACGATATCTGCCGGGCTTGTCCGCGTGCTCTACAAGCTCGAGAACCACGGCCACCCGTCGGCCTACGCCGCCTAAGCCGCTTTCGCGCAGGTTCCGGGTGTCGCCGCATGTTCCAGTGCCGCGCGCACCCGGGCGCCGGCCCTGCCGATCAGCGATTGGCCTGAAAATCAGCGGCCCGACCCGCGCCGATGGTCGCCAGATCGCAGGTCAACAATCCGCCCGCCACCGCTCGCGCCATGGTGGCGGCTATCCCTTCCTCCACCGCCAGCGCCGCCGCGAGTGCCCGCCGGCCGGCCGCGCCATCCACCAGCACTTCCTTTCCGTCCAGTATGGCTGCGGCGAACGCTGCGTGCTCCGCCGCCACAAGATCGCTCGCCGGCCACGAAACGACCCGGGCATCGCCACCGGGAACGGTCACCAGGCGCAGCGCCCGCTCCGTGAAGTCGAGCGTGGCATAACCCTCCGCGCCCACCAGCTGCATCCGCCGCTCGGTGTGCGCCGACACCCGGCTTGCCACCAGCGTCGCCACGCAGCCATTGGCGAACCGCAGCCGGGCATTGGCGATGTCCAGATGGCCGCTGACAATGCGCGCGCCAACCGCGTCCACGCTCTCCAGGTCGCTGTCCACCAGCGACAGCACCATGTCGAGATCATGGATCATCAGGTCCAGCACCACGCTCACATCCGTGCCGCGGGGCTTGAACGGCGCGATTCGCGTGCATTCGATGTGGGCGGGCCGCGCCATATGGGCCGCAATCGCCTGTCGCTCCGGCGAGTAGCGCAGCAGATGGCCCACCTGCAGCACCAGGCTACCCGCATTGGCGAGCCCGATCAGGTCGTCGGCTTCGGCCAGCGTCGCGGCAACCGGCTTTTCCACCAGCACATGCCGCCCCGCCCGCAACGCCGCGGCCGCTGCGCCGTGGTGCGTCGCCGCCGGCGATGCCACCACAATCGCATCGCTGCGCTCCAGCAGTTCGCTCCACCCCAGCGCGGCGCACCCGGCCTCGCGCGCCAGCGCCTCCGCCCGGCCGGCCACGGCGTCATGCACGCCCGAAAGCACAGTACGCGCGCCAGCCGCCACCTTCAGGGCATGAAAGCGACCGAAATATCCTGCCCCAACCACGCCAACCCGCAGCCGCGGTGCACTCATGCCGCACTCCTCATCGGACACCCCTAGCAGCCAGGTCGCATTTCGGCCATTGCCCGCCGCCATGCCGTCAGGCAAACGCCCCGTCAGGTTGCCTTGGCGTGGCGGGATCGCCATTCTCCGCGCCCAACCCGCCCCACGCCCGCGATACCCGCCGCCCCTGGCACCCGCCGCCCTTGGAAATTGCCTGCTGGAGCCCATCCTGCCCCATGATCCGTCCCATCCATTCCGACATTTGCCGATGACCGGGCTCACCTTCCCCGGGTGGGCCGAAGCGCCAGGAAACCCCGGCCGATGATGTATTTCTCGCGCACCAAGACGCTGGTCGTGCTCGGCGTCACCTTGCTCGGCCTTCTCCTTGCCGTGCCCAACCTGTTCCCGGCGCCGGCCAGCTGGGTGCCATGGCGCACCATCAATCTCGGCCTCGACCTCAAGGGCGGCAGCTACCTGCTGCTGGAAGTCGACATGGATTCGGTGCTGAAGGAACGGCTCGACAGCATGGCCGACTCGGCCCGCCAGTCGCTGCGCCGCGCCGGCATCCCCCGCTTCGTCGTCACCCCCCAGCCGGCGCAGAACCGCATGACCGTGCGCGTCGAGGACGCCACCAAGATCCCGCAGGTGATGGGCCTGCTGCGCGAGCTTTCCAGCACCGCTCCCGGCACCCGCCCCGACCTGGAATTCGCGCAGACGCCGGAAGGCCTGATCACCGTCACCCTCTCGCCCATCGGCCTGCGCGAGCGCGCCAGTTCCGCGGTCCAGCAATCCATCGAGATCGTGCGCCGCCGCATCGACGAGACCGGCGTGGTTGATCCGGTCATCAACCGCCAGGGCGAATTGCGCATCGTCGTCCAGCTCCCCGGCGTGGAAGACCCCAACCGCATCAAGCAGTTGCTCGGCCAAACCGCGCGCATGACCTTTCGGCTGACCGACCAGACCGCCAATCTCGCATCCCCCGTGCCGCCGCCGGGCGTGGACTTCCTGCCGCTGGAGGGCGACCGCGGCAAAATCGCCGTGCGCCGCCGCATCGAGGTGGACGGCGCCAACCTCATCGACGCACGGGCCGGCCAGAACAGTCAAACTGGCCAATGGGTCGTGAACTTCACCTTCGACAGCATCGGCACCCGCCGCTTCGCCGAGATCAGCCGCGCCAATGTCGGCCGCCCCTTCGCCATCGTGCTGGACGACAAGGTGATCTCCGCACCCGTCATCAACGAGCCGATCACCGGCGGGCGCGGCCAGATCAGCGGCAACTTCACCGCCGGCAGCGCCAACGAACTGGCGGTGCTGCTGCGCGCCGGCGCCCTTCCGGCGCCGCTGACGGTGGTCGAGGAACGCAGCGTCGGACCCGAACTGGGTGCGGACGCCATCCGCGCAGGCGCCATCGCGCTCGCCGTCGGCTTCGTGCTGGTGCTCGCCTTCATGGCGATTTTCTATGGATTGTTCGGCTGGTTCGCCAACATCGCCATGATCGTGAACCTGGGCATGCTCGTCGGCATCCTGTCGCTGCTGGAGGCCACGCTCACCCTGCCCGGCATGGCCGGCATGCTGCTTACCCTGGGCATGGCGGTGGACAGCAACATCCTGATCAACGAGCGCATTCGCGAGGAGATGAAGGCCGGCCGCGCGCCGCTGAACGCCATGGAGGCGGGATACCAGCGCGCGCTGACCACCATCGTCGACAGCAACGCCACCGGCTTCCTCAGCCACGTCATGCTGTTCAGCTTCGGCGCCGGCCCGGTCCGCGGTTTCGCCATCACCATCACCCTGGGCATCATCACCTCGCTGTTCACCTCCACCATGCTGGCCCGGCTGATGATGGCCCACTGGTACGCAAGGCTGCGGCCGCGCGTCCTGCCGGTCTAGGACGCAACCATGTTCATCCGCCCCCTCTTCCGCCTCGTTCCCGACAACACCCGCATCCGCTTCATGCGCGGCCGCTTCGCCGGCGTCATTACCTCCGCCGTGCTGTCGATCGCCTCGCTGGTCCTGTTCTTCCATCCCGGGCTGAACCTGGGCATCGACTTCAGCGGCGGCATCGTCATGGAGATCCGCACGCCCGGCCCGGCCGACATCCCGGCGCTCAAGAACGGGCTGGCCGCCCAGGGCCTCGGCGAGCCGGCCATGCAGCGCTTCGGCGACGCCGATTCGGTGATGATCCGCCTGCCCGCCCAGTCCACCGAGGCCGCCACCCAGCAGGTGGTCACCAAGGTCCGCGCGGGGCTCGAAGCCACCGCCCCCGGCACCCGCGTGCTGCGCACCGACGCGGTGGGTGCGGCCGTGTCGCAGGAACTGTTCCGCGACGGCATGATCGCGCTCGGCGCCTCGATGCTGATGATCCTGGTCTACATCTGGTTCCGCTTCGAATGGCAGTTCGCGGTCGGCGCCGTGGTCACGCTCATCCTCGACATCACCAAGGCGATCGGCTTCCTCGTCATCACCCGCCTCGATTTCGACCTGGTGATGGTCGCCGCCCTGCTGACCATCCTCGGCTACTCCATGAACGACAAGGTCGTGGTCTACGACCGCATGCGCGAGAACCTGCGGCGCTACAAGACGATGCCGCTGCGCGACCTGATCGACCTGTCGATCAACGAGACGCTGAACCGCACCATCGGCACCTCGCTGACCACGCTTCTCGCCTCGCTGCCGCTGGCCATCTTCGGCTCCGGCTCCGCGCTCGGCGGCTTCGCCTACATGATGCTGTTCGGCATCGTGGTCGGCACCTCGTCCTCCATCTTCATCGCCGCCCCCATCCTGCTGTTCCTGGGCGAGAACCGGCTGCGGCGCGACGCCCAGCCGCCCAAGGCCGCCGAGGCGGCGCGGTGATCCGCCGCCGCGCCGTCCTCGGCGGTGCGCTTGCACTGCCCTGGCCGGCGCGGGCCAGCGCCACTCCCACCGCCCCGCCGCCGATGGTCTCCCTGATCGTCGGCAGCCATCCCGGCCGCGGCGCCGACCTCGCGGCACGCGCCTTCGCCCCGTTCCTGGAACGGCACCTGCGCCAGGTCCGCATCGCCGTGCTCAACCGCCCCGGCGAGATCGGCCTCACCGCCCTGCGCCTGCTCGCCGACGCCGAACCCGGCGCACGGGCGATCGGCTGGGTCAGCAGCCCCACCCTGCCGGCCCGCATGGTCGACCGCCCGGGCGCCGCAGGCCTGGCCGACCGGCTCCACCTGGTGGGCGCGGTGCAGAAGGAACCTATCGTCTTCGTCTCCGCCGCCGGCACGAAGCTGCGCTCGGTCAGCGACCTGCTGCACCGCGCCAGCGAAAATCCCGCCGCCCGGCCGCTCGCCACCCCACCCCAGGGCAGCGCCGGCCACCTCGCCGCCCTGCGCCTGCAAGCGGTGAGCCACCCTGCGCTGAACATCCTGGCCTTCCCCTCCGCCGCCGCAGCCCGCGAAGCCGCCGAGGCCGGTCATGCCGCCGCCGCGGCCCTGGCCCTCGCCGACGTACTGGACGGGCTGCGCGAAGGCTCCCTCTCGGGCCTGGGCATCGCGGCAAAACGGCCCAGCCGCGCCATTCCCGACGTCGCGCCGCTGCATGCGTCCGGCATCGCCCTGACGGCCGCTATCCTGCGCGGCATCGCCACCCCGGCCGGCGCGCCGGAAATCTGGATCGCCGCCCTGTCCGCCGCGCTGCGCGGCATCGTCGCCGACCCCGAGTTCCTTGCCGCGGCCACCGAGAACGGCTTCCTGCCCGACTTGCTGGACGGCCCGGACTGGACCGCCCAGGTCTCCCGGGAGCGAGCCGAGTTGGCCGGCCTGTGGCGTACGGCGCCGTGGACCGCTGCGCCGGCGGGCTAACGCCTCACCCGCGCAGGCTCCGCGCCCAGCCTCAGCCGTATTGCGGCACGTCCAGCCGCACCACGATAGCGGCATTGGCAATCGCGGCGAAATCGCGCGCGCCCTGCACGTCCAGCCCGCCCTTCACCACCTTCACCGTCACCACCCCGTAGGGCAGCGAGGCGCGCACCCGCTCAGCGTCCACCGCCTCCGGCTTCTGCACCCCGATGGTCACCTCCACCTGCATCTTGTGGATGTCCAGCCCCAGCGACCCCACCAGGCTCATCGATGAATGGTGCAGCGCATCCTGCACCGCGCGCAGCGCCGCCTTGGTGTAATCGCCGCCATGCAGGTCGTTGCCCATCCCCATCTCGAGGATCACGCGCTTCAGTGCCGTCTTGCGGGCCATCACGCCACCTCCTCGGGCAGGTCGAGCCAAACCACCGCCGCCGCCGTGGCCATCACCGTCGAGCCGGTGCCCGCCTCGTTGGCGATCTCCAGCCCGCCTTCCACCACCTCGCAGGTGCCGGTGCCATGCGGCAGCACCGCCAGCACCTGAGCGGTGTCCACCCGGTCCGGCTTCGGCACGCCAATCTTCACCTCCACCTTCATCGAATCCAGCGGCACCCCGAGTGCGGCGGTGACGGTCAGCGAGTTGTGCCACAGCGCATCGCGCAACGCGCGCACCGCTGCCTTGGTATAGTCGGTGCCGCGGATATCGGTGCCCATGCCGATCTCCAGCACCATGCGTTTCAACGCCATGGCCAAGCCTCCTTGTTCAGCGGTTCTTCCAGTTCGGCTTGCGCTTCTCGGCGAAGGCCTTCGGCCCCTCAACCCAGTCCTCGCTCTTCATGTTCGCCTCCTGCGCCGGATAACGCGCCCGCAGCGCCGCCTCCAGGCTCGGCTCGTCCATCCCCCGGTACACCGACTGCTTCGACGCCCGCACCGCCATCGGCGAGCACTCCAGCACCATCTCCGCCCACCGCTTCGCCGCCGCCAGCGCCTGCCCTTCGGGCACCACCTCGGTCACGAAGCCGAGCTGGTAGCCCTCGGCCGCCGGCACCCGCCGTCCGGTCAGGATCATGCCCAAAGCCTGTTTCTGCGGGATCATCCGCGGCAGCCGGTGCACCCCGCCCGCCCCGGCGATCAGCCCCACCCGCGGCTCCGGCAGCGCGAATATGGCGTTCTCGGCGGCAATGATGATGTCGCAGGCCAGCGCGATCTCGAAACCCCCGCCCATCGCCACCCCGTTCACCGCCGCGATCAGCGGCTTGTCCAGGTCGAAGCGGTTGCACAGCCCGGCGAACCCGCTGCGCGCCGCCGGCCCGCGCTTGCCGGCCGCCTGCACCTTCAGGTCGTTGCCGGCCGAGAAGGCCCGCTCCCCGGCCCCGGTCACGATCCCCACCCACAGATCGTCGCGTGCGGCAAACTCGTCCCACACGCCCTCCAACTCCTGGTGCGCCTCGCTGTGCAGCGCGTTCAGCACCTCGGGCCGGTTGAGGGTCACGACGCGGATGCGCCCCTCGTCCTCCACCTTGCAGAAACGATACTCGGGCATGGCGTTGCTATTCCTCGATGCGGATGACCCGCACCCTGCGATTGGATGCGGCATAGGGGTTGGCGGTATCGAAAATCTGGCGGCGGCCGCGGCCCACCGCCGTCAGCCACGCGGGGTCGCGCCCGCTGCCACAGCTTCCGGCCTGGGCCGCGGCATGCAGCCCCGGTCCGGCAACGGCCGCCAATGCGCGCAGCAGGGCGGGGCGACGCATCACGTTGTCCTCCTGTTATCTCCCGACTGCGCCACACACCGCGCCGCGGCGCAAGCCCGGCGGCACGCGGGCAGGATTTACTCGCACCCCGCGCACCAATCCGCCTAGCATCGGCAAAACACGTGAGGGGAGACCGTCGAATGCCGGGTTCTTCAACATCGTCGGCGGAGGGTGCCAGCTACGGCGCACGCGCGGTGGCCATTGTCGGCCCCTACGGCAGCGGAAAATCCACCCTGTTCGACGCGCTGCTCGATGCCGCCGGCGGCAATATCCGCCGCACCGGCCAGCGCCGCGCCGGCACTGAGCTTCGCCTCGCCCATTGCAGCCATCTCGGCGATTCGTGGTCGCTGCTCGATTGCCCCGGCTCGGTCGAGTTCGCCCACGAGACGCACTGCGCCCTGGCCGTCGCCGACATCGCCGTGGTGGTATGCGACCCCGACCCCGCCCGGGCGCTGGCCGCCGCCCCCCTGCTGCGCGCGCTCGACCAGGCGCGCATGCCCCATATCGTCTTCATCAACCGAATCGACACGCTGGAAGGCCGGGTGCGCGACACCCTCACCGCCCTGCAGGAACATTCGGCCGCGCCCCTGGTGCTGCGCCAGGTGCCGATCCGCCAGGACGACGCCGCCGCGCCGGTCGTGACCGGCTATGTCGACGTGGTCAGCGAGCGCGCCTACCGCTACCGCCGCGGCGAGGAATCCGAACTGGTGCAACTGCCCTCCGCCATGCGCGAGCGCGAGGCCGAGGCCCGCGAGGCGCTGCTGGAAGTGCTTGCCGACAACGACGACGCGCTGCTTGAAAAGCTGCTCGAGGACGAGGCCCCCACCACCGCGGAGGTGTTCGCACGCCTGCGCGCCGACCTCGCCGAGGATGCGGTTGTCGAGGTGCTCCTGGGTGCCGCCGAGCACGGCAACGGCATCCGGCGCCTGTGGAAGGCGCTGCGCCACGACACCCCCACCGCCGAGGTCACCGCCCTGCGCCACGGCATCCCCGCCGAGGGCGAGGCGCTCGCCCAGGTCTTCAAGACCTTCCATGCCGGCCACGCGGGCAAGATGTCGCTGGCCCGGGTCTGGCGCGGCATGCTGCGCGACGGCATGAGCCTTGCCGCCGGCGACGGCGCCGCGCAGCGCCTCGGCGGCATCCACCGCATGCCCAACGGCGAGGCCGCAAAGGTGGCCCAGGCCGAAACCGGCGACCTCGTCGGCCTCGGGCGCCTGGACGGCGTCGCCACCGGGGCCACCCTGACGGCGAGCGGCACCGGCAATGGCGCGCCCGTGCTCGACTGGCCGCCCGCCCCGCCACCGCTCTACTGCCTCGCCGTCGCCCCCGCCTCGCGCACCGACGACGTCAAGCTTTCCGGCGCGCTCCAGCGCCTGGTCGAGGAGGACCCGTCGATCCTGGTCGAACAGCGCCCCGACTCCGGCGAGACTGTGCTGCATGGCCAAGGCGAGATCCACCTCAACGCGGCGCTGGAACGGCTGGGCCGCACCTCCGGTCTGAAGCTCACCACGGCCCGCCCCGCGGTCGCCTATCGCGAGACCATCCGCAGCGCCGTCCAGCAGCACGCCCGCCTGAAACGCCAGACCGGCGGCCACGGCCAGTTCGCCGACGTCAAGCTCGACATCGCCCCGCGCGCCCGCGGCGAAGGCTTCCAGTTCATCGACAAAGTTGTCGGCGGCGCCGTGCCGCGCCAGTACATCCCCGCGGTAGGCGAGGCCGCAGAGGAAGCCGCGGGACACGGCCCGCTCGGCCACCCCTGCGTCGACATCTCCGTTACCCTGGTGGACGGCACCTTCCACAGCGTGGACAGTTCCGACATGGCCTTTCGCACCGCCACCCGCATGGCAATGCAGGAAGGGCTGGCCAAGGCCGACCCGGTGCTGCTCGAACCGATCGAACACGTCGTGGTCACGGTGCCCAACAGCTTCACCTCCAACGCCCAGCGCCTGCTCACCGGCCGGCGCGGTCGCCTGCTCGGCTACGGCGAACACGAGGGCTGGCCGGGCTGGGACGACGTCGAGGCGCTGGTGCCGGCGGCCGAACTGCACGACCTCATCATCGACCTGCGCTCGCAAACTCAGGGCCTCGGCACCTATACGCACCGCTTCGACCATCTCGCGGAGGCCCCCACCCGCCGCTGAACCGGCAAATTGGCGAAACACCCGCACATTAACGACTCCACCGATCATCTCGTGTTATGGGCACTGCCACGGATTTTGACGCGCGCCGCCTGATGCGCCATCCTGCTTCCCTGCGCCAATAGGACGCACTCCCCCAACGCCGGCACCGGCAGCCATGCGCACGCACGGCTCGCCATGCCGGATCAGCCCGACCCGGGCGCGAGTGCGCATGAGCGAGACAATCTTCCGCGTCGCCGATCTGGCGGGACTGAACGCCGCTTTCCGCGTCATCAGCTTGGAGGGGGGCGGCAATGACGGCAGCGCCGGAGAAGGTACGGCCTTCACCATCTCGCTGGACGTCCCCTCCGGCACGCTGACCCTCGATGCGGGACTGCTGGCGATCAACCTCGCCGAAGGCACGAGCCTGACCCTCCTCGGCAACGGCGCCACCCTCGACGGCGCCGGCTGGCAGCGCGGCCTGTTCGTCCAGGCCGGCACGGTGACCATCCAGGGCCTGACCATCGCCAACACCGTGGCTGCGGGCGGCGTGGGCGGCGACGGCTGGTTTGGCGGCGGCGGCGGCGGCGGGCTTGGCGGCGGCCTGTTCGTGGCCGCGGCCGGCGTGGTCACCCTCCAGGACGTCGCCTTCACCAATAACACCGCCCAGGGCGGCCACGGCGGCGATGGCAACGCCACCGGCGCCGGCGGCGGCGGCGGCATGGGCGGCAACGGCGGCGACGGCAGCGGACCGGACTGGCTCAGCTATGGCGGCGACAACCCCACCGGCTTCGGCGGCGGCGGGGGGCTGGGCCTTGGCGCCGATGGCGGCAGCCTTTCCAGCCAGTCCGCCGGCGCGGACGGTATCGCCACCGGCGCCGGCAGCGGCGGCCGCGGCAGCGACTTCCAGCCCGCGGGCGCCGAGGGCGGCGGCGGCGGCGCCGGGCGGCTGGCCAACTTCCTCAGCATGGCCGGCGGCGGCGGCGTGGACGGGCACGACGGCGGCAAGACCGACCCTGAGCGAAGCTGGGGCACCGGCGGCTTCGGCGGCGGCGGCGGCGGCACGCTGGGCACCTACGGCGGCACCGTCGGCGGCTTCGGCGGCGGCGGCGGCGGCAGCCTGCTGTTCAACGGCACCGGCGGCTTCGGCGGCGGCGGCGGCGCCAGCGGCCTCGCCCGCGGCGACGGCCATTCCGCCGGCTACGGCGCCGGCAATGGCGGCATCGGCCCGCTGGGCGGCGGCGGCGGCGGCGGCCTCGGTGCGGGCGGCGCCATCTTCGTGCAGCAGGGCGGCAGCCTCGCCATCGTCGGCGGCAGCATCACCGGCGGCAGCGCGCTCGGCGGCGCCGGCGGCACCGGCCTGGCTGCAGGCCCAACCAGCGGCGAGAACGGCCAGGGCCTCGGCAGCGGCATCTTCCTGCATGGCGGCCAGGTCATCACCCTCGCGGGATTGCCCGGCGGCATGCTCACCATCGACGACACCATCGCCGAGGGGCCGCCCGCGCCCGGCACGGGCCATGCCGGCCTGATCATCGCCGCCGGCGGCACGGTGGCGCTGGGGGCCGCCAACAGCTTCGCGGGCGGCGTGCTGCTCCAGGACGACGCCATCCTGCGCCTGGGAAATGCGCTGGCCGCCGGCACCGGGGCGATCCGCTTCGCCGCCGGCGCCACCGCCGAACTGGTGATCGACGGCCCCACCGGCCCCGCCGGCGTACTGGAAGGCGTGACCGAGACCACCGCCATCACCCTGCGCGCCATCGCCCCCGCCTCGGCCACCGCCACCCTGCTGGCCGACAACTGCCTGCGCGTCACCGATGGCGCGACCACGCTGATGCTGCGCCTCAATCCCGGCCTGGACATCGCCGGCCTGCAGATCGCGCTGGCCGCCAGCGGCGGCGGCGGCACCACCCTCACCCTGCACGGCATGCCCGCCGACGGCGTGCCGTGCTTCCGCCACGGCACCGCGATCGCAACCCCAGGCGGCGAGGTGGCGGTGGAACGCCTGCGCATCGGCGACCTCGTGCTCACCCGCCACGGCGATACCCGGCGCGTGCGCTGGATCGGCCGGCGCGAAGTCTCGCCCGCCGAAATGGCGGCGATGCCCGAACTGCGCCCCGTTCTGCTGCGCCGCGGCGCCCTCGCCCCCGGCGTGCCGGCCCGCGACCTCTTCCTCTCGCCGCTGCACGCCATCCATGTCGGCGGCGCGCTGATACCCGCCGCCGCCCTGGTCAACGGCACCAGCATCCTGCGCGCCTCCCCCCCGGGCGGCATGCAGTACTGCCACGTCGAACTCGACGACCAGGCCCTGATCCGCGCCGAAGGCGTCCCGGCCGAGACCTTCCTCGACCAGGCCAGCCGCGCGATGTTCCACAACGCCGCCAGCTACGCGGCACTGGACATCGGCCCCGCCCCCGCCCCCGCCCCGCTCGGCGAACCGCGCATCGAGGGCGGCTACCGGGTCGAGGCCATCCGCCGCCGCCTCGCCCGCCGCGCCGGCCTGCCGGTCACGCCCCAGCCCCCCGGCACGCCCAGCTTCCACATCGAACGCCACGACGGCGCGGCCATCGAGGGCTGGGCGCTCGACCCCGTCCAGCCCGGCCACCCGATGGAACTCGAACTGCGCGCCGCCGGGCACCCCCTCTCACGCGGCCTCGCCAACCACTACCGCGCCGACCTCGACCGCGCCGCCCTGGCCGACGGAAGCTGCGCCTTCCGCCTCGTGCTGCCGGCAACCCACGCGGCGTCAGGCCTAACCCTCCACCGCGCCCGCGATGGCCTGCTGCTGGCCGCTATCGCCCCTTGAACACCGGCTTGCGCTTCTCGCGGAACGCCGCCACCCCCTCCTTGTGGTCCTTCGTCGCCCCCAGCGTCGGCTGCACGAACGCCTCCACTTCCAGGAAATCCTCGAGGCTTGGCCCGGCGGCCACATGGAACAGCTTCTTCGAAAGCCCCAGCGCGAAGGTCGGTCCCTCCGCCAGGTCCGCCGCCATCGCCGCCGCTCGCTCGGCCAACTCGCCGTCCGGCACCACATGGTTCACCAGCCCCAGCCGGTGCGCCTCCGCCGCGTCGAACACCCGCCCGGTGAACACCAGCTCCTTGGCGATGTTCATCGGCAGCCGCCGCGCCAGGAACCAGATGCCGCCGCCATCCGGCGCATAGCCGATCCGCCGGAACGTCTGCCCGAACCGCGCGGTATCGCTGGCCAGCACGATGTCGCACCCCAGCACGAGCGACATCCCGATCCCCACGGCATGCCCCCGCACCGCCGCGATCACTGGCTTCTCGATGCCGTGCAGGATGCGCATATAGGTCTGGCTCAGGCTCTGCAGCCGGTCCCGCCGCGCCCGCAAATCGTCCTCGGCCATCCGGTCGATATCGGCCCCGGCGCAGAAATTGGCCCCGTTGCCGGTCAGCACCACCGCGCGCACATCGTCGTTGAAGCGCAGCCCCTGGAACGCCTCGATCAGTTCCTCGCGCATCTCCTTGGTCAGCGCGTTCATCTTCTCCGGCCGGTCAAGCGTCACCGTGGCGACGGCGCCGGCATAGCTGGTCTGGACGTGCATGGATCCCTCCGATTTGCCTCAAGCATGGCGCGCCGCGCGACCCGGCGAAAGCCTCCGCCCTGATCCGCCACCCCCGCGAGTTGACGCCACGCCGCCCCCTGCCGCACCGTCGCTGATCCAGGAGAGTCCCGCGCCATGGCATTGCCCCCCCGAATTCAGCCGCCTGCGCCTGCCGGTCATCGGCTCGCCGATGTTCATCGTCTCCGGCCTCGACCTCGTGGAAGCGCAATGCCGCGCCGGCATCATCGGCACCTTCCCGGCGCTGAACGCCCGCCCGCAGGAGGAACTCGATTCCTGGCTCGACCAGCTCCAGCCCCGCCTCGCCGGCACCCACGGCCTCTACGGCGTCAACCTCATCTGCCACGCCAGCAACGACCGCCTGCCCGGCGACCTCGCCATCTGCATGAAACACCAGGTCCCGCTCATCATCACCTCGCTACGCCCGCCGGCCGAAGTGGTCCAGGGCGCCCACGAATACGGCGGCCTCGTCTTCCACGACGTCACCACCCTGCGCCACGCCGAGAAGGCCGCCGAACAGGGCGTGGACGGGCTGATCCTGGTCTGCGCCGGCGCCGGCGGCCATGGCGGCGCCACCAGCCCCTTCGCCCTGCTGCCGGAAATCCGCCGCTTCTTCACCGGCACTATCATCCTGGCCGGCGCCATCACCGACGGCGCGTCCATCCTCGCCGCCCAGGCCCTCGGCGCCGACCTCGTCTACATGGGCACCCGCTTCATCGCCACCCAGGAAGCCAACGCCGCCGAACCGTACAAGCAAATGATCGTCGAATCCGGCAGCAAGGACGTCACCTACACCAACCTCTTCTCCGGCGTGCACGGCAACTACCTCTCCAAGAGCATGATCGCCGCCGGCCTCGACCCCTCGAACCTCCCCGCCCCCGAAGTCGGAAAAACCTACGTCGCCGGCCACAAGCGCGAGAAGCCCAAGGCATGGAAGGATATCTGGGGCGCCGGCCAGGGTGCCGGCGCCATCACCGACATCCCCCCGGTCGCCGACCTCGTCGCCCGCCTGGAAGCCGAATACCGCCAGGCCGCAGACCGCCTCGCCACCCTCGCCCGGGTCCCCGCCTGATGCTCCCGCTCGCCGGCATCAAGGTCATCGAGATCGCCGAGAACCTCGCCGGCCCCTATGCCGGCCAGATCCTCGCCCTCATGGGCGCCGAGGTCCTCAAGATCGAACGCCCCGAAGGCGACAACGCCCGCGGCTGGGGCCCGCCCTTCCACGACGGCATGGCCACCACCTTCCACGCCATGAACCAGAACAAGCAGTCCATCACGCTGGACCTGCGCAACGCCGACGACTTCGCCTGGCTCACCGCCCGCATCGCTCAAAGCGACGTCGTCGTTCAGAACATGCGCCCCGGCGCGCTCGACAAGCTCGGCCTCGGCGCCAAAACCCTCACCGAAGCCAATCCGCGCCTGGTCTACTGCTCCCTCTGGGCCCTCGGCGCCGTCGGCCCGCGCGCCATGTCGCCGGGCTTCGAGCCGATGGTCCAGGCCTTCTCCGGCCTCTTCGCCCTCAACGGCGACCCCGCCGGCGCCCCCAGCCGCATCGGCATCCAGGTGCTCGACCTCGGCACCGGCCTATGGGCCGCCCTCGGCATCACCGCCGCCCTGCACCGCCGCCACGAAACCGGCGCCGGCGGCATCGTCGATACCTCGCTGCTGGAAACCGCGATGGGCTGGATGAGCGGCCATTGGGCCGCCTTCGCCGAATCCGGCAAACATCCGCAGCGCGACCGCAGCGGCAACCCCCGCGTCGTCGTCTTCCAGGCCATCCCCACCGCCGACCGCGAACTCGTCGTCGCCGCCGCCACCGACCGCCTCTTTACCAAGCTCGCCGCCGAACTCGGCCATCCCGAATGGGCCACCGACCCAAACTACGCCACCAACGCCGCCCGCGCGGCCAACAAGGACGAGATCATCAGCCTGGTCAGCGAAATCATGACCCAAAAGCCCTCGGCCCATTGGGAAGAACGTTTCGAAGCCATCGGCATCCCCTGCGCCCCCATCAACGACATGAGCATCCTGCACACCGACCCGCAGGTCGCCGCCCTCGGCCTGCTCCAACCACCCCCCGGCATGACCCTGCCCCTCATGGGCCTGCCGATCAGCTTCGACGGCCAGCGCCCCCCGGTGCGGCATGGAGCACCGCCGCTGGGGGCGGACAACTCAATAAAGAAAGACAAATAAAAGAGGTTCTTTTTTGAAAAAAAGAACCAAAAAACTTTTACCCATTTGCTGCATCAGTAGCCCGCCTTGCAGGATGCAAATGGACAAAAGTCTTTTTGCTTCTTTTTCTACAGAAAAAGAAGACCTGCCTCTCTTCCAGCCTCAGCCCGCGATCCACCGCCGATACCGCTCCGCCGACCGCGCGATGTTCGGCTTCGCATCCCCCAGCATGCCCACCGGCGAGAACGCGTTGTAGATCCGCGTGAACGCAAACGGCGTCACCGCCGCCTCGATGGCCGAAATCGTCCGCGCCGGCAGCGGGATGAGGTTCGGATAGCTGCGCATGAAGCTGACCCAGCGCGAATCCGGCACCAGCTGGATGATGTCCCCCGCCAGCAGCACCCCCTCCCCGCCCGCACCCGCCTGCCAGTGCAGCATCGCCCCGCCGTCGAAATGCCCGGGCGCGTTGATCAAGGTCAGCCCCTCGCCCAGCGAATGCGTCGCGCCGGACCAGAACCGCAGCGCCGGGTCCGGCCGCATCACATGCGCCCGGTCCGCCTCGTGCAGCCATACCGGCACGTCGAACGCCCGCGCCCATTCCACCATGGCGCTGTAGAAATGCGGATGCGAAATGGCGATCGCCGCGAGCCCGCCCAGCCCCCGCACCAGTTCCACCGTCGCGTCGTCCAGCAGCGACAGACAGTCCCACAGCACGTTGCCCGCCTTCGTGCGCACCAGGTGGGCGCGCTGCCCGATGGCAAAGCGCGGCGTCGTCTGCAGGTCGAACAGATCGGGCTCGCGCAGCCGCCACGTGTTGGCATGGCCATGGCGCAGCCCCGCCATCGTCGTCCATGTCTGCCCGCCCGCACCCACATACTGCCGCTCGTCCAGGCAGATCGGGCATTCCGCCGGCGGGTCGGCACTCGGCGGATACTGGGTGCCGCAGGTGGTGCAAATGAAGGCCGTCATCTCGGACTCTCCCTCCCTTCATGGTGAGCGCGGCTGTCCTCGGGCGCCTCGGCACGTTCGTCCATCCCGTAGTCGCGCAGCACCTCGGCCACGCGTAACCGGTACCCGGCAAAGATGCCGGCCCGCCCGGCCTCCTGCGTCGCGCGATGCGCCGCATGGTTGCGCCACCCCCGCACCGCCGCCTCGTCGCGCCAGAACGACAGCGAAAGCAGCTTGCCGGGATCGGTCAGGCTCTGGAAGCGCTCCACGCCCAGGAACCCGTCCATCGCCTGCAATTCCTCGCGAAGCCGCGCCGCATGGTCCAGATACGCCCCTTGCTGCCCCGCGGCGGGCCGCACCTCGAAAATCACGGCGATCATGGCAATGTCCTTCCCCCCGCTGCGTCGCCGCCAGTCTATCGGCAACACGCCCACGGTGGCATTGTGGCGTGAACGCGACCACCGGGGGAAACCGCCGCCATGACCGACACCACCGCCGCCGAACTGGAGAAGATCCGGGCCGATCTCGCCCCCACCGGGGTGCTGCGCGCCGGCATCAACATGAGCAACTTTCTGCTCGTCACCGGCAAGACCGAAAGCGGCGACCCTGTCGGCGTCTCCCCCAGCATGGCCGCCGAAGTCGCCCGCCGCCTCGGCGTGCCGCTCAAACTGGTCCCCTACCCCAACCCCGGAATCCTGGCCGACGCGGCCGGCACCGATGCGTGGGACATCGGCCTCATCGGCGCCGACCCCCTGCGCAGCGAAAAAACCGCCTTCACCGCCGCCTATTGCGAGATCGAGGCCACCTACATGGTCCCCCCCGGCTCGCCTCTGAAGACCATCGAGGATGTCGACAAACCCGGCATCAAGATCGTCGTCAGCGCCCGCAGCGCCTACGACCTATGGCTCGAACGCAACATCAAGCACGCCACCCTCATCCGCTCCAGCGGCCTTGGCGCGGCCTTCGACATGTACCTCGCCGACAAGCCCGACGCGCTGGCCGGCCTGCGCCCCGGCCTCCTCGGCGACCTCCCCAAGGCCCCCGGCCACACCATCATGGACGGCAAGTTCATGGCCGTGCAGCAGGCCATCGGCTGCGGCAAGGGGAGGCCCGCCGGCGAAAAATACCTCCGCGACTTCGTCGAGGAAGCCAAATCCTCCGGCCTGGTCGCGAAATTCATCGCCCAGCACAAGGTCGTCGGCCTCAGCGTCGCCCCGCTCGCGTAACCCGCACCCAAATTTTGCCCCGCCAGAACCGCGAGGAAACAGAAATGCCCTACAAACCCTTCGACCTGACCGGCAAGGTCGCGCTGGTCACCGGCGGCAATGGCGGCATCGGCCTCGGCATGGCCCAAGCCCTCGCCCAAGCCGGCGCCGATGTCGCCATCTGGGGCACCAACCCGGCCAAGAACGCCGCCGCCAAGGCACAGCTTGAGGCAAACCGGCGCCAGCATCCTCGCCCTCGAATGCGACGTCGGCGACGACAAGCCCAGGTCGAGGCCGCCTTCGCCGACACGCTCCGGCATCATCGGCCGCGTCGACGGCTGCTTCGCCAATGCCGGCATCGGCGGCGGCCGCTCCTCGCCCTTCCACGAATACGCACCGACGACTGGGGACCAGTCATGCGGGTCAACCTCGACGGCGCCTTCCTGACCCTCCGCGCCGCCGCCCGCCACATGATCGACCGCGCCGGCCGGCGGCGGCCGGCCTCTGGCCGGCACCGCCTCGCTCGCCGCCATCGAGGGCGCGGCGCGCAACGAGCATTACGCCGCCACCAAGGGCGGCATCGTCTCCATGCTGCAATCCCTCGCCGTCGAATCGCCCGGCACGGCATCCGCGCCAACTCCATCCTGCCCGGGTGGATCGAGACCGACATGACCGCGCATTCCATCGCCGACGCGAAATTTGCCGGCAACGTGCATGCCCCGGATGCCCATGCGCCGCTGGGGCAATGGCGGCGATTTCGGCGGCATGGCCATCTACCTGATGTCCGACGCCTCCGCCTTCCATACCGGCGATTCGCTGGTGATCGACGGCGGGTATTCGTTGTTCTGAAGAAAGCAAGCCCTTTTTCTGAAGAGCAAGAACCTTTTCTTCCCCTCCCTGCTGGAACCTCCACCATGCGCTTCGGCTGGCTCACCCTCTCCGCCTCCCCGTCGCCCGAGGAAGATGCCCAGCGCATCGACCAGCAGATCGAACAGGCCGTTGCCGCCGAGGCGCTGGGCTTCGACGGCGTGTGGCTGACCGAGCATTATTTCACCGGAGAAAGCGTCTACAACGATGCGCTGACCTTCGCCGCCGCCATCGCGATGAAGACGTCACGTATCCGCATCGGATTCGCCGTGGTGCAGATGCCGTTCCACCACCCCGTCCGCCTCGCCACCCAGCTCGCCCTGCTCGACAACCTCTCCAAGGGCCGCATCGATGTCGGCCTCGGCAAAGGCACGGTATTCAACGAGTACGAATTCATCGGCCACGGCTTGCGCAGCAACGACAGCAAGGCAAGGCTGGAGGAAGCGCAGTCGATCTTCGAACGGCTGTTCCGCGAAGCCCCCGTCACCCACACGGGGAAATACTACACCCTGCACGTCCCCGCGCTGCGCCCCAAGCCTGTCCAGCCCGGCGGCCCGCCGCTGTGGCGCAGCGTGATCTCGCCCTCGTCGTTCCTTGATTGCGGCCGCCGCGCCATCCCCATCCTCACCTCGCGCCTGCCCGTGCCGCGCATCCGCGAGCGCTGGGCCATCTACGCCCAGGGCATCGATGAAGGGGGTCACGACGCCGCCACCAAGGCCCGCCTGCTGGCCAGCGCCGCCCTGTGGCGCAATGTCTATGTCGGCGAGTCCGATGCCGAGGCCGAAGACACCGCCGGCCGCCTGATGCTCGCCGCCCGACACCACATCAACCAACTGCGCGCCACGCTGAACCCACCCGATTTCACCATCGACCCCGCCATGCTGAATCCCTGGGCCGACCCATCCACGCCGGACGCCGAAGCATTGGCCAACCTGCTGGAAACTGGCACCCTTTTCGGCTCGGCCAAGCGCGTGCGCGAGCAGGTCGCCGAATTGCGCGACGCTGGCGTACGCCACCTGCTGGTCCAAACCGGCTTCGGCGAAATGGACCACGATCAGGTCACCGCCTCCACCCGCCGCTTCGGCGAACAGGTAATGCCCGCCTTCGCCTGATTGAACGGAGATGGCGGCGCACGCCACGTTTAGCGAGATTTCATTCCTTCATCCTCGCGCAACACAACCGCACACCCTCAGCGCGCGTTGCTCCGCACGGCGTCTGCCATCCGCCCCAGGATTTGCTCCAGGATCGGCGCCGACGTCGCGAAATTGAACCGCACCGCCTTCTCCCCCTTCGGGTCGAACGCCGCCCCCGGGCTGAACGCCACCCGCGCCCGGTCATGGAAGAAGTCGAACGCCGTCCCCTCCAGCCCCAGCGCCGTGCAATCCAGCCAGCACAGATACGTCGCCTCCGGGGCATGAAACCGCACGCCCGGCAACTCGGCCTTCAGGAACGCCGCCATCCGCTGCCGGTTCGCATCCAGATACGGCAGCACCTCGTCCAGCCAAGGCTGCCCATGATCCCACGCCGCGATCGTGGCATCCACGCCGATGATCCCCGGCGACCCCAGCACCCGCGTCGGCACCCGCGCATGGAACCGCTCGCGCAGCGCCGCCGTCCCGAAATGCATCGCCCCGCAGCGCAGGCCGGGAATGTTGAAGCTCTTCGTCGCACTGGTGATCGTCACCGTCCGCGCCGCGATCTCCGCCGACAGCGAGGCGATCGGAATATGCTTCGCCTCCCCATACACCAGGTCGCTATGGATCTCGTCGGACACGATGATCCAGTCCCGCTCCACCGCCATCCGCCCCATCGCCAGCAACTCGTCGCGCGTGAACACCCGCCCGGTCGGATTCTGCGGATTGCACAGCATCAGGATACGCGTCCGCGAATCCCCGATCTTCGCCATCTCGTCCAGGTCCAGCACATACCCGCCGGCCTCGCTGCGCAGATACTGCGCATCCAGCCGCCGCCCGGTATCGTGAATGGCCGAATGGAACGGCGGATAAGCCGGCAGATGCAGCACCACCCCATCCCCCGGCTCAGAGAACGCCCAAACCGCCGCATACGTCCCCTGCACCAGGTCCGACAAAGGCTGCACCAGCGCCGGATCAATCGTCCAGTCGAACCGCGCCTTCATCCGCCGCGCCAGTGCCCCGGCCAGCCCCTCGTCGCCATGCCCGGCCCCGCCACGATGCGGATAGCCATACTCCTCCTCCCGCACCAACTCGGCGATCACGCGCCGTATCGGGTGCGCGATGGAAAAATCCATCTCCGCCACCCACGCCGGCAACACGTCGGGATCGTACTTCGCCCACTTCACGTTCTGGCGCGTGCGCAGCACGTCGATGGAAAGCTCGAAACTGGCAGGGCGCATGTGGCGATCTCGCAATCGTTGGAACAAAGTGGTTTGAGCAGCGGCAATGCCCAAAGGCAAGGCCAGGGTTTCACCCGGGACCCACCAAGGGCAAAGCCTTTGGAATCCAGAAATTCTGAATATCCGGAACTCCGCGGCTCGGCATCCGCAACGCCAAAGGCGCCGTCACTCGGCGAAAAGAAAAAAAGCGAGGGCGCTACCATCGACCCGAAAATGAGCAAAAACTCTTTGATTTCATTAATTTTTCTTTCTACGACACCTGCCCGCCCCAACAACAATATCGTCTCGAACCGCGCAACTCGAAAGCCCCGGGAAGGCGCTTCTCACTTACTCCATAAGGTCCAGGGGCTTGGCCCCTGGCGGGTCTGGGCGGAGCCCAGCCTTGCCTGCCTCCCCCTGCCCTGGCGCAGATAAAGGCTGCCCCTCCCCTCAGGCGTTGGCCGCCCACACCTGACGATACAGCGCGATGATCTCCGCCTTGTCCGGCACGCGCGGATTGTTGGCTGGGCTGCCGGAGGCGAGTGCCTGGTCGGCCATCAGGTCGAGCCTGGCTTCCCACATGGCGGGTTCGATGCCGAAGCCGGCGGGGGTGGGCACGCTCAGCACGGCGTTCCAGGCGGCAAGCCCGTCGGCGAGTTTCTGGGCGGCCGCCTCGTCGCTGTCGCCGGGCTTCGCGAAGCCGACGCGGCGGCCCGCCTCGGCGTAGCGAGCAAGCGCCGATTGCAGGCCGAAGCGGGTGACGGCGGGGAGCAGCATGGCGTTGGACAGGCCGTGCGGCACGTGGAAATGAGCACCGATCGGCCGCGACATGCCGTGCACGAGGGCGACGGAGGCGTTGGAGAAGGCGATACCGGCCTGCATGGCGCCGAGCATCATCGCCTCGCGGGCGGCGGCGTTGTCGGGCTGGTTGTAGGCGGTTTCGAGGTTGGCGCCGATCAGCGCCATGGCGGAGACGGCGAGCGAATCGCTGAACGGGTTGGCCCGCCTGCTGACATAGGCCTCCAGCGCGTGCGAGAGCGCATCGACGCCGGTATCCGCTGTGGTGCGCTTGGGCACGGTGAAGGTCAGTTCGTAGTCGACGATGGCGGCCAGCGGCAACGCGCCAAGGCCGGCGATCAGCATCTTCTCGTCGCGCGCCGCGTCGGTGATGACCGTGAAGCGGGTGGCCTCGCTGCCGGTGCCAGCGGTAGTGGGAATCGCGATCACCGGCAACTTCGCGAGGTCGGCGGCATGCGGCACCTTGTAGGCGGACATCGGGGAATCGCCGGTGGCCAGGATCGCCATGGCCTTGGCGGTGTCGATTGGCGAGCCGCCGCCGAAGCCGATGAGGCAGTCGAAGTTGCCCTGCCGAAGCTCCTCGACCCCGGCGACGACCACGGTGTCGGTGGGTTCGGGGATGGTGTCGGAGAACACGGCCGCCTTCATGCCGGCCTTGGCCAGCGGGTCCAGGCAGCGGTCGACCAGGCCGGACTTGACCATGAACGGGTCGGTCACCACCAGCGGGCGCGACAGGCCGAATTTGCCCAGCACCTCGGCGACCTGGGCGGTGGTGCCGCCGCCCACGAGCATGAAGCGGGGCGATACGATCTGGAACGACATGGCGGCCTCCCTTGGCTGTCGCCGGGTGTTGCGATGCGCCCCGCGGTTCGTCAAGTGCCGGCGCGGCGGGCGCCGTCAGCGCATGGTTGCGTCGAGGAACCGGCGCACGCGATCGGTGGCATCGCGCGCCGCCTCGGCATCATAGCGCATCAGATGGCCGAGATAGCGCCGTTCGCGGCCCGGCGCGTCGAACGCGTGGGTTGCGCCGGGATACACTTGCAGCGTGGCGGCACCGAATTCAGGGCGCCAATCGGACAGCAGGCGCTGACAGCGCGCCGCTGGTGTCCAGTCGTCGGCATTGCCGACCAGGATCAGCAACGGGCTGGCAAGCGGCGCGCCGGTGTGCGGGCACCAAGGATAGAAGGCCACCACCGCAGCGAAGGGCGCGGCTGGCAGCCGTTCGACGCTGCGGCGCGTGGCCACGGCCAGGGCGGTGCCGCCGCCATGGGAAAACCCGATCGCCGCGACCTGCCCCTCCCGGAGCTGTGTGTTGGCGCGCAGCCACGCGGCGGCGGCGAACGCGTCCTCGGCCCGCGCCAACGGCGGCAAGGTGCCGGGGCGGCCGCATATGTTGGACAGGCCACGTGGCGTGAAACTGTCGGCGACCAGGGCGATATAGCCCCATTCGGCGAGGCGCGCGGCCCAACGCTCGCCACTGGCGGTCATGCCCGCGCAGCCATGCAGCAGCACGACGCCCGGGTGCGGACCCGCGGTGGCGGGTTGGTAGAGGTGGTGGGGCGCGGTGGCGCCGGGCGCGCCGACGGTGGCGGCGGTGAACGCCACCGGCTCGGCCGCGGCCGGCGGTAGGGTGAGCGCCCATGCCAGCATCCATGTCACCGCCCACGCCGCCGGTGGACACAATCGGCGCATTAGGCGGCGGATGGTGCCGCGATGCCTTCCACCAGCACCACGTCGCCGCGGCTGGCGGACTGGCGCAGCTTGATCAGCGGCGCGTATTCGGGGCCGTGGTAAAAGGCCTTCAACGCGGCCATGGTGGGGAATTCCAGCACAACCAAGCGCTTGTAGTCCGGTGTTCCCTCCACCGCGGTCACATCGCCGCCACGCACTGCGTAGCGGCCGCCGTATTGCGCGATCACGGCCGGAACCTGGGCGCGGTAGGCTTCGAAAGCCGCGGGATCGGTGACGTCGATGTTGGCGATCAGGTAGGCGGGCATTTCCGTTCTCCCCTACCCCGCCTCGGCCGTGGCGCGGGCGCGTTTCTCGGCATAGAGCGCCAGGCGCCTGGCCGCGTTGGGCGCGGTGGCGCCGACGCCGACCGCCTCGACCGCCGGCGGCAGGGTTTCGGTGTGGTGGCAGGCGGTCACGTGGCCGGCGGTGATGCCGCCCACGGCGGGGTTGCGCAGCGCCGGATCGTCGGTGCGGCAGATATCGGTGGCGAACGGGCAGCGGGTGTGGAAGCGGCAGCCGCTGGGCGGGTTCATCGGGCTGGGCACGTCGCCGCCGGGGATCTGGCGGGCCGTCTTGCGGTGCGGGTCGGGGCGCGGGATCGCCGACAGCAGGGTGCGGGTGTACGGGTGCAGCGGATGGGCGAACAATTCGTCCTTCGGCGCCAGTTCCACGATCTTGCCGAGATACATCACCGCCACCCGGTCGGCCATGTGCTTCACCACGGCAAGGTCGTGGGCGATGAACAGGTACGACAGGCCGAGGCGGGCCTGGAGGTCCTTCAGCAGGTTGACCACCTGGGCCTGGATCGACACGTCCAGCGCGGAGACGGGCTCGTCGCACACCACGAGCGCCGGCTCCACCGCCAATGCGCGTGCGATACCGATGCGCTGGCGCTGGCCGCCGGAGAACTCGTGCGGGTAGCGCTGGGCATGGTAGCTGGCCAGGCCGACAAGGCCGAGAAGCTGGTTTACCCGGGCGCGGCGCGCCATGGCGTTGCCGATGTCGTGGACCACCAGCGGCTCCTCGAGGATGTCGCCCACGGTCATGCGCGGGTTGAGCGAGGCGAAGGGATCCTGGAAGACGATCTGCATGCGCCGGCGCAGGGCACGCAGCGGGGCGCCGCCCATGCCGGTGATGTCCTGGCCCTCGAACCATACGCTGCCGGTGGTCGGTTCGATCAGGCGCAGCACCAGACGCGCGGTGGTGGACTTGCCGCAGCCGGATTCGCCGACCAGCGCGAGGGTCTCGCCGCGCTCGAGGCTGAACGACACGCCGTCCACGGCGCGCACCAGGCCCACCTGCCTGGCCATCACCATCCCGCGCTTGACCGGGTAGTGCTTGGCGAGGTTCTCGACCTCGAGCAGTTTCGCGCTCATGCCTGGACCTCTTCGCCGACCGCGGTTTCCACCGGGGCGCGGAGGCAGGCCACCTCATGGTTGTCGGCAACATCGCGCAGCATGGGGTCGCGGCGCTCGCACTCGTTCACCGAGAACACGCAGCGCGGGTTGAAGCGGCAGCCGGCGGGCAAGGCGAAGGGCGGCGGCACCGCGCCCTCGATGGCCAGCAGGCGGTCGTGGGATTCCTCCAGCTTGGGAATGCTGCCGAGCAGGCCGAGCGTGTAGGGGTGCTGGGGGTCGTCGAATATCTCGGTGCCGGCGGCGCGCTCCACCACCCGGCCGGCATACATCACCGCCACCTCGTCGGCCATCTCGGCGACCACGCCGAGGTCGTGGGTGATCAAGATGATGGCCATGCCGCTCTGGGCCTGCAGGTCGCGCAGCAGATCGAGTATCTGCGCCTGCACGGTCACGTCCAGCGCCGTGGTCGGTTCGTCGGCGATCAGCAGGTCCGGCTCGCAGGCCAGCGCCATGGCGATCATCACGCGCTGGCGCATGCCGCCGGACATCTGGTGCGGATATTCGTCGAAGCGGCGGTCGGGGGCGGGGATGCGCACGCGGTCCAATGCCGCGATTGCCTTGCCGCGCAGCGCCTTGTCGCTGGCCGAGCGGTCGTGGGCGCGCATCGCCTCGGTGATCTGGTCGCCCACCGTGAACACCGGATTGAGGCTCGTCATCGGCTCCTGGAAGATCATGGCGATGCGGTTGCCGCGGATATCGCGCATGGCGGCCGAGGAGAGTTCCAGCAGGTCGCGGCCGTCGAACATCACCCGGCCCGCGGCGATGCGGCCCGGCGGCGGCACCAGGCGCATGACCGACAGCGACAGGATCGACTTGCCGCAGCCACTTTCCCCGACGATGCCGAGGGTTCGGCCGCGGGGCACGCCCAGCGACACGCCGTCCACCGCCGTGATTTCGCCCATGGTGGTGCGGAAGGCGGTGCGCAGGCCCTCGATCTGGAGAAGATTGCTCATGCTGTCCTGAAGATGGGAGGGGAAACCTCGTCGACATGGCGGCGGCCCCAATCGAGGCTGGGCACCTTGGCCATCACTTCCTTCTGCGCCTCGTGCAGGTGCTCGGCGGCGGCGGCGTAGTCCATGGTGAGCAGCCGGCCGTCCTGCACCACCACCTGCCCGTCCACGATCACGGTGTGCACGGCGCGGTCGCCCGCGGAGTAGATCAGGCTGCGCAGCGGATCGCGGCCCGGGCGCATGCGCGGGTTGGTGACGTCGACCAGCACGATGTCGGCCCGGCAGAGCGGCGCCAGCCGGCCGATGTCCTCGCGGCCCAGCGCCCGGGCGCCGTTGATCGTCGCGGCCTCGAACAGGTCGCTGCCCGTCATGGTGTGGACATCGCTGGCCTGGGTGCGGGCGAGATAGGCGGCCAGCCGCATCTCGTCGAGCATGTTGTGCGGGAAAGTGTCGGTGCCGATGCCCACGTTCACCCCGGCGCGGCGGTAGCGGCCGATGTCCTTCAGCGTGATGCCGCGCCGCGCGAACACGGTCGGGCAGTGCGCCACAGTGCTGCCGGTCTCGGCCAGCCGCTTGACGTCGGTCTTGGTGTGCCAGGGCGTGGAGGGATGGTCGTCGAGGAAGATGCCGTGGCCGATGATGGTGCGCTCGCCGAGCAGGCCCAGCTCGTCCATCCAGCCGATCGGGGTGAAGCCGTGGCGGCGGGTGATCTCGTGGAACTCGCTGACCGACTGGGCGGCGTGGATCTGCCACGACAGGCCGCGCTTCTTCGCCTCCTGGGAGGATTCGCGCAGCAGCGTCTCGGTGCAGGTGTCGATCTGGGCGGGCACGACCATGCCGAACAGGCGCCCGGAGGGGTGCTGCTCGGCGCGCTCGATCAGGGTGAAGGCCTCGGCCATCGCCTTTTCGCCGGCGGCCTCGTTCCATTCGTAGTCCACGACATGGCCGTTCTTGGTGTACCACCTTCCGGAGCGGAACATCGGCGCGATGCACACGCGCAGGCCGCTGTCGGCCAGCAGGTCCAGCCAGCCCGGATGGGCCATGGAAAGGTCGGCAACCGTGGTGACGCCGGAGAGCAGCAGCTCGGACAGCGCCACGCGCACGCAGTCGGCCACTGCCGACGAGTTGGGGCGGAAGATCGGCAGGTATTCATACAGCGAGGAGTTGTAGAGCCGGGGCGAGCCAACCTCGTCGGTGAGGCCCTTGTTCATCGGCTCGCTGGACGGATGGGTGTGGATATTGACCAGCCCCGGCATGGCCATGAAGCCGCGGCCATCGACCACGGCGTCGGCGGGGCCTTCGTAGTTGCGGCCGACGAAGCGGATGACGCCGTCCTCGTACGCCACGTCGGCGTCGGGCATGTAGGTGTGGCTTTTCGCCGAGGCATCCCAGGCGACGACGAACGAAGCGTTGCGGATCAGCGTTGTGGTCATGGTGCCCCCATGGTGCGGTGCCCGACGGCAGGTGGTGGCGGCATACTTCCCGACCTCGGCCCCGCGGTCCAGTGATCCATTCGCGGCATTCGCGCCGCGTGGGCGGAGATGGCGCGAATCCAGGCGGCATTCGCCTCCGCTGCCCGTTCCGGCGGCAAACCGGGCGAACGGTGGTCGGTAACACCACGGAACTCTGGCCGTGCCGGTTCGTATGCCTGCATCCGCGGGCATGTGCCGCGCGGCGGGAAGGCAGGCACGCGTGGACTTCGTGACCCTGATGGCGGTGGGCTTCCTGGCGCAGTTGGTGGACGGCGCCCTGGGCATGGCCTTCGGCCTGATCTCCACCACCGTGCTGCTGGCCATGGGCCTGCCGCCGGCCCAGGCCAGTGCGGCGGTGCATGCGGCGGAGGTCGTCACCACGGGCGTCTCGGGCACATCACACCTGCTGCACGGCAATCTCGACCGCCGGCTGTTCCTGGCACTCGGCGCGGCGGGCGTGGCCGGCGGCGTGGTTGGGGCCTATCTGCTGTCGAACCTGGATGGCCGGGCAGTGCGGCCGCTGGTCGCGGGCTACCTGTTCCTCATGGGGCTGCTGATCCTGCTGAAGGCGGCCCGGGCGGAGCCGCGCGAGCGCGACGTGCCGGCCCGTTTCGCCGCGCCGCTGGGCCTTGCCGGCGGCTTTCTCGACGCGATCGGCGGCGGTGGGTGGGGACCGCTGGTGACCTCCAGCCTGATCGGCTCCGGCCATGCCCCGCGCAAGGTGATCGGCACGGTGAGCGCCACCGAGTTCTTCGTCACCGTGGCGATAAGCATCACCTTCCTGGCCGAACTGGGGCTGAACCACCTGAGGACGATACTGGCGCTGATCGCCGGCGGGGTGCTCGCGGCACCGCTCGGCGCGATGTTGGTTCGCCATCTGCGTCCGCGGTTGCTGATGGCGGCGGTCGGCACCCTGCTCTGTGCGCTGGCCGCATTGCAGATCGCCCAGGCGCTCAGCCGCGCCTGACCGGCTCAGCCGTGCCGGTCGAACACCACCTCGCCGCCACGGACTGTCAGGTCGTTGCGCACGCCGGCCAGTTCGGCGGGGTCGAGGGCGAAGATATCGCGCGACAACACGGCGATATCGGCAAGCTGCCCCGGCACCAGGCGGCCGCGGCGGTCCTCGGCGAACTGCGTGTAGGCGCCGGCCCAGGTATAGGCATGCAGCGCCTCCGCCAGGCTCACCGCCTGGTCGGGACCCAGCACCGTGCCCCGATGCGTGGCGCGCGTGACCATGGCGTGGATGTTCAGCATCGGGTCGGTGGCCGAGACCGGCGCGTCCGACCCGGCGGCCGGGTGCATGCCGGCGTCGATCCAGGCGCGCATGGGGTTGGCGGCCTCGGCGCGCGCACGGCCGAGGTTCTGCACGTACATGTCGCCGAACTCGTGCATGAAGATCATCTGCGGCACCGCCTCGATGCCGCGCGCGGCCATGCGGGCGATCTGGTCGCGGCGGACGAATTCGCAATGCTCGATGCGATGGCGGCGCCCGGCCAACGGATGCCCGGCACTGTCCATCGCCTCGAATCCGGCGATGGTGGTCTCGATCGCGGCGTCGCCGATGGCGTGGATGGCAAGCTGCCAGCCCTGGCGGTGGTACTTGGCGAACAGGCCGTGCAGCACCTCGTGCGGGAAGATGAACATGCCCGTCCCCGGCGCCTCGTTGCCATGCGGCTGATAGGGCTCGCTCATCGCCGCCGTGCGCCCGCCGGCCGAGCCATCCGCGAACACCTTCATCGCGCCGAAGCGCAGCATGTCGTCGCCCTGCATCGGGCGCACGCCGCGCTCCCACGCCGCATCGGCGATGCCGTCGGGGTTGCCGGCCAGGCACGCCCAGGTGCGCACCGGCAGCCGGCCCTCGGCCAGCGCCACCAGATAGGCATCGATTTCGCGTATGCCGGCGACCATGCCAACATTGGCATCCATCACCGCGGTGAAGCCTTCGGAGAGCATGCGCCTGCCCGCCCGCTCGATGGCATCGACAAGCTGGGCATCGGTCGGCTTGGCGATCTGGGCGCGCACCATGCGGATGGCGCTCTCGTGCAGCACGCCGGTCGGGCGGCCCTCGCGCCGCTCGATGGCGCCGCCCTGCGGGTCGGGCGTGTCGTCGCCGATGCCGGCCAGGGCGAGTGCGGTGAGGCTGGCGACCGCCGCGTGGCCGCAGGTGCGCACGGCCAGCACGGGGTGGCCGGGCGCGGCGGCTTGCAGTTCCGCGGCGGTGGGCGGTCGGTTCTCGGCAAGCTCAGTGTCGTCCCAGCCGCGCCCAACGATCCAGCCGCCGCGCGGGGCGGTGCGGGCAGCCTCTCGGATACGGGCGAGCAGCACGTCCAGGCTGTTCACCTGCGGCGCGCGCAGGTTCACCTGGCCCATGCCCAGGCCCATCGGCAGCAGGTGCATGTGGCTGTCGTTGAACGCCGGCACGGCCAGCCGGCCGCCCAGGTCGATGCGCCGCGTGCCTGGCCCGGCAAGGGCGGCGACCACCTCGCGCGGGCCGGCGGCGACCACCCGGCCGCCATGAACGGCCAGCGCCTCGGCGAAGCCCTCGCGCATGCCGCGCCAGATGCGGCCGCCGGTGATCAGGATGTCTGCGTAGCCCATGGAATGCCCTTCGCCCGTCGCGGCGCTGCCTTTGCGGCGGCGCCGGCGGGGCGTCAAGGGCAAGTCGGTCAGTAGCCCCGCGCAGCGTCAAACAGGTTCGGCAGGGGCTCGCCGCGCTCGAAGGCGAGGATGGCACCTGCCACGTAGCGCGCCCGCTCGCGCCGCGTGTCGAAGGCGGCGTTGTGCGGCGTCATGATGATGCGCCCGTGGCGCCAGACCGGGTGCTCCGGCGGCGGCGGTTCGGGGTCGAACACGTCGAGGAAGGCGCCGTGGAGATGTCCGGAATCGAGGGCAGCCATCAGGTCGGCCAGCACCAGTTGCGGGCCGCGGCCAGCATTCACCACGCCGGCCCCCTTCGGCAGCAGCGCCAGGGTGCGTGCGTTCATGATGCCCTTCGTGGCGGGCGTGTCGGGCAGCATCATCACCAGCATATCCGTACGGGCGAGGAAGGCCGGCAACTCGTCCATGCCGGCGAAGCTCTCCACCCCGTCAATGTCCTTGCGCGTCGCCGACCAGCCGGCAACCGGAAAGCCGAATGCCCGCATCATCCGCGCGGTGACGCCGCCGAGATTGCCCAGGCCAAGGATGCCGGCGCGAACCTCCGGGGCGATCGGCTCGGGGTCGAACTGGTCCCAGCGGGCGGCGTGCTGGCCGGCGATGTTGCGCGGCAGGTCCTTCATCAGCGCCAGCGCGCCGAGGATGGCGTACTCGCCCATGCGTCGGGCGAAGCCGTCGGTGAACATGCGCACCAGCGGGATGTGCATCGGCCAGGTCGGGTCGGAGACGATGTGCTCCACGCCGGCGCCGGGGCTGAAGATGGCGCGCAGGCCGGTCATCGCCGCGAGCCGCCCGGGGTCGCGGCCCCAGATCAGCGCGTAGTCCACCTGTGCCGGGTCCAACGCCGGGTCGTCCCAGCCGCGCACCTGCAGATGCGGCGCAAACTCGCCGAAGTATTTTGCATAGTCAGCGAGATACGCCTCGCCGCCATGCCTGATTGCGATGATCGTCACGTCTGCCCTGCCCCCACTCGATTCGGCGGCGGCACCCTAGCGGGCAACCCCGCCGCTGTCAGGCCGGCACCGCCACCGCGTGCCAGCTTCGCGAACGCAGGTGGAAGCGCCCAAACAGCAGCAGCGCCGCGGTGGTCAGGCCGGCGATCAGCCCGTACCACATCCCGGCCACGCCCATGCCGCCCGGAAAGGCCAGCAGCCAGCCCGCCGGCATGCCAACGCCCCAGTAGGAGAAGGCGGCGACGTACATCGGCACGCGCGTGTCCTTCAGCCCGCGCAGCGCGCCCATCGCGGCGACCTGCACCCCGTCCGACAACTGGAACAGTGCCGCCAGCACCAGCAGCGAAGCGGCGCCGCCGATCAGCGCCGGGTCGGTGGTGTACAGCCCGGCAATCGCCGCCGGGGCCACCAGCATCAGCCCGGCCGGCACGCTCTGCGTCACCAGTGCGGTGCAGATGCCCACCATGCCGGCCCGGCGCATGCCCTCGGAATCTCCGCGGCCGACGGCGTTGCCGACACGGACCGTAACCGCCATCGACAGGCCCAGCGGCACCATGAAGCTCAGCGCCGCCACGTTCAGCGCGATCTGGTGGCTGCCAATCGCCACCTCGCCGAAGCCCGCGACCGCCAGCGAGGCGGTGGCGAACACCGCGGCCTCCAGCACGACGGTGACGGACATCGGGCCGCCGACCCGCAGCAACGCCATGATCGCCCCGGGCCGGGGCGCCCTGCCCGCCCGCGCCCAGCCCAGGTCGCGCGTGAGACGGCTGAAGCGTACGAAGGCGAGATACGACAGCGCCGACACCCACATCGCCACCAGGTTGGCACAGGCGCAGCCCATCGCCCCCAACGCCGGAAAGCCGAGCCGGCCATACATCAACGCCCAGCCCAGCGGCGCCAGCACCGCCAGCCCGAGCAAGCCGAAGGCCAGGCTGACGCGCGGGGCCGAGACGCCGTCGGTCAGCCCCCGGCAGGCGCAGAACAGCGCCACCGCAGGGGCGGCGAAGCTGAGCACGCGCATGAAGGCGACGGTGTCGGCGGTCATGTCCGGCGCGATGCCGAGCGCCCCGATCAAGGGCGCCGCCGCCCACCACACCACCTGCTGCATCGCAACGCCGATGCCGATCGCAAGCCACACCGCCTGGCGGAACAGGCCCACGATCTCGCCGCGCCGCCCCGCGCCATCGAGCTGGGCGACACCGGGCGGCAGCGCCATCATCATGCCGACGATCGCCATGAGCGCGACGCCCCAGGCGTTGGTGCCGATTGCCACGATGCCGAGCACCCGCGCGCCGAGATGCCCGGCGAGCAGAACGTCCACCAGATGCTGGGCGAACAGCGCCAGCTGTCCACCGATCAGCGGCAGCGCAAGGATCAGGGTCTCACGCAGGTCCTTCGCCAGGACCGTGCGGCGGTATGCCAGGGATTGCATTCGGGGGGTCGGCCCGCCGGGCGGGCCGCCTTCACGTCAGAAAGAAAAGAGGACCGGCCCGCGCTCGGCGGGCCGGGTTTCAACGTCGCGCCGGTGCCGCATCCGGCCGGACAGCCGTCGGCCGCCGCGCGATGCGGGTGGCGTCAGTACCGGCTCGACTGTCCAGCCATGGTGGCATCCCCTTCAATCCGGCCGGGACCATGGCGAAGCCGACGCGCCGCTGCAACACCGGCATGGCAGGGTTCCGCCAGCGGCAGAACCAGCGGCGAAGCGCTTACTTGGCCCGACCGCCAGCTAGTCGCCTGCCTTACGAGCTTGAGCCTCGCGCAGGAGTCACCAGGAACTTCCGCCCGGTCGCCCGCTTCGCATACTCGGCGACCATCTCGGGGCGCAGCATGTCGGCCAGCGAAATCTCGGCGGCATAGTGGCTGGCAAAAGTGGTCTTGAGCTCGGCGGCCACCCGCGCCTTCAGCCGCTGCGTCGCCTCCGGGCCGATCTTCTGCAGGAACGGCGGCAACAGCCAGCCGCCAATCCCCCAGGCGAGCCCAAAGCGGCGCACGAACTCGGTCGCCCCGGTATCAAGGCTGCCATAGATGTAGACCTGCTTGTGCACCGAGGAGCCGTAGCGGTTGTAGCTGGTGGCCTTGCGGTTCACCGCCGTCTCGATGGCCCCGAGGATCTGGCCCGCGAGCTTGCCGCCGCCGACCGCATCGAAGCCAAGCGTCGCGCCCGTGGCGTCCACGGCGTCGGCGAGGTCGGCGAGGAAGCCGGGCGCCGAGCTGTCGCACACGAACCTCGCGCCCTGCCCGCGCAGCAGCTCGGCCTGCGCCGGGCTGCGCACGATGTTCACCAGGGCGATGCCGTCGGCGAGGCAGATGCGGTTCAGCATCTGGCCGAGGTTGGAGGCGGCGGCGGTATGCACCAGCGCGGTGTGGCCCTCGCGGCGCATCGTCTCGACCATGCCCAGCGCGGTCAGCGGGTTCACGTACCACGAGGCGCCGTCGGCCGGGGTCGCGTCCGCCGGCAGCTCCAGGCACTCGGCGGCGGCGCTGGTGCGGTACTCCGCATAGGTGGCGCCGCCGAACACGGAAACGGCGCGGCCCAGCAGCGCCTTGGCGTTGGCGCCCGCGGCCACGACAATGCCCGCGCCCTCGTTGCCGACGGGCATGGATTCGCCCACCCGGGCCGCCAGGCCAGGCATCAGCGGCGCGGGAACCGTCGCGGTCAGCACCGGGCGGTCAGCCGTGCCGCCTGCGCGCATCATGGCCAGGTCGGCCGGCCCGAGCAGCAGGCCGAGGTCGGATGGGTTGATCGGCGCCGCCTCCAGCCGCACCAGCACCTCGTCGGGGCCGGGCTCGGGCACCGGCATCTCGGCCAGTGAGAGCTCAAGCTCGCCGCCGGGCTTCAGCAGGGAGCGCAGCTGCAGGCCGGTGCGCTGGTTGCTCTGGCTCATGTCGTTCTCCGATTGCGGTTCGTCATCGGGTCGGCTCAAGGAACTCCGCCACCAGGCGGTTGAACGTCTCGGGCCGCTCGAAATAGCCGGAGTGTCCGGCATCGGGGATATGCGCCACCTTTGCCCCCGGCACCACCGCAGCGATGGCATCGGCGGCGAACGGCGGCATCACGATGTCCTCGTCGTTGGCGATGAGCAGTATTGGGCAGGCCGCCTTCTGCAGGTCCTCGGGCGGGCGGGTGCGCGCGGCCATCAGCTTGCTCCGCAGCGCCTCCTTGTCCATCGCGGCGTTCATGCCGTCGATCTGGCGGTAGAGCAGGTGCATGGCCGGCTGTTCGGCCGCCATGCGCGCGCCGCAGGCCGGGTGCATGCCGGCCGTCCAAAGCCTGGGCACCAGGGTTTCGCCGAACTCGGCCCAGGGCCCGAGCATCGAAAGCTCGGGCTCGCGGAGACGCTTCGTGTCGATCGAGCCGGTGGTGGCGGCCAGCACGATGCCCTTCAGCCCGGGCGGCCGGCGCAGCGCGTATTCCACCGCCGTCCAGCCGCCCATCGACTGGCCGACCACCCGCACGTCGGGCAGGTCGAGATGGGAGACCAGGGCGGCGAGGTCGTCGGCGTAGTCGGCCGGGTCGGGCCCGCCCGCGATCGGCGTGCTCGGCGCGAAGCCGCGATGGGCGAAGGCCACGCAGGTCCAGCGCGGAGCGAAATGCGCCACCTGTTGCCACCACGACATGTGGTTGCCGCCCAGGCCGTGCGCGAACACGATCGCCGGCCCGCTGCCGGTCACCTCGTAGAAGAGCGTGCTGCCCGGGCGCTGCAGGGTGCCGGTGCGGCGCGGCGGCAGGGTGGGAATGTCCATGGCAGGCTCCTCAGCGGAAACGGGCGGGGGAATAAGGCGCGGGATCGATCACGGGCGGGCTGCCGCCGACGATATCGGCCACCAGCCGCCCCGTGGTGGCGCCTGCGGCCAGGCCGATATGCCCATGGCCGAAGGCGTGCACCACCTCGGCGCAGCCCGTGGCGGGGCCGATCACCGGCAGGCCGTCGGCGATGGAGGGGCGATGGCCCATCCACACCTTCACCCGCTCGGGCGGCAGATCGCGCGGGAGTTCCGGCCAGGTGGCAAGGGCGTAGTCGCGCAGCACCTCGGCGCGCCGCCAGTTGGGCGCTGCGTCCAGCCCGGCGATCTCCACCTGGCCGGCGATGCGCAGGCCCTGCGGCGTGACCACGTTGGACATCTTGCCGTCCGACGGGATCATCGGCGTGCGCGGCCCGGTATTCGCATCAAGGATGAGGGCATGGTAGCCGCGCTCGCTCTCCAGCGGCACGTCGTCGCCGGCCTGGGCGGCAAGCTGCTTCGACCACGCGCCGGCGGCGATCACGGCGCGGTCGCAGGCGATGGTGCCGTTGGACGTGCGCACGCCGGCGAGCCTGCCGTTCGCGATCTCCAGCGCCTCGGCCCTCGCCTCCACAAGCGTCGCACCGCGCGATTCGGCCAGCGCCACCAGGGCGGCGACATAGGCGCCGGGATCAATGCAGTGACCACCCTCGTGGACATGCACGCCGAACGTGTAGCGGCGCGACAATGCGGGCTCGCGCTGGTGCAGTTCTTCGGCGGAAAGCTCGGTCCAGGTGATGCCCTGCTCGCGGCGGATCGCCCAGGCCTCGCTCTCGGCTTCGAAATCGGCGCGGGTAGGAAACGGATAGAGCAATCCGCCGCGACGGATGAGGTGGCCCACGCCGGCCTCCTCGGCGAGCGCCAGATGCTTCTCGGGACAGCCCACGACGAGCGCGCGCAGGGCCGGGGCGGTGGCGCGCACCCGCTCCCAGGTGGCGCCGGCGCGCAGGAAGCGCCACAGCCAGGGCAATACCTTGGGCAGGTAGGTCCAGCGGATCGCCAGCGGGCCGAGCGGGTCGGCGAGCCAGCCCGGCACCTTCTTCCACAGGCCGGGTGCCGAGACGGGCAGCACCGAACTGGGGCTGAGCCAGCAGCCATTGCCGTAGCTGGCCGCCTGCTCGCCGCCGGGCGGCCCGGGCTCGACGATGGTCACCGCATGGCCGTCGCGCAGCAGTTCGACGGCGCTGGCAGCACCCACGATCCCCGCCCCGATCACCACGACATGCATGCGATGCGTCCCCCTGCGGGCTGGGCCGTTGCGCTGGCGCCAGCCCGCACGCACGATAGCGCCGCGCCGGGCCATGCACAGCCCGAACACCACCAAGGAGGGAACGAATGATCTACGAACTGCGCATCTACCGCACCCTGCCGGGCCGCCTGCCCAACCTGCTGGCCCGGTTCCAGAACCACACGCTGCGCATCTGGGAGCGCCACGGCATCCGCCAGGCCGGGTTCTGGACAACGCTGGTGGGCGAGTCGGCCAACGACCTGACCTATATGCTCGCCTGGGAATCCCTGGCCGAGCGCGAGGAGAAGTGGCCCAAGTTCGCCGCCGACCCGGAATGGCTGAAGGTGCGCGCGGAGAGCGAGGCGGACGGGCCGATCAACGCCAACGTCGCCAACTACTTCCTCTCGCCCACCGCCTTCTCCTCGGTGAAGTAGCTGCTGCTCGTTGCCGCCGGCGCCTGCGCGGCAGGGTTCGTGCAGGGGCTGACGGGCTTCGCCTTCGGGCTGATCGCGCTGGCCTTCTGGGTATGGACCCTGGCCCCGGAAACCGCGGGACCTCTGGTAGTCGCCTGTTCACTGCTGGGCCAGATGCTGAACGGGCGCACCACTTGGCGCGGCTTCCGCGCGCGCGCCGCCTGGCCGTTCATCGCCGGCGGCGTGGCCGGCGTGCCGCTGGGGGTGTGGCTGCTGCCGCTGATCGACCCGGCGGCCTTCCGCTTCTGGCTGGGGGTGCTGCTGGCGGTGTGGTGCCCGGTGATGCTGTTTGGCGCCAACCTGCCGCGCGTGACCGGAGGGGGGCAGGCGGCCGATGCCGTCGCGGGCTGGCTCGGCGGCATCATGGGCGGGCTGGGCGGGCTGTCCGGCCCGGCACCGACGCTGTGGGTAACATTGCGGCGCTGGGACAAGGACGCGCAACGCGCGGTATTCCAGGCATTCCACACCACCATGCACAGCCTGGCCCTCGTGGGCTTCACGATCCGCGGGCTGGTCGGCATGGAGGAGATCCGGCTGTTCGCGCTGGCAGCACCATGCATGCTGCTGCCGGCCCTGGCCGGAGCGCGATTGTACAGAAGGGTGAACGACGTCGCGTTCCGCCGGATCGTCCTGGGGCTCCTGTTCCTGTCGGGCCTGATGCTAATTGTTAACGGGATATCGAAACGTGGTTGAAACCGGGGTCGCGATTTATGCGGGCGTCGCAATTGGAATGACTGGTGTCTCATCCCCTGCCCTCCTCCATGCCCACCTCAATGCCCACCTCAATGCCCACCTCCCTGGCCCGCCCCCGCCTCGCCGTGCTGATCGACGCGGAGAACATTGCGCCCGATGTGACCGATGCGCTGTTCCTCGCCATCGAAAATCTGGGCGATGCCAATGTCCGGCGCGCCTATGGCGATTTCTCCGACGCGCGGCTGTTCGGCTGGCAGCAGCCGATGCACCGGCATGCCGTGATCCCACAGCAGCATTTCGCCGGCCATGCCAGCCGGATTGCCGTGCATGGCGCGTTGGTGATCGATGCCATGGACCTGTTGCACACCAGCCTGTTCGACGGTTTCTGCCTGGTATCCGCCAGCGGCGACTTCACCCGCCTGGCATCGCGAATTCGTGAACAAGGGCTGGACGTGCACGGCTTCGGCCGCCGCGGCGCCGCGGACGGGTTCCGCGCGGCATGCCGGCATTTCGTTTTCCTCGAACATCTGATGATGGGCATGGCTCCGGCGGGCCCGATGGCACCGGCCGCCGCCGACCAGGCCCAAGCGGGCGCCGACGAGGCCAAACTGCGCGCCGCCGCGGTGCTGCTGCGCCGCGCGATCCGCCAGGTGCCACAGAAGGACGGCTGGAGCCACCTCAGCCCCCTCGGCAAGGCGGTCCGCCGGATCAACCCAAGCTTCGACCCGCGGACCTATGGCCACACCAAGCTTTTGACCTTGGTGGCGCAAACCGGCGCGTTCGAACTGGCTCAGCAGGACGGCAGCGTGATGGTGCGCGCCACCCTATCCGGCACCACGGAATAACCGGTGTAACCGGTTGGTAGCGATCGTGCCGGATACTTCCATTGTCGAACCGGAAGAGCCATGCACATCCCCCTCAACCGCCGCCTCGCACTGTTGATCGACGCCGAGAATGTCGACTACCGCCTTGCCAATTGCCTGATGCAGGAAGTTGTGCGCCACGGTGAACCGATTGTGCGGCGCGCATATGGCAATTTCCGAATGGAGAAACTCCGCGACTGGGCCGAGGCTTGCCCGCGCCTCGGTATCCGGCCGCAACACATCGAGGTGCGGACAAAGCGCAAAAACGCTGCCGACATCGCGTTGGCGATCGATGCGATGGACCTGCTGCATGGCGGGGTCGTCCAGGGCTTCTGCCTCGTTTCATCGGACAGCGACTTCAGCGGCTTGGTATTGCGTCTGCGCGAACATGGCGCGTACATCGTGGGGCTAGGCCAAAGCAAGACGCTCGAATGCTTCCGCCAAGCCTGCCCGGAGTTCATCGAGATCGAGAGCCTGCCGGGTGCGATGGACGTCCTGGCCGCAACGGTGCCAGCCGTCGAGGCGGCGGCAAGCCCCAAGATCGCAACAATAGCGCCAAAAACGGCACCGCCCTTGGCTGGCGACAAGAAGCTGGCTGCCAATGACCGCAATATGCTCACCGAAGCGTTCGCGAAATGCCTCTCACAAGGAGCGCATGCGGTAACGAACGATGCCTTGATGTCAGAACTTAGAAAGGCGCGGCCCGCATTTAAACTCGCGCAGTCCGGTCATTCCCGCCTTCAGTCGTTCTTAGAGGCGGGCGGCTTCTCCGTTACCAAGAATGGGAAGCACCTCCTTATCAGCCGCCCCTCCTGAACCTATTTCCGCTTCGTCTCGTCCGCCGCCGCCAGCAGCGACACATGCGCGGACACCACGTGCCAGCCATCGGCGAAGCGCGCCATGATCTTGGTCTCGCGTCCGATGGCGCCGCTGTTTACCCGCTCGTAGATCAGGTGCGTGCAGGCGAAGTCCTGTCCGAACGTCGTGATCTCCACCCGCTTCTGAATCCGCTTCGCATAGCTGGCGACGCTGGCGCGGAACGCGCGGATGGCGTCGTGGCCGAAGCCGATCTCGGTGACGCCAAAGCGCACGGTGCGCGGGTCGGCCCAGAAGATCTCGTCCAGCACCGGCGTGTCGTTGCCCATCAGCGCCGCCTCGTAGCGGTCGAACACGGCGCGCGCCTCGGCGATCACGGCGGGGTCGTTGATCTGCATGGGCGGATTCCTGTGCGGTGATTGAGCGATGCGCTTGGTCAGCCTACTCTGCCGGCACAATCCCGCAATCCAAGGCTCCAGCCCATGAAGATCTACCGCCTGCACAGCCCGGGAATCGAGTCCCTTACAATGGCCGTCGAGGCCGCGCCGACCGCGGGCCCCGGCCAGGCGCTGGTGCGGGTGCGGGCGACCAGCCTGAACTACCGCGACCTGATGATGGTGCGCGGCGCCTATGCCCGGGGCGCCCCGCCGGCCGGGCTGATCCCGCTGTCGGACGGGGCGGGCGAGGTGGTGCAGGTCGGCGCGGGCGTGACGCGGGTGAAGCCGGGCGACCGGGTGGCCGGCATCTTCATGCAGCGCTGGATTGCCGGTGCGATCACGCCGGAGGCCGCTTCATCCGCGCTCGGCGGCGCGATCCACGGCATGATGGCGGAATACGTGGCGCTGGACGCCGATGGGCTGGTGCACATTCCCGCGCATCTGAGCTTCGAGGAGGCGGCCACCCTGCCCTGCGCCGCCGTCACCGCCTGGCACGCCCTGGTGGAGCATGCGCGGGTGACGGCGGGCGACACGGTGCTGGTGCAGGGCACCGGCGGGGTGTCGATCTTCGCACTGCAATTCGCGCGCCTGCTGGGAGCGCGGGTGATCGCGACCTCGTCGTCGGACGCCAAGCTCGAACGCGCCCGCGCGCTCGGCGCCAGCGACGGCATCAACTATCGCGCCACGCCGGAATGGCAGGACGCGGTGCTTGCGCTCACCGGCGGCGCGGGCGTGGACGAGATCGTCGAGGTCGGCGGCGCCGGCACTTTCGCACGCTCGCTGGGGGCGGTGCGCCTGGGCGGCAACATCAGCCTGATCGGCGTGCTGACCGGGGCGGCGGAGGTAAATCCCACCGGCATCATGCGCAAGTCGCTGTCGGTGCGCGGCATCTACGTCGGGTCACGTGCGATGTTCGAAGCGATGAACCGCGCCATCGCGATGCACGAAATGCGCCCGGTGATCGACCGCGTCTTCGACTTCGCCGACGCCCAGGCCGCGTTCCGCCACATGGAAGGCGCCAGCCATTTCGGCAAGATCGTGCTGCGCCACGGCTGAGCCAGCGGCCCCCTCGCGCGACGAGGGGGCCAAAGGGGCACGTCAGTTCAAAGCGACTTGTCGATCCACTGCTTCAGGGCGCTCTTGGGCCGCGCGCCGACCAGCGTGTCCACCGGCTTGCCGTCCTTGAACAGGATCAGGGTGGGGATGCCGCGCACGTTGTACTGGTTCGGCGTACCGGGGTTGTCGTCGATGTTCACCTTGGCGACGGTGAGCTTGCCCTTGTACTCGGCGCCCAGTTCCTCCAGCGCCGGCCCGATGGCCTTGCACGGGCCGCACCACTCCGCCCAGAAATCCACGAGGACGGCGCCCTCGGCATTGAGGACGTCGGTGGCGAAGCTGTCGTCGGTGACGGGCTTCGTGTTTTCGCTCATCTCGGGGTTGCCTTTCGCATAGGTACAGGAGGCGGGGTCGGATAGGTGAGGTGGGACGGCGCCGGCGCCATATCAAGCCGGTACCGGTTCGCCGGGCACCTCGCCCGGCGCATGACCGGGAACATGGGCGTCCAGCAGCGAGTCGGGAAGCGGCATCACCACGGGTCCGGCTGTCCACACCAGGGCGCAGCCCACCGGGCGCCCGGGGAAGATGCCGCGCAGCACGGCGCGATAGGCGGCCATCTGCCGCAGATAGGTCGGCGGCGCCACCTCGGCCGTGGCCGGCGGGGCGCGATTGGTCTTGTAGTCCGCCACGATTACCCGGTCGGGCAACACCACCAGCCGGTCCACCAGCCCGCCCACGATGTGCCCGTCCACCAGCCCGGTCAGCGGCACCTCGGCGCGCGCGCCCGGGCCGAACAGCGGGGCGAGGGTGGGATGGGCGAGAATGGCCAGGATCTCGCCCGCCAGCCCCGTTGCATCGGCAGCGGTCAGCCCATGGCCGGGCCGGGCGAGAAAATCGCGGCAGGCGGCGGCACGGCGGTCGGGCGCGATGTCGGGCAGGTGCTGCAGCATCAGGTGCACTAGCTGGCCCTTGCGGAAGCGCCGCCCGGTGGTATCGCGCTCGGCCAGCGGCGAGGCGGCCTCCGGCACCGGCCCCAGTTCCACCCCCTCCGGCCGGCTCGGCGCCAGCGGCTGCGGCAGGCGCGGTTCCGCGGGCGCCGGTTCGGCAAGCCAGTCCGGCGCCCGTCCGGCCCAGGCAGGCAAGGGCCGGGCCGGCACCCGCGCACCCGGCACCGCGGCGATGTCGGGGGCGGCGTGCTGCGGCGAATCCAGCACCAGCACCTCGCCATCCCACGCATCGGGGATCGCCGGCATCGGCTCGCCCCGCGCCGCCACCCGCGCGAAGCCGTCCTGCACCAGGCGGTACCAGCATTCGTCGGCCATGGTGCTGCGATTGGCCCAGCCGCACACCACCAGCCGGTCCTCGGCGCGGGTGAGCGCGACGTAGAGCAGGCGGTTGTGCTCCTCCATGCGCCTTGCCTGGCTTTCGGCGCGCAGGGTCTCCGCCGCCCGACAGCGAAGTTCCTTGCGCGGCGACCAGACCGGCAGCCCATCGGTCCAGGACACCGGCCCGTCATCGGGCGGCAGGCTGGTGGTGTCGGGCAGCACCACCAGCGGTGCCTGCAACCCCTTGGCGCCGTGCACCGTCATGATCCGCACCGCGCCCCCCGCCCCCTCGGCCTCCCGCTTCACCTCGGCGCCGGACTGGCGCAGCCAGTGCAGGAAGCCCTGCAGCGAGGGCACGTGCCCACCGGCATGCACCAGCGCGGCGTTCAGCAATTCGTCCACCGGCTCGGCCGCCTCCGGCCCCAGCCGCGCGAACAGCTTCGCCCGCCCGCCCAGCCGGCCCAGCGCCTCGGTCAGCAGGGCGTGCGGCGGCGCGAAATCCACCCGCGACAGCAGCGCCGCGATCATGTCGTGCGCCGCCTTCCACGCCTGGCGCTCGCCGGCGCGGTCGCGCAGCGCGGCCCACAGCGAACCCCGCCGGCCAGCGGCCAGCGCCATCAGGCCATCGTCGTCCAGCCCGCCGAGCGGGGAAGTCAGCACGCAGGCCAACGACAAATCGTCCTCCGGCACCAGCAGCGTGTCGCACAGTGCGAGCAGGTCGGCCACCGCCGGCTGCTCGGTCAGCACCAGCCGGTCGAGCCCCGCCACCGGCACGTGCCGTGCCTTGAGCGCGCGCACCAGGGCGCGGGCGAAGGCGTTGCGGCGACGCACCAGCACCAGCACGTCGCCGGCCGCCACCGCCCGGCCGCGGCTGGGCAGCGCCACGCTGCCGTCGGTCTGTTCGGCGATCCAGGCGGCCAGGCTGTCGGCCAGGCGCTGCATGGCGCTGACGCTGCCCTGGTTCTTCGCCGGCACCGTCCACGGCACCACCGCCGGAGGTTCCGGCACCGGGGTAAGCGGCCACAGCTCCACCCGCCCGGCATGGCCGGCACGATCGGCGGCATGGCGCAGGGTGCCGGGGGTGGCGACGCCCTGGCTGGCCGGCCCGGCGGCGAACACCGCATCGACCAGTCCCAGCACCGGCGCGGTGGAACGGAACGAAACCTCCAGTGGCACGTCGCGCCAATGACCGCCCGAGGCGCCAACGCGGCGGCGCAGGATACCGCGCCATTCCTCGAACGCCTTCGGGTCGGCGCCCTGGAAGGAGTAGATCGACTGCTTGCGGTCGCCCACCGCGAACACGGTGCGCGGCTGCTCGCGGTCCTGCGCGCCCTCGCCCGCGAAGAACTCCTCGCTCAGCCGGCCCGCGATCTCCCATTGTGCAGGGGCGGTGTCCTGCACCTCGTCCAGCAACAGATGGTCGAGCCCGCCATCGAGCTTGTACAGCACCCAGGCGGCGCCGGGATCGACGAGCAAGCGGCTACTGGCGCGGATAAGGTCGCCGTAGTCCAGCATCCCCGTGGCCTGCTTGCGCGCGGCGAAGGCTTGCGCCACCGGATGGGCGAGGCTGGCGAGCGCCGTCGTAAGCGCTGCGACCTGCCATGCCCGCGCGGCATCATCGAGTGCCAGCAGCCGCTCCTGTTCCGTGGCAAGGCAGGCCTCCACCTCGGGCGCCGTGTCGAGAAACTTGCCGGGGACCATGCCCTTCGGCTTGCGCGCCTCGCCCTTGTCGGTGAGCAGCAGCGCGCGCCACGCCGCGATGTTCTCCGCCCGTGTCGTCGCGTCCAGCGCCAGCCATTCGGCCATGTTGCCCGCCAGCGTCTGCCCCTTCCCGGCGGCACCGGCGCGCAGGGCGGCGATGGCGGCGTTCAGGGCGGCGGTATCCATGCCGGTGGCGGCTTGCTGCGCGACCTCGGCCTCGTCGCGCGCGCCCAAAACCTTGCGCAGCCGCGCCTCCAGCGCCTCGTGCCCATCCGCCAGCGCGCGGTCGAGCCGATCGGGCTCGCTGCGCAGCCGTTCGATCAATTGGCCGAGACTGTCCAGCGAGCCGACATGGCCGGCCAGGTATTGCAGCGCAGTACGGCGCTCCACGGCGAAGGCGCCGGACAGCATCGTCTCGCGCGCCTCGGCCAGGGCGACCGCGGAATCCGGGTCGTCCATCAGCCGGAAATGCGGCGACAGCCGCGCCTCCAGCGGGAAGCGCCGCAGCAGCGACTGGCAGAAGGCATGGATGGTGCCAATGCGCATGCCGCCGGGCAGGTCGAGCACGGTGGCGAACAGCTCGCGCGCCTTGCGCCGCGTGGCCTCGCCGGGCGCCACCTCCAGGGCTACAAGGCGCGCGTCCAACTCGGCATCGTCCAGCGCCACCCAGGCGCCGAGCGTGCGTTGCAGGCGCAGCGCCATCTCGGCCGCGGCGGCCTTGGTGAAGGTGAGGCACTGGATGCGCGCGGGGTCGTTGCCCGCCAGCATCAGGCGCAGCAGCCGGTCGGTCAGCAGCTTGGTCTTGCCCGACCCGGCCGAGGCGGCGACGAAAGCCGAGACATTGGGGTCGGCGGCAAGGCGCTGCGACAGGTTGGCCTGCTCGCGGGCCGATTGGCTCATGGATCCTCTCCCGACAAATCCCATTCGGCGACCCGGGCCAATTGCGCGTAGTCGGAAAAGCGCGGCACGCGGCCGGCATGCGGCTGCGACAGGTAGGGGCGGGCGGGATCGTCGAAGGCGGCGATCAAGTCGCGCAGCCGGGCCTCGGCGTTGGCGGCGGCGGCCTCGATGGCAGCGGGATCTCCCTTGAACAGCGTGCGCACGGCGCCCGGTTGGAAGCCGCCGGTCAGATGCCAGTAGGTAAGCTCGGCCGGCGTGCCGGCCACGCCGGGGAAGGCGGCGGCGGCGGCCATCGCCGCCTCCAGCGGCAATTGCGGCGCGAAGCCGGCCTCCACGTCGGTTTGCGAGGGCGGCGCGCCGGTCTTGTAGTCCAGGATCGCCAAGGTGCCGTCGGTGCGCTGCTCGATGCGGTCGGCGCGCCCGACAAGTTCGAACCCGCCGGGCACGTCCAGCTTCCAGCTGCCCTTCACCTCGCTCGCGATCGTCGCTGGGCGCTGGGCGGCACGGCGGCCGATCTCGGTCTCCACCACCCAGTCGGCGATGCGGTGCAGGCGCGGGCGCCACCATTCCACCAGCGCACGGCGCAACCGTGCCTCCTCCAGCGCATGGTCCATCGCCTCACGCAGCTTGGCGGCCGCACCGGTTGGCCAGCCGGCGCCGCTTTCGGCCAGGAAGCGGTTCAGACCGGCATGCACCAGCCGGCCGTAATCGGCGGCGTCGGTGCCCTGCTCCAGCGGGTCGAGAGCCCGCAGGCGGAGCACGTGGCGGGCGTGGATGGCGTAGGGGTCGGCGAGCCAGGTCTCAACCTCCGTGACGCTCAGCCGGCGCGGGCGCAGGGCCAGCGGCGGGCACGGCGCCGGCGGGGACAGGCGTTGCAGCATGGTTGGCTGGTCGAGCAGGCCAGCCCAGGCGGCGGCGGGATGGAGCGGCAGGGCGCGGCGCTGACCGGTGAGCCAGGCGTCGAGCCGCGCCAGCCAGCGCGCCGGCACCGCGGGCGCGCCGTCCCGCCGGCGCGGGCAGGACAGCACCGCGACCGGCGCGCAACAGGCGGTGGCGACGAAATCATGCGCGGCCTGGCCCACGCTCTCCTCCGGGCTCGGCAGGCCGGCGCGGGTGCGCATGGGCCGGCTCATCCACGGCCCGGGATCGGTGGCCGGTGGCCACACGCCTTCCACCAGGCCCCCCAGCACCACCACGTCTACGCTTTGCAACCGGGCTTCGAGCAGGCCCCAGATGAACACGCGCGGATGCTCGCCGGCAGCGTCGCGCCCGCGCAGCACGCGGCGGCTGCGCACCACCACCCCTTCCAGCACCGCATCCAGCAGGCCCGGCAGCACCGTGGCGGGCTGGTCGGCGAGCGTGGCCATGGCCGGCAGGGTGTCGGCCAGCAGGGTTGCAAGCGCCGCGCCCTCCTCATGCGCCCATAGTATCTCCGGACCCGCTTTTTCGTCCGTCGCCGCGAGTGCCTCGGCGGCCTCGACCAGCGCGGACAGCAGGCGGTCGGGGGCGAAGGCAAGGTTGGTCAGGCGCAGGACGGGTTCCAGGCAGGTCTCCAGCCGCGCGAGCAGATCGGCAAGGCCCGGCTTTCCGTCGGCGGCCATGCGCAGGCCGGGCAGGCCGGGTTGCGGGCGGGGTCCGCGCAGGCAGGCCACTTCCAGCGCGCGCGCGGCGGTGCGGCAGGCGGCGGGCGCGAGTCCGGCGGCGGCGAAGGGATGCTTGAGCAGGGCGAGCAGGCTGACCGGGCCTAGCTCGTCCACGGCGGCGGCGGCCAGCAGGCGCAGGAACACGGCGGGCGGACTGTCGGCCAGCTTCTCGCCGGCGCTGTCGTCGGCCAGCACGCCCCAGCGCAGCAGTTCGGCCGAGACGCGCCCGGCCAGCGCGCGGTCGGGCGTAACCAGGGCGGCACGGGTGCCGGGCGCCTGCAACGCGTCGCGCAGGATCAGGGCGATGGCCACCGCCTCCTCCTGCTGGTCGGCGGCGCGCAGGCGGAACAGGCCGTCCAAGCCGGGGCGGATTTGCGGATCGCGCCAGGCGGACAGGGAGGCGGCCGGCAGCAGCGCATGCGCCATCAGGTCCACCCGCGCGGGCGGCACCGTGGGCGCACAAGTCAGACCGGCCACGTCGCCGCGCCGCGCGCCCAGGCCGGTGAGCAACGCGCGCATGCCGGCTTGCGGGTGGGCGGCGTCCAGCGCCTCCCACGTCGCCTCGTCCATCGCGAGGTCCAGGCCGGGCAGCACCACCCTACCCCCTTGCATGGCGGCGATCACGCGCAGCAGGCGGGCGGCGGCCTTGATGCCGCCTGACATGCCGGCGGCCCATACATGGTGGGCGGGCGGTGCCTCGGCCCAGGCGGCGGCCTGGGCGTCCAGCAGGCGCACCTGGCGGGCGGCCGGGTTCATCACGCCCTGTTCGGCGAGCCAGGCGGGCCAGGCGTCGGTGACGATGGCGAGGAAATCGAGCGTCACCTGCCAGTGGGCGGCGTGTTCGGTCTCGGCGGCGCGCTCAAGCGCCTCGCGCAGGTCGAGTTCGGCCCATTCGGCCTGGTCCATCAGGCTGGCCAGTTCGCGGGCCAGGCGCCAGGCGCGGTCGGCCGAATCGACGCCGCCGCTTTCCGGCGGCAGGGCCATGATCAGCCGCGACAGGGCGGCGAGGCGCTGCGCCGGGTCCACGGCCGGCGGCAGGTCGAGTGCGCCGGACAGGGCCAGCGGCGCTTCGTCGAGCGCGCCGATGGCGGTGATGCGGGGCAGCAGCAGCGGGCGGCCGTTGCTGGCGCGCAGGAAGGCCTCGGCCAGCGACCTTGCGGCGCGGCGGGTGGGCAGCAGGATGAGGCCGTGGCCCAGGTCGTCGTCGCCCTGCGTGCGGGCCAGCCAGTCCTCGGCGATGCAGTCGAGGAACGGCGCGTTGGCCGGCAGGGTGGCGAGGTTCATCTACCGTGCTTCGCCGAGGGCGCGGGCGCGCAGATTGTGTTCGGCCTCGGCCAAGTCGGCCGGCAGGTCCATGTGGAACCACAGCCCATCATGCACCACGCCGTGCAGGCGGCCGGCTTCCAGCGCCTCGCGCCAAAGCGCATTCATGCCGAAGCGCGGGCCGGCCAACTGTGCCGCCGCGGCGACGATGGCGGCGTCGAGCACCTGCAGGCCGGCATAGAGGTAGGGCACGATCTCGCGCTCGCCGCGGCGGCGCAGGCGGCCCCAGGGGTCCATGGCGAAGTCGCCGTCGCCGGTGTCGGAGTGCACCTGGAAGCAGCGGTGGACCAGCAGCACCGGCGCCGGGTCGTCCGGATTCCAGGCGGCGGCGAGGCGGCCGAGGGCGGGGCTGGGGCCGTCGAGCCAGAAGGTGTCGGCGTTCACGACATAGAAGGGGCCGGGGCCGAGCAGGTCCAGCGCCGCGTTCACGGCGCCACCGGTGTCCAGCGTCACCCCCTCGGGCCGCAATACCGCGCGCGGGCCGGCGCGGCGGACGGCGATGTGCTCCGCCAATGCCGCGGCCTCGGCGGGGGCGTTCACCACCACCTGCTCCACCCCGGCATCGGCCAGGCGGTCGAGCGCGTGGTCGACCAGGGCGCGGCCGGCCAGGCGCAGGAGCGGCTTGGGCCGGATGTCGCCGGGCATCGGCTGGCCGCCGGCGAGGAGCATGGCGGAACGGGGGTGGATCATGACAGCGCCGCCGCGCGGCCGGGCCAGCCTGTTATCTCGGCGGTGCGCGATTCGTCGCTTTCAGGGGTGAGGCGGATGTCCAGCGCGTCGGGCGGGCGCAGGCTGCCCAGGCGGTCGGGCCATTCGACCAGCACGATGTCTTGGCGCGCATCGTCCCAGCCGAGTTCGGCCAGCGGGCCGGGGCCGTCGAGCCGCCAGAGGTCGAAATGATGGACCGGGCCGAGCCGTGTTTCGTAGCTCTGCACCAAGGTGAAGGTGGGGCTCGGCACCTCCAGCGCCGGATCGCCGGCCGCGGCGCGCAGGAAGGCGCGGGCGAAGGCGGACTTGCCGGCGCCGAGCGCGCCTTCCAGAAGAATGGCGTCGCCGGGCCGCGCCAGGGCGGCGACGCTGGCGGCGAGGGCTTCGGTGGCGGCGAGGTTCGGCAGGGCGCGGTGCATCGGCCCATTTTGCCCGACCGGCGCGGCAAGGCACAATGCACCCTCGACGGCCCCCTGTTACCCGTTCCGGAAGGACAGCCATGAGCCAAGATATCGAAACCGACGTGGCCATCGTCGGCGCCGGCCCGGTGGGGATGTTCGCCGCCTTCGAACTGGGGATGCTCAAGCTGCGCTGCGTGCTGATCGACGCGTTGGGCGAACCCGGCGGGCAGTGCACGGCGCTTTATCCGGAGAAGCCGATCTACGACATTCCCGCCCACCCCGCGATCGAGGCGGCGGAGCTGATCGCGCAGTTGGAGCGGCAGATCGCGCCGTTTTCGCCGGGGATGCTGCTGGGGCGGCGGGTGGAGCGGCTGGAAGGGTCGGTCGGCGAGTTCACGCTGGGGACGGACCAGGGCGACACCGTGCGCTGCCAGGCGGTTATCCTGGCCGCAGGCGCCGGGGCGTTCGGGCCGAACAGGCCGCCAATGGAGGGGTTGCCGGAATACGAGGCGTCGGGGGCGGTGCAATACTACGTAAGGCGGCGCGAGGACCTGCGCGGCAAGCGGGTGGTGATCGCCGGCGGGGGCGACTCGGCGGTGGACTGGGCACTCGCCCTGCGCGGGATCGCGGCGACCATCCAGGTGGTGCACCGGCGGGCGAAGTTCCGCGCGGCCCCCGAGACAGCCGGGCAACTCGACGCGGCAGCCAAGCGGGGGGAGGTGGAAATGATCATCCCCTACCAACTGCACGGGCTGCACGGCACCGGCGGCGTGCTGGAAGCAGTGGCGGTGGCGGACCTGGACGGTGGCACGCGGATGCTGCCGGCCGACGTGCTGCTGCCGTTCTTCGGGCTGTCGATGGACCTGGGGCCGATCGCCGGATGGGGGCTGGGACTGGAGCGCAGCCATGTGGTGGTGACGCCCGCGACCTGCGAAACCTCGGTGCCAGGGGTGTTCGCGATCGGGGACGTGGCTGTGTATCCGGGGAAGCTGAAACTGATCCTGCAAGGGTTCTCGGAGGCGGCGATGGCGGCCCATGCGATCCATCCGATCGTGTTTCCGGATACGGCATTGCACTTCGAATATTCCACGACGAAGGGGGTGCCGGGGTGAGAGGGGAAGGAAGAAAAATCTTCTTTTTCTGTAGAAAAAGAAGCAAAAAGACTTTCACCCTTTTGCGCCTTGCCAATAGGGATCAGCGGGGGCGAGGGTGTTGATTGGGGAGGTCATTGTCTTGTTGCCTGTAGCAGCGACGAATGACATGTTGAGCATATATTTGTTACGTATTGGCAACATTATCGGCGTGAGTGCGCTTCCCTGCTCAGGGGTTCCACGGTGCTGAACGGGAAACGGGCCGGCGGCGCGCGGGCAGTGCGGAACGGCGTGGCCTGGCACGATGGGGTGCCGGAGCCATCGCGGCATTGGCGGATGGTGTGCGGCCGGTTGGATCGCGCGGGGGCGCGGTGATTGTTGGGGCACGGCACTTTCGTTTCGGCACGGCGACGGCGCGGGCTGCGGGCGCGGGAAGGCGCGACGCGGTCACGGGTGGGCGGCGTGTTGGAGCGGCGTTCAGTGGGGTCGGTGCGGGATACCAGCGGGGGGAGGAGGCCGGCTTGCCAGAGCCGGATCATGTCTTCGAGGCGGCCGAAGATGCTGGCGAGGGCCGCGACGATCATGGCGTGCAAGGCATCGGGCAGCCACAAGGGCGCCGGATGCGCCTGCGCGTTGAGGCGCAGGCGGGCGACGGCTTGGGCCAGCGGGAGCGGTTGATCCTGCACAATGTCATTTTATCTAACTGGACGTTAGATTGCAAGGGATAGTTTCCGCGCCCGCAGCGCCCCTCCGGCTCCCCCCGCTACGCAGGGGGAGGGAAGTAAGTGGGTAAAGTTTTTTTGCTTCTTTTTGTTCACAAAAAGAAGGGCTTCCTTGCCTTATCGCGTACCGCGCACGAGCCGCCCCGGCAGCGCGCCGGTGGCGGTACCATCGCGTTGGACGATGGTGCCGCTGACGATGGTGGCGTCGTAGCCTTCGGTGGTTTGGACGAGGCGGCGGCCGCCGGCGGGGAGGTCGTAGCGGACTTCGGGGGCGTGGGCGCGGATGCGGGAGTGGTCGATGACGTTGAGGTCGGCTTTCTTGCCGACGGCGAGGGTGCCGCGGTCGGAGAGGCCGAGGGCGGCGGCGTTGTCGGCGGAGAGGCGCTTGATGACCCATTCCAGCGGCAGGCGTTCGCCGCGGGTTCGGTCGCGGGTCCAGTGGCTGAGCATGGTGGTGGGGGCGGAGGCGTCGCAGATGATGCTGACATGGGCGCCGCCGTCGCCGAGGCCCATGATGGTATAGGGGTCCTGCATCATGGTCTTGACGGCTTCGAGGTTGCCTTCGGCATAGTTGATGATGGGGCGGTAGAGGACGTTGCGGCCGTCGCGTTCCATCAGCATGTCGTAGACGACTTCCTGCGGGTCGCGGCCCTGGCGGGCGGCGACGGCGGCGACCGAGGAGTTGGGGGCGGGTTCATAGTCCGGGTTGTCGCCGAGCGGGAAGATCTTTTCCCAGGTGTTGAGGCGGTGTTTCAGCGCGGGGTCGGTGGTTTCCTCGGCGATCAGTTTCGCGCGGAAGGCGGGGTTGCGGAGGTGGGCGCGTTTCTCCGGGAAGGGAAGATGGGCGATTTCCTTCCAGGAAGGCCGGTCCATGAACGGGTTTTGCGAGATCTCGAAGCCGATCATGACACCGACGGGGCGGGCCATGACCTGGCCGAGGATGTGGGCGCCGGCGTCGTTGGCGGCATGGATGTGGCCGAGGATGGTTTTCCAGGCTTCGGGGCGCTGTTCGCGCTGGAGCAGGGAGATGGTCATGGGGCGGCCGGAGCCGATGGCCAGGCGGCGCAGCATGGCGAATTCCTGGTCGAGGTCTTCGAAGTCGGAGATGACCTGCATCCAGCCGCGGCCGAGGGCTTTGGCGATGGCGTCGAGTTCGGCTTCCTCGGCGCGCAGGGTGGGGATGTGGCGGCCGTCGAGGGTTTTGTGGGCCAGGGTGCGCGAGGTGGAGAAGCCGAGGGCGCCGGCGGCCATGCCCTCGGCGGCGAGGCGGGCCATTTCGGCGCGGTCGGCTTCGGTTGCGGGTTCGCGGTTGGCGCCGCGCTCGCCCATGACGTGGACGCGGAGCGCGGAGTGCGGCACCTGGGCGCAGACGTCGAGGTCGTAGTGGCGGGAGCCGAGGGCGTTCATGTAGTCGGGGAAGCTTTGCCAGTTCCAGGGCAGTCCCTCGGTGAGCACGACTTCGGGGATGTCTTCCACCCCTTCCATCAGTTCGACGAGCATCTGGCGGCGCTCGGGCAGGCAGGGGGCGAAGCCGACGCCGCAATTGCCGATGAGCACGGTGGTGACGCCGTTCCAGGAGGAAGGGGTGACCTGGCTGCTCCAGGTGACCTGGGCGTCGTAGTGGGTGTGCAGGTCGACGAATCCGGGGGTGACGAGCTTGCCGCGGGCGTCGATTTCCTCGGCGCCGCTGCCGGCGATCTTGCCGATTTCGGCGATGCGGCCGTCGCGGATGGCGATGTCGCCCTCGAACAGGGCGGCGCCGGTGCCGTCGGCGATGGTGCCGTTGCGGATGATGAGATCGGCCGTGTGGCTCATGGTTGCTCTCCCCTTGGACGGCTGTAGCATAGCGGCATGATGGAGTTTCCGCACCCATGATACCGCAGCCCATGATCCCGCACGCGGCTCGCACCGGCACCGTGCGGTTTCGCGGCCATGCGACCTGGTTTCGCGTGACCGGGGGCGAGCGGGCGGTGCTGCCGCCGCTGGTGGTGCTGCATGGCGGGCCGGGGGCGTGCCACGACTACACGCTGCGGTTTGCCGGGCTGGCGACGCCGGAGCGGGCGGTGGTGCATTACGATCAGTTGGGCTGCGGCAATTCGACGCATCTGCGGGATGCCGATGCGGGGTTCTGGACGGTGCAGCTGTTCCTCGACGAATTGGACGCGGTGCTGGGGCATCTGGGGATGGCCGACAGCTATCACCTGCTCGGGCAGTCCTGGGGCGGGATGCTGGGGGCGGAGCACGCGATACGGCAGCCGAAGGGGTTGCGCGGGTTGGTGATCGCGAATTCGCCGCCGTCGATGGAATTGTGGGTGCAGGAGGCGAACCGGTTGCGAGCCGCGCTGCCGCCCGAGGTGCAGGCGACCTTGCTGCGCCACGAGCAGGCGGGCACGACTGGCGATGCGGAATACGAAGCGGCCACCGCGGTGTTCTATGCCCGCCATGTGTGCCGGGTGCAGCCGATGCCGGCGGAGGTGCAGGCGAGCTTCGACAAGCTGGCGGCCGATCCGACCGTGTACCACACGATGAACGGGCCGAGCGAGTTCCACTGCGTCGGCAGCCTGCGGTCGTGGAATATCATCGAGCAGTTGCATCGCATTGCGGCGCCGACCTTGCTGGTTTCCGGGCGGTACGACGAGGCGACGCCGGCGGTGGTGCAGCCGTTCGCGGACCGGATTGCGGATAATCGCTGGGTCATTTTCGAGGAGAGCAGCCACATGCCGCATGTGGAGGAGACGGAGGCGTGCCTGCGCGAGGTTCGGCTGTTCCTGGAGAGCCACGATGGCTGAAGCGCCGGTGACGCACCGTGCCGGGCCGCGCCTGGTGGACAAGGTTGCCATCGTCACTGGCGGCGGGCGCGGCATCGGCAGCGCCATCGCCCAGGTGTTCGCCGCCGAGGGGGCGATGGTGGTGGTGGCGACGCGCACCGAGGCGCCGGGGCAGGAGACGGTGGACGCCATTCGCGAGGCGGGCGGCCAGGCGGTGCTGATGCAGATCGACATGGCGGAGAAGGACGCGGTGTTCGCGCTGGTGGACGATATCGCCGCGCGGTTCGGCAGGCTGGATATCGTGGTGCACAATGCCGCCGCGATGGGGCGGCACATGGTGACGGAGCGTGACGACACGCTGCTGGATGCGATGCTGGCGGTAAACGTGAAGGCGTGTTTCTGGCTGGCCGCGGCGGCCGCGCCGCATATGCGCCGGGGCGGCGGGGGACGGCTGCTGATCACCTCCTCGGTGACCGGGCCGCGGGTGACGATGCCTGGGTCGGGGGCGTATTCGACGACCAAGGGGGCGGTGAACGGGTTCATCCGGGCGGCGGCGTTGGAGTTGGCGGAGGCGGGAATCACGGTGAACGGGGTGGAGCCGGGGTATATCGACACGCCCGGGCTGTCGCGGATGAAGGCGCGGCATGGGGCGGAGCGAATTGCCCATTTCATCCCGGCCAAGCGGCTGGGCGCGCCCGTGGACGTGGCGCATGCCATGTTGTATCTGGCCAGCGACGAGGCGAGCTTTGTCACCGGCCAGACGATTGCCGTGGACGGCGGCGCCATGCTGCCGGAAAGCCCGGTGTGGGCCGACGCCTAGGGCTCGCCGATGCGGCTTGGCGCCGCCCTGTCGCGAGGAGCCATGAAGATGCCGAGTTTCCCCACCACCCGTCTTCGCCGGTTGCGCAGCAGCCCGGCCATGCGCGACCTGTTGCAGGAGACGACGGTTGGGCTCAACGACCTGATCTATCCGATATTCGTCGAGGAGGGGCTGGAGGATCCGGCGCCGGTGGAGAGCATGCCGGGGGTGGAGCGCATTCCCGAGCGGCGGCTGGCGGCGGCGATCAAGGGGATTGCGGCGGCGGGGATTCGGGCGGTGATGCTGTTCGGGGTGTCGCGGCACAAGGACGAGGTGGGCAGCGATTCTTGGAACCCGGAGGGGTTGCTGGCGCGGATGGTGCGGATCAGCAAGGATGCCGCGCCTGAGCTGGTGGTGATACCCGACACGTGCTTCTGCGAATACACCACGCATGGCCATTGCGGGGTGGTGGCGGAGGGGCATGTGCACAATGACCACACCATCGAGAACCTGGCGCGCCAGGCGGTGGTGGCGGCGCGGGCGGGGGCGGACATGATCGCGCCTTCGGCGATGATGGATGGGCAGGTGGCGGCGATCCGCGCCGGGTTGGACGGCGCGGGGTTCAGCGGTGTGCCGATCATGGCCTATTCGTCGAAGTTCGCCTCCAGCTTCTATGGGCCGTTCCGGGCGGCGGCGGGATCGGAGTTGAAGGGGGATCGCAAGGCGTACCAGATGAACCCCCTGAATGGGCGCGAGGCGCTGCTGGAGTCGATCTGCGACGAGGCGGAGGGGGCGGATATTCTGATGGTGAAGCCGGCGCTGCCGTATCTGGACGTGCTGAGCCAGGTTCGGGCGCGCTCGCTGTTGCCGCTGGCGGCGTATCAGGTGAGCGGGGAATACGCGATGATCAAGTTCGCGGCGGCGGCCGGGGCGATCGACGAGCGGCGTGTGGTGCGCGAGACGTTGGGGGCGATCAAGCGGGCGGGGGCTGACCTTATCCTTACGTATTTCGCGATGGATATCGCGCGCGAGGGGTTCTAAGGCGCAGGGTGGCCCGATGCGGCCGAGGCGGGTCTGATCGGGGGCGCCCGGCGGGGGGATGGTTTTGGCTGAAGTGTCATCAATTTTCGCAAATAGAATATAATAGGCTCTTTGCTCCAACTGCCGGGCGCGGCAGTCTCGGCCCTGTCGACTGAGTACGCCGGATAGGGCCGACGCGGGGAGAATTCCAGCATGTTCATGGACTTGCGCAAGCCCGGCGTTCCGGCGGAACTGCGCGCCGATGTTTGCATCATCGGCGCGGGGCCCGCAGGGATTGTGCTGGCGCTGGCCTTCGCCCGCACGCGCCACAGCGTGCTGATGGTGGAAAGCGGGGGCTTCGAGTTCGATCCTGATATCCAGCAGCTTTACAGCGGCGATGTCGTTGGGCGCGAGTACGGGGCGCTGGACGTTGTGCGGCTGCGCTATTTCGGCGGAACCACGAATCACTGGGGCGGAATGTGCGCGCCGCTGCAGGAGATCGATTTCGAGAAGCGCGACTGGGTACCGCTCAGCGGCTGGCCGATCCGCCGGAGCGACATGGATCCGTATTACCGGCAGGCGCACAAGATCCTTAACCTGGATAAATACGACTACGACATCCGCACCTGGTCGCCGAAGTCGCAGGAACTCTATCCGCTATCGCGCGAAAAGTTCGTGCAGAGCCTGTGGCAGTTCGTCAAGCAGCCGACCGGCTTTGGCGAGCGGCACCGCAAGGCGATCAGGGAGAGCGGCAACATCCGTGCGCTTCTTCATGCCAATGCGACCGGCATCCGGCTGGAGCCGTCGGGGAAGCGGGTGCGTTCGATCGAGCTGGCGAGCCTTGCCGGAGGGCGGACGAAGGTGGTGGCGCGCAACTACGTGATTGCCTGCGGCGGGTTGGAGAATGCACGGTTGCTGCTGGCGTCGACCGATGTGCAGGCGCAGGGCGTGGGCAACGGGCACGACATGGTCGGGCGCTGCTTCATGGATCATCCCGAACTGCTGTTTCCGAAGGCCGGGCTGTTGAAGGGCGATCCGGATTGGGCGCTGTACCAGCGGGCTCGGCACAGCGTGGGCGAGAACAAGCTGCCGCATGTACGACTCGCGCCACAGGTGCAGCGCGACAGGAAGCTGCTGAATACGAGTCTGCAGATCGCGGCCCATGTCGTTCCGGACCCGGATGCCGGCTATCTCGCCCTGAGGCGCCTGCGCGAGGGCGATTACGAGTGGAGCGAACTGTTGCCGACGATCGGCGACGTGGTGACCGATCCGGTGGATGTGGCGCGCGGTGCCTATGCGGCGGTCAGCGGCCAGCAATACGTGCCACCGCAGGATGACGACACGGTGCTTGAACTGCATTCGCGCACCGAGCAGGCCCCCAACCCTGATAGCCGGGTGACCCTGATCGCCGAGCGGGACGCCCTGGGCATGCAGCGGATCGCCCTGGATTGGCGGTTGTCGGAGATCGACAAGATCACGGTCCGGACGATGATGGAGATGTTCGCCGCCGAGCTTGGCCGGGTGGGGCTGGGCCGCATGCGTCTGGACGACTGGCTGGTGGCGGACGACAAGACATGGTCGGAGGACCTGGGCTGGGGCTACCACCACATGGGCACCACGCGCATGAGCGACGATCCGCGCACCGGCGTGGTCGATGCCAACTGCCAGGTGCATGGTATCGACGGGCTTCACATCGCCGGAAGTTCGGTGTTCCCCACCTGCGGCTATGTCAATCCAACCCTGTCGATCGTGGCGCTCGCGGTGCGGTTGGGGGATCACCTCAAGCGCAGGCTCGGCTGACGGCTCCGGGGGTCGGTCAGGCGGCGGCGTGCAAGTTGGCGCATAGCCACGCCTCGGTTCGGGCAAGCTGCCATCCGGCGACGCTGACGATTCGCCCGTGTTCGAAATCCTCGGCTACGCTGCCGGCGACCCATGACCAATCGGCCGGGCTGGCAGGGGCGCCGGCGCGGCGCAGGCATTCGGCCGCCGCGGTGGGACCGGCAGCCTGCATGCGCGCGCCCAGAATTCATCGGGTCGAGGCCCGGGGGCAGGATGTCGGCGAGGCAGGTACGCAATTCGGCGGACTGGGCCGCTGCCGGAAGCCCCGCCACCGCCACGGCCGCTCCCAATGCGATGGCGGACCGGCGTGTCAGTCCTTCGGTGCGCCGCGAATTGCAGTCCATGACCGTCCCTCCATCATGAGGTTAGTGCGCGCCGGCGAACGGGTTCCCGAACATGGTGGCCCGGCATGTCTGCGCTGCCGGGCCACCATGGCTCAGCCGGCCGCGACAACCGCGCGCTTGGCGATCACGCCGACGAGGTGGGCGCGGTAGGGCGCGCTGGCGTGGATGTCGCTGTTCATGTTGTCGGGGCTGATCGAGACGGCGTCGAGGGCGGCGGCGGACCAGTTGGACGACAGCGCCTGTTCGGCGGCGGTGTGGCGGAACACGCCGCCCTGCCCTGCCCCGGTCACCGCCATGCGGACGCCCTTCGGGCCGGTGGCGACGAACACGCCGACCATGGCGTAGCGCGAGGCCGGGTTGCGGAACTTCACGTAGGCGGCCTTGGCCGGGATGGGGAAGGTGACCGAGGTGATCAGCTCGCCCGGCTCCAGCGCCGTGGTGAACATGCCCTGGAAGAAATCCTCGGCGCCGATGGCGCGCTTGTTGGTGGTGATGGTCGCACCCAGCGCGAGTGCCGCGGCCGGATAGTCGGCCGAGGGGTCGTTGTTGGCGAGCGAGCCGCCGATGGTGCCGCGGTTGCGCACCTGGATGTCGCCGATCTCTCCGGCCAGGGCGGCAAGTGCGGGCAGCGCGCGTTTTACGTCCGCAGAATTTGCGACCGCGCCGTGGGTCGTCATGGCGCCAATGGTCACCGAATCGCCCGAGACGGTGATGCCGGACAGGCCGAGCTTGCCGAGGTCGACGACCGTGCTGGGCTTGTTCAGGCGCTGCTTGAGTACCGGGATCAGGGTCTGGCCGCCGGCCAGCGCCTTGGCCTCGGGGTCGCCAGCCAGGGCGGCGGCCGCGTCGGCGAGGCTGGACGGCTTCACGTAGGAAAAGTCGTACATCGGATTCTTCCTCGACTACTCGGCGGCCATCTTGCGGCCGGCATTGATGATGCCCCAGATCTTTTCCGGGCTGGCGGGCATGTTGATGTGGCGCACGCCGTAGTCCTTCAGCGCGTTGATCACCGCGTTGATCACCGCCGGCGGCGAGCCGATGGCGCCGACCTCGCCGCAGCCCTTCACGCCCAACGGGTTGTGGGTGCACATGGTGTTCTCGGTGGCCACCGAGATGTTGGTCAGGTTGTCGGCGCGCGGCATGGTGTAGTCCATGAACGAACCGGACAGGAGCTGGGCGTTCTCGTCGTAGATGGCGTGTTCGAGCAGCGCCTGGCCAATGCCCTGGGCGACGCCGCCCTGGACCTGGCCCTCGACGATCATCGGGTTGATGACCTGGCCGACGTCGTCCACCGCGGTGAAGTTGACGATGGAGGTGACGCCGGTGTCGGGGTCGATCTCCACCTCGCAGACATGGCAGCCGCCGGGGAAGGTGAAGTTGGCGGGGTCGTAGAACGCCGTCTCGTCCAGGCCCGGCTCGATCTCGGTGATCGGGTAGTTGTGCGGCACGTAGGCGGTGAGCGCGATCTCGCTGAGGGTCTTGGCGCGGTCGGTGCCGGCGACCTTGAAGCTGCCGTCCGCGAACTCGATGTCGTCCACCGAGGCTTCCAGCAGGTGGGCGGCGATCTTCTTGCCCTTGGCGATGATCTTGTCCATCGCCTTGACCATGGCGGTGCCGCCGACGGCGAGCGAGCGGCTGCCGTAGGTGCCCATGCCGAACGGGATCTTGGCGGTGTCGCCGTGCACGATGTCGACCTGGGAGAACGGCACGCCGAGCTGGCTGGTGACGAGCTGGGCGAGGGTGGTTTCGTGGCCCTGGCCGTGGCTGTGGGTGCCGGTGAACACTGTGACCGAGCCGGTGGGATGGACGCGGATGTTGGCGACCTCGTAGAGCCCGGCGCGGGCGCCGAGCGAGCCGACGACGGCGGAGGGGGCGATGCCGCAGGCCTCCAGATAGGTGGAGATGCCGATGCCGCGCAGCTTGCCCTTCGCGGCGGCAGCGGTCTTGCGCGCCGGGAATCCCGCATAATCAGCGTTCTTCATGGCGACTTCCAGCGTGGTGAAGTAGTCGCCGCTGTCGTATTGCAGGGCCACCGGGGTCTGGTAGGGGAAGGCGTCCTTGGGGATGAAGTTCTGGCGGCGGATGGCGATCGGGTCGGCGCCGGTGTCGTGGCAGATGGTGTCGACGAGGCGCTCGATCAGGAAGGTGGCCTCGGGGCGACCGGCGCCGCGATAGGCGTCGACCGGGACGGTGTTGGTGAAGACGGCTTTTACCTCGACGTAGATCGCCGGGGTCTTATAGGTGCCGGCGAGCAGGGTGCCGTAGAGGTAGGTCGGCACCGCGGGGGCGAAGGTGGAGAGGTAGGCGCCCATGTTGGCCAGGGTGGCGACCTTGAGGGCGAGGAAGTTGCCCTGCGCGTCGAGCGCCATCTCGGCGGTGCTGACATGGTCGCGGCCGTGGGCGTCGCTCATGAAGCTTTCGGTGCGCTCGGCGGTCCACTTTACCGGGCGGCCCAGCCGGCCGGCGGCCCAGGTGACGATGGCCTCCTCGGCGTAATGGTAGATCTTGCTGCCGAAGCCGCCGCCCACGTCGGGGGCGACCACGCGCAGCTTGTGCTCGGGCAGGCCGAGCACGAAGGCGCCCATCAGCAGGCGTATGACGTGCGGGTTCTGGCTGGTGGTGTAGAGGGTGTAGTCGCTGGTGGTGCGGTCGAACTCGGCCAGGGCGACGCGGGGCTCCATGGCGTTGGGGATGAGGCGGTTGTTCTCGAGGTCGAGCTTGACGACTTTCGCCGCCTTGGCGAAGGCAGCGTCGACGGCTTCCTTGTCGCCGAGGTGCCAGTCGTAGCAGACATTGCCGGGGGCGTTGTCGTGCACCTGGCCGGCGCCGGGCTTCAGCGCGTCGGTGACGGTGGCGGTGCTGGGCAGGTCTTCGAGCTCGATGGCGATGAGTTCGGCGGCGTCGCGGGCCTGCTGCTTGGTCTCGGCGATGACCACCGCGATGGGGTCGCCGACATGGCGCACCTTGCCCTCGGCGAGGACGGGGTGCTTGGGCTCGTTCATCGGCGAGCCGTCCTTGGAGTGGATCTGCCAGCCGCAGGGCAGGCCGCCGATGGCGGCGAGGTCCTCGGCGGTGTAGACGGCGACGACGCCGGGGGCGGCCTTGGCGGCGGCGGTGTCGATGGAGACGATCCTGGCGTGCGGGCGGTCGCTGCGGCGGATGACCGCGTGGGTCTGGCCCGGGCGGTTGATGTCATCGGTGTAGTTGCCGCGGCCGGAGATGAAGCGGTGGTCTTCCTTGCGGCGGACCGAAGCGCCAATGCCCTCGAACGGTGCGTTCATGTTGCCCCCTGCTGCGCGTGACTGGCATCTGGCTGAAGCATCAGCGTTGCGTGCCGCGCGTCGTCGTTTATGTCGTTTTTATCCGGTCGTTGCTATTCGGCCGTGGCTATTCGGCGGCGCCGATTATTCAGCGGCTTGGGCGTGCATCAGCGGCTGGGCCGCGTCGATCGCCTTGACGATGTTGTGGTATCCGGTGCAGCGGCAGAGATTGCCCTCCAGGCCGTGGCGGATCTCGTCCTCGGACAGGCCCTGCGGGTTCTTGGCGACGAGGTCCACGGCGGCCATCACCATGCCGGGGGTGCAGAAGCCGCACTGCAGGGCGTGGTGTTCGCGGAACATCTCCTGCATCGGGTGCAGAGTTCCGTCGGCGGCGGCCAGGCCCTCGATGGTGGTGACGCTGCTGCCGTCGGCCTGGACGGCGAGCATGGTGCAGGATTTCACCGAGTTGCCATCAAGATGCACCACGCAGGCGCCGCACTGGCTGGTGTCGCAGCCGACATGGGTGCCGGTCAGGCCCAGCTTTTCGCGCAACAGTTCGACCAGAAGCGTGCGCGCCTCGACCTCGACCGATGCGCTCTTGCCGTTCACCGTCAGCGTCACCTGAGGCATGGTTTTCTCCCTGCGATCGTGTTTCCCCGCGCCCGCCAAAGCCGCGCGATGCGTGCCGCGAGTGTTGGCACCCGCGCCCGTTATGGTCAAGCGTTACGCATGGCAAACCGCGGCGGTGGCTCAGCGGTAGAGCAGCACCGGGATCAGGCAGGAGCGGATCATCTCGGTGGTGGTGCTGCCGATGATCAGGGTGCGGATGCGGGAGTGGCCGTAGGCGCCCATCACCAGCAGGTCGGCGCCGCCCTGGCGGACGACGTCGGCGATCACCTCGTCGGGCTGGCCGGGCAGCACGCCGGCGGCGGCCTGGTAGCCGGCGGCACGCAGGCGGGCGAGCGCCTCGTCGAGCCGGGCGCCGGCCTGGGCGGAGGGCGAGCCGACCATCAGCAGGCGCAGCGACAGGCCGCGCAGCAGGCGGCCTTCGGCGATGTGGGCGACGGCCTTGGTGGCGCTGGGCCCGCCGTCGAAGGCGATGACGGCACGCTCGATCGGCTTGAAGGCGCGCGAGGCGACCAGCACCGGGCGGCGGCTGGAGCGGACGATGCGCTCCAGGTTGGAGCCGAGATGCAGGCGGGCGAAGTCGGCGGCCTCGCCGCGCTTGCCGACGACGACGAGATCGGTGGTGACCTCCATCTCGCCCAGCGCCTCCACCAGGTCGCCCTGGCGCAGGCGGGAGGTCACGGGGATGGCGTCATGGGCGGCGATCTGGGCTTGGGCGGCGTCGAGGAAGACGCGGGCGCGGCGCTGTGCCAGCCGGTTGGCTTCCTCGTCATGGGCCGCGAGGTCGGCGAGCAGGCGGTCGCGGGTATCGGCGTCGAGATGGCTGCTGAAATCAGGGGCGGCGGCGGAGACGGAACGCCGGCCGAGCACGTGCAACAGTTCCACCCCTGCCCCGGTGCGCGACGCTGCCCAGGCGGCATGGTCGCAGACGCTTTGCGAGTAGACCGAGCCGTCGATCAGGGCGAGGATGCTTGCCATAGGGCTTCCCTCAATGCCCGGCCAGGCGTTCGACCGCCCCGGGCTTGTCGTGGATCGCGAGCCTGTCGACGATCGTCTCGCTGGCCTTGTTCAGCCCGACGAGATCCACCTCGGCGCCCTCGCGGCGGAACTTCAGCACCACCGTATCTACCGCGGCGACGCTGGAGATGTCCCAGATATGCGCCCGCGAAACGTCGATTGTCACGCGTTCAAGCACCTCGCGGAAATCGAACGCGGCCACGAAGTCGTCGGCCGAGGCGAAGAAGACCTGGCCCACCACCACGTAGGTGCGCGACTTGCCGTCGGCGGAGAGGGAGGAGGTGACGGCGAAGATCTGCGAGACCTTCCAGGCGAAGAAGATGCCGGACAGCAACACGCCCGCGAGCACGCCGAGGGCCAGGTTGTGGGTGGCCACCACGGTTATCACGGTCGCCAGCATGACGGCGCTTGAACTGCGCGGATGGGTGCGCAGGTTGGCGATCGAGACCCAGCTGAAGGTGCCGATGGAGACCATGATCATCACCGCCACCAGGGCGGCCATGGGAATGCGCCTGACCCATTCGCCCAGCAGGACGATCAGCAGCAGCAGGAACACGCCGGCGGCGAAGCAGGACAGGCGGCCGCGCCCGCCCGACTTCACGTTGATCACCGACTGGCCGATCATCGCACAGCCGGCCATGCCGCCGATGAAGGCGGTGGCGCAATTGGCAAGGCCCTGGCCCACGCACTCGCGCCGCTTGTCCGATGGGGTGTCGGTCAGCTCGTCCACCACCTGTGCGGTCATCAGCGATTCGAGCAGGCCGACGGCGCAGATGCCGGCGGAATAGGGCAGGATGATCCACAGCGTTTCGAGCGATAGCGGCACGTCGGGCAGCAGGAAGGCCGGCCATGTCGAGGGCAATTCGCCCATGTCGCCGACGGTGCGCAGGTCGAGGCTCAGCGACAGCGACAGCGCGGTGAGCACCAGGATGCAGATCAGCGGCGAGGGCACGGCGCGGGTGATGCGCGGCAGGCCGTAGATGATGGCCAGACCGCCGGCCACCATCACGTAGGTGAGCCAGGGGACGCCGACCAGTTCGGGCAACTGGGCCATGAAGATCAGGATCGCCAGCGCGTTGACGAAGCCGGTCATCACCGAGCGGGAGACGAAGCGCATGACATAGTTGAGCCGGAAGATGCCGCACAGCACCTGCAGCACGCCGGCGAGCACGGAGGCGGCCAGCAGATATTGCAGGCCATGGTCGCGCACCAAGGTGACCATCAGCACCGCGGTGGCCGCGGTGGCCGCCGAGATCATGCCCGGTCGCCCACCGGCGATGGAGATGACCACGGCGATGGCGAACGAGGCGTAGAGCCCCACCTTGGGGTCCACGCCGGCGATGATGGAGAAGGCGATTGCCTCGGGGATCAGCGCAAGCGCCACGACCAGCCCAGACAGCAGGTCGCCGCGGATGTTGCCGAGCCACTCGGCCCGCAGCGTCGCCAGGTTCATCGCCGTCCTTTCCCCACCCCATGGGCGGCGGGTGCCGCGCCGCGGGGGGCTGTTCGTTCACTCTGCCACCGGAGATAAGCAAAAGCCGCGCCGCACCACCCGGTGGCGCGGCGCGGCCAGTCTGCTGGTCGGTCGGTGCGGCGGGTCAGGCGGCCACGGGCGTTCCGACGGTCTGAACGGTATCCGGCACCACGTCGAGATGGCAGGCCGAGGCGCGGCCGAGTCCGACGTCGCGCAGCAGCGGCTCCTCGGTCTTGCAGCGGTCGAACACGAAGGGGCAGCGGGTGTGGAAGCGGCAGCCCGTCGGCGGATTGATCGGGCTCGGCACGTCGCCGTGCAGGATGATGCGCTGGCGCGTCACCGTCGGGTCCGGCACCGGCACCGCCGACAGCAGCGCCTTGGTGTAGGGGTGGTGCGGGGTGCCGAACAGGGTGCGCCGGTCTGCCATCTCGACGATCTTGCCGAGATACATCACCGCCACGCGATGGGTGAGGTGCTCGACGATGGCCAGGTCGTGGCTGATGAACAGCAGGGCCAGGCCGAGTTCGTCCTGCAGGTCGGACAGGAGGTTGACGATCTGCGCCTTCACCGACACGTCCAGCGCGGACACGGCCTCGTCGCAGATGATCAGGTCGGAGCCGGGGGCCAGCGCGCGGGCGATGGCGATGCGCTGGCGCTGGCCGCCGGAGAATTCGTGCGGATAGCGGTACATCGCCTCGCGCGGCAGCCGCACCTTGTCCAGCAGGTCGCCGACCCGGTCGTCCAGTTCCGAGCCGCTGGCGAGGCCGAAATTGATGATCGGCTCGGCGATGATGTCCCGCAGCTTCTGGCGCGGGTTGAGGCTGCTGAACGGGTCCTGGAACACCACCTGCATGCGCTTGCGCAACGGGCGCAGTTCGCTGGGGGGAAGGTTGTCGATGCGCCTTCCGTCCAGCAGGACCTCGCCGTCGGTGATCGGATACAGCCGCAGCACCGCCTTGCCGACAGTGGATTTGCCGCAGCCGCTCTCGCCCACCAGCGACAGGGTCTCGCCGCGGTTGATCGAGAAGCTGACGCCGTCGACGGCATACACGTTGCCGGTGCGCCCGCCGAGGATGCCGCCATGGATTGGAAAATGCTTCTTGAGATTCTTGACCTCGAGAAGCGGGCCCCCGCTGGCCGGAGGTTGGGTCGTGCTCATTCTCTTCCTCTTCAGGCGGCCATCGTGCGTTCGGCGTAGTGGCAGGCAACCCAGTGGACGGGCGCCTTCTCCTCGATGGCCGGGGCCATCTGCCGGCAGACGTCGGTGGCCATGGGGCAGCGGCCGGCGAAGGCGCAGCCGATGATCGGCTTGCGCAGGCTGGGCACGGAGCCCTCGATCTCGGTCAGCTTGCTGCGCCCGGTCTCGTGCAGCGACGAGCCCAGCTTGGGCATCGCGCCCATCAGGCCGCGGGTATAGGGATGCAGCGGGTTGAGGAAGATGTCCTCCACCGTGCCCTCCTCCACCTTGCGCCCGGCGTACATCACGACCACGCGCTGAGCCATCTCGGCCACCACGCCGAGGTCATGGGTGATGAGCATGATCGCCGCACCCACACGGGTCTTGAGGTCGCGCATCAGCTCCAGGATCTGCGCCTGGATGGTCACGTCCAGCGCCGTGGTCGGCTCGTCGGCGACCAGAAGCTGGGGCGAGCAGGCCAGCGCCATGGCGATCATCACGCGCTGGCGCATGCCGCCGGAAAGCTGGTGCGGGTATTCGCGCACGCGCCGGCCAGGCGCGGGAATGCCGACCAGGGTGAGCATCTCCACCGCACGCTGCTCGGCATCCTTGGCCGAGACGCCCTCGTGCAGCATGACCGTCTCGCCGATCTGCTTGCCCACGGTCAGCACCGGGTTCAGCGAGGTCATCGGCTCCTGGAAGATCATCGAGATGTCCTTGCCGCGGATGGCCTGCATCTCGGGCTCGGACAGTTCCAGCAGGTTGCGGCCCTGGAACAGGATGCGGCCGGCGATCTTACCCGGCGGCTGAGGGATCAGCCGCAGGATCGACATGGCGGTGACGGACTTGCCGCAGCCGCTCTCGCCCACCACCGCCACGGTCTCGCCGGCGTCGATGGAGAACGACACTCCCTCGACGGCGCGGACCACACCGTCGAGGGTGCCGAAATGCGTCTGCAGGCTCTGGACTTCGAGAAGGGGCATCGGCGGTCAGATCCTTTTGGCCATGCGCGGGTCGAGCGCGTCGCGCAGGCCGTCACCCAGCAGGTTCACCGACAGCACCGTCAGCGACAGGAAGATGGCCGGGAAGAACACGATGTAGGGCTTCACCTGCCACAGGGCGCGGCCCTCGGCCATGATGTTGCCCCAGGACGGGATGATCGGCGGGGTGCCGGCGCCGATGAACGACAATGTGGCCTCCGAGATCATCGCCGAGGCGCAGAAGAACGTCGCCTGCACCGTCACCGGCGCCAGCGTGTTCGGCAGGATGTGCTTCCAGATGATCTTGGGCATGCGGGTGCCCGAGGCGACCGCTGCCTCCACATAGGGCTGCTCGCGCAAGGTCAGCACCACGCCGCGGACGAGGCGGGCCACACGCGGCACCTCGGCAATCACCAGGGCGATGACCACGTTCTGCACCGAGGCGCGGGTCAGCGCCATCATGGCGATGGCCAGCAGGATCGACGGGATCGACATCAGCCCGTCGATGACGCGCATCACCACCGCGTCGACGCTGCGCACGAAGCCAGAGATGAGGCCCACTGCCAGGCCGATCACCGCCGAGATCGCGGCCACCGAGAAGCCCACGATCAGCGAGATGCGCGAGCCGTAGATGACGCGCGAATAGACGTCGCGGCCAAGCATGTCCGTCCCGAACCAGTATAGCTCCGACGGCGGACGGGTGCGCTTGGCCGGGGCCAGCGCGGTGGGATCCACCGTCCACAGGAATGGCGCGAAGATCGACATGAGCACGAACAGCGCGACCATGAAGCCACCGACCGCGATGGTGGGGTGGCGATAGACGAACATGCCGAGCCTGCTGCGCTCCTTGCGCGGCGGCAGCACGTCGGCCAGCTGGGGCGCGGGCGTGAAGGTACCTGCGAGGCGGTTGTTGTGCTCATCAGTAGCGGATCCTCGGATCGAACACGGTGTAGAGGAGATCGACGCCCAGATTGACGATGACGTAGACGAAGCTGAACATCAGCACCACGCCCTGGATCACCGGATAGTCACGCCGGAGGATGGCATCGACCACCAGGCGGCCGACGCCGGGGATGGCGAACACGCTCTCGGTCACCACCGCGCCGCCGATCAGGCCGGCGAAGCCGATGCCGATGATGGTGATGATCGGCACCGCAGCGTTCTTGAGCGCATGGACGAACAGGATCGAGCTTTGCCCCACGCCCTTGGCCTTGGCCGTGCGCACATAGTCCTGGCTGAGCACCTCCAGCATTGTGGCGCGGGTGATGCGGGCGATGAGCGCGATGAAGATGGCGCCCAGGGCTACCGAAGGCAGGATCAGGTTGGAGAACCAGCCGCCCAGGCCGTTGGACAACGGCGTGTAGCCCTGTACCGGAAACCAGTCGAGTTGCAGTGCGAAAGTGTAGGCGAGGACGTAGCCGACCACGAACACCGGCACCGAGAAGCCCATGACGGCGACCACCATCACGGCCCGGTCGATCCAGGTGCCCTGCTTCCAGGCCGCGATCACGCCCATCGGGATGGCGCAGCCGAGCGCGATCACCAGGGTGAGGAACATCAGCGAGAAGGTGGGTTCCAGGCGCTGCTGGATCATGTGGCTGACCGGCAGGTTGGTGAAGATCGACACGCCGAGGTCGCCGCGGATCACCCGGAACAGCCATTCGGTGAAGCGGATGAGGAATGGCCGGTCGAGGCCGAGCGAGGCGCGGATGCGCTCCACGTCGTCGGGCGTGGCCTGGTCGCCGGCGATGATGGCGGCCGGGTCGCCCGGGGCGAGATACAACAGGCTGAAGACGAACAGGGCGACGATCAGCATCACCGGAATGGTGGAGATGACGCGCCGAATGATATAGGCGTACATGCCTTTGTCTTACCTCCCGGTCACGGGCACGACAGCAAGCCGGCGGCACACAAGCGACCATGGCACGGAGCGTGCTTGGCGCCCTACCCCACCGGTCCGCCAGCCGCCCGTCCGGCCCGCTGTCAAACGATCATAGCATGTCATCTTCGAAGGATGCTCCATCGTCAATTCAATCCCAGCACGCACGCCAACCGTCACGCACGCCACGCTGCGCCGCGAGGCCGCCTCCTGGTCTGGCCCGCAATGGCCAGGCGACAGGGCTGCCGACGCGGCGACAACCTGCCCCAGCACCCGCCTGCTGGCCATAGCCAACGTGCACGCCTGCAACATTGCCATTCGAATGGGTCTGTCAGAAGTCGTCGTGTCGAGGTTTCCGCCCTTCGGCATGTCGCCATCGCCTCGACTTCAATCCGCATCCCCATCCGACTCGGTCAGGGACCGGCATTTCCACGGCGCCGATTCGGTAGAGCCGGGTCGGCGGCACCTCCGCCCGACATTCGTTGATGACATTTATGCGGCGACCGGCTGTCGGTCGCAAGGCATTCGTCGCATTCGGCTGCAAATTCCACCACAACACGATCAAGACACGGGAAATTCCGAAACGGCGCCCTCTGCTACCCTCGAATCTCTCGATACATAAAGTTACATATGGAGTCCAGCGCGCCAGGTCACAGACCGCGGACTATGGCCTGTGGCCAGCCTACGCGCGGCGAACGTTCCAAAACGTCGAGAAACCGTTCAGCACGCCGGTGATGTCGCTTCGAAAAGCAGTGGGCTGCTGGTACTGGCCCAGCGGCATGTAGGGAACGTCGACAAGCGCCTGATTCTGCATATCCGCGCAGATGCCACGCTGGGTCGCGAGGTCGGGCGCCTCGAACCAGGCGTTGCGCAGCCGCTCAAGTTCGGACGAGGTGCACCAGCCCGGCCAGGAGCTGGGCTGGTCGCCGTTGCCGCGCAATGCGATGTGGCCGGCGGGATTGATGTGGTCGGTACCGGCCCAGCCGGTGACGAACAGGTTCCAGCCGCCCTGGTCGGCCGGCTCCTTCTTGGCGCGGCGCTGCAGCATGGTGCCCCAGTCCGTGACGATGTAGTCCACGTTCATGCCGATCTTCTGCAGCATGTCGGCGCCCACGTCGCCGAGCGCCTTCAGGATCGGGTAGTCGACGGCGACCATCAGCACCACCTTTTCATCGTTGTAGCCGGCGGCCTTGAGCTGTTCCCTGATCTTCGCGTGGTCCTTCCTGGCGGTGTAGATGCCCAGGCCGGCTTCGCTGGCCATCGGTGTCTTCGGCGTGAAATAGCCCAGCGGGGTGTAGAACATCGCCGGGTCGTCGCCGACGATCGCCTGCATGAAGTCGGCCTGGAACACCGCCTCGTTCACGATCTGGCGGATCCTGGGGTTGTCGAATGGGGGCGTGAGGTGGTTGGCGCGCATCATCATCACGCCGCCCGTCGGATCCTGCACCGATACGCGAATCCGATTGTTGCGCTTCAGCAGGGGCATCAGGTCGTGGGTGATGTATTCCCACCAATCCTGCTCGCCGTTCTGCAGCGCGGCCGAAGCCACCGAGGCGTCGGGCATGGTGGTCCACTCGATGCGGTCGAACCACGGCCGCTTGGGTCCGGCGGTCCAGTCCGGCGTGCCGCCCTCGCGCGGGGCGTAGCCGGCGAAGCGCTCATAGACGTTCCTGGAGCCCTGCACGCGTTCGTCGGCCTTGTACCTGTAGGGGCCGGAGCCGACGATCTCGGTGATCTGCTTGAACGGGTCGGTGTTGGCCAGGCGTTCGGGCATCATCGCCGGCATCGGCGAAGGCGACTTGCCCAGCGCGTCCGGCAGCAAAGGAAAGGGGCGCTTGAGGCGGAAGCGGATGGTTTTGTCGTCGGCGGCCGAGACTTCGTCGGTGGCCTGCATCAGCGCGTCGCCCAGCGAATCGCGCCGCGCCCAGCGCTTGATGCTGGCGACGCAGTCGCGCGCCAGCACCGGCGTGCCGTCATGCCATTTCATGCCGTCGCGCAGGGTGAGGTTCCACAGCTTGCCGTCGTTCTCCACCACGTGGCCCTGCACCATTTGCGGCGAGGCCTTGTAGTTGCCGTCCATGCCGTACAGCGTGTCGAACACGAGGTAGCCGTGGTTGCGGGTGACGTAGGCGGTGGTCCAGTGCGGATCGAGGAAGGCGAGGTCGATCTGCGGGATGAACTTCAGCGTGGTCTGCTTCTGCGCCCGCGCCACCGACGGCAGGGCGAGGTTCGTGCCGGCAGCCAAGGTCGCGGCGGAGGCGGCGATGAAGCTGCGGCGTTTCATGGCGCATCGGTCTCCTAGTGGTGCGACTCCGACGGATAGGACCGTCGGGGTCGCACCACTCGGCCTTGATGTTGTGGGGCAATTCACCAATCGCTTGGAAAGCGAGCGATTGGATCGCACCACTAGAGATCATCGACGGCGTGGGCGATCCCGGCGGGCTGGCAATCCGGCGGGCTGGCGGCGCAATGCCGCGCCAGCCCGCCGGCAGCATGCCTCAGGCGCGCCGGACGTTCCAGAACACCGCGAAGCCGTCCGTCACATTGGTGATGTCGTCGCGGTAGGCGGTGGGCGCGAGGGTCTGTCCCAGCGGCCAGAACGGCACGTCGTGCATCGCCAGGCGCTGCATGTCGGCGCAGATCTTCTGCTGTGCCGCGAGGTCCGGCGCCTCGAACCAGGCGGAGCGCATGCGCTCCATCTCCGGGCTGACGTACCAGCCGGGCCAGGCCGACTTGGAATCGCCGTTGCCGCGCAGGGGCGGATGGCCGGCCGGCGTGTCCACGCTGCTGCCGCTCCAGCCGGTGGTGAACACCGACCAGCCGCCCTGGTCCACCGGACCCTTGTTGTTGCGCCGCGTCAGCATCTGGCCCCAGTCGGTGGCGACGTAGTCCACGTTCATGCCGGCGCGCGACATCAGGTCGGCCCAGACGTCGGCGGTGGCCTTGAGGTTGACGTAGTCGGTCGGCACGATCAGCACGACCTTCTCGCCGGCATAGCCAGCCTTCTTGATGTTCTCCTTCACCTTGTCGATCGGCAGCGGGTTCTTCAGCGGCTCCATCGCCACGTCGCTGGCCATGGGCGCACCGATCGGGAACACGCCGTAGGGCTTGCGGATGTATTCCTCGGCATCGCCCACCACGGCCTGCATGAAGGTGGTCTGGTCGATGCCCTCCAGCAGGGCGCGGCGGATGGCGCTGTTCTGGAACGGGGCCTGCAGCATGTTGCCGCGGACCATCAGCACGCCGCCCATCGGGTCAAGCACCTGCAGCTTGACCTTTGCATCGCGCTTCAGCAGCGGCAGCAGGTCGTAGCTGGGGTTCTCCCACCAGTCCTGCTCGGCCGAGAGCAGCGCGTTGGCCTTGGTCGAGTTGTCCGGCATGGTGGTCCAGACCACGCGATCGAAGTGGACCACCTTGGGCCCCGCGGTCCAGGTCGGCGAGCCGTCGGTGCGTGGGACGTATTTGTCGAACTTCTCGTAGACGTTGCGCGCGCCCTGGATGCGTTCGTCGGCCTTGTAGCGAAGCGGGCCGGAGCCGACGGTTTCGGAGACCTGCTTGAACGGATCGGTCTCGGCCAGGCGCGCCGGCATGATGCCGCACATCGGCGAGGCCGCCTTGCCCAGCGCATAGGGCAGCAGGGAGAACGGCTTGTTGAGCTTGAAAACGATGGTCTTGTCGTCGGCGGCCGACAATTCGTCGGTCGCGGCCATCAGTGCCTCGCCGATCGGGTCGCGCCGCGCCCAGCGCTTGATGGAGGCGACGCAGTCGCGCGCCAGCACCCGTTCGCCGTCGTGGAACATCAGGCCGTCGCGCAGGGTCAGCTTCCACAGCTTGCCGCCGTTCTCCACCACGTGGCCGGCGAGCATCTGGTGGGACGTGCCGCCCTTGCCGTCCTCGCCGAACAGGGTATCGAACACCATGAACCCGTGCACGCGGGTGACGTTGGCGGTGGTGTAGTGCGGATCGAGGAAAACGAGGTCGATCTGCGGGATGAAATTCAGCGTGCTCGCCTTTTGCGCGCGCACCACGGAGGGCAGCGCCAGCGTGGCGGCAGTGGCCGCGACGAATGTTCTTCTCTTCATTGCTTCTTTCCTTTCAGTAGTCCGCACGGCGCCCGTGTGGCGCCGTGCCTGGCCCGGTCAGGAGTTCCTGGCGCCTCAGGCGCGCTTGACGCCCCAGAACATCGGCCAGCCGGTCTGGATCCCCGTCACGCGCTTGTTGTGCACCGATAGCCCCTTGAACTGGCCGAGCGGCACGTAGGGAACGTCGATGAAGGCCTGCTTCTGGATCTCGGCGGCCAGGCGCTTCTGGGCGGCGAGATCGGGTGCGGCGATCCACTCGTCGCGCAGCACCTCGATGCGCTCGCTCTTTGGCCAGCCCATGGTGCCGCCCTCGGCACCCAGGCCGCGCAGGAACAGGTGGCCGACCGGGTTGAAGTGGTCGTCGCCGGTCCAGGTGGTGATGAAGATGCTCCACCCGCCCTGGTCGATCGGCTCCTTCTTGGCGCGGCGCTGCACCACGCTGCCCCAGTCCATGGCGGTGTAGTCGAGGTTGAAGCCGACCTTGGCCAGCATGTCGGCGCCGACATCGGCCAGCGCCTTCAGCGAGATGATGTCGGTGGGCGCCATCAGCACCACGCGTTCGCCCTTGTAGCCGGCGGCGGCGATTTCCTTCTTCACCGCATCGAGGTCGCGCTTGCCCTTCAGCACGTCCATGCCGGCGTCGGAGGCCATCGGTGTATTGGGGGTGAAGTAGCCCGACGGCACGGTGCGGTTGGCGGGGTCGTCGCCGGCCACGGCGGCCATGAAGTCGTCCTGGTTGATCGCCTTGAGCAGTGCGCGGCGGATCGCCGGGTTGTCGAAGGGGGCGTTCAGGTGGTTCAGCCGCATGCACCCCATCGACCCGGTGGGGTTGAGGTTGAACAGGGCGAGGTTGGCGTTGCGCTGGAACAGCGGCAGCAGGTCGTTCTGCGGGTTCTCCCACCAATCGACCTCGCCGTTCTGCACCGCCGCGGCCGCGGTGGCGGTGTCGGGCATGACGATCCACTCCACGCGGTCGAAATGCACGATGCGCCCGCCGGCGGCGCCGTCCATTGGTTCATTGCGCGGCACGTAGTCGGCGTTGCGCTCATAGACGACGCGCGCGCCGGGCACCCGCTCGTCGGCCTTGAAGCGGAACGGGCCGCTGCCGACCATCTCGGTGACCTGCTTGTGCGGGTCGGTCATCGCCAGGCGTTCGGGCATCATTACCGGGTAGTTGGTGGTGGCCTTGGCCAGCGCGTCGGGCAGCAGCGGGAACGGCACCTTGAGGCGGAACTGCAAGGTCTTGTCGTCCACCACCGACAACTCGTCGGTGCGCGCCATCAGCGTCTGGCCGAAGGTGTCGCGCACCGCCCAGCGCTTGATCGAGGCGACGCAGTCCTTCGCCAGCACGGGCTCGCCGTCGTGCCATTTCAGGCCGTCGCGCAGGGTGATGCGCACGCGCTTGCCGCCGTCCTCCACGGTCATGCCGGCGGCCATTTGCGGCTTGGCCTCGTAGGCGCCGTTCTGGCTGAACAGCGTCTCGAAGATCATCGCGCAATGGTTGCGGCTGATATAGGCCGTGGTCCAGATCGTATCGAGAATCGTGACGTCGGCATGCGGGATGAACTTGAGCACCCGCGCCCCTTGGGCGGCCACGATGGAGGGTGCGCCCAGGGCCAGACCGGCGGCGCCAACTCCCTTGAGCAGACTGCGACGCTGCATTTTCTGATTTCTCCCGTTTGGAAGTGAAGCCTGTTTCAGACTGTCGGCGGCCCGGCTTTGCACCGTGGCCCGGTCTTGGTGGTCCAGTCTGGCGATCCCTGTCGGGGCAGCGTAGCCGAAGAGTTTCCGGGGCGCACCCCAATTTCGCCGCAATCGGCGCGGCCCGGCGAACCCGGGCGCGGCGGCGCCTTGCCTTCCCTTTCCATTGCGTCGGCGCGAGGCTATGCCGCTGCCATGCACGCCATCCTGATCCGCCTGCTCGGCCCCGCCCGCGCGCACACCGCGATGCAGTTCCTGCGTTTCGGCACGGTCGGGGCGATGGGGTTCGTGGTGGATACCGCGGTGGTGTACGGCCTTCGCGGTGCGATCGGGCTGTACCGGCGCTGGCGCGGCCGCGTATCTGTGCGCGGCGACCTTCACCTGGGCGTTCAACCGGATTTGGACGTTCCGCGGCCCGCATCGCCTGGCGATCCACCGGCAATGGGCGGTGTTTCTGGCCACCAACAGCGTCGGCTTCGTGGTCAATCGCGGTGTCTTCGCCGTGCTGGTCACGGTGAGCCCGTTCTGTGCCGACTATCCGGTGGTGGCGATCGCCGCCGGCGTGGCGGCGGGGATGTTCCTCAATTTCGCCGCGGCACGCCGCTACGTCTTCGCCGCCGGGCACCGCTAGCCCCGCCGCCGCGCCGCGCGGTATAGTCGGGGGCTGACCGGGAACACGCATGCAGACGCTGTCCGACATCCAGGCCGTAGATCCGCCCGATCGCGGCGAGGCGACACCCGCCCGGCAACAGGACGGTGCCGCAGCGCGGCTTGCCGTAATCATCCCCTGCTACAACGAGGCCGTCGCCATTCCCAAGGTGATCGCCGATTTCCGCGCCGCGCTGCCGACGGCGACGATCTATGTCTACGACAACAATTCCACCGACGGCACAATCGCCGCCGCCCGCGCGGCCGGCGCCGTGGTGCGGCGCGAGTTGCTGCAGGGCAAGGGCAATGTCATCCGCCGCGCCTTCGCCGACATCGACGCCGATCTCTACGTGCTGGTGGACGGCGACGACACCTATGACGCCGCCGCCGCCCCCGTGATGGTCGCGCTGATGTGCCGCGAGGGGCTGGACATGGTCAACGGCGCGCGCGTCACCGAAATCGAGAAGGCCTACCGCCCTGGCCACCGCCTGGGCAACGCGGTGCTCACCGGCATGGTCCGCCGCATCTTCGGCGACCGCATCAGCGACATGCTGTCCGGCTACCGCGTGTTCAGCCGGCGCTTCGTCAAGTCTTTCCCGGCCCTGGCAGGCGGCTTCGAGACCGAGACGGAATTCACCGTGCACGCGCTGGAACTGCGCATGCCGGTGGCCGAGGTGCCGATCGCCTACAAGGATCGACCGGCCGGCTCCGCGTCCAAGCTGCGCACCTACAGCGACGGCGCGCGCATCCTACGCACCATCGTGGTGCTGGTGAAGGAGGAGCGGCCGTTGCAGTTCTTCTCCGCCTGCGGCCTGGTGCTGGCGCTGCTCGCGGTAGGACTGGGCCTGCCGGTCGTGACCGAATACCTGCAAACCGGCCTGGTGCCGCGCCTGCCGACGGCCGTGCTGGCGACGGGCCTCGTGCTGATCGCCGTGCTGTCGGGGTGCTGCGGCCTGATCCTGGATTCGGTGTCGCGCGGGCGGAAGGAGATCAAGCGTTTGGCCTATCTGTCGATTCCACCGCTGCAAACCTCGCCGTGAGCCCGCACCGCACGCGTCGTGGGCCGGCAGGCTGGTTTTGCGCGTTGGCACTGCTTCTGGCGGCCGTGCCGCCCGCCGCCGCGCGGATGCCGGCGCAATCCACCATCCCCGCCCCCATCCCTGCCCCGGGCCCGGCACCCGGGCCGGTGCGCATCGTCGGCGGCCCCGGCCCCGGCTGCATCGCCGGCGCCGAGCGCCTGCCCGACGCGGCGCCGGGCCTGCAGACCATCCGCGCCGGACGCTCGTCGTTCTGGGGCCACCCGGACGTCGTTGCCAGCTTGCGGCTGCTGGGCCAGCGCGCCCGTGCGGCCGGGCTGCCGGACCTCTACATGAACGACATCTCAAATCCGCGCGGCGGCCCGATGCGCGGCGGCCATGTCAGCCACCAGATCGGCCTGGATGCCGACGTCTATCTCGACATCGCCGCCCCGCGCCGGGTGCTCTCTGCCACCCAGCGCGAAGCGGTTGATCCGCCGAGCCTGGTGCGGGCCGACCAGCGCGGCATCGATCCGCGGCACTGGCGGGCGGGGCATGCCACGCTGCTGCGTCTGGCGACGGAACTGCCGGGGGTGGACCGGGTGCTGGTCAATGCGGCGATAAAGAAACAGCTCTGCACCGAGATCGCGCCCGCCGACCGTATCTGGCTGCGGCGCGTGCGGCCGTGGTACGGCCATGCCGCGCATATGCACATCCACTTCTTCTGCCCGCCCGGCCAGCCCGAATGCGCCGACCTGCCGCCGATACCGCCGGGCGACGGCTGCGACGCCTCGCTGCAATGGTGGTTCGACCGGCTGGACCAGCCGCCGCCGAAAACCACGCCGCGGCCGAAGGGTCCGCCCCGGGTGCCGGCGGCCTGCGGCCCGATCATGACGGCGCCGTCCCTGTCCGCCGCCGGCCCGGCGACACGGTGAAAGCGCGCTCGGCCGCGGTTACTCTGGCAGGCATCACCGCCTTCCTCAACCTCTACACCCCCCAGGCGATACAGCCGCTGATCGCCCAGGACTTCGTGGTGGACGATGCCCATACCGGGCGCACCATCACCGCCTCGCTGGTGGCCGTGGCGCTGGTGGCGCCGTTCGCCGGGGCCATTTCCGACCGGCTCGGCCGCAAGCGGCTGATCGTCGGCGCCTGCCTGGCGATGACGGTGCCGACGCTGCTGATCGCCACCGCCGGCAGCCTGGAGACGATGCTGGTGTGGCGCTTCCTCCAGGGGCTGGCGCTGCCCTTCATCTTCGCCGTCACCGTCGCCTATATCGGCGAGGAGGCACCCGGTGCGAACGGGGTGCGGCTTACCGGGCTGTACGGCATGGGGTGCATCCTGGGCGGGTTCGGCGGGCGCTTCGTGGCCGGAATCGCCGCCGATCTGGCCGGCTGGCGCGCCGGGTTCATCGTGATCGGGCTGTTCACGCTCGCCGCGGCACTTGCCATTGCCGTGCTGTTGCCGGCCGAGCGCCGTTTCGTCGCGCAGCATGGCGGGATTGCCGGGCAGTTGGCCACGTGGCGCGGCCATTTCGCCAATCCGCGCCTGCTCGCCACCTGCCTGATCGGCTTCGCGATGCTGTTCAGCAATGTCGCCGCCTATACCTTCGTCAGCCTGTACCTCGCGGCCCCGCCCTTCGACCTGTCGCCGGCGGAGCTTGGCGGGGTGTTCGCGGTGTACCTCGTCGGCATCGCCACCACGGCGGTGGCGACCGCGCTGGCGATCCGCATCGGCCGCCGCACGACGCTGCTGCTGGCCGCAGCACTCGCCGCGAGCGGGCTGTTGCTGACCCTGATGCCGTGGCTGGCGACGGTCATTGCCGGGCTGGCGCTGCTGTCGGGCGGGCTGCTGGTGGTGCAGACGCTCGCTGTCGGGTTCATCGGCAGCACCATCACCCACGGGCGCTCGGCGGCGGTGGGCATGTATGTCACCACCTACTACACCGGCGGCGCGCTCGGCGGTGTGCTCCCGGCGCTGGCGTGGCAGGCAAATGGCTGGCCCGGCGTGGTCGTGCTGGTGCTGCCGGTGCTGGGGGCCATGAGCCTGCTGGCGCTGCGATTTTGGCGGGTGGCAACGCCGCGTTAACCCGGCGCTGCTTCCATGCGCGGGCGGGCAGGACGGCCGCTGGAGATGCGCGCGGGTGGACAACGGCCAGGCCAGTCCCCCGCCGGATACGAGGCGCTGCCGATGCGCGATCTCGCCTCCCTGCCCCGCGGGAAGCCACCAAGCCGGATCATGCGCCTGCGCCGCCATGCCGCCGCGGGCACGGCTTGGCTGTTGTGGGCCGGGGCGCCGCTGCCGGGATGGTTGGCCGCGCGCGGCGGCCAAGATTGGGAATTGGTGAGCCTGCTGGCGCTGGCGGTGGCATTTGCCGCGAGCGCGGCCGCCCGCACCGGCCCCGTGTGCGGCGCCCGGGTCGTGCTGGCGCTGGCGCTGGTGTCCGGCGTGGGCCTGTCCGTGGGAAGCCTGTCCGCAGGGGGCTTTGCCGTTGCTGTTGGCGGGTCGATCGTCGCCCCGGCCACGTTGCTGGCCGCTGATATGGCGATGCTGGTCCTTGTCGGCGCGCTTTTCGACCGGCGTGCCCTGGCCGCCGCGCTCGGCCTGCTGCTGGTTCTCGCCGCGATGCCGCTGCTTGCGGCGGCGACCACGCAGGCGGCGGTGATGGGCCACGCCGCCGCGCTTTTCGCGGCGGCCACCACGATTGGCGTGCTGCAGGCATGGCTGTGGCGGGAAGCCGCGCGCCGGGAGGCATTCGCATTCCTGCCGCCCCCGGCGCTTCCATCCGCCGGCCGCCGGCCGGGTGCCCAACGCCACGCCTCAGCACAGCCCCGTAGCCAACGGCCCATCTGGGCCGGGGCGCCTGCGCCGTTCGTGCCGCCGGTCGTGGTCCAGGTGGAGCGGGGTGCCACGGGTTCGCTGCGGCTGGCGGTCGCCACGTCCGCGGGACCTGGCCGCACCACCCGCATCCGAGTCGCGGGCGCCTGAGCGACCGATCGACAACGGGGCATTCCCTTCACGGACACGAACGTATATTCACATTGCAAGTCCGGACCATGGGCCGGTGGCCAACGCCCCTCCGTTCCGTGCGAGCGGGCGGCGGCGGGATGGGACATGCAATACGACCGTCAGACCGCGCTAGACCGCCACCGCCGCCGCCTGATGGCAAGCTGCCTCGCGCTCGGGGCCTTCGCCCTGTTCCTGTGCTTCTACCGCGCCTGGGACGCCGACGAGTTCGAGCACCTGCAGTTCACCTGGCTGCTCAGCCAGGGCCGCACCCCCTACCGCGACTTCTTCGAGCATCACACGCCGGTTTTCCACCTGTTGACGGCGCCGTATTTCGACATGATACGCGATACCGGGCCGGGCCTGATGCTGATCGCCCCGTTCGGCCTGCGCGTGCTGTGCACCCTGTTCACCGCGCTCACCGCCGTCGTCATCTTCGCAATGACCCGCCGTGCGGCCGGCAGCGGCACCGCCACCATGGCCGTGGCCCTGTTCCTCAGTTGCAGCTTCGTGCTGGAGAAGGGCATCGAGATCAGGCCGGACGGGCTTGCCACGCTGTTGCTCGCGGTCGCCGCCTATGCGGTTGCCCGTGGCCTGTGCGAGGCACCGACGGTGGAGGAGCGGCTGTCCTGGGCGCTGCTGGCCGGGCTTGCCAGCGGCGGCACGCTGATGACCACGCAGAAGGGTGTCTTCGCGGTGATCGGCCTGGCCGCGGCGCTCGGCGTGCTGGGCACCCGCCGCCACGGCCGCGGCTTCACGCTGCTGTTCGCGGCGACGGCGCTGGGCGGCGCGATCGCGGCGGTGCTGCCGGTGCTGTGGCTGTTTGCCGCCCGCGGGGCGTTGGGCGACTTCTTCCAGCACAACGTGGTGCTGATCGTCCTCTGGCCGCGCGACTTCGCCGCCGAGGGCTGGCGCTGGCTGGGCCTCGCGCTGGCCAAGGACACCGCTTTCGTGGCGCTGGCGGTGCTGGGCTTCTTCCTGCTCGCCCGCCGCCTCGGCCGCCGGCCGCAGACCGGCCTCGGCACCATCGTGGTGCTGACGCTGGGGGCCTCGGCGATCGGCTTCGTGGTGCTGCCGATCGCCCAGCGCCAGTACCTGTTCATGACCGCGCCCTTCGCCTGCATGGCCGCCGCGGTGGCCGCCGGCTGGCTCGCCGAACGCTGGTCGCGCGCCGGCCGCGCCTGGCTGGTCGCCGCCCTGCCGGTGGTCGTGGTCGGCTATTTCGTCTTCCATGCCGTGCTGGCGCTGGGCCATCCCGACCGCAGCGCGATCGCCAAGCTGGACTTTGTGCTGCACAGCACCTCGCCGTCCAACTCCGTGCTCACCGGGTGGTCGGCCGGCGTCGCCTTCCGCCGGCCGGCCTTTTTCTACGGCTTTCCGCACCAGGAGGTGCGCACCTTCATCCCCCCCGCCATGGTGGACGAACTCGCGGCCGACCTGCGCAGCGGGCGCAACCATCCCGCCCTGGTAGATTTCGACGCCGACCTGCAGGCGATGCCCGAGGTGCTGACCAGCGCCATCCGCGACCTCTACGAACCGACCGGGGTCGCCACGCTGTGGCGGCGCAAGCCGTAACCTGCCTGCGGTTGCGCATCTCCGGCCCACCCGCCACCTTAGGTCATCGGGCGCCCATGCGCGCCCGCACGTTGCCCGCCGCCCGCCGCCCGAGGAGCCTAGCCCATGAATGATGCGACACCGCCGTCCCGCCTCGCCCCCGACATGCTCGAGCCCGGCCGCTATGCCGTGGGCCAGCCGGTCTCGCGCCTGGAGGACCCGGTGCTGCTGCGCGGCGAGGGCCGCTATACCGACGACATGAACCTGCCGGGCCAGGCTCATGGCGTGGTGGTGCGCAGCCGCGTCGCCCATGGGGTGCTGAAATCCATCGCCACCGACGACGCCGCCGCCATGCCCGGCGTGCTGGCCGTGATCACCGCTGCCGACCTTATCGCCGCCGGCCTGAAGCCGATGAACGCCAACGTGATCGGTAAGAACCACGACGACCGGCCGATCCCCAAGCCGCCGCAGATGGCGCTGGCCACGCACAAGGTGCGCTATGTCGGCGAGCCCATCGCCATGGTGGTGGCCGAGACCGCCCAGCAGGCCAAGGACGCCGCCGAGGCGGTGTTCGCCGATATCGACATGCTGCCCGCGGTCACCACCGCCGAGGCTGCCGCTGCCCCTGGCGCCCCTGTGCTCTATGACGAGGCTCCGGACAATGTCATCCTGGACTGGAAATTCGGCGACCACGCTGCCGTCGATGCCGCCTTCGCCCGCGCGGCCCACGTGACGAAAATGCGGATCCGCAATTCGCGCATCGTCGTCTGCGCCATGGAGCCGCGCTCGGCCCTGGCCGAATGGGACGGCGAGGACGGCCGCTATATCCTGCGCGTGGGCTGCCAGGGCGTGTTCGGCCTGCGCAACAACCTGCGGAACGTGCTCGGCGTGGCGCCGGAGAAGGTGCGCATCCTCACCGGCAATGTCGGCGGCAGCTTCGGCATGAAGTCGCAGGCCTATCCCGAGTATGTCTGCGCCCTGTACGCGGCGAAGCGTCTCGGCCGCCCGGTGAAATGGACCGACGAGCGCAGCGACAGCTTCCTGTCCGACAGCCACGGCCGCGACCACGACCACACCCAGGAACTGGCGCTGGACGGCGAGGGCAATTTCCTCGCCCTGCGCGTGACCGGGCGGGCCAATGCCGGCGCGGTGCTGTCCAACGCCACCACCCAGCCGCCGACGATGAACATCGTGAAGAACATCATCGGCGTGTATCGCACCCCCGCGCTGTCGGTTTCGGTGAAGTGCATGTTCACCAACACCACCCCGGTCGGGGCCTATCGCGGCGCCGGGCGGCCCGAGGGCAACTACTACATGGAGCGGCTGATCGAGACCGCGGCGCGCGAGATGGGCCTCGATCCGCTGGAACTGCGCCGCCGCAACCACATCCTGCCGGACATGATGCCCTACAAGGCGCCATCCACCATGGAATACGACAGCGGCGACTTCCCCGCCGTGCTCGACCGCGCGCTGGCCGCCGCGGACTGGGACGGGTTCGCCCGGCGCCGCGCCGAAAGCCGCGCCCGCGGCAAGCTGCGCGGCCGCGGCATCGGCCAGTACCTGGAAGTCACCGCCCCGGCGAACAACGAGATGGGCGGCATCCGCTTCGAGGACGACGGCACCGTCACCATCGTCTCCGGCACGCTCGACTATGGCCAGGGCCATTGGACGCCCTTCGCCCAGGTGCTGGTGGACAAGCTCGGCGTGCCGTTCGCGAAGATCCGCCTGGTGCAGGGCGATTCCGACGAGATGCTCGCCGGCGGCGGCACCGGCGGCTCGCGCTCGGCGATGAACGGCAGCAACGCCATCAGCGTCTCCTCCGACGAGGTGATCGCCAAGGGCACCAAGATCGCCGCCCACGTGCTGGAGGCCAGCGCCGCCGATATCGAATTCAGCCGCGGCAGGTTTTCGATTGCCGGCACCGACCGCGGCATCGGCATCATGGAGCTTGCCGAGCAACTGCGCGGCGGCCTGACGCTGCCCGACGAGGTGCCGCAGACGCTCGACGTTGCCATGGTGGTGCCCGGCGTGCCCAGCGCCTTCCCCAATGGCTGCCACATCGCCGAGGTGGAGGTCGATCCCGAAACCGGCCATACCGAAGTGGTGAAATACAGCACGGTCAACGACTTCGGCACCTTGCTGAACCCTCTGCTGGTCGAAGGGCAGGCCCATGGCGGCATCGTGCAGGGCATCGGCCAGGCGCTCGGCGAGGCGGTCGCCTATGACGAGGACGGCCAGGTTCTCACCGGTTCCTACATGGACTACGCCATCCCGCATGCCGCCGACGTGCCGGGCTTCGGCTTCATCAGCCACCCCGTGCCGGCAAAGACCAACGGTATCGGCGCCAAGGGCTGCGGCGAGGCGGGCTGCGCCGGCGCCCTGCCCTCGGTGATGAACGCGCTGGTGGACGCGCTGTCGGAATACGGCATCGATCATATCGACATGCCCGCCACGCCCGAGCGCATCTGGGCGGCGATCCAGTCCGCCAAGGCCTGACCACTCATGCCTCCCCAAGGGGGAGGCCGGACGGGGCCCTGTCGAGCCCGAACGGAACGAAATGCCCAAGGACCTGATCCTCGCCCTCGACCAGGGCACCACCTCCACCCGCGCGATCGCCTTCCGCGCGCCCACGCTGGCACCGGTCGCCACCGCCCGGCGCGACCTGCCGCAGCACTTCCCCGCCAGCGGCTGGGTGGAGCACGACCCGGAAGACCTGTTCGACCATTCCGTCGCGGTGCTGCGCGAGGCCATGGCCGCCGCGGGCGCCACGCCGGCCGACATCGCCGGCATCGGCATCACCAACCAGCGCGAGACCACCCTGGTCTGGCGCCGCGACACCGGCCGGCCGGTACACCCCGCCATCGTCTGGCAGGACCGCCGCACCGCGCCCCTCTGCGCCGAATTGCGCGGGGCCGGCCACGAGGCGGCCGTCACCGCCACCACCGGCCTGTTGCTCGACCCTTATTTCAGCGCCACCAAGATCGCCTGGCTGCTGGACCACGTCCCCGGCGCCCGCGCCGATGCCGAGGCCGGGCGGCTGGCCTTCGGCACCGTCGATACCTGGCTGCTCTGGCGCCTCACGGAAGGGCGCGTCCACGCCACCGACGCCACCAACGCCAGCCGCACCATGCTGTACGACATCCGCACAGGCGCCTGGGACCCGGCGATGCTCGACCTGCTGCGCATTCCCGCCGCCATGCTGCCCGAGGTGCGCGATTGCGCCGGCCGGTTCGGCGCCACGACGCTGCTCGGCGGCGAGATCGCCATCGCGGGGATCGCCGGCGACCAGCAGGCGGCGAGCATCGGCCAGGCCTGCTTCACGCCCGGCATGGTGAAATCCACCTACGGCACCGGCTGCTTCCTGCTGCTCAATACCGGCGACACGCCGGTGGCGTCGAAAACCCGCATGCTGACCACGGTCGCCGCCCAGTTCGCAGGCCGCCGCAGCTATGCGCTGGAGGGCGCGATCTTCGTGGCCGGTGCGGCCGTGCAATGGCTGCGCGATGGTCTCGGCCTGATCCGCGACGCCGCCGAAAGCGGCCCGCTCGCCGCCACCGCCGACCCTGCCCGGCCACTGTACCTGGTGCCCGCCTTCACCGGGCTGGGCGCGCCCTGGTGGGATGCCGAGGCGCGCGGCGCCATCTTCGGCCTGACCCGTGATTCCGGCCCCGCCGACTTCGCGCGCGCGGCGCTGGAGAGCGTCGCCTACCAGACCCGCGACCTCATTGAGGCCATGCGCGCGGACTGGCAGGGCGGCTCCGACACGGTGTTGCGCGTGGATGGCGGCATGGTCGCCAGCGACTGGACGATGCAGTTCCTCGCCGACCAGCTCGCCGCCCCGGTGGACCGGCCAGTGGTGCAGGAAACCACGGCGCTGGGTGCCGCCTATCTCGCGGGCCTCGCCACCGGGGCCTGCCCGGCGCCGGAGGCGTTCGCCAAGACCTGGGCGCTGCAGCGCCGCTTCACCCCGCGCATGGACGAAGCCACCCGCGCCCGCCTCTACACCGGCTGGCGCGACGCCGTGCGCCGCACCCTGGCGGGCTGAGGGCGCTACGGCGCCTTCAGCCACACCTCCATCCGCCCAGCCGGCAAATTGGGGTAGCTGCGGCTCAGGTTGACGATCTGCACACCCTCCAGCCCCGTGGCCCGTGCCAGTTCGCGCGCCCTATCCTCGTCGGCGTCGCGATAGATGCGGATCTGGTCGCGCCCGGGTGCCTGGCGCACCTTTTCCACGCCTGGCGCGGCATAGGCGGGCGCGAGGTCGCGGTCGATGCGCGCGCGCAGGGCGTCGGCGCGGGCCTGCGCGCCTTCGGGATACTGGATGAAGACGGTCATGCGCGACCTGCTCGCCGGCGACGGCTCCGGCGGCCTGGGAGTAGGCGGGTCGCTGGACGGAGCGGGGGGCGGTTCCGGCGCAGGGGGCGCCGTGTTGGCGACCACCGACCCGGCGCTTCCCCTCACCTGCGCCACCGCCGACTGCGCGGCATAGGAACTGGCGGAGAAGCCGCCCGTCGCCGCCCCTCCGGCCAGCGCTAGAGTCTCCCGCCGCGGCATCGCAGTCGCGCGAGCGGATGGCGCGCTCGTCGATCGCGCTCACGATTGTGGCGGCCAGCGCTTCCACCCCGCGCTCGCGGTTGATGACCCCCTGCGCTCCGCCCGGCTGGTTGGGCGCCCGCTGCGCCGTCACTGTCACCTTTATCGCCGCGTTGCGCAGCCGCAGCGCCTGTGGCTCCAACCCGGCCATGATCGCCGAGGCCTGGGCGAACAGCGGCGCCTGCACGCACCAATCCTCCGGCTTCAGGTTGGCCACGCGCTCGAAATAGAACTTCGTCATCTCGATCTGCTGCTGGTAAACTTCGCGCCGCGCCTGGCGCTCGCGGTCGATGAAGATGAACCAGATGTTCACGCAACTGACCACCACGGCCACGATCGCCGCCAGGCTCTGCGCACTCACCGCCGCCCGCTTCAGCCATGAGGGCCGCTCGTTCTCCGCCGGATCGATCGCCATGCCCGCCTCTCCCGCCGCGCCCGTCCACGATACGGCTCACGATAGGGCAAGGGTGCGAAACGGGGGAACCGCGCCATTTGACCACGCCCCCCCGCATCGGCCAGATTGCCGCCCATGATCCTCCTGATCGACAACTACGACAGCTTCACTTTCAACCTCGTCCATTTCCTTGGCGATGTCGGTGCCCGCTGCGACGTGCGCCGCAACGACAAGATCTCGGTCGAGCAGGCGATGGCCATGGCGCCGGAGGCCATCGTGCTGTCGCCCGGCCCCTGCACGCCCAACGAGGCCGGCATCTGCCTCGACCTGATCGCCGCGGCCGCCGGGCGCATCCCGATCCTGGGCGTCTGCCTCGGCCACCAGGCGATCGGCCAGGCCTTCGGGGCGCAGGTGGTGCGCGCGCCGCAACCGATGCACGGCAAGGTCAGCGCCGTGCTGCATGATGGCACCGATATCTTCGCCGGCATTCCCTCGCCCTTCGAGGCCACGCGCTACCACAGCCTGATCGTGCGCGCCGACACGCTGCCCGAGGCGCTGGTGCCAACCGCGCACTCGCAGGATGGGCTGATCATGGGCCTGCGCCACCGCAGCCTGCCGGTGTTCGGCGTGCAGTTCCATCCGGAGAGCATCGCCAGCCAGCACGGCCACACCGTGCTGAAGAACTTCCTCGACATCGCCCGCGGGCTCAATACCCCGGCGCGGGCTGCCTGATACGATCATGTCCGACGACGCAGGCAACCTGAAGCCGGTACTGGCCCGCCTCGCCGCCGGGCAAACCCTGGACGAGGCCGAGGCCGAGACCGCCTTCGGCATCATCATGGCCGGCGAGGCCACGCCGGCGCAGATCGCCGGCCTGCTGATGGCCATGCGCGTACGCCGCGAGACGGTGGCCGAACTCACCGGCGCGGTGCGGGCGATGCGCGCGCGCATGAGTCGCGTTGCCGCACCCGACGGCGCCATCGACGTTTGCGGCACGGGCGGCGACGGCTCGGGCAGCCTCAATGTCTCCACGGCCGTGACATTCGTGCTCGCGGGGCTCGAGGTGCCGGTGGCCAAGCACGGCAACCGCGCCCTCTCGTCGCGCACCGGCGGCGCGGACGTGCTCACCGCCCTCGGCGTGAACGTGGACGTGCCGTTGCCGCGCCTGCCCGAGGTGCTGCGCGCCGCCCATTGCGCCTTCCTTTTCGCCCCGCGCCATCATGCCGCCCTGCGCCACGCCGCCGGCCCACGGGTGGAGCTTGGCACCCGGACCATCTTCAACCTGCTCGGCCCCCTGGCGAACCCCGCCGAAGTCCGGCGGCAACTCACCGGCGTGTTCGACCCGGCGTGGGCGCGGCCGATGGTCGAGACGCTGGCCAATCTCGGCAGCACCGACGTTTGGCTGGTGCACGGCCAGGGGCTCGACGAACTCACCATCGCCGGCGAGAACCAGGTGGTGGCGCTGCAGGACGGCCGCATCCGCGCGTTCTCCCTCGCGCCCGAAGACGCCGGGCTGGGCCGCGCGCCGGTTTCCGCCATTGCCGGCGGCGATGCGGCGACCAATGCGGCCGCGCTGCTCGCCCTGCTGCGGGGCGCTGCCGGGGCCTATCGCGACACCGTGCTGCTGAACGCCGCCGCCGCGCTTATCGTGGCCGGCCGCACCGGCGACCTGCGCGCGGGGGTGGCGATGGCCGCCCGCGCACTGGACAGCGGCGCTGCCCTGGCCGCGCTGGAAACCCTCAAGCGCGAGACCGCATGAACGCCCCCCCGCCGGACATACTGCGCCGCATCTGCGCCGACACCGCGGCCGAGGTGGCCCGGCGAAAAGCCGCTGCTGCCGATTTGCGCGACCGCCTCGCCGCCGCCCCTGCCCCGCGCGGCTTCGCCGCCGCGCTGGACCGAAAGATTGCCGCCGGCGAGTTCGGCATCATCGCCGAGATCAAGCGCGCCTCACCCTCCGGCGGAGATATCCGCCCAAGCTTCGACCCCGCCGAGCTTGCCCGCGCCTACCAGGACGGCGGTGCGGCCTGCCTGTCGGTGCTCACCGACCAGCCCTATTTCCGCGGCCTGGACTCGGACCTCGTCGCCGCGCGCGCCGGCTGCGACCTGCCGGTGCTGCGCAAGGATTTCATGGTCGATCCCTGGCAGATCGACGAAAGCCGCGCGCTGGGGGCCGACTGCATCCTGTTGATCATGGCCGTGCTGTCCGATGCCCAGGCGGCGGAGATGGAGGCGCGGGCCTTCGAACTGGGCATGGACGTGCTGGCCGAATTGCACGACCGGGCGGAACTGGAGCGCGCGCTGCGGCTTCGCACTCCGCTGATCGGCATCAACAACCGCAATTTGCGTATCATGCAGACCGATCTGGACACGACGGTGCAACTGGCCCCGCTGGTCCCGCCTGGCCGGGTGATCGTGGGCGAAAGCGGCTACAAGGTGCATGCCGACCTCGCGCGCATCGCCGGGCATGGCGTGGGCCGCTTCCTGGTAGGCGAAAGCCTGCTGCGCCAGGACGACCTCGCCGCAGCCACCCGCGCCCTGTTGCACGGATGACCACGCCGCCACCCTCCGACCGGCTGACCCATTTCGACGCCGAGGGCCGCGCGGTGATGGTCGATGTCGGCGCCAAGCCGGCCACCGACCGCGCCGCCACCGCCCGCGCCCGCGTGGTGATGCAGCCCGCCACGCTCGCCATGATTCGCGCCGGCACCGCCAAGAAGGGCGACGTGCTCGGCGTCGCGCGCCTCGCCGGCATCATGGCCGCCAAGCGCACCGCCGACCTTATCCCGCTCTGCCATCCGCTGCCGATCACGGCCGTCACGCTCGATCTCGAGCCGTCGGGCGACACCATGGTCGAGATCGCCGCCACCGTGCGCACCACCGGCAAGACCGGCGTGGAGATGGAGGCGCTCACCGCCGCCTCGGTTGCCGCGCTGACCGTGTACGACATGTGCAAGGCGGTCGATCGCGGCATGCGCATCGAATCGCTGCGCGTGGTCGCAAAGTCCGGCGGCAAGTCGGGCGATTTCATCCAGGAGTAGCCTATGATCCCGGTCGAGGAAGCCCGCGCCCGCATCCTGGCGGGCCTCGCGCCCACCACCGCCGAGATCGTGCCCCTGGCGAACGCCTGGGGCCGGGTGAGTGCCGCCCCGGTTCACGCCCGCCTCACCCAGCCGCCGCACGACGTCTCGGCGATGGATGGCTACGCCTTGCGCGCCGCCGACGGCACCCTCGGCGCCACCCTGCGCGTGGCCGGCAGCGCCCCGGCCGGACACCCCTGGGACGGCACGCTGGCACCGGGCGAGGCGTTGCGCCTGTTCACCGGCAGCGTGGTGCCCGACGGCGCCGATTCGATCCTGCTGCAGGAGGACGCCACCCGCGACGGCGACCGGGTGACGGTGCGCGAGGCCGTCACCACCGGCCGCCATATCCGCCGCGCCGGCCAGGATTTTGCCCGGGGCGACGTGCTTATCCCGCCCGGCAAGCTGTTGAACGCACGGGATATCGGACTGATCGCCGCCGGCAACCATCCCTGGGTCGCCGTGCACCGCCGCCCGCGCGTGGCAATTCTCGCCACCGGCGACGAGATCGCCCTGCCCGGCGATCCGATCCCGCCAGGCGGCATCGTCAGTTCCAACAGCCACGCGCTCGCCGCGCTGGTGCGCGCCTGCGGGGCCGAACCGGTGGTGCTGCCGATCGTCGCCGACGACCGCGCCGCGATCATGGCGGTGGCCGACGCGGTGCACGGCATGGACCTGCTGGTCACCAGCGGCGGCGCCAGCGTAGGCGACCATGACCTGGTGCAGGAGGCGCTGGGCGCCCGCGGCCTGGTGGTGGATTTCTGGCAGATCGCCATGCGCCCGGGAAAGCCGCTGATGCACGGCCGGTTGGGCGAGGTGCCAATGATCGGCCTGCCCGGCAATCCCGTATCGTCATTGGTTTGCGCCATTCTCTTCCTGCTGCCGGCACTGCACCGCCTCACGGGGCTGCCCGGCGCCGCCGCTCCTACCGTCCGGGCTCGGCTGGGTGCGCCGCTTGCCGCCAACGACCGCCGCGCCGACCATTTGCGCGCCTCCCTCACCATCGAAGCAGATGGCAGCCTGGTCGCTACTGCCTTCACACGGCAGGATTCCTCCATGCTGCGCACCCTCGCCCAGGCCGATGCGCTGATCCTTCGCCCGCCCCACGCCCCGGCGATGGAGGCCGGCGCGGACGTGCCGGTGATCCGTCTCGATACGCTCGGGTTGTAATCGGCACTTGACCGGCGAGGGAGAACTTTTATAGAACATTCTCCCGGGTTGCTGGTTTGTTCCAGGTCGATAAAATCCTGCACCGATGCCACCCGCCGATTGCCCACCCGCCGACTGCCCACCCGCCGACTGCCCACCCGCCGATCGCTCGCCCGCACCCATCGAGGGGAAACCGCCGCATGCTCACCCGCAAGCAGCACGAATTGCTGATCTTCATAGACCGGCACCTGAAGTCCACCGGCTTCTCCCCCAGCTTCGAGGAGATGAAGGAGGCGCTGCATCTCAAGTCGAAGTCCGGAATCCACCGCCTGATCTCGGCGCTGGAGGAGCGCGGCTTCCTCTCCCGCCGCCACAACCGCGCCCGGGCGCTGGAGGTGGTGCGCCTGCCCGACGACGCGGTGGGCCGGCTGACCACCGAGGCCGGCGCCCGCGTTACCGGCAGCGGCGGCTTCGCCCCCAACGTCATCCGCGGCGACTTCTCCCAGCGCCTCTCCGGCGTGAAATCGCCCGAGGCCGCCAGCGCGGTGCAGTTGCCGCTCTACGGCCGCATCGCCGCCGGCCTGCCCATCGAGGCGATGCGCGACACCGCCGACCATGTCGAGGTGCCCGTCTCGCTGCTCGGCAGCGGCGAGCACTACGCTCTTGAGGTGGCAGGTGATTCAATGATCGAGGCTGGCATCCTCGACGGCGACACCGTCATCATCCGCCGCTCCGACACCGCAGATAATGGCCAGATCGTGGTCGCACTGGTGGACGAGGGCGAGGTGACGCTGAAGCGCCTGCGCCGCCGCGGCGCCTCCATCGCGCTCGAACCGGCAAATCCGCGGCACGAGACGCGGATCTTCCCCGCCGACCGGGTGCGCGTTCAGGGCCGCCTGGTCGGACTGATGCGCAACTACCAGTAAGACGGCTGGCAGTGAGCCGGCTGGCGCTCGTCGAGCCCTCGCTGGAACGGCTGGGCGAATATGCCGCGGCCCTGCGGCAGGGCTGGTCGCCGAGCAACCTGCGCGACGTCAGCGCTGAACAGCTAGCCGCCATCGCCCGCGACGCCGAGGCGTTCGTGCGCCAACAGGTTATGGCCACCGGCACCATCCGCCTGGGTGATGGGCGCGAGGTGCCGCGCCTGCCCGGCCCGGTGCGCTGGATGTGGGACGGCGCGTTCTGCGGCGTGATCAGTCTGCGCCACGTGCCGGGAACGGAAGCGCTGCCGGATCACGTCTCCGGTCATATCGGCTACGCCGTGGTGCCATGGAAGCGGCGATGCGGCTATGCCACCACCGCCCTGGGCCTGATCCTGCCGCTGGCCCGTGCGGCCGGGCTGCGCCACGTGGACCTCACCTGCGACGACGGCAACCTTCCCTCGCAAAAGGTGATCGAGGCCAATGGCGGCACGCTGCTCGGCAGCGCGCCCGACCCCGACCAGGCTGGAAATCTGCAGCGCACCTATCGGATCGCCCTGGCCGGCTGACCCACCTGCTACCTTCCGCCGCCGTCCGTCTTCGCCGGGGGAAGCCGTGGGCCGGGTGGCTCGCGGTTGCGAGTAGGCAGCGGGATCACCCATGGCCGCGTCCCCCGCACCGCCCGGTCGGAGACAATCCGCACGCCGCCGGGCTCCAGCCAGATCGCATGCGCCCCCTCGCGCCATGCGCTGAACCGATCCACGACCGGGACACCGGCTGCACAGTCGAGGCGCACCGGCTCGGCGCTCACCACCACCGCCGCGCGGCAGGACGCCGCGCCGCCTTCCCCGCGCAGCAGCAGACCCGCCGGCCCGTCGGAGCGCGGACGCAAGGTGCAGCCGTCCTCGTCACAGGCCAGCGCGCCATCCGCGGCCGCCTCGCCTGCCGGCGGAACCGCGCGCCACGTCTTCAGCGCGAGATACTGCAGCCAGGCGCCCAGCACGAAGTCCGACCCGCCGCCGCTGCGCTGAACCACGAGGCCGGATTGCGTCCGCAGCCCGATCAGCCTGGCGTCTGACGAAACGAGGATGTCGGGCGGTCGCTGCAGCACCGCCGAGGCGATTCCCAGCGCGACCAGAGCCAGCCCGGCCAGCCGCAAACGGCTGCGCCACAACGCCAGCCATGCCATCCCCAGCCCCACCAGCGCCAGCCCCCACGGCGCCATGCGCGGCACCATCACCACCGCCTCGGGCCAGCCGGCGACCGCATGGGCAATCCCCGACAGGCCGCGCACCCCCAAGCCCATCGGCACCAGCGCCAGCGCTTCCAGCCCCAGCGGCATCAGCACCAGGGCCAGCACGGCGGCGGGCATTATCACGAGGGCGGTCAGCGGCACCGCCACCATGTTCGCCAGCACGTAATAGACCTGCACCTGGCCAAAATGATACGCCACGATCGGCAACGAGGCGGTGCCGGCCAGGGCGCTGGTCAGCGCCAGCGTGGCCACCCAGGCCCCGGCACGCCGCAGCCACCCCGCCTTCTGACCCTGCAGCCGCACCAGCCACGGCCGCAGCGCCTCGAACCCCGCCACCAATGCGAGCACCGCGGCGAAGCTCATCTGGAAGCTCGCCCGCACCACCTCCTGCGGCGCCAGCAGCGCCACCGCCGCCAGAGCCAGCCCCCAGCCACGCAGCGACAACGCCCGCCGCCCCACCACGATGCCCAGCGTCACCAGGCAGGCCATCGCGAAGCTGCGCAGCATCGGCACCTGCGCGCCGGTCAGCAGCGTGTAGAACCCGCCGCCCGCCAACGCCGCCACGCCCGCGATCGCCTTCGCCGGCAGCCGCAGCGCCCCCCACTCCCACGCCGCCAGCGCCAATCGCACGGCCGCGAACACCAGCCCCATCGCGATGCCCAGATGCAGCCCGGACAGGCTGAGCAGGTGGTAGATGCCGAAGTCGCGGAACGCTGCCAGTTCCTCGCGCGGAATCGCCGCGGCACCTCCCACCATCAGCCCCGCGGCGATCCGCCCCGGGGTACCAGGCAATGCAGCGTGGACACGCAGCACGATCGCCGCCTGCAGCGCCTTCATCCATGCCATCACACCGCGCGGCGCGCCGACGGCCAGTCGCTCGGCCGGATTGAGCGCATAGCCGTAACCTGCCAGTCCGGTATGAAAGGCATCGAACTGGATGTCCCAGCCGCCGGGATAGGCTGGCCCCGACGGTCGCTGCAGCAGCGCGCGCACCCGCAGTAAATCGCCGACGGCCACCTCCACCGGGTCGCCGGTGCGCAGGCGGATGCGTAGCCCCCGCGGCAGTTCCTCGCCGCCGTCGAGGCGAACCTGATCCAGCGTCACCCGCCTTCCCTGCGGCAGCACCTGCACCTGCTGCACCGTGCCCGTCGCCACCGTGGCGCGCGTTGGCAGCTCCACCAGCGGCGCCGCCCGGGCCGTGGCAAGCTGTGCCGCGCCGAATCCGGCCGACGCCGCGATCACCGTCAGCCCCAACGCCAGCACCGCCGGGCGCGTGCGGCCGAGCAACGCGAGCAACACGCCGCTGGCGAATGTCCGCGCACCCACGGTCACGGCCGGTTCGGTATCGAGGGAGTAGTCCAGCACGGCCCCGCCCACCACGGCCACGGCCAGCCACAGCGCAAAGCGCCCACGCTCCGCCTCGACCAGCGCCGCAGCGGCCGCCCCTATCCGGTGGCGTCGGGCATCCGAGGCAAAGCTGCCGGCCAGTTGCATTGCGCCACGCTACGCGGCACCACCATGCTTCGCCACCCCCAATCGTTGCGGATGGTGACCATCATGCCAAACCGGGAGGTGCCCCATGCCGCTCCAACCCCTGCTCGACCATTTCGCCCGCGCCGTGCAGCACAACGACGGCGCCGGCCTCGCCGCGCTGTTCACCCCGGACGGCATCTACGACGACGGCTTCTTCGGCGCGCACCAGGGCCGCCCGGCGATCGCGGCCATGCTCCAGCGCTTCCACGACGGCGGCCGCGACTACTGGTGGGAGTTCATCGAGCCGGTTTTCACGGGCCATCTAGGCTACGCGCGCTGGCGCTTCAGCTACGCCTCCCGCCGCGCCGGCAGCGAAGGCCGGGCGGTGCTGTTCGAGGGGATGAGCAGCTTCAGCCTGCGCGACGGCCTGATCGCCCATTACCGCGAGATCTTCGACCGCGGCCTGGCGCTCGCCCAGCAGGACTATCCGGCCGCGGCCATCGCCTCGGTGGTGGCCAAGGCCGCTGCGCGACAGAATGCCCGGCCCGAGAACGCCGCCCATCTCGCGCGATTTGCGCCAAAGGCGTAGAACCCCGCCATGACCGTACGCGTCCGCTTCGCCCCCTCCCCCACCGGGCTGCTGCATATCGGCGGCGCCCGCACCGCGCTGTTCAACCTGCTCTTCGCCCGCCACCACGGCGGCGAGTTCCTGCTCCGCGTCGAGGACACCGACCGCGAACGCTCCACCGAGGAAGCCACGCGAGTGATCCTCGAAGGCCTCGCCTGGCTCGGGCTGGAGCATGACGGGCAAACGGTGTTCCAGTCCCAGCGCGCGGCCCGCCACGCCGAGGTTGCGGGCGAGATGGTCGCGCGCGGCTCCGCATACCATTGCTACCTCTCTGCCGAGGACCTGAAGGCCATCCGCGAGGTCGCCGCCGCCGAGGGGCGGAAGGAGAAGTTCCGCTCCCCCTGGCGCGACCGCGACCCCGCCGAGGCCCCCCCCGGCATCGCCCCGGCCATCCGCCTCAAGGCCCCGCGCGAGGGCGAGACAGTGATCGACGACTTCGTCCAGGGCACCGTGCGCGTCGCCAACGCCGAACTCGACGACATGATCATCCTGCGCAGCGACGGCACCCCCACCTACCAGCATGCCGTGGTGGTGGACGACCACGACATGGCCATCACCCACGTCATCCGCGGTGACGACCACCTGACCAACGCCTTCCGCCAGGCCCAGATCTACGACGCCATGGGCTGGGCGCGCCCGCACTTCGCCCATATCCCGCTGATCCACGGCGAGGACGGCAAGAAGCTGTCAAAGCGCCACGGCGCCGTCAGCGTGCTGGAGTTCCAGGAGCAGGGCTACCTGCCCGAGGCCCTGTGCAACTACCTGCTGCGCCTCGGCTGGGGCCACGGCGACACCGAGATCCTCGACCGCGACGAGGCGATCCGCCTGTTCGACCTCGACGGCGTCGGCCGGGGCGCGGCACGCATGGACTACGCCAAGCTCGGCCATGTGAACGCCCATTGGCTGCGCCTGCGCGACGATGCCTGGCTCGCCCACGAAGTCGCGCGCCGCCTCGCCGGCCGCCCGAACCTCGCCCTCGGCACCACCGCCATCCACCGCATCCAGGCGCTGATGCCGGCGCTGAAGGAACGGGCAAAGACGCTCGTGGAACTCGCTGATTCCGCCGCTTTCCTGGCCCACACCCTGCCCCTGCCCATGCAGCCGAAGGCCACCTCCCAACTCACCGCCGAGAACCGCCTGATGCTGCGCGAGGTGGCCGAGGCACTCGCCGCCAGCGACTTCTCGATCGCCGGCATCGACGCCGCCCTGCGCGCCTACGCCGAGGCCACCGGGCGCAAGCTTGGCAACGTCGCGCAACCCCTGCGCGCGGCGCTGACCGGCAGCAATGTCAGCCCGGGCATAGACGCGGTACTGGCCGCCCTTGGGCGCGAGGAGGCGCTCGCCCGGATCGCCGCGGCCGCCACATGACCGCCCCCCCGCGCGACGCGGCCACCCGCCGGCGCGACACCCTCGCCCGCCTGGGCAGCGACGTCGATGTGTGGGTCGCCACCGCGCGCGGCGACATTCCCCACCTGATCCCGCTCTCCTTCCTGTGGGACGGCGCGCGCCTGCTGCTCGCCACCCCCGACGCCTCGGTCACCGCCCGCAACCTGCGCGCCACCGGCCGCGCCCGCCTCACCCTGGGCACCACCCGCGACGTGATTGTCATCGAGGGCACCGCCAAATCGCTGCCGCTGGCCGCCGTTCCCGCCGCCACCGCCGGCGCCTTCGCCGCCCGCACCGGCTTCGACCCGCGGGGCAGCGCCGCCCGCATGGCCTTCATCTGGATCCGCCCGCTGCGCATCCAGGCCTGGCGGGAGGAGAACGAACTGGCCGGGCGCGAATTGATGCGCGAAGGCGCCTGGCTCGCCTGACGGAGCCTAGTCGCCTGCCCCGGGCCCCCACCTGCCGGCCCAATCAACGATTCGCGTCAAACCAGATCCGCAGCCGGCGCAGTCCCTTCAGCAACTCCTCCAACTCGCCCGAACCGATCGCCGCATCCAGCCCGTCGGAGGCGGTGCCGAGGCGCGCGATGGCGCGATGGCGGGCCTTGGTACCCACCGGCGTGATCGCCACCAGCTTGCCGCGCCCATCCCGCGGGTCGGGCCGCACCGTCACCCAGCCCTTGGCGTGCAGCCTTGTGACGGTGTTGGTCATCGCCCCCTTGGTCACCTGCATCGCACCGGCCAGCCGCACCAGCGACCGGTCCCCGCCCAGGCGGTGGAAATGGTTGAGCACCGAGAACTGCGCCAAGGTCATGTCCGGCGCCAGCAGCCGTTCGGCCTTCGTGCCCGAAAGCTGGGCGATGATGCCGACCTCGTTCAGAACCTCGAAGGCGAGCGGGTCCCGCGCCATCTCCGGCGAAGCGCTCATGCGGCGGCAAGGCCCGCGAGTCCGCGCCGCGGCGCTGGATCGGCGGGGGCAACGCCGTCCGGCAGATGGCCCAGCCGCGCCAGCATCTGCACCGTGAACCGCGGCGAAGGGGCGTCCAGCAGCGCATGGATCGCTTGGTGGTGCAACGACACCTCCGGATACTCCTGCAGCGATTGCTGGTTCGGATGCATCGCCAATAACGCGGCGGTGCCGGCGAGGTTCACCCGGGCATAGGCTGCCCCTGCGGCAAGCTGGAGGGCGCGGCCGTTGCCCTCGGTAACCAGCCATAGATAAGCCGGCGTGGCTGCGGTGATCGCGTCGAAAGTTTCCACCTGTGCTTTCACTTCCATCGAGTTGGCGGCGGGAAAGCGGGACCGGTCGAACAGCCCCGCCCGGGCCATCGCCACCACGAACGGGCTGGTAATGGCAATGCCGTCGCGATGCCGGTCGATCTCGGCGCTGCCGACGCGCAGCACGCGCACCGACTCCATCATTGCGGGCTCCGTGGAGAGTTCCGTCCGCCATGCAGCCCTGGCGATACCGCGAATCCCTTGTAACCGCGCGGGATCGCCGGCGGCCGCAACGCCGAAGCGAACCGGCCGGCCCGCCACCGCGGCCGCCAGCCGGGCGATACCGGCCGCCGCGATTGGCCGTACGGGGTCGTACGCGCGCCGATCGGTGCGCCGCGCCAGCACATGTGCGAACAGCGGGTCCGGCTCGACCGACCCGTCCGCTACCAGGCGCACCCGAGAAAAGGCGCGCCCGTCCAACCGCTCGCCTGGCTCGCCTTCCGGGAACAGGTGCTGCTCGACCCGGTAGCCGCGCGCCGCCGCCGCCATTTCCAGAAGTTCGAGGAAGGCACCCGCCCCCATCAGGATCTGACGGCCGAACGGGTCGGTGGCGGGGAGCAGGCGCTCGGTGTCGAGCCGCAGCACGATCTCGTCCGCTCCGGGCAACTCGGCGATCCACGGCTGCATGTTGTGCGGATTGGGCGCCAGCAGCGCATGGGCCAGCACCCAGCGGCGCAGTTCGGCGGGCGCGGTTGCCTCCCGCCACGCGGCGACCGCACCCGCCGGCACGCCGAACACCTGGAGCCGCGACAGCGCGGTCGCTGCCGCCGCGATCACGATGCCGCCGCCGGCGAGCCTGAGAAAGTGTCTGCGTTGCATCGGAGCTCCTGAACAGCCCGGGCGCCTCGCGCCGCCGGCATTTTGGGGAACGAATTATTAGTTTAATATTAAACTAACTGGGTTGGAATGGTCAACCGCAAACCGCAACCGCGTGATCAATGATTAATCCGGAGGCGAAACTCGCATCACGTAGCCGGGCGCATGGTGCAGTCATGACGCGCCCCGCGGCGCGCCCGACAATTCCGGAGAAGCATCATGTCGTTGTTGAATTCCGCCCCCTTCCCTGCCACCGCCCCCGCTCGCCCGCGCCGCCGCCGCAGCGGCCTGCTCGCCACCGCCGCCGCCGCAGCGCTGCTTGGCCAGGCCGTGCTGGGCGGCACCCCGTTCGCCCCCGTGCCGCCCGCCGGCGCCGCCGCGGTGGTGACCTCCGACCTGCGCCTCGACGCGGTGCCGTCCTTCGCCACCGTCGTCGAACGGGTGAAGCCCGCCGTCGTGCAGGTGAAGGTCGAGATCGGCGCAACACCGGTGGGCGACGCCGCCGGCAATCCGGGCCTTGATGGCCTGCCCCCGCAGATCCAGGAGTTCCTGCGCCGCTTTGGCGCCCCGTCCGCCGGGCGTGGCCAGGCGCACGCCGCGCCGTCCCAGGCCCTGGGCTCCGGCTTCTTCGTCTCGGCCGACGGCTTCGTCGTCACCAACAACCACGTTGTCGAGAACGCCCGCTCGGTGAGCGTCACCACCGACGCCGGCGCCACGCTGAAGGCGCACGTGGTCGGCACCGATCCCAAGACCGATCTCGCCCTGCTGAAGGTCGAGGGCGGCAGCGACTTCCCCTTCGTGTCGTTGGCCCACCAGTCGCCCAAGCTTGGCGAATGGGTGGTGGCGATCGGCAACCCCTACGGGCTGGGCGGCACCGTCACCGCGGGCATCGTCTCGGCCACCGGCCGCGACATCGGCGCCGGGCCGTACGACAACTTCCTGCAGATCGACGCCCCGATCAACAAAGGCAATTCCGGCGGCCCGACCTTCAACCTCAAGGGCGAGGTGGTGGGCGTGAACACCGCCATCTTCTCCCCCTCGGGCGGCAATATCGGCCTGGCCTTCGCCATCCCGGCCAGCACGGTCGACACCGTGGTCTCGGCGCTGGAGCATGACGGCCGGGTGGCGCGCGGCTACATGGGCGTGCGCATCCAGGCGGTCAGCCCCGACATTGCCGAGGGGCTGGGCCTGAAGTCGGACAAGGGCGCGCTTGTGGCCCAGGCCGAGCCGGATTCACCGGCCTTGCGGGCGGGCCTGCGCTCGGGCGACGTCATCCTGTCGCTGAATGGCCATGACCTCGCCGACGCCCGGGACCTCAGCCGCCAGGTCGGCGCGCTCAAGCCTGGCGACACGGTCAGCCTGCGCTACCTGCGGGACGGCCATGAGCGTTCCGCCGAGGTGCGTCTCGCCGCCCAGGCGCCCGAGCAGACCGCGCGGGCCGCGCAGGCAGCCACCGCACCGGACGACGGTACGGTTGCCGCCCTGGGCATGCAACTCGCCCCCGCATCCGAGGTGCAGGGCGCCGGCGACGAGGGCGTCGTGGTCGTCGGGGTGGACCCGGAAGGTCCGGCAGCCGCCAGGGGCTTGAGCGGCGGCGATGTGATCCTTGAGGTGGCGGGCCATAAGGTGGCCTCGGCCGACGATGTCCGCGCCGGGCTGGACGCGGCCCGCCACGCCGGCCGCAAGGCGTTGCTGATGAAGCTGCGCACCGCCGAGGGCCCGCGCTTCGTCGCCCTCGCCTTCCCCAAAGCCTGACGCCGCACGGGCCGGCGCCCCACGGCCCGGCGACAAGGCAGACGGCATTGTGCGCCCCCTCGGTTGCGCGGATGATCCCCGCGCAACCGAGGGGAAACACATCATGTCCGACAAGCCCGTCCTGCTCGCCGACAATCCCGCGCCCGGCATCCGCCGCCTGACGATGAACCGGGCGGAAAAGCGCAACGCCCTCAACAACCCGCTGCGCAAGGCCATCCTCGAGGCACTGGTGGAAGCCGACCAGGACGAGACGGTGAAGGTCACCATCCTGCGCGGCGCCGGCCCCTCCTTCTGCTCCGGCTACGACCTTTCGGCCAACAACGCTGTCGACCAGCCCTACTACACCGCGGGCGGCGCCGGCGCCTGGGCACGCCACGTCGTCGATGGCTGGATGCGCATCTGGGATCTCGCCAAGCCCGTCATCGCCCAGGTGCACGGCCACTGCCTGGCCGGCGGCAGCGAACTCGCCACCTGCTGCGACCTCGTCTATGTCGCCGAGGACGCGAACATCGGCTATCCGCCCGTGCGCCTGATGTCGCCGCCCGACAACCAGTTCCACCCCTGGCTGATGGGCATGCGCAACGCCATGGAGATGATGCTCACCGGCGACGGCATCACCGGCGCCGAGGCCGCCCGGAAGGGCTTTGCAAATCGCGCCTTCCCCGCCGCGACGCTCGACGAGGAGGTGCTCAAGATCGCCGCCCGCGTCGCCCTCATCCCCACCGAACTGAACCAGATCAACAAGCGCAGCGTGCACCGCGCCATGGAGGCCCAGGGCCTGCGCGCCGCCATTCGCGCCGGCACCGAACTGCAGGCGCTCGCCTTCACCACCAAGGCCAGCCTTGACTATCGTGCCCAATTCAAGCGCGACGGCCAGAGCGTCAGCGCCGTGCTCAGCCAGCGCGACCGTGCCTTCGGCGACTATCGCGAAAAGAAGGAATAGCCTTCCCGCCAATGCTATACCGCCCCCCTGCGCAACACGGGGGCGGAGCCATGGCCAGGATCGTGCCGGAACGCGTCGCGGCCGAGATCGACGGCGACTTCGTCGTCTTCCTCATCGGCATGCGCATCAACAAGCCCTGGAAGCCACACCGATGGTGGCCGGTCTTCACCGCCATGCCGCGCATGCTGAAGGAACTGGAACGCGCCGGGCCCGCAACCGGCTTCCTCGGCCACAATGGTCTCGGGTTCGGCGGCATCGTCCAGGTCCTGGCGCAGCTTCGACCACCTCGAAGCCTATGCCCGCGACGCGGAACGCCAGCACTGGCCGGCGTGGCTCGCCTTCAACCGCGCCGCCCGCACCGGCCGCGAAGACGTGGGCATCTGGCACGAAACCTACCTGGTCAAGGCCGGCAACTACGAAGCCATCTACGCAGGCATGCCCCCCTACGGCCTCGGCCGCGCCAGCCGGACCGTGCCCGCCACCGGCAACCGCGAAGCGGCACGGCAGCGTCTGTCAGGGGAAGGCAAGTAGGAAGAGGTTCTTTTTTGAAAAAAAGAACCAAAAAACTTCTACAAATTTGCCCCGCACCCCATTCCCGCCGGACGCGCTCAAGGCAAATTCACAAAGTCTTTTTGCTTCTTTTTCTTCAGAAAAAGAAGATTCTTCCCTTCTACCCCGCCACCCGCGCCCGCTCGATTGCCGCCTCGATCATCGCCCGCGCCTCCGCGGCGTCGCCCCAGCCGACCACCTTCACCCATTTCCCGGGTTCCAGGTCCTTGTAGTGTTCGAAGAAGTGCCGGATCTGGTCCAGCGTGATCTGCGGCAGTTGGTCGTAGTTCACCACGTTGATGTACCGCTTGGTCAGCCGCGCCGCCGGCACGGCGATGATCTTTTCGTCCCCGCCTGCCTCGTCGTCCATCTTCAGAACGCCCACCGGCCGCACGTTCAGCACCGCGCCGGGCACGATCGGCCGCGTATTGGCCACCAGCACGTCGATCGGGTCGCCATCTGCGCTCAGCGTGTGCGGCACGAAGCCGTAATTGCCGGGGTAGCGCATCGGCGTATGCAGGAAACGATCCACGAACAGCGTGCCCGAGGCTTTGTGCATCTGGTACTTGATCGGCTCGCCCCCGATCGGCACTTCGACGATGACATTTACGTCGTCCGGCGGGTTGGTGCCGATGGGAATGGCGTCCAGGCGCATGGTCGATCTCCTGTGAACACCGCGCAATAGCAGCCATGCTGCGGTGCAGCAAGATTTGCCGCATGGCGCGGCCGCGGCACCGGCGGTATGGTGCCGCCCCGGACCGACTCGGGAAACGCCCTTTGATCACGCCCAACCGCCACCTGCTGCAGATCGAGGGCATGCACCCCCCGCAGATCGACGGCATGCTCGACCTTGCCGAGAGCTATGTCCTGCTCAACCGTTCCGGCAAGACCCAGCGCGACCTGCTGCGCGGCCGCACCCTGATCAACCTGTTCTTCGAGGACAGCACCCGCACCCGCACCAGCTTCGAACTCGCCGGCAAGCGCCTGGGCGCGGACGTGATCAACATGTCGGTTTCGACCTCCAGCGTGAACAAGGGCGAAACCCTGCTGGACACGGCGGCGACCCTGAACGCCATGCAATGCGACCTGCTGGTGGTGCGCCATGGCCAGTCCGGCGCGCCCAACCTGCTGGCCCAGAAGGTTGACGCCGCGGTCATCAACGCCGGCGACGGCACCCACGAGCACCCCACCCAGGCCCTGCTCGACGCGCTGACCATCCGCCGCCGCAAGGGCAGGCTGGAGGGCCTGGTCGTCGCCATCTGCGGCGACGTGCTGCACAGCCGCGTCGCCCGCTCCAACATCCACCTGCTCTCGGCCATGGGCAGCCGCGTGCGCGTGGTCGGCCCGCCCACCCTGATCCCAAGCCAGGCCGCCCGGCTCGGCGTGGAGGTGTTCCACGACATGAAGCAAGGACTGGAAGGCGCTGACGTGGTTATGATGCTCCGCCTCCAGCGCGAACGCATGAGCGGCGCCGGCAGCCTGGTGCCCAGCCCGCGCGAGTATTTCCGCTTCTGGGGGCTCGATGCCGAAAAGCTTGCCTGGGCGAAGGATGACGCCATCGTCATGCACCCCGGCCCGATGAACCGCGGGGTGGAGATCGACAGCGCCGTCGCCGACGACCCGGTGCGCAGCGTCATCAAGGAACAGGTCGAGATGGGCGTCGCCGTCCGCATGGCGGTGCTGGACATCCTCGCGCGCGGCAACCGACGCAATGACTGACCTCCTCATCACCAACGCCCGCCTGATCGACCCCGCCAGCGGCCTGGATACGCTCGGCAGCCTGCTGGTGCGCGACGGCCGCATCCACGACCTCGGCCCCGCCCTCGGCCGCCCGGACGGGGTGGAGACGCTGGACGCCGACGGCGCCGTGCTCTGCCCCGGCCTGGTGGACATGCGTGCCGAGCTTGGCGAGCCCGGCGGCGAGTTCCGCGAGACCATCGCCACCGCCGCCCAGGCCGCCGCCGCCGGCGGCATCACCACCGTCGCCGCCCTGCCCGACACCACCCCCGCCATCGACGACCCCGCCCTGGTGCGCCTGCTGCGCGCCCGCGGCGAAGAGACCGGCAGCCTCACCATCATGCCCTACGGCGCCGTCACACGCGGCTGCCGCGGCGAGGAGATGGCCGAGTTGGGACTGCTGCACGAGGCCGGCGCCGTTGCCTTCACCGACGGCGCCCGCGCCATTGCCTCGGCCCGCACCATGCGCATCGCGCTGGCCTACGCCGCCGGCTTCGGCGCCCGCATCGTCCAGCATCCGGAGGAACCCGCCCTGGCCGGCAGTGGTGCCGCCACCCAGGGCGAACTCGCCACCCGCCTCGGCCTGCCCGCCATCCCGCCCGCCGCCGAGGCCATCATGGTCTGGCGCGACATCCGCCTCGCCCGCATGACCGGCGGCGCCGTCCACTTCGCCCACATCTCCACCGCCGAGGCGCTCGACCTGATCCGCGCCGCCAAGCACGACGGCCTGTCCGTCACCTGCGACACCGCGCCGCCCTATTTCGACCTGAACGAAACCGCGATCGGCGATTTCCGCACCTATGCCAAGCTGTCGCCGCCGCTGCGCGCCGAATCCGACCGCCTTGCCGTCGCCGCGGCACTGGTCGACGGCACCATCGACGCCATCGCGTCGGACCACCAACCACGCGACGCCGACGACAAGCGCCTGCCCTTCGCCCAGGCCGCGGCCGGCGGCACCGGGCTGGCCACCCTGCTCGCCGTCACCCTGGCGCAGGTGCATGGCGGCGCGCTCGCTCTCGCCCGGGCGATCAGCCTGCTGACGGCCCAGCCCGCCCGCCTGCTCGGCAGCACCGCCGGCACCCTGGCCCGCGGCGCCCCCGCCGATCTCTGCCTGTTCCACCCCGAGCTGACCTGGCAGGTCGAAGCCGGCACCCTGCCCGGCAAGGCGCAAAATACCCCCTTCGACGGCCGCGCCCTCGAAGGCCGCGTGCTCGGCACCTGGAAATCCGGCAAGCGGGTATTCGGATGAACGACGCGCTCCCCTGGCTGCTTGCCCTTGCCGCCGGCTACCTGCTCGGCTCGATCCCCTTCGGCCTCGTCCTCACCCGCCTCACCGGCGCCGGCGACCTCCGTCAGATCGGCTCCGGCAGCATCGGCGCCACCAACGTGCTGCGCACCGGCCGCAAAGGCCTGGCGGCGGCAACGCTGCTGCTGGACGCGGCCAAGGGTGCCGTGGCGGTGCTGCTGGGAACGTACCTTGCCGGCCCCGCGGCGGGATACGCCGCCGGCGTGCTGGCGGTGGCGGGCCACATGTTCCCGGTCTGGCTCGGCTTCCGCGGCGGCAAGGGCGTGGCCACCGGCCTCGGCGTGCTGCTCGCCGCGAACTGGGTCATCGCCCTGGTCTGCGGCGCCATCTGGCTGGCCATGGCCTTCACCGTCCGCATCTCCTCGGCCAGTTCCCTCGCCGCCGCCGCCCTGGCACCGGTGGTCGCCGCTGTCCTGCAGGTGTCCTACCCGCTGCTGATCGCAACCACCGTCGTCGCCGCCCTGATCTGGCAGCGCCACAAGGACAACATCGCCCGCCTTGCCGCCGGCACCGAACCGCGGATCGGTCAGAAGAAGTGAGACTCCCCGCCCCCGAAATCGCAATCCCGTGATCGCAATCCCGTGACGCACGACGCGCTCCACCGTCTGCGGCTGGCCCGGTCGGAGGGCGTGGGCCCCGTTGCCTATCGCCGCCTGCTCGCCCGCTTCGGCACGGCCACGGCGGCGCTGGACGCGCTTCCCGCCCTCGCCCGCGCCGGCGGCCGCGCCGAGCCGCCCCGCATCCCCACGCCCGACGCCGCCCGCCGCGAGATCGCCGAGGTCGAGCGCCTGGGCGCGCACCTGCTGTTCCTCGGCGCGCCCGGCTATCCCCCGCTCCTCGCCCGGCTCGACGACGCGCCGCCCGTGTTGACCGTCCTCGGCGACGCCACCCTGCTCGCCGCCCGCGCGGTCGCCCTGGTCGGCAGCCGCAACGCCTCGGCCAATGGCCAGCGCCTGGCCGAGACGCTGGCCGCCGATCTCGCCGCCACCGGCCTCGTGGTGGTCTCCGGCATTGCCCGCGGCATCGACACAGCGGCACATCGCGGCGCGCTTCGCACCGGCGCCACCATCGCCTGCATCGCCGGCGGCATCGACATCGCCTACCCCCGGGAGAACCGCGCCCTGCAGGACAGCATCGCCGAATCCGGCGCCGTGGTGGCCGAATACCCGCCCGGCACCGCGCCCCAGGCCCGCCATTTCCCCCGCCGCAACCGCGTCATCGCCGGGCTGTCGCTCGGCGTGGTGGTGGTCGAGGCCGCCCCGCGTTCCGGCAGCCTGATCACCGCCCGCCTCGCCGGCGAGGCCGGGCGCGAGGTTTTCGCTGTGCCCGGCTCGCCGCTGGACCCACGTTCGCGCGGCGCCAACGGCCTCATCCGCGACGGCGCCCACCTGACGGAATCGGCCCAGGACGTGCTCGACGCCCTGCCCCGCGACGCCAGCCGGCTGCGCGGGCGGCTGGAACTGTCCGAGCCATCCGATGTCCTGCAGGGCGCCGGCCCCAGCCCCGGCGAGCACCCCTCCGTGATGGCCGAAGTGCTTGCACTGCTGGGTCCCGCGCCCACGGCGGTTGACGATCTGATCCGCCGCTGCCAGTTCTCTGGCCCCGCGGTTCTGTCGGTCCTGCTGGACCTGGAGGTCGCGGGACGCATCGAGACGCTGCCGGGCAACCGGGTGGCGTTGCTGGGTGGTGGCGGGGCCTGACCTTTACTGGGGCCTGACCTTTCATCGCCGCCTGCCTTTGAGCACAGCTCGCAAAAAACGGATGCAAATGTCGGACGTCGTCGTCGTCGAATCCCCGGCCAAGGCCAAGACCATCAACAAGTACCTGGGCAGCGGGTTCACCGTGCTGGCCAGCTTCGGCCATGTGCGCGACCTGCCGCCCAAGGACGGCAGCGTGCGCCCGGACGAGGATTTCGCGATGGATTGGGCCGCGGATGAACGCGGCAGCCGTCAAATTTCCGCGATCGCCAAGGCGCTGAAGGGGGCCAAGACCCTCTATCTCGCCACCGACCCCGACCGCGAGGGCGAGGCCATCAGCTGGCACGTCCGCGCCATGCTGGAGGAGAAGAACCTGCTAAAGGGCGTGCGCGTCGAGCGCGTGACCTTCAACGAGATCACCCGCAACGCCGTGCGCTACGCCATGGACCATCCACGCGACCTCGACCAGCCGCTGATCGAGGCCTACATGGCTCGACGCGCCTTGGACTATCTGGTCGGGTTCACCCTCTCCCCCGTGCTCTGGCGCAAGCTGCCCGGCAGCCGCAGCGCCGGCCGCGTGCAATCCGTCGCCCTGCGCCTGATCTGCGAGCGCGAAGCCGAGATCGAGGTGTTCCGGGCCCGCGAGTACTGGACCATCGAGGCGGCGCTGACCACCCCCGCCGGCGCCCCATTCACCGCCCGCCTCACCCATCTCGACGGCAAGCGCCTCGACCAGTTCGACCTCAACACCGAGGCCCTGGCCAACCGTGCGAAGGCCGCGGTCGAAGCCGGCAGCTATGCGGTGGACACCGTCGAGCGCCGCCGCGTCCGCCGCAACCCGCCCGCCCCGTTCACCACCTCCACCCTCCAGCAGGACGCCTCCGGCCGCCTCGGCATGGGCGCCCAGCAGACCATGCGCACCGCCCAGGGTCTCTACGAGGGCGTGGACATCGACGGCGACACCACCGGCCTCATCACCTACATGCGCACCGACGGCGTGCAGATGGCCCGCGAGGCGATCGACGCCATCCGCGGCCATGTCCAGGACAGCTTCGGCCCCAACTACCTGCCCGCCGCCGCCCGCGAATACACCTCCCGCGCCAAGAACGCCCAGGAGGCGCACGAGGCGATCCGCCCCACCGACGTCGCCCGCACCCCCGAAAGCGTCGCCCGCTACCTCAGCCACGACCAGCAGCGCCTGTACGAGCTGATCTGGAAGCGCGCGGTCGCCTCGCAGATGCAGTCCGCCGAATTCGACCAGGTCGCCGTCGAGATCGCCGATCCCGCCAAGCCCGGCGGCCCCCGCCTGCGCGCCAACGGCTCCATCCTCGCCTTCGACGGCTACCTGAAGCTTTACCGCGAGGAAGTCACCGACGAGCGCCCCAAGGGCGACGCCGACAGCGACAACCGCATGCTGCCTCCCATGGCCGAGCGCGACCCGCTGCGCCGCGGCGATGTCGCCGCCGAACAGCACTTCACCCAGCCGCCGCCGCGCTACTCCGAGGCCTCGCTGGTCAAGAAGATGGAGGAACTCGGCATCGGCCGCCCCTCCACCTACGCCTCGATCCTGTCCGTGCTGCAGGACCGGCAATACGTGAAGCTCGACAAGCGCCGCTTCATCCCGGAAGACCGCGGCCGCCTGGTCACCGCCTTCCTCACCAGCTTCTTCGAGCGCTACGTCGACACCGGCTTCACCGCCGGGCTGGAGGAACAGCTCGACGACATCTCCGGCGGCCGTGCCGACTGGCGCAGCGTCATGCGCGCCTTCTGGGCCGATTTCTCCAAGGCCATCGAGCAGACGCGCGACCTCAAGATCAGCGACGTCATCGACGCGCTGGACGAAGACCTCGGCGCCCATTTCTTCCCCCCGCGCGAGGACGGCACCGACCCGCGCGAATGCCCGTCCTGCCACGCCGGCCGCCTCGGCCTGAAGCTCGGCCGCCACGGCAGCTTCATCGGCTGCTCCAACTATCCGGGCTGCCAGTACACCCGCCGCCTCGCGGTGGAAGGCGGCGACGAGGCCGGCGACACGCTCAAGGAGGGCCTTCGCGTCCTCGGCCACCATCCCGAAACGGGCGAGGAGGTCAGCGTCCGCCGCGGCCCCTACGGCGTCTATGTCCAGCAGGGCGAGCAGATCAAGGACAGCAAGACCAAGCCCCGCCGCACCAGCCTGCCGCGCGGCGTGGACGGCGACACCATCACCCTGGAACAGGCACTCGGCCTGCTGTCCCTGCCTCGCATCGTCGGCATCCACCCCGAGGCGAAGGAGCCGATCGAGGCCGGCATCGGCCGCTTCGGCCCCTTCGTGAAGATGGGCGGCATTTTCGCGTCGCTCGACAAGGACGACGACGTGCTGGCCCTCGGCCTCAACCGCGCCGTGGACCTGCTGGCCAAGAAGCTGGCCAGCGTGCGCACCCTAGGCGGCCATCCCAAGGACCGCGAGCCCGTCCTGGTGCGCAAGGGCCGCTTCGGCCCCTATGCCCAGCACGGCAACACCGTGGCCACCCTGCCCCGCGACGTGTCGATGGACGACATCACGCTCGACGATGCCGTGGCGCTGCTGGCCGAGAAAGGCAAGCAACTCAAGCCGCGCGGCGGGGCCAAGAAGGCCGGCGCCCGCAAGACTGGTAACGGCAAGAGCGGCAACGGCAAGGCAGCAAAGGCGCCCGCCGCCGACGCCGCGCCGGCCCGCGCCCCTACGGCCAAGAAGACCGCCGCCACGGCGAAGAAATCCACGCCGAAGAAGCCCGCCTCAGGCGGCACCAAGGCCTCGGCGCGCAAGGCCGCGGGCTGAGGTGGCACGCCCCGGCCGGTCCCGCCCGCCCCGCCCCCCGCGCGGCCCAGCCGCGCCCGATGTTGGCGGCCCCGAAGCCGCCGCGCCGTGCCTGCCCAGCCGCGAGGAACTGCGCCGCTTCATCGACGAAGCCCCCGGCCGCGTCGGCAAGCGCGAGATCTCGCAGCATTTCGGCCTCGGCCCCGAGCACCGCGTCGCCCTGCGCCAGGCGCTGAAGGAGCTGGCCACCGGCGGCGAGGTCGCCCCGGCCGGCCACCGCCGCTTCACCGCCCCTGGCCGGTTGCCCGACGCCATGGTCGTCCAGGTCACCGGCACCGACCCCGATGGCGACGCCGTCGCGCGCCCGGTCGAATGGCGCGGCGAAGGCCCGCCGCCGATGATCCTCATGGCCCCCGAACCACGCGGCCGCCCTGCCCTGGCCCCTGGCGAACGCGTGCTTGCCCGCCTCAGGCCCATCGGCCGCGGCAAATACGAGGGCCGCACCCTCAAGCGCCTGTCCGACGCCCCCGGCCGCATCCTCGGCGTCTTCCGCGCCGCCCGCCCCGGCGCCGAGGCCCGCATCGTGCCCACCGACCGCCGCGCCAAGGCTGAATGGACCGTCCCCCCCGGCGAGCATGGCGAGGCCGAGGACGGCGAGATCGTGCTCGCCGCCCCCCTGCCCAGCCAGCCCGGCCGCCACTACGGCCTCAAGCCCGCCCGCGTCATCGAGCGCCTCGGCGCCATGGGCGACGCCCGCGCGGTCAGCCTGGTGGTGATCCACACCCACGACATCCCCACCGAATTCTCCGCCGAAGCCCTCGCCGAGGCGGCGAAGGCCCGCGGCGTCGGCCCGCAAGGCCGCGACGACCTCCGCGACCTCCCCCTCGTCACCATCGACGGCGACGACGCCCGCGACTTCGACGACGCCGTCTTCGCCGAGCCGGACGGCGAGAACTTCCGCCTCATCGTCGCCATCGCCGACGTCGCCCACTACGTCCGCCCCGGCTCCCCGCTCGACCACAACGCCCGCACCCGCGGCAATTCCTGCTACTTCCCCGACCGCGTGGTGCCCATGCTGCCCGAGGCCCTGTCCAACGGATGGTGCAGCTTGCGCCCCGGCGAGGACCGCGGCTGCATGTTCGTGGAGATGCGCGTCGACTCCGCCGGCAGGAAGCTCTCCCACCGCTTCGGCCGCGGCCTCATGCGCAGCGCCGCCCGCCTCACCTACGAGCAGGTCCAGGCTGCCCACGACTCGGCAGACGACCTCGGCCTGCCGCTGCCCCCCCTCTACGCCGCCTTCCGCGCCCTGCTCGCCGCCCGCCAGGCCCGCGGCACGCTCGACCTCGACCTGCCCGAGCGCAAAGTGGTGCTCGACGACCAGGGCCGCGTCGCCTCCGTCGCCCCCCGCCCGCGCCTGGACAGCCACCGCCTCATCGAGGAGTTCATGGTGCTGGCCAATGTCTGCGCCGCCGAGGAACTCGAACGCGTCAACCGTCCCTGCGTCTACCGCATCCACGCGCCCCCCACCGACGAGAAGCTGGCCAACCTGCGCGGCTTCCTGCGCGGGCTCGACATCTCCCTGCCCCCCGGCGACCAGATCCACCCCCGCGACCTCGACGCCGTGCTGCGCAAGGTGGCCGGCACCGACGCCGCTCCCCTGGTCAACGAGGTGATGCTGCGCAGCCAGTCCCAGGCCGCCTACGACATCGAGAACATCGGCCATTTCGGCCTCGCCCTGGCCCGCTACGCCCATTTCACCAGCCCGATCCGCCGCTACGCCGACCTGCTGGTGCACCGCGCGCTGATCTCCGGCCTGCGAACTCGGGGCCGGCGGCCTCTCCGAGGAGGAGCTTCCCCGCCTCGCCGACGCCTGCGAGCACATCACCGCCACCGAACGCCGCGCCGCCCTGGCCGAACGCGACGCCATCGACCGCTACCTCGCCGCCTTCATGGCCGACAAAGTGGGTTCCTTGTTCGCCGCACGCATTTCCGGCGTGACCCGGTTCGGACTTTTCGTCACACTGCAGGGCAGCGGCGCCAGTGGCTTGGTGCCCGTTTCTTCCCTTCCGGATGACTTCTGGATGCATGACGAAGTCGCGCAAACCCTGACCGGACGCCGCAACGGCATCAGCTTCCGGCTGGCCGAGGAGGTCGAGGTGCGCCTCGCCGAAGCCAGCCCCGTCACCGGCGGCCTGGTCTTCCAGATCATGCAGGGCGCCGCCCCCCCCATGCGCGGCGCTCGCCCACAGGCCGGTCCGGTGCGCCGGCCGATGGGACGCGGCAGGGGGCGCTCCCGCCCCACGTGACCCGCATGCGGCTCCTGCTGGTGCTGTTGGCCCTGGTGGCGCCTGCCGGCGCCACCGCCCGGGCGGAACCGTTCACGCCCGGCCAGGTGCTCAGCCAGCCCACTGTCGAGCAGGTCACCTCCAGCGCCCTGGCTTTCATGGCCCCGCGCACGCTCGATGCCATCCCGGTCTGGCAGATGGCGATGTGGGGCCTGCGCGGCCTCACCACGCTCGACGCCCGCCTCACGCCGGACCTGCAGCCCAACGGCACCGTGCCAGTTCTGCGCCTCATCGGCCCCAGCAAGGTGCTGGTCCATCAGCCCGCCCCGCCGCCCGACAGCGCCGAGGCGTGGGGCATGGCGGTGGGCCAGATGGCGCGGGTGGCATGGGACAGTTCCGGGGCGGTGCGCCGCGCCGGCACCCAGGGCATCCTGCGCGGCTTCTTCGACGAGCTGTTCAACCATCTCGACCCCTATTCCCGCTACGCCACCCCCGCCGAGGCCCAGGCCGAGCGCGCGCGCCGCATCGGCCGCGCCAGTGTCGGCATCCATCCGGCGCTGCGCCGCGGCGCCATCGTCGTCGGCACCGTCCAGCCGGGAAGCTCCGCCTGGCTCGCCGGCGTGCGGCCAGGCGAGCGCATCGTGACGATCGACGGCGAACCGACCCGCGGCGCCGACCTCCAGGCGATCAACGCCCTGCTGGCCGGGCCCGACGAAAGCCTGGTCGGCATCGGCCTGCGCGGCCAGAACGGCACCCGTTCCCTGTCGCTGCGGCGCGAGGCGCTGCCGCCCGAGACGGTGACCAGCCGCCGGCTGCACGACATGCTGGTGGTGCGCATCGGCGGCTTCGCCAGCAACACCGCCGCCCGGCTGGGCCAGGAGTTGATCGCCGGCACCGCCGCCCGCCCGCCGCCCGCCGGCGTGGTGATCGACCTGCGCGGCAACCGCGGCGGCTTGCTGTACCAGGCCGTGGCCGCGACAGCCATGCTGCAGCCCGTCGGCATCGTCGCCACCTCCGCCGGACGCCACCCGCAATCCGCCCACGAATTCCGCGCCGATGGCCGCGACCTCGCCGACGGCCTGCCGGTGGTGGTGGTGGTCGATGGCCGCAGCGCCAGTTCGGCCGAGGTCATGGCCGCCGCCCTGGCCGACCAGCGCCGCGCCGTCGTCGTCGGCAGCACCACGCTGGGCAAGGGACTGGTGCAGACCATCACGCCCCTGCCCGACGGCGGTGAGCTTTTCGTCACCTGGAGCCGGCTGCTCGCGCCGCGCGGTTGGCCCATCCAGGGGCTCGGCGTCGTGCCGCAACTCTGCACCAGCCTCGGCCGCGACGCCCTGGCCCGCAACCTCGCCGCACTCGAGCGCGGCGAGCAGCCGTTGCGGCTGGGCCTGGAGCGCCACCGTGCCGCGCGGGCGCCGCTGCCGGCGGGCGAGATCCTCGAGATCCGCGCCATCTGCCCGGCCGCCGAGGGCGGCGAACAGGACCTCGCGGCAGCCCAGGCCCTGATCCGCTCGCCGGTGGCCTACGCCGCGGCCCTCCTGGCGCAACCGACGGCGCTTTCCGCGCCCAGCCCGTCCCTGCACCCCGTCGGCATGCCGCAAGGCTTGACGTCCGTCCCGCCCGTGCGTAAGTAACCGTCTCTATCGCTGGGGATTGCCACCATGGCCAAGTCGAACACCATCCAGATCAAGCTCGTGTCCAGCGCCGATACCGGCCACTTCTATGTGACCAAGAAGAACGCGCGCGCGCAGACCGGCAAGATGGAGCTGCGCAAGTACGACCCCGTCGCGCGCAAGCATGTCGCCTACAAGGAAGCCAAGATCAAATAGGTCGGCTAGCGCCAAAGGCACCGACCCAGGGGCGCTCAGGCGCCCCTTTTGCTTGGCGAGGTCTTGCGCGGTCCTGCCTTCGTGGGACAAGGCCCTGCCGGGGGCTGCGTGATCGCGCGCCTCCCCTGGCCCGTCACGCCATCTGCCCAATCTCCACCCGGTTGCGCCCCGCCCGCTTGGCCGCATACAACGCATGGTCGGCCGCCTGGATCAGCCGCTCCGGCGTGGTGCTGGCGCCAGGCTCGCAGACCGACACCCCAACGCTCACCGTCAGGCGGTGCGACAGGTTGGTCTCGGGCATGAAACGCAATTCCTCGATCGCCCCGCGCAACCGCTCTGCCGCGCTGATGGCGTCCAGTTCGCTCGTCCCGGGCATCACCACCACGAACTCCTCGCCCCCATAGCGCGCGATCGAATCGAACACCCGCACCCGCCCGCGCAGCGTCTCGGCGATCATCGTCAGGGCGCTGTCGCCCACCTGGTGGCCCCACTGGTCGTTGATCAGCTTGAAATGGTCCACGTCCAGCATGATCACCGCCAGCCCGTTCGGCTGTCCCGCAGCCAACAGGCTCTGCAGGTGCCGCGTCAGGTAGCGCTGGTTGTAGAACCCGGTCAGCGGATCGGTCAGCGCCAGTTCCAGTGCATGGCCAAGGTCGCTGCGCAGCCGGTCCTGGTAGTATTTGCGCCGGATCTGGTTGCGCGCCCGCGCCCTCAGTTCCATGCCGTCCAGCGGCCGCAGCAACCAGTCGTTGGCGCCCAGGTCGAACCCGCGCAGCACCATGTCGCGCTGCTCCGGATCGGCGATCACCAGCATCGGTATGCCCTGCGTCCGTTCCCCCGCCCGCAGCCGCGAGGCCAGGCGCAGCGGGTCGTCCACCACCATCGACAGGCTGATCACCACCAGGTCGAAGGAAATCGCCTGGGTCAGCGCCATCATTTCCGCCTCGCCAGTGGCCCGCCCGGCCAGGATGCCCTCCTCCAGCAGCGCGTCCTGCACGGCCACCGCCGAGTCGTCCCAGTCGTCCACCACCAGCGCCCGCGCGCCAACCACCGCGGGCAAGGCGAAGCTGTCATTGCCCAGGCCCAGCGCCTGGGCGGTCTCCCCGCGCACCCGCCACTCGTCCAGCAACCGCTTCAGCCGCACCAGCGAGCGCGTCCGCGCCAGCAGCGTCTCGAAATCGACCGGCTTGGTCAGGAAGTCGTCCGCCCCCGCCTCCAGCCCGCGCACCCGCTCGTCCTTCTGGTCCAGCGAGGTGACCATCACCACCGGAATGTGCCGGGTCCGCGCGTCCTCCTTCATCCGCCGGCACACCTCGAACCCATCGAGGTCGGGCATCATCACGTCCAGCAGCATCAGGTCCGGCTGCCAGGCGCGGGCAAGGCGGAGCGCGTCATGGCCATCCTGCGCGCAACTCACCTGATAGTACTCCGCGCTCAGCCGCGCATCCAGCAGGCGCAGATTCGCCACCACGTCGTCCACGATCAGGATTCGTGCCGTCACCCTGCCTCTTCCATCCGTTCCACCGCGCCGATCCTTTCGCCATCTGGCGAGTTGCACCTGCCGAGGGGCGACTTGCCGGGGAAGATCGCGAACCACGACAGCCGGTCCATCGACTCGCCTACGTCTCCCACGATCCCTCGTGCTCGGCTCCAACAGTATGGCGCCCAAGAAAGTTAGGATAACGCTACCGTCCGCGCAGCTATGTGACAATTCGTGACGACGCCATACCACGGCCCCACGCGCGATGCCCTGCGCTTTCCTCGCCGCAATCCGCACTCCCGCACCACACGCGGGGCTGGCCCGCCGCATCGGCACGTATCGGCTCCCCGTCAGAGCGTCTTTCACCGAACGCGACAAACGTATAGCAACGCAATATTCCGTTCGTCCGCCACACCACCCGCGCCTCCGCCGAGGCGGTGCCGAACTCGGTGCCGGCACCGGCGTCATCTCCCGCGCACTGCTCGATGCCGGCCCGCCCCCCAGCCGCCTGCTCGTGGTCGAGATCGAGCCGCACATGGCCGAGCACCTGCGCCGCGTCCTGCCCGGCGCCACCGTCATCCAGGGCGACGCCTGCGATCTCCCCCAGTACGTGCCCGCCGCGTGGCACGGCCGCATCGGCACCGCCGTCTGCCGCATCCCGCTGGTGATGCTGCCCCTGGCCCAGCAGCGCCGCTTCATCGACGCGACCGGCGCTGTGGCCCCCGGCCACGGCTTCCTCCACTACAGCTACTGCGTCACCTCGCCGCTCTCCCGCCAGCGCCTGCGTCTGACCGCCTGGCGCGAGGCCTGGACACCGCTCAACTTCCCCCCCGCCTCGGTCTGGCGCTACCTTCCCGCCCAGGGGCCGCCTGAACGAGGCTGGCCGCGGGAAGGATCAGCCGAATGCCCACCAGCCCATACGACCTGCCGAAGAACGCAGCCAATTTCGCAGCACTCTCCCCGCTCAGTTTTCTCTCGCGCACCGAAGCCGTCCACCCCAACCGCCTCGCCGTCATCCACGGCGCCCGCCGCATCACCTGGGCCGAGACCGGCCAGCGCTGCCGCCGCCTCGCCAGCGCCCTCGCCAGGCTCGGCATCGGCAAGGGCGACACCGTCGCCGCCATGCTCCCCAACATCCCCGAGATGTTCGAGGCCCATTTCTCCGTCCCCATGGCCGGCGCGGTGCTCAACGCGCTGAACATCCGCCTCGACGCCGCCACCATCGCCTTCATCCTGCAGCACGGTGAAGCCAAAATCCTGCTCACCGACCGCGAGTTCAGCGCCACCGTCGCAGCCGCGCTGGAGCAGATCCCCGCCGGCAAGCGCCCCCTCGTCATCGACGTGATCGACGACCTCGCCCCCCCGGGCGATCCCCTCGGCACCACCGACTACGAGTCGCTGCTGGCCACCGGCGACCCCGATTTCCCCATCGCCCTGCCCGCCGACGAGTGGGACGCGATCGCGCTGAACTACACCTCTGGCACCACCGGCAACCCCAAGGGCGTCGTCTACCACCACCGCGGCGCCTACCTGAACGCCACCTCCAACGTGCTCACCTGGGGCATGCCCCCGCACCCCGTCTACCTGTGGACGCTGCCGATGTTCCACTGCAACGGCTGGTGCTTTCCCTGGACCATGGCCGCCGTGGCCGGCACCAATGTCTGCCTGCGCCGCGTCGAGCCCACCGCCGTGCTGTCCGCCATCGCCGAGCACGCCGTCACCCACATGTGCGGCGCGCCGATCATCGCCAACATGCTCCTCAACGTCCCCGACGCCGCCTTTCCAGCACTTCCCGGCACCGTCGAGTTCATGACCGCCGGCGCCCCGCCCCCCGCCGCCGTCATCGCCGGCATCGAGCAGCGCGGCTTCCACATCACCCATGTCTACGGCCTCACCGAGGTCTACGGCCCCGTCACCGTCTGCGCCTGGCAGGACGAATGGAACGACCTGCCCGCCGACGAACAGGCCCGCATCAAGGCCCGCCAGGGCGTCCGCTACCACTCCCTCGAAGGCCTCATGGTCGCCGATGCCCGCACGCTGGCCCCGATGCCCCGCGACGGCACCACGATGGGCGAGGTGTTCATGCGCGGAAATCCCGTCATGAAGGGCTACCTCAAGAACCAGAAGGCCACCGACGAGGCCTTCGAAGGCGGCTGGTTCCACACCGGCGACCTCGGCGTCTGGCACCCCGACGGCTACATCGAACTGAAGGACCGCTCCAAGGACATCATCATCAGCGGCGGCGAGAACATCTCCACCATCGAAGTCGAGGACGTCCTCTACAGACACCCCGCCGTGATGGAAGCCGCCGTCGTCGGCCGCCCCGACGCCACCTGGGGCGAAACTCCCTGCGCCTTCGTCACCCTCAAGGAAGGGGCGAACGCCACCGCCGACGACCTCATCGCCTTCTGCCGCGCCAACATGGCCCGCTTCAAGGTTCCCAAATCCGTCGTCTTCGGCCCGCTGCCCAAGACCAGCACCGGCAAGATGCAGAAATACGTCCTGCGCGAGCGGGCGGCGGCGCTGTAGGCGCGCCGCCAGCCCGGCCTCAGGCGGCCATCGGCGGCCGGTCCTGCCAATGCGACTCGCCGGCCACCAGCCGGAACGCGATGTCGGCCAACCCCGCCACATCCAGCACCGCATCGCCGTCGCTCCACCGCCAGCCCGCCTCGGCGGCATGCCAGCCCGAAAGGAACCGCCCGTCCTCCAGCGCCGCCGCCACGCCATCCCAGCGCGGCGCCGCGATCGCCACCCCCAGCCGGCGCCCGTCGCCGCTGCCTGGCCGCAGCCGCTCGGGCACGCCCGCGCCACACACCAGCCGCAGCCACCGCGCTCGCTTGGGCAGCGGCACCAGCCACTCGGCCCCCTCCACGATCGCCGCCACCGCTACGCCATCGGCGAACAAGCGCAGCGCCGGCATGTCCGCCATCCGCCACCCCAGCGCCTCGGCCCGTGCGATCAGCCCGCGCTGCACCGCCACCACCTCCGCCCCACCCAGCCGCAGCGGCGCACAGGCCCGCGCCTCCCACGTCGCCATCGCCGCATCCTCGCGCCCGAACGTCGGGTGCAGCCGCAGCGCCCCCGGCACATTGGCAAAGTCGCCGCGGTTGCCGGTGTCCAGATAGCTCTCCACCGCCAGCCCGGCCGCCTCGATCACGTCGTGCCGCTCCAACTCGACATGCCAGTAGGTCACCGCCGCCACCGTCTCCTGCACGATGGTCGCGTCGTTCACCAGGTAGCGCACCGGGATCAGCACCCCGCCCTGGAACACCGCATGATCGGGCGACAGCACCACGTCGCGCGCCGGCACGCCCGCCGCGAACGCCCCCTTCCGCACCCGCACGGGCATCACGTCCTGCGGCCGCGGGTGCCGCCGGCAATCCACCCGCCGAAACCCCGTCCACACCACCCGCGCCGCCCCACCGCCCAGCCGCGTCGGCATCTCGTCGCCCACGGCCAGCGCCTCCACCGCCACCTCGCCGCGCGCCGTCCGCAGCTTCGTGCCTTCGGCGAAGCAGGGCGCCGTCAGGCTCAGGTCGCCGCCGATATCGCCCAGCACGAACGAGCCGGTCGTATAGCTGCCCTCGAACGCCAGCGCGGCCACCGGCGTGGCGCCATCGTAGAGCCGCAGGATGCCCGAATTGCCGCCGGGATCCGGCAGGTACTCCACCGTATCCACCCCGGTTGTGCCCAGGTCGATCCTGTTGCCGAGCTGGTAGCCCTTGATCGTGGCGCCGAAATCCATGCCGCCATTGTTTAGCTGAAGCACCGCTGTCGCGTCGGCGAACTCGAAGATGCCCCCGGCCACGCTGCCCAGGAACGTCACCTCGGCATGGCTCGCACGCACCGTGCCACTCCCGGTCACGGTCTCGAAATGCGCCGTCGTGCTTTCCAGCGGCGCCGACGGGGCACCCGTCACCTCGATCAGCCCGTCATTCTGCGTGGTCACCGCGAAGCTGGGCACCGCGAAGTTCACCACCGCCGCCGGATCGCCGGCATCGCCCACCTGTATCGTCCCGGAATTGACCAGCGTCCCCTCGCCCAGCACGAAGCTCGGCGCCGTGACCGTAAGCGTCCCGGCATTGATGACCACGGCGGTCGTCCCGGGGATCAGGTACAGCGAGGTCTGCCCCTCCAGCGCCACGGACCCATGGAAGGTGTTGAACGTCGCGAACGACATCGTCAGCCCGTCCGCGTCGAAATTGCGCAGCGACGTCGTGGCCTCGAGCGTGGTCCCGTTGAACACCAGCTGGTTGGCCGCCACGATCTCGATCGTCTGACCCGCGACCGACAGCCCCGACAGGTCCGGCGTGCTGTTGGTCAGCGGCCCGTGCGCCACCACACCAGTGTCGCCCAAGCCCGGGGCCTCGCCGCCCAGCCAGCTGCCGGGGTCGTCCCACGCCCCGGACGCGACGTTCCAGAAATAAGTTGCCATGCCTGCTTCTCCCTGCGCACACGCACGCACGGTGCGGTGCCGCCCCTTCCCCACGGAAAGGGTTCCGCATCAAGCCTAGGCCGGCGGGGAGACCCGCCCCATGACACAGATCAACGCATGCAGCCGTTCCGTTCAGCGAGGTCCCAATGGCCCAGCCCACCCCCGCCGACCGTCACGCCCGCCAGGTCGAAGCCTGGAACGGCCCCATGGGCGAGCAATGGGCCGCCAACGAAACCCGCACCGAACGCGCCCTCGCCCCGGTGCTCGACGCGCTGCTGAACCTCGCCGCCCCCGCACCCGGCAGCCGCGTCGTTGACATCGGCTGCGGCGCCGGCGGCACCACCCTCGCATTCGCCAATGCCGTCGGCCCCGCCGGCAGCGTCACCGGAATCGACGTCTCCGCCGTCATCCTCCAGGCCGCCCGCGCCCGCCTCGCCGAAACCGAAAACGCCCGCCTGGAACTGGCCGACGCCCTCACCTGGCGCCTCGACGGCCCGCCCGCCGACCTGCTGGTCTCGCGCTTCGGCGTCATGTTCTTCGGCGACCCCGTCGCCGCCTTCGCCAATCTCCGCCGCTCGCTCAATCCCGACGGCCGCCTCGTCTTCGCCGCCTGGGCGCCGCTGGAACAAAATCCCTGGATCGCCGTGCCGCTCGCCGCCGCCCTGTCCGTCGTCCCCCCGCCGCCGCCCGCCGACCCCGACGAGCCCGGCCAGTTCGCCTTCGGCAACCCCGCCCGCGTCCGCCGCATCCTGCACGATGCCGGCTTCGCGCGTACCGCCACCCGCGCCCTGGAATTCGTGATGCGCTACCCCGCCGACGACATCGCCGCCACCGCCACCGCCATGACGGCGATGGGCAATGTCGGCCGCCTCCTGCGCGACCGCCCTCGAGTCCGACCGCGTCCGCGCCGCCGAGGCGATTGCCGCCGCCCTGCCGCCCCATGTGCGCGCCGACAAGGTGGTGCTGCCCGCCCGAATCTGGCTGTTCCAGGCCGCCTCAGCCCGCGAGCGGTAGCCGCACCATCACCACCAGCCCACCGCGCTCGCGGTTCGCCGCGGCCACGCTGCCGCCCAGCAGCCGCACGTTCTGCTGCACCAGCCACAGCCCGATGCCGAAATGCCCGCCCCCCGTCCCGGCCGGCCGGTGGCTGTAGTAGCGCTCGAAGATATGCGCCAGCCGCTCCGGCGCCACTCCCGGCCCGCCATCCTCCACCGTCAGCACCGCCTCGCCGCCGTCGCGCCGCAGCCTTACCCCCACCACCTCGCCCGGCGGCGAGAAGCCGAGCGCGTTCTCGATCAGGTTCTCCAGCACCACCTCCAGCGCCTCCTCCTGGCCGCGCACCCGCACCTCCAAGGCGATCGCGCCCACCACCTGCCCGCGATGGCTGGCCGCATAGCCCTCGATGATGGCCGAGGCCAGTTCCGACAGGTCCACCTCCACCAGGTCGGGCTCCAGCAGTTCCGCCGCCGCGCTGTCCAGCACCCGCGCCGACCGCACCAGCCCGTCCAGCCGGTTCAGCGCCGCATCCACCGGCTCCAGCCATTTCGCCACCGCCGGTTGCCGGCGCAGCGGCTCCAGCGCCTGGCGGATCGTGCCGATCGGGCCCTTGAAGGCGTGCGCGTTGTCCTCGGCGGACTGGCGCAGCATCTCCGCACTGCGGCGCAGGCGCAGCACCATGGTGTCGAAGGCGTGCGCCAGCGACGACAGCTCCGGCACCGCCGTGCTGCGCGCGAAGCCCGGATCGGCCCGCTCGCTGGCGGCCAGCGCGCGCATGCGGCGCAACGCCGACCAGACGCTGGAGAAAATCAGCGTGATCAGCGCGGCCATCAGCCCATAGATCGCCAGCGCCGCCTGCGCCTCCGGCCGCTGCCAATACGGCCCGGGGTCGGCCACCCCGCGCAGCCGCGCGGCATCGGTGCCGATCACCACCGCCCAGCAACCGGCGCGGCCCGCCACCGTCACCACCGCGGTCAGCACCTCGCGCCCGCTGCCCAGCAGCACCGGCTCGCCGCGCGGCGCGTCGCAGCGGTCGGCAGCGCGCGGCAGCACGCCCAGCTCCAGCAGCATGCGCCGCTCCGCATCCACCTCGCCCTCCGCGATCGGCGGTGCGGCGGCAAGCAGGAAAAACCCGTCCTCCGTTCCCTCGCCCGTTCCCGCCCCCATCGGCCGCAGCAGCACGCGGATGCTGCGGTGCGGCCCCGCATAGCGCGCCAGCGCCGCCGGCAGTTGCTCCACATCGGCCGGCGTCATCCCCTCCAGCGCTGTCGCCAGCCCCGTGCCGATCGCCGCCCCGGCCTGCGAAACCGCCGCCAGCACCAGCGCGCGGCGCTCGCCATCGGCCTCCCCCAGCACCGCCAGCACCAGCACCGGCAATGCCACCAGCACCGCCAGCAGCGCCGCCATCTGCAGCCGCACCGACCGCCACCATCGCCTGCCCCAGCCGCGGCGCATGCCCCCTAGTCCTCCAATCGCCAGCGGTAGCCGAACCCGGCATAGGTGCCCAGCGCGTCGAAGCCCGGGTCGATCTCGGTGAATTTTCGCCGGATGCGCTTGATCATGGCCCGCACGTTGGCGCGATAGCCCTCATCGCCATGCCCTGCCATGAAGCCATCGCCGTGCAGCGCGTCGTACAGGGCCCGATAACCCACGTCCTTCCCGGCGTTCAGCGCCAGCAACTCCACCAGATCGAACTCGCCGCGGCTCAGCGGCACCTCGCGGCCATGCCACAGCGCCCGCTTGCTGCCCCGGCGCAGCATCAGCCAGCCCAGCTCAACCGCATCGCCCCTCGGCCCCGCCGCCTCCGCCACATGGCGCGACAGCGCCAGCGCGATTCGCCGCAGGATGATCGCCGGGCCGCGCGACTTGTCGATGAAATCCACCGCGCCCGCCGACAGCGCCGCCTCCTCGAACATAGGCGACGCATGGCCGGTCAGGAACAGCACGGGATGCGCCAGCCCCTCGCCGCGCAACCGCCGCAGCAACGCCAGCCCGTCCAGCCCCGGCATGTCCCAGTCGAACAGGCACGCCGCCGGCACCGGCTCGCGCCGCAGCGCCGCCAGCCCGCTCAGCGGGTCGGTATGGCCGGAGGTCGCATAGCCGGCCGCCTCCAGGTTCTCGGCCAGCAGGCGCAGGAACACCGGGTCGTCATCGACCAGCACCAGCAGCTTCGTCGCCTCATTGCCCGCGGGCATCGCGCAACCGGCGTGCGCAGTCCTCGGCATCCGCGCCGCTGGCCCGCCGGTCCAGCACCGCCAGGCCGCCCCTTGAGACATCGGGGAACAGGAAAAGGTCCAACGAACAATCCCCGGTACGATAGGTCCAGCGTTCGCCGCTGCCGCTCGCCGCCCGGCTGGCCGGCGGGCCGAACTGCGCCTCCACGCGCTCGGCCGAGGCCCCGGCCAACGCCACCGGCGCGTTCGCCGGCACATTCCCGGCCAGATCGCCGGGCGCCGGCGCGGTCGGGCGCGGCGGCGCCGGGCGGGCAACCGGCCGCCGCGGCGCCGGGCGCGCCACCTGCGGCGCCGTGGCCGCCGGCGGCGCCAGCGACAGCGGCGCGAACGGCCCCCGCCCGCCCGCACACCCCGCCAACGCAGCCGCACCGGCCACCGCCAGCGCCGCCCGCCACCACCCGCGCGACGCCGTGGCCGACCGCCGGTTCACGCCAGTTCTTTCGTAATGACAATGCCCATGCCGCACACTGGCCCGAGCCCGCCACGGCGCGCAAGTCCCATCCGGTCACAGCCTGTGAGAACGCTGTGACCACCATTGTCTGCATGCTTTCAGTAACTTACCTGAATGGTGTGGAAGCATCCACGCCGAGGGGGAATCCAGCCTATGACGTGGCGGAAGATACTCATTCTGTTCGCGGCACTCCTGCCGGTCGCCGCATGTTCCGGCATGTCGCGCACGCAGCAACGCATGCTCAGCGGCGGCGCCATCGGCGCGGCGGGCGGCCTGGCCGTCACCGCGCTCACCGGCGGCAGCCTGCTCGCCGGCGGCCTCGTCGGCAGCGCCGGTGGCGCGGCGATCGGCGCATTCACGAAATAGCGAGCGTCGCCGGTCACACCAGTCACCGGTCACACCAAGGGAGGGGAACATGCTCGTTGAGACAGCCGTCGACATGATGGAAATCGCCGTACTGATGCTGGCCGTGGTCATGGCCGTCGCCATGGCCCTGGTCGCGATGGGGTTGGTCATGGCCGCAAGCCGCCCCCAGATGCCGCTGGGCGTGTCCGAAAGCTGGATGGCAACCGCCCAACACCCTAGTATCGCGGCGGCTGGGCCGCACCACCATCGCCGGCATTGACCCAGGCACGCGCCACCCGCCCCGAACCTTTCCGCCGCTGGCGAATTTCCCGGGGGCATGCTCGCATAACAGGAGAAGCATCATGTTGAGCAAGGTCTTGACGGCGGCGTGCCTCGCCGGGGCCACGCTGGCCATCCTCGCTCCCCTCCCGGCCCACGCCCAGCGCCACTGGGACCGCGGACACGACCGGTATGACCGTGGGCATGACCGTGGCCACGACCGTTGGCGCGGCCACGACCGGCACGGCGGCTACCGCTACGGCGGCCCGCGCTACTACGCGCCCCCGCCAGTCTACTACGCTCCGCCGCCGGTGTCCTGCGCCGCCGCCGCCGGTTTACGTCGCCCCCGGCCTGTCGTTCGGCTTCACCGTCCCGCTGCGCTGATCTCCCCTCAGCTACCGGCCCCTCAGTTGCCGGCCAGATAGCCCAGCGCCGCCTGCACCCCGCCGGGCGAATGCGGCACCCCGGCGGCCCGCAGCCCCATCTCCACCCCGCCCAGCGTGCCCACAAGCTGCAGGTCGCCGAAATCGCCCAGGTGCCCGATCCGGAATACCCGGTCGTTCAGCGGCCCCAGCCCGTTGCCCAGGCTCATGTTGAACTTCTCCAGGATCACCGCCCGCAGCGCATTGGCACTGTGCCCTTCCGGCACCCGCACCGCGGTCAGCGACGACGAATAGTGCCGCGGCTCCGCGCACTGCACCTCCAGCCCCCACGCCCGCACCGCCCGCCGCGTCGCCTCCGCATGCCGATCGTGGCGCGCGAACACGTTCGCCAGCCCCTCCTCCAGCAGCATGTCGCACGCCGCATCCAGCCCGTACAGCAGGTTCGTCGCCGGGGTGAACGGGAAATATCCCGTCGCATTGGCCGCGATCATCGGCCGCCAGTCCCAGTAGCTGCGCGGCAGCTTCGCCCCCTCCGCCGCCGCCAGCGCCTTTGCCGAGATCGCGTTGAACGACAGCCCCGGCGGCAGCATCAGCCCCTTCTGCGACCCCGCGACGGTCACATCCACCCCCCACTCGTCATGCCGGTAGTCGATGCTGGCCAGCGACGAGATCGTATCCACCATCAGCAACGCCGGATGCTTCGCCGCATCCATCGCCGCACGCACCTCGTCGACCCGGCTCACGCACCCCGTCGAGGTCTCGTTGTGCACCACGCAAACGGCCTTGATCCGGTGCGCCCCATCCTTCGCCAGCGCCTCCCCGATCGCCGCCACATCCGCCCCGCGCCGCCAGTCCGTCTCGATGAACTCCGCCGCCAGCCCCAGCCGCCCCGCCATCTCCTGCCACAGCGAGGCGAACCACCCGGTCCGGCACATCAGCACCGCATCGCCCGGCGACAGCGTGTTCGCCAGCGCCGCCTCCCACGCCCCGGTGCCCGAGGCCGGATAAACAACCACATGCCCCTTGGTCTGGAACACAAGCTTCAGCTTGCCCAGCACCTGCTGCCCCAACAGCCCGAATGCCGGCCCGCGATGATCCATCGTCGGGTTGTCCATCGCCCGCAGCACCCGGTCGGGCACGTTGGTCGGCCCCGGAATCTGCAGGAAATGCCGCCCCGCCGCGTGCTTGCTCTCGAAATACGCCATCTCACGCTCTCCCCGAACCGCCGCACCATGCCCGCGGCACGACCCCTTGCCAATTCTCCGCCGATGGCCCCCCGCGGCTCAGCCGCCGAACACCACCTGGTTCATGATCCGCCCCGGCAGCAGCGTGAACAGCCCGGTGATCACCAGCCCGCCCGCGAACAACAGCACCATCGCCCGCTTGTGCCGCTCGATCCGCCCGCGCCGCGCCGCCATCACCGCCACCGGCAGCGCCAACAGCGTGAACAGCGACAGCAGGTGGATCCACGAAAAATGCCCCGCCCCCGCCAGCCCCGTCACCGCGAAACTCGACCCCGCCGTCCCCGCCATCAGCACCACCCATATCCATCCCAAGGTGCGGTGCGGCAGCGTTCCCTTCGGCGCCACCATCTGCACCACCCCCAGCAACAGCGCCCCGCTCGCTGCGGCGGCATGAAGCTGGAACGTGGCGGGCGCGGCGAGCAGCGGGGCGAGCGTCATCGGTGGGGCCTTCTTGCCAAAACTGGTGCACAGGCGCCTATCCTCGCCCATGAACGCGCCCTTCGCCACCGCCCCCTTCGCGTCCTCCACCCTCGCCGCACGCCTGGCCCGCGAAACCGAGGGCGAAATCCTCTTCTCCCCCTCCGACCGCGGCCGCTACGCCACCGACGCCTCGATCTACCAGATCGAACCAATCGGCGTGCTCGTCCCGAAAACCATCGCCGACGTCCAGGCCGCCCTGTCCATCGCCCGCGAGGCCGAAATACCTGTCCTGGCCCGCGGCGGCGGCACCTCCCAATGCGGCCAGACCGTCAACCGCTCCCTGGTCATCGACTGTTCCAAGCACTTGCGCCGCGTCCTTGACATCGACCCGCAAGCCGGCCGCGCTCTCGTCGAACCCGGCATCGTCCTCGGCCACCTCAACGCCGCCCTGAAGCCCCACAACCTCTTCTTCCCGGTGGACCCCTCCACCCACGCCCGCTGCACCATCGGCGGCATGGCCGGCAACAATTCCTGCGGCAGCAAATCCATCCGCTACGGCCTGATGGCCGACAACGTCACCGCCATCGACGCCATCCTCGCCGACGGCACCGCCCACCGCTTCGCCCACCTCCCCGACAATCTCGGCCCCAATGGCTTAAACGACGACATCCCGCCGCGCATCGCCGCCCTCATCCAGGACCTCCGCGCTCTCGGTGCCGCCGAAGCCGACGAGATCGCCGCACGCTTCCCCCGCGAACTGCGCCGCGTCGGCGGCTACAACATCGAAACCCTCACCCCCGCCGCCCGCGCCGAAGGCCGCGAAAACCTCGCCCGCCTCCTCGTCGGCAGCGAGGGCACCCTGGCCTTCTCCGCCGCCCTCGAACTCGCGCTCCACCCCGTAAAGCCGCGCAAGGTCCTGGGAATATGCCAATTCCCAACTTTTCGTGCCGCCATGGCGGCAAGTCAGCACTTGGTGACGCTCGACCCCGAAGCCGTCGAACTCGTCGACCGCACCATGATCGACCTCGGCCGCGCCATCCCCATCTACCGCGCCACCATCGACCGCATGCTCATCGGCGAGCCCAACTCCGTCCTCATCGTCGAGTTCCACGGCCACGACGACGCGCCCCTCCACGCCAAGCTCGCCGAGCTCGACACCATGATGGCCGATCTCGGCTACCCCCGCGCGGTCGTCCGCGCCACCGACCCCGCCTTCCAGGCCGACATCGCCAGCGTCCGCGAAGCCGGTCTCAACATCATGATGTCGATGAAAGGCGACGGAAAACCCGTCTCCTTCATCGAGGACTGCGCCGTCCCCCTGCCCGACCTCGCCGACTACACCGAGCGCCTCAACGACGTGTTCGAAAAGCACAACACCAAGGGCACCTGGTACGCCCACGCCTCCGTCGGCTGCCTCCACGTCCGCCCCGTCCTGAACATGAAGGACGGCACCGATGTCGCCCGCATGCGCGCCATCGCCGAGGAGTGTTTCGCCCTCGTCCGCGAATACAAAGGCTCCCATTCCGGCGAACACGGCGACGGCATCGTCCGCTCCGAGTTCCACACCCCCATGTTCGGCGAACGCATCGTCGCCGCCTTCGGAAAAGTCAAAACCGCCTTCGACCCCGCCGCCACCCTCAACCCCAACCGCATCGTCGACCCGCCGCGCATGGACGACCGCACCCTCCTGCGCTACCCACCCGGCTACGCCCCCGCCCCCGGCTTCACCCCCAAGCTCGACTGGTCCGCCCATCCCGGCCCGCTCGGCGGCATGCTCGGCGCCGTGGAAATGTGCAACAACAACGGCACCTGCCGCGCCTTCGACGCCGGCGTGATGTGCCCCTCCTACCGGGCCACAAGAGATGAACAGCACGTCACCAGAGGCCGCGCCAACACCCTCCGCCTCGCCCTCACCGGCCAGCTAGGCCCCGACGCCCTCACTGGCGACGAGGTCGCCGACGCGCTGAAACTCTGCGTCTCCTGCAAGGCCTGCCGCCGCGAATGCCCCACCGGCGTGGACATGGCCAAGATGAAGATCGAAATCCTCGCCGCCCGCGCCGACCGCCACGGCATCGCCCTGCGCGACAGGCTCGTCGCCCATCTGCCCCGCCTCGCGCCCTGGGCCAGCCGCCTCCCGTCACTCGCCAACCTGCGCAACCGCATCCCCGCCCTGCGCGCCCTCTCGGCACGCATCGGCTTCGCATCCTCCCGCGATCTTCCTGAATTTGCGCGAAATCCCTTCCGCGACGACGAGGCAGACCAGAACGGCGACGTCCTCCTGCTCGCCGACACCTTCAACCGCCACTTCGAGCCCGACATCCTCCGCGCCGCCGTGAAAGTCCTGCGCGCGGCCGGCCTCAAGGTTGAAATCGCCGGCAGCGGGGGGCCAAATCTCTGCTGCGGCCGAACCTACCTCGCCGCCGGCATGGTCGACCGCGCCCGCGCCGAAGCCCAACGCACCCTCGCAGCCCTGTCGGGCGACCGCCCCGTCCTCGGCCTCGAACCCTCCTGCCTCCTCACCCTGCGCGACGAATTCCTCTCCATGCTCCCCGGCGCCGCGGCCGAATTCCCTCGCCAGCCGCGCCATGCTCCTCGGCGAATTCCTCGCCCGGGAGACCCCGAACCTCCCCCTGCAACCTCTCCCCACCCCCGTCACGGCCCACGTCCACGGTCACTGCCACGCCAAAAGTTTCGGCGCTTTCCTCCCCAGCCTCGCCACCCTGCGCGCCATCCCGTCCCTGACGGTCAAGCCCATCGCCTCCTCCTGCTGCGGCATGGCCGGCGCCTTCGGCTACCAGTCCGACACCCAGGACGCCTCCAAGGCCATGGCCGAAGCCGGACTGCTGCCGGCCGTCCGCTCGGCGGCAGCCGAAGACCTCATCGTCGCCGACGGAACCTCCTGCCGCCACCAGATCGCCGACCTCGCAGGCAGGCCGGCCCTGCATTCGGTCCAGGTGATCGCCCAGGCGCTGCATTAGGCAAGGCGAGGGGCGCTGCCCCTCGACCCCGCTGGGGCCAGCGACCCCAGACCCGCGTGACCTTGCGGAATGGCCATTGCAACGGTCGTAGTGTTGTTATAAATAACTGCAATGTCATTTAAGGCGACCCCACAGGCACCACCCGCCGCCCCCGATGCTTCCGGGCAGGACTTCCGCGCCGTGATCGCCGATCTGGCCGCCCGCCACCCGCTCCTCATGCCGCTCTGGACCGCGCTGCTGTGTCTGGCCGAGTCGCTCGATGCCCTGCTCGCCGCCTTCCGCGCCGGCACCCTCACCCCGCCCGCACCGGTCCAGCGCCCCGCCGCGTCCGCCACCCGCACGCCACCCGTCATCAGGTGGCACACATCGCGGCCCGCAACCCCGCGTCGCCGGACAACCGCGCCCGCCACGTCGCCGCATGACCACGCCACCGCGGCGCCACTGCCGCCCAGGTTGGGCCGCACATCCTTGATCACAAAGCAATTCACACGCACCGATGCGCGCCGCCGCACCGCCCGCCCCCACCTGGATTTTCCCCAAATGGGCACGAACGCCAATTCACGCCCAAATTGTTGCTATTTCGTAATCAAATTTCCCGATCCCCCCGTGCACAACCCGCCCGAAACTGGCATGCACTCCCCAAAGGGAGAACAGCATGACGCACAGCACCACCGCCGCCGACGTGCTCGATTTCTGGTTTCAGGGCGACCCCGCAATCTGGCGGACCGATCCCTGGTTCAAGAAGAACGACGAATTCGACGCCACCATCCGCACCCGCTTCGCCGCCGCCGTCCAGGCCGCCCAGGACGGCGTACTCGACGCCTGGACCGCCACGCCCGAAGGCGCCCTGGCCCTCCTCCTGCTGCTCGACCAGTTCGCCCGCAACATCCACCGCGGCTCCCATTTGGCCTTCGCCGGCGACGCCCACGCCCGCCGCCTCGCCCGCGCCGCCATCGAACAGGGCGCCGAGGCCCACCTCACCCCGGTCCAGCGCGTCTTCCTCTATTTGCCCTTCGAGCATTCCGAGGACCTCGCCGACCAGGACCTCTCGGTCCAACTCTTCGAATCCCTGCCCCCCGCCGAATGGCGCGACAACGTCATCGACTACGCCCGCCGCCATCTCGACGTGATTCGCGAATTCGGCCGCTTCCCCCACCGCAACGCCGCCCTCGGCCGCGAAACCACCCCCGAGGAGCAGGCCTGGCTCGACGCCGGCGGAGGATTCTGAGCCATGCAGCCCAACCAGCGCTTCCACATCGCCGTCCTCCCCGGCGACGGCATCGGCCACGAGGTCATGGCCCCCTGCCTGCGCGTGCTCGACGAGGCCGCCAGCCGCACCGGCGGCTTCGCCCTGCAATGGGACGAAAAGCCCGCCGGCGCCCTCACCTACCGCGACACCGGCACCGCCCTTCCTCCCGCCACGATGGACGCCGCCCGCCGCGCCGACGCCATCCTGCTCGGCGCCATGGGCCTGCCCAGCATCCGCTACCCCGACGGCACCGAGATCGCCCCGCAACTCGACCTGCGCTTCGACCTCGGCCTCTACGCCGGAGTCCGCCCCGTCCGCGTCCTGCCCGGCATGGCCCCGGTCCTCGCCGACCCGCGCGCCGCCGCGATCGACTTCGTGCTGATCCGCGAAAGCACCGAGGGCCTGTTCGCCTCGCGCGGAAAGGGCACCATCGCCAATGACGCCGAAGCCCGCGACACCCTGGTCATCACCCGCGCCGTCAGCGAACGCCTGTTCGACTTCTCGTTCCAACTGGCCGCCGCCCGCAAACGCCAGGGCCGCCCCGGCGTGGTCACCTGCGTGGACAAGGCCAACGTCTTCACCAGCTTCGCCTTTTTTCGCAAGATCTTCCAGGAACGCGCCGCCCTGCACCCCGGCCTCGGCAACGACTGCGCCTATGTCGACGCCACTGGCCCTGTTCATGCTCCGCCGCCCCTGGGACCTCGACGTGCTGGTCACCGAGAACATGTTCGGCGACATCCTCTCCGACCTCGGCGCCGGCCTCATCGGCGGCATGGGCTTCGCGCCCTCCGCCGACATCGGCGACAGCCACGCCGTCTTCCAGCCCTGCCACGGCACCGCCCCGGACATCGCCGGCCAGGGCCTCGCCAACCCGACGGCGATGTTCCTCTCCGGCGCGATGATGCTGGAATGGCTGGCCGAGAAGCACGCCCTGCCCGAGGCAGCCCGCGCCGGCGCCCTGGTCCGCGCCGCCGTCGATCAGGCCCTCGCCGCCGGCGCCCGCCCGATGGAGACCGGCGGCAGCATGGGCACCGCGGCCATCACCGAGGCCGTGCTCGCCGCCATGGCCACCCTGCCCGCATGACCTGGGCGGCGATCAATAGCGCAGGATCGCCGCCACCTCCGCCCCGCGCGGCATTTCCTCGCGCGGCAGCACATACGCCACCCCGCCATGGCGCAGCGTCTCCACCGCCGCCATGTCAAGCAGATCGCCCGCAACCGGCCCCGCGTCGCCGCCCACGACAACCTTGTCCGCCGCCGCATCGTAGCGCCCGCGCAGATCGGTTCCTTCCGCCAGCAGCACCGTGTCCACTCGCCCCTGATGCGCCGCCGAGACCACGTCGGCCGGCTTGGTCACCCCCCGCGGATCGCCGCTGCCCAACAACGCACTGATCCGGTCCAGCGTCCGCGCCCGCTCCTCCTCCAAACGCGGCCGCATCACCGCATAGGTGGCGTCGTGCAACGCCTCGTGCTCCAGCGCCGAAGGGTTGGCCTCCACCGCCCCCGCCAACTGCTTGTCGAGCACCCCAAGGCTCTGGAAATTGCCGACCATCTCGGCATTGCCCACCACCACCACCGGCCGCGAATGCGCCGCCAGATGGGCTTCCATGCCGCCGGCGATCCGCCGCAGGAACGCCATCAGCTGGGTCTTGCGCCATTCCTCCGGCGCGTCGCCGAACACCTGCGCCTTCTCCGCACCACCGGGCGCACCGCTGCCAGGGCTGCGGTTCGGCCGGTTGGTCGGGCTCGCCTGCAACGGGTTCTCGTAGTCGCTCGACTCACCGGTCACCTCGGCCAGCGAGCGCGGCAGGTCCACTCCCTCCTCCTCCACCATGGTGAAGCGCGTCGCGTTGAACAGCCGCACCTCGTCCACGGTCAGGGTCAGCACATGAAAGGTGCCATCAGCCGCCAGCAACGGCAGCAAAGGTTTCACGTGGAAACCCTCGCCGACGACAAGCTGCTCCTCCAGTTCGACCGGCACCTTGAACTGCCGCATCCCGCCCTCGTCCAGGAACAGGGCGAGGCCCTGGGACTGGTGCTGCCAGAAATCGTAGTCGCCTATCAGCGCCGTGGCCGGGGCGAGCCGCGCCTCCACCTGCCTGTGCTCCATCCCCGCCGACTGCAGCTGCTCCTCTGCCTTGGAAAGCAGGTTCTTCAGCCGGATCGGATCCTGCCTGGTCTCCGCACCCTTCACATGCGTGGGCATGAAGATCGAAACGCCCAATGGGGGTGCCGCCTCGATCAGCGTGGTGAGATCGTTCCTGTCGAACATGCTTGCTCCCGTCCGTCGGTTTCGTGCCCGCGCCGCTGGCTTTCGCTACCGCTGCTCGTTGTCACGGATCGAGGGTGCCCCCTTTGCGTCGTTCAGCCGGTCCAGCAGCCCATCCAGCCGGCCGCGCAGCTTCTTCGCCGCGCCTCCGATTGCTTCGCCCAGCGTTGCCGCGTCATGGGAAACCGCCACCGGCTGGTGACTCCGCGGGCGCGCCTCCATCATGCAGCGCTTGTCCGCGCCGCCACCCTTGGCGGCGTTGTGGTCGCCCAGATGCACCTCGACACGGGTGAGGTATTCATCGAACCGGCCGAGCACCCGCTCCACCTCCTCCTCGACCACGCGCGTCAGCTCCTCGCGCCCCTGCACGTTGTCGTCGGTGTTGACCTGGATCTGCATGGGCGGGGCCTCCCTGCTCGGCAGTGGCGGTGTCTCCCGTCATGGACATGGGCACGGGCCTGGATTGAACGCCTGCCCTGCATCACAGGTTCCGGCGTGCTGCCGGGCAGGTCACTCCAATCCGATCTCGGCTTCAAAATCCGCCAGGAAGCCGGCAATTCGCTGCGTCCGCTCGCGCGCCACCCGTGCCCCGGAAGGCGTCTGGAACCCACCCTCCAGCTTCAGCAGCTTGGTGCGGAAGTGGTCGACGGCGAAGGCGCGGTCATCGAGCGGCCGATGCTCGGCGCGCGGGTCGGCAAGATCGTACAGCGCCGAGCCCATTCGTCCCGCTGTATAGAAGCAGCGCGCCACCCCGATTGCCCCGATCGCCTCCAACCGGTCGGCATCCTGCAGAATCCGCGCCTCCAGCGTCTCGGGCACGATGCCGGCGGAGAAGCTGTGCGCGGCGATCGCATGGGCTACCGCATTGATCCGCGCCGGCGCCCAGCCGATCCCCGCCAGTATTTCGCGCGCCCGCGCCGCCGCAAGCCGCGAGGCCTGAGCACGCAGCGGCGAGGATTTTTCCACCTGCACGCAATCATGCAGCAGCACGGCGGCGGCCAGCAATTCGCCGTCGCCGCCCTCGCTTTCTGCGATCGCGCGCGCATTGGCCCACACCCGCGCGAGATGCCCGACATCATGCGAGCCGTCATCGCCCTCGGTCACGAAAGGCAGCAGCCTGCCGGCAAGGTCTTCGAAAGGAGCGAAGCTCATCCGGTCTTCTGCCGCAGTTCCAGCAGGGCGGTGAGGAAATCGTCGCGCCGCTGCGCCATTTCGGGGATTGTCTTCCCGCCCGTGGCCTCGCGCACGCCGGCCACCAGCTTCGCCTGCAACTCGGGCGTGATGGTGGGATTCCCCAGATCGGCCCACCAACTCGTCACGGCGGGCATGAGGTGATGCATGAAGGCGTCCATTCCACCCTCGCCGCCGGCGAGGTGGAACGTGGTATGCGGGCCCATCAACGCCCACCGCAGGCCCGGCCCCTCCGAGATCGCCGCATCGACATCGGCCACGCTGGCCACGCCCTCGGCCACCAGGTGCACGGCCTCGCGCCACAGCGCTGCCTGCAGCCGGTTGGCGAGGTGCCCTGGCACCTCCTTGCGGATCAGGATGGGGTGCTTGCCGATTGCGGCATAGAAACCCATCGCCGCCTGGATGGCCGCCTCGGTGCAATGCGGCCCCACCACCTCGACCAGTGGCACCAGGTGCGGCGGGTTGAACGGATGCCCAATCAGGATGCGGCCGGGATGCCGGCAGCCGTCGGCCAGCCGGCTGGCCAGCAGCCCGGAGGAGGAGGAGGCGATCACCACGTCCTCGCCCAGCACCGCGGCAATCCGGGGCAGCAATGCCTGCTTGACCTCGTAGCGTTCGGGCGCGCTCTCCTGCACGAACTGCGCGTCCTGCACGGCGGCGACTGGATCGGCGACGAAGCGCCAGTTATCGGGGCTGGCCCCCGGCGCAGCACCGAGCCGCTTCAGCACCGGCCAGGCGGCGTCGATGGTGCGGCGGATCAGATCGGGTGCGCCGGGAGACGGATCGCTGGCCACCACCTCCAGCCCGCGGCTGAGAAAATAGGCGGCCCAGCTGGCGCCGATCGTGCCGGCCCCCACCACCGCCACCCGTGCGACGCTCGCCGCGCCATTCGTCTGCTCCGCCATTCCATCCTCCCGTGCCGCGTGCGCCGTACCATGCCCGGGCTCGCGCGCGCGATCCATCCCTCACCCAGCTGGCCCTCACCCAGCTGGCCCTCACCCAGCGGGCCCTCACCCAGCGGGCGACCGTGCAGCGGGACCCGGCGCGGCAGGCGGCTACCAGGGCATGGCCTAGCTACCAGGACATGGCCTGGACCGACCTGGCCCCGGCACGTGCCGGGCGGACATTGGCGACCGCCCATTCGGTGACCGGCATGTAGCGGGGCGCCAGGAACTGGTAGGTACGCGAGATCAGGTCCCACGGCAGCTCCCGACCGCACTCGCTCGCCGGCTCGCCCTGCGCATGCCAGGCATCGAGGATCGGTTGCCACGAGCGTTGGCTGCGGTAGAGCTGGTCGCGATTGGAGCGGATGAAGGCCTGCTGGCTCTCCATGTTTCGCAATGCGCTCATAACCTCGCCGGTCTGCGCCGCCACCTCGTCGAAGCGCTCCTGGAACCGGTTGCGCGCCGTCAGGGCGAGGCGGTGCACCCGCGTAACCGTCTCCTGGCGCTGGCTGTCGCCGCGATAGGCGCTCGCCCTGTGATCGAGCAGCGTGACGATGGCCTGCACCGGACGCAACAGGCGGTCGCGGAGCGCCTCGATATAGGCGAGCTCCCCCGCCAGTTCCTCCACCAAGCCGAGCACCGCCTTGCTGTCCGGCAGGCCAAGTTCTCCAGCGGCACGCTCGAAGGCGCACTGGACCTGCTGGCGCAGCGACGGGTCGCTTTCGAGGCGCTGGACCGGATCGCCGCGGGCCGGATCGGCGGCGTCAGGGTCGAGCCAGGCCAGGAGCTGCAGGCGCACAATGTCGAAGGCCAGCTTGCGATGCGCCATCCCCGGCTCCCAGCTCGCCCTGCCGGTGAGCACCTCGGCGGGCAGCATGTCGCCCAGGCTGAGGCCGCAGACATAGTCCAGGCTTTCGGCGATCAGCCCGAGCATGCGGCCGTCCGGGCTGTCATCGGCGATGGCGAACTCCCGCTGCAACGCCCGCAAGGGCAGCAGCGCCTCACGCTCGCCCAGGGCGACGACCATCACCGGCGTGCCGTCGGCGCGCGATCGGCGGAAGCCGACGGTGCCCAGCATAGTGAAGACCTGGTGCTGGAGCAGGCAGCGATCGGGGGGGGACGGCTCGTCTTGGGTCATCCAGGCGCCTCATGAAGTCACCCGATCCTCCCCTGGATGGATTTATCCATAATTAAAGCTCGATACGCATTATCGATCCCTGTGCCGAAGCAAGCGAGATGACGTCTCTTGCAAAAGGATAGGAGGTAAGATTTGGATAGGCAATTAAACTTTGGACAAGGATTGCGTCATAAAAGAGATGAAGCAATAACCCGGATCCTGTCATGAGCCCTGCCATCGCCGACATCTCCAAGCACGCCGCGCGGCGAGCGGCGACGCCAATGGTCGATCCTCAGGTGGAGCGCGCCCATATGCGCCGGCTGCGCCGCGACCTCACCACCGCCGCGAGCCAGGAGGCGTTCGTGTTGCACTACCAGCCGCGCGTGGCACTGGCGACCGGCGCGATCACCGGCGCCGAGGCGCTGATCCGCTGGCCGCACCGCAAGCGCGGACTGATGGCCGCCGGCGCCTTCATACCGGTTGCCGAGCAGTCCGGCCTGATTACCGATATCGGCGCCTGGGTGCTGCGTGCAGCCTGCACCGCGGCGCGCGAGTGGCTTGGGCGGGCGCGGGTGTCGGTGAACGTCTCCGCCCGGCAGCTGCACGACCGCGAACTGCTGCGCCAGATCGGCGACTCGCTGGAGGAATCGGGGCTGGATCCGGAACGGCTGGAGATCGAGCTGGCCGAGTCGATGCTGATGGACAGCGACCTCGACACGCTGTTCGCCCTGTCGGCCATCCGCGACCTCGGCGTGGGCGTCACGCTCGACGATTTCGGCTCCGGCTTCGCCAGCCTTTCCATGCTCAAGCGGCTGCCGCTGGAGCAGATCAAGATCGACCGCTCGCTGGTCCGCAGCCTGCCCGATGACGCCGAGGACGTGGCGATCGTGCGTGCCATCGTGGACGCGGCCCATGCGCTCGGCCTCGGCGTGGTTGCCGAGGGGGTGGAAACGGAGGGCCAGCGGATGCTGCTGGCCGCGCTGGGATGCGACCAGGCGCAGGGCTACCTGTTCAGCCAACCGCTGAGCGAGGAGCAGGTGCGCCTGCGAATTCGCGGGTGAAGCGCGAGGATTTCTTGCACGGCAGCCGGGCTTCGGACGATAGAACGGGAATGAGCGAACCCACCCCCCTTGAAGCCACGCTGCTCGACCTGCTCCGCGCACGCGGGCCGGAGAAGTCGGCATGTCCCACCGAGGTGGCGCGCGCCTTCACAACCGACCCCGATCCCGACGCCTGGCGGCGGCACCTGAGCGCGGTGCGCCGCGTGGCCGTGCGGCTGGCCAGGGATGGGCGTATCGAGATCCTGCGCAAGGGCAAGCCAGTGGCCCCGGACGAGGCACGCGGCGTGATCCGCCTGCGCCTGCGGGGCGACCTGGACGACGCCGCCGGCGGCGAGCTGTGAGACGGCTGCTGCCGCTGTTGCTGGCCCTGTTGCTGCCGGCCTGCCGGGGTACCGGCGCCGAGGGGCTGGACGTCCCGGCACTTATGGACATGTCGCATCTGGTCCGTCCGTCATCGCCCAACACTGCGCTCGCGGCACCGCAGGGCTTCCGGCCCGAGCCGGACATCGCGACGCCACGCTATGCCTTGCCGCCCGAACGGCTGTTCGCGGCGGTCAGCGCCGTCGCGCTGGCCCAGCCGCGCACATTCGCCCACGCCAGCTTTCCCGGCGCCCTGCAGGCGCATTTCGTCGCCCGCAGCGCATTGCTGAACTTCCCGGACCTGATCACCGTGCAGGTGACGCCCCAATCGGAACTGATCATCTGGTCGCGCAGCGTCTATGGGCATTCGGATTTCGGCGTGAACCGGCGCCGGGTTGCAGACTGGCTCAAGGCACTGGACGCGCGCTTGCTCAAATCCGTTGACACACCGCCTGGCGCGAACGGCTGACAGCGCGCGGGCGGAATGAAAACGCCCCGCGACTGGGCGCGGGGCGAGGTTCTTCAGCGCTGCCGGTCGGCGCTCAGCAGCGGGTGATCCAGCCGGCGGTGGTGTAGACGCGGGTGCAACCGGCCTCCGCGGTGCCAGCGGTCAGAACCGGAACGACGACGGCGGCAAGCAGGCCAAGAGCAAAGGCAAAAGAGATTGTGCGCAGCATGGAACAGGCTTTCCCCTAAACGTCTCGCAGAAGACGATCCCCCACGAAAATCCGTCACGTCCGGCGGATAATCCCGCCTAGCGTAACGGCGGGCCAAGATTAAGATCGCGCCGGCGGGCTGTAAATCCGTAATGTTCCGGTTTCGGTTGCGCTAGTTGGATTGCCCGCGCACCACCGCCAGCACGCCTTCGCCATAGCGTGCCAGCTTGGAGGCGCCGACGCCCTTGACCTCGCCCAAGGTCGCCATGGCGGCGGGACGCACCGCGGCGATCTCGCGCAGCGTGGTGTCGTGAAAGATGACATAGGGTGGAACGCCCTGGGCCTTGGCCTCGGCCGCCCGCCACTGGCGCATCGCCTCGAACAGCCCGTCATCTTCTGGCGACGCGGCCGGCGCGGCCGCGTTGCGTTCAGCCCGCGGGCGGGGGCGCAGCGTGGGGGAGAGGATGTCCTCGCGCAGCATCACCGTTTCCTGGCCCTTCAGGATCGGCCGCGCGCGGTCCTCGACCAGGCTGACGCTGGCGAACTCGCCGGTGTCGACGGTAAGCGCGCCCTTGGCGATCAGTTGGCGGATGACGCCGCGCCAGAACTCACGGGTGCGCCCGGCGCCGACGCCGAAGGTGGGCAGGCGGTCGTGGCCCCATTGCACGATGGCATCAGTGGTCTTGCCCATGAGCACGGAGATGACGTGCAGCGCGCCGAACCGCTGGCCGGTGCGATAGACGGCCGACAGCGCCTTCTGGGCGTCCACCGTGCCGTCGAACAGGCCGACAGGGCTGGCGCAGTTGTCGCAATGGCCGCATTTGCCGTCGAGATCCTCGCCGAAGCAGGCGAGCAGCGCGCGGGTGCGGCATTCCGTGGTTTCGGTGAGCGAGATCATCGCCTCCAGCCGGCCGCGCATCACCCGCTTCTGGGCCTCGGGGGCGGCGGAGGATTGCAGCCAGTAGCGGGCGCGGGCGATGTCCTCGCCGCCATAGAGCAGCAGGGTGTCGGCGCGCTCGCCGTCGCGGCCGGCGCGGCCGATCTGCTGGTAGTAGGCCTCGAGGCTGTCGGGCATGTCGAGATGGGCGACGAAACGCACGTCGGGCCTGTCGATGCCCATGCCGAAGGCGATGGTCGCCACCACCACCAGCCGCCTCGCCGGAGCGGAAGCGCAGGGCAGCGGCGCGCTTGATCGTCCGGCGCGAGGCCGGCGTGGTAAGGCAGCGCGCGGCCATGCCCTTGGCATTCAGCGATTCGGCGATGCGCTCGGTCTTGGCGCGGCTGCCGCAATAGACGATGCCGGCCTCGCCGCGGTGGCGCTTGCAGCAGGGCCAGGAGCTGGCGCGGTCTCGCCGCTCTTGGCGCTCGGCGGCGAGGTGCAGGTTGGGGCGGTGGAAGCTGGCGGCGAACACCGCGGCCTGCGGCATGTCCAGGGCGGCGAGGATGTCGTCGCGGGTGCGCGGATCGGCGGTGGCGGTGAGGGCCACGCGCGGGATGCCGGGGAAACAGCTGGGCGAGGCGGGCGAGGTCGCGGTATTCGGGGCGGAACTCGTGGCCCCACTGGCTGACGCAATGGGCCTCGTCGATCGCCACCAGGGCGATTTCCTGGCGTTGCAGGCGTTCCAGCGTGCCGGGCGGAGAGCAGGCGTTCGGGCGAGACGTAGAGCAGGTCGAGCATGCCGGCATCGAGGTCGCGGCCGACGCGGCGATGCTCGTCGGGATCAAGCTCGGAGTGCAGGGCGGCGGCGGCGACGCCGACCTGGCGCAGGGCGGCGACCTGGTCGTCCATCAGCGCGATCAGCGGGCGAGATGACGATGGCGGTGCCGTGCCGGCACAGGGCGGGGATCTGGTAGCACAGCGACTTGCCGCCGCCGGTGGGCATCAGGATCAGCGCGTCGCCGCCGGCGAGCACATGGGCGATCGCCTGGGCCTGCAGGCCGCGGAAGCTGGGGAAGCCGAAGACCCGGCGCAGCAGCTCGGCCGCCTCGGCGGGCGCGCCCGTGCCATCGCCGAGGGCGGGAGCGGTCATCGAGTTCATGGGTGGCCGGCCATGGTGCGGCGAGTGCTTCGATCAGGGGGCATGGATGACGATATCGACGCGGCGATTGGCCTGGGGGTCCGCGACGAAAGCCACCGCCCCCGCGCCACGGGGCCTGATGCGGACGGTAGGGATTCCGGCCTCCACCATGGCGTCGTTCACCACTTCGGCGCGGGTGAGCGACAAATAGAGGTTCGCCTGGCGTCCACCGATGGTGCTGGCGTAACCGCGCACCTCGATCTGGGCGGCAGGGTTGGACCGGGCGGCGCTGGCCGCGGCCGTGATGACCTCCTTGGCCGGGTCGTCGAGTTCGGCCGACCAGGGCTGAAAGAAGACGAGGAAGGACTGCTCGCTCGCCGCGGCGGGCGCGGCGGCGACGAACGGTGCGAGGGCGGCGGCGAGAGCGATGAGCGTCCGGCGGCGCATGGCCCGATTCTCCCTGGTGAGCGGCGGTGCTAGGTGCGCCGGTGGCAGGTGTTGCGTCAATCGCGCTGCATCTATCTCAAGGCGCCCACGTGCCGCCTATGCCGCCGCCGCCACGGCGCGTCCGCCGGACAGGCGCCAGATGCGGTCCAGCCGCTCCACGCCGACAAGGCGATGTGCGATCAGGATCACCGTGCGGCCCTCGGCGGTGGCGTTCAGGGCGGCGAAGAAGTCGCGTTCGGTGGCGGCATCGAGCCCGGCGCAGGGCTCGTCGAGCAGCAGGACCGGGGCCTCGGACAGCAGGGCACGGGCGAGGGCGAGGCGGCGGCCCTGCCCGCCCGAGAAGTTGAGGCCGCCCTCGCCGACCCAGGTGTCGAGCCCGTCCGGCAGGGCGCGGACCATGTCGGCGATGCGTGCGGCTTCCAGCGCCGCCCATAGCCGTGCGTCGTCCGGCTCCTGGCCCGCCGGGGAGCCGAGCAGCAGGTTGGCGCGAATGGTGTCGCTGAACAGATGGGTGGACTGGCTCAGCCAGGCGACGCGGGCGCGCACAGCGTCGTCGGGAAGGGTTGCGATGTCAGCGCCGCCCAGCAGGATGCGGCCGGCGACGGGGTGGGCGACCTTCAGCAGCAGGGCGGCCAGCGTGGACTTGCCGGCACCCGAGGGGCCAAGCAGCGCCACCCGGCTGCCCTGGGGGATGTCGAGCGTGAGTGCGTCGAACACTGGCGGGCGGTCGGGCTGCCAGGCGAAGCCGACGCCCTCGAAGCGGATTGCGTTGCCCTGCGGCATTGCCACCGGCCTGGCTCGCGGTGGCGCCGCGGGATGGTCGGCGACTTCAAGGACGCGGGTCGCGGCCTGGGCGGCGTGGCCGGCGGCGACGCCCACGCGCGGCAGCAGCGCCACTGCCTCGAACGCCGCGACAGTCAGGAAGGCGAGCCCGGCGAGCAGCACGCCGCCGCCCGCGGCGATGGCGGCCAGCACGGCGAGCAGCGCCGCCTGGGCGCAGAGGAACGCGCCGGCACCGGCCCAGGCGGCCTTGCGCGCCACCCCGTGCTGGGCGGCGAGCAAGGCTGCCTCGCGCGCCTGGACGGTGGCCAGCATCCGGCCCTCGGCGCCGAAGGCACGCACCTCGCGCAGGCCGGTCAGGGTGTCGAGGCAGGCGATGCGCAGGGCGGCGTGGCTGGCGGCGATGCGGCGCCCGCTCCCCCACGCCGCCCGCGCCGCCCAGAGCGGCAGCAGGAAGGCCGCGAGCACGAACAACCCGCCCACGGCGGCGGCCAGCCCCAGGCTTGCCAGCCCTATCGACCAGGCGAGCACCGGGGCCAGCACCACGGCGCCGGCCAGCGGCACGAGCACGCGGATATAAACGACGTCCAGCGCCTCCACGTCGGCAACCAGGCGGGAGAGCATGTCGCCGGCCTGGCGGAAGCCCAGCCCGCCGGCGGCGCGGGCGGCGAGGCCGCGGAAGAACCAGACGCGCAGGTCGGCCAGCGCGCGGAACAGCGCGTCGTGGGTGGCCAGCCGCTCGGCGTAGCGCAACGCCACGCGCAGCAGGCCGACGAAGCGCAGCGCCAGCGGGGCCGCCACCGCAGCCCCCACCGCCGCCGCGGCCACCATTGTGCCGGCCTGGGCCATCAGCACCAGGGCCGCGCCGAGGGCGGCGAGCGATACCAGCATGCCGGTGACCAGCCACGGCAGATGCGGGCGCCACAGCGCCATGATGCGCAGCAACGGCCTCATGCGACGCCGCGGGCCTGGCCGCCCGCCACCCGGCCGTCGCGCAGGTCGAGGCGGCGGCCGGAGAAGGCGTGGGCGGCGGCGGCGTGGCTGGCGAGGATGACCGTGCGGCCGATCGCCAGCCGGCGCAGCCCTTCCAGCACCTCGGCCTCGGTGGCCGGGTCGAGATGGGCGGTGGGCTCGTCGAGCAGCAGCAGCGGGGCGTTCTTGAGGAAGGCGCGGGCGATGGCGACGCGCTGGGCCTGGCCGCCGGAGAGGCCGAAGCCGCCCTCGCCGACCGGCGTGTCCAACCCCTGCGGCAGGGTGGCGGCGAGGCTGGAGAGGCGGGCGAAGCGGGCGGCCTCATCGACCTCGGCATCGCTGGCCTCGGGGCGGGCGAAGCGGATGTTGTCGCGGATGGTGCCGGCAAACAGCACCGGGCGCTGGCCGATCCAGCCGATCAGCTTCGACTGCGCCTGCGGCACGATGGTGGCGATGTCCACGCCGTTCAGGGTGACGCGCCCGCTGTCGGGGCGGACGAAGCCGAGCAGGATCTCGAGCACCGTCGATTTGCCGGCGCCGGACGGGCCGGTGAGCACCAGGGTCTCGCCCGCCGGCACGCGGAACGACACGCCGTCGAGCGCCGGGCCGCGGCTGGCGTCCCAGGTCAGGCGCACATCCTCGAAGGCCACGGCCACGCCGCGGGCGGGGATGGTGCGCACCGGCAGGTCGGGCGCCGCCTCGGGCAGCGGCGGCAGCACGGCCAAGCTGTCGGCGGCGGGGCCGGCGTGGCTCCGGTCCTGGTAAGCGGCGGCGAAGGCGCGCAGCGGAGCGAAGAACTCGGGCACCAGCAGCAGCACCAGTAGCGCGTGGCCGGGATGGGCGAGAGAGCCCGCGGCCAATGCCGCGGAATAGCGCAGCGCCAGCGCCACGATCGCCGCGGCCAGGGCGGCGTCGAGCGCGGCCGAGGAGAGGAAGGCCACGCGCAGCACCCGCATGGTGCGGCGGCGCAGCTCGTCGGCGGCCCGGCCCAGCGCCTGCGCCTCATGCTCGGCGTGGCCGGCCATCACGATGGTGGCGATGCCGCGCACCCGGTCGATGAAGCGGGTCTGCAGCCGGGCGAGCGCGGTGAACTGGCGGCGCGCGGCCGCGGCAGCGCCGAGGCCGGAAAGCGCCATCGCCGTCGGCACCAGCAATCCCGCCCCGGCAAGGATGGCGCCGGCCAGGGGATCGACATACAGCACCACCAGCACCACCAGCGCGGGACCGAGCAGCGCCAGGATCGCGGCCGGCAGCCAGCGCGCAAACAGCCCGTCCAGCGCCTCGACCCGGTCGACGACGACCGAGGCAAGCTCGGCGGAATGGCGTTGGCGCAGCATGGCGGGGCCGGCGGCCAGGATGCGGGCCAGGGCATCGCTGCGCAGGCGCCGGCGCGCGGCAGCCCCGGCATCGAACCCGGCGAGGTCGGCCAGCACGCCCAGCCCGGCGCGGGCCAGCGCCAGCACCGCGAAAAGCGCCAGCGGCAGCGCGACCGCCGCGATGCCCTCGCCGGCAAGTCCGGCGCCGAGGCTCAGCGCCGCGCAGATCGCCTGGCCGATTCCAGCCACCGTGCCGAGCAGGCCGAAGGCCACCGCCGGGCGGGCGGCGCGGCGGGCGGTGCGCAACTGGTCGCGCAGCCAGGCGCGCGCGGGTGCAGCGTCGCTGTCGTCGCGGCCGTCCGGAGGCCTGTGCGCGGAGTTGCTCCATCCGCGCCCGGTTTAGCCCAAATCGCGCGAATTGACAGTGGCGCGCGGGGTCGTTTCGCGGATGCCCAAGCAGTGCCGCCTTGCGTCAGTGCATGACGTCGCCGCCGTTGGGCGAGAGGGTCGCGCCGACATAGAAGCCGCCCTGCGGCCCGGCCAGCAGCAGCGCGGTGGCGGCGATTTCCTCCGGCGTGCCGAAGCGCCCGGCAGGCAGGCGGGCCTCGAAGGCGCGGCGCCATTCGGCGCTGTTGCGACGCACCAGGTCGGTGTCGATCGGGCCGGGAGCGATGGCGTTCACGCGCACGCCTCGTGGTGCGGCCTCCCAGGCCAAAGCGCGAGTGAAGCCGGCGATGCCGGCCTTGGCGGCGCAGTACGGCGCGATCTCCGGCCCGCCCTTGATGCCGAGTTGGCTGGCGATGTTGATGATGCAGCCGCGGCCGCGCGCGAGCATGGCGGGATAGACGTTCTGGGCCATGAAGAACATGCCCTTCAGGTGCGTGTCCAGGATCAGATCGTAGTCCGCTTCGGTCATCTGTTCAAAGGGTTTGCGGATGTTGCTGCCGGCATTGTTGAACAGGATGTCCACCTGTCCGAGCCGCTCCGCGACCCAGGAGGCGAATGCGCGGCCGGCGGCGATGTCGGACACGTCGCAGGCGCGCTGCACCACGCGCCGGCCCAGCGCGGCGATCTCGTCCGCGGTCTCGGCGGCCTTAGCGTCGTCGCCGAGGTGGCAGAAGCCGATATCCGCACCCTCGGCCGCGAAGGCCAGCGCGGTGGCCCGGCCGATGCCGCGCGACCCGCCGGTGACCAGGGCCACCTGACCCGCCAGTTGCATGCTTGCCTCCCGTCCCGTTGAACTGGCGGCATCATGGCACGCACGTGGCGCGCCGGGGCAAGCGGGCTGGCGCGACCAGACTGGGAAGAAGGGATATCCGATGCTGGGAACGCTGGCGGTGGCGTTGGGCGGAGCGACGGGCAGCGTGCTGCGCTATGGCGCGACGGTCCTGGCCGCGCGGATCTGGGGCGTGGCGTTCCCGTGGGGGACGGTCGCGGTGAACGTGCTGGGCAGCTTCGTGATCGGCTGGTTCGCCACCGCGACCATGCCCGGGGCGGCCGCGCCGGCCAGCCACGAAATGCGGCTGCTGGTGCTGACCGGGTTCTGCGGCGGGTTCACCACTTTTTCGGCCTTCAGCCTGCAGACGGTGGAATTGTTGCGTGGCGGGGACTGGCTCGCGGCAGGTCTGAACGTCATCATCTCCGTCGTGGTGTGCCTCGCCGCAGCCGCAGCCGGCCACGTGCTGGCGCTGCAGACACATTGACGCGCCGGCACATTGACGCGCCGACACATTGACGCCTTGCCCGAGGAAGCACCCGATGCCCGATGCCGACCTGCTGTTCATGTCCGCCGCCCGCGCCGCCGCGCTGATCCGCGGCGGCAGGCTCTCGCCCGTTGAATATGTCGATGCCGTGTTGGCCGGCATCGCGCGAGCCAATCCGGCGCTCAACTGCTTCACCGCGGTGATGGAGGAGGAGGCGCGGCGCGAGGCCATCGCCGCAGAGCTTGCGGTGCGCCGCGGTGAGAAGCTGGGGCCGCTGCATGGCGTGCCGGTGCACATCAAGGATCTAGTTGAGGTGGCTGGCGTGCCGTTCCGCCGCGGCAGCGCCATCTTCGCCGATGCGATGGGCGTGAAGGACGACATCACCGTGCGTCGCCTGCGTGCGGCCGGAGCCATCGTTGTCGGCAAGACCACCACCCCGGAATTCGGGGTGAAGGCGCTGACCGATGGGCCTTCGTTCGGCATCACCCGCAACCCGTGGAACCTGGAGCGTACTCCAGGCGGCTCCTCCGGCGGTGCCGCAGCGGCGGTGGCGGCGGGGCTGGGGCCGCTGGGATTGGGCACGGACGGGGCGGGATCGGTCCGCGGCCCGGCGGCGTGCTGCGGACTGGTCGGGCTGAAGGCGACGCTGGGCGTGGTGCCGCTGGAAAGTGCCGCCGACGGGTTCGCCAACAACTCCTATGCCGGGCCGCTCACGCGCACCGTGGCCGATGCCGCGATCATGCACGCGGTGCTCGCCGGCGACGGCAACCCGGCGCCGCTGAGCCCCGACCCGTGGAGCATCACGCCGGCGCCGCAAGGCAGGCTGATGCCGCGCCTGGTGGGCGGCGAGGCCATCGGGTTGCGCATCGGCTATTTCCCGCGCTGCGCCAATCCGCGCGTGGCCGCCGATGTCACGGCCAACACCAACGCCATGCTTGCCGCCTTGGCCGATCTCGGCGCCGAGGTGGAGGAGGTGACAGCGCCGTTCGACTGGGCCGAGCCGCCCGGCCGCGTGCTGTACCAGGCCGGCATCGCCGTCGGCATGGCCAAGCACCTGGCGCAATGGCAGAACCAGATGGACCCGGTGACGCTGGCCTTCGCCGAGCGCGGCGCGCGGTTCTCGCTGGCCGAGTTCCGCGAGGCGCAATGGGCACGCACCACGCTGTTCCGTGCCGTGCAGGACCTGTTCGCGCACTACGACATGCTGGTGATGCCGACCATTGCGCGCACCGCCCTGCCGGTGGGCCATGATGCCGCCAACGACCAGGTGATGGTGGAGGGCGTGCCGACCGGCATCACCCGCCAGGGTTGGACCGCGTATCAATACCCCTTCAACCTTACCGGCCACCCCGCCCTGTCCATCCCGTCCGGCTTCGGCGCGGACGGGTTGCCGACGGCGCTGCAGATCGTCGGCCCGTGGGGCGGCGAGACCGACATCCTTCGCCTCGGCGGCATGCTGGAACTGGCGCGGCCCTGGGCGCAGCACCGGCCGGCGGTGACGGGCGCCGCCGCGTGAGGAAATGGCCGCTGGCGGCGGCGGCAGCGGCGGCCGTGCTGCTGGCGGGCGTGGTGCTGCTTGTCGGTCCGCGCCACGCCAGCCTGCCGCGATATGTCGCCGGCCCAGCCTCGGGCCTGGTGCACGAATGCCAGCAGGCCGGACAGGGCGAACCGCGGCCCGACGCGCTGGTCGCCACCCTGCCCGACTTCGACGGCGACGGGTTGGCGGACCACGCAATCGACACCGGGCGGGGCTGCGAGGCGGTGCGCCTGCTCTATTGCAACGATGTGGGCTGCTCGGTGGATTTCTACGCCTCCAGCCAGTCCGGCATTGTCGGCGGCTGGAAGGCCCGGCGCGTGGATGTCGACCGCACCGGGCATCCCGCGATCATCAAGCTCGGCACAGCGGGCAGCGGGTGCGGACTGCCCACTGGGGAGGCATGCACGCTCACGCTGCACTGGAATGGAGCAGAGCTGGAGCCGCTTAAATAGCACACGGGCGCGAATCATTCGGTTGACGCGGACGGAATCGGACGCCTAACGTCGCCGTCATAAAGATGCGTCGAGACGAACACCGTCCGCGCCAAAGGGGAAATGTCTGCGGATGGACGATGTCGTTCACCTGTTGCAGCTCGTCATAAATGGTACAGCCGCCGGCTGCATCTATGGACTGGTCGCGCTCGGCTTCGTGCTGATCTACAAGGCCACCGAGATGGTGAACTTTGCCCAGGGCGAGCTGATGATGCTCGGGGCGTTCTTCGCTTATACTTTTATCGGCATGTGGGGACTGAACTACTGGGTCGGCTTCGGCATGGCGATCGTCGCCACGGCTGCCTTCGGCTACCTTCTCGATGCCATCGTCCTGCGCCGGGTCATCGGCCAGCCGCAATTCGCCGTGGTCATGCTCACGCTGGGCCTGGCGTTCATCTTCCGCGCCGCCGCCGGGGCGATCTGGGGCTACGACGCGGTGGGGTTCCTCACGCCGTTCACCAACAAGATTGCCGATTTCGGCGGGGGCGTGGTGCTTGGCCAGGACAACGTGTCGATCATCATCGGCACCGTGATTCTTTGCCTTGTGCTCTACCTGTTCTTCAGCCGCACCCGGCTGGGCATCGCCATGCAGGCCTCGTCGCAGAACCAGCTTGCGGCGTACTACATGGGCATTCCCGTGCGCACCGTGTTTTCGCTCATCTGGGCGATCAGCGCCGGGGTGGCCGCGGTGGCGGCGATGCTGCTGGTTCCCGTGTCGATGATCGACGTGAACATGGGGATACTGGGGTTCAAGGCCTTCGCCGCGGCGGTGCTGGGCGGCTTCGGCAGCATTCCCGGCGCACTGGCCGGCGGCATCATCGTCGGCGTGGTCGAGCAGATCGCCGGGCGCTACCTGCCCGCCGGCTCGATGGAACTGACATCCAACATCGTTCTGCTGTCCGTGCTGATCCTGCGTCCGCAGGGCTTGTTCGGCCAGGTCATCCGCAAGCGCGTGTGAGGGCAATATGAGCGCGCTTTTCAAAACGAGCTACGAGCAGGACCTGCGCCTGGTGCGGCAGCCCTCGGCGATCGGCTGGTACGGCCTGTTGCTGGCGTTGTTGCTGGTGGTGCCGTTCGTGTTGGGCGAATTCTATGTCGGCGAGATGGCCGGAGTGTTCGTGTTCGCCATCGCGGGCGTGGGGCTGATGCTGCTGATCGGCTTTACCGGGCTGGTGAGCCTGGGCCACGCCGCCTTCCTGGGCATCGGCGCCTATACCAATGCGATCCTGCTGGCCAAGGGCGTGCCCTTCGTGCTGACGCTGCCGGCGGCGGGGCTGCTGACCGCGGCGTTCGGCGTGCTGATCGGCATTCCCACGCTGCGGATGAGCGGGCTGTACCTGGCCATCGCGACGCTGGCCTTCGGCAGCATCGTCGGCATCGTGCTGGAGAAGTGGGGGAGCCTCACTGGTGGCTTCGACGGCTTCCCCGTGGCCACGCCCAACCTGTTCGGGCTGGAGATCGAGGGCCGCACCGGGGTGTACTACATGGCGCTGTCGATCCTGGTCGCGGTGATCCTGTTGGCGCTGAACGTGCTGCGCTCGCCGCTGGGCCGCGCCATGGTGGCCATCCGCGACAGCGAGATCTCGGGCCAGAGCATGGGCATCCACCTGGCCAGGTACAAGACGGTGGCGTTCGCCATCAGCGCCGGCATCACCGGCCTCGCGGGCGCGGCCTACGGGCACTACACCAATTACCTGGCGCCGGACGGGTTCGGCATTTTGCTGTCGATCCAGCTTGTGACCATCGTGTTCATCGGCGGGCTCGGCTCGCTGCACGGGGCGATCTTCGGCGCCATCTTCATCAGTGTGCTGCCGCAGGCGATCGCATTGGTGCGCGACGACCTGCCCTTCGGCATCGGGCGCATGCCAGGGCTGGAGCCGTCGCTGTTCGGGCTGATCCTGGTGCTGGTGATCATGTTCGAGCCCGCCGGCATCTTCGGGCGCGTGGCAGAAGCTGAAGCGCTGGTTCCAGCAGTTTCCGCTGCACAAGCGCGCCGCCTTCCGCCGGCAGAAAACCTACGCCAAGACGGATCGGCTGAGATGAGCGGCAACACCGGCTATTTCTCCGCCCGCAACCTGGAGATGCGCTTCGGCGGCATCCGTGCCGTGGAGGGCGTGACCTTCGACGTGCAGAAGGGCGAGGTATTCTCGATCATCGGGCCGAACGGCGCCGGCAAGACCACCATCTTCAACATGATCAGCCGCATCTACACGCCATCGGGCGGCAGCCTGCACTTCGACGGGCAGGATATCACCAACATAGCGCCGCACCGCATCGCGGGGCTGGGGATTGCGCGCACGTTCCAGAACATCGAGCTGTTCGCCAACGCGACCCTGCTGGAAAACCTGCTGATCGGCCGGCACTGCCACTCCAGCGTGTCGATCCTGGCACAGCTCGCCTTCCTGCCCAGCGTGCGCCGCGCCGAGGTGGCGCACCGCCGCCGCGCCGAGGAGGTGATCGAGTTCCTTGGCCTGCAGCGCTACCGCGACCAGCTGATCGCCAACCTGCCCTATGGCGTGCGCAAGGTGGTCGAGCTGGGCCGGGCGCTGTGCATCGAGCCCAAGCTGCTGCTGCTCGACGAGCCCTCTTCCGGCCTCAACGTGGAGGAGACGGAGGAGATGGCCTTCTGGATCGAGGACATCAAGAAGGACCTCGGCATCACCATCATCATGGTGGAGCACGACATGAAGCTGGTGACCGCGGTGTCGGACCGGGTGATGGCGCTGAACCAGGGACGCATCCTGGCCATGGGCACTTCGGCCGAGGTTCAGGGCGACCCGGAGGTGATCCGCGCCTATATCGGCGGCGAGCCTGAGCCGGCGGCCGAGGTGGTGGCATGACCGCCGCGCCGCTGCTGCGGGTGCAGGGGATCGAGACCTTCTACGGCCCGATCCAGGCCATCCGCGGCGTGTCGCTGGAGGTGCCGGAGGGGCGGATCGTCACCGTGCTGGGCGCCAATGGTGCCGGCAAGACCACGATCCTGCGCACCATCTCCGGCGTGCTGGACCCCGATCGCGGCGAGGTGAGCTTCAACGGCGCCGATATCGTGGGCCTCACGCCCGACCGGGTGATGCGGCGCGGCATCTGCCATTCGCCGGAGGGGCGGGAAATCTTCCCGTTCCTGACCGTGGCCGAGAACCTGATGATGGGTTCCTACACCCGCCACGACCGCGACGAAGTGGCAAGCGACCTGGAGATGTGCTTCGGCTATTTCCCGCGCCTGAAGGAACGGGCCGACCAGCGCGCCGGCCAGCTTTCCGGCGGCGAGCAGCAGATGCTGGCGATCAGCCGTGCACTGATGGGGCGGCCGAAGCTGCTGCTGCTCGACGAGCCGTCGCTGGGGTTGTCGCCACTGCTGACCTTGCAGATCTTCGAGATCGTGAAGCGCATCAATCGCGAGCGCGGCGTGTCGATCCTGCTGGTCGAGCAGAACGCGCATATCGCGCTGCAGACCGCGGATTACGGCTATGTGCTGGAGGTGGGCCGGATCGTGATGGAGGACACTTGCAAGCACCTGATGGAGAAGGACGACATCAAGGAATTCTACCTCGGCCACAAGGACGAGGGCGTGCGCGGCCAGCGGCGCTGGAAGAAGAAGAAGCTGTGGCGATGAGCGAGACCATGGGCACGGCCCGGCCGGCGGCGGCGCCGGCGGGGGGCACGGCGGCGGCAGGCACGGTTCCTTCGATGGTGGCTGCCCGGGTGGCCGCGCACGGGGCGGAGACGATCCTGCGCAAGAAGGAACGCGGCATCTGGCGGCCGATCAGCTGGGCCGACCTGGGCGGGCGGATGCGCGCGATCGGCAGCGCGCTGCGCGCCGACGGGCTGCGGCCGGGCGAGGTGGCGGGCATCCTGTCGGAAGTCGGGCCGGACTGGATCGCCGCCGACCTTGCCATCCTTTCCATCGGCTGCGTCAGCGTGGGCATTCATCCGACCGACGGCGCGGGCGAAGTGGCCCATGTGATGCGCGATTCCGGCTGCGCCGTGCTGTTCGTGGAGAACGAGGAGCAGCTCGACAAGGTGCTGCACCTGCGCGACGGCTGCGCCGACCTTCGGCGCATCGTGATCATGGACATGAAAGGGTTGCGCGATTTTGCCGACCCGATGTGCGAGGGAATTGACAGCCTGGTCGCGCGCGGCCAGGCGGCCGACCGGGCCGATCCCGCCGCCTGGGACCGCGGCGTGACGGCGGTTCGTGCGGATGATCTTGCCGTCCTGTCCTACACGTCGGGCACCACCGGGCCGGCCAAGGGCGTGATGCTCAGCCACCGCAACATCATGGCCCAGGTGGAGGGTGCGGCACGGATGACCGGCCAGACCGCGGCCGACGACCGGCTGGCGTTCCTGCCGATGAGCCACGTGATCGAGCGGGTCCTGGGACTGCACCAGTTGCTGTACTGCCGCACGGTCAGCAACCTGGTCGAGAACGCCGAGACGGTGCCGGAGAACCTGCGCGAGGTGCGGCCGACGGTGATGATCGCCATCCCGCGGGTGTGGCAGAAATTCTATTCGGCGATCACGGTCGCCGCTTCGGGTGCGACCTTCGTGCAAAAGGGGCTGTACGACTGGGCATTTGCCCGGGCTGCCGCGCGGGTGGACGCGGAACTGGCCGGCCGCCCGGGCAACGGCGCGATGGCGTCGTTCGCGGACTGGCTGGTGCTGCGCCCGGCGCGCAAGGCCATGGGCCTGGACCGGCTGCGCGTGGCCTGGGTGGGCGGCGCGCCGGTCTCCCCTGCCCTGTTGCGCTGGTATCGCGCCATCGGGATCGACCTGCGCGAGGTGTATGGCCTGACCGAATGCGGCGGGCTGGCGGCGGCCACGCCCGATGGCGGGTTGCGGTTGGGCAGCGTGGGCAGCACGGTGCCGCATGGTGAATTGGCGGTGGCGCCCGACGGCGAGGTGCTGGTGCGCGGCACCCATGTCTGCATGGGATACTGGCACGATCCGCAGGCCACCGAGAATCTGCTGCGCGAGGGGTGGCTGCACACCGGCGATCTCGGCCGGATGGAGGGCGGAAGGCTGGCGCTGTCCGGGCGAACAGTCGATGTGCTGACCATGGCCGACGGCAGCGAGGTGAGTCCCGCAGCCTTGGAGAACGACCTAGCGCTGAGCCCCTATGTCGCCGACGCCCTGGTGGTGGCCCATGGCGATGGCTTGGCCGCACTGGTGATGATCGAGTTCGACACGGTTGAGAAGTGGGCCCAGGACGCCAACGTGGCCTTCACCGGGTTTGCCAGCCTGGTGCGCGCGCCGGAGGTAGGCGCGCTGATCGGCGAGGTCGTGGCACAGGCCAACGCCGGCGCCCCGCCCGGCCGGCGCATTGCCACATTCCGCCTGATCGACCGCAACCTCGCCCCCGAGGATCCGGAACTGACGCCCATGATGAAGCTGCGGCGCGACGTGGTGCTGGACCGCTTCCGCCCACTGGTCGAGGACATGAACCGCGCTGCCTGATCCGCCGACAGGCGCGTGGCCGGGGCCCAGCCCCGCAATATTCGGCGAGACATGAGGAGGGACGAATGCGTCACTTGCTTCTGGCCGCGGCGGGCGCTCTTGCCTTGGCCGCCGGCACCTTGGCCCCGGCGGCCGCGCAGGTGCGCGGCGTGACCGACAAGGAAATCGTCATCGGCACCTATACCGACCTGTCGGGCGTGACGGTGGCGTGGGGGGTCAACAACTCAAACGCCATCCGCATGGCGTTCGACGAGGTTAACGCCAAGGGCGGCATCAACGGCCGCAAGATCCGCTACATCGTGGAGGACAACCAATACCAGGTGCCGCGCTCCATCCAGGCGGCGAACAAGCTGATCAACCGCGACCACGTCTTCCTGATGATCGCAAATGGCGGCACGCCGATGAACAACGCGGTCATGCCCGACCAGTTGGCCAAGGGCGTGCCGAACATGTTCCCGCTGACCTCGGCGCGGTCAATGTACGAGCCGTTCCATCGGCTCAAGTTCGGCCTGGTATCCTGGTACTATGACCAGATGCGCGCCGCGGTGAAGCTGCTGGTGGAGAAGCACGGCAAGAAGAAGCTGTGCGCGATGTACCAGGACACTGATTTCGGCCGCGATGTGATCGACGGGGTGCGCGACCAGCTCAAGGCGATGAACCTGAAGCTGGCGGGCGAGACGGCGCACAAGCCGACCGATGCCGACTTCTCCGCCTCGGTCGCCCGTCTGCGCGATGCCGATTGCGATGTGCTGCTTCTGGGCACCATCGTGCGCGACACCAACCAGATCGTCTCCGCCGTGCGCAAGGTGGGCTGGAACGTGGACATCATGACCCAGGTCGCCGCCTATGACAGCGCGGTCGCGGAGGTGCCCGGCGGTGTTACCGAAGGCCTGATGTGCATGACCTCGGTGGTGTTCGTCGGCCACGATGACCCGCGTCCTGCCGTGCAGGCGTTCCTGAAGAACTACAAGGACCGCTATGGCCGCGACCCGAACTTCGCCGCCCAGATTGGCTACACGGCGGCGCAGCTGGTGATCGAGGGGCTGAAGAATGCCGGTCCCAAGCTGACGCTGGACAGCTTCATCGCCGGCATGGAGAAGATCCATAACTACAAGGACATCTTCGGGTCGCCGCCGATGACCTTCGGGCCGAAGACCCGCCAGGGCTCCAACCAGAGCCTGGTGGCGGTGGTGAAGGACGGCAAGTGGGTGCTCGCTCAGCCGGAGCCGGTTGGCTACTGACACAACCCCGGTACACTGGACAAGAAGGGCTCCGCGGCGACGCGGGGCCCTTTTTTCAGCGTTCTGGCCCAAAAACTGCGACGACCCGCGGCACGGACATGTTCGGCTTCGCCAGACATCGAGCGCCATCGTATTTGACCGAAATAATTCAATCATCGATCATGATGTGAAATCTCAATAACGTCGTATATCTGAGATTGCCTGGCGCTGTTCCCGATGACTTCCAATCTGGGTACGCATCCCGCTTGCAACGTCGGTGTGTGCCCCGTGATACTGTCGGTTTCCAATCGCGAGTGGCCCGCCGATGAACGTGAGCGTTCACCCCCACACCCGGCTCGTCATCGAGGTGGTGCATGACCTCGTCTGCCCCTGGTGCTACCTGGGCGTGCAGCGCCTGTTACGCACGCTGCGGCGCCGTCCTGATATCCGCTATGAATTGGCTTGGCATCCGTTCCTGCTGAACCCCGACATGCCCCGCACCGGCATGGCGCGCGGGGACTATGTGGTGCGCAAGTTCGGCGGCGAGGAGCGGGCGCGCCGGCTGTACGGCTCGATCACAGAGATCGGCCAGGCCGAGGGCCTCACCTTCCGCTTCGACCGCATCCGGCGCACCCCGTCCTCGGTCGATGCTCACCGGCTGGTGCGTTTCGCCGCCCGCGTTGGACAGGCCGACGCCATGGTAATGGCGCTGTTCTCGGCGCATTTCAGCGAGGGCCTGGATATCGGCGACACCTACGTGCTTACCGCCCTTGCCGGTGCCAGCGGCCTGGATACCGTGGCCGTCCGCGATTTCCTGTACGGCGACGAGGAGATGGACGTGGTCCACGCCGAGAACCTGCGCGCCCATCGGCTCGGCATCAACGGGGTGCCCTGCTTCGTGATCGGCGGCCGCCATGCCATCGCCGGCGCCCAGGAGGGCGAGGTCATCGAGCGGCTGCTGGACGTAGCGTTGATCGACGCCCGGTAGTCAGCCGCGCAGCCGCGTCACGATCACGCAGGCGGCGACGATCAGCCCCGCCCCGCCCCAGACCGCCGGCGCTGGCACCTCGCCGAAAAAGGCAAATCCGAGCAGCGCCGCGTAGGGCAGCGCTAGGTAGTCGACCACCGCGAGCACCCCGGCCGGTGCGCGCGCGAAGGCCCAGGTCAGCAGGAAATGGCCTGTCACGCCCAGCACGGCGAGCAGCATGAACACCGGCCACAGCAGGCCGGAGGGTTGGTGCCAGTCCGCCAGCGCGAAAGGCAACGCGATCAGCGTGGGCACCACGTGCTGGATCAGCACGATCGAGGTGGCCGCGTCACGCTGCGCCTGGCGACGAAGCAGCACGTTGTTGAGCGCGTAGGTGAAGGCCGAGCCGATAGCCGCGGCAATGCCGACGAGGTCGCTGCCGAAGGCCGTCTCCTGCGACAACGAGTCCCAGGCGATCACCCCCACGCCGCCCAGGCCGAGCAGCACGGCGACCATCACCGTGGCCCGCAGCCGCTCGCCCAGCAACAGCGCCGCGAGCAGCGCCAGTATCAGGGGGGCGAGATAGCTTAGCGCCAGCGCCTCGGCGAACGGCAGCCGGCGCAAAGCGGTGAAGAACAGCACGGTCGAGGCGACGTTGAGCACGCCGCGCGGCGCATTGGCCCTCCATGAAGACAGCGTCGGCCAGCCGGCACGCATCACCCAGAGGGCGGCCAACACCAGCGGAATGCCGAACAGGAACCGCATCGCCACGACCTGGATCGTCGGCAGCGCGGCGGGCATGGATTTCACCACGGCATCCATGGTGGTGAACACCATGATGGCGCCGGTGGCGGCCATGAACGGCACGGCCGGTCGGGCGTGGTCGGTGGTGGGCATGAGTGTCCTGTCGGGGCGCCGCCGCCCTTCCGGCCTACGCCTTGGCGGGAATGACGGTCAGGCCGGGTCGGCGCCGACCCTGACCAGCATCTTGCCGAAGTTCTGGCCGCGCAACTGGCCGGCGAGCGCCTCCGGGGCGTTCTCCAGGCCCGGCAGCACCGTCTCGCGATAGTGCAGGCTGCCTTCCTTCACCCAGGGGCTGGCAAGTGCGCGCCATTCGGCGAAGCGCTCTGGCTTGTCGGAGACGATCAGCCCCTCGATGCGCACGCGCTTGCCGACCACGAAGCCCAGATTGGGGCCGGCAGGCATATCCGTATCGTTGTACTGCGAAACCATGCCGCACATCACCACGCGCGAGAACGCGTTGAGCTGGGCGAAGACAGCGTGCTGCAGGGCGCCGCCGACATTCTCGAAATACACATCGATGCCATTGGGGCACTCGTCGCGCAGCGCGGCGTCGAGGTTGCCGATGCGGTGGTCGACGCAGGCGTCGAAGCCGAGGGTTTCCTGCACCCACAGGCACTTGTCAGGACCGCCGGCGACGCCGACCACGCGCGCGCCGGCCCGTTTTGCCAACTGGCCGGCAACCGAGCCCACCGCGCCGGAGGCCGCCGAGATCACCACCGTCTCGCCCGCCTTGGGCTGGCCAATATCCTTCATGCCCGAATAGGCGGTGGTGCCGGGCATGCCGAGCACGCCGAGATAGGCGGACAGCGGTGCCGCGTGGCGATCGAGCTTGTATAGGCTGGCGGCGGGCGAAACCGTGTGGGTCTGCCAGCCGCGGGCGCCGCCGACGATATCGCCCGGGCCGAAGCCGGGATCGCCGGAGGCGATCACCTCGCCGATGGTCTCGCCGGTCATCACCTCGCCCGGCATTACCGGCGCGGAGTAGGTCTGCACCTCGCGCAGGCGGCCGCGCATGTACGGGTCGATCGACAGCCAGATGGTGCGGGTGAGCACCTCACCGGGGCCGGGCTGCGGCACCGTGCCTTCGACGATCTCGAAATGCTCGGGCGTCGGCTCGCCGCTGGGGCGGCGCTTGAGGACGACGGAGCGTTGCAGGTCGTTCATCTCACGCCACCTCGCTCTTGAGTACCAGCCGGCCGATCACCTTGCCGTCGCGCAGGCGCATCAGCGCATCGTTGGCCTCGTGCTGCGGCACGGTGGAGACCGGAAGCGCCGGCAAGGTGCCTTCATTGGCAAGCTGAACCAGCTCGCGCAACTCCTTGGGATTGCCTACGTAGCTGCCCTGGATGGTAAGCGCGCGGATGGGCATGAGCGGCAGGGGCAGGGTCAGTTCGCCGCCGAACAGGCCGACCTGCACCAGCTTGCCGCCCTTGCGCAGGGAGTCGAAGGCGAACTTGGAGGAGGCGGTGCCGTTCACCAGGTCGATCACCGCGAGCGGCGGCTTGCCGCAGGCCTCGACGATGCGCTGGGTGACGCCCTCGCCGCTGCCGTCCACCGTCTTGGTGGCGCCGGCCTGGGCGGCGACCGAGCGCTTGGTCTCGTCGATGTCCACCACGACAATGTTATTGTGCTTCAGCGCCTTGAGCACGGCAATTGCGTTCAGCCCCAGGCCGCCGGCGCCGACCAGCACGATCGGCTCGTCAGGATGGATCGGCATCACCTTCTTGATGGCCGAGAATACGGTGATGCCGGAGCAGGCATAGGTCGCGGCGATCGCGTGGGGGATTTTGCCGGGATCGACGAGGTGGCGCGGGTGCGGGGCGACCACATGGGTGGCGTAGCCGCCGTTCTGGAAGACGCCAAGCGCCTTGCCTTCAAGGCACATGTTGTCGTCCTCGGCCAGGCACGCGTCGCAGTGGCCGCAGCCGACCCAGGGGAAGACGATGCGGATGTCGCCGACCTTCGGCGCATCGGGCAGTTTCTCGGCATCGGGGCCGAGCTTGACCACGCGGCCGACGATCTCGTGGCCCATGGCCACCGGCAGCTTCAGGCCACGGTCGGTCAGCGTCATCACCTTGCCGCCGCCGAGGTCGTAGCGGCCCTCCCAGATGTGGATATCGGAGTGGCAGACGCCGCAATAGGTGGTCTCGAGCAGCACCTCGGTGCCTTGCGGCTCCGGCGTGGGCATCTCGATCTCCTGCAGCGGCTTCTCGTTCTCGACGACGGCCCAGGCGCGCATGGCGGGGTTCCTCGGGTAGTGGTTGGTTGGGCGCAGTGAAGGCAGCGAGCGGCGTTCCGGTCAAGTGAAGCGGCGGTCAAGCGGGACGCGGCGTGACCTCGGGATTGACCACGCGCACCGGCTTGCCGTCGAGCCAGGCGGACAGGTTCTCGGCGCTGCTGCGATAGAGTTCCGGCATGTTCTCGGCGGTGACGTAGCCGAGATGCGGGGTGAGCAAGGTGCCGGGCGCGCGGCGAAGCGGATGTTCGGGCGGCAGCGGCTCGGTGTCGTACACGTCGATGGCGGCGCGTACGCGGCCCTCCTGCAGGGCAGGCAGCAGCGCGTCGGTATCCACATGCGGGCCGCGCGAGGTGTTGACCAGCAGCGCGCCGGGCTTCATCGCCGCGATCTCGGCCGCCCCCACGATGTGGCGGGTGCGTTCGGACAGCACGAGGTGGATGCTGACGAAGTCGGCGCGGCGAACAGTTCGGCCTTCTCCACGCGGGTGACGCCGGCGGCCTGGGCGCGCTCGGCGGTGAGGTTCTGGCTCCAGGCGATGACCTCCATCTCCATCGCGCGGGCGTAGCGGGCGACGCGGCTGCCGATGTTGCCGAGGCCGAGCAGGCCCAGCGTCTTGCCGGCGACCTCCTCGCCGGGCGGCACATTGGCCTGGAAGCGGCCGGCGCGCATTTCGGCGTCGCCGGTGGCGATGCGGCGGGCGGCGGCGAGCAGCAGGCCGAGGGCAAGCTCGGCGGTGCCGTGCGAGCTTCGCGTGGTGGTGGTGTTGCACACCACGATGCCCTGCGCGGTGCAGGCCGGTATGTCGACGGCGGCGTTGCGGGCGCCGGTGAAGCTGAGCAGGCGCAGCTTCGGCAGGCGGGAAATCACATCGGCGTGCAGCCGGGTGCGCTCACGCATGGCGACGATGGCATCGAAATCGGCGAGTGCCGTTGCCACTGCGTCGGCGCCGCCGAGATGGTCGCGGAAGAAGACGAGTTCGGCGCGGCTTCGCACGCTGGACCAGTCGGCGGCCGCCTCGGCAATGCCCTGCCAGTCGTCCAGCACCGCGATGCGTGTCATACGCGCCCCTCCCGTTTGCGGCGGCAGGGTGGCCGAGGGGCGGCGGGTGCGCAAGGTGGCTTGCCGGCGTGGGGGTTGCTAGGCTGGCGGGGTTGCATCGGGAGGAAGGCCGGCATGTACACGCTGTACGGCAACCCCGGCTGGGGTTCGGCCATCGTGGAATCGCAGATGGCCTGGTACGGCCTGCCCTGCACCATCGAGGACGTGGAGATCCTCTTCACCTCGGAGGCGGCGCGGACGCTTCTGGCGCCGCTGAACCCGATCACGCAGCTGCCGACGCTGGTGCTGCCGGATCAGACGGTGATGACCGAGAGCGCGGCGATCACGCTGCATCTGGCCGACGTGGTGCACCCGCCGGGCGCCGGGCATAGCCTGGTGCCACCGGTGGGCGACCCGCAGCGCCCGGTCTTCCTGCGCTGGCTGGTTTTCATGGTGGCCAACATCTACCCGACCTTCACCTATGCCGACGACCCGTCGCGCTTCGTGGACGATCCGGCGGCGCAGGCCGGCTTCCGGGCCAAGGTCGATGCCTATGCCCAGCGACTCTGGCGCGCGGTGGAGGAGAAGGCGGGGTCGCCCTGGTTCCTGGGCGCGCACTTCTCGGCGATGGATCTGTATATCGGCGTGATGACCCACTGGCGGCCGAAACGGCCATGGTTCGCGGCCAACTGCGCGGCACTGCATCGTATCGCCGAGGCGGCCGAGGCGGAGCCGGCGTTGCGGGCGGCATGGCGGCGCAACTTCCTGGGTTCCTGAAGTCACCGGCATTCGGAGAAACACATGCCACGCATCGCGGTTGTCGGCGGCGGGTTCATCGGCCGCGCCTGGTCCATCGTGTTCGCCCGCGCGGGGTTCGAGGTGGCGCTATGGGACCCCGACGCCGCGGCCGGCGGGGCGGCACGCGGCTTCATCGCCGAGCGGCTACCGGAACTGCACGGCTCCGGCCTGCTGGACGAGGCACCGGAGGCGGTGCTGGCGCGAATCGGCGTGGCGGCCACGCTCGAGGCGGCGCTGGAGGGCGCCGAGCATGTGCAGGAGAACGGGCCGGAGGACGTGGCGGTGAAGCGCGACACCTTCGCCCGGCTCGATGCGCTGGTGCCGCCCGACGTGCCGCTGGCAAGCTCCACCTCCGGCATCCCCGCCAGCGCCTTCACCGAGGGGCTTTCGGGGCGCGGACGCTGCCTGGTGGCGCATCCCGTCAACCCGCCCTACCTCGTGCCGCTGGTGGAGTTGTGCCCGGCGCCGTGGACCGAGGCGGCGGCGATGGAGCGCACCGTCGCGCTGATGCGCCGCGCACGCATGGTGCCGGCGGTGCTGCGGCGCGAAGTGGCCGGGTTCGTGCTGAACCGGCTGCAGATCGCGCTGGTGAGCGAGGCGTTCCGGCTGGTGGAAGACGGCGTGATCTCGGCCGAGGACGTGGACGCGACGGTGAAGCACGGGCTGGGGCTGCGCTGGAGCTTCATGGGCCCGTTCGAGACGATCGACCTGAACGCGCCGGGCGGCCTGGCCGACTATGTCGGGCGCTACGGCCCGCTTTACGAACAGGTGGAGCGCGAAGTGGCGCCGATCGCCTTCACGCCGGCGCTGGTGGAAGCGCTGCATGGCGCACGCCGCGAGCTTCTGCCGATGGACGCGCATCCGGCACGCCAGGCGTGGCGGGACCGGCGGCTGATGGCGTTGCTGGCACACAAGAAGACGCAGCCGGACTGAGGGCGTGGCGCACCCGGAGATTCGCCATGGCTGGCCGGTAATCGTCGCCTGTTTCGCGGTGGCGGTGTTCGCATGGGGCTTTGGGTTCTACGGGCTGTCGGTGTTCGTGGCACGGCTGCAGGCCGAGCAGGGCTGGTCCATCGGCCTGGTTTCCGCCGCCACCATCGCCTTCTACCTCGTGGGCGCGGGGCTGATAACGCGGGTGCCGCTGGTGCTGCAGCGCGTGGGGCCACACGTGGTGCTGCCGGCCGGGGCGGCATGCCTGGCGGTGGGCGCCGTGGTGGCCGGCCATGCGACGGCGCCATGGCAGATGGTGCTCGGCTTCCTGGTGATGGGGGTCGGCTGGTCCGGCTCGTCGGTCGCCGCCATCGCCGCGACCTTGGCGCTGTGGTTCGAGGCGCGGCGCGGCATGGCGATCAGCCTGGCGCTGAACGGGGCCAGCGTGGCCGGCTTCACCGTGGCACCCGCGCTGGTGTGGCTGGCCGATGCGCGGGGACTGGCCTCGGCGTCGATGCTTGTCGCTGGCGTGGCATTGGCGGTGGTGGTCCCGGTGGTGCTGCTCGGGCTGTCACCTGCCCGGCCCGCGCCGCCGGACGCAGCCGCGCGGGCAATCGCCGCGGGCGACCCGCGGCCCGGGTACGCGAGCCAGGGCGAAGCGTTGGCGAGTTTGCGCTTCTGGTCGGTGGCGGGGCCGTTCGCGCTGGTGATCATGGCCCAGGTGGGCCTGATCGTGCACCTCGTCGCCTTCCTCACCCCGGTGCTGGGGCCGCGTGGGGCGGGCGCGGGGCTGGGGCTGGTGAGCGTGTGCGCGGGTACTGGGCCGGGTTGCCCTGGGGTTCGCGATCGACCGGGTGCACCAGCGCGCGGCGGCGGCGATCGGGCTGGCCGGACAGGTGGCGGGGATCGGGCTGTTCCTGGCCCTGCCGGGGGTGCCGGCGGCGCTCTATGCGGGGTGTGTGCTGTTCGGGCTGTGGGTGGGCAACAACATCACCCTGCCCTCTCAGATCGTGCAGCGCGAATTCGCCGCCGGCAGCTTCGGCCTGGTCCTGGGGCTTTCCACCGCGATCGGCCAGGGCTGCTATGCCTTCGCGCCGGCGTTGCTCGGCCTGGTTCACGACCATGCCGGCGGCTATCAGGCGGTTCTGGCGACAGCGGCGGGAATGACGGCGCTGGGTGCGGCGGCCCTGGTGGCAGCGGTGCCGCGGCGGCGGTAGCGGCGCGGCGGATCAGCTGGCGCGAGCCTTGCCGCCGCCGGCGCGGCTGGCCATCAGCACCCGGCGACGTTCCTCGAACTCCTCGTGACCGATCTCGCCGCGGGCGAAGCGTTCCTCCAGGATATCCAGCGAGGTGGCGCGCGAAGGCGGCAGGGCGTTGCGACCCGATCCGCCGCTCATGCCACGCACCAGAAGGATGACGAGGGCAAGCAAACCCACCCAGAACAGGAACATGGCCAACCCGCCCATCGCCATTCCGCCCCACCCCCAGGAGCCGTGCCACATCCGACCCGGACCGTCGTCGAAATATTGGGCGCTGGCCGGCGAGGCAGCCGCCGCGAGGGCGAACGACGCTCCTGCAAGTGATTTGGTGATGTGCGATGCCATAGGGACCTCCGCGCGTCGTGCTCCACGGTCAACAGAGCGGCGCGCACGCCGGTTCCTTGATTTCAGATCACGCCAGCCCACGGTCGGCGCCCGCTTGTCCTGCTTGGCGCGGCTTCCTACTTGGCGCGCGGGTCCAGCGCGTCGCGCAGGCCGTCGCCCACGAGATTGAAGCTCAGCACCACCAGGAAGATCGCCGCACCCGGGAAGATCGCCAGCCACGGCGCCTGGGTGAGAAAGCGCTGCGCCGAGTTCAGCATGCTGCCCCAGGACGGCGCCGGCGGCTGCTGGCCGAGGCCGAGGAAGGACAGGCTGGCTTCGGCGATGATGGCCCCGGCGATGGCCAGCGTCGCCTGCACCATCACCGGCGGGATGATGTTCGGCAGGATATGGCGCACGGCCACGCGCCAGGGCGGGTTGCCGATTGCGCGGGCGGCCTCGACATAGTCGTTGGTGGCGGCATCAAGGGTGGCGCCGCGCGCGACCCGCATGAACACCGGGGTTGCGGTGATGCCGATGGCGATCATCGCGTTCTCCAGGCTCGGCCCGAGAAAGGCGGCGAGCGCGATAGCCAGGATCAGGAACGGCGAGGCCAGCATGGCATCCACCAGGCGGCCGATCACCGCGTCGGTCTTGCCCCCCGCGAAGCCCGCGAGCAGGCCGACCGGCACGCCCACGCCGCTGGCGATGGCCACCGAGATCACGCCGGCCAGCATGCTGGCGCGCGCGCCCCAGATGATCCGGCTCAGCACGTCGCGGCCGTTCTCGTCGGTGCCCATCCAGTGCGCCCAGGACGGCGCCTTGCGGATCAGCGACCAGCTTGTCTTGACCGGGTCGAAGGGCGCGAGCAGCGGCGCGAAGGCCGCGATCAGCACGAAGGCAAGCACCACCACCAGACCGACGACTGCCGCCGGGCGCGCCAGGAAGCGGCGTATGGCCAGGCGGGCGGGCGACTGCGAGGCGGCGGCCACCACCGCGCCTGCCGTGTTGGCCGATGAGGCTGTCGCGGTGCTCATGCGCCCCTCATGCGCGGATTGATCAGCACGTACAGCACGTCTGCGGCGAGGTTCAGCAGGATGTAGACGGTGGCGGTCACCAGCACCACGCCCTGGACCACCGGGTAGTCGCGGTTGAACACCGCATCGACGATCAGCTTGCCGAAACCCGGAATGGTGAAGACCTGCTCGGTCAGCACGGCGCCGGAGAGCAGCGTGCCGAGTTCCAGCGCACCGAGCGTGACCACCGGGATCAGCGCATTGCGCAGGGCGTGGCGCGCGACCACGATGAGCTCGCTCAGCCCCTTGGCGCGGGCGGTGCGCACGTAATCCTGCTCCAGCGCGGTGAGCATGGCGCTGCGCGTGTGGCGCATCAGGACCGCCGCGATGCCGTTGCCCAGCACGAAGGCCGGCATGATCGTGGTGGCGAGCGATTGCCGCCAGTCCTCGGTGAGCGGCACATAGCCGGACGGCGGCAGCCAGCCCAGCTTCACCGAAACCAGCAGGATCAGCATGATGCCGAGCCAGAAGTTCGGCGTGGACAGTCCCGCAAGCCCGACGCCGTTGGCGACGTAATCCCAGACCGGTTCTTCTCCACCGCCGACAGCACGCCGAGCCGGCACGCCGATCGACGACCGCGATGACGAAGGCCATGCCGGCCAGCTGCAACGTCACCGGAAGCTTCGTGCGCAACCAGCTGGTCACCGGCTCGCGGATGCGCCAGGAGATAGCCGAGGTCGCCCTGCACCACGCCGCCCATCCAGTAGCGGTACTGCACCACCAGCGGCTGGTCCAGCCACAGCTCGGCGCGGATCTGCGCCAGCACCGCCGGGTCGCGCTCCTCCCCGGCGAGACCAGGGCGGGATCGCCCGGCATGAGTTGCTGCAGGCCGAACACCAGCATGCTGACCAGCAGCAGGGTGGGGATGACCTGCGCGATGCGGAGCCGAGATGGCCCTTCATCGCGCCGGCGTCAGGCCCGCGCGGCGCTGCCGGGCGACTGCGGAAAGGCGATGCGTCACTGCGCGATCCTGATCCCCTGCGGGCGGATGATGTTGTCGGGCACCGGCACGAAGCCGGACACCTTGGCCGACAGGCCGAAAACGGCGCGCGGCGCGTAGAGGTACATCAGCGGCACGTCCTCGTTCACCTTGGCGGCGAGCTTGCCATAGAGCGCCCGGCGCTGGCCCACGTCGGTGATGGCGCGGGCCTGGTCGAGCAGGTTGTCAACCTCGGGGTTGCTGTAGTGCGGGGCGTTCAGCGGCGCGCCGGTCTTGAAGAAGCTGTAGAGGTTGCCGTCGGGATCGACGCGGCCGGACCAGCCGATGAAGAACACCTCGAAATCGCCGGCATCCGAGGCCTTGAGCGCGGTGACGAACTCGGTGGAGCGGATCTTTACGTCGAAGCCGGCATCCTTGGCCATCGACTGGATGACTTCGCCGACCTGCAGGTTCAGCGGGTTGTTGCCCAGCAGCAGTTCCACCGGCAGCGGCGTCTTCACGCCGGCCGCGGCCAGCAGCGCCTTGGCCTTGGCGATGTCGCGCGGCTGCGGCTTCACCGAGGGGTCGTAGAACGGGCTCGCCGGCGTCACGCCCTGGGCGACCGGGGTGTGCAGACCGTTGAACACCACGTCGATCAACGCCTGGCGGTCGATCGACAGCGCGAAGGCCTGGCGCACCCGGGCGTCGGTCATCAGCGGCGTGCGCGGGCGCGTGCCATTGGCGATGTTGAAGGTGAGGTCGATATAGCCCAGCCCGTCATTCACCACGGCGCGCAGCTTCGGGTCCTGCTTCACCGCGTCGAGGTCGCTGGGCTGGATGCCCTGGACCATCTCCAGCGCGCCGGCCTGGAGGTTGGCCAGCCGCACCGTGGCGTCGGTGATGGGGCGGAAGACGACGCGGTTCACGTGGATCGCGTCCTTGTTCCAGTAGCCGTCGAAGCGGTCGAAGACGATGCGGTCCTGCGGCACGCGTTCGGTGAACTTGAACGGGCCGGCGCAGACCGGCTTCAGCGGGAAGTCCTTGCCGGCCGCCTCGGTGTAGGCCGGCGGCAGGATCATGCCGGCGCGGTCGGCGAGCTGGGACAGGAACGGCGAGCTGGGCGTCTTGAGGTGCAGCTTGACGGTGAGCGGATCGACGATCTCGACCGACTCCAGCGCCGAGATCTCGCCCCGGCGGGTGCTGCCCTGCAGCGTGAGATGGCGCATCAGGCTGTAGCGCACCGCCTCGGCATCGAGCTTGGAGCCGTCGTGGAAGGTGACGCCCGGACGTAGCTTGAACATCAGCGTCTTCGGGTCGGTCCACTCGTAGCTCTGGGCCAGCTGGGGCACGATGTTCAGCTTCTCGTCGATATCGACCAGCTTGTCGCAAAGGCTGGCGAAGACGATGCGCCCGACATAGGTGCGCGCCAGCGTGGGGTCGAGCGCGTCGGCGTCCGAATCGATGGCGATGCGCAGTGTTCCCTGCGGATTCGACTGGGCCACCGCCTGAGGGGCGGCAAGCGCAGTGCCCGCCAGCGCGGCGGCAAGCATCAGCATGGGCGCGCGCAAATCAGCCATTGCTCATCCTTCCTTTCGGGCATCGCGGCGGGCGCGGCGGAAGGTTCCCTCCGTCGCACGCCTGCCCCCTGTATTGTGGTTGTGTTAAACATCGTGCCGGTCCGGGGACGGTATGGCAAGGCCCCAACGCGGTGGAGAACGAATGAACGCACGGCTCTTCGGCCTGTTTCCCGCGCTGGCCGGGCTGGAGCCGGCAGCGCGGGATTACCTGGCGGCGCAGCTTCGCCCGGCCCGGCTGCCGGCGGGAGCGGCACTGTTCCATCCGGGCGGGTTGTGCACGGTGTATCCGTTCGTGCTGGAGGGGCGGATGGTGGTGCGGCGGGTCACCCGGTCGGGGCGGGAGATTGTGCTCTACCGGGTGTTGCCGGGCCAGACCTGCATCATGACCACCACCTGCCTGATCTCGGCCAGCGCCGCCTCGGCCGAGGCGGTGGCCGAGAGCGCGGTTGCAGCGCAGGTGATCTCGCCCGCGGCCTTCGCGCATCTGCTGGAGCTTTCCACGGTGTTCCGCGGCTTTGCCTTCGGCGCCTGCGCACGACGCATCGGCGACCTGATGGGCCGGATCGAGGAAATCGCGGATACCGGGATCGAGCAGCGTCTGGCCGCGCGGCTGCTGACGGCGGCGGACGGGAACGGGGCGGTGGCGGCGACGCATGCCGCGCTGGCGGCCGATATCGGCAGCGCCCGCGAGGTGGTGAGCCGGGCGATGAAGCAGTTTTCCCTGCGTGGCTGGGTGCGGGGCCAGCGCGGGCGGGTGGAGATACTGCAGTACGCGGCGTTGCGCGATGTCGCGGCAAACCGGGCGGGTGACGAAGTCACCGACGCGTTGCCGGCCGAGGCGTGAAATGGCGGCACAGCGAGGAGGCTGAAGTCATGAGCGTGAACATGGGTGGAATTGACCGCGCGCTGCGCGCCGTGCTGGGCGTGGCGCTGATCGCGTTGGTGTTCGTCGGGCCGCAGACGCCGTGGGGCTGGATCGGCCTGGTGCCGCTGCTGACGGCGGTGGCGGGCATCTGCCCACTCTATAGCATGCTGGGGTGGAGCACCTGTCCGCGCAAGGCGTAGCGGCACGCGGAGTAGCGCGGCAGAGGGGGCGGCGCGGCAGAGGGGATAGCACCGGGCACCGGCGGGGCCGTAAGCTTCGCGCATGCAAGCGCCCGTCCCCGTTGCCACCGACATCGTTCTGCTGGGCGCGGGCCACGCCCATGTGGAGGTGTTGCGCCGGGCGGCCATGCGCCCCACCCCCGGGCTGCGGCTGACCCTGGTCGCGCGCGAGGGGCAGACGCCCTATTCCGGCATGCTGCCCGGGCTGATACGCGGCGAGCACGGCTTCGACGAGGCGCATATCGACTGTGCGAAGCTGGCCGCGGCGGCGGGAGCGCGAACTCATTCTGGCCGAGGCGACGGACATCGACCTGACGCGGCGCGAGGTGGCGCTCGCCGGCCGGCCGCCGCTTGCCTACGACCTGTTGTCGGTCGACGTGGGCGGGCGGCCACATATGCCCCCGGACAGCGGTGGCGTACCGGTGAAGCCGATCGGCCGGTTCCTGGGGCGGCTGGCCGCGATCGAGGCCAAGCTCGCGCCGGGCATACGAATTGCCGTGGTGGGCGCGGGTGCCGGCGGCAGCGAACTGGCGATCGCGCTGGCACTTCGGCTGGCGGGGCGGGCGCGCATCGTGCTCGTGGGGCGCGAGAAGGTGCCGATGGCCTCGGCCCCCGAACGGGTGCAGCAGGCGGTGCGCGCGGCGCTGGTCGAGGCGGGGGTCGAGATCGTCAACGGGGTGTCTGCCGGAGCGCATGACAGGGGCCGGCTTTCCTTGTCCGACGGCACAACGGTCGAGGCCGACCATGTGCTGTGGGCCAGCGGCGTGGTGGCGCCGGGCTTCCTGGCGGACTCCGGGCTGGCCTGCGACGAGGCAGGATGCATCCGCGTGGAGGCGACGTTGCGCAGCGTCAGCGATAAGCGGGTGTTCGCCGCCGGCGACTGCGCGGCGGTGGAGGGGGAGGCGCGGCCCAAGGCCGGCGTTTGGGCGGTGCGTGCCGGCGCGCCGCTGGCCGAGAACCTGGTCCGGGCGGCGGCGGGCGAGGCGTTGCGGCCATGGCGGCCCCAGGGATCGGCCCTGGCGATCCTGGGACTGGGCCATGGCCGCGCGGTGGCATGGCGCGACGGGTGGGCGTTCAGCGGCCGGCCGGCGCATTGGTGGAAGCGGCGCATCGACCGGCGCTGGATGGCGAAATACCAGTCGCTGCGGCCCATGCCGGCGGGCGACGAGGCGATGCGCTGCGGCGGCTGCGGCGCCAAGATCGGGCCGGAGGCGCTGGCGGAGGCGCTGGCGGGGCTGGCCGAGGCGCCGCGCGCCGACATTCCGGTGGGCATGGCCGAGGGCGACGACGCCGCCGTGATGCTGCCGCCGGCCAGCATGGCGGTGGTGCAGAGCGTCGACCATTTCCGCGCCTTCGTGGACGATCCGTACCTGTTCGGGAAGATCGCCGCCGCGCACGCGCTCTCCGATATCCACGCGATGGGCGCGCAGCCCTGGACCGCCCTGGCGATCGCCGCCCTGCCCTTCATGCAGGGTGCGCGCATGGGCCAGGATTTGCGCACGATGATGCTGGGGGCGGTGGAAGTGCTGCGCGGCGACGGCTGCGTGCTGGTCGGCGGGCACAGCGCGGAAGCTGCGGAAGCATCGCTGGGCTTCGCGGTGACGGGCCTCGCGCCGCCGGCTTCGCTGTGGCGCAAGGCCGGTCTGCGGCCCGGCGATGCGCTTGTGCTGACCAAGAGCCTCGGCACCGGCATCGTGCTTGCCGCGCAGATGCGCGGGCTTGCGCGGGTGGACTGGCTGGAGGCGGCGCTGGACAGCATGGCGCGCAGCAACGGCACGGCGGCGGGCGTGCTGCGGGAATTCGGCGTCACCGCCTGCACCGACGTGACCGGCTTCGGGCTGGCGGGGCACCTGATGGAGATGCTGCGCGCCTCGGCCGTTGCCGCCGTGCTGGACGCTGCCGCGCTCCCCGCGCTTCCGGGCGCGCGTGAATTGGCGGCGCAGGGGGTGGAGAGCACGCTGGCACCGGCCAACCGGGCGATGCTCGACCTTCCCGATGCCGCGACGGCGGCGCTGTTGGCCGACCCGCAGACCTCGGGCGGACTGCTTGCCGGAATGGCGCCGGAGGCCGCCGCCGCCTGTGTCGCCGCGCTGCGGGCAGTGGGATGCGAGGCGGTGGCGATCGGCCACGTGATGGCCGGCCGGCCCGGTTTTTCGCTGGCCGGTTGATCGCGCCTTCGCCGCACGCCACTCTTGCCGCCGAATCTCGACAGGACATCGCCCATGCAGACCTACCGCATCGCTTCCATCCCCGCCGATGGCATCGGGCCGGAGGTGATCGAGGCCGGGCTGGAGGTGCTCGACGCGCTGGCCGGGCGGATGGGTTCGTTCCGCCTGGAGGTGACGCGGCTGGACTGGGGGTCGGACCGCTACAAGGCGACCGGCGCCTTCATGCCGGCGGATGGCCTGGCGCGACTGAAGGCGATGGACGCGATCTATTTCGGCGCCGTCGGCGCGCAGGACGTGCCCGACCATGTGTCGCTGTGGGGCCTGCGGCTGCCGATCTGCCAGGGCTTCGACCAGTATGCCAATGTGCGCCCCACCCGCATTTTCCCGGGCGTGACCTCGCCATTGCGCGATATCGGGCCGGGCGACCTCGATTGGCTGATCATCCGCGAGAACTCCGAGGGCGAATACGCCGGCCACGGCGGGCGGGCGCACAAGGGCCTGCCGGAGGAGGTGGCCACCGAGGTGGCGATCTTCACCCGCGTCGGCGTGGAACGGATCATGCGCTTCGCCTTCGACTGCGCGCAGGCCCGGCCGAGGAAGCACATCACCATCGTCACCAAGTCGAACGCCCAACGCTTCGGCCTGGTGATGTGGGACGAGATCGCGCTGGAAGTGGCCGCCGACTACCCGGATGTCACCTGGGACAAGGAACTGGTCGACGCCATGACCATGCGCATGGTGCGCAAGCCGCAGGGCATCGACACGGTGGTGGCGACCAACCTGCACGCCGACATCCTGTCCGACCTCGCCGCGGCACTCGCCGGTTCGCTGGGCATCGCGCCCACCGGCAATGTCGATCCGCAGCGCCGCTACCCGTCGATGTTCGAGCCGATCCACGGCAGCGCCTTCGACATCACCGGAAAGGGCATCGCCAACCCGGTGGCCAGCTTCTGGACCGCGAGCATGATGCTGGACCATCTCGGCGAACGGGCGGCGGCGGCGGCGCTGATGACGGCGATCGAACAGGTCTGCGCCGCCGGCGTGCTGACGCCGGATTTGGGCGGCCGCGCCACCACGAAGGAGGTGACGGCGGCGATGCTGTCGGCCATTCGCGGCCTGAACCTGCCAGCTTGAACCTGCCAGCTTGAACCTGCCGCGGTAGCCTACCGCCAGGCCAGCAGCACCCGCTCCACCAGCCCCAGCACCCACGCCACCGACAGGCCGAGCAGGCTGAGCAGCACGATGCCGGCCATCAGGCTCTCGGTATCGTAGAGGTTGCCGGCCTGCAGCACGAAGGCGCCGATGCCGTGGTCGGCGCCGATCATTTCGGCGGCAACCAGCAGGATGATGGCGGTGGAGGTGGTGATGCGGAACCCGGACAGGATCGCCGGCAATGCGCCGGGCAGCACGATCTTGCGGATGATCGCACCCCGCGTCAGGCCGAATGACTGGCCCATGCGGATCAGCCCGCGCGGCACCCCGTCCACGCCGGCCACGGTATTGATCACCGTGGGGAAGAACACGCCGAACGCCAAGGTCACCACCTTGCTGCCCTCGCCGATGCCGAACCAGATGATGAACAGCGGCACCAGCGCGATCTTCGGCACCGGGAACAGGGCGGAGACCACCGCCATGCCGGGGGTGCGCGCCAGGGTGAACAGCCCCACGGCGAAGCCCGCCAGCAGCCCCGCCGCGGTGCCCACCGCCCAGCCGATGGCGAAGCGCTGCAACGAGGCCAGCATGTGGGCGAGCAGTTCGCCGCTGGCGGCCAGCACCACCAGCGCCTTGGCGATGCCCCAGGGCGCGGGCATGAAGCGGCTGGAAATCAGCCCCGCCGAGGCGCCCGCCTGCCACAGCAGCACCAGCGCCACCAGGGTGGCCGCCCCCGCGAACGGGATGTGCCGTGGGGCGAACCCGCCGGCGCGGAAGGGAACCTCAGCCATGTTCAAGCTCGCGCGTGGCGGTGGCGGCGTCGGCGCGGATCAGGTCCCAGAGCTGGGCCTCAACGGCGCGCATCTCGGCGTCGTCGGCCTGGCGACCCTCCAGCGGCCGGTCGATGCGCAGGCGCGCGGCGATGCGCCCGGGACGGCGGGAGAGCACGCCGATGGAATGGCCCAGCCGCACCGCCTCGGCGAGATTGTGGGTGACATAGACGCAGGTCATGCCGGTGCGGGCGATCATGGCGGCGAACTCGTCCTGCAGCAGCATGCGCGTGGGCGTGTCGAGCGCCGAGAGGGGCTCGTCCATCAGCAGCACCGCCGGGCGCACGGCCAGCGCCCGGGCGATGCCGACGCGCTGGCGCATGCCGCCGGAAAGCTGGCGCGGCCAGGCGCGGGCGAAGTCGGACAGCCCGGTCAGCGCCAGCACCTCGGCAATCCGCGCCTCCCGCTCCGGGCGCGGCAGCTTGCCTTCCAGCACCAGCGAGATGTTCCCGGCCACCCGGCGCCAGGGCAGCAGCGAGAAGTCCTGGAACACGTAGGTCAGCGGATTGAGGCTGCCGGGTGGCGGGCGGCCGTCCATCGTCACCCTGCCCCGGCTCGGCGCCAGCATCCCGCCGAGGATATTCAGCAAGGTGGACTTGCCGCAGCCGGATGGGCCGAGCAGCACCGTGACCTCGCCCGGCGGGATGTCGAGGTCGATGCCGGCCAGCACCTCCAGCGCGCCGAAGCAATGGCCGACGCCCTCGGCGCGCAGGCGAAGCGCGGTCACGCGCCCGAAATCAGAGCGCGGGGTCAGCGCGTGGGCAGGAAGCTTGTGTCAATGATCTTGGCCGCGTCGACCTCGCCCTTGACCATGCCCTGGGCGGTGTACCAGGCAAGTTGGTTGCGCACGTCGGCCACATTCAGCGCGCCGCCTTCGTCGTACCAGCCCAGTCCCGCCTTGATCTTGGCCGGCCCCTTCGGGTCGCCGACGAAGACGTATTTCATGATGTCGGCAATCGCCGCGTCGGTGGCCGGCCCGTAGATGGGGTTGCCGGCGGCGTCGAAGCGCAGGAACGCCTCGCGATAGGCGGCTACGCCCTTATGGTACGCGCTCGCGAACCGCTTGAGGTCGTCGGGGCGCTTGTCCACCATGGCGCGGTTCGCGAACAGCGCGGTGATCTGGTAGGTCACGTCGTCGCTGACCCAGCCGATGATCACCGCATCGCCGCTGGCCGCGGCCGGCACCGCCATGGAGGCGATTGCCATGGTGGCGTCCACCTGCCCGGTGCGCACGGCGGCGACCATGTTGGGCACGGTCTGCAGCGGGCGCAGGGTGAGGCTCTTGAGGTCGAAGCCCTTCGCCTCGGCCAGCCGCCCGGCCATGTAGTGGAAGCTGGAGCCGTACTGTGTGATGCCCAGGCTATGCCCGCCGAGCTTGTCGACCGAGGTGAGGCCCGCGGCATGGGCCTGCTTCGATGCCAGCACGGCGGTGAGCTTCACGCCCTTCTGTTCGTGCAGGCCGCCGCCGATCACCACCAGTTCACCCTTGCCGGCCAACGCGAAGAAGCCGCCGGTGAGCGCGGTGACGCCCATGTCGGTATCGCCCGAGACGGCGGCGGCGGCGATCGGCTGGGCCGCCTGGAAGAACTTGAATTCCACCGCCACGCCGGCGTCACGGAAGAAGCCGCGTTCCTGGGCGATGTAGAACGGCGCGGGCGATGCGCTCTTGAGCACGCCGAGGCGGATCGGATCGGCGGCGCGGGCAGGCCGGGCCAACACGGGCACGGCAAGCGCGGTGGCGGCAAGGGCGGCGCGGCGGGTGAGCAGCATCGGACGGACCTCCGGGATCGGGGCTTGCCCGCCGCGCCTCCTTCAGGGACGCAGGATGGCGGGCGGGGATTTGACGGAATAGGCCGCCCACACGGCCGTTGCGTCAAGCGCCGCGACCGCCTGCGCCTGTGCCTCGGTCTCCACCGCGCGCGGATCGTAGTTCGCCCGCGTCCATGCCACCGCGTCGGCGATGCCGGCGAGGCGCGCGAGGGCGGCGATGAAGGTCCCGGTGCGGCCCAGGCCGGCGGCACACCCCACATAAACCGGCAGGTCCGGCGCGTCGCGCAGCAGTTCCAGGGTGCGCACCAGCCCCTCGGCAAGCTGTGCCTGGGTGGGGGCGGCGAAGTCCGGCACGTCGATCAGCACATCGGCCAGGGCGGCGAGGCGGGAGTGCCGCTCCAGGCAAACGCCAATGGCCGGCGGGGCGAAGCCGTTGAACGGGCCGCCGATGATCCGCCGCTCGGCGCCGAGCAGGTGCAGGCGGACGGTGCCGATCAGGACGCCGCCTCCTCCACCTGCATCTCGCCGAGATAGGCCTGCTTGATCATCTCGTTGGCCTGCATCTCCGCCGCCGTGCCGGACAGCACCACCACGCCGGTCTGCAGCACATAGGCGCGATGCGCGATCGACAGCGCCATCGACGCATTCTGCTCCACCATGAAGATGGTGACGCCCTGTTTGTTGATGGCCTGGATGATGTCGAACACCTGCTCCACGAACAGCGGCGACAGGCCCATCGACGGCTCGTCCATGCAGATCAGCCTTGGGCGGGCCATCAGCGCGCGGCCGATCGCCACCATCTGCTGCTCGCCGCCCGACAAGGTGCCGGCAAGCTGGCTGCGGCGCTCCTTCACGCGGGGGAACAGGCCATAGACCCGCTCCAGGTCCTCGTCGAATTGCGGGCCTTTCTTCTGGGTATAGGCGCCGATCTCCAGGTTCTCGAAGACGGTCATGCGCGGGAACAGCCGCCGCGCCTCCAGCACCGGGGCGATGCCGCGGCGCACGCGGTCGCTCGTGGGCAGGTTGGCGATCGGCTGGCCGTCGAACAGCACGGCACCGCTTTGCGGCCGCACCACGCCCATGATCGTCTTCATGGTCGTTGACTTGCCCGAGGCGTTGCCGCCGAGCAGGCAGACGATCTCGCCGCGGGCAATGGAATAGTCCACGTTCTTCAGCACGTGAAGGTCGCCATAGAACGTGTTGACCGCCTTGAATTCCAGCAACGGGGTCTCGTCAGGCATCGGTCGCCTCCTTCGCCACGGCGGCGCGTCCGGCACGGCCGAGATAGGCCCGCAGCACCTCCTCGTTGCGGCGCACCTCGTCGGCCGGGCCCTCGGCGATCTTCTCGCCGTGGTCCAGCACGATCACATTGCTGGCCAGCCGCGTCACCACGTCCAGCTTGTGCTCGATCAGCAGGATGGTCAGGCCAAGCTCGTGCAGGCTCTTGATCTGCTCGGCCAGTTCCAGCGTCTCGGCGGGGTTCATGCCGGCGGTGGGCTCATCGAGCAGCAGGATGCGCGGGCGCGAGGCGAGCGCGCGGGCGATCTCCACCCGGCGGCGATTGGCATAGGACAGGCCGCTGACCACCTGGTTCAGCCGCGGCGCCAGGCGGTTGCCGAAAAGGGAGACGATGTCGCTCGCCCATTTCAGCGCCCCCACTTCCTCCTTGCGCGTGCGCGGCGGGCGCAGCACGGCGCCGAAGGGGCCAGTGCGCAGGCGGGCATGCTCGCCGATCAGCACGTTCTCCAGCACCGACAGGTTGGGAAACAGGCGGATATTCTGGAAGGTGCGGGCCACCCCGTGCTCCAGGATCCGGTGCGGCTTGAGGCCCAGCAGTTCGGTGCCTTCGAAGCGGATGCTGCCGCTCTCGGCCTCGACCAATCCGGTGATGACGTTGAACAGTGTGGACTTGCCCGACCCGTTCGGGCCGATCACCGCGACCACGCCGCCCGCCGGCACGGCAAGGTCGATCCCGTTCAGCGCCACCAACCCGCCGAAGCGCACGGTGACGCCCTTCACCTCCAGCGCATTGCCGCTGCCGGGCTGCCAGCGCCCGATGCGCTCCAACCCCACGAAGCCGCCACGCTGCACCGCGGCACTCTGCTGGGTCAGGTTCAGCGCCGCCGTCTTGCGCGCGGCCGGGATCAGCCCCTCGCGACGGAACAGCATCATGAACACCAGGATGCAGCCGAAAATAAGCTGGATCGCCTCGACCAGTTCGATGCGCGCCAGCCACCCCCAGCCCACAGCCTCGCCGATTGCGCGCAACACGCCCGAGAGTTCCGGCAGGATCCAGGTCTGCAGGATCTGCAGCAGGAAGGCGCCGACCACCACGCCCCACACGCTGCCCATGCCGCCCAGAACCACCATCACCAGCAACATCGCCGAGACGTTGAAGTTGAACATCTCCGGCGTGGCGGTCTGCAGCTTGGCGACGAAAACCACCCCGGTCATGCCGGCGAAGGCGGCGCCGATGGCGAAGGCCAGCAGCTTGTAGTTGACCAAATTCACGCCCATGGCGCTCGCCGCCGTCTCGTCCTCGCGTATCGCCATCCAGGCGCGCCCCACCCGGCTGTCGCGCAGGCGCAGCGAAATGAAGATCAGCAGCGCCACCATCGCCAGCACCACGTAGTAGTACGGCCAGGCGTCGATGCCGAACGAATACCCACCGATGCTCGGCGCCTGCACGCCATTGAGCCCGGCGGCGCCGCCGGTCACGCCGTCGAGGTTGCGGGCGACGATGGGCACGATCTCGCCGAAGCCCAGGGTGACGATGGCCAGGTAGTCGCCGCGCAGCCGCAAGGTGGGCGCGCCGAAGATCACGCCGAACAGGGCGGTGATCGCCGCGGCGGTCGGCAGGGCCAGCCAGAAGCTGAGGGTGAAATGCACCAGGTCGGGACCGCCGCGGTTCATCTTCTCGACCAGGCCGAGCGTGGCCAGCGGGTCCCAGAAATCGGTCCAGACCGGCATGATCTGGAAGGCGGTGAAGATGCCGTAGTAGTAGGCGCCGATGGCGAAGAACGCGGCATAGCCGAGGTCGAGCAGGCCGGCGAAACCGACGACGATGTTCAGCCCCAACGCGAGCGTCACCAGCGCGCCGGCATTGGCCATGGCGTCGATGTTGGCGTCGTTGTCGTGGATGAACGGGAAGGCGAGCAGCAGCATGGAGACGACGACCAGGCCAAGCTGCTTGCGGCGGTCGGGCGACAGGCCGGCGAAGGAGCGGTCGAGGGCGGTGCGGGCGGCGGCGAACATGGGCGGCCTCCCTACGACTTGTTCGGCGCCACCCGGCCGAGCAGGCCGGACGGCATGAAGACGAGGACGAGCACCAGGATCGAGAAGATGATCACGTCGGCCCAGGCGGAGGCGATGTACGCGCCGGACATCGCCTCGATCAGCCCGATCAGCAGCCCGCCGATCATGGCGCCCGGCACGTTGCCGATGCCGCCGAGCACGGCCGCGGTGAAGGCGAACAGCCCGGTCTTGAAGCCGATGATGAAGCTGGTGAAGTTGTAGTAGAGCCCGAAGATCAGCCCGCCCGCGCCGGCCATGGCGCCGCCGAGGAAGAAGGCCACGGCGACCACGCGGTCCACGTCCACCCCCATCATGCGCGCCGCCTCGGGGTCCTGGGCGGTGGCGCGCATCGCCTTGCCCGTCTTGGTGTAGCCGGCGAAATAGGTCAGCCCGCCCATCAGCAGCAATGCCACCAGCCAGATCAGCACCTCGCGCAGGCGCAGCACCGCACCGCCGATCTGCCAGTCGAGCGACGGCAGCGGGTTCGGAAAGTTCTTAGAGTCCGCGCCCTGGGTGAGGATGATGATGTTGAACAGGATGTACGAGATGCCGATGGTGGTGATCATCGGCGCCGGCCCGCGCACCTGGCGCAATGGCCGCAGCAGGAAGCGCTCGATCCCCGCCCCCAGCGCGCCGCAGAACAGCATGGTGCCGGCAAAGGCAAGCAGCAGCACGCCCGCCAGCGGCAGGCCGGTCAGCACCACCTGCTGGCCGGAGATGCCCAGCCCTTCCAGGATGAACAGGCCGATGAAGCTGCCAACCATGAAGACGTTGAAATGCGAGAAATTGATGAGTTCGAGAATGCCGTAGACCAGCGTGAAACCGAGAGCCAGCAAGGCATACAGGGCGCCGAGGCTGAGGCCGTTGATCACCTGCTGCAGCAGCAGATCGGCGAAGGTCATCGGTGAGGATCTCCGGCGGCGGGACCGCCATGCAGATTGGCGCCTGGAGGCTTGGGAAGTGGGAGCTGCGTGGGAAGCCCCACCCCGCCGCAAGGCGGGGTGGGATGCCGTACCGTCCGGACTGCGGGCGAGGCTCAGGCCTCCGGCGCCACGCCGACGTATTTGTACTGCGCCGAGGGATCCTCGAGCTTCTTCGTTCCATCCTTGCGGATCTGGTAAACGCTGACGACGTGGCTCTTGAGATCGCCATTCTCGTCGAAATCCACCATGCCCTGCAGCGTCTTTACCCTGATGGACTGGAGCCGGTCTCGCACCGTGTCGCGGTTGACCGGCTTGCGCTCGGCGGCGAGTTGGCGAACCGCCTCGATGATCGCCTCGGCGGCGCTGTGGGCGGTGATGGTGTAGTTGTCGGGCTGGCCGTTGAAGCGCTTGGCGTATTCAGCGTTCCAGGCCGCCAGCTGCGGGTCGCCGACCAGTTCGGGGCTGGCCTGGGTGGCATACCAGCCATCCACGGCCGGGAAGCCGGCGGCGGTGAGGAAGTCGCTGCTCCATACGCCGTCGCCGCCGCCCTTGATGGCGCTGGGAATGATCTCATAGGCTTGCTTGGCCAGCTTCACGCCCGCCTGGCCCACGCCGCCGTAATAGATGGCCGGGGCATTGAGCGACTTGATCTTGGTCAGCACCGCCGAATAGTCGGAGGCCTTCGGGTCCAGCCGGTCTCGGCCGAGCACCTTGATGCCCTTCTTCTTGGCCTGGGCCTCGAAGGTATCGGCAATGCCCACGCCGTAGGCGCCGGAATCGTCCAGGATGTAGACCGCCTTCACCTTGAGCACATCGGCGTAGAAATTCGCCATGTTCGGGCCTTGGTAGGCGTCGGTGGTCACGGTGCGGAAGTAGATCGCCTTGCCCTTGGGGCGATATTGGGCTGCGAATTTCGGGTCGGTGATGTCGGGGTTGGTCGAGGCCGGCGTGATGATGGCGAGGTTGCCGGCCGAGAGGATGGGCGACATCGCCTTGCCGGCGCCGGACATGGCCGGACCGATGGCAGCAACGACGCCGCGGTCGGAGACCATCTTGCGCGCATTGGTTGCCGCCTGCGCCGGGTCGTACTGGCCGGCCGTCGCGGTGGCGTCGTCGTATTTGTCGATCTTGAAGACGTAGCCCTTCACGATCTTCTTGGCATTGGCGTCGTCGAACGCCATCTGGGCGCCATTGGCGATGCGTTGGGAGCCCAGCGCATCGGCGCCCGTGAAGGACAGGTTGAGCCCGATCTTGAGCACCTTGTCCTCGGCATATGCCTGCCGGCTTGTGGCGAATGTGGCTGCCGCCGCGGCACCTGCGGCGGCCTTGAACGTGGAACGGCGCGTCAGCATGCAGAGACTCCTGATTGCCCGCAGACTTCGCTGCTTTTGGTTGTGGAGGGCTGGAGGTCGGGGCTTGCGCAGCCGGGGCCGCCAGTCGTTCGAACGCGCGGAACATGAACGCGAGATGTCATGCCCGTAACACAAGCCTGCCTCGCGATCGGCGCAGGCGCAAGCGATCTCGTGCACCAAGCGCACCGCATCGCGTGATAGAAGGCCGCCCATGGCGCCCCCCATCCTGTTTCTCTCCGACATCAGCCTCACTCTTGGCACCTCCCCGCTGTTGCAGGGGGCCGAGATCTCGGTCGTGCCGGGCGACCGCCTGTGCCTGGTGGGGCGCAACGGCTCCGGCAAGTCGACGCTGCTGAAGGTCGCCGCCGGCCTGCTCGCCGCCGACTCGGGCACCCGCTTCGTGCAGCCCGGCGCCACCGTGCGCTACCTGCCGCAGGAGCCGGACATGGCCGGCTTCGCCACCACGCTGGCCTATGTCGAAGCCGGCATGGGCCCGGGCGACGACCTGCACCGGGCACGCACCCTGCTGGCCGATCTCGGCCTGTCCGGCGACGAGGATCCAGGCCGACTGTCAGGCGGCGAGGCACGCCGGGCGGCGCTGGCCCGCGTGCTGGCGCCGTCGCCCGACATCCTGCTGCTGGACGAGCCGACCAACCACCTGGACCTGCCGGCGATCGCCTGGCTGGAGGCACAACTGGCGTCGCTGCGCTCGGCGATCGTGTTGATTAGCCACGACCGGCGGCTGCTGGAATTGCTGTCGCGCGGCATCGTCTGGCTCGACCGCGGCGCCACCCGCCGGCTCGACCGCGGCTTCGCCCATTTCGAGGGCTGGCGCGACGAGACGCTGGAGCAGGAAGCGCGCGACCGCCACAAGCTGGACCGCAAGCTGGTGGTGGAGGAGGACTGGCTGCGCTACGGCGTTACCGCCCGGCGCAAGCGCAACGTCAAGCGCCTGTCCGACCTGCACGCCCTGCGCGCCCGCACGAAGCAGTTGCGCGGCCCCGGCGGCGGCCCCCGCCTGGTCGCCGCCGAGGGCGACATCTCCGGCCGGCTGGTCACGGTGGCCGAGGATGTCAGCCTGTCCTTCGGCGACCGGCCGATCGTGCGCGGGCTTTCCACGCGCGTGCTGCGTGGCGACCGGGTCGGCATCATCGGCCCCAACGGCGCCGGCAAGACCACGCTGCTCGGCCTGCTCACCGGGGCGCTCGCACCGGACAGCGGGCAGGTGAAGCTGGGCGCGGGGCTGCAGATGGTCGCGCTGGACCAGCGCCGCGAGAGCCTGGACCCCAACGCCACGCTCGCCGACACGCTGACCGGCGCCAATGGAAGGCGTGGCGGCGACACGGTGATCGTCAACGGCCAGTCGCGCCACGTGATCGGCTACATGAAGGACTTCCTGTTCCCGCCGGAGCAGGCGCGCACCCCGGTCGGCGTGCTGTCGGGCGGCGAGCGCGGGCGGCTGGCGCTGGCCGTCGCCCTGGCCAAGCCCGGCAACCTGCTGGTGCTGGACGAGCCCACCAACGACCTGGATCTTGAGACGCTGGAACTGCTGCAGGAACTGCTGGCCGACTATCCCGGCACCGTGCTGCTGGTCAGCCACGACCGCGACTTCATCGACCGCGTCTGCACCAACGTGCTGGTGGCCGAGGGCGACGGGCAGTGGCAGGATTATGCCGGCGGCTGGACCGACATGCTGGCCCAGCGCGGGGCGCCGCCCTGGCTACCGGTGGGTGCGCGGGACGCACCGAAGGACGCAATCCAGAAGCCGCGCCCCCCTGCCCCGCCGCCGTCATCGGCCCGCAAGATGAGCTTCAAGGACAAGCACGCGCTGGAGCAGCTTCCCGCGCAGATGGAGAAGCTGCAGGGCGAGGTGGCGCGCCAGCAGGCAAGGCTCGCCGATCCCGATCTCTACCAGCGCGACCCCGCCGCCTTCCAGCGCGCCAGCGACGCGCTGGCCCGGGCGGCGGCCGACCTCGCGGCGGCCGAGGAGCGCTGGCTGGAACTGGAGATGCTGCGCGAGTTGCTGGAGGCGGGCTGACTCAGCCCTTCTCGATCGCCCCGCCGGCCTCCGCCCAGCCCTTGAAGCCGCCGAGGTTGCGCACGTCGGTATAGCCCATGTCCTTGAGCGTCTTGCCGGCCAGCGCCGATCGGCCGCCGGAGGCGCAATAGACGATCACGGTGCGGTCGCGGCGGAAGGCGGGGTCGTGGGTCGGCGCATCGGGATCGGCCTTGAACTCCAGCAGGCCGCGCTGCACCGCCACCGCGCCGGCGACCTTGCCGGTGGCCAGCACCTCGGTGCCGTCGCGCACATCCACCACCAGGGCGCCCTGGTCGATCAGTGCCTTGGCCTCGTCGGTCGAGACGCGCGGAACCGCCGCATTGGCTTGGGCAAGAAGGTCCTTGACGGTGACGGGCATGGTTTTTCTCCTGCGATGTCAGCAAGCCTAGGTCGAGGGAATCCACAGTGGCAACCCCAGCCGCCGCCGAAAGCTCCCTTCGCGTCAGCGCCTCACGCGCAGCGGCGACCCGGCGGCGATGAAGCGGGCGTCGATGGCGTCGAGGTCGATCAGCCCGGCCGGGTCGGCCTTGCGGGGCGCGCTCGCCAGGCCTGGCTCGCGGTCGCGGCGCCAGACGGCGAGCAGGCGGGAAAGCTCCTCCAGCGGATCGGGATGGTCGTCGGCGCGGATGTCCAGGTCGGGGAAATCCTCGCTGGTGACCAGGCGCAGGGCCGCCGATTGCCGGCCGCGGGCATCGCCGCCAGCCGCCTGGCCCGCCTGCATGGCGGCGACCATTCGTTCAGGCAACTTGAGCGCGTCGCTGCCCAGGAAGGTGGCCAGGGTGTCGGCCACCACGGCCTCGTCCGCCAGCATGTTGCCGGCCACGCTCACCGACGGGCCTGACATATGGCCGCACCACATCACGCAGTTGCCGCCGGTCCAGGCGGCGGTGCGGCCGTGGCGGTCGATGGCGTGGACCTGGCGCAGGCCGCGGCCCTCGTCGCTGGCGACCGCCCCGCGGATCGCGGCCTCCGGCGACAGTCCGCGGGCCATGGAGTCCAGGATGGCGGGGCCGAGATAGCGGTTGGAGAAGGACTGCGAGGCCACCGCCCCCACGCCCCCGCGCACATGCGCCACGCTGGCGCCCACCGCGAAGTTACAGGTGGCGACCGCGAGCGCGAAGGCGCCGGTGGCGGGATCGTGGGTGACGATGGACCAGGTCATGCGGTGTCCTGCGGCAGGAGGGCGAGGCGATCGGGAGGGCGGGCGGGAGGGCGGGCGCCATGATGCGCGATCGGGCAGGCGCAGGCCAGCCCAGCACGCCATTGCGCCCGCCTCGGCGGCAATGCGATACAGGCGGCGAATGCACGCGGCGGGCATGGATGAACACGGTCACGCTTTCGGCCACGGCAACTGTCGCACCGGGCGGGCCAACGGCGCCGGCCCGCGGGGCGCGCGACTACCGGCTCGACTTCTTCCGCGGCATGGCGCTGTTCTTCATCTTCATCGACCACGTGCCGGCCAATCCGCTCGGCTATCTGACCCTGCATTCCTTCGCCTTCGCGGATGCGGCGGAAGTGTTCATCTTCATCTCCGGCTACACCGCGGCACTGGTCTATGGGCGCGCGATGCTTCGCGAAGGCGTGGTGATGTCGGGGCTGCGCATCTACCGCCGGGTCTGGCAGCTGTACGTGGCGCATCTGTGCATCTTCGTGATCTACACGGCCCAGGTCTCGTACGCGATGTCGCGCATGACCAACCCGCTGTTCGTCGAGAACCTGGGCGTGGGCGAGTTCCTGGAACGGCCCGACGTCACCATCCTGCGGGTGCTCGCGCTGCAGTTCCAGCCAACCTATCTCGATATCCTGCCGCTCTATATTGCGCTCCTGCTGGTGTTTCCCCTTTTCATGGTGTTGATGCGCCGGCATGTCGGGGCGGCGTTGGCGCTGTCGGCGGCGTTGTACGGCGTGGTGCAGGTCTGGGGTGTCAACCTGCCCGCCCATCCTTCCGATGACGGCTGGTATTTCAATCCGATCGCCTGGCAGTTGCTGTTCGTCATCGCTGCCGCGCTCGGCTACAGGCAGGCCCGCGACGGCGCCGGCAGCGAAGGCCGGGTGCCGCCGTGGTTGACCGTGGCGGCCATCGCGATCGCGGCGTTCTCGTGCGTCGTGCAGGTCTCGTGGATGCTGCACGAGTTCATCGATGCGGTTCCCGCCCTGTTCCGCCGGGCGCTGTGGCCGGTGGACAAGACCACCTTGCCGCCGCTGCGCCTGCTCAGCGTGCTCGCGCTGGTGGTGCTGGTGGCGCGCTTCGTGCCCCGCGAGGCACGATTCCTGACCAGCCGCGCCGGCTGGCTGGTGGTGCTATGCGGACAGAACTCGCTTGATGTATTCTGTCTTTCCATTCTTCTTTCCGTCCTCGGCGGCATCGTGCTGACGGTCATGGGAAGCTCGGTCCTGGTGGTTGCCGTTGTGAACGCGGTGGGGATACTGGCGATGCTGGGACTTGCGTTGGGCATGTCCTGGTACGATTCCGGCGGGAAATTCCCGCGCCGGCCCCAAGGCGCCGGCGCACAGGGGGCGCCGCCGCCAGCATGAGACTCACCGCCGCCGCCATCGCCGTGTTCGTCCTTGCCGCAGCATGCCCGGCCGCAAGGGCCGCGCCGCCCGACCGCTGCGACATCCCGGCCGAGGCATTGCCGCAGGAGGTTGCGCTGCCGGCGGCGAAGGCGGCGGTCGCATCGCGCAGGCAACTTACCATCATGACTGTGGGCGGCGCGCCGATGGCCGGGGCGGCCGCCGGCGATCCGGCGAACTCCTACCCCGCGCGCATGCGCGATCACCTCGCGCAACTTCTGCCGGGGGTCGAGGTCTTGGTGGTGAACAAGGCGGCGGCTGGCCGTTCGGCACAGGGAATGTCCCGCCGCCTGGCATCCGACACGGCCGAGGTGCATCCCGATCTCGTCGTGTGGGCCAGCGGCACCCGCGAGGCGGCGCGCAATACCGATCCCGATGCCTATGCCGCACAGCTTGAGGAAGGCATCGCCACCATTCGGCGGGCCGGGGCCGATGCGATTCTGGTCGATACCCAGTTCGCCCCGGGTTGGGGGGGCATCGTGCATCTGGACACCTATCGCGCCATCATCCGCGGGGTGGCGGAACTCGTCGGGGTGGCGGTGTTCCCGCGCTACGACCTGATGCGTGAATGGCACGAGAGTGGCCGCATCGACCTGGAGGCGCATGGCAAGGCGCGCCAGACCGAGGCCGCGGTCCAGCTTTTCGATTGTGTCGGCAAGGGCCTGGCGATGCTGATCGAGCGGGGCGTGCGCTGAGCCAGGGTCCGCGGCCGGGGCTTTGGCCCATCCTGGCATTGGCGTTCGCGGCAGTGCTGTCGTGGGGCGGTGCGGTGGCACGAGCCGGCGAACTGGCGACCCATGTCGTGGCGTCCGCCGCGCTCGGGCGCAACTGGAATGTCAGCGTCTATCTGCCGGACGGCTACAGCACCGGCAACCTGCACTATCCCGTGCTGTATTTCCTGCCCGGCAGTTCGTCCCGGCGAGGCGAATGGATCGCCCTGTCGCTGGCCCGCCACGCCGACGCCGCGATCGCCGAGGGCAGCACGCCGCCCGCCCTGATCGTGGTGCCCGAACTGCTCACCACCTGGGGGGTGGACGGCAAGGAGCGCATGGAGACGGCGATCATGCATGACCTGTTGCCGATGGTTGAGCGGCAGTGGCGGGTGTTGCCGGGCCGCGCCGGGCGGGCGATCGGCGGCATATCGGCCGGCGCCTTCGCCGCCCTGCGCCTAGCGCTGAAGTATCCTGAACGCTTCGCCGCGGTGGCCCTGCTGAGCCCGGCGATCTACGACCCCGAGCCGCCGGCCGGCTCGGGCGCGCGCAGTGCCGGGGTGTTCGGCGGCGACGTCTTCGACCCGGCGGTGTGGAAGGCGTTCAACTACCCCGCCCTGTTGCCCGGCTTCCGGGCGAAGGGGATCACGATGCCGCTGTACGTCGCCTCGGGCGACCATGACTGGCTGGGCACCGAGTGGCAGGCGGCCAAGCTGCACCACATCTGGCGCGGGATGGGCATGCCGTCGGAATTGCGGATCATCGGCGGCGACCATACCTACCCGGTGTGGCGGGCATTGCTGAACGGCGCGATGTCCTTCGCGCTGGGCTTCACCGCCCGCCCCGCCCCTCCCTGAGCCGGGCCTCGGCGGCGGCGAGTTCGTCCGGCGTATTGACGTTGGCGAAGGGGTCGGCGCCGTCTGGCACGGTGAAGGCCACTTCGGCGAGGCCCTGGCGACGCATCCAGGTTTCCACCTTGCGTTCTCCCGCCTGCAGATCCGCGGCCAGGGTATCGGCCAACGCCACCGGCCAAAGTGCGACCACCGGATGCGGGCGGCCCTGGGAGGCGACGCAGGCGAGCGGCAACGCGCCCCGTCCCTCGCTCAGGCGCCGGACGAGGTCAGCCGGCAGGAACGGTGTGTCGGTGGGCACCGACAGCACGTCCGCCGCCTGCGGGTGATGCCGCCGCGCCCAGCGCAGGCCGGCCAGCACGCCGGCAAGGGGGCCCGCGAAATCGCCGGTTTCGTCGGCCACGACCGGCAGGCGCCATGCGGCGAAGCGTGCCGGGTCGCCGTTGGCGTTGAGCACGACGGCGCCAACCTGCGGGGCGAATTCGAGCGAGCACGTGGCCAAGCAGCGGCCGACCGGCCAACAGCCGCAGCGCCTTGTCGCCGCCGCCCAGGCGCAGGCCCCGCCCGCCCGCCAGCAACACCGCGACGGGGAGAGGCTCAGCCATCGGCGGGTGGCATGACGGCGCGCTGAGGCGCATGCTGGGGGAAAGAAACCGGGGGCATGGCGATGATGTTGCGGGACAAGGTGGCGCTTGTCACCGGCGGGTTGTCGGGCATCGGCGCCGCCGTGGTGCGGCGGTTCCGCGACGAGGGCGCCATCGCCATAGCGGCGGACATCCGGGCGGACGGCACGCCGGAAGCGCTGCGGCTGGACGTGGCCGACGCGGCAAGCTGCGCGGAGGCGGTTGCCGCGATGGTGGCCCGGCATGGGCGGCTGGACTGCATGGTGAACTGTGCGGGCATTGCCAGGGATATTCCATTTCTCGACACGCCCGTGGAGGTGTTCGACCAGGTGGTGGCGGTCAACCTGCGTGGCACGTTCCTGATCGGCCAGGCGGCTGCGCGGGCGATGCAGGGGGGCGGGAGCATCGTGAACATCGCCAGCGTTTCGGGCATGCGGGGCAATGTCGGGCGGGCGGCCTATGGTGCCTCCAAGGGCGGGGTGGTGACGCTCAGCCAGGTGATGGCGGCCGATCTGGCACCGCTGGGCATCCGGGTGAACGTGATTTCGCCCGGACCGATCGAGACGCCGATGCTGGCGCCGATGATGGCGACGTCGGGGGCGGCGGAATGGCGGGCGGCGGTGCCGCTGGGGCGGTTCGGCACGCCGGAGGATGTGGCGGCGGCGGCGGCCTTCCTGTGCAGTGCGGATGCCGGCTTCGTCACCGGGCATGTGATGGCGGTGGATGGCGGGTTCCTGGCTGCCGGGCTGCGGCGGCCGCGCAACTGAGGTGACGCAGGTGATCCCGCGCATCCATATCACCGGTGCCTCCGGTTGCGGTGCTTCCACCTTGGGGAAGGCGTTGGCCGCGCGGTTGGGCGTGGCGTGGCGCGATACCGACGATTATTTCTGGCAGGCGACCGATCCGCCGTACCGGACGCAATGGCCGATGCCGGAACGGCTGGACCGGCTGGCAGCAGCGCTGGACGACCGGGCAGGCTGGGTGCTGTCGGGATCGCTGGATAATTGGGGGGATGGGCTGATCCCGCGCATAGGGGTGGAGCTGTTCCTGCGGGTGCCCGCATCGGTGCGGATGGAGCGGCTGCGGGTCCGCGAACAGGCGCGCTTCGGCAAGGCGTTGGAGCCGGGCGGGGCGATGCATGCGGAACACCGCGCGTTCATGGATTGGACGGCGGGCTACGAAACCGGCGGGATGGAGATGCGGAGCCTGGTCCGGCAAATGGCGTGGCTCGCTGCCCTGCCCTGCCCCGTGTTGCGGCTGGACGGGACGCGGCCGACGGGGCTGCTGGTGGAAGCGGTGTGTGCCTTCCAGGCCGGGGACGGCTAGGCTTTTGGCTGCTTCGCGGTGAGGAAGGCGGCCATTCGGTCGGCTGGCTCGGGGGTGGTCCAGGCGTCGGCGAAGCAGTCTATGCCGGCCTCGATGGCGGCTTCGGGGGTCAGGCCCTCCCATTGGGTGATGAGTGCCTTCTGCAGGCGGATGGCCCGCGGGCCGGCGGCGAGGATATCGGTCAGGACGCGTTCGATGGCGGTGTCGAGTTCGGCGGCCGGCACCACTTCCTCGACGAAGCCCCAGGCCAGGGCGGTGGCGGCGTTGAAGGTTTCGCCGGTCAGCAGGATGCGCCTGGTGCGGCCCCAGCCGATGAGTTGCGGCAGGAGGGCGGCCTCGATGACGCTGGGGATGCCGACCTTGGTTTCCGGCATGCCCATGACCGCGCCCTCGGCGGCGATGCGCATGTCGCAGGCGGCCGCCACCTCCAGCCCGCCGCCCAGGGTGTAGCCCTGCATGCGGGCGATCACCGGCACCGGGAGTGCGCGGATGGCGGCGCAGACCTGGTGAAGCTGGGTGATGAAGGCGCGGGCGCTGTGGGGGGTGAGGCCGGCCATCTCGCGGATATCGGCGCCGCCGATCATGGCGCGCTCGCCTGCGCCGGCGAGCACGACGGCGCGGAGGTCCTGGTCGGCGGCGAGGCGGCGGAAGGTGGCTTCAAGCTCGGTGCTCAGGGAGGTGTTGAGCACGTTGAGCTTGGCCGGATTGTCCACCACCACGCGGGCCACCCGGCCCTCGGCACGGTCCTCGGTGGTTGTCACGATCTGGGCCATGGACGATCTCTCCTCGACGGGTCGCGTGCGCCCGCTGGACAAGGCGGGGCACCGTGCCAACCTATGCCGGATCAATGGAGGATGCGATGGCTCAGCAATTGGCAACTCTCGGCGGCGGCTGCTTCTGGTGCCTGGAGGCAGTGTATCTCGGGCTGCGCGGAGTGAACGCGGTCATGAGCGGATACGCCGGAGGGCATGTGGACAACCCCAGCTACGACGCGGTGTGCGCCAAGAAAACCGGCCATGCCGAGGTGGTGCAGGTGACGTTCGACGATTCCGAGGTCAGTTACGAAGACCTGCTGCGGGTGTTCTTCACCATCCACGACCCGACCACCAAGGACCGGCAGGGGCATGACGTGGGGCCGCAATACCGCTCGATCATCCTGACCCACGACGAGGGCCAGCGGGAGGCGGCGAGGAAGATGATCGAGGAGATCGGCCGCGCCGGGATCTGGGACGGGACGATCGTAACCGAGATCGTGCCGCTGGAGAAATTCTGGCCGGCGGAGGAGGAGCACCACAACTACTTCGCCCGCAACCCTTGGAGCGGCTATTGCCGTGCGGTGGTGGCGCCGAAGGTGATGAAGTTCCGCAAGAGCTTTTCAGACAGGCTGAAGCCCGAGGCAGCTTGACGGAAATAGCCTGAGAAACCCTTATAATTGTTCAAGCGGAACAATTAGGTCGCAAAACCGTGTTGCGTCAGGCGATCCGAAAAGCGGAAATCGGGGGTCCTGGCGCAGTGCGAGAGGGTATCGGCGCCGCGACGGCCGGCGGCTCGCCGGGTTCGCGGGGAGGGACCGATGCCCGGGCGGCACGCGGAACAGCCGGCTTGGGCTGAAGCACCGCCGGCAGCGCGACACCCAGGACATGGCAGATCGGCCGCAATGCGCGGGCGATGGTGGGCAGCGTCAGCACCTCGCCCACCGCGGGGTCACGCAAAACCGCGCCAAGCACGCCAGCCACGCAAGCCGCCTCGTTGCCCAGCACGGCCACGAGCCAGCCGCGCCCGCGCGGCAGACCGGCCAACGGCCGGCCGCCTGGGCGCCCGGGACGCGACGCACCAGAAGCACGCGCCACCCTCCCGCCTCCCCGTGAGGCCGCCACAATCAGACGCGCCAGGCGAAACGCAAGGCGCTGGCGAACCCGGCTCACCCGGTTCCAGAACGGCACGGTGACCCCGCCAAGCACGCGGAACCGCGCGGCAATCAGCAGCAAAAGCGTGTCCAGAACATGGTCCAGCCGCCGCGCGAGATCCTGCGCCGCATCGGCAAAAGGGGGAGGCGCAGAGGGCGCCAGGGGAACCTTCAGGTTCATGTTATGTTCTATAAAACGGATCGGAGTTCGGTGCAAGAGTGGAAGCGGCGGAAGGAAGCGGTTCTTTTTTGAAAAAAAGAACCAAAACACTTTCATCCGTTCGCCAATTATGGCAAGCACAGATGACAGGAACGTCAAATTATCAAAAGTCTTTTTGCTTCTTTTTCTTCAGAAAAAGAAGATTCTTATCCTTTCCTTTAGCCTAGCTTGACCGCCCCGTTGCTTGCCAATTCCTGGATCGTGGCTTCCTCGCGGCCGAGTTGGCGGAGGATTTCGGCGGAATGTTCGCCGAGGTTCGGTGCGGGGGTTCGGATGGCGCCGGGGGTATTGGCGAGGCGGGGCACGACGGCGTGCATGGCGACGTGGCCGAGGTCGGCGTCGGGCAGTTCGACCAGGATTTCGCGTTCGGCAACGTGGGGGTCGGCGATGAGTTGGTCGATTTCGTAGACGGGGGCAGCGGTGATTTCGGCCTGTTCGAAGATGGCGAGCACGTCGGCGGCGTCGCGTTCGGCGATGAAGGCGGCGATGGGGGCTTCGCAGTCGGCGGCGTTCTCGACGCGGGCGGTGTTGTTGGCGAAGCGGGGGTCGGTGATCATGTCGGCGCGGCCGACGGTGCGCAGCAGGCGTTCGGCCATGGCCTGGATGGAGGCGGAGATGGCGATGTAGCGGCCGTCGCGGGTGCGGAAGACGTTGCGGGGGCTGGTTGTGTTGCTGCGGCTGCCGGTGCGGGTGGGGATTTCGCCCGAGACCTGGAACATGGCGGCCTGGGGGCCGAGGATGGAGACCATGGGGTCGAGCAGGGGGAGGTCGATGACCTGGCCGGGGCGGCCGGCTTCGACCTCTCGGCGGGCGATCATGACGGCGAAGGCGCCGTAGAGGCCGGCGACCATGTCGGCCAGGGCGAGCGGGGGGAGGACGGGTTCGCGGTCGGCGAAACCGTTCATGGCGGCGAATCCGCTCATGCCCTCGACCAGCGTGCCGAAGCCGGGGCGTTCGCGGTAGGGGCCGTCCTGGCCGAAGCCGGAGACGCGGACAATGACGAGGCCGGGGGTGCGGGCGTGCAGGGCTTCCGGGGCGAGGCCCATGGCTTCGAGGGTGCCGGGGCGGAAATTCTCGATCAGCACGTGGGCGGTGGCGATGAGGTCGGTGAGGACGGCCATGGCGCCGGGTTTGCGCAGGTCGAGCGCCAGGCTTTTCTTGTTGCGGGCGTAGACTTTCCAGTGGAGCGAGTGGCCGTTGGTCTTCCAGGCGCGCAGTGGGTCGCCGCGGGCGGGGTCTTCGATCTTGATCACCTCGGCGCCATGATCGGCGAGTTGCAGGCTGATCATGTTGCCGGCCACCAACCGCGACAGGTCGACCACGCGCAGCCCGCCAAGCGGCGGCCGAGCCTCGGGGTCGAAGGGGCGCTGGTGCAGCATCAGCCGATCCTCTCGAAGCGCGGGCGCGGGCCGTCGACGAGGCGCCATTCCTGCTGGAGTTGGGCGAGCAGGTGGCGGCGGACGATCTTGCCCTGGCCGTTGCGTGGGAGTGCGTCGACGCTGGCGTGGAAGCGTGGGCGCTTGTAGGGGGCGAGGTCGGTGCAGGCGGCGCGGGCGGCGTCTTCCCAGCCGGGCGGGGGGTTCTCGGCGACGGCGACGATGATTTCGCCCCAGTATTCCGAGGGGAAGCCGACGATGACGGCGTCTGCGGCCGGTGCGACGGCGCGCTCGATTTCCTGCGGATAGACCTTGTAGCCGCCGGTCTTCATGGCGTCGGAGAGGCGGGCGACGAGGTGGAGGCGGCCTTGGGGGTCGATGCGGCCGACATCGCCGGTGGGGTGGAAGCCGTCGTCGCGCCAGGGGCGGACGCGGAATTCGGCGTCGAGCGTGCCTTCGGACATGTGCTGGGCGCGCAGGAGGATCTCGCCCTCGTCGCCGCCGTCGATCTGGACCTCGACGCCCTGGCCGGGCCAGCCGACGCAGGCGCCGCCGTCGTGGCCGCCGCCCTCGGCGTACCAGGCATCGGTCTCGTCGGGGCGCAGGATGGTGATGGGGTTGACCACCTCGGTCTTGCCGTAGGTGACGCGCACGATGGGGCCGAACATGGCGCGGACGCGGGCGTAGAGCAGCGGGGGCAGCGGGGCGGTGCCGGTGAAGATGGTGCGCAGGCCCGGAAGATCGACGCCGGCATAGGCGGCGGTGAGCTTGGCGAGCACGGTTGGGGCGGCGAACATCGCCTGGATAGCGCGGGCGTCGAGCAGGGCGCGGACGCGGTCGGCGTCGACTCCGTCGTGCAGGACGACGGTGCCGCCCTGGTTGAGCCAGGCGAAGGTCTGCAGCGAGGCGCCGTGGGCGAAGGGGGTCATCAGCAGGCAGCGTGCGCCGGGTTCGGGGAGCCAGGGCAGGCTGGCCTGGAGCAGGATGTTGCCGAGGAAGCGGGCGCGCTGGCTGGTGACGATGCCCTTGGGGCGGCCGGTGGTGCCGGAGGTGAAGCCGATGCGGCCGGGCATGGTGGGGGCGACGTCGGGGAAGCGGGCGGCGGCGAGGGATTCGGGTTCGATGGTGGTGATGTCGTGTGCGGCGACGCCGTGGTCGCGGAAGAAGGCGGTGTGCTCGGGGCCGCAGACGATTGTGGCGACGCCGGCAATGGCGAGCGCGTCGCGGCGTTCGGCCTCGGTGTAGGCGATGTTGAGGGGCACCTCGGCGGCGCCGGCGATCTGCACGCCGTAGGAGACGGCGACGGCGAGGCGGCTGTTGCGCATGAGGGTGGCGACCTTGTCGCCGGGCTGGACGCCGGACTCGGCGAGGCGGCGGGCGAGGCCGGCGGCGCGGTCGAGGATTTCGGCGTAGGTGGCGTCGCCTTGCGCGTCCTGGACGGCGATGCGGGAGGCATAGCGGTGGCGCAGGGTGGCGTGGTTTCGGCCCCAGTTGATCGACGGCATGTTGTTCGCCCGTGCTGGTTTGACCGGCTTTCCTACGGCCGGTAGCGTCCGGCGGCAATTCGCCAGCCGGAGCGATGGGATGAAACTGGACAAGAACTACGAGACCCTCAGGCTGGAAGAGCCGGCGGAGCATGTTCTGCGGGTGACGCTGAACCGGCCCGAGGTGTCGAATGCGATGAACACGCAGATGGGCATCGAGAAGCTCGACCTGTTCGATTCGCTGTGCGCGGAGCCGGGGCTGTACCGGTGCGTGATCCTGACCGGCGCGGGCGAGAAGGCGTTCTGCGCCGGGGGCGACCTGAAGCAGCGCAACGGAATGACGGATGCGCAGTGGCAGGCGCAGCATCTGATGTTCGAGCGCGGGGTGCGGGCGATGCTGGCGTGCCCGGTGCCGATCATCGGGGCGATCAACGGGGCGGCGTATGGCGGGGGGTGCGAGCTGACGCTGTCGTGCGACTTCGCCTATGCGAGCAGCACGGCGCGGTTCGCGCTGACCGAGGTGACCTTGGGGATCATGCCCGGGGCGGGCGGGACGCAGAATATGCCGCGGGCGGTGGGGATCAAGCGGGCGAAGGAGATATTGCTGACCGGGTTGCCGTTCACGGCGGCGCAGGCGCTGGAATGGGGCGTGGTGAACAAGGTTTGCGAGCCTGTCGCGTTGCAGGAGGAGGTGTTGGCGACGGCGGTGCGGATCGCGGGGAATGCGCCGCTTTCGACGCGGCAGATCAAGCATTCGGTGAATACCGGTATGCAGATGGACTTGGCGAGCGCGCTGATGTTCGAGATCGAGGCCTATAACCGGCTGCCGCCGACGGAGGACCGACGCGAGGGGGTCGCGGCGTTCAACGAAAAGCGCCGGCCGGTGTGGAAGGGGCGATAGACGGCCCTACCCAGCCTGGCATGCCAGGGGATAGACTGCCGGGTGGCGCCGGCGATGCAAGCCGTGTTGCGCCTGGAGAGGGAGCGGTTGCCATGGCCAAGGGACGCGACAAGGCGGGGCGCGAGAAGAAGAAGCCGAAGGCGGACAAGAAGCCGTCCAGCCCGGCGACACCTTTCCTGCGGCCGTCGGCGGTGACGCAGAAGGCGACCCCGAAGGCGCCGGCCAAGGACGAATAGGCGGCCGGCTTGCCTGACCGGCGGAATTGCGCGACGACGGCGGCAGTGAAGCTGTCGCCACGAAGCCATCGCAACGAAGCCGGGGAACGCATCGATGTCCGACCTGACGCGTGAGATTGTCCACCGGACCCGCACGCTTGTTCATGCCGACCTGCCGGGCGAGGTGCGGGCGCTGGCGCGGCAGTGCGTGCAGGACACCATCGCCGTGGCGTTGGCCGGGGCGGACGACGAACTGGTGCGGATCCTGCGGGCGGAGATGGAGGAGGCCGGAGGGGCGGCGCAGGCGAGCGTGTGGGGCAGCGATTTGCTTCTGCCGGCCGGGGCGGCGGCGCTGCTGAACGGCACGATGGCGCATGCGCTGGATTATGACGACGTGAACCTGGCGATGCCCGGCCATCCGTCGGTGGCGGTGCTGCCGGCGGTGATGGCGCTGGGCGAGGCGCGCGGTGCTTCGGGGGCCGAGGTGATGGCGGCGTTCGTCGTCGGCTACGAGACGGCGTGCCGGATCGGGCGGGTGATGGCGCCAGGGCATTACGATGTTGTGGGGTTCCATGCCACCGGCACCGTGGGCACGTTCGGGGCGGCGGCGGGGTGCGCGCATCTGCTGGGGCTGGACGAGGAGCGGACGCTGCACGCGCTCGGCATAGCGGCGACGCAGGCGGCGGGGCTGAAGTCGATGTTCGGGACGATGTGCAAGCCGCTGCACGCTGGCCGCGCGGCGCAGAACGGGCTGCTGGCGGCCAAGCTGGCGGCGCGGGGGTTCACCGCCCGGCCCGACAGCCTGGAATGCGTGCAGGGCTTCGCGCGCACCCATTCGCCGGATTTCCACCCGGAGGCGGGGTTGGCGGAGCCGGAGGGCGGCTGGCATATCCGCGCCAATCTCTTCAAGTATCACGCCGCCTGCTACCTGACCCATGCGGGGATCGAGGCGGCGCGGCTGCTGCGCGGGCAGCCGGGGGTGGAGCCGGAGCGGATTGCGGCCGTGACCCTGCGCGTGGATGAGTTCCACCGACCGGGTGTGCAACATCGCCGTGCCGCGCACCGGGCTGGAGGCGAAGTTCTCGCACCGGCTGACGGCGGCGATGGCGCTGGCGGGGCTGGAGACGAGCCGGCTGGACAGTTTCACCGCCGAGGTCGCCGCCGATCCGCGCATCGCCGCGCTGCGCGACAAGGTGAGCGTGGAACTGGTGCCGCGGTTCGGGCAGACCCACGCGGCCATGGATATCCGGCTGGTGGACCAGACCTCCTTGAGCGCCGAGCACGATGCCGGCATTCCCGCGCCGGATGTGGCGAAGCAGGGGGTGCGCATCCGCGCCAAGTTCGACGGGCTGATCGCGCCGCTGCTGGGCAATGCGCGCGGTGCGGCGCTGGGCGACGCGCTGGACGGGCTGGATTCGGCGCCGTCGGTGGCGTCGCTGGCGCGGCTTTGGGCAGCTTGACGCGCGGATCGGGCGCAGGGTCGGGATTTGGGGGATAGGATGGCAGGGCTTTGGTTCGAGGACCTCACCGAGGGGCGCGTGGTGGATGCGGAGTGGTCGCGCACGGTGACCGAGGCGGACAACGTGATGTTCTGCGCGATGACGATGAATGTGCAGAAACTGCATCTGGACGCCGAGTTCGCCGCCGCTACCGAGTATGGCCGCCCACTGGTGAACTCGATCTTCACCCTGGGGCTGATGATCGGCATGAGCGTGCACAACCTGACCGACGGCACCACGCTGGGCAATTTGGGCATGACCAACACCGTCTTCCCCGCCCCGGTGTTCGCCGGCGACACCATCCGCACGCGCAGCACGGTGCTTGCCGCGCGCGCCAGCAAGTCGCGGCCGGATTCCGGCATCGTCACGTTCCTGCACGAGGCGCACAACCAGAAGGGCGTGCTGGTGGCGCGGTGCGAGCGGCAGGCGTTGATGAAGCGGCGGCCGGCGGGGGCGGGCGCATGAGGCTGCGCAGCCTGCTGTTCGCGCCCGGCGACGCGCCGCGCAAGATCGACAAGGCGCTGGGCATCGGCGCCGATGGGGTGATCCTCGACCTGGAGGATTCGGTGGCGGCCTCGGCCAAGGAGGCGGCGCGCGCCGCGGTGGCGGAGCGGCTGGACGGGCTGCGCGGGCGGGGCGACATCGTGGTGCGGGTGAACCCGCGCGGCACACAGTGGTATCTCGCCGACCTCGCGGCCGTTGTACCGGGCGGGCCGGCGGCGATCCTGCTGCCGAAATGCACCGGGCCCGACGATCTCGCGGCGCTGGACCATCACCTGGAGGTGCTGGAGACCGCCGCGGGGCACACCGTGGGCGGCATCAAGGTGCTGGCGCTGGTCACCGAAACGGCGGCCTCGGTGCGGTCCATGCCGGCCGCGGCTTCGCCCGGAATGGCGCGGGTGCTGGCGTTCTGTTTCGGCGCCGAGGATTTGTCGTCTGATCTGGGCATTCCGCCGCGCCTGCCCGACCAGAGCTATCCCGCCGCGATCGCCCATGCTCGCAACGCCATGCTGGTCGCCGCCGCGGCGGCCGGGGTGGCGGCGCTGGACACGCCCTGGCCCGACCATCGCGACCCGGTTGGGCTGGCGCGCGAGGCGCGGGCGGCGGCGGCGGACGGGTTCGCGGGCAAGGTGTGCATCCATCCCGACCAGATCGGCCCGGTGAACGCCGCCTTCACGCCCGACCCCGACCGGGTCGCCTGGGCCGAGCGGGTGCGCGACGGCTTCGCCGCCAACCCCGGTGCCGGCGTGTTCGCGCTGGACGGCAAGATGATCGACCGGCCGCATCTGCGCCTGGCCGAGCGCATCCTGGCGGCGCGCGGCTGACATTCCGTTGGCCAGCCGGAACCGATCCGCCGCACATTAAAGCTGGGACAGCCGCGGCCGGCGGGCAAAGATGCCATTGGGTTGACACGCTTGGCGCGCTAGAAGCGGGGGCCGGCACGGACCGGCCTGACCCGGAGCCGAATGCCGCAAGCCCCTGCCCCACCTGCGCTGGCCCTGTTGCTGCTGCTCGGCGCCTGTGCGCTCGGGCCGGCCTATCAGGCGCCTGATCTTGAGATTCCCGTGGCGTGGCGCGCGACGGCCGAGACGGCGGCAGAGGCGTGGCCGGCCGAGGAGTGGTGGCGCGGCTTCGCCTCCCCCGAACTCGACGCGCTGATCGCCGCGGCGCGAACGGGCAGCCCGGACATCCAGGCAGCCCTTGCCCGCATCCGCCAGGCCGATGCCGGGGTGCGGCTGGCCGGCGCGCCGCTGCTGCCGACGGTGGGCCTGGGCACCGATGCGCAATGGGCGCGCAGCGGCTCGGTGCGGCGTGCCGGCAGCCAGGCGGTGCCGACCGGGCGCTACGTGGAAAGCCGCAGCTACAGCATCGGCCCGACGGTGGCGTGGGAACTCGACCTGTGGGGGCGGCTGGCGGCGGCGCGCGAGTCGGCGCAGGGTGCGGCGCTGGCCACGCGCTTCGACCAGCGCAGCGTGGCGCTGACCGTGGTGACCGCGGTGGCGACCACCTGGTTCCAGGCGCTGGCGCTGCAGGACCGGCTGGACATCGCCGCGCGCAACCTCGCCGACGCGGAATCGGTGCTGCGCGCCATCGCCGCGCGCGCCCAGGCCGGCACCGCGAGCCAGCTCGACGTCTCGCAGCAGGCGGCGCTGGTGGCCAGCCTGCGCGCCCGCGTGCCCGGGCTGCAATTGCAGCTTGAGCAGCAGTTGAACGCGCTGGCGGTGCTCACCGGCCGGCCGCCCTCGGCGATCACCGTGCGGCCGGGCACGCTGGGCAACCTGGCCCTGCCGCCGATAACGCCTGGCCTGCCCTCCGCCCTGCTCGCCCGCCGGCCCGACATCGCCACCGCCGAGGCGCAGCTTGTGGCTGCCAACGCCGATATCCGCGCCGCCCGCGCTGCCTTCTTCCCGGCCGTCAGCCTCAGCGGGAGGGCGGGGTTCGAGAATATCGCGCTGGCCACGCTGTTCGGCCCCGGCTCGTTCTTCGCCTCCGCCATCGCCTCGGCCAGCCAGAGCATCTTCGACGGCGGCGCCCGCAGCGCCCAGCTTGAGCGCAGCCGCGCCCGCTACGACGAGTTGCTCGCCCTGTACCGGCGCACGGTGATCCAGGCCTTCACCGACGTTGAGAACGCGGTGCAGGCCTGGCGCTATGCCTCGGAACAGGAGGCGCTGACGCGCCAGGCGGTGGCGACCAGCCAGCGCGCGGCCGACATCGCGCGCGCCCAGCTTCTGGCCGGCACCATCGACCTGGTGGCTGTGCTGCAGGCGCAGACCACGCTGTTCAGCAACCTGGACGCGCTGGCCCAGGTGCGGCTGGCGCGGTTCCAGGCGCTGTTGTCGCTCTACAAGGCGCTCGGCGGCGGGTGGAGCCGGGCGGAACTGGCAGACGCCCGCACGTGACCCCATATGCCCCGCAATGAGCACCCCATGCGCCGCGCCGTTGTTTTCCTGATCCTGCTTGCGGTAGCGGCCGGCGGCGGTGCGTATTGGTGGTTCAACCTCCGCACGCCCCCCGAGACCGCCTCCTCCCGGGGCGCGCCCCAGGCCGGCCGCCGCCGCGGGCCGCCCAGCGAGGTGCCCGTGGTGCTGGCCGCGGCCGAGCGGCGCGACGTGCCGATCTATCTTGATGGCCTCGGCACCGTGCAGGCCTCGGCCACCGTGACGATCAAGCCGATGGTGGACGGCCCGCTGGTGGAGGTGCGCTTCCGCGAGGGGCAGGACGTGGAGAAGGGCGACGTGCTCGCCCGCATCGACAGCCGCACGTATCAGGCGGCACTCGATCAGGCCATGGCGCGCAAGCGGCAGAACGAGGCGAGCCTGGCCAATGCGAGGCTGGACGCCGCACGCTATGCCAAGCTGGCGGCCACCGCCTATACCTCCGCCCAGCAGGCCGACACGGCGCGCGCCCAGGTGGCGCAGCTTGAGGCGCAGGTGGCTTCCGACCAGGCGCAGATCGACAATGCCCAGGCCCTGTTGGGCTACACCACCATCACCGCGCCGATCGCCGGGCGCGTGGGCATTCGCAACACCGATGTCGGCAATATCGTGCGTGCCGGCGACCCGAACGGGCTGGTGGTGATCACCACGCTGCGGCCGATCACCGTGCAGTTCACCCTGCCGCAACAGGCGCTGCCGGCGGTGAAGGCGGCGATCGACGCGGGTGCGGGCGAAGCGGGCGGGGCCGAGGTGATCGCGCTGCCGCAGGCCAACACCCCGGTTGTCGAGCGCGAAGCACTGGATCGGGGCACGCTGACGGTGCTGGACAACCAGGTGGACCCGGCCACCGGCACCATCCGCCTGAAGGCCAGCTTCGCCAATGAGCGGCTGCAACTGTGGCCGGGCGCCTTCGTCACCGTGCGGCTGCGCGTGCGCACGTGGGAGGGCGCGACCGTGGTGCCGCCGGTGGCCGTGCAGCGTGGCCCGCGCGGCGCCTTCGTGTTCGTGGTGGACGACCAGCAGCGCGCCCGCCGCCGCCCGGTGACGGTGGGCCATGAGGATGTGGTGGCCGCGATCATCGCCGATGGGCTGCAGCCCGGCGAGCGGGTGGTGATCGATGGCGCCTCGCGCCTGTCGGACGGCACCAAGGTGACCATCTCGGCCCCGCCGGCGCCCGGCGGCCCGCGCGGCGCCCGCCCGGTGGCGGGTGGGCGCACGCGGGCGCCCAGCTAGGCGAGGGAGCGGCCGCGCCCGCGCCGATGAACATCTCCGCCCCCTTCATCGCCCGGCCGATCGCCACCACGCTGCTGGCCATCGCGGTGCTGCTGGGCGGCGCGCTGGGCTATCGGGTGCTGCCGGTCTCGGCGCTGCCGCAGGTGGATTTCCCCACCATCCAGATCACCACGCAGATGCCCGGGGCCAGCCCGGAAGTGGTGTCCAACCTGATCACCGCACCGCTGGAGCGGCAGTTCGGCCAGATCCAGGGGCTGGCGGCGATGACCTCGACCAGTTCGGAGCGGACCAGTCAGATCACGCTCACCTTCACCCTCGGGCGCAGCATCGACAGCGCGGCGCAGGATGTGCAGGCCGCGATCAACGCCGCTTCCGGCACCCTGCCGGCCAACCTCCCCTACCCGCCCGTCTATGCCAAGGTGAACCCGGCCGACACGCCGGTGATGACGCTGGCGCTGTTCTCGGACGCCATGACGCTGGACCGGGTGAGCAATTCGGCGGACACGCTGCTGCAGCCCAAGCTGTCGGAGATTTCCGGAGTGGGCCGGGTCAGCGTGCTCGGCAACATGCGCCCGGCGGTGCGGGTGCGCGTCGATCCGGCGCGGGTGGCGGCCTATGGGCTGTCCTTGGACGACGTGCGGCTGGCCATCGCCAGCGCCAACGTGAACGGCGCCAAGGGCGGGTTCGACGGGCCGCGGCAGGCGATCGCGCTGGGGGCCAACGACCAGCTGATGTCGCCGGAGGCGTACCGCGACCTGGTGGTGGCGTGGCGCGGACAGGCGCCGGTGCGGCTGTCGGATATCGGCACCGTGGTCGGCGGGCTGGAGAACACGCGCGCCGGCGCCTGGTACTACGGCCAGCGCCCGGATGGCAGCGGCCCCGCCCCAGGGACGCCCGCGGTGGTGATCGACATTCAGCGCCAGCCGGGCGCCAACATCGTGGAGACGGTGGAGCGGGTGCGCGCCGCCCTGCCGCAGCTGCGCCGGGCGCTGCCGGCCCAGTTGCGCATGGTGGTGGTGACCGACCGCACCGAGACCATCCGCGCCAGCGTCACCGACGTGCAGTTCACCCTGCTGCTGTCGATCGGGCTGGTGGTGGCGGTGATCTTCCTGTTTCTGCGCTCGGCCCGCGCCACCATCATTCCCGCCGTTGCCCTGCCGCTGTCGCTGGTGGCGACGTTCGGGGTGATGGCCATGCTGGGCTATTCGCTCGACAACCTGTCGCTGATGGCGCTGACGGTGGCCACCGGCTTCGTGGTGGACGATGCCATCGTGATGATCGAGAACATCGTCCGCTATCTCGAACAGGGCATGAAGCCGTTGCAGGCGGCGTATCGCGGGGCGGCGCAGATCGGCTTCACCATCGTCTCGCTGACCTTCTCGCTGATTGCCGTGTTCATCCCGCTGCTGTTCATGACCGGTGTGGTCGGGCGGCTGTTCAGCGAATTTGCGGTGACGCTGTCGGTGGCGGTGATCGTGTCCGCCGTGGTCTCGCTGACGGTCACGCCGATGATGTGCGCCCGGCTGCTGCGCGCCCATGACCAGGAGCGGCCGGGCTGGCTGTCGCGCCTGTTCGAACGCAGGTTCGACGCCACGCTGGCCTTCTACCGCGTGACCTTGGGCTGGGCGATGCGGCGGCAGGGGCTGGTGCTGGCCGTGTTCGCCGTGACCTTCGCGGGCACCGGCGCGCTGTATCTCGTGGTGCCCAAGGGCTTCCTGCCGCTGCAGGACACCGGGGTGATCGTGGCCGTGACCGAGGCGGCGCAGAGCGTGTCCACCACGCGCATGGCGCAGATCCAGGGGCGCGTGGTGCAGGCGGTCCGCCGCGACCCCGACGTGGCCGGCTTGGTCGCCTTCGTCGGTGTGGGCAGCGTCAACGCCACGCCCAACAATGCCCGCCTGACCATCGTGCTGAAGCCGCGCAGCCAGCGCAGCGCCACCGCCCAGCAGATCGCCGGGCGGCTGCAGGCTTCGCTGCAGGCCATTCCCGGCGCCACGGTGTTCATGCAGCCGGTGCAGGACATCCAGATCGGCACGCGCATCAGCCGCACCCAGTTCCAATACACGCTGGTCGATACCGATATCGCCGAGCTTGCCACCTGGACGCCGCGGCTGCTCGACCGACTGCGCCAGGAGCCCGCCCTGCGCGACGTGAACTCGGACCAGCAGAACGAGGGCTACCGCATCCTGGTCAACGTCGATCGCGATGCTGCGATGCGGCTCGGCGTGTCGATGCAGGAGGTGCAGGACACGCTGTACACCGCCTTCGGCCAGCGCCAGATCTCGACCATCTTCGCCCAGTCCAACCAGTACCGCGTGGTGATGGAGGCCGATCCGGCCTGGCAGGCCGACCCGAACTCGCTGTTGCAGATCCGCGTGCCCGGCCTCGGCGGCGCGCAGGTGCCGCTGGCCGGCTTCGCCACCATCGAGCGCACCACGGCACCGCTGTCGATCACCCGCGAGGACCAGTTTCCGGCGGCGACCATCAGCTTCAACCTCGCCCCCGGCGCCTCGCTGGGCCAGGCGGTGCAGGCGATCGCACGGGCCGAGGCCGAGATCGGCCTGCCGCCCACCATGACCGGCAGCTATTCCGGCGACGCGGCCGAGTTCGCCCGCTCGCTGGAGGCCGAGCCCTGGCTGATCCTGGCGGCGATCGTGGTGATCTACATCGTGCTCGGCGTGCTGTACGAGAGCTTCATCCACCCGGTGACGATCCTGTCCACCCTGCCCTCGGCCGGCATCGGCGCGCTGCTGGCGCTGATGCTCACCGGGCAGGACCTGTCGCTGGTGGCGCTGGTGGGCATCGTGCTGCTGATGGGCATCGTGAAGAAGAACGCCATCATGATGATCGACTTCGCGCTGGATGCCGAGCGCAGCCGGGGCCTGTCGCCGGAGGCGGCGATCACCGAGGCCTGCCTGCTGCGCTACCGGCCGATCATGATGACCACGGCCGCCGCCCTGCTGGGCGCGCTGCCGCTGGCGCTGGAGAGCGGCAGCGGCTCGGAGCTTCGCTTCCCGCTGGGGGTGACGATCATCGGCGGGCTGCTGCTCAGCCAATTCCTCACGCTGTACACCACCCCGGTGATCTATCTCGGCTTTGAGCGGTTGCGCCTGCGCTGGGCGCCGGCACGGCCGGCGGCGGCGGAGTGATGCGCTTCTCCGCGCCCTTCATCGCGCGGCCGGTGGCCACCATCCTGCTGTCGATCGGGCTGCTGATCGCCGGCGTCGTCGCCCATCGCTTCCTGCCCGTGGCGCCACTGCCCAACGTGGACATCCCCACCATCGTGGTGTTTGCCAGCCGCCCCGGGGCCGATCCGGAGACGATGGCCAATTCGGTGGCAGCCCCCCTGGAGCGGCGGCTGGGCGAGATCGCCGGGGTCACCGAGTTGACCTCGGTCAGCGCCGTCGGCTCGACGTCGGTGGTGGTGCAGTTCGACCTGTCGCGCGACATCGACGGGGCGGCCAAGGATGTGCAGGCGGCCATCAACGCGGCCACGCCGGACCTGCCGGCCGACCTGCCGCGGCGGCCGTTCTTCCGCAAGTACAACCCCGCCGCAGCGCCGATCATGAGCCTGGCGCTGACGTCGGACACGGTGGGGATGGCGCAGTTGCACGACCTTGCCGACAGCATCCTCGGCCAGCGCCTGGCGCAGCTGGACGGGGTGAGCCAGGTGCAGATCAACGGCGCGGAGAAGCCGGCGGTGCGCGTGCGGCTGGACCCCGCCGCACTCGCCGCCGCCGGCCTGTCCAGCCAGGACGTGTACAACGCCATCCGCCGCGCCAATGTCGCCGGCCCCACCGGCGGCTTCGACGGGCCGCTGCAGGCCGAGTTGATCATGCTCAACGGCCAGCTGACCGAGGCCGCCGACTACCGCCCGCTGGTGCTCAAGACGGTGGCGGGCGGCGGCGTGGTGCGGCTGGGCGACGTGGCCGACGTGGTGGACGGGGTGGCGAATGTGCGCCTGGGCGCCTGGCTCGGCACCCAGCCGGCGATCCTGATGAACGTGTCCAAGACCAACGACGCCAACGTCATCGAGACGGTGGAGCGGGTGAAGCAGGTGCTGCCGCTGTTGCAGTCGTGGATGCCGCCTGACGTGAAGCTGACCATCATCAGCGACCGCACCCAGACCATCCGCGCCAGCGTGGAGGAGGTGGAGCAGGCGCTGCTGATCTCGTGCGTGCTGGTGCTGCTGGTGGTGATGCTGTTCATGCGCCGCCTGGTGCCCACCATCGCGGCGGCGGTCACCGTGCCGCTGTCGATCGCCGGCACGCTGGCGGCGATGTGGTTCTTCGGCTTCTCGATCAACAATTTCTCGCTGATGGCGCTGACCATCGCGGTGGGCTTCGTGGTGGACGACGCCATTGTGATGATCGAGAACGTCATGCGCCACATGGAGCAGGGCAAGGGCCCGCTGGCCGCAGCCTATGACGGGGCGGCGCAGATCGGCTTCACGGTGATGTCGATCAGCATCTCGCTGGTGGCGGTGTTCATCCCCATCCTGTTCATGGGCGGCGTGCTGGGCCGGCTGTTCCATGAATTCGCCGCGGTGCTCGCGATTTCCATCGCGGTCTCGGCGCTGGTTTCGCTCACCCTCACGCCAATGATCATCGGCCGCTACATGCCCGTGCGCGCCGCGCCGCCGGCCGGGATGTGGGGCGCGGTGGATCGCGGCGTCGATCGCGGGCTGGGCGCGATGCAGCGATTCTATGCCCGCACGCTGGACGGGGCGCTGCGCTTCCGCTGGACGATGCTGGGCGTGACGGTGGCCACCGCCGGGCTGACGGTGTGGCTGTACGGCCAGGTGCCGAAGGGCTTCATGCCCACCCAGGACACCGGGCTGCTGCAGGGCTCCACCCAGGCCGGGCCGGAGATATCGTTCGCCGCCATGTCCGAGCGGCAGCGCGCGGTGATCGACGTGATCCTGCGCGACCCCGCGGTTTCCAGCGTGGGCTCCAACATCGGCGTCACCTCGGGGTGGGGTTCGCTCAACCGGGGCCGGCTGGTGATCGGGCTGAAGCCGGTGGAGGAGCGCGGCGTGACCGCCCAGCAGGTGGTGGACCGGCTGCGCCCGCAACTGGCCAGGGTCAGCGGCGTGCAGGCCTTCACCTGGGCGTCGCAGGACATGCGCGGCGGCGGCCGCGAGGGCAATGCCAACCAGTTCGTGCTGCTGAGCGACGACCTCGCCACCCTGCGCGAATGGTCGCAGCGCATGGTGGACCGGCTGCGCGAGGAGCCGGGCATCACCGACGTCTCCAGCGACCAGGACCGCACCGGGCCGCAGGTGAACGTGGTGATCGACCGCGAGATGGCGGCACGGCTGGGGGTGTCGGTCTCGGCCATTACCAGCGCGCTGAACAACGCCTTCGCACAGCGCCAGATCTCCACCATCTACGCCACCCGCAACCAGTACAGCGTGATCGAGGAGATCGACCCGGCGCTGCAGGCCGACCCGGCCAGCCTGGACCGCATCTTCGTGCCCGGCGCCGGCGGGCGGCAGGTGCCGCTGCGCACGGTAGTCCGCACCGAGCGCGGCAGCGCGCCGCTGGCGGTGCGCCACCAGGGCCAGTATCCCGCAGCCACCATCAGCTTCGCCACCGCCCCCGGCACGCCCGCCGGGACCGGGCTTGCGATTGTCCAGCGCGTGGCGTGGGAGTTGCGGATGCCGGAGACGGTGCGCACCAGCTTCGCCGGCTCGTCGCGCTGGCTGGCCGAGAGCCTGAAGTCGCAGCCGATGCTGATCGGGGCTGCGCTGCTGGCAATCTACATCGTGCTCGGCGTGCTGTACGAGAGCCTCACCCAGCCCATCACCATCCTGTCCACCCTGCCCTCGGCCGGCGTGGGCGCGCTGCTGGTGCTGTGGGCAACGGACACCGAGCTTTCGGTGGTGGCGATCATCGGCATCCTGCTGCTGATGGGGATTGTGAAGAAGAACGCGATCATGATGGTGGATTTCGCGCTGGAGCAGGAGCGCCGGCACGGCGCCGCCCCAAGCGATGCGATCCGTGCCGCGGCGGTGGAACGCTTCCGCCCGATCATGATGACCACGCTGGCCGCCCTCTTCGGCGCTCTGCCGCTGGCGCTGGCCACCGGGACCGGTGCGGAACTGCGCCAGCCGCTGGGCCTGACCATTATCGGCGGCCTCGTCGCCTCCCAGGCACTGACGCTCTACACCACGCCGGTGGTCTATCTGTTCCTGCAACGCCGGCGTCGCCCGGTTCTGGCGCAGAGCCCGCAGCAGGCCGCCTAGAGCGCAAGCCGCGAAGAGCTGGTGCGGCGGCATCGTTGCAGGACGGGCATCTTGCCGCGGCACGTGCGCGCGGGCATCATTCCGGGCACGACTAGAATGCACCCGCGGAGCCATGATGCCGACCTATACAGTGTTCAACGGCGCACCGGCCAACATCCAGTCGAGCCAGTTCTTCCAGAGTGCGGGCAACGTCAGCCTCACCTCGTGGACGCCGACCAGCATCGTCTTGACCAACATCACCGGCACCATCGTCTCGATCGCCGGCACCGGCTTCAACCTTGATGGCAATGACGAGCCCACCGCCGGGACGGTTGGCTCCATCACGCTGTTCGCGGCGGATTTCAGCACCCAGCTTGCCATATTCGGCGCGCTGTCAGTGCCGCTGGTCGATCTCTACGGCGTGTGGCTGGGGGCCAGCCCGGGCAATGTCTCCGCGTTCCTGCTCGGCGGCGACGACACGCTGACCGGCGGCAGCAGCGACGACAACCTGGGCGGCTATGGCGGCGCCGACGCGCTTTCGGGCAACGGCGGCAACGACTATCTCGACCCCGGCCGTGGCACCGACACCATCGACGGCGGCGATGGCGAGGACATGCTGTCGTACAGCGCCGCCAACGGTTCGGGCACCATCACCGCCGGCATCACCGTCGACCTCAACGCCGCCACCGTCATCGACCCGTGGGGCGATACCGACACCATCACCTCGATCGAGCGCGTGCGCGGCACCCGCTTCGCCGATACCCTGACAGGCACCGCCGGCGACAACCGCTTCGAGGGGCTGGGCGGCGCCGACATCATCACCGGCGGCGGCGGCCAGGACCGCATCGCCTACAATCGCGACGCCTCGTTCGGCGGCAGCGCGGGCGTGGTCGTGGATCTGGCGGCCGGCACGGCCACCGACGGCTTCGGCGCCAAGGACAGCTTCACCGGCATCGAGGAGGTGACCGGCACCGACAGCGGCGACATCCTGTTCGGCGGCGATACGCCGCTGCCGAACAACCAAGCCTATGAAATCTACGCCCTCGGCGGCGATGACAGCATCACCGCCGGCAAGTTCGACCTGTATGTGGAACCCGGTGCCGGCAGTGACACCATCACCGCCGGCACCGGGTTCGACCAGATCAGCTATGCCGAGTATGTCGGCCCCAACGGCGCCACCTTCGACCTCGCCGCCGGCACAATCAGCGACCCCTATGGCGGCACCGACACGCTGGTCGGCGCGATCGAGGGCGCGCGCGGCACCCGCAACGCCGATATTTTCACCGGCAACGCGCTGAACAACCAGTTCCGCGGCCTGGGCGGCAACGACTCCTTCGACGGTGGCGCCGGCCAGGACCGCGTGCGCTACGACCGCGACGCGCAGTACGGCGGCAGCGCCGGCGTGACCGTCAATCTCGCCACTGGCACCGCCACCGATGGCTTTGGCACCACCGACACGCTCGTCTCCATCGAGCAGGTCACCGGAACCGACCAGGCGGACAACCTGACCGGCGGCGACGCGGCGCTTGCCCTGGGCCAGACCTACGAACTCTATGGCCGCGCCGGCGACGACGTGCTGACGGGCGGAGCCTTCGCGGCCTACATCGAGCCGGGCGCGGGCAACGACACCATCACCGGCGGCACCGGCAACGCCGACCAGATCAGCTACAGCGACTATACCGGTGCCGGCATCCTCGTCGCGAACCTGGACCTGGGCACGCTGGCCGACCCGTACGGCGGCACCGATAACTTCACCGGCATCGAAGGGCTGCGCGGCACCCAGAACGCCGACAGCCTGACCGGCGACGGCGCCGGCAATTTCTTCGTCGGACTCGGCGGTGCCGACATCATCGACGGCGGCGGCGGCACCGACCTGGTGCGCTACGACCGCGACGCGCAGTTCGGTGGCGCCGCGGGCGTGCTGGTGGATCTCGCGGCCGGCACCGGGCGCGACGGCTTCGGCACCACCGACACGCTCATGAGCATCGAAAGCATCCGCGGCACCAATGCGCTTACCGGCAGCACCGCCTCGCTCGATGGCGGCGCGACCCTGACGAGCTTCGGCGACGTGCTCTATGGCAACGACGAGGCCAACCGTTTCCAGGCGCTGGGCGGCGACGACCTGATCGACGGACGCGGCGGCGTCGACACCGTAGACTACGTGCGCGACGCGACGGTCGGCGGCGGCGGTGCGGTGACGGTCAATCTCGCGACAGGTTCGGCCATCGACGGCTTCGGCAACACGGACAGGCTGGTTTCCATCGAGAACGTCGTCGGCACCGATCTCGGCGACAGCATCACCGGCGACAACGCCGACAACGTGCTGCAAGGCGGCCTTGGGGACGACACCATCGACGGCGGCGGCGGCAGCAACACCGCCGTGTTCAGCGGCAACCTCGCCGCCTATACTGTCGCCGCAAGCAGCTTCGCCAACGGCACCGTCACCGGCGCGGATGGCAAGGACACGCTGGCCAACATCCAGTTCCTCAAGTTCAGCGACCAGACCGTCGCCTTCGGCACGCCCGATCCGGTGACGCTCGCCATTGCCGCCACCGATGCCGACAAGGCGGAGGGTGCGGGCGGGGCCGCCACCGTCTTCACCTTCACGGTCACGCGCACCGGCAGCACGGCAGGCGCGCTCGATGTCGGCTACAGCGTCGGCGGCGGCGCCCTGCGCCCGGCCGACGCGGCCGACTTCACCGGCGGCGCGCTGCCGGGCGGCACCATCTCGTTCGCCGCGGGCGAGGGCAGCAAGGTGTTGACCATCGAGGTGTCCGGTGACGACGTGGTGGAGGGCAACGAGAGCTTCGTGGTCACCCTGGCCAACCCGCCGGCCGGCGCCACGCTGGGCACCGCCAGCGCCGGCGGCACCATCCTCGCCGACGAGGCGATTACCGACCTCGCCGTGGTCAACGGCACCACCGGCCTGCCGGTAGCCGCCACGCCGGTTTTCTACACCGGGCCGGTGGCGGGCATCGAGCGCGAGTTCGTGCTGCTGACGCCGGAGAACCTGACCGTGGCGGTCGCCGGCCCCAACTGGTTCATCCACTCCGGCAGCGGCGACGATGCGATCGCCGTTGCCGGCGGCACCAACGTGCTGGATGGCGGCACCGGCTCGAACTTCCTCACCGGCGCCAGCGGCGCCGACACGTTCTTTGTCGATGCGCGCGGCGCGACGGCGCCGATCTGGAGCACGGTGAACGGCTTCAGCAGCGGCGATGCGGCCACGTTATGGGGCGTCTCGAAAGCCGCATTCGCGCTCGACTGGTTTGACGACCAGGGCGCGCCGGGCTTTACCGGCCTCACCCTGCACGCCACCGCTGCGGGCAAGCCGACCGCATCGCTCACCCTGCCCGGCTACACCAAGGCGCAAATGGACGGCGGTGCGCTCACCGTGCTGTTCGGCTTCGACCCCGGCAGCGGCAGCGACTACATGTACGTGCTGGCCAACTGAGCATCACCCCTCGCCCAGCCGCGCCGCCGCCGACAGCAGCGCGGCGTGGCTGAAGGCCTGGGGGAAATTGCCGAGCATCCGGCCGGCCACCGGGTCGTATTCCTCGGCCAACAGGCCCAAATCGTTGCACAGCCCCGCCAGCCGCTCGAACAGCGCCCGCGCCTCCGCCATGCGCCCCTGTAGGGCATAGACCTCCACGAGCCAGAAGCTGCATGGCAGGAATGCTCCCTCGCCGGGCGGCAGTCCGTCTGCCGTATCGCGCGTGTCGTAGCGCAGCACCAGGCCGTGCGGCATCAACCCGGCTTCGATTGCGGCCACCGTCGCGGTGATCCGCGGGTCGTCCACGGGCAGGAAACCCACCAGCGGCAACTGCAACAGGCTGGCATCGAGCGCCGTTCCGCCGAATGCCTGCACGAAGCAGCCCCGCTCCGGGTCGACTCCCTTGGCACAGACCGTCGCGTGGATGCGTGCGCGCAGCGCCTGCCATTCGGCCAGTGGCGCGGGCAGATCGAAGCGCTGGGCGGCCTCGATGCTGCGGTCGACCGCCACCCAGGCCATTACCTTGGAAAAGGTGAAGTGCTGGCGCCCGCCGCGGACTTCCCATATGCCCTCGTCCGGCTCGGTCCATACCGCCGCCAGCCGGTCGAGCAGGGCACGTTGCAGGTTCCAGCTTTCGGCGGATGTCACCAGACCGCCCGCCCGCTCGTCCAGCAGCGCCTGCATCACCACGCCGAAGACGTCGTGCTGCATCTGGTTCGCCGCGCCATTGCCGACGCGCACCGGACGCGCGCCTTGCCAGCCCGGCAGCCAATCCACCTCCCATTCGGGCAACCGACGCTCGCCGGCGACGCCGTAGAGGATCTGGACCTGGCTCGGGCTGCCGGCCAGGGTGCGGTGCAGCCAGTCGCGCCACGCCCGTGCCTCGTCGAAATATCCCGCCGGCATGAATGCCCGCAGCGCAAGGGCGGCGTCGCGCAACCAGCAATAGCGGTAGTCCCAGTTGCGGGTGCCGCCGGGCTGCTCGGGCAGCGAGGTGGTGGGCGCCGCCACCATGCCGCCCGTGGGCGCATAGGTCAGCGCCTTGAGCGTCAGCAGCGATCGCCGCAACAACGGTTCGTACGGTCCGCCGACCTTGCCATGCGCATGCCAGCGCGCCCAGAACTGCTCGGTCTCCTCCAGCGCGGCTGACGGTTCACGCGCGGCGGGCATGCGTGCGTGGCTGGGTGCGTGCGCCAGCGTGAACGCCAGCGACTCGCCCTCGGCCACCTCGAAGGAGGCCACGGTGGAGAGGCCCCGCCCCTCCAGCGGGACGGGACTCCGCAACACCACCTGATCCGGCCCGGCCACCGCATGCAGGCCATCGCCCTGCGGCAGGCGACTTACCCAGGGCACCGCCGAGCCGTAGTCGAAGCGCAACAACAGTTCCAGACACATTGCCACCCGGCCCCGCCGCCCCTGCACCAGGCGCACCAGCGCGCCGGCTTCGCCGCTGATCGGCATGAAATCCACCAGCGCCACCTCGCCGTCGGCCGTCGTGAAGACGGTTTCCAGCACCAGCGAATCGCCGCGATAGGCACGGCGGGTCCGCGCCTTGGGATCGGCGGGCGCGATGAGCCACCTGCCATGCTCGGCCGTGCCGAGCAGTGCGCCGAAGCAGGAGGGGCTGTCGAAGCGCGGCCAGCACAGCCAGTCGATGGAACCGGTGCGCGACACCAGCGCCGCGCTGTGGCAATCGCCGATCAGTGCATAATCGGCGATCTCGGCCACCTGCGTCGCGCGCACGGAAGCGGCGCCCAATTCGCTGGCGCCCTCTCCGGTGCTCAGCGGGCTGATCCCCAGGCGCGTCCCTGTGTCGTCGGGCAGGAACAGGGCATGCCGACCCGGGCGGGGCCCTCCAGCGGGCAGACATAGGGGCCGGCATAGCAGCCCTCGACCGCTGCCGGGGCGGCATAGGGCGGCGGCGCGTAATAGGGTGTGGGTACCGCGTAGTAGGGTGGTGGAGTCATGTACAGGGGCGCCGAAAAGCCGAAGGAGAAGCCGCCGCGCCAGTGGACGGGGTGCGCAAGTGCGCCTGCCCGGTCCCGCGCCAGCGCCAAGCCGGGTGCCGCCATCCCGGCCAGCACCGCGGCCACCGCCAGCGCCGCTGCCTTGGCGCGCAACACAGCCATGCCACCGCTCCCTTCCGCGAAACAGATCCCGTCCCTGACTTGGACATAGGTCGTGCCCGGCATCGCCGCAACCGGGTGCGAAAACCGCCTTGCACAGCTTGCGCACGACAGGAAACCTTGACTTTGCCGCGGCATTTGCCGATACGCGGGGCGAATGCGCGCGCTTCGCGCGCCTGCTGCGGCACGCCCCAAACCTTCCAACCGGAGGCGCCGCGATGGAAGCACAGACAATTTGACCGATACCAGCCCGCTGCCTGAAACCACGCCGACCCCGGTGGAGTCGCCCACGCCGCCTGCCGACGCGCCCGCGCCCGCCGCTGCCGATCCCGCCGCTGCCGACCCTGCCGCCGCATCCGCCGCGGCGCCGCAGCCGGACGAGAGCGGCGCCGGCACCTACGACGACGACGGCTATCCCGAGGCGCCCGACCAGGATGAGTCGCCGGTCTCGGGGTTCACCGATCTTGGCCTGTCGCCCGAGATCGTGCGCGCCGTGACCGAGAAGGGCTATACCACGCCCACGCCGATCCAGGCGCAGGCCATTCCGTACGTGCTGATGGGCCGCGACCTGCTGGGCACCGCGCAGACCGGCACCGGAAAGACGGCGGGCTTCACCCTGCCGATGCTGGACATCCTGTCCGGCTCGCGCGCCCGCGCCCGCATGCCGCGCAGCCTGATCCTGGAGCCGACCCGCGAGTTGGCCCTGCAGGTGGCCGAGAACTTCGTCGAATACGGCAAATACCTGAAACTGACTCACGCGCTGGTCATCGGCGGCGAAAGCATGTCGGACCAGAAGGAGATCCTGATGCGTGGGGTGGATGTGCTCATCGCCACGCCCGGCCGGCTGATGGACATGTTCGAGCGCGGCAGCATCCTGCTGTCCGACGTGAAGGTGCTGGTGATCGACGAGGCCGACCGGATGCTCGACATGGGGTTCATCCCCGATGTGGAAAAGATTGTCGGCCTGCTGCCGCGCAACCGTCAAACATTGTTCTTCAGCGCCACCATGGCGCCGGAGATCAAGCGCCTGGCCGATGCGTTCCTGCAGAATCCGAAGCTGGTCGCCGTCGACCGCGCCGCCTCGGTGGCCACGACCATCACCGAGGCGATGGTGCTGGTTGCCGAACAGGACAAGCGCGAGGCGCTGCGCCGGCTGATCCGCAGCGAGGACGTGCAGAACGCGCTGATCTTCTGCAACCGCAAGCGCGACGTGGACATCCTGTACAAGTCGCTCACGCGGCATGGCTTCAGCGTGGGCGCGCTGCACGGCGACATGGCCCAGCCCGTGCGCTTCGCGACGCTGGAGAAGTTCAAGGCCGGCGACGTACGCCTGCTGTGCTGCTCGGACGTGGCGGCTCGCGGCATCGACATCGGCGGGTTGAGCCATGTGTTCAATTTCGACATGCCGCATCATGCCGAGGACTATGTGCACCGGATCGGCCGCACCGGCCGGGCCGGGCGCGAGGGCCGCGCGTTCACCCTGGCCACGCCCGAGGACCGGCAGAATGCCGAGGCGATCGAGAAGCTGATCAACCACCCCATCCCGCGCATCGCCATTCCGGGGCTGGACGAGGTGGAATGGGCCGAGGGCGATTCGCGCCGCCGTGGCCGGGGGCGTACCGCGCCCAAGAGCGACGGGCCGAAGCGAGACAGCGCCAAGCGCGACGCCGGAAAGTCTGAGACCAAGCCGGCCCGCCCTGCCCGCGACAAGGATCGGCCAGAGAAGGAACGCCCCGCGCGCAGCCGGCCCGAAAAGGAGCCGCGCGTGGAGGCCGCCGAGGACACCGCCCCGGTTGCCGAAGTTGCCGCCGCCGCGCCCGAGCCCGTTGCCGCCCGGCAGGACGCGCCGCCGCGCCGCGACCGTGGGCCACGCCGCGACTCGGCCGGGCGCGCTGGTTCTCGCGAGGATCGGCCCCGCGAAGATCGGCCCCGGGAAGATCGGTCCCGTGAAGATCGGCCCCGCGACGACAGGCCGCGTGACGACCGGTCGCGTGACGACAGGCGCCGGGACAACGATCTCGGCCCTGCCGTGGTTGGTTTCGGCGACGAGATTCCGGCCTTCATGCTGGTTGCCGCCCGCCCGCGCCACCCCATCTCCGCGGAACCCGATACTGCTGTCCAGAACGCCGACGACCTGGAGTGCTGAAATGAACGACGCGCCCCCGTCCGCCAACAAGGGCAAGCTGGCGCCCTTCAAATGGGACGACGCCCTGCGCATTGACGGGCAGTTGACCGAGGACGAGCGCGCCATTCGCGATGCCGCCCATGAGTTCTGCCAGGAGAAGCTTCTGCCTCGGGTGCTGATGGGCTTTCGCAACGAGCATTTCGACCGCGAGATCATGAACGAGTTCGGGGAGATGGGCTTCCTCGGCGCCACCCTGTCGAGCCATGGCTGCGCCGATGTCGGCTATGTCGCCTATGGGCTGATCTCGCGCGAGGTGGAGCGGGTGGACAGCGGCTATCGCAGCGCGTTTTCGGTGCAGTCGTCGCTGGTGATGTATCCGATCTATGCCTTCGGCTCGGACGACCAGAAGGACCGCTTCCTGCCCAAGCTGCGCACCGGCGAGTTCGTCGGCTGCTTCGGCCTGACCGAGCCGGATGGCGGTTCCGACCCAGGGGCGATGCGCACGCGAGCGAAGTCGGTGGATGGCGGGTATCTGCTGAACGGCAGCAAGACCTGGATCAGCAATTCGCCGATCGCGGACGTGTTCATGGTGTGGGCCAAGGACGATGCCGGCGACATTCGCGGCTTCATCCTGGAGAAGGGCATGAAGGGCCTGACGGCGCCGAAGATCGAGGGCAAGTTCAGCCTGCGCGCCTCGGTCACCGGCATGATCATGATGGACGATGTGTTCGTGCCCGAAGGCAACATGCTGCCCAAGGTGAAGGGGCTGCGCGGGCCGTTCTCGTGCCTGAACAACGCACGCTACGGGATTTCCTGGGGTGCGCTGGGAGCGGCCGAGTTCTGCTGGCACGCGGCGCGCGAATACACGCTGGGGCGCATCGTGTTCGGGCGTCCGCTCGCCGCGACCCAACTCGTGCAGAAGAAGCTTGCGGACATGCAGACCGAGATCACCATCGGGTTGCAGGCGGTGCTGCGGCTGGGGCGGCTGATGGACGAGGGCCAGGCGGCGCCGGAGATGATCAGCCTGTGCAAGCGCAACTCCTGCGGCAAGGCGCTGGATATCGCGCGCATGGCTCGCGACATGCACGGCGGCAACGGCATCGTGGACGAGTATCACGTGATCCGCCACGTGCTGAACCTGGAGACGGTGAATACCTATGAGGGCACGCATGACGTGCACGCGCTGATCCTGGGCCGGGCGCAGACGGGGATCGCCGCGTTCGGGGAGTAATTCTCCGACCAAATTGGCAACGTTATTGTTGCCAAACATATGGGGCGCGCTGATCCCGCCGGGGTCGGGCGCCTTTTTCTTCCAGGCACGGGTGGCAGCGTGAGGCGAGGACGATGACACGACCGCCCATGCCCCTTCCGCCGCCCTGCGAGACGACGGTCACCCGGCTTGGCAGCGAGGGCGACGGGCTAGCCGTGAATGAAAATGGCGCGGCGCTGTACCTGCCGTTCACCCTGCCGGGCGAGCGGGTGCGCGCGACGGCGACGCATAAGCGCGGCGAGGGCTGGGCGGGGACGGCGGAGATCCTGGCGCCGGCGTCGGAGCGGGTGGCAGCCCCCTGCCCGCATTTCACCGCCTGTGGCGGTTGCACGCTGCAGCACATGGACGATGCCGCCTATACGGCGTGGAAGTCGGGGTTGCTGGCGGCGGCGCTGGCGCGGGCTGGATACGGCGACGCGCCGATTGCGCCAATGCAGCGCACACCGCCGGCGGCGCGGCGGCGGATGGACCTGGCGATCCGGCGCATTCCCGGCGGGGTGGCGGTGGGATTGCACGCGCCGCGGAGCGGAACGGTGGTTGACCTGGGTGGCTGCCCGGTGCTGGCTCCTGTCCTTTCGGCGCTGATACCGCGCATGCGGGCGCTATTCCGCAGCCTGTCGAGTCCACGGCGGGAGGGATCGGCGGTGGTGAACCTGCTGGATGCGGGGCCCGACCTGTTGCTGCGCACCGATACCGGCCTGACCATGCCGGACCGCACACGGCTGGCGGAGTTCGCCCATGCGAACGGGCTGTCGCGTGTGACGGTGCAGGTGGGCGGCGCGGCGGTGGAGCCGGTGGCGGTGCTGCGGCCGGCTACGACGAAGATGGCGGGCGTGGACGTGGTGGTGCCGCCAGGCGGGTTCCTGCAGGCCTCGACGGAGGGGGAGGCGGCGATCGTGGCGGCGGTGCTGGCGGGACTGCCGGCGAAGCTGGCGCCGCGGGCGCGCATCGCCGACCTGTATGCCGGCAGCGGCACGCTGAGCTTCGCGCTGGCGCAGCACGGGCGGGTGATGGCGTGCGAAGGCGAGGCAGCCGCGGTCGCGGGGCTGCGCCAGGCGGCGGGTCGGGGCGGGTTGGGCGGCAAGGTGGAGGGAATGGTGCGCGACCTGGCGCGCCAGCCGTTGACCGAGACGGAACTGGCACCGTTCGCGGCGGTGGTGCTGGACCCGCCCCATGCCGGAGCCGCGGCGCAGGTGGCGCGGATCGCGGCAAGCACGGTGAAGCGGGTGATCTACGTGAGTTGCAACCCGGCTGCGCTGGGGCGGGATGCGGCGGTGCTGAAGGGGGCAGGATTCCGGCTGCTGTCGGCGGTGCCGATCGACCAGTTCCTGTGGTCGGCGCGGCTTGAGAGTGTTTGCGTGTTTGCGCGGGGGTAGAGCGGGGCTTCGCCTCGCGCCTGCCCGGAGCGGGGTCGAAATCAGCCGGGATGTGGAATCTTAGCTGCCTGACATGAAATCGGAAAACAAATACCCCTCGGAACTCATTGCAAGTTCTGCTTTCCTAGTCGACGAAGGTTCAGGGGCTTGGCCCCTGGCGGGTCTGGGCAGCGCCCAGCCTTGCTACAATCGGCTAGGAGAAGGAACCCCCTGTTCCACCCTTGCTTCCGCGAAGCGTAGTCAGCCCGTGCAGTCCTCGCCCAGCATCTGGTCCATTGTGAGCGCGGCCATGACGGTGGCGCGTTGGCCGACCGGTTTGGCGGGGTTGCCGACCACGGTGGTATAGGGCTCGACGTTGCGCAGGACGACGGCGCCGGCGCCGACTTTCGCCCCTTCGCCGATTTCAATGTTGCCAAGGATCTTGGCGCCGGCGCCGATGAGCACGCCGCGGCGGACCTTGGGGTGGCGTTCGCCGCCCTCCTTGCCGGTGCCGCCGAGGGTGACGGCGTGGAGCATGGAGACATCGTCTTCCACAACCGCCGTCTCACCGATGACGACGCCGGTGCCGTGGTCGAACATCAGGCGGCGGCCGAGGCGTGCCGCGGGGTGGATGTCCACCGCGAAAACCTCCGAGGCGCGGCTTTGCAGGAAGCGGGCGGCGTGCTGGCGGCCGTGGCGCCAGAGGTGATGGGCGACGCGGTGGGTTTGGATGGCGTGGTAGCCCTTGAAATAGAGGAATGGCGTGAGGAGGTCGGTAATGGAGGGATCGCGCTCGCGGACAGCGCGGAGATCTTCGGCGGCGGCGGCGGCGATGCAGGGGTCGTCTTCCATCGCCTCCATCATCAGCGGGGAGAGGCAGGCGGCGCCCAGATCGGCGTCTTCCAGCTTGTGGGCCAGGCGGTGGGCGAGCGCGTCGGCGAAATTGTCGTGGGCAAGGAGGCCGTGCTCCAGAGTGCGCACGAGCATGGGTTCGCGGGCGGCGGCGTCACGGCCCTCGGCGACGAGTTGGTCCCAGGTGGGGCCGCCGGCGGCGGAGCGGCGCTGGCGCTGGTTCATCGAGGCGGCGAGTTCGGCGCAGTCCCACATGGCTTTGTTTCCTCCCGCCGTAGAGCTTGGCGCGTGTGGTTCGGACAGGCAAGGCTAGGAAGAAAGATCTTCTTTTTCTGTAGGAAAAGAAGCAAAAAGACTTTTTTCCATTAGCGATTGAATAGAAGTTTTTTGGTTCTTTTTTCAAAAAAGAACATGCTTTTGTTGACGTGGCGCGATGCTAGACGTGGAAGCTTTCGCCGCAGCCGCAACGGCCCTTCTCGTTGGGATTGGTGAAGGTGAAGCCGGAGGAGAGGGCCTTCACCTCGTAATCCATCGTGGTGCCGATGAGGAACAGCGACGCCTTGCGGTCCACCAGGACGGTGACGCCCTTGTCGTTGACGACCTCGTCGCCGGGGCCGGCTTCGTCGACCCAGGACATGTCGTAGGCAAGGCCCGAGCAGCCCTTGGTGTTGACGGAGATGCGCAGGAGCTTGCCCTGCTGGCCTTGCGCGTAAAGGCGGCGCAGGCGGTCGGCGGCTGTGTCGGAGACCGACATCAGCGGGGGCAGCGGGCGGCGCGCGCGGGGGGCGGCGGTGATGTTGTCCGACATGGCAATCCTCCCTCAGTACATGTTCAACGCGAGGCGGGCATCCTCGCTCATCCGGCTGGGATCCCATGGCGGGTCCCACACCACGTCCACGTCGCATGCCGTGACCCCGGGCACAGCCAGGACGGCGTCGCGGACCTGTTCGGGCAGTTCCTGGGCGCTGGGGCAGGCGGGCGCGGTGAGCGTCATCTCGACCTTGACCGCGCCGGCGTCGTCCACCTCGATGGCGTAGATCAGCCCGAGTTCATAGATATTCACGGGTATCTCGGGATCGTGGACGGTTGCGCAGGCGGCGATCAGCGCGTCCTCGGACGGCTTGCCCACCACTTCGCCTTCCGGTGTCCAGGTACCCACCGGCTGGTTGATCGGTCCCTCGTTCACGACATGCCCTCACTCGCTGCTCGCATTGGCTTCCCCCTCCAACGCCGCCATCAGCGCGTGCCATGGCAGGGTCGCGCACTTCACCCGCGAGGGGTAGGCGTGCACGCTTGCCAATGGCTTCAACGCCTCGAACGCCGCGCAGTCCGGGCATTGGCCGGTCTGCGCCATCTCGCGGAACCGGGCGAACATCGCCCTGGTGTCGGCAGGGTTGCGGCCCTGCACCGCTTCCACCATCAGGTCAGCCGAGGCGCGGCTGATCTCGCAGCCGCGCGCCTCGAAGCCGGTCTCGGCGATGGTGCCGTCGGGCGCGTAGTGCAGCCATACCTGCACGCGATCGCCGCACATCGGGTTGTCGCCCTTGGCCGTCGCCTCGAACGCCTCCAGCCGGCGCATGTGCCGGGGGCGGCGCCCGCGCTCCATGATCGCCGTGTTGTAGAGGTCGCGGACGTCCTCGAACATCAGGTGAAGAACTCCCGGATACGGCTGAGCGTGTCGGCCAGGGCGTCGATCTCCTCGTGGGTGGTGTAGATGCCGAAGCTGGCGCGGGCGGTGCTATCCAGGCCGAGGGTGCGCATCAGCGGCTCGGCGCAGTGCTGGCCGGCACGCACGGCGATGCCCTGGCGGTCGAGCAGGGTGGCGATGTCGTGGGCGTGGGCGCGGTCGAGGGTAAAGGAGATGACGCCGCCGCGGTCCTGGGCGCGGCCGATGACGGTAACGCCCTCGATGGCCGACAGCTTCGCCAGGCCGTGGTCGGTCAGCGATGCCTCGTGCGCGGCGATGGCGGGGTATCCTATGGATTCAATGAATTCGATGGCGGCGTGTAGGCCAATGCCCTCGATGATGGCGGGCGTGCCGGCCTCGAATTTGTGCGGCACCTCGGCCCAGGTGCTGCGCTCGTAGCTGACGGTGGAGATCATGTCGCCGCCGCCGAGGAAGGGGGGCATGGCGTCGAGCAGTTCGCGCCTTCCCCAGAGCACGCCGATGCCGGTGGGACCGTAGAGCTTGTGGCCGGTGAAGCAGTAGAAATCGGCGCCGATCGCCTGGACATCGACCCGGCGATGCACGACGGCCTGGCTGCCGTCGAAGAACACCTTTGCCCCGTGGGCGTGGGCGAGCGTGGCGATGCGCTCGGCGGGGGTGTAGCTGCCGAGAACGTTGGACATGTGGGTGATGGCGACGAGGCCGACGCGGCCGTCGGACAGCAGGGCTTCGAAGGCGGGCATGTCGAGCTCGCCGGCCGCCGTGAGCGGGGCAACGCGGAGCTCGATGCCGTGGCTGTCGCGCAGCATCTGCCAGGGCACGATGTTGGAGTGGTGCTCCATGCCCGAGATCACCACGGCCTGGCCGGGCTTCATCAGCGCGCGGCCGTAGGAATGGGCGAGCAGATTGATGGCCTCGGTGCTGTTGCGCACGAAGACGATCTCGCTGCGGTCATACGCGTTGAGCAGGCGGGCGGCGGCGTCGCGGGCCATTTCGTAGGCCTCGGTGGTGCGCTCGCTCATCCAGTGCAGGCCGCGATGGATGTTGGCGTATTGGGTTTCCATCGCGCCGACCATGGCGGCGATCACCGCGCGCGGCTTCTGGGCGGAGGCGGCGCTGTCGAGGAACACCAGATCCTTGCCGCGGATCTTCTGCGCCAGGATCGGGAATTCCGCCCGGATTGCTGCTACGTCAAGCCTGTGCGCGGTGTCGTTCATGCTGGCTGTCCTGCGGTCGCGCGGTCCCACCACGCGGCGATGGCCGCCTCCATGGCGTCGCGGGCCTGCTCGTGGGCGATCGGGTCCAGCGCCTCCGACAGGAAGGCGCGCACCAGGATGGCGCGGGCGTCGGATTGCGGCACGCCGCGGCTGCGCAGGTAGAAAAGCTGGTCGGCATCCAGCGCGCCGACGGTGGCGCCGTGGCTGCACTTCACGTCGTCGGCGTAGATTTCCAGCTGCGGCTTGCTGTCCATCTCGGCCGTGGGCGAGAGCAGCAAGGCCTGGTTCATCTGGTAGCCGTCGGTTTTCTGAGCGATGCGGTCAACCTCGATCTTGCCCTGGAAGACGCCGCGCGAGCGGCCGGTGAGCACGTTCTTGACCGTCTGCCGGCTGGCGGTGTCCGGCGCGTCGTGGCGCACCACCGTGGTGAAGTCGGCGTGCTGGGCGCCGCCGAGAAGCTGGGCGGCGTTGAGGTGGGCGACCGCCTTAGAGCCGGCGAGGCGGGCATGGACCTCCATGCGGGCGAGGCGGGCGCCGAGGGTGAGGGCGAAGCTGTCGTAGGTGGCGCCGGCGGCAACCTCGGCGTAGCAGGTGGAGAGGTGGAAGGCCCCTGCCCCTTCGTCCTGCAGGCGAAGGTGGGTCACCACCGCGCCCTCGGCGACCTCGAAGCTGAGGACCGGGTTGTGCAGGTATTCGCCATCGCCCAGGGCTGCGTCCACCAGGGTGAGCCTGGCGCCCGGTTCGAGCACGATGCGGTGGCGCGGGTGGAAGCCGACCGAGTTGCCGGTCCCCAGGCTGGCGAGCACGACGGTGCCGGCATCGACGCCGGCGGGGATGTGGATGGCCGCGCCATCCTCGGCGAGCATGGTGTTCAAAGCCACCAGCTTCTCGGCTGCCGGGCGGGCCAGGCTGCCGAAGGCGGGTTCGCCGGTGGTGACGTCGAACCCCTTCGGCACGCCGGAGAGTTCGGAATGGAAGCGGCCGTCGACGAAGACCAGGCGCAGGCCGGCAACGGCGGGGATGCGCGCGACCAGGGCGGCGGAGGGCTCAACCTTGACGGCCGGCTTGAACTGGGTCTCGGCGAAGGGGCGAAGCGGGGTATAGCGCCACGCCTCCTCGCGCGGGCCGGGGAAACCTGCGGACGCGACCAGGGCGGCGGCCTCGGCGCGGACGTGGGAATCGCCGGGCAGCACCGACCGACGAGCCTGGTACTCGGCGAGGAAGCCGTCGCTCGCCGCCTTCAGCGCGGCCAGCGGGCCGGTGGGGGGAACGGTCGCGCTCATACCGCCTCGCCAAGCTCCGCCGCGGCGCCTTCCGGGATCACCGCGGCGTAGCCGCCGGCCTCCAGCGCATGGGCCAGTTCGGGGCCGCCGGACTTCACGATGCGGCCCTGGGCCAGCACGTGCACGCGGTCGGGCACGATGTGGTCGAGAAGGCGCTGGTAATGGGTAATGACGAGCGCCGAGAAATGCGGGCCGCGCAGGGCATTGACGCCGTCGGCGACGATCTTCAGGGCGTCGATGTCCAGCCCCGAGTCGGTCTCGTCGAGGATCGCCAGCTTCGGGCGCAGGACCGCCATCTGCAGCACCTCGTTGCGCTTCTTCTCGCCACCGGAGAAGCCAACATTGACGTTGCGCTTCAGCATGTCGTCGGGCATCGAAAGCGCCTTGGTCTGGGCGCGGGCGAGCTTGAGGAACTGCACCGCGTCAAGTTCCGCCTCGCCGCGGGCGCGGCGCTGGGCGTTCACGGCGGTGCGCAGGAAGTTGGCGTTGTTCACGCCAGGAAGTTCCACCGGATACTGGAAGGCCAGGAACACGCCCAGCGCGGCGCGCTCCTCGGGCTCAATGGCCAGCAGATCGTGGCCGTCGAAGGTGGCGGTGCCTGCGGTGACCTCGTAGCCCTCGCGGCCCGACAGCACGTAGGACAGCGTGGACTTGCCCGAGCCGTTCGGGCCCATGATGGCATGCACCTGACCATCGGGGATGGTCAGGTCGATCCCGTTGAGGATCGTCTTGCCGTCGATTTCGGCCTTCAGGCCCTTGATTTCCAACATTGCTCTGCTCCTCAGCCCACCGAGCCTTCGAGGCTGACGGCAAGCAGCTTCTGCGCTTCCACGGCGAACTCCATCGGCAGCTCCTTGAGAACTTCCTTGCAGAACCCGTTGACGATCAAGCCGACCGCATCCTCCTGGCTCAATCCACGCTGGCGGCAATAGAACAGCTGGTCCTCGTCGATCTTGGACGTGGTCGCCTCGTGCTCCAGCCGGGCCGTGGGGTTGCGGCTTTCGATGTAGGGCACGGTATGGGCGCCGCAGCGGTCGCCGATGAGCAGGCTGTCGCATTGGGTGAAGTTGCGCGCCCCATCGGCCCGCGGGCCAATGCGCACCAGGCCGCGATAGGTGTTGTTCGACTGGCCGGCGCTGATGCCCTTGGAGACGATGGTGCTCTTGGTGCGCTTGCCCAGGTGGATCATCTTGGTGCCGGTGTCGGCCTGCTGGTGGTTGGTGGTGACCGCCACCGAGTAGAACTCGCCCACGCTGTCGTCGCCGTACAGCACGCAGGACGGGTACTTCCAGGTGATCGCCGAGCCGGTCTCGACCTGGGTCCAGCTGATCTTGCTGCGCGCGCCGCGGCAGGCGCCACGCTTGGTGACGAAGTTATAGATGCCGCCGCGGCCCTCGGCATCGCCGGGGTACCAGTTCTGCACCGTGCTGTACTTGATCTGCGCGTCGTCGAAGGCGACCAGTTCCACCACCGCGGCGTGCAGCTGGTTCTCGTCGCGCTGCGGGGCGGTGCAGCCCTCCAGGTAGGAGACGTAGCTGCTGTCCTCGGCGATGATCAGCGTGCGCTCGAACTGCCCGGTGTTGCGGGCGTTGATGCGGAAATAGGTGGAAAGCTCCATCGGGCAGCGCACCCCCTTGGGGATGTAGACGAAGCTGCCATCGGTGAAGACCGCCGAGTTCAGGGCGGCGAAGTAGTTGTCGTTGGTGGGCACGACGCTGCCGAGGTATTTGCGCACCAGTTCGGGGTGCTCCTGCACCGCCTCGGAGATCGGGCAGAAGATCACGCCGGCCTTGGCGAGGGTGGACTTGAAGGTGGTTGCCACCGACACGCTGTCGAACACCGCATCCATCGCCACCTGCGGACGCTCGCCTTCGGTGCCGTCGGCAGGGGCGCCGTCGGCACCGACCACGCCGGCCAGGATGGCGCGCTCCTTGAGGGGGATGCCGAGCTTCTCGTAGGTGCGCAGCAGTTCGGGGTCGACCTCGTCGAGGCTCTTGGGGCCGTCCTTCTTCTTGGGGGCGGCGTAGTAGTGGAGGTCCTGGTAGTCGATGGGCGGATGGTTCACCATCGCCCATTCCGGCTCCTCCATGGTGAGCCAGTGCGCGTAGGCCTTCAGCCGCCATTCCAGCAGCCATTCCGGCTCGTTCTTGCGCGCCGAGATCAGGCGGATGATGTCCTCGTTAAGCCCCTTGGGCGCGAGGTCCATCTCGATATCGGTGGTGAAGCCCCACTTGTAGCCGGACTCGGTGACGGCCTGGACGGTGTCGAGGGTTTCGGTGGCGGCGGGCATGTTCGACCCCCTATTCGGCTGCGCTGGAAAGAAAAAGATCGGCGGCGGGCACGCGGAACGCGGCGGGCACGGAGGCCGCCCGCAGGTCGGCAAGGCTGATGGCGGACAGCGATTGCTGGATGGCGGTGTTCACGAGGTCCCACCGGCCCTTCACGGCACACACCGATTGCACGTCGCAGCAGGCGCTGGAGCCGTCGACGCAGGCGGTGAGCGCGATCGGGCCGTCAACGGCGGTGATCACGTCGGCCACCGAGATGGCGTTCAATGGCCGCACCAGGCGATACCCTCCCCGCGCGCCGCGCTGCGACGAAACCATCCCGGCCGATGCCAGGGCCTTGAGCACCTTGGCCACCGTCGGCTCGGGAATACCGGTGCAGGCGGCGATTCCCGGCGATGTCTGAACGCAATCGCGGCCATCGCGATCCAGTGGCAGGCGATCGCCCTCGCAGAGGCGGATCAGCACCACGACGGCGTAGTCGGTGAGTTTCGACAGGCGGAGCATCGCGGGGTATCCTAACCGAACCAAGGGCCTGACCGGCCCGCAGGCCTAATCGGACCGGGTGGGTCCTGATTATTGGCAAATGGACCACCGCCCGCCGGACGTCAAGGCCACGCCGGCATATTCGACATGGCGATCAGGCTTGCGCTGTCAGGCGGTGGGCCGGGTCATCTCGAACAGGCTGGTGACCTCGGTGTAGTCGCCGCGATAGCCGCAGCGGGCGATGGGGTGGGCACCGGCGGTGTCGAAGATGCCGTCCTTCAGCCAGGTGGCGTCGATATGCACGCCGACCACCTCGCCCAGCACCATCCAGGTCTGCATCGGGGCGCCATCGGTGCCGGCAAGCTGGATGATCTGGGTGACCTTGCATTCCAGCGCGGCGATGGCCTCGGCGACGCGCGACGGGCGGACCTTGCGGCTTGGCGCCATGCCCAGACCGGCCAGCTCGAATTCGTTCACCCCCGCGCCCACCGGGGCCGAGGTGGCGTTCATCGCCCGGGCCAGCGGCGCACTGACCAGGCTGCATACGAACTCGCCGTTCGCCTCGACATTGTCCAGGCTGTGCTTGCGGCCTTCGCTGGTGAAATAGACCATCGGCGGGAACGAGGCGATGGCGTTGAAGAAGCTGTAGGGCGCGAGGTTTGGCCGCCCCTGCCCGTCCACCGTGGAGACCCAGCCGATCGGCCGCGGCGCGACGATGGCCTTGAACGGATCGTGCGGCAGGCCGTGGCCCTGGCGGGGTTCATAGAAATGCTCGCTCACAGGCCGCGCCTCCACATTGTTCCGGCCGACCATACCTGCCGTACCCGCGCCACGGAAGCCGCGCGGGTTACGATGGCGCCGCGCACAGGGACAGCGGCCAGACATGCTGCGAGGCGCGGGCGATCTGCATCTCGGCATAGACGTGCCGGCCGTTGAACAGCAGGGCCACCAGCAGCACGGCGGCGGTCAGTCCCATCCAGGCGCGCGGCAGCGCCGGGCGCGGCCCCGCCAGCCACGCCAGCACCACCACGCCGGCGCAGCCGATCATCCCGCCCACGATCACGTCCGCCGTGGTGTGCACCTCCAGCGCCAGTCGGGAGAATCCCACCAGCCCCGCCACCGCCGCACCGCACAGCAGCGCCCAGCCCAGGCTGCCGCGCCGGTTGCGCCGCGGCAGCAGCAGCGCCAGCACCCCGCCATAGACCACGGCCGCGGAGGCGGTATGGCCGCTGGGGCTGAACAGGCCGATCGGGGGCAACAGGCTCTGGCAGGCGATGGTGGACAGCTTGCCGACCAGCACCAGGCCCAGCGTCGCCGGCACCGCGAAGAACCAGGCCACGGCGCCCCGCCACCATCCCACCAGCAGCAGCACCACGCCGGTCACCACCACCAGCGGCAGGATCACCGCCTGGTCGCCGAAATCGGTCAGGAAATGCAGGTTCATCGGGTTGATACCCCGTCATGCTGATGAATGCGCCACGTCGCTGCCGGAAATAGCCGCCCCGGGTTCACGCCTGATTACCACGGCCGCGAGCATCGCGCGCGCAATGTCGCGTGTGTCGCGTGCGACCGCCGCCCGGCCGCCATTGCGCGGCACGGCCGGATGCTGGCATTTGAACCCATCCATAAGGAGGCACCGCGAAGATGACCACGCGCAGGATCGGCGAGGCAACCGTCACCCGTGTTCCCGAGCAGATGGGCGCGGGCTTCCCCGCCAGCCACCTGCTGCCGGACTGGGATCCGGAGGTGCTGGGCGAGCACGGCGGCTGGCTGTCGCCGAACTTCTACGAAGCGGCGACCGGCAAGTTCGTCTCCTCCATCCATTCCTGGGTGATCCGCACCCGGCACCACACCATCCTGGTGGATACCTGCTGCGGCAACGGCAAGGACCGGCCGGGCTTCGAGCGGTTCCATATGCTGGACACCCCGTATCTCGACCGGCTGCGCGCTGCCGGGGTGGAGCCGGAGCAGGTGGATTTCGTGCTGTGCACGCATCTGCACGTGGACCATGTCGGCTGGAATACGAAGTTGCTGGACGGCCGTTGGGTGCCGACCTTCCCCAATGCGAAATACGTCTTCTCGAAGGTCGAGCGCGACCACTGGGACCCCGCCAGGAACACCGCCCTCGCCCCCGCGCAGGGCGCGATCTTCCAGGACTCGGTGCTGCCGGTGATCGAGTCGGGTCAGGCGATGGTGGTGGACATGACCGACCAGATCGGCGACGGGCTGCTCATCGAGCCCGCCCCCGGCCACGCGCCCGGGCATGTGGTGCTGCGCCTGCTGTCCGGCGGGCAGGAGGGCGTTTTCATCGGCGACGTGATGCACCACCCGATCCAGGTGTACCGGCCGGAATGGAGCAGCCGGTTCTGCACCGACCCGCGGGAGGCCGAGCGGTCGCGCCGCCGAGTGCTCGACCAGTGCTGCGAGACCGGGGCGCGGGTGTTTCCCGCGCATTTCGGCACGCCGCATACCGGCTGGGTGCGGCGCGCCGGCGCCGGCTACCGGTTCGAGTTCGACCATGGGGAGAATGCCTGATGTCGCGCATCCTCGACCTGCCGCATCACATCGCGCTGGAGGGTGCGAGCAACCTGCGCGATCTCGGCGGCTGGCCGACGCGCGACGGGCGGCATGTGCGGCGCGGGCAGGTGTTCCGCTCGGCCGCCCTGCATGCGCTCACCGAGGCGGATATCGCCGCCCTGCAGGCACTGGGGGTGCGCCACGTGGTCGATTTCCGCGGCGAAGGCGAGCGCGCGCGCTGGCCGACGCGGATGACCGGCGTGACCATTCACGAACTGACCATCGCACCGACCATCGGCGCCTCGCTGCACGACTTGGTGGCCGACCCCAACGCCACCGGCGAGGACGTGGTGCGGGTGATGCGCGCGGCCTATGGCGCCTATGTCACCGACTGGCACCATCGCTACCGCGCCATGTTCGACTTGTTGCTGCATGACGAGCCGGCGCCGCTGCTGTTCCACTGCACCGCCGGCAAGGACCGCACCGGGGTTGCGGCCATGCTGCTGCTGTCGGCACTTGGAGTGGACGAGGAGACGATCCACCACGACTACCTCGCCACCAACCGGCTGTGGCGGCGCGATGCCGAGGTGGCGGCGGGGCTTTCGCCGGTGGTGGCCGAAGCCCTGTTGAGTGTGCAGCCCGCCTTCCTGGAAGCGGCATTCGAGGCGATCCACGCCAGCCACGGCAGCCTCGACGCCTATCTCAGCGACCGCCTGGGGCTGGACGACGTTCGCCGCGCCGTGCTGCGCGAGCGGCTGGTGGAGTAGCCGGCGCGTTCCAGGGCAACTTACCTGTAGGGCGAACCGGGGGGCGGACCAGAGGCGCGACTGCTATACCACGCCCACCCGCCGCCACACCGCGAGGCGGTCGTGCAGCACGCGGCCCAGTACCTCGACAAGCCGGGCGTGCTCCTCGGGCGACAGCGTGGGGTCGAGTTCCCCGGCCAGCACCGCCGGGTCGATGGCCCCGCCGGCCGCGGTGATGCGGTCCACCAGGAAAAGTTCGGCCGCCCGGCACGGATAGCCCGCACCCAGGCGCAGGCTCGCCAACACGCCGGGATTGTTCAGCCCGTCCACCCGCGCGTCGCGCCGCGCCACCACGGCGTTGAAGCGCTGGACGCGGTCATCGGCACCCGCGGCCGGCCGCGGCGCCACCAGCGCGCGGTAGCTGCCGGCCAGCATCATGGCGATCTCCGATGGATTGGGCTGCTGGCGCGACAGGTTGGGCAGGGCCAGGAGTTCGTCGATGGTCATCGGCCCGCCGGCCAGCGCCTCGATCATCGGGCCGTAGTAGTCGCGGTTCATCGCCGCCTCCCCTACCGGCACCTCCAGCGCGAAGGCGAACCCGTCCTGCTCGACGGCCAGCGCCAGCGGCACCCGGCCGAGGATCTGGTCGCGCCTGCCCGATGACAGCCGCGCGGTGCCGCGCACGTAGATGTCGTGGCGCAGCGGCCGGTTGACGCAGGTGTCCACCACCAGCTCGCGCATCAGCGGGTCCTCGAAGCGCGCGTGCACGTCGCGCTGCTGCTGGGTCAGCATCAGGTCGATGAAGTTCTCGTGCAGGCGCGCCGAGCCGGCATATTCCAGCTTCGCCGCCGCCAGCGCGCCGGCGACGTCGGCATGGAAGCAGGGCCGCCAGTCGGCGTTCATGTATTCGTGGGCGAGATAGGCGACCGGCAGGCTGTCCAGCCGGCCCTCGATCTCGCGCGCGATCGGCGTGGACGCGAGTTGCGCCGCCTCGGCCGCCACCAGCGCCTTCACCACGTCGCGCCCGGCCACGACCTGGCGGTCGCTGCGCGTGGCCAGCCGCCGCCCCGCCTCGCGAATCAATCGCTGCATTCCCAGCATGCTCTGCTGCGACGGCAGCGCGTTGTAGCTGACATGGGCGATGCCGCCGGCCCGCAGCTTGGCGGCGAGCAGCCGCACGATGCCGGCGCGTACCGGGTCGCCCACCCAGCTCCACACGCCGTGCAGGCTCACCACGTCGGCCGGCGCCAGGGCTGCCGCTTCCGCCGTCTCGGCGAAGTCGGCGAGGTCGGCCTCGATGAACCGCACGTTGTCCAGCCCCGCATCGCGCGCCAAGCGCCGCGCCTCGGCGATGGCGGCGGGGGTGAAGTCGATGGCGGTGACCTGCCAGTCCGGGTTGGATGCGGCCAGCACGCAGGCGTTCATGCCGCGCCCGCACCCCAGCTCCAGGTAGTGCAGCCCCGGCACCTCCCACGGCAGGTCCACGGCCAGGCCGTTAATCACGCAGGCGATGGCCATCAGATGCGGCGACTGGGCCAGGTAGTAGGCGCGCGAATATTCCACATCGGTGATGTAGCCGCCGCTCCAGTCGCTCATGTCCGGTCACCCATCTGTTGCGGCCTTCTCGGCCTCCACCACCTCGGCCTCGAACATCGCCTCGCCCGCGGGCCGGCGGCGGCCGAGCCCTGGCGCCGGCAGCCAGGTGTTCCAGCCGAGGCGCGCGGGCACCTCGCCACCCCCGAGCGCCAGGGCGGGCACGGCCGAGGGCGCCAGCACCGGGTTGACGGCGAACCCCGTCTCGAAGCCCAGATAGGCGCGCACCAGCGCCACCAGGCGGCGCAGCGCCGGGCGGTCGGGCAGCAGCGCGTAGAAGGCCGCGCGATCCAGCGGGCCGACCCGCAGCACCACCCGCGCCTGCACGTCCCACGCGCGCACGCCGATCGCGGCATCGACGCCCAGTTGATTGAAGGCGCCGGGGCGGCGGCCCTGCGCCAGGCGCGTGCGCTGGTCCGGCGGCAGTTCCAGCCATGCGCCGGCGAACTGCACCACCTCCACCGGCCGGCCCAGCCAGTCGGACGCCAACGCCGCCAGACGGTCGGCCGAGCGCGGCCGCATCGCCAGCAGGCCAGCATAATGCAGCAGCGCCTCGCGCCCGGCGGCCATGCGTTCGGCAAGGTGGTCGGTGCCGTAGCCGGTCAGCGCCAGCAACGCCGCGGCCATGGGACCGTCGTGCCCGGGCGTCTCTGCGTGGCCCGGCGGCAGTCGCGCCGTCTCGCTGGCACGGTGCAGATGGTACTTGATGCCTGCGCGCGCGAACTGCACCACGAAGCGGTGCGAGATCATGTCGATAAAGTCGTGCATCGCCCGCGAGCGGTTGCGCAGCGTCACCGCCAGGGTCTCGCTGTAATAGCGCGGCAGAACCCCGGTGGCGCCGGTCAGGGCCATCACCGGGGTGGTCACCACGGGCGGCCCGCCGCTGCCGGAAAGCTGCACGGCGGCGATGTCGGCGGGCGGGAAGGCAAGGCCGGGGGGACTGCGGAAGCGCGCGGCGCCCTCCAGGTCCGGCGCGCGCGCCACATGGGCCAGCACCCGTACCGCCGCATCAAAGGCGAAGCGCTGCGGTTCGCGCTGCAGCAGGGCGAAGACAGCGCCCGTCCTCATCGTCGCGCCTTCATCGCAGCGCGGGGCTCACAGCAGCACCCGCATCCCGGCGCGCGCCGGCCATGCCGCCGCCTCGCCCGGCCGCCCGCGCAGGGTGGCGCGCGTGCGCACAAAGGCGTTCACCGTAGCGTGCAGGGCGAGGAACCGGTCGAGCACGGCGGCCAGCAGGAACAGTCCGCCGCCCTGCCAGGCGCGCTGATCGAACTCCAGTGTCACGTCCAGGCCGCGGCAGAACGCGCCCACCCGCGCGCCCGGCACCCGCGCCGTGCCCGGGCGGGCGTTGACCGACAGCAGCGCATCCACCGCCGCGCGCGTCTCCGCCGAATTGCGCAGGTCGTAGAGCCGCAGCACCTCCTTCAGCGCCGCCGCGCCGTCGGCCCCGCCCACCACCGAGAGGTGGCCGAGCGACAGGTGCGAGACCAGCCGCCAGAAGCCGCGTTCGCGCAGCGCCGGGCGCAGCACCGGGCTGAACGGCGTCATGCAGGTGACGCGGGTGATTGCCGCCGCACCCTCCACCAGGCGCATGCGCGGGTGGCCGCCGCCGAACTGCAACTCGCCCGCCAGGTCGCGGTTGGTGCACAGCGCATCGACCGACAGCACCGCATCCGCCGGGGCGTCCGGGTCGAATTGCGGATCGTCGGGGGCCAGGAACACCTCGCTGCCATGCAGCGGCGCCACCGCCTCGCGCCGCACCGGATGGTAGAAGCCGCCAGGCACGCCCGGATCGGGGTCGGCATGGGTCAGCCGGTAGAACGGCCGCCAGGGGCGGAACGAGCCGTCCGGCCGGGTCTCGCGCACCCGCTCCACGCTCCATACCTCCAGCGCGCCGGGCCGGCGCAGGTCGGGCACGATGCGGTATTCGGTCGCGGTGTGGGTCAGCGGCACCGGCTCGCAGCGCTGGGGAAACAGGTTGACCACCGGCGTGCAGCCCAGCGCCAGCGTCTCCGCCGCCACCGCGCGCTCCAGCTCCGGCATGGCGCGGTCGAGATAGACGAACACCTCCATGCGGTTGCCGCCGGAGGCCAGCGTCTTGCCCTCCATGCGCCCGAGGTCGATGAACATGAATTTCTCGGGGAAGGCGAAGTATTCGGTCAGCAGCCGAAAGCCCGAGAAGCTGCGTGCCGGCCAGGGAAGCAGCGCCTCCTCGGGCGCGAAGCCCACCGGGGCGAGGCTGTCTGCCGCCACGATCACCGGGTTGGCGTCGGACGGGCCGTCGGCGTAGGCCACCGAGACGGTGTGGCCGCACAGCAATTCGTATAGCGGCAGCGAGATGTTCGGGGGCGCGCGCAGGAAGAAGCGCAGCCTGTCGATGCCGAGCTGGGCGAAGCCGGCCTCGGGGTTGGCGCATTTCAGCACGATGCGCAGCACCGCCACCGCGCCGCCGGCCAGCGGATTGGCCGGGGCGGCGAGCGGCAGGCCGGACAGCCGCGCGCTCTCGATCTCCACCGGCCACAGCGTCACCGGATAGGCGGTGCGGAAGCGGCAGGTCTCGCCGCGCACCGGCTCGCTGTCCACCGCGAGCCCGGGCGCCACCTCGTAGGGCACCAGCAGGTCAGGCTGGCTGGCGAACTGGACCACGCCGCAGGCCGGCACCGGGGCCAGGTAATGCGGGTAGAGCACGCCCAGCAGCGCATCGGTCAGTTCGGGGAAGTCGTCGTCCAGCCGGTGGTGCACGCGCGCGGCCAGGAACGCCGCGCCTTCCAGCAGCCGCGCCACGTGCGGGTCGTCCACCACGCCGTCGGCCGCGACGCGCAGCCGCCCGGCGATCTTCGGATGGGCCTCGGCGAACTCGGCCGCAAGCCGGCGGATCGCGTTCAGCTCGCGGTCGTAATAGGGGAGCAGGGCGTCGGACATTGCGGGCTAGCTCGCGGCGAATTCAGGCGTCATCGCGCGCCACCACCATCACATCAGCCGTCGTCGCGTCGACCATGGTGTCGAACGCCACCGGCTCCGGGGCCGGGTCGGCGTGCAGCAGGCCGTCGATGCGCAGGCGCAGCGTGGCTTCCAGCTTGTTCGCGCCCTCGGCCAGCGCCACCTTCACGCTCAGCAATCGCGGCTCGAAGCGCCGGATGGTCGCCTCCACCTCGGCGCGCAGCAGCTCGCGTCGGCCCGGCTCGTTCATCGCGCCGGAGGTAAAGTCGGGGATGCCGTAGCCCAGCGGCGAGGCGGCCAGCTCGCGGTATTCGGCCGGCCATGACCGCCAGCGCCGCCGCGCGTTCAGCAACGCCTCCAGGTCGCGGCGCACCGAGGCGCGCAGGGCCTCCATCGCCTCGCCGGGCGACATCGGCGGGTCGCGCTCATCGTCTGGCGCATCGTCCATCAGCCGGTCGAGCAGCGGCAGTTGCGCGCGCGGACCGGCGCGGCGAGCCGCCTCGCCGCGCCCCGCATCGGTGCCCCGCTCGCCCGACCAGCCGCCGCGCCCGCTCATCGCATGGTGCCCCATCGCATGCAGCCCGGTCGCACGGGTCAGGCGCCGAATTCAAGGGTGGCGAGGTCCATGATGCCGACCGCGTCCTCGCCGACCAGGAAGAGCCGCTGACCAACGCCCCGCACCGGGCCGGCCGCGCCTTCCTGCACCCAGTCGGTCTGCCGGCCCAGTTTCAGCGCATCGGCCAGCGCAGCATCCTCGCTGCCGTACACGGCGGGGATGTAGACCTCGCCGTCAGGGCCATCATGCACCGTCATGGTGGCGCGGCGCCACGCCAGGTCACGCGGACGCTTGGGCGGGTGGAACTCGATGCTGGCGACGCGCTCGGTAGGGATCCAAAAATATTTTCCGGTGGTGGTGAGCACCTCGAACGAGCCGGCGCACAGATCGTCCACGTCGCGAAAATCGTCGAACGCCGCGTCTTCCGCACGGCCGGCGGCGCGCGGCCGCACCTCCTCGGCCAGGGCCGCCAGCCGGCCGGCCTCGGCCAAATCGCCGGCGCGCATGGCCACCAGGGCGGCCAGTGCCCGGCGCTGCACCTCGGTGGGCTCGCCGAGGAATTCCGGCACCCGCCCGTCGCGGCGCAACTGCCGGCGGGCGATGTCGGCGCGCAGCAACTGGCGGAACTCGGCGACCACGACGGCGGCCTCGGGCTCGACCTGGGCGGCGGCATCCAGGATCACGTCGGCGCGCTCCAGGTTGCCGGCGAAAACCAGCATCTCGGCCAGCAGCACCCGTGCGGCGAGGTCTCCCGGCGCCTTGCGCACCGCGGCCCCGGCGGCGTCCACCGCTGCCTGCAGCCTGCCTGCGCGGAACAGTGTCCCCGCGGTCTCGCCAGTGTCAGACATCGCTTTCCGGTCCCTTCGCTCGCGGCACGGGGCCGCCCGCACGTGGTTTCATCCCAGCCCGGGTGCCCGTCGCCCGGCTGCCCGTTGATTGCGGTCGTGCCGGCTTAACGCGACGCGCCGGGCGCGGCAATGTCGGTGACCAGGCCGAATGCGGCCGATACGTCATCCAGCTGGAAATGCGGCTGCAGGTGAATCTGGCAGCCGAACACGCCGGGGCGGCCCGGCCGCTCGCGCACCGTCACCCGGGCGGCCACCAGCGGGTATTTCGCCCGCGATTCGCTGCCGACATTGACGTTGCTGTTCACGTAGCGCGTCATCCAGCGCTGGAGCTGTTCCTCGATCTCCTCGCTGGTGCGGAACGCGCCGACCATGTCGCGGCCCAGCATCTTGACGTAGTGGGCGAAGCGGGAGACGCAGAGCAGCGTGTTCACCTGGGCGGACAATCTGGCATTGGCGTTGGCCGCGGCCGCCGTGGGGCCGGCGTACTGGGCGGGCATCTGCAGGCTGCGCACCGCGCCGAACACCGCCTCCTCGGTGAAATGGATCGCCGACAGCGGCATCAGCCCGGCATCGACCAGCGCCCGCTCCTGCCGGTCGGTCAGCACCACCTCCAGCGAGGGACGCACCCACGCCGCGTTCCGGTCGGTGCCGAAAGGCTCCAGCGCCAGCCCGTCGACCAGACCGCCGGCGCGGCGGTCCTGCTCCACCCCGCGCACATCGGCCGGCCATGTATAGGCGGCGAAGGCCCGCACCACCGTGGCGGCAAAGCCGTAGCCGGCGCTGGTCCACACCCTGGCCGCCGCGTCGGGCGCGTATTCGCAATAGCGCCAGCCGTCGATGCGCCCGGGATCGTCCGCCCACGGCGCACGCGCCAGCACGCGCGGCAGGGTGACGGCCAGGAAACGGATGTCCTCGTGCGCGAACAAGCCACGCCACCGGGCGTAATCGGTGCTGCGCATGCCGCCGGCGGGGTCCAGCGCGCCGGCCAGGTCGGCGAAGCCGTCCACCTCCAGCAACTCGGGGGCGGCGGCGAGCACCGTGGGGGTGAACGCCGCCGCCGCCACGGCGGCCAGCAGCTTAAGCGCCGTCACGTCGTCGGTCGGCGCCACCGCCGAGGGCCGGTGGCGCACCTCGTGATCCACCAGCAGCAGGCCATAGGGCTCGCCGCCCGGGGTGCCGAACTCGTCCTCGTAAATTTTGCGGAACAGCTGGCTCTGGTCGAATTCCGCCGCCCGCTCCAGGTCGCGGCAGATCTCGGCCCAGGCGACGCTGAGCAGTTTCACCCGGATGCGGTTCGACGGGTCGATCGGCTCGACCAGCCAGGCAAGGCCGCGCCAGGAACCCTCCAACCGGCGCAGGCGCTCGGCATGCAGGATCGCGTCCATCTGCGCGGAGAGCAGGGCATCGATTGCCGCGACGTCGCGGTCTACAGCCATGCGCAGGGCATCAATGTCGCCGGCCAGGGCGGCAGCACGATCGGCACCGAACCATGTGCCGAAGGGATCACCGCCTACCCCGGAGGCAAACGCCGACAGCGCATCGGCCGCCGTGCGATGCGCCGCGCCGAGGAATTGCCCGGCCAGCACGGCATCGCGCAACGGCGCGATGGAAGATGCCGGCGACGCGGGCGGATCGCCTTCCGCTGCCATACGCGGCGCCTCATCGCTCACGGCACACCCCGGCCACGGGCCGACCCGGCGCGGGAAGCCGCGTCAGGTCTTCTGCGGAATGCGGGCGACCATGCGTAGGCTGGTGGTCAGTTCCTCCATCTGCAGCCAGGGGCGCAGATGCGCGACCGCGTTGTAGGAGCCGGGCTTGCCCGGAATTTCCCGCACTTCGATGGTGGCCTCGCGCAGTGGATACTTCGCCTTGGACTCCTGGCCGGCATTCTCGTTGGAGTTCACGTAGTTCATGATCCAGCGGTTCAGCCACGCCTCGCAGTCACTGGCCTCCATGAAGCTGCCGATCTTGTCGCGCGCCATCACCTTCAAGTAATGCGCGAAACGGCTGCTGGCCATGATGTAGGGCAGGCGTGCCGAGATCGCCGCGTTGGCGGTGGCGTCGGGACGGTCGTACTTCTTGGGCTTCTGCACCGTCTGCGCGCCGAAGAACACGGCGTAGTCGGTGTTCTTGTAGTGGCACAGCGGCAGAAAGCCCTGGTTGGAAAGCTCGAACTCGCGCCGGTCGGTGATGCCGATCTCGGTCGGGCACTTGGCGTCCATGTCGCCGTCGTCGGAGGTGAAGACGTGGTTCGGCAGCCCCTCCACCTTGCCGCCTCCCTCGGCGCCGCGGATGGCCACGCAGAATCCGGAGGTGGCGAAGGACGCGGTCATGCGCACGCCCATCGTGTAGGCGGCATTCATCCAGCAATAGTCGTGGTGGCCCATCGACACGGCGGCGCCGTTCTCGTCGTACGGCGCCTCCTCGTAGTTGAATTCCTCGATCGGCTTGGTCGCCGCGCCATAGGGCAGGCGCGCGATCACCCGCGGCATCACCAGCGACACGAAGCGCGCATCCTCGCTTTCGCGGAAGCTGCGCCACTTGGCGTATTCCTGGGTCTCGAATATCTTGGCGAGGTCGCGCGGCTTGGACAGCTCGGTCCAGTCGCTGAAGCCGAACATCTGGGCGCCGGCCGCGGAGATGAACGGAGCGAAAGCGCCGGCCGCCACGTTTGAGATCAGCCGCAGCGTCTCCACGTCGTCTGGGTGGTTGCTCCATTCGTAGTCGCCGATCAGCGACCCGTACGGCTCGCCGCCTGGGGTGCCGAACTCGTTCTCGTAGATCTTCTTGAACAACTGGCTTTGGTCGAACTCCACCGCCTTGGTCAGGTCGCGGGTGAGGTCGCGCTTGGAGGCGTTCAGCACCTTGATCTTCAGCGAGGTGCCGGTCTCGGAATTCATCACCAGGTGCTGCAGCCCGCGCCACGAGCCCTCGAGCTTGAGGAACTTCTCCTGGTGCATGATCTCGTTGAGCTGCGCCGAAAGCTTGCGGTCGATCGCCGCAATGGCGCGGTCGAAGGTGCGGGTCAGGTTCTTGTCGAACGTGACGGTGCCCGAAAGGGCCTGTTCCATCAACGTCTTGACGAGATCCTGGGCGCGGTCCGGCTCGGTCTGCTTGGTGGCGGCCACCACCTGGTCGAGAAAGCTGACGCCCTCCTCGGTGGTTGTGGCGCCGCCGGCGGGGTCGGACTGGGTCTGCGACATCGCCTAGCCCTCCTTCTTGTCGAGGCCAAGCTGGCCAGACAGCTTCTTGAAGTCGTCCTCGTTCTTCAGCACCTGTTCCAGCAGGTTCTCGAGGTCTTCCGAGCGGTCCACCTTGCTCATCAGGTCGCGCAGCTTGTTGCGCGTCTCCATCAGCGCCTTCAGCGCCGGCACCTGCTCGGCGATGCGCGCCGGCTCGAAATCGTCCATCGAGTTGAACTTGAGTTCCACCGCCATCTGGCTGCCGTCGTCCGCCAGCTTGTTGTCGACCTTCAGCTTCACGCCCGGCGTCATGCGCGCCAGCACGTCGTTGAAATTGTCGCGGTCGATCTGGATGAACTTGCGCTCCGACATCGGGCGCAGCGGCTGGGTGGGGTCGCCGGAGAAATCGCCCATCACGCCCACCACGAACGGCAGTTCGCGAACCACCTGCGCGCCCTCGGTCTCGACCTCGTAGGTGATGTGAACACGCGGCTTGCGCACCCGGTTCAGCCTGTCGTGAACGCTGCCACTCATCGCCCATTCCCCCTGGTCCGCAACATCAACGGGGCGGGCGCACGAACCGGACGCCGCGTGCCATGTCGATTTGCGCTGGTCGTCCGGCAACCTTAGACAGTCGAAACGTCCAAGGTCAATGAGGCTTTCGCGACGTCCGTTACTCCTCCGCCTCCTCGGCGGGCGGCGGGCGGATGCCAAGCTGCATCAGGATGCTGTCGCGCACCGACGTGTCCGCGACAACCTCGGCCAGCAGTTCCGGCCACGTCATGCGGCCGCGGCGGATCGCCTCGTCCAGCGTGTAGGCCAGCGGCGACTGCGGCTCGGTCTTGCGGAAATATTCGGCGATCCGCGCCAGGTCCTTGAGCATGTCCTCGCGGTTCGCGGCGCTGCCCGCGGCGGTGCGCGCCACCCCGGCCACCGGGGCGCCGGTCTCCGCCGCCCCGTCCATGGCGGCTTCCTCCTCCGCTGCCGCATCCTCGTCGTCGCCGGCCGGGGCGAACTTCGTCACCGCGCCCAGCAGGTCGTCCAGCAGCTTGCGCACCGCGCTGGTCGGCGGGCCGTCCGCGCCGGCCTTGGCGTCCAGCGCCTCGCCCATGGCGAGCCATTCCTGACGGGCCGAGACCAACGCGCGGCGCAAGGCGGCGAAATGCGCCTGGCCGGCGGCGCGCGCCTCGCTCTCCACCGTCTCCAGTGGCAGCACGCCGGCGTCCACGCGCTGTTTTGCCCGCCCCGCCTCCATCGTCTGAAGCTGCTCGGATTGCTCGAACTGCCAGTAGGCCAGCGCGCCGCCGTCGGGCCGGCGAAACAGCGCCAGCTTGCGCAGGGGCTGTGCCAGCGTGCCGTCGCCGCCCTCGCCGTTCAGCCCGGTCACCGGCGCCACCAGCGTGGCGATGCCGTCCTCATCGGGCACGGGGTAGAGATTGCTGTCCCAGAACGCCTCGGCCAGCCCGGCGATCAGGTGCGCTCCGGCCGCCAGGCCCCGCGGTCCGTCGCTGCGCACCAGCGATTCCGTAAGCCAGGCCGCCACCTCCAAATCCTTGCTGCGGGTGCCCAGCGCCTCCACCGCCAGGTCGCGCACCACCCGCCACTGTGCCGGCAGCGGAAACTCGGCATCCGGGTTGGCATCGGCCTGGCGCTCGGCGGCGCGCGCCTCGGCACGGGCGTCGCGCAGGCGGTAATAGATAGATTGCGGCGAGAAATCCTCGCGCAGGTCGCTGCCGGCGGGCGCATCCCCGGCGATCGGCGCCAGCAGAGCCTCCATGTCGATGCCTTCGGGCCAATCGGCCATCGCGCCCTCCTCTTCCGGCCCATGCTGCGCCCATGCCAGCGCATGCCGCGCGCCTGTTATCGGCGCAAACTAAATGCCGGCGCAACGGCCGGGGCGCTGGACTTGGCGTCAAATCCGCTCCTATCGTGGCGTGCGGGAGAAACCGGCTGTTCCGGGGCGAGCATTGCCGCGTGCCGCCGCGGCGACCGGCGATAACCGCACCGCGCAGGCCGAAGGCTGCAGGACCTATCCTGGGGAGAGACGATGGCTGCCATCGACCTGAAGGCCCTCGTCGGCCGGCTCAACGAGCATTGCCGCCGCGCGCTCGAATCCTCGGCTGGCCTCACCCTCTCGCGGTCCCACTACAACGTCGAGATCGAGCATTGGCTGCTGAAGCTCGCCGACGGCACGGACACCGACATCGCCGCCATCCTGCGCCATTACGAAGCCGACCACGGAAGGCTGATCACCGACCTCAACCGCAGCCTCGACAAACTCAAGACCGGCAACGCCCGCGCCCCCACCTTGTCGCCGGAAATCGTGGAGGCGGCCAAGCAGGCCTGGCTGCTCGCCTCCGTCGAGCACGGCCTCACCCGCCTGCGCTCCGGGCACCTGCTATGGGCGATGCTGGCCGACGAGACGTTGGCGCGCCACACCCGCGAGACCTCCGGCCAGTTCGGCAAGATCAACGCCGACGCGCTCAAGCGCGACCTGCTGACCATCACCCGCGACAGTGCCGAAGCCGCCACCGCCACCACCTCGGTGGAAGGCGCCCCATCGGCCGGCGGCGAGGACGGCAGCCCGCGACCGGGCGGTTCCGGCGCGCTCGACCAGTTCACCATCGACCTCACCGCCAAGGCGAAAGCGGGCAAGATCGACCCCATCCTCGGCCGCGACACCGAGATCCGCCAGGTCGTGGACATCCTCACCCGCCGGCGCCAGAACAACCCGATCCTCACCGGCGAGGCCGGCGTGGGCAAAACCGCCGTGGTGGAAGGCTTCGCCCTGCGCATCGCCGAGGGCGACGTGCCGCCGGCGCTGAAGGACGTGGTGATCCGCACGCTCGACCTCGGCCTGCTGCAGGCCGGCGCCGGGGTGAAGGGCGAGTTCGAGAACCGGCTGAAGAACGTGATCGAGGAGGTCAAGGCCTCGCCCAAGCCGATCATCCTGTTCATCGACGAGGCGCACCAGATGATCGGCGCCGGCGGCCAGGCCGGCCAGGGCGACGCCGCCAACCTGCTGAAGCCCGCCCTCGCACGCGGCGAACTCCGCACCATCGCCGCCACCACCTGGGCCGAATACAAGAAGTATTTCGAGAAGGACGCAGCGCTGACCCGCCGCTTCCAGGTGGTCAAGGTGGAGGAACCCTCCGAGCCGCTCGCCATCGCCATGGTGCGCGGCATCGTCGCCACGCTTGAGAAGCACCACGGCATCCGCATCCTCGACGAGGCGGTGGAGGCGGCGGTCAAGCTCTCCGCCCGCTTCATCCCCAGCCGGCAGTTGCCCGACAAGGCGGTATCCCTCATCGACACCGCCTGCGCCCGCGTCGCCATGAGCCAGGCGGCCATGCCCGCTCCGCTGGAGGACCGCATCCGCCGCATCGACCTGATCGACACCGAAGTGGCCATCCTCGACCGCGAGATGGCCGCCGGCACCGACCACGGCAGCAAGAAGGGCGAGCTGCTGGAGGAGCGCCACACGCTCGACGAGGACCGCAAGGCGCTGGAGGCGCGCTGGGAAGAGGAGAAGAAGCTGGCGACCGAGATCGCCGAGGCCCGCACGGCCATAGAGAGCCCCACGGATCTCGGCGACAAGGATGCCTTGCGCGCCACGCTGGCCGCGGCCAGTAAGAAGCTGCACGACCTGCAGGGCGAAATCCCGCTGGTGTTCCCGGTGGTGGATGCCCAGGCCGTGGCGGAGATTGTCGAAAGCTGGACCGGCATCCCTGCCGGGCGCATGCAGTCCGACGAGATCAACACCGTGCTGCACCTGCACGAGACGATGGGCAGGCGCATCGTCGGCCAGGACCATGCGCTGGAAGCCGTGGCCCAGGCGATCCGCACCAGCCGCGCCAAGCTGACCGACCCGCGCAAGCCGATCGGCGTGTTCCTGATGGTCGGCACCTCCGGCACCGGCAAGACCGAGACCGCGCTGACCCTGGCCGACCTGCTGTACGGCGGCGAGCAGAACCTGACCACCATCAACATGACCGAGTTCAAGGAGGAGCATAAGGTCAGCCTGCTGATGGGCTCGCCGCCCGGCTATGTCGGCTATGGCGAGGGCGGCATCCTGACCGAGGCGGTGCGCCGCCGGCCCTATTCGGTGGTGCTGCTCGACGAGATGGAGAAGGCCCATCCCGGCGTGCAGGATGTGTTCTTCCAGGTATTCGACAAGGGCAACATGAAGGACGGCGAGGGCCGCGACATAGACTTCAAGAACACCGTCATCATCATGACGTCCAATGCCGGCACCGACCTGATCGCCAAGCTGTTCGCCGACCCCGAGACGGCGCCGGATGCCGCGGGGCTTGCAGATGCGCTGCGGCCGGAGCTGATGAAATACTTCAAGCCCGCCTTCCTCGGCCGCGTCACGCTGGTGCCGTATTTCCCGCTGTCGGAGGAGATCATCCGCAAGATCGTGGCGCTGCAGCTCAACCGCATCGCAGCCCGGGTGCGCGAGGCGTACCGTGCCCGTTTCGAGTACGATCACGAGCTTGTAGAAACGATCGCACGCCGATGCACGGAAAGTTCATCGGGCGCGCGGAACGTTGAGAATATACTATCGCGCACACTGCTGCCGGAGCTCTCGGCCGAGGTTCTGGGGCGGCTGGCCGAGGGCGAGGCCATCAGCAACATCGCCGTCGGCATCGATCCCACGGGATCGTTCACCTATACGCTCGGCTGAGAAGAAACGACGGCAGCAACAGGAGAGAGAAATGCCGATCTACATCAAATATGGCGACATCAAGGGCGATGTCACCGCCGACGGCCACAAGGACTGGATCGAGATCAACTCGTTCCAATGGGGTGTCGGGCGCGGCATCTCCTCGCCCACCGGCGCCAGCGCCGATCGCAAGTCGAGCGCGCCCAGCATCAGCGAGATCGTCGTCACCAAGGCCCAGGACATCGCCACCACCAAGCTGCTTGACGATGCGTTGCAGGGCGAGGGGGTGAAGGTCACCATCGACTTCTGCAAGACCGACAAGGGCAAGCTTGAGACCTACATGACCTACCAACTCGAGGACTGCCTGATCAGCGGCTACTCGATCAGCAGCGGCGGCGACCGGCCATCGGAATCGCTGTCGCTGAACTTCACCAAGATCGAGTTCAAGGGCACCCAGATGGACCGCGCCAACAAGGGCGCCGGTGCGGCGAGCGTCACCTACGACCTCGCCCAGGCGAAGGTGGTCTGACCGCACAACGCCTCTGCCCGCTTTGCATGTTGACCGAAATGTCGGCTCGCCCCTCTTGGCGGGCCGGCTTCGTTTCGCCCGGCCCATTGCGGGCGCGGCCATTGGGCTCGCCTATCTGATTCGCACCGAGGCGCGCGCCACGCCGCCCTCGGCATCGATCACCGTCAGCCCGTAGAAGCCCGGCCCCGCAGGCACCCACCCCACCTCGCGCCGCGCCGGGTCTGTCGGCAGCACCGCGCCATCCACCATGAAGCTGAGCGGCCGGCGCCCGCCCATCACCCGCACCGTCACCGGCCCGTCCGCACTCAGCACCGCGCCCGGCGGCGGGAACAATAGCCTCAGCGAGTCGCGCGGCCCGCCGACCGCGCCCCTGCGGGGCCGCCTCGGCCACCGGAACCGGGCGAGGGGCTTCCGGCAACAGGCCAAACACGCGCGCCAGCAGCGGCAGGGCGAGGCGGCGCCCGGTCGCGCCGGGCAATGGCGTGCCGTCCGGCCGCCCCACCCACACGCCGGCCACGTGCTTGGCGTCGAACCCCAGCGCCCAGGCATCCCGCCCGCCCCAGCTCGTCCCGGTCTTCCACGCCACCCCCGGCGGTCCGCCATCGGGGAAGCGCTGGGTCAGCACCCCGGCGATCGCGGTGGCGGCGCGTTCTGCCAGGAAGGGGGTGGCCAGGAACGGCGCGGCCGGGCCGCCGACGTCGCGCGGCTGCAACGCCATTTCGCGGGCCACGCCATCGGTGCCCAGCGCCGCATACAACCCGGCAAGCTCGCGCAAGGTGATCCCGGCCCCGCCCAGCGCCAGCGGCAGCGCCGGATCGGCCCCCTCCGGCAGCCGCAGCGTGACCCCGGCCGCCTTGATCCGCGCCGCGAACCGCAGCGGGCCGACCCGGTCGAGCAGCGCCACCGCCGGCAGGTTCAGCGAGCGCCGCAGCGCCTCGGCCGCCGTCACCTGCCCCGCGAAGCTGCGGTCGAAATCCTCGGGCGCATAGGTCCCGAAGCGCCGCGGCAGGTCGTCGATCCGCGTCTGCGGCCCGGCGATGCCGTCCTGGAAGGCCATGGCATAGATGAACGGCTTCATCGCCGATCCTGGGGAGCGCACCGCCCGCGACAGGTCCATCGCCCAGGCCCGTCCCGCCGCGTGCCCGCCGCCGCCCGACACCACGGCGCGCCACTCGCGCGACTGCAGGTCGCCTACCACCAGCGCCAGCGAGGCGCGTGCCGGCAGGTTGCGCAGCCGCTCGGCGGCCAGGCGTTCCAGCGCCGCCTGCAACCCGAGGTCCAGCGTGCTCGCCACGCGGTCCTGGCGCGGCAGTCCGGCGATCGCATGGCGGGCATGGCGCGGCAGCGCCACCCGCGCCACCGGCACAGCCCCGCCGTCGTGGCCCAGGATGCGGTCGCGCAACGCCTTCGCCCGCGCCGGGTGGCGGTCCGGCCGCAGCGCCTCGGGCCGGCGCGGGATCGCCACCAGCAGCGCGGCCTGCGCCCGGTCCAGCAGATGCGGCCCCACCCCGAACCAGGCCAGCGACCCCGCCCTCACCCCCTCCAGATTGCCGCCATAGGGCGCCAGCGTCAGCCAGAACCCCAAGATCTCGCGCTTGGAGAAATGCCATTCCAGCTGCACCGCGCGGGCGACCTCGATCAGCTTGCTGCGCACCGTGCGCGGCCGCGGCTCCAGCAGTCGCACCGCCTGCATCGTCAGTGTCGAGCCGCCCGAGACCACCCGCCCGGCGCGCAGGTCCTGCCAGGCCGCCCGTGCGAGCGCCAGCGGATCGATGCCTGGATGCTGCCAGAAGCGCCGGTCCTCGGTGGCGACCAGCATCTCCACCAGCACCGGAGCCACTTCCTCCACCCGCACGGGGAAACGCCACACCCCGCCGGGCGCCGGCAGCAGCGCCAGGGTGCGGCCGGTGCGGTCCACCACCTCGCTGCCCATCCCGTCCAGCCGCCCGAGCGCCGGCGGATATGTCCGGTCGAGCGCCCACAGCGTGCCGGCCGCCAGCACGGGCAGCACCAGCGCCAGCAGCCAGAGCCGGCACCGATAGAAGCGCGGGCCGTCCACCGCCCTACTCCGCCGGCAGCACCCGGATGCGCCCGGCGGCTTGGCGGGCATGGATCGTGGGGCGGTACATGTCGGCCAGATCGGCCCCCGGCAGTTCGAAGCTGCCCGGCGTCACCGCGCGCAGCCGCACCGCCACCCGGAACGCCGGCTTCGCCGCGGTCAGCGACAGCGCGGCGGCGAAGCGGTCGTCGGCCGCCGGCTGCGCCTCGGTCTCGGAAAGCTCGCCCAGCCACGGCATGCCCGGCACCGGCCCCGAGGCCAGCCGCCCGGTGATCTCCCAGCCCGCCGGCAGCCCCTGCATCACCAGCGCCCGGTGCGCCTGCCCCGTCTCCGCCGCCCCTTCCAGCAGCAGCACGAAATTGGTGTTCTGCCGCAGCGTGTCCAGGTTCAGCGGCGTGCCGTCCATCGCCAGAAAGCGCCGCGACACCCGCATGCCCGCCCGCGACGCCGCAGATGCCACGGCCGCGACGCCGGTCACCGACACGCTGCGCCACACCGCGCGCTCCGACAGGTTGCGCGCGGTCACCGGCCCGACCAGTGCCGCCGACACCACCGCCCCCTCCAAGGTGCGCCCGTCCAGCGCCACCGTCACGCGGCGCCCGTCACGCCCCAGCACCGCCGCGGCGGCGGCCAGCCCAGGCCTGCTCCTGGGTGGAGATCCGGCCTGGCTGCAGGTCGGCGCCGGGCAGGCTCGCCACCAGCCGCGCCAGCCGTTCCGGCAGCAGCCCGCTCTCGCGCAACAGCACCGCCACGGCCGCGGAATCGCGCAGCGCGCTGCCGTAGTCGGCGCTCCACCACTCCCGAGACATCCCGTCCAGCGCCGCGGCGAACATCGCCTCCGCCCGCGGCCGGTCATGCGCCAGCGCCAGTGCGGCGGCCACCTGGGCGCGCGCCAGCGGTGTCGGCAACGCGCCAGGGTTCTCGGCCAGCACCCGCGCCGCGCCCGGCAGTCCGCGCTCGGCCAGCGCCAGCACGTACAGCCGGTAGGCATAGGCGGCCAGCTCGGCCGGCTGGCCCGGCAAGTCCTCGCTCTCGTCGGCCAAGTGCTTCAGCGCATCCTTCAGCGCCGCCTCCGGCACTTCCGCACCGCTTGCGCGGGCGCGGATCAGAAACTCCACCGCATAGGCCGACAGCCATGCCTCGGGCGCGCCGGTGGCGCTCCACAGTCCGAAGCCGCCATCGTAGCGCTGGCGGTCGAGCACCGAGACCACCATGGCGGCAAGCCGCGCGCCCCGCTCCGGCCCCGCCACCGGCCCGTCCGGCAACAGCGCCAGCGGCAGGCCGCGGCTGACATTCTGCTCCAGGCAGCCCACCGGGTAATCCTGCAGCGCCCGCACCAGGGCCGCGGCGTCGTAGCGCACCGGGGCGCCGAACACCGCGCCCGCCGTCCAGGTGCCGGGGATGAAGCGCGCCACCGGCGGCTCCAGCCGCGCCTCGGCCCCCGGCGCCATCTCGGCCCCGGCCACCTCGCTGGTCGCCGGCCGCGCCGGGCGGATGGTGATGGCGGTCTCGCGTTGCAGCCGGAAGCCGCCGGGGCCGGTGATATACAGCTTCACCACCCCCCTGCCCGCCCCAGTCGCGCGCAGCAGCGTCGCCGGCAGCCCGCGCTCGCCCACGGCGAGCTTGGCCAGCAGCGTCGCCCCACCCGCCAGTTCCAGCGGCCCCTCGGTGCTCACCACCGCGCGCGCCTCGCCGGCCGGCCCGTCGATGTTGTGCAGCATCACCACCAGCCGCGATTCGTCGCCGGGTGCCAGGAAGCGCGGCAGCAGCGCCTCGGCCACAAGCGGGTCGCGCACCACCGCCGCCCGGCTCGCGGCACCCAGCCTGGCGCCCTGCCAGGCCACCGCCATCAGCCGCACCTCGCCGTTGAAATCGGGCATGTCGAGCGGGACCTGCGCCACTCCGTCCGCACCCGCCTGCACCGGCCCCGCGAACAGCGTCACCGTGCGGATGGGAATGTCCGGCAGCGCGAAGCCGCCCTCGTCGCCGCCCTGCTTCAGCACCGTCGCAATCCCCTCGGCGGGTGCGATCAGCCGGCCCCAGTCGTCGCGGATGTCCAGCCCCAGGCGGCGCCGGCCCAGGAAATGCGCCGCCGGATCGGGCGAGGCGAAGCGCGTCAGGCGCAGAATGCCCTCGTCCACCGCCGCCAACGTCACCCACGCCCCCGGCGCCGCGCGCACCGGCACGATGCTGCGCGCCCGCGGCGGCAAGCGGTCGGGCGCCTCGATCGCCACGGCCAGCGTGCGCGCGGCGGGGTCCACGCCGATCCAGGTGAGGCCGATCGCCCGCCCCGGCCGTCCGCCGACCGCGCTGCCGCGATAGACGTGCACCGCCAAATAGGCGCCCGGCCCCCAGCTTTCCTCCACCGGCACGTCCACATCCAGCCCGGCCTCGGGCACCGTGATGTTGCGCAGCGCCAGCACCCGGTCCGACAGCACCAGCAGCGTCGCCTCGCCGCCGAATGGCGGGGCGATGTGCACCTTCACGCTCTCGCCGACCCGCGCCGTGCGGGTGCCCGCCGACACGTCCACCCGGTCCGGCACGTCGGGGCTGTCCGACGAGGCCCAGCCGGCGCGGAAGCGGAACGAGGTGATGGCCATGCCGCCCTTCTGCGCCACCTCCAGCCGGTAGCGGCCGAAATCCAGACGCCGGGCGAAGCGTAGCGGCGCTTCCGCGCCGACCGCGATCTCCTGCGTCTCCAGCGGCTCGTCGCGCCACACCGTCTCGTAGCGGGCGAGCGAGCCGCGCGTCACCATCCGCCAGTCCGGGCGCTCGCGCACCAGGCGCAGCCGCGCGGGCAGCGCAATGCGCGCCCCGTCCGGCCCGACGGCGGCGATGTCGAACGCCGCCTCGGCCCCGGCATCGACGGCGCCATCCGCGAACAGCGGCTTCACTCCGATCAGCGGCCCCTCGGGGCGCACCTTGATCGAGGCTGCGGTGCGCGACGCCCGGCCGGCCGGGTCGTTGACGGCGATCTCAAGCTCGGCCTTCAGCGGAAAGGTGGTGTCGGGCAGCCTTCCCACGTCCAGCGCCAGGGTTGTGTGCCCGGCATCGTCGGTTTCCGGCAGTTCGATCTCGCGCGACGAGGGCGCGAACATTTCGCCCAGTTGGCCGATCCGATAGCCGGCCAGCGCCGAAAACGGCGCGGGGTCCACCACCAACCGCAGTGTCGCGGAGCCGCTCAGTCCGGCCCCCGGCGCGCCGTAGAGGAAGCGCGCGGTCACCGGGATCGCCGCTTCCTGACCCGGCACCAGCACGTCCGGCAGCACGTCCGTCTCCACCGCCATGCGGTCGGGCACGAAGGCATCCACGCGGAACTCGGCCCGCCCGATCGGCGGCAGCGCCGGGTCGGCGGCGAGTTCGATTGTCCAGGTGCCGGCCTGGGCGCCGGCCGACAGCGCCACCGGCAGGTGCAGCGACGCCTCGGCCAGACGCGGCGGCGTGGTCTTGAGGAACACCTGCCCGCCCGGCCGCTTCACCGTCACCTGCACCGGCACATCCACCGGCAGCCCGGCGGCGTCGCGCACCAGCGCCATCACCTGCACCGTGTCTCCCGGCCGGTAGATGCCGCGGTCCAGCCAGACGAAGCCATCGAGCGGGCCGGGATGCGCCATGCCCTCCACGCCGCGATCCGACAGGTCGAAGGCGGCGGTGTTGAGGTCGAGGCTGGCGAAATCGTCGCCCGGGCCGAAGGCATGCAACGCCCCCGGCTCCAGCGACCCCTGGCCGCGCAGCAACGGGCGCGGGAAGGTCGCGACGCCACGGGCATCGGTGGTCGCCTCGCCGAGGATGTCGTTGTTGCGCGCCACCAGCCGCAACAGCACCCCCTGGCGCGGCTGCGCGTCGGAATAGCCGCGCACCTGGACATGAAGCCCGTCCGAGCCGCGCCACACCGTCGGCGACAGGTCGGTGCGCAGCACCACCTGCACCGCACCCGCCCCACTGGCCCCGGTGCGGCCGTCGCCGGGCCGGGCGACCAGGGCGTACAGCCCCGGCCCGGCGCTGGCCAGCGCCTCGGGCATCGGCAGCGCGGTGCGTGCCGGCTTGTTCGGCTGCCAGTCCGGCACCTCGGCGCGGCCCTTCCAAACCTCGCTGCCCGCATTCTCGGACAGGTATTCGATGGCCCAGCGGTCCACCGCCTCGCCCAGGCGCTGGTCGCGCAGGAAGGTGGCGATGTTGCGTTCGGTCAGCCGCACCAGCGACAGCGACACCGCCGAGAGGTTCACCGTGGTCAAGGTCACCGCCGGCGCCTGGCCGCGCGGCAGCACGAACAGCCGCGTGTCGAACACGATGCGCGGCTCGCGGTTCGGCATCACCACGCGCACCACGTTGTCGCGCGGCATCGCCAGCCCGCCCTCGCCGGGCATGCCGGCGCGCAGGGTGATGATGGTGGTCGCCCCCGATGGCAGGCCGGAGACGCAGATCTGCTTGCCTTCGCGCGTGGCCGAGGCGTCAGGCGCCGGCGGGTCCAGCCGCACCCAGTCCTGGGCGTTGAAATCGGGGTTGCTGGTGGGCGGCGAGGTGAACTCGATGCAGGCACGCGGCGGATCGGCCTCGCCCTCGGTGCGCACGCGCCGCACCTGCATGCCGGCGGCACGCTGCGCCTCGGCCAGCTGGCGGCGGTAGTCGGCGTTGTCCGGCGCCCGCTCCACCACCTCCTGCAATGCCTGCACGGCATAGGGCAGGCGGCCCTGCAGGCGCAGCGCCTCGGCGATCAGCAACAGCGGCGCCACCTCGGCCTCGCCCGCCTCGGCCAACTGAAAGGCCTGCCAGGCAACCGGCAGGGCGCGAACGGGATCAGGCGGCGTCCGCCGCAACAGCGCCTCGGCGAGATCGCGGAACTGCTCCGCGGTTGCCTGGCCCTGGGCGATGCGCAGTTCCAGCGCGGTGATGGCGGCCGCCCAATCCCGCCTGGAAAGCGCCGCCGCCGCCTGCTGCTCGGCGGCACGGCGCGCGGCTGCCGGCGCGCCGGCGGGGAAGCGCTTCGTCAGCCCCCGCACGAAGGCGCCGGCCTCGCGCTCGATGCCGGGCAGGCTGAAATCCTGTGCGTGGGCGGGGATTCCGGCGAGGGCCAGCAGCATCGCCGGCACCAGCAGCCAGCCGCGGATGCGCTCAAACATCGCTCTCTCCCGCCGGCACGGCGCCGGCACCTTGCATCTCGGCGGTCACCAGGGTGGCGATCCGCTCCACGAACGGGCAGTCGATGCCAAGCTCGCGCAGCCCGTCGCGGGTGCGGAACAGGTATTCGGCGGCCGTCCCCAACCGCCCCTGCGCCGTCGCCAGCCGGCGCGCCACCACCGCGTCCGGCAGGTCGCCGGCATAGAACGGCCCCTCGGGATCGATGGTAAAGGCGATGCCGGCGCCGATCTCGCGCCCCTGGCGGTCGTGCAGCGCCGCCCAGCGCGGAATGTAGCCGCGGGCCACCATCTCGCGCCGCCACAGCAGGTCGAGCTCGGGCTCCACCAGCGCCTCCGCGATGCGGAAGGCCACGCCGGTGCAGCCGCCGCCGGGGCGCAGGCCCAGCATCAGGCCGGGATTCTCCGGCGTGCCGCGGCCGCCCGGCGTGGACAGGCAGAAGGCGCGGTGCCAGTCCGGCGCATGGGCGGCCACGCGGTCGACGTGGTGGATCATCGGGTTCCAGATCAGCGAACCATAGGCGAACACCCAAACCCCGCCGCCGCGCTCGGGCCGCGTATCCAGCATGGCGTGCAGCGAAGCCTGGCGCTCGGCATCGCTGAACACCCGTATCTCCGGGCTCCAGCGCGCGATCTCGGCGGGCAGGCGGCCGGAGAGCAGGAACTCGCGGGTCAGCACATGCTGGCCCTCCGCTGCGGCGGGGGCGGCGGGGGGCGGCTGGCTCAAACGCGGGTGCCTTGCTTCAGCAGGTCGCGGATCTCCTCCAGCAGCACCTCGCTGCGCGGCGGCGGCAGCGGGGCGGCGGCCGGCGGGTCCTCCTGCAGGCGGCGCTGCAGGCGGTTCAGCGCCTTGACCACCCAGAACACCGCGAAGGCGACGATGGCGAACTGGATGACGGCATTGAGGAACAGGCCGATATTGAGCGTGACCGCGCCTGCGGCCTGGGTCGCCTCCAAGGTGGCAAGGCGCTCGCCCTTGAGGGTGACGAAGATGTTGCTGAAGTCGATGCCGCCGACCAGCAGGCCGATCAGCGGGTTGAAGATGTCCTTCACCAGGCTGCCGACGATGGCGGTGAACGCGGCGCCGATGATGATGCCCACGGCGAGGTCCACCACGTTGCCGCGCATGATGAAGCGCTGGAATTCCTCAACCCAACTCGGGGTTTTCATCGGCAACCGAGCCATTGTTCTTTTCCTTCTGTTTTCAGCCGGTTGAAAGCTGCTGCCGAATTGTCGTGGCAGCCGCATCGGTGGTGGTGCGCCAGATGCCGCCCTGCCCCAGCACCCGCGACAGCGCATCGGCGAGGTAGCGGATGCGCGAGGCCTGGCCGGCGATCCAGGGATGGACGGTCAGGTTCACCACCGTGCCGCCCTCGCCATGCAGCACGGAAAAACCCTCGGCGATCAGGTCGGCCCAGGCCGGCGGGGCGGTACGGCGCAGCCACATCGCCTCCAGGTCGTTCCAGTCGGAATGCGATGGCAGGGCGAGCAGGCCGGGCTTGATCAGATAGGGCCGGTCGTCGTTGCTCCAGTCGGTGGTGTAGGCGAAGCCGGCATCGGCCAGCTGCGCCGGGGTGCTTGTGCTTTCGTTGAAATCCTGGCCGCACCATCCCGCCGGCGCGGTACCGGTGGCGGCCAGCACGGCTTCGCGGCTTTCGGCGATGTGGGCGCGTTCCTCGGCCTCGCTCATGCGCGCGGTGATGCGCCTTGTGGCGAAGGTGCCGTGGGCCATGAAGCAGGCGCCGCGCCGGAGGCACTCGTCCACCAGCTCCGGAAAGCGCCGCGCCGCCTCCGCCCCCAGCGCCACCGAGGGCGTCATGCCGAAGCGATCGAGCACGTCGAGCACGCGGAAGATGCCGACGCGGTTGCCGTATTCGCGCTGGCTCCAGGTCAGCCAGTCCGGGAAGAAATTGCCCAGCGGCGAGACGATGCGCGGGTCGCGGCTGGCCTCGGAAGGCGGGTTCGCCTCCCAATAGTCGAGCATGACGGTGACGGTGAACGCCGTGCGCGCGCCGCCCGGCCAGGCGATGCGCGGGGCCTCGGCAAGCGTGCGGAACGGGTAGAGGTCGTGATCCATGCCGGGCGCGCGGACCTCGCCGACCGGCGGCACGGCGGCGGGACGATGCTCAGCCACGCAGGGCCTCCCGGGCAGCAAGGTGGGCCTGCACCGCCGGCAGGTGCTCGGCGCGATAGCAGGCGGCGATCTCCTGCGCCGTTGTGCACCACACGCCGGGGTGCGACAGGATATAGGCCATCACCTCGCGGAACTGGCGGATGCGGCTGGGCTGGCCGACCCAGAACGGGTGGATGGCGATGCACATCACCCGCCCCTGCTCCGCACCCTCCTCATACGCCGTGTCGAAATGGTCGCGAATTTGACGGCAGAAATCGCCAATCTCCTCGCCGCGGCGCGAGACGATCACGTCGTTGAGTTCCATCGTGTAGGGCACGGAAATCAGCGGCGAGCCGTCGGCGCGCGGCGCCTTGGTCCGCAACGGGAATGGCTGGTCGTCGTGGTAGAGGTCGCAGGTGTAGTCGTAGCCGGTCTCGGCCAGCAGTTCGAAGGTGTTCAGCGTGTTGGTCGCCGCCGGGCTGAACCAGCCGGCCTGTTCGCTGCCCACCAGCCGGCGATGGATTTCCCGGCACTCCTGCATCGCCGCCCGCTCCTCGTCGGCGGTGAAATCCCAATGGTAGCGGGTGTTGTAGATGCCGTGGGACATCAGTTCCCAATCGCGCTTCAGCATGGCGTCGAGAATTTGCGGGTAGTGCTGGATCACCGCCATCGACAGGCTGACGGTGCAGCGGATGCCCAGCGCGTCGGTCGCCTCGAACAGGCGCCACAGGCCGACGCGGTTGCCGTAGTCGCGCTGGGAATAGCCAAGCACGTCCGGGTGCGGCGAGCGCGGCCAGGGGTCGCGGCGGCGCTGGAAGGCGGGCAGCCATTCGTAGTGTTCGATGTTCGGGCACAGCCACAACGCGACGCGCGCGCCGTTCGGCCAGGCCAGGCGCGGGCGGTGGCGAATGGGCGAGTAGGCGACGATCTCCGGCTCCACCTGGATGCTCCCCCGTTGGCGTTGGGCAACGCTGGTGCAGCATAACAGTGTGCGGGGCGGCGGCGAAATTCCCTGTTCGTGCCGCGATCCTGCCCTACTACTGCACTACCGACACGCGGGCTTCCCGATTCGCCGGCACTTCCGGCCCGGCCGGGGCTTCCGCCCGAATGCGAGGAGACAAGGCATGCGCATACTCATCCTGGCCGCCGCCGCGCTGCTGGCCGGCTGCGGCAGCAGCCAGTTCGACCGGATCGCCACCGGCGCCGGCGCGGGGGCAGGCACCGGGGCCGTGGTTGGGCTGCTGGGCGGCCCGGTGGGCGTTGGCGTGGGGGCTGCCATCGGCGCCGGCGCGGGCGCGGTGGCCGGTGCGGTCACCGGCCCGAACCAAGTGGATCTCGGCCGCCCGGTATGGAGCAACCGCTAGAAACTCACGGCAGGCCGGGCAGCGCGCCCACGGTGCCGGTGGTTCCGGTGACATAGGCGCGCAGCCCGTCCACCTCGGCCTCCTGCGCCATCATGCGCGCCTTCACCACGTCGCCGATGCTGACGATGCCAACGAGACGCCCGCCCTCCATGACCGGCATGTGGCGGAAGCGGCCATCGGTCATGGCGCGGAATGCCTGGTCGAAGGTGGTGGACAGGCCCACGGTCTCGACATCCGTGGTCATCAACTGGCGTGCCGTCATCTCCAGCGCCTCGGCACCGTGCGCGGCCAACGCATGCACGATGTCGCGCTCGCTCAGGATGCCCAGCAGCATGTCTTCGGAATCGCAGACCGGCACCGCGCCGATGCGCCGGCGCGACAGCAGGCCCACCACCTCGGCAATGCTGCGGTTGGGCGGCACCGTCGCAATGTCGGTGCCCTTGTGCTTCAGGATCGCGGAAACAGTCATCGGCCCGTTCCTCCCTGTAAGGCGCGGTCGGCCCCCGAGGCGTCGGCGTGATGGCGTGCCAGGGGGTGCCCCTGCGCGTTGCAGGAGTGTGAACCGGTTCGGCTTCGCGGATCAATGAAATGCTGAAGGGGCAACGATCCGGCGCATCAGGCGACAGGTGCAAGCTGGGTTGCCACCAGGTCGGCGAAGCAGCCGCGGCGGGCGACGAGTTCGGCGAAGGTGCCGCGTTCCACGATCCGCCCCTGGTCGAACACCAGGATCAGGTCGGCGTCGCGCACGGTGGACAGGCGGTGGGCGATGATGAATGTGGTGCGCCCGGCCATCAGGCGGCGCAGGGCCGCGGCGACGCGGGCTTCGGTGGCGGCATCCAGCGCGCTGGTGGCTTCGTCCAGCACCAGGATCGGCGGGTCTTTCAGCAGGGCGCGGGCGATGGCGAGGCGCTGGCGCTGACCGCCGGACAGGCTGGCGCCGCGCTCGCCCACCATGGTGTCGTAGCCGTCCTTCTGGCGGCGGATGAACTCGTGCGCGTCGGCCATGACGCAGGCGGCCTCGATCTCCGCCTGGGTGGCGTCGGGCTTGCCGACCAGCAGGTTCTCGCGGATCGAGCGGTTGAGCAGCATGCTTTCCTGGAACACCACGCCGATGTTGCGGCGCAGCGATTCGACGCTGACGTCGCGCAGATCCTGGCCGTCGATGGTGATGCGGCCCTCGGCCGGGTCCCACATGCGCTGCAGCAGCGACATCGCCGTGCTTTTGCCGGCGCCGGTGGGGCCGACCAGGGCGACGGCCATGCCGGGGCGGGCGGTGAAGTCCACGCCCGACAGCACCGTCTCGGCGTTCGGGTAGGCGAAGCCGACCTCCTCGAACACCACCTCGCCACGGGTGACGGCCAGGGCGGGGGCGCCGGGCAGTTCGGGCACGGTGCTCTGCGCGTCGAGGACGGCGAAGAACTCGCGCAGGCCGGGCACTTCGGCGAACAGGTTGGAGCAGAAGATCATCGCACTTTCGAGCCGGCCGATCAGCAGCACGGCGATGCCCATGAAGCCGACGATCTCGCCGACAGTGGCCAGGCCGTCGAGGTGCAGGAAGGTGCCGATGACGACGAGGGTGATGACCGAGATGGTGCTGGCGGCCCGGGTCATGACGTTGACCAGCGCCCACCAGTTGAGGACCGGGAACTGGTGGGCGATGACCTGCTGGGTGATCTGGCCGAACAGCTTCTGTTCCAAGGCGAGGCGGGTGAAGCTCTGCATCACCGTGACGTTGGCCAGCGCGTCCTGGGCGTTGCCGGCGAGCTGGACCTGCCAGCGCTGGGCGCGCTGCTGGCCTTCCTCGGTGTGGTTGATGACCAGGATGGTCAGCACGCAGAACAGGACGGTGAGCACGATCAGCACCAGGGCGAGGCGCCAGTTCAGGAAGACCGTCAGCGGCAGCAGCACCAGGGCGGCGACGAAGGTGGAAAGCTGGTCGCGGAAGAAGCTCAGCCACAGGCCGAACATGGCGTCGGCGCCGCCGAGCATGACCTTCATCAGCCGGCCGGAATGGGCGTCGGCGTGGAATTCGGGCGGCAGGTTGAGGACGTGGCCGAAATAGCGGTTCATCGCCTCCAGCCGGTTGCGGTGGGCCAGGCGCTCGGCGTGCAGGGAGGAGGCGATGTTGGCGACGATGCCGCACAGGCCGATCACCGCCCACAGGCCGAGGAGCTGGATGGCCTCGCGCCACAGCGTCTCGCGCGGCAGTTCGGACGAGCGGGTGAGCAGTTCGACGACGCGGCCGAACAGCAGGGGGTCGAGGAATTGCAGGCCGGCGACCAACAGGTTGGCCAGCACCAGCATGGCCGCGATGCGCCGGTGCTGACCGAGCGATGCCAGCACGCGCAGGTAGGTGCCCATGAAGCTCATGGTCTTCGTATCGCACGGAGTTGCGGCGAAATCGCGGCGGCGTCAGACCGGCTCCGCGAGGAAAACGCGGCTGGGGGCGACGAATTCGTCCTGGGCGGCCACCGTGAGGATCTCGCGCGAGCCGGCCGCGGCGGTGCGGTGCAGCAGGCCGTGGATGGAGGAGCCGGCGGCGGACAGGGCGGCCGCCGCGCTTCCGGTGGCGTGGCGGTGGAACAGGAACAGGGCGGAGATGGCGTCCCCTGCCCCGTTCACCTCGACCGGCTCCAGGGGGGTGCGCAGCAGGTGGAAGGCGCCGGCCTCGCCGACGATCATGTCCATGGCGTCGGGCGGTGTTTCCTCGGTGCGCAGGCTGGTGATCAGCACGGTGCGGGGGCCCCAGGATTGCATTGTGGCGATGGCGGCCTTGGCGTCGGCCAGGGTGCGGATGGTATTGCCGGTGAGGCGTTCGACCTCGTAGCTGTTGGGGGTGATGATGTCGGCGGCGGGGACGGCGTGGGTGCGCATGAAATCGGCGATGCCAGGGCGGACGTAGTCGCCGGTGTCGTCGTCGCCGATCACCGGGTCGCAGCAATATAGGGCGGCGGGGTTGGCGGATTTCACGCGGTGGACGGCGCCGAGGATGGCCTCGCCGATTGAGTGGTCGCCCATGTAGCCGGAGAGCACGGCGTCGCAGCGGGGGAAGGCGCCGCGGGCCTCGATGCCCTCGATGACGCGGGCCACCTGGGCGCCGGTGAAGACGTCGCCGGTCCAGGCGCCGTAGCCGGTGTGGTTTGAGAACTGGACGGTGTTGACGGCCCAGACCTCGGCGCCGAGGCGCTGGAGGGGGAAGACGGCTGACGCGTTGCCGACATGGCCGTAGGCGACCCAGGACTGGATGGACAGGATGTTCATGACCGACTGATTACGGGATCGGGGCGGCCAGGGGAACGGGGGCGAGGGAACGGGGGTGCTTGCCAGTGCGGCGGCGGGGCCGTAACGGGGGAGCCTTCCCGAACCGCATGAGGCGCCCGCATGTCGCTCCCGAAACTTTTCCAGCCGATCGAGATGCGCTCGGTTGTGGCGCGCAACCGGATCGTGGTGGCGCCGATGTGCCAGTACAGCGCGACCGACGGGCTGGGCGATGACTGGCATATCCAGCAGCTTGGCGCCAAGGCGATGGGCGGGGCGGGCGTGGTGATGGCCGAGGCGACGCATGTCTCGGCGGTGGGGCGGATCACCGAGCATTGCCTGGGCGCCTGGAACCCGGCGCACCAGCACCTGTTGGGGCGGGTGGCGCGGATCATCGCCTCGGGCGGGGCGGTGCCGGCGATCCAGATCGGGCATGCCGGGCGCAAGGCGAGCGTGCAGCGGCCGTGGGACGGGGGCAAGCCGGTGCCGGTGGAGGCCGGCGGGTGGGAGCCGGTGGGGGCGAGCGCGATTGCCTTCGCCGAGGGGTACGCGACGCCGCGTATGCTGTCGGTTTCCGAGGTGCAGGGGGTGGTGGAGCAGTTCGCCGCAAGCGTGCGGATGAGCCGGATGGCGGGGTTCAAGCTGGTGGAGCTGCATGCGGCGCATGGGTATCTGCTGCATTCGTTCCTGTCGCCGCTGTCTAACACGCGCAACGACCAGTACGGCGGGGACCTGAAGGGGCGGGCGCGGGTGCTGATGGAGATCGTGGAGGCGGCGCGGGCGGAATGGCCGGAGGAGTTGCCGCTTTGGGTGCGGCTGTCTTGCTCGGACTGGGCGGCGGGCGGACATGGGATTGCCGAGAATATCGAGATTTCGCGGATGCTGAAGGCGACGGGGCATGTGGATTTGATTGATTGCTCTTCGGGTGGGGTTTCCTCGCAGCAGCACATTCCTTCGGTGCATCCCGGGTATCATGTGCCGTTCGCCGAGGCGATCCGGACGCAGGCGGGGATTGCGACCGGGGCGGTGGGGATGATCACGGCGGCGGAGCAGGCGGCGGAGATCGTGGCGAACGAGCGGGCCGATGTGGTGCTGGTGGGGCGGGCGGTGCTGGCCGATCCGGCCTGGCCGCTGCATGCGGCGAAGAAGCTGGGGGTGGCGTTGCCGCTGCCGCCGCAGTTCCTGCGGGCAAATCTGAGCGGAGCCTGAGGGGCGGGATTCCTCAGTTATTTCGTTAGTGAAACGATAAGGGCGCAATTGGGCGCCCTGCCCTGCCGTGGTTTGAAGAAGGCGGGGGTTGGGCGGAGGTGGCGTGGGGATCGCGCTGCGGCGGGATTTTCGAAATTGTAGGTCGCGGCACGGCTGACGCCTGGATGGGTGCCGCCGGGGCAGTTACGGATTCGGCGCGTGGCTTGGGCGCGCGCGCGGGGAATGGCCGCTTGGCGGCGCGCCCGCGCGGATGCGCCGAAATTGGCGGCGAGGCGCGGGGCGCGCGGGGGCGCGGTGCGGGGAGGGCCGGGAGTTGGCCGGCCTGCCAGGCCGCGATCATCTGTTCGAGGGTGGTGAGCAGGCGCGCCAAGGTGGCGAAGATCAGGGCGTGCAGGGCCGCCACCACCCCGTGGTGCGCGGCCTGGGCCACGGCCTCGGCGCGCAGGTCGGCCGCGAGGGCGGCGACGTGGTGGGCCAGGGGTTGAGGGGCACTTTCTAACACATAGCCAGTATAACTAACTGTTCCCGCCGGTGCAAAGGCTATTTTCGTGCTGGTGGACGGGGGGCGCCGTGTCGGGCGGCTGCGGCTATGCTGGGAGGATGAACGATCAGCCCGTGCAAACTGTCGCCAGCGCCGCTTCCGCCGATCCTGTGGCCGAGGCACGCCGCGGCTTGGCGCGTGGGGCGTTGCTGCGGTGGTACCTGGCCTATGGCGCGTTCGGAGTTCCGCAGGCGGCGGGGCCGATCGTGTTCGCGCTGCTGGCGCTGCCGCTGACCGGGGATGCGAAGAGCGGGGCGGCGATCGTGCTGGCGATGACCCTGGCGCAGGTGGCCGGCGCGATGCCGGTGGCGCGGTGGGGGCGCGGGGGGAACGCTGTTGCCTATTTGCGGCTGCTGGTGGGGGTGCGGACGGCGGCATTGCTGGGGGTGGCGGGGCTGGCGGCCGTGGCGGCGCCGTTCTGGGCGCTGATGGCGGCGGCGGCGGTGGCGGGGAGCGTGAACGGGGCGGCGTTCGGGTATCAGCGCTCGGTGCTGAACCATTTGGTGGCGGCGGGGGGGATGCCGCGGGCGCTGGGGATCGCGGCGACCCTAGGGGAGGTGACGTTCGTGGCGGGTCCGGTGCTGGCCTCGGTGCTCGGGACGGTCGATGCGGTGTTCGCGCTGGTGGTGCTGAGCGTGCTGGGGGGACTGCCTGCGGTGCTGGTGCCGGCGGTGGCGGAGGCACGGGCGGTGGCGCCGCCGGCGGGGGCGCGGGGGCGGCTGGTGCGGCGGGGGACGGTGGTGTGGCTGGGGGCGACGCTTGCTAACAGCGCGGTGGTGTCGTCGATCGAGGTGGGGGCGGTTTCGCTGGCGATGCGCTACGGGCTGTCACCGGCGCTGGCGTTCGTGTTCACGGTGGCGCTGTGCCTGGCTTCGGTGGCGGGCGGGGTGTGGGTGAGCGTGCGGAACCGGGCGCCGACGCGGGGGATGGTGCTGGGATATATGTGCGTGATGGCCCTGGGGGCGGGGGTGATCGCGGCGCAATTGCCGCTGTGGGTGACGGTGGGGGCGGCGCTGCTGGTGGGGTGCTGCATGGCGCCGCTGAGCACGTCGTATTCGCTGATGCTGGACGAGGTGTCGGGGCCGCATGAGAAGGCGGAGATGTTTGCGCTGGCGCGGACGATGAATGCGCTGGGAATTATTTTGACCAGTGCGACGCTGAGCGTGGCGTCGCTGGGGGTGACGCAGTTCGTGGCGGTGGGGGTGATGGTGGGGATGGCAAATATCGTAATCTTACAGCATTTTTTTTGGAATGACTCAAATAGCATCACCCGACAGCAGTAAATCCCATGAAAAAGTTGTTTAAAATTTGGATGCTACAAAATTACGAACATCAGATATCATGCTTTTGCGGATAAGCGCGCGGCGAAGGCGGAGCGACGTGGTGCAGCTTTGGTTTATGGCGACCTGGCGCATGCGCTACGATGGGACATGACCAGTACAGCGACATCAATAATACCTTCGGCACTCCCAGCGACCGCGGAAGAGCGCAAGGCATGGCAGAAATTGTCCCGGGACGAGCAATTTGCGCGGTTTCGAGAGGTATTGCTGGGGTCGGACGCGCAGCGGGTCAGCAGCGCCAGCGTGGGTGACGTGCTGATTGCGGCGCGGGAGCGGGTAGCGCGGAAAGATGGTTGAGTTCCGGCTGTCGGAGCGGGTGAATCGGCTGCGCCTTTGTGATGTACCAATTTTTGGTATATCATGGTGCGATTAAGGAGGTGCCCTATGAGCCGGAACACTTCGGTATCGCTTGGCGACCATTTTGCCGATTTCATCGACGCGCAGGTGCGCGGCGGGCGGTATGGCTCCGCCAGCGAGGTTGTGCGGGCGGGGCTGCGGTTGCTGGAGGAGAACGAAGCCCGGTTGCAGGCTTTGCGCGAGGCGTTGATCGAGGGTGAGAACTCCGGTCCGTCGGCACCGTTCGACTTCGAAGCCTTTGTTGCGGAGAAGCGCGCGTCGCGGGCGGGATGACGGATTATGTCCTGTCGCCTGCGGCACAAGCCGATATCCGACTGATTTGGGACTATACGGTTGAGCGGTGGGGACCGGACCAGGCTGAACGGTATGTGCTCGGGATTCGCGATGCGTGCCGGGAACTGGCCGCGGGGACACGGCAAAGCCGCTCGGCGGGCAATATTCGTGTCGGATATCGGAAGGCGGCGGCGGGGTCGCACATCCTGTTCTATCGCGTGAGGGGGGACGGGGTGATCGATATTGTTCGTATCCTGCATCGGCGAATGGATGTGCCGCGGCATTTGTGACACGGACGCAGGTGGGCTTGAGTTGCGGCGGAGCGGTTGGGGGCGCGCGTCGGGGCAGTGCTGGATGGGGGTTAGCCGCGGCGGGCGGCTTCGATGGTGGCGACGTCGATTTTCTGCATTTGCATCATGGCTTCGAAGGCCCGCCGGGCTTCGTCGCCGCCGGCAGCTATGGCTTCGGTGAGGATGCGGGGGGTGATTTGCCAGGAGATGCCCCATTTGTCCTTGCACCAGCCGCAGGCGCTTTCCTGGCCGCCGTTGTTGACGATGGCATTCCAGTAGCGGTCGGTTTCCTGTTGGTCTTCGGTGGCGATCTGGAAGGAGAAGGCTTCGTTGTGCTTGAAGGCGGGGCCGCCGTTGAGGCCGAGGCAGGGGATGCCGGCGACGGTGAATTCGACTGTCAGCACGTCGCCTTGTTTGCCGGAGGGGTAGTCGCCGGGGGCGTGGTGGATGGCGGTGACGGTGCTGTCGGGGAAGGTTTGGGCGTAGAAGCGGGCTGCTTCTTCGGCGTTCTTGTCGAACCAGAGACAGATGGTGTTCTTCGCCACGGTGTATTCCTTGCTCGATCGAATGGATGAAAGTTTTTGGTTCTTTTTTCAAAAAGAACCGCTTGCTTTCTTCTGTTGGCGAGGTGGGGTCAGGCCATCATGCGGTCGAGGCGGTCTCGGATTCGGTACCAGGTGCCGATGACGGGGAGGAACCAGGGGTTTCCGGTGTAGAGGGGGTGGTCGGGGAAGTCGGCTTCCTCGAAGGCGTTGGTCCGGTTGGCTCGGCCGGCGATGCGGCGGGCGGTTTGGGTTCCGAGGTAGGTCATCATGGCGACGCCGGAGCCGTTGCAGCCGGTGAGGTAGTGCATGCCGTCGATCTGGCCGGCGTGGGGAAGTGCGTCCAGCGTGAAGGCGACGTTTCCGGTCCAGGCGTGGGTGACGCGGATGCCTTTGAGTTGGGGGAAGCGGTCGGTCATGAAGCGGTGGAGGATGGGGGCGCAGATTTCGGGGCTGGCGGCGGTGAAGCGGGCTCGGCCGCCGTAGATGATGCGTTTTCCGTCCGGCGAGAGGCGGTAGTAGCTGAGGATGCGGCGGGTGTCGGCGAGGGTGCGGTTCTTGGGGATGAGGGATTTCGCGAGGTCTTCGGGGATTTCCTCGGTGGCGATGATGTGGCTGGCGGCGGGGATGACGCGGCGCTTGAGGCTGGGGGTGAGGTCGCCGGTATAGCCGTTGGTGGCGATGACGATTTCGCTGGCCTGGAGGTCGCCGCGGGCGGTTTTGAGGGTCCAGCCGGTGTTGTGGCGGGTGATTTTCTGGACGGCGGCGTGGCCGCAGACGGGGATGTCGCGGGCGCGGACGCGGTCGAGCAGGCCTTTGACGTAGAGGGCGGGGTGGAGCTGGCCGGAGCGTTCGACGACCATGCCGCCGTAGTAGAAGTCGCTGGCCATTTCCTCGTGGAGGCGTTCGCGCGGGAGCATGTAGGCGCCGGATTGGGCGCTGTCGTTGAGGCGGGCGATTTTCTTGGCCTGGGATTCGTAGTGCTTGGGGGTCCAGGCGCCGACGAAGCGGCCGGAGCGGCGCCAGTGGCAGTCTATGCCCTCGGATTCGATGAGGGATTCGATGGTGGCGAAGGCGTCGGAGCCGTCGGAGAGGAGGGCGTGGGCGCGGGGGGATTCGGGGTCGAGGCTGGAGCCGGTGATGGATTTGCCGATGTTCACGCCCCCGGAGACGCCGCCGCCGTTTCTTGAGCTGGCGCCTTCGCCGGGGGCGTTGGCTTCGAGGATGGTGCAGTCGATGCCCAGTTTGTTCAGTTCGAGGGCGGTGGCGAGGCCGCCGTAGCCGCCGCCGACGATGGCGACCTGGGTTTGCTTCGGGACTTCGGTGGGGTGTTCGTCGGTGGGCTTCCAGGCTTCCCACCAGTAGGGAGCGGGCTTGAAGTCGGGGTGGAAGATGGGGGAGGCCATGGGACGTCCTGGGTAAGCCGCGAGGGAAGGATCTTCTTTTTCTGAAGAAAAGAAGCAAAAAGACTTTTCACATCTGGCCGGGTGCTTGCGGCCGGCGCCCGCCTAAATGGGAAAAAGTTTTTTGGTTCTTTTTTTCCAAAAAAGAACTTCTTTCAACTAGATATCGGCCGGTGGCATGCGCCACATGCCGGATTCCCAGCCGGCGGCGTAGCGTTGGTTGGTGTTCTCGGGGTTCCGGTTGACCAGGGGGCGGGCGAACATGGGGTGGCGCATGGAGCGGACCTCGTGCTCGATGGTGGAGAGGACGGTACCGCCGTCGAGGTCGACGATGTCCTGGAATCGGTACTGGCTTTCGTTGCTTTCCTCGGTGATGAGGCCGCGTTCGGCGAGCTTGCGGTGGGGGCCGGAGAAGTCGGCCAGGGCGACCTGGATGTGGTGGCCGTCGAACGGGACGGAGACGCGTTCGGTCTCGCGGTAGAGCAGGCTTTCGGACAGGCCGACGGGGATGCGGGCGAAGCGGCCGTGGCTGTCTTCGCCGACGGTGCCGCCGGAGCCGATGATCTCCTTGTAGAAGCGGACGATGCCGGGGGCGGAGCCGGGGATGGCATCGATTTCCACGTAGGGCATGCCGCTGGCCATGCGGCCGAAGCGGGCCTCGTCAGGGGCGTGGACGCGCATGGCGTTGCCCCAGGGGCAGGTGACGTCGATGGTGTCGCCGCTTCTGGAGAAGCCGAACTTCGTGCCTTCGAGGCGGAGCGCGACCTGGGCGAGGCGGCGTTCCAGCGCGTCGATGTCCGGAGTGACGAGGCCGGTGGTGCCGCGCAGAACCTGGGGGGCGCCGACGGGGAGGTGGAACTGGCTGATGCCGACGTTCACCCACATGTTGTCCACGCCAACCATGAGGTACGGGTCGCGGGTGTAGCCGAGGCCCGTGATGTAGAAGAGCGTGGCGAGGCGCTGGTCGGGCACGCGGACGTTGACGTGGCCGAGTTCGACGAGGTTGCCGACATCCTGGGTCGTGCGGTCGTAGACGCGGCGGGCGGGCTGGGTGTCCATGGTGGTTTCCTCAGGTTCCGGTCCAGACGGGGGGGCGCTTGTTGAGGAAGGCATCGATGCCTTCGGCGGCGTCGTGGGCCATCATGTTGCGGGTCATCACGGCGGAGGCATAGGTGTAGGCGTCGGCAAGCGAGAGGTCGGCCTGGCGGTAGAAGGCTTCCTTGCCGATGGCCAGCGTAAGGGGGCTCTTGGCGGCGATCTGGGCGGCGAGTGCGGTGGTGGCGTGGTCGAGCTCGGCTTCGGGGACGACGCGGTTGACGAGGCCGATCTCGCGGGCGCGGGAGGCGTCGATCATGTCGCCGGTCAGCAGCATCTCCATGGCCTGCTTGCGCGGGACGGCGCGGGAGAGGGCGACCATGGGGGTGGAGCAGAACAGGCCAATGTTCACGCCCGGGGTGGCGAAGCGGGCGGTGTCGGCGGCGATTGCGAGGTCGCAGGAGGCGACGAGCTGGCAGCCGGCGGCGGTGGCGACGCCGTGGACGCGGGCGATGACCGGCTGGGGCAGGTTGACGATGCGCATCATCAGCCGGGAACAAAGCTTGAAGGTGGCCTCGGCGCTGGCTTCGCCCGGGTTGGTGCGCATCTCGCGCAGGTCGTGGCCGGCGCAGAAGGCGGGGCCGTTGCCGGCGATGACGACGACTTTGACCGAGGCGTCCTGGCCGATGGCGACGAGGGCATCGTCGAGCGCTGCCATGAGGGACATGGAGAGGGCGTTGCGCGCCTGGGGGCGGTTAAGGGTGAGCCAGGCGATGCCGCTGTCGTCGTGGCGCAGCAGGGGTTGGTCATGCGCGGCGGTTCGGTCGTTCATGCTGGTTTCTCCCGATCGTTCCCCGGCGCGCGATGTTCTGCCTTTTCCCGCCGGGGGCCAAGGGGTTTGCGCGGCCGGGGTTTCCAGGCCACGCGCTAGTCGCGCCAGGAGGGGTCGCGGCGGTCGAGCAGGCGCAGCAGGGCGGGCCATTCCTTGCGGCCATAGGTGCGGGTGGCGCCGGGGGCGTACATGGCGGCGGATTTGTCCACGACGTGCTGCGGCAGGGTGTTGAGCGGGGTGTTGCAGGACATGGCGGCAACCTGGGCCTGGCAGGCGCGTTCGAGACCGTACATGAAGTTGAAGGCCTCCGGCACCGTCTGGCCGACGGTGAGCAGGCCGTGGTTGCGCAGGATCATCAGGTTCTGCTCGCCGAGATGGGCGGCGATGATGTCGCGCTCGGCGGGGTCGCGCTCGGGGCCGTTGAAGTCGTGGTAGGCGACGCGGCCGGTGAAGCGGTGGGCGGTCTGGGTCAGCGGCAGCAGGCCGCATTGCAGCGACGAGACGGCCATTCCCGCGGTCGTGTGGGTATGGATGGCGGCCATGATGTCGGCCCGCGCCCGGTACAGGGCACTGTGGATGACGAAGGCGGCGGGCTGGAGATTGTAGTCGGGCATGCCATCGCCGAATTCGGGCATCAGGGTGACGTTTCCGTCGAGGTCGGTCTTGAGCAGGGACGAGGCGGTGACCTCGCCGAACAGCAGGCCGTGGGCGATGACGAGGAACTCGCCGGGGCTGTCGGGCACGCGCGCCGAAATATGGGTAGCGATCATGTCGGTCATGGCGAAATGGTCGCAGAGGCGGTAGCAGGCGGCGAGGTCGAGGCGGGCCTGCCACTCGGCGGCGCTGACCTGGCCGCGCAGCGAGCGGATGCGCAGGGGATGCGCGCCGAAGTTCGGGGCGTCGTCCATGGGTTCCTCCATTGCTTCGTGCGGCCTAGTCTAGCGGCAAAACCGTCCGGGAACAGACGCATGACCGACGATGCCGCTCCCCTGGCTCCTCCGATGGCCGGCTTTGACGTTCCCGCGGGCGCCACGGACTGCCACATGCACATATTCGGCGATCCCGCGCGGTTTCCGCCGGCAGCGTGGCGGGCCTATGACCCGACGCCGGCCACCCTGCCCGTCTATAATGCCGAGGCGGCGCGGATGGGATTTTCCCGCGTGGTGTTCGTGCAGCCCAGCGCCTACGGCACCGACAATTCCTGCATGAAGGAGGCGCTGCGCGCGCGGCCGAAGGACAGCCGCGGGGTGGCAGTGATCGACGCGGCGACCAGCGACAAGGAATTGGCGGAGTTGAATGCGCTGGGCGTGCGCGGGGTGCGGCTGAACCTGGTGAGCAACGGGGTGCCGGACGTGGCGGCGGCGACGGCACAGTTGCGCGAGACGGCGGCGCGGGTGGCCGCGCTGGGGTGGCATGTGCAGATCTTCGCCCTGCCCGACCTGTTGGCCGGCATCGGGCCGGTGATTGCGCAGGTGGGCGCGGATTTGGGCGTGGACGTGGTGATCGACCACATGGGCGCGGGCGACGGGAGGCTGGCGGCGAGCCGACCGGGGTTCGACGACGTGCTGGCGCTGTTGCGCGCGGGAAAGGCGTGGGTGAAGGTTTCCGGCGCCAACCGGGTGTCGCGCGGTGCGGCGGGGTTCGCGGACGCGGTGCCGGTGATCCGCGCGCTGGTGGAGGCGAACCCGGAGCGCGCGGTGTGGGGCACGGACTGGCCGCATATTGGGCCGCACAAGGCGGGCGCGCCGAGCACGGTGACATACATGCCGCACGACAACCTGGCGCTGCTGGCGCTGCTGGGCCGGGCGGTGCCGGACGAGGCGGTGCGGCGGCGGGTGCTGGTGGAAAATCCTGCCCGGCTCTACGGCTTCGCATAGAGCGCGGCTGCCGCGCGGCCCTCGTTCCGGCTGCGGCCGGCGGGGGAACCGTTGGCGCGATGGCGGCATTGGCGAAGGGATGGGTGGCCGCCGAGGGGCGGACCGCGAGGTGCGGTCGCGCTTCCGGCGGACGCCCTGAACCGGCACGATCCCGCAATGGCCTAACGGCCGCACGGCATGGAGTGCAAACGCAATGAAGAATCAACGAACTTGGAAGCGCGCCGCAACGGCGGCCCTGGTTGCCGCCGTCACCGGTGGCGGAACGGCGCTTGTCGCCTCGCCGGCATCGGCGCAGGGCTATGGCTCGCAGTATGGCCAGGACCATTCGGGGTATGGCTCCCGCTACAGCCAGTATGACCGGAACCGGTCCAACAGCGGATCGAACTACGGTTCGCAGTACAGGCCAGGGCTCCGGCGGCATGGATTGGGGGGGTGACCAGAACTGGGGCAGCCGGCAGTTCGGCCAGGGCAACGCCCGCCAGGGCGGGACGTGGGACAACCAGTACCGGCATGATGGGCCAGGGTGTCAGCGACCAGCGCTATGGCCAGGGCGGGACCGCGGACAATCAGTACGGCATGATGGGCCAGGGCGTCAGCGACCAGCGCTATGGCCAGGGCGGGACCGCGGACAACCAGTACGGCATGATGGGCCAGGGCGTCAGCGACCAGCGCTATGGCCAGCAGTACGGCCAGTCCAACGACCGGTGGTCCGGCCAGCGGTATGGCCAGGGCGGTGGTCAGGGCTGGAGCGGCCAGCAGTACGGCCAGGGCGATCGCAACCAGGGCTATGGCCAGCAGTACGGACAGTCCAACAACCAGTGGTCCGGCCAGGCGTATGGCCAGGGGTATGGCCAGGGCGATCGCAACCAGGGCTATGGCCAGCAGTACGGCCAGTCCAACAACCAATGGTCCGGCCAGGGTCATGGCCAGAATTCGGGCCAGGGTTATGGCCAGGGTTATGGCCAGGGCGGCGGTCAGGGTTGGGGCGGACAGCAGTTCGGCCAGGGCGGAATGCAGAGCAACCAGCATGGCATGATGGGCCAGGGCGCCAGCAGCCAGGATGGTTCGATGTCGCCGAACCAGGGAATGATGGTGCTGCTGATCGAGCACAGCCGCCAGCAGCAGGCGATGCAGGACATTCGGCAGTCGCTGCGGGACGCCCGCCAGGCGCTGAAGCAGGGTGACCAGGACAAGGCCGAGAAGGCTCTGTCGGAAGCCGACGACACCCTGCGCCAGGCCAATGCCATGCAGAACCAGCAGGAGGTCGACAGTGCGCTGCAGCGCGCCGAGCAGGCGATGCAGCGTGGCGATACGCAGTCGGCGCGCGAGGCGATGCAGCAGGCCCGCACGGCCATGCGGAGCGACAACGGCATGCAGACGCAGCAGTCGGGCGGCTCGCAGTCGGGCATGTCCGGCAGCAGCAGCGGGTCCAGCACGATGGGCTCGAACAGCAACCGCACGAGCGGCACCGGGTCGAACAGCGGCAACACGGGCAGCGGCACTACCAGCGGCAGCTCGGGTTCGGCCAGCTCGGGGTCTGGCAACACCACCGGCAGCAGCAGCACGGGTTCGGGCGGAAGCTCGGGCAGTTCCTCCTCGCGGTAAGCGCGATCGAGGATTGCTGGACGGCGAAGGGGCATTCCCGCACGGCGGGAATGCCCCTTCTCTTTGTGCCCTGCCCCCTGCCCCCTGCCCCCTGCCCCCTGCCCCCTGTTGCCCTGCCCCCTGTGCCCTGCCCCCTGTGCCCTGTGCGATGGGCCACAGGTCTCATCGGGGAAGGGGCAGAATACCCAGCGCCCATCGCGCCGCCGGCAGCGCGATCGTTGATGTCCGATGGTTGATCTCGGGCCGAGTCATAACGGCGGCCAAAACGGCACTGCCCGGCCCACTGCCCGGCCCGCTGCCCGGCCCGCTGCCCGCCTCACTGCCCGGCCCGAGGCGGTGCCGGCCCGAGGTGTCACGTGCGGCGGCACGACGAAATTCGCCCCCGTGCCCGGCCCGGCCGATGGAGCGGCCAAGCCAGGGCACGGGGGCGATGGTGGGAAGGCTGAAAAGGTTGAACGCGCCGGGCGTGGCCCACCGGGCGAAGTGGCCGGGCGGGAATGCGCCCCGCCCGGCCTGGGCTTCAGGTCCCCGGCGACCTGGGAAGCGGCGGCGTGCCGGGCGTGGTGGAGCGCGGCGCCGACGGATTGCCTGTCGAAGCGGCGCCCGGCGCGCCTTTCGACGACGCGCTGCCCGTGGAGGACCCAGGGGAGGAGCCAGTGGAGGAGCCAGGGGAGGAGCCGGTCGACGAAGAGGTGCCGCTGGAGGAAGTCTTGTCGGACATCGCCTTGTCCGCCTCCTGCTCGCCCTTGTGCATCGCGTCGCGCACCTCGTCGGCCGCTTCGTGGATGCCCTTCTGGGCGGTCTCGCGCACCTCCTGCGCAACGCCGCTGAGCGCCTCGCCCACCTTGCTGGGGGAGAGCCCGGCCTCGTCGAGCCGCTCCTTGGCGGAGTCGTAGGTATCCGCCGCGGTCGCGCGGGCACGTTCGAGCGTGTGGCCGGCCACTTCCTGCGCGCGCTCGTAGCCCTCCTGGGCGACAGACCTGGCCTGGCGGGTGACGAAGTCGCTGGCCTCGCCCATCATCCGGTCCTCGGTGCGCGTGCGGGGCAGCAGGGCACCGATGGCAGCGCCGACGGCAAGGCCGATGCCGCCGAGCACGAGCGGCTGGTCATTGACCACCCAGCCGACGGCCTGGCGGGCGAACTCGCGGGTGCGGTCGGCGTGGTCCCGCAGGCCGTGGCCCATGTCGCCGGCGCGGTGGGACATGCTGCCAGCCGCGGCGCGGGCGCGTTCGGCGGCGGAGCCGACGGCGCCGGCAACGCTGTCGTAGGCGTGGCTGGCGGCCTCGCCGACCTGGCTTGCCGCGCCGCTGATCCGGTCGGCGGCGCTGCTGGCTGTGCTGCCGACGCGATCTGCCGCATCGCGCGCCGCGCCGCCCACACGCCCGGCGGCATCGCTGGCCGCGGAGCCGGCCCGCTCGCTCATCGAAGGCCCCTCGTGCCCGTTGCCCCTGTGCATCGAGGCCGTATGCGTGGTGTGCGTGGTGTGGACCCCGGCGGTGGTGGCCGCGGTGGCGGTGCCCGTGGCCGGGGGATAGGCGGACGGGGGATAGGTTCCACCGTGCAGCGGCTCGGCCGGGGCGCGGTACGTGTGGGTGGCATGGCCGTCCGACGAGCGCGACGACAGTGCCAGCCAGCCGATGCCGGCGCCGATCAGCAGCAGCGGCACCGGGTTGTCGCGCACGACGCGGCCGAGGTTGCGGGTGAATTCCGCGCCGCCCGAACTGCGGAGATATTCAACCGCCTGGTCCATCAGGTGGCTGGGCGAAACCTGCTCGCGCAGGTCGTCGAGAGTTTCGGACAGCTGCGCGCGGGTTTGCTCGACGTCACGCTCGATCTGCGCGCTGGAACGATCGCCGGGATCGGTGGTGCTGCTCATTGGACCTGCTCCTTCACGACCGCCGCATCGCGCGACAGCTGCTCTGCAGTGCGGTTGGGTACGAGGTTGGTGGATTTGAGCCGGTTCATGCCGCTACGCACCAGGGCGTAGCCGATGATCGCGACCACGACGAAGATGATCACCCGCGACCAGGCCACGGGAATGCCGGCATAGACGAGGAAGGCGACGCACGCCTCCAGCAGCACGATCAATGCCGCCAGGAGCAGGGCGCCGCCGACTGCCATCAGAACGATGGCGCCGGTGGCCTCCCCCATTTTCTCGCCCATCTCGGCACGGACGAGTTGCATCTCCTTGCGGAACAGCGTGGAGATCTGGTTGACGACGCTGCTGAACAGATCAGTGGCCGAGCGTTGGTTTTCACCTGACATCGCGGGATCCTCCCAATGGCCTGGTCAGCGCGCCGGCCCGGACGGCGATCTGCCGGTGCCGGTGCCGGGGGCGGTCCTGGAGCCAGTGCCCGTGGGGCCAGTCCCCGTGGAGGCTGTCCCGGTCGGGCTTGCGGTCGTCCCGGGCGCAGCGGGGCCCGGCGGGATGCCGCCGCGCGGCGGCGTGGCCGAGCTGGGGGTGGGCGGCGCGGCACCCACGGTCGCCGCTCCACCAGGGGTCGGCATGGTGGTGGGCGCGGGCGCAGCGGGCGCGCGATAGGCCTCGCCACGGTGCATGGCGCCATGACGCTCGTGGCGCACGGTCTCCGCCGAACTCTTGACGAAGCGGGAAAGCGCGAAGCCGGCGAACATCGCGGCGCCGAAGAACGCCACCGGCTGGCGGCGCGCCAGATCCTCGAGGTCGGTGGCGATGCTGCCCACGCTGCGCTCGCGGATGGCACGGGCCAGGCGGTCGGCGGCGCCGCCGGCTTCGTGCAGATAGCCGGCAATCTGGGGCGAGCTCTTCGCCAGCTCGTCGGCCGCGCGATGCACCGCACGCGCGACGGTGTCGGCGTGTTCGGCCCCGGCGTTCTTCTGCTCCTCGGCAAGGTCCACGGCCTTGTCGCGGGCCTCGTGGATCACGTCGGATGCCTCGTCCTTGATGTCGGACAGCGCGGCGGCGGCTTCGCCGCGCAGGCTCTCGGCGGTGTCGCGCGCCTGGGCCTTGGCTTGGCCGGCGGCGGATTTGGCACTGTCGACGGCCTCGCCGGCCGCCGACTTGGCATCGTCGACGGCGGCGCGGGCCGCCGACCCGGCGTCTGTATGGCGGGTCGTGCCGGCGGGGCCGCCCACCGGCGGCCTCTGCTCGTTCGGCCTCATGTCACTCATGGCAGTTCCTCCGGCGCTACGGGAAGCCAGCGACAGCATTGCGTGGCTCTCGCATTAACAAGACGGTCCGGTATCCGTAGTTCCCTGACATCCGCGCGTGGACATCCGGGCGCGGAAATTCGGGCGCGGAAATTCGGGCGCGGACATCCATGGCCTTGGGGGGGCTGGTGGTGCGGCCCGACGACAATGTCCGTCGGAGTCGCACCACCAGGCGCTTAGGCGCTGCTGCGGCTCCGCCAGGTCTCGGGCGCGAACACGGCGAACAAGGTGCCGGAGGTGGCGAGCAGCCCGGCGCAGACGATCAGGGCGCTGGTCGGGCCATAGAAGTCGGTGATCAGCCCCAGGCTCACCGGGCCGGCCACGTAGCCGATGTCGCCGAGCATGCGGAACAGGCTCATGGCGGCGGCATTCATGCCGGGCGGCGCGGTGTCGGCGGCGTAGGTGGCCGGTGCCGGGCCGCCCATGCCGCTGGCCAGGCCCCAGGCGAGGCTGGCGGCCATGAACCAGGCGAGATTCGGGGCGAAGCAGAACAGCAGCATGGCGATCGCGGTGAGGAAGGCCGTGGGCACGATCACCAGCTTGCGGCCGTAGCGGTCGGTGAGCCAGCCGGCGGGATAGGCGGCGAGCAGACCGACGACGCTGCCCATCGCCATCGACAGCCCGATGGTGCCCGGCGCCAGGTGCAGCCAGACCGCGCCGAGCAGCGGCACGATGTTGAACAGCCCGCCGGTGCGGGTGGCGGCGTTGACCAGGGAGACGAGGCAGACCAGGGCGAAGCCGCGATTGGCGGCGACCAGGCGCAACTGGCCGACGAAGCCGGGCAGCGGGGCACCGCCGCGGGCACGGTCGCGCGCCATCTCGCGGGTTTCGCCGACCGCGAACCAGGCAACCGCGCCGACCAGCAAGCCGGCGATGGCGTAGGCCTGGAAGGGGGCGGCGAGGCCGAACCACTCCGCCAGCAGCCCGCCCGGCAGCGGCCCGGCACCGGCGGCGAAGATGAAGCTGCCCCAGTACAGCGACATCATCCGCCCGCGCCGCTCCGGCGTGGTGATGTCGGCCAGCACGATCTGGCCGGCCGTGACGACCAGCCCGGCACCGAAGCCGGAGACGAAGCGGCCCATCATGAATTCGGGGTAGGAGCCGGCGAGCGCGCACCACTGGTTGCCGGCGGCGGTAGCCAGCGCCCCGAGGGCCAGCGCGTGGCGGCGGCCCAGGCGATCGGCGATCTGCCCGGCCGGGGCGGAGGCGAACAGGCGCGCGAGGCCGTAGATGGCGATGGCGGCGCCGATCCAGGCCACCGGCACGTCGAACTGGCGGGCATAGAGTGGCAGCACCGGCACCACCGAGCCGAAGCCGAGCTGGTTGACGCCGACGAGCACGCACATCCACAGCAGGATGCGGCGCTCGCGCGCGGGCACGTCCTTGATCATGCGCGGCGCAGGCTCAAGCGGGACGGCGGGTCGCGCTGGTGCCCCACGGGCCGCAGGCGGTCATTGCGCCGCCACGGCGCGCTGGAAGGCGACGTTGCGGATGCGGCCGCCATTGGCGAGCAGACCGGTCACGGCGCCCGCCGCGTCGCGCACGAGGCGGACGTCGAGCCAGCTTCGCCACAGCGTGCCGGGCGACCACACGCGGAAGATGTCGCCCTCGATGCCCTCCACCGGCCAGGGCCCGGCATTGGCGACCGGGCCGGCGACGGTGAGCGACAGTCCGTCGTCGCCGGGGACAAAGGTCCAGGTGGCGGCGAGTTCGTCGCTGCGGTAGCTGCCGGCCAGCCCATCCGGCAGGTCGGCGCCGGGCGCGGCGCGGTGCCAGGTCGCGGTGTGGCCGGCGTCCTGCTCCACATCCAGCCTGTCACCGTCGGGGGCGAGGCGGAAGGTGTAGTCGCGGCCGCTGCGCGCGGCGGTGAGGCGGCCGTCCCCGGTGGAGCGCACGCCGAAAGCCACGCCGTTGGTGCTGCCGGTCAGCGCGCCCTCGAGGGTCAGGGAAAAATCCACCGTGGCCGGGGCGGCGGGGTCGAGGAAGCGGCCGGCGTGGCGGGCGAGCACGTCGGGCTCCGGCAGGCGCGGGGCCGGCTTCGCGCCGGGCATGTCGTCGATGAGGTGGTCGAGGATGCGCTGGCCGATGGCGTAGGGGTCGGCGCTGGCGTTGTTGGCGATGACGATGATCGCGGCGTCGCGTTCGGGGATGCGCAGGAACTCGGTCTTGTAGCCGGGCCACAGGCCGCCATGGCTCAGCGTGCGGATGCCGCGCACCTCGGCGACACGCAGGCCGCGGGCATAGTCGTTGGGGCGGCCATTGGCGAAGGGGTCGCAACCTTCCAGCGCGGCGGACAGCCCGGCGCCGAGGCGGCCGGTCTCGCAGGCGCGGTGCCACAATGCGAGGTCGATGACGGAGGAGACGAGCGCGCCCTCGCCATGCAGCGGGAAGGCGTGCCGGGCGCGCTGCCAGGCGCCGATGCCCTCGGCAGTGCCGGCGGGCAGGTAGCCGGCAGCCAGGCCGGGCACCAGTTCGGTGGTGCTCTCGACCATGCGCGTCATCGACATGCCGCAGGGGGCGAAGATGCGGCGTTCCAGGAAATGGCGCAGCTTCTCGCCGGCGGCGCGCTCGGCGATGACGCCAAGCAGGAGGAACGAACTGTTGCTGTAGAGGTAGCGGCTGCCGGGCGGAAAGTTCAGCGTGCGCTGGCGGCAGATGCCGTCCATCAGCTGCTGGTGGGTGGCGGGCATCGAGAGGTCGCAGCCGCCGGCGCGCATGATCTCCAGCATGTCGCGGATGCCGGAGGTGTTGTGCATCAGGTGGTCGATGGTGACGACATGGCCGACATCCGCGAATTCCGGGATGTGCAGGCGGATGTCGTCGTCGAGCGACAGGCGGCCCTCCTCGGCCAGCATCAGCACCGCGGCGCAGGTGAACTGCTTCGAGACCGAGGCGATGCGGAAGGTGGTGGCGGGGCCGATGGGCACGTCGTGCTCGATGCTGGCCAGCCCGGCGCTCTCGTGCAGGGCGAGGTCGCGGCCCAGCACCACGCCGACTGTAACGCCGGGTCCGTTCGCCGTTCGCCAGGGAGCCAGGAGATGCGCGACGCGCCGGTGCAGCAGGGTCAGGTCCAGGTCGCTCACGTCGGCTCCTCGTCTTGGGCACCGCACCCTAGAGCAAGAGCGGGAGGCGGCAAATCACCCCTCCATTGCGCTGCCGCGTGGGCCGCCGCGGAGCCGGGGGCTGGCATGTCAACATTGTGCTGATGGCATGGATGACCGGGGCCGCGAAAAGTTGTACCCTTGCGCGAACAACTGCGAACGGCCCGCACCAGCGGGCGGGTGGGAGAGACGACGCGATGGCTACTGGGCCGATTTTAACTGGGGCGATCGACTGCGACATCCACCCCTCGGTGCCCAGCGTGCAGGCGCTGATGCCGTACCTGGAGGATCATTGGCGCGAGCAGGTGATCATCCGCGGCATCGATGAGCTGAATACCATCTCGTACCCGCTGAACTCGCCGCTCACCTGCCGGGCCGACTGGCGGCCGGCGCAGGGTCGGCCGGCCTCCACGGTGGAGATGGTGCGCGCACAGGCGCTCGACCCGTTCGGCACCTCGATCGCCATCGCCAACTGCCTGTATGGGGTGCAGCTGCTGTTCAGCGAGGACATGGCGGCCGCCTTCGCCCGCGCGGTGAACGACTGGATGGCCAAGGAGTGGCTGGACCGCGAGCCGCGGCTGCGCGCCTCCATCGTGGTGCCGATCCAGAACGCCGAGATGGCGGTGGATGAGATCGAGCGCTGCGCCAAGGACAAGCGCTTCGTGCAGGTGCTGCTGCTGGTGATGGGCGACACGCCCCTGGGCGGCGGCACCACTGGCCGATCTATGCCGCGGCCGAGCGGCATGGCCTGGCCGTGGGCATCCATGCCGGCAGCGCCTACCACAACCCGCCGACGCCGGTGGGCTGGCCCAGCTACTACACCGAGGACTACGTGGGCCAGGCGCAGGCCTTCCAGACCCAGTTGACCAGCTTGATCTGCGAGGGCGTGTTCACCAAGTTCCCGGATCTGAAGGTGGTGCTGCTGGAATCCGGCTTCACCTGGCTGCCGGCGCATCTGTGGCGGCTGACGAAATACTGGCGCGGGCTGCGCATGGAAATTCCGTGGGTCGACCGCGCGCCGATGGACATCGTGCGCAGCAACGTGCGCCTGTCGCTGCAGCCGGTGGATGGGCCGCCGGATCGCGAGAGCCTGTTGCGCATCATGGACCACATGCAGTCCGACGAGTTGCTGCTGTTCTCCACCGACTATCCGCACCACCAGTTCGACGGCACCGCGGCGATGCCCGAGGGATTGCCGGCCGACCTGGTCCGCAAGATCATGATCGACAACCCGCGGGCCACCTATGCCCGCCTGATGGAGCCGGTTGCATGAACGTCGAGGTTCGCTCGCTCCCCACCCAGGACGCCCCCGCCGCCAGCCGCATCGCCGTGGGCGATGGCGACATCCATCCCGCGCGCAGCGGCGCCAAGGATTTCCACCCGTGGCTGGCCAAGCGCTGGCAGGACCATATCGAACAATACGGCTCGCCGGCGCGGCAGGGCTGGCAGGTCGGGCCGGCCTATCCCAAGAGCCAGCCCAATGCCTCGCGGCGCGACGCCTATCCGCCCGAGGGCGGCCGCCCGGGCAGTTCGCTGGCGTTCATGCAGCAGCAGCACCTGGACCCGAACAACGTGCAGCTGGGCATCCTGAACCCGCTCGGCTCCGGCCAGGGGGTGCAGAACCCGGATCTGAGTGCCGCATTGTGCCACGCCACCAACGAGTGGCAGCTCGCGGAATGGACCGGCAAGGACAGCCGCTTGAAGGCCTCGGTTGTGGTGCCGTACGAGGACGCGATCGCCTCGGCGGCGGAAATCCGGCGCTATGCCGACAATCCCTCCTTCGTGCAGGTGCTGATGCTGAGCCGCACCGCCGAGCCGCTGGGCAGCCGGAACTACTGGCCGATCTACGAGGCGGCGGCCGAGGCCGGCATGCCGGTGGGGGTCCATGCCTTCGGCTACGGCGGCAATCCCGTCACCCCCGGTCGGCTGGCCGAGCTACTACATCGAGGAGATGACCGGGCACAGCCAGTGCCAGCAGGCCGGGCTGACCAGCCTGATCGTCGAGGGCGTGTTCGAGCGCTTCCCCGGGCTGAAAATGGTGATGATCGAGGCCGGCTTCGCCTGGGCGCCGTCGCTGGCCTGGCGGCTGGACAAGCACTGGCGCACGCCTGCGCAGCGAAACGCCGCACCTGAAGCGGCTGCCGAGCCGAATACATGCGCGAATTCGTCTGGTGGACGACGCAGCCGATGGAAGAGCCGGAGCCGCGAGAGCACCTGCTGGACACCATGAACTGGATGGGCTGGGACAGGCTGATCTTCGCCACCGACTATCCGCACTGGGATTTCGACGACCCCGCCCATGCCCTGCCGCTGCGCATCAGCGAGGAGCAGCGCCGGGCGTTCTTCCTGGGCAACGCCCGGAATGTCTATCGCGGTTGCGCCGCGTAAGTAACGTAAACGGCTGCGGCGCGTAGAAGAGGGTTTCGATGAGCCGACACGTGGTGGCGACCGCCCAGGAAATCCCCCCGGGCGGGCGAAAGCTGGTGATGGTGCGTGGGCGGCCGATCGCCATCTTCAACCTGGATGGCGCCTACTACGGCATGCTCAACCGCTGCCCCCACCAGGGTGGGCCGATGTGCGAAGGGCTGATCACCGGGCTGCGCGAGGCGCCGCAGCCAGGCGAATACGTCTATTCCCGCAAGGGCGAAATCCTGCGTTGCCCCTGGCATGGCTGGGAGTTCGACATCAAGACCGGGCAAAGCTACTGCGACCCCGAGCGGATCAAGACGCGCACCTACGCGGTTGAGGTGGCGGCGGGACAAACCGTGGTGGAAGGGCCATATATGGCAGAGACCATCCCGGTTTCGGTCGAAGAGCGGTATCTTGTGGTGGAGATGTAGGAAAAGTCAGTAAGGCCTTCTTTTTCTGGAGAAAAAGAAGCAAAAAGACTTTTGTCCGTTTTGCGCTGGGCGGTCCGGAGGGACCGGGCGTGAGCGGATTTCGTATCGCCGGGGAATTCTTCGAGGTATCCTTGCAACGGGCGTGCAAGTTAGTTATATTTACCTCCGTGATAGCAACCCCCATCCGGCCCGACCGTCTCGGTGCCACCTCCCTTCCCGCAAGCCTCGCTCACCGCGCGGCCGACGCCGCCGCCTGTGCCCTGCTGCTCATCCTCATTCACCGCCGCATCCGCGACCTGCTCAACTGCCTCGAAGACCTCCTGCGCGCATGGAAGGCGGGCACCCTCCCCGCGCTTCTCCTACCCCGCGAGCACACCCCCCTCTCCCGCCCGCCTGTTGCACCGCTTCGCCCCGAAATCCTTCCCGCGGCGACACACCACGCCCCGGGCGCCCCCCGCTACCTGTCCCTGCGCCGCGCCCGCGCGCCCCTCGACACGCCCCGACCGGCCGCGCACGCAACCGCCGATCCCTGGCCCCGCGCGGTCGCCCCCGCTGCGCGCCTTCGCCCCACTCCGGCAATCGCTGCCGCGATTCGGCGCCATCCGCCGCCCTCCCCGTCGCGTCGAATAAGCCCCGACCCGTTCGCACCTTGCCACGTCCATTTTGTTGCGTTTTCGTAATATTTTCAGCCCGCGGGATTGACGAAGCCGCCCCCGCACCCGACCCTTCCGCCTCACGAACCTCGCCGCGAAAGGCCCCGCATGCCCCGCATTATCCGCATTGCCGGCGCCCAGATGGGCGGCACCCAGAAAGCCGACACCCGAAGCCACACCCTCGCCCGCCTCATCGCCCTGCTCGAACAGGCCGCCGCCGACCGAGCCCAGCTGGTCGTCTTCCCCGAACTCGCCTTCACCACCTTCTTCCCGCGCTGGTTCTTCCCCAACACCCAGGAACTCGACACCTGTTTCGAGCGCGCCATGCCGAACGCGCAGGTGCAGCCCCTGTTCGACCGCGCCCGCGAACTCAACATCGGCTTCAACATCGGCTACGCCGAACTCACACCCGAGGGAAAGCGCTTCAACACCAGCATCATCGTCAACCCCGACGGCTCCCTCCTCGGCAAGTACCGGAAAATCCACCTTCCCGGCTCCGTCGAGCCGCGCGAAGGCGCGCGCTTCCAGCAACTGGAAAAGCGCTACTTCGAATACGGCGACCTCGGCTTTCCCACCTTCCGCGCCCCCGCCTTCGCCAATGGCGTCCTCGGCATGCTCATCTGCAACGACCGTCGCTGGCCCGAGGCCTGGCGCGTGCTCGCCCTGCGCGGCGCCGAGCTTGTCGTCATCGGCTACAACTCGGCGGCCTACGACCCCAACGGCGGCGACACCGAAACCCTGGAAAGCCGCACCGAACACTCGCAGCTTGCCGCCCGCGCCAACGCCTACATGAACGCCACCTGGGCCGTCACAATTGCCAAGGCCGGCGACGAGGACGGCTCCGGCCTCATCGGCGGCTCCTGCATCGTCGATCCCAACGGCCATGTCGTCGCCGAAGCGAAAACCCGCGCCGACGAGATCATCATCGCCGACTGCGACCTCGACGCCTGCAAACAGGGCAAGGAAAAGATGTTCAACTTCGCCCAGCACCGCCGCCCGCAATGGTACGGTCCGATCACCAGTCAAACAGGCGCGGAGCCGCCGCAATGAGCCGTACGCTGACCGTCGCCGCCGCCCAGCTTGGCCCGATCCAGCTCTCCGAAGGCCGCGACATCGCCGTCAACAGAATGGTCCGCCTGATGGAGCGCGCCCACGCCCGCGGCGTCGAACTCGTCGTATTCCCCGAACTGGCGCTCACCACCTTCTTCCCGCGCCACTACCACGAGAACCGCGCCGAGGCCGATCGCTGGTTCGAAACCTCGATGCCGTCGAACGAGACCGCTCCCCTCTTCGCCGCCGCGAAAAAGTTCGGCATCGGCTTCCACCTCGGCTACGCCGAGCGCACCCAAGAAGGCCGCCACTTCAACACCGCCATCCTCGTCAACCCCGATGGCCAGATCCTGCTGAAGTATCGAAAAGTCCACCTCCCCGGCCGCGCCGAGCACGACCCCCGACGAAATGTCCAGCACCTCGAAAAGCGCTATTTCGAGGTCGGCGACCTTGGCTTCCCCGTGATCCGCGCCCCCATGGGCAACCTCGACGGCGTCAACATGGGCATGATGATCTGCAACGACCGCCGCTGGCCCGAAGCCTGGCGCGTGCTCGGCCTGCAGCGCGTCGAACTGGTCATGTGCGGCTACAACACCCCCAGCCTGAACATGGCCGCCTCGGGCTTCGAGGCGCATCACCTGCGCGTCTTCCACTCCCACCTCAGCGTCCAGTCCGGCGCCTACCAAAACGCCACCTTCGCCATCGCCACCGCCAAGGCCGGAACCGAGGATGGCTGCGAACTCTTCGGCCACTCCATCATCGTCAATCCGCAGGGCGAGATCGTCGCCATGGCCACGAGCTGGGACGACGAACTGATCACCGCCGACCTCGACCTGCGCCAGTGCGAACTCGGCCGCACCACCATCTTCGCCTTCGACAAGCACCGCCGCCCGGAAGCTTACGCCCGCATCGTCGATCAAGTCGGCGCCGTGGACCCGCCGGTCTGGAAGCGCCCCGCAGCACCCACCCCCTGACAAGCCCGGGCGAACCGCGCGCCCGCCCCCCCGTTGCCCGCCAGGGAACAGCAGGTGGAGGCGGCGCGATGCAGTGGTTCGATGCGGTGTTCGGAACCCAGGGTCACGTCAACGCCGCGCAGGAATGCGCCCGCGCCGGACTGATCTTCCTCGCCGGCCTGGCCCTGGTCCGCCTGGTCGGCCGCCGCGTCTTCGGCAAATGGGCGGCGCTGGACATCACCGTCGCGATCATGGTGGGTTCCAGCCTCAGCCGCGCCATCACCGGCAGCGTGCCGCTCGTCGGCACCTTGCTGGCATCCGTCCTGCTGATGGCGCTGCACTGGCTGCTCGCCCACGCCACGGCGCGCTGGCCGCTGGTTTCGCGCCTCGCCGAGGGCCGGCCCGTTCAACTCGCCATCGACGGCAGGCTCGCCGAACACCAGGCCCGGCGATGGGCGATCAGCGCCGCCGACCTCGCCGAGGCGCTTCGCCAGTCCGGCGTCGACCATCTCGGCCAGACACGGCTGCTGGTCCTGGAGCCCAGCGGCAAGATCAGCGTGCTGAAGCCGCCGCCGGGCGACGGCCTCAGCGCCCCCGCGCCACCGCCACCTTCGGCAGGTCCTCCTCAAGGATGCTGATGGTCAGCGTGAAGCTCACCTCGCCATCCTCGTCGTCGCGGTGCAGCGTGCCGAAGAACTCGTCGCCGACCCGCACCTCCACCGAACCGCCCTTGCGCTTCGGTACATCGATGTGGATCCGGCTGTTGTCCAGCGTGGCGCGCAGATATGCCTGCACGCGGGCAATGTCGGTTTCCTTCACGGCGCGTAACTCCTGGTCTCTCGCGGGTGGCACCCTCTACGCCGCGCCGCGCCGCCTGTCACCCTGGGACATGGGCGGCCGGCCCCTGCGGATACGAACTCTTGACCACCTCGCCCAGCGGCACCGGCCACTCCACCAGCGCCGGCCCGGTCTTGCGCACCAGCACGGTGGAACACTGGAATCCCCCGGCATTCTCCATGTCCCCCACCGGCTCCAGGATCACCGCCGGGATCACGTGCAGGTAGCGCGAAAGGTCCGCCTTGATCACCTCGAAGCCGGTGTAGCGGTTGAAGATCCCCGACCATGCGGTGTCGGAGAACCGCAGGAAGTCCCATGGCGTGTCGTGCATCCCCTCGGTCTGGTGGGTATGCACCATGGCGATGCCCCCGGTGCGCATCACCCGCCCCAACTCGATCGCCACCTTCCACGGCATCAACAGGTGCTCGAACACCGAGATGCTCATCACGAAGTCGAACGTCTCGGGCGGAAAATGCCGGCCAAGCTCATGCGCATCGCCCACCACGTCCACCTCGTCGGCGGCCACGATGTCGAACACGGTCACGTCGCAATCCGGGAAATACTCGCTCAATTGGTTGCGGCTGCGTGCCCGCCCGCCCAGGTCCAGCAGCCGCGGCCGCCGCCCCGCGCTGGCGGCCAGGTCGCGCGTCGCCTGCTGGAAATCCGGCATCAGCGTACGCAGGTCGCGCAGTTGCGCCGCCGGCAGCAGCACCTGCAACGGGAACGGTCGCATCGGTCCGTCGAAGCCCAGTTCCACCACCATCGCCGCCGGCGGATGCGCCCGATCCACCAGCGCCTCCAGCGCGAACTCCACGCTGCCATCGGCATGCACCGTCAGCACCTCGCATTTCTGCTGCGGCAGCGCGTCGGCCACCCGCACCCGGGCCACGAAGGCCGCGCGAATGGCCGCATCGCTGCGCCACCGCGCCCGCTCCACCCCCGCGATGCCGCGCAGCCGCAGATACGAATAGAACAGCGTGCAGGCATGCAACTCCACGGCGGTGATCCCGCTGCCCTCCGGCACCGCCATGTCCGGCACACCGGCCGACACGGGCGCCACCGCCGGCGAAATCCTACGAGGCGCCACGCCCACCAGTCGCGCCACCCGCCCCAGACTTTGCTTCACCACCCGCGCCAGCGGCCGGGTCGCGGGATGGCGCATCACGAAGGCCCGCAGCAGCCCCTCCACCCGCCCGCTCACGGCAATGCCCCCGTCGGTTGCTCGGGGTTGGTGGGATACATCGTGTCGATCACCTCGCCCATCGGCACCGGCCAGTCCACCCGCGACGGGCCGATCTTGCGCGCCAGCACGGCGCTGGCCATGAACCCGCCGGTACGTTCGGCATCGATCGGCGGGTCGGGAAACACGCTCGGCACCACATGCACCAGATACGACATGTCGGTGCTGATGATCTCGAAGCCGGTATGGGCGTTGAACAGCCCGGCCCAGCTATGCGACGAGAACCGCAGGAAATCCCACGGCAGGTCGTGCAGCGCCACGGTCTGGTGCGAATAGACGAAGGCGATGCCGCCGGTGCGCATCACCCGGTTCATCTCCACCGCTACCTTCCACGGCATCAGCAGGTGCTCGAACACCGACAGGCTCATGGCGAAGTCGAAGTGGTCGGCCGGCAGGTGCCGGCTCATCTCGTGCGCGTCGCCCACCACGTCCACCCCGGGATCCGCGATGATGTCGAACACCGTCACGTCGCAGTGCGGATAATCCTCGCTCTTCTGGATGCGGCTGCGCGCCCGCCCGCCAATGTCCAGCATCGTCGGCCGCCGCCCCTCGGCCTCGGCCAGGCGCAGGATCTCCGCCTTGAAATCCGGCACCAGGCTGCGCAGGTCGTGCGCCCGCGCCGCGTGCAGCAGCCCCGACATGGCGAAGCTGGAGACGCCGTGGCCGAACGACACGGCCAGCACGCCGCCCTCGACCTCGCCGGCCCGGTCGGTCAGCACGTCCAGCACGAATTCCACGGCGCGGTTCGGCTGGACCGACAGGGTGCGGCAGCGCTGGATCGGCTGGGCACCGCGCAGTTCCACTGCCGCCCGCAGGCCGCCCAGCAGCGTGGCGTCGTCCATTGCCTCGCAGCCGTCGACGATCGCGTAGCCGTGGATGCGCAGGTAGTCGTAGAACTTGGCGCAGGCGCCGATGTTCACCGCCGCTATCGGCCCGCCGGCACGCGGCAGGCGGGTCGAGGGGCCGTTCGTGCCGGCTGCGGTCTGGCGCTTCGTCAAACTCATCCGATCCTCTCCACGCCGGGCACGCTGTTTACCATCGGTTAACCACGGCAGGGTATAGCGGTGAGGACGATGGCTGGCATCAAGGCGGCAAAACGCCGTAGCCCGGCGGGCCGTGCCCCAGCGGCCGCGCCACGCTATCGCGCCACGACCCAACAGCCGCGCGGGCAAGCCTGCGCGGCTGGCCTCGTGCAACGCGCCTCAGTTCGCCGCGCCGGCGGCCAGCACGATGCCCAAAGCCTGGGCCGCCGCCGCCTGGCACGGTTCGATAACCGGCACCCCGATCGCCCGCTCCACCGCCGCGCGATGCCCGGCCATGCCGGTGCAGCCGAGCACCACCGCGCCCGCCCCCTGCCCCACCAGCGCCCGCCCCGCCGCCACCAGCGCCGCGCGCGCCGACTTGGGGTCGAGCAGCGCCTCGATGGTGGTGTTCATGGCGACCTCTCCGGCCAGCCGGCCCTCCAGCCCCAGCGCGCGCAGCGCCAGCGCGTGGCGGGCGATGGAGGCATCGACCAGGGCGATCACGCCGAAGCGCTCGGCGCGCATCACAGCCGCGGCCACCGCACAGCGGAACACGCCCAGCACCGGCCGGTCGGTCACCGCACGCACGGCCTCGATCCCCGGGTCGGAGGCACAAGCCACCGCATAGACATCGGCCCGCTCGGCCGCGACCATGCGGCACAGCGGCGCCACGGCGGCATGCCAGTCTGCCCAGGAATAGATGCCGGGGGCCCCTCGGCCACCGTCACCACCTCCACGGCCGGGCCGCCCGGCCAGGCGAACCCCGCCACCGCGGCGGCGATGCCGTCGCTGCAGGCGCGGCTGGAATTGGGGTTCACCAGGAGGATGCGTGCCATGAGAAACTCCCCTTAGCGAATTCGTGGCCGATCGCCTATATATTGCGGTGCACCATGCGGGCCATGGCGGCACCGGATGCGCCGGGGCCGATCCCGGCTCAACAGGAGGGCCTTGCCATGCCCGACAACTCCGCCCTTTCCGCCACCGCCCCGATCCGGTGGCATTCGGACGAAACCGCCCTCGAAAGCGCGGCCGACGCGCCCGCGATGCCCGCCATGTCCACCATGCTGGCGCGCGGCCTGCGCGGCCGTTGTCCCGCTTGCGGCGAGGGACGCATCTTCCGCAGCTATCTGAAGGTTGTCGACCACTGCGCCGAATGCGACGCCCCGCTGGGCGCGGTGCGGGCCGACGATGCGCCGCCCTATTTCACCATTTTCGCCACCGCCCACGTGATCGTGCCCGGCATGCTGATCCTGGAGAAGGCCGCCACCCCACCGTTGTGGGTGCACAGCATTATCTGGCTGCCGCTCACGCTGGGAATGGCGATGGCATTGATGCAGCCGGTAAAGGGGGCGACGATCGGGCTGATGCTCAGGCTGGGCTTCGCCCGAAACGCGGGCCATGCCTGACACGCGGCTCGCGGCCCCGGCGGCGCGGCTGTGCCGGCTCAGCCTGGATGGCAAGTCGCTCACCCGCCTGTCGCCTGAGCTGGAAGCGGACCGCGCCCAGGCGGTCACGGACCTGCTCGCCGAGAACCGTTTCGCGCCGCGCACCGGCCGGGAGGAGGTGCAGGGGCCGTATTCGCTTCACCTGTCCATTCGTCGACGGGCGGCTGGTCTTCGACATCCGCGACCGCCGACGACGAGCCAATCGCACGCGTCGCCCTGGCGCTTGGCCCGTTCCGCCGGCTGATCAAGGACTACCAGATGCTGGTGGACAGCCACACCAAGGCGGTCAGGAAGGCCGCGAATCGCGCATCCAGGCGATCGACATGGGCCGTCGCGGACTGCACAACGAAGGTGCGCAGCTGATGATGCAGCGGCTTTCCGGCAAGATCGCGATCGATTTCGAAACCGCGCGGCGCCTGTTCACCCTGGTCTGCATCCTGCACCAGCGGATTTGAGCCAGACTGTCCACCCTGTCATCCCGTCGCACCGTGGCGGGACCATCCGCGACGCCTGCTTCCGTCGCCCCAGCCCGGAGTTCCTGCGCATGAAGATCGATGGCGCACCTTACCGCAGCGTCTGGGTGGATCAGCAGGACGGCTGGTCGGTGCGCATCATCGACCAGACGAAGCTGCCCTGGGCATTGGAGTTGCTGCGCCTGACCGATATCGCACAGGTCGGCCCACGCCATCCGCACCATGCAGGTGCGCGGGGCGCCGCTGATCGGCGCGGCGGCGGCCTATGGCCTGTGCCTGGCCCTGCGCGCCGATGCCTCGCGCGAGGCGATGGAGCGGCGCGCGGCGCTGCTGAAGGCGACGCGGCCGACGGCGGTGAACCTGCGCTGGGCGCTGGACCGCATGCTCGACCCGCCTGCGCAACGTGCCGCAGGCGAGCGGGTGCGCGCCGCCTACGGCGAGGCCGCAGCCATCGCCGACGAGGATGCCGCCCAGATGCGAGGCGATCGGCACGCACGGCCTGGCCGCTGATCGAGGCGATCGCCCGCCGCAAGGCGGGCCGGCGCGTCAACGTGCTGACCCACTGCAACGCCGGCTGGCTGGCCACGGTGGATTGGGGCACCGCGCTGGCGCCGATCTACAAGGCGCATGATGCCGGCATCGACCTGCATGTCTGGGTGGACGAGACGCGCCCGCGCAACCAGGGCGCGGCGCTGACCGCCTGGGAGCTTGGCCGCCACGGCGTGGCGCACACCTTGATGGCCGACAATGCGGGCGGCCACCTGATGCAGCACGGCGAGGTCGACCTGGTGATCGTGGGCGCCGACCGGGTGACCCGCACAGGGCGATGTCGCCAACAAGATCGGCACCTATCTCAAGGCGCTGGCGGCGCGCGACAACGGCGTGCCGTTCTGGGTGGCGCTGCCTTCCTCCACCATCGACTGGACCATCGACGACGGGGTGGCGCTCATCCCGATCGAGGAACGGGCGGCCACCGAGGTGACGGTGATGACCGGGCGGGCTGCTGGACGGCACCATCGTGCCGGTGCGCATCGTGCCGGCGGCCACGCCGGCGGCCAACCCGGCCTTCGACGTGACGCCGGCGCGGCTGGTGACCGGCCTGATCACGGAGCGGGGTTGCTGCGAGGCGACGGAGGCGTCGCTGGGCGGGCTGTTCGCGAACCACGCGTGATGCGGGTGCGCGGCTGGAGTGTGATGCCGCCGGAGAAGTTTTTGCGGCCGAATGATTCCTTGCGGCAGGCGGGGAGCAATGGCCATTGTGCCCGATTGCCGAGGGATGGGGAGCGCTGTCGCATTGGCTGAACTGGCTGAACTGTGGTCGACCTGGGGCTACCTGTCCTATTTCGCCGCCTTCGTCTGGTCGTTTTTCGAAGGCGAGACCTTCGTGCTGCTGGCGGCTGCACTCGGGCATGCGACGGGGCTGGTGGACCCGTGGATCCTGACGGGGACGGTTTGGATCGGCTCGTTCCTGGGCGACCAATGCTGGTTCTTCCTGGGCCGGCGCTTTGGCGTGCGGGTGGTGCGGCGCATTCCCGGTGCCGAGGGCAAGCTCAACAAGGCGCTTCAGTTCATCGAACGCTACGGCGCGGCGTTCATTCTCAGCTTCCGCTTCGCCTATGGCATTCGCAATGTCGCCTCGGTGGCATGCGGCATGACGAGCATGAGCCATCTCTATTTTGCCGGCCTCAACTTCATTGCCGCCGGTATCTGGGCGGCCAGCTTCGTGACGGCCGGCTGGTATCTCGCGGCGATATTCGGCGCATCCAATGTCGGCTGGGTGCTCGGCGGGATCGGGCTGGTGGTGATCGGCACGCTGGTGCTTAAGGCGCGCGCCTCGCGCAAGCGGGCCGCGGCGGCGGCGCCCACGGCCTGACAGCGGAGCCCCTGCCGCCAGGCGGGGTGCCGCGGGCCTACTCGACCGCGCCGTCGAGCGCGGGGTCGCGCATCACCGTGTCCAGCTTGCGCATTGCCTCGTCGCGGTCGCCGCGCGCCAGGGCCGTGCGCGCCTCCGCCAGCAGGCGCACCAATCCCTGTTCGCTTGGAACGCCGGCGCGGGAGGGCCGCACGGATCTGACCAGCAGCCGGCTCTCCGCCCGCTCGATCGCCTCCATCGCCGCGCCGCGGCGTCCGGCCGCGATGGCCTGGCGGGCGGCGGCGAGGAAGGCGCTGGGCGGGGCGTCGTCGGCCACGCCGGGGTCTGGCAGGCGGACGACCACGCGCCCTTCATCGGCGGATGACGCGGCATTCTGGGCGACTGCAAGGGCGGGCGCAGCGATCGGCAGCAACAGCATGGCGGTGAGAACGGCTATACGCATGGGTTCCTCCGTGTCCGGCGCGAGACCGGGCTGAGACGCGGTCATTCTGCCGCCGCCGGCGGTGCGGCACCATGCGCCAGGTCAAGGCGCCGTCTCAACTCTCCCGGCGGAAGGCATCGGCGATGCGGCGCACGGCGCCGGCCTCGTCCACCAGCAGCACGTCGAACCGTACGCCCTGGCGTCCCCAGCCGGGGTTGGCGGCCAGCAGGATCTCGGCCGCGGCCATCAGCCTGGCCTGCTGGCGGGTGCCGAGCGCGGCGGCGGCGGCGGCCAGGGTGCGGCGGCGCTTGACCTCGGCGAAGGCGACCAGGCCGTCGCGCTCGGCCACCAGGTCGATTTCGCCTGCCGGGGTGCGCAGCCGCCGTCCCAGCACCGTCCAGCCGTCGCGCGCCAGGGCGGCGGCGGCGGCGGATTCGGCTGCGAGCCCGCCGGCCTGGGCAAGTTGTCCGCGGGTGCGGCGGCCGGATGGGCCCGGAGGGGGTGGATCAGGAGGCAATCGCCGCGAACCCCGCCGCGCGGTCGCGGCCGATCAGGGCGAGACCTTCGGCGACGGAGACGAACTCGCCGCCGGTGGTGACCTTCTCCGCGCCGAAGCGCGCATCGAACAGCCGCCGCACCGCGGGCACGAAGGAGGTGCCGCCGGTGAGGAACACGTGGTCGACGGAGGCGATGCCGGCCTGGTGCATCACCCGGTCCACGGCGGCCGCGAACTGCGCCACGTCGGGCGCGATCCAGGCCTCGAACGCCTCGCGCGTGACCAGAGCGTCGATCGCCAAATCCTTGTGGTTGAAGACAAGACGGGCGCTGTCGGCGGTGGACAGCGCGGCCTTGACCGAGGAGACGGTCTGGTAGAGCCGGTAGCCGAGCTCGTCCTCGATGAGGGTCAGCAGCCGGCGCAGCGGAGCCGGATCGCGGGCCTGGCGCATGACCTCGCCGATCTCGCGCAAGGTCCTGGGGTTGCGCATCAGAGACAACCGATGCCAGCGGGCAAACGAGGAAAAATACTCGGGCGGCACCGGCAGGTCGGTGCCGCCCATCACCCGGTAGGTGCCGCCCTTGCCGAGCAGGGGCGAGATCAAGTGGTCGATGATGCGGTAGTCGAACACGTCGCCGGCGATGCCGACGCCGGAATGGCCGAGCGGCTGCACCCCCTCGCCGGGCACGAAGCGCAGCAGCGAGAAGTCGCTGGTGCCGCCGCCGAAATCGCCGATCAGCACGGTGGCGGGGGCATTCAAGGTGCGGCTGAAGCGGTAGCCGGCGCCCTCGGGCTCCAGCGCCACGTCAGGTGCCGCGATGCCGGCCTCGGCGAAGGCGGCGCGCAGCCTGGCTTCGCCGAAATCGTCGTCGGTGCGCTCGCCGGCGAAGCGCACGGGGCGGCCGGCGATGACGCGCAGCCCGGCGGGATCGACCCCGGCGGCGGCGAGGAAGCGGCGCAGGAAGGTGGCGATCAGGTGTTCCAGCGTAAATCGGCGGCCGAAGATGTTCGTTTCGGTGAAGCTGCGCTGGGCGAGGTAGGTCTTCATCGACATGATCAGTCGGCTGTCCAGCGGATCGTCGAGATAGGCCTCGATGGCCGCCGGACCGGCCTGGTGATGCAGCCGGCTGCCGCGTCCGCCGGCCTGGGATTCGGACCAGAAGCACAGCACCGAGCGGAACACGTCGTGGCCGCCGAAGCGGGCGGTGGTGGTGGTGCCGTCGGGGTGCAGCAGGGCGAGCACGGAATTGGTCGTGCCGAAGTCGATACCGAGCACGGGGGGCATGGCGAGGTCCGGGGCGCGATGGGCCGGGGGTTTGAGCCCAGCACGCGGCGGAATGCAAGCCCGGGCGGTCAGAAGCGCTCCTCGCCGCGATGGCGCACAGGGTCGGGGAAGTCGCGGTAGAGGGCGAAGGTGGGGTTCTGGACCAGGCGGTTCAGCCCGTGGTGGTGGCCCTCGACCGGGTCGCGCCGGCTGGCGACGTGCTGGAAGGCGGCTTCGAGTTGGGCGAGGTCGCGCACCTCGATCATCAGGTGCCAGTCGCCCATGCCCTTGAGGCCGAAGCCGAGCTTGGCGCGGGTGAGGCGCCAGCCGGCGATCATTCCCTGGTCGTGCAGATGACCCATGTAGGCGCCGACCGCATCGCGGAACGCCATGTCCGATACGCCCGGACGGGTGTCGCAATAGACATGGTAGATGTCCATTCGTGTCCGCCTAGGAGGCCACGTCGGCCTGGATGGCGCGTTCGCGGCTCCATTCGCCGACCAGGGTGAAGCCGACGGCGAGCAGCACGGGGCCGACGAAGATGCCCAGCAGGCCGAAGGCGAGCGCGCCGCCGAGCACGCCGAGCATGGTGAGCAGGAAAGGCAGCTTGGCGCCGCGGGCGATGAAATAGGGACGGATGAAGTTGTCGGCCGAGCTGATCGCCAGCCCGCCCCAGGCCAGCAGGAAAATGCCCCAGGCGGTCTGGCCGCTGGCCAGCAGCCACAGCCCGGCGGGAATCCACACCACCGGCGCGCCGACCGGCAGCACCGACAGGCCGCCGGCGACCACGCCCAGCAGGAACGGCCGCGGCACCCCGGACAGCCACAGGCCGAAGCTGGTGAGGATGCCCTGGACCACTGCGGTGCCGAGAATGCCGTAGACCACGCCGCGCACGGTCTCGCCGACTACCTCCAGCAGCCGGTCTGCCTGCTCGCCGGCGATGCGGCGCAGGATCACCTTGATGCGGGCGGCAAGCTCCTCGCCGGAGACGTAGAGGAAGAAGGCCACGAACAGGGCCAGCAGGAACTCCAGCACGCCGTTGGCCAGGCCGAGCAGCAGGCGCAGGCCGGTCTGGGCGGCGATGCCGAAATAGGGGCGCAGGAAGGATACCAGCTCCGACAGATCCACCGCCCAGCGGTTCCACAGCCCGGAGACGGTGGGGCCCACCACCGGCAGCCCGTCCACCCAGCCGGGGGCCATCGGCAGGCCGTAGGAAAGCGCCTGGGTAATCGATTTCTCCAGTTGGGAGACGTCCTCCGCGCCGCCGGGGGCGGCGAGCGCCAGCGGCAGGACCACGACGACGGCGGTGACCGCCACCATCAATCCGGCCGCCGAGACGGGACCGATGCGCAGCCGGTCGCGCAGCATCTCGTAAACCGGCCAGGTGGTGAAGGTGAGGATGGAGGCCCACAGGATGGCCGAGAGGAACGGCCACAGGACCATGGTGCAGCCCAGCGCGACGCCGCCGAGCAGGACCGCCATCAGGATGCGTTCGGCCGTCATTCGTCCCCCATTTCGCCGTCCGTATGGACCGGCGCGATCGGCGAAGCTAGCCTGTCCCGGCCTGCGGGAGGAGACGAACATGCCGAAACTGGCCGCCAACCTGTCGATGATGTTCAACGAGGTGCCGTTCCTGGACCGCTTCGATGCGGCGGCGAAGGCCGGGTTCACGGCCGTGGAGTTCCTGTTCCCCTATGAATGGCCGGCGGCCGAACTGAAGCGGAGGCTGGAGGCCAATGGGCTGACCCAGGCGCTGTTCAACATGCCGCCGGGCGACTGGGCGAATGGCGAGCGGGGGCTGGCGTCGCTGCCGGGGCGGCAGCGGGAGTTCCGCGACAGCGTGGCGAAGGCGCTTGAATATGCGGAAATCCTGGACTGCAAGCTGATGCATTGCATGGCCGGGATTCCGCCGGCCGGCACGCATCCGGTGACCGCGGCGGCGCTGTTCGCCAGCAACGTGGCGTGGGCCGGCGAGCAGGCGCACAAGGCCGGACGGCGGCTGGCGCTGGAGCCGATCAACCACCGCGATATGCCCGGCTATCACCTCAACACCATGGAACAGGGTGCCGCGGTGGTGGATGCGCTGGGCATCGACCGGGTTGGGCTGCAGTTCGACGTGTATCACTGCCAGACCACCGAGGGCGACATCACCAAGCGCATGGAGGCGCTGTACGCGCGCATCGTGCACATGCAGATCGCCGACGTGCCGGCGCGCAACGAACCCGGCACCGGGGAGATCGGCTGGGAGTATGTCTTCCGCCGGATGGATGAACTGGGCTACCAAGGCTATGTGGGATGCGAATACCGGCCGGCCGGCGACACTGTGGCAGGCTTGGCCTGGCGTAGCCGATTCGGCGTGTAACCCCCTCAACCATCGGGAGACTTTCCATGAAAATCGGATTCATCGGCCTGGGCATCATGGGCCGCCCGATGGCGCTGAACCTGCACGCCGCCGGGCATGAGCTGGTGGTGCCGGAGCGACGCAGCCTGACCGAGGACCTGCGCGCGGCAGCGACCGTGGTGGGCGACGGCGCCCATGTGGCCGAGCAGGCCGAGGTGATCATCGTCATGGTGCCGGACACACCCGACGTGGAGGACGTGCTGTTCGGCCCTCACGGCGTGGCCGAGGGGCTGACCCAGGGCAAGCTGGTGATCGACATGTCCTCGATCTGCCCGATCGCCACCAAGGACTATGCCGCTCGCATCAACGCGCTGGGCTGCGACTATCTGGACGCGCCGGTTTCGGGCGGCGAGGTGGGCGCGAAGAACGCGGCGCTGACGATCATGGTGGGCGGGCCCGACTCGGCCTTCCAGCGCGCGCTGCCGCTGTTCGAGACGATGGGCAAGAACATCACCCATGTCGGGCCGGAGAACGGCGCCGGCCAGACCTGCAAGGTTGCCAACCAGATCATCGTCGCGCTGAACATCCAGGCGGTGGGCGAGGCGCTGGTCTTCGCGCGCAAGGCGGGCGCCGACCCGGCGAAGGTGCGCCAGGCGTTGATGGGCGGCTTCGCCTCCTCCCGCATCCTGGAGGTGCATGCCGAGCGCATGATCAACCGCACCTTCAACCCCGGATTCCGCATCCGGCTGCACCAGAAGGACCTGAACCTGGCGCTGACGGCGGCGCGCGAGATGGGCATGGCGCTGCCGAACACCGCGATCGCGCAGCAGATGTTCTCGGTGGTGACGGCCGCGGGCGGTGGCGAACAGGACCATTCCGCGCTGGTTCAGGCCATCGAGATCATGTCCGCGGTGAAGCCGTAACGGTTTTGGCATACGTAACGACCAGCGGGACGGAATCTCGCCCGGCGTAAACCGGGATTGAATTCGCCTCGCGGGCAGAATATCAACGGTTGGCGACTCGTGATGAGACGCCAACCGTTTATGTATGCGTCGTATCAATGCGGCGCGGCCGATGCGGCATGGGACAAAGGGCCAAAACCGATGCGCTTCACGGAAATCGGCCAGCAACTGCGGGCCTACCGCCTTGAATTTGGCCTGCGGGCGGAGGAGATCGCGGCACGTCTCGGCGTTTCGCGCGCCGCACTGTATCGCTACGAGAAGGGCGAGGTGATCAAGCTCGACACCATCAAGCGCCTGGCGGAATTGCTAAAGATTTCGCCGCTGTCGCTGCTGGGGATCGGGGTGGAATACTACAACCGTCCGGTCGGTTATCTGGAGCGCCTGCGCCAGGTGGAGGAGACGGCCGACCAGATCCTGCAGGTGGACGGCGCGCTGTGCTACCTCACCACGACCGACTCGTTCGACCAGGCGCTGGCAACGGTATACGAGGAGGCTTCCGAGCAGGTGGGTGCCGACCGCAACACCGCGCGGGCGGCCGCCGAGCAGGTGCTGGGGGTTCTGGCGGCGCGCAAGCGGATGTACGGCATGCGCCGCCCCGGCATCATCGCCATGATCCCTGCCGGGCGCATGCGTGCCGTACTCGATCAGGGCATTGCGCCGGCGCTGCAGGTATCCGAGCGCACGCGGCGCATGTGCCGGGAGGTGGCGGCGAACGAGGTTTCGCACATCGCGGCCCTGATGGAAGCCGAGCCGATGGGCCTGCAGTTCGGGCTGGTGCAGACGCCCGAACTGAATGGCGGCTTTACGATCCTGCGTGCGCGCGACCGCGCCACCTTGGCGATGAACCCGTTCCGCGCGGATGCCAGCCCCTTCGGCGCCCCTGGCGTTGCCATGATCACCGCCGCCGACGAGGCGATCGCCGCGCACCAGCGCGTGGCCGAAAACCAGTGGCGCGAGGCGATGAAGGGCACCGCCGCGGCCGCCGAGGTGCAAAGCATGCTCGCCGAGGTCCGCGGCCACTGAGCCAGCCGGCGGATGGGCAAGGCGCCACGATGGGCCTATTGTCGCGCCAGCATTGCCGGGTGACGCATGACTGAACGACTCTTCCTCGAGGATTCCCGCCTGCGCGAGGCGACCGCGCGCGTGCTCGCCGCCGCGCCGGACGGGATCGTGCTGGACCGCACCATCTTCTACGCCCGCTCCGGCGGCCAGCCGGGCGATACCGGCATGGTGCGCTGGGAGGGCGGCGAGACGGCCATCGCCGATACGGTCAAGGGAGAAGGCGAGACGATCCTGCACATTCCCGCCGCCGGCGCCGCCTTGCCGCCGGTGGGTGCGGAGGTTGTGGCGGCGATCGACTGGGAGCCGCGCTTCGGCCTGATGCGCATGCACACCTCCATGCACCTGATGTGCGCGGTGTTGCCGGGCATCGCGGTAACCGGCGGGTCGGTGGGTGCGGAGCGCTCGCGCCTGGACTTCAACCTGCCGGAAGCGCCGGACAAGGCGGCGATCGAGGCGGCGCTGAACGCGCTCATCGAGGCCGATCATCCGGTGAGCCACGAATGGGTGGACGAGGCGGTGCTGGACAGCAATCCGGCGCTGGTGCGCACGCTGTCGGTGCAGCCGCCGCGTGGCACCGGGCGGCTGCGCCTGGTGCGGATCGGCGCGGGGGAGACGCCGGTGGACCTGCAGCCCTGCGGCGGCACCCATGTGGCGCGCACCGGGGAGATCGGGCGGGTGGCGGTGGTGAAGATCGAGAACAAGGGCAAGCAGAACAGGCGCATTGTCATCGCGCCAGCCTAGGCAAGAAAGCATGTTCTTTTTTGAAAAAAAGAACCAAAAAACTTTTATCCATTTAGCTCAAGCGTTAGATACAGGGCAAACAGGTGAAAGTCTTTTTGCTTCTTTTTCTACAGAAAAAGAAGACTCTTCCTTGCCTTGGATCACTTAAGGGAAACGTTTGTGGCACAGCATCCGCTGGTTACGACCAACTGGCTCGCCGAGCGGCTGGGCCGGGCTGATCTGGTGGTGTTCGACACCACGAAATATCTGCCTAACGAGCCGAAGGACGGGCTGACGGAATTTCGGGCGGCGCATATTCCGGGGGCGCGGTTCTTCGATATCGACGATATCGCCGACCCCGACACCGAGTTGCCGCACATGGTGCCCTCGCCTGGGCGGTTTGCGGCGAAGCTGTCGGCGCTGGGCGTGGACAACGGCAGCACCGTGGTGTTCTACGACCAGAAGGGCCTGGCCTCGGCGGCGCGCGGGTGGTGGATGATGGGGTTGTTCGGGCACGACCGGGCGGCCGTGCTGGATGGCGGGCTGCCGAAGTGGCGGGCCCAGGGGCGGGCGGTGGAAGCGGGCGATCCGGCCCCTGCCCCGCGCCTTGCCCCGGCGGTTTCGTTCCGGCCTGATTTCCGTGCCACACGACTGCGCGGCGTGGGCGACCTGCTGGCGAACGTGGCGAGCCGAAAGGAACTGGTGCTGGATGCCCGGGCGGCCGGGCGGTTCACCGCCAAGGTGCCGGAGCCGCGGGCGGGCATGCGCTCGGGGCATATCCCCGGCAGCGCCAACCTGCCCTACACCGACCTGCTTGGCCCGGACCAGACGTTGCTGCCGCCGGGTGCGCTGCGCGCGAAGCTGGCCACCGCGGGCGTCGATGGCGCGCGGCCAGTCGTGACGAGTTGCGGCAGCGGCGTGACCGCGACCATTCTCACCCTTGCCATGACCCTGGCCGGGCTGCCCGCGGGCGCCGTCTATGACGGGTCGTGGACCGAATGGGGCGGGCGCCCCGACACCCCCGTGGAGACTTGAGACGATGAACGACAAGGTTGAAGGACAGGGGTTCTTCACCCGCCTTTCGCATGCTGGCCGCGCCGGCACCAACGTGCGCGGCTTCGTCAATGTGCCCGTGCATCGCGGCTCCACCATGCTCTACGCCAACATGGGCGAACGGGCGGCGGCGGCGGGCGAGCGGCTGGAGCAGGTGGCGCATTACGGCACCGGCGGCAGCGCCACGCATTTCGCGCTGGAAAACGTGGTGGCGGAGATCGAGGGCGGCACGCGCTGCCAGATCGTCTCGACAGGGCTGGCGGCGGTGACGGTGCCGCTGCTCGCTTACCTCAAGGCCGGCGAGCATGTGCTGATGCCGGACAGCGTGTATGGGCCGGCGCGCAATTTCTGCAACAATTTCCTGTCGAAGATGGGGATTGCCACGACATTCTACGATCCGTGCATCGACGCCGCCGGGATCGCCGCGCTGTTCCAGCCCAATACCACGGTGCTGTACACGGAGAGCCCGGGCAGCCACACCTTCGAGGTGCAGGACGTGCCGGCGCTTGCGGAGGTTGCGCGAAGCAAGGGCGCCAAGGTGCTGATGGACAACACTTGGGGCATTCACTACTTCCAGCCGTTCAAGCATGGCGTGGACGTGTCGATCCAGGCGCTGACCAAGTATGTTGTCGGGCATTCCGACGTGCTGCTGGGCAGCATCACCGTGAACACGCGCGAGGACTGGGAGCGGGTGCGCACCACGGCAACCATCCTGGGCCAGTACGCCAGCCCCGACGATTGCTGGCTGGCGCTGCGCGGCGCGCGGACCATGGGCGTGCGCATGGAGCGGCAGATGAAGTCCGCCATCGAGGTCGCGGCCTGGCTGAGCGGGCGGCCGGAGGTGAAGGAGGTGCTGCACCCCGCCCTGCCCGGCGCGCGCGGCCATGACATCTGGAAGCGCGACTTCACCGGGGCGTGTTCGCTGTTCGGCGTGGTGTTCCGCGACGACATCAGCCGTGAATTGGTGGTCGCCATGGCCGAGGCGCTGCAGCTTTTCGGGAAGGGCGCATCGTGGGGCGGGTTCGAGAGCCTGGCGCTGCCGACCACCGGGGCGATCACGCGCAGCGCCGGTAGCGGCGAGTTCGGCGGGCAGCTGATGCGGCTGCATATCGGGCTGGAGGACACCAGCGACCTGATCGGTGACCTGGAACAGGGGCTGGTGGTGCTGAACGCGCGGCGGTGAGGCCGGGATGGCCGCTTGGTTGCTTAAGGACTGATCGGATGCGCGATCTTTCGGCCTATGCCAATTACGCCCTGACGGATGCGGCGATACCCGAGTTGCCGAACCACTACCGTGGCAAGGTGCGGGAGAATTACGACCTTTCGGATGGGCGGCGTATCATCATCGCCACCGACCGGCTGTCGGCGTTCGACCGCATCCTGACCGCGGTGCCGTTGAAGGGCCAGGTGCTGACGCAGATCGCGCGTTTCTGGTTCGATAGGACCGGCGACATCTGCCCCAACCACGTGATCGAGTATCCCGATCCGAACGTGCTGGTGTGCCGCGGGTTGAAGATCATGCCGGTGGAGGTGGTGGTGCGCGACTACCTCGCCGGCAGCACCTCGACGTCGATCCTGTCGATGTACAAGGCCGGGCGGCGGAAGATGTATGGGCATCGCTTCCCGGAGGGGCTGCGGCCGAACCAGAAGCTGCCCGAGACCATCATCACGCCGACGAGCAAGGCGTTCGACGCGGGGCATGACGAGGAGTTGACGCCGGCGCAGATCGTGGACGGCGGGTTGCTGACGCAGTCGCAATGGGACGACGTATCGGCGTGCGCGTTGGCGCTGTTCGCGCGCGGGCGTGAGGTCGCGGCGGCGCGCGGGCTGATCCTGGTGGACACCAAATACGAGTTCGGGTTCGCGCCGGACGGCTCGATCATGCTGGCCGACGAAATCCACACGCCGGATTCGTCGCGCTATTGGTTCGGGGCCAGCTATGCGGAGCGGTTCGCGGCGGGGGCGGCACCGGAAAGTTTCGACAAGGATTTCGTGCGCAGTTGGGTGGTGGCGCGGTGCGACCCCTATCGCGACCCGATCCCCTCGATCCCTGCGGAGATCGTGCTTGAAGCGGCGCGCATCTATGTCAGCGTGTTCGAGGCGATTACCGGGGAGGCGTTTGCGCTGCCCGACCCGGCGGTTCCGGTGTTGGCGCGTATCCGCGGCAATCTGGCGCCCTTCCTCAAGCCGGCTGAGCCTGAATTATCCTGAGGTCCGGGGCTCGGCCCCGGCGGTGCGTGGGGCAGCGCCCCACCCTTGCTTTCTCCTGCCTGCGCCTCAAGCAGCAGCACGGCATTTCGCGCAAATGCCCTCGGCCTCAATGGTGGCACCGCTGACCTTGAAGCCGATCGCCTCGGCGGCATCGGAAAGGGCATGGGCGAGGGCGTGGTCCTCAATTTCGGCGACCCGGCCGCAGGTTCGGCAGATCAGGAACTGGGCGGCGTGGTGGTGGCCGTGCTCGGTGCCGCCGGCGCTGGCGTCGATGCAGCCGATGAAGGCGGACAGGCGCTCGATGCGGTGGACGAAGCCTTGTTCCTGCAGGAATTCCAGCGCGCGATAGACGGTGGGCGGGGCGGCGGCGCCACGATGGGCGCGCAGTCGTTCGAGCAGGTCGTAGGCACCGGTGGGGGCTTGGGCGTCGAGGATCAGGCCGAGCACCTGGCGGCGCAGGTCGGTGAGGCGCGTGCCACGGGCTTCGCACTGGGCGGTGGCGTGGGCGAGTTTTGCTTCGGTGGCGGGGGTGAATCCGGGCGGCATCCGTGCAACATAGCAGGCATGGACAATACTGGCATCCTGGCGGAGATCGCCTTCGACGAACGCGGCCTCGTGCCGGCCATCGCGCAGCAGCACGACACCGGTGAAGTGCTGATGATGGCGTGGATGAACCGGGAGTTGGTGGCCGAGACCCTGGCGACCGGGCGCGTGTGCTATTTCAGCCGCAGCCGCGGCAAGCTGTGGCGCAAGGGCGAAAGCTCCGGCCAGCAGCAGCGGCTGGTGGAGTTGCGGTTGGACTGCGATGGCGACACGGTGCTGCTGCTGGTGGACCAGCAAGGGGTGGCGTGCCACACGGGACGGCGCGACTGCTTCTACCGGGCGGCGCGGGATGGCACGCTGGTGGAGATTGCCGACCCGCTGGTGTCACCAGAAAAGCTGTATGGTCATGGGCATAGCCACTAGCACCGTTCCAGTCACGGTCATTACCGGTTTTCTTGGGGCCGGCAAGACCACGCTGCTCAACCGGCTGTTGCCGAAGCCGGCGATGGCAGGCACGGCGGTGCTGGTGAACGAGTTCGGCGAGATCGGCATCGACCATCTGCTGGTGGAGAAGCTGGACGACACGACCATGCTGCTGCCTTCGGGTTGCCTGTGCTGTTCGGTGCGCGGCGACATGGCGCGCGCCTTGCGCGACCTGGCGCCGCGCGTGCAGGCGGGCGAGGTGCAGCGGGTGGTGGTGGAGACCACGGGGCTGGCCGACCCGGCGCCGGTGGTGCAGACGCTGCTGTCGGACGTGATGCTGGCGCGGATGTTCCGCATGGACGGCATCGTCACCGTGGTGGATGCGGTGCACGGGCTGGCAACTCTGGACGCGCATGAGGAGGCGGTGCGGCAGGTCGCGATGGCCGATCGGATCGTGCTGTCGAAGACCGATCTGGCGGCCGGAATCGACGGGCTGCGGGCGCGGATTGCCGCGCTGAACCCCGGGGCGCCGCTGCTGGTGGCCGACCGTGGGGACATCGAGCCGGCGGCTATATTGGAATGCGGGTTGTTCGACGCGGCGGGCAAGATCGCCGACGTGCAGGCGTGGCTGAACGATGCGGCGTGGGGCAAGGGGGGCGCCCATGACGGGCGCATCCATTCCTTCTGCCTGACGTTCGAGGAGCCGCTGCACTGGTCGGGTATCGGCATGTGCCTGGAGATGCTGATCGGCACGCGGGGGGAGAACCTGCTGCGGGTAAAGGGAATTCTCAACCTCGTGGGCCAGGCGCGGCCGGTGGCGATCCATGGGGTTCAGCACATGTTCCATGAGCCGGAGTTGCTTCCCGCCTGGCCGGCGGGCGACCCGAGGACGAGCCGTATCGTCTTCATCACCAAGGATTTGTCGCGCGAGACGGTGGAGGAAGGGCTGCTAGCGTTCGAACGGGCGGCGGCCGGGGAATAGCCGGACGCATCACGAGGCAGGGGTCGCGACAAGCGGGCGGCACCGTTGCATGATGGCGGCGTGGCTTGTCCGTCGGTCGTGAGGTTTTCCATGCGCGCTCCCTTCGTCTCCCGTCGCCATCTGCTTGCCGGGGCCGCCGCCGCATCGCTGGCGCCGCGCGCCGGATTGGCGGCGACGCCGAAGCGGGGTGGGCGGCTGACGGTGGCTGCCGAATTCGGAGCCGGCGAATCTCAACCCGGCCATCGTCGCCTCGAACGGCGTGTTCTTCGTGGCCAGCAAGGTCGTGGAGCCGCTGGCCGAGGCGTCCTACGACGGCAAGGACGGGCTGGCGCCGCGGCTGGCGACGGGGTGGCAGGGATCGGCGGACGGGCGGTCGTTCACCTTCACCCTGCGCGAAGACGTGGCCTGGCACGACGGCAAGCCTTTCAGTTCCGCCGACGTGGCGTTCTCGGCCATGGAGGTGTGGAAGAAGCATCAGAACCTCGGCCGCGCGGTGTTCCACGAGCTGGAGACAGTGGAGACGCCGGATGCGGCAACCGCAGTGTTTCGCTTCGCCGTGCCCACGCCGGGGCAGCTGATCCGCAACGCGTTGCCGGCGCTGACGGCGGTGGTGCCGAAGCATCTCTATGCCGGGACCGATATCGTGAAGAACCCGGCCAACCGGCAACTGGTCGGCACCGGGCCGTATCGCTTCGCCGAGCGCAAGCCGGGCGAATACACGCGGCTGGTGCGCAATGCGGCGTATTGGGAGGCGGGGCGGCCGTTCCTGGACGAGATCGTCTATCGCGTGCTGCCCGACCGGGCCGCGGCGGGCAATGCGCTGGAGGCGGAGGAGATCCAGCTAGCGGCGTTTTCGGCGGTGCCGCTGGCCGACCTGGATCGCATTGCCAAGGTGCCGGGCATCAAGGTGTACAGCAACGGCTACGAAGGCCTGACATACCAACTGGTTGTGGAGATCAACCACAGGCGCAAGGAGTTGGGTGATGTGCGGGTGCGGCGGGCGATCGCCCATGCCATCGACCGCGACTTCGTGGTGCGCACCATCTTCCGCGGCTATGCCAAGGTGGCGCAGGGGCCGGTGCCGACCTATGACCGGGTGTTCCATGCGCCGGACGTGGCGGGGTACGGGTTCAATCCGGCGCGGGCGAACGTGCTGCTGGATGAGGCGGGGTATCCGCGCGGGGCCGATGGGGTGCGCTTTCGCCTGCGCCTGTTGCCGGCGCCATTCTTCAACGAAACCAAGCAGTTCGGCGATTATCTGCGGCAGGCGCTGGCGAAGGTGGGGATCGACGCCACGGTGGTGGCCAACGACACGCCGGCGCATCTGCGGGCCGTCTATACCGACCACGATTTCGACATCACCGTGGGCACGCCGGTTTATCGCGGCGATCCGGCGATCTCGACTACCGTGCTGTTCCAGAGCGGGCTGCCGGCGGGCGTGCCGTTCGCCAACCAGTACGGCTATGCCAACCCCGAGGTGGACAAGCTGATCCGCGCGGCGATGAGCACGATCGACGATGGCGAGCGGGTGCGGCTGTACCGCGAATTCCAGAAGCTGGTGGTGGCGGACGTGGCGATGATCAACGTGGCCGAGTTCAGCTTCATCACCGTGGCGCGGGACAGCGTGCTGAACGTGTCGACCAATCCGCGCTGGGCGGTGTCGAACTGGGCGGGTGTGGGGCTCTCCGACTAGGAGCCGAGGCGCGCGCAGGTGCGGACCTGGCGGTTGGTGCGCCGGCGGCTGGTGGGCACGGTGCCGGTGCTGGCGCTGGTCGTGGTGGGTTCGTTCCTGCTGCTGGAGGCGGCGCCCGGCGATGCGGTGGATGCCTACCTGGCCGGGATCGGCGGGGGCGATGCGGCGCAGGTGGCGGCGCTGCGCACGGAATGGGGACTGGACCAGGGGCCCCTGCCCCGGCTGCTGGCCTATGTGGCGGCGCTGCTGCGGCTGGACCTCGGGTGGTCGAGCGCCTTCGAGCGGCCGGTGCTGGAGGTGGTGCTGGAGAGGTTGCCGAACACGCTGCTGCTGATGGGCATGGCGACCGGGCTGGCGCTGGCGCTGGGTTCGGCGCTGGGGATCGTGTGCGGAGCGAAGCCGGGCTCGGTGCGCGACCGGGCGTTGTCGCTGGCGGCGATCGCCATCTACGCCATGCCGGGGTTCTGGCTGGGGCTGGTGCTGATCGTGGCGTTCTCGGTGGAGTTGCGCTGGCTGCCGAGCGGAGGGATGGAGACGACGGCTTCCGGGCTCGCCGGGTGGGACCGGGCGGTGGATGTGGGCCGGCACATGGTGCTGCCGGTGCTGTCTCTCGGGCTGGTCTATATGGCGCTGTATCTGCGGCTGATGCGCGACGGGATGGCCGCGTTGTGGGGCCAGGATTTCGTGCGCGCGGCAAGAGCGCGGGGGATGAGCGGGCGACGGCTGGTGCTGCGCCACGTGGCGCGCAATGCGTTGCTGCCGGTGGTGACGATGCTGGGTCTGCAATCGGCGTCGATGCTGGGTGGCAGCGTGGTGATCGAGAGCGTGTTCGCCATCCCCGGGCTGGGGCGGCTGGCGTCGGAGGCGGTGGCGCGGCGGGACACGCCGCTGCTGCTGGGGGTGGTGCTGTTGAGCGCGGTGGTGGTGATGGTGGTGAACCTGGCCGTCGACCTCGCCTATGCGGTGCTGGACCCGCGCGTGGGCAGCGGGGCGCCGGGATGAGCGTGCTGCGCCGGGTGCTGGCGACCGGCGAGGGGCTGGTTGGGTTCGTGATGCTCGCGGTGCTTTTGGCGGTTGCGCTGGCGGCGCCGGTGCTGACGCCGGGCGATCCGCTGGCGATCGCCGGCGATCCGCTGCTGCGGCCATTCGTGGACGCGGCGCATCCGCTGGGCACGGACCGGCTGGGGCGCGACGTGCTGGCGGCATTGGTGCATGGCGCGCGCACCACATTGCTGGTGGCTGGGGCCGCGGCGGCGGCGGCGTTGGGGATCGGGATCACCGTGGGCACGTTGGCGGGATTCCTTGGCGGCTGGGTGGACGAGGCGCTGATGCGGGTGGCCGAGGCGTTCCAGACCGTGCCGGCCTTCCTGCTTACCCTGGCGCTGGTTAGCGTGACCGGGCCGCGGGTGCCGACGATCGTGCTGGGGATCGCCATAGGCGCCTGGATGCAGCCGGCGCGGATCACGCGCGCCGAGATATTGTCGCTGCGCGAGCGGGATTTCGTGGCGGCGGCGCGGGTGATCGGCATGACCAGGCTGGAGATCGCGTTCCGCGAGGTGCTGCCGAATGCGCTGACGCCGGTGGTGTCGCTGGCGGCGGTGATCGTGGCCGCCGCGGTGCTGATCGAGGCGGCGTTGAGCTTCCTGGGGTTTGGCGACCCGAACCGCGTCACCTGGGGCAGCATGATCGCCGAGGGGCGGACGGTGCTGCGCGGTGCGCCCTATCTGTCGATCATTCCGGGCCTGGCGCTGGTGGTGACCGTGCTGGCGGTGCACCTGACCGGCCAGGGGGTGGCGCGGGCGCTGCGTGCGCGCCGAGTGCTGGCGTGACGGTGCTGTCGGTGCGTGGGCTGGCGGTGAGGTATCGCGGAGCGAACTCCCCTGCCCTGGCCGAAGTATCGCTGGACCTCGTGGCCGGGCGGCGGCTGGCGGTGCTGGGCGAGAGCGGGTCTGGCAAATCGACACTGGCGCTGGCGGTGTGCGGGCTGTTGCCGGCCGGGGCGCGGGTTGGCGGATCGGTGGTTTTTCCCCAAGGCTTGCCGGTGCTGGGGCGCGACATCGGGGTGGTGTTCCAGGACCCGGGCGGCAGCCTCAACCCGGTGCTGACGATCGGCGAGCAGATCGCCGAGGTGGCGGTGGTGCATCGCGGGGCGACGTGGCGGGCGGCGGAGACGCGCGCGGCGGGGCTGCTGGAGCGGATGGGCATCGGGCAGCCGGGGGCGGCGCTGCGGCGCTATCCGCATGAGTTCTCCGGCGGACAGCGGCAGCGGATCGCGCTGGCCGCGGCGCTGGCGGCCGACCCGGTGCTGCTGGTGGCCGACGAGCCGACCAGCGCGCTGGACACGGTGGTGCAGCACCAGATGGTGGAGTTGCTCGACGGATTGGTGCGCGAGCGCGGGCTGAGCCTGCTGTTCGTGACGCACGACATCGCGCTCGCCTCGATGCTGGCCGACGAGGTGGCGGTGCTGTTCGACGGGAGGCTGCTGGAAGCGGGACCGGTGGGGAAGGTGTTCGGGCACCCGGCCCATGCCTATACCCGGGCGCTGCTGGCCGCGCGGCTGGACCTCGACACGCCGGTGGGCGGGCGGCTGCCGGAGATCGGCGAGGGGTTCGTGGTGCGGGTGCCGGGTGGTTGAGGCGCCGCCAGGGGAGGCGTTGCTGGCGGTGGCGGGGCTGCGCAAGCGGTTCCGGCGCGCGGGGCACGAGGTGGCGGCGCTGGACGGGGTGGAACTGCGCGTGGCCGCCGGCACCACGGTGGCGCTGGCCGGAGCGTCGGGGTCGGGCAAATCGACGCTGGCGCGCTGCGTGGTACGGCTTGTGGAACCCGATGCGGGGACGATCCGCTTTGCCGGCACCGACCTGCTGGCGCTCGGCGAGGCGGCGCTGCGGGCGGTGCGACCGCGATTACAGATGGTGTTCCAGGACCCGTCGGCGGCATTCAACCCGCGCGCGACGGTGGCGCGCATCCTGGCCGATCCGCTGCGGCTCCATGGCCTGGCGCCGCGTGGCGAATGGCGGGCACGGGCGCTGGCGTTGCTGGACATGGTGCGGCTGCCCGGTACGCTGATCGACCGGCGGCCGGATGAGCTTTCCGGCGGCCAGCGCCAGCGGGTGGCGATCGCCCGCGCCCTGGCAACGAATCCGACGCTGGTGGTGCTGGACGAGCCGGTCTCGGCGCTGGACGTGTCGGTGCGCAACGCGGTGCTGAATCTGCTGATGGACCTGCAGGAGCGGACAGGGGTGGCGTATCTGCTGATCTCGCACGATCTCGCCGTGGTGCGCGCGGTGGCGGGCGAGGTGGCGGTGATGGAGGCGGGGCGGATCGTGGAGCACGGGAAGGTCGGCGAAGTGTTCGCACGGCCGCAGGCGGCGGCGACGCGCGCGCTGTTGGCGGCGGTGCCGCGGCTGGTGGGCGCGCAGGACTGATCAGTCCCCGGGGAGTCAGCCCCAATGCAGCGTAGCCCAGGCGAGCACAAGGTATCGCCCGGTCTTGGCGATCGTGACCAGCACGAGAAAGCGCCAGAACGGTTCGCGCAGCACCCCGGCGATGAGGGTCAGCGGATCGCCGATCACCGGCGCCCAGCTCAGCAGAAGCGACCACTGGCCCCAGCGCGCGTAAAATCCGCGGGCGCGCGCAAGGGCGGCGGGCGAGGCGGGGAACCAGCGGCGGCCGGCGAAGCGGTCGATGAAGCGGCCGAGTACCCAGTTGACCACGCTGCCCAGCACGTTGCCGAAGCTGGCAACCAGCAGCAGCACGCCGACATCGTGCCCGGCCAGGATCAGCCCGACCAGCACCGCCTCCGACTGCATCGGCAGGATCGTCGCCGCCAGCAGGGCCGAGAGGAACAGCCCGCCGAGGGCGGCGGCGTCGGGCAGCACCTAGGCGGCGAAGCGCGTGACGACGTTGCGGATCAGGGTGGAGACCTGATTGTCGTAGTTGTTCCAGGGCAGGCTGCCGCAGAAGGTGATGGAGCCCACGGAGAACACCGCGCCGCCGCGCGCTGTCTCGAAATACACCATGTCGCTGCGGATCAGCGGGTCGGGCGCGTTGCTCAGCTTGTTCTCGCGCGGCGTCAGCACGTCTTCCGGTGTCACCCCGAAATGCGCCTGGTGGCCTTCGGAGCGGCAGAGCACGACAGTGTTGGGCGGCGTGCCGAGCAGCGGGTCGGCGCGGTCGAGTTCGAAGCCCGCGGCGCCGCCGCCGGAGAAGCCGAAATCGCCGATGATCTCGCCCTGCACGCCGTCGAAGATCCAGGCGACCTCGGGTGCATGGCTTTCCGGCAGGCGGCGGTAAAAGGAGCCCTCGAAGCGGCCCTGGGCGGAGAAGCCGACGCCGGCAAGTTTCTGCGGCGCACGGTCCTGCCGGCGCCACAGCCCGCCATAGCCGCCGTCGAACTGGTGGTAGTATTCGCCGGGATCGGCGGCCCAGGCGCGGGTGCCGCCCTCGGTGCGGCGCAGCTCCAGCGTGCCGGGAATGTTCGGGCTGGCGGCGACGCGCCAGTAGAAGCCGTTGCCGCCGAGATAGACCAGCCGGCCGCCTTCGGCCGTGTAGTCGCAGAGCGCATCCAGCGTGCCGAGGCTCTGGTATTCCGGGTGCGAACCGGTCAGCACGCAGCGGTAGCGCGCGAGAAGATCGGCACCTTCGGCCTCGATATCGTGGTCGGTGATGGCGTCCCAGGCGATACCCATCGCATCGAGCCAGGCGGCAAGATGCATGTCGGCGGGGAAGTGGCGCAGGCCGGAGCCGCGCTGATCGGGATAGGCGAGGTAGCCGGGGCGGAAGGTGAGGATCGGACGGCGCATGGAGGAATGCGCCACGCCCGAGCCGTCCACGTGCCAGTCGTAGGTGGACAGCCCGAACTGCTTGTGATCGCCGGGATGGTGCGGATAGCTGCCGGGCCATGCCGCGCGGCGCGCGCGATAGGCGTCGTCGTAGTTGGCGCGGTCGTAGTTGGCATAGACCTGATAGGTATAGGTGGGGAACAGCAGCGCCACCTTCGCCGTCGCCATGCCGGGAGGCGGCAGCACGAAGAACGGCACGATGTCCTCGTCCGCCCCGGCGCGCAGGCGCACGCCGTACACCCCGCTCGGCAGGTTGGCCGGCACGGCGATGGTGAAGTCGGTCTCCCATCCGCAGTCGTAGAGGTCGTCGGCGTGGAAGTGCACGGCGGCATACTGATCCGGCGCGTGTGTCCAGTGCATCTCCGCGCCGGTCCAGAATGCGCCGCGCATGGCGCGCGTGGGCAGGTTGACGAGGCGGCCATGCATCCGGTGCGGCCCGCGGTCGATGATGGCGTCGCCGGCCATGTCGCGCGAGAAGTCCCACCAGGCATGCACGGCCGTGCGCGGCAGGTGGGCGGGCTCGATCGGCCCGGCGCCCTCGGCCACCCCACGCAGCAGCGCCGGATGTTCTATCCGGCCGTTGAAATGATCGCGGCACGGATGCTCCCCGCTGCCGGGTGCTGCGGCCAGCACCAGGCGCCGCGGCGTAGGACAGGGAGCGGCAAGGGTGGCCTCGCCATCGCCCGCGGCGCCCCAGTCGGTGTGCAGCTTGCGCTGGATCAGCCGCGTGGCGCCGCCGGCCGCGACGAGGCGAAGCTCGTACCAGCGGCGCTCGATCATCGGCGCGGCGACGCGGCATTCGGCGCCGCCCACGCTGAGAACCGCGCCATTGGCGCTGACGTGCAGCGCCACGCCTTCCCAGCCGAGCACCGCCTGGGGCCGGCCGTCGAGCAGCCAGGGCTGCACCCGGACCGTCAGCGTCCAGTCGCCGTCGAGCGACAGGCCCACGAGCGGGATTTCGCCCCACGACCCGATATGAACAGGCTGGACGCGGCCCGGATAGGTGCCGGCGAAGGCGCAAGGCACCTGCTCGAAGCGCATGCCGGGGCCGGCGGGGTTCGGGTCGGCGCTGCGGATGCGCACGAGGTCGGCACGGTAATCGCCAGCCGCGCTCGACACTTTGAGCGCGAGTTCCCCGCCTGCCCGCACCGAGAAGCGGTCGGCGTATCCAATGAGGCGGATCATGCCGTGGCCTCGCGCGGCAGTGTTTCGAGTGCGGCGGTGAAGCGGCGGAACATCTCGTCGATCTCGGCCTCGGTGATGATCAGCGGCGGCGAGAAGTTGATGGTGTCGCCGACGACGCGCAGCAACAGCCCCTGGTCCATCATCGCCTGCTGCATCGCCTGGCCGCGCGCGTCTGGCTGTCCCTTCAGAGGATGAAGCTGGACGGCGCCGCCGAGGCCCAGGCCGCGGGTGTTGAACACCAGTTCATGGCCGGCCAATGCGTGGATGTGCCGCTGCAGCCGCGGCGCCACGGCACGGACATGGCCGAGCAGGTCACGCTCCTCGATGATCTCCAGCATGCGCAGGGCCACGGCGGCGGCGACGGGATGGCCGGCATAGGTGGCGGCGTGCGGCATGGTGCCGATCACGTCGGACGCGCGTTCCAGCACGTCGTAGAATTCGCCGGACATGACGATGGCGGAAATGGGCTGGTACGCGGCCGACAGCGCCTTTGCCAGGGTCATGCAGTCAGGCACGAAGGAATAGGTCTCGGCGGCGAACATGTGGCCGGTGCGGCAGAAGCCGGTGATCACCTCGTCGTCGAAGAACTGCACTCCGTAGCGGGCGAGGATGTCGCGCAGGCCATGCAGGTAGCCCTTCGGCGGCAGGACGCAGCCGGCGGAGTAGGAGACGGGATCGAGGATCATGGCACCGACCGTCTCCGGCCCGGCCTGTTCGATGGTCTGCTCGATTTCCAGCAGCATGCGCGCGGTGAACTCCTCCTCGCTCTCGCCTTCCAGCGCCTTGTTCACGAAGTCGGGCTGGCTGACGGTGAGCACGTCGTCCATCGGCAGGTTGAAGGCCGCCGCCGTGCCGGGAAAGCCGCCAAGAGCCGCGGTGGCCATGGTGCCGCCGTGATAGCTGCCGGTGCGGGCGATGACCTTGGTGCGCCTGGGCTCGCCAAGGAAGGCGTTGCGGAAGCGCATGAACTTGATGAGGAAGTCGTTCGCCTCCGACCCGGTGGACGCGAAGGCCACGCGGGCATCGGCCATGGGCGCCATGGCGGCCAGCTTCTCGCCCAGCGCCAGGGCAGCCGGCACGGTGCGGTAGACGCCGGAGGCATAGGCCGGCAGGCTGCGCATTTGGCGAATGGCGGCCTCGGCCAAGTCCTGGTCGGAGAAGCCGAGCGCCGCGCAGTAGAACGAGGCCGTGCCCTCCAGGTATTCGCGGCCGTTCTCGTCGATCAGGAAGATGCCGCGGCCGCGCTCGATCGCCATCGGCCGGGTGGTGCGCGCCCGGCGCAGATTGGTGAAGCCGATCAGCGCCGCGTTGTCGGGGGTGTTGTCGCCTCGGGTAATGCGCATGGCCGCCTCCTGCTTGCCGTCGAAACGTGACCAAGCGGGCGGGCGGCGTCAATCGGCGCACGTTTGCGTGGCTGGACGGTTTGCCGGAAACGGAAGCCTGCCCGATACTATTGGCAACCGCGTGCCACGCCCGGCCGCGCTCGGGAGAAGACGGATGAGTATCGAGTTCTGGACCTGGAACACACCCAACGGCCGCAAGATCAGCGTGGCGCTGGAAGAGATGGGGCTGGCCTATGCGGTGAAGCCGGTGAACATCTCGAAGAACGAGCAGTTCAATCCGGAATTCCTCAAGTTCTCCCCCAACAACCGCATCCCCGCCATCATCGACCCCGACGGGCCGGGCGGGCAGCCGATCAACGTGTTCGAGAGCGGTGCCATCCTGATCTACCTGGGTGCGAAGACCGGAAAGTTCTGGCCCGCCGACCTGCGCGCACAGGTGCCGGTGCTGGAATGGCTGATGTGGCAGATGGGCGGGTTCGGGCCGATGCCGGGCCAGGTGCACCACTTCCTGGCCGTGGAGAACGAGCAGGACCGCCGCTATGGGCTGGAGCGCTACAGCAAGGAGACGCGCCGCCTGTATGGGGTGGCCGACCGGCGTCTGGCCGATGTCGAATTCTTCGCCGGCGACATCTCCATCGCCGACTTCGCCATCCTAGGCTGGGCTTGGCGGCACGAGCGGCACCAGGTGGACCTGGCAGATTTTCCCCACGTGAAGCGCTGGTACGAAACCATGATGGCCCGCCCGGCCACCCGGCGCGGGTTCGAAGTGGCGCTGAGCTGAAGGCGGAGCGCACGCGCTGCGCCATTTGACGCTCCGTGCGCCAAGCCCTAGAAGGACCGCAGCAAACGTCGTGTGACTTGCTTCTCCAGGCGGAGGGGTGGCCGAGCGGCTGAAGGCGACGGTTTGCTAAATCGTTGTACGGGTTAAACCGTACCGTGGGTTCGAATCCCATCCCCTCCGCCAATTTTGCACCAATCGGCAGACCGCCACGATCCCATCGCCCTCGACCGGCGCGATGGCGCGCGACGGCATCAGCTTCGGCTTGGACTTCCATTTGCCGCCGAGCGCGCCGGCCGCCGTGGCCGCAGGAATACCCGGGTGATGATCGCGTGCGCCTCCTCCACGCGGCGCGTGAGTTCCTGCGCGGCATCTTCCACCGCCTCGCCCGTCAGATCCTCGCGGAAGTCGATCGTCACGCCCAATAGCACCTCGCCCGGCCCCAGGTGGACGCTCAGGAGTTCGTCCACCGCCTTGACCCGCGGATCGGCCGTGATGAGGCAGCGCACATGGCGAAGGATGTCTGGGGCGGCGGCCTCGCCCGTCAGCAGGCTGCGGGTCTCGTTGGCCAGCACCATTGCCGTCGCCACCAGCAGCAGACCGATGCCGACCGAGGCGACGCCATCCATTTCGGGCATGTCCAGAAACTCGGCGAGTGCGAGGCCCACGGCAGCGATCGCCAGACCGGTGAGTGCCGCACCGTCCTCCAGGAACGCGGTGAAGACCCGCGGGTCCTTGCTGCGCCGGATCGCCAGCCAAAGCGGCAGGTCTGCGTTCTGCTTGCGAAGTTCCCGCCAGGCCACGCGGAATGAATAGCCCTCGAACAGAAAGGCCGCGCCGATCACCGCGAAGTTGACCCAGACGGTTTCCACCTGCTGCGGCGAGGCGATCTTGCGCCATCCCTCGTAGATCGAGAACGCTCCGCCGAGAGCGAAGATCATCAGCGCCACCACGAACGCCCAGAAATACAGTTCGCGCCCATGGCCAAACGGGTGCCGGGGCGAGGGCGGCAGCGACGCCCTGTGCATGCCGAACAGCAGCAATCCCTGGTTTCCGCTATCGACCGTGGAATGGATCGCCTCGGTGAGCATGGCGCTGGAGCCAGTCCACAGCGCGGCCGCATACTTCGTCACGGCAATCGCAACATTGCCGGCGAGTGCCGCGTATACGACCTTCCGCGATCCTTTGTTGGAACTCACGCGGCCATTCCCGGAACGGTCCTTCCATCATCGAGTGGCGCAGGGTGTGTCCGCGCCACGGGACAGGTTGCAAAGCCCCGGCGTTCATGCGGGTTCCCGGTGGCGGCAGTTCCGCTGTTGCCGGAGATGCCGCTCCCCGCCCGTCCGCTCCATCCGCAAACACCCGGTCGCGGAACACCGCGCAGCACCACCGCCATAGCCGGCCCTTCGATCACCCGAACGTCAGCACGCAATCCGTGCACGCGACACGGTTCCGGGATAAACGGGGCCAATGAACGAGCTTCTCCCCGGCAACCGGCAGCTCCTGGCGCGTCGGCCCGTCCGGCTGGGCCGGCGCGCGTTCTGGGGTGCCGGCGCCGGACTGCTCGCCGGGGGCGTCACACTGCCTGCCTACGCGCTGGGCATCGAGCCGGCCTGGCGGCTCGACATCACGCAGTACGCGCCGCGCATTCGCGCCTGGCCGGCTGACCTGAAACTGTCCATCGCCGTCATCGCCGATCTTCATGTGGGCGAGCCCTACATGGGGCTGGACCGTCTGGGCGAGATCGTTGATGCCGCGAATGCGATGCGCCCCGACATCACATTGATCCTGGGCGACTACGATGCCGGCCATAAATTCGTCAGCCGCCCGGTAAGCCCCGGCGAGACCGCCGCCGCGCTGGCGCGCCTGCAGGCGCCGCTAGGGCGGTTCGCCATTCTCGGCAACCACGACTACTGGTCCGGTGTGGAGCGGTGGCGGACGAGCTTCGCGCAGGCCGGAGTGCCGGTACTGGAGAATGGCGTGGTGCGCCTGCAGCACGGCGGGCACGGGTTCTGGCTCGCGGGCACCGCTTCGACACTGGCGTACCGTATCGGCCGGCACAGGTTCCATGGTCTCGACGACCTGCCGGGCACCCTGCGCCGCGTGACCGACGACGCGCCGGTGATCCTGATGGCGCATGAGCCGGACATCTTTGCACGGGTGCCGCCGCGCGTGGCGCTGACGCTGTCGGGCCATACCCATGGCGGCCAGGTGCGGCTGCTCGGCTGGTCGCCGATGGTGCCGTCGCGTTTCGGCAACCGCTATGCCTATGGCCATGTGATGGAGGAGGGCCGCCACCTGATCGTGTCGGGCGGGCTCGGCATCAGCAAGCTGCCGGTGCGCTTTGGCGTGCCGCCTGAGATCGTCATGGTGCATCTCGGGCGGCACGCCCGGCCGGAGATTGCATAGCGGCAACGTTGACGGCGGGCGCGCCGGACTGCAACACTCGGCCGCGTGACGATCGCGCGCATCCAGAGCTTCGCCTTCGCCGGTATCGAGGCGGTGCCTGTGGAGGTGCAGGTGCAGATCTCACCCGGCCTGCCCGCCTTCCTGGTGGTCGGCCTGCCCGACAAGGCGGTGGCGGAGGCGCGCGAACGGGTGCGCGCCGCACTCACCGCCATGGGGTTGTCGCTGCCGCCGAAGCGCGTGCTGATCAACCTGGCACCGGCCGACCTGCTGAAGGAAGGGAGCCATTTCGACCTGCCGATCGCGCTCGCGGTGCTGTCCGCCATGGAGGTTCTGCCGCGCGAGGAAACCGGCGAATTCGCCGCCCTCGGCGAATTGTCGCTCGATGGGCGCCTCAATCCGGTGGCGGGCGTGCTGCCGGCGGCCATGGGGGCATCGGCGCGCGACCTCGGCCTGATCTGTCCCGCGAGCCAGGGCGGCGAGGCAGCCTGGGCCGGCGACGGGTTCGAAGTGCTGGCCGCCCCCGACCTGCTGGCCCTGGTGAACCACTTCCGCGGCACCCAGGTGCTGTCGCCGCCCGCGCCCGCCGGCATCGCGCAGCAAGCAGGCATCGCGGACCTGGCCGAGGTGCGCGGCATGGAGTCGTCCAAGCGCGCGCTGGAGATCGCCGCGGCCGGCGGGCACAACCTGTTGCTGATCGGGCCGCCCGGCAGCGGCAAGTCGATGCTCGCCGCCCGCCTGCCCGGCCTGCTGCCCGATCTCGCGCCAATGGAGGCACTTGAAGTCAGCATGATCCATTCGGTGGCCGGCATGCTGGAGGGCGGCCGGTTGGTGATGCGCCCGCCGTTCCGCGAACCGCACCATTCCGCCAGCCAGGCGGCGCTGACCGGCGGCGGCCAACGGGCCAAGCCGGGCGAGGTGTCGCTGGCCCATCGCGGCGTGCTGTTCCTGGACGAACTGCCGGAATTCCCGCGCCCGGCGCTGGAGGCGCTGCGTCAGCCGATGGAGGCCGGGCGCACCACGGTGGCGCGCGCCGCCGCCCACATCACCTACCCCGCCCGCTTCCAGCTTGTGGCCGCGATGAACCCGTGCCGCTGCGGCTATCTCGGCGACGGCGCGCGCGAGTGCGGGCGGGCCCCGCGCTGCGGCGAGGATTATCAGAACCGCATAAGCGGCCCGCTGCTGGATCGCATCGACCTTACCGTGGAGGTCCTGCCCATCGCCCCTTCCGAGTTGTCGCGCGCGCCACCGGGCGAGCCAACGTCGGTGGTGGCGGCACGGGTTGCCAGGGCGCGGCAGATCCAGCGCGAGCGCTACGGTGCCGATGGGGCCGCGACCAACGCGGAAGCCGATGCCACCGCCTTCATGCTGGCGCCCGAGGCGCGGGCGCTGGCAGAGCAGGCGGCGGACCGGCTGCGGCTGTCGGCCCGCGGCTACACCCGCACCCTACGCGTGGCGCGCAGCATCGCCGACCTCGCCGGCGCCGCGGCGATTCGCCGGCAGGACGTGGCCGAGGCACTTGCCTTCCGCCACCGGATGCCGGGGCGGCGCGTCTAACCGCGCCACAGGCTGCCCACGATGGTGCACATCTAAGGTTGCGCCCGGGTCGCCGTCTGCTAGCCTTCGCGGCCAACGCGCGGAACGTCGCGAAAACAAGGGAGGACATCATGGTCCGCAGATTTGCGAGGGGGCTGTCAGCGGCCGCTGTCGCAGCTTCACTGGCATTTGCCGCCTTGCCGGCCGTGGCGCAGAAGACGGTAACGGTGGCTGTCGGCATCGACCCGACCAGCATCGATCCGCACAAGATTTCCGGCGGTGGCGACTACCAGTTCTTCAACCACGTGTTCGAGGGGCTGTACGGCCACGACAACAGCGGCAATCTCGCCCCCGAACTGGCGCTGAGCCACGAGGTGAGCGCCGATGGCGGCACCTATACCTTCAAGCTCCGCCCGGGCGTAAAATTCCACAACGGCGAGCCCTTCACCGCCGAGGACGTGCGCTATTCGTGGCAGCGCGCCAACGATCCCGAGACGCGCAACCCGCGCGCGGCAATCCTCACGCGCAACATCGCCGATGTCGAGGTGGTCGACGACCTGACCGTGCGGCTGAAGCTCAAGAAGCCGGACGCCTCGCTGCTCGAGAACCTGGGCGAGTATTTCTACATCGTCGACAAGACGACGCTGGAGAAGGTGGGCGACGAGGCGTTCGGCCGCCAGCCCATCGGCACCGGCCCGTACCGCTTCGTCTCGCGCAGCATCAAGGAAAACATGGTGCTCGACGCTATCCACGAGCATTGGGGCAAGGCGCCCAAGATCGACCGCCTCGTGATGCGCGTGGTCGCCGACCCGCAGACCCGCATCGCCATGATCCGCGCCGGCGAGGTCGACGCCATCGTCAACGTGCCGCCGCAGGTTGCCAAGCAGCTTGAGGCCGACCGCAACCTGAACCTGGTTGTGGCCGAGAGCTTCCAGAACATCTTCATCCTGCTGAACACCCGCGCCCCGCACGGCCAGTTCGCCGACCCGCGCGTGCGCCGCGCGCTGAACCATGCCATCGACAAGAAGACGCTGATCAACAAGGTGATGTTCGGCTTCGCCTCGGCCTCCGCCGCCCCCTGCAACATCAAGGTGATCGGCTGCGACATCGGCCGCGAGCCCTATCCCTACGACCCCAAGAAGGCACGCGCGCTGCTGGAGGAAGCCAAGTTCGACTTCTCGCGCACCTACAGCTTCTGGGGCCAGACGCCGGGACGCGCGGCGCAGAGCAAGGAGGTCGCCGAGGCGGTGGCCTTCTACCTCAAGCAGGTCGGCGTGAAGACCAAGATGGAGTTCCTGGAATACGGCGCGTGGCTCGCCCGCATCACCGCGCGCGAATACGACAAGTACGACATGCACTGGCAGAACTGGACCGACTACAACAACGACCCGATGGGCCGCCTGCCGCGGGCCATGCGCACGGGCGGTTCGCTGTCCTGGCATTCCGACCCGGCGCTCGACACGCTGATCGACGCCGCCAACGCCATCGTCGACCCGGCGGTGCGTCGGGCCCACCTGCAGAAGACGTTCACGCACATCTACGAAAACCCGCCCTATATCTTCCTGTGGACCACGCGGCGAGATCTACGCCACCCGCAAGAACATCCGCTGGACGCCGCGCGCCAACGTGTCCTGGCCGGTGTTCTGGGAGATCGAGAAGGACTGACCTGACCTTCCGGATCCACCCACCGTGGCTTTCTACATCCTGCGCCGGCTCGGCCAGACGGCGGTCACAGCCGTATTCGTCAGCATGATCGTGTTCAGCCTCGCCCGGGTCACCGGCGATCCCACGATCCTGCTGCTGCCGACCGAGGCGACGCAGGAAGACCGCGACTTCTTCCGCAAGCAGCTTGGCCTCGACCAGCCGTTGCACCTGCAGTACGCCGACCTTCGTGGGCAGCGTGCTGGAGGGCGACATGGGCCAGTCGTTCCGCTACCGCGAATCGGCACTGGGCATCGTGCTCGACCGCCTGCCGGCGACGCTTGCAACTGGCGGCGGTCTCCATGCTTCTCGCCACCATTCATCGCTTTGCCGATCGGCATCCTGGCCGCGATTCGCCGCGACACCTGGGTCGATACTGTTGGCACGCTGGTTCGCCACCCTCGGCCAGGCCACGCCAACATTCTGGCTTGGCATGATCCTGATCCTGTTCTTCTCGGTCCATCTCGGCTGGCTGCCCACATCCGGGCGCGGCGGCGTGGAGAACCTGATTCTCCCGGCAATCACCCTGGGCTGGTTCTCGGCCGCCGCCATCGCCCGGCTCACCCGCTCCTCCATGCTGGAGGCGATGCAAAGCGACTTCGTGCGCTTCGAGCGCCTGTCCGGCCTGCCCGAGCGCGATCGTGGTGCTGAAGCATGCGCTGCGCAACGCGGCCATCCCGATCGTCACCTACATGGCGCTGCAGTTCGGCGTGCTGCTCTCCGGCGCGGTGGTGACCGAGACGGTGTTCGCCTGGCCCGGCGTGGGGCTGATCGTGGTGGATGCCATCAATGGCCGCGACTATCCCGTGGTGCAAGCGGCCGTGATGGTCACCGCCATGCTGATCCTGCTGCTCAACCTGCTGGTCGACCTGCTGTACAGCTGGCTCGATCCGCGCATCCGCTACTGAACGGGGGCGGAATGTCCGACCGGCTTTTCCTTCGGCGCTGGAACGCCGGGCTGCCGGATTCCATGCGCGGCGCGCCGGTCGCTGGCGACGATCCTGGTGGTGCTGTTCGTCGGCCGCAGCGATGCTTGCACCCTGGATCGCTCCGCATGATCCGGCCGACCAGAACTTCCTCATCTCGCTGCCCCGCCCTTCTGGCAGGAGGAAGGCAACCTCGCCTATCCGCTCGGCAGCGACAATCTGGGCCGCGACATCCTCTCGCGCATCATCTACGGGGCGCGGCTGTCGCTGATCATCTCGGTCTTCGCCATCGCACTGGCCGGCAGCGTGGGCGTGCTGCTGGGCCTGATCGCCGGATACGTCGGCGGCGCCATCGATTCGCTGATCATGCGCATCGTCGACGCCTTCCTGGCCCTGCCCTTCATCCTGATGGCCCTGGGTTTCGTGGCGGCGCTGGGGCCGAGCGTCACCAACATCATCATCGTCATGGGCATCACGAACTGGGCCCGGTACGCACGGCTGGTGCGCGGCGAGGTGCTGAGCATCAAGGGCCGCGATTTCGTTGCCCTGGCCCGTGTTGCCGGCCAGCCTCGCTGGCGCATCGGCATCAGGCATATCCTGCCGAACGTCACCAACAGCATCATCGTGCTGGCCACGCTGGATCTCGGCCGCGTCATCATCCTGGAAAGCTCGCTGTCGTTCCTCGGCCTCGGCGTGCAGCCGCCCGACATCTCCTGGGGTCTGATGCTGTCCGATGGGCGGCCTACATGACGGTCGCCTGGTGGCTCACGGTGATGCCGGGGCTCGCCATCCTGCTCGCGGTGCTCAGCCTGAACATCTTCGGCGACTGGATGCGCGACCGGCTCGATCCGCGCCAGGCAAGGGATTGAGCGCATGGACGACGCCGCCGGCGCCCGGTTCCCTGCCGACGTACGCGACCTGCGACGTGCGTTTCCGCACCCGCCGCGGCCCGGTCCAGGCGGTCGATGGGGTGAATTTCAGCCTTGCCGCCGGCGAGATCCTGGGCATGGTCGGCGAATCCGGCTGCGGCAAGTCCACGCTCTGCACCTCGCTGGTGCGCCTGCTGCCGGGCAATGCCGAGGTGACGGGCAGCATCCGCTATCGTGGCGAGGAACTGCTGACAAATGCCCGATGCGGAGATGCGCGAGCTGCGCGGGCGCGAGATCACCATGGTGCTGCAGAACCCGATGACCGCGATGGACCCGCTGTTCACCGTCGGCAACCAGCTTGACGAGGTGCTGCGCCACAACTCGTCCGATGCGCGGCCGAGGAACGGCTCAGCCGGGCCATGGAAATGCTGCGCCTGGTGCATATCCCCTCGCCGGTCGAGCGCCTGCGCAGCTATCCGCACCAGATGAGCGGCGGCATGAAGCAGCGCGTGCTCACCGCCATGGCGACCGCGCTCAAGCCCGGGCTGCTGCTCGCCGATGAGCCGACCACGGCGCTGGATGTGACCATCCAGGAGCAGATCCTGCGCCTGCTGGCGGAGATCCGCGCAACCCTGGGCACGGCGATCATCCTGGTCACCCACGACCTCGGCATCGTGCGCCGCCTGACAGACCGGGTGATGATCATGTATGCCGGCCGGGCGGTGGAAACCGGCGAGACCGAGGCGATCTTCACCGACCCCAGGCATCCCTACACCCGCGCCCTGCTCGCCTCCATCCCGCGCATCGGCCAGACCGGCCGCCGCCTCACCGCCATAGACGGCCAGATCCCCGACCTCGCCAACCTGCCGCCGGGCTGCGCCTTCGCCCCCCGCTGCCCTTCGGCCATGCCCGCCTGCACCGGACAGTTCCCGCCCAGCTTCGCCACCGGCCCCGGCCGCACCGCGCGCTGCTGGCTGCACGAGGAGAAAGCCGCATGAGCGACGCGGCACCGCTGGTGCGCTGCCGAGGGGCTGGTCAAGCACTTCCCCCTGCCCCGCCGGCCCTTCGCGCCGCCCCGCGTCGTGCATGCGGTGGACGGCGTCGGCTTCACCGTCAACCCCGGCGAGACCTTCGGCCTGGTCGGCGAATCCGGTTGCGGCAAGACGACCATCGGCAAGCTTCTGCTCTACCTCGAACCGCTGACGGCCGGGCAGTTGAACGTCGCCGGGCACAGCCTCTCCCCCCTGCCCTCCGGCACCGAGCGCGAATTCCGTCGCGACGTGCAGGCGGTGTTCCAGGACCCCTACGGCGCGCTCAACCCGCGCCACAAGGTTCTGGACATCGTCGGCGAACCGCTGACCGTGCAGCACGGCGTGCGCGGCGCGGCGCTGCGCGAACAGGTCCAGGAACTGCTGCGCATCGTCGGCCTGCCGCCGCGCGTGGTCGACCAGTATCCGCACGAGTTCAGCGGCGGCCAACGGCAGCGCATGGCGATCGCCCGCGCCATCTCGGTGCGGCCGAAATTCATGGTGTTGGACGAACCGGTCTCGGCGCTGGATGTGTCGATCCGCGCCCAGGTGCTAAACCTGCTGCGCGACCTGCAGGACGAGCTGGGTTTGACCTACCTGTTCATCGCCCACGACCTCGCCGTGGTGGAGTTCATGTCCGACCGAGTTGGCGTGATGTACCTGGGCAAGATGGTCGAACTAGCCGACGCCGCCGAACTCTACCGCCGGCCCCTCCACCCCTACACCCGCGCCCTGCTGCGCGCCGCCATGGCCACCGACCTGCCGCGCGGCGGGCGCGACACGGTGAGCATCGAGGGCGAAGTGCCCTCGCCCATCAACCCGCCCAGCGGCTGCCGCTTCCGCACCCGATGCCCCTTCGCCCAACCCCGCTGCGCCGCCGAGGAACCACCGCTCGCCGGCGTTGCCGAAGGCCATGCGGTGGCCTGCCACTATTACGATGAGATTGAGGCGCAGCTCGGCTCGCCAGCGGACGCCGCGGGCGTGGCATAGTCGAAGGACAGGGGCTTTGCCCCTGAACCCAGCAGGCATGGAGCGCGCTTTGGCGCGACGCGCCGAGCCCCTGCACCTTTAATGAAATAGCGCCTACTGCGCCGCCGCCTGCGGCAGGGTGCTGCCCAGCGACACATCCGACGAGCCCATCGTCATCTGCACCGGCACCGGCGGCGACTTGCCCTGCTTGTCCTGGCCCATGAACAGCGTCAGGTGCGGGAACGGAATCTCGATGCCGCGCTCGTCGAAGATCTTCTTGACGATCTCGTTGTAGGCGCGCCCGGCATTCCAGTGCCGCCCGGGTATGGTCTTGAACCGCGCCATCACCACCTGGGCGGAATCAGTGAACTTGGCCAGGCCGTACATTTCCATCGGCTCCAGGATGTACTGCCCGTGCTCGCTCTCGCGCAGCTTGTCGAAGGCGTCCAGCATCGCCTGCTTCACCTCGGGGATGTTCTCGCGGTAGCTGACACCGATCTCCACCAGATGGCAGGAGAAGTGGCGCATCATGTTCGCCACCCTGTCGACGGCGGAGAACGGGATGACATGCACGATACCGTCCAGCGCGCGCAGGCTGACCGAGCGGATGGTCAGCTTCTCCACCAGCCCGCTGATGCCGGCCACCGTCACCACCTCGCCCTCGTTCATCGCATTGTCGAGCTGAATGAAGATGCCGGTGATAATGTCCTGCACCAGCTTCTGCGAACCGAAGCCGATGGCCAGGCCCAGCACCCCGGCACCGGCCAGCAGCGGGGCGATGTTCACGCCGATCTGCGACAGCGCGAGCATGCCGATGATCACCACCAGCGCGATGGAGAAGGCGTTGCGCAGCAGCGCCAGCAGCGTGCGCTCGCGCGGCGTCGGCACCGTGCCGAAATTGGGGTTGAGCCGGTATTCCACCCACGACGCCGTCACCAGGTGCAGCGCCCAACCCAGCAACAGTACCAGCGCCAGGGACGCGCCGTTGCCGATCAGCGGGCGCCCACTATCCGACATCGCCCAGCCCGACACGTCCAGCAGCCCCCAGATCTGCGCCACCGCCAGCACCACGCACAGCAGCACCAATAGCCGCGCCACGCGCAGGATTGCAGGCATGAACGCGTTGAGGCGGTTCTCCAGCAACGGCAGCCGTGCGGTAGCGCTGACCGGCAGCCGGATGCCGCCGGCTATCACACCGGACAGCAGCGCCACGATAACGACGCCTATCGCGCCGGCCACCAGCGACTTCGCCGTGGCCTGCAGCATGAACGGCAGGGCTGTATAGGGGTTGGTAAGCCAAACCACGAACACCGCCACCGCATAGCCGATCACAAGCAGGTGCCAGATCGTGCCGACCATCGCGGCGATGCGGCCGAGCATGTCGGACTTGCCGCCATTCAGCCGGCCCGCGAGGGCATTCTGCACCCGGGCACGGTTGCGCAGCACCACGTTGGCCAACAGGACTGTCGCGGCAAGCATCGCCAGCAGCCGGATCGACTGCGCTGCGGCCCAGGAACCCGCATAGAGCACCAACGGGGCCGCGAACAGGAAAGCGTACCCAACCAGGCCCACCAGCCGGGCGATCCAGGAATAGGCATAGGCCGCGGCGGCGTCGTCCAGCGGCGCCAGGCGTAAATTCGCGTGCTTGGGCACCAGCACCGAACGAACCAGCACCTTCAGCATCTCGACGACCAGGAACGCGTTCAGGAACAGCGTCTGGCTGAACGAGATCCGCCCGGCAATGCCAATGCTGAGCGCGAACGCGTAGCCGGCGCCCCAGGCGAGCACCACGGCAAGCGCGTCGATCAGCCGCGCGGCAAGCAGCAGCACCACGGCGCGCGGGCGCGAGGCATTGGCGGCACGGGTGTCGAGCAGTCCGTTGAGACGGGCCACGGCCCAGCGCAGCAGCGCGTTGACGACAAGGACGAGCACCGCCACCGTCAGCACGTCCGAGATCGTCCACCACACCGTGGACAGGTCCAGGCTGCTGGCGCCGCGCAGCATGTCGGTACTGTTCCGGACCACCTCGCCCAGCCGCCCGAACAGCACCAGCGTCTGCTGCGCCGCGTCGCGGGTATATTCGGCCACCCGTCCCACCACGCCATCAGCGGGCGATTCGGTTGCTTCCACGGGCTTGGCCTCGCCGCGAAGCCGGGCGATCAGGGCGGCCCGGGTGGCATCGTTCTCCAATATCTTGACCAACGCGTCCATGTCGGCCGCAGGCTGCGCCGGTGCCGCGGCCGGCATGCTGGGCATACCCGGCACCGCAAGCTGCGCGTAAGACGGCACCGCCGTCGCCAGGATGATAAGGACAGCCAGGCTGAACAGCAGGCGCATGTTAAATCGTCCTCTCGTGCTGGGGCTGGCCAACCGTCGCGCGAGCGCGAGGCAGCACGGTCAGCGGCCGGCGAACCCGGTCACCTGCCCGCATCCGGTAGCCGTCCAGATCGGTTCCGGCCCCGGCCAATACCCCGGGCGGAACCGCGGAACAAACAGATCAGGCCCGCATGGCGGGCCCAAAACGGCACAACGCGCGCGCATTCGGCAGAACACCGGCGCTGGCCACTCGACAAAACGTATAACACTCGATGACGATTGAAACAATCGATAGCGCAGATCGCATGCCCCGAGAGTATTCTGGCATTGCGCCAATAGAACGAATTCGCCGGGCCTCGCCCAGGACTGCGCCGCGGCGAACGGCACTGCCTCGCCACGGCAATTCTTTCAGGATCTCCGCCAACCCGATCTATCGGTGCGTATTCCAGTGGATATGATGGAGCGATTTAACAAACACTTAGAGTCCATTTCGAATCGCTTTACGATCGAGCCAGCCTTCGTAGCAGCAGCACGCTGGATGCAGCGTAGAGGAACGCCTCGACGCTTTCGAGAGTAGCTTCGAAGTCCTTTGCCAAGCGCCTATTGCGGTTGATCCAGGCGAAGAACCGCTCGACCACCCAGCGTCTGGCGATGACGGCAAAGCCGACTTGGTTGTCGGCCTTGCGGACCACCTCGATGCGGATCGGACTGGCATCGGCGACCCTGGGACCGGCATAGCCGCCGTCCGCATAGCCCAACGCCACGAACGGCCAACTTGCGCGAGACGCCCGCAGCAGCGGTCCGGCGCCATCCCGATCCTGGATGGCGGCCGAATGGGCCTGCAACTTCAGTGCCCGGCCGTCGGTATCGACCAGGGCGTGCCGCTTGCGACCCTTGATCTTCTTGCCTGCGTCGTAGCCGCGCACGCCGCCACTCTCGGTGGTCTTGACGCTCTGGCTGTCAATCACGGCCGCAGTTGGGCTTGCCTCGCGCCCCGTCCGCTCGCGGTCGAGCATCACCAGGTAATGGTTGATCCGCTCCCAGGTGCCGTCGTCGCGGAACCGGGCGAACCAGCGATAGACCGTCGGCACGGGCGGAAAGTCCTTGGGCAGAAGGCTCCAGGCGATCCCTCCGCGCAGCACGTAGAAGATCGCGTTGACGATCTCTCGCATCTCCCATTTCCGCGGGCAACCGCACCGGCAAGCGGCAGGCAGGAACGGCCCGAGGATCAGCCACTCGGCGTCGGTGACGTCACTTCCATAGCGGAGGCCCGCGCGGCTATGCTGCGCGCGGGTGGTCGGCGTCCACATGAGATCTCCGGCAAGGCTTCGAACACCTGCCCGGAATCACATCTGGCACGGCCATCCAACCCCCAAAATCTACCGTTCCGCATTAATTCCGAAATGGCCTCTTAGGTAGCAAGTGTTTGGATCGCACCACTAGATCGCGCCGGATTCTTGTTCACGAACGCAAGTCCCCGATCGGGTGTGTCCACCCGATCGAATATCGCCTCAGCGCAACGACGCGTTCAGCTTCGCCAGGGCGGCCTCGCCAGGCACCAATTCGTCGTCGCCCATGGCGTTGAACGGCTTTTCGTGGGTGCCGAGGAAGCCGTGCAGGTCGTCGGCATCGGGATCGACATACAGCAGCCCGGTGACGATCTCGCCACGCGCCTTGCGCGTCTCCAGGAAGTCCATCGCCGCCACCCGGTCGGTCACGTCGTAGTCATCGGCCAGCTTGCGCAGCTTCAGCAACGTGCCGTTGTGCTGGCGCACCACTTCCGTGGTGCCGGGCTCGTAGTCCACCTTTATCTCGTCGCGCCCGGTGATTACGTCCAGGAAGTTCACCGCCTCGTTGTGCTCGCGCACGTAGTCGAAGCTCTTGGTCGAGCCCTCGTGGTTGTTGAAGGCGACACAGGGCGAGATGCAGTCGATGAACGCCGCCCCGTTGTGCTGCAGCGCCCCCTTGATCAGCGGCACAAGCTGGTGCTTGTCGCCCGAGAAGCTGCGCGCGACATAGGTGGCGCCGAGCTGGATGGCGATGCCGACCATGTCGATCGCCTCGTCCATGTTTTCCAGCCCGCGCTTGTTCTTGGCGCCGCGATCGGCGGTGGCCGAGAACTGGCCCTTGGTAAGGCCATACACGCCGTTGTTTTCAACGATGTAGGTCATGTTCACGCCACGCCGGATCGAGTGCGAGAACTGACCGAAGCCGATCGAGGCGCTGTCGCCGTCGCCGGAAACACCGAGATAGATCAGCTCGCGGTTGGCCAGGTTCGCCCCCGTCAGCACGCTGGGCATGCGCCCGTGCACCGAATTGAAGCCGTGCGAGCTGCCCAGGAAATAGGTCGGCGTCTTCGACGAACAACCAATGCCCGACATCTTGGCGATGCGGTGCGGCGGCAGGTTCAGCTCGAAGCAGGCGCGAATGATGGCGGCCGATATCGAATCATGCCCGCACCCCGCGCATAGCGTGGAAATCGAGCCCTCATAGTCCCGCCGCGTAAAGCCCCGCTCGTTCTTCGGCAGTTCGGGATGGTGCAGCTTCGGCTTCGGAAGATAGGTCATTCTGCGGCCTCGCGAAGGGGCGTGGGATTGAGGTGGGCGCCGATGCCCTGGGCGATGAACTCGGCGGTGATGGGCTCGCCGTTGAAGTGCAACACCCGCACCAGCTTCTTCGGGTTGGTCTCCAGCTCGTTGATCAGCAGGCTGCGCATCTGCGCGTCGCGGTTCTGCTCAACCACGAACACGGTATCGTGAGCCTCGATGAACGCTTCCACCTCCGGGCCAAACGGGAAGGCGCGCAGGCGCAGCTGGTTCAGCACCACCCCGCTCTGCCGCTCGATGATCTCCAGCGCCTCGGGAATCGCGGGGCTGGTGGAGCCGTAATAGACCACGCCAAGCGTCGTCGGCCGTGCCGCATCCTTGCGGACCGCCGGCGGCACCAGCCCCTTGGCCGTGTCCCACTTCTTCAGCAGCCGCTCCATGTTGCGCTGGTACGCATCGCCTGCCTCGGTATAGCGGGCGAACTCGTCGCGCGAGGTGCCGCGGGTGAAGTAGCTGCCGCGGGTCGGGTGCGTGCCGGGATAGGTGCGGAAGGGAATGGCATCCCCGTCCACGTCAAGGTAGCGGCCGAACACGCGCCCGGCCTCCAGCTCCTCGGCCGTCATAACCTTGCCGCGGTCCATTCGCCGGCTGTCGTCCCAGGTGAGCGGCGCGGTCAGCCGCTCGTTCATGCCGATTTCCAGGTCCAGCATCACGAAGATCGTGGTCTGCAGCCGGTCGGCCAAGTCCATCGCGGCGGCGCCGAACTGGAAGCACTCGTTCGGGTCCTCGGGGATCAGCAACGGATGCTTGGTGTCGCCGTGGCTGGCATAGGCACAGATCATGATGTCCGATTGCTGCGTGCGCGTCGGCATGCCCGTGCTCGGCCCGCTGCGCTGCACGTCGAAGATCACCGCCGGGATCTCGGCGAAATAGGACAGGCCGATGAACTCGCTCATCAGGCTGATGCCAGGGCCCGACGTCGCGGTGAAGGCCCGCGCCCCGTTCCAGCCGGCGCCGATCACCATGCCGATGGACGCAAGCTCGTCCTCCGCCTGCACGATTGCGTATTTCTTCTTCCCATTCGCCGCGTCCTTGCGGTAGCGCTCGCAATAGCGGGTGAATGCCTCGGCCAGCGAGGAGGACGGGGTGATCGGATACCAGGCGCACACCGTCGCCCCGCCATACAGAGCGCCCAACGCGGCGGCGGCATTGCCGTCGATGAAGATGCGGTCGCCCACCTTGTCGGACGGCTGCAGCGTCAGCCCGAGCGGGCATGGCAGGTTGGCGAGCGCATAGTCGCGCCCCATGTGCAGCGCCTTGTGGTTCGCCGCGATCAGCTTGTCGCGCCCGCGGAACTGCTCGGCCAGCAGGTTCTCGATCACCTTCGGGTCGATGTTGATCAGCGCCGACAATGCCCCGACATAGATGATGTTCTTGAACAGCTGCCGCTCGCGCGGAACGGCATAGGCGGCGTTGGTGAAGCTGGTGAGCGGCATGCCGACCACCGTGATGTCGCTGCGGAACTTGGAAGCCGGCAGCGGCTTGGTGTTGTCGTAGAACAGGTAGCCGCCCGGGCGGATCGACTTCAGGTCCTCGTCCCAGGTCTGCGGATTCATCGCGACCATCAGGTCGGTGCCCTCGCGCGCACCCATATGACCGGTGTCGGAGATGCGCATCTCGATACCAGGTCGGCAGGCCCTGGATGTTCGATGGAAAAATGTTGCGCGGCGTCACCGGGATGCCCATGCGCAGGATCGCCTTGGCGAAAAGCTGGTTCGCCGAGGCCGAGCCCGAGCCGTTCACGTTGGCGAACTTCACCACGAAGTCGTTCACCGCCACGATCGGCGGCACGGTGCCGCCCGCGATCGCCCCGGCGGTCTCCGCCATCAAGTCGTTGGGCGGGTTCATGCCGGCACTCCCTGCTTCTCCACGCTCGAGATCGGCGTCACCTGGGCCAGGTCGAGCAGGAAGCGCTGCATGTCCCATGCCCCGGTCGGGCAGCGTTCGGCGCACATGCCGCAATGCAGGCAGACATCCTCGTCCTTGGCCATGATCCGGCCGGTCTTCAGGCCATCGGCGACATAGATGTCCTGCGTCAGGTTGTTGGCCGGCGCCTCAAGCCGCGTGCGAAGCTCCGCCTCGTCCCCGTTCTCGGTGAAGGTGATGCAGTCCACCGGGCAGATGTCCACGCAGGCGTCGCACTCGATGCACAGCTTCGGCGCGAACACCGTCTGCACGTCGCAGTTCAGGCAGCGCTGCGCTTCCTTGAAGGCGAGGTCGGGGTCGAAACCCAGTTCCACCTCGTCCTTGATCGACGACAGCGCCTTCTTCTTCTCAAGATGCGGCACCTTGTAGCGCAGGTCGATGCGGATATCGTTGTCGTAGCTCCACTCGTGGATGCCCATCTTCTGGGAAACCAGCGTGGTGTCGGGCGCGGGACGGTCGCGCATGTCGCCGTCCTGGCACAGCCTGTCGATCGAGATCGCCGCCTGGTGGCCGTGCGCCACCGCCCAGATGATGTTCTTCGGCCCGAATGCCGCATCGCCGCCGAAGAACACCTTCGGATTGGTGGACTGGAATGTCGTCTCGTCCACTTTCGGCATGCCCCAGCGGTCGAACTCGATGCCGATGTCGCGCTCGATCCAGGGGAAGGCATTCTCCTGCCCGATCGCCACCAGCACGTCGTCGCAGGGCAGGAACTCGTCCGGCTCGCCCGTCGGCACCAGCTTGCGGCGGCCCTTGTCGTCGTATTCGGCGCGCACCTTCTCGAAGGTCATGCCCTTGATGCGGCCGTTCTCGTGCTCAACCGTCCTGGGCACCATGAAGTTGAGGATCGGGATATCCTCGTTCATGGCGTCCTCCTTCTCCCAGGGGGACGCCTTCATCTCCTCGAAGCCGGAGCGCACCACCACCTTCACCTCCTCGCCGCCCAGGCGGCGGGCGGAGCGGCAGCAATCCATGGCCGTGTTCCCGCCGCCAAGCACCAGTACGCGCTTGCCGATGGTCTTGATGTGCCCGAACGACACCGACGACAGCCAGTCGATGCCGATATGGATGTTCGCCGCCGCCTCCTGGCGCCCGGGCACGTCCAGTTCGCGCCCGCGCGGCGCGCCGGAACCCACGAACACCGCGTCGTAGCCCTCGGCCAGCAGCGCCTTCAGGCTTGGCACATAGGAATTGTAGCGCGTCTCCACCCCCAGATCGGTGATGTAGCCGATCTCCTCGTCGATCACGCTTTCCGGCAGGCGGAATTTCGGGATCTGGCTGCGGATGAAGCCGCCGCCGCGGTCCGCGCTGTCATACACCACCACCTCGTAGCCGGAGGGTGCCAGGTCGCGCGCCACGGTCAGGCTGGCCGGCCCAGCGCCCACGCAGGCGATGCGGCGCCCGTTGCTCGGCGCCCGGCCCAGCGCCACGCGGCGGCTGATGTCCTCGCTCTTGAAGTCGGCGGCCACCCGCTTGAGCCGGCAGATCGCCACCGGCTCCTCCTCCACCCGCCCGCGCCGGCAGGCCGGCTCGCAGGGCCGGTCGCAGGTACGACCGAGGATGCCGGGAAACACGTTGGATTTCCAGTTGACCATGTAGGCGTCGTCGTACCGCCCGGCGGCGATCAGACGGATGTATTCGGGCACCGGCGTATGCGCGGGACAGGCCCATTGGCAGTCCACGACCTTGTGGAAATAGTCGGGATTCTTGATGTCTGTCGGCTGCAAGACGATGGTGCTCCCCCTCGGTCGCCGGTCCCGGATTCCGCCTCCCCGCCAACCCTCGCCGGGCGGGCTCAAGGGGCAGGACGGCCGGGTTGACCCCGGCGCGCTGGCCATTATGCCATTCCTCACCGTTGTCAGGTAAGTCCCCGTTAAGCGTGATGCGGGCGGGGCTGGCAAACCAGGGGCGCAGCCGCGAATATGAGCCATGCGTGCCAGTTCTGTCCCCCCCGGCGTTGCCGTCCCTTCAAGGCGTCTCGCCCCTCTTCGCCGCCTCGTGCTGCTCCTGCTGATCCTGTTGCCGATCTGGCCCGCGGCCGCCTGGGCGGCGGACCTCAAGCTCGCCACCTGGAATCTGGAATGGCTCACCCTGCGCCACGAGGGCGACCGCGCCTTGCCCCGCGACGTCCAGCCCAAGGATCAGAGCGAGCGCGCGGTGCTGCGCCGCTACGCCGAGCGGTTGGCCGCCGACGTAGTGGCGCTGCAGGAAGTGGACGGCCCCGAGGCCGCCGCCACGATATTCCCGCCCAGCCGCTACGCCCTGCACTTCACCCGCGACCGCGTGGTCCAACGGGTCGGCTTCGCCATCCGCGACGGGCTTCGCTTCACCGCCAACCCCGACCTCGTATCGCTCAACGTCACCCCGGGCGCGCGCCACCCGCTGCGTGCCGGCGCCGACATTACGCTCGAACTGCCGGGCGGCCGATTGCGCCTGCTCGCCGTGCACCTCAAGACCGGCTGCCGCGAGGACCGGCTGGCACGCTCGAATCGCGAGCAATGCGGCCAGCTTCGCCTCCAGCGCGCCGCCCTGGAGGGCTGGCTCGCCGAGCGCCGGCGCGACGGCGTGCCCTTCGCCATCCTCGGCGATTTCAACCGCTGGATGGACGGCCGCGACGACTTCCTCGCCGGGCTGCAGGCCGCCGCTCCGCTGGCGCGCGCCACGGAAGGGCACAGCACCCCATGCTGGGGCGGCGGCGGCTTCGTGGACCACATCCTCGCCGGCGGCGCCGCCCGCGGCTGGATGCGCCCGGACACGCTGCGCGTCCTCGTGTACCGCGAACACGGCTTCGCGGCGAAGCAACGCCTGTCGGACCACTGCCCGGTCTCGGTCCACTTCGTGCTGCCGGACTGAACGCGGGCGGACCGACCACGGGCCGAATCCGTCCACCCCGCCACCTTCTGCCGGCGCCGCGCAAGGTCTAGGGTCGCCCGCCCAACCCGGAGGACTCCACCTTGCCCCTTACCGTCTTCGTCACCGGCGCCTCCGCCGGCTTCGGTGCCGCCATCGCCCGCCGCCTGGTGAAGGATGGCCACCGCGTGATCGCCGCCGCCCGCCGCGCCGAGCGGCTCGACGCCCTGGCCAAGGAGCTTGGCACTGCCCTGTTGCCCTTCCCCCTCGACATCACCGACGCCGCCGCCGTCGCCGCCATGCCAGGCGCGCTGCCCGAGGGCTGGCGCGAGGTGGACGTGCTGGTCAACAACGCCGGCCTCGCCCTCGGCCTGTCCCCGGCCTGGGAGGCCAAGACCAGCGACTGGGACACGATGGTCGCCACCAACGTCTCCGGCGTGCTGCACGCCACCCGTGCCCTGCTGCCCGGCATGGTCGCGCGCGACCGCGGCCACATCGTCAACATCGGCAGCACCGCCGGCATCTACCCCTACCCAGGCGGGCACGTATACGGCGCGTCGAAGGCTTTCGTCACCCAGTTCAGCCTGAACCTCAAGGCCGACCTCGTCGGTACCGGCGTGCGCGTCACCGACCTCGAGCCCGGCCTGGTCGGCGGCAGCGAGTTCAGCGCCGTTCGCTTCGGCGACCCCGAGCGCGCGAAGGCCGTCTATGCCGGCACCACGCCGCTGAGCCCCGATGACATCGCGGAAGCGGTCTCCTGGGTGCTGCACCTGCCCGCCCACATGAACATCAACCGCATGGAGATGATGCCCACCTGCCAGGCCCCGGCGGCGCTGGCAGTGAAGCGGAAGGGCTGAGCGGGCAAGAGGCGATGCTCGCCACCTTCCTGCGCGTCACCCTGCCGCTGGCCGGGCTGAACTTCGTCAACCAGGCCGGCCGCGGCGTCATGGCGGTGATCGGCCCGGTGCTGGCGGTGGAATACGGGCTTTCGGCCAGCGAGCTCGGCCTGCTCGCCTCGGTGCTGTTCTTCGCCTACTGCCTGTGGCAACTGCCCGTCGGCGTGCTGCTCGACCTCTATGGCCCGCGCCGGGTGCAGACCTTCATGGGCCTCACCGCCGCCGCCGGCTTCGCCCTGTTCGCGCTGTCGGACAGCCTGCCCGGCTTCATGGTGGCCCGCGCCATGATCGGCGTGGGCATCGCCGCCGGGCTGATGGCGGTGCTGAAGGCCAACAGCCAGTTCTACGCCCGCGCCCAGGTGGCCGGCGTCACCGGCATCGCCATGTTCCTCGCCGCCTCCGGCAGCCTGATGTCCACCACCCCGGTGGAGGCGCTGCTGCCGCATATCGGCTGGCGCGGCGTGTTCTGGATCCTGGTGGCGATCACGCTATGCGCCTCGCTGTGGATCTTCACCTCGGTGCAGGACAAGCAGGGATCGCCAAGCCGCGGCTGGCCGGCGGAGATCCGGGTGATCCAGTCCATCGCCACCGATGCGCGGTTCTGGCGGCTCACCCCGTTGATCGCGCTGATGTCGATCTTCACCTTCACCTATCACGGCCTGTGGTCGGGCCCATGGCTGCGCGATGTCGCGGGGCTGGACGGCCACGCCCGGGCGACGACGCTGTTCTGCTACGCCGCGGGCATGATGGTCGGCGGCCTCGCGATGGGCCAGCTCACCAGCCGCGTGCAGTTGCGCGGCTATTCGCCGATGCTGGTTCCGGCCGGCTGCGCGGCGCTGATGCTGGTGGTCCAGCTCGGCCTTCTCGTCGGGCCGAAGGATTTCGTGACAGTCACCGCGCTCTGGGGCGTGCTGGCGCTGCTCGCCGCCGCCGGCCCGCCGGGCTATGCCGTGATCGCCCAGCTTTTCCCGGTGGAACAGATGGGCCGCGTCTCTACGGTGATCAACACACTCGTGCTGGGCGGCGCCTTCGCCATGCAATCCCTCATCGGCTGGATCCTCGACCTGTGGCCCCGCACCGCCGCCGGCGGCTGGGATCCGGCGGGCTATCGCTGGGCGATGGCCCTGTCGATGGCCATGCAACTGGCCGCCCTCGCCTGGGCCGGGCTGCCGCGTGCCCGGCGCTAGTGTCCTGACCGCGAATTTCGTCCGACTTCGGACGGACGTAGCGGATCAGCAGGCCGCTGAAAACAAAGAGCTAGTGTCCCGCTATCGGGTGTTTCCGAGTTGGCAGGATTTTGCGATCGGGACACTAGGTCCGCGGGTTCTCAATTGCCGCCCGCTCCCCTGTCCGGGCCTGCCGGTCGCTCTGGCGCCTGTTGCCGCACCGTCACGGACGGCGCCACCCGTCTGTCCGTGTATTAGTGTTTGCTCATCTACGGCATCCCCTGCAACATGGCGGGAGAACGTCGGTCGCCAAATGCGAGCCCAGCGTCGCGGCGCTGGCACACTGGCGCCACGTGCAGGGAGGGCACTGAACCGACCGGATCCGAGGGTCCGGGTTGCCTGCCGGCCGGCATTATCGCCGTACCGGTTGGCGCACTCCCAAATCGAAACCAGGAAACAACCAAGGGGACGGAAAATGTCAGGAACACGGAACGGCCACATCAGCCGCCGCAATCTCGCTGCGCTGGCAGGAGCATCCGGTCTGGCATTGGGCCTGGCACCCGCCTGGAGCCGTGGCGCCTGGGCGCAGGCGGCGGCGGATTTGGCACAGATCATCCATGGCAAGAAAGCTGGCCTGATCGTGCACAACGCCAAGCTCGGCGTGATGGAGACACCGCTGACCGAGTTGCGTAAATTCGCCCATACGCCGAAGGACATCCTGTTCAGCCGGCTGCACTTCCCGCACGAGGGCGCCGCCGCGTGGTATGGCACCACCGCCGCGCCGCCGGCGGAACTGGTCGACAACTGGAACCTGCGCATCGACGGCCTGGTCGCACGCCCGCGCGACGTCAAGATCGCCGACCTGCGGAAGCTGCCGCAGGTCAAGCGCGTCGCCGTCATCCAGTGCGCAGGCAATGGCCGCTCATTCTATGCCGCCAAGCAGAAGGTCGCCGGCGGCCAATGGCGCAACGGCGGCATGGGCAACGTGGAATGGGAGGGCGTGGAACTGCGTCCCTTCCTCGCGGGCATGGAGATGGAGCCGGCCAAATCCGCCACCTGGCTCACCGCCGAGGGCTGGGACCAGCCGCCCACCCCGGCAGGCTCCGACTTCGCCAAGAGCTATCGCCTCGACGACCCGGCACTGGAACATGCCATCCTGGCCCTCAAGATGAACGGCGAGCCGATCCCCGCCGTCCATGGCGGACCGGTGCGCCTGATCATCCCCGGCTTCTACGGCAACATGAACGTGAAGATGCTGTCCGTCCTGCTGTTCGCCGCGGCACAGTCGCCCAGCGCCTACCAGTCGGTCGGCTACCGCATGCCCAACGACCTGCCGGCCGATCCCGGCAAGTTCGGCGCCAACGACTACACGCTGGACAACAGCCATCCGACCTACGGCCAAAAGATCAAGAGCGTCATCTTCTCGCCCCTGCCCGAAGACAAGCCGGCGGCCGGCAATGTCGAGATCACCGGCATCGCGTTCAACGACGGCATGTCGAAGATCACCAAGGTCGAGGTGTCCACCGACGGCGGCAAGACCTGGCAGGCGGCCACCATCAAGCCGGCGGAAAGCCCCTGGGCCTGGCATCACTGGTCACTCTCCACCAGCCTGGGCAACGGCAAGCACGTGCTGATGTCGCGCGCAACCGACGCCAAGGGCGAGAGCCAGCCGATCGACGGCCAGGCGCGCTGGAATCCGCGCGGCTATGAGTGGAACGGCGCCGACCGCGTGGAAGTATCGGTCTGACCCCGGCTGGCTGACATGGACTGGCGGGGCGTCTGGGGGCACCGGGCGCTCCGCCGCTTTTGTTTCGGAGATTTGCGCGTGATGCGAGGGATGTCCCTGGCCGCAAGGGCAGTCGTGATTTTGTTTTCCGCCTGGACCGGCGCCGCCCGCGCCCAGGAACTGCCGCCCGCGCCCAACCGCGACCTGGTCTATGGCCAATGCCGCACCTGCCACGACCTCCAGTACCTGACCGCCTCCGCCGGTATCCCCCGTGCCGCGTGGGCCGACGTGCTGGACAGCATGAAGCAGTATGGCCTGCGCATTCCGGCTGACCAGCGCGACCGGATACTCGACTACCTCGGCACCTATCTCGGCCCCAACCCGCCGCCGGCGGGCACTGCCGCGGCACCGGCGCCAGAGGCGGACGGCGCGACTGTCTATGCCGAGCTATGCGCCGCCTGCCACCAGCCAAACGGCCAGGGCGTGCCCGGCCAGTTCCCGCCGCTGGCCGGCAACCCCGACCTTTTCGCCGCCCGCGACTATCCCGCCCGGGTGGTCCTGTTCGGCCTGAAGGGCAGGCTTACGGTCGGCGGCAAGGACTTCAATGCCGAAATGCCGCCGCTCGACATGCTGGACGATGCCAGGATCGCCGCGGTGATCGAATACGTCCGCCACGCCTGGGGCAACGACGCGCTGCGCCCGAAATCCATGGCGCCCGTCGATCCCGCGACCGTGGCGCAATTGCGCCGCGCCGAGGCGATGCGGCCGGAAGCGGTGCACGCGTATCTGCTGAAATCCAGAAGCGGAGCGGGCGCCACGCGATAGCCGCCGCCGGTCGCGCAGGCGCACCCGACATTGACGCGACAGACGCTGCTGCGCTCAGGTGGGCGGTGCAACGGAACAAGGCAGACGGGCATGAACGGCAGGCAGATCAAGAAGCTGTTGCAACGGACGAAGCTCACCACCGGCAAGGGCTTTCGCCTGCGCGACCACGAACCCGGCGACGTGGCGCCCAACGTGGTGAGCGAGGTCGACGCCCCCGCCCTTCTGGCCGCCGGTGTCCAGCAATTGTCCGAGCTGCAGACCGAGCTGTACGCCCAGGGCACCTGGTCCCTGCTATGCGTGTTCCAGGCGATGGACGCCGCCGGAAAGGACGGCACCATCTCGCACGTGATGTCCGGGGTGAACCCGCAGGGGGTGCACGTGCACTCCTTCAAGGCGCCGAGCTCCGACGAACTGGCGCACGACTTCCTGTGGCGCGTCTCGCGCGAGCTGCCCCGGCGCGGCCATATCGGCATCTTCAACCGCAGCCATTACGAGGAGGTGCTGGTCGCGCGCGTGCACCAGGGCATCCTGGCGCGCCAGAACCTGCCGCCGGACGTGGTGGGCAAGCATGTCTGGCGCGACCGGCTGGACGATATCGCCAACTGGGAGAGCTATCTCGCCCGACAGGGAACGGTGGTGCTGAAATTCTTTCTGAACATCTCCCGCGCCGAGCAGAAGCAACGCTTCCTCGACCGCATCGACACGCCGCACAAGCACTGGAAGTTCCGCCCCGAGGACGTGGCGGAGAGGGCGCATTGGGACGAATACATGCGCGCCTACGAACAGGCGATCGCCGCCACCGCCACCAAGGACGCGCCATGGTTCGTCGTGCCGGCGGACAGCAAGTGGTTCGCCCGGCTGGTGGTCGTCTCGGCGATGATCGATGCGCTGGAGCGGATGAAGCTGAAACCGCCCACCCTGGACGACGCCGACAAGGTGCGCATGGAGGAGGCGCGCCGGCTGCTGGTGCAGGAGAAGTGAGCATGCGCATCCTCTCCGGCACCCAGGTGGCCGGGCTGGTCGGCGCCGAAAACCTCATCGAGCCGATCGCGGCGGCAATGGTGCAGGTGTCCCTCGGCCACGTGGAGATGCCGCTGCGCTCCATGGTCAGACTGCCCGCCAGCAATCACATGGGCATCATGGCCGGCCATCTCGGCACGCCCGCCGGGCACGGCGTGAAGGTGCTGAGCCTGTATCCCGACAACCCCGCCCATGGCCGTTCCTCCCATGCCGGCCTGTTCCTGCTGTTCGACGGCGCCACCGGCCTGCCGGTGCTGTGCATGGACGCGGCGGTGCTGACGGCGATCCGCACCGCCGCATCCACGGCCGTCGCCTCGCGCGCGCTGGCGCGGCCCGACAGCCGTGTGCTGGCAATCCTCGGCCTAGGCGAGCAGGCGCATAGTCACATCGCGGCGATGCGCGCCGTGCATCCCATCGAGCGCATCGTCGTTTGGGGCCGCGATCCCGCCAAGCTCGCCGCCTTCGCCCGCGACAACGCCACCGCGACGGCGGCGAGCGCGGCCGAGGCGGTGGCCCAGGCCGACATCGTCGTCACCGCGACCCCGGCGCGCGAGCCGTTCCTGTCCGCCGCCATGCTGCGCCCCGGCCAGCACGTGAACGCCGTGGGCGCCAGCGTCGCCTTCATGCAGGAACTCGCCGCCGACGTGGTGCCGGCGGTGCGCTTCGTGACCGACTACCGCCCGTCGCTGGAGCCGCAGGCCGCCGAGGTGATCGCGGCGCGCCGGCTCGGCCTGATCGGGCCTGGCCACGAGATCCCCGAAATCGGCGAGATCCTGGCCGGCGCCCCAGGCCGGCGCAGCGCCGACGAAATCACGCTGTACCGCTCGCTCGGCGTCGCCGCCCAGGACCTCGCGGCAGCCCACGCCATCCTCGCGCGCGCCGAGGAGGCTGGGGTGGGCACGGTGCTCGACATGACCTGACCGTGGATTGTCAGCGCGGGTAGATCTTCAGGCTGTCGGCCACCGAATTGGCGACGTGTTCCTTGGTGATGACGCCACGAATATCGCCCGCGCGCGGCACGCCCGGCCGCGGCGGTGTACGACGACCGCCATCAGCGCCTCCTTGCGCCACATCCGCTCGATGACGTCGGAAGCCACGGCCTCCTCGCCCACGATGGTGAAGTTCCGGCTGGCGACGTCGCCGAGCGTCACGCCGGTATGGGTGTTCTCAAGGCCGCGGCGGATGCCGGTATTCACGCGGATCACGCCGACGATGCGGTTGCCGCTGGTGACCACGACGTGGCGCAGCCGGCCTTCGGCGCGATGGGCGTGCAGGAATTCGTCGAAGCTGTCGCTCGGCGGCCAGCACCATGCACGTCGGCGTCCATCACCTCGCGGGCCTGGCGCACCAGGAACATGTTGGAGTGGCAGCGCCTTGGGGATGGCGCGGCCGCGGCGCACCAGCTTCAGCGTGTAGATGTTCTCGACGTGACAGCAGCCGGCGCACGCCGACGCTGGTGGCCACGGCGAGGATCATCGGCATGACGATGTCGTAGTCGCGCGTCATCTCGAAGGTCATCGTGACCGCCGTCATCACCGCGCCGGTGCCGCCGCCGACCATGGCGCCCATGCCGACCATGGCGAAGGCCGGAATGCTCAGCGGCAGCGGCATGCCGGTCATGTTCAGCAGCGCCGCGAACCCGCCGCCCAGCGTCGCGCCCATGAACAGCGACGGCGAGAAGATGCCGCCCGACGAGCCGGAACCGAGGCTCGCCGAGGTCGCCAGCAGCTTGGCCGCATACAGCAGCAGCAGCAGCCACCGGTGCCGCGATGCCACCGGTGAGGATGCTCTGGATCGTCGCGTAGCCGACGCCGTCGACGTAGTACTGGCCCAGCGTGTTGAACAGCACCAGCATCAGGATGCCGACGCCCAGCATGCCCAGCATGTGGCGGGTGTAGCGGCCCGGGATCATGTCGAACCAGTCCTCGAGCAGATGCAGCCCGCGGATGAAGCCGGCCGCGGCCACGCCGACGATGCAGCCGAGCACGGCATAGAGCACCAGCACCGCGGACGGCGCTGATGTCGGCCGGCAGCGGCACTCGATCTGCGGCACCAGGAAGGCCGGCTGCGACCCCAGGAACCAGCGCCCGACGAAAGTGGCCGCCCCGGTCGCCATGGCCACGGGCAGGAAGGTGGTGACGCTGATTTCCGGCAGCATCAGTTCGATGGCGAACATCACGCCGCCGATCGGGGTGTTGAAGGTCGCCGCGATGCCGGCGCCGGCGCCCGCCGCGACCAGGGCGATGCGCTGGCCGGCGGGCATGCGGATGATCTGGCCGAGCGTCGACCCCAGGGCCGAGCCGATCTGGATGATCGGCCCCTCGCGCCCCACCGAGGAGCCGCTGCCGATGGCGAACGCCGAGGCCAGCGACTTCACCAGCGCCACGGCCGGGCGGATCATGCCGCCCCTGTAGTAGATGGCATCCATCACCTCCGGCACGCCATGGCCCTTGGCCTCGGGCGCGAAGTTGGCCACCAGGTAGGTCACGATCATGGCGCCGATCACCGGCGCCAGGATGATGAACGGGCCCCATCGGCTGGGGGCGGTGAACTCGTTGGCGTCGTAGTGCAGGCGAGAATTGCCGGCGAAGAACAGGTTGTGCAGCAGGCTGATGAGGTCGCGGAACAGCACCGCGCCAAGCCCGGTGACGATGCCGAGCAGCAGCGCCAGCAGGGTGAGTTGCAGCAGGCCGAGCCGCCGCTCCTCACCGCGGCGCCCACCGGCGGGGCGGCGGGGCGTGGTCGGGGCGGCGTGTGCGGCGCTGGTCGTGGTATCCGCGCTCATCGGCCGCCGCATCCGCCGGTGCCGCACGCATGTGCGGAGGTTCTGACGGTCGCGGGGGAAATGCTGCGCATGGTGCTGTCTGCCTCTGTCGCCTCGATGCAGGTCTTCCGGGCGGCGGCCGCGGAAGCCGTGGAGATGCTATGCGGGAAATCGCCTTGCCTGGGAACCGTTCGCACCGGGAATCAGCCCCCGGCGTGAGGCAGGCCACGGCGGCGGATCAGGCACCGCAGATCCTGGCGATCAGCGCGGCGGGGTCGGCGGGAGGCGTGTCGCCGCGCCAGGCGACGTGCTGGTCGGGGCGCACCAGCACCAGGGCGTGGGCGTAGGCCGCGTCGATGCCGGCCGGCACGTCCACCAGCGCGAGCGGCAGGCCGTGGGCAGTGGCCGCGGCGAGCAGCGGCGACGGGTCGGCGGCCGGGTCGCGGCGCAGCAGGGTGAAGCCGTCGCCCAACAGGTCGTACAGCGATTGCCGGGCGCTGCCGTTCGGGCCGGGCAACCAGACATGCGGCGCCCGGCAGCCGGGCACGGTGGAGGGCGTGAAGCTGCCCATGCTGTAGGGCGGATGCGCCGCGCCGTCATAGGCGAGGATCGGCGAGGCGTCGTAGTAGCTGCCGAAATTCAGGCCGGCGCAGCAATATTGCTGGACGTTGAGGTCGTAGGCGGCACGGCCGAGGGCTTCGCGGGCGGCCTCGCCGTCCGGCGTGTTGTCCTCGATCTCGGGCGGGACGCCGCCGCGCTGGCGGGCCATGGCGTGGGCGTGGTCCATGGCGAAGCGCGAGACCTGGGCGGTGATGGGCTGGCGCTCGGCCTCATAGGAGTCGAGCAGTTTCGCCCCGCCCCAGCCGGCGAGGGTGCCGGCGAGCTTCCAGGCCAGGTCGGCGGCGTCGGCGATGCCGGCGTTCATGCCGTAGCCGGCGTAGGGCACCCAGATATGCGCGGAGTCGCCGCACAGGAACACGCGGCGGTCGCGGAAGCGGTCGGCGATGAGGCGGCGGCCGAACCAGTCCTCGCGGGCGATGATCTCGAAGGGGAAATCGTCCTCGACGCCGAGAATGGTGCGGATCGCCCATTCGCGGTCCACCGAGTCGAAATCGGCCTCGTCGGGCTTGAGGTAGTTGTGGACCAGCCAGGTGGCGCGGCCGTCGATGGCGTAGACGTTGCCGCTGCGCCGCGGGTTGAGCGAGAAATTGCACCAGGCGGGCTGGCCGCCGACGCGGGCGAGCAGGGAGGGGGCGCGGATATGGCTGGACTGGACGCGCTGGACGACCGCGTCGCCGCCGAGGGCGATGCCGATTTGCCGGCGGACCTCGGAACGGCCGCCGTCGCAGCCGATCAGGTAGCTTGCGGCGAAGGTCCGGTTCTCGCCGGTGTCGATGTTGCGGGCCTGGACCTGGACGCCGGATTCGTCCTGGGAGAGCGAGACGAATTCGGTGCGGTCGTGGATGGTGATGCCGGGGGTGGCCCAGGCGTGTTGGAACAGGATCGGCTCCAGGTACATCTGGTTGATGCGGTGCGGCGGCTCGGGGGTGGGCCACCAGGTGTCGGGCCCGCCGGTGGCGGTGTAGCGGTCGCGGCGGCAGGGGATGGGGATGCGGGTGAGTTCCCGGCCGGTCATGGTGGTGCGGTAGGCGACGTCGTTGGGGTAGTCGGCGGGCAGGCCGGCACCGCGCAGGGCGGCGGCGACGCCGAGGCGGCGGAAGATTTCCATCGAGCGGGCGGCGACGTGGTTGCACTTCACGCTCGGCGCCTCGCCCCGCGGGCGGGTTTCCAGCACGGCGACGCTGGCGCCGCGGCGGGCGAGGTCGATGGCCAGCGTGAGGCCGACCGGGCCGGCGCCGACAATCAGTATGTCGGTGCTCATGCGGCGGCCAGCACGGTGTCGATCAGGGCGTAGTCGTCGGGCGGGGCAAGCGGGTCGCGCGGGGCGAGGCGGTGGGCGAGGACCAGGCGCGCGAGGGCGAGGCGGTGCGGCAGGCCGGCGCGCGCTGCTTCCCACGCCAGCGCGATGGCGGTGGTGGCGTGGTAGAGGCCGGAGGCGGCCTGGCGGGCGAGCGTCTCCGTCCCCTGCCCCGCCACCGTCTCGGCAAAGTTCGCGGCGCGGTCGAGTTGGCGGGCGAAGGCGTCGGCGTCGGGCGGGGCGGCTTCGGCCAGCAGGTCGCGCAGATGGGCCAGCAATGGCGGAAGGGCGGCTTCTCGGCGGATGGCGCGCAGGACGTCCAGGGCGACGATGTTCGACGTGCCTTCCCAGATCGAGCCGAGATGGGAGTCGCGCAGCAGGCGGGCGTCGGGCCATTCCTCGATGTAGCCGCAGCCGCCGCGCACCTCCATGGCATCGCCGGTGACGCGGCGGGCGTCGCGGCAGGCGCGGAATTTTATCAGGGGCGTGAGGATGCGGGCCAGTTTCGCCGCGGTGGGGTCGCCCTGGTCGGCCTGGGCCAGGGCCTTGGCGGTGAGGAACATCATGGCGCGGGCCTGTTCGGTGGGCACGAGCAGCTTGGCGAGTTGGCGGCGCATCAGCGGCAGGTCGGCGAGGGGGTGGCCGAAGGCGTGGCGGTGGCGGGCGATGTGCAGCGCCTCGGTGCTGGCGCGGCGCATGAGGCCGGCGGCGCGCATGCCGTTGGAGAGGCGGGAATTGTTGATCATGTCGGCCATCTGCTTGAAGCCGCGGCCGCGCTCGCCGACCAGGTACGCCTCGGCGCCCTCCAGGCGGATTTCGCCCGAGGCCATGGAGCGGGTGCCCAGCTTGTCCTTCAGGCGCAGGATCCGATAGGCGTTGGGGGTGCCGTCGGGCCTGACCTTCGGCAGCAGGAACAGCGAGATGCCGGCGAGGCCGGGAGTGGGTTCGCTTCTTGCCAGGACCATGGCGAGGTCGGCATCGGCGTTGGAGCAGAACCATTTGTCGCCCCAGAGCCGCCAACTGGCCTCATTGGAGGGTTCGGCGCGGGTTGCGGTGGCGGCGACGTCGGAGCCGGCACCCTGTTCGGTCATGAACATCGCGCCCTGGGCCAGGGTGTCGAAATCGAGGCTGGTGAGGCGGGCGAAGTAGCGCTCGACCAGTTCGGGGGCGCCGAACTTGCGCAGGGTGCGGGTGAGCGAGTCGGTCATGGAAACCGGGCAGCACAGGCCGAACTCGGCCTGCACGAAGAGGTAGGTCAGGGCGTATTTGGCCGCCGGCGGCATCGGCGCGGGCCAGCCCAGCACGCCAGGTCGGTGCGAGAGGGCGGCGAGGCCGAACGCGCTGTAGGCCAGGCGCTCCATCTCGACATAGGCGGGATGCTTGTGGATGTCGCTGGCGTCCTGGCCGGTGCGGCGGCGGACGGACAGGGTGGGCGGGTTGCGGTCGGCGGTGGCGGCGAGGTCGTCGAGATGGCCGCCGGCCAGGGCGCCGAGGCGGGTGAAATGCGGGGCGAGGTGGGCGGCGAGGCCGGGCGGCAGGTGGAGCGCGTGGAGTGCGGCGGCGTCCGTGTCGGCGTGGTGGAGGTTCAGGCCGCGTGCGTCGGGAATGGGCGTACCGGCAATGGCGGTTGGGGCGTCCATGGCTTGGCGATCCTCCTGGAGGGGAGAGGATGCCGCAGGACGGGGTGAGCGGGAAGATCGGGTATTTTATTTCTATATCGAAACATTTAAGTCGTGCGAAGGCGATCCTGCTTCGAGGGCTCTGCGCGGCGGGGGGGCGCGTGACGAGGCGGCCGCGCGGAATGCCGAATTACCGGCGTGCAAAGGGGCAACCGGGTGGTGGAAGGCCGGATGCGGGGTGCTGGCGAACGATGACGCGGCGCGCGGCCGGGCGCGGCAGGGGACGAGCGCAACGGCTTGGCGCGCGACGGCGGGCGGGCAGTGGCGGGCGGGCAGCGGCGGGCGCGCGGGCGTGGGATGATGGCGGCGGTTTGCGGCTGGTGCGGCGAGTGGCCGAAAGAGCGGGAACCGTGCGGGCGGGCGAGCGGCGGTGCCGGATGCAACGCGCCCTCGGCGAATTGCGCCAGCAGGGTCAGCAGGCATTCCAGGAGGCGGGCGAGGCACGCCTGCACCTGGGCCGCGAGCGGGTTGGCGGGACGATCGTCGGCAACGGTGGCGTGCAGGTCGCGCAGCAGGAGGGCCAAGCCCTCGGCGGGGGCCGGGGCGGCAAGGCTTGGCTCGGCGGTGCGGATGGCCTCGGTCACGTCAGTTAGTTAGAATATTTATCGGACCGTTGCAAGCGGATCGCGCGGCGCGGAACCGCGGTCAGTGCGCCAGCATGGCGCCGGTCACCGGCACCGCGCCCGGGCCGGGGCGGCGGTGGGCGAGCATGGCGCGCATCTCGTCCAGGCGGCCGGCGGCGACGTAGGCGCGCAGCAGGGTGAAATCCACCAGGTCGGTCTGGGCGCGGCTGCCGCCGATGCGCTCGCGCTGGCCGACGACCGGGGCGAGGGCGGCGATGGCGGTGTCGTAGTCCTGGCGGCGGAAGGCGGCGAAGGCCCGGGCCAGCGCGGGCAGCACCGGGGCGGCGGGATAGCGGCCGTCACGCGCCAGCGCCTCGATCTGTGCCACGCGTTCGGCAAGGGCCGTGTCGTCGCCGGCGGCGGCATCGGCGAGGGCCACGTGCCAGTCGGCGAAGGCGGTGCCGGCGCGGGGGAACATGGCCTGGGCGAAGTCGTGCATCGCCTGCCAGCGCGTGGCGTCGGGGGGCGCGCCGGCGAGTTCGGCGCGCCACAGGAAGGCCACGGCATCGCCCAGCTGGATCATCTTGTGGCCGCGATGGGCGCCGGGGCCGAAGGCGTCGCGATACAGGGCGAAAGCCTGGTCCACGTTGCCGGCGGCTAGTTCGCTGAGGGCGAGGTGCCAGCTTAGATGGCCGTTCAGCGCGCCGTCGCGGGTGTAGCCGGGCAGCCAGGCGGCGAGGAAGCTTCGGGCAGCCTCGGCATCGCCCTCCTCGTAATGCAGGTGGGCGCGGGCATGAGCCATCCAGGGGCTGCGCGGGGTGAGGGCTTGCGCGCGTTCCAGCCAGGGGCGGGCGGCTTCATTATGACCGTCTTCGACCAGGGCGTGGGCGTGGTGGGCGGCGAACCAGCCGTCCTCGGCGTAGTGCGGGGCGACCTTTTCGAGGAAGATGACTTGCTCGCGCTCGCGGCCGAGCTGGCCGGAGAAGCCGAGCAGTCCCGACGGGGTCATGCAGGTGCTGAGCGCCATGGCGTCGCGCGGCCAGGAGTCGAGATGGGCGCGCAGGGCGGCCAGGGCGGCGTCGGACTGGCCGGCGAAGAGCCGTTCGAAGAAGGCGATGTGGCTGGCCTCGCGCGGCGACAGGGCTGGCGCGCGCCGGGTGGCCTCGGCCAGGGCGGCACGGGCGGCGGGCATATCGCCGCGCATCTGCTGCATACGGGCGACCGCGACATGGGCGAGGGCGAGGTCGGGGTCGGCGGCCAGCGCGGCGTCGAACGCCTCGGCGGCGCCGGGATAGGCGCCGAGTATCAGCTCGCAGCCGCGGTCGTAGGCGTCGCGCGCGGCGGTGGAGGTGGTGGTGACGGGCAGGCCGTGGCGGTCGGTCAGCATGTTCGGCGCTCTCCCGGGTCTGGTCCTGTCGCGGCTGAAGGAGTGGACGAGGCTACAGGGGTGGGCCGAGGCTACAGGGGCGGGCGGGGAGAGGGAAGGTCTTCCGCTGCCGGGAAAACCCCTACCCGAGCCGCCGCCATCCTTCCGCCGTCAAATGCGCCGGCACGCCGCCGGCAATGGTGGCCACCAGCCGCGGCGCGGGGCCGGCGGCATCGACCAGCAGCAGGTCGCCGCGCTGCCCCGGCGCGATGCTGCCGCGGTCGGCCAGGCCACCGGCCTGCGCGGGGTTGCGCGACACCAGGTTCCAGGCGCGCGGCAGGTCGAGCACGCCGCGGCCGGCCAGGACGAACGGCGCGCGCAGCAGGCAGGGGTAGAAATAATCGCTGCACAGCACGTCGCAGATGCCCGCCTCGGCCAGGCGCGCCGCCGAGGCCCAGCCGAGATGCGACTTGCCGCGCACCACGTTGGGCGCGCCCATGGCAACGAAATCGCCGGCGGCGCGGGCGGCCTGCCCGACCTCCTCGGCCATCGGGAACTCGCAGATGCGGGCGCCCTCGGCGCGGAAGGCGTTGCGCGTGGCGATGCTGTCGTCGTCGTGGCTGGCCATGGGAATGCCGGCGGCGCGGGCGGCGGCGGCGATGCGGGCCTGGGCGGCCGGCACCTCGGGCGCGCGGGCGCCGACGCGCTCGGCCAGGGCGCGGAAAGCATCGAGCTTCATGCCGGCGCGGTCGCTGTATTTCGCCGCGGTGGTGGCGTCGCCGATCTTGGACAGGATGGCGGGGGTGTGGTCGTTGAAGGCCAGCAGGTGCACGCGCCCGGCCTGGATGTCGCCGATCGCCATCTCCAGGGCCGCGAGGTTGTAGGCCTCCCAGCGCAGGTGCACGCGCATGTCGCAGGTCCAGCCATGCGCCGACAGGCCGTCGAGCATCGCCCGCCAGGAATCGGCGCTGCGCAGCCCCGGCTCCCATGACAGGGTGACGCCATGGAAGGCGGTGGTGATGCCGCAGGCAAGAAGCTGGCGCTCGGTGTCTTCCAGCGCCAGATCGGTGGGAAAGCCGATGCCCGGGCGCGGCTGGAACTGGCGCTCGAAGGCGTCACCGTGGAGATCGACGATGCCCGGCAGCACCAGCAGGCCCTGCGCATCCAGCACGCGCGCGCCGGCAGCGTCGCCGGCCGCGTCGATCCGGCCGTCGCGCAGCAGCAGGTCGCCCTTCGACAGCGCGCCCCCGGTCAGTACCTGCCCGCCGGCAATCCGCAATGGCCGCATCCGCTTCATTCTCCCGATGTGTCCCGATTGATGTGTCCCGATCGACGTATCCCGGCGCCCGATCAGGGTTCGAAGACGATCTGCACGCGCGGCGTGGGATAGCGGGATATGCCGAATTCCACCACCGCGCCGCCACCATCGACGTTGACGTTCTCGGTGACCAGCAGCGGCCGGTTGCGCGCCAGTTGCAGCAGCAGCGCCTCCTGCTCGGTGGGCATGCGCGCGGTGACCCGGGTGGCCTGGCGGCGATAATCCTCGACCCCCGCCTCGGCCAGCGCCTGCGAGATGGTGCGGTTGCGCTGCAGCGCCGCCAGCAGGCCGGGGAAGCGGGCGGCGGGGAAGTGGTGGGCGCCGATGCTCACCGGCCGCCCGTCGGCCAGGCCCAGACGTTCCAGCCGCACGATGCGGGCGCCGGCGCGCAGGCCCAGGCCGGTCGCGACCGTCACATCGGCCGGCATCTCGCGCAGGTCGAGCGTCTGGCCGGAGGGTTCCTTGTTGTGCTTGCGGATCCATTCGGAGAAGCGGGTGCGCGGGCCGACCGTGTAGTCCAGCACGTCCTCGGCGACGAAGCTGCCGCGGCCCTGCTCCACCCGGACCAGGCCGTTGCGCGACAGCTCCTCCAGCGCGCGGCGGACGGTGTGGCGGTTGACGGCGAAGCGCGCGGCGAGCTGGGCCTCGGTGGGCAGGCGCGCGGCCGGGGCGAGGCTGCCATCGGCGATCTCGTGCTCGATCGCCTGCACGATCTGGCGCCAGAGCGCCACGCCGGGGGTGCGCAGCGCCAGGACGGCGGAAGTGCCGGTCGTCATGGGAATTTCATCCATCCACAGGCCTCGTCGTGCGATCGCTGGTTGACGATAAGGGGTGCCGGGGTTAGTTGTCTAGTCGTCTAGATATCTGTTCAACGGAGCTTGCAGCACCGATGCCAGCCGCTTCCCCGGCTACCCGAGCCGAGACCCCGGACCCCGCCATCGCCATCGCTATTGCCAGACGGCAACGCTGGATGTCCGTGCTGGCGCGGGCCGATGCGGCGGCGATCGAGGCATGCCTCGCCGATGCCCCGCCGCTGCCCGACTGCACCACGCTGCGCGGGCCGGAGAGCGGGCTGGTGATGCTGCGCGGGCGCGCCGGCGGCGGGGGCGCGCCGTTCAATTTGGGCGAGATGTCGGTGACCCGCTGCACCGTGCGCTCGCCGGCCGGCTTCGTGGGCCATGCCTATGTGCAGGGGCGCGACGCCGCGCAGGCGCGGCTGGCGGCCCGGCTGGACGCCGCCCTGCAGGATCCCACCTGCCGGGACGCGCTGGAGGCGGCGGTGATCGGCCCCCTCGCCGCGGCCCAGCAGGCGGCGCGCGCGGAAGCCGCGGCCAAGGCGGCAGCTACCCGCGTGCAGTTCTTCACCATGGCGACGATGCGCACCTCATGACCCGGCCCGCGATGAACCCGCCCGTGATCACCATCGACCTGCCCGGCTTCGCCGATCCGGTCGGCCAGGCGCAGTCCACCTTCCGCGCCCTGCTCGATGCCACGGCGCGGCCCGGCACGCTGCATGGCGCCGGCGCCGGGCTTGCCGCCCCGGCGCCGCTCGATCCGGCCACCGCGGCGGTGCTGCTGACCCTGCTGGACGGCGAGAGCCGCCTGCACATCGCGCCCGACTGTGCCGCGGCGACCGACTGGCTGGTGTTCCATTGCGGCACCGCGCCGTGTGCCGATGCGGGCGCGGCGGGTTTCGTCGTCGCCCGCGCCCTGCCCGACTTCGCCAGCCTGTCGGCCGGCAGCGACGAGGCGCCGGAAAGCTCGGCCACCGTGGTGCTGCAGGTGGCCAGCCTGGGCACCGGACCGACCTGGCGGCTCGCCGGCCCGGGGCTGAAGGAAGCCGCGCTGCTGCGCGTGGAGGGGCTGCCGGACGATTTCGCCGCTGTCTGGGCCGCCAACCACGCCCTGTTCCCGCGCGGCATCGACCTTGTGCTGTGCGCCGGCACCACGCTTGCGGCGCTGCCGCGCAGCGTTACCGTCACGGAGGGCTGAGCCATGGCCTATGTCGCCGTCAAGGGCGGGGAGCGGGCGATCGACAACGCCCATGCCTGGCTGGCCGAGGACCGGCGCGGCGATCCGGCCGTGCCCGAGGTTAGCCTCGCCCAGATCCAGGAGCAGCTCGGCCGCGCCGTGGACCGGGTGATGGCCGAAGGCTCGCTCTACGACCCGCAGCTTGCGGCGCTGGCGGTGAAGCAGGCCCAGGGCGACATCATCGAAGCCGCCTTCCTGCTGCGCGCCTACCGCACCACCCTGCCGCGCTTCGGCCATTGCGCGCCGCTCGACACCGCGGCGATGCGGATCCGCCGCCGCATCTCCGCCATGTACAAGGACTTGCCGGGGGGGCAGGTGCTGGGCCCGACGTACGACTACACTCATCGGCTGCTGGATTTCGCGCTCGCCGCCGAAGGTGGTGCTCCGCCGCCGGCCGCCAAGGATGGCGCGGACGAGGCCACCATGCCCCGGGTCTCCGACATCCTGCGCGGCGAGGACCTGATCGAGGGCGACGGCGATCCCGATCCGGGGCGCGAGCCCGGCGACCTCACCCGCGAGCCGTTGGCCTTTCCCGCCGGGCGCGACGTGCGGCTGCAGGCGCTGGCGCGCGGCGACGAGGGCTTCCTGCTCGCCATGGGCTATTCCACGCAGCGCGGCTGGGGCGGCGTCGCACCCGTTCGTGGGCGAGATACGGGTGGGCGAGGTGGCGGTGGAGATCGAGCCGCCGGAGCTTGGCTTCGCCATCGATATCGGCGAGGTGACGCTGACCGAATGCCAGATGGTCAACCAGTTCAAGGGCAGCAAGACGAAGCCGCCGCAGTTCACCCGCGGCTACGGCCTGGTGTTCGGCCATGCCGAGCGCAAGGCGATGGGCATGGCGCTGGTGGACCGGGCGATGCGCGCGGACGAGTTCGGCGAGGAGGCGAAGGCACCGGCGCAGAACGTGGAGTTCGTGCTGTACCACAGCGACAACATCGAGGCGCACCGGCTTCGTCGAGCACCTCAAGCTGCCGCACTACGTGGATTTCCAGAGCGAGCTTGAGACGATCCGGCGCATGCGGCGCGAGGCGGAGGCGAACATGGCGGCCACGCCGGCAGCGCAGCGTGAGGCGCAGACCAACGCGCCGGCAGCGCAGCGCGAGGCGCCGATTTTGAGGGACGCAGCGCAATGAACGGCTACAACTTCGCCTATCTGGACGAGCAGACGAAGCGGATGATCCGCCGCGCGCTGCTGAAGGCCGTCGCCATTCCGGGCCACCAGGTGCCGTTCGGCTCGCGCGAGATGCCGCTGCCCTATGGCTGGGGCACCGGCGGCATCCAGGTGACCGCCAGCGTGCTCGGCGCCGGCGATACGCTGAAGGTCATCGACCAGGGCGCGGACGACACCACCAACGCGGTCTCCATCCGCCGCTTCTTCGCCCGCACCGCCGGCGTCGCCACCACGGACAGACACCGAGCAGGCGACGCATCATCCAGACCCGCCACCGCATCCCCGAGACGCAGCTGCGCGACGACCAGATCATCGTCTACCAGGTGCCGCATGCCGGAGCCGCTGTCCAGGCTGGAGCCGCGCGTGCCGAGACGCGGCGGATGCACGCGCTTGCCGATTACGGGCCGATGCATGTGCAGCTGTACGAGGACATCGCCCGGCACGGCCACGTGGCGATCAGCTACGACTACCCGGTGATGGTCGAACCACCGCTACCTGATGTCGCCCTCGCCCATCCCGGCCTTCGACAACCCGAAGATGCACTGATGCCGGCACTGCAGTTGTTCGGCGCCGGGCGCGAGAAGCGCATCTACGCCATCCCGCCCTATACCGGCGTGCGCAGCCTCGATTTCGACGACCATCCCTTCCGCACCGACGCGGGCGCCGCAATGCTGCGCGACTGTGCGGCGCCGACGACTCCTATCTCGACGAGGTGGTGACCGACGACGCCGGCGGACGCATGTTCGTCTGCTCCGACACCGACTATTGCGGACCCGCAGGCCCAGGGGCATGCCGGCACCGGAGAGGCCGCGTCATGACCGAACACACGCTTCTGTCCGCGCGCAGGCCTGTACGCTGCGTTTCGGCGCCATCCCCGCGCTGGATGGGCGTCGATGTCGATCTCTGGCCCGGCGAGGTGGTCGCCATCGTCGGCGAATCCGGCTCCGGCAAGACCACGCTGCTCGACGTGCTGTCCGGGCGCATGCGCGCCGGATGCCGGAGTGGTTTGGTACCGCGACCCCGCCCAGCGCCTGCACGACGTGCACACCATGCCCGCCCCGGCGCTGCGCGCGCTGCACCGCACGGACTGGGGTTTCGTGCACCAGAACCCGCGCGACGGTTTGCGCATGCGCGTCTCGGCCGGCGGCAACGTCGGCGAGCGGCTGATGGCCCGGGCCGCGCCATTACGGCCGCATCCGCGCCCAGGCGATCGGCTGGCTGCAGCAGGTGGAGATCGACGCCGACCGGGTGGACGACATGCCGCGCACCTTCTCCGGCGGCATGCTGCAGCGGCTGCAGATCGCGCGCACGCTGGTGACGCATCCGCGGCTGGTGTTCATGGACGAGCCGACCGGCGGGCTCGACGTTTCCGTGCAGGCGCGGCTGCTCGACCTGATCCGCAGCCTGGTCGCGCGGCTCGACCTTGCCGTGGTGATCGTCACCCATGACCTCGCCGTCGCCCGCCTGCTCGCGCACCGCATGCTGGTGATGCAGCGCGGGCGTGGTGGTGGAGACAGGGGCTGACCGACCAGGTGCTGGACGACCCGCAGCACGAATACACCCAGCTTCTCGTTAGCCTCGGTGCTGCAGGCATGAACGGGGTGATGCTGAAAACCGAAGCGCTGGGCAAGCAGCTTCACGCTGCACCTGCGCGGCGGCCTGCGCCTGCCGGTGCTGCGCCATGTGGACCTGGAGGTGCGTGCCGGCGAATGCGTGGCGCTCGCCGGTCCGTCCGGCGCCGGCAAGTCCACCCTGCTGCGCAGCCTGTATGGCAACTACCGCGCCGATGCCGGCCGCATCCTGGTGCGCCACGAAGGCGCGATGGTCGATATCGCCAGCGCGCCGACGCGCAGCTGGTGCGGGAGGTGCGCGCGCGCACGCTGGGCTATGTCAGCCAGTTCCTGCGCGTCATCCCGCGCGTGCCGCGCTCGACATCGTCGCCGAGCCGCGGGCGCGCGGCGCCGCGCCCGACGAGGCCCGCGCCCGGGCGGCCGCCCTGCTGCACCGGCTCAACCTCCCCGCCCGCCTGCACGCCCTGCCGCCGGCCACCTTCTCCGGCGGCGAGCAGCAGCGCGTCAACCTCGCCCGCGGCTTCATCGGCGGCCATCCGATCCTGCTGCTGGACGAACCCACCGCCAGCCTCGATGCCGAGAACCGCGACATCGTCATCGGCCATGATCGACGAGGCCAAGGCGCGGGGCGCCGCCATAGTCGGCATCTTCCACGATGCCGAGGTGCGCGACCGCGTCGCCGACCGGCTGCTCCACGTGCTGCCCCGACGCAGGAAGCCGCATGACGCCCGAGACCATCCTCACCAACGCCACCCTCGTGCTGCCCGACGACGTGCTGCCCGGCACCCTGGTGCTGCGCGACGGCCGCATCGCCGAGGTGCAGCCCGGCCGCAGCCATGCCCTGCCCGGCGCGATCGACCTGCGACGGCGACCACCTGATCCCCGGCGTGGTCGACGTCCACACCGACAACCTGGAACGCCAGGTGCAGCCGCGCGCTGAACGCCCGCTGGCCGTCCCGCTCGGCGCATGCTGGCGCATGACGCGCAATGCGCCGCGGCCGGCGTCACCACGGTGCTCGACGCGCTGTGCCTCGGCGACCTCGGCTTCGACGACGGCGCGCATCAAGACCTTCCGCGACGCCATCGTCGATCTCGACGCGCTGCGCCGGCACCGGCCTGCTGAAAAGCCGAGCACTTCCTGCATCTGCGCTGCGAACTGCCGGCGGTGGACATGATGGACGCTGGTGGACCCGGTCGCCGACCACCCGCTGGTGCGCATGGTCAGCCTGATGGACCACTCGCCCGGCGTCGGCCAGTACCGCCGACATCGACCGCTACTGGGTGCTGCGCCGCAACTCCGGCTTCACCGACGACGGCGATGCACGCGCGCATCGACCGACCTGACCGGACCAGCGCGCACGCCTGCGCGACCCGCAACGCCGCGGCTGCTGGACCGCGTCGCCCATCTCGGCATCGCGCTTGCCAGCCACGACGACGCACACGCGGCGGAGATCGCCCGCAACGCTCGCCGACGGCATCCGCATCAGCGAATTCCCGGTGACCATGGCCGCCGCCAAGGCGGCGCGCGACGGCGGGCATGGCAGTCATCGCCGGCGCGCCGAACATCGTGCGCGGCGGCAGCCATTCCGGCAACGTCGCCGCCGCCGACCTGGTGCGCGCCGGCCGCGTCGACGCCTTCGCCACCGACTACGTGCCCGCCGCCCTGGTCGAGTGCGCGTTCCTCTGCGCCGAGCAGACCGGCATCAGCCTGGCCGAGGCGGTGAGCTACGATCACCGACCGCCCCGCCCGCATGGCCAGCCTGCCCGACCGCGGCCGCTGGAGTGCCGGCCTGCGCGCCGACCTGGTGCGGGTGCGGGTGCACCAGGGCATGCCGGTGGTGATGCAGGTCTGGCGCGCGGCGACGGGTGGCGTAAGCACGAGGTCGACCTGATGCGCGTCGCCCTCTACTACGCCCCCGGCCATCGACGACCCGCTGCATGCCGGCGGGGCTCCGCCTGGCTTGGGCGCGATGCCGAGGCCAATGCGCCGCGCGACAACCCGACCTGGCCGACCTGCGCCGACCTCGCCCGCCGTGACCACGCGATGCCGCGCGGCTATGGCCTCCATGCCACGCTGAAGGCGCCGATGCGCCTGCGCCCCGGCGTCGCGTGGGACGAGTTCATCGGCGCCGCGGACGACACTGGCCGCCGGCATCCGCGCCCTTCGACCTGCCGCCGCTGTCGGTGCAGGACCTCCATGGCTTCCTGGCCCTGCGCGAAGCCACGCCGAGCCCCGCCCTGCAGGCGCTGGCCGATCTGTGCGTCGTCGGCGTGGACCACCTGCGCGCGCCGCTGACCGAGGCGGAACTGGCCAGCGCCGCCGCAAGGCCGGCCTGCCGCCGGTGCAGGAGGCGCTGCTGCGGCGCTGGGGCTATACCTATGTGTTCGGCGAGTTCTTGCTTCCACGTGACGCTGACCCGCCGGCTGAGGCGGCCGAGAAGGCATGCTGCCTGCCGGCCGCCGAGGCGCATTTCGCGGCCGTGCTGGCCCGGCCACGGCGTGTGGCCGACATCGCCGTGTTCACCCAGGCCGGCGCCCGGCGCGCCGTTCATGATCGCCGCAGCGGATTGCCGTTGCGGGGCTGAGCGCCGCCCCGCGCAGCACCGCCAGCACCCGTGCCGCGCCCTTCCTCGGGCGAGCCATCGTTCATCACCCGCGCCACCCGCACGCCGGCCGGCAGCGTCACCTCGCGCTTCAGCCGTGCGGCGATGTCCGGCCGCCGCCTCCCGCCCGCGCGCGGCCAGCCGTGGCCGCCAGCACCGCCGGCGGCGCGGTGATCTCCAGCACCAGCGGTGGGGAACCGCGCCGCCGCCTCGGCGATGCACGGCGCGCGAGATGTTGGCCACCACCACCCGGCCCGGCGGCGATTCGCCCGCCACGTCGGCGGGAATGCCGTAGCCCAGCCCATGCGCCTCCCAGGCCAGCGCATAGCCGCCGGCCGCGCGCCGCGCGGCGAACTGCTCCGCCGTTACCGCGATGTGGTCCTCGCCGCCGGCCTCCGGCGGGCCGCGTGATCTCGCGCCGGGCGAAACGGAACGCGGGGTCCCCGGCCAGCGCCGCCCGGGCGCCGTTCCATCAGCGTGTCCTTGCCCGCACCCGAGGGGCCGACGACGACGACCAGTGCACCCATGCGACAGCGCCCTTCCCGAATCCCCGGCACCCTACTCGCCCAGCCCCGCCTTGCGCAGCCCGTCGAGGATATGCGCCATGTCGCCGGGCGCCGCGTTCCATTTCTGCAGTTCATGGCGCGCCGAGAATGCGGGCTTGAGTTCAAAGACGCGGGCCAGCGCCGCGCGGGCCTCGCCGTCGCCAAGCTGCCCCTGGGCAGCCGCGGTGAGCAGGTGGGTCCAGTAGAAATGCGGCAGGCCGACCTTTGCGACATCGGCGATCACCTGCCGGTAGTCGCGCTGGTGGTAGTGCAGGCGCGCGAAGCTGAAATGGTACCAGCCCGGGTGCAGCGGGTTGAGCAGCTGCGCCCGCCGCGACAGTTCCGATCCGCGCTCGAACGCGCCCATGAACGCGAAGTAGTGCCCCACATCGGCAAGCGTCTCGGGGTCGTTCGGGTTGAGGCTCAGGGCAAGCTCTGCCTCGCGCACGAAACGCTCGTTCTCGCCGCGGAAGAAATGCACGATCGCCAGCCAGCACCGCGCATAGGCATTCTGCGGGTCGAGCTGCGTCGCCGCCAGCGCGTGCACCAGCGCCCGCCCGATCGGGTTGGGCCGCGGGTTCATCTCGAACCTGTGCTCGGCCAGATACATGTTGGCGAGCAGCGCGTGCGCCTCCGACGACAGCGGATCGAGCTCGACCGCCTTCTCCAGCAGGTCGCGGCCCTCGCGGTGGGCTTCCTCGCTCAACAGCGCCGTGTAGCGCCGCGCCCGCAGCAGGCAGTCATAGGCGCTGAGTTCCACGGCGTTCTTCTTCAGGGCCCGCCGCAGCGCCGCGTCCTGCAGCTTGGCGCCGAGGGTGACGGCGATGGTGCGTGTCAGTTCGTCCTGCAGGTCGAAGATGTCCACCATCTCGCGGTCGTAGCGCTCGCCCCAGAGCTGCACCCTGCTGGCGCCCTCCATCAACTGCACCGACACGCGCAGCCGGCCGGCGGCGCGGCGCACGCTGCCCTGCACCACGTAGCCGGCCCGCAGGCGTTCACATAGTTCCTGCACGTCGACCTCGCGGTCCTTGAAGCGGAACGAGGAGGCGCCGCCGATGACCCGCAGGTCGCGGAACCGCGCCAGGTTGGTGATGATGTCCTCGGTCAGGCCGTCGGCGAAATACTCGTCGCTGCCGGCGCTGAGGTTGACGAAGGGCAGCACCAGCAGCACCGGCGTGCCGTCTTCGGCCAGCGGCACCGCATCGGCGGCGGCGCGCGCGCCCGCGGGCTTCTCCGGCTCGGCATCGGTGGTGACCGCGCCTTCGAAGGTGAAGCCGCGCCCGCGGATGGTGCGGATGAAGCCCTGGTTCTCGCCGGTCTCGCCCAGCGCCCGGCGCGCCGATTTGATGGCGCTGGAGATCGTCGCATCGGAGATGGCGCGGCCCTGCCAGACCGCATCGACGATCTCGTCGCGCGAGATCACCCGGTTGGGATGGGCGGCAAGCCAGGCGATCAGGTCGAAGACCAGCGGCTCCACCGGCTGCGCCACGCCATCCGCGCGCAGTTCGTAGCGTTCGGTATCCAGCTCGAACTGGGCGAAGCGGTGACGCATCGCGGCCTCCCCTTGCGCGGCGGGACTGTAGCCCAGCCGTCGCGACGCCTGCCACCACGTTGCCCCGTCAACTTGCCGACACTCCACGGCAAATCCCCCCGTTCTCCCGGGACTCTCCCCTGCCGCCCGCCAAGCAGCGGCATGGCCATGGCGCCAAGCTGGCGGCGTGCACGAGACGATGGCGGCAGCAAGGCCGCACCGGATCGGCACCCCCCTGTTCCGGAGAGATCCCATGAACGCCACCACACAAGCCACGCTAGCGACCGCCCCCGACGCTCCCGACTATGCCGCCATCAAGGCGAAGCAGAACGCCGCCTGGGCCTCGGGCGACTATGCCCGCATCGGCACCACGCTGCAGATCGTGGGCGAGAACCTCGCCGATGCCATGGACCTGCGCCCCGGCGCTACGGTGCTGGATGTCGCGGCCGGCAACGGCAACGCGACCCTGGCCTTCGCCCGCCGCTGGTGCGACGTTACCTCGACCGACTATGTCGATGCCCTGCTGGCGCGCGGCCGCGCCCGTGCCGAGGCCGAGGGGCACTCGCTCGCATTCCGGATCGCGGATGCCGAGAACCTGCCCTTCGCCGACGGGCAGTTCGACGCGGTGGTCTCCACCTACGGCGTGATGTTCACGCCCAACCAGGCGAAGGCCGCCAGCGAGATGGTGCGAGTCTGCGCCCCCGGCGGCATGATCGGGCTGGCCAACTGGACGCCCGAGGGGTTCATCGGCCAAGTGTTCAAGACACTCGGCCGCCATGTGGCGCCACCCGCCGGCGTCGCCTCGCCGGCGCTGTGGGGCACACGGCCGTTCATCGAGCAGCATTTCGGGCCGCAGGCGCGCGATATCCGTGTCGAGCAGCGTAACTTCGTGTTCCGCTACCGTTCGCCGGAGCATTTCCTCGACATCTTCCGCACCTATTACGGCCCGATGCACAAGGCCTTCCTGGCGCTGGACCAGGCGGGGCAGGCAGCGCTGGGCGCCGACTTGCTGGCCGCGATCGCCGAGTTCAACACGGCGACCGACGGCACCATGCGGGTGCCCTCCGCCTACGCCCAGATCGTGGTGGCGAAGGCATAGCGGCGCGCGGCGGTGGTGCCCCGGGCGGGTGCCGGGCACCGCCGCCGCGCAAGACCGGCTACTGCGCCACCGAGCGCGGGGTGGGCACGATCCGCTGCACCACGGTGCCGGAGCGGTCGAGCAGCGACGGGATTTTCGGTGCGATCGTGTTCTTCCAGAAATCCGATTCGTAGACGGCCTTGTACAGCGCCTCGCGCTGCGCCTCGCTCTCGAAGCGGCGGATCCACACATACACGCTCTCGTCGGTTTCGCCGCGGAACGAGCCGGTGATGACCATGCCCTGGCCGACCTGGAAGGGGATGATCTCCTCCTCCATGCACTTGATCCATTCCTCCATCTTGCCCGGCTGGATCTTGTACTGGCGCAGTTCGTAGAAGGCCATGTTCCGCTTCTTCTCGTTGATGGCCGGAGTGTGCCGTCAACAGACCGCCCCGGCAACGGCACCGATTGGCCGCACCACCGCGCCGCGCTAGGCTGGCGGCGAAACTCCAGCGGAACCCCCAGCATGTTCACCACCCGCCCCGAGATCGCCGGCACCTTCGGCGTCGTCGCCACCACCCACTGGATCGCCAGCGCCGGTCGGCATGGCCGTGCTGGAACGCGGCGGCAATGCGTTCGACGCGGCCGTGGCCGCCGGCTTCACCCTGCAGGTCGCCGAGCCGCACCTGAACGGCCCGGGCGGCGACGCTCCGATCATCATCCACGACGCCAAGACCGGCACCCAGCACGTGATCTGCGGCCAGGGCGCCGCGCCGGACAGCGCTACGCCGGAGAAATTCGCGCGAACTGGGTCTCGACCTCATCCCCGGCACCGGCCTGCTGCCCGCCGTGGTGCCGGGCGCATTCGACGCCTGGGCGCTGATGCTGCGCGACTGGGGCACCATGGAGCTGGCCGACGTGCTGTCCTACGCCATCGGCTACGCCACCAACGGCATCCATCTGGTGCCGCGCGTGCCCGCGGCCATCGAGACGCATGCGCCCGATGTTCGAGCAGGAATGGAAAACCTCCGCCGCGGTCTGGCTGCCCGGCGGCCAGGTGCCCGCGCCCGGCGCCCTGTTCCGCCGCCCCGCGCTGGCCGAGACCTGGCAGCGCCTGGTGCGCGAAAGCACCGGCGCCACCCGCGAGGCGCGCATCGACGCCGCCCGCAACGCCTTCTACCGCGGCTGCATCGCCGAGGCGATCGGCCGGTTCTACGGCTACGCAGGACATCCTGGACGCCTCCGGCCGCCGCCATCGCGGCCTGCTGACCGCCGACGACATGGCGCCGCTGGGCCGCCACGGTGGAAGACCCCGTCAGCCTCGACTACCACGGCCATACCGTGCTGAAATGTCGGCCCCTGGAGCCAGGGCCCCGCGATGCTGCAGACGCTCGCGCTGCTGAAGGGCTTCGACATCGGCGGCGATGGACCCGCTCGGCACCGAATTCGTCCACACCGTGGTGGAGGCGCCTCAAGCTCGCCTTTGCCGACCGCGAGGCCTACTACGGCGACCCGGAGCATGTGGAAGTGCCGCTGGGCCATCTGCTGTCCGAGGAATACAACGCCGAACGCCGCAAGCTGATCGGCGGGCGCGCCTCGCTGGAACTGCGCCCCGGCACCGTGCCCGGCTTCTCGCCCCAGGTGGACCACGACGCCGCCGCCCGCATCGAACTGCTCACCCGCGCCCCCGGCGTCGGCGAGCCGACTGTCGCCCGCCTCGGCGCCATCGGCGGCGACACCTGCCATGTCGACATCATCGACCGCTGGGGCAACATGGTCAGCGCCACGCCCTCCGGCGGCTGGCTGCAATCCTCGCCGGTGATCCCCGAACTCGGCTTCCCGCTCTCCACCCGCGGGCAGATGTTCTGGACCGCGCCCGGCCACCCCAACAGCGTCGCCCCGCGCAAGCGCCCGCGCACCACGCTTTCGCCGAGCATGGCGCTGCGCGACGGGCGCGCGTGGATGAGCTTCGGCACCCCCGGCGGCGACCAGCAGGACCAGTGGCAGACGGTGATGTTCCTGCGCATGGTGCACCACAACCTGACCATCCAGCAGTCGATCGACGCGCCGAACTTCCATGCCGAGCACTGGCCCAGCAGCTTCTGGCCGCGCGTCGCCCGCCCGGGCAAGGTAGTGATCGAAGGCCGCTTCCCCGCCGCCACGCTCGCCGACCTAAAGGCCCGCGGCCACGATGCCAGCGCCGGCGACGACTGGAGCGAGGGCCGCCTGTCCGGCGCCCGGCTGGAGCCGGACGGGCAGATGTACGCCGGCGCCAACCCGCGCGGCATGCAGGGCTACGCCATCGGCCGCTGAACTGCCGTTCCCCCCGGCCAGGCCCGCCGGGGGGAGCAGCTTCGCCTCAGAACCGTGTCGTCAGGTCGGTCAGCCATTCCGGCGAGCCACGCACCAGCGCTGCCTCCAGCGCCTTGTCCCAGCCGGTGACGATCAGGACCGCGACGGCCAGCGCGCCGCCGCCCAGCAGGGTCTTGCCGGTCTGCCCCGCTCCCATCACCCGCCCGCGCCACCGCTTCATCGCCTCGCGCGAGAGCGAGCCCACCGCCACCAGCGGCAGCGCCGCCCCCAGCCCGAAGGCGGCCATCACCAGCGCCACCGCGCCGATGTCGCGGCCCTGCGCCGCCAGCACTGAAGCCGCCCCCAGCGTCGGCCCGACGCAGGGCGACCAGATCGCGCCCAGAACCAGCCCCACCGCCAGTTGCCCGCCCAGCCCGGCCGGCGTGAAGCGCGCCAGCAGCCGGTTGCCGGCATCGCCCACGCCCGACGCCGCCATGGCGAAGCGCGCCTGCAGCGCCCCGCTCAGCAGCACCACGCCCAGCAACGCCAGCAGCACCGCCGAAGCGATGCGGAACACCTCGCCGTCCAGCCCGATCGAGAACCCGATCGTGGCCACGAACAGCCCCACCCCCACGAACGACGCCACCAGCCCCAGAGCCAGCGCCACCATGCCGAAGCGGTGCGCCGCCGCCGCCCCGCCGAGCACCAGCGGCAATAGCGGCAGCACGCAGGGCGACAGCGTCGACAGCACGCCGGCCAGGAACCCGAAGCCGATGCTGCCGGCGCCGATCTCTACGGTGTTCGCCCCTCAGCCGCGCGTCTGGGCGACCAGCGCCTTGATCTGCGCCTCGTCGATCACGCCCACCGAACGGCCGACCTCCTGCTTGCCGCGAAAGGCGATCAGCGTGCTTTGCATGCGCGCGCCCAGCGCCCGCACCACGTCCTTCTGGGCGTCGAAGTCCACCACGAAACGCACCAGGTCCTTGTTCGCCGGGTCCTCGCCAAGCCGCCCCAGGATCGGCTTCTGCTTGGCGCAGGTGGGGCACCAGTCGGCATGGACCTCCACCAGGATCGGCTTGCCCGCCGCCTGGGCCGCGGCAAACGCCGCCTGTTCGAACTTCGCTTCCGTCGCCGCCATGGCAGGCATCAGGGCGGGCATCGCCGCCAGGGCGGTGGCCAGCAGAACACGTCGCAGCATCGGCACGTCTCCCATTCGCATGGCGTGCCCGGCTGGCCACGCTGTAACGATGTTCGCCGCAGCGGGGTCATCCGTTACACGCCGCCAGGAGAAACGATGCCAGCCGAGCCCGCACCCGACGCTGCGCCAGGGGGAGGCCCAGGGGGAGACCCAGGGGGAGCCCCGGGGGGAGCCCCGGGGGGAGCCGGTGCCTGGTCGGCGCTGATGGCGCGCGCCCAGGACGGTGACGCGGCGGCCTGTCGCCGTCTGCTGGAGGCCGTCACCCCCGCCCTGCGCGCCCGCTGCCGCCGTGCGCTGTTCAATCCGGCGGAAGCCGAGGATGCGTTGCAGGACGTGCTGCTCACCCTGCGCCGGATGCGCCACACGTTCGACCCCGGCCGGCCGTTCCGCCCGTGGCTGGCCGCCATCGCCCAGGCCCGGATCGCCGACCGGCAGCGTGGCCTGGTTCGTCGCGGCAGGCGCGAGGCGGCCCTGGATGCCTCGCATGAAACCTTTGCGGCCGCCGGATCGAAACATGACGAGACGACCGATCGTGACCGGCTGCACCACGCCATCGCCGCCCTGCCCGCGGGCGAACGCCAGGCTTTGCGCCTGCTGAAGCTGGAGGAACTGAGCTTGAAGGAAGCCGCGTCGCGCACCAGCCTGTCGATCGTGGCGCTCAAGGTCGCCTGCCACCGCGGCATCAAGCGGCTGCGCCGCATCATGGATCCGGCGGAATGACCCGTGCCGCGCCCCGCGACACCGACGATGTCATTGCCGCCCTGGTCGCCGATGCGCGCCCGGTGCATCGCTTGTGTCCCCCACATGTGCGAGCGGCCGGCTACCTCGCATTCGCGGCCGCGGTGCTGGCGGTGCTCGCCCTGGCTCGTGGGTTGCGCGGCGACCTCGCCGCGCAGATGGCAGCGCCGCTGTTCGGGCTGGGGGTGCTGGGCGCCCTGCTCACCGGCATCACCGGTACGCTCGCCGCCCTCGTGCTCGCCACGCCCGACCGGCCGCGGAGCTGGATCGCACTGCCGCTGCCCGCGCTCGCGCTGTGGCTGGGTGCGGTCGGCGCTGGCTGCCTCGTTGTGTGGGTGCCGATCCGCCCGGGTGTTGTCACGGCCATGGAACTGACCAGTTGCTTTGCCACCGTGGCGCTGGCCGGCACGCCGCTGTCGCTCGCGATGCTGTGGCTGCTGCGCCGCGCGGTGCCGTTGCGACCCGGCCTGCCGCTCGCCGCCGCCACGCTGGCCGCCTCGGGCATGACCTCGGCCGCGCTGTCGCTGCTGCACAACATCGATCCCAGTGCCATGATCCTGCTGTGGAACGGCTTCATCCTGGCCCTCGTCGCCCTCGCCCACGCCCTCGCCGCCCGGCTGCTGCCGCCCACGATCCCCGCCTGACCCCTTTTCGTCCGCCCCCGCATCCGCCAGCATGCCCGCCCATCAAGGGGGAACTGCACCATGGTCAACGCCACCGCCATCGACGCCGCGCTGCGGCGCGCCACCGACGCGGGCGAGGTTGCCGGCGTGGTCGCCATGGCCACCACCGCCAGCCACCTGCTCTACCAGGGCTGCTTCGGCCAGGCCGACCTGATGGCCGGCACCGCGCTGCGCCCCGACCACATCTTCCGCATCGCCTCCATGACCAAGGCGATCACCTCGGTCGCGGCGATGCAGCTCGTGGAACAGGGCCGGCTGAGCCTTGACGGCCCGATTGCCGCCGTGTTGCCGCACCTCGCCGCGCCCATGGTGCTGGACGGCTTCGCCGGCCCGATGCCCCGGCTGCGCCCGGCGGCCGGGCCGATCACGTTGCGCCACCTGCTCACCCACACCGCCGGCTATGGCTACGACACCTGGAACGAAGAGCTCGGCCGCGCGACGGCTGCCCTCGGCTTGCCGGCCCGGCCGGCGAACGCCGACGACCTGGCCCGCACGCCACTTCTGTTCGACCCCGGAACTCGTTGGAATTACGGTATCAACACCGACATTGTCGGCCACGCCGTCGAGGCGGCGAGCGGCATGACTCTTGCTGCTTACCTGCTCGCGCATGTCACCGGCCCGCTCGGCATGGCCGACACAACGTTCACCCTTACCGACGCCCAACGTGCCCGCATGGTGAGCGTGCATCAGCGCCAGCCCGATGGCAGCCTGGCGGCCGGCGAGCGCGCGGCGGGCAATGGGCAGCCCTTCCTGGCCGGCGGCGGCGCGCTGTGCTGCACCGCCGGCGACTACCTGCGCTTTCTGCGCATGCTGCTGCGCGGCGGCAGCCTCGACGGCGCGCGCATCCTGTCGCCCGAGTCGGTGACGGAAATGTCGCGCAACCAGATCGGCGCGCTGACGGTGACGCCGATGCGCTCGTCCATGCCCGCCATGTCCTACGATTGCGACCTGTTTCCGGGCATGGAGCAGAAATGGGGACTGGGCTTCCTGATCAACAGCGAACGCGGGCCCGCTGGCCGCAACCCGGGCAGTCTCGCCTGGGCCGGGCTGATCAATGGCTATTACTGGGTCGATCCCAGCGCGGGCGTGGCCGGGTTGATCCTCAGCCAAAGCCTGCCCTTCGCCGACCCCAAGGCGCTGGCCCTGTTGGGCGCGCTGGAACGCGGCGTATATGGATCATAATGGAAGGAAATTGGTCGGAGCGGCGGGATTCGAACCCACGACCCCCAGTCCCCCAGACTGATGCGCTACCAGGCTGCGCTACGCTCCGACCGTGGGGAAGGCTCGTGTAGCAGCACCGTCGCGGCGCCGCAATCCGGCTTCGCTCAGGGCAGCAGCGCGCGCAGTGCCTCAAGTTCGGCCAGGGTATGGGACAGCACCGCACGCAGCCGCGCTGCCTCGGCCTGCAGCTCCTCTACTCTCGGGTCGGGCACATTCGCATCCCGCTCGGCGGCGGGCGCGGTCTTGCCCCCGGCACGGCCCGGCGGACGCCTGGCGTTCGCGGCGGCGGCAGGGGCGGTGGCCTGGGGCATCCCGGGCATCGGCAGTTGCTGGTCGTTCTCCATGGGGGCGTCCGTCTCGTCCTGGTCGGCCTCGGCGCGTTCCTCCGGCGGGGCCGGCGGGATGTCGTCGGACAGGCGCCCGCCGCCCTCGCGCAGCAGGCGTTGCACGCCCTTGATCGTATAGCCCTGGATATACAGCAGGTCCGACACGCGGCGCAGCAGGGCGATGTCATCGGGGCGGTAGTAACGCCGCCCACCGCCGCGCTTCAGCGGCTTCACCTGCGGGAACTTGGTTTCCCAGAAGCGCAGCACGTGCTGCGGGATGTGAAGCTCGTCGGCCACCTCGCTGATGGTGCGGAACGCGTTGGGTGCCTTGCGCGGCTTGCCGCGGCCGTCGCCGCCATCGTCGCCCGTCTCCATCGCCATGACAGCCGCGCGGCCACTCATTCGTCATCTCCGCCGACCGGGGGTGCCATGTGGTTCACGTGGGCGCGCAGCACCTGGCTGGGGCGGAACACCAGCACCCGCCGCGGCAGGATCGGCACTTCCACGCCGGTCTTTGGATTGCGGCCGATCCGGCGCCCCTTCTGGCGCACCGAAAATGTGCCGAACCCACTGATCTTGACCAATTCGCCCGCCTCCAGCGCCGCGCTCATGCGGGCCAGCACGACTTCCAGCAGGTCGGCCGATTCGTTGCGGGAGAGGCCCACCTGGGTATAGATGGTCTCGGTCAGGTGCGCGCGGGTGACAGTGTTCATCGCCCGACGCTAGGCAGACTGCGCGCCGCCGTCAAGAATACTCTGTTATCAACCTGTTGGATGCGGCCTGTCGCGGCACATCACAAGCGCATGGGCGAACCTGCTCAGGCGCCTACATCCTGACCAGGGCGCTGCCCCAGGTGAGGCCGCCGCCCAGCGCCTCCATCAGCACCAGGTCGCCGCGCCGGATGCGGCCGTCGCCATAGGCCTGCGCCAGCGCCAGGGGAATCGAGGCGGCGGAGGTATTTGCGTGCTGGTCCACCGTCACCACCACCCGCTCGAACGGCAGCCCCAGGCGCCGGCCGATCGCCTCGATGATGCGCAGGTTGGCCTGGTGCGGCACCAGCCAGTCGACATCGCTGTGCGACAGCCCGTTTGCCTCCAGCGCCTCCGTAACGGTTGCCGACAACTTGTTGACGGCGTGGCGAAATACCTCGTTGCCCTTCATCACGAGATGGCCGGGCTTGTCGGGCTGCCCCACCGCGCCGTCCACGTACAGGATGTCTCCAAGATCGCCCTGGGCATGAAGGTGGGTGGACAGGATGCCGCGCTCGTTCGATGCGCCCGCGCCCTCGCCCTCCACCGCCTGCAACAGCACAGCGCCCGCCCCGTCGCCGAACAGCACGCAGGTGCCGCGGTCCTGCCAGTTCATGATGCGCGAATATACTTCCGCGCCGATCACCAGCACGGTGCGCGCCTGGCCGGCGCGGATCATTCCGTCGGCGACCGAGAGCGCATAGATGAAGCCGCTGCACGCCGCCGAGAGATCGAAGCCGAAGCCGCCCGCGCCCAGCGCCGCCTGCACCCGCACCGCCACGGCCGGGAAGGCCTGGTCGGGCGTGGCGGTGGCCACGATGATACCATCCACCGCCCCGCCGGCCACGCCGGCATCGGCCAGCGCCGCACGCGCCGCAGCCGTGGCCATGAAGGCGCAGGTTTCGTGGCCGCCGGCGATATGGCGTTGCCGGATGCCGGTTCGCTCGCGAATCCAGGCGTCGGAGGTTTCCACGCGCTGGGCCAGCTCCTCGTTGGTCACCACGCGCTCGGGCAGATAGGCGCCAATGCCGCCAAGAACCGCCCTCATGCGCCGCAGCGCCTGCCGGCCATGCTCGAGGGCAGCCACGTCAGCGGGCCGTGGCGAGGCTCGGACCGCCACCGGCATCGGCTCCACCGGCAGCGGGGCTGGAAGCCTCTCCTGATCCATTCTTCGATCCGTTCCCTGGCGACAGCCCGGCGATGTGGCCGAGCCCGTCGCGAATCCCGTCGTTGAAGCGGTGCACCACCATGTCCATGGCAACATCCATGGCATGCGCAAAGCCTTGCGCGTCGGTGCCGCCATGCGACTTCACCACCACGCCGGACAGGCCGAGCATCACCGCCCCATTATAGCGCCGCGGGTCGAGCCACTCGCGCAGCCTCTCCAGTCCCGGCCGCACCAGCAGATAGCCAAGCTTGGCGGCGATCGAGGCCGAGAACACCTCGCGCAGCATCTGGCCCACCAGCTTCAGCGCGCCCTCGCCGGTTTTGAGCGCGACATTGCCGGTGAAACCGTCGGTCACCACGATGTCGGTCGTTCCGGCCGCAATGTCATGGCCTTCGACGAAGCCGTGAAACTGCGGAGCCAGATGGCTGGCGCGCAGCGTCTCGGCGGCGCTGCGCAGCGTCTCGCCGCCCTTCAGCTCCTCGGAGCCCACGTTCAGCAGGCCGATCGTCGGCGCGGTGAGGCCCAGCACGGTGCGCGCGAACACATCGCCCATCACCGAGAATTCAACGAGATTGCGGCTGTCGCAGGCCACGTTGGCGCCGAGGTCCAGCATCACCACATCGCCGCGCGCCGAGGGGCCGATCGCGGCCATGGCCGGCCGGTCGATGCCTGGCAGCGTCTTGATGACGATCTTGGCCAAGGCCAGCAGCGCCCCGGTGTTTCCCGCCGACACCACGCCGGCGGCTTGCCGCGCTGCCACCGCGTCAACCGCCATGCGCATCGAGGCGGTGCGCATGCGTAACGCCGCGGTCGGCTTCATGTCGCCGGTGATCGCATCGGGCGTGTGGCGGATTGTGCTCGCGGCCGCCGCGCGGCGGTACCGCTGCATCAGCGGCGCCAGCCGTGTCTCGTCGCCCACCACGAGGAAGCGGGCGCCGGGATGGCGCTCGGCGGCGATATCCAACCCCTCGACCACCACGTCGGGGGCGTGGTCGCCACCCATCGCATCAATAGCCAGGGTGAAGCTATCGCTCATGGCCGCCGGCGCTTGTCACGCCCACCCAAAGCCTGCCATCCCGCCGCGTCAGGCGCGGACGGTGCCCTTGAGGGCCTTGCCGGCCACCGCCACCTCGCGGCCGTCGTAATGGCCGCAATGGCTGCAGATGTGGTGCGGGCGCTTCAACTCGCCGCAGTTCGAGCATTCCGCATGTGCGGGCACGCTGAGTGCCTGGTGGCTGCGCCGCATGCCCATGCGCGAGGGAGAGGACTTCTTCTTGGGAACAGCCATGGGACGACGCAACTCCGGTCAGCGTGACGATCCGATCGGCCCGGGCAGGCAGCCTTGTCACGGCGGACAGGGTCGCCGATCCGGCGGATGCGTTCACAAAATGGCAATAACGCGAGCCGCGCCGTCTAGCAGAGGTGCGACACCCCTGCAAGTCACAGCGCGACATGACGTTCATCCTAGCCCCGCGGCGCGCGGCGCGCGAGGGCCGAGAACGGCGATGCCGTCGATTCCTCCGCCTCATCGCCCTCCTCCAGTGTCGCCCCAGGCATGCGCGGGTAGGGATCAAGCGCCAGGGCGAGCTGCTCCACCGCCGCTTCGCCCAGGTTGATATGGCTGCCGGCGTAGCCGATCTCATCGTCCCCCTCCAGGTCGAGCAGATCGTCCTCCACCTCGGCAAGCTGCAACTCGGCAAGCTGCAACTCGGGCACGAAGCGCACGCGGAACAGCTCGGCGATCTCGGCGTCGAACAGTTCGAGCGTAATCACGCACTCGCGGGTCACCCGCGCCGTCAGCCGCCCCTGGGCGAGAACCGTCCCGTCGCCGGCCGGCGTGAGGCGGAAGTCGCAGGACAGGGCGGCGACGCCGGGGATCATCAGGCGCCGCGCCACCGCCGTACATTCGGCTGGCGTGGCGACGATCTCGCGTGCCAGCCCGCCGGGCGGGATCTGACCCAGGGCGAGCGGGCGATGGAGTTCGGGGGCGGGTGCCGTCATGCCGCAACCTCCTCGGGTGCAAGGAATGAAATCCGGCCGGAAAGCAGCGTGTCCGGCGGCACGGCATCCAGGGCGGCCGACTGCTCCAGCGCCAGCCGGGCCAGGCGGGCGGCCGCATCCCCCGGCGGGGGACTGCCGCGCCAGACGTTGCGGGCAAGCACGCCGGCCAACGCTGCCGCCCGATCGTTCGTCGCCGGGCCGTCCGGCGACCGGCTGTCCGGCGCCGGGCCGTCCATCACAGTATCCAGCGCAGCCTGGTAGGCCGCCGCGCGGCCATGAAACGCCTCCCACATGACCTTCACCTTACGCCCGACCGCAAGATCGCTAACCCCCATCTCGCGAAGATTTATGTCCATGTCGCTGAACATGGCGTCGAACACCGCCTGTGCCACCGCCGGCCCTGGCGGCGGCAGTGCCAGCAGGCGGCGAATAACGAGGTAGGCGTGCAGGCCGACCATGTCGAATCGACCGTCCAGCGTGTCGGGCACGCCGAGATCCTGGTAGAACCACGGCTGGCGCGCCGCCGCCACTGCCGTGCAATACAGCTGATAGCCGGTCCGTTCATGTCGGCGGCGCCGCAGATAGCCAAGCACCAGGGGCTGCTCCCAAGATTGCGCGCCAGGGGGCTGAAGTGCGGGGGGCTGAAGTTGAGCCGGCAGCCGCACAGGCTGCAATGGCGCGCGTTGTCCGTTCATGCTAGCACGTGGGATCAAAGAGGGAACCTGCCAGCCCGCTTGTACATGCCCGCTTGCCGATGCCCGCTTGCTGATGCCAGCTTGCCGATAACGGTCGCGTCAGCGGCTCGCTTCCCGCCATCATGGCACGCCATGCTACCCAAAGCCCCCGCTGCCCTAAGCCCCCGCTGCCCTAAGCCCCCGCTGCCCTAAGGATGACGCCGTGCTCCCTGCCCGCTCCCTTACCTTGCTGACCGCGCCGCGACTGCTGTTGGCTGTTCTCCTGGGCGTGCTGCCGCTGGCCGGCTGCGGGCTGCCGGATTTCCTGAGCGCGCCGCTGCAGGCCCGCGGCAACCAAGTGGACGCCGACCAGGTGGCCCAGCTGGTGCCCGGCACCTCCACGCGCAACGACGTGCTGGCGCTGATGGGCACGCCCACCACGCGCGCCACCTTCGACAGCAACACCTGGATCTATGTGGGCGAGCTGACCAAGCCGGTGATCGGCGCCACCAACACGGTGGCCGACCAGCAGGTGGTCGCGCTCACGTTCGACCAGGCCGGCGTGCTGCGCGACGTCACCCGCCGCACGAAGGAGGACGCGCTGCCGGTGGACGTGGTGTCGCGCACCACACCCACGCCGGGCAACGAGATCAGCTTCCTGCAGCAATTGCTGGGCAATGTCGGCCGCTTCTCGCCGGGCGGGCCAGTTGGCTCGCCGACCTCGCGCAGCAGCGGGAACTACTGAGCGGGAACCACTGAGCGGCGGGGCTACCGAGCACCCTCCCCGGCCGGTTTCCGGCTGGTTCAGGCGAAATGGCTCCACCCGCCGGTTCCCAGCGCAATCGGCGCGCCGTCGGCAGCACGCACCTCCACCACCGGGCTGCCCACCGCAAATTCGCCGATGCGCGTCACCGCCACGCCGGATGACGCCGCCGCGGCACGCAGCGCCGCGGCGTGCCCGGACGGGACGGCCAGCAGAAGCTCATAGTCGTCGCCCCCCGTCAGGCAGCGTTCCAGCAGGGCGGTATCCTGGCCCACGGCGGCCGCGGCGGCCGGCGACAGCGGCACCAGCGCTGCGTCCACCGCCGCGGCAAGCCCGCCGGCGCGGCACAGATGGCCGAGGTCCTGCACCAGCCCATCGGAGACATCCATCGCCGCACCCGCGATCCCGGCCAGGCGTTGGCCCAGGACCACGCGAGGCTGCGGCAGCCGGTAGCGGCAGGCGAGCGTGCCGTCGGGGTCGGCCAACCTGCCGGTCGCCGCGAGCAGGCCCAGCGCGCCGTCGCCGATGGTGCCGGTCACCCAGATGCCGTCGCCCGGCCGCGCGCCGGCGCGGCGCAGCGCCATTCCCGGCGCCACGCTGCCCAGGATGGTCAGCGAGAGGCTGGCGGGCCCCGGGGTGGAGGTGGTGTCGCCGCCCAGCAGGGTGATGCCGAACTCGCGCTGGTCGTGCGCCAGCCCTGCCGCAAAATCCGCGAACCACGAAGTCCGGCGTGTCGCGCCGCACCGAGACTGTCAGCAGATAGCCCAGCGGCGCCGCGCCCATGGCCGCGAGGTCGGAGAGATTGGTCCGCAGCAGCTTGCGGGCCACCATGCCGGGCGGGTCGCCGGGGAGGAAATGAACGCCCTCCACCATCGCATCGGCGGCGGCTACCATCTCCCGCCCTGGCGGCGGCGCGAACACGGCGGCATCGTCGCCCAGGTCCAGCGCTCCCGGGCCGGCGAGCGGGCGGAAATGCCGGTAGATCAGGCTGAACTCGGCGGGAATGTCGGCCATGGCGCCGGACGGGCCGCGTCAGCCGGGCGGGCGCGGGGCGGCGTCCTGCGGAAACTCGCCGGGGCGCAGGCTGCGGGCCAGCCGGTCCAGCACGCCGTTGGCCATCGAGGGTTCCTCGCCGTTGAAGAAGCCGTGGGCAATGTCGAGGTATTCGTTGATCACCACCCGCGCCGGCGGACCGTCGCTCATCCAAAGCTCGGCCGCCCCCGCCCGCATCAGGGCACGCAGCACCGGGTCCAGCCGCTCCATCGGCCAGTCGGCGGCGAGGGTGGCGGCGAGCATGCCGTCCAGCGTGTCCTGCTGGCGCGTGGCGGTGCGCACGATGTTGGCGAACAGCGGCACGTTGGCGTCCGGCGCGCGCCCATCCTCGAACCCGCGCCCGGCCTCGGCGCCCAGACGGTGACGGACGAACTCGTCGATCACCCGCTCGGCCGGTGTCTGGGTCTGCTCGCCCTGGAACAGCGCCTGCACCGCAGCGACGCGGGCGGCGGTGCGCGGCCGGGTGGCGGCGCCAGGGCGGGCCCGCACCGTCAAGCGGCCCCCAGCAGGCGGGCTGCGCGGATCTGCACCAGCGCCGCGGCGGCGGCTTCCGCCCCCTTGTTGTGGCCGTCGGCGCCGGAACGCTCGATGGCCTGCTGCTCGGTCTGCACGGTCAGCAGTCCGTTGCCCAGGCACAGCGTATGATCCAGCGCGACGCGGGTGAGTGCCGCCATCGCCTCGCGGCACACATGGTCGTAGTGATCGGTGTCGCCGCGCACCACGCAGCCCAGCGCCACGAAGCCATCGTAGTTGCGGTCGCCCTTCACCGCGAACAGGATCGCCGCGGCAAGCTCCAGGGCGCCGGCGACGTCCACCACGTCGCAACTGCCCCCGGCCTCGGCGATCATGCGCACGGCGCCGTCGCGCAGGCCATCGGCGATGGCGGTGTAGTATGGCGCGCGCACCACCAGCAGGCGCGGCGGGCGCCCCTCCAGCTTCGGCGCGGCCGGCAGCGGGGCGTCGGCGGTGCTCATGGTGCCACCCCCGGCGGCATCTCGATCGGCCGCTGGTCGACGATGTTCAGGCCATAGCCGTCGATGCCCACGATGGTGCGGGGATGGTTGGACAGCAGCACCATGTCGTGCACGCCGAGATCCAGCAGGATCTGCGCGCCGATGCCGTAGTCGCGCAGTTCGGCGCGGCGCGGCGTTCCGCCCCGGCAAGCTGGCGCACGCGCTCGGACAGCATCGGTCGGGCGCATCTCGCGCATCAGCACCACGACGCCGCCGGCCCTCTCGCGCGATCATCGCGCATCGCGCCCTGCAGCGCGCCGCGCGTGCGTCTCGCCCAGCACGTCGTCGAGCAGGTCGACGCGCATGCATGCGCACCATGCACCGGCCCGGGCGCGGCGAGATCGCCCTTCACCAGGGCCATATGCTCGGCCGTGCTCCACCGTGTTGACGATAGACGATCAGCTTGCCATTCGCCGCCGAAGCTGGCTGTCGCAGCGTGCGCCTCCGTCGACCCGGCGCACCAGCCGCTCGGTGCGCAGGCGATAGGCGATCAGGTCGGCGATCGTGCCGATCTTCAGGCCGTGGTGCTGGGCGAAGGTCGACCAGGTCCGGCAGGCGCGCCATGGTGCCGTCGTCGTTCATGATCTCGCAGATCACGCCCGGCGGGTTCGAGCCCGGCCAGGCGCGAGATGTCGACCGCCGCCTCGGTATGGCCGGCGCGCACCAGCACGCCGCCGTCGCGCGCCACCAGCGGGAAGACGTGGCCGGGCGTGACGATGTCCTCCGCGCCGGCTGTCCGGGTCGATCGCCACCGCGATGGTGCGCGCCCGGTCGGCGGCGGAGATGCCGGTCGTCACCCCGTCCCGCGCCTCGATCGAGACGGTGAAGGCGGTCGGTGGCGGCGTGCCGTTGCGCCTGGCTCATCAGCGGCAGGCCCAGCTGCTCCACGCGCTGGCGGTCAGGCCAGGCAGATCAGCCCGCGGCCGTGCCGGGCCATGAAGTTGATCGCATCGGGCGTTGCGAACTGGGCCGGGATGACGAGGTCGCCCTCGTTCTCGCGGTCCTCGTCGTCGACCAGGATGAACATGCGGCCGTTGCGCGCCTCCTCGATCAGTCTCCGTCGGCCGAGGCTCGGGTCAGCGTGCGAGAGGGCTCGGTCGAGAACGCTGGCTCGATCGAGGTGTTCCATCACGCGGGTATCCGGTGCAGCCGGGCGACATAGCGGGCCAGCATGTCGATTTCGATGTTGACGCGGTCGCCCGGCCGAGCGCGCCGAAGGTGGTCTCGGCAGCGTGTGGGGGATGATGTTGACGCCGAAGCTGTCGCCCGTCACCTCGTTCACCGTCAGCGATACCCCGTCGACGGCGACCGAGCCCTTGGGCGCGATGAAGCGGGCCAGGCCGGCGGCACCTCGAATGCGCAGCGCGTGGATCGCCCTCCGGCGGCAGCTGGCGGCGACCGTCGCCGACCGCCGTCCACATGGCCGGAGACGATGTGCCCGCCCAGTTCGTCGCCCACCTGCAGCGGACGCTCCAGGTTGACCCGCGTCCCGGCCCGCCAGCCGCCGAGCGTGGTCCGGGCCAGGGTCTCGGCCGAGGCGTCACGGCGAACCAGTCGGCCCTTGCTCGACCGCGGTCAGGCAGCACGCCCGAGCAGGCGATCGAGGCGCCGATCTCGATGGCGCTGTCGGGATAGCCGGCGCGCCGATCTCCAGGCGCGTGTCGTGCCCGCCGCCGATGGGTCGAGCGCGCGCACCACGCCCGAGTCCGGTGACGATGCCGGTGAACATGGACCTATCCCGTCCTGATGCGCGAGCAGATTTCGTCAGCATGTCGCGCGCCGAGCCGGTCACGGCCGACTGGCGCACGAAGCGCGGCATCTGCGCCAGGCGCTCGACGCCGAAGGCCTGGACGGCCGGCAGGCCGTCGCCGCCCATCACCGCGGGGGCGCGGAACCAGGCGATGCGGTCCACCATGTCCGGCGCGCAGCAGGGCGGCGGCGAGCTGCGCCGCCGCCTTCCACCAGCACGCGGGTGATGCCGCGCTCGGCCAAGGCCTGCAGAGCCGTGGCCAGGTCCAGCCCGGCCGGCGAGCCGCCGGCACCTCGATCAGCTCCGCCGCCCCGGTCGCCTGCAAGCGCCGCGCGCCGGCGAGTCGGCGCCGTCGCGCGGCCACGACCCAGGTCGGCGCCTGCCGCGGCGGTGGCCACCAGCCGCGAGGTCAGCGGCAGGCGCAGGCGGCTGTCGACGACGACGCGCACCAGCGGCAGCGGCTCGAGCCCGGGCAGGCGGCAGGTCAGGTCCGGGTTGTCGGCCAGCACCGTGCCGACGCCGACCATGATCGCGTCGTGGCGCGCCGCGCAGCGCATGGCCATGCGCCGCGCCGCGCTCGCCGGTGATCCACTGGCTCTCGCCGGTGGCGGTGGCGATGCGGCCGTCCAGCGTGGTGGCGAGCTTGAGCGTCACCAGCGGCCGGCCGCTGGCGCACGCGGCTGAGGAAGCCGGCATTGATCCGTCCGCCTCGCCGGCAGCACGCCGTTCCACGACCTCGATGCCGGCCTGGCGCAGTCGCGGCGATGCCCTCGCCGTTGACCCGCGGGTCCGGATCCGCAGCGCCGCGACCACGCGCGCGACGCCGGCTGCGACCAGCGCCTCGGCGCAGGGCGGCGTGCGGCCAGTGTGGCTGCAGGGCTCCAGCGTGACATAGGCGGTCGCGCCCCGCGCCGCGGCGCCGGCCGCGCCAGCGCCTCGGTCTCGGCATGCGGCCGGCCGCCGGCTGGGTCCAGCCGCGGCCGACGCACGCGCGCCGTCGCGCACGATGACGCAGCCGACCGCCGGGATTGGGCCAGACGCGGCCAGCCGCGCCGCGCCAGCGCCAGCGCGGCGCGCATATGGACGCGGTCGTCCTGCCGTCCCGCTCGTCACGCAGGGTCCGGCCGCGCCGCGGCGGTCAGGGCGGGTCGGCTGGGCGGGCATGCCATCGGGCACCTCGTCGCCGTCGAGCTCGCCCAGGAATTCTTCGAAATCCTTGGCCTCGCGGAAATTGCGGTAGACCGAGGCGAACCGGACATAGGCCACCTGGTCGAGCGTCCCGCAGCGCTTCCATCACCAGTTCGCCGATCTGCTTCGGGGCGACCTCGCTCTCGCCCGAGGTCTCCAGCCGGCGCACGATGCCGTTGACGATGCGCTCCATCCGCTCCTCGCTCGACCGGCCGCTTGCGCAGCGCGATGCGCATCGAGCGCGCGAGCTTGTCGCGGTCGAACGGCTCGCGCCGGCCGTTGGTCTTGACCACCGTCAGTTCGCGCAGCTGCACCCGCTCGAACGTGGTGAAGCGCGCGCCGCAGGCCGGGCAGAAGCGCCGGCGGCGGATGGCGGTGTTGTCCTCGCGTCGGCCGGGAGTCCTTCACCTGGGTGTCGTCATGACCGCAGAACGGACAGCGCATGCAGCCGCTACCTGGACGGCGCAGATCGGGCGCGGCGTAGATCGGGAAGCGGCGGCACAGCTCCTGCACCCGCGCGCCGCACCGCCGCCTCGACGGCGGCGTTGGTGCCGTCGTTGGACGCCGCGAGCCCGTCCAGCACCTCGCCGATCATCAGGCCGACCTGCTGGAACTCCGCCGCGCCGAAGCCGCGCGTGGTGCCGGCGGGCGTGCCCAGCCGGATGCCGGAGGTGACGGCCGGCTTCTCCGGGTCGAACGGGATGGCGTTCTTGTTGCAGGTCATGCGCGGCGCGCTCCAGGCTGGCCTCGGCGGCCTTGCCGGTCAGCCCCTTCGGCCGCAGGTCCACCAGCATCAGGTGGCTGTCGGTGCCGCCGGAGACGATGTCCAGGCCTGCTCCACCAGCGTTGCGGCCAGCACTCGCGCGTTGTCCACCACCGCCTGCTGCGTAGGCGCGGAACTCCGGCCGCAGCGCCTCGCCGAACGCCACCGCCTTGCCGGCGATCACGTGCATCAGCGGCCCGCCCTGCAGGCCGGGGAACACCGCGGAGTTGATCTTCTTGCCGAGGTCCTCGTCGTTGCGACAGGATCATGCCGCCGCGCGGGCCGCGCAGCGTCTTGTGCGTCGTGGTCGTGACCACATGGGCGTGCGGCAGCGGGCTCGGGAACACCCCGCCGGCGACCAGGCCGGCGAAATGCGCCATGTCCACCATGAGGAAGGCGCCGACCTCGTCGGCGATCTCGCGGAAGCGGGCGAAGTCGATGATGCGCGGATAGGCCGAGCCGCCGGCGATGATCAGCTTCGGCTTGTGCTCGCGCGCGCAGGCGCTCGACCTCGTCGAAGTCGATCGGCCGTCTCCTGCGCGCACGCCGTACTGCACCGCGTGGAACCACTTGCCCGACTGGTTGGGCGCGGCGCCATGGGTCAGGTGGCCGCCGGCGGCGAGCGACATGCCCAGGATGGTGTCGCCCGGCTTGCAGCAGCGCCAGGAACACCGCCTGGTTGGCCTGCGCGCCGGAATGCGGCTGCACGTTGGCGAAGGCGCAGCCGAACAGCTGCTTGGCGCGCTCGATGGCCAGGGTCTCGGCGACGTCGACGTATTCGCAGCCGCCGTAGTAGCGCCGGCCGGGATAGCCCTCGGCATACTTGTTGGTCAGCACCGAGCCCTGCGCCTCCAGCACCGCGGCGGAGACGATGTTCTCGGAGGCGATCAGCTCGATCCCGTCCTGCTGGCGCGCAAGCTCGCGCCCAATGGCCGCGGCCAGCTCAGGGTCGGTCTGCGCAAGCCCGGCGGCGAAGAAGCGCCGGAGGCTGGCTGCGTGGTCGGGCGCGCTGTCGGTCATGCCCACTCCTTGGTGTCCCGGTGGAAAGAGTCCCGGGGTTCTAGACCGTAACCGCGTCGGCCGCGAGAACCGATGCAGGACTCAATTTTGCCAAGCGCGGGGCATGGCGCCCGCCCTCGAAACCGGTGGCGAGGAACACCCGCACGATCTCGCACGCCTGCGCCTCGTCGATCAGCCGCGCGCCGAGGGCGAGCACGTTGGCGTCGTTGTGCTCGCGGCACATGCGCGCGGTGGTCGTCTCGCTGGCCACGGCACAGCGGATGCCCGGATGGCGGTTCGCGGCGATCGCCATGCCCACCCCGGTGCCGCAGATCAGCAGGCCGCGCTGCGCCCGCCCCTCCTCCACGGCGCGACACACCGCATGGGCGAAATCAGGGTAGTCCACCCGCGCCGCCCCGTCGGTGCCAAGGTCCAGCACCGTGTGGCCGGCCGCGCGCAAGGCATCGGCCAGCGCGCATCTCAGCGCCGGACCGGCGTGGTCGCAGGCGATGGCGATCGTGGGCAGGGTCTCGGCATCCATGCGGTTCCCATATCACGCGCTTGTGCGCCGGTGGAATTGCCGAACGCGGCGCGGCACCGCATTCCCGCCATGCAGCCGGTCGCCCGGTTGGCAATGCCACCCGACCCCTGCAACATGCACCCTACTCAAGGGGAACTTACCGACATGCGCATTCTCGTGCTCGGCGCCGGCGGCATCGGCGGCTACTATGGTGGACGGGCCGCGGCAGCCGGCGCCGACGTTACCTTCCTCGTGCGCCCCCGCCGCGCCGCCCAGATCGCCCGCGACGGCCTGGTCATCAAAAGCCCGCTCGGCGACGCCGTCATCGCCGCCAACACCGTGCTGGCCGAGGACGTGCGGCCGGGCTGGGATGCCATCATCCTGTCCTGCAAGGCCTACGACCTGGAGAGCGCGATCGCCGCCATCCGGCCCGCCGCCCGCGGCGCCATGATCATCCCGCAGCTCAACGGCATGAAGCATCTCGACGTGCTGGATGCCGAATTCGGCGCCGCCCAGGTGCTCGGCGGCATGTCCGGCATTGCCGTCACGCTGGACGACGACGGCACCGTGCGCCACCTCAACAACATGGCCACCTTCGGCTACGGCCCGCGCATGGCCGGGCAGGCGGCGTTCTGCAACGCATTGCAGCCGCATCTGGCCCGCGGCGGCTTCGACCTCACCAATTCGCCCGACATCGTGCAGATGATGTGGGAAAAATGGGTTTTCCTCTGCTCCATCGCCTCGATGAACTGCCTGTTCCGCGGCAATGTCGGCAGCATCGTGCGCGCGACGCCGGACGCTGCCGGACTCATGGCGCAGATGGTCGACGAATGCACCGCGGTCGCCGCCGCCGCCGGCCACGCCCCGCGACCGCCGGCCGACAATCGCGCCCGCACCCAGCTCACCGACGCGCAGGGCCAGTGGATGGCCTCGATGCTGCGCGACCTGCAGCGCGGCGGCGCGGTGGAGGCCGATCACGTGGTGGGCGACATGCTCGCCCGTGCCAAGGCGGCCGGCACGCCCGACCTGCTGCTGCGCGTCGCCTACACCCACCTCAAGGTCTACGAGGCGTCGCGCGCCACCGGATAGGCCCTCAGGCCTTGGGCGCCTTCAGGTGGCCGTTCATCTTCTCGGCGTCGACCTTCGCCCGGTGCGCACGGGCGCGGGTCCTGGCGCGCATGCGCAGCACCGCAAGCGTCGTGGCCGCGCCCCAGATGACCACGACCAGGCCGAACAGAAACAGGTTGATCGGCTTCATGTCCCCGGATTCCCCCTCGGCCCGTCCGCCACGCCCGGCTGCGCGGCGCAACCGGCGCGCATACGCCAGGGAACAACGCCCTTTGCGCCGAGATCAAGGGTGAAACGCCCACCGCCGCAATCCTGCCCACTCCAGGGCCGCCTCGGCCCGGGGCTGCCTCAGCCCAGGATGGTATCGGCCAGCAACTTGATGTTCAGCACCACGATCAGGCCGGCGACCAGCCACGAGGCCGCCGCTAGGCCGCGAGAGATGACGAACACGCCCATGCGGCGCGGGTCGGAGACGAAACGCACCAGCGGGATCACCGCGAACGGCAACTGCATCGACAGCAGCACCTGACTGAACACCAAAAGGTCCGTGGTGCCCGATTTGCCATAGACGGCGATCACCACCAGCACCGGCACGATCGCCACCGCCCGCGTCACCAGCCGCCGCGACCACGGAGGCATGCGCAGCCGCAGGAACCCCTCCATCACGATCTGCCCGGCCAATGTCGCGGTGACGGTGGAATTCAGCCCCGATGCCAGCAGCGCCACGGCGAACAGCACCGAGGCGATGCCCACACCCAGCACCGGCGACAGCAGCGCATGCGCCTCCTCGATCTCCGCCACCTCGGTGCGCCCTGTGGCGTGGAACACCGCGGCCGCCAGGATCAGGATCGCCGAATTTACGAACAGCGCCAGCATCAGCGCCACCGTGCTGTCGGTCGTCGCCCAGCGGATCGCCTCGCGCCGCCCGGCCTCGTCGCGCTCATAGGCCCGCGTCTGCACGATCGATGAATGCAGGTACAAGTTGTGCGGCATCACCGTGGCACCCAGGATGCCGATGGCGATGTACAGCATCATCGGGTTGGTCACCACCTCGGCCGTGGGCACGTAGCCCGCCAGCACCGCGGCCACCGGAGGGGCGGCAAGTGCGATCTGCACCGCGAAACAGGCGCCGATCACAATCAGCAGCGCGATGACGAAGGCTTCCAGATAGCGGAAGCCGCGCCCCATCAGCAGCAGCACCAGGAATGCGTCCAGCGCGGTGATGGCGGCGCCGGCCAGCAGCGGAATGCCGAACAGCAGCTTCAGCGCGATCGCCGTGCCGATCACCTCGGCGATGTCGCAGGCGACGATCGCCGCCTCGCACGCCAGCCACAGCATGAAGTTGACCGGCCGGGAATAGGTGTCGCGGCAGGCCTGGGCGAGGTCGCGCCCGGTGGCGATGCCCAACCGCGCGGTGAGCGCCTGCAACAGGATCGCCATCACATTGGAAATCAGGATGACCGACAGCAGCGTGTAGCCGAACTTCGACCCGCCGGCGATGTCGGTGGCCCAGTTGCCAGGGTCCATGTAGCCGACCGAGACCATGTAGCCGGGGCCGGAAAACGCCAGCACCTTGCGCAGCCAATGGCCGCCGCGCGGCACCGGTACGCTGGCATTCACTTCCGGCAGGCTGCGCCGGTCGTCCCCGCCCTCCACCGCGCCCCATCGGGACGCCGCAACGTCGGACGATTGCGCTTTGAGCCCCACATCACCCATCGGCGAACCTCTCAACAGGGTGCATTTCGTATTACAGGCGTGGATATGATACCAAGGCTACACTTTGCGCAAGAGGCAGCACGACAACGTCGCCGCGCACAACCGCCGCGGTTGCGGGTTGATCCGCACCACCGGCGCCGTCATGTTCGCGGCGGATCAACGGAGTCTCCCGGTGCCGCAACCTCCGGCCACGGTGCGCCCCACGCGCCCTGCCCCGCCCGACATGCCGGCCGCGCCCACCCAGGCCGGCCGCTTCGAACAGGCGCGACGTGTGCAGGCGAGCGCGTTGCTGGAGGACTACGCCGAACTGATCGCCGACCTGCACGCCACCGGCGGCGAGGCCCGGCCCACCGACATCGCCCGGCGCCTCGGCGTGACCCACGCCACCGCGGCCAAGGCGATCGCCCGCCTCAAGCGCGAAGGCCTGGCCACCGCACGGCCGTATCGCGGCGTGTTCCTCACCGAGGCCGGCGAGAGCCTGGCCGCCCGGGTGAAGGCGCGCCACCTGCTGGTGGTGGAGGTGCTGCGCGCCATCGGTGTGCCGGCGGAGGCCGCCGAGCAGGATGCCGAGGGCATCGAGCACCACGTCTCCGACATCACGCTGGACGCCTTCGCCCGGTTCCTGAAGGCGCAGAGCTAGAGCAATATCCGATCGAGTGGAATCACTCGACCGGAAGATTTGCGTTCTTGAACAAAATGCTAGAGCGGTATCCGTGCGTCTATCAGCACGGCTACCGCTCTAGCCCGCGCGCGGGCGGTCATCCGCCGGCCAGCGGCGGCATGAGCGGCGGTGACGATCATCCGGACCGTGAGAGTTGTTGATACGGTGAATGTTGGAGCGGGGCCCTGCCCCGCTCAGCACCACATCCGTTGCGCGTCCACGCGCGACGGGCCGAGCCACTGTACCAACTGCGATTTCAAAGGGATGGCCGACGGAAGGGCCAGGGTGACACTCCGGCCCCGCCCTGCGTCCATTAGTGGCGGCCAGCGGGGCCTGGGATCAGATCACGCCCTTTTTCTTCAGGCCCTCGAACGTCTCGTTGTCGATCCCCAACAGGTCCTGCAGCACCTCCTCGGTGTGCTCCCCCAGCAGCGGTGGTGCCAGGCGGTAGTCCGGCGGCGTTGCCGACAGCCGCACCGGGTTGGCGATCACGGTGACCATTTCGCCGCTGGAGTGCTGCATCTGCACCTCCATGCCGCGCGCCTTGACGTGCGGGTCGTCGAACACCTGCTTCAGCGTGTTGATCGGCCCGCAGCCGATCTTCAACGCCTCCAGCTTGTCCACCCACCACACCGTCGTCTGCACCTGCATCACCGGCGTCAGCGTGTCGGTCACCAGCTGGCGATTCTCCACCCGGGCCGGGTTTGTGGCGAAGCGCTTGTCGGCCAGAAGATGCTCAAGCCCGAACGCATCGCAAAACCGCTTGAACGTGGCGTCGTTGCCGATCGACAGCACCATGTAGCCGTCCTTCGTCGGGAACACCTGGTAAGGCACGATGTTCGGGTGCTGGTTGCCCAGCCGCGGCGGGTTCTCGCGCGTGGCCAGGAAGTTCATCCCCTGGTTGGCCAGCCACGCCACGTGCGTGTCCAGCATGCCGATATCCACCTGCTGGCCCTGCCCGGTGCGCTCGCGGTGGCGCAGGGCGGCCAGAATGCCGATACAGCCGTACAGCCCCGCGAACAGGTCGGCCACCGGCACGCCCACCTTCTGCGGCAGCCCGTCAGGCTCGCCCGTCAGGCTCATCACCCCGCCCATGCCCTGGATCAGGCTGTCATAGCCCGGCCGCGGCGCATACGGCCCGGTCTGGCCGAAACCGGTGATCGAGCAGTAGATCAGCCCAGGAAACTCGGCGTGCAACTGGTCGTAGCCCAGCCCGTATTTGGCGAGCGCGCCCACCTTGAAATTTTCCACCAGGATGTCGCAATCGGCCAGCAACTGCTTCGCGATCGCCTGCCCCTCGGGCGTGGCGATGTCCAGGGTCACCGAGCGCTTGTTGCGGTTCACCCCTATGAAATAGGCGCTTTCCTGCGTTCCCGGCATCACCGGCGGGGCGAATCCGCGCGTGTCGTCGCCCGAGCCAGGACGCTCGATCTTGATGACCTCGGCCCCCATGTCGCCCAGCATCTGCGTGCAGGTCGGCCCGGCCAGCACGCGCGTCAGGTCGAGTACCCGCAGGCCCTTCAGCGGGCCGTGGGTGTCCTTGGTGTTCATTGATGAGTATCCATCTTGCGGGCTGTTTCCAGGCAGAGTTGCAAAGGTATGCCACCGTATAGTCTGGCGTACCGCCAAGGCAACGTCGGCCTGGCATGCGGCCACAAACGAAAACGGCCGCCGGGTTGCCCCGGCGGCCGCGTGTTCCGCGCTGAAAGCCGGTCTCAGACCGACTTGCGGCGGCGCGCGTAGCCCAGGCCCAGCAGGCCCACGCCCAGAAGCGCCATCGTCGCGGGCTCCGGCACCGGGTTCTCACCGGTGATCTCGGCCACCAGCTTGGTCTGGATGGCGGCGTTGAAGTCGGCGAAGCTGGCCGCCGGCAGTGTGAACGAATTGGCGCCGCCCTGGATGTTGTTCTGGTAGAATGACAGCAGACCGCTCTCGCCCAGGATCGGCAGGCCGTTGATCGCGTCGACCGCATCCTGGGTCACGCTCCCGGCCAGCGCGGCGTTGCGCGCCGTGAGGGTATCGGCCCCAGCGTTCTGGGCGCCGTCACCCGAAACGTCGATGACCAGGCGATCGCCCTCGAAGCCGTTGCCGGTGAACAACGGCGCCGCGAAGTTGATCGCGCTGCCCGGCGCCGTCTGCCCCGAGAACGCCGACGTGTAGAGGAAGCCGGAAATGGCCGTCGCGAAATTCCCGGCGCTGACGGCACTGTCGATATGGGTCCAGCCCAACACCTGCTGCTGCTGTGCCGCACCGGACCACTGGATCAGGTTGACCGCGATGCCGCCGGTGATGCCCGCGATGGCGGTCTGCACCGCCGCGCTGTTGAACGCGCTGACATAGCCGTCGCGCTGAAGGTTGAACTCGTTCACGTCCACGCTGCCCGACGTGTCGAGCAGCAGCGACAGTTCCAGCCCAACAGCCACCGCATGCGCCGGCTGCGACGCCGCTGCAAGCCCAACTGCGGCCACACCGGCCAGAACCATATTCCTGAATGAAGGCTTCATCATCCACTCCCCTGCAAAAAAAAGTCCCGCGCGTCGCCTTATTTCTTGCCCCAGCGACCAGTAGGATACCGCCCGCCGGAGCTCACCAAATTATGCGGCGCCCGCCCACACCGCCGAATGCAAGGACGATGCCAACGATGGGAACGCATATCTTTCAGTGTGGTACAGAGGCGCTGCTACCGAGCTGAAAGAGGTGTGTAAGGAATCATGACGGATTCCACAGCCTGACACTACTTAAGTGTAAAGAAGCCCGACAAGCCCCGCGGCCCTCCGCCCCATGCCTCCCGCAGCCTCCGCCCGGCCTGTCGCCGCCGCGATCCACCCGATAGGCTGTCCGCTCCGCACCGCCCGCAGGAGCAGCCATGCCGCCCACCCTCCGCGCCGAGCCCGTCACTGCCATGATCGACGTGCCCCGCCGCATCACCGCCGCCGGCTTCACCCCCGGCCTGCCGGTGGAACTCGCCGCCACCATGGCCCAGAACGACGGCACGACCTGGCACAGCCATGCCACCTTCATCGCCGCCGCCGACGGCAGCATCGACCTCACGCGCGACGCCCCGCACAGCGGCGACTGGCTGGGCGCGGAGCCGATGGGCCCGGTCTGGGCCATGCGCGCCATCGGCGCAGGCGCCCCGGTTCGCGGCATGACAGACCCGCTCATCGTCACCCTCTCGGCCCGCGGCGCCGACAACCGCCGCGCCGAAGCCAGCTTCGTGCAGACCTTCCTCGCCCCCGGCGTCACCCGGCGAGAGGTCCGCGAACAGGCCATGGTCGCCACCCTGTTCACCCCGCCAGGCCCCGGACCCCACCCCGCCGTCGTGGTGCTCGCCGGCTCCGGCGGCGGCGTCATGGAGCCGCGCGCCGCCCTGTTCGCGGCCCACGGTTACCAGGCCCTCGCCCTCGGCTATTTCGGCGTTCCCGGCCTGCCGCCGCGCATCTCCGGCACCCCTCTGGAGTATTTCGAAGCGGCGCTGGACTGGATGCGCGCCACCCTTGCCCCCGCGCACGGCTTCATCGCCGTCTGCGGCGTCTCGCGCGGCGGCGAATTGTCGCTCCTGCTCGCCGCCACCTTCCCCGACCGGGTCGGCGCCGTCATCGCCTATGTCCCCAGCCCCTACACCCACGGCGTGCTGAACGCCGGCCATCCCGGCGAGGACCGCCACGCCCCCACCTGGACGCACCACGGCCATCCCCTCCCCGTGCTCAGCCAAGGCAACAGGGCCGCCGACTGGAGCCTGTTCGACGACGCCACCGGCGCCCGCCGGCAAACCCCCGCGTTCCTTTCCGCCCTCGGCGACCCCGAGGCCGCTTCGCGCGCCATGATCCCGCTGGAGCGCATCCGCGCCCCGGTGATGCTGATCAGCGGCAGCGACGACCAGCTCTGGCCCTCGGAGCGCTTCAGCGAGATCGCCGAACAGCGCCTCGCCGAGGCGCAATTCCGCTTTCCGGTGCGCCATGTCCGCAACCCGGACGCCGGGCACACCATCGGCTTCCCCTACGCGCCCACCACGGTGCTGCGCCGCCCGCACGCGGTCAGCGGCATCTTCATGGTCTATGGCGGAACCGCCCCCGGCAACGCGCGCGCCTGCGAGCATTCCTGGCGCGAGGTGCTGGTTTTCCTCGCCGAAGCCAGCCGCGCCGGCGCGGCCAGTGTTGCAACTCCGACGGATAGTGCCGTCGGGCCGCAGACACTAGCCATTGGCTTTGTGTGTCGATTCACCTGACCCTCCGGAAGGGAGCGTCAGGATCGGAACACTAGGGCATCAGCCGGTTGACCAACCCGCCGACGAGGCGCTTCGCCTTGCCCGCCAGGCTGCGCACTTCGTCGATCGCCCCGCGCGCCATCGCCCGCGCCCGCGCCACCCAATAGCCGGACTCGTCCAGCACCGTATCGCCAGAGGCCACGTGGTTGCCTTCCAGGCGCACCTTGCCGGCGGTCTGGTTGTGGATGAACACCAGGCTGCGCCCCGTCCGGTTCTCCAGCGTATTGTCCTGGAACAGCATCCCCGCCGCCGGCCCCCACAGATCGAACAGCCGCACGGCAACGTCCGGCCCCTCGCTCGCCGGCCCCTTCTCGAACAGGTTGCCGCGCACCAGCATGGCGCCCCCGCCCAGCGACAGCAGGTGCGCCGCCTTGCCGGCCGGCCCGTCGGTGAACCGGCTCTCCAGCACGTCGCTGCGCTGCGGCGCCCCCTGCACCAGGTTGCCGCCGCGCGCGCCGGTGAAGCTGCTGCGCTCGATGCGCAGGCGCAGCAGCGTGCCGGCCTGCAGCGTCGCGTTGCAGCGCGCGGCGGTGCAGTTGCCATTGCTCTCGAATTCGCTGTCCAGCACCGCCAGCGTCCCAAGCGGACTGTCCGCCGACAGGATGCCCACCTGGTTGTTGACGAAACGGCTGTGCTCCACCGTCAGGTTGGTGCCCTCGGCGCGAATGCCGGCGCCGTTGCCGTCCGGAACCCGCACGCGCGCAAAGGTGAGGTGGCGGATCGTCACATCCTTCCCGCCCACCACGAACAACGCCTTGCCCCCACAGGCCGCGTCGGTCAGCACCGCCGGGGTGGCCGCGTCGGCCGGCCCCGTTATCGTCAGCCGGTCGCTGCGCCACACCGCGCAGTCGAAATACTCGCCGGGAGCGATCTCCACCGTGTCGCCGTCCTGCGCCACCCGCGCCGCCGCGCTGGGCGATTTCAGCGCCTCCTCCGGCCCCACCTTCAGCGTGGCCGACGCGGCGGGCAGCACGACAAGGCCGGCAACGGCCAGCGCCACCACCCAGCACCTGGCTGCCCGCCCGCTCATTTCATTCCGCCTTCAGTTCCATCCCGGCCAGCCGCTCCGGCAACTTCGCCACCGCCGTGTGGTCCTGCCCCGGCCCCAGCAGGCTCGCCGCCGCCGCCCACAACTCCCGGCACTGTGCCGCGAACGGCGCTGGCACCGCACCCCCGCGCGCCATCTCCAGCGCGATCGACAGGTCCTTGACCATCAGGTCCAGCGAGAATCCCGAAATCGAAGCCCCGCGACAGCACGAACTGGCGGAATTTCTTCTGCGTCGAGTTGTTCATGCCGGTCGAAGCATTGATCACGTCGGTCATCATCCCCGGATCGAGCCCGAACCGCTGGCCGATCAGCAACGCCTCGATGCCGATGAGGAACCCGCCGGCGGAAACCAGGTTGTTCAGCGCCTTCATCGCCTGCCCCGCGCCCACCTCGCCGCAGCGGGTGATGGTCGTGCCCATCGCCGCCAACACCGGCCGCGCCCGCTCGATCGCCTCGACGGGGCCGCCGACCATGATCGCCAGTTCGCCGGTGCGCGCCCGCGGCACTCCGCCCGAGACCGGCGCGTCGATCAGCACCGCCCCGGCCGCCGCCACCTTCGCCGCCAGCGCCTGCGTCACCGCCGGCTGGCCCGAGGTCATGTCGATCACGATGCTGCCCGGCCGCAGCCCCGCCAGCACGTTGTCCTCGCCGCCCTCCAGCACGGTGGCGACATGCGCGCTGGTCGGCAGCATCGTCACCACCACGTCGGCCCCGCCGGCTAATTGCGCCAGCGTGTCCGGCGCGCTGCCGCCGAGCTGCTGCACGAAATTGTTCGCCACCTCGCGCCGCGCGTCGGCCACTGCCACGGCAAACCCGCCCTTCAGCAAATTCGCCGCCATCGGCCAGCCCATGTTGCCGACGCCGACGAAGCCGACAGCAGCCAACCCGGCGCCCGTCCCCGCTTCGCTCACTGGCCCTCCGCCTCCTTGGCATCCGCCTCCTTCAGTACTTCGTTGGCCACCTTGAAGGCGTCCAGCCCGGCCGGAATGCCGGCATAGATGCAGGCCTGCAACAGGATCTCCTTGATCTCGTCGCGGCTCACGCCGTTGGTCAGCGCGCCGCGCAGATGCAGGCGCAGTTCATTGGGCCGGTTCAGCGCCGTCAGCATCGCCAGGTTCAGCATCGAGCGATGCTTGCGGTCCAGTCCCGGCCGCGTCCACACCTCACCCCAGCAATACTCCGTGACCAGCTTCTGGAAATCGACCATGAACTCCGATGCGCTGGCGATCGAGTTGTCCACGTAGTCGGCGCCCAGCACGTCGCGCCGCACCTCCAGCCCCTGCGCGAACAGCTTGCTCGCGAACTCGGGCCGCCGCCGCGGCGTCCGCGCCGGCTTCACCGCCCCCGCCTTCACTGCCCCTGCCTTCGCCGCCCCCGCCTTCGCCGCAGACGGCTTCTTCGCCGGCTTGGCTGCGGCACGGCGTGCAGGCTTGCTTGTGGCTTTGGCGGCAGCTTTGGCCATGTCTGGCACTCCTCGGTTCACTGGATGGTCATGCAGGGATTGCCAGCCGCCGCAACAATCGGCAAGCACATTGAACAATCAAGAAAGGAAGCACCCATGGCCGCTCCCGATCCCGCGCAACCACTGTACGAGATTTTCGCCCTCCGCTACGCCCATTTCGCCGACCGCACCCAGGGCACCAACCTGATCTTCCCCGACGACCACGCCGCCCCCATGCCGCTCGACTTCTTCGTCTGGGTCATCCGCGGCGCCAACGATGCCGCCGGCACCCGCGCCATCCTGCTCGACACCGGCTTCGACGAAGACAGCGCCAGGCGCCGCGAACGCTCCTGGATCCGCTCGCCCATCGCCGCCCTGTCCAGCCTCGGCCTCACCGCCGCCGATATCGGCGATGTCGTGCTCAGCCACCTGCACTGGGACCATGCCGGCCACTGGCACGAACTGCCCAATGCCAAATTCCACCTGCAGGACGCCGAGATGGACTACGCCACCGGCCGCTGCATGTGCCACGAGCCGATGCGCCGCCCCTTCGACGTCGAGCAGGTCTGCACCGCCGTCCGCTTCGTCCACGCCGAGCGCGTCCGCTTCCACGACGGCACCGCCCAGATCGCCCCCGGCATCCACGTCCACAAGGTCGGCGGCCACTCCAAGGGCCTGCAGGTCATGTCGGTGCCGACAGCGCGCGGCCGCGTCGTGCTGGCCAGCGATGCCGCCCATTTCTGGCACAACATCCGCCGCCGCTCGCCCTTCGTCCTGCTGCACAACCTGCAGGCGATGATCGAGGGATGGGAGCTCTGCGAAGCCCTCGCCGACGGGCCGGACCACATCATCCCCGGCCACGACCCCGCCGTGCTCGCCCGTTTTCCCAGGCTGCCGGGCGACGAGAACACCGTCCAGCTTCACCTGCCGCCTGTCGGCTAGGCAGGGCCAGGGGGCCTGGCCCGACCCCGCTGGACCCGTCGAAGTGACTCGAATTATCGGGACACGGGCCCCGCCTCTTCCAACCCCGCCCACGCTGGCCATGTGAGACCTCATGCGTCGCCTCCTGCGCTGGACCCTCCGCCTCGCCGCCGGCCTCGCCGTGCTGCTGCTCCTCGCCGCGGCCACGGTGGCGGGGCTGGCGTGGCACAGCCTGCCTGGCGGCGACCTGCGCCACGCCATCCCCGGCCTGGCCCGCGGCGTCACGGTCGAGATCGACGCCGACGCCATTCCCGCACATCCGCGCCGCCACCCTGCGCGACGCCGCCGCCGCCCTCGGCTATCTCCACGCCCGCGACCGCATGTTCCAGATGGACATGATGCGCCGCGCCGCGGCCGGCGAACTGTCGGAGATCGCCGGTCCCACCACCCTTCCCATCGACCGCCTCATGCGCACCCTCGGCATGCGCCGCAGCGCCGAACGGGACGCCGCGGCGCTCGACGCCGACACGCGCGCGATCCTCGACGCCTACGCCGCCGGCGTGAACGCCTGGATCGCCGCGCGCGGCCGCTTCGCCGCCCTTGAGTTCATCCCTCTCGGCGCCCCGCGGCCCTGGACTCCGGCCAACTCCCTGCTCTGGGCCAAGACCATGGGCCTCTATCTGTCCGGCAACTGGCGCACCGAACTGGCCCGCGCACGCGGCACCGAGGCGCCATGGCCCCCCACCGACGCCACCGCCAGCCCCCACGCCGCGCGCAACCCCAGCCTCGCCGAGACCGCCACCCGCCTCGCCGCCCTCCTGCCCCGCTTCCCCACGCCCTTCACCCTGCCCGCCACCGCCAGCAACGCCTGGGCGGTCGACGGCCGCCATTCCGCCACCGGCGCGCCCCTGCTGGCCGGCGACCCGCATCTCGGCTTCTCCATGCCCGGGGTCTGGTATCTCGCCCGCATCGACACACCCGAGGGCACCCTCGCCGGCGCCACCGCCCCCGGCGTGCCGATGCTGGTGCTCGGCCACAACGGCCACATCGCCTGGAGCTTCACCACCACCGGCGCCGACGTGCAGGACATCTTCATCGAGACCCCGGCCGGCCCCAACCTCTACCTCGCCCCCGGTGGCCCCCGCCCCTTCATGCTGCGCGAGGAGCGCATCCGCGTGAGCGGCCGCCCCGACGAGGTGCTCAAGGTGCGCGAGACCCGGCACGGCCCGGTCATCAGCGACCTCGTCGCGCCCGACGGCCCTATCCTGACGCTCGCCATGGCCAACCTCGCCCCCCCAGACCCGGGCAGTCCCGGCACCGCAGCCGCTGGCCTGCTCGCCCTGAACAACGCCCGCGACGTCGCCGCGGCCGGCCGCGCCGCAGCCCTCATCACCAGCCCGGTGCAGAACATGATCGTCGCCGACCACGACAGCATCGCGCTGTTCGTCACCGGCCGCGTCCCGCTGCGCCGCGCCGGCGACGGCTCGCGTCCCGTGCCCGGCGCCGACGGCAGCCACGACTGGACCGGCTGGGCCAGCGGCGCCGACCTGCCGCACATCGTCAACCCGCCCAGCGGCCGCCTGGTCAATGCCAACGAGCGGGTCGCCCCGCCCGACTTCCCGGTCTTCCTCGGCCGCGACTGGAACGACGACCTGCGTGCCCGCCGCGCCCGCGAACTGCTCGCCGCCCGGCCCACCCACACCCTGGCCGACTTCGCGGCCATGCAGGTCGACACGCTGAGCCTGTTCGCGCAGGACACTCTTCCCCGCCTCGCCGCGCTCGACGTGCCGCCCGGCCCGGCCCGCCAGGCCCAGGGCCTGCTCGCAGGCTGGGACGCGCGCATGAACCAGGCCGCGCCGCAGCCCCTGCTGTTCGAGGCCTGGATGCAGGACTTCGCCCGCCGCCTCTACCCCGGCGACGGTGCCGCCCCCTGGTGGCACCTCGCCGCCTATGCCCTCTCGCCCGAAGGCGCCGGCTTCTGCGCCAAGGCCGCCAGCGAACAGGGCGGCTGCGATGCCCTGTTGCGGCTCAGCCTGCAGAATGCCGTCGCATCCCTCGCGTCCAGCCATGGCGCCGACCCCACCCGATGGCGCTGGGGCGAGGCCCACCAGGCCGTCTTCGCCCATCCGCTGCTGCGCTACATCGCCCCGCTGCGCCCGCTCGCCGTGCTGCGCGTGCCGGTGGGCGGCGACGGCACCACGCTGCTGCGCGCCAACACCGGCGGCGCCGACACCGGCAGCGGCCGCTTCGACGCGGTGCACGGCGCCGCCTTCCGCGCCGTCTACGACCTCGCCGACCTCGACCGCAGCCGCTTCGTGGTGGCGCCCGGCCAGTCCGGCCATATACTCCTGCCGTCCGCGCGCAACTTCGCCGCACGCTGGCACGATGGCCAAACGGTGACCCTCGGCCCGCAACCGCGCCGCCTCGCCGCCCGCATCATCCTCACCCCGGCCGCCGCCACCCCGCGCCCCGGGCACGGAGCAAGCCCATGAGCCAGCCCGGCTACGGCTACCACGACCCCCACGCCGCATTCGAAGCGGCACTTACCGACGGGATCATCGGCCGGCGCATCGCCGCCGCCGTGATCGACTTCGCCGTCAATATCATCCTGGCCGGCACGTTCTTCGTCATCGGCACGGTCTTCGGCCTGCTCACCCTCGGCCTCGGCTTCGGCGTCCTGGCCCTGCTGCCCGCCATCCCCGTGCTCTACAACTGGCTCTTCGTCGCCGGCATGTCGGCCACCCCCGGCCAGCGCCTGCTCGGCCTCGCCGTCCGCCGCAACGAGGATCTCGGCCCGCCGAACAGCGCCGAGGCCCTGGTCTGGGCGGTCGGCTTCGCGCTCACCCTCGCGCTCACCTTCGGCCTGCTCTGGCTGCTGGTGGTCCTGTTCACCGAGCGCAAGCGTGCCCTGCACGACATCCTCCCAGGCCTTGTCGTGGTGCGTGCCGCCGCCGTGAACGGTGCCCCGTGGCGAGGTCGTTGACCGTTTCGCCCTGGTCCTGGAACATGGCTGCAGAAGGGTATTCCGCAGCATGAGCTTCAAGCCGCCCCGCCGCCCGCAGTTCTTCTACACCACCGCCCCGCTCCCCTGCCCCTACGTGGCCGGACGGACGGAGCGCAAGGTGGTCACCGAGATCACCGGCGCCGAGGCCGAGTCGCTGCACGACAAGCTGTCGCGCGCCGGCTTCCGCCGCAGCCACAACATTGCCTACGCCCCGGTCTGCCCCGGCTGCAACGCCTGCATCCCCATCCGCATCCCCGTCGCCACCTTCCAGCCCGACCGCACACTGCGCCGGATCGCCCGCGCCAATGCCGCAGTGGAAGGCTACGAGACCCCGGCCCGCGCCAGCGCCGAGCAGTTCCAGCTTTTCCAGCGCTACCAGCAGGCCCGCCACGGCGAGGGCGACATGGCCACGATGAGCTTCTACGACTACCGCGCGATGGTCGAGGACACGCCCATCGAGACCACGCTGGTCGAGTTCCGCGAGCCCGACGGCCACCTCCTCGGCGCCTGCCTCACCGACCGCCTCGGCGACGGGCTTTCCGCCGTCTATTCCTATTTCATGCCCGGCATGGAGCGCCGCTCGCTCGGCACCTTCACCATCCTCTGGCTCATCGACCGCGCCCGCGCCCTCGGCCTGCCCTACGTCTATCTCGGCTATTGGGTGCCGGAGAGCCGTAAGATGGCCTACAAGGCCCGCTTCCGCCCCAGCGAGATCCTGGTTGGCGGCCAGTGGCGCATCCTCACCGACGCCGACCTCGCCCCCGGCCGCGCCACCCCCGCCGAGGCACTGGTGAACACCAGCCCCGCCTGACCGCCCCCCAATCCCTGCACTCCCATCATTTACACCCGCCGGATCGCGCGCCGCCGCGACAGGCCTTAATCATATCTTTACCAAAATGGTGAAAATCGGTCTCCGCCAACCCGCGGAGAACACGATGCACCTCATTCAGACACTCATTGGCTGCGTCGTCGCGCCACCTTCGCGTCCCGGCCGCCTGGCCGCGCTGGAATACAGCCTCGTCGCCGGCATCGTCATCGCCTGCGCCGGCATCGCCAGCCGCCTGATGATGGCCCGTCTCGCAGAAACACTCGCGCAGCTGCCGCTCTGACGGCGCGCCGGGCAAAATCGGCGCCACGGAATCGCGCCACAGCGCGCGGGCGCCCGCGTCCGTCACATCACTTGAGAAAAGCGCCCGGGAAAAAGGCGCTGCGGACTGACTGCCCGACCGTCGCCGGCGGAGAGGTGCCGGGCCTTGCTCAGGCCCCCGCGGCGAGGCGCCGGCCGAGCTCGAACATCACCGCCTCGAACATCTCCGTCGTCAGCCGCCCGGTGTTCGTGTTGTAGCGGGACACGTGATAGCTGTTGGCCAGGATCAGCCCGTCCGGCAACTCATGCATCGCGCCATGGCGGAACCGGATGCGCGCGGGCGGAATGCCGCACGCCTTCAGCACCGCGGCATGCGCCAGCACCCCCAGCGCCAGCACCGCCCGCAACTGCGCCAGCGCCTGCAGTTCCGCGCGCAGGAACGGGTTGCACGTGGTCACCTCGGTCGGCTCCGGCAGGTTGGCCGGCGGCACGCAGCGCACCGCATTGGCAATCCGCGTATCCACCAATATCAGCCCGTCATCGGCGCTGGCCCGGTAGTCACCGCGCGCCCGGCCGAAGCGCAGCAGCGTGCTGTAGAGCAACTGTCCCGCATGGTCGCCGGTGAACGGGCGCCCGGTACGGTTGGCCCCCTTCACCCCCGGCGCCATCCCCACCACCAGCAGGCTGGCGTCCAGCGGCCCGAAACTGGGCACCGGCGCGTTGAACCAGCCGGGCTGGGCCGCGCGATTGGCGGCACGATAGGCGGCAAGGCGCGGACACAGGCCGCAATCGTGGTCCGGGGCGGCCACCGCAGCCTGTGCCTCGTCGCCCATCGACCCTCCCGCCTTGCGGCTGGCGGATGCACGGCCACCTTCCATGCTCGTCTCTCCATCGGCGTGCACCGCTTCCGGCTCGCGGATCGGGCGTTGCGCACTAAGGCGGTCCATGCTCCGGCGGTCCATCCAGCTCATGCCCCTGCTGATTGCCCGGCCACATTGGCCGCCAGGGGTTCACGAACCCTTAAGCGCCGCTTCAGGGCGCCGCGATCGCGCCTCAGGTGCCGTCCTGCGGGTCCACATAGGGCTCGGCCGGCGTCATCCGGCTCGGGCCACGCGGCGCGCGCGGCTCCATCTGGCGGCGCGTGAACTCCGGCGCAATCTCCGCCAGTTCCAGGAACTGGTCGGCCTGCCGGCGCAGCTCATCGGCCACCATCGGCGGCGAGGTGCGGATGGAGGACACCACCGAAACCCGTACGCCCCGCCGCTGCACCGCCTCCACCAGCCGGCGGAAATCCGAGTCGCCGGAGAACAGCACGGCATGGTCGATCTTGTCGGCCAGCTCCAGCATGTCGATCGCCAGCTCGATATCCATGTTACCCTTCACGCGGCGCCGACCGGTGGCGTCGGTGAACTCCTTGGCGGGCTTGGTCACCAGCGTGTAGCCGTTATAGGCCAGCCAGTCGGTCAACGGCTTCAGCGGCGAATACTCCTCGGTCTCCAGCACCGCCGAGTAGTAATAGGCGCGGATCACATGCGACTTGCGGCGGAAGAACTCCAGCAGGTTGCGATAGTCCACATCGAAGCCGAGATTGCGCGACGCGGAATACAGATTGGCTCCGTCAATGAACAGCGCCACACGTTCGCTCGGCAGAAAATGCACTTGGGGACCAAACCTTTCAGTCGACGTCGTTCTGATGGCAATTGTGGGAAGGCGCCGTCCCGGGACCCTCTTGCGGCATTAGCGGGTCAACAGGTACAGCAGGAAATCAGACAGTGTTTGTGAGATCGCCTGCTGCTCGTGTCAAGACTAGATCGATTCCGCAGTGGCCCGACCACCGTATTGGTGGCCGTCGGCGCCAACCTCCCCTCGCCCGAAGGATGGTCGCCCCTGGCCACCTGCCGCGCGGCGGTCGAAGCTCTGCGCAGCCTACCCGATCTCACAGGTACTTCAGGCTATCCTCTTGGCACGTCACCCGGCCCGACCCGCCATCCGGCCAGCCCGACTATTGCAACGGCGTCGTGCGCCTCGCCGGCAATCCCGACCCGGCCTGGCTGCTGGCCCGCCTGCAGGCGATCGAGCATCGCGCCGGCCGGGTGCGCAGCGTGCCCAACGCCGCCCGCGTGCTCGACCTCGACATCATCGCCATCGGCGATATGGTGCGCGACAGACCCGACCCGGTGCTGCCGCATCCGCGCGCCCATTTGCGCCGCTTCGTGCTGGCGCCGCTGGCCGAGGTCGCCCCGGACTGGACGCATCCGCGGCTTGGCCTGGCCGTTGCCCGAATGCTGGCAGACCTGCCGCCATGAGCCACCCGCGCATCCGCGCTCAATCGGATGCAGCTTGCCCTATCGGCAGCGCGGACCTATATTGCTCGTTCACCCAATCACGAGATTCCCCCCGCGGATTGTCTGGAGGCCGAGGCCATGGCGCGCGTGACCGTCGAAGACTGCGTTGAGCGCATCCCCAACCGGTTCGAGCTCGTGCTGCTTGCAGCCCAGCGCGCCCGCAACCTCAGCCGCGGCGAGGAGATGACGGTGGAGCGCGACAACGACAAGAATCCCGTCGTTGCCCTGCGCGAGATCGCCGAGCAGACGATCCCCCTCGAAAAGCTGGAACTCGACCTGGTGAAGTCGCTCTCCCGCGCGCCCGAGCCCGAGCCGGCCGACGAGGAGGTGCTCGACCTCATCCCCACCGACCAGAACATCTTCGGCCTGCAGGACATCTCCGCCGAGGAGGAAACCTCCGCCCTGCCGGCGAACTCCGAGGATTCGCCCGAGGATCTGGAAGCCGCGATCGAGGCCGAGCTCGGCGGCCGTAGGCGCTAGGCCACACGGTGAGCGGCGGTTCGGAAACCGCGCCCGCCGCGCCTTCCCGCCTGCCTGAACGCGTCGGCGCCAGCGGGCCGCCCGCCGCCGCCCCTCCCGCGGGCGCGCCGGCTTCCCCTGGGGCGGCGGCCCGTGCCGCCGCCAACCCCAGCCCCGCCGGCCTGATCGCGCGAATTCGCGCCTACGACCCCGACGCCGACGTCGCCACGGTCCAGGCCGCCTTCGATGTCGCCGCCGAAGCCCACAAGCTCCAGCGCCGCGACAATGGCGAGCCCTACGTCACCCACCCCCTCGCCGTCGCCGAGATCCTCGCCGGCTACCGGCTCGACGTTGGCAGCATCGCCACCGCCCTGCTGCACGACGTCGTCGAGGACACCGCGGTCACCCGCGACCAGCTGGCCAAGCGCTTCGGCCCCACCATCGTCGGCCTCGTCGACGGCGTCACCAAGCTCACCCGCCTCGAACTCCAGTCCGACCGCACCAAGCAGGCCGAGAACTTCCGCAAGCTCGTCCTCGCGCTGTCCCGCGACATCCGCGTCCTGCTCGTCAAGCTCGCTGACCGCCTGCACAACATGCGCACGCTGGCCGGCATTCCCAAGCCGGAGCGCCGCCTGCGCATCGCCCGCGAAACCATGGACATCTACGCGCCGCTGGCCGAGCGCATCGGCATGGACGCGGTCAAGACCGAGCTGCAAACCCTCGCCTTCGCCCAGCTCGACCCCGAGGCGTTCGACACCATCCAGGCCCGCCTCAACTTCCTGCGCGGCCAGGGCGCCGACGTGATCGAGGAGGTGCGCGAGGAACTCGTCCGCGTCTGCCGCGAGGGCGGCGTCGCCGTCATGGAGGTCACCGGCCGCGAAAAATCCCCCTTCTCCATCTGGGAGAAGATGCAGCGCCGCAACATCCAGTTCGAGCAGCTGTCCGACATCATGGCCTTCCGCGTCGTCGTCCCCACCCGCGAGGCCTGCTACGCCGCGCTCGGCGCCGTCCACGCCGCCTACCCGGTCATCGCCGGCCGCTTCAAGGACTACATCAGCACCCCGAAATCCAACGGCTACCAGTCACTGCACACCGGCGTCACCCTGCGCGAGCCGCGCAACCAGAAGATCGAGGTGCAGATCCGCACCCCCGACATGCACGCCATCGCCGAAAACGGCGTCGCCGCCCACTGGCTCTACAAGGGCCCCGAGCACGGCCCCCATGGCGCCGGACAGGACGCCCCGCGCATGCGCTGGGTCGACGACCTGCTGGAAATCCTCGAGAACGTCGGCACCGAGGACCTGCTCGAATACACCAAGCTGGAGCTCTACCAGGACCAGGTCTTCTGCTTCACCCCCAAGGGCCAGCTGATCCAGCTCCCTCGCGGCGCCACCCCGGTGGACTTCGCCTACGCCGTGCATTCCCAGGTCGGCGACACCTGCGTCGGCGCCAAGGTCAACGGCCGCCTCCTGCCGTTGCGCCACGTCCTGCAGAACGGCGACCAGGTCGAGATCATGACCGCCCGCGGCGGCACCCCTTCGCCGCAATGGGAACGCTTCGTCGCCACCGGCAAGGCCCGCGCCCGCATCCGCCGCTTCGTCCAGCAGCAGCAGCGCGACCAGTACCGCGACCAGGGCCGCAGCGCACTGGCCAAGGCCTTCCGCCAGGAGGGTCTCGACGGCTCCGAGCGCGCGCTCGAAGGCGCCCTCAAATCCCTGAAATACACCAGCCTCGACGACCTCTACGTCGCCGTCGGCAACGGTAATCTCGGCCCGCGCGAAGTCCTCACCGCCACCTACCCCGAGCTGCGCCAGGCCGCCCGCACCCCGCGCATGCTGCCTCCGCTCGCCGCCCGCACCGCGCCCCGCGCCGGCGCCACCGGCGGCGCCGTCATGCCCATCAGCGGCCTCGTCCCCGGCATGGCCGTCCACTACGCCGGCTGCTGCCACCCGCTCCCGGGCGACGCCATCGTCGGCATCGTCACCACCGGCAAAGGGGTCACCATCCACACCCGCGAATGCTCCACGCTGGAGAGCTTCGCCGCCACCCCCGAGCGCTTCATCGACGTGGACTGGGAGCCCTCGGCCTTCACCGCCGGCACCGGCCGCCGCGGCACCGGCGGCGGCCACACCGGACGCGTCAGCGTCACCGCCGACAACGACGGCGCCGCCATCGCCAACATAACCAACGCCATCACCCGCCAGGACGGCGACGTCGTCAACCTGCGCATCGTCAACCGCCAGGCCGACTTCGTCGAGATGCTGGTCGATGTCGAGGTCCGCGACCTCCACCAACTCGTCAACGTCATCGCCAGCCTGCGCGCCGCCAAGTCGGTCCACCAGGTCGAGCGCGCGCGCGGGTAGGAGAAGGCAAGAATGTTCTTTTTTGAAAAAAAGAACCAAAAAACTTTCATCCATTCGCTCCACGCCCTCCGCGCGCGAACGGACAAAAGTCTTTTTGCTTCTTTTTCTTCAGAAAAAGAAGATTCTTCCCCCAATGATCCTAGGCCTCGGCTCCGACATCTGCGACATCCGCCGCATCGAACGCTCCATGGAGCGCTTCGGCGCGCGCTTCATCACCCGCGTCTTCACCGCCGAGGAACAGCGCAAGGCCGAGCGCCGCAACGGCCGCAACCGCGCCGGCACCTACGCCAAGCGCTTCGCCGCCAAGGAGGCCTGCGCCAAGGCGCTGGGCACCGGCTTCGCCCGCGGCGTTTTCATGTCCGACCTCGGCGTGGTCAACCTGCGCGGCGGCCAGCCCACTTTGGTGCTTACCGGCGGCGCCGCCCGCCGTCTCGCCGCCCTCGTTCCCCCCGGCATGGCCCCCCACCTCGCGCTGACCATGACCGACGAATACCCCTACGCCTACGCCCAGGTGATCATCTCCGCGGTGCCCTACCCCCGGCCCTGTCGCCACCCCCGTTCCTTGACAAACCCCCGGGCATGCGGTTCATCCCGCCCACCCCGGCAGCATCCCCGCACCCTCCCGCGCGGGACCGGAAGACCGAAAGCCCCCATGCCAAGCGCTCCTCCGGCACCCTCGTCGAAAACATCAAGACAATCGTCTATGCCGGGCTCATCGCCATCGGCATCCGCACGGTCGCCTTCGAGCCGTTCAACATCCCCTCCGGCTCCATGATCCCCACGCTGCTGGTCGGCGACTATCTCTTCGTCTCGAAATACAGCTACGGCTACTCCCAGTATTCCCTCCCTTTCGCCCCCGACCTGTTCGACGGCCGCATCTTCGCCTCCCTGCCCCACCGCGGCGACGTCGCCGTCTTCAAGCTCCCGCGCGACAACGCCACCGACTACATCAAGCGCATCATCGGCCTGCCCGGCGACCGCATGCAGATGCAGTCCGGCCAGCTCTACATCAACGGCGAGATCGTCCCCCGCCGCCCCCGGGCGACTACCTCGCCGACGACGACCGGCATGCGCGTCCAGGTGCGCCGCTATACTGAGCTCCTGCCCGGCGGCCAGGTCCACGACATCATCAAGATGACCGATATCGGCGGCCTCAACGACACCCAGGAGTTCAAGGTCCCGGCAGGCCACGTCTTCGCCATGGGCGACAACCGCGACAACAGCTCCGACAGCCGCGACCCCACCGGCGGCGTGGGCTTCATCCCGCTCGAAAACCTCGTCGGCCGCGCCGAGTTCATCTTCTTCTCGGTCGACGCCACCGCGCCCTGGTGGCAGTTCTGGCAGTGGCCGGCCGAAATCCGCTGGTCGCGCCTGTTCTCAGGCATCAATTGACCACCCGCCGCGCCGCCCCGCAGCCCCCCGCCCCGCGGCCCACCCTCACGCGGGCGCGCCCCGCCCGAACGACCCGCCCGCCGAACCGCACGACACCGCCGTACACGACCGCGCCGAGGCCATCCTCGGCCACCGCTTCGCACGGCCGGATCTGCTGCGCGAGGCGCTCACCCACCGCTCCGCCGCCACCGGCCGCCCTGGCCGCGCCCGCGGCTCCAACGAGCGCCTGGAATTCGTCGGTGACCGCGTGCTCGGCCTGCTCATCGCCGAATGGCTCGCCGAACGCTTTCCCTATGAGCCGGAAGGCGCCCTCGGCCGCCGCCTCGCCCACCTCGTCTCCCAGCCCGTGCTCGCCACCATCGCCGAACACGCCGGCCTTGCCCGCGTTGCTCGACGTCGCCCCCGGCGAATCCCGTGCCGGCGTGCGCCGCCGCGCCACCGTCCTCGCCGATGCCACCGAAGCCACCCTTGGCGCGTTGTACCTCGACGGCGGCCTCTTCGCCGCCCGCCGCTTCGTGCGCCGGGCATGGAACAGCGTCATGACCGAACAGGCCGACCCGCCGAAAGACGCCAAGACCGCGCTCCAGGAATGGGCCCAGGGCCGCGGCCTGCCTCTGCCCGCCTACGCGGTGCAATCCCGCCAAGGACCCTCGCACGCCCCCGTCTTCGTCATCAGCGTCACCGTCGCCGGCCACACCGGCACCGGCACCGCCGGCAACAAGCGCGCCGCCGAACAGGAGGCAGCTGAAACGCTGCTCGGGATGCTCAGCCAATGAGCCAACATCAATGAGCCATTGCCAATGACCCAGCGCTGCGGCTTCGTCGCCCTCGTCGGCGCCCCCAACGCCGGCAAGTCCACCCTGCTCAACCGCCTCGCCGGCGCCAAGCTCTCCATCGTGTCGCCCAAGGCGCAGACCACCCGGTTCCGCGTGCTCGGCATCCTCATGCGCGGCCAAAGCCAGGTCCTGCTCGTGGACACCCCGGGCATCTTCAAGCCCAAGCGCCGCCTCGACCGCGCCATGGTCAACGCCGCCTGGTCCGGCGCCGAGGATGCCGACCTCGTCCTCCTCCTCGTCGACGCCAAGTCCGGCGTCACCGAGGCCGTGCGCGACATCGCCGAACGCCTCAAGGCCCGCCCCGGCCAACGGCCCATCTGGCTCGTGCTCAACAAGGTCGACCTCGTCCCGCCGGCGAAACTGCTGCCGCTCACCGCCGAGTTGAACGCCCTGCTCTCCTTCGCCGAGACTTTCATGGTCAGCGCCACCACCGGTGACGGCATCGACGAACTGCTCGACGCACTGGCCGGCGCCGTCCCCCCCGGCCCCTTCCTCTACCCCGAGGACGACCTCACCGACCTGCCCGACCGCCTGCTCGCCGCCGAAATCGTGCGCGAACAGATCTTCCTGCAAACCCACGAGGAAGTTCCCTACGCCGCCACCGTGGAAACCGAGAGCTTCCAGGAACGAAAGGACGGCTCGGTGCGCATCGAGGCCACCGTCTACGTCTCCCGCCCCGGCCACAAGGCCATCCTCATCGGCGCCAAGGGCACCCGCATCCGCGACATCGGCGCCCGCGCCCGCGCCCATCTCGGCGAACTGCTCGAACGCCCCGTCCACCTCTTCCTCAACGTCCGCGAACGCGCCGGCTGGGACGAGGAAGGGGCGCGGCTGCGGGCGATCGGGCTGGAGGATCCGAGTTAGGGCAACGCAGGGGGCGTTGCCCCCCGCACCCCCAGCAGGGGCCGAGCCCCTGCACCTCGTTCATTGCGCTGCTTGATAATCTTCAGGCGCCTCAGCCTGCGGCGTGACTGCCATCCGGCCGCCAATGTCCGGCCTATCGGATGCTGCCTCGCGCGACGAGATCGTACGCCGCCCTCGGCGCCGGCCTTGCAACGGCCGCACAGTTATTTTATATAACTAACGTGCTCAATCCCACCATCTCTCCCCAGGGCCAAGCCTTCGAGGTCATCCTCTCCCGCCTGCGCGCGCTCGTGGCACATCACGCCGCCCGCGCCGGCGCGATGACCGCCTTGATGGTCCATGTGTACAACCGTCTGTCGCGCATTTCCCATCGCTTCGACAGGCTCGCCGCGCACTGGCAGGCTGGCACGCTGCCGCGGCCCCGCCCCTCCCGCGCCGGCACTGCGCCCTCTGCACGTCGCGCCACGGCGACACCCGCGCGCCCCACGGGTCTCGGCCTCCCCACCGGCACCGCCTGGCTGATCCGCCTCATCCAGCCCACCGCGCAATTTGCCCCGGGGATCGCGCTTTTCCTTGCCCGCCCCGAAACTCTGGCCCTGGTCCAGGCGGCCCCCCAGGCCGGACGCCTGCTGCGCCCGCTCTGCCGCATGCTGGCGATCCCCACGCCCGACTACCTGCGCCTGCCCGCCCGGCCGCGCCGCCCGCCAACTCCGCCGCCGCAACCGCCAAAGGCGCCCGTGCCACCGCGAACAAGCGCCCCACCACTCCACAGCGCTGGATCCACGCTCGCCCTGCCGCGCGCCTCCATCGAACGGGCGGCACCTGTCAGCGAAAAACCGGCCTGACCGGCACAGCCCGCGCACGCGTAGTTTGTTGCTAAATCGAGTAATTCCGACCTCGCCGCCTCAGCAGCGCCGCCCGCCGTCAAGATCGCTCGCCACCGTGTCGGCCAGCGCCGCCAGCGCCTGCGGATCGTCACGCAGCAATTCCAGCAACATCTCGTTGGCCCGCCGCGTGTAGAGCGCCATCGCCTCCTCCACCAGGTGGTACGGCGGCTCCACCCGGCGCAACCGGTACTCGGCCTCCAGATCGTGCTGCCGCTCCCGCCGCGCCGTGCTGCGCACGTTCTCCGCCATCGCCCGCACCGCCCGCACCCAGGCATGCTGCAGCGCCGCGCGGTCCAGATGGGCGTGCCGCCGCCCCTCCCGCGCATACCGCGCCACCCGATCGAGGAAACTGCTCGTGATCCAGGCGGCAATGCCGTCCTGAAGCTCCTTCGTCGTCGCCGAAATCGCCATGTCCATGCCCAGCCAAACCGGTTTGCCCATGAACCATCCGGGCACGCCAGTGCGCGAAAGGCGACCGGAGAATAACCGCTGCACGCGCGCATGCAATCAAAGTCGCCACCTCGGCAACCTCGTTCCGCATCCGCCGTCCGCGGACAGTGCCCGCAGCCCCGTGCCGCTTGACCAGCGGCCGCGCGGGCGCGCAGGTACTGCGACACCCTACCCCCGAGACAGGCCCATGGACTGGCAAGCCCCCGCGATCATCCTCGACGCCCGCCCCTACGGCGAGGCCGACGCCCTGGCCACGGTCATGACCGAGGCGCACGGCGCCCATCGCGGCCTCGCCCGCGGCGCCCAGTCGCGCAGCCGCGCCGCCCTCTGGCAACCCGGCAACCTGGTTGAAATCCGCTGGGTCGGCCGCCTCGCCGACCAGCTTGGCAGCTTCTCCGCCGAACTCATCCACCCCGCCGCCGCCCTCGTGCTCGACGATGCGCTCGCCCTGTCCATGCTCACCGCCTGCTGCGCCGTCGCCGAGGGCGCCCTGCCCGACCGCGAGCCCCATCCCGTCGTCTTCGACATCCTCCTGCACCTGCTCGCCCGCCTGCCCCGGCCCGAAACCCAGATGGCCGAGCTGATCCGCTGGGAAACGCTGCTCCTGCGCGACCTCGGCTACGGCCTCGACCTTTCTTCCTGCGCGGTGACCGGTGCAACAGGAGCTGACGTCGCAGGAAAATTGGCCTATGTTTCGCCCCGCTCCGGCCGCGCCGTCAGCGAGGACGGGGCCGGCGCCTGGAAGGAGCGCCTGCTCCCGATGCCCCCCTTCCTGCTCGATGGCACGCCCGGCACCCCCGCCGATTGGGCCGACGGCCTCCGCCTCACCGGCCACTTCCTCGCCCGCGACGCGTTCGGCCTGCAGCACAAGCCGTTGCCGCACGCCCAAGTCGCGCTCTACGACCGCATCGCCGCCATGAAGGACCAACCCGATGCCTGACGACCTGATCGGAAACATCGAGGATACCAGCCTGCGCGCCGCGCTCTCGCAGCGCTACCTCGCCTATGCGCTGTCCACCATCACCTCGCGCTCGCTGCCCGATCTGCGCGACGGCCTCAAGCCGGTGCATCGCCGCCTGATCTACGCCATGCACCAGCTTGCGCCTCGACCCCACCGCCGGCTTCAAGAAATGCGCCCGCATCGTCGGCGACGTCATGGGCAAGTACCACCCGCACGGCGACGCCTCGATCTACGACGCCATGGTCCGCCTCGCCCAGGAATTCGCCGCCCGCTACCCGCTGGTCGAGGGCCAGGGCAATTTCGGCAACATCGACGGCGATAACGCCGCGGCCATGCGCTACACCGAGGCCCGCCTGACCGAGGTCGCCAAGGCCCTGCTCGCCGGCATCGACGAGGACGCGGTCGACTTCCGCCCCACCTATGACGGCGAGGAAGCCGAGCCCGTCGTCCTGCCGGCAGCTTTCCCAACCTGCTCGCCAATGGCGCGGCCGGCATCGCCGTCGGCATGGCCACCTCCATCCCGCCGCACAATGCCGGCGAGGTCTGCGCCGCGGCCATGCACCTCATCGCCAACCCGAACGCCACCACCGCCGATCTGCTCGCCCACGTGCCCGGCCCCGACTTCCCGACCGGCGGCGTGCTGGTCGAGGATCCGGCCGCCCTGCTCCAGGCCTACGAGACCGGCCGCGGCGGCTTTCGCCTGCGCGCCAGGTGGGAGGTGGAGAAGGGCCGCATGGGCACCTGGTCCAGATCGTCGTCACCGAAATCCCCTACCAGGTCCAGAAATCCCGCCTCATCGAGCAGATCGCCCAGCTGATGGAGGAAAAGAAGCTGCCCCTGCTCGGCGACGTCCGCGACGAAAGCGCCGAACAGGTCCGCCTGGTCCTCGAGCCCAAGACCCGCGGCGTGGAGCCGGAGGTGCTGATGGAGACGCTGTTCCGCGCCACCGCGCTGGAGATCCCGCTTCCCGCTCAACATGAACGTGCTCGACGCCGACCGCACGCCGCGCGTGCATCGGCTTGCGCGACCTGCTGCGCCATGGCTCGACCACCGCCAGGAGGTGCTGGTCCGCCGCCCGCGCCACCGCCTCGCCGCCATCGAGCGCCGCCTGGAAATCCTCGACGGCTTCCTCGCTCGTCTACCTCAACCTCGACGAGGTCATCCGCATCATCCGCTAGGAGGACGAGCCCAAGCCGTGCCTGATGGCCACCTTCTCGCTCACCGACATCCAGGCCGAAGCCATCCTCAACATGCGCCTGCGCAGCCTGCGCCGCCTGGAGGAGATGGAGATCCGCAAGGAGCACAAGACGCTCACCGCGCGAGCGCAAGGACGCTCCAGGCCCTGCTGGGCAGCGAAGCCAAGCGCTGGGCGAGCGATCACCGAGGAGTTGGAGACCGTCCGGAAGAAGTTCGGCGACGGCCCGCTCGGCACGCCGCCGCACCAGCTTCGGCGACGCCGCCGAAGGCGATCGAGGTCTCCGCCGGACGCCTATGTCGAGCGCGAGCCGATCACCGTCATCCTGCTCGGAGAAGGGCTGGATCCGCGCGCTGAAGGGCCACATCGCCGACGCCTGCGAGCAGAAGTTCAAGGAGGGCGACCGCGCTGCGGCTGCTGGTCCTTGCGAGACCACCGACCGGCTGTGCCTGTTCGCCACCAACGGCCGCGTCTACACCCTCAAGGCCGCCGACCTGCCGCGCGGTCGCGGCGACGGCCAACCCTCCGCCTGATGGTCGACCTGACCAACGAGGACGACATCATCGACGCTCTTCGTCCGGCGCGAGGGCGCAGCGCTACCTGGTCGCCTCCACCGCCGGCCGCGGCTTCGTGTGCCGAGTCCGAGGACCTGCTGGCCGAGAAGCGCACCGGCAAGCAGGTGCTCAACGTCAGGGCCCGGCGAGGAGGCGGCGTCTGCGTCGCCGGCGGCTGGCGACCACGTGGCGGCCATCGGCGAAACCGCAAGCTGCTGGTCTTCCCGCTGGAGCAGCTTCCGGAGATGGCGCGCGGCAGCGGCGTGATCCTGCAGAAATACAAGGATGGCGGCCTGGCCGACGTCAAGACCTTCACCCTGGCCGAGGGACTGACCTGGCGCCTGGGCGACAAGACCCGCACCGAGCACGACCTGCGCCCCTGGCTCGGCGAGCGTGCCCAGGCCGGCCGTCTTCCGCCCAACGGCTTCCCCAAATCCGGGCGTTTCGCTTAAGTCCATTTCGAATCGCTTTACGATCGAGCCAGCCTTCGTAGCAGCAGCACGCTGGATGCAGCGTAGAGGAACGCCTCGACGCTTTCGAGAGTAGCTTCGAAGTCCTTTGCCAAGCGCCTATTGCGGTTGATCCAGGCGAAGAACCGCTCGACCACCCAGCGTCTGGCGATGACGGCAAAGCCGACTTGGTTGTCGGCCTTGCGGACCACCTCGATGCGGATCGGACTGGCATCGGCGACCCTGGGACCGGCATAGCCGCCGTCCGCATAGCCCAACGCCACGAACGGCCAACTTGCGCGAGACGCCCGCAGCAGCGGTCCGGCGCCATCCCGATCCTGGATGGCGGCCGAATGGGCCTGCAACTTCAGTGCCCGGCCGTCGGTATCGACCAGGGCGTGCCGCTTGCGACCCTTGATCTTCTTGCCTGCGTCGTAGCCGCGCACGCCGCCACTCTCGGTGGTCTTGACGCTCTGGCTGTCAATCACGGCCGCAGTTGGGCTTGCCTCGCGCCCCGTCCGCTCGCGGTCGAGCATCACCAGGTAATGGTTGATCCGCTCCCAGGTGCCGTCGTCGCGGAACCGGGCGAACCAGCGATAGACCGTCGGCACGGGCGGAAAGTCCTTGGGCAGAAGGCTCCAGGCGATCCCTCCGCGCAGCACGTAGAAGATCGCGTTGACGATCTCTCGCATCTCCCATTTCCGCGGGCAACCGCACCGGCAAGCGGCAGGCAGGAACGGCCCGAGGATCAGCCACTCGGCGTCGGTGACGTCACTTCCATAGCGGAGGCCCGCGCGGCTATGCTGCGCGCGGGTGGTCGGCGTCCACATGAGATCTCCGGCAAGGCTTCGAACACCTGCCCGAATCACATCTGGCACGGCCATCCAACCCCCAAAATCTACCGTTCCGCATTAATTCCGAAATGGCCTCTTAACGCGGCGAGACCGGCCGGCCAGAGGGGGCGAGCGGGCGGCCAGCGGGATCAGTCCGCCATGCTGTTGCGCGACGCCGCCTCGGCCGAGCGGTGGGCCATCCCGCGGCGCCGGCGCGCCAGCCTTATCCGATCCATCAGCTCGCCGCCGCTGAACGGCTTGCGCAACAGGTCGAACTCCTCCTCGCAGGCGCCATGCGCGGCCAGGATCGCCGTGGGATAGCCGGAGATCAGCACCACCGGCAGCCCCGGGCGGAGCTGCGCCGCCCGGCGCGCCACGTCCACGCCGCTCACGCCGCCCGGCATCACCACATCCGTCACCACCACGTCCAGGCTGCTATCCGCTGCCAGCATCGCCTGCGCGGCCTTGCCGTCGGGCACCTCGACAACCTCCCAGCCTTGCGCCGCCAGCAATTCCTTCAGCACCGGGCGCAGGTCGGCATCGTCCTCCACCAGCAGCACGCGCAGCCTGCCGCCGTCCGCCGCGGCCGGGCGTGCCGGCACGGCAGCAGCCGGGTCGGCATCCCCTACCACCGCGCCCTCCGCGATCGCCGGGAGATGGATCGACACCTCGGTCCCGCCGCCAGGATTGCTGCGGATGCCGGCCCGGCCGCCCGACTGGCGGGCGAAACCATAGACCTGCGACAATCCCAGCCCGCTCCCCTTGCCCACCTCCTTGGTGGTGAAGAACGGCTCGAACGCCCGCGCCGCCACTTCCGGGGCCATTCCCGGCCCGGTGTCGCACACGGTAACGGCCACGAACGGCCCCGCCGGCGGCGCTGCGCCCACATCGTCCAGCGCCACCTCGTCCACCGGCGCCGTCGCGGACGGGCGCGTGGCGATGGTCAGCCGCCCGCCCGGCGGGCTGGCGTCGCGCGCATTGATCGCCAGGTTCAGCAAGGCCGACTGGAAATGCGCGGCATCGGCCAACGCCGCCGCAGGGCCCTGCGACAGGTCCAGCACCAACTCCATCCGCTCGCCCAGCGTGCGGCGCAGCAGCGGCGCGAACTCGCGCACCAGGGCGTTCAGGTCCACCGGCTCCGGCCGCAGCCGCTGCTCGCGCGCGAACGACAGCAGGCTGGCGGTCAGCCGCGCCCCGCGCTCGGCGGCCCGCTCCGCGGCGGCGGCCAGGCGGATGACGTCCGCGTTGCCCTGGGCGCGGCGCGCGATCAGCTGCAGGTTGCCAGCGATCACCGCCAGCACGTTGTTGAAGTCGTGCGCCACCCCGCCGGTCAGGCGCCCGATCGCCTCCAGCCGCTGCGCCTGTCGAAGGCTGTCGCCGGTGGCGCGGTGGCTCTCGATCTCGGCGCGCAGCCGCGCATTGGCGCTGTCGAGCTCCTCGGTGCGGCGGTCCAAAGCAAGTTGCAGGCGCAGCCGTTCATCGAACTCACTGACAAACCGGCGTGCCGCGCCAGCCAGCGCCACGACGAAGGCCAGGATCATCGTCGCATAGCCCAGGTCGCGCGCATCGCCCTCCATCGCCAGCCGCGCCGCAAGCGGCAGCCCGGCCGCCAGCAGGAAGGCGAGCGAATTGACCAGATGCACGGCATGCACCGTGGCGGCGCCGACGCACATCGCACCCAGCACGAACAGCCACACCAGATGGCCAGTGGCCAGCATGGCTTCGCCGGGCACCATCACCGCCGCGCCCACTCCCCAGACCAGCCCCGACAGCAGCGAACCCGCCACTGCCAGCCGCTCCCAGGTGGCAAGCGAGGCGCGGGCGGAATCGCGCCGGTGCGCCAGCCACAACAACAGGCGCAATGCCGCCAGGCCCAGCAACAGCGCAAGCCATCCCGCGACCCGGCCAGATGCGCCGGTCGGGCTCATCACAGCCGCCACGACAATGCCGCTGACCGCCGTGACCGCCAGGGTGACCCTTATCCGCTCATAGACTGCGCGAACGCGGCCGATCCGGACCTTCGCATCATTTTCCACGCCACACCTTCCGGCAGTGTCGCATCGGCCCCGAGGCGCAGGCGCCGCGTGCCCATGCAACGAATTCCGGAACGCTTCCGCTCCATCTGGAGTTGCAACCTAGCACGCAAGCCCCCGAACTGGCACCAGTCTTACGTATGAAGAACAGGTGAATTCAATTGAGCCCGTCCGGATCAGGCCGGCGGGCGGCGCCGTGCGGTGCGGCATGTCATTCATATCGCTCCTCCAGCCAGGGATCGGCATTGTTGTTGTAGCCATTGCGTTCCCAGAAGCCGGGCCGGTCGCGCTCGGTGAACTCCACGCGCCGGATCCATTTCGCCGATTTCCACAAATAGAGCCGGGGAACCAGGGCACGCACCGGCCCGCCATGCTCCGTCGCCAGCGGCAAGCCCTCCCAACTGTGCACCAGGAAAACGTCCGGTCGCGCGAACTGTTCCAGGCGCAGATTGGTTGTGTAGCCATCGTAGCCATGCAGCACCACATGGCGCGCCGCCTCGCGCGGCTGCACCATTTCGACGAGCGTGCGCGCCGCCACCCCGCGCCATCGGTTGTCGTAGCGCGACCACTGGGTCACGCAATGCATGTCGGACACGCTGTCCTGCTGCGGCAGGGCCATGAACTCGGCCAGGCGCAGGCTCATCGGGTGGCGCACCGCCCCGTCGACGTCCAGCCGGAAGCGCGCCTCGGTGACCTCGGGCTGCGCGCCAAGGTCGAGCACCGGCCAGTCGCGCACCAGGCGCTGGCCGGGCGGCAGGCGCTCGGTCGCCGGGTCAGCGGCGGTGCCGGTCAGCAACCGGCCGTCGCGTGCCCATTGCCGCTTGGCCTGAACCAGCTTTTCAGCGCCCTGCCCCGGCCCGTCGTCATCCTGTTGCATCGGCACCTCCCATGGGTTCGCCGCACAAATTGTCACGAGGTGGCGTCGTGCAAGCGCAGGAACCGTGCCACCAGCCCGCCCCACACCGCCGCCCCGCCGCGCGCGAAGAACAGCGTATGGCCGTCGCGCCCGAAATTCGGCAGCGCATGCAGTTCCGCCTGCCCGCCTTGCGCCTCATAGGCGCGGTGCATCGCCGCGGCGATTTCGGGGGCGAAGTAGCTGTCGTTGGCGGTGTAGATCCACAGCATCGGGGTGCGGGAATGCGCGCCGAACCATGCCGCCGCCCGCACCAAGGCCGCGGGATGGCAGACCTGTCCGGCCCGCCCGCCGGCATGCCCGCCATCGCCGCCGGCCATGTTCACCAGGGCAACCACACGGGCGTCGCCGAGGCTGGAATAGGCGATGGAGCCCAGCCCGCCGGCGGACTGGCCCACCACCACCACCCGCTCGGCACGGATGCCCGGCAGGGCGGTGGCGTAGTCGATCGCCGCGCGGATGTCGCGAGCGGTCTCCAGCGCCGCCGGCACGTAGTCGCGCGTGGGCGAACAGGGCGGCAGCGCCTCGGCCATGCGGCCCCCGGTTGCGCCGTAGCCGCGGCGCAGCGGCAGCACGGCGACGAAGCCGCGGTCGAGGAACCAGCGCACCGCCTCCGCCCCGCACAGCGCCACGCGCTGGCCCGACCGCTCGCGCGGGTTCGACGCCTTGCCATGGTTGATCACCACAAGCGGGTGGGGCGAGGGGCCATGTGGACGGCACAGCCGTGCCAGGATCAGCCGGCGCGCGCCGCCGGCCCCGGTGACGGGCACCCAATGGAGCTGGCCGGCCGTGGAGGGTATCGGCCCGGCGTGGCGCTGCGCACCGAGCAAAGCCTCGCGGCCCGGCGCGCAACCGGCGGGAAGGCCGAGCAACAGGCAGCATGCTAGAAGAAATGTCGCCGTGCGGGGCGGCGACGCCGGCCGCATCATCCCCGGTCGCGCAGCAACCTGGCCTTGTCGCGCTGCCAGTCGCGCGCCGCGACGGCCTGGCGCTTATCCGCCTTGTTGCGTCCTGCACCAAGGCCGAGCTGCACCTTGGCCAAACCGCGGTCGTTGAAATGAATATCCAGCGGAACCAGCGTCATGCCGTCGCGGCTGATGGCGCCGAGCAGCTGGTCGCGCTGCTTGGCCTTGACCAGCAGCTTGCGCGGCGCGCGCGGCTCGAAGCGGCTGAGCACGCCGCCCTGGTATTCGGGGATGTAGCAGTTGAACAGGTAGAGCTCGCCGTCGCGCTCACCGGCCCAGGCCTCGGTGAGGGTGGCGCGGCCGTGGCGCAGCGACTTCACCTCCGGGCCCTTGAGCACCACCCCGGCCTCGACGGTTTCCTTGATGGTGTAGTTGAAGCGGGCACGGCGGTTCTGCGCCGCCACGCCGTGGCTGATCAGGCCGGATTTCTTGCGCGTCGCGGTGGTGGCCAAGGCGGGACTCCAGGACAGGAAGGCCAGGGGCGCTGCCCCTGGACCCCGCTGGGGCGTCGCCCCAGCCCCCAAGTTATCGAGGGTGCAGGGGGCTCCGCCCCCTGCCAGGGTCCAGGGGCGGCGCCCCCGGCCTTGCCTTATATCAGTTCAACAGCCCCACGCTCGTCATCGCCTCGCGCACCCGCGCCCGCGTGCCTTCGCCCGGGGGAGCGAGCGGCAGGCGGACGGTCTCGGCGGTATGGCCCAGCAGCGAGGCGGCGTATTTGATCGGACCGGGCGAGGTCTCGCTGAACAGCGCGTCGTGCAGCGGCATCAGCCGGTCCTGGATCGCCAGCGCGTCCTTGATCCGCCCATCCTGCCAGGCGGTGTGCATGGTGGCGCAGAGCCGGGGCGCGATGTTGCCGGTGACGGAGATGCAGCCGTCGCCGCCGCCGGCCAGGAATGCCAGGATGGTGGCGTCCTCGCCGGACATCTGCGCGAAGTCCTCGCCGCAGGTTGCCCGGGTGTGAATCGGGCGGGCGAGGTCGTTGGTGGCATCCTTCACGCCGACGATATTCCGGATCTTGGCCAGCCGGGCCATCGTCTCGACCGTGATGTTCACCACTGAGCGGCCGGGGATGTTGTAGACGATAATCGGAATGTCAACGGCTTCCGCCACCGCCTTGAAGTGGAGGTAGAGCCCCTCCTGGGTCGGCTTGTTGTAGTAGGGGGTGACCAGCATGGCCGCGTCGGCGCCCGCCTTCTTGGCATGCCGGGTGAGGTCGATCGCCTCGGAGGTGCTGTTCGATCCGGTGCCGGCGATCACCGGCACCCGGCCCTTGGCGACCGCAAGGGCCACCTCGACGACGCGCTTGTGCTCGTCATGGCTCAGCGTGGGCGACTTGCCGGTGGTGCCCGTGGGGACCAGGCCGTTGGTGCCCTCGCGGATCTGCCAATCGACAAAGGCCTCCAGTTTTTTCTCGTCGACCGATCCATCCGTGCGCATCGGCGTGATCAGGGCGACATAGGACCCTTTGAACATCTGCGTCCTCCGGTTGGGTCGGTTGCGGCCGGCAACATTCCTGGCGCCGGCTTCGATTAAGTGGCGAAAGCTAGAACCGCGGGGGATGCACCGCAAGGCCGGACGCGATAAGGTGGGGCATGCACCGCGCCATATCCGCTGTATTGCCCATGCTGCTGTTGCTGGGGGGCCTGCTTCATGGCGCGCCCCCGGCGGCGGGCCAGGAGGCGGCGCAGGACGTGATGGCGCATGTGCGCGCCGACCGCTGGGCGGAGGCCGAGGCGGCGGTTGCGAACCATCCCGATCCGGTGGCGCGCAAGCTGGTGCAGTGGTTCCGCCTGCTGGCACCCGGTGCTGCCGGCACGGCGGAGATCGGCGCCTTCGCGGCCGCCAATCCCGACTGGCCCTTCGCCGCCCTGCTGGCCCGCCGGCGCGACGAGGCGCTGGCACTGGAGCCGGACCCGGCAGTGGCGGTTGGCGAATGCACCCGCGCCGCGCCTGACGCCACCGCCGCGCTGATGCGCTGCGCCCAGGTGCTGGCAGCCGCCGGCCGGGACGCAGCACCCATGCTGAAGCAGGCCTGGATCGGCGCCCCCGGCGACCCGGCCTGGGAGATGCGCTTCCTGGCCGACTGGTCGGGCGTGCTGTCGCGCAACGACCATCTGCGCCGCTTCGAGCGCCTGGCCTGGAGCGACCCGATCGCCGCCCGCCGCCAGGCCGACCGGGTGGGCCTGCCGTACCCGGCACTGGCCGATGCGTTGCAGGCGTTGCGCCGCGACGACCCGGGCGCGGGCGGGCAGGTCGCTGCCCTGCCGGACACGGCGCGCGCCAACCCCGCCCTGGTGCTGGAGCATATTCGCTGGCTGCGCCGCGCCGGGCGCGACGACGAGGCGGTGGCGCAATGGCGGGCGATGGGCACCGCCGCCGAACGGGCCGCGCCGGAATCGCGCCGCCCGGCCTTTTGGAACGAGCGCAACCTGATGGCGCGCCGGCGGCTGCAGCAGGGCGACGATGCCGGCGCCTACGCCGTTGCCGCCGGGCATGCCCAATCGGCCGGGGAGCCGTTGACCGACGCCGAGTTCCTGGCCGGCTTCATCGCCCTGCGCCGCCTGCATGACGCGGCCGCGGCCAGCCGCCACTTCCATGCCCTGGAGGCGGCGTCGGGCTCCGCCATCACCCAGGGCCGCGCCTTCTACTGGATTGGCCGCGCGGCAGGCGACGCGGCGTCGCGCACCGCCGCCTACCGGCATTCCGCTGCGTGGAGCAGCACATATTACGGCCAGTTGGCCGCCCTGGCGCTGGACGGCAATTCGAATGCTCTTGCGGCGCGCATCGTCGCCACGCGCGACCCGGCGGCCGACAGCAGCCGCGCGCTGGACCTCGCGGGGCGCGAGATGGCTCGCGCGGCGGCGCTGCTGGTGGCGTGGGGCGAGCCGCGCCGGGCGGCGCCGTTCCTGCTGCAGCTCTACGAGGTCAGCCCCGACGCGCCGGACCGGGCGCTTGCCGCGCGGCTGGCCAGCGGGCTGGGCCTGACCGAGACGGCGGTGGCGATCGCGCGCCGCGCCGGGCGCGACGGCATGATGCTGATGGACACCGGCTGGCCCGCCGCCGTGGCCGCGCCGGCCGATGTGGTGGAGCCTGCGGTGGCGCTCGCCATCATGCGCCAGGAGAGCAATTTCGACGCGCTGGCCGTCAGCCCCGCCGGCGCGCGCGGGCTGATGCAGTTGATGCCGCGCACCGCCGCCCATGTCGCGCGCGGCTTGGGCATCGCCGCGCCGGTGACGGCGCTGACCCGCGATCCCGAGTTGAACGTGCGGCTGGGCAGCACCTATCTGCGCGGCCTGCTGGACCAGTTCGACGCCAACATCGCCATGGCCGCCGCCGGCTACAATGCCGGGCCGCGGCGGGTGGAGGAGTGGGTCGACCAGAACGGCGACCCGCGCCGCGAAGGGACCGACATTGTTGACTGGATCGAGCTGATCCCCTTCTCGGAAACCCGCAACTACGTGATGCGGGTGATTGAGAACACAGTGATCTACCGCGCCCGCACCGCCGGGATTCTGCCGCATCCGCTCGCGGCATGGCTGCGCTGAAGGCGCAGACCGAACGCGCCCAGCCCTTGGTGCGCCATGTCCGGGCCTGGGACGGGCTGCTTCTGAGCGTGCGTGAATGGGGCCCTGCCGGTCATGGCGAGGGGCTGGCGCTGCTGTGCCTGCCCGGGCTGGTACGCACCGGGGCGGATTTCGCCGACCTCGCCGCCCGGCATTGCAGGCGGCGGGTGGTGGCCATCGACTATGCCGGCCGCGGCGGTTCCGGGCGTGCCCGCGACATCGCCCGCTATGGGCCCGAAGCCTGCCTGCGCGACGTGATGGATGTGTGCGCGGCCCTGCACCTGCACCGCGCGGCGATGGTGGGCACCAGCTTCGGGGGCCTGCTCGCCATGGGGCTGGCGGCCGCGCGCCCGGCGCTGGTGGCGGCTGTGGTGCTGAACGACATTGGTCCGGAAATCGGGGCGGCGGGGGCGGCGGCCATCCGCCGCTTCATCGCCGATGATCTCGCCCTGCCCGGCCTGGCGGAAGCGGCCGCGCATCTTCGTGCGGTGCTGCCGGACCTGTCGCTGGAGGGTGAGGCCGAGTGGCAGCGCTTCGCCGCCCTCACCTATGTCCGTGGCGATGACGGACGCTGGCATCCGGGCTGGGACACGCGGATTGCCCGGCTGCTCGGCGCCCCGGTGCGCCCGCTGTGGCCGTTGTTCGGTGGGCTGGACGGAGCGGCAATGATGCTGGTGCATGGCGAGCGCAGCACGGTGCTGTCGGCGGAAACGGTCGCGCGGATGCGGGCACTGCGGCCGGACATGGCCTATGTCGCTGTGCCGGGGGTCGGCCATGCGCCGACCCTGGGAGAGCCCGTGGTGGCAGCGGCGCTGGACGGCTTCCTGAGCGGGCTTGCCCCGGCATGAGGGCGCCGCGCCCGCGCAGCCTGGCGCAATGGGTGGCCTGCGGCTTCGGCGCCGGGCTGTCGCCGGTGGCGCCGGGCACAGCGGGTTCGCTGGCGGCGCTGGCGGTGGGGGTGGGCATGCTGTGGCAGGCCCCGCTGCTGCTGCCGGCCGCGGCGTTGCTGGCCACGGTGGGCGGGTTCTGGGCGGTTCATGCCAGCCATGCCCAGCGCGACCCCGGCTGGGTGGTGATCGACGAGGTCGCCGGGCAGTGGATTGCCCTGTTGCCGCTGGTGGGTGCGGCGCTCGATCCGCTGTCGGTGTTGCTGGCCTTTCTCGCGTTCCGGATCCTCGATATCGTCAAGCCCGGCCCCATCGGCTGGGCCGACCGGCAGCATGGCGTTGCCGGGGTGATGCTGGACGACGTGATCGCCGGCGCGCTGGCCGCGGGGATTGTCTGGGGAGCACGGGCGGCGTGGCACGCGCCCTGATCCACCTGGGGGGAAAGATATGAGCAAACCTGCGACAACCGTGGCGATCAGCGGCGAGAAATTCCTGATCGACGGCACGCCCACCCATGCCGGGCGCCGCTTCTCCGGCCGATCGATCGAGGGGATGCTGTTCACTTCGCGCATGGCCAATGCCATCGTCGACGACCGCAACCCTTCCACCATCGGCGCCTGGTCCTATGCCGACGGGCCGTGGAGCGCCGAGCGCAACACCGGCGAATTCGTCGCCGCCCTGCCGCTGTACCGCCGCAGCGGGCTGGATGCGGTGGCGATCAACCTGCAGGGCGGGAGCCCACAGGGCTATTCGTGGAATCAGCCGTGGCGCCTTTCCGGCTTCGCCCCCGACGGCACGCCGTATCCCGATGCGCTGGCGCGGGCCGGGCGGGTGATCCGCGCCGCCGGCGAACTGGGCATGGTGGTCAATCTCGGCCTGTTCTACGGCGCGCAGTCGCAGACGCTGGAGGGCGAGGCGGCGATCATCCGTGCCACCACGGCCGCGTGCGAATGGCTGGCCGGCTTGGGGGCGGGCAATGTGCTGCTGGAAATCGCCAACGAGATCGACGTTCCGGCCTTCGTGCACGACATCCTCAAGCCGCCGCGCCATGGCGAGTTGATCGCGCTCGCCCGTGCCCGGGCGCCGGGCGTGCCGGTGAGCACCAGCTTCCGTGGCGGCGTGGTGCCGCCCGACCACCTGATGGACGCATGCGACTACATCCTGCTGCACGGCAACCATGTGGAGGAGCCGGACTTCATCCGTGCCCAGGTGGACGGCACGCGGGCGAGTGCCGCCTACCGCGGCCAGCCGATCCTGTACAACGAGGACGACCACTACGATTTCGACAAGCCGGACAACAATATGCTGGCGGCGATCGGCCGCGGCGCCGGCTGGGGATTCTTCGACTACCGCCGCATCAAGGAGAAGTTCGAGGACGGCTATCAGAGCCTGCCGGTGGACTGGGGCATCAACTCGGTGCGCAAGCGCGGCTTCTTCACCCTGCTGGCCGAAGTGACCGGGGCAGAGAAGCCGGCGTGATCGACGATGCCATACTGGCCCAGGCCGCCGCGCTGCTGGAACGGTGCGAGGCGGCGGGCGCGATGCTCGCCACCGCCGAATCCTGCACCGGCGGGCTGGTCGCCGCCTCGCTCACCGCCATCGCAGGCGCCTCGGCGGTGCTGGACCGCGGGTTCGTCACCTATACCAACGCGGCCAAGAGCGAATTGTTGGGCGTGGATCCGCGGCTGATCGCCGAGCACGGCGCGGTCAGCGAACCGGTGGCCCGGGCTATGGCAGAGGGGGCGCTGGCGCGGTCGCGGGCGCAACTGGCGGTGGCGGTGACGGGCATCGCCGGGCCGGGCGGCGGCAGCGCGCAGAAGCCGGTGGGGCTGATGTGGCTCGGCTGCGCGCGGGCGGGGCGGCCCACCATCGTCGCACGGCATGATTTTGCGGGCGACCGGAGCGCCATCCGGCGCCGCGCCGTGGCCGAGGCGCTGGCGATGCTCGGCGCACGGCTTCAGGAACAGGATTAGCGCGAAGACACAGTCCACGACCCGATGGAACCTGAGGACCAGATAGCCAAGCGACTCATTTTACACTCAATATGGTCGAGCAAAAAGCGCGCGCCGGATTGCTGGATGTCCTGGCGCAAAGTTCCCGGACCCGATCACCTCCCTCCAACAATACCATTCTCGCATGCAAATGCATTCTCTCCCGAGCCGATTGCGTATTCAATAGTTGGCAGAAACGTGATCCGGTTCACATGCGGTTGCTTTGCATCATTCTTGCCTCTGCTCAAAACTGCTGTTGTTCGCGACGACTGACACACCGCTTCCGTCTTCGTCGTCCTTCAACGCGTGTCACGAGACGAGCCATGAAAATTGCACAGGCTTTCGCCCTGACTTTTCTTGCCGCCGCCCCGGCCGCGGCCGAAACCTATGAAGCGGCGGTGGGTGCGGATTTACCCGTCGCGTGGTGGCGGTTCGAGGAGACCGCCGGCACCAACGCTGCCGACTCTGCCGGCGGCACCTTCCCCGGGCAATACGCCAATGTCGCGCTGGGCCAGGCCAGCGCCGCTCCCGCGCTCGGCTACGCCGGGGTGTTCAACGGAGTCAATTCGAGCGTCTATGTTCCTGATATCGGGACATTCACCAATCTCTCGCTGGAGGCCTGGATCCGGTTCGACAGCCTGCCGCCTACCTGGTCGGCCATCTACAACACCGATGCCTTCGCCCCGGGCAAGTCGCACTGGCAGGTGGTGGGCAGTGCCGACGGCAGCCAGGCAACGCTGGAATGGGCCCTGGGGTTTGCCGACCTGGACAACGACTTCAACTTCACCACGGGCCCCTGGTACCATGTCGTTTCCACCTACGACGCCGCCAGCGGCAGCGGGCTGCTGTACCTCAATGGCGCGCTGGTGCAGACGCTGTTCACCGTTCCCGGCCTGATCACCGAGCTGACCGAGGGGCAACTGGGCAGCTGGGACGCACAGACGCGGTTCCTGAATGGTGCGCTGGACGAGGTGGCGGTGTACGGCACCGCGCTGTCGGCCGAGCGGGTGCTGGCGCACTACACCGCGGCGGCGGTTCCGCCCGGGGCGGCAGTGGGCGTGCCCGAGCCGGGCTCGGCGGCGCTGGTGCTGGCGGGCATGGCGGGAATTGCATTCGGCCGCCGACGTCGGCCGCGATGGGCAGCCGCCACGGCTTGAACCCGCGCCAGCGGCAGCCCACCTGTTGCTGACCCGGATCCGGGCCCCTCTGGCGGCGCACCTCCGCGCGCCGCGATGTCGGATCCTTCACCTGCCTTGCATGAGGCATCTGGAGGCTGCGGCATGGAGCTGGTTCCGGCGCGCGAAGCCGATTTGCGGCTGTCCGCCTCTGGGCGACTTGCGTCGCTGGCAGCGCGGCTCGGTGAGGCGCGGGTGAGCGTGGGCGAGGTGGTAGAGGCGCTGGGCGACACAGGCATCGGCCTGACGCTGGTGCTGCTTATGCTGCCGGTGTTCATCACCATCCCGGGCCTGCCGGTGGGCGCCGTGTTTGGCTTCATTGTCGCGTTGCTCGGCCTGCAGATCGCGGCGGGCGGGCACAGGGTGCGCCTGCCACACCGCTTGGCGGCGCGCACGCTGCCGGGGCCGCAGGTCAAACGCGTGCTACTTGGCTCGGTGCCCTGGCTGGTCCGCGCGGAACGCTGGCTGGATCACGGCCGGCTTGCGGGCCTGACCTCGGAGCCGATGCACCGCGTGCTCGGCCTGGTGCTGGTGATTATGGGCCTGGCATTGGCGCTGCCTGTCCCATTCGGCAACCCGCCGCCGGCGGTGGCCATTGCGGTGATTGGGCTGGGCCTGATGGAACGTGACGGCATAGCGATCGCTTTCGGTCTGGTACTGTCGGTGGCGGCGTTACTGTGGAACGGTCTGCTGGTCGTGGCCGGCGCCGAAGCATTGGCCTGGGCGGCGCGTGCCCTGGGCTGGTAGTGTCGTCACCACGGCGGAATGGTGAAGATGCGTTCGGCCGGATGGTAGGGAGTGCCTCTCGATGAACAAGACCACCAGGTTCAATGCGTGGTACTTCGTTGCCGCGTTGGCCGGCATTCTGCTGCTGCAGAGCCTGATCGCCGGTTTTGCGGGGGTGAAGCCGATCCCCTACAGCGAATTCCAGCAATTGCTGCGCGACAACAAGGTGGCGTCGGTGGCGGTGTCGGACCGCTTCATTTCCGGCGCGCTGAAGGACCCGTTCCCCACCGGGGAAACCCGCTTCACCACCACGCGCGTGGACGACGCCTTCGCCGAGGAGCTTGGCCGCTACGGCGTGAAGGTGACGGGCCAGATCGAGAGCACCTTCCTGCGCGACCTGCTGTCCTGGGTGGTGCCGGTGCTGCTGTTCGTGGGCATCTGGTTCTTCGTCATCCGCAAGCTCGCCGAGAAACAGGGGCTGGGCGGCGGACTGATGGCGATCGGCAAGAGCAAGGCCAAGATCTATGTGGAGACCGACACCGGCGTTACGTTCAGCGACGTGGCCGGCGTGGACGAGGCAAAGGAGGAACTGCAGGAGGTTGTGGACTTCCTCAAGAACCCCGAGCAGTACGGCCGCCTGGGCGGGCGCATGCCCAAGGGGGTGCTGCTGGTGGGCCCGCCGGGAACCGGAAAGACGTTGATCGCCAAGGCGGTGGCAGGCGAGGCGAAGGTGCCGTTCTTCTCCATCTCCGGCAGCGAGTTCGTGGAAATGTTCGTGGGCGTGGGTGCCGCGCGGGTGCGCGACCTGTTCGAACAGGCGCGCCAGCGGGCGCCGGCGATCATCTTCATCGACGAGCTGGACGCCATGGGGCGCAGCCGCAACCCGGGTCTGACCGGCGGCGGCAACGACGAGAAGGAGCAGACGCTGAACCAGCTGCTGGTGGAGCTGGACGGGTTCGACACCAAGTCGGGCGTGGTGCTGCTGGCGGCCACCAACCGGCCGGAGATCCTCGACCCCGCGCTGTTGCGCGCCGGGCGCTTCGACCGCCAGGTGCTGGTGGACCGGCCGGACCGCAAGGGGCGCGAGCAGATCCTTAGCGTGCATCTCAAGAAGATCCGCCTGGGCGTGGATGTGGACCCCGCGGCCGTGGCGGCACTCACCCCCGGCTTCACCGGCGCCGACCTGGCCAACCTGGTGAACGAGGCGGCGCTGCTGGCCACGCGGCGCAATGCCGAAGCGGTTGGCATGGGCGACTTCAACAACGCCATCGAACGCATTGTCGCAGGCCTGGAAAAGCGCAATCGGCTGCTGAACCCGAAAGAGCGCGAGATCGTGGCGTTCCACGAGATGGGGCATGCCCTGGCCGCCATGGCCCTGCCGGGCTCGGACCCCGTGCACAAGGTGTCGATCATTCCGCGCGGCATGGGTGCCTTGGGCTACACGATGCAGCGCCCGCTAGAGGACCGGTTCCTGGTGACGCGCGAGGAGCTGGAGAACCGCATGGTCGTGCTGCTGGGCGGGCGGGCGGCGGAGTGGATCGTGTTCGGCCATCTCTCCACCGGAGCGGCCGACGACCTGCGCCGGGTGACCGACATCGCGCGCAGCATGGTGGTGCAGTACGGCATGTCGCCCGAACTCGGCCATGTCACCTACGAACGCGACCAGCGCGGCATGCTGGGCGGCATCGCGTTGCCGGCCGAGCGCGCCTATGCGGAGACCACGGCCAGCGAGATCGACCGCGAGGTCCACGATATCGCCCAACGTGCCTTCGACCGGGCGGTGGGGCTGCTGACCGAGCGGCGGGCCCTGCTGGATGTCACGGCCAAGCAGCTGCTCGACAAGGAAACGCTGGAGGCCGACGACATCACCGCGATTGCCGTGAAGGTGCCGCTGCACGCTTGACGCGCCGCCCGCATTCGGGAAATCATCCCGGATATGGAAAACGTGATGGAGCATGACAGCTCGGCGCTCGACCATCGGCTTGCCGCGAGGCTGGCGGCGCTGCGGGCCGAGCATGGCTGGTCGCTGGACCAGCTGGCCGAGCGCAGCGGCATAAGCCGCACCACGCTCTCCCGTCTCGAACGCGCCGATACCAGCCCTTCCGCGGCGCTGCTCGGCCGGCTGTGCACGGCTTATGGCCGCACCATGTCGCGCCTTCTGGCCGAGGTGGAGGCGGAGCCGGCGCGGCTGCTGCCGGCCGCCGAGCAACCGATGTGGACTGATCCCGAGACGGGCTATGTCCGCCGCTCCGTCTCGCCGCCCGCCGCCGGGTTCGACGCCGAATTGGTGGAGGCGCGGCTGCCGCCAGGGGCGGACATTGCCTATGCCGCGCCGGGGGTGGCGGGGCTGGAGCAGCATGTCTGGGTGCTCGGCGGCGCGCTGGAACTGACGGTGGAAGGGGTTGTGCACCGTCTTTCGCCCGGCGACTGCCTGCGCTTCCGCCTGTTCGGCTCAACTCGCTTCCGCGCGCCAGCGGCCGAAGGCGCGCATTATGCCCTGGTGGTGTGCCGACCGTGAACCCTGCGATCGAACTGCTGGATGCCGAGGCATTCTCTCTGGCAATCAACGCGTTGGCGGATGTGCTGCATGCCGCCGTGCATGCCGGGGCCAGCGTGGGCTTCCTGTTGCCGTTCCCGGTCGAGGAGGCGCGGGCTTTCTGGCGCAACCAAGCCGCCGCGGTCTCGGCGGGCGAGAAGCGGGTATTCGTCGCCCGGCAGGCGGGGCGGATCGTCGGCACCACCACGCTGATCACCGGCGGGCCGCCCAACGGGCGCTGGCGGGCGGAGATCGCCAAGGTGCTCACCCATCCCGCCGCCCGGCGGCAGGGAATTGCCGCTGCCTTGATGCATCGCGCCGAGGCACTGGCGCGGGCCGACGGGCGGCGCCTGCTGGTGCTCGATACCTGGACGGGCAGCGACGCCGAGCGGCTCTATCGCGGCCTGGGCTGGACCCTGGCCGGGATCATTCCCAACTACGCTGCCGACATCCACGGCGCGCTGAACCCAACAAGCTATATGTTCAAGGAGTTGGCCGCCGATGCGTGATGCCCTGATCGGCGACAACGGTGGCCCGCCGCTGGATGACGAGGAGGATCCCGCCGCCGTCGCGTGGCGCTCCTATGTCTGGCGCAAGAAGCACAAGGCGGCCTGGAAGACGCCACCGCGCGAGATCGCCCTGCGCCGGCTGGAGCGGGCCGAGGCGTTGGGCATGACCTACAAGGAATACACCCTCGAAATCCTGGAGCGCGGACGGTATCTGTAGGCCGGCAGGGCCCGACCTGATCCGTCCATCACCGACCCGCGCCGTGTCGCGCCGGCCATGGCGCCGGCGTCGACGACGGCGCCGAGGAGCGCTTCATGACGCCTGCCGCCACGCCCGACGCCGCAACAGTCGCCGCCGCCGACCACCGGGCGCGGCACTGGCGCAGCCCCGAGACCGGGCGGTTGCGCCCGGGCAGCGAGGCCCACAAGCAGGCCACGTGCCGCATGTTCGCCGAAACCTTCAACCCGTACAAGCCTGCGGTGATCGATTGGCCGAAGCTGGACGCGGACGCGCTGGCGCGGCTGACCGGCCTGCCGATCTGGGACATCGCGGTGCAGACGGAGGGCCGCGCGCGGCTGCGCATGGAGGCCTACGCAGATTTCTTGCCAGACCCCGCGATGGCCGAGGCAGTCCGCCTGAACGGCTGGGAGGAGGGGCGGCATCGCGAGGTGCTGGGCCGGCTGGTGGAGGCCTATGGCATTGTGCTGGCGCCGGAGCCGCGGTACGAGGCGCCGCGCGACGCGGAATGGGGCTATCTGGTCACCGGGTTCAGCGAATGCGTCGACAGCTTCTTCGCTTTCGGGCTGTTCGAGATGGCGCGGCGGTCCGGCTTCTTCCCACCCGAACTGGTCGAGACCTTCGAGCCGGTGATTCAGGAGGAATGCCGTCACATCCTGCTGTTCGCCAACTGGCTTGCCTGGCACCGGGCGGCGCTTGCGTGGTGGAGGCGGCCGTGGTTCGAACTGCGGGTCATGGCGGCCTGGGCTTATATCGGCTGGGAGAGGTTGGGCGTCGCGCGCGGCATGGACCAGGAGGCGGACGCGCCCGGACAGGATTACGGGTTCACCGTCAGCGGTGCGAAGGCGGTCAGTGCCGAGGCATTCAGCATGGCGGATATGCTGGCGCTGTGCCTGGCGGAGAACGACCGCCGCTTCGCCGGCTACGATCCGCGGCTGCGCCGCCCGACCACCGCCCCCGCCCTGGCCCGCGCCGCGCTGGCGGTTATGCGGCTGTTCCGCCGCGGGTTCTCGAAGGGCCGATGACGCGGCGCGGTCAGGCGGCATAGGCCAGCGATCCTTGGGGATGGAGGTTCTTCTGGCGCGCGGTCTTGCCTTCGAGCCTGGCGCAATAGGCCGCCAGCAGCGGCTGGTCCTCGGGCTCGAAGGCGTCGGTGACCAAGCGTATCGCGCCGGTGGCACCGCTTTGCCCAGCGTCGGCGATTCAGATCAGCCACCGCCAGCGCCTCGGTTGCGTCTCGCACCGCCTGCGTGGTCAGCAGGCGCCAATGGACCGCCGCCACGCCCGCAAGCGGATCGATCTCGCGCAGGTCAACGAGGATGAGGTTGAGATTGTCCGGTGCCTGCGGCCGCTCGCCGTTGGGGCTTGGCCAGGCGGACCGCCCATGAAGCGCACCGCCAGCACCGCCTGGCGCGCGCGCCGGCCCGGCTTGGCCGGGAGATCGAGTGTGGCGGTCAGCCGAGTTCCTTCACCATCGTTTCGCGCATGATGAATTTCTGCATCTTGCCGGTGACGGTCATTGGGAAGTCGGTGACGAAGCGGACGTAGCGGGGGATTTTATAATGGGCAATCTGGCCCCGGCAGAAGTCGCGGACTGCTTCCTCGGTGAGGGTTTCGCCGTCGCGGAGTTTGACCCATGCGCAGAGTTCCTCGCCGAATTTGGGGTCGGGGATGCCGAAGACCTGGATTTCGGCGATGCTGGGGTGGCGGTAGAGGAATTCCTCGATTTCGCGCGGGTAGACGTTCTCGCCGCCACGGATGACCATATCCTTGATGCGGCCGACGATGGCGCAGTAGCCCTGCTCGTCGATGGTGGCGAGGTCGCCGGTGTGCATCCAACGGGCGGGGTCGATGGCTTCGCGGGTGCGGGCTTCGTCGTTCCAGTAGCCGCGCATGACGGAGTAGCCGCGGGTGCAGAGTTCGCCGGGTGTGTTGGGGGCCACGACGCGGCCTTCCGCGTCGATGATCTTGCATTCGAGGTGAGGCTGGATGCGGCCGACGGTGGCGACGCGGCGCTCGATAGGGTCATCGAGTCCAGTCTGGAAGGAGACGGGCGAGGTTTCCGTCATGCCGTAGGCGATGGTGATGTCGCGCAGGTTCATGAGATTCATGGCGCGGCGCATGACCTCGATGGGGCACGGGGCGCCGGCCATGATGCCGGTGCGCAGGGATGAGACGTCGAACTCCTTGAAGCGGGGGTGGTCCATCTGGGCGATGAACATGGTGGGGACGCCGTAGAGGGCGGTGCATTTCTCGGCCTGGATGGCTTCGAGGGTGGCGAGCGGGTCGAACCCTTCGCCGGGGTAGACCATGGCGCTGCCGTGGGTGACGCAGCCGAGATTGCCCATGACCATGCCGAAGCAGTGGTAGAGGGGGACGGGTATGCAGAGGCGATCGTGCTCGGTGAGGTTCATCGTCTCGGCGACGAAGAAGCCGTTGTTGAGGATGTTGTGGTGGGTGAGGGTGGCGCCCTTGGGGGCTCCCGTTGTTCCGGACGTGAACTGGATGTTGATGGGGTCGTCGAACTGCAGCGTGGTGGCGAGTTCGGCGAGGCGGGCGCGGTGGGCGGCGGTGCCCATGGCGGGGATGTCGGTGAACGGGAAGGCGCCCTTGATGGTGGCAGCACCGATCTGGATGACGGTGGAGAGTTTCGGTGCCGTGCTGGCGCGGAGTTGGCCGGGGAGCGCGGTGGTGAGTTCCGGCAGGAGGGTGGTGAGCATGCCGGCGTAGTCTGATGTCTTGAAGGCGGTGGCGGTGACGAGGGCGCGGCAGCCGACCTTGTTCAGCGCGTATTCAAGTTCGGCGAGGCGGTAGGCGGGGTTGATGTTGACGAGGACCAGGCCGGCCTTGGCGGTGGCGAACTGGGTGATGGCCCATTCGGCATTGTTGGGGGACCAGATGCCGATGCGGTCGCCGGGCTGGAGGCCGAGGGCGAGGAGGCCGGCGGCGAAGGCGTTCACCTCTTCGGCGAGTTCGCGCCAGGTCCAGCGAATGTTCTGCTGGCGGACGACGAGGGCGTCGCGGTCTGGCCATCTGGCAACGGTTTTGTCGAAGTGCTGGCCGATGGTGTCGCCGATGAGCGGGATGGCGCCGGTGCCGCTGACGTAGCTGGCGGCCAGGGGTGGCTGGTGCATGGCGGTGGTGGCGCGCTGGTCCATGGTGTGTCTCCCCTCGGGTGTTTGTCCCCTGTGGTGATTCTGCGCGTGCGGGGCGGGTGACACAAGCATCGCGGCGCGGCGCGGCTGGAACCGGTTGCGTACCGATTGACTTGGCACGGCGGCGGTGCTGGCGTTGGCGCAACAAACGAGGAGACTCAGAAATGGCTGCCGGTCCGCGCAATGCGATGATGCCGAACCCGACGTTGAAGCGGCTGCGGCAGGGGAAGTTGGCGTTGGGGTTCTGTCCGTTCCATCTGCGCAGCGTGTCCGCGGCGATGCTGGCGCATGCGACGGGGTACGACTGGCTGTTCATCGACAGCGAGCATGGCGCGTTCACGGTGCAGGAGGTGTCTCAGATGTGCCTGGCAGCGATCCCGCTGGGGATCACGCCGATTGTGCGGGTGTGCACGGATGCGCTGGACGAGGGGACGCGGGCGCTGGACAACGGGGCGATGGGACTGGTGATCCCGCATGTGGACACGGTGGCGCAGGCCCGGCGCGTGGCCGAGGCTTTCCGGTTTCCGCCGCTGGGGAAGCGTTCGTGGGGGGCGCCGCCGGCGGCGTTCCTGTATGGCGGGCCGCCGATGGGCGAGGCGCAGGCGATCCTGAACCGGGAGGTGCTGATCTGCGCGATGATCGAGACCGAGGAGGCGGTGGCCAATGTGGACGAGATTGCCGCGGTGGCGGGGATCGACGTGCTGATGATCGGCACGTCGGACCTGACGAGCACAATGGGCATTGCGGGCCAGTGGGGGCACGAGCGCGTTCAGGCGGCGTACGCGAAGGTGGGGTCGGCGTGCAGGCGCAACGGGCTGGTGCTTGGCACCGGGGGCGTGGGCGACGACGAATGGATGGGGCGCTACATGCAGGGCGGCGCGCTGATGGTGCTGGCCGGGTCGGACCATGGGATGATCATGCAGGCCGGCAGCGAACGGTCGGCGGCGCTGCGGGCGCTGGAGGTGGAGGCCCCTGCCCCGGCCAAGGCGACGACTGGCAAGGCGGCGGCGGGCAAGGCGGCGGCGGACAAAGGCAGGCGCAAGGGTTGACGGGCGCCTGGGTCACACGGCGGAGGTGAACCCGGCGGCTTGGGCGGCGGCCTCGATGGCCTGGAATCCGATCCGCGCGTAGGTGAGCGGATGGGCTTGGCGCGGATCCTGCTCGGCCTCGACGACCAGCCAGCCGCCGTAGCCGCCGGCATGGAGCGTGTGCAGCAGGCGGTGGAAATCGATGCATCCGTCGCCCGGCACGGTGAAGGTGCCGGCCAGCACGGCTTGCATGAAGCTCGAATTGGTGGCGCGTGCCTGGTCGAGCGCGGCGCGGCGGATGTCCTTGCAATGGACGTGAGCCACCCGCCGGACATGGCGCGCCAGCAGCGCGGCCGGGTCGCCGCCGGCGAAGAGGCAGTGGCCGCTGTCGAACAGCAGGCCGGCGGCGGGGCCGGTATGGGCCATCAGGGCGTCCACCTCGGCGTCGGTCTGCACGATGGTGCCCATGTGGTGGTGGAAGGCCATGCGGACGCCGAATTCCGCCATGCGCTCGGCGAGCGCCGTGACCTTGCGGCCGTAGGCGGGCCAGTCCGCCGGCGCCAGCACGGGGCGTTGGGACAGCGGGCGGTGGATGTCGCCGTGGCGCCCGCCGGACGTGTCGGCATAGACGACGGCGGGGCAGCCGAGGTCGCGCAGCAGGGTGAGGTGGGGGACCAGCGCGTCCCACTCGGCGGCGGGTTCGCGCTCGAACAGGCGGCCGTCGAACCAGCCGGATACCAGGACCAGGCCGTGGCCGGCGAGGATGGGGCCGAGGATGGCGGCATCGCGCGGGAATTTGCCGCCGAGTTCGATGCCCGCGTAGCCGGCCAGCCTGGCTTCGGCGAGGCACGTGTCGAGCGGGATGTCGCCGCCCAGCTCGGGCATGTCGTCGTTGGTCCAGGTGATCGGGTTGATGCCGATGCGCGCGGTGCCGGGGTCCATCGGGGTCAGAAGTGCAACACCGGGGTTGCCAGCTCGGCCGCGGCCAGTGCGGCCACCGCGTCGGCGGCGGTGGCGCCACCGGTGCCCTCGGCGCCGCCGACGCGGGCGACGAAGCCGGCCGCCTGGCGGCGCAGGGCCTCGTCGATCACGTCGATACCGGCGGCGGGGTCGTGGATCGTCAGGTCGGCGGCATGCTTGGTGCCATAGGCCGCGACGCGGATGACATCGCCGCCCGGGTGGCGGCGCCCGGCCGTTGCCGTGGCGGTGCTGGCGCCGGTCAGGCTGATCAGGGCGGTGGCGCATTCCGTATCGCCGGGCACCGGCGCCTCGCCCGCCACGCCGGACGACATGGCGCGGACGTCCAAGAAATCCTGCCGGGAGAGCCAGCGGATCTGGTCGAATTCGTGGACCATCATGTCCACGAAGATGCCGCCGCTGCCGGCGCGGAAGTCTCGGCCGGGCGGGGTTGCGTCCCATTGGTGGCAGTCGAGATGGTAGAGTTCGCCCAGCCCGCCCGCGGCGATGCGCGCGCGCAGTTCCTGCAGCGCCGGCACGAATCGGCGCCAGTAGGCGATCTGGAGCACCACGCCCGCCGTGCGGGCCACCGCCGCGGCCTCGGCCGCCATCGCCGCGCGTACGCCGCATGGCTTCTCGCAGAGCACGGGCAGGCCGCGCTCCGCGATTTCGCGGATGGCCGCCACGTGCAGCGGGCTTGGCACGGCGACCAGCACGCCATCGATGCCGCCCGCATCCAGCATCGCGCCGAGGGTGGCGTGGGCGGCGACGCCGGGGCCGTCGAGCATCGCGCGGGTAGCGGCGTCCGGCTCGGCTACCGCCACCACACGCACACCGCCGCCGGCCGCCAGCGCGGCCATGTGGGTGCGGCCCATCCGGCCGGCGCCCGCCAGGCCCAGCCGGAACATCGGCATCGTTATTGCGCCTTCATTCCCTGGATGCGGATCAGGCCGTCCGGCACCGGCACGAAGCCGCTCAGGCGCGCCGACAGCGCGAACAGCCAAGTGGTGTTGTAGAGCGGGATCAGCGGCTTGTCGGTGGTGTAGATGCTGGTGACCTTCTGGTATTCGGCTGCCCGGCGCAGCGGGTCGGTCTGTGCGCGGGCGGCGGCCAGTGCGGCCTCGAAGGCGGGGTTGTTGTATTTGCCCCAGTTCTGGAAGCTGTCGGCGGCGATGTAGATGGAGATGTTCAGGTCCGGATCGGCGCGGCCGGACCAGTTGTGGATGCCGGCCTGGTAGTCGCCGCGCGTCATAGCCTGGATGTTGGAGACGCTCTCGCCGCTGCGCACCTTCACCGTGATGCCAGCCTCGGCAGCCATCGACTGGATGATCTCGGCGACCTGCACATCGCGCGGGTTCTTGGCGACCTGCAGCTCGATCTCCAGCTTGTCCACCCCTGCCTCCTTCAGCAGGGCGCGGGCCTTGGCGACGTCGCGCGGGGGCACCGGAAGGGCCTTGTTGTTGTAGGGGCTGGCGGGCAGCTCGGTCTGGTTGTTGGGGACGAAAAGGCCCTCCAGCGCGACCTGGTTGATCACCTGGCGGTCGATCGCCGCCTCGAACGCCGCGCGCACCCGGGGGTCGCGGCCGAAGGGGGTGTCGGCGCGCGGACCGTGCGCGGTGTTGATGCCGATCGCCGCGTACCCCAGGCCGGGCGAGGTGACCAGGCGCAGCTTGGTATCGGCGCGCACCTTGCCGGCGTCGGTGGGCGACAGGTCCTGGAGCATGTCGAGTTCGCCGGCCTGGAGGTTGACCAGGCGCACCGTGCTGTCGGGCATCATGCGAAACACCACGCGGTCGAAATGCACGTTCGCGGCATCCCAGTAGCCGGGGAAGCGGTCGAGCACGATGCGGTCCTGGGCGACGCGCTCGGTGAACCTGAACGGGCCGGAACAGACCGGCTCCTTGAAGAAATCCGCGCCCAGGCGCTTGAAGACGGTGGGGGAGGCGATCATGCCGGCGCGGTCGGAGAGCGCTGCCAGCAGCGGGGCGAAGGGCTTGGACAGGACGATGCGCACGGTGTGCCCATCGACCACCTCGATGCCGGTCACGGAACGCAGCTCGCCCTTGCGGTTGCTTTCGGGGGCGCTGCGATACCGTTCCAGGTTGGCCTGGACCACCTCGGCGGTCATGGGCGTGCCGTCGTGCAGGGTGACGCCGTCGCGCAGGGTGATGGTCAGGGCCTGGTTGTCGTCGGACCATTTCCAGGCGGTGGCGAGTTGCGGGCGGAACGACAGGTCCGGGGTCAGGTCCCACAGCTTGTCGCACATGGCGGTGAAGGCGAAACGGCCGCCGAATGTGCCGCCGCGCGCCGGGTCCAGCGCGTCCGGCTCCTCCTGCTGGCCGATCCGCAATGTGCCGGCCGCGTGCACGGGCGTGCTCGCCAGCGCCAAGCCAATGCACGATAGCAACAGATAGCGTCGCATCCCCGCCCCTCCCGCCGATTGACAGGAAGAGCGTAGCGCGTGTCGGGGCGCGTCGCATCCATCATAAACGACGCAGCCGGAAGGATCACGGCCGTAAAGGCGCGGGGCGGCTGCCTCAATGGCGAGCGCGGGGGCCGAAGCCCCCGGCCCTCAGGCCGTGAGCCCCAGGCGGTAAAAGCGGTTCGCCGCGCCGAAGAACAGGTCGTGCTTTTCGCTGGCGCTGGCGCCCTTGGCCAGTATTTTGCAGGCGTTCCAGAAGACCTGGTAGGAGTAGCTGCCCTTGTCGACCGGAAAGTTGCTTTCGAACATGCTGCGGGCCGGCCCGAAGGCTTCGATGCAGGTTTCGATGTAGGGCTTCCAGGTGGCGGCGAGGGTTTCGCTGGACGGCGGGTCGGATTTCTCGTGGAAGTCGTAGCCGTTGATGCGCATGCCGATGCCGCCGAGCTTGACCATCACGTTCGGGCATTGCGCCAGCTTCTTGATGGAGGTGGCCCAGCCCGGGAAGATCTCCTCCCGCCGGCCCGCGTATTTGCCGATGGCCAGCGGGCCACCGACATGGTTCAGCACGATGGCGGTGTTGGGGAAGGCCCGGGCGAGGTCGGTGAGTTCGTCGATCTGCGGGTGGTAGAGCCAGCCTTCGAAGCTGAGGTTGAGGGGGGCGAGCTTGGCGAAACCTTCGCGGAATTTCGCATCCATCAGCAGGTGCGGGGGCGCGGGGTTGCCGGGGTTGAGCAGCACGGGATCGTCGTCCCAGGCGGCGATGTGGCGGATGCCGCGGAAGCGGCCGTTGCCGGCGCGGATATGGGTTTCCAGCACTTCCTCGACGGCGGCACCCATGTTGAGGCTGGCGTGGCTGACGATGCCGGAATTGACGCGGGTCTCGCCGTAGCTGCCGCTGGCGCTCATGGCGGCGACGCCGTTGGCGAATTCGGTCTCGCCGATCGGCTTCATGCCTTCCGGGCCGTCGGGGCGGTGGAAGGCGCGGCACTGGATGAAGACGGTTGCGCGGATGTTGTGCCCGGAATTGGTGTCGGCCAGCAGGTCGGGCAGCATGTATTTCCAGCCCGGCCGGTCCCACAAATGGTGGTGCGGGTCGATGATCGGCAGGGCAGGCTCGAGGATCGCCTCCTGGCGGCGGGCGAGCCATTCATCGCGCGGCATGAGGTAGGCGCTGTTCTGGGCGGCGGTGGGCGGCGGCGTGGCGCTCATTGGTGTTTCCTTCCCGGCTGTCAGGCAGTTTCGGGAACCAGGCGCTGCCATGCAAGCTCCCGGTGCACCTCGACGCCGCCGATGACGCGTGGCGGCGGGCGCAGGATCATGCGGCCGGCCTCGAAGCGGGCGGCGCGGATTTGGTCGGAGCCGAGCCAGGCGGGTTCGTCGGCGCCGTCGACGACGGTGTGCAGGGTGGTGCCGTCGAAGCTGTAGGCGCCGATGTAGGAGCGGTAGTCGCGCTTGGTTCCGGGCGGCAGGTCGGGGCGGCCGTCGGACAGGACCGCGAGCATGCGGCCTTCCGCGGTTAGCGTGACGATGCCGAGCGGGAGGGGGCCGTAGGGGTTGGGGAGCGGGGCGCCGGCGGCGTCCCATGCCCGGGTTTCGACGAGGCGCCAGTGGCCGATGATGCGCGGGTCGGCAACGGGGGACATGGGATCGGCGGGCATGGGACGGCCTCGGCTCAGGCGGCGCGCATGAGCGGGCCGCGGGTGGTGCAGAAGGCATCGACGGCGGCGGCGAACCGGTCGCATTCGGCTTCGCCCACCGGCAGGCTCATCGCCACCATGCCGCGGCGGGCGAGGTAGATATTCGCCTGGATCATGTCGAAGAAGAACAGTTCCAGCAGGCCCTCCTCCTGGGCGGAGGCGGTGTAGCGGCGCAGGATTTCGCCTTGCCGGAAATGCGGCTGGATCATGCTGCCGACGCCGGTGAACTGCAGCGTGACCTTGTGCTTCGCCGCGATCTCGTTGAGGCGGGCGCGGAGTTTCTCGCCCTTCTGGTAGTGCGCCTCGGCGGCGGCGCTGTCGAAGATCTCGCCAAGGGCGACGACACCGCCGGCCATGGAAAGGACGTTGTTGTTGAAGGTGCCGCTGTGCACGAGGGCGCCGGGCTGGGTGGAATCGAAGGCGTCCATGATCGCGGCGCGGCCGCCGAATGCGCCGATGTTCATGCCGCCGGCGAGGTATTTGCCGAGCGCGGTGAGGTCGGGGTGGACGCCGGTGAGCTTCTGCATGCCGCCGGCGGAGTGGCGGCTGGTCATCACCTCGTCGAAGATCATCACCATGCCGAGTTCGTCGCAGGCGGCGCGCAGGCCCTTGAGGAACGGCACGGTGGCGGGGATGCAGCCGCCGGAGCCCTGCATCGGCTCGAGGATGACGGCGCCGATGCGGTCCTTGTGCTCGCGCATGAGGGCGACGGTGCCGTCGAGGTCGTTGTAGTCGGCCATGACGAAATCCATCGGCGCGGTCATCGCACTCGGGCCGCCGCCGGTGAAGGTGAGCACGCTGCCGTGGTAGCCGCCGCGGAACACCAGCACGCCGGCGCGCTTGCTGTGGTGGCGGGCCAGGGTGAGGGCCATCATGTTGGCCTCGGTGCCCGAATTGGTGAAGCGGACCTTCTCGATGGAGGGGAAGCGGGCGCAGACGAGTTCGGCGAATTTCGGCTCGTTCTCGCCGACGGCGGCCAGGCCGATGCCGTGGCCGATGGCGCCGCGGACACGGTCGAGGATGCGGTTCTCGGAGTGGCCGAACAGGCCGGCGGTGTATTCGCCACACAGGTCGAGATAGGTGTGGCCGTCGATGTCCTGGACGGTGCAGCCCTGCCCGCCCGCCATGGCGGTGGGGAACGGGGCGTAATAGAGGTTGGAGCGGGTGTTGCCGCCGGGCATCACGGCCTTGGCCTTGGCGTGCAGGGCGGCGCTCTTGGGGCGGGCGGCGGTGTAGCGCTCGTGGGCCTCGGCGATGGCGGTGTCGAGGTCGCTGTTGCGCGGGGCGGCGATGGTGGACGCGGACATGGCGGTCTCCCTGGATTTCCTGTTCAGCGCGATTTGCCTGGCCCGGTGACCGGGGCCGATCCGCGACCAGTCTAGCCGAGGAATGCGCGCCGCACAGCCCGGCGCACCCGGCTGACCTCTTGTCGCCTGGGGCCAGAAACAAGCCACCCGAAGCCTTGCCAGAAATAATTCTAGATCGTATCGTTGTCCACGAATTAAATTGGGGCAGGTCATGGCCAACCTCGTTGTAACCGGTGCCGGTGGTTTTGTTTCCAAATACGCCGGAGATTACCTGGAATTTGCCTTCGGGATGAGCCCGCTTCGTGAAGCGTCCCTGCCGGCCGATACTACTGTCACCTACTACACGAACCGCGATCAGACGGTCGCGACCGTCCTCGGCTCCGGCTTTACCTACAACGCGAATGGCGTGCCCGTTGGTGGGGTCGTCATGTCGGTCACGGTGAATGAACCGGGTAACCCCGTGCCGTTGGTGCAAATCGTCGATGCGAACGTGGCATTGACCGCGTTCGACAGCGCCTGGACGGCCCCGCTGCTCGGTTCGACCGGCAATGCGCTCTGGGGTGCGCTTGCACATGCGGCACCGATTGCCCGCGGCTGGACATCGGCCTCGTTCCTGCCGGGGTCGCCAGACGCCGATCTGTACTATGTTGGGTCGTTCGTGCCAGGCACGATTGAACCTGGCCGGCCTTACGCGTTGGTGACCATCGGGCCCGGGGCAGGCAACGATGCGATCCGATCCAGTGCCTTCGTGTTCGTGGAGAATCCCGACGCGATGCGCCTGGCCGGGACCCTTGCGACCAACGCCGTCGAAGTCAGCTATGCGAACGACAGCGGCGGCAATGGCGCGATCTTCAACTTCGCGGGCGACCAGCGCACCTGGTCGATCCTCGATCCATACGGCGACACGGACATAGTTGCCACCGTCGTCGGCGGGGCGCGAATGACCGCGAATGACGATCTGTTCCTGGGCGGCAGATATGCCGAGTTCATCGCCGGGCTGGCCGGCAACGACTTCATCGATGCCGGCGCCGGCTTCGATACCGTCCGCTACGATCTGGACGAGAGATACGGTGGCGCAGCCGCCGTCTATGTCGATCTCGCGGCGGGGCAGGCGCGCGACGGGTTTGGCGACACCGACACGCTTGTCGGGATCGAGAACGTCATCGGCACGAACCGCGACAGCACCACGATGGCGGGCGGCAGCGATACGCTGCTGGGGAACGAGTTGGCGAATATCATGACCGGGCTTCGCGGCGCCGATTATATCGACGGGTGCGGCGGGCTGGACATGGCGGAGTATGCCCGCGATGCGGAGAATGGCGGTGGGGCCGCGGTGTACGTGAATCTCGGCCTTGCCTTCGGCCGCGATGGCTGGGGCGATTACGACGTGTTGCTGAGCATCGAGCAGGTGCGCGGCACCAACGCCGGGACGCCGGTTGGTGATGCGCCGGGCGACGTGCTCGTCGGCGATGACGGCGACAACCTGTTCCAGGGCCTCGGCGGTGTCGATGTCATCGATGGCAGTGGCGGTTTGGACACCGGCTCCTACGAGGCCGATCTTGCCTTTGGCGGCATGTACGGCGTCGTCGTCGATCTCGCGGCCGGCGAGGCGCTGGATGGCTTCGGCGACGGCGACGTGCTGGTGAGCATCGAGAACATCGTCGGCACCAATCGCGACCAACGGGATACGCCCGGAGTTGGCGACATTCTGCTGGGCTCGGACGAGGCAAACGTGATCGAGGGCCTCGCGGGCAACGACTTCCTGGACGGGCGCGGTGGCAACGACATCCTGCGGAGCGGACCCGGCAACGATGTCATGACGGGCGGCCCGGGCATCGACATTTTTGAGTTCGACTACAACTCGGTTCCCACGTTCAGCGATACGATCACCGATTTCGAGTCGGGCATCGACCGCATCAGCATTGCCGCCGGCTGGGCCGACGGGCCGCCGCTCCGGTTCACGGCGGTGGAGGGGGGAATCCTGGTGGACCGCGACGCCATCGGCACCAAGCTGACCGTGTTGGGGGCGACATCGGCGCAGCAGATTCTGGACGCGTTCATCAATTACGCTTGAACCGGAACGGTGGGCTGGGCGCGGTTACATCCGGCACGCGCTATTGCCGGCCGAAGAGTGCAGCGCCGGCATATAGCCCGCAGCGAGTACGGCGAGCGTGCATCGCGGCGTCAGTACGGCCAGGTCATGCGACGGCAGCGGCACCTCGGCTGGCGCATATCCCTCGGGCCTGAAGCACCGCAACTGCCGGCGCAGCACCAGCGCCGGGCCTTCTGGTGACAGCACAAAGGCGCCATCCGGCAGCGACCGCGCGGCCGCCATGTGCCGCCGCTGCCCCCTCGTGGCCGGGTCGATGCGGTCGGCGTGCAGGCGTGCGTTCATGGCGGGCGCGGTGGGTTCCTCGGCGAAGGCGATGCGCCAGGCGGCCTGGAAGCGGCGGTAGTCCTCGCGGCGGCATTCGGCGCAGGGGCGGTGGCCGGCGGCCAGGGCGACGGCCTCGTCGAGGAAGAACAGTTCGGTCCAGCCTTGGCCCATCACCTCGCGATGGCGGCCGCGGAAGCACAGGCGGCAGGTGACCCAGCCATGGGTGGTCCAGCGCCGGCCGCCGAGGGTGCGTGCCGGGGTGTGGATGCGGCCGCGGTTGCCCACGAACAGGCCGCGGGCGGGGTGGGCAATGATTTCGCCGGTGGGCATCACGCGATTCTGCAATGGCACGGGCGTTTCCTTGTCGGGCAGGCGGCAGGTTAGGGAGCGGGCGCGGAGTGGGGCAAGGCGGCGGTTGCGTTCGCGGCGCGGCCATGCGGCAATCGGCGGAAGGATTGGCAGGGGGGAAGCGCGATGGACTTCAGCGGCAAGGTGGCGGTGGTGACCGGGGGCGGCGGCGGGATCGGGCTGGCGACGTGCCTGGGGTTCGCGAAGCGGGGCGCGCGTGTGGTGGTGGTGGACCATGATGCCGTGCTGGGTCAGGAGGCGGCGGCGCAAGTGCGCGCGGCCGGCGGGGAGGCGTTGTTCGTGCGGGCCGATGTGTCGCGCTCGGCGGATGTGCAGGGCTATGTGAAGGCGGCGGTGGACGCGTACGGGCGGATCGACTGCCTGTTCAACAATGCGGGCATCGAGGGGAAGGTCACGCCGATCCAGGACTACGACGAGGAGGTGTTCGACGCGGTGATCGGGGTGAACCTGCGGGGAGTGTTCCTGGGGTTGCGCCATGTGCTGCCGGTGATGCTGCGGCAGGAGAGCGGGACGGTGGTGAACACCGCGTCGACCGCGGCGCTGTTCGGGGGGCCGGGGATGGCCGCCTATGTCGCCTCCAAGCACGCGGTGGCGGGGATCACCAAGGTGGCGTCGTCGGACGTGGCGCGGTTCGGGGTGCGGGTGAACGCGATCTGCCCGGGGCCGGTGGAGACGCGGATGATGCGGTCGCTGGAGGCGCAGCGGAACCCGACGGACCCGGAGTTGGTGCATGCCGCCAACGCCGCGGGCATGCCAACCGGGCGGTATTGCACGGCCGACGAGGTGGCGAACGCGGTGCTGTATCTTTGTTCCGACCTGTCGTCGAACATCACCGGCACGCAGTTGGTGATCGACAGCGGGCGGTCGGCCTCGGGCGGGGCGGCGATCGCGCCGCGGCGGAACAGCTGAGGGGGGTTGGGTGCCGTTCGGGGCGCCGTTTGTTTGACTTCTGCGCGCGACCTTGCCAAAGGCATGCGCAATCTGAATGACACGCGGGAGGTTTATGCATGATCAAGCGTCGCGATATTCTGGTGGGGGCATCGGCCGCCGTTCTGGCGGGCGGGGCGGCGAAGGCCAAGCTGCCGGACACCTCGATCTGGACGGCTTATGATCTCGGTTCCTCCGGCTATGCCGAGGCTTCGGGCATTGCCGATGCAATCATGAAGAAGCATCCGATGCGGGTGCGTATCGTGCCGTCGGGCACGTCGATCGGGCGGTTGCTGCCGCTGAAGCAGGGGCGGGCGAATTACGGCTTCCTGGCCAACGAGCTGTATTTCTCGGCCGAGGCGACCTACGACTTCGCGGCGCAGAGCTGGGGGCCGCAAGATGTGCGGGTGGTGCTGGCGCGCCCGGCGAGCAACGCCATCGCGGTGGCCGCCGATACCGGGGTGAAGACGGTGGCGGACCTGAAGGGCAAGCGCATCGGCTATGTGCGCGGCAACCCGTCGGTGAACGTCAAGTCCGACGCCTATCTCGCCTTTGCCGGGCTGACGCGCGACGACGTGCAGGTGGTGTGGTTCGGCAGCTATGGCGCGCTGAAGACGGCGGTGCTCAACAACCAGATCGACGGCTACGGCAGCGTCACAACCTCGGCCAACATGCGCGAGATCGAGGCGAGCCCGCGCGGGCTGGTGTGGCCGGAATACCCGGCCTCCGACACCCAGGGCTGGGATCGCATCCGCGCCGTGGCGGATTTCTTCGAGCCTTATACGGAGACCGCGGGTGCGGGGATTTCCAAGGACAAGCCGCGGCACCTGGTGGGGTACCGCTATCCGATCATCTCCTGCTATGCCAACACCAGCGCCGACGAGGTGTATTCGCTGACGCAGGGGATCGACGATTCGATGGACCTGATCCGCGGCATCACCGGCAGCGCCGGCAACTGGGCGCCGAACCTGGCGGGCAAGCCGCCGGCGGACGCGCCGTGGCACGAGGGCTCGATCCGCTACCTTAAGGAGAAGGGCATCTGGACGGCGGAGCACCAGGCGTGGAACGACAAGCGCCTTGCGCGCCTGCGCCGCATCCAGGCCGGGTGGGAAGACGCGAAGAAGAGCTTCAAGGGCTCGGGCGACGAGGCGTGGCTGAAGCACTGGGAGGCGCATCGGGTGGAGAAGATGGGCCTGATGCCCGCGCTGGGCTGAGGGCTGGATGGGAGGGCCAGGGGGGAAGCCTCCTGGCCCTTTTCTATCGTCCCCTGCCCCGCACCTCCTGGTGCCAGACGAGCAGGCCGGCGGCGACGATGATGGCGATTCCGGCGAACGACCAGGGGCCGGGGATTTCGCCCCAGATCAGGAAGCCGAGCAGCGTGGAGTAGATGATCGCGCCGTATTCGAAAGGGGCGACCAGGGTGGTTTCGCCAATGCGGTAGGCTTCGGTCATCAGCAGTTGGGCGATGAGGGTGACCACGCCGATAGTGAGCAGGCCGGCGAGGGCGAGCCAGCTGGGGGTGACCCAGACGGGGATGCAGAGCAGGCCGGCGAGCACGGTGCTGCCGACGCCGAACCAGAGCACGATGGCGACGTTGCTTTCGCCTTGGGCGCCCATGCGGCGGATGCTGATCATCGCCAGCGCCCAGGTGACGACGCCTGACATGACGATGGCGACCGGCACCAGCGGCAGCGCGTCGGGCCCGGCGGCCCAGGGTCGGACCATCAGCAGCACGCCGCCGAGCCCGGCCAGCACGGCGAGCACGCGCTGCCAGCCGACGCGTTCGCCGAGCAGGGGCACCGAGAGGATGGTGAGGAACAGCGGCATACAGAAGCCGAGCGCGGTGTTGGTGGCCAGCGGCAGGTGGCCGTAGCCATAATAGGCAGTGAGCATGCCGATGAAGCCGAAGGCCAGGCGCCAGACATGGCCCATCGGCTGCCGTGGCCGGAATGCCACAATGCCGACGCTGCGCAGCTGGATCGGAAGCATGACCGCGGCGACGACCATGCTGCGGAAGAACATCATCTCAACGGCCGGGTAGCCGCCGGCCAGCGCCTTCACCAGCGCGGCCGAAACGGTATAGAGGGCCGAGGCGGCCATCACGCAGAGTATCGCCCGCCGTCGCGTTGCCCCATCCATGAGGCGGACGCTATCGCGCGGGAAGATGCGCCGATAGCGCGCGGCGGCAGGGCTGGGTTGCCGCGCTGGGCAGATGACGGGGTCATGGTATAGGCCGCGACATGACGAACCCCACGAGTCGCTATCCGACCGTTCTGCAGGTGCTGCCGGCGCTGGAAAGCGGGGGCGTGGAGCGGGGGACGCTGGAGATCGCGGCGGCGGTGCAGCAGGCCGGCGGGCGCGCGCTGGTGGCCAGTGCCGGGGGGCGGATGGAGGCGCAGCTTTCGCGCTGGGGCGCGGAGCATGTGACGCTGCCGCTGGCGCGGCGCACGCCATACGGCATCTGGCGCAATGCGGCGGCGCTGGCCGAGGTGATCCAGCGCGAGCGGGTGGACATCGTGCATGCGCGTTCGCGCGCGCCGGCCTGGGCGGCGTGGCTGGCGGCGGGGCGGACGGGCGCACGGTTCGTGACCACCTATCACGGCGCCTACAACGAAAACCTGCCGCTGAAGCGCCAGTACAACGCCATCATGGCGCGCGGGCGGCTGGTGATCGCGATCAGCGGATTCATCGCCGAGTTGATCCAGCAGCGCCATGGGGTGCCGCCGGCGCGGATACGGATGATCCCGCGCGGGGTGGATGCCAATATCTTCGACCCGGCGGCGGTGAACGGCGACCGGGTGCCGCGGTTGATGCGGGCCTGGCGGCTGGAGGACGGGCAGCCGACGATCGTGCTGCCGGGCCGGCTGACGCGCTGGAAGGGCCAGACGGTGCTGGTGCAGGCGCTGGCGCGCATGAAGAACCGCGAGGCGGTGGCGGTGCTGGTGGGCGACGACCAGGGGCGGGCGCGCTACGCCGGCGAGCTCATGGCGTTGGCCCGGCGCCTGAACATCGAGCACCGGCTGCGCATCGTGGGCAATTGCGACGACATGCCGGCGGCGCTGAAACTGGCCGACGTGGTGGTGAACGCCTCGACCGATCCGGAGGCGTTCGGGCGGGTGGTGATCGAGGCGCAGGCGATGGCGTGCCCGGTGGTGGCGACCGACCATGGCGGCGCGGTGGAGACCGTGATCCACGGCGTGACCGGCTGGCGGGTGCGGCCGGGCGATGCGGCGGAACTGGCGATCCGGCTCGATTCGGTGCTGGCCGAGACGGTGGATGCGCGCATCGACATGGGGCGCCAGGCGCGAGCCATGGTGCGCGAGCGCTTCACCGTGAAGGCGATGCAGGACGCCACCCTGGATGTGTACCGCGAGGTGCTGGCTGAACGAGGGGCGGGGTGAGCCGGATACTGGTGATCCGCCTTGGCGCGCTTGGCGATTTCGTCCTGTCCTTCGCTCCTTTCACGGCGATCCGCGCGCACCACGCGGGCGCCGAGGTGACGTTGCTGACGACGCGGCCGTTTGCCGCGCTGGGTGAGGCCGCGCCATGGTTCGACCGCGTGGCATTGGATGTGCGGCCGGGCTGGTGGGACATGGCGGGGCTGTTGCGGCTGCGCGGTGCGCTGCGCGGGTTCGACATGGTGTACGATTTGCAGACGTCGGGCCGGTCCTCCTGGTATTTTGCCCTGGCTGGCCGCCCCCCCTGGTCGGGCATCGCGCGGGGTTGCTCGCACCCGCAGGCCGGGCCGGAGCGGGAGCGAATGCATACGCTGGAGCGGCAGCGCGACCAGTTGCGGCGGGCGGGGATCGTGGATTTCCCGGCGCCGGACCTGTCGTTCCTCACCGGTCGGGCGGCGCCCGCCCTGCCCGCCCGCTTCGCCCTGCTGGTGCCGGGGGCGGCGCCGCACCGGCCGGGCAAGCGCTGGCCGGCGGCTTCGTATGGTCGGCTGGCGCGGCTGCTGATGGAGCGCGGGCTGGTGCCGGTGTTGGCGGGCGGGGCGGGCGAGCGGGGGCTGGCCGAGGAAATCGTGGCGGCGTGCCCGCAGGCGCTTGATCTGACGGGGCGAACGGAATTGGCGGATCTGTTCGCCATCGCCGCACGGGCCGAACTGGCCGTCGGCAACGATACCGGGCCGATGCACATCGCGGCCAGCACGGGGTGCCGCTGCGTGGTGCTGTTCTCGGGCGAGAGCGATCCGGCGCTGACCGCGCCGCGGGGGCCGGACGGGGGGTGGCCGGTGGTGATCCGCGTTCCCGTTTTGGCCGAGTTGAGCGTGGAAAGGGTTGCGGCGGCGCTGGGCTAGGGCCATAGAACCCGGCCCTATTCCTTGACAGGAGACTACTCCATGCCCGCCATCACGTTGCCCGACAGCTCCGTGCGCCAGTTCGATGCGCCGGTGGCGGGCACTACCGTGGCGGCGGCGATCGGGCCCGGACTGGCCCGCGCCGCGCTGGCCATGAAGGTGGACGGCAAGCTGGTGGATTTGTCCACGGTGATCGACCGCGACGCGAACGTGGTGTTCGTGACGCGGCGCGACGGCGATGCGCTGGAACTGATCCGTCACGATTGCGCGCATGTGCTGGCCGAGGCGGTGCAGGAGTTGTTCCCCGGCACGCAGGTGACGATCGGGCCATCGATCGAGAACGGCTTCTACTACGATTTCGCGCGCAACGAGCCGTTCACGACCGAGGATTTCGCGGCAATCGAGGCGAAGATGCGCGAGATCGTCGCGCGCAACGAGAAGTTCGAGTGCTCGGTGATCGACCGCGACGAGGGGATCGAGTTCTTTCTCGCCAAAGGGGAGAAGTACAAGGCCGAGCTGATCCGCGACCTGCCGGATACCGAGGTGATCACGCTGTATCGGCAGGGCGACTGGGTGGATCTGTGCCGCGGGCCGCACATGCGCTCGACCGGCGACGTGGGCACGGCGTTCAAGCTGATGAAGGTTGCGGGCGCCTATTGGCGCGGCGACCACCGCAACCCGATGCTGAGCCGCATCTACGGCACCGCCTGGCGCGACCAGAAGGAGCTGGACGCCTATCTGCACATGCTGGAGGAAGCGGAGAAGCGCGACCACAGGCGCATCGGCAAGGACATGGACCTGTTCCACCTGCAGGAGGAGGCGGTGGGCAGCGTGTTCTGGCACCCGAAGGGGTGGCGGCTATACCGGACCTGCGAGGACTACATGCGCCGGCGGATCGCCGAGGACGGCTACCAGGAGGTGAAGACGCCGCAACTGGTGGACCGGGTGCTGTGGGAGAAATCCGGCCACTGGGAGAAATTCCGCGAGCACATGTTCATCGCCCAGGTGGAGGACGAGGAGAAGACGCTGGCGCTGAAGCCGATGAACTGCCCGGGCGCGGTGATGATCTTCAACCAGGGCATCCGCAGCTATCGCGAATTGCCGCTGCGGCTGGCGGAGTTCGGAGCCTGCCATCGCTATGAGCCGTCTGGCGCGCTGCACGGGATCATGCGGGTCCGGTCGTTCCTGCAGGACGATGCGCATATCTTCTGCACCGAGGAGCAGATCGCCGCCGAGACGGTGAAGTTCGTGGCGCTGCTGTCGTCGGTGTATGCGGATTTCGGGTTTCCGGAGTTCCGGGTGAAGTTCGCCGACCGGCCGGAGACGCGGGCGGGTACGGATGCGACCTGGGACAAGGCGGAGGCGTCGCTCAAGGAGGCCTGCGCGACGGCCGGTGTGGGTTATGAGCTGAACCCCGGCGAGGGCGCGTTCTATGGCCCGAAGCTGGAATTCGTGCTGCGCGACGCGATCGGGCGGGAATGGCAGTGCGGCACGTTGCAGCTGGATTTCGTGCTGCCGGAGCGGCTGGATGCGGAGTATGTGGCGGAGGATGGCAGCCGGCGGCGGCCGGTGATGCTGCACCGGGTGATCTTCGGCAGCATGGAGCGGTTCCTGGGCATACTGATCGAGCAGTATGCCGGGCGGTTCCCGCTGTGGCTGGCGCCGGTGCAGGTGGCGGTGGCGACCATCGTGTCGGACGCGGACGATTATGCGCGGGAGGTGGCGGCGGCGCTGTCCAAGGCAGGGTTGGCGGTGAAGCTCGACCTGACCAACCAGAAGATCAACGCCAAGATCCGCGAGCACAGCGTGCAGCATGTGCCGGTGATCGCTGTGGTCGGGCGCAAGGAGGCGGAGCAACGCACCGTCGCACTGCGCCGCCTGGGCGGGGACGCGCAGGAGGTTCTGCCGCTGGACGAGGCGGTGGCACGGCTGGCGGCGGAAGGCACGGCGCCGGATATCGTGCGCGCCAAGTCGGCCTGACGGGGCCGGAATGCCGCCCGATTGCGCGCGGGAACCTTGAAATTCGGCACCGGAAGGTGCAAGATTACAAGTTAGGTGAGGTGGGCTGGCCGGGAGGTTGGCCCACCGTTTCAGCAACTGACACAGGAGACCACCATAGCCAGAGGACCCCTACCCGCTGCGCCGAACCGCGACGGGCCCCGCGTGAACGAGGATATCCGCGTCCCTCAGGTACGACTGATCGACGAGGACGGCGAGATGCAGGGCGTGATGTCGGCCCGCGACGCCATTCAGCGCGCCTATTCGGTTGGGCTGGATTTGCTTGAGATCAGCCCGAACGCCGATCCGCCGGTGTGCAAGATCCTCGATTTCGGCAAGTTCAAGTATGAACAGCAGAAAAAGAAGAACGAAGCGAGGAAGCGCCAGAAGGTCATCGAGATCAAGGAGATCAAGGTGCGCCCGAACATCGACGAGAACGACTATCAGGTGAAGCTGCGCGCCATGAAGTCGTTCATCGACGAGGGCGACAAGGTGAAGGTCACGCTGCGCTTCCGCGGCCGCGAAATGGCTCACCAGGATATTGGCGTGAAGGTGCTGGAACGTATCCGCGCCGACATGGATGGCAACACGAAAGTGGAGCAGATGCCGAAGATGGAAAACCGCCAGATGGTCATGGTGCTGACGCCGCGGTAGGCGTCCGCCTAGGGACAGGATGAGTTGGAGCGGCCGGGGGAGCTTCCCCCGGCCGCTTTCGTTTTCGCCCGGTGCCCGGACGCCCCCGCCTTATTCCCCCCGCCTCAGACGCGCGCGCCGGGGATGCGCGAGGTGTTGGAGCCGGGCAGTTCGAACAGATGCGGGCCGAGGTCGGCGAGCGTGTTGACGCCGATATTGGCCATGGCGGTCATCACCTCGTTGCGGATGATGCCGAGCGCCTTGCTGGCTCCGGCCTCGCCGGCGACGGCCACGCCCCACAGGGTATTGCGGCCGGCCAGCACTGCCTTGGCGCCGAGCGACAGCGCCTTGACGACGTCGGTGCCGCGCCGGATGCCGCTGTCGAATAGTCACCGTGGTTTTGTGGCCGACCTCGGCGACAATGCCGGGCAACGCGTCGATCGAGGCGATGGAGCAGTCGAGGTTGCGGCCGCCGTGATTGGAGACGACGACGCCGTCCGCCCCGCGCTCCACGGCAATGCGGGCATCCTCGGGATGCATGATGCCCTTGACGATGAACGGGCCTTTCCAGTGGTCGCGCAGGCGGCTGACGTCGTCCCAGGAGAGGTCTTCGGTGTGCTTCACCCGGTCGCCGAGCGGGCTGCGGGTGATGGGCGTGCGGAACTCCTCGGGATAGTTCTCGAAGCGGGGCAAGCCGCCGTTCTTCATCCAGTATTTGCCCACGGTGCCGAACAGCCAGTGCGGTGCCAAGGTTATGTCGACCATGGATTTCAGCGTGGGCTTGTAGGGGAAGGAGAAGCCGTTGGCCTTGTTGTAGGCGCGGTTGGGCGAGACCGGCGTGTCCATGGTGAGGAACAGCGCCTCGAAGCCGTTGTTCTGGGCGCGGTCGACCAGCTGCATCGACAGGGCGCGGTCTTTCCACAGGTAGAGCTGCATGAAGTTGCGGCCGTTGGGCACCTCGCGGGCGATCTTCTCGACGGATGTCTGCGCCCCGGTAGCGAGCGTGTAGGGAATGCCGGCCTTGGCCGCGGCGCGGGCCAAGGCCAGTTCGCCCTCGTAGGCCACGAGCCCGGCCGTGCCGGTGGGGGCGATGATGTAGGGCATGGTGATGGGCTTGCCGAACAGTTCGAGCGAAATGTCGCGGCGCGAGACGAATTCCGGGAAGCGCGGCACCACGCGCAGGCGGTCGAGGGCGGCGCGGTTTTCATCCAGCAGCTTGTCGTCCTCGCTGCCCCGGTCGACATATTCGAAGATGCCGCGCGGGAGCAGCCGGCGGGCGGCGTCGCGAAGCTGATAGATGTCGTCGCAATTGTCCAAGATGCTCACGGCGTTTCCTGTCGTCTTCTGGGCCCCGGGGGGAACCAGCGTGCACCCGAATGTGCATGGTCGGCAACAGGGTGGGGGCGGAAGGAGTGGCTGCACGCGCTTGACCGGGTGGCGCGCGGGGCGCATAAGGCGCGCCTATTTGCCGCCGCTCCGCGAGTGTTCGCGCAGCGGCGCGTATTGTGTTGCAGCGGAGATTGTCGTGTTCGAGGCGTTGTCCGGCAAGTTGACGGGGGTGTTCGACCGGCTGCGCACGCGCGGGCGGTTGGGCGAGACCGACGTGCTGGAGGCGCTGCGCGAGGTTCGCCTGGCGCTGCTGGATGCCGACGTGGCGCTGCCGGTGGTGCGCGACTTCATTGCCAAGGTGCGCGAGCGCGCCATCGGCCAGGAGGTGATCGACTCGGTCTCCCCCGGCCAGCAGGTGGTGAAGATCGTCAACGACGTGCTGGTCGAGGCGCTCGGTGGCGAGGGCGCGGTGCCGCTGAACCTGGATGCGGTGTCGCCGGTGCCGATCCTGATGGTCGGGCTGCAGGGCTCGGGCAAGACGACCACCTCGGGCAAGCTGGCGATGCGCCTGGCGCGGCGCGACCGCAAGAAGGTGCTGCTGGCGAGCCTGGACACTCAACGGCCGGCGGCGCAGTTGCAGCTGGAGACGTTGGGCAAGCAGGCCGGGGTGGCGAGCCTGCCGATCATTGCCGGACAGACGCCGCTGCAGATCGCCGCGCGGGCGATGGATACCGGCCGGCGCGAGGTCTATGACATTGTGATCCTGGATACCGCCGGGCGCCTGTCGATCGACGAGACGCTGATGGCCGAGGTCAAGGCGATCCGCGAGGCGACCCACCCGGCCGAGACGCTGCTGGTGGTGGATGCCATGACCGGCCAGGATGCCGTGAACACCGCGAAGGCGTTCAACGAGGCGCTTGGTGTCACCGGCATCGTGCTGACGCGCATGGACGGCGATGCGCGCGGTGGTGCGGCGCTGTCGATGCGCAGTGTGACCGGGGCGCCGATCAAGTTCTCCGGGTCAGGCGAGAAGCTGGATGCGCTGGAGGAGTTTCATCCCGAGCGCGTGGCCGGGCGCATCCTGGGCCAGGGCGACGTGGTGGGGCTGGTGGAGCGCGCCGCCGAGACCATCGACGAGGAGGAGGCCGAGAAGCTTGCCCGCAAGATGGCGAAGGGCAACTTCGACCTGGAGGATTTCTCCAACCAGCTCAAGCAGATCAACAAGATGGGCAGCATCCAGTCGATCATCGGCATGCTGCCGGGGGCGGGGAAGATCCAGCAGGCGCTGGATTCCGCCGGCAAGGGCGCGGGGCTGGACCAGAAGCTGCTGAAGCGGCAGCAGGCGATCATCTCGTCGATGACGATGAAGGAACGGCGCAACCCCGACATGATCAAGGCGAGCCGCAAGAAGCGCATCGCCGCCGGCTCGGGGGTGACGGTGCAGGACGTCAACAAGCTGCTGAAGCAGTTCGACGACATGACCACGATGATGAAGCGGATGAACAAGCTGGGTCAGAAGGGCCTGATGCGGCAGGGGCTGGGTGCGCTGATGCCGCAAGGGCGCAGGCCGTTTTGAACCTGGCAAAGCCTTTCCGAACTTAAACCGACAACCGAAAACCTGACTGGAGACGATTGATGGGCCTCAAGATTCGACTCGCCCGTGCCGGCGCCAAGAAGCGGCCGTACTACCACATCGTGGTGGCCGACAGCCGTTCGCCGCGCGATGGCCGCTTCATCGAGAAGCTTGGCAGCTACAACCCGATGCTGCCGGCCGAGCACGAGGACCGCGTGCGCCTGATGGGCGAGCGCATCCTGCACTGGGTCGGCCAGGGCGCGCTGCCGACCGAGCGGGTTGCCAAGTTCCTCGGCCATGCCGGGTTGGCGCCGATGCCGGTGTATCCGGAGCAGCCCGTGCAGTCGGCGCCGAAGAAGAAGGCGCAGGAGCGCGCCAAGGCCGCCGCCGCGGCGGCCGGCTGAGTCCGTAGCGAGGCGGAGCGTCGGGGACCGTGCCGGATCGGCGCATCGTGATGGGCGTGGTTGGGCGGCCGCATGGCGTGCGGGGGCTGGTGCACGTGCACAGCTATACCGCCGATCCCGCGGCGCTGCCCGGCTATGGCCCGTTCACCGATGACCGCGGCCGGCGTTTCGTTCTGACCTGGGCGAGCGAGGGCGTGGCAAAGCTGGCGGAGATCGTGGATGGACGCGAGGTGCCGCTGCGCGACCGCACCGCGGCGGAAGCGCTGGTCAACGTCCGCCTGCATGTCGATCGCGGCAGGTTGCCGCCGCCCGGGGACGAGGACGAGTTCTACCTCGCCGATCTCGTCGGGCTGCGCGCGGTGACGCCAGAGGGTGCGGAGTTGGGGCGCGTGGAGACCGTGCACGACTACGGCGCCGGGGCCAGCCTTGAGATCGGGCGGCTGCTGGTGCCGTTCACGCGTGCATGCGTGCCGGTGGTGAATATCGCCAGCGGGGTGGTGACGGTGGTGCCGCCGGACGAGGTTCATGTGCCGGATTCAGGAGTCAATTCGGGGGCGGAGGCGGCCGAATGACCTGGCGCGCCAGCGTGCTCACCCTGTTCCCGGCGATGTTCCCCGGTCCGCTTGGCCAGTCGCTGGCCGGACGTGGCCTGGCGGAGGGCGCGTGGTCGCTGGAGGCGCGTGACATCCGCGATGCGGCCACCGACCGGCACCGCAAGGTGGACGACACGCCGTTCGGCGGGGGTGCGGGCATGGTGATGCGGCCCGACGTGGTGGACGCGGCGCTGGCCGGATGTGCCGACGAAAGGCCGACAATCTACCTGACACCACGTGGGGCGAAGCTGACGCAGGAACGGGTGCGCGACCTTGCCGCGGGGCCTGGGGTGGTGCTGCTGTGCGGGCGCTTCGAGGGGGTGGACCAGCGGCTGATCGAGGCGCGGGCGCTGGAGGAGATCAGTATCGGCGACTACGTGCTGTCCGGCGGCGAGCCGGCGGCGCTGGTGCTGCTGGATGCCTGCGTGCGGCTGCTGCCCGGCGTCATGGGGGCGGCGGAGAGCGGCGCGGAGGAGAGCTTTTCGCCCGGTCCGCTGGCCGGGCTGCTGGAATATCCCCACTATACCCGCCCAGCCGAGTGGCAGGGGCGGGCCGTGCCTGAGATTCTGCTGTCCGGCCACCACGCCGCCGTTGCCGCCTGGCGGCTGGCTGAAGCCGAGCGCATCACACGACTTCGCCGGCCCGATCTGTGGGCCGCCTACCAGATCCGCGCGCATGCGCAGGCGGCGTCCGGGGCGGTTGCCACGCCCCGCGCCGCGCCCTAGAGACATCCCGACGAAAGGACCATTCCGATGAACATCATCCAGCAGTACGAGGCCGACGAGATCGCGCGCCTGACCGCCGCGCGCGCCGTGCCCGACTTCATCCCCGGCGACACGCTGCGCGTGGCCGTGCGCGTGGTGGAGGGTGAGCGCACCCGCCTGCAGAACTTCGAGGGCGTGTGCATCGCGCGCTCGAACAAGGGGCTGAGCAGCAACTTCACCGTGCGCAAGATCAGCTACGGCGAGGGCGTGGAGCGCGTGTTCCAGCTATATGCGCCGACGATCGCCGAGATCGCGGTGGTGCGGCGCGGCGACGTGCGCCGGGCCAAGCTGTATTACCTGCGCGGCCGCAGCGGCAAGTCGGCCCGCATCGCCGAGCGCGCCCGCGACGTGGCGCCGGCCGCCGGCAGCGCCGAGAAGTCGGCGGCGGAGTAATCGCCGCAGCAGGACCGGGAAAGGGGGACGAAATGGCCGAGATGAAGCCGCGTACGCTGTTCGACAAGGTGTGGGATGCCCATGTCGTCGAACAGCTCCCCGATGGCACCTGCGTGCTGTACATCGACCGGCACCTGGTGCACGAAGTAACCAGCCCGCAGGCATTCGAGGGACTTCGCCTGGCCGGCCGCCGCGTGCGCCGGCCGGATGCGACAATCGCGGTGGCCGACCACAACATCCCCACCGAAGGCCGCGCCAACGGCATCAAGGAAGAGGACAGCCGCATCCAGGTGGAGACGCTGGAGCGGAATGTCGTCGAGTTCGGGGTGCCGTATTTCCCGATCCTGTCGCCGCAGCAGGGCATCGTGCACATCATCGGGCCGGAGCAGGGCATCTCGCTGCCGGGCATGACGATCGTGTGCGGCGACAGCCATACGTCGACGCATGGCGCGATGGGGTCGCTGGCGTTCGGCATCGGCACCTCGGAAGTGGAGCATGTGCTCGCCACCCAGACGCTGCTTCAGAAGCCGGCGAAGAACATGCTGGTGCGGGTGGACGGCACCCTGCCCCCCGGCTGCACTGCCAAGGACATCGTGCTGACGATCATCGGACGGATCGGCACCGCGGGCGGCACCGGGCATGTGATCGAGTTCGCCGGCGAGGCGATCCGGGCGCTCGATATGGCAGGGCGCATGACTGTGTGCAACATGTCGATCGAGGCGGGCGCGCGGGCCGGCATGATCGCGCCGGACGAGACCACGTTCGAGTATGTGCGCGGCAAGCCTTATGCGCCGCAGGGCGAGGCGCTGGAGCGGGCGATCGCGTGGTGGCGCACCCTGCCCGCCGATGCCGGCGCCGCGTACGACAAGACGGTGATAATCGATGCCGCGACCATCGCGCCGATGGTCACCTGGGGCACCAACCCCGAGGCGGTAGTACCGGTGACGGCGACCGTGCCAAACCCGGGCGACGAGGCGGACGAGGCCAAGCGGGCGCAGTTGGCGCGCATGGTCGAATACATGGGCTTAGTGCCGGGCCAGAAGATGACGGACCTGAAGATCGACGTGGTGTTCATCGGCTCCTGCACCAACGGGCGCATCGAGGACATGCGCGCCGCCGCCGCCGTGGCGAAGGGTCGCCGGGTGGCGCCGGGCGTGCGGGCGATGGTGGTGCCGGGCAGCGGCATCGTGAAGCAGGAGGCGGAGGCGGAGGGTATCGACCGCATCCTGATCGAAGCCGGCTTCGAATGGCGCGAGCCGGGCTGCTCGATGTGCCTGGGCATGAACCCCGACCAGCTGACGCCGGGGCAGCGCTGCGCCAGCACGTCGAACCGCAATTTCGAGGGGCGGCAGGGACCAGGCGGGCGGACGCATCTGGTGTCGCCGGCGATGGCCGCGGCCGCGGCGGTGACGGGCCGGCTGGCCGATGTGAGGGAGCTGGGCTGATGGACAAGTTCACCAAGCTCACCGGGGTGGCCGCGCCGCTGCCCATGGCCAATGTCGATACCGACAAGATCATTCCGGCGCGCTTCCTCAAGACGATCAAGCGCACCGGGCTGGGCGTACATCTGTTCGACACGCTGCGCTACGACGCCGAGGGCCGCGAGCGGCCGGATTTCGTGCTGAACCAGGGCCTCTACCGAAAGGCGGAGATCCTGATCGCGCACGAGAATTTCGGCTGCGGCTCGTCGCGCGAGCACGCGCCATGGGCGCTGCTGGATTTCGGCATACGTTGCGTGATCGCGCCGGACTTCGCCGATATCTTCCACAACAACACGTTCAAGAACGGCATCCTGCCCATTCGCCTGCCGCGCGAGGTGTGCGACCAGCTGATGGAGGATGCCAAGCAGGGCGACAACGCCCGCCTCACCATCGACCTGGAAGAGCAGGTGGTGGTGCGGCCGAACGGGGAGAAGATCCGCTTCGAGATCGACCCGTTCCGCAAGCACCTGCTGCTGAACGGCCTGGACGATATCGGGCAGACCATGCAGCACGCGCCGCAGATCGACAGCTACGAGGCGAAGCAGAAGGCCGAGAAGGCCTGGATGCCCGGCATCAGCGTCTAGAACGACGGTCCGGGGGCTCGGGCCCCGGCGCGTCCAGGGCGGCGCCCTGGCCTTCACTTGGGAATATCGGAACATGGCGTCGAACAAAAAGCTGCTGGTGCTGCCCGGCGACGGCATCGGGCCCGAGGTGATGCGCGAGGTCGGCCACGTGATCGACTGGATGGCGCGGCGCCGCCGCGCGGTGTTCGACATTGCCGAGGATATCGTTGGCGGCGCCTGCATCGACGCGCACGGGGTGGCGATCCGGCCGGAGACGGTGGCGCGCGCGCGGGAGGCGGACGCGGTGCTGTTCGGCTCGGTCGGCGGGCCGAAATGGGACACGCTGGGCTTCGACATGCGCCCGGAGCTGTCGATTTTGACGCTGCGCAAGGAGCTGGGGCTGTTCGCCAATTTGCGCCCGGCCGTGGTGCTGGACCCCTTGGTCGATGCCTCCACGCTCAAGGCGGAGGTGGTGCGCGGATTGGACCTGATGATCGTGCGCGAGAGCACGGGCGGCATCTATTTCGGCGAGCCGCGCGGTGTGGAGACGCTGGCGGACGGGACGAAGAAGGGTATCAACACCGAGGTATATACCACGCCGGAGATCGAGCGCGTGGCGCGTGTGGCGTTCGAACTGGCGCGCAAGCGGCAGCGGAAGCTCTGCTCGGTGGAGAAGGCCAATGTGATGGAGTCCGGGCTGCTGTGGCGCCAGACGGTTACGGCGCTGGGCCAGGCGGAATATCCCGATGTGGAGCTTTCGCACATGTATGCCGACAATTGCGCGATGCAGCTGGTGCGCAACCCGCGGCAGTTCGATGTGATCGTGACCGGCAACCTGTTCGGCGACATCCTCTCGGACCTGGCCTCGATGCTGACCGGCTCGCTGGGCATGCTGCCCTCGGCGACGCTGGGGGCGCAGGATTTGTCCGGGCGCCGCCATGCGCTTTATGAGCCGATCCATGGCAGTGCGCCCGACATCGCCGGCAAGGGGCTGGCCAATCCGATGGCGCAGATGCTGAGCTTCGCGATGTTACTGCGGTATTCGTTCGGCATGGAGGAGGATGCGGCGCTGATCGAGAAGGCCTGCACGAACGTGCTGGCGAGCGGGCTGCGCACGGCGGACGTCATGGCGCCTGGCTGCGCCAAGGTTTCCACCAGCGTGATGGGCGAATCCGTGGTGCGCGAACTGGACAAGCTCGGCAATTGATTGACTGATTTGCCTGAATCCCCGCTTGCCGGGGCGGCGCGGTTGGGTTAAACCCCGCGCCTCTGCTGCACCCGTAGCTCAATTGGATAGAGCACCAGACTACGAATTTGGGGGTTGGAGGTTCGAGTCCTTCCGGGTGCGCCAGATTTACCCTTCCGTTGATCTGAACCGCGGGACAAAGCTGGCATTGTGCCCGTGATTGCCGAGGGGTGCGGCCGTGCGGCGGCGGCGGATTATTCAACTCGGGTTGGGCGCTGGCGCGGTGATGGCTGGCACTTCGATCTGGCGGGTTTTTTCGGGCGAGTTGGCGCGGGCGCGCGCGCGCGTCGGCACCGGCAGCCAGGTTTTCGCGAGCCGCTTCGGCGCGATGGAATACGCGGTCGCCGGCGACGGGCCGCCCGTGATCATGGTGCATGGCACCGGCGGCGGCTTCGACCAGGGAATGGCGTTCGGGGCTCCGCTGGTGGCGGCGCATCGGCAGATTATCGCCCCTTCGCGCTTCGGCTATCTCCGTTCCGCGTTTCCGCCGGACCCTTCGGACGCCGCCCAGGCGGACGCGCTGGCCGACCTGATGGACGAACGAGGTATGGCGCGGGCACCGGTAATCGGCGGGTCGGCCGGCGCGCGCGCCGCGCTGCAGTTCGCCATCCGCCATCCCGGCCGGTGCAGCGCGCTGGTGGCGGTGGTTCCGGCGGCGTTCGCACCGGGCCGCATACCGCCGCCGCCGCCGAATGCCGTCGCCCACTTTATCATCGAACAGGGGCTGCGCTCGGATTTCCTGTTCTGGGCCGGGCTGGCGGCGGCCGAGGATTCGATGATCGGAGCGCTGCTGGCGACCGACCCCGCGCTGGTGCACGCGGCCGACCCGCAGGAGCGCGCGCGGGTGCTGCGGATGCTCCATGACATCCTGCCGGTTAGCCAGCGCGCACGTGGCCTGCTACACGACGCGGCGGTCTCGGCGGCGCCACCACCGATGAAGCTGGAGGAGATCGTCGCGCCGACGCTGGTGGTCTCGCTGGAGGACGACCGGTTCGGCACGCTGGCGCCGGCCCGCCACATCGCCGCGAGCGTGCGGGGGGCGGAACTTGTGGTGTACCCCACGGGGGGCCATGTGTGGGTAGACCGCAACCAGGATCTGTTCACGCGCATCCGGCGCTTCCTGGCGTGACCGCGGCCGCATCCCCCTTTTTTACGCCGGTACGGGAGAGTTTCGCCATGTCGCTGATCCTGAACATCATCTGGGTGGTGCTGGGCGGCTTGGTCATGGCCGTTCTGTGGTTCCTGGCCGGGTTGCTGGCGGCGATCACGATCATTGGGCTGCCCTGGGCGCGGGCCTGCTTTACCATCGCCTCGTTTTCCCTGTGGCCGTTCGGGCGCGAGGCGATCTCGCGCGAGACTTTGACCGGGCGGGAGGATCTTGGGACGGGGCCGCTGGGCTTAATCGGCAACGTGATCTGGTTCGTCTTCCTCGGCATCTGGCTGGCGATCGGCCATGTGACCGCTGCGGTCGCCACTGCAGTGACGATCATCGGCATTCCCTTCGCCTGGCAGCACCTCAAGCTTGCGGGCATGAGCTTGGCGCCGATCGGCACTGCGATCGTGGATCGCGACGTGGCGGACGAGGCGCGGCGGCGCTGGGCGCGGGGCGAGGTGGAGCGGATGCGGCGCTGAAACGGAGTTGTCGCCCTGATCGGCTATGGAACTGTCTGCACCGGCTTCCTGGCGGATCGAACCCGCGGACATTCCATGAGCGTGTATTCGGAGAAGAATGTAAGTCAAGCGGTCGGCAGGCTGCCCCGAATGGCCACAGGTGACGTATCGAGGTTGCTCGACACAGCCAGGGCGAAGGGGTTGCAGCGGCTGATCGAGGCTTGCGAAGCGGAGCTGTCACTCCGACCGATCGAGTTCAACGCCGAAATGGCAGAGCGCTTCGAACGAATGGCGGAGGCTGTCGCCGGGATGTCGCTCACCGACGCGATCATGCACGCATTTCGATCCGCAGTGCCGGCCCGCGACTACGAGCGCAAGATTCTGCGCAAGATCGCCGACGAGCCGGGGATCTTGTTCCGCGACCTGGAACGTCATTACGGCAAGGGCGATACGTCACTGGTTATCGGTCACCTCGTGTATGACCGGTTTGGCTGTTTTCGGCATTTGGCGAGCCCTGGCCAAATGCAATCCGACCTCCTGCTTGCGCGGGAGAAATCGTCATCGGGCGTTCGCTATCGGCTGAGGTCCGAAGCCGAGGCAGTGCTGCGGGAACTCGGGATCATCTGATCGGCCACGGTGACGCGCCGATCACGTGCGGTTCGCGACTTCGACGAACCCGGCACCCGTCAGCCGCCGCAAATCGTCCGGGTTCAATCTGAACACCGCGTTCGGCGTGCCGGCGGCGGCCCAGATCTCGGTGAAAGCTGCGAGGTCGCGGTCCAGCAGGGTCAGTGGCTTCGTTGCATGCGCCACCGGGGGCACGCCGCCGATGGCGAAGCCAGTGCAATCGCGGACGAAATCGGCGTCCGCGCGGCCGACGGCTTCCCCCGCCAGCGCGGCCACCTTCTCCTCGTCCACCCGGTTGGCGCCGGAGACGACCACCAGCACCGGGCGGCCGCTCGCCGCACGGAACAGGATGGACTTGGCGATCTGGGCAACCGTGCAGCCAATTGCGGCAGCGGCCTCGGCGGCGGTTCGGGTGCCGGCGGGAAACTCCAGCACCTCGAACACGTCGCCGAGCATGGCCTGCACGCGCAGCGCGCTGGGGGCGGTTGCCCGCTGCATCAGCGCGCTTCGGTCCAGCTTTCGGAGAAGGCGAGCGCACAGGTGCTGAACGGCCGGCCCTCGCGTTCGCGCGGCCAGGGGCTGCCCTTCGCGGCCACGCCGTTGACGACCAGGCGCGCGCCGGAGACCGGCACCAGCACGGTGCAGACGCCATAGGGGCGGGCGGGGTCGGCCTTCGGGTCGGTATGGATCAGCAGCGGGTCGCCGGGCTGGTACCAGGTGAGCGAGATTTCCTCGTCATAGCTGCTGAGGCTCTCGGTCCAGAAATCGCGGTAGTCGCCGGACCGGCTGAAATCGGCCTCGGTGACCGGGATGGACAGGTCGGCGAGCTCCGCGTTCAGCATGCCCTGGACGGTGGATTGCAGCCAGCGGGCCATGGCGATGTTGTCGCTGTAGATACGCCACTCGTCGTCGGTCAGCTCGCTCTTGAGGTAGAGCACATGGCCGGGGCCGGCGGGGGAGAAGAGGATGCGCCAGAAGCTGGCGTTGGTGGTGGTGTCGCCGCCATCCGTCTCGCTGAGCCGGATGAAGGGGTTCTCGCCGGTGACGATCACGCGGTTCGGATCGGCGGTGCTCATTCTTGGCCTCCCTGTGGGTGAGTCAGGCATCATGTTCACGCATTCCACGTCATCCGCAACCTCGCCGCGGTGGCGTGGCGGCGTGGCGCTGCTAAGCTTCGGTGAAACCACCATGGGGGACGCGCCATGACCGACCTGGCACCAACCGACCTGGCACCTGACACGCTGCTGAAGCTGCGGCAGGTGAGCACCGCGACTCTCACCTCGCAGCTGATCAAGGTGGCCGGGCTGCGCACGCGCTCGCCGCGCAACATCCGGCCGCTCAACCCGGCGAAATCCCGGTTCGTGGGGCCGGCGGTGACGCTGCGCTATGCGCCGTTGCGCGAGGATTTGGAGCGAATGGCGAACATCGCGCTGGCCGAGAATCCGACGCGCATGGCCATCGAGGAGTCAGAGCCCGGCAGCGTTGTGGTGGTGGACATGGGCGGCGATGTCGGCGGCGGGGCGATCGGCGACATCCTGGCGGCACGGCTGATCTATCGCGGTGTCGTGGGGCTAGTGGCGGACGGGGCGATGCGGGATGCGGGGCCGCTGATGGCGATGGACCTGCCGGTGCATTGCCGCACCTTCACGCCGCCGCCGAACAGCGCCAGCATCCTGGCGGTGGGCTGCAACGAGCCGGTCGGATGCGGCGGCGTGCTGGTGTTTCCGGGCGACATCGTGGTGGGCGACGAGGACGGGGTGGTGGTGATCCCGCGCCACCTGGCCGACAAGGTTGCCATCTCGGGCCTGGAGCAGGAGCAGGTGGAGGCCTACATCAAGCGCCGGGTGGAACTGGGCGAGCCGATTGCAGGCTTCTATCCGGCCTCCGAGCGCACCATGGCCGACTACCGTGCCTGGGTTGCCGCCGGACGGCCGTCGCTGGGATAGGGGCGTGGTCGACGCCGCCTCGCTGGAGCAGACGATCGCCGCAACGATCGATGCGCTGATGGCTGCCCTCGCCCCGCTGGGGTTCGTGGCCCGGCATCTGCACCCCGGTGATCTGGAGGCGGTGCTGGAGGCTGTTGGCGCGCCGGACGAGGTGCTGGCAGCGGCGCTGGAGCGGTTCCGCGACGCCGTCTGGCCCGAGCCGCTTGCGGCATTTCGCGAGCAGACGGAGCGCGCCGCCGATGCCACGCTGGAGGCGTGGGGCGGGCTGCGCATGGCAGCCGTGGGAGGCGACATCCGCCGCGCCTATCGCGCGCTGCGGGCCGAAGCGGGGGCGCAGGAGGCGCTGTTTCCGCTGGCGCGCGTGTTGCCGGCGGTGAGCACGTTCTTTCTGGAGCCGGAACAGCGCGAGGACCCGGCACTGAAGGCGGATCTGGCGCAGGGCATGGGCAAGCCCGGGCGCGGGGTGATGCATGCCGAGAACGCGGCCGACCAGAGTGGCGGGTTCTCCCTGTTCGTACCGGAAGACACGCGCGACGACACCAAGCGGCCGCTGGTGGTGGCGCTGCATGGCGGCAGCGGGCACGGGCGCAGTTTCCTGTGGCATTGGGTGCGCACGGCGCGCAGCCGCGGCCTGATTGTGGCGGCCCCCACCGCGATCGGGCAGACCTGGGCGCTGGCGGGTGACGACGTGGACACGCCGAATATCAACCGCATGGTCGATTTCATCGCCAAGCGTTGGCCGGTGGACATGTCGCGGCTGTTGCTGACCGGCATGAGCGACGGAGGCACATTCACGCTGCTGACCGGGCTGCAGTCGGACAGCCGGTTCACCCACCTGGCGCCGTTCGCGGCCAGCTTCCATCCCATCCTGATCGAAATGAGCGAGCGGGCGCGGCTGCGGGGGCTGCCGGTGCATCTGGTGCATGGCGCGCTGGACTGGATGTTTCCCGTCGATGTGGGCCGCGCGGCGCAGCGCGCGCTGGCCGCGGCTGGCGCCGATGTGACCTATGTGGAGGTGGACGACCTGTCGCACACCTATCCGCGCGACCTGCAGCCCGCGCTTGTGGACTGGTTCCTGGCGCATCCGGAGCAACCGAGATGAACGACGTGTTCGAGATCATGCGCACCACCCGGGCGATGCGCCGGCTGAAGCCGGACCCGGTGCCGGACGAGTTGATCCGCCGCATCCTGGAGGCTGGCGTGAGCGCAGCCAATGGCGGCAACACCCAGCGCTGGCGCTTCCTGGTGATCAAGGACCCGGCGATGAAGAAGGCCGTGCAGGTCTGGTACAAGAAGGCGTTCGACGAGGTGGTCGGGCCACGCTATGCCGCGAGCGCGCCGCCGCCGGGCTCACGCCGGAGCGATATGAGCGCCAGCACGCGGCGGTGGAATACCTGACCGAGCATTTCCACGAGGCGCCGGTCTGGATCGTCGCCTGCCTCGACGAGCGGACCGCAAAGCCGTCGCGGTGGTCGGGCGCATCGATCTATCCGGCAGTGCAGAACATGCTGCTGGCCGCGCGCGCGCTGGGGCTGGGCTCGACGCTGACCACGCGGCACCTGCTGTTTGAGCAAGCGAGGCGGAGGCGGCGATGGGCCTGCCGGAGGGCGTGCATTCCTACGCGATCCTGCCGATCGGCTGGCCGATGGGCAATTTCGGACCGGTGGGGCGCACGAAGCTGGAGGACGTGGTGTTCAGCGAGGCCTGGGGCCAGCCCTATCCGCCCGGCTGAGCAACCCGGCAGGCGAAACCATCGCTTGACGTAACTCTGTACAGGCGGTGGACTCCGCCAATCGGCGGCGCACCGCGTTGCCCGCCGCCAGAATGAGTTTGCCGGGAAAACCGGCGGCAGCCCGAGGAAGGAAGCCACGCCATGTCCAAGACCGGCACGCCGACGCAGCCGAGCCGTCGCGACCTCGTCAAGCTGAGCCTGCTCGCCGGCACCGCGGCTGCCATGCCCTGGCAGGCGGTGGACGCACAGCCCGCGGCACCCCCGCGCAACCGCACGATGATACTGACCTGGAGCGGCCGGGAGGGCCGCTGGGTGGACTACGAACTGTGGAACCCGTACTCGATCGGCGCCAATCACCAGAACGGCCCCAACCTGATCTATGAGCCACTCGCCTACTACAGCGCGTTCGCCGACAAGACCTACATGTGGCTGGCCGAGAGCTACGAGTTCGCCCCCGACCACAAGAAGCTGACCATCAAGACCCGCCCGGGCATCACCTGGAGCGACGGGCACCCGTTCAGCGCCGAGGACGTGGCCTATACGCTCAACAGCCTGCGCGACCTCGGCCCCAAGGTGCGCTGGGGCGTGGACGTGCAGCAGGCGGTGGAGAAGGCGACGGCGACCGACGCCAACACCGTGGTGGTGGATTTCAAGCTGCCCTCGCCGCGCTTCTTCTTCTTCATGACCTACAAATACGACATCGGCGTCTACATCGTGCCGAAGCACATCTTCGAGGGCCAGGACTGGACCACCTTCAAGCATTTCGACATCGCCAAGGGCTGGCCGATCTCGACCGGGCCGTGGCAGGTGACGCAGGCAAGCCCGCAACAGAAGGTGTTCGACCGGCGCAAGACCTGGTGGGCCGCCGAGCGCAAGCTGGCGCCGTTGCCGCAGGTGGAGCGCAACATCTGGCTGCCGTTTACCGGCGAGCAGCAGACCGCGCAGCTGCTGATCACCAACCAGCTCGACGCCGGGACCGGCATGCAGCCGGCCACCTTCCCCACGCTGTTCCGCCAGAACCCCAAGATCACCACCCATTCGGGCCAGAAGCAGCCGTACGGCTATCTCGACTGGTGGCCGATCTCGCTGTACATCAACAACGAGACAAAGCCGTTCGACAACAAGGACGTTCGCTGGGCGCTCAGCAACTACATCGACCGCAACCTGCTGGTCGAGGTCGGCTATCTCGGCGCCAACACGCCGTCGAAGCTGCCGCTGCCGCCGTATCCGCCGCTGATGCCGTTCTTCGATGCGGTGAAGGACCTGCTGGCCAAGTACGACACCAACGCCTTCGACCCCAAGAAGGGCGACGCGCTGCTCGCCGGCGCCGGCTTCAAGAAGAACGGCCAGGGGGTGTGGGCCGATGCCGGTGGAAAGCCGATCGAGCGTCGACATCATCGGCTTCGGCGGCTCGGGCCCGGCGATCGGCCCGGTGCTGGTGGAGATGTTCAAGCGCCGCGGTGTCGATGCCAACCTCGCCCTGCCGCCCGACTTCGACGACCGCTTCCAGAAGGGCAAGTTCCACGGCGCCATCTACGGCCATGGCGGCTGGATCAACGAGCCCTACTCCACCTTGCGCCTGTACCAGGGCTCGTCGATCGCGGTGCCCGGCGGCCATCAGGTGAACTTCGCGCGCTGGAAGAACGCCGACTACGACAAGCTGGTGGACGAGATGTTCGTGGTGTCGCCCGACAACACCAAGAAGCTGGTCGAGATCTGTCGCGCAGCCATGGAAATCTGGCTGCCGGAGTTGCCCGATATCCAGCTGGTGCAGAACATCCACCGCATCCCGATGAACACCACCTACTGGAAGAACTGGCCCACCGCCGAGAACCCGTACATCAACGGCGCGCACTGGCACCTGACCTTCGCCATGGTGCTGTGGAACCTGCAGACCGCCTGACCGCAGCGCCAGGGACGCCGAAGGAACCGCAATGCGAGCCCTCTACGTGGCGCGGCGCTTCGGCGTCTTCCTGCTGATCATCTGGCTGGCCGGCAGCCTGAACTTCTTCCTGCCGCGCATCTCCGGCCAGGACCCGGTGCGCACCAAGCTGCTGCAGCAGGCGGCACTCGGCGGCTATGTCTCTTCCGGCATCGAGGCGATGACCAAGGATACAGACAAGCGCTTCGGCCTCGACCAGCCGCTGTGGCGCCAGTACGTGCGCTACCTCAACGACGTGGCGCACATGGATTTCAACTACTCCATCGCCAACTACCCACGCACCGTCGCCGAGCTGATCGCCGATGCCATCCCCTGGACGGTCGGCCTGCTGGGCCTCACCACCGCACTGTCCTTCGTCATCGGCACGCTGCTCGGCGCCCTGCTCGCCTGGCCGCGCGCGCCGCGCTGGATGGCCTGGCTGATGCCGCCGCTATGGGCGCTGCACGCCATCCCGTTCTTTCTGCTGGGCCTGATCCTCACCTACGTGCTGGCGTTCCAGTTCGACCTGCTGCCGATCTTCGGCGGCTATTCCACCGGCGCCTACCCCGGCCTGACTTGGCACTTCGTGGGCGACGTGCTGGTGCACGCCACCCTGCCGGCGCTGTCGATCATCCTGGTTTCCACCGGCGGCTGGGCGCTGGGCATGCGCGGCATGATGGTCACCACCATGGGCGAGGATTACGTGGTCTTCGCCGAGGCCAAGGGACTGCGTGCATTCACCGTCTTCACCCGCTACTGCGTGCGCAACGCGATCCTGCCGCAACTCACCGCGGTGGCGCTGGCGCTCGGCCAGATCATGTCGGGCGCGGTGCTGGTGGAGGTCATCTTCGGCTATCCGGGCATCGGCACGGTGCTGTTCCAGGCGATCCGCGAGAACGACTATCTTCGTCATCCAGGGCATGGTGTTCACCATCATCGTCGCCCTCGGCGTGGCCACGTTCATCCTCGACATTTGCTACCCGCTGCTCGACCCCCGCATCACCTATCGCCGCACATGATCACGATCTGCCTCCGCTATCTGCAGGCGCAATCCCTCGCTGTCGGTCGGCGTGGCGATGCTGCTGGTGCTCGCCCTGTTCGTCATTGCTCGGCAACCTGCTGATCGGATCACCGAGAACGCGCGGCCGCTGTCGGCGCCGCCGCTGCAGCCGCCCTCCTGGGACTATCCGTTCGGCACCGACCGGCAGGGCCGCGACCTGCTGGCGGTGATGGTGGCCGGCACGCCGCTGACGCTGCGGATCGGCTTCATCGCCGGCTTCCTCGGCGTCGGCATCGGCACCGTTCTCGCCTTCACTCGGCGCCTATTATGGCGGGCTGGTGGACGGCGGCATCCGCGGCATCGCCGATATCGGGCTGACCGTGCCCGGCCTGCTGGTGCTCATCATCATCGCCGTCTCGCTGAAGAGCAGCTGTCGGTGAACCAGATGGCCCTGGTCGTCGCCTCGCTCGCCTGGCTCTACCCGACCCGCACCATCCGCTCGCAGGTGCTGACGTTGCGCGAGCGCGGCTATGTGGAGGTCGCGCGCCTGTACGGCATGGGCGGTCTGTCGATCATCTTCCTCGAACTGATGCCGAACCTGCTGCCCTATCTCGCGGCCACCCTGGTCAATGCCGTCTCCGCCGGCATCCTCGCCTCGATCGGCCTCGAGGTGCTCGGCCTCGGCCCGGTGGATACCGACGCTCGGCATGACGCTCTACTGGGTGAACTTCAACGCCGCCATGATCAATGGCTGGTGGTGGTGGTGGACTCGCGCCCACCGTTGTCATCGTCATCCGTCTTCCTCGGGCTGTTCTTCCTCACCGTGGGCCTCGACGAGATCGCCAACCCGCGCCTGCGGAGGAGCCTGTGAGCGCGCCGGCCGCGGCGTCGCGCATCGACCCGGCGCGGCATGTCGCCCCCGTGCTGCGCGTGGAAGGACTTCAGCGTCGGCTTCGCCCATCCGCTCGGCCTCGTGCGCGCCGTCGACGACGTGCAGCTTCAGCCTGCTGCCCGGCGAGCGGCTGGGCCTGGCCGGCGAGTCCGGCTCGGGCAAATCCACCCTGGCGCTGGCCATCCTGCGCATGATCAAGCCGCCCGGCCGCATCGACGGCGGCAAGGTCTGGCTCGACGACACGCTGCTGTCGGCGCTCGACGAGGACGCGATGCGCGCGCTGCGCCTGGCCGGCATCGCCATGGTGCCGCAGGGCTCGATGAACTCGCTGAACCCGGTGCTGCGCATCGGCGCCCAGATCGCCGACGCCTTCGCCGACCACGGGCAGCACCTCTCCGGCGCCGAGCAGACAAGGCGCATCGCCCACCTGCTGCTCCAGGTCGGGCTACCCGCCACGGTCGCGCGCGCCTACCCGCACGAGCTTTCGGGCGGCATGAAGCAGCGCGCCTGCATCGCCATCGCCATCTGCCTCAGCCCCAAGGTGATCATCGCCGACGAACCGACCAGCGCGCTCGACGTGGTGGTGCAGCGCCAGGTGATGGAGACGCTGGCGCGCGTGCAGCGCGACCTCGGGGCGGCGATCATCCTGGTCGGCCACGACATGGGGCTGATGGCCCAGTTCGTCGACCGCCTCGGGGTGATGTATGCCGGCCGCCTCGTCGAGGTCGCGCCGATCGGCGAGATCATCACCAACCCGCGCCACCCCTACACCCAGGCACTGATCGCCAGCCTGCCCACCCTGGATCGCGCGGCGCCATGCAGGGCATCCCCGGCCTCGCCCCGCTGCTGCGCGACCTGCCCTCCGGCTGCGCCTTCCATCCGCGCTGCCCGCAAGCGGTGGCCCGCTGCAGCGCCGAGAAGCCGGCCGTGCGCACCCTGGGCCCGGCCAGACCGTGCCGCCTGCCACCTTGCCTGAGGCGGGCGCATGATCCCCCTGATCGAAGCCCGGCACGCCACCAAGCGCTACGGCACCGGCCCCGAGGCGCTGTCGGACCTGTCGATGGCGATCGATGCCGACCGCCCCGCCATCACCGCCGTGGTCGGCGAAAGCGGCAGCGGCAAGACCACGCTGGCGCGCATCATCCTCGGCCTCACCCCGGCCGACCTCCGGCCAGGTGCTGTATCGCGGCCAGGACCTCGCCCGCCTCTCCGGCGCACAGCGGCGCACCTTCCGCCGCGAGGTGCAGGCGGTCTTCCAGGACCCGTTCGAGGTCTACAACCCGTTCTACCGCGTCGACCACGTGCTCACCACGCCGGTGCGCAAGTTCAGGCTCGCCGCCAGTCGCGCCGAGGGGCGGCGGATGATCGAGGACGCCCTGCGCGCCGTCGGCCTGCGCCCGGAGGAGATCCTCGGCCGCTTCCCGCACCAGCTTTCCGGCGGCCAGCGCCAGCGCATCATGGTGGCGCGCGCCCTGCTGATGAAGCCGAAGCTGATCGTCGCCGACGAGCCGGTATCGATGGTCGATGCCTCGCTGCGCGCCACCATCCTGGGCTCGCTGCGCCGCCTCACCGACGAGATGGGCATCTCGATCGTCTACATCACCCACGACCTCGCCACGGCCTACCAGGTCAGCGACAACATCCTCGTCATGTATCGCGCCTGCGTCGCCGAGGCCGGCGACGTGGAGCGCGTGGTCAAGCACCCCCAGCACCCCTACACCCAGCTCCTCATCTCCTCGATCCCCAAGGTCAGCACCACGCGCGACTGGCTGGTGGAGGAGGGCGAGGAAACCCTGCGCCCCCTGCCCGGCGCCCAGGGCTGCCGCTTCGTGGACCGCTGCCCGGTGGCCATGGACCGCTGCGCCACCGCCCTGCCCCCGCTCTACCGAACCGAGCCCGACCGCGCCGCCGCCTGCTTCCTATACGCCACCAGCCCCGAACTCCCCGCCGGCGCGCTCAACGAGGTGCTGAGCCCCGCCAGGCTGTCCCAACCCGAGCCGGCGTGATCCACCACCATGGCGACCGGCGCGCAGCTGCCCGGCCGGCGCGCCGCCCTTCCCGTTCTCAGTGCCGGGCTTCCCAGTCCGCGTGCGGGTGCCTGCCGCCATGCGCGCCCGCGCGTTCGGGACGACCACATGCGCCGTCAGAGCCACCTTGCCCGTGGACAGGGCCCAGACGTGCAGGTCATGCACTTCCGTCACGCCTGGGGCCGCCAGGATCGCCTGCTCGATCGCATCAAGCTCCGTTCCCTCGGGCACGCCTTCCAGTAGAACGTTGCTTGATCTCCGGCACCTGCTTCGACGTCGCATCCTGCGCATCGAGGGCAATCGCCTGATCGAACCCTGACAATTTTCCTCGAGCGCCGCTTGCAACGCGGCGAAATGTTAGGTAAATTTTCCGCAAATGCATCGCCCCTCCCCACCCTGCGCCGCGCCCGCCCCGCGCCCCGGCACCCCCGCAGGGGTGTCCCGGGCCGCCGCCGCGCGCCTGCTCGCGGTGCTGGAAGCCCTGCTGCTCGCCCTCCTGGCCCCGCGCCGCGCGCGAAGCGGCGCCCATCCCTGGCATTCCCTCCCCGCCACCATCCTGCGCGCCCAAGGCGAGGCGCCGCTTCCCGTCGCGTCCGCGGCCGCGCCCCTCTCCCCGCCCTGCTTCACCCACACCGGGCTGGAACACCCGATCCTCTACGTCATCGGCCCCGGCCCGTGCCGCGGCATGCGCCCCCGCGCCTGTCGCGCCGTCGCCACCCCGCCACCGGCCGCGCGCGCCCCGCCCGCGCGCTCCTCGCCGTCATTCCGGAGCCTGCCTCACCTGCCGCGCGCCCCGCGCGCCGGGCCGCGCCCGCGTGTCCTGACGGCGCCCTATCCCCGCCGCCCACTCCTGAACAGATACAGCCCCGCCCCCACGATCACCACCATGCCGACCACCGCCGGCACATCCGGCAGGTTGCCCCAGACCAGCCAACCCAGCAGCGCCGCGGCCGGCAGCGAGGCGTAGCGGAAGCCGCCGACGAACGAGACCTCGCCATGGCGCATCGCCACGATCGCAAGATAGTACGCGCCGGCCAGGAAGGCCGAGGCGCCGAACAGCAGCAGCCACTGCTCCGCCGACATCGGCGCCCAGCCATGCACGGCGGTGATCGAGACCCCGGTCACCGTCACCGCGCTGGCGGTCGCGAAGGTGACAACCAGCGAGGGCACGCGCTGCGGGATCACCCGCGTATAGACGTCGCGCGCGGCGTTCAGCAGCGTCGCCAGCAGGCTGAGCGCCGCCCACCAGGTGAAGCCCGCCCCGCCCGGCCGCACCACCAGCAGCACCGCGGCGAAGCCCACCAGCACCGCCGCCCAGCGCGCCCGGCCCACGCGCTCGCGCAGGAACACCACCGACAGCGCCAGGATCATCAGTGGCGAGGTCTGGCCGATCGCCACCGCAAGCGCCAACGGCATGTGAAACAGGGCGATGAGGTAGGTGAAGGTGCTGCCCACATCCAGCACCGCGCGGCCCATGGTCCGCTTCTCCACCACGTGGTGAAGCTGCCGCCACAACCCGCTCGCCGACAGGGCCATGAACACCCAGGTGGTGGCGAACACGCCGCGCACGCCGATCGTCTGCGCCGCCGGCAGGCCCTCGCTCGCCAGCTTGATCATGGCATCGTTGACGATGAACAGCGCCACCGCGCCGAGCATCGCGGCGGCACCACGGCGATTGTTCCGCGTGTTGTCCTGCAGCGTTCCACCCATGCCGGCGTGGATAGCGCGGCCCCGACACGCGTGATAGTACCGCCCGTGGAAAACGCGCCGGGGGGAGGCGAATGAACATGACGCCCGCCCTGCGGCGGCAGGGCCTGGTGATCGTCGCGACCCTGGCCACCGCCTATGTCGCCAGCCATTTCTTCCGCGCGGCCAATGTCACCATCGGCCTGGACCTGATGCGCGACCTGCGGATCGGGCCGGAAGCGCTGGGCGCGCTGACCGGCGCATTCTTCTTCGGCTTCTCGGCGATGCAGATCCCCTGCGGCTTCTTCTTCGACCGGTTCGGCCCGCGTCGGACCGTCACGGGCATGCTGTGCCTGGCGACGCTGGGGGGCGCGGTGTTCACCTTGGCGCCAGACTGGCCGACCCTGCTGGCCGGGCGGGCGCTGATGGGCGCCGGGTTCGGCGTGATGCTGATCGGCAGCATGGTGGTGATCTCGCGCTGGTTTCCACCGGACCGCTTCGCGACGCTTTCGGCAATGGTGATGTCGGTCGGGCTGCTGGGCAACCTGCTGGCCACCACGCCGCTGGCCTGGGGCGTGCCGCTGGTGGGGTGGCGGCCGATCTTCGGGGGCGTGGCGGTATTCACCGCGCTGGCGACCGTCGCGGTGTGGCTGGTGGTGCGTGACGCGCCACCCGGCCATCCGTTCCTGGCCCGCCGGACCGAGTTGTTGCGCGAGATGCTGCGCGGGTTGAAGGAGGTGATGCGCAATCCCTCCCTGCCCTACATCCTGGCGCTGAACTTCTGCAACTACGCGTGCTCGTTCACCGTGCAGGGGCTATGGGGCGGCGCCTTCCTGCGCGAAGTGCACGGGCTGTCGCTGGTGGCCGCCGGCAACGTGCTGCTCCTGGCGGTGGTTGCCTATCAGGTCGGCATGCTGGTGATCGGGCCGCTGGACCGGGTGCTGGATACGCGCAAGTGGATCGCCATTGCCGGCACGCTGGTGATCGCGGGCATACTCGCCACGCTGGCGCTGCTCGAGGCGCCGCCGGCCTGGGTGGCGATTGGCGGCATCATCGGCATCGGCTTCGTCAGTGCCTCCAGCACCATGATCATGGCGCATGGTCGAGCGATCTTCCCCGACCGGCTGATTGGCCGCGGCATGGCGACCCTCAACACCAGCGTGATGCTGGGCGTGGCCTGCATGCAAAGCCTGTCGGGCCTGATCCTCGGCGCATTTTCCCCGCTGGCCGATGGGACGCGCTCGGAGGCGGCCTATCGGGGACTGTTCGGCTTCATGGCGGTGGTGCTGCTGGTCGCCGTCACGGTGTATGGCCGCGTTGCGGACCGCAAGCCGAGCGAGGAGATGCGGACCCGCCAAGCATAGAAAGTGCGTGGCGGTCAGCCGACCGGCGAGGGCGCCCGCGCCGCGGAGCGGGCCTTCAGCGCCAGGCGCAACGCTGCCGCGAGATCGCCCGGACGCAGCGGCTTCGGCAGCAGGGCCGCCACGTGCGCTGCGCTATGGGAGGGCGGCACCGATCCGTAGCCGGTGACGTAGATCACCGGCACCCCATGCGCGCCCAGCAGTTCGGCCACGGGGAACGACACGAGGCCGTTGAGGTTCACGTCCAGAACCGCAATGTCCAGATAGCGGGCCTGGGCAGAGGCGAGGCGCATTGCATCGTCCAGGGTGCTGGCCGGACCCACCACCTCGCACCCGAGTTCCACCAGCGCCGCCTCGGTCTCCAGCGCGACCAGCGGCTCGTCCTCGACGACAAGTACGCGGCGCCCCTGCAGGATGGCCGTGGGCGGCTCTGCAGCGGCAGCGGTATCTTCGCCGCAGTCGGCAAACGTGGTTTCGGCATGGGCCTCGGGGAGCGCCGCCAGCACAAGAGCGGCAGGCAGCGACAGGTGGTAGCGCAGGCCCTCGCGCGCCCATTCGGCCGCCACCGTGCCGCGCAACTGGCCGCGCACGGACGCCTCCACCACCGCGGAGCCGAAACCGCGGCGCTTCGGCGGAGCTGACAATTCGGGTCCGCCGCGCTCCACCCAGCTGAGATACAGCCTTGTCCCACCCGACGCGGTGGCGGATTCGTCACCCTCCAGGCGCCACGACACCGTCACCCGGCCCTCGGGCACGGAAAGGGCGCCGTATTTCGCCGCGTTGGTGGCAAGTTCATGCAGCACCATCGACAGCGGCTGCACGGCATCCGGCTTCAGGCGCACCGAGGGGCCTTCCAGGACGACGCGGCCCTCGCCGCGGTAGGCGGTGAGTTCCTCGCGCACGGTGTCGAGCAGGTCGGCTCCGGTCCAGCGGTCACGGGACAGCAGGGTATGGGCTCGCGCCAGCGCGGCTACGCGTCCCTCTACAGCATCGGCGAAGTGGCGCGGGTCTTCGGCACGGGTCAGCTTCACGATCGCCTGCACCACCGCCAGCACGTTCTTCGCCCGATGGTCCACCTCGCGCGCCAGCAGCAATTGCCGCTCTTCCGCCAGGCGCCGCTCGGTGATGTCGTAGCTGACGCCGACGGCGCGCGTCGGGACCGGGCCGCTTCCGACGGCGCGGCCGCGCGTCGTCACCCAGCGTTCCTCGCCGGTGTCGGCCCGGATGATGCGGAACTCGTGGCGGAACTCGCCGCCGGCGGGGATCGTTTCGCCGGCCTTGGCCAGCACGCCATCCAGGTCGTCGGGATGGATCCGCGCGATCCACTCGGCGCGGGACAATGGACCGTCGAGGGGCGGCAGGCCGTACAGCGCACGGTACTGGGCATTGACCAGCGCCACGCCGCTGCTGATATCCATGTCCCACACGCCCAACTCCGCGGCCGCGGACGCGAGCGAGAGGCGTTCCTCGCTCGCCTGCAGCGCGGCCTCGGCGAGGCGGCGCTCGGTGACGTCGTGGGCGGTGCCGATGATCCGTATCACACGGCCCTGGGCATCGCAGATCGGCACGGCTGTGTCGCGGATGTGGCGTTCGGCGCCGTCGCTGGCGCGGCGGATGCGGTAATCGAAGTGGATCGGACCGTCGCTCTCGTAGTAGCGCCGCTCCTGGGCGATCGCCTGATCCTTGTCGTCGGGGTGCAGCAATTCCTCCCAGCGATCCGGGTTTTGCATGACGATGGCGCGCGGCTCGCCCCAGACGCGTTCGTAGGCGGGGCTGAGATATTCCAGCCGGCGCGTGGCGGCATCGATGATGTAGATCACATCAGGCGCGTGTTCGGCGAAGCTGCGGAACCTCTCCTCGCTCTCGGCGAGGGCCTCTACGGCCCGGCGCTCGCGGTCCACGTCCACCACCGCCACCACGCCGCCGACCACCTCGCCACAATCGTTTCGTACTGCACGGCCCATGATCCGCGTCCAGACGCGGGTGCCGTCGCCACGCTGGTAGTGCACCTCGACCGAGGGGTTCTCCTCGTCGGCCAGCGCGATGCGGGCGAGCGGGTATTCGTGGCTCTTCACCCGCGTGCCATCGGCGTGGAACGCGACCCATGCGTCGTAGCTGTCGACGTTCGGTGAATAGTGCACGGGATGGCGCAGCATCGTCGCGATATAGCTGTTGGCGCCAACGATCCGGCCCGACGGCATTTCCGCCAGCAACAGGCCGACCGGCACCGTCTCGACGATGGTGCGCATGCGCGCCTCGCTTTCGGCCAGTGCCGCCTCTGCCGCCACCCGCTCGGTGATGTCCTGGATGACGGCGACGGAATGGAGCAGCTTCCCCGATACTTCGTCGCGCAACAGCGATACCGTCAGCTCGCCGCAGAACGTGCTGCCATCCTTGCGCATGTAGCGTTTGCGCATCGTGTAGGTTTGGATCTCGCCGGCCCGCAGGCGCCGGATGTTCTCGACATCAGCCGCGAGGTCGTCGGGATGGGTGACGTCGCGGAAGGAACGGCCCAGCAGCTCGGCCTCGCGATAGCCCAGCATGGAACAGAAGCGGCTGTTGACCCTGATCCAGCTTCCGTCCGGCGCGGCGTGGGCCATGCCGACCGCCGCCTGCTCGAACGTGCCGCGGAAGCGCGCCTCGCTCTCGCTCAGCGCCTCGCGCGCCCGCGACCGCTCGGCCATTTCGTGCGCCAGGGCCTTCTTGCCGGCCCGCAGGCGAAGGGCCAGCACGGCAAGGACGCCGAGCCCGAGCGCGGCCGCGAGCCCGGCGGCGAGTGCGGCGCGCATGAGCCATTCGGGCACCAGGTGCACCCGCACATGCGACCACCGGTCGATGATGGCGTCGAACTCGCCGCTGGTCTTGAGTGCATCCAGTGCGTGGTCGATCTGGGCCAGCAGCGCGGCATCGTCGGCGCGCACCGCGATGTTGCCGGTGCGGCGCAGCAGGCCGGGCAACTCGGCTACACCCGAAACTCCGGCGCCATAGAGGTAGTGGCGCATGGTCCAGGCGTTCCCCGCAACCGCGTCGACCTCCCCGCGCAGCAGTTTCCTGATGCCATCGGCATCATCGTCCAGGAGCACCAGTTCGGCGTCCGGATGATTGGCCTGCAGGTGCTGACGGGCCAGCCCGCCGCGTGTGACGCCGACCCGTCGCCGTGCGAGGAGTTCCGGGTCCGAGAAGTTCTGCGCGTCGTCGGCGCGGACGAACAGGGCGAAGACCACCGGGAATGTCGATTGCGAAAACAGGAAGCTGCGATCGCGCTGTGCCGTGCGGGCGAGGAATGTCAGCGCGTCGCCCTCGCCGGCCAGCAACCGGGCCTGCGCGTCGGCCCAGTCGAGCAGGCGAACCTCCACCGGGCGCTGGAGAACACGGCCAATGGCCCGGGCGAGTTCCACGTTAGCGCCGCGGGGTTTGCCGGCTTCCAGGAACTCATAGGGCGGCAGGCTGCGGTCCCCGAGAAAGACCAGGGGCGCGTTCGCGTAGCCGGCGACGGGGAGAACCGCGAGCAGTGCGGCTATTGCAGCACGTATGATCGTCCGGCGGGTTGGCACCCTTGCCGTCCTCCCCAAGCGCCGAACCGTAACATACCGGAAGCGCGCCGGGCCAGTATCGCCGGGCCGTCGCGCCAATGCACGCGGCAAGGAGTACCTCACTCAGCCAAGGCCATGCCCGGTTCATCGAGCACGATGCGCCGCCGCACGGAGAAGCCGCCCCGTCCGGTGCTGGCGCAGCGGAACTGCCCGGCGAAGGTGAGGGCGTCGATGGTGAAATTCAGCGTCGCCGTGGCCTGGCCATGCGCCACTTCGGCACGCACCAGCACCCGGGCATCGGCGCCGACGGCCACGTCGCAGATGGCGGCCGGGCCATCGCCGGCGGCAGCAGGGGGCCAGTCGAAGCTGAACGTGACGCTGTAGCGGCCTGGGCGCAGCGGCATGTAGGGACCGTAGATGACGAAGCCGCCGGCGTGGGGTTCGGCGACCACCCAGTCGCCGTCCTCGCGCTGGTCGACCGTTCGGTCGGCATAGACGATCAGACGCTGGATGCGCTCGGGCCAGGCGCGGGCGAAGATCGCGGCGATGCGCTCGCGCAGGGCGGCGAGGTCGGGCGGTCGGTTCGTGCGTCGTGCCTCCAGCCACCAGATGAACGAATCCGCCGGTTGGGCGGAAGCGGCCACCAGCCGTTCGGTCACCGACCAGTCAGGATCGGGTTGGTTGGAGTTGAACGCCATCACCCGGCCGCTGCGCGGGTCGCGGCACAGCCAGATGCCGGCAAGCTTCGTCACCTCGAAGCCCGCCAGCGTCACCAGCGCTGCCGCCTCGTCAGGCGTGAGTTCCACCGTGTGCTCGCCGTGGCTGTAATTCATCGGCGCGGTGACGGAGCGGTTGGGGCTGTCGATCACCAGATGGCCGCCCGTTCTCAGCACGCGCGCGGATTCGGCCAGGAAGCCGACGACTTCCTCCGGCCAAAGGTGCTCGATGTTCTGGCCGGAGAAGACGAGATCGCAGCTTTCGCCGGCGACATCGGCCATGTCGGCCGCGGTGTTGGCGATCCAGGTCACGCCCGCCGGGAGGTCATCCGGCCGCGGCATGTAGTACTCGATGCCCAGGTGTTCCTCGACCGGTCCGTAGCACTGGCGGACCCAGTCGAAATACCAGGTGCCGGCGCATCCGGCACTGAGCAGCACGCGCGCGCCTTGCGGCATGGACCGCAGCATTGCGCCCCGGGCCTGGTGGATCATCATGTTGTGGTCGACGGTCGGTGTGGCCTCAGGTTGGTCGGCCGGCGCAGGCCCACCTCCGGACCGCGCCATGGCGAGTTCCACCAACCGCAGTCTGTCGGACAGGCCGTTCGTGCCTATAAGGGATCGAAGGCCGTCGACCGCCCTGCGCAAGGTCGTTCCGGCCATCCTGTTCGCGGGTCCCCTTACCATTCGGCATCATGGCCGGAGTTCCCGCAGCGATGAAGCGGCACCGGCACATGATGCCGAAACTGTGAACTGCGGATGGCGGGATCGTTGTCAGGCCAGTGCGAGTTCCCTGTAGCCCTCGACCGCCACCTCGTCGCAGCGTGCTCGGTAGGCCGGCGCGCTACCGCTGTAGCGGGCGAGTATGCGGGTCTGCTTGCCGTCGATGTTGGTGTTCACGCCGGTGAACCACGAGTTCACCTCGTTGGACAGCAGACCCTCGCCGGAGGCACGCACATGCTCGGTCCAGTCCCGCACACCGTCGGCGGTGGCCTCCACCCTTGTCAGGCCGCGCGCATGCAGGAACCGCAGCAGGCCGGTGACCCATTCGACGTTGTATTCGATGCTGCGCGGGATGTTGCCGAGTGCCGTGTGCGGGCCCATCAGCATCATCATGTTTGGAAAGCCTTCGACCAGCACGCCTAGATAGGTTTTCGGCCCGCCCTGCCACGCGTCGCGCAGGCGCTGGCCGCCCACGCCGCGGAAATCGATGCGGTCGAAGCTGCCGGTGATGGCGTCGAAGCCGGTGGCGAAGATGATCATGTCGAAGGCGTACTCGCCGCCGCTGGTGCGGAGGCCGGTTTCGGTGATGCGCTCGATGGGCGTCTCGGTGAGGTCCACGAGGGTGACGTTGGGCTGGTTGTAGACCTCGTAGTAACGGGTCTCGAGCGGCACGCGGCGGGTGCCGAAGCCGTGGTTCTTCGGGATCAACTTCTCGGCGACCTTAGGATTCTTTACGCGCTGGCGGATCTTGCGGGCGACGAAGTCGCTGATCGCCGCGTTGGCGGCGCGGTCGGTGAGCATGTCGCGAAAGTTGCCCACCCAGATGCCGAAGCCGGGCGAGGCATAGAGCTTCTCCCAGAACGCCTCGCGCTCCTCCTCGCTTGCCTCGAAGGTGGCGCGCGGGTCGGGCGTGTGCAGGAAACAGGAGAACGTTTCCTGGCAGCGGGCGAACATGTCAGGGTAGCCGGCCTTGATGCGCTGCATTTCATCGGGTGCGATCGGCGCGTTGTGCAGCGGCGCGCACCAGTTCGGCGTGCGCTGGAAAACCGTCAGCGAGCCGGCGGTCTTTGCCACTTCCTGGATGGTCTGCACGCCGGTGGCGCCGGTGCCGATCACGGCCACCCGCTTGCCGGCGAAGCTCACCGGCTCCTTCGGCCAGCGGGCGGTGTGGTGGGCCTCGCCCTTGAAGCTGTCCACGCCCTCGATGCGCGGCATCACAGGGGCGGAGAGCGGGCCCAGGGCGGTGACCAGGAACCGAGCGGTGAACGGCATGCCGTCCTCCAGCGTCACCATCCAGCTTCGTGCGTCATCCTGCCAGTGGGCCGCGGTTACCCGGCTGTTGAAGCGGATGTCGCGGCGGAGATCGAACCGGTCTGCGACATGGTTCAGGTAGCGCAGGGTTTCCGGCTGGGGCGCGAAATGTTCGCTCCAGTTCCACTCCGCGAGCAACTCCTTCGAGAAGGAGTAGGCGTAGGAATAGCTCTCGGAATCGAAGCGGGCGCCGGGATAGCGGTTCCAGTACCAGGTGCCGCCCACCCCGGTGCCGGCTTCCAGCACCAGCACCTTCATTCCCAGTTCGCGCAGCCGGTAGAGCTGGTACAGCCCCGACATGCCGGCACCGATGACGATTGCGTCGAAATCCGGGCGGTCCATGGGTGGTGTCCTCCTGCCGTTCAGCCCGTCACCGCCGGCAGCCAGCGCCGTCCCGGCACGGCGGCCAGCAGGTCGCGGACATACTGGTGGTGCGGATCGGCGAATAGTTCCGCCGTGGGCCGCAATTCCACGATCTCGCCACGATACATCACCGCCACCCGGTCGCACACCTGGGCGGCGACACGCAGGTCGTGGGTGATGAAAAGCATCGCCAGGTCGAAACGCTCCCGCACATCGGCCAGCAGCGCCAGCACCTGCGCCTGGACCGACACGTCCAGCGCCGAGACCGGCTCGTCGGCGACCAGGATCTCCGGCTCCATCGCCAGGGCACGCGCGAGACCAATGCGCTGGCGTTGGCCGCCCGAAAACTCGTGCGGGTAGCGGTCGGCGGCTTTCGGGTCGAGCCCAACCAGCGCCAGCAACTCACGTGTCCGCCGCTCCGCCTCCTCGCGCCCCACCCCATGGGCCAGCGGCCCTGCCGCGATGATGCCGCCCACCAGCCGGCGGGGGTTAAGCGAGGCGTAGGGGTCCTGGAACACCATCTGGATGCGGCGGCGGAACGGTCGCATGGCGCGGCGCCCCAGCGGCACGATATCGGTGCCGTCCAGCCGGATCGCCCCGGCATCGGCGTCCAGCAGGCGCACCACGCAGCGCGCGAAGGTGGATTTGCCCGAGCCGGACTCACCCACCAGCCCCACCGTCTCGCCGCGCCGCAGGGCGAGGCTGACAGACTTCACCGCCGCCACCTCGCTGCGCCAGCCGGGTATCCAACTGCGCTGGCGGAATACCTTGGTCACACGATCTGCGTCCAGCACCACCGGCGCATCCTCGCGCGCGGGCCGGGGGGCGGCTGTCAGGCGTGGCACCGCGGCGATCAGGCTGCGCGTATAGGGATGCTCGGGCTGCTCGAGGATCTGCGCCACAGGCCCGATTTCGACGATGCGCCCCTCCTGCATCACCGCCACGCGGTCGGCCACCTCGGCGACCACGCCGAAATCGTGAGTGATCAGCAGCACGCCCATCTGTTGGGCGGCCTGGATATCGCGGATCAGACGCAGGATCTGCGCCTGGGTGGTGACGTCCAGCGCCGTGGTCGGCTCATCGGCGACCAGGATGTCCGGCCCAAGTGCCAAGGCCATGGCGATCATCACCCGCTGGCGCTGGCCGCCGGACAGGCGGTGCGGATAGGCGCGGCGCAGGCGTTGCGGGTCGGGCAGGCCCACGGCAGCCAACAACTCGTCCACCCTGCCCCGCAGCACGTCGCGTCCCAGCGGCGCGTGGTGCTGGATCACCTCGGCGATCTGCGCCTCGACGCGCATGATCGGGTGCAGCGCTGTCATCGGCTCCTGGAAAATCATGCCGAGCTTGCGCCCGCGCAGGGAGCGCATGCGCGCCGCATCCGCCCGCAGCAAATCCTCGCCGTCGTATAGGATACGCCCGCCGGTCGCGCGCACCTGCGGCTGCGGCAGCAGGCCCATGATGGCATGCGCGGTCATCGACTTGCCCGACCCGGATTCGCCGACGATGCACAGGATCTCGTTGCGGGCGAGTGTGAAGCTTATCCCCTCCACCGCATGCGCACGTTCGGCTCCCGCCGGCAGCGAGACAACCAGATCCTCGACGGCGAGAAGCTGGGTCATCGCCTACCCAAATGGATGGAAGTTTTTTGGTTCTTTTTTTCAAAAAAGAACTTCTTTTTGAAAAAAGAAGCAAAAACTTTCACCCACTTCATGCCCGGCCTTTCCGTGCGAGCCGGGGGTTCAGGGCATCGCTCAGGCCCTCGCCGACGAGGTTCAGGGCGAGCACCGTCAGCGCGATCGCCACGCCCGGGAAGAAGCTGATCCACCAGGCTTGGCGGATCACCGTGCGCGAGGCGCCGATCATATAGCCCCAACTCATGAGGTTGGGGTCGCCCAGACCCAGGAACGACAGCGCCGATTCCAAAAGCACGGCGGTCGCCACCATCAGCGAGGCCGAGACGATCACCGGCGATAGGCTGTTCGGCAGGATTTCGCCGAAGATGATGCGCGGGCTCGACTGCCCCAGCACGTGGGCGGCCTGGACGAATTCGCGCGAACGCAGGGTCAGGAACTCGCCGCGCACGATGCGCGCGAGCGGCGGCCAGGAGACGATGCCGATGGCCACGACGATCGAGGCGATGCTGGGCGTGAAGATCGCCACCAGCACCACCAGCAGGATGAAGTTGGGAATGGTCTGGAAGAATTCGGTGAAGCGCATCACCAGGTCGTCCACCCAGCCGCCGTGATAGCCGGCCACCGCCCCCAGCACCACGCCGATCGACAGCGCCACGGCGGTGGACACCAGGCTGAGCAGCAGGGTCACGCGCGCACCATGGGCGATGCCGGCGGCGACGTCCCGCCCCAGCGTGTCGGTGCCCAGGAGAAAGCCCATCTCGCCCGGCCTGCGGAAAGGCGGCCCCACGATCTCCCACGGGCTGGCGGGGTAGAGCAACGGTGCGAGCGCGGCCAGCAGCACCACGGCCACCAGCACCAGCAGCCCAATCACCGCGCCCCTGTTGCGGCTGAAACGGCGCAGGAAGCTCATCCGGCACCCAGTTCGATGCGCGGATCGACAATGGTATAGACGATGTCGGTCAACAGGTTGAAGGCTATCACCAGCACCGAGGCAACGATGAAGATGCCGAGCAGCAGGTTGTAGTCGCGCACCAGCACCGCTTCGAACGCCAGCCGGCCGATGCCCGGCCAGGCGAACACCGTCTCGATCAGGATCGATCCGCCCACCAGATAGCCCGCCTGCAACCCGGCATAGGTCACCACCGGCAGCAGCGCGTTGCGCAGGATGTAGCGGCGCTGGATACGCCCTTCCGGCAGCCCCTTGGCGCGGCCGGTGCGCACGAAGTCGAGGTCGGCCACTTCCAGCATCGAGGCGCGGGTCAGGCGCGCATAGACCGCGGTGAAGAACAGCCCCAGCGTCAGTGCCGGCAGCACGAGATGGCGTCCGACATCCAGCGCGTATTCCAGGCCGGTGTGGCGGGCCTGGATCGTGTCCATCCCGAAGGCCGGCAACCAGCCAAGCTGCACAGAGAACAGCAGCACCAGCATCAGCCCCAGCCAGAACGCCGGCATGGCGTAGATGACCAGCGCCAGTGTGGTGATCGCCGAATCCCACCAGCTGCCGACATGCCGCGCCGCCAGCGCCCCCAGCGACACGCCGACGACGATTGCGAACACCAGCGCCGTGCCGGTCAGCAGGATGGTCTGCGGCAGGCGCTGCATGATCAGGTCGAGGATGGGCGCCTTCTGGCGATAGGAGAAGCCGAGGTCGAAGCTGGCGATGCCCTTCATGTAGATCAGAAGCTGCTTCCATACCGGCAGGTCCAGCCCGAATTCGTGGCGCAGGTCGGCGAGGAATTTCGGATCGGCCGCCCCCGCCTCGCCGGCCAACACCAGCGCGGGATCGCCGGGCGCCAGGCGGATCAGCAGGAAATTCAGGACGATGATGCCAAAAATGACGAAGACGGCCTTGACCAGCCGCTGCCCGATGAAGCCGATCCGCCCGCCCATCACCGGCCTGCCGCAGCCATCGCTCGCCTCCCATTCTTCCGCTTCGCCCGCCGCGATAGCCAAGCAGGCGTGCTGTCGGGCACCGACGTTACCACTTGGGCTGGCAACGGCAATGTACGGGGCGATGGCGGCGACCTGCACAATGGACGCAAGCCATCGCAAGTGTTATCGACCTGCTCCTGCGGCGTGCGCCGGCGACGAGTTCCGTCGCCACGATGCTCCCGCGTTCGCGTCGTTGAACCGATGAAGATTGACGTACTGCTAGCGACCTACAATCGAAGCGCCCTGCTGCGCCGCGCGATCGACAGCTTCCTGGCTGCCGAAGAGCCGTCTGGTGTGCAAAGCCGTCTCATTGTGATCGACAATAATTCACGTGACGATACGCAACAGGTGGCGCAGCCCTATGCAGTGCTCCACCCGGACCGCATCATCCTGCTGTTCGAGGGGCGGCAGGGGAAGTTCCACGCGCTCAATGCGGGTATCGCACACTCCGACGCCGACGTTGTCGCAATGTTTGACGATGACGAGCGCCTCATGCCCAATTGGCTCTCGGTCATTGCCCGCAACTTCGCCGACCCTGCAGTTGACTTCATCGGCGGCGAGGTTCGCCCGGACTGGCAATCCCCCGCACCGGATTGGCTCCCGACCGGGTATACTGGTGTTATCGGTGTAATCAAACATGGCACCGTTCGCAGGCCTTACGGCAAGGCGGGAGTCGATGCCATGCTGACAGGCGGCAACACCGCAATCCGTCGCGACGTGCTCGACCGCTGCGGCCCCTATCGCGGGGACTTCATGTACGCGGAAGATCGTTTCATGGACCTCCAGCTGAAGCGCATCGGGGCTGTGGGATACTACGAACCCGATCTGGTCGTGTTTCACCACGTACCGCAGTCGCGCCTTACCAAGCCATACTACCGCCATTGGGTTTTCACGGAGGGTCGCACGATCGCCAAGGAGGACCGTGTTGGTGACGCATCGGCCCGGCGGGTGCTCGGCGCGCCGCCCTGGATGTGGGCGCGCGCATGCGCTTCCCTCGCCGGCCTTGCAACCAGTCTTGGCCGCGGGCAACAGAGGCGGCGGTTCAATACTGAGTTGCAACTAATTGAATTTTGGGGCTATCTCACGGTGAGCCTGCTGCGCCTGCCTGACCGATACCGCGATCGCACAGCGTTCGAATTGAACGCGCAATCCGGGCCTGCGCAGTCAGGTTCGTAGCCTTGCCATAGAGGCAGGAGAAGGAACTGAATGGACGAGATCGTTCTGCGCTGGACCTGCGGCGTGCTGCGCCTATTTTTCCGGCTTTGGCCGTTTGGATACGGAAAACAGCAGCTTTGGGATTGGGTTGTACGCCCTCATTTGGCTTGGCGCCCCATCAGCGTCGTCTCGCGGACGCGGTTCGGCATGTTGTTGCCGGGGCGCATTGACAACCTGATCGATCGATACCTTTATTTCTTTGGCGTTTGGGAGCCAGGTCTCTCGGCCGTCATGAAATGGCATCTGCGGCCCGGCGATCGCGTGATCGACATTGGCGCCAATGTCGGGGCGCATAGCCTTTATGCGGCGACACTCGTGCAGGGCACTGGGCAGGTCATTGCCATCGAAGCCTCGCCCTCAATCTTCCAACGCTTGAGCGACAATGTAGCCCGCAACGGAGTGGGTCAGGTACATCCGCTGAATGCTGCCGTCACGGACCGCAGCGGTCCAGTTACCGTATATCTGAATGCGGCAGACAACCTTGGCGCCACGACAACCGTGGCACATGAAGCGGCGCAGCGTGGTGCCGCCACGGAAGCCCAGGTCGACGGACATCCACTCGGAAGTCTGGTGCCGATGGAACAAATAATCCAAACCCGGCTCATAAAGATCGATGTCGAAGGAGCCGAATGGCAGGTGTTGACGGGAATGCGGCCACTTCTCAGCCAATTGCATGAGGAGTGTATCATCCTGGTCGAGGTCCTGCCCGATGCGCAGACGGGTACCGGCAACGTGCTGGACCAAATGGTCGCCATGATGCGGGATGCCGGATTTGAGGCATTGGAGGTGGTGAACACCTACCATCCCGGCTTTTACTTGGCGCCACCCACCACCATGATCCGCTCGCTCGCCCCGCCATGGCCAGAGGCACTGGACCTGCTATTTGCGCGGCCCTCCCTGCTCGCAAGGCTGCTGGCTAGCGACTTGGCCGGCGGCGGTCCCTCAGCTGAGGCGATCATATCCCCTCGGCCTGGCGCTCCTGGCGGGGACCTCGCCGCACCACCCCCAGAAGCTCGCCGGCCAGTCCTTGGAAAGCCAGCAGGATGACCGCGCAGTAAGACATGGCGCCGACGACCATCAGAACGCACGTGCGCAGCAGCAAGTCGCCGGCCGGAGGCAGTCCAAGGCGGGTCAGGCCGACCGCGCCCAGCATCGCCACACCGGCGGCAACTGGCGGAAGAGGAGTTGTGAACAGCGCACGCAACGGCACGCTGCCGCGCCTTGAGGCGATAAGGGCGACCGCAAGATACTGCAACGGAGCGGCCACCAACCACCCATAAGCAGCGCCCACGATGCCCCACTGGCAGCCGATGATGAGCGCCGGAGGCAGGATCGCCAGCCCCACCGCCGAGCACCAGAAGCTTGCCTTGGACTCGCCGATGCCTTGCAGGAAGTTGGGAACGACCATCGGGATCGCGCGCAGGGTGGAGGCCAGTGCGAGGATGGCCAGCACCGGCTTGGCGGCCTCCCAGTTCGGGCCGAACACCAGTTCCACGATTTCCGGAGCGATGGCGAAGATGCCGAAGAACACCGGCACCGCCACCACCGACATCATCCGCATGGCCTTCAGCAGGTAGAAGCGCGCCTCGGCCGGGCGCGACTGGACCATCGCGAAGGCGGGGAAGGCCGTGGCGTTCAGGATCGGCGCCACCTTGCTGATGGGCATCATCGCGAAGTTCAACGCCACGGTGTACACCCCCACCGCGGCCGGGCCCAGCCAGTGGCCGATGATCAACACGTCCAGCGAGGTGGCGACGATCCAGACGATGTGCTCGAACGCCCGATACACGCCGAACGAGAACAGCGCCCCGACCCCCCGCAGCCCCAGCCGCGGCCAAGTGAAGTATTCGGCCGTGAGCACGACGAAGCCGGCCATGCGCACCGCGGCGCCCACCAGCCAGCCGAGCATCAACGCCCACACCCCATGACCCAGCCAGGCCAACACGGCGGTGACGCAGGCGCCGATGAAGCCCGACGAGACCTCGATGATGAACATCGGGCGGACCCGCAGCGACTTCATCAGGAAGGCACGCGGCAGCAGTGATACGGCATTGAAGAGAAAGCCGAGGCTGGAGACCTGGATGAGCGGGACCAGCCGCGCATCGCCGTACCAGTCCGCGATGGGATAGGCCCCGAGCGACAGAACGGCAGCCAGGACCGCGCCGATCGCCAGCGCCAGCCCGAACACGCGCCCCACCACCTCGCGCGGCGTGTCCTCGCGCTGCACGAGCGCGTCGCCCAGCCCCATGGAGGCGAAGCCCAGCATGAAGTTCAGGAAGACCTGGGAGATCGCCATCAGCCCGTAGTCTTCCGGGGCCAGCAGGCGGATGACGACCAGGGTCATCACCCAGGTGACGATCTGCATGAACAACTTGACGGCCACCGACCAACCGACGGCCGAGACGATACGCTGCTTCAGGCTCATGGCTGTCCGATCGCGCTTCGCTGCCTCGCGCGGATGGCCGTGTGCCGCCAGCGCAGTGCGCGATCTAGACCATCCGCCGGCTGATTGAAATCAACCAGCCGGCGGTTGGGAATTCGTGAACGCGCGCGCCACCTCAGCCGACGTAGGCCTCGTCGAACTCGCTGTTCGGCCCGTTGGCGTCGATGATCACGTTCTTCAGGCGCTTGTTGAGCAGCACCGGGAATTCAAGCTCGGTCAGCCACACCACCGGGACATCTTCGGTGAGGATGGATTGCAACTCGCTGTACATCGCCTGGGCTTTCGCCGGGTCGGTCTGCTTGGGTGCGTCGGCGAACAGCCGGTCCACCCGCGCATTGGTATAGCCCATGGTGTTGGTGAACGGCACGCCCTTGCGGATGTTGCTGGAGATGTAGGTGCGCGCCACGCCCAGTGCGGGGTCCATGAACTGGCTGACGAAGTCGAAGCTGGTTTCGTACTCCCAGTTGCCGATCCGCTTCACCCAGCCGCCGGCGTCGTTGGATTCGAGGGTCACGTCGATGCCGACCTTGCGCAGCGCCTGCTTCACGTATTCGGCCTGGCGCACCCACACCTCGCCGTAGGGCAACACCATCAGCTTGATGCGCGCGCGAACGCCGGCGCCGTCCGGCTTCAGCCCCATCTGATCCAGCAGCGCCTCGGCCTGCTTCGGGTCAAACGGGTATGTCTTGAGCGCCTTGCGGTCGTAGAAGCGGGTGGTGCTGTTGATCGGCCCGTTGGCGACCCGGCCGAGGCCGAAGAAGATGTTCTTGACGATGAACTCCCGGTCGATGGCGTGCATCATCGCCTGGCGGAAGCGCTTGTCGCCCAAGGGCCCCACGCGCTGGTTGATCTCAAGCCACGAGATCGGCGAGACCGTCTCGTAGCCGCGCTTCAGCAGTTCCACGTCGGGCAGGCTGGCCAGCCGCGGCACGTCGAAGGCTTCCACGTCGTTGCCCTGGGCCAGGTCCACCTGCCCGGTCTCGATGGCCAGCGCGCGCGAGGCCGCGTCCGGGATCACGCGGTAGTAGATCTCGTCGAGGTAGGGGCGGCCGGGCTTCCAGGTACTCGTCGTTGCGCACGAGGTGGATGTAGTTGCCCTTCACCCACTCCTTGAACTTGAACGGGCCGGTGCCGATCGGGGTGGCATTCTTGGGATTGGCCCGGAAATCGCTGCCCTCGTAGATGTGCTTGGGCATCATCGGGGCGCCGGCGGGCAGGAAGGCGTACAGGAAGGGCTCGAAAGGCTCCTTCAGCTTGAAGGCCACGGTGAACTTGTCGGGCGCGGTGATGCTCTCGCAGCGGTCGAAGGCGGCGCGGGCGCGCGGGTGCACCTCCGGCAGGAACTTGGTGGTGGTGAACACCACGTCCTCGGCCGTGAAGGGCTGGCCGTCGTGCCACTTCACCCCCTCCTCCAGCTTGAAGGTGTAGGTCAGGCCGTCGGGCGAGACGGTCCATGACTTCGCCAGGCTGGGCAGCGGCTTGAGGTCGAAATCATAGCGCAGCAGGCCCTGGTAGATCTTGCCGGCGACCAGCTGCGTCGGCGCCTGCTGGTTGAGTCCCAGCACCAGGATGGGCGGCTCGGGGTTCAGGATTGCATTCAGCGCGCCGCCGCGCTTCTGCGCCAGAACGGCTCGCGGCATCAGGCCCGAGGCCCCTGCGATGATCACTGCTGCCGAACCGAGTAGCTGCCGCCTGGTTGCCATGGCACATCTCCCCTTGCGGGCCAGCCTCCAAGGCGTGGCCCGATATGCTGCACGTACAAGGGAACGCTAGAGCAATACCACCCCTGGTGGGAACACCCGATCGGGCACTGCCGCCCGCTCAGTGCTCCCGCGCCGCCCGGAAGAGGGCCGCCAGACGGTAAGCGCCATGCACCATGCGGCTGTACGGCAGCGCCAGGAACAGCGCCAGCACGAAGCCGAGATGCACGGCCAGCGTCACCCCCATCGCCGGCGTCGCCCGCACCACGAGCAGCACCAGCCCGGTCACCGCCACCAACAGCAGCAGCACGAGGAGCGCATAGTCCGCCCCCATCAGCCGGGGCGCCGTCGGCTCGCGGTCGCCCACGATCTTCAGCCAGATCAGGCCGCCGCAACCAACCGCCATGCCTATGCCACCCACCGTGCCGAGCAGAACCGGCAGGCTGGCGAAGGAGTACGGTGCCTCCCATCCCATGCCGTAATGGAACAGCGTCGCCACCGAGGTCGAGGCGAAGCACAGCATGAAGCCGTAGAACAGCAGGTGGTGGAAATGCCGCCGCGTGGTGCTGAAGCTGCCGTCGCGGTCGTTGCAGCCATGCCCGCCGCCGCCCAGGTTGCGCAGGGTCAGCGCGTCCTTGATCGCCTGCCAGCCCGGCTTGGCCAGCGCGCCCCCGTTGCCACCGGCCGACCGCCAGAACTTCGCCACCGAGACCGCGATGGCCACCAGCGCGAACAGGAAGGTGCCGCCTGCCAGCCACGCCATGGTGGCGTGCGGGATCACCGCGTAGAACGCGCCCTCGCCCACATGGGTGCCGAACAGCCGTTCCGGCGAGACCAGCAGGGCGCTTGCAATCATCACCAGCGCCACCGCCAGCGCCGTCAGCACCGACACCACGGTGCCGTTGCGCTCGAACAGCTTCGCCAGCGGTTGCGGCCACGCGTAGTGCTGGTAGCTCTCGTGGCGGATTTCGGCGAACACCTTGGGCAGGTTGATGCCGAACTCATGCGGCGGCGCATATTGGCAGGCATAGAAGCAGCCGCGGCAGCCGTGGCAGAGATTGGCCAGGTAGCCGAGATCGGGTGCGGTGAACTCGCGGCGCAGTTCCATTGCCGGGAACACGGCGCAATAGCCTTCGCAGTAGCGGCAGGCGTTGCAGACCTCAAGGTTGCGCCGCGCCTCAGCGATCGCCTCAGTTTCGCGCATGCTTCGCCGCCTCCTGATGATCGTCGGAGCGGTCGCTCCGGGTGGTCGAGGTGACGCTAGTTGCGCGCATGCTTCGCCGCCTCCGCTCCGGCAATGCGGCCAAACACCGTGCCGATTGTCATGCCGAACCCGGCCAGGTAGCCCTTGCCCAGGATGTTGCCTGCCATGATCTCACCCGAGGCGAACAGGTTGGCCGTGGGCTTGCCGTCGTCCATCAACACACGCGCCCGCTCGTTCACCTTCACGCCGAGATAGGTGAAGGTGATGCCCGGGCGCAGCGGATAGCCGATGAACGGCGCGGTATCGATGGTGCGCGCCCAGTTGGTCTTCTCCGGTGTCACGCCATTGGTGCGGCAACCGTCCAACTTGCGGTCGTTGAAATCTCCAGGCTGCACCGCGGCGTTGTATTCCCGCACCGTCGCCTCGACTGCCGTCGCATCCAGCCCCAGCTTGGTAGCAAGCTCGCCCACGCTGCCCGCGGTGATCGCCGGAAACACCGAGGGCATGAACAGCGGCACCGACTTGGCGTCGCAGATGGAATAGGCGATCTGGCCGGGCTGCTGGGCGATCAGCCGGCCCCAGATGGCATAGCGCTTCGGCCACACATCCTCGCCCTCGTCATAGAACCGCTTTCCCTCCCGGTTCACCACGACGGAGAACGGCACCGAATCCAGCCGCGTCACGATGCCACCGTCGAATTGCGGTGCCCGGGCGTCCAGGGCCACGGCATGGAACTGCGTGGCGTCGCCAATCTGCGCCACCCCCTGGGCCAGCAGGTTCTTCAGCACCCGGCCTTTGGCATAGGGCGTGCCGCGGATGACGAAATTGTCCACCGCATCGCCCCAATACTGCCGCATCCAGTCGAGATTGCCCTGGAAGCCGCCGGATGAGGCGATGACGCAGCGCGCCTGCACCGTCTCCGGGAATCCCTTGTGATTGATGTCCACGTTGCGCGCGAATCCGTCATCCAGATGCACCTCGCGCACCTCGGTGTCGTACAGGATGTCCACCCCCAGCCGCTCGGCGGTGGCGTAAACCGCGTTCAGCAGCGCCTTGCCGCCGCCGAGGAAGAACGCGTTGGTGCGCGACAGCGACAGCGTGCCGGTGAGCGACGGCTGGAATGTCACCCCGCATTGTTCCAGGAACGGCAGCGCCGCCTCCGAGGCGCGGATGGTCATCCGCGCCAACTGCTCGTCGGTCTGCCCTCCGGTCACCCGCAGCAGGTCGTCCCAGTACTCATCTTCCAGATAAGCTTCCGTCAGCACCGAGGTCGGCGCCTGGTGCATCGCGCGCAGGTTGCGGGTGTGTCGGCTGTTGCCGCCGCGTAACGCCTTGGGCGCATGCTCCAGCACCAGCACGCTCGCTCCACCCTGGCGCGCGGTGACCGCAGCGGTCATCGCCGCGTTGCCGCCGCCGATCACCAGCACATCGTAGATTCGCGTCAGGTCGACCATAAACTCACCCCCACGCGCCGTTTTGCCACGCCGGCAGCCGGTGGCAACCCCTGCCCCGCCGCCGCGCACTGGACGAAGCTTCGCTTTGCGGCAGAGTGTCGCCGAAAGTTGCCAGGGAGCCCGCCCATGTCCGACCTTCTGGCCTATGTCTCCTGCGCCGACGAGCGCGCCATCGTCACCTTCGCCGCGGACCGCGCCACCGGCGTGTTGACGCGGCGAGCAAGCACGTCGGTGCCCGGGCCCGAGGGTCCCAGCATGAGCATGCCGCTGGCCCTTTCCCCGGACCGGAAATTCCTGCACGCCGCCGTGCGTATCGCACCATACCCGGCCAGCAGCTTCGTCATCGACCCCGCCACGGGCGCCCTGCGTCACATCGGCGGCGCCGACTTGCCGGAGGCCATGGCCTATATCCTGGTCGATGCCACCGGGCGCAACATGCTCGGCGCCTCCTATCCCGGCGCATTGCTCGCCAGCCACGCCATCGGGCCGGAGGGCGCGGTCACCGGCTCCGCGCGCCAAGTGGTGGACACGCCGCCGCGGGCCCACGCCATCGTCGCCGACCCCGGCGGGCGCTTCCTCTACGTGCCCTGTCTGGGCGGCGACGTGGTGCTGCAACTGGCGCTGGAACCCGCGACAGGCATGATGACGCAGGTCGGCCGGATGAAGACCCATGCCGGCTGCGGTCCCCGCCACATGCGCTTCTCCGCCTGCGGCCGCGCCGCCTACGTGCTAGGTGAACTCGACGCCACCCTCACCATGTGCGCGGTCGATGACCAGGGCCACCTCACCGCCACCCAGACGGTTGGGCTCCTGCCGCACGGCACCACGGTCCCGGACGGCAAGCGCATCATGGCCGCCGACCTGCAGATCACCCCGGATGGCCGTTTTCTCTACGCCAGCGAGCGGATGGCGGAGTTCCTCTCGGCTTGGCGGGTCGGCGCGGACGGCAGGCTCTCGCCCATCGGATCGGTCGCCACCGAGGCGATGCCGCGCAGTTTCGCCATCGATCCCTCCGGCCGCTTCCTGCTCTGCGCCAGCCAGACGACCGGTGCGGTCCGCACCTATGCGATCGACCAGGACAGCGGCGCGCTGGCCCTTACCGCCACCGTCCATGCCGGCGCCAATGCCAACTGGATCGAGTTTCTGGAAACCACCTGACCCATCCATCACAGCGCAAGACCACCACGGCGCAAGGAATTGCCCATGACCGGCCATATCGACCCCACCAAGGAAACGTTCGCCGCCTTCCGCGCCAACGACCGCCCGGGTCCCATCCACATGCTGAACCTGGTGCGTTTTCGCGAGCGCGCCGCCTATCCCGATGGCCGGGAGGCCACGGGCGCCGAGGCCTATGCCGCCTATGGGCGGGACAGCCATCCCGTGTTCTCCCGCCTCGGCGGGCGCATCGTCTGGCGTGGGAGCTTCGAACTGATGCTCATCGGGCCAGCCGACGAAAATTGGGACGAGTGCTTCATCGCCGAATACCCATCGGTAAGCGCCTTCGTCGAAATGATCCGCGATCCCGTCTATCGCGCGGCGGTGAAGCACCGGCAGGCGGCCGTGCTCGATTCCCGCCTCGTCCGCCTCGCCCCCGCGTCGGCGGGCGCCGGTTTCGGTGGCTCCGGCTGAGCACTGCTGCCCGGAAACAATCCGCCCACCCGCGCGTTGTCCCCCGAACGCACCACCACAGGGGGTCCGCCATGCCGAACACCGTCACCGCCAGCTTCGCCACCCGCCGCCAGGCCGAACTCGCCGTGGAGCACCTGGTTCAGGAACACGGCATCGACCGCAATACGGTCACGATCCGCGCCAGCGGCGAGGACAACAGCGCGGGCACCCGCCCATCGGGCGCCGATACCGAAAGCGGCCATCCCGGGACGGAGAAGCACGGCGACCCCGCCATCGCCGGCCCCATCGAACTCCATGTCACCTGCGACGCGGGAAAGGCAGCCTCGATCGGCGAGGCCATTGGCCGGGCAGGCGGCAGGCGGGGCTGAAGGTCGTCTGAGCCTGGGATCGCCGGCCGTCCGTTCAGAACCAGTTCGCCTTGTCCACCACGTTGCGCAGCTTGCCGCCTTCGATCATTGCCCGGCAATTGTCGCGCAGGATCGCGTAGCGCCGCTCGTTCAGGTGCGGCCCGTAGCCGGCCATGTGCGGCGTGATCAGCACGCCGGGCGTGGTCCACAGCGGGTGATCGGCGGGCAGCGGTTCCTGCTCGAACACGTCGAGCCCCGCGCCGGCGATCTCGCCCGCCCGCAGTGCGGCGACCAGGTCATTCAATCTGGTTGTCATGCCGCGGCCGATGTTGATGAAGAAGGCGGTTTTCTTCATTCGCTGGAAGCGGGCGCGATCCATGAACCCCTCTGTCGCCGGGGTATGCGGCACCGTAAGCACCACGAAATCCGCCCGGGGCAACAGGCTGTCCAGCGCCGCGGGCCGGTGCAGTTCCGCCACGCCTTCGGTCGGGGCAGTCCGCCGCAGATCGGTGGCGATGACCGTGACGCCGAAGGCCGCCGCCAGCCGGGCCGCCTCGGCGCCGATACCGCCCAGGCCGGCGATCAGCATGGTCGCATCCGGCAGGTGCACCACGCCGTGGTCCTCGGGCGGCTTCTTCCACTCGCGCCGCGTCTGCTGCGGGATGAAGCGGTCGAAGCCGCGCGCGAAAGCCAGAACGAATGCCATGATATGGGCACCGATGTGGTCGTTGAAGATCTCGCGGAAATTCGTCGCCACCAACGGGTGCGCTACCAATTCGGGAAAGTAGAACCCCGCTGGCGGGGCGGCCTGTGGCGCCTGCAGCCAGCGCAACCGCGTGGCGCGGGCCAGCAGCGCCGGCGTGAGCGTGCCGAACACGGCATCCGCCGTCGTGATCGCCGCCTCGGCGGTCGCCATGTCCTCGGCCACCACCACCTCGGCCTCTCCCACTTCGCCGGCCAGACGCTGCGCCCAGCCTCGCGTGATGTCGGTCTGCGGCGGCAGCATCACCAGCCGGAAGCCTCGGTTGCGCTCGCTCATGGCACCCTCCCTGCGCGTTGCCACCGGCCTGCCAGGGAACATCGCCGCTTGCAAGACCATTGACCCGGCCCTTGCCCAACGGGGAAGCTTGGTCATGGACCCGATCGTCACTCTCACACTGAATCCCGCGGTCGACATTGCCTGCGCCACCGCCGAGGTGGTGCCGCAGCACAAGCTGCGCACGCATGGCGATCGCATGGACCCCGGCGGCGGGGGCGTGAACGTGGCCCGGGTGCTGCGCGAACTCGGCGCCCCCGCCTGTGCCGTGGTGCTGTCCGGCGGCTTGTTCGGCCGGCATCTCGAGGCACTGATCGAGCAGGAGGGGGTTGCCTGCCGGCCCGTGCACATCGCCGGCACCACCCGCATCTCCATGACCGTGCACGATGAGAAGAACGGGCATGATACCGCTTCGTCGGCGAGGGGCCGGTGGTGCAGGACAGCGAGGTGGCCGCCTGCCGCCGTATGCTGGCCGAAGAGCCCGGCGAATGGCTGGTCATCTCCGGCAGCCTGCCGCGCGGCATCGCGCCGGAAACCCTGGCCGCCATCGTGCGCGACGCCCATGGGGGCGGCCGCAAGGTGGTGGTCGACTCCTCCGGCCCCGCCCTGCGCGCAGCCCTCGGCCAGGGCCTCGCCCTGATCAAACCCAGCTTGCGCGAGTTCGAGGAACTGGTCGGCCGCCCGCTGCCCGATCCCGCCGCCCAGGACGAGGCCGCGCTGCGTCTTGTGCGCGAGGGTGCCGCCGAGCGCGTGGCGATCAGCCTGTCGGCCGGCGGCGCCCTGCTGGCCACCCGCGCGGGCGTCGTCCGCCGCCCGGCGATCCCGGTGCGCGCGGTCGGCACCGTAGGCGCCGGCGACAGCTTCCTTGCGGCGATGGTCCTTGCCCTGGTCCGCGGCGCCCCCCCGGCCGAGGCACTCGGCTGGGGCTTGGCCGCAGGCGCCGCCGCCGTCATGGCCACCGGCACCGCACGCCCGCGGCGCGAAACCATCGAGGCATTGCAGCGCGAGGCGGCGAATCTCCACTAGAACGCGCGCCCGCTCAGCGTCTAGGCTTTCGCTTAAGCAGGCCCGCCGCCAATGGGGGCTGCATCAAGGAGACAACAAAATATGCGACGCAGGAGGCTTCTCACCGGTGCTGTCGCCATGGGCGTGGCCGGCTCCCTCGGGCTCCCCCGCCCCGCCATCAGCCAGGCCGCGAGCCGTACGCTGAAATTCGTCCCCCAGGCCAACCTGGCCAACCCCGATCCGGTCTGGACCACCACCATCGTCGCCGCCAACCACGCCCACATGGTGTGGGACCAGCTGTGGAACTTCGACGAGAGCCTCACCCCCCAGCTCCAGATGCTCGCCGGCGCCACCACCTCCGACAACAAGCTCACCTGGCGCCTTACCCTGCGCGATGGGCTGATGTTCACCGACGGCGTGCCCGTGCGCAGCCAGGACTGCATCGCCTCGCTCACCCGCTGGATGAAGCGCGACGGCATGGGCCAGCGCATCGCCAGCCAGCTCAACGAGATGAGGGCCGTCAACGACAAGACCTTCGAGATCATTCTAAAGAAGCCGTTCGCCCTGCTGCCGATGGCTTTCGCGAATAACTGCCACATCATGCCCGAGCGCATGGCCAAGACCGATGCGTTCCAGCAGATCAACGAATATGTCGGCTCCGGCCCGTTCCGCTTCCTGCGCGACGAATGGGTCTCAGGTTCGCTCGCGGTTTACGTCAAGAATGACAAATACATTCCGCGCAACGAAAAGCCGAGCAACATGGCCGGCGCCAAGGTGGTGCATCTCGACCGAGTTCGAGTGGCACGTCACCGGCGACCCAGCCTCGGCCGCCGCTGCCGTGCAGACCGGCGAGATCGACTGGATCGAGCAGCCGCTGGCCGACCTGCTGCCGGTGCTGCGCCGCGCCGACGGCGTCACCGTCGAGAGCACCGACCTGTTCGGCAATATCGGCATCATCCGCTTCAACCACCTGCACCCGCCCTTCAACAACCAGAAGCTGCGCCAGGCGGTGCTGTCGATGGTGGACCAGAAGGACTATCTTGCTGCCATCATGGGGGCCGACAGTCCGCTCACGCAGGCGGGCGTAGGGGTCTTCACCCCCGGCACGCCGCTGGCGTCTGACGCCGGGATGGAGAAGCTCACCGGCCCGCGCGACCTCGCCGCAGCGAAGAAGCTGGTCGCCGAGTCCGGCTACAAGGGCGAGAAGGTTGTCATCCTGGCGCCAACCGACTTCGCCGTCATCAACGCCATGGCCCAGGTGACCGATTCAGTCTGCAAGGCGATTGGCCTGAACGTCGAGTTCGTCGCCACCGACTGGGGTGCGCTGGTGCAGCGCCGGGCCTCGCGCGAGCCGGTGGAGAAGGGCGGCTGGAGCATTTTCTGCACCTACGGCGACGGCTTCACCTTCTCCAACCCCGCCGTCTACACGGCGCTGTGGGGCACCGGCGAGAAGGCGTGGTTCGGCTGGTACAAGAGCCCGCAGATGGAGGTTCTGCGCGACGCGTGGTACGACGCGCCGGACGCAGCGAGCCAGAACAAGCTCGGGCGCGAGATGCAGGCGCTCGCCCTCACCGAGGTGCCGTTCATCCCGCTCGGCCTGTGGCGCCAGCCCATCGCGCGACGCAACAACGTCACCGGCGTTCTCAAGGCGACCCGCCCGCTGTTCTGGAACGTCCGCAAAGCCTGATCCCGCCCCCTCCCTCCGCTCCCGCGGCGGGAGGGAACCGCGGTGCCGCTTGCTATTCGTCCACCTCGACACCCATCGCCGCCAGGGCCCGCGCGATTTCGCTCCGGCGCCCACCAAGCTCCTCCAGCGCCAGCCGCTTCAGTTTCTCGCGGAAATCCAACGACACCGGATAGCCCTGGTAGTGCGTCGAATCCGCCCCCTCCTCCGACAGCTTGATCGACCCGTCGCCGCCGCGCTCGATCAGCAGGTCGAAGTCGCCCGGCTCCGCCCGCTCGATGCGTGCGATCAGTTCCTGCACAACGCCCAGCGCCTTCAGCAGATCGTTGATCCGCTCGACGTCCTTGACCTTCATCCCCGTTCCTCCCTGTTGCCCGTCACGCGCCCAGGCTCCATTCCAGCACCGCGTTCTGCACATGCAGCAGGAACGCCTTGGCCGCCACCACACTGCAGCGCGCATGCAACATCGCGTCCGCCGAAACCTCCTGACCGCGTGTCACCGGCGGGCATGGCAGGAACACCGCCTCCGGCCGCAAAGCGTCCAGCACCGCCGCCGTCACCTGAAACGGCAGCAGCCTCGCGGCCGGCGCGCCCAACGGCCAGCAATCGGTTACCACCACGTCGGCATCGTCAAGCTCGCCCATCTCGGTTGTGCAGCGTACCCCGCGATGGCCCGCGCCCGCATGCCACTCGGCCGGATAGACCTGCAGCACGGAAACCGGCAGCACAGCGGCCGCCTCCACCCACGATCCCAGGATATTCGCCTGTGGCCCCACCACCGCCACTTTCATCGCGCCGGTTCCGCCACGCAGGCCATGCAGGAAGGCCAGGTCCCCCAGCGTCTCGCAAGGATGGTTGGCCCGCGTCCGCGCATTGATCACAGGCCCCGCCGCCGCGTCGGCCAGTGCCTGCACCGCCGCCAGTTCCGGGGTGCGGATCACGACCCCGTCCACCCAATTGTCGAGATAGGCCGCCAAGTCGGCCACCGCCTCTCGACCGCCAAGATGCACCGGCGCCCGCACGCAGTGCCCGCCCATGGCCCCAATTCCCAGGTCGAAGGCTGTGGTATTGCGCCAGCCATCGTCATCCACCACCAGCGCCACACGCCGGCCGGCAAGCGCCGCCGGCATCCGCCGCGATGCCCACATCGCCGCCATGTCCTGCGCCCGGTCCAGCAACGCCATGATCGTCTCCGCGCTCAGCGCATCCAGCCGTACCAGGTCCCGTCTCATTCGCCTCCATCCCGCAACGAGAACCAGATCCTTCCCCGTGCGCCCGTGCCGCGCAAGCCGAGGCACCAAGCCCAGGCTTGCCCGCGCCGCACCACGCGCCGATCATCGCCGCCCGCGCCAAGGAGGCCCGCCCGTGCCCGCACCCACGACCGTCTACGCAGCCCGCGACATCGTCACCATGAACCTTTCCCTGCCGCGCGCTACCCACGTAGCGGTACGCGAGGGTCGCATCCTCGGCTACGGCGGCGCGGAGATCGTGGACGAATTTGCCGCCACGCTGGACGACCGTTTCGCTGGCAAGGTCATTATCCCCGGCTTCATCGAGGGCCATGGCCACGCCGCGGACGGAATCGTCTGGCGCAACCCCTATGTCGGCTTCTATCCGCGCATCGGCCCGGACGGGCAGCAGGCCGGCGGCTTCAAGAGCATCGCCGAGGTCGTCGCCCACCTGAAGGCCGAGGCGGCGAAACTGCCCGACCCCACCACCCCCCTCACCGCCTGGGGCTTCGACCCGATCTACTTCGCGGGCCGGCGCATGACCGCGGCTGACCTCGACCAGATCTCCACCGAGCGCATGATCGTCATCGGCCACGTCTCCGGCCACATCATGAACGTGAACACGCCGGTGCTGACCGCCTGCGGCTTCTCGCGCGACAGCAACCTCGACGGGCTGTTGCGCGACACCAAGGGCAATCTCACCGGCGAACTTCTCGGCCCCGCGGTCATGGGCCGGGCGGCGCGCGCCAGCGGCGATGCCGGACTGATGCGGGCGATGGATGCGCCAGCCTACCGCACCTATGGCCAGATCGCCCGGCGCGTCGGCGTCACCACCTCCACCGACCTTTCCAACGCGCTCACGCCCGATATCGTCGGCGCGCTCGCCACCGCCACGGCTGAGGCCGACTACCCCATCCGGCTCGTGCCCGCCATGCAGCAGCGCGCCTACGCGCTGGAGGACGGACTGGCCCGCATCGCCGAACTGCGCCGCCTCAATACCGACAAGCTGCATTTTGGCATCGTCAAGATCGTGGTGGACGGCTCCATTCAGGGTTTCACCGGCCGACTGCGCTGGCCCGGCTACCACAACGGCGCGCCCAACGGCTTGTGGTACGTCGCCCCGGCCGAACTGGAGACGATCGTCGCCGCCTACCACGAGGCCGGCGTGCACCTGCATATCCATACCAATGGCGACGAGGCCAGCGAACTCGCAACAGAAATGGTCGGCCGTGCGCTGACGAAGCACCCCCGCCGCGACCATCGCCACACGCTGCAGCACTGCCAGATGGCCGATGCCGCCACGTTCCGCCGCATGGCCACCTTGGGCATGTGCGTGAACCTGTTCGCCAACCACGTCTACTACTGGGGCGAGCAGCACCGCGCCATCACGATGGGTCCGTCGCGCGCCCTGCGGCTGGATGCCTGCAACACCGCGCTGGCCCAGGGCGTGCCGCTCGCCATCCATTCGGACACGCCGGTGACCCCCGTGGACCCGCTGTTCACTATGTGGTGCGCCACCAACCGCCTCACGCCCACCGGCCGCGTGCTGGGCGAGGGCGAGCGGATCACCGCCGAACAGGCTCTGCACGCCGTGACTCTCGGCGCCGCCTATACGCTGCACCTCGACCACGCCCTCGGCAGCATCGACGTGGGCAAGTTCGCCGACTTCGCCGTGCTCGACGACAACCCGCTCGAAGTCACCCCCACCGCCATCAAGGATATCGGCGTGCATGCCACGGTGATGGGCGGCAAGGTTTTCGAAAAGCGGTGACCGCGCACACGCCGCCGAACCCCGCCCGTGGAAGCATTCCGCTGACCGTCATCGGCGGCTTCCTCGGCGCCGGCAAAACCACGCTGGTCAACCATCTTCTGCGCACCGCCGAGCGCCGCTGGGGCGTGCTTGTCAATGATTTCGGTGCCGTCAACGTCGACGCGGCCCTGATCGCCGAACGCGACGGCGACACCATCGCGCTGGCCAATGGCTGCGTGTGCTGTTCCATGGGCGAAGACCTCGGCGAGGCCCTCACCCGCCTCGCCGCCCGCACCCCCGCCCCGGAGCACGTCATCGTCGAGGCCAGTGGCGTCGGCGATCCCTGGCGCATCGCCCAGCTTGCCCTGATCGAACCTGGCTTCACGCTTGAACCTCTTGTCGTGCTCGCCGACGCCACCGCCTTCCAGGCCCAACTCGATGACCGCTGGATCGCCGATACCGTGCGCCTGCAACTCCGGCACGCCGAAATCCTGCTCATCACCAAGCCCGAGATTGCCGGCGCCTCAAAGAGCGGTGCCGTCGCCGCCGAACTGGCCCGCCTGCGCCCGGGCGCCCCGATCCTGCCGATCACCGACGGCGCAGTTCCGGCCGATGCCCTTTCCTTCCCGGTCGACCCGCTCGCCCGCCCCCGCCCCTCCCGGCTCCGCGCCGATCTCGTCCCGCACCCGTTCCGCACCTGGCATTGGCAGCCCGAAGCCGCCATTGATCCCTGCCGCCTGCGGTCAGTCCTCGAATCGCTCCCCGCCGCCGTGCTGCGCGTCAAGGGCATTTGCCGCTTCGCCCCTCATGACACGCCGACCCTGCTGCAATTCGCCGCCCAGCGCTGGGCCTGCACGCCAGCGCCGGACACGCCGCTGACCGGCCTCGTTCTGATCGGCACGCCGGACCTGCCACCGCCCGACGACCTGTTGCACCGCTTCGCCAAGGCCCTGGCCGAACCCGACGCATGCTGAGCGCCATCGGCCTCACGCCCGTCGAACTCGCCGCCACCGCCGCCGCCGTCCTCTTCGCGGCCATCTTGCGCGGCTTCACCGGCTTCGGCTTCGCGCTGGCGGCCGTGCCCCTGGCCAGCCTTGTCATGCCGCCCTCCCGCATCGTCTCGGCCGTGCTGATCATGCAGGTCGGCATCGGACTGCGCGACTGCATCATGGAATGGCGCCACGCCGATCGCCGCGCCCTCGGCCGCCTTGTCATCGGCGCGCTCATCGGCATGCCCATGGGTGTGGCGGCGCTGGCCCTGCTCTCCGCCTCCCAGGTGCGCGCCGTGCTCGGCGTGGCGGTGCTGGCAGCGGCCGCGCTGACCTGGCGGCCGCACCACGCCCGCCGCCCGCCCGCCCCGTCGCTCACGCTGGCCACCGGCTTCGCGTCGGGGCTGTTCCACGGCCTCGCCGCCATGGCGGGTCCGCCCGCCGTCGCCTATTTCCTTGCCTTCCAGCCGAAGATCGCGGTCATGCGAAGTTCGCTGATGGTCTATTTCCCTCTCGTCTCGCTGCTGAGCCTGCCCATGGCCTACACCGCCGGCCTTGTCGACACGGCCGCTGTCACTCTCGGACTGCTGGGCATGCCGCTGATGGTCACCGGCGGCTGGCTCGGCGCCCACGGCTTCCGCCGCTTCGGCGCCCGCTCGTATCGCAAGCTGGCGCTGGCCGCCCTGGTGTTCACCGCCGGCGCCTCGATCATGCGCGCCGTCACCGACCTCGCCGGCTGACCGTCACCCGGCGACCTCCGCCAGCCACGCCATCAGCATCGGCGTGAACTGCGCCTCGGCATCCCAGTTCAGCAGATGCCGCGCATGTTCCACCACCACCAGCCGCGCCCCGGGAATCCCGTCGGCGATCATCTGCGCATCTTCCACAGTGGTGCCTGGGTCCTCCTCGCCGGCGAAGATCCGTACAGGCCGGGCGAAATCCCGCAGCTTGCAGCACGCATCCAGACCGCCAATGGCATGGCATGCGCCCATGTAACCCTCCAGCGACGTGCCCTGGATCATCTCGCGCACCAACGCCACTCCGTCCGGCCGCGCGCGGCGGAACCGCCGCGTCAGCCACCGCTCCAGCATCGGAGCTTCCACCATGCTGAAATCGCCGGTCTGGTGCACCTCGTCGGCCCGCTTGCCCCACGCCTCGCGGGTGCCGAACGGCGGTTGGCAGGTCGTGGCCACCAGCGCCAGACTCGCCACCAGATCCGGCCGGCGCATCGCCAGTACCTGCGCGGTCATGCCGCCCAGCGACAATCCAACCACGTGCACAGCCCCCAGCCCCAGCGCATCCACCAGCCCGGCCAGGTCGTCGGCCAGCATCTCCACCGAGTATGGCGACGGTGACGCATCCGACTTGCCATGCCCGCGCACGTCGTAGCGCAGCACCCGGTACTTCGCCGTCAGCACCCCGTGTTGCGGATTCCACATCCGCATGTCCGTCGACAGCGAGTTTGACAGCGCCACCACCGGCGCACCGTCCCGCCCGTCCAGCACGTAGTGCAGCCGCGTTCCGTTCACCTCCGCATATGACACGACCATACCCTCCCTTTCGCGATCCTTGGCCCTGGCTTACCCTTTCCTTCAGCGCCCGGCGAGGCGCCAGCCAGGGGAAACACCAGATGCAATTCGCCCAGATCCACCCGCACTTCGTCGCCGAGGTTTCCGGCATCGACTTGCGCCAGCCCCTCACCCCCGCCCAGGCCGCCGAGATCGACGCCGCGATGAATCGCTACGCCGTGCTCGTATTCCACGGCCAGGACCTCACCGACGAACAGCAGAAGGCATTCTCGCGCAATTTCGGCCCGCTCGAGCTTGCCACCGGAAACATCCAAAAGGCCGAGGAGCGCCGGCTGGACATGGAAATGGCCGACATTTCCAATCTCGACCAGAACAACCAGGTCTTCCAGCGCGACGACCGCCGCCGCATGTTCAACCTCGGCAACCTGCTGTGGCACTCCGACAGTTCGTTCAAGGCCACGCCCGCGAAATACTCGGCCCTCTCAGCCCGAACCATCCCCAGCACCGGCGGCGACACCGAGTTCGCCGATATGCGCGCCGCCTACGACGCGCTGGATGACGAAACCCGCACCCTCATCGAGCCGATGGTCACCCACCACTCGCTGATCTACTCGCGCGGTCTGCTCGGCTTCGGTGAATTCACCGCCGAGGAGAAGCAGCGCTTCGCCCCCGTCCGCCAGCGCCTCGTCCGCCGCAACGACATGACCGGCCGCCGCGCCATCTTCCTCTCGTCCCATATCGGCGAAATCGAGGGCATGCCCCGACCGGAAGCCATGGCCCTGATCCGCGACCTCGCCGAACACGCCACCCGCCCTGAATTCACCTACACCCACAAATGGCGGTTGCACGACCTGGTGATGTGGGACAACCGCCAAACCATGCACCGCGCCCGCAGGTATTACGACACCGGCGAAGTCCGCGACATGCGGCGTACCACGGTCGAAGACATTGCTCCGAGTTTGGAACAAGCCGCATAGAGGGGGTTGTTGGATTATCCAGAAGCAAGCGTCTTCTTTTTCTGAAGAAAAAGAAGCAAAAAGACTTTTACCCATTCAGGCTCAAACTTTCCGATGAGGAGCTTTTAACGGGTAAAAGTTTTTTGGTTCTTTTTTCCAAAAAAGAACATCTTCCTTAGCCGAGAATTCTAAAGATCAAGTGCCCGTCAGCGCTTGCCACACTTTCCGTCCATACGATCGCGGGTCGTTCACCACGCGGCATTGCGCGTCCAGCACCATTGTTGCGCGCCGTGTCGTCTCGTATCGGGGCCATTCCGGCAAAGCGGCATGGGCTGGGCGGCCGGCGCGGGCGAAGCTGGCCCAGGTCTCGGCCATCATGCCTGAAAGCTGCGCCGCCTCCGCGCTGCCGCCGGTGGCGTTGGTGAGGTCGAGCGTGTCGAACACGAATGGCACATCCAGGGCGTGCGGTGACTTCAGCCGCCCCTCGTGCACCGGGGTTTCCCACTCGAACGAGTACATGAACACCGGCGCCGCCCTAAGCGCCGCCTGGCGCCCGGCCACCACCAGCGAGCGGATGCGGAACTGCGCATCGGTCATGATGGCGATCAGCAGTTCGGCTGGGTTCATCCCCGGGTTGGCGGCACGATAGCTCTCGATCACCTGTCCGGCCTCTCCCGGTCCTGCGATGGCTGCCACCCGCTCGGCCAATTCCGCCTCGTCCAGGCGGCGGAACCACATTCGGTCGTCAGTGACTACGAAGCTTGCCGCCTCGTCCTTCATGTCGCCGATCATCAGCGGTATGTGTGCCGACAGCGCGGTGGCGTCGGGGTCGAAGGGCTGGCGCGGCAGCGCCTCGCCATCCACCACCGGCCCGAACGGATAGCGGTCGAACAGCGGCTGCGCCGCCGCTCCCAACGCCTTCTGCGCCGGCCCCACCGCGGCCATCAGCCGCTCCACCGGCAGGTCGCGCAGCCCGCCCACGCCCGTGCCAAGCTCGCGCAGCACCGCATCAGTCAGCTTTGCAGCGCGGTCGAGGGTGCGGTGGCGAACCACGGCGCCGCTCTGGACAATGGCGCGGTGGAACAGCCCCTGCGCGGCGGGCATCGCCATCAGGGTGCACACCTTGCCGCCGCCGCCCGACTCGCCGAACACCGTCACGCAGCCGGGGTCGCCGCCGAAGGCTGCGATGTTGTCGCGCACCCATTCCAGGGCCGCGACGATGTCGAGCATGCCCGCGTTGCCGGAATGGCGGTATTCGGCACCACCCGCCACCGACAGGTCCAGGAAGCCAAGGATGTTCAACCGGTGGTTCACGCACACCACCACCACGTCGCCGCGCCGCGCCAGCCGGCTGCCGCGGGTGCGCTCGCCGTTGCCGGTGCCATAGGCGAAGGCGCCGCCATGCAGCCACACCATCACTGGCCGGCGCGGCGCCGGGTCATCGCCGATGGCCGGTGTCCAGACATTTACGGTCAGGCAATCCTCGCTCGGCGGCGAGGTGTCGCCAGGGCCGTACAGATCGGCCAGTTCCGGCCGCGTCGCCGGACGCAGTCCCATCTGCGGGGCGTGGCCGGTGTAGCCGGTGGCGTCGCGAATTCCGGCCCAAGGCGCCGGCGGCATCGGGGGCAGGAAACGGGCCGCCTCAGCCGTTGAGGCGGCATAGGGCACCGACTTGAAAGCGGCGACGCCCTCGATGACGGCACCGCGAACACGGCCCGTCCGCGTCTCCACCACCGGCGCCGTGGCACCGCTTCCGTCATTGGCCATCGCCGTCCCTCCCGATTGTGCAACCAGCATGGCCCGGACACGGTGCCGAGTCGACGTCCGCCGATGCGCGGTGTCAGGACAGTGCTTGCGCGCCCTCGATCACCCGCGCGACCCGCTCCTCCAGATGGGCGATGGTGAACGGCTTGCGCATGACATCCTCGGGGCGCATCAGTTCGGACGCCTCGAACTCCGCGTGGCCGGTCACCAGCAGGGCAGGCAAGCCCGGCACGATCTCTCGCGCCGCGCGGATCAGCGCCACCCCGTTCATGCCGGGCATCACGTAGTCGGCCAGCATCAGGTCGAACCGCTCGGCCGCCTCGTCGCGCGTGCGCTGCAACTGGTCCAGCGCCTGCCTTGCGTCCTCGGCCTGCACCACGGCGTGGCCGCGCTCGGCGAGCATTTCGCACGTCATCTCCCGCACCGCCCGGTCGTCGTCCACCACCAGCACGCGCAGGGGTCGCGGCCGCGTGGCAGCCATTTCGTCCGGCTGTCCTTGCACCGGCACCACCACCACCGCAGCGCGCGGCAGTAGCACCGTCACGCGCGTCCCCTGCCCCGGCCCGCTCTCGATGCGCACGTCGCCGCCCGACTGGAGTGCGAGCCCGTGCACCTGCGACAGCCCAAGCCCCGCGCCCTCCCCCAGCTTCTTGGTGGTGAAGAACGGTTCGAACACCCGGTCCAGCAGATCCTGGGGAATCCCGATCCCGGTGTCGTGCACCTCCAGCGCCACGTAGTCGCCGGCCACGACATTGCCGCGCCCGCCGGCACCGCCGCTCACGGAGTGGTTGCGCGTGCGGATGGTCAGCACCCCACCCTCCGGCATCGCATCGCGGGCATTGATCGCCAGGTTGAGGATCATCGCCTCCACCTGGGTGGGGTCCACCATAGCCAGCCACAGATCGGCCACCAGGTTGGTCTCGATGCGGATGTTGCGGCCGAGCGTGCTGCCCAGCAGCCCGGTCAGGGCCAGTACGGGAACGTTGAGGTTGGTTGGCGACGGCAACAGCCGCTGCCGCCGCGAGAAGGCCAGCAACTGGGTGGTGAGCCGCCCGCCACGTTCTGCCGCATGCAGGGCGCTCTCCACCAGCGGCAGAATCTGCGGCTGCGCCGGCTGCAGGCGGCGGCGGATCAGGTCCAGGGCGCCGACGATCGCGGTCAGCAGATTGTTGAAGTCGTGGGCGATGCCGCCGGCAAGTTGCCCCACCGCCTGCAGCTTCTGCGCCTGGTGCAGTTCCGCCTCGGTGCGCTCGCGCTCCGCGATCTCCTTCTGCAGCCGGTTGCGGCTGTCCTCCAGGTCGCGCGTACGCTCGTGCACCCGCGCCTCCAGCGTGGCGTTCAGCTCCTCCAACTCGGCGCGCCGGCGGCCCAAGGTCTCCGCCATGTTGTTGAACGCCGTGGCCAGCATGCCGAACGCCGAGCCGGCGGGTTCCGCCAGTCGCGCGCGTGCCTTCAGCTCGCCCTGGGACCAGCGCTGGGCAGCGTCCAGCAGGGCCACTGTGGGCCGGTGCACGAAGCGCTCGCCAGCCAGCATCGCCAGCCCCAGCGACAGCACCACCACCAGCCCCATCAACATGGAGCCGTTGCGCGCGGCATCGTCGAGGTCGGCGAGGAGATCCGGCGCGAACAGCCCGATGCTGACGAAAACGCCCTGCCCCGCCGCACTGGGCGGCACATAGCCCACCACGCGTTCCTGCCCGTCCACCCCCACAACCCGGGCGCTGTCCAGGCGCAGCCCTGTCACCAGCGGCAGTACGCCGGCCGGCAGCTTTTTGCCGACATGCGCTCCATGGTCTGGCACGCGCACAAGCGTGAATCCCTCCCGGTCGGCGATGCCGACGGTGCTGCGCGCCGGCAGCCGCAGCTCCGCGACATGCTCCGCCAGCCAGGCGAGGCTCAGCTCCATCACCACATGGCCCAGCCGGCCGCCACGCGCGCCGAACGTGACGCACAGCGGCAGCACGGGCCCGGCCGCCGCCGCGCCCGCGGTGAACAGCCCGACCCGCAACGCTCCCGGCTGCATGTCATCGGCCACGCAGGTTTCGATCACCCCGTCGCTGGCGAGGGCGGGGTTGGAACTGCAGACAAGCTGCCCCGCGGCATCGCGAACCGAAATCACGGCATAGGATGGCAAATCGGCCCGCACTTCGCGCATGTGCCGCGCGCAGGCCGGGTCGAGATTGCGCACCGAGGAGAAGCGTGCCAGCGCCGCACCGAGTTGGCGCGCGCCCTCCATAACACTGCGTAAATCGGCGTTGATCAGCTCGGCCTGCTGCTGCGCCTCCTCCGGAATGCGCGCCTCGCGATCGTCGCGCAGATTCTGCTGCAGGATGAACAACACCAGCAGCGCCGGCATGGTCGCGGCCAACACCAGGATCAGCAGCCGCGAGAACAGGTTGGTTCGATGGACCATCCGCATTGCCCGTCAGGATGCGGTGCCCCGTTCGCCAGACCCGCTGCCGATGGTGCGAGAGGGGGGATTCGAACCCCCATGACTTTCGTCGGTCGATTTTGAGTTCGACTGCGTCTACCGTTCCGCCACTCTCGCCCAACGCGGCAACTATACATAAGCCGCCGCGCGCAACCAATCTCCCCGCCAGCAATCTCTCTGCCGGGCATGGCGCGACGCCGCCGCGCGAAAAACCCGGGTTGACCGCACCCGCCGCGGTATCTAGATAAGCGCCCTCCGCGGCTGTCATGTTCGGGCGTAGCTCAGCGGTAGAGCAATCGGCTGTTAACCGATTGGTCGTAGGTTCGAATCCTACCGCCCGAGCCAGCCGGCACTCTCTCACCGCTCCTCAGGCTGTGATAACCGCGACCAGTCCGTCGGCAGCCCGGCGCCATGCCTCCTGCGTCTCGTCTGTCCAGTCCGGCCCCAATGCCGCGCCGAAGGTTGCGATGACGGTGGCGTAGAAACGGTCGAACATCTCGCGTGGCACCCCCAGGCCCTCGTGGTTCACCCGCTCGCTGGCCACGAAATGCGTGGCATAGGCACGCGGACCGGCGAAATCGAGCAGACATTCCAGCGCCACCTGCAACATGTTGCCGCGCACCATGCCGACCTTGTCGCGGACGAACAGCGCCTCCAGTTCAGGGTGCTCTGCGAACAGGCGCGCATAGACCAGCGGCGCCGGATCGCCCACCCGCTCGGCTACCATCTCCAGGCTGCGCTCGATCAACGCCATGTCGTTCATCGACCGGCTCCCCTCAGGCAAGATCACAGGCGCGGCGCAGCGCCACCGCCACCGCGGGCGCGCGCAACGCGGCGATTCGATCGAGCCGGCGTGCCAGCTCCGCACCGGTCATGCGGGCATAGTGGGGATTGTCCACGTGCACCTTGCGGTGCCAGGCCTGCAGCACCGTACCGATGGCGGCGCGCACTGCGGTCAGGATCGGCAGCAGTGCCACCTCCACGGGTAACAGCGGACGGACTGCATGGAACCCGCCGACGAAGCGCGCCAGAAAATCCGGCACCGTCATATCGTCACCTACGGCGGTGGTGGCGCCCACCGCCACGTCGATCACCAGCGCCGTGTGCACGATGTCGCCGAAATCGATGATTCCTACGACCTCGTCGGGGTGGGCTGGGTCCACCAGCGTATTGCCGTGGTTCATGTCGTTGTACAGCACCTGGTGGCGCAACCCTGGCAGGGCCGGAACCACGAGGCGCTCGAACTCGTCGAGCAGGCCGCCGATCGCCGTCTCCGCCGCTGCGTCCTCCAGGTGGTGCAGGATTTCGCGCAGCCGCAGCGCATGGGTCAGGTCCCAGATCAGTTCATAATGGCTGTGCGGGTGCGCGAACCCCTGCAGCGCCAGACCCAGCCGTGCCAGCGCGCGGCCGCAGGATTCGCGCTGCACGGGCGTGCGCGGGGCATGGCGCAGCGGCGTGCCATGCACCCAGGACAGCAGCCGCACCCGCGCCGGTCGCGGCTCGCGCTCCACCAGGGCCTCGATCCGTCCGCTCGGCAGCGGCACCATGCGCGGCACGTTGAGGGCGGGGTCGGTGCGCGCGACGTGCTGCAGCGCCTTCACCTGCAGGTCGGTGACACCCGGAGGTTCGGCAGGGTTGGCGAACTTGAGCACGAACTCGGCGCCATCGGCCGAAACGAGGTGGAAATTGCGGTCCCGTTCGCCGGTGAGCAACTTGGCGGTCGCGCGGATACCCCAATGGGCGCGCGCGACGGATGCGGCCTCCTCCTCGGTGACGTCGTCGGCCGGAATGGTCATGGTGGCGAAGATCGGGTGCAGGGTGTTCATCCCGTCAATGTAGAGGCGGGCAGAGCACCGTGGAAACTCCCCCCGGGATCAGGCAACAGACCAGGGAACGGTATCCGATTCCCCAAATCCGAGGGATCCTCCACAGCACATTGGGGTCGTCCATGTGTAATGGAGGCCATCGATTGGCCCGCGCGAGAAGGACTTCCATTCCGCCGATAAGCGGCAGACGCTTGTGGAATTATCTCGCGATGGTCTGACGCTGCATGGACTGGCTTGCCAGGTTCAGGCGCTGCGGCAACGCCCCGGCCCACCCGAACGCCGCGTCCGCCTGCACTTCGTTCCGACCAGCGGCCCGCGTCTCAATCCGATTGAGCGGCTTTGGGGGCAAACGCGCTCCGCTCCGGGGTGACTGAAAACTTCCGCGTCAGGGAAGCCGAAAAGCTCCGCCCCCCATGAGCCAGAAGGATTCCTGCGAAAACGAAGCACGCCTATCATACTCGAAGGGGGCCTTTCGGCCCCCTTCCTGTCTTAAATGGCGTCCCAGGCGTACACGTCGCGGGTGCGCTCCAGCGGCGTCAGGCTCGACTTCCACGCCGGCAGCAGCGTCTCGGCCAGGGCCTCGGCGCTCCAGCCGGTGCCGCGATGCATGGTGCGGATCGGCCGCGGCTGGCTGTAGAGGTAGATCTCGTTGCCGCGCGCGCCCATGATCTGGCCGGTGACCTCCTTGGCCGCGTCGCTGGCCAGGAAGGCGGCAAGCTGGGCGACTTGGTCCGGGCGGGTCTTGGCGGCGCGGGCCTGCATCTGCTCCTCGGTCTGGCCGGGGACGGTCTCGATCATGCGGCTGAAGGCGTGCGGGCCGATGCAGTTGCTGCGCACGTGGTAGCGCGCGGCGTCGCCGGCGATGCCGCGCGACATGCCGGCGATGCCCAGCTTGGCAGCCGCATAGTTCACCTGGCCCACGCTGCCGATCAGGCCGGAGGTCGAGGTCATGTGCACGAAAGCGCCGCTCTCCTGCTTGCGCATGAACGGAATGGCCGCGCGGGAGACGTAGAAGGCGCCGTAGAGGTGCACCTTTACCACCGCGTCGAACTCTTCCGGGGTCATGCGGTGGAAGATGGTGTCGCGCAGGATGCCCGCGTTGTTCACCACGATGTCGATCTTGCCGAAGCGGTCGACCGCGGTCTGCACCATGCGCTGGGCGCTGTCCCAGTCGGCGACGCTGTCGTAGTTGGCGACCGCCTGGCCCTGGCCGTGCGTCGCCTCGATCTCGCTGACCACCTGCTGCGCCGGGGTGGAGTCGTTGCCCGAGCCATCCACGGCCGCGCCGATGTCGTTGACCACCACCTGGGCGCCGTTCTCCGCCATCACCAGCGCGATCGCGCGCCCGATGCCGCGCCCGGCGCCGGTCACCAGCGCCACTTTTCCTTCAAGCATTTTCTTGGCCATGCCCGTCCCCTCCTTGGAACCATTTGCAAGGGGGCCAGTGTGCGCCGGGTGCGGGTCGGTGTCACCAGCCCTTGCGCTGGCCCTCCCATGCCGTGTGGGGCGCTTGCCAGGGCGGCGCGGCGCGGCAACCATCGGCGGCCCCCGTGTTGCAGGAGAAGGATTTGCATGGAACTGAGTCTCAAGGGCCGCCGCGCCATCGTGGCCGGCGGCAGCCGCGGCATCGGCCGCTCCATCGCGCTGGCCTTCGCCGAGGCAGGGGCGGCGGTGTCGATCTGCGCGCGCGGCGCTGGAGCGCTGGAGGCTACGCGGGCCGAAATGGCGGCCTTTGGCGGCACGGTGCACGCCGCCCCCTGCGACCTGTCCAACGCGGCGGCCATCGCGGCCTATGTGCCCGCGGCAGCGGCGGCGCTGGGGGGCATCGACATCCTGGTCAACAACGCCTCCGGCTTCGGGCGCGGCGACGACGAGGAGAGCTGGGAAGCGAGCCTGGGCGTGGACCTGATGGCCGCCGTGCGGGCCTCGCGCGAGGCAATGCCGTGGCTGATGAAGGGCACGCACCCCACGATCATCCATATCTCGTCCGGCTCCGGGCTGAACCCCTCGGTGCGCACCCCGGCCTATGGCGCGGCCAAGGCGGCGGTGAATCACTATACCCGCACCCAGGCGGCGGCGCTGGCCAAGCACGGCATTCGCGTGAACTGTGTGGCGCCGGGCTCGATCGAATTCCCGGGCGGGTCGTGGGAACGGCGCAAGACCGAGGACCCGAAGCTCTACAACTCGATCCTGAACGCAATGCCGGCCGGCAGGCTGGGGCGGCCGGAAGAGGTGGCGAACGTGGTGACGTTCCTGGCGTCGGAGGCGGCGATCTGGGTGACGGCGCAGATCATCTCGGTGAATGGGGGACAGGGGTTTGGGAGGTAGAGTCTTCTTTTTCTGAAGAAAAAGAAGCAAAAAGACTTCTACCTATTCGCTCGGGGCAAGGCGTTTTCTTGAGGACGGATCGATGAAATTTTTTTGGTCCGTCTTTCAAAAAAGAACATTCTACCTTTTGCGCTCCGGCCGCGCCGCCACCAGTCCCGAAGCGATGATCACGGCGGCGCCCAGCCAAGTCCACCGATCGGGCAAGCCGCCGAACAGCACCCAGCCCAGCGCCGTGGACCACAGCAGCGAGGAATAGCTGAACGGCGCCAGCACCGACGCGGGAGCGAAGCGGTAGGCCTGAACCATCAGGTACTGCCCGCCCGAGGCCACGAGGCCAAGCGCGATGCCCAGCACCCAGTCCGCCGCACTCGGCCAGACGAAGCCAAACGGCAACGCGGCGCTCATCGCCAGCAGACCCACGCTCGCCGACCACAGCAGGGTCGTGGCGGTGGGGTCGTGGCCGGACATTCGGCGCGTGAGCACCACCGCGAAGGCCCAGGTGGTGGACGAGCCGACCACCAGCAGGGCGGCGGGCTGGAAGGTGTCGGTGCCCGGGCGAACGATGACCAGCACGCCGAGCAGGCCGATCGCGATCGCCGCCCAGCGCGCCGGGCGCACAACTTCGCCGAGCAGCACGACCGAAAGGGCTGTGATCACCAGGGGCGAGACGAAGCCCACCGACGTGGCAGAGGCCAGCGGCATGCGCTGGATGGCGAAGACGAAGAGCAGGGCGGAGACCGCCAGCAGCAGGCCGCGCGCGAGTTGCTGGGCGGGGTGGCGCACCCGGATTCGCCCGCCGGCGGTGCGCATCACCAGCACCAGGGCGAAAGGCACGAAGACGAGGTAGCGGATCCAGTTGATCTGGGTGACCGGCAGGGTCTGGCCCAGCCACTTGGCCAGGGCATCGGAGGTGGTGAAGCAGAACACCGCGCCCAGGATGGTCAGTATCCCGCGCAGTGGCCGGTCGGCATTGGTCTCGCTCATCGTGTCCCGTTCAACTCACCGGCTCAAATCGTTCGCCACCAGCGCCGGGTCAGCGCCAGCGCCAACAGCCCCTCGGCGCCGATCAAGGCGGTGGCGTAGGGCGCGCCGATCGCGTCCGCAAGCAGGCCGAGATGGATGAAGCCGATGGGCGCGGTGCCGATGCACACGGCCAGCACGCCGAACACCCGGCTGCGCGCTTCCGCCGGCGCCAACACATAGACCAGGGTGGACTGCATCACCCCGAAGCAGGATGAGGCCGCCCCGGTCACTACCAGCGCCGCCCCGGCGGCCAGCACGTTCGGCGCCAGCGCGAAAACGACGATGAAAAGCTGGAACAGCGCGGTGCCGCCGACATAGGTGGCGCGGTAGCGGGCCGGGCGCAGCCATACCGCCAGTGCCGTCGCGGCGGCGAGCGCGCCCAGCCCGTCCATGCCGGCCAGCAGGCCGATAGCCCGCGGACCGAGGGCGAGGCGGTCGGCGCCGATCACCGGCACCATGCTGGTGAAGGGCCAGCCGAACAGGTTGAAGATCAGCGTCACCACCATGGTGCCGACCAGGCGGGGGTCGCGGCGCACCACAGCGAAACCCTCGGCGATGCGCGCGGCGAGCGAGATGCCGCTGCTGCCGATGGTCGGGTTGCGGTAGCAGATGCGCCAGGCCGCTACGATGGTGGGCACGTAGAGCGCCGCGCCGAGCGCGAAGGCGCCCTCGATCCCCACGCCGGCCAGCAGCGCGCCGCCGATGGCCGGGCCGACCATGCGGGCCGCGTTGCCCGCCCCGATATCGACCGACATCGCCGCACTCAGCCGCGCCGCGCCCACCACCTCGCCGATAAGGAAGCGGCGCACGGTGTTGTCGCTGGCCCAGGCCACGCCGTTCAGCAGGCTCGCCACCGCCAGGTGCCACACCGCCAGCCGGCCGGCGAAGGAAAGGGCCGCCAACGCCAGAGCGGTCGCGCACATCAGCACCAGGACCGAGAGCAGCATCGTGCGCCGCTGCACCCGTTCGCCCAGCGCGCCCAGCATCATGCCGACCACGCCCATGGGCAGCATACGCAACATGGTGAGCATCGCCACGACGAAGGCCGAGCCGGTGTGCTGGTAGGCGAAGACGGCCATGGCCAGCGTGTCGAGCCAGCGCACCACCGAGGAGATGGTGCCGACCAACCAAAGCCGGCGGTAGTCGGGCACGGCGAAGGCCGCGAGGCTGCCGGGCGGGCGCGGCGCCGGATGGCGTTGGACGGTCATCGGATCTTTCCGCGTGCCACGGGCGGCCTGCTTCCCCCAGTTGCCCCCGGGATTAGGCGAGGCAGCGGCGGCTGCCTAGGGCGCGGGCGGCGGTGCAGCCGTGCGGCGGCAGGGGACGGGCGAACGCAAGTCGGGTGACATCCGTTCACAGGGCCGGGAAGGAAGATGTTCTTTTTCGGAAAAAAGAACCAAAAAACTTCTGTCCATTTGGCGGGGTGCTGCGTCGGGCGCACGGCCAAAATGGATGAAGTCTTTTTGCTTCTTTTTCTTCAGAAAAAGAAGATGTCTTCTTCTGGCACTCGCTTCAGCTACGCGGCGCGGCGTCCAGGATGTGTTTCAGAAGCTTGCCGAAGCGGCCGGAGGTTTCGGCGCGGCCGGGGATATCGGTGTCCACCCGGTGCACGACCACGGCGTCGAGCTTGGGGATCACCACGATGTAGTGGCCGCCGGCGCCGCGGGCGGAGTAGCTGCCTTCCGGCAGGCGCACGTTGGGGAAGTGGATGCCGTCGCGCGCCACCCACCACATGTAGCCGTAGGAGCCGGCCAGCCCCGCATCCGAGATCGGCGCCACGCTGTCGGCCGCCCAGCCCTGGGGCACCACCTGCTGGCCGTGCCAGTGACCCTGGCGCAGGAACAGTTCGCCGAACTTCGCCAGGTCGCGCGCAGTCATGCGGAACGGATAGGCGGGGTGGTTGGAGGCTTCGAGCGGCACATATTTGCCGTCGCGCTCGGGAATGTAGTCCTGCATGCCGATCGGGTCAGCGATCCGGGCCTTGAAGTCGGCGTAGATGTCGGCGCCGGTGACTTGGCGGTAGATGGTGCCGAGCGTGTTGAAGTCCCAGTTGTTGTAGCACCAGGCCACGCCAGGGCCGTTGCTGTGCCGGGCCGGCTTGATGGCGAGCATGTTGGGCGATTCGTAGCCGCTGGGGTGATAGACGCCGGAGCGGGCGGCGAGAAGCTGGTGAATGGTGGCGAGCTTCTCGCGCTCGCTCAGCCCTTCCTTGTCATCGATGCCGAGGCTGGCCAGCGTTGCCTCCAGGTCCACCCGGCCCTCGGCGTCGTGAATGCCGTAGAGGGCGGAGAGGAAGCTCTTGCGGATGGAGTGAACGTTATAGTGCCGCGCCACCTCGCCCCAGGCATCCACCACCTTGCCGCCAGCCACGACCATGACGGCGGCGGTGTTCAGGCCGGCGGAGAACTCCCGCGCGCCGGTCAGGGTGGCCTGCGACCAGCCGATCTGTTCGGGGGATTCCCAGCATGCCCAGGTGCCGATATCCACGTCCATCATACTCTCCAATGAAAGGCCGGCGCCGCGCTCAGGCGAACACCGATGCGTCGAATCCGTCCGGCAGCGTCCCGCGCGGGCGGATCATGTCGTACGGGCCGCGCGGCAGGAACTGGCCGCCGCCGGGCTCAGCCTGAATGACACCGTCGCGCATCACCACCTCGCCGCGGCGGATGGTGGCGACCGGCCAGCCGGTGACCTCCATGCCTTCGTAGGGGGTGTAGTCGATGGTCTGCTGCATCAGGGAGTTTGTCAGCGTGGTGCGGCGGGCGGGGTCCCACAGCACCAGGTCGGCGTCGAAGCCGGGGGCGACGCTGCCCTTGCGGGGATAGAGGCCGAACAGGCGGGCCGGATTGGTGGCGGTGATGCGCACGAAGGTGTTGATGTCGATGCGGCCCTTGACCACGCCTTCGCTGAACAGGATCGGCAGGCGCGCGGCCAAGCCAGGCACGCCGTTGGGGATGTCGCGGAAGGCGGCGCCGACACCGTTCGCACGCTTGCCGGCCGAGCCCTCGTAACTCCAGCCCGAATGGTCGGAGCTGACGATGTCCAGCGTGCCGCGGCGCACGTCTTCCCACAGTGCCAGCTGGTCGGCAGCGTCGCGCGGGCTGGGCGAGCACATGAACTTCGCGCCCTCGAAGCCCGGGCGGTCCATATCGGCGGCGGTGAGCGCGAAATATTGCGGGCACGTCTCGCCCCACACCTTCAGCCCGCGATGCTGCGCGCGCGCGATCTCCTCGGCGACCTCGCTGCACGAGACGTGGAACACCTGGATCGGCTGGTCGACCATCTCGGCGAGCGCGATGGCACGGTGGGTGGCCTCGCGTTCGATCATGCGCGGGCGCGACCAGGCGTGGAATTTCGGCGCGGTATGGCCGGCGGCCAGCAGCGCCTCGGTGCGCCAGCCGATGGCGTCGTAGTTCTCGCAGTGCACGGTGACCAGCGCGCCCTCGCGGCGGGCGGCGGCGAGCACGCGCAGGAAGGCGCGGTCATCGAGACGCAAGGGGTCGTAGGTGAGGAACACCTTCAGGCTGCGCACGCCAGCGGCGACCACCTTGGGGATCTCCTTCCAGATCACGTCGTCGGTGGCGTCGGTGATGATCTGGTGGAAGGAGTAGTCCACCATCGCCCGCTGCGCCCGCCGATGGTACTCGGCCAGTGGGGCCAGGATGCCCTGCCCCTTGAACTGGGTGGAGAAGGAAACGACCGAGGTCGTGCCGCCGGCGAAGCAGGCGCGGCTGCCGCTCTCCCATGTCTCCTCGTCGGCGTTGCCGCCCTCCTGCAACTGCTCGATGTGGCAATGCGTGTCCACGCCGCCGGGCAGCACCAGCAATCCGCCGGCATCAAGGCTCGCCGCCCCTTCAAGCCGCTCGCCGATCGCGGCGATGCGGCCGTCGCGGATAGCGACGTCGGCACGCACGGTGTCGCTGCCGGTGACCACCGTGCCGCCGCGCACCACCAGATCGTATTCTGCCATCGTGGATTCCCGTTGCTGCCTGCCGGTCCGTCGTTGATACATCGTGGTGCCGATACGGCAGCATGCAACCGGTTTCGCCGGCCGGCCGCAAGGACGATCCGCCGCCGCCCGCCGCAGGAGTGACGATGCGCCTGACCCACCCCGCTATCCGCACCGTCGGCCGCGCCATCACGCTGCGCTTCGATGGGCAGGACATCGCGGCGCTGGAAGGCGAGACGGTAGCGGCCGCGCTGTCGGCGGCGGGGATCCTGGCGTTCCGCACCACGCCGGGCGGGGCGCCGCGCGGGCTACATTGCGGCATGGGCGCGTGCTTCGACTGCGTGGTGACGATCGACGGGCGCATCGGCCAGCGCGCCTGCCAGGCCAAGGTGGCGGACGGGATGGAGGTCACGGCCGGACCTCCCGAGACGCTGACCGACCTAGCGCGGGTGCCGGAGGGGGCGGAAAATGCTGCCTGCGACGTGCTGGTGGTCGGCGCGGGTCCCGCCGGCCTCGCCGCTGCCGTCGCCGCGGCGGAGGCGGGTGCCGCGGTTGTGGTCCTGGACGAGCGCGACGCGCCCGGCGGGCAATACCACAAGCCGCTTGCCCCCAGCCTGGCCGATGGCGAGCCGGATGCACAGCACCGCGAGGGCGCGGAACTGCGGGCCCGGGCCGCGCGGGCCGGAGTGGCGGTGTTGCAGGATGCGCTGGTCTGGGGGGCGTTCGCGCCCGACGAAGTGGCCGCGGTGGTTGGCGGCCGGGCCATGGTGTTCGCGCCGCGCCGCTTGGTGCTTGCCCCTGGGTCGCATGAGCGGCCGGTGCCCCTGCCCGGCTGGACGCTGCCGGGGGTGATGACCACGGGCGGGGTCCAGGCGCTGGTGCGCGCCCAGCGCGTGGCGCCGGCGCAGCCGGTGCTGGTGGCTGGTAATGGGCCGCTCAATCTGCAACTGGCCTGCGAATTGCTCGCCGCCGGGGTGCGCGTGGCGGCGGTGGTGGAGGCGGCGCCGCAGCCCTCGCTGGCCCGCTTCCGTGCCGCGCTGGGCATGCTGCGCCATGACGGGGCGCTGACCCGCAGGGGCATCGGCGAGTTGGCTGCCTTGCGACGGGCCGGCGTGCCGGTGCTGTGGGGCAGCCACGTCACCGCCTATGAAGGCATCGAGCGGGTGGAGGCAGCCCATGTTGCCACCCCGCGCGGGCCAGCGCGCGTCACCGCCGGACTGGTGGCAATGAATGCAGGGTTCCAGCCCGAGACGGCGCTGGCCCGGGCGCTGGGCCTGGAGCACCGATTTGTCGACGAGGGGCTGGGCCACCTGGCCACCGTCACCGACGAAGAGGGGCGCACGGCACGCCCGGAGATTTATGCGGTGGGCGACGGGGCGCTGATCGGCGGCTCGCGCATTGCCCTCGCGCGCGGACGCCTGGCGGGGCTGGCGGCCGCGCGCGACTTGGGCTTCGCCACGCCCGATCCGGGCCCAGAGCGGCTGGCGCTGCACCGGGCGGCAGCGTTCCAGGCGGCGCTGTGGACGCTGTTCCGCCCCGCGGCCAGCGTGCCGGCGCCGGGCGACCTGGTGACCGACGACACCATCGTCTGCCGCTGCGAGGAGGTGACGGCCGGGCGGCTGCGCGCCGAGATCGCCGGCGGCTTGGTCTCGGTGGCCGCGCTGAAGAAGGCGACACGCGCCGGCATGGGGCGCTGCCAGGGGCGGTTCTGCGCGGCCACGGTGGCGCGGCTGTGCCCGCATGCCCCGGTCGCCGATGCCTTCGCCGCCCCGCGCGTGCCGGTGCGCCCGGTGCCGGCGGCGGCGCTGATGGTCGAGGAGGGTGAGTTCGATGCCCCGCTGCTGGAGCGGCCGCCAGCAAACGGACGGCTGATGCCGGTGCATGACCAGCCGGGCGAAGACCGGCGCACCGACATCCTGGTGATCGGCGGCGGATCGATCGGCTTGGCCGCGGCCTATTACCTCGCCCGCGAAGGGGCCGAGGTGATGGTGGCCGAACGTGACGAGGTGGGTCAGGCGGCAGCCACCGCCAATGCCGGCAGCCTGCATGCCCAGCTTTTGTCTTACGATTTCGGCTATGACGGGATGCCAGAGGATGGCGGACCGGCGGCGCACACATTACCGTTGCAGCATCAGTCCATCGCCCTGTGGCGAGAGATCGCCGCCGAAGCCGGCGAGTCGCTGGGCATCGCGGTCGAGGGTGGCCTGATGGTGGCGGCAACGGCGGCCGACATGGAGTGGCTGCGCGCCAAGGTGGCGATGGAACGGCGCATCGGCATCGACAGCCACCTGATCGGCCCGAACGAATTGCGCAGCCTCGCCCCGCATCTCGCCCCCGATCTGCTGGGCGCCGACTGGTGCCCGGCCGAGGGACGCATCGACGCGCTGCGCGGCACCATGGCGCTGGCGGCGCTGGCACAGCGACATGGTGCCGCGATGCTGCGCGGCACCGAGGTGATGGGGTTGGAGCGCGACGGCGGTGCCTGGCGGGTGCGGACCACGCGCGGGAACATCGCCGCGCGCCGCGTGCTGAACTGCGCCGGGGCCTGGGGCGGGAATATCGGCGCGATGGTGGGGCTGGACCTGCCGGTGACCGGCACGGTGCAGCAGGTGATCGTGACCGAGCCGGCACCGCCGCTGGTGGCGCAGCTTGTGGCGCTGTCGCGGCGGCACCTTTCGCTGAAGCAGCAGGATAGCGGCGGATTGCTGATCGGCGGCGGCTGGTTCGGCGACTTCGACCCGGCCGACGGGCGCAGCCGCAACGTGCGCCGCAACATCGAGGGCAATCTATGGGTGGCCGCCCGCGTGCTGCCGGCGCTGCGCGGGCTCTCGGTGGTGCGAAGCTGGACCGGGATCGCGCCGATGCTGGACCGCGCGCCGATACTGGGCGAGGCGCCGGGGCTACCGGGCTTTCACAACGCCCTGTGCGGCGTGGCCTATACGCTGGGGCCGGTCGTGGGGCGGCTGGCGGCCGAGGAGTTGCTGCGGGGCGCCGCGCCCGACCCGCGCTTCACCCTCGCCCGATTCGGATGAGGTCTTTTCATCCCTTCACGCTCGCCGGCGTATTGGCGCTTGTGCTGGCGGCGGCGCTGAATTTCATCGCGGTGATGCCGCCGCTGCAGGATTTCGGCGAGTGGATCTACCAGGGCTGGCTGGTGGGCGAAATCCTGCGCGGGGCGGCGGTGCCGTTCGCCATCAAACCCTGGCCGGTACCGAATTCGGCGGCACAGTTGCTGCTGGGGCTGCTGAACCTGGTGTTCACGGCGCGTGGCGCGGGGCTGGCGTACCTGACGCTTTACCTGACCGGGTTCGGCTGGCTGGCATTCCGGCTGGCGCAGCGCGAGGGGGGGTTCGAGCCGGCGAGTTTCCTGCTGAACGTGCTGGTCGGTGTGCTGAGTTCGCCGTACTGGCTCGGCTTCGCCAACTACCAGCTCGGGCTCGCGCTGCTGCTGCTGCACCTGTTGTGGCAGCGGCGCGGCACCGGGGCATGGACCGACCTTGCGATGGGGATCGCGATCTTCTTCTGCCATGCCGCAATGCTGGCGGTGTATGCGGTACTGGTGGGTTGGCGGGCGCTGCTGCAGCGTCACCTGCTCCGCGGCGCGCTGGTGTTGGCGCCGCCGCTGGGCCTGCTGGCATGGTACGTGATAGCCGACGACAATTACGGCGAATACATACCGCCCATCGGCGCCAGCCTGCGCGAGTTCATCGCCTATAAGGTATACACGCTCGCCAAGACTGGTCCCTACACGAACATGGTGTTCGGCGGCATCGGGGACGCGGCACGGGCGCCGTGGCTGTACCTGGGGCGGGGTCGCGGCGAACCTGGGCTTCGCGGCCATCCTGGCGCCGCTGGTGCTGGTGTTGGCGCGGGATGCCCGGCGCGGCGGGCGCGAAAGGCCGGCGCTTCTGGCGTCGCTATGCTGCCTTGCCGGCTTCGCGGTGCTGCCGAGCGCCATGTTCGGCGTGGTGAACATGGGCGAGCGGCTGTTGCTGCCCGGCCTGCTGATCGGGCTGTCGGTGGCCTCCGATCCCTGGCGCCTGCGCCGCTTCGCCGCCGCGGTGGCGCTGCTGCTGCCGGTAATGATCCTGTATTTCATGGCGCTGATGCCACCGGCCACGCCCGCGGGCGAGGTGGACCATTTGGCGATCCACGACCCGGCCCGGCGCTACAGCCTGCTGTTCTGGCAGCGCCCCTTCCAGTTCCATGCCCAGGTCGAGGCAGCTGCGCGCGGCGAGACGGTGAGGCTGGGCTTCACGACGAGCCTGCTGCGCCCCGTTGCACGATGAGGCATTTGGGTTGAAGCTTTTGCCGACCCGTCCAGGAGATCCGCAGTGAACGACGCCCCCATCCGCACCTACACGCCGCAGCCACATGTCAGCGCCAACTGGCACTTCACCAAGCCGGCCGCCAACGGCAAGCGCGGCATCGTTGTCTCGCAGGTGCGCTCGGCGGCCGAGGCCGGCGTGGCGGTGCTGGAGGCGGGCGGCAACGCCATCGACGCCGCGGTTGCCACAGCATTCGCGTTGACCAGCCAGGAGCCCTGGAATTCCGGCATCGGCGGCATCGGCTTCTGCGTGGTGCACCGCGCCGGGCAGAAGAACGCGGAGGTGGTGAATTTCGGCCCGGTCGCGCCGCGCCACCTCAGCCCGGCAAACTTCAAGCTGACCGGCCGCATGTCCAGCGAAGGCTTCAAGTGGCCGGAAGTGGAGGGCGACACCAACATCCACGGCCCGCTGTCGGTGGCCGTGCCGTCATCGGTGGCCGGCTACCACAAGCTGCACAGCACCTGGGGCAAGCTGCCGATCGCGGAGGTGCTGGCCCCGGCCGTGGCGCTGGCCAAGCGCGGCCTGCCGCAGGACTGGGTGACGACCTTGAAGATCGCCGGCTCGGCCGCGGTGCTGCGGCGCTATCCCGAAAGCAACCGCGTCTATCTGCGCGACGGCCTGCCGCCGACACCCGCCGCCGAGGGCGAGCCCGGTTTCATCGTGCAGGGCAACCTGCCCAAAACGCTGGAGCGTCTGCAACACGCCGGGCTGCGCGACTACTACGAGGGCGACATCGCCAGCGCCTTCGTGCGCGACCAGAACGCGGTGGGCGGCGTGATCGACGCCGAGGACCTCAAGGCCTGCGAAGCGCTGGTCGTGCCGGCGATGCAGGTGCCGTGGCGCAACGGCCGCACGCTCCAGCTCGCCACCGGGCTGACCGCCGCGCCGACGCTGAAGGACGTGCTGGGCGGCATGGTGGTGGCCCCCTATGGCGGCAAGCCCGACGCCGCCTGGTTCCGCAAGCTCTCGGCCGAGATGCGCGCGGCCTATCACACCCGCCTGACGAGCCTGGGTGCCGAGGAGGCGCCGGAGCCGAAGGGGGCGGAGACCTGCACCACCCACCTGACGGTGTGCGACGCCGAGGGCACCATGGTGTCGATGACCACCACGCTGATGTCGGGCTTCGGCAGCCGCGTGGTGTTGCCGGAAACCGGCATTCTGCTGAACAACGGCATCATGTGGTTCGACCCGCGCCCGGGCCAGCCCAACTCGATCGCGCCGGGCAAGCGGCCGCTGACCAACATGTGCCCGCTGATCCTGCGCGATGGCGACAAGCCGGTGATGGCGGTGGGCGCTTCCGGCGGGCGGCGCATCATGGCCGCGGTGTTCCAGCTGATGACCTATGTCGCCGATTTCGGCATGGACCCGGAGGAAGCGGCGCATTTCCCGCGCATCGACGTCTCCAGCCCCGACATGGTCACCGCCGACCGGCGGCTGGACGCCGACATCATCGCCGGGCTGGGCGCGGATGCGCCGACCGAGGTGGTGACCGCCGGCGTGATGCCGATCAACTTCGCCTGCCCGAACCTGATCGTGCAGCGCCCCGACGGCAGCCGCACCGGCATCAGCGACTGGGTGTCGCCGCTGTCGCTGGCGGTGGCGCAGTAGCGGCACGGGCGGCGGCTTCCACGCTGCCGCCGCCCCACGCTCCCGCGTTGCGTCGCCGGGGTCCGCGCCGGTTGCGGCCAGACGCATGGCGGACCAGACCACAAGCGCCGCCTTCAGCCGCCACGGCGGCACCGGGCAGCGATAGCGGCAAGGGCACCCGCCGGGCGCTACGCCTCGCGCTGGTGACTGCCGCCCTGCCGCGCCGGCCCGCGCATCCGCAGCAGGTTATAGGCGGTGTCGATCACCGCGAGGTGCGACAGGGCCTGGGGGAAGTTGCCCTGCTGGCGCCGGCTATCCACGTCGAACTCCTCCGACAGCAACCCCACGTCGTTGGCTGCAGCCAGCACGCGCTCGAAGATCGTCCGGCCCTCGTCGAGGCGGCCCTGCAGCACAAGGTTGTCGATGTACCAGCACGTGGTGGCCAGGAAGGCGCCCTGGCCGGGCGGCAAGCCGTCATCGGTTTCGTGGGTGTGGTAGCGGCGGATGAAGCCGTCCTGCATCAGTTCACGGCCGATCGCCTCGACGGTGCCGACCATGCGCGGGTCGTCGGCCGGCAGGAAGCCGACATGCGGGATCAGCAACGCGGAGGCGTCGAGGTTGCGCGATTCGTAGGACTGCACGAAGGCGCCGAGCTTGCTGTCGAAGGCGCGCTCGCAGATCTCGGCATGCAGCCGGTCGCGCTGGGCACGCCACCGCTCCACCGGCCCGTCCAACCCGAAATCCACCACCGCCGAGACGCCGCGGTCGAACGCCACCCACATCATTACTCGCGAATGGGTGAAGTGCTGCTTCGCGCCGCGCACCTCCCAGATGCCGCGGTCCGGCTCGTCGATCAGGGTCTCCAAATGCCCCAGCAGCGTCTTCTGCAGCGACCAGCTCGCATCGCTCGGCGCCAGGTCGTAACGGCGGGCGTGGTGCAGCGCATCCAGCACCTCGCCGAAGGTTCGAGCTGGAGCTGGGAGTAGGCGCCGTTGCCGACACGCACCGGCTTCGCGCCCCCATAGCCGGGGAGCCACGGCACCTCCCATTCAGCCAGCCGGTTCTCGCCGGTAACGCTGTAGATTGGCTGCAGCTGCGAGGGGTGGCCGGCCACCGCGCGCACCAGCCAGGCACGCCACGACCTGGCCTCCTCGCGGTAGCCAGCCTGCATCAGCGACAGCAGCACGAAGGTGGCGTCGCGCAGCCAGCAATAGCGGTAGTCCCAGTTGCGCACGCCGCCCGGCTTCTCGGGCAGCGACGTGGTGGGCGCCGCGACGATGCCGCCGGTGGGGCCGTAGGTCAGTGCCTTCAGCGTGATCAGCGAGCGCACCACGATCTCGCGCCACGGTCCGTCGTAGTTGCACCTGCCCGGCCCAGTCGCGCCAGAACGCGGCGGTCCGCTCCAGGGCGCTGCGCGGGTCAGCGCCAGGCGGCGGCGGCAGGTGCGACGGACCGTGCGTCAGCACGAACGGCACCTCCTCGCCCGCGGCCACGCTGAACTCGGAGACCGTGCTGAGCCCCTCGCCGCGGTGGCCGGCGGGGGTGCGCAGCACCAGCAGGTCGGGCCCGGCGATCGCCACCAGTTCGCCGTCGTCGCGCGTGACCCAAGGCACCAGGCGGCCGTATTCGAAGCGGATCACAAGGTCCATCCGCAGGTCCACCGTGCCTTCCAACCCCGTGACGATGCGCACTAGGTTGGCCCCGTCGCCGGTGATCGGCATGAAGTCGGTCAGCCGGCACTTTCCGGTCGGCGTCTCGAAATCGGTCTCCAGGATCAGCGTGTCCTGCGCATAGCGGCGACTGGAGGCCACCTCGCCCGACACCGGGGCGATGCACCAATGGCCGTGCTCGGGGCCGCCGAGCAGGGCGGCGAAACAGGCTGGCGCATCGAAACGGGGCAGGCAAAGCCAGTCGATCGAGCCGTCGCGGCCCACCAGGGCGGCAGTGCGGCAGTCGCCGATCAGTGCGTAGTCCTCCACGGGAAGGGCCATCAGGTGTCTCCGTCGGTAGGTCTGCAGGCGCATCGGAGGCCGGGCGTCATCCGCACCGGGCCGCTGCGAGGATGGCGGCGCGGGTCCGCGGGCGCAAACTTCAAGGTCCGCCCCGCGGATCCGAGCGAGGCGGCGAGGCCGCGAGACTGCGGGCCACCAGCTCTGCCACATGCACGGTCGCGCGCCCGCTGCCCTGCTCGATCTGCTCGCGGCAGCTGAACCCATTGGCCAGGATCAGCGTGCCCGCCGCAGCCTCGCGCACACGCGGCAACAGCACGCGCTCCGCCGAGGCCATCGAGACGTCGTATTTTGTCGCCTCGAATCCAAACGAGCCGGCCATGCCGCAGCAGCCCGACGCCATCACCTGGTGGTGCACGCCCATACGGTCGAGCACACGCGATTCGGCGCCGGGCTCCAGCACCGCGTGGTGGTGGCAGTGCAGTTGCACCAGCGCCCCGCTGCCGGCATCACGGCCACCACCGTCCAGCCGCCCAACCGCCGCGTCCTCGGCATCGAGGAACTCGGTCAGGAAGCGCGTGGACGCGGACAGGCGTTGCGCCTGCTCGTCGCCGGGGAACAGCGCCGGCAATTCGTCGCGGAAGGCGCTGACGCAGGCCGGCTCCAGGCCGACGACAGGGGTGCCCGCGATGATCTCCGGGCGCAGAACCTCGAAGTTCCGCCGCCACAGCGCCTTGGCCTCGTCCAGCCGCCCCCAGTCGTAAAGCGGGCGGCCGCAGCACACATGCTGCGACGGCACCACTACTTCGTAGCCCAATGCCTCCAGCGCCTCGGTTGCGGCGATCGCGGTGGGCACGCGGAAATAGTTGTTGAACGTGTCCGGCCACAATACCACCCGCCGGCTGCCACTTCCGCCAGCCGCCCGGCGACCGCGCCGCTGGAACCAGCGCACGAAGGTCTCCGCGGCAAAGGGAGGAATGCGCCGCTGCGGCGCGATGCCGCCGATCCACTTGGCGATATCGGACAGCCCTGGCGCGCTTGTGGCCAGGTTCACCAGCCGCGGCATGGCACCGGCCAGCCGCGACCAGCGATGGATCAGCCCCATGGAATACGCCGCGCGCGGACGCACCCGTCCGGCATAGTGCTTGGCGCGGAACTCGGCCTTGTAGGTCGCCATGTCCACATGAACGGGGCAGTCGCTTTTGCAGCCCTTGCACGCCAGGCACAGGTCGAGCGACTCCTCCACCTCGCGGCTCTTCCACCCGTCGGTGATGGCGCCGCCGTGCAGCATCTCGAACAGCATGCGCGCACGGCCGCGGGTGGAGTGCTTCTCCTCGCGCGTGACCATGTAGCTGGGGCACATCACGCTCTCGCGGCTGTCGGGCCGCCGGCAGGCGCCCACCCCCACGCAGCGGCGCGTGGCGCGCGTGAAGCTGTCGCCGTCGTCGGGATACGCGAAGACATGCGCGGGCTCCGGCGGCTGGTAGGTGGGACCGACGCGCAGGTTGGAAGTTGGCGGGAACGGGTCGATCACCTTGCCCGGGTTCATCCGCCAAACCGGGTCCCAAATGGCCTTGAACTCGCGGAACGCGGCCATCAGCTCGGGGCCGTACATCTTCTCGATCAGCGCGCCGCGCGCCTGGCCGTCGCCATGCTCACCCGACAGCGAGCCACCATGGCGCACCACCAGGTCGGCGGCCTCCTCCAGGAAACGCTGCCAGTTCGCCACCCCCGCCTCGGTCCGCAGGTCGAACGGCACCCGGCAATGCACCAGCCCGTCGCCGAAATGGCCGTAGACCGACGCCTCGTAGCCATGCTTGTGGAACAGAGCCTTCAGCTCGCGCAGATAGTCGCCCAGCGCCTCGCGCGGTACCGCGCTGTCCTCCCAGCCGGGCCAGGTCTCCGGCATGCCCGGCACATGCGCGGTGGCAGCCAATGCCGCCTCGCGCAACTGCCAAATCTGCTCCTGCTGGTCCTTGTCGCGCACCAGCTTGGCGTGACGCCCCTTGGCCGCGAAGGCGTCGAGCATGCGCTGCGCTGCCCCCGCGGCCTCGTCGGGGGTATTGCCGCCGAACTCCGCCACCAGCCAGCCCTCGCCCTCGGGCAACATCCTCGCGCGCTGCGGGTGCAGGTGCTTCTCGCGGATGAACTTCACCAAAAGATCGTCGATGCCCTCCAGCCCAACCGGCCCGAATTCCAGCGCCTCCGGCACCGCATCGGCGGCGGCGAAGATGTCGTCGAACCCGACCAGCCCCAGCACACGGGCGCGCGGACTGGGCACAAGGTTCAGCGTGGCGCCCAGCACTGTCACGCAGGTCGCCTCGGTGCCCACCAGCGCGCGGGCGACGTTGAAGCCGTGCTCGGGCAGCAATTCGTCGAGGTTCTCGTAGCCGGAGACCCGGCGCGGGATCTTCGGGAAGCGCGCGCGGATCATCTCGCCATAACGATTCCGTAACGCATCGAGTGCCTGGTAGATCTCGGCCCGCCGGCCGCCTTCGGCGACGATGCGGCGGAAGTCCTCGTCGCTGGTGCGCCCTACCGTCATGCGCAGCCCGTCATAGGTGAGGATTTCCAGCGACTCGACATTGTCGGAAGTGCGCCCGGCCATCACCGAATGCACGCCGCAGGAGTTGTTGCCGATCATGCCGCCCAGCGAATTATGATCGTGCGTCGCCGGGTCGGGTCCGAAGGTCAGGTCGTGCTTCTCGGCTTCGTCGCGCAGCGTGTCCAGGATGCAGCCCGGCTCCACCCGGGCAAGCCGGCGCTGCGGGTCGAGCTCCACCAGCCCGTGCAGGTATTTCGAGAAATCAACCACCACGGCCACGTTGCAGCCCTCGCCGGCCAGGCTGGTGCCGCCGCCGCGCGGCATCACCGGCGCGTCGAACTCCCGGCACAGCGCCACGGTGGTGACCACGTCGTCGATGCTGCGCGGCACCACCACACCCAGCGGCACCTGGCGATAGTTAGAAGCGTCAGTTGCGTACAGCGCCCGGCTGCCGATGTCGAAGCGCACCTCGCCCCCGATCGCCTGGGCCAGGCGCTCGCCCAGCCGCCGCGCCGTCTCGTCCGGCACCTCGGCGAAGTCGGCGGTGATCCGCCCGCCGGGCTCGCGCTCGATATGCCGCCGGCGCGGCCCGCCGGGTTCCCGCCCGGATTCGCGGTGGTCGATCTCGATGCGGTTGGCCATGCAAGCCTCCGTTCCGGCTCCCAAAGACCGCGCCACTCCGATGGGAACCGAGGAGACTGCAGCGATCCGGCGGGGCACCCGCCCTGCCGGCGCCGGCAAGGACTGTCACGCGAACGGATAACGCCCGGACAACGGGGGCGTTCCAGCGTGTGCCGCAGCCGCGCAGCCGCGACGGCGGCTCAGGCCAGCGGGCCCGCCGGCCGCAGCCGGCCCACTTCGATGCCGTTCCAGTTGGTCAGCACGGGGCCGGCGAGGGTGGCCAACACCGGGTCCGGCGCGCCGTTGTTCGGCAGCAGGCGCGCGATCAGTGCGGCGGTGACCACGTCGGCCGCACGCCCCGCGCCGTCATCCACCTTCACGGCGATGCCCAAGCCAAGTTCCGGCAGCGCCGCGCAATGCACGCCCTCCGCCCCGCCCTTGACGAAGGCGCGCTCGCCCAATGCCGCGATGACCTTGGTGTCGAAGCGGTTGGTGCCGGCCACCATGCGCGGCTGTGCGGCGACGGCGGCACGGATGCGCCGGGCCGCGGCTGCGCGGTCGGCCTGCATCCCCTGCCCCGAGCCGAAGCGGGCGAAGGCCAGCGCGAGCGCGCGCAGCGGAATGGCGTAGGTGGGGATCGAGCAGCCATCCACCGCGCGATTGCCCTCGTCGAGCTTCGTCGAGCTCATGTCGGCCAGCGCCGCGGTGATCACCTTCATGGTGGGATGATCGGGCTGCACGTAGCCCTTGGGGTCGTCGCCACGGTCGCAGGCCAGGCAGATGAAGCCTGAATGCTTGCCCGAGCAGTTGTTGTGCAGCGCGCTCGGCGATTTTCCCGCGGCGGCCAGGGCACGCGCGGCCACGTCGTAGGACGGCCAGTGGGTGCCGCATTCCAGGCATGTGCCGTCGCGCCCTGCCTTGGCCAGCATCGAGGCGGCGGTGGCCACGTGGTCCTCCTCGCCGGAATGCGACGAGCAGGACAGCGCAATTTCCGCGTCGGTCAGGCGCAGCCGCTCGGCCGCCCCGCTCTCCACCATCGGCAGCGCCAGCAGCGCCTTTACCGCCGAGCGCGGATAGATCGGCAGATCCACCGCGCCGGCTTCGAACACCACGGCACCCTTGGCGTCCACCACGATGGCGGCGCCGCGATGGGCGGATTCGACGCGCGCGCCGCGCGTGACTTCGACGAGGACAGGATCCATGCGGCGTGCTCCTTGAAAGCCGCGCTATCCCTGCGGGGCGGCCGCCACGGCGTCAACCGACGGGGCCGCAGCCCAGGCATCCCACGACGGACGCTCGCCGAAGCGCGGCACCAGGAAGTCGATGAAGCTGCGCAGCTTGGCCGAGGGGTTGCGCCCCGGCGGATAGACGGCATGCACCGCCATCTCCTCCACGCGGAACTCCGCCAGCACCGGCACCAGCGCGCCGGACGCAAGCTCGCTGCTGACGATGAAGCTCGGCAGCGCCACCACGGCGGCCCCGCTCACCGCGGCGATGCGCATCGCCTCGCCGTTATTGGTGCGCAGCCTGCCGTGCACGCGCACCGTGACCGGCCCCGCCGGCCCGAGGAAATGCCAGATCTCGCCACCCTCGCCATACATGTAGCGAACGCAATCGTGCCGCGCGAGATCGGCGGGGGTCAGCGGCGTGCCATGGCGCGCGAGGTAGCCAGGCGAGGCGCAGATGACGATGCGGCACGGCGCCAGGCGTCGCGCGATCAGGCTGCTGTCGCCCAGCCGGCCGATGCGGATGGCCATGTCGTAGCCTTCCTCGACCAGGTCCACGACCCGGTCGTTCAGGGTCAGCTCGATCGAGACTTCGGGGTAGGCAGCCATGTAGTCGGCCACCGCCGCGGCGATGTGCAGCACCCCGAACACCACCGGCGCATTGACGCGCAACTGGCCGCGCGGGCCGGCATGCAGTTCACCCACCGCGCCTTCGGTGGCCGTAAGCTCGGCCAGCAGATGCGCGCTGCGCTCATAGTAGACCTGCCCGGCCTCGGTCACGCTCACCTTGCGCGTCGTCCGGTTCAACAGCCGCGCCCCAAGATGGCGCTCAAGGTCCTGGATGTGGCGGCTGACCATGGCGCGCGACTGGCGCAACTCCTGCGCCGCGGCGGTGAATCCGCCGCGCTCGACCACGCGGACAAAGGCTTCCATGGCGGCCAGGCGATCCATGCGGCTAGTCCTTTCCGGGGGGCGCGTGCCAGGAACAGCCAGCGTCCGTCGCCTGTCATGGGCATGCGGGGGGCCGGGTCAAGGCCCGGATTGGCTACGCCGCTGCGACAATCTGTCAAACGCCGTGATGTTTGTCGGTTGCACCGTCGGCCCTACTTCCACCCCAGACGCAGGGCAAGCCAACCGGCCCCTACCCTTCGCCTGCAATGTCCGATGCCCCGTCGGGGCCCGGCTGGAAAGGTGAAACACCATGACGACCCAGATTTCTCTGTCTTCGACCTCTCTCTCCTCGACCACCGCCCTCGGCCGCACGCTGCGCACCGCGGCACTCGCGGCGCTGCTGCTCGGCGGCACTGCCCTGGGCACATCCGCCCCGGCTTGGGCGACGCTGACGACCGGCCACGCGGCGCAGATCGCCGCGGCCGGCGACGCGGGCGAGGGCGCCGTCCTGCACACGGCCAGCGGCAATGATGCCGGCGAGGGTATCGTCCTTCACACGGCCAGCGGCAATGACGCCGGCGAGGGTATCGTCCTTCACACGGCCAGCGGCAATGACGCCGGCGAGGGTGCCGTCCTGCACATGGCCGATGCCAACGACGCGGGCGAGGGTGCGAACATCCTCAGGGGCTGAGCCTCCGCCACGGGCGGGCCGCACCGAGCCGCGGCCCGCCCCACTTCCGCGCCGGCGCGCGGGGGCTTTGCGATCACGCGCAACGCCGGTAGCGTCCGCCCGAACACGGGGGCTGCCATGACCGACCAGATGCGCGAGACCATCGCCAGCTATCACGCCGACCTCACCGAAATTCGTCGCGACATCCATGCCCATCCCGAAATGGGCATGGAGGAGGTTCGCACCGCCGCCCTCGTCGCCGCCAGTTTGCGCAACTGGGGCATCGAGGTGACGGAAGGCGTGGGCAAGACCGGCGTGGTCGGCACAATTCGCGGCAAGCTCCCCGGCCAGCGTTCGATCGGGCTGCGCGCCGACATGGATGCGCTCGCCATCGCCGAGACAACCGGCCTGCCCTATGCCTCCACCACCGCCGGCGTAATGCATGCCTGCGGCCATGACGGCCACACCACCATGCTGCTGGGCGCGGCCCGCTACCTCGCCGAACACCGCGACTTCGCTGGCACCGTGCAACTGATCTTCCAGCCCGCCGAGGAAGGCCGCGGCGGCGCCAAGGCGATGCTCGCCGACGGGCTGTTCGAGCGTTTCCCCTGCGACGCCGTCTACGGCATGCACAACATGCCCGGCATCCCGGTCAACCATTTCGCCCTGCGCAAGGGCCCGCTGCTCGCCGCCGCCGGGCGTTGGGTGGTGCTGTTCAAGGGTACAGGCGGCCACGGCGGCGCCACGCCGCATTTGGCCACCGACGCCACCATCGCGCTGGCCCAGTACATCCAGGCGATCCAGACCATCGTCAGCCGCAGCATCTCGCCGCAGGAGATGGCGGTGGTCAGCGTCGGCTCCATCCACGGCGGCTCCAACCAGTCCTCCAACGTGATGCCGTCGGAGGTGGAGGTCACCGGCACCATGCGCTGCTTCACCCCCAAGACCCAGGAAATCATCTCGGCGAAGCTCGAAAGCCTCGCCCATGCCATGGCGGCGGCGAACGGCTGCACCGCCGAGGTGTCGCTCAACTGGGGCTTCAACGCGTTGGTCAACCACGACGACAACACCGACGTCGCCATCGCCGCCGCCACGTCCCTGGTCGGCCCGGAGCAGGTGGACGGCAACACCCGGCCGATCACCGGCGGCGAGGATTTTGCCTTCATGCTGGAGGCGCGGCCGGGTGCCTTCATCTTCATCGGCAACGGCGTGTCCGAAACCGGCCCCACCCACGCCGTGCACACGCCGATGTTCAACTTCAACGACGATATCATCCCGCTCGGCGTCGCCTACTGGGTTTCGCTGGTGCGAAAGGAACTCAACCTGGCCGGATAGAGGGCAGCCTGGCGCCGGGCGGCATCACCGCCCGGTGCCGATATCCCACCAGATGCCGGCCATCAGCCCCAGCCCCTCGCGGAACAGCGAACCCAGCCCGTGCTCGTCCGGCCCATGCTGGCCGCAACCGGCATAGGAGTGCGGAATCCAGATCACCGGCGTGCCCAGGATCGCGCGGAAATACTCCGATGGGCCGGAGGCGCCGATATTCGGGATGATGTTGGGCGCCCGCCCCGCGGTTTGCGCCAGCGAGCGCGCCACCGTCTGCACCCACGGATCGCCGGGGTCGGTGCGCGAGGCCGGGAACTGGTCGCGCTCCAGCACCGGCTCGATCGCCACCTGCGCCAGGCCGTGCTCGTCCAGATGCGCGCGCAGCGCCGGCACGATCGCGTCCGATTGCACATCGACGGTGTGGCGCACCTGGATGCGCGCCCGCGCGGTGCCGCCCACGGCATTCACCGGCGCCTCCGGCTGCCCGCTGATGCTGGCCAGCACCACTGCGCTGGTCCAGGTGTAGATGCGCTCGGCACGCGACAGCCCCGGTTCGCCCCAGCCAGGATCGGGCACCGGCGCCCCTGGCAGATCCTCGATCAGCACGGCCCGGCTGGCCTCGCGCACCGCGGGCGCGATCTGCGCCGGCAGCCACCCGGGCACCAGGATGCGCCCGTCGCGCGAGAAGATGCTGGTGATCGCATACGACAGGATCACGCCCGGATCGGCCAGCAGCCCGCCCCAATGGCCGGAATGGTGGCTGCCCTCGCGCAGGTTCACCACCAGGTCGAACGCCACGCCGGCGCGCGTGCCCAGCGTGATGTCCGGCACCGCCAGGCTCTGGCGCGGCCCGTCCAGCGCGATGAAGACATCGGCGGCGCACAGCTCGCGATGCCGCAGCAGGAACGCCTCCAGCCCCGGCGAGCCGGCCTCCTCGCCCGTCTCGACCATGATCTTCATGTTGAAGCCAAGCCGCCCGCGCTCGGCCAGTACCGCGCGCACCGCATCGATCGCCAGCAGGTGCTGGCCCTTGTTGTCCACCACGCCGCGGCCATAGACGCGGTCGCCCTCGATGGTCACGCGCCACGGGTCCAGCCCGGCCCGCCAGCGCTCAGGCATGGCGCGCACCACGTCGCCATGGCCGTACAGCAGCACGGTCGGCAGCGCCGGGTCCTCGATGCGGGTGCCCAGCAGCACCGGCCCGTGCTGCGCCATCGGGTTGTCGAGCACCTGCGTGGCGAAGCCAAGTTCGCCGATCATCGGGCCGAGCACGTCCCGGCAGTACCGCTCCAGGTCGGGCTTGTGGCCGGGCGGAAAGCTCTCGGTCGGCACCGCCACCAACCGGCGCAGCCGCTCCAGGTAGCTGCCGTCGTCGAAATACCCCTGCGCCCGGGCAAGGGCGCCCACTCGTGTTGCCGTCCTCGGCGATGTTGCCGTCATGGTGAAGATCCCCCTAGCCGATCTCAGGCGCACACCGGGTGCCACGTCAATGCCCGTCGGCGCGCCTGTCGGGGCACAGGAGAGGCGGGCTCCGCCAGCGTCAGGCCGGTGCCAGTTCGGCCTTCAGGGCGCACACGTCCATGCCGTCGAATTCTATCTGGCCGCTAGCCAGTTCGATCAGCCGCACCAGCGCCCGCGCCAGGGTCGATTTGCCGCAACCGGATTCGCCAACCACCGCCAGCGTCTCGCCGCGCCGGATCGAGAACGTGGCGCCATTGAGCGCATGCACGCGCGGCCGCGGACCGCTGCGCAGCAGATCGCCGAGGCTGCGCCTTGTGGCGAAGCTGCGGGCGAGGTCGTCGGCCACCAGCAGGTCGGTCATGCCGGCGCCATCACGTCGGCGCGCACGTCGTCTGGCCGCCGACACCAGGTCGCGTGGCCGTCACCGGCCGACACCATCGGCGGCTGCGCGGCGCACGCCGCCTCGGCCAGTCCGCAGCGCGGTGCGAACCGGCAGCCGGGCGGCGGCGCGTCGGGCGGCGGTGGCTGGCCGGGATGGAGCGCAAAGGCTGGCGGGCGTGAAGCGGGTCTGGCACCGAGCGCATCAGCCACAGCGTGTAGGCATGCGCCGGCGTCCGGAAGATCGCCCGCACCGGCCCCGCCTCCATCATCCGCCCGGCATACAGCACCGCCACCCGGCAGCAGGTGCCGGCGACGATGCCGAGGTCGTGGGTGACCAGGATCACGCCCATGCCAAGTTCATCCTTCAACCGCAGCAGCAGCTTCAGGATCTGGTCCTGGATCGTCTCGTCCAGCGCCGTCGTCGGCTCGTCGGCCAGCAACAGCCCCGGCTCGGCGGCCAGCCCGATGGCGATCATCACCCGCTGGCGCATGCCGCCCGAGAATTCATGCGGGTGGTTGTCCAGCCGGCGCTTCGCGTCGGGGATGCCCATCAGGTCCAGCAACTCCACCGCCCTCCGCCGCGCCGCCGCCCCGCGCAGCCCGAGATGCTGGCCCAGGCTCTCGGTGATCTGCAGCCCGATCGGCAGCACCGGGTCCAGCGCCGTCATCGGCTCCTGGAACACAATCGCGATCCGCCGGCCGCGCACCTGGCGGATTTCCGGCTCCGGAAGCGCCAGCAAGTTGCGCCCCCCACGCCACCTCGCCCGACACCTCTGCCTGGCGCGGCAGCAATTGGAGAATGCCCGCGGCACCTGCAAGACGCTGGTGATCGACCTGTGGGACCAGAACCAGCACATGGACCGCACCAACAGCTTCCGGTTCACGCCGCCGACCCAGGTGCTGGCCGCCTTCGCCCTGGCCTGCCGCGAGCACGAGGCCGAAGGCGGCACGGCGGCAAGGTTGGCGCGCTGTCAGGCGAACTGGCGGCGACTGGTGGACGGCATGCGCCAGATGGACTTTTCCACAGTCGTGCCCGACGCGCACGCTTCCCCGATCGTGGCAACCTTCCACAACCCACGGCACCCCGCCTTCAGCTTCGAGAAACTGTTCGAGGGCATGCAGCGCCGCGGCTCCGTAATCTTCCCCGGACGGCTGGCCCTGGCCGACACGTTCCGCATCGGCTGCATGGGCGCGGTCACCGAGATGGACATGGCAGAGGCCATGCAGGCCATTTCCGAAACCATGGCCGAGATGGGCATCTCCAACCTCGGCCACTCCGAGGCGACCGCCGCCTGACGTTCCCGAGGTGCGTCAGGCGCGCGCGTCGAGTCCCGCCGGGTCGCCAGCCACCTCGCAGGTGACGTCCAGCCGCATCGTCAGCCGCCGCGCCGCGCCGTAGCGCGGCCAGGGCAGCGCCGGCAGCGATGCGTCGCCGGTGCGGGCGAAGCCGGCCCAGGCTTGGCGCATCACCGCCGACAGCCCGTCCATCTCCGCCGCGTCGCCGCCCTTGAGCATGCCGGCGCCGGGCCATTGCGCGAAATTGCCGAACACGAAGGGCAGTTCGATGCAGTGGCACGCGCGGAACGGCGAGCCTCCCGCCCCGGCCGGTGGCGCCCAGTCGAACTGGTAGGCCTGCACCGGCACGCCCGCCTCGGCCAGCGCCCCGGCCAGGCGCATGGACGGCCACAAAAACGTGTGGTCGCTCGACAGATCGGCCAGCCAGTCCATCAGCGTGCCGCCGGGCCGGCGCGCCTTGTAGCGTTCCATCGCGTCCGGCCGTTGGGCCAGGGCGGCGAAGCGGGCAGCAGCGGCGGCCCAGTCGGGGCTCCGCATTGCCGGGTTGGAGGCAAAGAAGGCGTGCACCTCGTCATGCGTGGCGCCGATCAGCACCGGCAGCCCCCCTGCCCCGCGCGCGACGGCGGCGAACAACGCGTCCTGTGTCATCGCGTCCGGCACCGTGGGCATGAAAGGCGGGTTGGTCTCGGCGAAGCGGGCATTGGCGCGCGCCACCGTGCCCGCCGCCTCGACCAGCGCCGCGGCCGGCACTTCGCGCAAGTGCTCCACCACGTCGCCGGCATCGGGGTCCAGGCCAAGGGCACGGATGAACTGGGCGCCGATGGCGAACCCCTCCTCGCGCGACAGCGGCGCGCGGCCAAAGCCGCCAGACTGCATGATGGCGCGGTGGAACAGCTTGCGCGCCTCAGGATCGGCGATCAGCCGGCCGATCGAGGCGGCACCGGCGGACTGCCCGGCGACAGTGACGCAGCCCGGATCGCCACCGAACGCCGCGATGTGCTCGCGCACCCAGCGCAACGCCTCAACCTGGTCAAGCGTGCCGGGGTCGGCCACCGGCAGCGCGGGGTGCTTGAGGTAGCCGAGGGCGCCGAGGCGATAGTTCACCCCCACCACCACCATGTCGCCCTCGCGCGCCAGCGTGCTGCCGTCGTACCAGTCGAGCGAGCCGGCGCCGCTGACCCAGGCGCCGCCATGCAGCCACACCAGCACCGGGCGGCGGGCGGCATCTGGCGCGGGGGTCCAGATGGTCAGCGTCAGGCAATCCTCGTCCATCGGCCGGGTGAAGTCGCCCATCGCCGGGGCGAGGCGCGAGGGTGATTGCGGCGCGATCGGGCCGTGCCTCGTGGCGTCGCGCTCGCCCGCCCACGGCACGGCAGGCGCGGGCGGGGCGAAGCGGCGCGCGCCCGTGGGCGGCAGGGCATAGGGCACCGCGCGGAAGGTCGCCACGCCCTGGTCGCGCAGGCCAGCCAAGGTGCCGAGGGCGGTGTGGGCGAGGATGCTCATGGGTGCTCCAGGCAAGGTCAGACGCCGAGGAAACGCTGCGCCAGCCCGGGCTCGGCGGCAAGGGCGGACGGTGTGCCGGACCAGACGGTGCGGCCCTTCTCGATGATGGTCATGCGGTCGGCCAATCCGGCCAGGGCCGCGAGATTCTTGTCCACCACCAGGATCGACTGCCCCTCGGCCTTGAGCGCCGCGAGGCAGGCCCAGATCTCGGCGCGGACCAGCGGCGCCAGCCCCTCGGTGGCCTCGTCCAGCACCAGCAGGCGCGGATTGGTCATCAGCGCCCGCCCGATCGCCAGCATCTGCTGCTCGCCGCCCGAGAGCGTGGCGGCACGCTGCCAGGCGCGCTCGGCCAGGCGCGGAAACAGGGCGTGGATGCGCGCCAGCGTCCAGGCCCCGGGGCGCGAGGTGGCAACCAGGTTCTCATGCACCGTCAGTGTGGGAAACACCTGCCGCCCCTCCGGCACCAGGCCGATCCCCAGCCGCGCGATGGCGTGCGAAGGCATGCTCGCGAGGTTGCGGCCGGCGAACGACATCTCCCCTGCCCGTCCGCGCATCAGCCCCATAACGCAGCGGATGGTCGTCGTCTTGCCCATGCCGTTGCGGCCCATCAGGCTCACCACCTCGCCGGCACCGACGTCGAGGTCGATGCCGAACAGCACCTGGCTGTGGCCGTAGGTGGCCTGGAGCCCGCGCACAAGCAGCATCACGCCTCGCCCAGATAGGCGTCGCGCACCACTGGGCTGGCCCGGATCGAAGCCGGCGTGTCGCAGGCGATGGCGCGGCCATGCAGCAACACCGTCACGCGGTCGGCCAGCGCGAACACCGCGTCCATGTCGTGCTCCACAAGCAGCATCGCCACACGCCCCTTCAGCCCGGCGAGCAGCGCGGTCATGGCCGCCGAATTCGGTGGGGCCGAGCCCGGCCATCGGTTCGTCGAGCAGCAGCAGGCGCGGCTGCGTCGCCAGCGCCATGGCCAGTTCAAGCTGGCGCTGTTCGCCATGGGCGAGGTCCTCGGCGGGGATGGCGGCGCGGGCGGCGAGGCCGACGCGTTCAAGCATCGCCATCGCCGGGCCGGTTCGCGCGGGGTCGCGGGCGGCGTCGCGCCAGAAGCGGAAGGAATGGCCCTGGCGCAGCTGTTCCACCATCGCCACGTTCTCCAGCGCCGTGGCCTGCGGCAGAAGCGACGTGACCTGGAACGATCGGGTCAGTCCGGCACGCACCCGGGCGGGCACCGGCATGTCGGTGATGTCGGCCCCGGCAAGGCGGATGCTGCCGGCGTCGGGACGAATCTCGCCGGCAATCTGCGCGATCACCGTGGTCTTGCCGGCGCCGTTCGGCCCGATCAGGGCGTGGATCTCGCCGGGCGCGATCGCGAGGTCCAGCGCATCGGTGGCAACCAGCCCGCCGAAGCGCTTGCTCAACCCGCGTAATTCCAGCAGCGCGCTCATCGCCGCCCCCCGATCGCACCCCAGATGCCCGCGCGCGCCAGCAACACCACGCCGACCAGGATCGGGCCCATCGCGATCATCCAGTGCTCGGTCCACTGGGCAAGGAAATTGTGCAGCAGCACGATCGCCGCCGCGCCGAATACCGGGCCCACCAGGGTGCCGATACCGCCCAGCACCACCATCACCATCAACTCGCCCGACATGGTCCAGTGCAGCAGGTCAGGACTGGCGAAGCGGAACAAGTTCACATGCAGCGCGCCCGCCAACCCGGCGACGGCCGCGGAGATGACAAAGGCGGCGAGTTTATAGCGGTAGGGCGCAAGCCCGATCGCCATCATCCGCCGCTCGTTCTGGCGAATGCCGTCCAGCACCAGGCCGAAACGGCTTCGGGCGATGCGGCGCAGCAGGAACAGAACGCCCACCAATGCCACAAGGCACACATAGTAGAATCCCACATCGTCGCGCAGGCCGATGCCCGGCACGGCATTGCGGCGGCGCATGCCCAGGCCGTCATCGCCGCCATAGTCGCTCAATGCCACGAACAGGAAGTAGAACATCTGCGCGAAGGCCAGCGTGATCATGATGAAGCTCACGCCGCCGGTGCGCAGGCACAAGGCGCCGATCGCCAGCGCGGCCGTGGCCGCGACCAGCACCGCCGCCGGCCAGGCGAACCACGCCTGTGTCACCCAGCCGGGCAGCGATCCGTCGCCCGCATGCACGGCCAGGATGCCCACGCCGTAGCCGCCCAGGCCGAACCACGCGGCGTGGCCGAAGGACGGCAGGCCGGTACGGCCGATCAGCAGATCGAGCCCCGCCGCCGCGATCGCAAGCACGGCGACCTGACTGCCGAGGGTCACGAAGTCCGGCCGCCCCATCCAGGCGGAAATGGCCGGCAGGGCCGCGAGCAACATCAGGCACGCCGCCAGCACCACGGTCTGCCGCTTCGTTTCAGCCATGGGCGGGGAACAGGCCGCGCGGGCGCCACAGCAGCACGGCGGCCATCAGGATGAAGATCGCCATCGAGGACAGACCGGCCCCCAGCGCGTCGGCGTCGCTTGCCGCCATCACCTCGCGCAGGGCGCCAGGCAGGAAGGCGCGGGTGAGCGTGTCCACCATGCCCACCAGCATCGCGCCGGCCAGCGCGCCGCGCACCGAGCCGAGGCCGCCGATGACGATGACCACGAAGGTGGTGATCAGGATGCGCTCGCCCATGCCTACCTGCACCGACAGCAGCGGCCCGGTCAGCGCGCCAGCCAGCCCCGCCAGCAGCGCGCCCAGGCCGAACACGGCGGTGAACAGCAGGCCGATGCGCACGCCCAGCGCACCGACCATCTCGCGGTTCGTCGCCCCCGCGCGGACGAGCATGCCGATGCGGGTATGGGCGATAAGCCCGTACAACCCCGCCGCCACCGCCAGCCCCACGGCGATGATGGCCAGGCGATATACCGAATACGGCACGCCCGGCACGATCTCCACCGCGCCCGATAGCCACGACGGCGGGCCGGCCATCAGGGGCTGGCGGCCGAACAGGATGGCCACCGCCTCGTTGCTGAACAGGATGATGCCGAACGTCGCCAGCACCTGGTCGAGATGATCGCGGCCGTACAGCCGGCGCAGCACCGCGACCTCCAACGCCATGCCCAGCATCGCGGCGGCGAAGAGACCGGCGGCGAGGCCGGCGAGGAAGGAGCCGGTGTGCTGCTGCACCCACGCGGCCGCGTAGGCGCCGAACATGTAGAGCGAGCCGTGCGCCAGGTTGATCAGCCCCATGATGCCGAACACCAAAGTCAGCCCGGCGGCCATCAGGAATAGCATCACACCATACTGCAGCCCGTTCAGAAGCTGTTCGAGCAGCAGGGTCATGGTACGGAAGTCTTCTTTTTGTGAACAAAAAGAAGCAAAAAAACTTCACCCATTCGTGGCGGCCGCGCTCTGCTTAAACGGGTAGAAGTTTTTTGCTTCTTTTTTTCAAAAAAGAAGATCTTGCTTTTTATAGCTTGCACTGGTCGGCATAGGCATCGCCGCGGTCGGTGAGAATCCTGCCCTGGGTTTTGAGAAAGAGCTTGCCGTCAGCACCTTTGGTCGGGCGAATGGCGTACCAGTCCTGCACAGGGTGCTGGTTGGGACCGAAGCGGAATTTCCCGCGTGTCGAGGCGAAGTCGGCCTTGAGCATTGCGGTGCGGAAGGCCTCGGTGTCGGCGATCTTGCCGCCGGTGCCCTTCAGCGCGGCGGCGATGGCCAGCGCGGTGTCGTAGCCCTGGCTGGCGTAGTAGGTGGGCAGGCGGTTGTACTTGGCCTGGAAGTCGGCCACGAACTTCTTCGAGGCGGGGTTGTCGAAGTCGCTGTTCCACTGTGCCGAGACCTCCATGCCCAGCGCGGACTCGCCGACAGCGGCCAGTGTGGTGCTGTCGAGCGAGGGCGAGGAGACGACCATCGGGATCTTGCCGATCAGCCCGGCCTGCTGGTACTGGCGGATGAAGGCGATGCCCAGCCCGCCCGGGTGGAACTGGAACACCGCGTCGGGATTGGCGGCGCGGATCTGCGCCATTTCGGGGGCGTAGTCGGTCTGGTTCAGCTTGGTGTAGATCTCGCCGGCGATCTCGCCCTTGAAGAAGCGCTTGAAGCCGGTGATGGCGTCGCGGCCGGCGGGGTAGTTGGGAGCGAGGACGAACACCTTCTTGTGGCCGAGGCGGTTGGCGTTCTCGCCGGCGCTTTCGTGCAGCGTGTCGTTCTGCCAGCTGACCACGTAGTAGTTGCGGTGGCAGTTCTTGCCGGCGAGGCTGGAGGGGCCGGCATTGGGGCTGACGTAGATGCCGCCTTCGTCGAGCACGTCGGGCGCGATCGCCTCCAGCACGTTGGAGAACACCACGCCGGTGAACAGGCGGATGCCGTCGGTCTTGAGGAAGCGGTTGACGATCTGCTTGGCCTGCGCCGGCTTCAGCCCGTCATCCTCGACCATGATCTCCACCTTGGCGCCCCCGAGCATGCCGCCCTCTGCGGCGAGCAGGAAAGCGTCGCGGATGTCGGCGCCGAGGTAGCCGCCGGGGCCGGAGAGGGTGGTGATGAAGCCGATCTTCAGCGGTGCCGATTGGGCGCGTGTGATCGCCGGGGCGGCGAGCGGGGCGGCGAGGGCGGTGACGATGGCGGCACGGCGGGTGAGGGCGGACATGGGGTTTCCCGTTCGGTTCGTGGCTGGCCTGACGATCAGGCGTTTGCGGCCCTTATAGAATTGATCGGCCGGCGGGGGCACCCTTGCGTTCATCGCAGCTTCACGTCGTGGCGCGGCGCATGCCAGTTGGCGGCGGCGGCCTCTGCGCGGGTGACGTCCTCGGCCAGCAGCAGGCGGGCCTGGCTGAGGGCGGCGGCGGCGGTGGTGACGGCGGCGACATAGGCGTCGCGGTCGGGGTAACGCTCGGCCACCGCCGGGCGCGGGTCGCCGGTCATGGCGCGTTCCTCGGCACTGTCGGCGAAGGGGATGGTGCTGCCGGAGAACTCGTGCATCGCGCCGTGGCCATGACCGCGGGCGCGCAGGTTCCAGCCGGCATAGGTGGCCAATGGGGCGGCCACCATCGGCGCGTGCACCCCGGCCACCTCGTTGCCGTCGGTGTCCACCGACGGGACCAGCACGGCGTAGCGGCGCGAGGGGTCCACGGCGGGCGGGTGGTGCAGGATGCCCTGGGCGGCTTCCGGCCCGTGGTCGATCGCCGGCAGGTCGCTGGGTTCGCGCGGAACGGCAATGCCGGGGATGGCGGGGAACTGGCGATGCCAGGCGGCGATGGCGACCAGCGTGCCGGCGGCGACCGTGGGGTAGCGGCTGTCGGGTGGCGGCGTGCCGTCGGTGGCCCAGTGGTCGAGCGCGTCGAGCATGGCGCGGTAGAAGGCGGAGGTGGCGACGACGTTGCCGAGGTGCTGGCAGATGCCACGGGTGGGGGCGCCCATGTGCGGGTCCGATGCGTGCGAGGCGCCGGACCAGTGGTAGAGGCGCACGGTGGACGGCAGCTTCAGGTCGCGGCCCTGGGTGTCGGTGTGCACCAGCGAGCCACGGCGCTGCCAGTATTCGGTGCCGGTCTGGCTGTGCATCACCAGCGGGTCGGTGGCGGGGCGCTTGAGGATGGCGTCGGTGCGGCCGGTGATGTGGTCGGTGGTTTCGCCATAGGCGAAGGGGAAGCTGTCGGCGGGGTTGTGGTGGTCTTCGTATTGCTGGCCGCCGGCCACCGTGAGGTTGGCGAAGCGGGCGGTGTCGAGGCGGCCGGCGCCGGCGACGTGGGGCATCAGCCCGTCGAACACGCGCCGGCCGGCGGCGTCGGCGTTGAAGCCGTGGTGGATGAAGTCGCGGATGGCGCGGCCGGTCTGGGAGATGCCCCAGCCATAGGCGCGCTCGATGCCGGGCAGCGGGCTCGCCGGGTCGAAGCGCAGGAAGGACGACGAGGTCGCGCACCGCGGCGTGGCCGAGGCCGAGCACCAGCGGGGCTTCGCCTTCATAGATGAGTTCGTAGATCCAGCCGGGCTGGAAGCCGTCGTGCAGGTGGATGTTCTCGCGCGAGGGCACCAGGGCCTGTTCGGCGCCGGCGGAGTCGAGGCCGCCCTGCCGGCACCCTCGATGCGGGCGAAGCACCAGCGGGAGGGGGGGATGCGTTCGCGCGGGCTGTCGGGGTAGCGGCGGCGGGTGAGGCTGGCGCGGGCAGGTGTCGAGGCTGGCGGCGGGGTGGCTGCGGGTGGAGGCCCAGCCGGAGAGCGGCAGGGTGTGAAGGCCGGGGCGGCCGATGATCTCGGTGCAGACGGGGCCGGTCACGGGGCGGCCTTCGGCGTGGGCGATGGGCAGGTCGAGCAGCATGCGGCCGTCGCCGGGCAGCAGGTCGCCCTGCCAGGCGGCGCAGACCAGGGTGTAGCCGCGGCGCAGGAGGAAGCCGTTGCCGGCATCTTCAAGGCTGCGCGGGTCGTCGGTGGCGGGCGCGTCGTTGAAGTAGCGGAGCGCGCGCTTGTGGCCGCGGTTGCCCCAGTCGAAGAACAGGCGGCGGTTGCCGCGGGCCATGTCGGCGGGCTTGAGGATGAAGACGTCGCCGGCGAAGTGGACCAGGCCGTCGGCGCCGCTTGGGGCGAGCGCGATGTCGGTGATGGGGCGTTGGCCGGGGGCGGCGGGGTCGACGGCGTGGCGGGCGCGGGCCTTCAGCACTTCGTAGGCGCCAGCCTCGCCGAAGGCGGTGCCGGCGGCGAAGTTTCGCCGTTCGGTGATGTCGAGCTGCATGGCTTCCTCCCCGTCGTCACCTGCAGGCTGTCATTTGCGGGTGGCGACGGGAAGGGGCGGGTTCAGGATTTGAGCTTGCGGGTCCAGTCGGCGAGCTTGGCCAGCATGGTGGCGACGAAGGTGCGGGTGGCTTCGTCGGTGAGATTGCCCTCGGTGTCGAAGCGCTGGGCGGCCATGCCGATGGCGACGACGGGCTGGACCAGGACGAGGCCGTTCACGTTGCCCAGGACCTGGCGCAGATGGGCCTGGCCGCGGATGGTGCCGGTGGCGCCGGGGGAGGCGCCGAAGATGGCGATGGGCTTGCCGTCGAGCGGCTGGTGCGGCGGGCGGCTGGCCCAGTCGATGGCGTTCTTGAGCACGCCGGAGACCGAGGCGTTGTATTCCGGCGAGGCGATCAGCAGCGCGTCGGCGGCGCGGATCTGTTCGCGGAAGGCCAGGGCCTCGGCGGGGATGCCGGTGGTGGTCTCGATATCGCCGTCATAGAACGGGATCGGACGGATGTCGGCGATCTCGATGGTCATGCCCTCGGGTGCCAGCTTCTGCGCGGCGCGCAAGGCGATGGTGTTCCAGCTGGCCTTGCGCAGGCTGCCGGAGATGCCCAGCACGCGGATCGTATCGGTCATGTCTGTCTTTCCGGTAATGTATGCGTCAGGTGGGGGCGGTCGCGCGGGATCACAAGGCGGCGCGGTTGTCCTCCAGGAGATCGGCGAGCGCGAGGGCGACGACGAGGGTGGCGCGGTGCAGGTCGGCGAGCGGCACCCTTTCGTCGGCACGGTGGGCGTTGGCTTCCTCGATGCTGCGCGGGCCGGCGCCGTAGAGCACGATGGGCACGCCGGCGGCGGCGTAGTGGCGGGCGTCGGTGTAGAGGGGCACGCCGCCGGCGGTGATGGGTTCGGCGAATTCCTGGGTGGCGTGTTGGCAGAGGAGTTCGGTGAGTCGGGCGGCCGCTGGCGTGGGGATGAGCGGGGTGGCGAGAAGGATGCGGCGGATGGTGACGCCGGCGCGGGGGAAGGCGGTGGCGGCGCCGGTGATGACGCCGAGCAGCTCGGTTTCGACGTCGGCCGGGGATTCGTCGGGGGTGATGCGGCGGTCGAGGCGGAAGGCGACGCGGTCGGGCACCACGTTGGTGTTGATGCCGCCCTGGATGAGGCCGACCGTCATCTGCGGGGGGCCGATGCCGGGCACCTTGGAGACGCGCTGGGCGAGGCCGGTGCGCCAGGCGTAGAGGCTGGACAGGATGTGGATGGCGGCCTCCAGCGCGTCGATGCCGGTGGATGGCTTCGCCGCATGGGCGGAGCGGCCGGTGACCTCGACCTCCAGGTGCAGGCAGCCGTTATGGGCCTCGACGACCTGGTAGGAGAAGCCGGCGGCCAGCGCGAGGTCGGGGCGGCTGATGCCCTGGGCCAGCAGCCAGCGCGGGCCGATCTCGCCGCCGGTTTCCTCGTCGTAGGTGACGTGGAGTTCGATTGTGCCGTGGGCGAGGCCGGATTGCGCCAGCGCGAGCATGGCGAAGGCGTAGGTGGCGATGTCGGATTTCGAGACGGCGGCGCCGCGGCCATACATCCAGTCCCCGTCTTCCATTGGGCGAATCTCGGCGCCGTAGGGGTCGGCGGTCCAGCCGGTGCCGGGGGGGACGACGTCGCCGTGGGCGTTGAGTGCGATGGTGGGGCCGGGGCCGTAGCGGTGGCGGATGACGAGGTTGGTGGCGCTGGCCATGCCGTGTGCGGCGGCGAGATCGGCGGGCACGGGGTGGCGCTCGACGGTGAGGCCGAGCGATTCGAGCAGCCCGGCGGTGAGGTCGGCGTGGGGGGCGCAGTCGCCGGGCGGGTTGTCGGAAGGAGCGCGGACCAGGGCGGCGAGAAAATCGGTCTCGGCCTGCTGGCGGGATGCGAGGAAGGCGCGGAGCGCGGTGCGGTCGGCTGGCATGATGGTTCCTCCGGCGGGTGGTCGCTGGTGGCGCGGCGCGGGCGGGAAGTCAACTTGCCGAGGCTGCGTGCGGCGCCGGAGGACGCGGTAAGGGGCCGGATTATGGGATCGGCGTTCTTATTGCCTTATGAAAATGATTATGGGCGCGCGGATGCGCGCTCCGGCTGGAGCGTTCTTCAGGCGTTGGGATGACCTGGGAACGGCGGGGCGCGGGCCGGGAAGGCGTGGCAGTAGGTGGCGGGGCCGGGAACGGCGATGGCGCCGTAGTGGGCGGCGAACCAGGTCGGCTGGCGGCCCAGGCGCAGCCGGCGCGCGGGCACGGGACCAGCGTGGCGGGCGGCGCGGAAGACGCGGCCATGGGAGCGGGCGGCAACCGGGTGCGCGGCGGTGGGGGCCGGGTGCGCGGCGGCCGGCGAGCCGATGGCCAATAGCTGCGCCATGGCGAGCCGCTCCAGCCGGCCGGCGAGGGTGGCGACAAGGGTCAGGATCAGCAACCGCAGGACGGATTCCAGTCTCGCGCGCGCCGCTTCGGCGTCGGCCTCGGCGGCGCGGCGCAGACCGGCAACCTGTTCGGCGAACTGCACGGCCGGTGTGAGCGGGATTGCTGACATGGAGTTATTATCCCTCACCGTCGCCGCCGCTGCAACGATATTTATTCCTATTTCTGTCGCGACGCTCCAGGCTCGGCTGCCCCGCCTTTTCGGGCGGGGCGGCCGAGCAGATGGGGCCGCATGTCAGGGACGCGCGGGCGCGGCGGCCGGTTCGGCGCGGCGCGGGCGCAACAGCAGCAGCGGGACCAGGCCGAGCACGGTGATGCCGGCCATGACCCACCAGGCGAGGCGGAATGCCGCGATATGGGCTTCCTGCGAGACCGATGTGCCGACAATGGCGACGAAGACGGCGACCCCGATGGCGAAGCCCATCTGGCGGATCATGTTGATGACGCCCGATCCGGTGGCGAAGGAGGAGGCCGGCAGGGTGGAGGTTCCCAGGCCCATCAGCGTGGGCATGGTCAGGCCGACGCCGATGCCCGAGGGGATGACGCACGCGACCGCGATGGCCAGGCTGGGAAGCGGGCCCGGCAGGACCGCCCAAACGACGACGCCGGCGGCGAAGACGAGCAGCCCGGCGGTGATGACCGCGGTGGTGCCGAAGCGGGCGATCAGCCGGCCGGACAGGAGCAGCGCGGTGACGGGGACCATGAAGGGGCCGGGGGCGATGGCCAGCCCGATGGTCATGGCGTCCCAGTGCCAGACGCTCTCCTGCCACAGCACCAGCGAGAGCAGGAAGCCGCCGAACGCGGTGGAGAACGGCGCCATGGTCAGGGTTGCCCGGGAGAAGTCGGGGATGCGGAACAGGGCGGGATCGATGAACGGATCGCGCGCGCGCAGGCAGTGCGCGACGAAGAGTGCGAGCATGGCGGCGGCCGCGGCGAAGCTGAGCGCCACGCCCGGGGAGGCCCAGCCCCAGTCGTTCAGCTTCACGATGCCGAAGGCGAGCGCGCCGATGGCGATGGTGACCACGGCGGCGGCCCAGCTGTTGGGCACGGGTATGTCGTGGCCGGGGATGCGGGGCAGCCACCGCGCGCCCACCAGCAGGGCGAGCAGGCCGATGGGAACGTTGACCAGGAAGATCCATCGCCAGCTGATCGCGACCAGCAGCCCGCCCACCAGCGGGCCGAGGGCGGCGGCGAAGCCGCCGATGGCGGCCCAGGTGCGGACGGCGCCGCCGCGGCGCTCGGCCGGGAAGGTGGCCAGGATCAAGCCGAGGGAAGTGGGCGTGAGCAGCGCCGCGCCCGCTGCCTGCACGAGGCGGAAGGCGACGAGGACCTCGACGCTGTTCGCCATGGCGCAGGCGGCCGAGGCGGCGGTGAAGAGCGCGATGCCGGCGAGGAAGCTGTGGTTGCGCGCGAAGCGTTCGGACAGCCGGCCGAAGAACACCAGCAGGGCGGCGTAGACGATGGCGTAGCCGTTCAGGATCCAGGACAGCTTGCCGAGATCGGCGTCGCCCAGGTCGTGGGCGATATCCGGCAGGGCGACATTGACGATGAACAGGTCGAGATTGGCCAGCACGATTCCGGCGCAGACGATGGCCAGGACGTGGTTGGGCCGGGTGGGGGACGCGCTCATGCGCCCTGCCCCGCGCGCTTGTAGCGTTCGGCGGCGCGGGACCGCGACAGGTTGGGGCCGAGGGCGAGGCGGGCGGCCTCGAACCGCGCCCAGTCGGCCGCGTCGGGCAGCGAGGGGATGGTGACCGCCTCGTTCATGTCCAGGCCGGCGAGGGCGGCATCGACCATCTCCCCGACGTCCATCAGCCGGTCGGCCGGCATGGTGGTGACGTCGATGCCGGCCTTGCCCCAGAGTTCGGTGCGGGTGGCGCCGGGGAGGACAGCCTGGATGCGGATAGGGGTGTTGGCGAGTTCGGTGCGCAGCGCGGTGCTGAGGTTCAGCAGGAAGACCTTGGTGCCGCTGTAGGTGGCGTTGAAGCGCTCGGGCGCCAGGGCGAGCACGGAGGAGACGTTGACCAGCGTGCCCTGGCCGCGGGCGACGAAGCCGGCGATGGCGGCGTGGGCGAGGCGGAGGGCGGCGGTGATGTTGAGGGTGACCATCGCCTCGAGCTGGTCGGCGCTTGAGGCGAGCATCGGGCCGGCGACGGCGATGCCGGCGTTGTTGACCAGCATGGCGATGGAGGGGTCCTGGCGTAGGCGCTGTTCGACGCGCAGCAGGTCGGGCCGGGTGGACAGGTCGGCGGGCAGGATTTCCACCGTGCGGCCGGTTTGGGCGCGCAGGCGTTCGGCCAAGGCGGCGAGGCGGGCGGCGTCGCGCGCCACCAGGATGAGGTCGTGGCCGCGATGGGCGAGGCGGTCGGCGTAGACGGCGCCGATGCCGGCGGATGCGCCGGTGATGAGCGCGGTGTTGGAAAGCTGCATCGCTGGCCTCTGGCGTTCTGGTGGATGGGAGCGGGCCGCCATTTTGATGACGATCGCCATGATTGACAGGATTAGTGGCGGTCGTCATTCATCATGTCAAGTTGCGGATGCGAGGCTGGGGAGAGAGGAGCGATGCGGGTTTCGAAGGAGAAGGCGGCGGAGAACCGGGAGCGCATCCTGGCCGAGGCGGCGCGGCTGTTCCGCGAGCGCGGGCTGAGTGGCGTGGGGGTGGATGCGCTGACCGAGGCGGCGGGGCTGAGCCATGGCAGCCTGTACAGCCAGTTCGGCTCGAAGGAGCGGCTGGCGGTCGCGGCGCTGGGGCATGCGCTGGGGACGAGTGCGGCGCGCATGCGCGATGCCGGGACGCTGGAGGCGTATGTCGAACGCTACCTGACGCCGGAGCATCGGGATGGGCGCGGCGACGGCTGTGCGATCGCGGCGCTTGCGGGGGAGATACCGCGCCAGGCCGGCGCGATCCGGCAGGGTTTCACCGATGCGGTGCGGGCGGTGGCGCAGAAGGTCGCGGGCCTGCTGCCGGGCCGGCGGACGCGCGAGGACGAGGCGCTGGCGATCGTGGCGACGATGGTGGGGGCGCTGACCCTGGCGCGCGCGGTGGATGATCCGGCGCTGTCGGACCGCATCCTGGCGGCGGCGCGGGCGCGGCTGGCGGAGCGGTAGGGGGGTCGAGGGTCCAGGGACCTCGGGTCCCTGGTGGGGTGCAGGGGCGACGCCCCTGCCCTTCCCTTCTGCGGCGCTTACTCGGCCGCCATGGCGACCGTTGGTGTGCGCAGTTTGTCGAGCAGGCGTTGGCGTTCGCCGGCGGCGGTGCGGGCGTTGCGTTCCTTGACGTGACCGAAGCCCTTGATCTTTTCGGGGATCGAGGCCAGCGCAACGGCGGTGGCGAGGTTTGCGGGGGAGAGGTTGGCGAGGATTTCGTCGATGATGGCCTCGTATTCCACGATCAGGTCGCGCTCCATCTGCCGTTCGTCGGTTCGGCCGAAGAGGTCGAGGCGGGTGCCGCGCAGGAAGCGGAGGCGTTGCAGCAGGCCGAAGGCGGTGAGAAGCCAGGGGCCGTAGGTTTGCTTGACGAGGTGGCCGGTATGGGGGTCGCGCTTGGCGAGCAGGGGCGGGGCGAGGTGGAATTCGATGCGCTTTGGTGTGTCGAACTGTTCGGCGAGGGAGGCGCGGAATTCCTTTGTCGAATACAGGCGCGCGACTTCGTATTCGTCCTTGTAGGCGAGCAGCTTGTGGTAGCCGCGGGCGACGGCTTCGGTCAGCGCGGTGGCGCCGGAGAAGATGCGGCCCTCGGTTTCGCGGACCCGGGCGACGAGGTTGGTGTAGCGGCGGGCGTAGCGCTTGGACTGGTATTGGACGAGGTGGGCTTCGCGGGTGGCGATGATGTCGTCGAGCGTGGGCGGGGCGGGTTTTTCGGTGGCCAGCTCGGCGGCGGCCTGGACGCGGGGGAGGTCGATGGCGGCGCAGCGGCCCCAGGTAAAGGCGGCCTTATTGGCCTCGACGGCGGTGCCGTTGAGTTCGATGGCGCGGAGCAGGCTTTCGAGCGTGAGCGGCACCAGACCCTTTTGCCAGGCGTAGCCGAGGAGGAAGGGGTTGGTGGCGATGCTGTCGCCCATCAGGGCGGTGGCGATGGCGGTGGCGTCGAGCTGGTCGATCGGGTTGTTGCTGCTTTCGGCGGGGCTGATCGCCTGGAGGATGGCGCGGCGAAGCTGGGCGGAGGGGAGGCGGAGGGTGGTGTCGAGCACGAAGTCGCCGGTGGGGGTTTCGTGGGTGTTGAGCACGGCGTGGGTGACGCCCTGGGCGTAGGTGGCGAGGCTGTCCTTGCTGGCGGCGACGACCATGTCGCAGGCGAGCAGCAGGTCGGCGCCGCCGCGGCTGACCTTGAGGCCGTGCAGGTGTTCCTCGTTGTCGGCGAGGCGGATATGGCTGGTGACGCCGCCGGCCTTTTGCGACAGGCCGGTCTGGTCGAGGACGGTGACGTGCTTGCCGTCGAGATGGGCGGCCATGCCGATCAGCGCGCCGATGGTGACGATGCCCGTGCCGCCGATGCCGGTGACGAGGATGTTCCAGGGCTGGGCGAGATGGGGGAGGGCCGGGGTGGGGAGGCCGAAATCCTCGGGGGTGACCTGGGCGCGCTTCTTCGGCTCGGCGCCGTGGATGGTGACGAAGGAGGGGCAGAAGCCCTCGATGCAGGAGAAATCCTTGTTGCAGGTGGACTGGTCGATGGTGCGCTTGGTGCCGAAGGGAGTTTCGACCGGCTGGACGGAGAGGCAGTTCGATGCGCGCGAGCAGTCGCCGCAGCCTTCGCAGACGGCCTGGTTGATGAAGGTGCGGCGGGCCGGGTCGGGAAAGGTGCCGCGCTTGCGGCGGCGGCGTTTCTCGCTGGCACAGGTCTGGTCGTAGATCAGCACGGTGCAGCCGGGGGTGTCGCGCAGGCGGGCGGAGACCTGCTCGATGTCGCGGCGGTGGTGGATTGTCACGCCGGGTGCGAAGCCGGCATCGGAGTCGTATTTGTCGGGCTCGTCGGTGACGACGACGATGGCCTTTGCGCCTTCGGCGGCAACTTGCCGGGTGATCTGGGGCACGGAGATGGTGCCGTCGACCGGCTGGCCGCCGGTCATGGCGACGGCGTCGTTGAACAATATCTTGTAGGTGATGTTGGCGCCGTTCGCGACGGCGGCGCGGATGGCCATGTAGCCGGAGTGGAAATAGGTGCCGTCGCCCATGTTGGCGAAGACGTGCTTTTCCTCGGTGAAGGGGGCCTGGCCGAGCCAGGCGGCACCCTCGCCGCCCATCTGGCTGAAGCTGTCGGTGCTGCGGTCCATCCAGACAGCCAGGGTGTGGCAGCCGATGCCGCCGAGGGCGCGGCTGCCGTCGATGACCTTGGTGGAGGTGTTGTGCGGGCAGCCGGAGCAGAAATACGGCTTTCTGATCGCGGCGACTTCCGCTTTCGCGATGGCGTCCACGCTGTCGCGCAGGCGGGCCATGTGGCCCTGGAGGGATTCGCTGTCGGCGTAGCGGGCGATGCGGGCGCCGAGGACGAGGGCGATCTCGGTGGAGGAGAACTCGCCGTAGGGCTTGAGGAGGGGTTGGCCGCGGTCGTCGCGCTTGCCGAGGACGCGGGGGCGGTGCGGGGCGTCGTAGAGGATATCGCGGATCTGCTGTTCGATCAGGCCGGCCTTTTCCTCGACGACGACGATTTCCTCGAGGCCCTGGGCGAAGCGGCGGATGGTTTCGGGGTCGATGGGCCAGGTGAGCGCCAGCTTGAGCAGGCGGATTCCGGGAGGGTCGGAGAGGCCGAGATCGGCGAAGGACTGGCGGGTGTCGTGGTAGGACTTGCCGGCGGTGACGACGCCGAGGCGGGCGCCGATAGGGTTGAGGATGGTGCGGTCGAGCCCGTTGGCGCGGGCGTAGCGCTGGGCCTCGGCCTGGCCGGTGGTGAAGGTGCGTGCTTCCTGGTCGAGCGGGAGGATGGGGATGCGGCCGCCGATGTCGGACGCGCGGATGCCGGCGTCGGGGTGCGGGCCGTCGGGGAGGGTGATGCGGAAGGTGGCGAGGTCGAACTCGGCGGAGGTTGAGCTGTCCATGACGTCGCCGACCAACTTGAAGCCGATCCAGCGGCCGGACCAGCGCGACATGGCCCAGCCGTGCAGGCCGAATTCCAGGATGTCGGCGATGTCGGCGGGCACCAGTATGGGCATGCCGGCGGCGACGAGGGCCAGTTCGCTCTGGTGCGGGACGGTGGAGGATTTGCAGCCGTGGTCGTCGCCGGCCATGACCAGGACGCCGCCGTGGCGGGCGGTGCCGGCGTAGTTGCCGTGGCGGAAGACGTCGCCGGAACGGTCCACGCCCGGGCCCTTGCCGTACCAGTAGGCGAAGACGCCGTCGTATTTCGCGCCGGGCAGGAGGGGAAGTTGCTGGGTGCCCCAGATGGCGGTGGCGGCGAGTTCCTCGTTGACGGCGGGGCGGAACTGGATGTGAGCGGCTTCAAGTTGCTTGCGGGCCTGCCACATCTGGATGTCGACGCCGCCGAGGGGGGAGCCGCGGTAGCCGGAGACGTAGCCGGCGGTGTTGAGGCCGGCGGCGAGGTCGAGCTGGCGTTGGAGGAGCGGCAGGCGCACGAGGGCTTGGCTGCCGGTGAGGTAGAACCGGTCGCTGTCCAGCTGGTACTTGTCTTCCAGGGTCGCCGCCGAATGCTTCATGCCCGCCTCCCGCCACCCATTGCACGATGCCTTGATAAGGGCATTGGTGCTGACCTATTCAAGCGTTCTCGAATTCCACGAGTTCCACCCCTTCGTCGACCATGTCGCCGGGGGCGCAACGGACGGCGCTGACCGTGCCGTCGCGGGCGGCGGTGAGCGGCAGTTCCATCTTCATCGCCTCCAGCACCAGCAGCACCTGACCGCGGGTCACGGTGTCGCCGGGCTTGACCGAGAGGCTGGCGACGCGGCCGGGTATGGGGGCCAGCACGCGCCCTGCCCCGGCCGAGGCCGCTTCGGGGGGGGCGAGCGGGTCCACCACCTCGAACATATGGTTCGTGCCATCGAGGACGACAATGAGGTGACGGGCGGGTTGGGCGATGACGGCGAGGCGGGCGGCGATGCCGTCGAGGCGCAGGAGGAGGGCACCGTCGTGGTCACGGGCGGCGACGTCGTGCGCGGTGCCAGACCATTGCATGGTCCAGCCCTCCCGGGCGGGGGCGGCGGTGACGTCGATGGCGTGGTCGGCGTGGCGCAGCTTGATGGCGTGGTGGCCGGAGAGGTTGGGGCGCCAGGAATCCTGGGCGGACCAGGGGGAGTGCGGCTCGGGCGTGAGGCGGGCGGCGGCGGCGCGGGCGCGCAGGACCGCGGTAGCGGCGGCGGCGATGGCCATGGCGGGCGGGGTGCCGGGAGGGGCGAGAAGGTCGGGGTGGCGGGCAATGAAGCCGGTGTCGAATCCTTCGCCTGCGAAGCCGGGATGGGTGGCGATGGCGCGCAGGAGGGGCAGGTTGGTGTGGACGCCGGCCACTTCGGCTTGCGCGAGGGCAGCGGCGAGGCGGGCGAGCGCGGTGGGGCGGTCGTTGGCGTGGACGATGAGCTTGGCGATCATCGGGTCGTAGTCGGGGGTGATGCGGTCGCCTTCGCGTACGCCTGCGTCCACGCGGATGCCGGGGGGCAGCCTGAGGTGGGCCAGGGTGCCGACGGAGGGCAGGAAATCGCGGGTGGGGTCCTCGGCATAGAGGCGGGCTTCGATCGCGTGGCCGTCGATGGAAAGCTGGTGCTGGGTGAGCGGGAGGGGTTCGCCGGAGGCGACGCGGAGTTGCCATTCGACCAGGTCCTGGCCGGTTACGGCTTCGGTGACGGGGTGTTCGACCTGGAGGCGGGTGTTCATTTCCATGAAGTGGAATTTGTCGCCCTCGGCGATGAACTCGACTGTGCCGGCGCCGACATAGTTCACCGCGCGGGCGGCGGCGATGGCGGCTTCGCTCATGGCGTGGCGCATGGCGGTGGTGATGCCGGGGGCCGGGGCTTCCTCGATGATCTTCTGGTGGCGGCGCTGGATGGAGCAGTCGCGTTCGAAGAGGGACACGACGTTGCCTTGGGTGTCGGCGAAGATCTGGATTTCGATGTGGCGGGGGCGGGTGAGGTATTTTTCGACCAGCACGCGATCGTCGCCGAAGCTGCTGGCCGCCTCGCGCTGGGCGCCGGCGAGGGCCTGGGCGAAGTCGGCGGGGGAATCGACGATGCGCATGCCCTTGCCGCCGCCGCCGGCCGACGCCTTGATGAGGACGGGATAGCCGATATCGGCGGCCGCGGATTGCAGGGTGGCGAGGTCTTGGGCTTCGCCGTGGTAGCCGGGGACGAGAGGCACGCCGGCTTCGGCCATCAGGGTCTTGGCCCGCGACTTGTCGCCCATGGCGCGGATGGCGGCGGGTGGGGGGCCAACGAAAACGAGGCCGGCGTCGGCGCAGGCCTGGGCGAAGTCGGCGTTCTCGGAGAGGAAGCCGTAGCCGGGGTGGATGGCCTCGGCGCCGGAGAGGCGGGCGGCTTCGAGAATGGCGGAGATGTTCAGGTAGGAGTCGCGCGGGGCGGCGGGGCCAATTCGGTAGGCGACATCGGCCTGGGCGGCGTGCAGCGCGTTCGTGTCGGCATCGGAATGGACGGCGATGGTGAAGATGCCGAGGTGGCGGGCGGTGCGGATGACGCGGCAGGCGATTTCGCCGCGGTTGGCGATGAGGAGTTTGCGGAACATCGTGCTCACATCCGGAACAGGCCGAAGCGGGTGGGCTCGATGGGCGCGTTGAGCGCGGCGGACAGGCCGAGGGCGAGGACGCGGCGCGTGTCGGCGGGGTCGATGATACCATCGTCCCATAGGCGGGCGGTGGCGTAGGTGGGATGGCCCTGGGATTCGTATTGGTCGCGGATCGGTTGCTTGAACGCTTCCTCGGCTTCGGGGGGCCAGGTTTCGCCGCGCGCCTCGATACTGTCGCGGCGGATGGTGGCGAGGACGCTGGCGGCCTGTTCGCCGCCCATGACGGAGATGCGGGCGTTCGGCCACATCCACAGGAAGCGCGGGTCGTAGGCGCGGCCGCACATGCCGTAGTTGCCGGCGCCGAAGCTGCCGCCGATCACCACCGTGAACTTGGGCACGTTGGCGGTGGCGACGGCGGTGACCATCTTGGCGCCGTCCTTGGCGATGCCGCCGTTCTCGTATTTGCGGCCGACCATGAAGCCGGTGATGTTCTGAAGGAATACCAGCGGGATGAACCGCTGGGCGCAGAGTTCGATGAAGTGGGCGGCCTTTTGCGCGCTTTCGCTGAACAGGATGCCGTTGTTGGCGACGATGCCGACGGGGTAGCCGTGGATATGGGCGAAGCCGGTGACCAGGGTGGTGCCGTAGAGGCGCTTGAACTCGTCGAATTCGCTGTCGTCGACGATGCGGGCGATGATCTCGCGCACGTCATAGGGGCGGCGGCGGTCGGCGGGGATGATGCCGTAGAGTTCGGCCGGGTCGTGGCGCGGGGGTTTCGGCGGACGGATCGCGAGGGTGGGGCTCTTGGTGGTGTTGAGGGTGGCGACGATGCGCCGGGCGATGCCCAGGGCGTGGGCGTCATTCTCGGCGAAGTGGTCGGCGACGCCGGAGATGCGGGTGTGAACATCGGCACCGCCGAGGTCCTCGGCGCTCACGATTTCTCCGGTAGCGGCCTTCACCAGCGGCGGGCCGCCGAGGAAGATGGTGCCCTGCCCCTTCACGATGATGGACTCGTCGGACATGGCCGGCACGTAGGCACCGCCGGCGGTGCAACTGCCCATCACCACGGCGATCTGGGCGATGCCTTCGGCGGACATCTGGGCCTGGTTGAAGAAGATTCTCCCGAAGTGGTCGCGATCCGGAAAAACCTCGTCCTGGTTGGGCAGGTTTGCGCCGCCTGAATCCACCAAATAGAGGCAGGGGAGGCGGTTGGCGCGGGCGATCTCCTGGGCGCGCAGGTGCTTCTTGACGGTGACGGGATAGTAGGTGCCGCCCTTCACCGTGGCGTCGTTGCAGACGATGACGCATTCGCGGCCGGAGACGCGGCCGATGCCGGTGATGATGCCGGCGCTGGGCACCTCGCCGCCATACATGCCGTGGGCGGCGAGTTGCGACAGTTCGAGGAAGGGCGTGCCGGGATCGAGCAGCGCCTCGACGCGGTCGCGGGGGAGCAACTTGCCGCGCGAGAGATGGCGCTTGCGGCTGGCCTCGCCGCCGCCTTGAGCGACCTTTGCAGCAAGCGAACGGATTTCGGCGACCTGCTCGCGAATGGCCTGGGCGTTGGCGGCGAAGTCGGGGGAACGGGGATCGATGGTGGTGGGCAAAGCGGTCATGCGGGGAATCCGAAAGGAGAAGGAAGAGCCTTCTTTTTGTGAACAAAAAGAAGCAAAAAAACTTCACCTATCGCTTGCGGCAGGCGCCGCAGTATCTGGGTCTGGCCGTCTGAATCTCGGCATCCACCCAAAGCAAATGGATAGAGTTTTTTTGCTTCTTTTTGTTCACAAAAAGAAGAAACCCTTCCTTCCGTCATGCCGTCTCCCGGAACAACTCGCGGCCGATCAGCATGCGGCGGATCTCTGACGTACCTGCGCCAATTTCGTAGAGCTTGGCGTCGCGCAGGAGGCGGCCGGTGGCGGTATCGTTGATGTAGCCGTTGCCGCCGAGGGCCTGGATGGCTTCGAGCGCCATCCAGGTGGCTTTTTCCGCCGAGTAGAGGATGGCGCCGGCGGCGTCCTTGCGGGTGGTGCGGCCGCGGTCGCAGGCCTTTGCCACCGCATAGACGTAGGCGCGGGCGGCGTTCATCACCGTGTACATGTCGGCGATCTTGCCCTGCATGAGCTGGAACTCGCCGATGGCCTGGCCGAACTGCTTCCGGTCGTGGATGTAGGGCAGGACGATGTCGAGGCAGGCCTGCATGAGGCCGAGCGGGCCGCCGGAGAGGACGACGCGCTCGTAGTCGAGGCCGCTCATCAGCACGCCGACGCCGCCGTCGAGGCGGCCGAGGATGTTGGCGGCGGGGACTTCGACATTGTCGAACACAAGCTCGCCGGTGTTCGAGCCGCGCATGCCCAGCTTGTCGAGCTTCTGCGCGCAGGAGAAGCCCTTCATTGTCTTCTCGATCAGGAAGGCGGTGATGCCGCGTTGGTTCGCCGCCGGATCGGTCTTGGCATAGACCACCAGCACGTCGGCGTCCGGGCCGTTGGTGATCCAGAACTTGGTGCCGTTGAGGGTGTAGGTGTCGCCCTGGCGTTTGGCGCGCAGGCGCATAGAGACGACGTCGGAGCCGGCGCCGGGCTCGCTCATGGCGAGTGCGCCGACATGCTCGCCGCTGATCAGCTTGGGCAGGTATTTGCGTTTCTGCGCCTCGGTGCCGTTGCGGCGGATCTGGTTGACGCAGAGGTTGGAGTGGGCGCCGTAGGACAGGCCGACCGAGGCGGAGGCGCGGCTGATCTCCTCCATGGCGACGGTGTGGGCGATGTAGCCCATGCCGGCGCCGCCGTATTCCTCCTCCACGGTGAGGCCGAGCACACCGAGGCTGCCCATCTTCTGCCAGAGATCGGCGGGGAATTCGTTGAGGCGATCGATGTCGGCGGCGCGGGGGGCGATCTCGGCCTCGGCGAAGCGGCGGACGCTGTCGCGTAGCATGTCGATTTCTTCGCCGAGATCGAAGTCGAGGCCGTATTCGGTGTTGCTTGCCATGGTCAGGGCTTCCTGAACAGGGAGGGAAGGAAGAATGTTCTTTTTTGTAAAAAAGAACCAAAAAACTTCCGTCCATTTGCTCTTGGCGTTGCCCTAAGATTTGGGATCGCACCATCCACAAATGAATGAAGTCTTTTTGCTTCTTTTTCTTCAGAAAAAGAAGATTCTTTTCCTTCCTCCATCGCTATGACTTAAGCTCGGGGAAGTCGTCCTCACGGTATTCGCCTTCGCCGCGCGTGGTGCGGGTGTTCTCCGATTGCCGCAGTTCCACACGGCGAATCTTGCCGGAGATGGTCTTGGGCAATTCGGCGAACTCCAGGCGGCGGATGCGCTTGTAGGGGGCTAGGCGCTCGCGCAGATGCTGGAAGATCGACAGCGCGATTTCGGGCGAGCCGTTCGCGCCGCCGGCCAGGGTGATGTAGGCCTTGGGCACGGCGAGGCGGATCGGGTCGGGGGCCGGGATGACGGCGGCTTCGGCGACGGCGGGATGTTCGATCAATACGGATTCGAGTTCGAAGGGGGAGATGCGGTAGTCGCTGGCTTTGAACACGTCGTCGGCGCGGCCGACATAGGTGAGGTAGCCATCGGCATCGCGGCTGGCGACGTCGCCGGTGTGGTAGAAATCGCCTGTTATGGACTGAATGGTTCCATCGTCCTGCTGGTAGCCGCGCATGAGGCCGGCGGGGCGCTGCGCGAGCGGAATGCAGATCTCGCCCTCATCGGCCTCGCGGCCGTCGGTGTCGAGCAGGACCAGCTTGTAGCCGGGCATGGCGCGGCCCATGGAGCCGGGCTTGACCGGCTGGCCGGGTGGGTTGGCGGCCTGGAGGGTGGTTTCGGTCTGGCCATAGCCGTCGCGGATGGTGAGGCCCCAGGCGGTGCGGACCTGGTCGATCACTTCGGGGTTCAGCGGTTCGCCGGCGCCGCAGACTTCGCGCAGGGCGGTGTTGTACGATTTCAGGTTCTCCTGGATGAACATGCGCCAGACCGTGGGCGGGGCGCAGAGGGAGGTGACCTTGTGCTCGACCAGCGTTTCCAGCAGCGCCTTTGCGTTGAAGCGCGGTTGGTTGGCGATGAAGACGCAGGCCGAGGCCATCCAGGGGGCGAAGAAGCACGACCAGGCGTGCTTGGCCCACCCGGGCGAGGAGATGTTGAGGTGGAAATCGCCGGGCATCAGGCCGAGCCAATAGACGGTGGTGAGGTGGCCGAGGGCGTAGGAGCGGTGGCTGTGCAGCACCAGCTTCGGCTTGGCGGTGGTTCCGGAGGTGAAATAGAGCAGCAGGGGATCGTCGGCGTCGGTTTCTCCGTCGGGGGTGAAGCTGGTGGGGTCGGCGGCGAAGGTTTCGTAGTCGGTGCAGCCATCGGGGGCGCCGCCTACCGTGATGCGCGGCACGGAGGCGTCGAGCATGGTGAGCTTGGCGGCGTCGTCGGCGGCGGTGACGACGAAGCGGACCCTGGCGCGGGCGACGCGTTCGGCGAGGTCGGCGGGGGTGAGCAGGGTGGTGGCGGGGACGACGACGGCGCCCAGTTTCATGGCCGCGAGCATCACCTCCCATAGCGGCACGACGTTGCCGAGCATGAGCAGGATGCGGTCGCCGCGTTTCGCGCCGAGGCGGCGCAGTCCGTTGGCGACCTGGTTCGAGCGGGCGGAGAGTTCGCCGAACGAAACCTTCGCGGCCCCGGCGCCGGTGATCCACAGGGCGGGGCGGGCGGCGTTGTCGCCGCGGGCCAGCTCGGCGTCGAACCAGTCGAGTGCCCAGTTGAACTTCTTCAAATTCGGCCAGCGGAAGTCGCGGTAGGCGGTTTCGTAGTCGGAGCGGTGGGCGACGATCCAGTCGCGCGCGGCGCGCAGGGTTTCGGTGGTCATGGCAGGTCTCCCCGCACCTTGTCGCCCAGCCATTGGGCGATGATGGAGAAGTCGCGGTCGCCCTCGCCGTCCTCCAGCAGGGCCTCGAAGATGCGGGTGGCGTGGGCGCCGAGCGGCGTGGGGGCGGCGGCGGCGGCGGCGGCTTCCTGGGCGAGGCGCAAATCCTTGACCATCAGCGCGGTGGTGAAGCCGGGCGCGTAGTCGCGGTTGGCGGGGGTGGTGGGCACCGGGCCGGGGACCGGGCAGTAGCCGGTGAGCGCGAAGCTCTGGCCGGTGGAGGGGGCGACGATGTCGAACAGCTTCTGGCGGGCGAGGCCGAGGCGCTCGGCCATGGCGAAGGCTTCGGACACGCCGATCATGTTGATGGCGAGCATCATGTTGTTGCAGGCCTTGGCGACCTGGCCGCTGCCGGCGGGGCCGGCGTGGATGATGGCGCGGCCCATGCCCTTGAGCACCGGCTCGGCGAGCGCGAAGCCCTCGGGCGTGCCGCCGGCCATGAAGGTGAGGGTTCCGGCGATGGCCCCGGCGGTGCCGCCGGAGACCGGGGCATCGAGGAATTCGATGCCCTGGGCCGCGGCGTCGGCAGCGACGACGGTTGCGGTTGCGACGTCGATGGTGGAGCTGTCGATGACCAGTTTCGTGCGCGGCGAGAGGCTGGCGAGCACACCGCCCTGCCCTGTGCAGACGTCGGCCACGTGCTTGCCGGTGGGCAGCATGGTGATGACGGCGTCCACATCGGCCACGGCCTCGGCGATGGTGGCGGCGGTGGTGCCGCCATTGGCGCGGTGGGCGGCGAGGGCCGCCTCGGAGAGGTCGAAGCCGACCACCTCGTGGCCGGCCTTGAGCAGGTTCGCGGCCATCGGCAGGCCCATGTTGCCCAGGCCAATGAGGGAGATTTTCATGCAGCCTCCAGCAGCTTGCGCGCGATGATGACGCGCATGATCTCGTTGGTGCCCTCAAGGATGCGGTGCACCCGGAGGTCGCGCAGATAGCGCTCCATGCCGTATTCGCGGATGTAGCCGTAGCCGCCGTGGAGTTGCAGCGCCTCGTCGACGATGCGGAAGCAGGCATCGGTGGCGAAGCGCTTGGCCATGGCGCAGCGCATGGTGGCATCGGGGGCGCGGCTGTCCAGGGCGGCGGCGGCGCGGTGGACCATGAGGCGGGCGGCTTCCAGGTCGGTGGCCATGTCGGCGAGCTTGAATTGCAGGGCCTGGAATTCGGACAGGGTCTTGCCGAAGGCGCGGCGCTCCTGGACGTAGGCCCGGGCGGCGTCGAGGCAGGCGCGGGCGCCGCCGAGGGAGCAGGCGGCGATGTTGATGCGGCCGCCGTCGAGCCCCATCATGGCGAAGCGGAAGCCCTCTCCCTCGGCGCCGATGCGGTTGGCGTGCGGCACCAGGCAGTCCTCGAAGATCACCTGGGCAGTGGGCTGGCTGTTCCAGCCCAATTTACGTTCGGGCTGCCCGAAGGAGAGGCCGGGGGTGCCCTTTTCCGCCACGATGCAGGAGATGCCGCGCGGGCTGTCGGCGCCGGTGCGCACCATGGCGACGTAGAGGTCGGCGATGCCGCTGCCGGAGATGAAGGCCTTGGTGCCGTTGATGCGGTAGTGGCCGTCGCCGGTGTCCTCGGCATTTGTTTTCAGGGCCGCGGCGTCGGAGCCGCTGCCGGGTTCGGTGAGGCAGTAGCTGACGAAAAGCTCGCCCGACAGCACGCGGGGCAGCCAGCGGTCGCGCTGCGACTGATCGCCGAACCGCGCAATCATCCAGGCGACCATGTTGTGGATGGTCAGGAACGCCGTGGTGGAGGGGTCGGCGGCGGCGAGTTCCTCGAACACCAGGGCGGCGTCGAGCCGGGAGAGGCCGGTGCCGCCATGGGCGTCGTCCACGTAGAGGCCGGCGAAGCCCAGGGCGGCGGCCTCGCGCAGTTCGGCGGCGGGGAAGTGGCGCTGTTCGTCCCAGGCGGCGGCGTTGGGGGCGAGGCGGTCGGCGGCGAAGGCGCGGGCGGTGGCCTGGAAGGCGCGCTGGTCCTCGGTGAGGTCGAAATCCATGCCGCTCCCCTGTCTCCCCCGGTTGGCCCCGGTCGGTGCCGGGCGTGGCGGGGAGGATAGGCGCTTCGGGGCGGTCAGGGATAGGCCAGCAACGTCTCGACCACGCCGGCGATCAGGCGGGGCGCGTCGGAGGCGACGGCGACAAGGGTGTTGGGGGCGCGGCCGCCACGGCTGGCCTGGCCCTCGGCGGTGAGGCCGCGCATGTCGCAGACGGTCATGCCGCGGGTGAGGGTGCCGGCGGTCTCCACGGCCACGTGCACATGGCGGTAGGTGAGCAGCGTGTCGTCCATATAGGGCACGATGGCGCATACGTCGTGCATGGGCGCGATGCTCAGCCCCGCCGCCGCGCGGCCGCGGCCAAGGTAGAAGCCGAGCAGGCCGGCGACCGTGCGCCCGACGGTGCCGCCGGCGCGCAGCCGGGCGATGTCGGCCTCGCCCATGCCGGTGACGGCGGTGACGTTGTAGCCGACCATGCGCAGGCGGGCGCCGCTGGCGAACAGCACGGCGGCGGCCTCCGGGTCGCACCACACGTTGAACTCGGCGACCGGGGCGATGTTGCCCAGCGTGGTGGAGCCGCCCATGACGGTGATCTCGCGCAGCCAGCCGGCCAGGCGGGGCTCCTTCTTCAATGCCATGGCGATGTTGGTGGCGGGGCCGATGACGGCGAGCACCAGTTCGCCTTGGCGGGCGCGGGCGGTCTCGATGATGAAGTCCACCGCGTGGGTGGCGATGGGGGTGGCGCGCGGGGCGGGCATCTCGGCGCCGTCGAGCCCGGTGGCGCCGTGCGCATCGGCCACCGCGTGCATCGGGCCGGCGAGCGGCTCGGCGCAGCCCATGGCCACCGGCACGTCGATACCGCCCAGTGCGAGGATCGCGAGCGCGTTCCGTGTGACGTTGGCCAGGGTGTTGTTGCCGTGCACGGTGGTGAGGCCCAGCAGGTCGAGATGGCGGGCGGCGTAGAGGATGGCGACCGCGTCGTCGTGGCCGGGGTCGCAGTCGATCAGGATCGGGGTGCGGGCCATGTTTCCTCCGGGCGGCGGGCGGTCTAGCGTGATGGCCCGTCTAGCGTAACGGCGGGGCTGGCAGAAGGGCAGGACCATGCGTGCACGCATCCGCGACACCGAAATCTATTTCGACGTGGAGGGCATGGGGCTGGTGCCGGACGGGCGGCGGATGCGCGAGCAGCCGGTGGCTTTCGTGATCCATGGCGGGCCGGGCGGCGAGCATAGCGGGTTCAAGCCGGGGATGGGCCCGCTGGCCCAGCGCATGCAGCTTGTCTATTTCGACCATCGCGGCCAAGGGCGCTCGGCGCGCGGGGACGTGGCGAAATACACGCTGGACGAGAACGTGGAGGACATGGAGGCGCTGCGGCGGCATCTCGGGCTGGGGCCGATCGTGTCGGTCGGCACCTCGTATGGCGGCATGGTGGCGATGGCGCATGCCGCGCGCTACCCGGACAGCGTCAGTCATCTGGTGCTGATCGTGACCGCCGCGCATGCCGGGTTCAACCGCCGGGCGCAGGAGATCGTGGCCGAGCGTGGCACGGCGGAGCAGAAGGCGGTGTGCGGGCAGTTGTGGAAGGGCGAGCTGACCGACGAGGCGAAACTGCGGCACTACTACGACGTGATGGGGCCGCTGTATTCCACCACCTTCGATGCGGCGGCGGCGGCGAAGTCGCGCGAACGGGGCATATTGTCGCCGGATGCGATCAACACGGCGTTCGCGCCCGGCGGGTTCCTGCAGAGCTTCGATTTGCGGCCGGAATTGGCGCGGATCACCGCGCCGACGCTTGATCTGTGCCGGGCGGCACGACTGGATATGCCCGCCGGAGTTCTCCGAGGAGATCCACCGGCTGATCCCGGGCAGCGACCTGCGCATCTTCGAGCACAGCAGCCACTCGATCCGCGCCGACGAGCCGCAGGCGCTGCTGGACGCGATCGCGGGATTCGTGGTGTACAAGACTCGGGGTTAGCGGCGCTGGGCCAGGCTGGGGCGGGGCCGCGGATGGTGCAGTGCGGCATGCCGCGGCTGCTCACATTTTCGTGAAAAATTTACCGGTGCGATGCGCGGGCTTGCGGGTGTGGGGCAAGGAGGTTGCAAGTGGTTGGAACAATTGGTGACGGCCGCGTGATTGCGCTGCCCTGACAGCGCCGCGCGTGGGCGGGGCAATGACTGCCACCGCATGAGATCATTGACCAAATTGCCCGGTGATGAGATACGCTTCACGAAGAATGTAGGACTCTGTATGCGGGCGATGAGCGCCCCAGCAGTCCGACAACGGATTAGGTGGCTGATGAGCCTTCGGTGGTGCTTGGTCAGGGCCTTGGGTGACGTTCCGGCCGCGCAGACGCGCGGCGCGGGCGCCCTGGCCATGCCGGCCGATCGGCGTCGCACCTTCACCGGCAGCTGCCACCAAGCTCTTTCCCAGAAGGAACGCCTCCATGGTTGACGTGACATTCGGCAACGACACGATTACAGGGCTCCCCAGCACCGGCGGCAACGGTACGTTGACCGTCGATCTCGGCACCGACTCGGTTTATCCGCAGACGTTCAACCCATTCAGTTCCGCCACTTACACCGATGGCGGCGCCACCGGGCCGATTACCCTGCGCGTCACCCTGAACAACATCGTCCTTGGTCTTGCCACAGACGGCGAGACGTTGTTCACGGTGGAGAACGGCACGTCGCACGCGGTAGCCCTCGGCTCGAGCCGCACCTTCGTGGCCGCGAACGCCACCGAGGCCCAGGCCTGGATCAACTCGCTCTATGTCGTCGAACTGTCCGGCAAGGACCGTTTCTCGATCGTGCTGCAGGGGCAGGATGCCGACAGCGGCTCGCTGACGACACTGCAGACCTTCAACTACCGCATCAGCTGCTATCTGCGCGGCACCATGATCCAGACCCCGTCGGGCCAGCGCCCGGTGGAGACGCTGCAGATCGGCGACCTGGTGGCCACGCTGGACGGCAGCGCCCAGCCGGTGAAGTGGATCGGCCACCGCACCTATGAGGCGGAGTTCGGCGGCGATGCGGCGTTCGTGCGCCCGGTGCTGTTCCGCGCCGGCTCGCTCGGCCCGAACCTGCCGGCGCGCGACCTGCGCGTGTCGCCGCAGCATGCCATGCTGGTGGACGGCGTGCTGGTGCCGGCCGCGGCACTGGTGAACGACGTGACCATCCTGCGCGACACGGTGACCAGCGACGTGGAGTATTTCCATATCGAACTGGCCAACCATGAGCTGGTCTTCGCCGAGGGCGCCCCGGCCGAGACCTTCGTGGACCATGCCAACCGCGCGATGTTCGACAATGCCGACGAGTACGGCCTGCTCTACGGCTCGGCCCCGGCCGGCGCCGAGAACGCCATTGCGCGCGTGACCGAGGGCGTCCAGCTGGCCGCCATCCGCAGCCGCCTGGCTCGTCTCGCCGGCATCGAGACTGCCCCGGCCGCCCTGGGCGAGCTGAAGGGCATGCTGGAGCGCATCGAGAACGGCGTGCTGCATGGCTGGGTGATGGATGCCGCCAACCCCGCCGAGGCCGTGGAGGCCGAGGTGCTGGTGGACGGCGACGTGGCCGGCCGCGTGGTGGCCAACCGCTACCGCGCCGACCTCGACCAGGCCAACATGGCCGGCGGGCGCTGCGCCTTCACCTTCGCCCTGCCCGCTTCCGCCACCTCGCTGGAGCAGGTCAGCCTGCGCCGCATCGCCGATGGCGCCCGCCTCGGCGGCGCGGTGCTGGCGCACGCCACCGTCTGACGCCTGCGACACGCTGACGAAAAGAAGGGCGGAACCCGCGGGTTCCGCCCTTTTTCGTCTGCCTGATGCGCGGCAGGCTGCCGGGCCGGGCGGCCCGGCGGCGCGCCCGGTCAGTGCGCCATCAGCACCGCCATCGCGGAGTTGCGCAGCGTTTGACGGGTGAAGCCGCCGAACACCACCTCGCGCAGACGGCTGTGGCTGTAGCCGCCCATCACCAGCAGGTCGGCGCCCAGCGCGGTCGCCTCGCCGTGCAGCACGTCCACCGCGCTCGACCCGCCGCTGAGCAGCCTGCGCAGTTCCACCTTCGGGTTGTGCCAGCGCAGGGCGTGCAGCAGGCGCTCGCCGGTGGGGTCCTGGCTCTCCTCGTCGTCGGCCACCGTGGCGATCACGACGCGCTCCGCCCTGGCGATGAAGGGCAGCGCGCCGGCTACCGCCCGCGCCGCTTCCGGCGTGTCCTTCCAGGCGATGATCACCGTGCGGCCAACGGCGGCGGGCGCGTCGCGCGGGGCGATGAGCAGCGGCTTGCCGGTGTCCATCAGCGCCGCCTCCAGCGAATCGTTGGTGTCGTCGTCGGGCGCGCCGCGGCCCATCACGACCAGGTCGGCGAAGCGGCCGTACTGCGCCACCCAGGCGCTGCGCGTGCCCTGCTCCACGCTCATCGCGCCCGAGACCGGGTTGCCGTCGGGGCTGCCGTCGGGCGTGTCGCGCTCGGCGATGCCCGCGGATGCCATGAAGTCCCGCACCCCGGCGCGCGCCGTCTCCTCGTGCGCCTGGGCTTCGGCCTCCAGGTTGTCCACCACGGATTGCACCGCGTCGCCGCCGCCCACGCCGCCGGCGGTCATGCTCATCAGCACCTCGGTGGTGTCGGGCCGCACGTGCAGGAACTCGAGATGCGCCCCGAACCCCTCGGCCACCAGCCGCGCCGTGGCGAAGACCGGTCCGTCTTCGGGCCCGCCCGTCGCCGGAACCAGCAGGTTCTTGAACATCGTCGTCGCTCCTTGTTTGCTGTCGTAGCGCTACGTTAGCCGGAGCCGTCGCGCGGCGGCCTGACCTGGATCAATGCGCGGCCGGCTTGGCGGCGACATGTTGCGGCGTGATGCAAGATGGGGCCAGCCCCCCCCTGTGAGGAGTATGACCATGAACGCCGCCGACGTCATGACCGCCGCGGTCGTCACCGTGCGCCCCGACACGCCGGTGACCGAGATCGTCCACCTGCTGCTGCGCCACGGCATCAGCGGCGTGCCGGTGGTGGACGAGCACCGTGCCGTGCTGGGCGTGGTGAGCGAAGGCGACCTGCTGCGCCGCGCCGAACTGGGCACCGAGAAGCAGCACGGCGCATGGCGCACCTTCTTCACCGGCACCGCCCGCCTGGCCGGCGAATACGTCCGCAGCCACGGCAAGCTGGCGCGCGACGTGATGACGCAGGATGTGGTGTGCGTGGGCCCGGCGGCGCCGCTGGACATGATCGCCGACCTGATGGAGGAGCGCCACATCAAGCGCGTGCCGGTGGTGGCCGAGCGTGCGCTGGTGGGCATCGTCAGCCGGTCCAACCTGTTGCGCGCGCTGGCCTCGCGCGCGGCCGACGCCTCCACGGGCGCGGGTGCGGCCACGCCGGAGAGCGACGCGGAGATCCGCCGCCTGCTGAAGCAGGAACTGGCCCGCCAGCCCTGGAGCCGCCGGTCGGACAACTCGGTGGTGGTGAACGATGGCGTCGTGCATCTGTGGGGCCTGGTGGCCTCGCCCGAGGAGGGCCGCGCGCTGGAACTCGCGGCGGGCGCGATGGCGGGCGTGAAGCGGGTGGAGAACCACACCGTGGTGCTCACCGAAGCCCCCTACCCCGTTTATCCCGGCAGCTTCGTGGGGTAGCGCGCCGGGGAGCATCCAGCGCCGAAAGACCGCGTCCATGCGTGGATTCTGACGAAAGGTCCGGCCGAGGGACGCGGCCCGTAGCCCACCTTGGCGTCTGGACGCCCGCCTGCGCATGCGTGACACTGGCGCCTCGCCCGCACGAGGAGAGAGACATGGCGCCGCGCATGGATACGGTGCAGACCGACGGCGACCTGCCGCATCGCACCGGCGTGGTGGTGATCGGCGGCGGCATTGTCGGCGTGTCCACGGCGCTGTTCCTGGCGCAGAAGGGCATTCCCGTCGTGGTCTGCGAGAAGGGCCAGGTGGGCGCGGAGCAGTCGGGCCGCAACTGGGGCTGGACGCGGGTGATGGGGCGCGACGAGCGCGAGATCCCGCTGGGCATGGAAAGCCTGCGCATCTGGCGGCGCCTGGACGAGATGGTGCAGGCGCCGACCGGCTTCACCCAATGCGGCATCGGCTATCTGTGCGAGACCGATAGCGCGATGGCGACGCACGAGGCCTGGCTGGAGAAGGCCCGGCCGTACCAGGTGGAGTCGCGCATGATCGGGAAGGAGGAGGTGGCCGCGCTGTATCCCGGGCTGGCCGTGCCGGTGAAGGGCGCGCTGTACACGCCCACCGACGGGCGGGCCGAGCCGCAGAAGGCCGCGCCGGCGATCGCCGCGGCGGTGCGCCGGGCCGGGGGCGTGGTGCTGCAGAACTGCGCGGTGCGCGGGGTGGAGACCAAGGGCGGTCGCGTCAGCGGCGTGGTGACGGAGCGCGGGCCGATCGCCTGCGACAGCGTGGTGACTGGCCGGCGGCGCCTGGAGCCGGCTGTTCGCGGGCAATGTCGAGACGGGCAAGGGGGGCATCGACCTGCCGCAGTTGAAGGTGCTGGGCAGCGTGTTCCGCACCGAGCCGGTGGCGGGCGGGCCGGAGACCAGCGTGGGCGGCATGCCCTTCGCGCTGCGCCGCCGCGCCGATGGCGGCTACAACGTGGCGCGGCGCAACAACTCCATTTCCGAGATCACGCCGGACAGTTTCCGGCTGTTCCAGTTGTTCCTGCCCAATTTGCGCAAGAGCTGGAAGGAGTTGCGGCTGCGGCTGGGCGGGCGGTTCCTGACCGAGTGGAACACGCCACGGCACTGGAAGCTGGACGAGGTTTCGCCGTTCGAGCAGGTGCGGGTGCTGGACCCGGTGCCCGATGCCGGGGTGCTGCGCAATGCCGCCGCCGACCTGGCTGCGATCTTTCCGGCGTTCCGCGACATGCGCATCAAGGAAAGCTGGGGCGGGCTGATGGACGTGACGCCGGATGCGGTGCCGGTGATCGGGGCGGTGGACAGCCTGCCCGGGTTCCACATCGCCACCGGGTTCTCCGGCCATGGCTTCGGCATCGGGCCTGGCGCGGGGCGGCTGATGGCCGATTTGGTGGCTGGCGACGCGCCGGTGGTGGATCCCGCCCCGTTCCGCTTCGGCCGCTTCGCCGACGGATCGTTCAGGCAATACGTCTGACGGATACGCCCTACAGGATCAGGGCGGCCAGCCCCCCCCAGAGGGCGAGGGAAATCAGCAACGCCAAGCCCAGCCGGGGCAGCGGGCGGTTGGTGTCGTCCCATTCATGGTCCACCTGCTGACTGCGGGCCTTATGGGAAGCAGTTTGCTGGGAAGTGGGCACCGCCGGGCCCGACCTGGCGGCGGGCGGCTGGCCGGCTGGGCGGCCAGCGAGCGTTCGGCACAACGGCTCCGGCGGCGGCTTGGCGATGCGGGACTTGAGGTCGGGCAGTTCAATCATGGATCACCTGGGTCGCAATGCCGCACCGGCCGGCTGGCCCGCACCGCGGCTTTGCCCCGGGCACGTGCCGGGGCGCGCTGACAGAACGCCCGGCGGATGCGCCAGTTCCAGGGACCGCACATCCAGTTACGCCACTGCGCGCAAATTACCGCGGCAGTTGCGGACAAGTCAGCGCAGCTTCTCTATTGCCCGCCCGGAGCCGAGTTGATTACCCGGGGAAGCAACGCGGGGTTCGCGTATCCCCATCGGTGTATTTCCAGGGCCGGCATGGAAAGGATTTAATATGGAACTCATTGTTTCCGGAGCACCGGCCTCGGCGCATGATTTGACATGCGGCGCCCAGCCGCGACGACCGGTACGAAAAGCCCCACCCGGCCGCGGATCGTGTCAGGCGGCCGGTACCACCCCCAGCCGGCGGTACAGCGCCATGCGCTCGCCGAGCAGGCGGTTCACGGTGCCGGTGATTTCGGTGCGCGCCGCGGCCGGGTCGGTCACCGGCTTGCCCTCGCGCACCACCGAGCGGCCGGTGGCGGCGAGGCGGCCGAGGATGTGGTCCACCAGGTGCTGCGTCTCGCTGCGCCCGGCCAGCACTTCCGGCAGCATCACCGTCTCGACGAAATCGACCGAGAAGCCGCTGCCGGTGACCGGCGAGGCCAGCACCCCCAGCGCGCCGCCGCTGGCGTTGACGGCGCCGATCACCGCGTTCAGCGCGCGCGCCGAGGCCACGGCCGCCGGGTCGGGCACTGGCTTGACGACCGGATGCGCGAGCCCACCGGCCATCAGGAAGGCTGCGGCCTGAAGTGTCTCCGACAGCGGCTGCTGCGACAGCACCGGGGTCTGGCGCAGTTCGCGCACGGACATCGGCCCTTCGGCCAGGCGGGCCAGGATCGGGGCGTAGATCTCCATGCGCAGGCCGAGCTGGCCGATGCCGGTGGGGATCTGGATATTCGCCTCGCCCTCGCGGCCGGTTCCGACCAGGGTGAGTTCGTCCAGCATCTCGCGTTGCTCGCCGGTCATCGGCTGCTCGGTGCCGCGGCGGTAGAGGTCGCGGCGAAAGGCGCGGTTGGCGGCGAAGTCGCGGATCATCTCCTTCATGCGCTGGTCGGCCACCCCGGCCAGCAGCTTGCCGGCCCCCGGCGGCACGGCCACTGCGTCGATGTTCTCGATCAGCGTGGCGCTGCCGATATAGCCAACCTTGGCGTCTGACAGGACGTCCTGCACCTGGGTGAAGCTTGTGGGGTCCCAGTTGGCGTTGAGGTATTCGTGCGCCAGGTATTTGGGGTCCATGCCGGTGGTGGGTTCCAGCCGCCCGGCGACGGCGGGGTTGGCGGCGAAGAAGGCGGCGTCGGACTTGGCCAGTTCGCGGACGAAGTTGATGGCGCCGCTTGCCATCTCCGGCGAGCCGCCCGGGTGCACGCGGGCCCATTCGAGCATGAAGCGCTGCACCGGCACCAGCGAGGCCCAGCCGGCCATGGTGTTGTAGCTGACATAGACCAGGCCGCCCGGGGCGAGGTGGCGGCGGATCGCGCGTTGCATCTGCACCCGCGTGGCCGCCGACACCCAGGTCCATATGCCGTGCGCGACGATGAAGTCGAATTGCGGAATGCGCCCCTCCGGCGCGTCGGCCAGATCCTCGAAGGACATCTCGTGGAAATGCGCGTTGGCCAACCCGGCGCGCCCGGCCATGCGGCGGGCGTTCTCGATGTGGGAGGGGTTGAAGTCGAAGCCGTGGAACTCGCCCTGCGGATTGCCGGCGGCGAAGATGTTGGCGCTCAGCCCGTGGCCGCAGCCCAGTTCGGCCCAGCGGAACGGCCGGTCGAGGGCGGGCGGGCGGTGGCCCAGCAGCATCGCGGCGGCCGAGATCCAGCCTGGCGATATCTCGCGGTAGAAGCCGGTGGTGTAGGACACGTCGTAGATGTAGCCGTCGTTCCAGGCGGCCATGGCCGATACTCCGATGCTGGGCGCGCGATGCCTGTGGGCGATGCCCGGAACCTACGGCACCGGCCGCGCATACGCCAGTGCGCCGGCCAGCCCGCGCATCCTCGCCGGTGCGGCCGCGCGGCACCCTAGGCGGCCGATGCGGTGGCCGGATAGACTGGCTCGACATGCGCCACCGGGGACTGCCGCCATGAAGATCTTCTTCGCCGACCTCGCCACGGAGACCAACACCTTCTCGCCGATCCCCACTGGGCGCGCGGGCTTCACCGAGACCGGCTATTTCCGGCGCGACGGCAGCCTGCAGCCGCCGATGCACGGCAACATCGCCCAGATCGAGTGGCGCCGGCTGGCCGGGCGCGACGGGCACGAAGTGGTGGACAGCCTGTGCGCCTTCGCCATGCCCGCCGGCACCACCCTGCGCCGTGTCTACGAGGAGCTGCGCGATGCGATCCTGGATGACCTGCGCGCGGCGATGACCGGGCCGGGGGGCCCGGTGGACGTGGTGCTGATGAAGATGCACGGCGCCATGGTGGCCGATGGCTACGACGACTGCGAGGGCGACACCTGCGCGCGCATCCGCGAGATCGTGGGGAAGGAGGCGGTGATCGGGCTGGAACTGGACCTGCACTGCCACTTGACCGAGACGATGCGCCGGGCCTGCGACGCCATCATCACCTACAAGGAATACCCGCACGTGGACGTGGGCGCGCGGGCGGTGGAACTGTACGACCTTTGCCTGGCCGCGAAGCAGGGCCGGGTGAAGCCGGCGATGGCCTATTACGACTGCCGCATGGTGAGCATGTGGCGCACGCCGGTGGAGCCGATGAAGAGCTTCGTGGCGAAGATGCAGGCGCTGGAGGGGCATGACGGGGTGCTGTCGGTGTCGTTCGGCCACGGCTTCCCCTGGGGCGACGTGGCCGAGGTGGGGGCGAAGATGATCGTCATCACCGACAACGACATGGCCAAGGCGGAGCGGATCGCGCGCGAGCTGGGCGAGGAGATCTTCAGGATCCGAAACGAGACCAACCCCACCCACGACACGATCGACGGCGCGATCGACCGGGCGCTGGCCGCGCCGGCGGGAAAGCCGGTCGTCTTCGCCGATGTCGCCGACAATGCCGGCGGCGGCGCGCCCAGCGACAACACCGAGATATTGGCCCGGCTGGTGGCGCGCGGCGTGGGCGGGGCGGCGATCGGCTGCTTCTGGGACCCGGTGGCGGTGTCGTTCTGCGCCGAGGCGGGATTGGGGGCCACGTTCGACCTGCGGATCGGCGGCAAGTGCGGCGTGGCGTCGGGCCAGCCGGTGGATCTGCGGGTGACCGTGATGGGACTGTCGGACAACCATACCCAGGGCGGGCTGTCGGGCGGGCGGGCCGAGCTGGGCGGCGCGGCCTGGGTGCGCGCGGCGACGCCCGATGGCGGCGGGATCGACATCATCCTGAACAGCAAGCGCAGCCAGGTGTTCCACCAGGATGCGTTCACCGGGCTGGGCTGCCGGCTGGACGACAAGCGGATCGTGGTGGTGAAGAGCACCCAGCACTTCTACGCCGGCTTCGCGCCGCTGGCCGCCGAGGTGCGCTATGTCGCCACCAGCCACGGCGCGATCGGACCGGATTTCGCCAACATCGCCTTCACCAAGCGCACCCTGCCGTTCTGGCCGCGGGTGGCCGACCCGTTCGCGACCAACAGCTGAGCGAGGGCCGGCGGCGTTTCACGCGGGCTCACGCATTACTCCCGCAACATCACGGCGATCTGACAGGGACGGGAACGGGCTCCGGTGCATGATGGCAACGTCATCGTGCGGCGGGAGGCCGACATGGACCAGCAAGCGCCACGGCGCCGGCTTCTCGCCCAATGGCTGGCTGCCGCCCCGCCTTCCGCCGCGGCCGACAGTTCGGCGCCGCTGGTGCTGGTGGTGGAGGAGGCGCCCGTGCTGGCGCCACGGGTGGGCGAATTGTGCGACTTCCTGCGCGTGCAGATGGAGGTGGCAGGGACCAAGGCCGCGCTGGAGACGGTATTGCGCGACGTGGCGCCGGTGGCCGTGCTGTGCCACGCCCCGCGCACCGGCCACACCGTGGCGCGGACCCTGGGCGCCGTGGCGGGGTTCGATCCCGGACTGCCCGTGATGGTGGTGACCGAGCAGGATGCCTCGCGCCAGTCGCGGCTGGCTGTGGCGGCCGACCTGGTGCGGCTGGACGGGCTGGTGTGGCTGGACCACATGCCGGACGCGCGGGCGCTGGTGTCGTTCCTGTTCACCGCTGAGCGGCGCGCCGGGCGCGGGCAGATGATGCCGGTGTGAGCGGCGCTCAGCCGGCGGCGAAGGGGCATTCGGCACGGCGCCGGCGGCGGGCGGCGGCGGCGTAGAGCCCGGGCGGGCGGTCGGCGTCGCGCGAGGGGCCGACGACGCTGGCCATGTAGTCGCGCCAGTCCCGCGGCGCGAAATCCTCCATGGTCTCGACGACCACCATCGACTTCTGCGTCAACTCGGCATGGGCGGCGCGCGGCAGGGGCTGGACCTGCAGCAGCGGTCGGTCGGGGCGCAGGCTCACCGGCACGCCGGTGCGGGTGAGGCGCAGATTGGTGAACAGCGGGCCGAACCAGCGATCGGCCTCGACGATGCCCTCGTAGGCGACATAGCCGCCCGGCGGCGGCAAGTTGGCGGGGGGGCGGACCAGCAGGCTCCAGCCCGGCGCACTGCGGGCGAACAAGCCTGTCCAGACCTGCACCACGCCCGGTTCGGCGAGAGCGGTCAGGAATGGCGGCGCGGCACCCTGCATGCCCGGCGGGGCGGCGGCGTCGAAGCGGGGACGCAGGTGGGGGAACTGGGCCGCCTCAAGCGGCAGCCAGCTTTCCCGCTCGCCATAGGTCCAATGGATGTCCTGCCCGTCCCACAGCAGCGAGAACGACATCGGCGGATAGACCCACCAGCCATGGCCGGACGCGGTGGTCACCGCCTCGCAATGGCGCGCGGCGCGCACCGGCAGGGTGCCGCCGGCCGAGCGGTCGGCGCGGTGGGGCAGCGGCGCCTGGTCGATCACGCGGTAGAATGTCGCCAAGGGACCGGCTGGATGGGCATCGGCGGGTGGCGCATCGTTGGGTGGCGCATCGTTAGGTGACATGGGGGGCTCCGGGTATGGCGCTCGGGGTTCGGGTGGCCGGGGCGCACGGCCCCGGCCGGTGGGCGCGGGCGGTACCGGCTCAGCCGCGCCGGGGCGGCCTGCCGACGGCCGCGCCGATCCGGATCAGGCCGGGATCGGCCACCTCGGCCGGCGGACGGGCGGGCGGCAGCGGGCGGCGCACGGCGGGAATGGCGGCGGTCGCCTGGGTGGGGGCAGCATGAGCCATGGGTTGGAACTCCTCGTGAGGATGGTCGGTGAAGGTTCCTGGTGCCGCCAGCGCACGCGCAAACCCCGGCGTGCCCTCGTCAGGGCAGTCCGGGCTGGCGACGCGGGATGGCGGGGATGTCGAAGGGCGCAATTCGCCCGTCGGCACGCCGAACATCGCCTGAATGGTATCCTAGTGTCAAGATATTTTTCCTATAAAAATTGCACCTCGGCACTGTTCACGCCTCGGCGGGTCCGCCAATTCCGTACGTATCGTCAACAAGGTTTACCATCCGGAGCACCCGCGCTAGCCTGCCGTGAACCAGCGTGAAACGCCTCGGCCCCGCTGCCCGCTGTCGCGCCGGGACATGTTCAGTGACGATGGATCGCCCGTGACGATACCCAGCCCGTGACGACGCACAGCCCGAGATGATGGACGACAGCGCTGCTGCGCTCGCCGCCGCCGATGCCGCCCCCTCATCCGCCGCCGCCGCGCCGCCCCTACTGCGCCTGGCTCTGCGCGGCCCGTTCGCCGCCACCACCCGCGCCGGTGCCGCGGTGCTGCCGCGCGGACGCAAATCGCGCGCCCTGCTCGCCGTGCTCGCCCTGGCCAGCCCCGCGCCGGTGCGCCGCGACCGCATCACCGCGCTGTTGTGGAGCGGGCGCGGCATCGACCAGGCCCGCGCTTCGCTGCGCCAGTGCCTGCACGAATTGCAGGAAGCCCTGGCACCGGCCGGCGAGGGCTTCATCGCCGCCGAGCGCGCCACCCTCGCCCTGCGCGGCGGCGATTTCCTGCACATGGACATCCGCCCCGCCTTCGGCGCGAGCCCACCCGCCTGCCCGCCCGCCCACCCTTCGCGCCTGCTGGAGGACCTTGCTGGCATCGATCCGGCGTTCGACCGGTTCCTGGCCCTTGAGCGCCAGCGGCAGTTGCATGCCGAGGTGACGCGCGCCGAGGCGGTGCTGGCCGCCCAGGACGACCCCGCCGCCCGCCTTGCCGCCGCGGAGGCGGTGCTGACGCTGGATGCCGCGCATGAGGCTGCCTGGCGCGCCACCATCGCGGCCCACCGCGACCGCGGCGACGGCATCGCGGCACGGGCCGCCGGGCGCGCCTGCATCGCCGCGCTGGCCGACGCCCAGGCAGTGCCGCCCGCGGCCGAGACCCTGGCGCTGATCGCCGCGGTGCAGCCGGACGGCGAGGCGCCGCCCGCCCCCGCACGCACCCGCGCCTTGCGCCTGGGTCGAGCCGGCGGCGTGCGCCTGGGGGTGATGCCGTTGCGCGTGCTGGGCAGCGGCGACGAGGCCGGGCTGTCGCTGGGCCTGGCCGACGAGATCACCACGGCGCTGTCGCGCTTCCGCTGGTTGTTCGTCATCGCCAGCCCCAGCATCGCCGCCGTGGCGCGGGGTGCCGGCGAGCCCGGCGCGCCCGCCGAGCCGCGCTGGCGCGAGCTCGGCCTCGACTTCCTGCTCGACGGCACCATCCAGTGTAGCGGCACGCGCATGCGGGTGAACCTGCGCCTGCTCGACATGGCCGCCGGCGACGGCATGGCGGGCGGGCCGGTGGGCGAGGTGGTGTGGGCCGGGCGCTTCGACCGCGCCGCCGACGATATCCTGTCGCTGCAGGACGAGATCGCCGCCGAGGCGGTGGCGCAGCTGGACCCGGAGCTGCTGCAGCACGAAAGCCGCCGCGCCGGCCTGCGCCCGGCCAGCTCCGCCACCGCCTATGAGCTGGTGCTGCGCGCCATCCCCGCCCTGCACCAGCTGATGGAGGCGGAGTTCCGCGCCGCCGGCGCCCTGCTGGAGCGCGCGGTCGCCCTGGACCCCGGCTATGCCGCGGCCCATGCCTGGTGGGCCTACTGGCACATCTTCCTGGTCGGACAGGGCTGGACCGAAGGGCGCGACGCCGCCATGGCCCGGGCCGGCGAACTGGCGGGGCGCGCGGTGCGGCTGGACCCCTCGGACGCACGGGCGCTGACCATCGCCGGCCATGTGCGCGCCTTCCTGCACCGCGAGGTGAAAGAGGCGCTGGAACTGCACGAACGGGCGCTGGCGCTGAACCCCAATCTGCCGCTCGCCTGGGTGTTCAGCGGCCTGGCCTACAGCTACGACGGGAAGCACGAGGAGGCGGTCCGCCGCATCGGCCAGGCGCGGCGGCTGTCGCCCTTCGACCCGCTCGCTTTCTTCTTCGACACCTCGCTGACCGTGCCGCACCTGCTGCTGGGCCAATTCGCCCAGGCGGTGGAGGTGGCGCGGCGCGCCGCGGTGCTGAACCCCACCCTGTCATCGACCTTCAAGCTGCTGCTCTCCGCACTGGGCCACCTCGGCGATGTCGAGGAGGCGGCGACCGTGCGCGCGCAGTTGCAGCGGCTGGAACCCGGCTACAACCTGGGCGCCGCGGCGGCGCGCAGCACTTTTCGCCGGGCGGCGGACAATGAGATGTTCCTGGCGGGACTACGGCTTGCAGGATTGCCCGAGTAGGGACCTTGCCCCCGATGCCTTCCCTACGGGCCGGCTGGATGAACCGGGCGCCCTGGCCCGGCAGAACCATGACCGGTTCGGCGAACTCAACCTGTTCCCTCGCGGCCAATGAGGATGGCCCGCATCAGCGTGGGAACCTCAGGCGAACACTCAGGCCGGGCCTGGCATCCTCTATCGCCAACACCGCCCGGTGCAGCTCGGCGACCGCAGCGACCAGGCTCAAGCCGAGCCCGCTGCCGGGCGTCGTTCGGCTCGTATCCCGGCGGTAGAAGCGATCGACGATCCGCGGGCGCTCGCCGTCCGGCACACCCGGGCCGTCGTCGGCGACGACCAGATCGGTGGCGCCATCCGCCTGGACCACCGACACGGTGATCGTGCAGTGCTCCGGGGTATGGCGCAGCGCGTTCTCGATGAGGTTCACCAGCGCCTGGACCAGCAGTTCGCGGTCGCCGCGGATGGGCGCCGTCGGCGTGATCGCGGCGAGCAGGCGGTGCCGCTGGTCCTCGGCCACCGGCACGAAGTCCTCGACCACGCTGCCGGCCAACTCGGCCAGGTCGATGTCGCGGAAACCGGCGCGGCGCGAGCCTGCCTCGATCTGGGCGATGCGCAGCAGGGCGCCGAACGTCTCAAGGATGCCCTCGGCATCCACGATGGCGCGATCGATCGCCTGCGCATAGTCGGCGGCCCCCGCCCCGGCCGCGCGCACGGCGTTCAGCCTCTGGGACAGGCGCGACAGCGGCGTGCGCAGGTCGTGGGCAATGTCGTTGGAAACCTGGCGCAGGCTGTCCATCAGGGCGGCGATGCGGTCCAGCATGCGGTTCAGCGTGGCCGCCAGGCGGTCGAGATCGTCGCCGGTGCCGCCCATGGGAATGCGCTGCGCCAGGTCGCCGCCGATGATGGCGTCCGCCGTGCGGGTGATGGCATCAAGGCGACGCAGGAAACCCCTGCTCATCAGCACACCGCCGCCCACGCCGAGGGCAGCGACCAGCAGCGCGACCCAGCCGAACGCGGCGGCAACCGTCTCCTGCACCTCCTCGATGCGCCCCAGATCGTCGCCCACGGCGAGCCGCGCGCCATCGGGCAATTCCGTCACCAGCACCCGCATGTTTTCGGATGGCTCCACCAGCGAGCCCTCATGGCGCGGCCCCGCGGCCACGTCGCGCCAACCCGCGCCGTCTCCCAGGTTTGGCAGCACGCCCACCAGCCGCGTGCCCGCGGGCCGATCCACCGCATAGTCCAGCGCCGCCGGCCCCAGTCCGCGCGTGCGCACCGCCGCCACCAGCCGATCCAGGCCACCCGCCTCGTAGGTTGTCTGCAGGGTGGTGGTGTCCGCGACGATGCGATCCATCATCTGCCGGTCCAGCGCGTCGCCAATGATCCAGAGCGAACCCGCACCCAGGATCGCCACCGAGGCGGTGAACAACAGCGCATACAACGCCGCCAGCCGAAAGCTGGCGGTGCGCAGCGTGCGCGGCAGGCGCGGCCTATTCAGGCGCACGCATCATGTAGCCCGCACCGCGAACCGTCTCGATCAGCTCGGGGTCGCCGCCGCGATCAAGCTTGGCGCGCAGGCGGCTCATATGCGTCTCCACGATGTTCGTCTTTGGATCGAAATGGAAATCCCACACCCCCTCCAGCAACATTGTCCTGGTCACGACACGATCGGCGTGGCGCATCATGAATTCCAGCAGCGTGAACTCTCGCGGCTGCAGGTCGATGCGGCTGCCGCCCCGCGCCACCCGCCGCTTCAGCAGGTCAAGCTCGAGGTCGGCCACGCGCAGCACCGTCTCCACCTGCGTCAGCGGCGGGCGGCGCACCAGCGCATTGAGGCGCGCCAGCAACTCGGCGAAGGCGAACGGCTTCACCAAGTAGTCGTCGCCGCCAACGTCCAACCCCGCCACCCGGTCGTCGATGCCCCCCAACGCCGTCAGGAACAGAACCGGCGTCCGCCCCCCGCCGGCGCGCAATGTGCGGACAACTCCCAGCCCGTCCAGCCCGGGCAGCATCCGGTCGACGACGAGCACGTCGTAGGTTTCGCTGCTGGCCAGGAACAGCCCGTCGCGGCCATTGCCGGCCCGATCGACGACATGGCCATGCCGCTTCAGCCCGTCGGCGACATAGGCGGCGGTATCCTCGTCGTCCTCGATCAGCAGAACCTTCATCCGCCACGCCCCGCAATCGGCGACATGCGCCGCAACACGCGATCGCCAAGCATTTCGTGCAACACCGCCAGACCGGCGTGCCCGACCAGGTATGCCCACATCAGGTTGGCGGTCGCCGCGTGGATGTTCAAGCCGGCCCGCACGACGAGTGCCGGCGCAACACCCTTCAGGAAGTAGGTTGCACCCGATACCGCCATCGCCGTCGCGGTCAACAGGCCCAGGCCGTGGATCGCACTTGCAACGGGATGGTCCGTCCCGCGCGGCAGGCGGAATGCCCGCAGACCGGCCGCCATTGCCGCCGCATCGCGCCAGACGGCGTGGCGGCCGGCGGCGGAAAACCAGGGGAACAGGGAGCCCGCTCGGGCTTCATCGCGACGCAGCAGGGTCCATCCCCAGAAGGCGAACAGGACGAACAGACCGGCGATGCCGACGATCCGGTGCGCCTGCCAGAATCCGTCCCCCGCCAAGGTTCCGCGCGGTGCCTGCATGACCGAGCCGACGATCAACTGGTGCAGCACGACCAGCGCCAGGCACAGATGCAGCACCCTTGTCGGCAGCGAACGTGGCGCGGTTGCGGCTTGCATCGATGTTTCCTTTCGATCATGTATTTTTCCGCCGGCCCAGCAGCGCGCCGGCCCGCCGGGTCGCCGCGGCTGGTGTCACGCGTCGGCAACGTGAACCGCTTGGATACGTCGCGCTCGGGCAGTCAGGTACACCACCAGGGCGCCGATCATGGTGGTGAACAGGGCGGTTGTGCCCACGGTGCCCAACGCAAGTCCGCCCGCGCTGAACGGCTGCGAGAGCAGGTCGCCCATCGAGGCGCCCAGCGGCCGGGTTGCGATATAGGCGATCCAGAACGTCAATATCGGGTTGCCGCCGAGGCGATACGCCAGATAGGCAACGCCGATCACCACCGCGAACAGCATCGCGGACAGGGCGTATCCCAGCCCCAGCCCCTCGGCCAGCAGATCGCCACCCGACGTTCCCAGGGCGAAGGTGAACAGGATCGCCGCCCAATAGAACCCTTCGCGCCGCGCCGTGAAGATCGTGTGTATCGACAGCGTGCGTTCCATCGCGAACCAGGCCAGAAACACGACGGCTAGCATACTGCCGAATATTGCGGTGCTGGTGGGCAGGCTGACCCCCAAATTGTCCACAAGGTTGTCGGAAACCAGCGTACCGACGACGCTGATCAGCACCACGGCCAACCAGTAGACCGCCGGGACATAGCGCCGCGTCCGGAACTGCACCCATAGCGCCAGGATCAGCAGCCCGCTCGTCACGAGGGAGGTTCCGTTCAGGCCAAGTCCCAGCGTGGTATTGAGAAAGTCGGCCGCGGTCTCGCCGACGGTCGTGGCAAGGATCTTGATCGTCCAGAACAGGATGGTCGCCTCGGGTACCCGGTTCCGCAATCGCCTGGCGGCGCTGTCGGGCTGTGATGCGGCGACGGACATGCGGAGGCCTTTCTTCGTTTTACCGACCTCGCCATGATGCCGCGGCGCTGATTGGGGCGGCATGACCCGAACATTGGCAATCCCCAATGGGAAATGCATGACCGCAGCACGCGCAGGGTCGTCCGGCGCACCATCGCTTTGTCCGGCTGACGGTCGGATCGACGCCCGGCCATCGGGCATTCGCGGTCCGCGCCCCAACCGGATGTTCCACTCGTCCCTACCAAGGCGAAGCCGTGGCACGGCAGCGGTCGGTCATGCCGAGTGCGGTGGCTATCCAGCCCGGTTGCGCTGCCTTTCAGGGTCGGTCTCGCAGCCCTATGGGTACCGGCAGGGCGGAGGCGTCAATTCAGTGGCCGCCCTACCTCCAGCCCCATACCGGAAACCCGCACATAACGGCCGTTCCTGGCGGTCCGCCATCCGGAGAAAGAAGTGGCGTGAAGGTGGCCGGCGGTGGTTCCGAGGATTCGAACCCACGCCCCCAATCCTGCAAAGCTTGTGCTTCGCTTCGCCGCCCTGTTGTGGTTCGGTAAAGCGGGCTCCCGTTCCCTGGCCTTCCCTCGACGAACACGGAGACGCAAACGCATGAGCCAGACTTCGCCCGCCGACGATATCCTGGCCGACATCGCCCGGCGCATGGACATCAACGGCCAGCACCAGTACGGCCTGTCGGACATCAATCAGATCCAGCACGGGTTGCAGGCGGCGTGGCTGGCCGAGCGGGCCGGCGACCCGCCCAGCCTGATCGCAGCCGCGCTGGTGCACGACATCGGCCACATGGTGCACGACCTGGGCGAGAACCCGGCCGCCGAGGGCGTGGACGACCGGCACGAGGAGGTGGGCCATGAATACCTCGCCAGCCGCTTCGGCCCGGAGGTGACGGAGCCGGTGCGGCTGCACGTGGCGGCCAAGCGCTATCTGTGCGGCAAGGAAGCCGATTATTTCGCCAAGCTGTCACCGGATTCGGTGCTGAGCCTGTCGCTGCAGGGCGGCCCGATGTCGCCCGGGGAGATCGCGGCCTTCGAGCGCCTGCCGTACTGGCGCGAGGCGGTGAAGCTGCGGCGCTACGACGAGCAGGCCAAGGTGAAAGGGCTCCAGACGCCGCCGCTGGCGCATTTCCTGCCCCACGTGGCCGCCGCGCTGAAGCGCGGCTGAGCCGTCAGCCGGCCAGCAGCTTTTCCAGGGACGCGAATTCGTCCAGGCAGCGGGCAACCACCTCCGGCGAGAGGTAGTGGTCCACCCGCCCGCGCACATGCGCGATCAGCGCACCATCCGAAGCCTCGGCCGACCAGTCCTCGCCGTCGGCCGAGGTGCTGCGCCGCGCACCCGACAGGTACGCGCCACTTCGCGCACCACGTAACCGACCACAGCCACATCGCCCGGCGCAGCGCCGCATGCCAGCCGCCAGCCTCCGGCACGCCGGGCACCGCGGCCCAGGCTTCGTGAAACCCCGCGATGTCGCCGATCGACAGCACCGCGGAGGTGTCCACGTCCCAGGTGGTCGAGGTGTAGAGCGTGGCATGGGCGAGATCGAGCGAGGGGGCCCCGTACCGCGCCTTCTCCAGGTCCACCAGCACCGCGGTGCCGTCGTCGCGCACAAGGTAGTTTCCGGGATGTGCGTCGAACGAGATCAGGCAGGTGGCGGGCCGGGCCGGGCGGGCGCACAGGGCCAGCAGGCCGGCGACCTCGCGCTCCACCAGCGCACGAGTGGCCGGGGCCAGGCCGGCGGCGGCGAGGTGGACGGCCTGGGCCGCGATCTCGTCGCGCATGGCGGCAAGCGGGTCGGCGGGGGCCAGCAGCGGCGCGGTGGCTGCGGGCCGCGGCAGGGCATGGATGGCGCCGAGCGCGCGGGCGATCGCCGGCAGGTCGTGCGGCAGGCGCGCGACGCGGCCGGGCACCTCCTCCACGATCAGCGCCCCGTGCGCCAGCCCGGGCGTGGGCCCCAGCACGGCATGCAGGCGCGGCACATGGCCGCTCGGCCCGGCGCGGCGGAAGCAGGCGGCCTGGTAGGCGAGGTTGTCGGCGGCCCTCAGGTCCATCTGGCTCTGCTTGGGCACGCGGGCCAGCAGGCCGGTGCCGGCCAGGCGGATGTGGTCGTGCGCCAGACCCTTGTCGCGCATCGGCACCAGCGGCGCATCGGCCCAGGCGGCCGTGGCAGGATCGGCGGCCAGCGCCGCGGCGAGCGCCGCACACAACACCCTGAGCGAGCGTCCGCCCGCCTGCGCCTCCGCGCCGTTTCCATGCCAGTCCGTCATGCCGCTCTCCTCCGTGCCGCCCGAGAGATAGACCACGTTGCGGGGCATACGTGACATGGGGCAAGGGCGGGGAGGAAGAACCTTCTTTTTCTGAAGAAAAAGAAGCAAAAAGACTTTTGTTCATTCTAGTTCGGGCCTATCCGGATGGTTTTTCACGGAATGGAGAAAGTATTTTTACATAGTTCACTTGAGGAGCTGGCACTTGGCATCGCCCGGACGGAGCGTCGGCGGGCCAGGACGTGGATCGAAATTTTTTGTTTCTCTCCTCAAGATAGAACACGCTTTCTTCCCATGACCCACCCCAAGATCGACCTCCCCGCGGTCCTGCTCATCGCCGGCATCGTCGCCTGGCAGTCCGCCCGCCTCGGGCCCTGGACGCTGGCAAGCCTGCTCGTCGCCGCCTGCCTGGGCGCCGCCTTCGTGGCCACCCGTTTCAGCTTCACCGCCGCCTTCCGCGCCTGGCAGGCCGAGGGCGACGGCACCCGCCTCGCCAGCACTTTGCTGGTGCCCGCCGTGGCCGCGCTCGTCGTGCTGCCGGTCGCCTCCCTGGTGCCCGGCTACGGCGCCGCGGTGGTGCCGCCCGGCCTGCCGGTCGCCGCGGGGGCCGCGATATTCGGCGTGGGCATGCAGCTTGCGAATGGCTGCGGCTCCGGCAGCCTCGCCGCCGCCGGCGCCGGTTCGCCCCGCATGTGGATCGTGCTGCCGTGGTTCTGCGTTGGCGGCGTCTTCGGCAGCCTGGTGCTGCCCGCCGCCGTCCGCCTGCCGTCGCCCCCGTCGCTCGCCCTGTCCGATATGTTCGGCCCGTGGGGCGCGCTGGCGGTCACCCTGGGCCTGCTTGGCATCCTGGCCGCGCTGCTGCTGCGCCGCCGGCGGCCCGCCCTCGCCCAGCTGCGCGCTGCCGTGATCATCGGCGCCCTGGCGGCCCTGCTGTTCCTGGCCAGCGGCACGCCCTGGGGCATCACCTCCGGCCTTACCTTGTGGGGCGCGAAAGCCGCCGTGGCGCTCGGCGTGCCGCTGGCCGATACCCCCTACTGGTCCGACGCCGCCTCGCGCGCCGCCCTGGCCGGCCCGCTGCTGGCCGACACCTCCTCGCGCACCAATATCGGCATGCTCCTCGGCGCCGCCGCGGCCGCGGCCTGGCAGGGCCGGTTGCGCGGCCAGTCCTGGCCCAGCGCGCGCGGCATGGCCGCCGCCGTGCTTGGCGGCCTGCTGATGGGCATCGGCGCCCGCCTGTCCTTCGGCTGCAACATCGGCGCCTTCATCGGCGGTGTCTCGTCAGGCAGCGCGCACGGCTTCCTGTGGTTCGCAGCCGTCCTGCCCGGTTCCTGGCTGGGCATCCGGCTGCGCCCCGCATTCGGATTGCCGCGCACGGCGTGAGGCGGGTCGGCCTCAAGAATTCGTTAACGATATGGTCGCAGGATGGACAGGCCTACCCAGCAGGAGAAGCCTGCCCATGCCTACCCTCGTTTCGCCGCAGCCGGAAACCCGGCGCGGCAGCCCCGCCTTGGCTACCATCACACCACACGGCATACGGCTGAACATCCTGGACACCCCGGTGGTCCGCGCAGCGGCCGGCGAATTCTGCAGCGGGTGCGAGGACGGCACGCTGCAGCTGTTCGACACGGTGCTGCCGGAATGCCGCCGGATGGTCGATTTCGGCGCCTATATCGGCTTCACCACGCTCTACGCCGCCGCACTCGGCGCCACGGTCGACAGTTTCGAGCCAAGCCCGGCCAATCACGCCCTGCTGGCCGCCAATGTCGCGGCCAACCCGGACCTGGCGCCACGCATTCGCCTGCACCGCCACGCGCTCGGCGTACAGGACTCCACCCAAATCCTTTACGGCGAAGGTCATGCCGATCCCGCCGCCAGCCTCTTCCAGGATGTGCAGCGCGCCGCCGCGGTGCATCGCAGGGCCGAGGCCATCGTCCCGGTGCGCGATGCCGCGGAAGCGCTGGAGGAGGCGGGGCTGGACGGGGAAACCCTGCTGAAGATCGACATCGAAGGCGCGGAGTACCAGGTCGTGCCGGCCATCGCCAACCTGCTCGCCCGGTACCGGCCTTTCGTCCTCCTGTCCTTCCACCCCTTCAACATCGTGCGTGGCGACGACCCCTACCTGAACACCCTCGCCCGGCTGCGCGGCGCACTGGCCATCGCCGAGGCGGTCGCCCCTTACCGCCACATGTATTTCCACACCCACGAGGGCTGGACCCGCATGGACCGCAGCGACCGGATGGTGCTGCTGAGCCAATACCTGCTGAAACCCAAGCCGGTGCCACGCATCGCTACGCCGCAATATGGCTTCACCGACGCGCTGGCCCTCTCCGAGGTCGCCCTGCCGCTCGGCTGACCCGCCATTCCCCGCACGCCGCCGCCAGCCTAATCTGCCCCGGCATGTCCGCCCCTCCCCTGCAAGGCTTCGTCGAAGCCGTCACCCGCCACACCGCCCGCGGCTGGGCCCGCGACCCCACAGACCCCGTCCGCCGCGTGCTGGTCGAGGCAGTGGCCGGCGGCACGGTGCTCGGCCGGGCGCTGGCCGACCTGTTCCGCGGCGACGTCGCCGGCGCCGGGCTCGGCGACGGCCATTGCGGCTTCAGCATCGACCTTTCCGCCCACGCCACCGCCCTGGAAGGCGTGGCCGTCACGCTGCGCGACGCCGCGACAGGCACCCCGCTCCAGGGCTCGCCAGCCGTCGCCGCCGACCCGCCCAGCCTCGCCCGCTTCCTCTCACGATGGGACACGGTGCCGCCGCAAGCGCTCGCCCGCCTGCGCCGCATGATGCACCACCGCACCACCGGCGGCGTCTCGGTCATCGCCACCACCCGCCCCGGCCTGCCCACCCTGATCGCCTCGCTCCAGGCCCAACTCTGCGACCGCTGGGAACTGCTGCTTCCCCCTGGCTCCACCCATCCGGGCGACCGCCGTATCCGCGCCCTGCCGCCCGCCGCCGAACCGCTCGCCGCCGCCCGCCATTCCCTGGTCCTGTTCGCCACCGGCCGCATCGCGCTGGAAGCCGACGCCATCTATCACCTGCTCCGCACCGCCGCCGCCACCCCGGCCGGCTTCTTCCTCTGGGACATCGCCCGCCGGCACACCCCCAGCGGCACCACCGACCTGCTTTGCCGCCCCGCCTTCTCGCTCGACCACTACCTCTCCAACCCGGATTTCGGCGGCGCCTTCGCGGCCCGCACCGCCGCGGCCCGCGCCACTGGCTGGGCGGGCGGCGAGGCCGATTTCATCCTGCGCCTGCTCGAACGCGGCGGCGCCGCCGCCCACATCCCCCGTGTGCTCCACCGCACGCCCGACCCGCCGCGCGCCCCCGCCCGCGCCGCCCTGCGCGCCGTCCAGCGCCACCTCGCCCGCCGCAGCCCCGGGGCCACCGCCGCGCCCGCCGCCGACCCGCCGGGCATCGCCGTCACCTGGCCACCCGCCACCGGCCGCACCCTGGTCGTCATCCCCACCCACAACCAGGCCGCCCTGCTGCGCCGCTGCGTCGAATCCGTGCTGCGCACCCGCGAGGCCACCCCGCTCGACATCGTGGTCATCGACCACCAGTCTGACGAACCCGAAGCCCGCCGCTATCTCGCCCAGATCGCCGGCCTCGTCACGGTCATGCCCTTCACCGGCCCCTTCCACTACGCCCGCATGAACAACCTCGCCGTCCAGCGCCACGGCCGCGACGCTGAGACCCTGCTGTTCCTCAACAACGACACCGAGGCCATCCGCCCCGGCTGGCTCGCCCGCCTGCGCAGCCTCGCCATCCGCCCGGATGTCGGCGCCGCCGGCGCGCTGCTGCTCTACGGCGACGGGCGCGTCCAGCACGCCGGCGCGGTGATCGGTTTCGACGGCTCGGCCACCCACGCCCACACCCTGGTCCACGCATTTCGCCCCGACGGCACCCGCAACCCCGGCTATGGCGGCCACCTCGCCGCCCTGCGCGAAGTCTCCGCCGTCACCGGCGCCTGCATGATGCTGCGCCACGGCGTCTTCGCCGCGGCCGGCGGCTTCGACGAGGCGCTGCCGATCGGCTTCAACGACACCGACCTCTGCCTGCGCCTGCGCGCCCGCGGATACCGCATCCTCCAGGATGGCCAGGCCATCCTGTACCACCATGAGTCCCGCACCCGCCGCCAGTTTGGCCAGATCCTCCACCCCGACGACACCGCCCTGTTCAAGGCCCGCCACGCCGCCCTCATCGCCGCCGGCGACCTGTTCTACAACCCCAACCTGCGCCTCGACGTCCAGGACCACGAACTCCGGCCGGACTGCCTCCCCGGCGGCAACCCGCGCCTCACCGTCCCCTGCCCAGCAACACCTGATGCAACGCCAGCAGCAGCAGCGACACCGCGCTCAACAGCACCGCGGCGGCGCAGATCGTCGGGTTGAGGAACTCGCGCAGTCCCGCCAGCATCTGCCGCGGCAGCGTGAACTGCTCCGGCCCGGCGATGAACAGCGCCACGATCACCTCGTCGAAACTGGTCACGAACGCGAACAGCGCCCCCGCCCCCACCGCCGGCGCGATCAGCGGCAGCACCACCCGCCACAGCACCACCGCGAACGGCGCCCCCAGGCTGCTCGCCGCCCGCAGCAGCGCACGGTCGAACCCCTGCAGCGCCGCCAGCACCGTCACCACCACCAACGGCAGCGCCAGCACCGTATGGGCCAGGATCAGCCCGGCGAAACTGTTGGTCAGCCCCACCAGCGCGAAGGCGAAATACATCGACACCCCGGCGATCACCGCCGGCACCACCAGCGGCACCGACAGCACCGCCAGCGGCAGCCTGGCCGAGAACCGCCCCAGGAACAGCCCCAGCGCCGCCAGCGTTCCCACCCCGGTCGCCAGCACCGCGGTCGCCGTCCCCACCACCAGGCTGTTGCGCGTGCTCGCCAGCCACCGCCCGCTGGTGAAGAAATCCGCGTACCACCGCATCGACAATGCCGGCACCGGCAGGGTCAGCACGTCGCCCGCCGAGAACGACAGCGGCACCACCACCAGCAGCGGCACCACCAGGAACGCCAGCACCAGCACGGTATAGAGGCGCAGCGCCGTCCGCATCACACGCGCGCCCGCAGCCGCGGCACCAGCAGCACCGCCAATCCCACCACCGCCCCGGTCATCGCCAGCAACAGCGCCGACAGCGCCCCGGCCATGCCCCAGTTCAAGGTGCTCATCGTGTATTCGGCGATGAAGGTGCTCACCATCTGGTCGCTACTGCCGCCCACCAGTTGCGGCGTGATGTAGAACCCGATCGCCAGCATGAACACAATCAGCCCGCCCGCGCCCACCCCGGGCGCGCTCAGCGGCAGGTACACGCGCCGGAAATGCTGCCACCCCGTCGCGCCCAGGCTCGCCGCCGCCCGCCGCAGCGCCGGGTCGATCCGCTTCATCACCGCCACCATCGGCAATATCGCGAACGGCAACAGCACATGCACCATCGCCAGCACCACCGCGAAGCGGGTGAAAATAAGCTGCAGCGGATGGTCGATGATCTGCATCGCCTGCAGCGCCGCGTTCACCGGCCCTTCGCGCTGCAACAGGATGAACCACGCCGTCGACCGCACCAGGATCGACACCCAGAACGGCACCAGCACCAGCACGGTGGCCACCCGCGCCCAGTACGGCGTCAGCCGCGCGATGGTATAGGCCGCGGGATAGGCGATCAGCAGCGTCAGCCCGGTCACCTCCAGCGCGATCTCCAGCGTGCGCAGGAACAGCCGCCCGAAGATCGCCTGGTCGGCCGGCTGCGCCACCACCCCGCCGTCGGGGCCGATATCCAGATCCACCGCCCGCAGCAGGTACAGCGGCGTCACCCCGAGTGCTGCCCGGCGCAGCATGGTCCAGGTCGCCGGCTCCCCCCAGCGCCGGTCCAGCGCCGGTAGCGCCATCGAATAGGGTGGCGCCAGCTCCACCCGTGCCGCCCCCAGCACCAGGCCGCGCATGCCCGACCGCTCGAAGTTCAGCCGCCGCGCCAGCGCCCCCAGCCCCTGCACCGCCTCCGCCGCCCTCAGCTCCGTCGCCGCCGCGGCGAACACCGCCTCATCCGGCAGCCGGCGCCCGTCCCATTCCCGCAGCAGCACCGCCGTGCGCGGCAGCGCCTCGCGCAGTTCGGGGTCGCGCAGCGCGGTCGCCAGGCTCACCAGCAGCGGCACCACCATCGCCAGCATCACCAGCAACAGCGCCGGCGCCACCAGCGCCCCCGCGAAGCCCCGCCCGCCGCGCCACCGGCTCCCGCCACGCCACCGGCGGCCGAACGCCATGCGTCCCAGACTCAGCGAACCAGCCTCAGTGCCCGCGCAGGCTCAGCGCGCCGCCCAGGCGTTGAAGCGCTTCTCCAGGTCGTCGCCGTGCTCCACCCAGAACTCGGTACCGATCGACAGCCCCTCCTCCGCATGGTTCGCCACCATCGCCGGGTTGCGCGCGGCGAGTGCCGGGTCGTTGGCCACCACCTTGGTCGCCGGCGACACCGGCCAGTCCTGCGCCAGCGCACGCAGCGGCGCGGGATCGGTCATGTAGTCGATCAGCTTCATCGCCTGCGCCTGGTTCGGCGTGCCCTTCACCGCCGCCCAGTAGTCGAACGAATACAACAGCGTGTCCCACAAAAGCGGATATGCCGCGCCGCCCGCCTTGGCGCGCGCGATCCGGCCGGTGAAGCCCACCGCATAGGCCACCTCGCCCGACCCCACGAACTGCAGCGGCTGCGCGCCCGAGCGCCACCACACGATGTCATCCTTGATGCGGTCCAGCATGGCGAAGGCCCGGTCCTGGCCCTGCTTCGTCGCCAGCACCTTGTACACCTGGTCGGGCGCCACCCCGTCGGCCATCAGCGCGATCTCCAGGGTCGTCTTCGGCGTGAAGCGGAAACTGCGCTTGCCCGGAAACTTCTTCGTGTCCCACAGCTCGGCATAGCTCTTCGGCCCGCTGCCGATCCGCTTCTGGTCGTAGAACAGCGTCACCCCCCAGCCCACCGCGCCGGCGCCGCAGGCCACGGTGCCGCCCGGCACGAACTTGCTGCGGTCGATCACGCTCCAATCGAGCTTCTCGAAAATGCCGTCCTCGCAGCCGCGGACCAGTTCCGGCGCCTCCACCATCACCACGTCCCAACTGACGTCGCCCGCCTTCACCATGGCGGCGATCTTGGCCATCTCGCCGTTGTACACGTCGTCCTTCACCGTGGTGCCGGTGGCCTTCGCAAAGCCCTGAAAGAGGTGCTTGCGGGCATTGTCCTGGAACCCGCCGCCGAAGCCCACGACCATCAGGTCGCGCGCCTGCGCGGATTGGGCGGCGGTCACAGCCAGGGTAGCGCCAACCAGGGCGGCAAGGATCAAGCGACGGGCAAGCATCAGGCAGTCTCCCAGAACAGGAATGCACGGCGCTGGATAACCCAACTCGCACCGCGACGCGACCAGCAGGCGCGGCCCCGGCTCATGCGCCCGCCTCAGTTGCTGGTGTCCACCGGCACGATCGGCCGCGGCAGCCCCTCGCGGTAGCTGTAGTTGCTGCGCGCCGCATCGCCGTGCGGCACCGTGCAGCCGGCGTAATCCCCGTCCTCGTCATGGAAATGCGCACGGTGCGTCTCCACGTCGCCCCACACCGCGCCGATCTGGTGGTAGTGGAACTGCACCGCCCGCCGCCGCAGGTCGGAGGTGTTCGGCGCGGTGTAGTGGTGCAGCAGCGAATGGAACACCAGCGCATCGCCCGGCTCCATGCTGACCGGCACCCGCTCGGCCGCGCGCAGCCGCCCCGCCACGATGCGGCAGCGGTTGAAGTCGTTCTCGTGCTCGTGCGGCACGCCGCCCTCAAGATGCGTGCCGGGCACCAGTTCCATGCAGCCGTTCATCGGCAACGCGGCATCCAGCGCCATCCACACCCCCACGATCAACGACGGGTCGGTCAGCCGGAAATACGATGCATCCTGGTGCCACGGCTTCTCGCTGCCGATGCGCGGCGGCTTCACCAGCGCCATCTCCTGGAACAGCAGCCGGCCCTCGCCCAGCAACTGGTCCAGCGCCAGGTGCAGCCGCCGGCTCATCGCCGCGGCCTTCAGCGCCGGCGCATCCTCCACGAAATCCATGTATTTGCGGATGAACGCCTCGCAGCGCTCCGGCGTCCGCCCCGCCTCCTCGAACGCCGCCTCCTCGAACGCCGCCTCCTCGAACCCGGTCTCGAACATCAACGTGGTCTCGCGCCGCGCCAGCCGCCCGGTCGCCAGGTCGCTCAACGCCTGCTTGCAGCCCTCCACATGGGAAGGACCCAGCACGCCGCGCAGCACCACATAGCCGTCGCGACGGTACCTGGGCGATCTCCTCAGCGGTCAGCTTCCGGTCGTCCCGGCTGGTGGCGGGGATGGCGGGGGCCGCGTCCATCGGTTCCTCCTGCGCGGCCTCACCGGCCAGCGTCGCTGTTTTGAAACATGCTGCCCGATCCCCGGCCGCGCGTCCAATCCCCCTGCTGGGCTATGCTGCACTCCGGATTCGGCCGCCCCGCCTCCGCATGCAGGAGACCAACGAATGAAAGACGTCGTGGTGCTGGCGCACCCGCTGCTGCAGCACAAGCTGACCCTGCTGCGCGACCGCGAAACCTCGACCATCGGCTTCCGCCGCATCGCGCGCGAGATCAGCCTGCTGATGGCCTATGAGGTCACCCGCGACCTGCCCCTGGAGATGGTCGAGGTCGAGACCCCGCTGGAGCGCATGCAGGCGCCGCAGATCGCCGGCAAGAAACTGTGCCTGGTCTCCATCCTGCGTGCCGGCAACGGCATCCTGGAGGGCATGCTCGACCTGGTGCCAGCCGCGCGCGTCGGCCATATCGGCCTCTACCGCGACCCCGCCACCCTCACTCCCGTGCAGTACTACCTCAAGCTGCCTGACGACATCCCGAACCGGCTCGTCATCGTCGTGGACCCGATGCTGGCCACCGGCAATTCCGCCGCCGCCGCGGTGGCGCGGGTGAAACAGGCCGGCGCGACGCAGGTCCGCTTCGTCTGCCTGCTCGCCGCACCGGAGGGGCTGGCGGCCTTCCATGCCGCGCACCCCGACGTTCCTGTCTACACCGGCTGCATCGACCGCTGCCTCGACGGCCACGGCTACATCCGCCCCGGCCTCGGCGACGCCGGCGACCGGATCTACGGCACGCGCTGAACCGCCCGGCGCCCGAATTGGGCCTTGCATGCCCTACGAGAGTTCGAATAGCTTCGCCGGCCACGCGGATTCGCCGGGGAAACCCGGAAGCCGCACCGCCATCGCGACCCGGGGCGGACCTGTGCCGCTGCCGGAACACCAAACGGAACGACCACGCGTTGCCGGCCACCGCGCACCAGGTGCGGATGACGGCCACGCCAAAAACCAGGGAGGAGGCATTATGCGAAACAGCGTTCGTTTTGCAGTCGCATCACTAACCATCGGGCTGGGGTTTGCCGGCGCCGTGCCGTCCGCCAGGCCCGCGAACTGATCTACGCCAGCGCCATTCCGGCGCGGCATCCCACCCATGTGCTGGGCACCGACCCGTATTTCGCGGCAGTCACCAAGGCGACCAACGGCACGCTGACCTTCAAGAGCTACCCCGGCGGCACGCTCGCCAGCGGCAAGGCGACGCTGAACGCGATCAGCAACGGCACCGCCGACATGGGCCTGCTGGCCGACATCTACACGCCGAACGACCTGCCGGTCAGCACGCTGATCAGCGACCTCGCGGTGCTCGGGCAAGGACGCGCGGGTGATGACCGGCGCGGTGAACCAGACCCTGCAGCTCGACTGCGCCGCCTGCAAGCAGGACTACATGCGCCACAAGGTGCTGCCGCTGGCGAGCTATTCGCTGACGCCGTACCACTTCCTGTGCACCGGCGCCGGGCATTCCCGACCTGAAGGATGTCGCAGGGCAAGAAGATCCGCGGCACCGGCTCCATGGGCCAACTGGTCGCGGCCCTCGGCGGCACGCCGGTCAACATCACCAGCGCCGAGATCTACGAGGCCCTGCAGCGCGGCCAGGCCGACTGCACGCTCGGCCCGACGCCCGTGGCTGCGCAGCTACTCGCTGTGGGATCTGGCGAAGGTGGTCACCACCTCCACCGTCGGCACCTATCACGGCACCAACTTCATCAACATCCGCACCGACACCTGGAAGAAGCTGTCGCCCAAGGAGCGAAGGCGATGACCGACGCGGTGCCGCACGCCACGCGCGATGATCGCCGAAGCCTACGAGAAGGACGACGACAGCCATCCGCAAGGCAATGGCAACCAAGGGCGTCAACTGGGTCGAGTGCCACGCCCGACGCTGGAAGCGGCGGTCGAGAAGTTCCGCAAGAGCGACATCAAGCGCGTCATCGACACGGCCAAGTCGCGCGGCGTCAAGGACCCCGAGAACGATCGTGAGAACTTTCATCGCGAGGCGATCGCGCATCTGGACCGAAATCGTCAACGACATCGGCCCGGGCGACTGGACCGAAGCGCAGTGGGATCAGTACGAGACCGCGGCGAAGACCAACATCTTCGACAAGGTGAAATACCCACGCTGATCCGCAGCTCGGGAGCACCGTCGTGCTGCAGACCCTGGACCGCGCACTGGCCGCGTTCAGCAACGTGATGATGGCGGTCGCCGGCGTGGCCATCGTGCTGATGATGCTGCACATCGCCGGCGACTCCTGTCGAAGTACCTGTTCAACCAGCCGATCGTCGCCACGCTGGAGATCGTCACCTGGTACTACATGGTGGCGACGGTGTTCCTGCCCGGGGCTTCATCCAGGTGCACAAGAAGCACCTCATGGTGGAGCTCTTCACCATGAACATGGCCGCCGCGACGCTGGCCGTGCTGGAAGGCTGCGTCGGCCTCCGGTCGGCTTCGTCTATGTCGGCATCCTGCCTGGCTCACCTGCCATACGCCATCGACCAGACCCTGGCCGGCGAAATCCAGGACGCCACCTTCTTCGACCTGCCGGTCTGGCCCACGCGCTGGCTGCTGCCGATCCCCGCCGGCGACCATGGCGCTCGTCTTCCTGCTCCAGGGCATCCGCGACCTGCAGTTCGGCCTGACCTGGCGCGGCGCCCCGTCCGCGCCGCCCGAAAGACCGACATGATCGTCGAGGAAGCCTGACCCCCATGCCAATCCCTTCCCCGTCTCCTTCGGCCACGGATACCCGCGCATGACAACCTCGCCGTCGCCCTCGGCGCCATCGCCTCGCTGCTGGTGCTGATCGGCCTGCGCGTGCCCATCGGCCTGGCCCTGGGCGGGTCTCGCTGATCGGGCTGATGATCGTCCGCAGCCACCGAAGCGGCACTCGGCATCTTCGCCGACCTGCCCTTCGAGTTCGGCGCCAACTGGTCGCTGTCCGCGGTGCCGATGTTCCTGCTGATGGGCTCCATCGCCTTCCACACCGGCATGACCAGCAGCCTGTTCAACGCCGCACGATTGTGGCTCAGCGGCCTGCCCGGCGGCCTGGCGGTGGCGACCAACTTCGCCTCCGCCGGCTTCGCCGCCGCCTCCGGTTCCAGCCTGGCCACCGCCGCGGCCATGGGCCGGCTGGCCATCCCCGAGATGCTGCGGATGAGCTACGACCCGGCGCTGGCCACCGGCGTCGTCGCCGCGGCCGGCACGCTCGGCTCGCTGATCCCGCCCAGCATCCTGTTCGTGCTCTACGGCTGGTTCACCGAGACCTCGATCGGCGCGCTGCTGATCGCCGGCATCCTGCCCGGCCTGCTGACCGCCTTCGTCTACGCCGCGATGATCATCGGCCGCTGCATGCTCAACCCGCAGCTCGCCCCGCCCGTGCGCGACCGCGTCACCTGGGGCGAACGGTGGCAGGTGCTGCTGGAAATCTGGCCCATTCCACTGCTGGTGCTTCGGCGTTGATCGGCGGCATCTACTGCGGCATCGCCACCGCGACCGAGGCCGCGGCGCTCGGCGCGCTCGTCGCCATCATCATCTCCCTGTTCGCGCGGCCGGCTCACCTGGACCGCCTTCCGCACCAGCATCGTCGAAGCGCTGGAAAGCACCGCCAGCATCTTCTTCGTCGCCATCGGCGCCCTGCTGCTGACCCGCCTGCTGGCACTGGCCGGCCTGCCGACCTCATGGCCGAAGTCGATCTCCTCGCTGGCGCTCGATCCCGCTGATGCTGATCATCGGCGTCTCCGTCATCTACCTGATCCTCGGCTGCTTCCTCGACCCGCTCGGGCTTGATGCTGCTCACCCTGCCGGTGTTCCAGCCGATGTTCGAGGCCGCCCATCTCGACCTGATCTGGGTCGGCGTGATCGTCGTCAAATACATCGAGATCGGCCTGCTCACCCCGCCGGTCGGCCTCAACGCCTATGTGGTCAAGGGCGTGGTCGGCGACGCCGTGCCGCTGACCACGATCTTCCGCGGCCTCGCCTGGTTCATCGCCGCCGAGGCCGTGATCATGGTGCTCCTGATCGGCTTCCCGGAAATCTCCACCTAGCTGCCGTCGCGGATGAGCCCCTGATCACCCCCGGGGGCCGGCCAGCCGGCACGCGCGCCGCGCGATGAACGCATCCGATGCCGGACAAGGCGGCAGCCCGGCATCGGCTGTCGTCCCCGTCCGCTGGCACCCGCTGTCCAGCCTGCACATCTGATGGAAGATCGCTGCCGTGCGCGCGGCGGGGGACATCGCCTCCCACACCCCCGCTTCCAGCCCTTCGCGCGCCAGCGACACCGCCGCCACAAAATGATCGGACATGCACCCACCTCCATCGAGGCCGCGGTCCAGGCCCCACATTGAACGTCGGCAACAATATCCCTACGGCATCGAAAAGCAAAACGCCGCCCCCCGCATCGCGAAGGGCGGCGCCCCGCCGCTACGCCCGCGTCGCGCGCTACTCGCGCGGCTTGTCCGGCCAGAACCGCGCCCCGCGCCGCGACAGCCCGCCGGAAATCCCCACCGGATGCCCGTCCGCCCGCCAGCAAGCCGCCCCGGTCATCGTCCCGTCGTCGTTGAACGCTATCCCGTTCATGCCCCCGGCCACATGCGGCAGCACCTCCACATTGTGCCCGCGCGCGCGCATCTGGCCGTAGATCGCCTCCGGATAGGTGTTCTCCATCTCCAAGGTCGGCCCCTCGCTCCACTGCCGCGGCGCCTCCACCGCTTCCTGCAGGCTCATCCCGTGGTCGATCAGGTTCAGCAGCGCCTGCCACACGCTCGGGAAAATCCGCTTCCCCCCCGGCAGCCCCAGCGCGAACTTCAACTTCCCTTCCAGCAGCGCCATCGTCGGCGCCATCGAGGTCGTCACCCGCTTGCCCGGCGCGATCGACAGCGCCCGCCCCGGCCGCGGATCAAACGTATGCATGTAGTTGTTCGGAATGATCCCGGTCCCGGGAATCACGATCCGCGCCCCGAACGTGTTGTTGATCGTGAAGGTGCACGCCGCCACGTTGCCGTCCCGGTCCGCCGCCGTCATGTGCGTCGTGTTCGCGCCCTCTCCCAGACCGTCCCCTTGGCGAATCCCCGGCCCCCAGCTCTGCGTCCGCTCCATGCTGATCTTCGCCCGCCGCTCGGCCGCGTATTCCTTGCTCGTCAGCCTCGCCACCGGCACCTTGACGAAATCCGGATCGCCCGACGCCTCCGCCCGGTCGGCGAACGCGATCTTCAGCGCCTCCGCCATCAAATGGACCAGGTCTGGCGAGCCGAACCCCATGCCGCGCACGTCGTACGCCTCCAGGATGTTCAGCATCTGCGTCATATGCACGCCCGAGGCTGCCGGCGGCGGCGGCGCGATGATCTCCCACCCCCGATAACTCGCCCGAATCGGCTCGCGCTCCTTGTGGCGATACGAAACGAAATCCTCGCGCGACAGCGTCCCGCCATTGGCCTTCACATAGGCGGCCACGGCATCGCCGATCGGCCCGCCATGCAGCGCAGCCTCGCCCTCCTTGGCGATCAGCCGCAAGGTCTCGGCATAATCCCCCTGAACCAGCAGCGCCCCCGCCTTCAGCGGCGACCCGCCCGGCATCAGCATCGCCGAGATCTCCTTCTGCAACGCCAGGTCCGGCGCCGCCGCGGTGATGCACTCATGCAGGTACGGCGTCGCCCGGAACCCGCGCGCGGCATGGCGGATCGCCGGCTGCATCACGTCGTCCAGGCTCATCGTCCCCCAGCGCCGCAGCATCTCGCACCAGCCGCGCACCGAGCCGGCCGCGGCGATCGCGTTCACGCCGACAACATTGGCCCGGTCGGTCGTCTCGTAGTTCTCCGGCGCCCCGTTCGGCACCGGCTTGAACATGTCGGCCTTCCCCGCCAGCGGCACCGTGCTCATCGCATCGATCACCCGGTGCACCCCGTCCGGCGTGCGGATATGCGCGGTGCCGCCGCCCACGATGCCGATCATCATCGGCTCCACCACCGTCAGGCAGAACAGCGTCGCCACCGCCGCGTCGATCGCGTTGCCGCCCGCCGCCAGCATCTCCGCGCCGGCCGCCGAAGCCAGCGGATGGTTGCTCACCACCATGCCGCGGCTTCCCACCGCCGGCTGCTTCTCGCAATGAAAAACCGTAGTCGCGCGCTCGCGCCAGCTCTGGGCCATCGTTCTCTCCCGTGGACGGTTCGCCGAGCCTGCCATGGCCCCACGCGCCGCGCCACCCGCTCCGCCGCGATGGGGGAGTTGCAGCAGCAGGCGCCGTGCCGCACACATCCGCCATGACCAGCTTCGCCACCGCCTACGGCCGCGACATCGAGCCCTGGATCGAAACCGACCCCACCCGCCGCACCGCCGCGCGCGGCCGCGCCGCCGTGGCCACCGCCAACCCGCTCGCCTCCTGGGCCGCGCTCACCATCCTGCGCCAGGGCGGCTCGGCCACAGACGCCGCCATCGCCGCCCAGGCCGCGCTCACCGTTGTCGAACCCAACGCATCGGGCATCGGCGGCGGGGCCGTCATTTTGGTCCATGACAAGGGCGCAACCACCTGCCTCGACGGCCTGGCCCGCGCGCCCGCCCGCGTCACGGCCCGCCTCGCCACCGATTTCGACGGCCGCGCCGTCCCCTCCGACCGCGCCATGTATGGCGGCCGCACAATCGGCGTTCCCGGCGCGCTGATGGCGCTGGAAGCCGCCCACCGCCGCTTCGGCCGCCTGCCCTGGGCCCACCTCTTCGCCCCTGCCATCGAACTGGCCGCCGAGGGCCACCCGCTCTCGCCCTATCTCTGGCGCGCGCTGCAGGAAAACCCCACCGTCCGCGACACCAAGTTCGCCCGCGCGCAATACTGCGCCAACGGCGCCGCGCTCCCGCCGGGCACCATCCTGCGCAACCCCGCCCTCGCCGCCACCCTCGCCGCCATCGCCGAATCCGGCGCCGCCGCCCTGCACGAAGGCCCCCTCGCCGAAGCCATCGTCCGCGCCGCCGCCGACGACCCGTTCTCCGGCACCATCACCCTCGCCGACCTCGGCAGCTACACCCCCGTCGAACGCAAGCCGCTGCGCTTCCCCCTCGGCGACATGTCCCCCGGCGACATGCCCTTCGGCGCGCTAACAGTCGTCGCCGGCCCGCTCCCCGCCTACGGCGCCCTCGCCGCCGCCCAGATCATCGCCTTCGCCCGCCACCACGGCATCGCCAGCCTCGGCGCCACCCCGTCGGCCGACGAGATCCACATCCTCGCCGAGGCCTGCCGCCTCGCCATTACCGACCGCTGGCCCTACGCCGACCCCGACACCAATCCCGCCGACACCGCCCTCCTCCTCGACCCCGCCTACCTCGCCAGCCGCGCCGCCCTCATCGACCCGCACCGCCGCAGCAACCGCTTCCCCCCCGGCCGCGGGCGAGAACTCGGCGTCAGCGCCACCAGCCATCTCTGCGCCGCCGATGCCCACGGCCAACTCGTCTCCGTCACCACCACCATCAACCAGAACTTCGGCAGCCGCATCGCCGTCGGCGGCTTCTGGCTCAACAACATGATGACCAACTTCGCCGCCGACCCCGTCCTGCGCGGACGTTCCGGCCGCGAATGGCACGACCCCAACGCCATGGCCCCCCGCAAGCGCGCCCGCACCACCATCGCCCCGGCCATCGTGCTCGACGCAGCCGGCAACCCCCTGGCCGCCCTCGGCGCCGGCGGCGGCTACCGCATCATCGGCTACGTCGCCAACGCCCTGCTGCGCCTGGCCGGCGGCATGCGCGACCCCCAGGCCCTGCTCGACGCCCCCCACGCCATGAACTGGAACGGCATCACCGAACTCGAACCCGAACTGGAACACCACGCCCGGCCGCTGGCCGCCCGCGGCCACTGGCCGCACATCCGCCGCATGGACGGCGGAACCCAGTGCCTCATCCTCGCCGACGGCGAAGCCCGCGCCGCTGGGGATCGTCGCAGGGACGGCGTGGGAATGGCGCTCAAGTAAGGCAAAGGGCGCTGCCCCTTGACCCCGCGTCGTGCGTAAGCACGCTCACGCGTGACGGCCGGCGTAAGCACGCTCACGCGTGACGTCGTGCGTAAGCACGCTCACGCGTGACGGCCGGCGGCCCCAGACCCCCAACCACTTGCAACGCACCGGACAGTTAGATATAATCTCATTGATGTCAGCAACCGCGCCACAGGCCCTGACCGCCGCCGAGCGCATCCACATCATCGTGGAAGGAATCAGCGCGATCGTCGCGCATCACGCCTCGGCCAACCACGCCCTCGGCCTTTTCGCCATCCTGCTCTGCAACTATCTCAGCCGCACCCGCCTGCGCCTGCACCGCCTCCTCGCCCGCTGGCAGGCCGGCCGCCTCGCCCCGCCGCGCGCACCGCGCCCCTCCGCGCCCCGCGCCTCAACCACCTCCCGGCCAAAACTGCCGCGCCGCCGCGCCTGGCTCATCCGCCTCATCCAGCCCACCGCCCAGTTCGGCCCCCCGCTCGAAATCCTTCTCGCCACCCCCGAAATAACCGCCCTGCTCGCCGAAGCCCCCCAGATCCGCCGCCTGCTGCGCCCCCTCGCCAACATGCTCGGCCTCCGCGTCCTGCCGCCCCAGCTCCAATCACCCCCAAAAAACACGTCAACGGCAAAGTCGCCGCCGCGCCTCCAAGCATCCATGCCGCAACGCCAACCTCCAGCGGCAACACCTCCGCCCGCCTGCACGCCGCCAGCCGCGCCATCCCCGTTTTCACGCGCCTGACAGCGCGCGCCCGATCACGCCTATTTTGTTGCGATATAGCAATTAAAGATTGTGCCGCCCTGTTGCGCAAACCCAACCGGCGATAACCTCCCGCCACCGAACGGGAGGGCGAATCGATGGCACATAAAAAGATCCTGCTGGCCGGCGAAAGCTGGGTCAGCGCCACCACCCACATCAAGGGCTACGACCTCTTCCCCGCCGCCGCCTACGCCACCGGATGCGGCCCGTTCCTCAAGGCCCTGGCCGGCGCCCCGTTCGACATCCACCACATGCCCTCCCATATCGCCGCCACCGACTTCCCCGCCAGCCTCGACGCGCTGCGCCAATACGATGCGGTGATGCTCAGCGACATCGGCGCCAACACCCTCCTGCTCCACCCCGACGTCGCCCTGCTCTCCCGCACCTTCCCCAACCGCCTCAAGCTGCTGCGGCAATACGTCGAACAGGGCGGCGGCCTGGCCATGATCGGCGGCTACTACAGCTTCCAGGGCTGGCAGGGCGGCGCCCGCTACCGCGCCACCGCCGTCGAACAGGCCCTGCCCGTCACCATCCACCCCTACGACGACCGCATCGAGGTGCCGGAGGGCTTCCGCGCCGTCGTCAGCGCCCCCGCCCACCCCCTCCTGCGCGGCGTCCCCGCCGACTGGCCGGTCATGCTCGGCATGAACGAGGTCGTCGCCCGCCCCGACGCCACCATCCTCGCCCACGCGCCCGACGACGACGGCGCCCACCCCCTCCTCGTCGTCGGCCACCACGGCGCCGGCCGCACCCTGGCCTGGACCACCGACATGGGCCCCCACTGGCTGCCGCAGGAAGCCATCGACTGGCCCGGTTTCGTCCCGCTCTGGACCAACCTGCTGGAGTGGCTCGCCACCCCAGGCTGAACGTGGAGACCGCCCTCTACGCCCCGGTCAAGACGTTCCTCGAATCCGCCGGCTTCACCGTGAAAGGCGAGATCCGCGGCTGCGACATCGCCGCCACCCGCGACGACGGTCCGCTGCTCGTCGTCACCGAACTCAAGCTCTCCCTCTCCCTCGAACTCCTGCTCCAGGCCGTCGACCGCATGGCCATCGCCGACGAGGTCTGGATCGCCGTCCCCGCCACCCGCCGCGGCCGCGACCAGGACCGCCGCGCCCACACGCTCTGCCGCCTGCTCGGCCTCGGCCTCATGACCGTCACGCAAAAAACCGGCCGCGTCGCCATCCTCGTCGAACCCGGCCCCTGGCGCCCCCGCCCCAATGCGAAAAAGCGCGCCCGCCTGCTCGCCGAATTCACCCGCCGCCGCGGCGACCCCACCCCAGGCGGCAGCGCCCGCCAGAAGATCATGACAGCCTACCGCCAGACCGCCCTCGCCCTGGCCGAAGCCCTCCGCCACGGCCCCCGCCGCCCGCGCGACCTGCACGACATTTCCCCCCAGGCCAGGGCCATCCTCTACCGCAACGTCTACGGCTGGTTCGCCCGCCCGGCCACCGGCCTCTACGCCCTCGCCCCCGAAGGCGACGCCGCCCTCGCGTCATGGCTGGCCGAGAACGCACAACCGCGTTAGCTTCCGCCGGCCGCGAGAGGAGACGACGATGGCGTTCAAGGTGCTGACCGGCGAGTTCAGCCACGAAACCAACACCTTCAGCAAGGTGCCCACCACGATCGAGAACTTCCGCCGCGGCACCTGGATCACCGGCAACGAGATCGCGGGCGCCCGCCGCGCCACCCACACCGCCCTCGGCGGCAGCTTCGACCTCGCCGATCGCTTCGGCTGGGTGCTCGCCCACCCCATCTGCGCCAGCGCCAACCCTTCCGGCTATGTCGCCGACGACGTGTTCGAACAGGTCTGCCAACTCTTCCTCGATGCCGCCGACGGCATCGACGGCGCGCTTCTCCACCTCCACGGCGCCATGGTCACCCAAAGCCACCAGGACGGCGAAGGCGAACTCCTGCGCCGGCTGCGCGCCAAGCTCGGCCCCAACATCCCCATCGTCGTCACGCTGGACCTGCACGGCAACATCACCCAGGCGATGGCCGACAACGCCAACGCGCTGATCGCCGTGCGCACCTACCCGCACATCGACCACTACGAAATGGCCATCAAGGGCGGCGAACTGCTCCAGCGCGCCATGCAGGGCGAAATCAAGCCCGTCACCGTCATCGCCAAGCGCCCGATGCTGCGCGGCCTCGACGGCGGCCGCACCCAGGCCGGCCCAATGCGCGAACTCATCGACCGCGGCGCCGAACTGGAGAACTCCGGCGACGCCCTGGTGGTCAGCGTCTGCTCCGGCTTCACGGCGGCCGACATCCACGACATCGGCCCCTCCGTCACCGTCACGACCGACGCCAATCGCGCAGCCGGCCAGAAGATCGCCGAGTCCTTCATGGACTACGCCTGGGAACAGCGCGACTATGTCGGCATCACCGACTGGTCCATCGCCGACGCGGTCGCCCACGCCAAGGCCGGCGAGGCCCAGCACAAGGCGCCGCTGGTCATGTCCGACGTCACCGACAACCCGGGCAGCGGCCATTACGGCGACACCACCGACGTGCTGCGCGCCATGATCGCCGCCGACCTGCAGAACGCCTGCTTCTATGCCATCTACGACCCCGAGGCCGCCCAGCAATGCGCCGCCATCGGCGCCGGCAACATCGGCGCCATCACCCTCGGCGGCAAGCACGACGCCAGCTTCGGCGGCGGCCCGCTCACCCTGGCCGGCGAGGTCGCCACCTTGAGCTCGGGAAAGTTCCGCGCCTTCGGCCCCATGGGCGGCGGCGTCTGGCGCGACAAGGGCCTGTCCGCGATGTTCCGCGTCGGCGGCATCGACATCTGCATCATCAGCAACAACGGTCAGGCCACCGACCTCGCCCAGCTCACCTCCCTCGGTGTCGACCCCGTCACCCGCGACACCATCGCGGTGAAGTCCAAGCACCATTTCCGCGCCGCCTTCACCCCCATCGCCCGCGAGATCATCACCATCGATGGCGGCGGCCTGGGCTCGGCCATCCTGGCCAACCCCCAGGGCTACAAGAACGTCCGCCGGCCGATCTGGCCGCTCGATCCCATCGCCTGAGGAGAGCCTGCCTTGCCCCCGCGCAAACCGACCGAGACCGTTCGCCGCAAGCGAGGGGAAAAGAAGACGGACGCCGAGCAGCAACCCTCGCTGGACAACGTGACCGTCGAGGCCACGACTGTGGAGCACGAGGTGCCCGGCCTTGAGGCACCGGCCGAGATCGTGGTGGACCGCTGGGGCATCCCCCACATCCGCGCCAATTCCCGCCGCGACATCTTCTTCGTCCAGGGCTTCAACGCCGCGCGCGACCGGCTGTGGCAACTCGACATCTGGCGCAAGCGCGGCCTCGGCCGCCTCGCCGCCGATTTCGGCCCCGGCTTCCTCGCCCAGGACCGCGCCGCCCGCCTGTTCCTCTACCGCGGCGACATGGACGCGGAATGGGCCAGCTACGGCACGCCGGAAGCCCGCGCCATCACCGAGGCCTTCGTCGCCGGCATCAACGCCTTCATCGACCTGTCCGACCGCGACCCCGCGCTGCGACCGCCCGAGTTCGCCGCCATGGGCACCCGCCCGGAGAAGTGGCAGGCCGCCGACGTGGTGCGCATCCGCGGCCATGCCCGCGTGCGCAACGTCACTGTCCGAACTGTCCCGCGCCCAGGTCGCCGCCCGCGCCGGGGTGGAGACCGACCTCGCGCGCATGTCGCTGGAGCCCGAGTGGAAGGCGATCGTGCCGGAGGGCGTCGATTTCGCCGCCATCCCCGCGGACGTGCTCGATGTCTTCAAGCTCGCCACCGCCCCCTTCGACCTGCCGCCTGCCCGCCTCACCGCACCGCTCTCCCAGGCCTGGCGCTGGACCAAGGTGACCGAACTCGGCGACGTCTACATGGACGGCTCCAACAACTGGGCCGTCGCCCCCGCCCGCACCGCCACCGGCCGGCCGATCCTGGGCAGCGACCCGCACCGCGCGCATTCGCTGCCCTCGCTGCGCTACATCGTCCACCTCACCGGCCCCGACCTCGACGTGATCGGCGCCGGCGAGCCCGCCATTCCCGGCGTGTCATTCGGCCACAACGGCACCGCCGGCTTCAGCCTGACCATCTTCCCGATGGACCAGGAAGACCTCTATGTCTACGAAACCAGCCCCGACGACCCCGACCTCTACCGCTACGGCGACACGTGGGAGCGCATGACCACCCTGCGCGAGACCATCGCCGTGCGCAGCGTGACCGACCAGCAGGTGGAGCTGAAATTCACCCGCCACGGCCCGGTGCTGCGCCAGGACCGCGCGAACAACCGCGCCTACGCCCTGCGCTCGGTGTGGTTCGAGCCGGGCTCGGCCGCCTACTACGCCAGCCTCGCCTGCATGCAGGCCCGCACCCCCGAGCAATACGCCGACGCCGTCGCCAACTGGTCGATGCCCTCGATCAACCACGTCTACGCCGACACCACAGGCAACATCGCCTGGTTCGCCAGCGGTAAGGTGCCGATCCGCCGCAACTGGGACGGGCTGCTGCCGGTGCCCGGCGACGGGCGCTACGAATGGGAAGGCTTCCTGCCGCCCACCGACCTGCCGCGCGCGATCAACCCGGCCCGCGGCTTCGTCGCCACCGCCAACGAGATGAACCTGCCCGCCGACTACCCGATCGACGAGCGCCGCATCGGCTTCGAATGGTCGGAGCGCTCGCGCATCAACCGGATCGACGCCGTGCTCGGCGGCCAGAAGAAGCACACGCTGGACCAGTCCAAGGCGCTGCAGACCGACAGCACGTCCATGCCTGGCCTGCGCCTGCAGAAGCTGCTCGCGAAACTGTCCGGCGAGGGCGACACCGCCGGCGCGCTCGCGCTGCTCGCCAACTGGGATGGCAAGCTGACCCGCGAAAGCCCCGCCGCCGCGCTATTCGAGCTGTGGTGGATGAAGCACCTCAAGCCCGCCATGCTCGACCTGCTGGTGCCCGACCCGGCAATCCGCCCGCTGATGGCGCCGGGCGACCACGACGCGCTGCTGGCCATGCTCGAAGCCGCCGACCAACGCCTGGGCGAGCGGGACGCGCTGCTGCTGCGCACCCTGGAAGCCGCCTTCGCCGATGCCCGCGCCCGCATGGGCGACAACATGGCCAACTGGGCCTGGGGCAGCCTGCACCACGGCTACTTCGCCCATCCGCTCGGCACCGTACGGCCGGGCTTCCGCGACGTCGGCCGCCTCCCCAAGGGCGGCTCCGGCTCCACGGTGATGAATGCCGGCTACCGCCTGTCCGACTTCCGCGTCACCACGGGCGCCTCGTTCCGCATGGTGCTCGATGTCGGCAACTGGGATGCCTCGGTCACCGTCAACGCCCCCGGCCAGTCCGGCGACCCGCGCAGCCCGCACTACGATGCGCTGGCGCCGAAATGGGCGGCGGAGGAATACGTGCCGATGCTCTACTCGCGCGAGGCAGTGGACGCGGCGGCGAGCCTGGTGGTGAAGCTGACGCCTGCCCCCTGAGCCTCGGCGGGGTGGACCAGCTTCTCAGCCTGTCGGCCGGCCCCGCCCTGCTGCGACTCGCGCCGGCGGTGGGCGGGGCCATCGCCGACTGGTGGCACGGCGACACCCCGGTGCTGCGCCCGCTGCTGCCCGACGCGTTGGAGGAGGCCGACCCGCGCGGCATGGCCAGCTATCCGCTGGTGCCCGTCTCCAACCGCGTCGCGGGCAACCGCTTCTCCTTCGCTGGCCTCACCCACCACCTGCCGCCCCTGCTGGGCGGGCAATCCATCCACGGTGCCGGCTGGCAGCTTCCCTGGCAGGTGCAGGATTCCGGTCCTGCACATGCCACCCTCGCCCTGCGCTATCCCGGCGGCCTGCTCTGGCCCTTTGCGTTTGCCGCCGAGCAGCGCTTCCGCCTGGCGCCCGACGCGCTGCGCCTGGAGATCATCGTCCGCAACGAAGCCGAGCACGCCGCGCCCTTCGCCATCGGCATGCACCCGTTCTTCCCGCGCACGCCCACGGCCCGGCTGCATTTCGCCGCCCAGCACGTGTGGCAGCACGACGGCAACCTCATCCCCACCCATCGCGCCGAGGTGCCGCCGCAATGGGACCATCGGCATGGCCTCGTCGTCGGCACGGTGGCGCTGGACCACTGCTTCGCCACCTGGCGCGGGCTGGCCCGCATCGTCTGGCCGGAGCACAACCTGGCGCTGTCCATCGCCGCCGCCCCGGCCTTCCGTCACCTCGTGGTGTTCATCCCGCCCGGCCGCGACTTCTTTTGCGTCGAGCCGGTGGCCAACATGACCGACGGCATCAACCGCATCGACGGCAGCACCGAGCACGGCATGGCCATCCTGCGCCCCGGCGAGGAGATGGCCGGCAGCGTGCGGTTCGCGCTCGAAACACTGTCATAGAGGAGACGCGCCGATGAGCACCTCCACCGCCCGCTATGCCAGCCTCGCCGGCCGCGCCGTTCTGGTCACCGGCGGCGCCTCGGGCATCGGCGCCCACATGGTGCGCGAATTCGCGGCCCAAGGTGCGCGCGTCGCCTTCATCGACATCGACAAAGCCGCCGCCGCCACCCTCGCCGCCGAGGTGCCGCAGGCGCGCTTCCTTCACTGCGACCTCGCCGACATCGCCGCCCTGCGCGCCGCCGTGGCCGAGGCCGGCGAGGTGGAGGTGCTGGTCAACAACGCCGCCCGCGACGACCGGCACACGATCGAGTCCGTGGAACCCGAATCCTGGCGCCGCACCCTGGCGCTGAACCTCGACCACCAGTTCTTCGCCAGTCAGGCCGTGATCCCGGCGATGCGCGCGCGCGGCACGGGGGCCATCATCATGATGGGTTCCATTTCCTGGATGCGCGCCCGCGGCGGCATGGTCGGCTACACCGCGGCCAAGGCGGCCATCAACGGCATGACCCGCACCCTCGCGCGCGAACTTGGCGAACACGGCATCCGCGTGAATTGCATCGTGCCGGGCGCCATCAACACCGAACGCCAGGCGCGGCTGTGGCGCTCGCCCGAGACGGACCGGCAGATCATCGAGAACCAGGCCCTCAAGATCCCGCTCGACGGCAGCCACGTGGCGCGCATGGCGCTGTTCCTTGCTTCCGACGAGGCAAGTGGGCTGACCGGGCAGAATTTCATAGTCGATGCCGGGATGACCTTGAACTGAAGGAAGGAAGGCGAGGGCGCCGCCCTCGACCCGCCGGGGGCGTCGCCCCCGGGCCCCCTTTCACTATCCCCGCAGCCGCGCCAGGCTCAGGCAGGTCGCGACCCCGGTGATCGCCGCGCCCACCAGCACCGCCATCGAGGCGGCATGGCCCACGCCTGCCGACTGAAGCTGGGCGAACACCAGCGCCACCGTTGCGGCACCCATCGTCTGGCCCAGCAGGCGCGAGGTGGAGATCATGCCGCTGCCCGCCCCGCTGCGCTCGCGCGGCACCGAGGAGATCAGCACCCGGTTGTTCGGCGTCTGGAACAGCGCGAAGCCTGCGCCGGTCAGCACCATCCGCCACGCCACGTCCCACCACGGCGCGCCGGGGGCGAGAAAGGCGATGGCCAGCAGCCCCACCGACATCGCCCCCAACCCGATGCCGCCCAGCAACCCGGCCGAGAACCGGTCGGACAGCGTGCCGGCGAAGGGCGAGACCAGCATCACCGCCACCGGCCACGGCGTCATCAGCAGGCCGGTGCCGATCTCGCTCGCCCCTCCGGCGTGGAACAGGAAAGGCAGCGCCACATAGGCGGTGGTCTGGCCCATGTAGGAACTGACGGAGGTCGCCACGGCCAGCGCGAATACCGGCCGTCGGAACAGGTCCACCGGCAGCATCGGTGCCGTGAGCGTCGCCTGCCGGCGCACGAACAGCCAGCCCAGCGCGCCGGCCAGGGCGATAAGCGCGACGCCGGCGACCGCCGCCCCCGCTATCTCAGTGGTCCCGTGCCCCAGCCAGTCGATCCCGGCGATGAACAGCCCCAGCGTGGCCGCGTTCAGCAGCGCGCTCGGCACGTCGAAGCGGTGGCGGCCCGGCTCGGTGGGCGGCAGGAAGCGCAGCCCGGCAAAGGCCACCATGCCCAGCGGCACGTTCACCAGGAACAGCCACGGCCAGTCGGCCACCGCCAGCACCGCCGCCGTCGTCGTCGGCCCCAGCGCCAGCGAGGTGGCCACCACCATGGTGTTGAGCCCCATGCCGCGGCCGAGCATGGCGCGCGGGAAGATGGTGCGCACCAGCGCGGTGTTCACGCTCATGATACCGGCGGAGCCAAGCCCCTGCAGCACCCGCGCCGCCACCAGCGTTTGGAGGTCGGGGGCGAAGGCGCACAGCAACGAGCCCAGCGTGAACACCACGATCCCCACGCCATACACGCGCCGGTAGCCGTATATGTCGCCCAGCGACGAGAACGGCAGCAGCGTGACGGTCACCGCGATCTGGTAGGAATTGACCACCCACACCGAGGCGGCCGGTGTCACCCCCAGGTCGGCGGCGATGCTCGGCAGGGCGATGTTCGGCAGCGCCGCCCCCAGCACCGACAACATCACCGCGAAGGTGAGGGTGAGCATCGCGCGCATTCGCGGCGCGGGCGCAAGGCCATCGGCATTCTGCATGGCGTCTCGTGCCGCGCCCGCCGCGGCACCGCAAGCCCATTCGCCGCAACACACCAACTCCGATTGCGCGGGCGGCCATGACCGGCCATCCTGCCGCTGAATCGAAACAGGAGCAGGCCATGGCCCGAATCGCCCGGCGTACCCTCATGCAATTCGCCGCCGGCACCGCGCTCGCCGCACCAGCAATCCGCACGGCCGGGGCGCAGGCCAAGACGCTGGTGTTCGGCGGCTCCATCCCGCTCAGCGGCGCGGCCGCCGAAACCGGGCTCAACGTGAACAACGGCTACGCCACGGCGGTGAAGTTCATCAACGAGCAGGGCGGCGTTGAGATCGGCGGCAACAGGTACATGCTCGACCTGAAGCTGTTCGACGACGCGTCGGACCCGTCGCGCGCGGTGACCCTGATCCAGCGGTTGATCGACGATAACGTCAACTTCTTCCTCGGCTCGTTCGGCAGCAACATCGTGCTGCCGACCGCGGCGATAACCGAGCGGGCCGAACGGCCGATGGTGCAGGCGGGCGGCGGCTCCGACCAGATCTTCACCCAGGGCTACCGCTACGTGTTCGGCATGTTCCCGCGTGCCACCCGGCAGTTCCAGTCCACTGTGGCCTTCTTCAAGACGCTGAACCCGCAGCCCAAGACCTTCTCGGTGATCGCCACCAACGACGCCTTTTCCAAGACGTTCGCCGCCGGCATCGTGCGCACCACCAAGGAAGCCGGCTTCACGTTGGTAGAGGACTACCTGCTGCCCGCGCAGATCACCGACGCCTCCTCGGTGCTCGCCTCGGTGCGCGCGAAGACGCCGGACATGCTGCTGTGCGCCATGCACGACCAGGATTCGCTGCTGATCGCACGGCAGATGATCGCCAGCGGCACCAATGTGGGGCTGCTGTTCCAGGGGCTGGGGCCGCAGCTTGCCTCGTACCGCGAGGCGCTGGGCAAGCACGCCAACGGCATCTTCTATTCCACCTACTGGGACCCGCGCACCACCTGGAAGGACCCGTTTTTCGGCAACCCGGCGCAGTTCGCCGCCTACTACGCCAAGAACTTCACCCGCCCCATCGCCTATCATGTGGCCGCCGGCGCGGCCTGTATCATCACCTATGTGATGGCGATGAAGGCGGCCGGCTCGACCGACCCGATCAAGGTGCGCGACGCGCTGGACAAGATCGACATCGAGACGGTGTACGGCCGGGTGAGTTTCACGCCGGACGGCGACGGCGATCCGGTGCTCATGGGCCCCTCGGTGGGCCAGGTGCTGAAGGGCAAGGGCGAGGTGGTGTTCCCCGCCGGCGGCAAGACCGCCGAGGTGATGTGGCCGGTCCCGGCCTGGGACAAGAAGAGCTGAAGCAGTTGAAGGCCGAACGGCGCGGGGCAGGCTGAATGCTTGCCCTGCAGACCATTATCGACGGGCTGGTGCTCGGCGGGCTGTACACGCTCGCCGCAGTCGGCTTCTCGCTGATCTTTGGCGTGCTAGGCGTGGTGAACCTGAGCCACGGCGCCATCGTGATGATGGGCGCGTACCTGACGTGGTTCATCTGGCACTCCACCGGGCTCGACCCGCTGCTGGCGATCCCGCCCGTCATGGCCGTGCTGTTCGCCTTCGGCTACGTCTATCAGCGCGGCCTGATCCAGTTGGCGGTGGACCGGTCCTCGCTGCTCGCCTCAATGCTGGTCACCTTCGGGGTGGCGCTGATGTTGCGCAACCTGCTGGTGCTGGTGTTCTCGCCCGACTTCAAGAGCATCTCACCAGGCTACGCCTTCAGCTTCGTGCGCGTGGGCGAGCTCACCATCGACCTGGTACGCATCTCCGCGCTGGCCGCCAGCCTGGCCCTGCTCGGCGCGCTGGCCTTCGTGCTGAACCGCACACGCATCGGCCGGGTGATCCGCGCCACCGCGCAGCAGGAACTGGCCGCCCGGCTGTGCGGGGTGGACGCGCGGCACATCTACGGCATGACGTTCGGCGTCTCCGCCGCCTTCGCCGGCGCGTCGGGGGCGATCCTGGGCATCATCATCCCGTTCTCCCCGCCCGACGAAGCGAACTGGACGCTGAACGCCTTTGTCGTGGTGGTGCTCGGCGGCGTCGGCAGCCCGTCAGGCGCGCTGCTGGGCGGGCTGTTGCTGGGGCTGATCAGCACGGCGACCTCGCAGTTGATCGGCCCGGCCTTTCCCAATGCGATGATGTTCCTGATATTGGTGCTGATGCTCGTCCTCCGCCCGGCCGGCCTGCTCGGCAACGCCTTCGCGGGCTCGCGCTGAGATGCTGCGCGAAGGCATCGCCCAATACCGCTGGTGGATCGTGGCCACCCTGCTCGGGGTGCTGCTGCTCGCTGCGGTGCCGTTCGTGCTGATGCCGTTCCATGTGCGGGTGGGGCAACTGATTTTGCTGTCCACCGGCCTCGGCCTGGCCTGGACGCTGTTGGGCGGCTTCGCGGGTTATTGGAGCTTCGGCCACACCGCATTCATCGGCCTCGGCGCCTTCGCGGCGGGGCTTTTCGAGACCACGATGCTGCCCGCCGCGCTCATGCGCACGGCCCCGCTCGGCGGGCTGGCGCTGGGCATCCTGTTCGGCGCCGCGGTCTGCGCCGCCGCCGCGGCGCTGGTCGCCTGGCCCATCCTGCGCCTGCGCGGCATCTATTTCGCGGTGGCGATGCTGGGCGTGGCCCAGGTGCTGGCCGAGTTGACCAACTCCATCGAGATATTCCAGGGCTCACTGGGACTGGTGCTGCCGCGCATCCCGCTGGCGGACCTGCGGCCCGAGGCGGTGTTCTATTATCTGCTGCTGGCCGCCACCGTGGTGATCCTGGGCATCGCGTTCGCCGTGAAGGTCGGGCGCATCGGCCACGGCCTGCTGGCGATGCGCGAGGACGAGGACACCGCACGCATGCTTGGCGTGCCCACCGAGCGCTACAAGATCGCGATGTTCGTGCTCAGCGCCACGCTGACCGGCGCGCTCGGGGTGATATATGCCCACTCGCTCGGATACATCACCACCGGCTCCGTCTACCGCACCGATTTCTCGCTCAACATGATCGTCTACAACCTGCTGGGCGGCATGGGCACGTTGATAGGGCCGATGATCGGCGCCGTGGTGATGGTGATCCTCACCCAAGTGGTGCTGGGCCAGTTCCTCAACCTGCACATGTTCCTCACCGGCGCGCTGCTGGTGGCCCTGGTGCTCGCGGCACCGCGCGGGGCGGTGGGAACCTGGCAGGCGTGGCGGCGCAAGCGCCGGGAGGTGCGGCGATGAAGGCACCGATCCTGGAACTGGACCGGGTGACCAAGCGATTCCGCGGCCTGGTCGCCACCGACAACGTCAGCCTCGCCGTCCAGGCCGGCAGCATCACCAGCCTGATCGGACCGAACGGCGCGGGCAAGTCCACCATCTTCAACCTCGTCACCGGCTACCTGCCGGTCAGCGAGGGGCAGATCCGCTTCCACGGCGAGCGCATCGACGGGCTGTCCACCACCACCATCGCCCGGCGGGGAGTTGCCCGCGCCTTCCAGATCGCCAAGCCCTTCGCCGAACTGTCGGTGCGCGACAACGTGCGCATCGGCGCGCTGTTCGGCCGGGACGGCGACCGCGACGTGGACGAGGTGACCGAACGGGTGCTGTCCCTGACCGGACTGGCCGAACTTGCCGAGCGGCCCGCAGGCGACCTCACCGTTGGATTTCTCCGAAGGCTCGAGATCGCGCGCGCAACGGCCGCGCGCCCGGTGCTGCTGCTGGCCGACGAGCCCTGCGCCGGGCTCAATCCGGCCGAAACCGAGGAAGTGTGCGATATCCTGCGCCGCGTGCGCGACCGCGGCACCACGGTGCTGCTGGTGGAGCACGACATGGCCGCTGTGATGCGCGTGTCGGACCGCGTGATCGTGCTCGACGCCGGCGCCAAGATTGCCGAGGGCACGCCGGCGGAGATTTCCGCGAATCCGAAGGTGATCGCCGCCTATCTGGGAACGCCGGAGGAGACGTAGGCCTTACCGCCCCAGGAAGGCCTGGCGCACGTAGTCGTTGCCCAGCAGTTCCGCGCCGGTGCCGCCCAGCACCACCGTGCCCTTCTCCATCACGTAGGCGCGGTGGGAAATCTTGAGCGACTGGTGCACGTTCTGCTCCACCAGCAGCACCGCCACTCCCTCCTCGGCGATGGCGGAGATCAGGCGGAACAGTTCCTGCACCCGCAGCGGCGCGAGGCCCAGCGAAGGTTCGTCCAGGATCATCAACCGCGGCCCGCTCATCATGCCGCGCGCGATGGCGAGCATCTGCTGCTCGCCGCCCGACAACGACCCCGCACGTTGGTGCCGGCGCTCGGCCAGGCGGGGAAACAGGACGAAGCAATGCTCCGCCGCGCGCGCCACCGCCGCATCCGGCTGGGTGTAGCCGCCCATCTGCAGGTTCTCGTGGACCGTCATCTGCGGGAAGACCAGCCGTCCCTCGGGCACCAGGGTGATGCCGCGCTTGACAACGACATGGCTCGGCTGGCCCTCCAGCGCCTCGCCGTCGAAGCGGATGCGTCCGGCCTTGGCCCGCAACGCGCCGGCCACCACCTTCACCGTAGTGGACTTGCCCGCCCCGTTGGCGCCGAGCAGGGCCACCACCTCGCCGCGCCCCACCTGGAACGACACATCCCGCACGGCCGCGAGCCCGTTGTAGGAATAGGCGAGATTGGCGACGTCGAGCAGCGGATCGGCGTTTGTCTGGTCCATCAGCAGATGATAGCCGATGCCCTGGACGTGGGAAGCGCGCCTTGACATGACCCGGCCCGGGCGGGAGCCTTCCGGCCGTGCCGCAGGGGAGAGAAGCATGTCAGCCACCACGTCCGATCGCCGCAACGCCCTGCCCGACCGGGAGCTGACCTTCGACGAATCCCGTCGCCGCATCGCCGAGGCGTCGAAATACCTCGCCGGCGGCGTCTCCTCGAACTTCCGCCTCGGCATCTCCCCCACGCCTCTGGTGCTGGAGCGCGGCGAGGGTGCAACCCTGATCGACGCGGACGGCAACCGGCTGATCGACTACTACCTGTCGATGGGCCCGATGATCCTGGGCCACAACCCGCCCGACGTGATCGCCGCCGTTCGCGAGCAGCTCGACCGCGGCATCCTCTACGGCGGCCAGTCCGGCCTGGAGGCCGAGGCGGCGCGGCTGGTGTGCGAGATGGTGCCCTGCGCCGAGCGGATGCGCTTCTGCTCGTCGGGCTCCGAAGCCGTGCAGGCCGCCCTGCGCATCGCCCGCGCCGCCACCGGCCGCCGCGTGGTGGTGAAGTTCGAAGGCCACTACCACGGCTGGTTCGACAACGTGCTGTGGTCCACCACGCCCCCGCCCGACGCCACCGGCCCCGTCGCCGGCAGCCGCGGGCAGATCCTGGATGCGGCTGTCGATATCGCCGTGCTGCCCTGGAACGACGCCGCGGCGCTGGAGGCCCGGCTCGCGAAGGGCGACGTCGCCATGGTCATCATGGAGGCCGCGATGTGCAACCAAGGGTCGATCTTCCCTGCCCCCGGCTACCTGGAGGCCGCCCGCGAAGCCTGCACGAAGCATGGAACGGTGCTGGTGTTCGACGAGGTCATCACCGGCTTCCGTGTTGGCCCGGGCGGGGCGCAGCAGAGATTCGGCGTCACGCCTGATCTCGCCACCTTCGCCAAGGCGATCGCCAATGGCTTTCCCGTCGCCGCCATCGCCGGACGCGCCGACCTGCTGGACGAACTCGCAAATGGGGTGATGCACGGCGGCACCTATAACGGCCAGGCCATCACCATGGCCGCCACCGTCGCCACCCTGAACCGCCTGCGCCGCCCCGAAACCTGGGAGGCGCTGAACGCGCGCGGCACCCGGCTGATGGACGGCATCCGCGCGGAGTTCGCCCGCGCCGGCGTGCCGGTGGTGGTCGCCGGCTTCCCCACCATCTTCCACGTCGCCCTCGGCATGACGGAGCCGGCGCGGAACTGGGCCGACCTGCAGCGCTTCGACCGCAAGCGCTATGTCGCGTTCACCACGGCACTGGTGAAGCACGGCGTGCGTGCGCTGGAACGCGGCGCCTGGTTCCTCAGCACCGAGCACGACGACGCCATCATCGACCAGACGATCGAGGGGGTGCGCCGGGCGCTCGCCGACATCACCGCCTGACCGGATACTGCCGGCAGGCACAACCGACAGGGCCGGGACCGGCGAGCGCATCGCCACCCGCCCGAGAAACAGGCCGCCGCGGCGGCTTCACAACTGCGCCAGCCGCGGCGAAATCACCCGGCTGGCCAGATTGGTTGCCCTGGCGGGCATTCCCACCAATATACTGGGCATATGTCACAGGACGACGACCCGACCATGCAGACGCACGAATGGGAAATTCCGGCCAACCTGCAGCCGGACCCGGAGGATTATGGGTTCGACCTGGAGCGCACCCTGAAATCGGTGGTGGGGTTGCGCGCCAGCGTGCCGCCCGACGCCTTCACCGCCGGCACGCTGGGCACCGACCGCGTGGGCAACGGCGTGGTGATCCGCGAGGACGGGCTGGTGCTGACCATCGGCTACCTCATCACCGAGGCGGAAACCGTATGGCTCATTACCAATGACGGCCGCGCCGTGCCCGGCCATCCGCTCGCCTTCGACCAGATCAGCGGCTTCGGTCTGGTGCAGGCGCTGGGCAAGCTTGACCTGCCGGCCATCGAGCTTGGCGATTCCAACTCGCTCAAGGTCGGCGCCGAGGCGGTGATGGCGGCCGGCGGCGGCCGCCAGCACGCCATCGAGGCCAAGGTGGTGGGGCGGCAGGAATTCGCCGGCTATTGGGAATACCTGCTGGACAACGCCATCTTCACCGCCCCCGCGCATCCGTTCTGGTCCGGCTCGGCGCTGATCGGCAAGGACGGCAAGCTGCTGGGCACCGGCTCGCTGATCCTGCAACAGGGCGACGGCAAGCGGCGCATGGACATGAACATGATCGTGCCGGTGGCCAATCTGCGCCCGGTACTGGATGACCTGCTCGCCTATGGCCGGGTCTCCCAGCCGCCGCGCCCCTGGCTTGGGCTCTATGCCATGGAAGGCGAAGGCGGGCTGATCGTGGGCGGCGTGTCGGATCGCGGGCCGGCGGCCAGCGCGGACGTGCAGCAGGGCGACCGCATCCTGGCGATCGGCGACGAGGAGGTTACCGATCTCGGCGCGCTCTGGCGCAAGCTGTGGTCAACGGGCCCCGCCGGCACCTCGATCCCGCTAAAGCTGGGTCGTGGCGGCAACACCCTTACGGTGCACATCACTTCTGCCGACCGCGCCAGCTTCCTGCGCGCGCCCCTGCTGCATTAGGCGGTCACGTCGCCCTATGCCGGCTCCACCGCCGCCAGCTCGCCAAGCGTAATAGGCTTGAGCGGCGGGCGGATGCGGAAATGCCCGGTTTCCTCGGGCGTGGCCCCCAGCGCGCCGGCCAGCACGGTGGTCACCGCGGTTCCGCACATCCGCCCCTGGCAGGGGCCCATGCCGGCGCGGGTGAAGCTCTTGGCCTGGTTCGGGCCCTGGCAGCCCTGTGCCACGGCGGCGCGCAGCGCGCCGGCCGTCACCTCCTCGCAGCGACAGACGATTACGTCGTCGTCCGGCCGCAAGAATTCCCGCCGGCGGCGGATAGCGGCGGTCGAGGAAGGCGCGGGCGGTGCGGTGCCCTGCCAGGGCGCGGCGATCCGGCGCGGCCAGCGCATCGCGCCCGGCGTCGTCAATTCGGCCGAGTTGCTGCAACACCGCAGCGGCGGCCACCCGCGCGGCATGCGCCGCCGCCTGCGCCCCGCCGATGCCGCCGGCATCGCCCGCGACCAGCACGCCGGCGACGCTGCTGTTGCCCCAACCATCGAGCACCGGGCTGAAACAGCGCTGCCCCTCGTCCCAGCGATGGACACAGCCGAGCGAGCGCGCCATGTGCTGGGCTGGAATTACGCCTTCGTGCAGCGCCACCAGATCTGCCGCAATCTCATGGGTTTGCCCGCCGCTGCTGAACCGCACGCCCTCGACCCGCGCCGCGCCTGCCAGCCGCACGCCGGTAACCGCGCGATACCACTTCACGCCATGGGCACGAATGGCGCCCTGCAGCATCAACCCCTTGCGCAGATAACTTGTCGCCCCCGGTCGCAGCCGCGCGAGCGCCGGCCACAGGTCGCCGGCCCGGGCCGTGTCCAGCACCGCCGCGGGCGGGCTGCCCGCAGCGATGCACTGCGCCGCCAGCAGGTAGAGCAGCGGCCCGCTGCCGGCCAGCACGAGGCCCCGCGGCACCAACGCTGACGTCTTGAGCAGGATCTGCACGCCGCCCGCCCCCATCGCTCCCGGCAGCGTCCAGCCCGGCACCGGCACCGGCCGCTCCTGGGCGCCGACAGCGAGCAGGATGGTGCGCGCGGCGAGCGAGGTGGAGCGCCCCGCATGGCTCACCCACACCTCGCGCTCGGGCGTGACCTGCCATACCGCGCTGCCGGGCCGGTAGCCGGCGCCGCTGGCGCGGAAGCGGGCGACCACCTCTGCGCCGGCCACGTAGTCCTCGCCCAGCACCGCGCGCAGCGCCGGCGGGGCGGCCTCGACTCCGCGCCAGATCTGGCCGCCGGGCGCCGCCTGCTCGTCCAGCACCACCACATCGGCGCCGCGCCCGGCCAGCAACGTCGCCGCTGCCATCCCGGCCGGCCCCGCGCCGATGACGATGCAGTCGTGCATCACCGCGCCCCCTGCATCCGCCGCACCGCCATGCCCTCGGCCACCGGCACCTGACACGCCTGGCGATTGGGTGTGCCGTCGATCTCCACCAGGCAGTCGAAGCACACCCCCATCATGCACCAGGGCCCGCGCGGCGCACCGCCGGCCGGCGTCGTGCGGAATGCGACGATACCTGCGGCCAGCAGCGCGGCGGCCACGTTGTCGCCGATGCGGGCCGCGACCGGCGCGCCCTCGAACGCGAGGTGCACCACCGGGCGCGTGTCGTCACGTCGCATGAATGCGCCGTCAGGCCCCGTGTGCATGGAACCGCTCCGTGGTGAAGGCGTCGAGCGCCGGCGGCAACGCGCCCGCCATGATCGCCGGCGCCAGGGCCAGGGCATGGGCGCCGGCCAGGGTGACGCCGCTGTGGCAGGTGGCGGCAAAGGCGCCGGGATGCCGCGCCGACTGCTGGTATATCGGGAAGCCGTCCGGCGTCATCACCCGCAGCGCGCCCCACACCCGCACGATGTTCGCATCCCGCAAATGCGGAAAAACCAGCAGGTTGCGCGCCGCGATGTCGCTGATCACCGGCACCGTCGTGGCATTGTCGAAGCCCACATCCTCCTGGCTGTCGCCCAGCATGACCGATCCCTCCTCGGTCTGGCGCACCACGTGGGTGGCGTGCTCCAGGAAAGGGCGCATCCGCTCAGTGACGATGATCTGGCCGCGCACGGGCCGCACCGGCATCTCCAGCCCGACCATCGGCGCCAGCGCGGCACTGCCCAGGCCGGCCGCGATCACCACTTTGGCACAGGTGAAAACCTCGCCCCCGGCCTCGATGCGGAAGCCCCCTGCCTGCGGCGTGATACTGCCGACACGCCGGTTGGGCAGGTAGTCGCCGCTCTCGCGCAGCAGCGCATCATGCAGCGCGCGCAACAGCTTCAACGGGTTGGCGTGGCCGTCGGCCGGGCAGAACGCCGCCCCGACCACCTGGTCGCTCACCGCGGGCACCAGCGCGCGCACCTCGGCGCGATCGAGCATGCGCGTGCCGATGCCGCCGCTCTCGTTGTGCATGCGCGCCACCAGCGCGGCCCGGCGTTCCATCTCCTCGTCGGACAGGCAGAACATCAGCCCGCCGGGCTGGCGCAGGGCCACGTCCACGCCGGTGCGCCCGGCCATCGCCTGCGCAAGCTCGGGCCAGAGTTCGGCGGAGCGGCGCGTCCAGTGGGCATAGGGAGGCATCCCCGCGCCCTTGGTCTGCACCCAGACAAGGCCGAAATTGCCGCGCGCGGCGCGAAAGGCCACGTCGCCCTCGTCCAGCAGCGCCACCCGGGCACCCAGCCGCGCCGCACCCCAGGCGACGGCGCCGCCCACCAGCCCGCCGCCGATCACGATCAGGTCATAGGCCGCCATCACACCCCCGCCACCCCTGTTGAAGGCTCGCAGGCAGGGAAGGCGCGGTCAACCGGACCGCGCCACGCAACAGGAGGCGGAATCGTGTGGGAACACATGTGGGTGCTGGACGTGCCGTTCCTGGCGCTGGTGCTGCGCGCGGTGCTGGTCTTCCTCGGCATCGTGCTGCTGCTGCGCCTCTCCGGCAAACGGCAGGTGGGGCAATTGGACGCCACCGAGTTCGTGATGATCCTGCTGGTCGGCGAGTCCGTGCAGAACGCGCTGATCGCCGGCGACACGTCGCTGTCGGGCGGAATGGTGCTGGCGGCCACGGTGGTCGGCACCAGCGTGCTGATCTCGATCCTGACGTTTCGCAGCCCTCTGCTGCGGCGCTTCTTGGAGGGCAAGCCGACCGTGCTGATGCGCGGTGGCAAGGTGATCCGCCGCAACCTGCGGTACGAGCGGATCAGCAACAGCGACTTCAAGGCGCTGCTGCGCAAGAACGGGGTGCATGATTTCAGCAACGTGGAGGAGGTGATCCTGGAGGCCGATGGCGGGCTGAGCGTGACCAAGAAGGGCGAAGAGCCTTTCGAGTTCGAGGAGTCCGAGGAGGAGGAGCCGGGGTGAGCGCCGCCCTCGACAGGGTGGCGGCGCTGTGGCAGTTGCGCGCGATGCGCGTCCTCCAGGTCATCGCCGGCGCCGCCGTGGGCGGAGCGGAAACATTCGCCCAGGACGCTATTCTCGCCCTGCAGGCGCGCGGCGTGGAGCAGGTGGTGGTGACGCGTCCCTGGGAATCGGCGCTGCGGCGCTACGAGGCGGCCGGGGTGGCGGTGCACGCCATGCGCTTCTCCGCCGCCGACCGGGTGTTGCGGCGCGGCGCACTGATCCGCGATCTCGCCCGCCAGATGCGCGCCGACCTGGTGCATGCCTGGATGTCGCGCGCCAATTCCTTCATTCCGCCCGCCATGCCCTGCCCGGTGCTGGGCTGGTTCGGCGACTACTACGACCTGAAGTATTTCCGCCGCACCGATCTTTATGTCGGCGTCACGCCCGACATCGCGGACTACCTGCTGCGCCAGGGCACGCCACCCGAAAGAACCTTCATGGTCAACACCTTCGGCACCATGCCCGAGGCTGCGCCGGTGGACCGCGCCAGCCTCGGCACGCCGGCGGAGGCACCCGTGTTGCTGGTGTTGGCGCGCCTGCACCCGGTGAAGGGCATCGACAACATGCTGCAGGCACTCGCCAACCTGCCCGGCGCCTGGCTGTGGGTTGCCGGCGAGGGGCCGTCGCGCGCGGAATACGAGCAGTTGGCCGCCGCCCTGGGCGTGGCCGACCGGGTGCGCTTCCTGGGCTGGCGGACCGACCGCAAGGCGCTGTTGGAGGCCTGCGACATCTGCGTGCTGCCCAGCCGGCACGAGCCCTTCGGCACCGTGATCGTCGAGGCCTGGGCGGCGCGCCGGCCATTGGTGGCCACCCTGGCCGACGGCGCGCGGCAATACGTGACCGACGGGCAGACCGGCCTGTTGTGCCCGATCGACGACCACGTGGCCCTTGCCGGCTGCCTGCGCCGGCTCATCGGCGACAGCACCCTGCGCGCCCGGCTCGCCGAGGCCGGGGCGGCGGCCTATGCGGCGGACTTCACCCGCGAGATCGTCACCGAACGGCTGCTGGCGTGCTACGCCGACTGCGTGCGGCTGGGCAAACGGAGTGACCGATGAGCATCCTGCGTCCCTCGCGGCTCGACCGCTACATGTTCCGCCAGCTGCTCGGCGCGCTGCTGGTGGTGACCTTGGGGCTGGTGCTGCTGATCTGGCTCACCCAGTCGCTGCGCTTCGTGGAGATGGTGGTCAACCGCGGGCTGTCGTTCGGCGTGTTCCTCAAGCTGACCGGCCTGCTGATCCCCGGCTTCATGGCGGTGATCCTGCCGATCACCACCTTCGTGGTGGTGCAGTTCATCTACCAGCGCCTGTCCGGCGACCGCGAACTGACGGTGATGCGTGCCGCCGGACTGTCGCCGTTCGCCATGGCGCGGCCCGCACTGGCGGTGGCGCTGGTGGCAATGGCGCTGCACTATGCGCTGAACCTGTGGCTGGTGCCGCTCAGCGCCACCGCCTTCCGCGAATACCAGTGGGAGATCCGCAACCACATCGCCGCCCTGCTGCTGCAGGAGGGGGTGTTCACCACCGTCTCCGACTCGCTGGTGGTCTATGTGCGGGCGCGCGAGCCCGACGGCAGCCTGCGCGGCATCATGGTGGAGGACGCCCGCGACCGTGCCCACCGCGCCACCATCCTGGCCGAGAGCGGACGGCTGCTGGAGGGTCCGGGGGGGCCGCGGGTGCTGCTGCAGAACGGCACGCGGCAGGAACTGGATGTGCGAACGGGGCAGTTGAACGTCTTGAGTTTCAAGGAAAATTGGATCGACCTTGCCAGTCCGTCGCAGGAATCGGGCCGGCGCCTGCGCGATGTCCAGGAAATGGGCATCGCCGACCTGCTGAACCCGCCGGAAGGGGTGGTGAACCCGCGCGATATCCCGAAATGGCGGGTGGAGGCGCACAAGCGCCTGGCCGCGCCGCTCACCACCCTGAGCTTCGTGATGATCGCCCTGGTCGCGATCCTGGACGGCAGCTTCCGCCGCCATGGTGGATTGCTGCGCCCGGTGGTGGCGATCGCCTCGGTGGTGGCGCTGGTGGCGCTGGGGCTGGCGCTGGACAGCCTGGCGGTACGGATGAACGAACTGATCCCGGCGCTTTGGGTACGCGCCATCCTGCCCGCCCTGGTGTGCATGGCGATCCTGTTCGCGCCGGGCCTGTTCGCCCCAGGCCGCGTGCCGGGGGGATCCACCGCCGATGCACGCTGACGGCGCGTTGATGGCCGGCATGCGGCGCGAGGCCCTGGCGGCCCGGCTGGACCGGGTGGCCGGGTGGCTGGTGCTGGGCATCGTGCCGGGCATGCTGCACGCCTATGCCGTCGCCGAGGCCCTGATCGCCCTGATCGGCCTGGGCTGGCTGGCGCGCTGCGCGCTGCTGGGCGACTGGGCTTGGCTGCGCCAGGGCTGGGCGCCAGTGGCCGCATTGTGGTGGGTGTGGCTGGTGATCTGCTCAATGCCCGGCATCGGCCAGGGCGGGACAGGCTCGCTGGTGCAGGCGCTGGCGGTGGTGCGCTACCTGTTGCTGGCGGTGGCGTTGGAACGGCAGGTGCTGGCCCAGCCCCGGGTGCGGCGGTGGCTGTGGATGGTGCTGGCGGCCAGTGCGGCCTGGATCGGGCTGTCGGCGCTGTTGCAGTTCGCCACCGGGCGCAACCTCGCCGGCTATCCGCGATGGGGCGACGGGGAACTGACCGGACCGTTCCTGAAGCCGCGCGCCGCCGCCCCACTGGCCCGCATGCTGCCGCCGGTGCTGCTGGTGCCGGTGGGCGCCCTGCTGGCCGGCCGGCCCGACCTGCGGCGCATGGCCGCCGCGGCGGCGCTCACCGCCTTCGCGGTCGCCGTCATGGTGTTGATCGGCCAGCGCATGCCGGTGCTGCTGACGGTGCTCGGCCTGCTGGTCGCCGCGGTGCTGCTGCCGCGCCTGCGCCTGCCGGTGCTGGCCGCCTTGGTTGCGGGCGGGGTGCTGGTGGCGGCCTCGGCGGTGGTGTCGCCGCCGACCTTCTACCGGCTGGTCACCAAGTTCAGCGATCAGATGGAGAATTTTCCCGCCAGCCCCTACGGCCTGCTGGCGGCGCGCGCCGTGGCCATTGCCCAGGACCATCCCTGGACCGGGCGCGGCTTCGACGGGTTTCGCAGCGGCTGCGCCGATCCGCGCTATTTCCGCGGCTGGGGGTACTCCAGCAACCCCGCCGATACCGGCGGCGGCCTGGCAGGCTGCAACATTCACCCGCACAACCTCTACCTCCAGGCGGTCACCGATGCGGGTGTGCCGGGGCTGGCGTTATATGGCGCGATGGTGCTCGCGTGGTTGGCGGCGCTGGGGCGCGGACTGTGGCGGGCGCCGACGCCGTTGCGCGTGGGTCTCTTCGCCGCCTTCGTGGTGGCGCATTGGCCGTTGGCCAGCACCAGCAGCGCGTTCGCGGTGGAAACCGGGGGTCTCGCCTTCCTGCTGCTGGGCTTCGGGCTGGCCGAGGCGCGAGCAGCGCGATGATCGCTGTTCAGCCGGCGCGGCCGCGCCGGCCGGCGATGGCGGCAATGGCCGCCACCAAGCGGTCGCCCGAGATCGGCTTGGTGAGCAACTGCACATGACGCAGCGCTGGCGGCAGCACGCTGGCATCGCCATGGCCGGAAAGGAACATGAACGGGATCGCCCTGCGCGCAAGTTCATCGGCCACCGGCATCGACGTCTCGCCCTCGAGATTGACGTCGAGTACCGCCGCATGGCACGTCTCCGCGGCAATCTGGTCCAGCGCCTCGGCGGTGCTGGCGGCCAGTGCCACCGTGGCGTCCGCTTCCTGCAATGTCGCCTCGAAATCCATCGCGATCAGGGCATTGTCTTCCACGACCAGAAGATGAAGCCCAGCCAGCGATCCCGCCGCCGAGGCATCGGCATCCGGCACGGCGAGGCTGACATCCCGATCGACGAAGGTCATGCAATTCTCTCCGCGAATCCATCTGCCGGCCATCTACCGGTTACACATATCATTGCATGGAACAGCGTGGCCACGTCAATCCGTTCGCTCAACGGCGCATCTCCCGGCGGAACCAGGCGAAGCAGGGCAGCATGGCGAACATCAGCGCTGCGCCGAAAAGCAGCGGCGCGTTGGGATCGGCGGTGACGTCGCGCAGCCGCCCGGCGACCCATGGCGCGATGGTGAGCCCCAGATAGGAGCCGGCACTGTACCAGCCGAACACCAATGCCCGCGCCGGCTGCGGCGTCGCCTCGCCCACCTGCGCCGTCAGCGCGCCGGGCGGAATGGCATAGGCGATGCCCAGCAGCACCAGCACCCACAGCGCGCCCCCTGCTGGCGCCACCGCCACCAGCAGCGCGCCGGTGGCAAGCGCGCCCAGCACCACGGCGGCCGGGCGGCCGATCAGCCGGTCGGCCAGCAGCCCACCGAACGGGGTGGCGGCGGCGAAGCTCCATGTCACCACGCTGGCCAAAGCCGCGGCAGCCACGGCGGGGCGGCCGGTATCCGCCAGATAGGCCGGCAGGAATCCGGCCATCACGGCGATCGCGGCGTTGTAGAGGGTCCAGTTGCCCGAAGCCGCGGCGATGAAGCGCCATGTCACACGCCGCGCCGCCGCCCCTGCCGCGGCCACCGGCGCCGGCGGCGCGTGGCCGACCAGGAAGGTCAGGCCGATCGCCAGCGCCACCGGCAGCCCGGACAGCCCGAGCACCCAGCGCCACCCCAGGCTCTCACCCACCGGTCCCAGCACCACCAGGCTCGCGGCCATGCCGGCCGGCCAGGAGACGATCACCATCGAGGTGGCGGTGGACAGCATGGGCCCGGCATAGCGGTCGGTGGTCATCTTGATGACCAGCATCAGCATCACCACCCCGCCGCAGCCGGACAGCACCCGCCCGGCCAGCGCGCCCGCGAAACCGCCCGCGGAGGCAGACAGCACCGCCCCCGCGGCCATCAGCAGCATCGCCCCACGCAGCACCGGCCGGTCGCCGATGCGCCGCGCCAACAGGCCGCCGGGCACGGTGAGGAAGATGCCGGGGATCATGAAGGCGCCGAACAGCATGCCGATCTCGGCGTAGCTGACGCCCAGTTCGTCGATCAGCGAGGGTGCCGCGACGGCGGCGGATTGCAGCTGGAACGCCCCGGTGGCGCGGATGAGCAGCAGCGCGAGCAGCGGCGTGAGCGGCGGGCGGGTGGGGTGCATGCGCGAGCATGGGCACCCCACACCAGCCCCGGCAAGTCCGCTACGCCATGCGCGCAGCGGACCAATCGCCTGGCGCGATCAGCGCCGGCGCCAGCCCATTTCCCAGAACGCCTCCTCCAGCCGCGTAGCAGCCACGAAGGTGGCCAGCAACTCGGGATAGCGTGCCTCGCCGCCGCGGGCGGCGGCCAGCCGGTCCAGGTTGGCGATGGCGCCGGCGGCCAGCGCCCGGTACTCCGTGCTGGCATAGGCGTCCAGCCACGCGCCATATGGATTGCCGTCCCGCTTCGTCGCCGGATCGGCCAGCAGGCGCTCCACCACCTCGGCGTAGCCAACCACGCAGGGGATCAGCGCCACGTCCAGGTCCAGCCGGTCGCCGGCCAGGCCGCGCTCCAGCACGAAACGGGTATAGGCCATTGTTTCAAGGTCTTCCGGCTCGTCCTGCATGCGCGCCTCGGACAGCCCCCATTCGGCGCAGTATTTCACGTGCAGCGGCATCTCGACATCGACGATGGCCGAGACGGCAGCGCTCGCGGCGCGCAGCTCCTCCAGCGACGAACTCTTGAAGCCGGCCAGCGCATAGGCGCGGGCGAAGTGGATCAGGAACAGATAGTCCTGCTTCAGGTAGTGCTGGAACGCCGGTTGCGGCAGGCTGCCGTCGGCGAGCGCGAGCACGAAGGGATGGCGCACGTAGCGCTCCCACGCGTCTCCGGCGTCGTGGCGCAGGCGGCCGAACAGGCCCTGGTCCAGCGGCAGGTGGTCCGGTGCGGGCGATTCGGTCATGGTTTGGCTTCCTGTCGCAGGGCGGCTTGCCTCGCACCATATTGGCGCGCCTCGAAGAGACTCCAAAGGATGCCGGCGGCGCTGATCGCCGCACCCAGCAGCACTACCGGGTCGAACGCCTCGCCATAGAGCACCACGCCGACCGCGGCGATGAAGGGAATGCGCAGGAAGTCGATCGGCACCACCAGTGTCGCGTCGCCGAAGCGCATGGCGTTGGTGAAGCACACATGCGCCGACAAGCCGGTGACGAACAGCGCCAGCAGCGGGAGCCACTGGTCGGACGGGATGCGCGGCACGAACCACAGCTCGCCGCCCAGGGCAACGTTGGTGGCCAGGTAGGCCGGAAGCTGCATCACGTTCATCCAGAACAGGATGGTCAGCGTGGAATTGCTGGCGGTGAGGAACTTGGTGGTCGTGATCTGCACCGAGAAGAACAGCGCCGCGGCCAGCACCACCAGGGCCGCCGGGTTGAACGCCTCCGCACCCGGCCGCAGGATCACCAGCACGCCCACGAAGCCCAGCACCAGCGCGCCGATGCGCGCCCCGCTGATCCGTTCGCCCAGGAAGACCGCCGCCATCACCATGGTCCAGGCCGGGGTGGTGAACTCCAGCGCGAATACGGTGGCCAGCGGCAGCAGGGTCACGCCGAAGGCCCAGCAGGCCTGGCCGCCGAAGTGGAAGATGTTGCGGATCAGGTGGATCTTCAGTGGCCGCGGCGCACCGATCGGCTGACGGGCCAGCAGCGCGTAGACCGCCAGCACCGCGATGCCGCCGACATTGCGCAGCGCGAGCACTTCCCACACCGTGAGCACCCGCGCCATCTCGCGCACCGCCACGGCCAGCGCCGAGAACGAGAGCAGGGCGCCGGCCATCCACAGGATGACCCGGCGGAGGTCGTGCATGCTGGTATCCTCCCGTGCGGCGCGGCCTGCGACGCCCATTCCCGCCTAACAGGCTTCGGCCGACCCGTCACGGGCACACCGCGCAACCCGGTGTTGATCGCCGCCAAACCTTGACCCGACCGGGGGGCACGCCCACCAAGAAGGGCTGAACACGCGACACCTGAGGTCATGAACCGCCCTCTCGACACATTGCCGCACGATCCCACCGCCCTGCGGCCCTCCAGGCCCGGGCCCGACGCCCCCAGTGGCGCCCCGAAGCCCGGGGAGGGAGGGGCGCGCCCGGCCGCGCGCGCCCGGCTGGTCGCGCCGCCCACCGGCCCGTCGCGGCTGTGGCGCTGGCGGCGGTGGCTGTTGCTCCTGGTCCTGCTGGCCGCCGCGGCCGGGGCCGCATGGTTCGCGCTTTGGCGCCCGCCGGAGGTCGCGGTGGTGCAGGCCGTGGCACGGCCCGGCGCTGGAAGCGGTCTATGCCACAGGCATCGTCGAGGCGATCGACACCGCCCGGGTCGGCAGACCGTCGCCGGCCGTGTCACCGCGAGCTGCTGGTGGACGAGGGCGACAGCGTGCGGCGCGGCCAGCCGCTCGCGCAGCTCGACGACCGCCAGGCGCAGCAGCGGCTGGAGGATGCGCAGGCCCGCCTGGCGCTGGCGGAGCAGGAACTGGCGCGCGACCGCTCAGCTGGTGCCGACCGGCGCGTCCGCTCGCAATAGCAGGCCTTGCAGCGCTGCCAGCGCCGAACGCGACCGCGCCGAGGCGGCGGTGGCGCTGGCGCACCGCGAGCTGGAGGAATACCGCATCCTCGCGCCGCTGGACGGCATCGTGATGCGGCGCGTGGTCGATCCCGGCAACACCGTCGCCGGCCAATGCGGCGCTGTTCACGATCGCCTCGGCCGCGCGGCTGCGCGTCGCCGCCGACGTGGACGAGCGCGACATCGCGCAGGTGAACCTGGGCGCGCCGGTGGCGATCCGCGCCGACGCGTTTCCGGGTGAGGCGTTCGCCGCCAAGGTCACCAACATCCGCGCGCCAGGGCGACAGCGCCACGCGCACCTTCCGGGTGGAGGCCGACCTGCCGCCGACACCAGGCTGCTGATCGGCATGACGGTGGACGTGAACATCGTGGTGGCCGAGCGCGCCGACGCGCTGCTGCTGCCGCCCGCCGCGGTGCGGCACGATCCGCCGCCGAGGGCGGCCGGCCTGGGCCAGGCCCACGTGTTCCGCTGCAGGCCGGCATGCCCGCGCACCCGGTCACGCGCGGCGCGGTCGATGTCAGCGCCTGGAGGTCCGCGAGCGGGCTGGCCGATGATGCCGCGTCGTGGACGATCCGCCTCGGGCTGGCCGGGCCGATGCGCAGGGTGATCGCCGACCGCGACCCGGCCTCGGCCGTACGGCCCGCGCATCCGGCGCACGGCCATGATGCCGCTGCCACTGGCCATCGCGCTGGCCCATCTGCGGGCCGCAAACGGCAGACGCTGGTCTCGGTGCTGGGCGTGGCCCTCGGGCGTCGGCGTGTTCATCGCCATCGGCGGGCATGATGCAGGGCTTCCAGAGCTATTTCCGCGACCCAGATCATCGACGCCAATCCGCACGTGCTGGTCACCGACGAGATTCGCAGCCCCGCGCCGCAGCCGCTGCAGCTGCTGCATCCCGGCGCCGCCGTCGCGATCCGCCGCATCCTGCCGCGCGATCCGGTGCGCGGCATCGCCGGCGCCGGCGCGATCCTGGATGCGCTGTCAGCCATTGCCGGGCGTCGCCGCCGCGCCCACCTTGCGCGGCCAGATGATCCTGCGCCGCGCCGGACGCGACTACGCGGTGACCGGCCTCGGCATCGACCCGGCGCGCGAGACGGCGGTGACCAACCTGGCGAACGACATGTAGCGGGCAGCCTGGACGCGCTGGCCACCCGGCCGAACGGCGTGGTGCTCGGCGTGCCGCCTGGCCGAAGAAGATGGGCGCCGGCCTGGGCGACACGATCATCGCCGCCACCGCCGCCGGCGGCGAGACCGCGTTGCGCATCGTCGGCCTGTTCCATACCGGGCTGGAGCAGCAGGACCTCGCCTTCGTCTACCTGCCGCTGACCAAGCAGCAATCGATGCAGGCGCGGCCGCGCGTGGTGAACGAGATCCATATCCGGCTGGCCGACATCAGCCGCTCGATCTCCGCTGGCGCAGGCGATCGAAGGGCGCTGGGGATTACAAGGCGGCGCCGTGGGAGGAAACCTATGCGCGCATCCTGTCGGTCTTCGTGCTGCAGAACTCGGTGATCTATTCCAGCACCGGCTCCATCCTGCTGGTGGCCGGCTTCGGCATCTTCAACATCATCTCCACGGTGGTGCTGGAGAAGGGGCGCGACATCGCCATCATGCGCTCGATCGGGCTCGCCGGGCGCGACATGGTCACGGTGTTCGTGGTCGAGGGCACGTCGTCGGCGTGATGGGCGTGCTGGCTCGGCTGGCTGGTGGGCTGGGGGGCATGCGCCTCGTGCTCGCGCCACGTGCCGGCGCCGGGCGCGGAAACCCGGCGAGACGCTGCATCGTGCAGTCGCCGTTCGCCTATGGCTTGGCCGGCGGCATCGCGCTGGCTCTCGGCGGTGGCCGCGGCGTGCCTGCCGGCCCGGCGGGCGGCGCGCACCGACCCGCTGGACGTGATCCGCGGCGCGACATGATCCCCGCCCCGCGAAGTGTCTGCAGGCGGCGGGCGCTGGACCCGGGTGCTGCCCGGCCCGGTGCCGACCACGCTGGTCGCCGATGTCACCTGGACTTCGCGGCGGCCAGCTTCACCGCATCACCGGCCCGTCCGGCTCCGGCAAGTCCTCGCTGCTGTACCTGCTGGGTCTGCTGGACGTGCCGACGCTGCGGCGACGTGCTGGTGGACGGCACGCCACCGCCGGCCTGGACGAGCGAGCAGCGGACCCGGCTGCGGCTGGACGCCTTCGGCTTCGTCTTCCAGTTCCATTTCCTGCTGCCCGAGTTCACCGTGCTGGACAACGTGATGCTGCCGATGCGCAAGCTGGGCCAGCTCGGCGCCCGCGGCGATGCGCGCCCGCGGCATGGCGCTGCTGGTTGCGCTCGACATGGCGGAGACAGCCAACAAGCGGCCGGACGCGCTGTCGGGCGGGCAGCGCCAGCGCACCGCGGTCGCCCGCGCGCTCGCCAACGACCCGCAGATTCGTGCTGGCCGACGAGCCGACCGGCTCGCTGGACACGCGCAATGCCGCCGCGGTGTTCGCCGATGCTGGCAGGGCTCGCGCGAGGAGGGCCGCACGGTGATCGCCGTCACCCACGACGAGGGCCTCGCCCGCATGGCCCCACGCCGCGTGCACCTGGTGGACGGCCGGGTGGTGCGCGACGGGCGCCAGGACTAGCATCCGGCGAAAATGGAGGCGTCCATGACCCAGCGTTTCGCCGTGATCGGCCTCGACCACCGCCACGTCTATGAACTGACCCACCATCTCATCGAGGCGGGGATGGAATGCGCCGGCTACTGGCCGACCACCACCAACCCCCATGTGCTGGAGGGGTTCCGCAAGCGCTTCCCGGACCTGCCCGCCATCGCCGATCGCGAACGCCTGCTCGACGACCCCTCGATCCAGCTCATCGTCACCGCCGCCATCCCCAGCGAGCGCGCCGCCCTGGCCATCGAGGCGATGCGCCGCGGCAAGGACGTGATGTGCGACAAGCCGGGCATCACCACCCGGGCCGACCTCGCCGCCGTCGAGGTCGCGGTGGCCGAGACCGGACGCATCTTCAACGTGGTGTTCGGCGAGCGCTTCCAGTCGCCGGCCAGCGCCATGGCCCGCGACCTCGTGCGCCAGGGTGCCATCGGCCGCCTTGTCGCCACCACCACGATGGCGCCGCACCGGCTGAACCGCGCCACCCGGCCGGACTGGTTCTGGAACCCGAGGCAGAACGGCTCGATCCTGGTCGATATCGGCTGCCACCAGATCGACCAGTTCCTCAACATCACCGGCCGCGACGACGCCGAGATCGTCCACGCCGCCATCCGCACGGTGGCCCCGGAGCGCACGCCGGTGACCGACTTCCAGGATTGGGGCGAGATGATCCTGCGCAACGACGCCGCCACCGGCACCATGCAGACCCACTGGTTCACGCCGGACGGCCTGGCCGACTGGGGCGATGGCCGCGCCTTCATCACCGGCACCGAGGGCTTCATCGAGTTGCGCAAGAACCTCGACCTCGCCGGCCGGCCGGGCAGCCAGCACCTGTTCCTCGTCACCCGCGAGAAGACCGACTACATCCCCTGCGAAGGCCGACCGCTATCCACCTTCCGTGCCTTCGCCAACGACATCCGCGACCGCACGGAGACGGCGATGACCCAGCGCCACTGCTTCACCGTCTGCCGCCTGGCGCTGGAAGCCGAGGAGAAGGCCCTCGGCGCCACCTGATGGCGCCGCCTACCCTGTCCGTCGCCCGCTACGCCGCCGTACCGGATGGGCAGATGCTGTTCATCCAGCCGCAGCCCCGCTACGCCAGCACCCCTCCGGTATTGGCTGAATTCCGCCACCGCGACGCGACGGTCGCCCGCGCCTTCCTGCGCACCCTGGCCCGCCCCCATGTCGACTGCCCGCCCGAGGCGGTGATGCTCTACCGCGACGCGCTGGTGCTGGACGGGCACATGGTGATCGCGTGCGGTGTAGGTGTGGCTGAGACCCTTCACGGTCCAGGCCGGCCCTGCCCGCCCGGCCTGCTCGCGCGCCTGGCCGGGGCGCTGGCGGCGTCGGTCGACGCCACGGTTCTGGCCGCGGGGCCACCGGTTGCCGCGATCTTTGCCGGGCCTGGCGCTGATTGCGGCCGCGTACTCGCCGACGTGCTGCCCCGCCTCGTCCATCTGGCCGCGATGGGGCTGCGAGACATCCGCCTTCTGCTGCCCCAGGCCGCTGCCCCGCTGCAGCCGATGCTGGGATTTGCCCTGCATGCCCTTGGTATCACGGCAGAACTGCTCGTCTGCCCCGCATCCTCGGTCCTGCGGGTGCCGGCACTGCACTGGGTTTCGCCGGTGTCCCAACCGCCCGGCCGCGCCTCGCCCGCGCTGCTTGCCCTGTTGGCCCGGCTGTGCGCAACCGCCCCGCGGGCGGACGGGCCGGCACGGCTCTATCTGGGCCCGCCCACCCGCGATGCCGAGGTTGCCCGCCGTGCCGGCTTTACCGCTCTCGACCCCACGCTGCTCGACTTTCCCACCCGGCTTATGCTCCTCGCCGGCGCACGCAGCGTAGTCGGCCCACCCGCCGCCGCCATGGCCCTTACCGCGGCCATGTCGCCCGGTGGGCGCGTGGCGCTGCTGGACCCCGGACAGGGCAACCCATTCCTCTGGGATCTCGCCTGCCTCGCCGGCTTGGCCTTCACCTGGGCATTCACCGCTCCCCTGGGCTCCCGCCTCCATGCGCCACAAAGCGACCCGGCCCTGCTGGACGCCGTGCTGGAGGCGGCGTGATACGCGCTCTCATCCCCGCCGCCCCCTACGCCGCCATCCCTGGCGGCGAGACGCTGTTCGTCCATCCCCCCACCACCTACCGCTCCATCCCGCCGGCTTTGCTAGGCCTCCAGCCCGCAGACCCGGAGGTGACGCGCGGCTTCCTTGAAGTCGTCTCACGCACCGAAGCGGCCTGCCCCGCCGAGACCGTGATGCTCTACCGGGACGCCTTTGTCCTGGGCGGCTGCCACATCCTGTCCGGCGAGGGCCTCGGCGTGCGCGAGAGCTACTACAATGTCGATGTTACTCCGGCGCTGGTGGAACAGCAGCGTCGCCAGCTTGCCGCCATCGCCGCCGGCGACGTGACCACCCTACCCTCATCCGGCCCGCCGCTGGTTGCGCTCTTCCTTCAGGATTGCAACAATTTCGGGCATTTGCTGACCGAAATGCTGCCCCGTCTGCTGCACCTCGAAGCCCTCGGCCTGCGCGAGATGCGTCTGCTCCTGCCCGACGCCGCCCGCCCCTTCCTGCCTGCGATCGCCTTCACTATCGAAGCACTCGGGCTGCGTGCGGACTACATACCCTGCCACGCGGACGCGGTGATGCGGGCCGAGTCGCTCCACTGGGTCTCGCTCGTCGGCGAAGGCTGGTTCAAGTCGCCCACTGTGCTGCGCCTCTTCACCCGCCTCAACGCCGCTTCGCGCGCCGATGCCCCGTCGGCGCCGACGCGCCTCTTCGTCACCCGCCCAGCCACCGGCCACCGCGCCGTCACCAATGCCGCCGAAGCAGCCGACATCGCGGAACGGGCCGGCTTCACTGTGGTCGAACCGTCACGCCTGCCCTTTCCCGACCAGATTGCCCTCTTCGCCGGCGCGCGCACCCTCGCAGGCCCGATGGGTGCCGCCTTCACTCTGGCCGCCGCCATGCCTCCGGGCGGGCGGATGGGCGTCCTCAGCCCCGGTTACTGCGACTATTTCTACTGGGACCTCGCCTGCCTCGCCGGCCATGACTTCACCTGGGCCTTCACCGCCCCGCTCGGCCCCTTCACCGCGGACTTGCTGGCGCGCGACATTGCCCTGGCACCGCGCCTGCTGCGCAGACTGCTTGCCGCCCTTGATGCCTGACGCTGGCTGAACCCGCGTCAGCCCGCCACGCCCAGCCTCCCGGCGATGTCCTGGATGAACTGCCACGCCACCCGCCCCGAACGCGCGCCGCGGGTGACGCTCCATTCCACCGCCTCGGCATGCAGCGCCTCGGTGGCGATCGGCAGGTTCATCTCGCGCGCATAGCCGTCGATCATGGCGAAGAACGTGTCCTGGTCGCAGTTGTAGAAGCCGATCCACAGCCCGAACCGGTCCGACAGCGACACCTTCTCCTCCGTCGCCTCGCTGGCGTGGATCGCCGTGGAACGTTCGTTCTCGATCATGTCGCGCGGCATCAGGTGTCGGCGGTTGGACGTGGCGTAGAACAGCACGTTGGCGGGCCGCCCCTCGATGCCGCCGTCCAGGACCGATTTCAACGCCTTGTAGTCGGCATCCTCGCGTTCGAACGAAAGATCGTCGCAGAAGATCAGGCACGGCCGCCCGGCGCCGCGCAGGTCAGGCCGGCGCAGCAGCCTCAGCAGGTCCGGCAGGGTGGAAATGTCCTCGCGATGGATCTCGATAAGCACCAGGCTGCCCGGACGATCGGCGTTCACCCGCGCATGCGCCGCCTTAACCAGCGACGACTTGCCCATGCCGCGCGCGCCCCACAACATGGCGTTATTGGCCGGAAACCCGGCGGCGAAGCGGGTGGTGTTCTCCAGGATCAGTGTCTTCTGCCGCTCCACCCCCTGCAGCAGGTCGATATCCACCCGGCTGATCCTTGCCACCGGACGCAGGTCGCGCCCTTCGGGATGCCAGACGAAGGCATCGGCGGCGGTCAGGTCCGGCATGGGCGGCGGCGGCGGCGCCAGGCGTTCCAGCGCCTCGGCGATGCGTCCGAGCCGTTCGAGGAGTCCGGCTTCGAGCAGGGCGGTCTCGTGCGGGCGCTGGTCCATGGCGGAAATTTCCGATCAAGCTTGACGTGCAGGGCGCGGAAACTATGGTCCGGCGCCAACCACCGCAACCCGGAAGCCCCCCGTTCATGTTGATCTCCCCGGCCTACGCCCAGGATCTGGGTGGCCTCGTCGCCTCCGCCGGCCAGTTCCTGCCGATCGTCCTGATCTTCGCGGTGTTCTATTTCCTGCTCATCCGCCCGCAGCAGCAGCAGCAGAAGCAACTCAAGGCGAAGCTCGCCTCGCTGAAGCGCAACGACCGGGTGCTGACCGGGGGCGGCATCATCGGCATCGTGCAGCGCACCACCGAGGGCAGCAACGAGATCGAGGTCGAGATCGCCAACGGCGTGCGCGTGAAGGTGCTGCGCGAGACGATCTCCTCGGTTCTGAGCGACGCCAAGCCCGCGAACGACACGAAGGTGGTGGAGAAGGGCTGATCCCCGGCGCCTCCAATGCGCGGCAGGGGTAGGCAACCGGGCACCAATGATGCGCTAATGGGTCGATCCTTGCCCCCCGGCCCAGAGGCAGCAAATGTCCCATTCCGCTAACCAGGCCCGCTGGCACTACGCCGATGGAGCGGCCCAGAAGGGCCCGTTCACGCTGGAACAGATCGCGGCGCTGGTGCACGATGGCACCATCGGCCCAAGCACCCTCGTCTGGTCCCCCGACATGCCCGGCTGGCTGCCCTTCGCGCAGTCGCCGCTGGCCGCCCAATCGCCGCTCCCCCAGCAGGCCAGCCGCCCACCAGGCTACCCGCCAAGCAACCCGCCACGCCCGGCGCCGCGACCGGCCATGGGCGCCGCGCCCCCCAACGACGCCGACAGCTTCGCCGGCGCCGTGCGCACCTGCTTCAACCGCTACGCCACCTTCTCCGGCCGCGCCCGGCGGCCGGAGTTCTGGTATTTCATCCTCTTCACGTTGCTCGGCAGCATCGCCGCGACCATCATCGATATCATCCTGGTCGCCGGGGTGACCGACTTCAGCCCGGTGAACACCCTGTTCAGCCTCGCCGTGCTCGTCCCCACCCTCGCCGTCGGCGCGCGGCGCCTGCACGACACCGGGCGTAGCGGCTGGTGGCAGTTGATCAACATCGTGCCGCTGCTGGGTCAAATCGTGCTGATCGTCTTCTGGGCGCAGCGCGGCACGCCCGGGGCGAATCGCTTCGGGTAGCAAAAAGGTCCAGGGGGCTTTGCCCCCTGGACCCAACCAAAGGCGGAGCCTTTGGAATCCAACAGTTCAACATTAGCTCAGGGGTCGAGCGGGCGCCGACCCTCGCCGTTCTCCCGCGCTGCTCAGATCTTGGCGGCCGCATCCTCGTAGTTGGCAAGGTTGTCCAGCCAGTTCTGCACATAATCCGGGCGGCGGTTGCGGAAGTCGAGGTAGTAGCTGTGCTCCCACACGTCGCAGCCCAGCAGCGCCTTGCCCTCGCCGGTGGCCAGCGGGTTGCTGCCGTTCGGGGTCTTGGTGCACTTCAGCTTGCCGTCGCTGCCCAGCACCAACCACGCCCAGCCGCTGCCGAACTGCGTGGTGGCGGCGGCCTTGAAGGCGTCCTTGAACGCCTGCACGCTGCCGAAATCGCTGGTGATCTTCTGCTCCAGCTTGCCCGGCATGCCGCCGCCGGTGGGCGACATGTTCTGCCAGAACAGGATGTGGTTCCAATGCTGGCCCGCGTTGTTGAACACCGGCGCCATGTCGGGCTTGCCGTTCGCCATCTTCACGATCTCGTCCAGCGACTTGCCCTGCAGCGCGGGGTCCTTCTCCACGAAGCCGTTCAGCGCGGTGACATAGGCCTGATGGTGCTTGCCGTGATGCAGTTCCAGCGTCTCCTGGCACATGCCCTTCGCGGCCAGTGCGGAGGTGCTGTAGGGAAGCGGGGGGAGCTCGAAAGCCATTGAGGCGTACTCCGGACTGTTTCTGGGTTGGCGGATCCCGTTGGAAGCGCGCCCGCTGTAGCTATGGCTGCAATGACCCAAGGTCAAGCTTGCGCCCGGCGGAATGACGCGGCACGAGATCGCGATGACCGCCCCTCCAACCCTCTCCGCTTGCGCCGCGCTGGTGCGCCGGCACGACCCTGACCGGTTCCTCACCGCCCTGTTCGCGCCCGCCACCCGGCGCGAGGCGCTGTTCACCCTCTACGCCTTCAACCACGAACTGGCCCGCGCCCGCGAGGCAGTGAGCGAGCCGACCCTGGCGCTGATCCGCCTGCAATGGTGGCGCGAGGTGGTGCAAGGCACGCCCAAGCGCCACGAGGTCGCAACCCCGCTCTCCGCCGCCATCGCCCAAGGCCTGCTGGTGCCGGCCGACCTGCTGGCGATGATCGACGGCCGCGAGGCCGAGTCCGAGCCCGCCATCTCCACCCGCCAGGCCTGGCGCGACTACCTGGCCGCCACCGCCGGCGGCGTGATGGTGGCGGCCGGCCGCGCGCTGGGCGCCGACGCCCCCCTGCTCGACCGGCTGCGCACCCTGGGCACCGCACACGGCGTGGCCGGGCAGTTGCGCAACGTGCCCGTGCTGGCCCGCGCCGGACGGGTGCTGCTGCCCGAGGATGTGCTGGCCGAGCACGGGCTCACGGCCCACGACGTCGCCGCGGGACACAACGAGGCCGGGCTGCGCGCCGCCCTGGCCGACCTCGCCGCCGAGGGCCGCGCGCTGCTGGACCTTGCCCGCGGCCGGCTGCCCCGCCCCGTCATCGCCGCCGCCCTGCCGGCGGTATTGGCGCGGCGCGACCTGAGGCGCGCCGAACCGGTCGCGCAACGCGGATTGGGCGACCGCCTGGCGGTGCTGGCCGCGGCGCTGCGCAGTTCAGTCTAGCTGGGCAACTCGGTATAGTGGCGGCGATGTCCCACTCCCCCCTCCTGCCGGCCCCTGAGCTCGCCCCGGTCTTCTGGGTTCCCGACCGCCTGGGCGCGATCAGCGCCTGGTGGGGCCACGTCCCTTTCGCTCACTGGCTGGTCGCCGCCACCGCGCCGCGCCTGATCGTGGAACTGGGCACCCATACCGGCGTCTCCTACGCCGCCTTCTGCCGCACGGTCGCCGAAAACGGGCTCGCCACACGCTGCGTCGCCATCGACACCTGGGAGGGCGATCCCCAGGCCGGCCACTATGGCAGCCAGGTCTTCGAGGAGTTGCGCGCCTGGCACGACGCCTATTACGCCGGCTTCTCCCGCCTGCTGCGCACCCGCTTCGACGCCGCCCGCCCGCTGTTCGCCCCTGGCAGCATCGACCTGCTGCACATCGATGGCCTGCACGACTACGACTCGGTGCGGCACGATTTCGAAACTTGGCTGCCTGCCCTGTCCGACCGCGCCGTGGTGCTGTTCCACGACACCGAGGTGCGCGAGGGGGATTTCGGCGTCTGGCGCCTGTGGGACGAATTGCGTGAACTCCGGCCCAGCTTCAGCTTCCTGCACGGCTACGGGCTGGGCGTGCTCGCCGCCGGCGCCCGGCCACCCGAGCCGGTCGCGGCCCTGTGCGCCGCCTCGGGCACGCCGGACGAGGCCCCGCTGCGCCGCTTCTTCGCCGTGCCCGGCGAACGCTGGATGGCCGAGCAGGCGCTGCGCCAGACCCAGGCGCGGCGGGACAAGGCAGTGTGACCGACGCCGATCAACAGCACCGGCTGGAGGCGCGGTTGGGCTGGTCGCATGCGCGCCAGCGGCTCGGGGTGGAGCACGACCATGAAGCGCAGGTGATCGGCCAGGGCCGATCCCTCCTGGCCATCGAGAACTGGGCGCCGGCCCACGTGGTGATCCGTCTGGCGCTGCGCCTGTCGCTGACCTGGTGGCGGGGACAGCGCAATGCGGCGCGGGTAGAGGTGCGGCACAACACTGTGCGGTCCTCCCGTCTGCCACCCGCATTCGACGGCTTCACCATCCTGCACCTGAGCGACCTGCATGCCGACATGAGCCAGCAGGCGATGGCCCGGGCGACGGCGCTGATTACCGGGATGCGCTACGACATGTGCGTGCTGACAGGCGATTTCCGTGGCAGGACGCACGGGCCCTTCGCCGCGACGCTACGGCACATGCGGGCGCTTGTCGGTGCCTTGACGGCGCCGGCCTACGCCGTGCTGGGCAACCACGACACCGTGCGCATGTTGCCAGGGCTTGAGGAACTCGGCCTGCAGGTGCTGATGAACGAGTGCGCGGCCATCCGACACGGCGACGCGTGCATCCACCTGGCAGGCATCGACGACGCGCATTTCTACCGGATGGACAGCATCGAAAAGGCGGCCGACGCCATCCCGCGCGAAGCGTTCGCCATCCTGCTGTCGCATACGCCGGAGATCTACCGCCAGGCAGCCCATGCGGGGTTCGACCTGCTGCTGGCCGGGCACACGCATGGCGGGCAGATCTGCCTGCCGGGCGGCATCCCCATGACACTGAGCGCAGCGTTGCCGCGCCAGATGGGCGCGGGCGCCTGGCGGCATCACGGCATGCAGGGCTACACCTCGGTGGGGCTGGGCAGTTCCGTCGTGCCGGCGCGCTTCAACTGTCCGCCGGAGATCACCCTGCACCGCCTGATTCGCGGATAGCCGACGCTGCAGCGCCTGGCACGTCAGTAAGGCTCGTCGCGCAGGCCAATCGCGTGCAGCATCCGCGAGACGCCGAGTTCCACGACGAAGAACACCGCCACGCCAAGCAGTATCTCCGCCGCGTCGAGACCGAGGCGCGGCGCCACAGCCAGCAGGGGCAGCAGCAACTCCGGCACCTGATCAAGCCCGAGTGCCTGGCTACTGGAGGCGCGCCCGCACCGGCGCTTGATGAAGCTGGACGCGAGGTCGCCGGCCATTGCCGCGCCGCCGGCCAACGCGCCGACGCCCGCCGGCAGGCCCATCGCCGTACCAGCCGCAATGGCACCCAGTACGCCAAGGGCCAGTCCGCGCCAGGTCTTGGATGGCCCAAACAACGGCCGGCCATCGCGCAGGCACAGTCCGCCATCCGCCGGCCATGCTCCGATCGTGCCCAGAAGGCGCTTGCCGATGACGGGCGCCGCATTCGCCGCCGCCACAAGCACCAAGGCCTGCGCCAGGCCGAGCGCGGCCACCGGCAGCTATCTGCCGCGGCGCCGGCTCTTGAGGCCCGGCAGCAGCGGCGCCAGGAACCGGCCGGTGTGGCTCTCCGGCGCTGGCGGCGATGTCCTCCGGCGTGCCCGCGGCGACGATGCGGCCGCCGCCGTCGCCGCCTTCCGGCCCCAGATCCAGAACCCAGTCGGCGGTCTTGATCACTTCCAGGTTGTGCTCGATCACCACCACCGTGTTGCCCTGCTCCACCAGCGCGTGCAGCACTTCCAGCAGCTTGCGCACGTCCTCGAAATGCAGGCCGGTGGTCGGCTCGTCCAGCACGTACAGCGTGCGGCCGGTGGCCCGCCGCGCCAGTTCCTTGGACAGCTTGATGCGCTGCGCCTCGCCGCCCGACAGCGTGGTGGCCTGCTGGCCGAGCTGGATGTAGCCCAGGCCGACCTGCTGCAGGATCTTCAGGCGGTCGTGGATGCGTTGCTGCGGCGGAGAAATACGGCACCGCCTCGTCCACCGTCATCGCCAGCACCTCGGCGATCGACTTGTCGCGGAACTTGATCTCCAGCGTTTCGCGATTGTAGCGCTTGCCCTTGCAGACATCGCAGGTGACATAGACGTCGGGCAGGAAGTGCATCTCGATCTTCAGCACGCCGTCGCCCTGGCACGCCTCGCAGCGCCCGCCCTTGACGTTGAAGCTGAACCGGCCGGGCTTGTAGCCGCGCGCCCGGCATTCCGGCAGTTCGGCGAACCAGTCGCGGATCGGCGCGAACAGGTCGGTATAGGTGGCGGGGTTGGACCGCGGCGTGCGGCCGATCGGCGACTGGTCGATGTCGATGATCTTGTCGAGCTGTTCCAGCCCCTCGATGCGGTCGTGCGGCGCCGGCACCTGGCCGGAGCCCATCAGCCGGCGCGCCGCCGCCTTGTACAGCGTGTCCACCACCAGCGTGGACTTGCCGCCGCCGGACACGCCGGTGACGCAGGTGAACGTGCCCAGCGGAAACTCCGCGGTCGATCTGCTTCAGGTTGTTGCCGCGCGCGCCGACCAGGCGCAGCACGCTGTCGCGCTGCACCGGGCGGCGCAGCGGCGGCACGTCGATGCGCTTGCGGCCGGACAGGTAGGCGCCGGTCAGCGACTTCGGGTTGCGCCTGCACCTCGGCCGGCGTGCCCTGCGCCACCACGCAGCCGCCGTTCACGCCGGCGGCCGGCCCCATGTCGATCAGGTGGTCGGCGGCGCGGATCGCGTCCTCGTCGTGCTCCACCACCAGCACGGTGTTGCCCAGGTCGCGCAGCCGGCGCAGCGTGCCCAGCAGGCGTTCGTTGTCGCGCTGGTGCAGGCCGATCGAGGGCTCGTCCAGCACATACAGCACCCCGGTCAGGCCGGAGCCGATCTGGCTGGCCAGGCGGATGCGCTGCGATCTCGCCGCCGGACAGCGTGGCGGACCCGCGCGCCAGGGTCAGGTAGTCCAGCCCGACATCCACCAGGAACTGCAGCCGATCGACGATCTCGCGCAGGATGCGCCGGGCGATCTCCTGCGCGCTGCGGGGTCAGTTGCGGCAGCACGTCCTGGAACCAGGCCAGCGCGGCGCGGATCGACTGGTCGGAGGCTTCGGCGATGTTGCGGCCGGCGACGCGCACCGCCAGCGCCTCCGGCTTCAGCCGCGCGCCGTTGCAGGCGGCGCAGGGCTTTTCGGCCTGGTAGCGGGACAGTTCCTCGCGCAGCCAGACGCTGTCGGTTTCCTGCCAGCGGCGCTGCAGGTTGCGCAGCACGCCCTCGAACGGCTTGGTCACCGTGTAGGCGCGCACGCCGTCCTTGTAGGTCAGCGCCACCGGTTCGTCGCCGGTGCCGTGCAGGATGGCGTCGCGCACGCGCTGCGGCAGGTCGTGCCACGGCGTGCTGCGTGGTCACCTTGAAGTGCTTCGCCAGGCTTTGCAGCGTCTGGTCGTAGTACGGGCTCTGCGCGCCGGTCCAGGGCGCGATGGCGCCCTTCGACAGCGGCTTGCGGTCGTCCGGCACCACCAGCGTCGGGGTCGAAGAAGCTCTCCACGCCCCAGCCCGTCGCAGGCCGGACAGGCGCCGTGCGGGGAGTTGAAGCTGAACAGCCGCGGCTCGATCTCCTCGATGGTGAAGCCGCTGACCGGGCAGGCGAAGCGGGAGGAAAACACCGTGCGTTCGCCGCTGTCGGCATTCTCGGCATAGACCACGCCATCCGACAGGCCCAGCGCGGTTTCGAAACTGTCGGCCAGGCGGGGGGCGATGCCGTCGCGCACCACGACGCGGTCCACCACCGCCTCGATCTCGTGCTTGATCTTGCGGTTCAGCGCGGGGACCTCGCCGATCTCATACAGCGTGCCGTCCACCTTCACCCGGGTGAAGCCGCTTGCGCTGCAGCTCGGCCAGTTCCTTGCGGTACTCGCCCTTGCGGTCGCGCACCACCGGGGCCAGCAGCAGCAGCCGCGTCCCCTCCGGCATCGCCAGCACGCGGTCCACCATCTGGCTGACCGTCTGCGCCTCGATCGGCAGGCCGGTGGCCGGCGAATACGGCACGCCGGCGCGCGCCCACAGCAGGCGCATGTAGTCGTGGATCTCGGTCACCGTGCCGACGGTGGAGCGCGGGTTCTTGCTGGTGGTCTTCTGCTCGATGGAGATCGCCGGCGACAGCCCCTCGATGCTGTCCACGTCCGGCTTGCCCATCAGTTCCAGGAACTGGCGGGCATAGGCGGACAGCGACTCGACGTAGCGGCGCTGGCCCTCGGCATAGATCGTGTCGAAGGCGAGCGAGGACTTGCCGGAGCCGGACAGGCCGGTGATGACGGTCAGCGAGTCGCGCGGAATCTCGACATCCACGTTCTTCAGGTTGTGCTCGCGCGCGCCGCGCACGTGGATCGCATGGCGGGCGTCGGCGCGCGCCTCGGCCGCGGCGGCCGCATGCCCCGCGTCGCGCGGGGGGGTGGTGGCATCCATCGTCTGCGGTCCCCGGGGTGCGAATCCGCTCATCTGGTCGGCGTGCGGATTGTGTTCTCTAATCGTTCCCCTTATATGGCAACCTTCGCCAGCTTGGGAAGCCCAGCGGGGCATACGGTCAGGGTTGCAGTGGCCGGCCCGCCGGCCAGGCGTTAAGATGCGGTGAGCAGAAGGGATGGGCGGATATGGCCGGCAGCGTCAACAAGGTAATCCTGGTGGGTAATCTCGGGCGCGACCCCGAGGCACGCACCATGCAGAGCGGCGGCAAGGTCGTCACCTTCTCCATCGCCACCAGCGAGTCGTGGAGCGACAAGGGCTCGGGCGAGCGGAAGGAGCGCACCCAGTGGCACCGCATCGTCATCTACAACGAGCGCCTGGGTGACGTGGCCGAGCGGTTCCTGCGCAAGGGAAGCAAGGTCTACATCGAGGGCGCGCTGGAAAGCCGCAAGTTCACCGACAAGGACGGCCAGGAGCGCGAGACCACCGAGGTCGTGCTGCGCAACTTCCGCGGCGAACTGACGATGCTTGACGGCCGCCAGGACGGTGGCGGTGCGTCGGAAGGCGGCGGCTTCACCCCGCGCGAGCGCGCGCCTGCCCGCGCCACCGGCGGCGGCGACCGCGCCCGCCCGGCTGCCGGCGGCCCCTCGTGGGACGCGCCGAAGGGCCGCAGCGACTTGGACGACGACATCCCGTTCTGAGATTCGCCTCACCGGCGTGCCCAGAACGCCAGAACGCTACGTCCGCGCACGTCTATCCTCGTGCGCGCGCGTAGTATATGCTGTGGCTTCTGGCGGCCCTGCCCGATGTGGTCAGGGCCGCCGTCGCGTCGGCTCGCCAGGGACGGATGCGGCAGGCGCGGAACGGACGGGACGGCGCAGGCCGCCGGTTCGCCGCCATCGCCCGCCTGCTTCCCGGCCCGCGCGGTCCGCAACCCCCGAGGATTCACCGTTTTGAGCATCCGGCCTTGAGCGACACCCCTGACGGAATTCCGCCGGACGACGGCAGCACGGGCGGCCCCGGCGACGACGAAGGCCGCCACCCCGTGATGCTTGAGGAGGAGATGCGCCGCTCCTACCTCGATTACGCCATGTCGGTCATCGTCAGCCGCGCGCTGCCCGACGCGCGCGACGGACTGAAGCCCGTCCACCGCCGTATCCTGTATGCCATGCAGGGTGGCGGCTACACACCCGACCGGCCGTACCGAAAATGCGCCAAGATGGTCGGCGAGGTGATGGGCAACTTCCACCCGCACGGCGACTCCGCCATATACGACGCGCTGGTGCGCATGGCGCAGACCTTCTCGATGCGCGTGAAGCTGATCGACGGCCAAGGCAATTTCGGCTCGGTCGATGGCGACCCCCCAGCGGCCATGCGCTACACCGAGGCACGCCTGTCGCGCGCCGCCATGTATCTGCTGACCGACATCGACCGCGACACGGTGGATTTCCAGCCGACCTACGACGAGTCCGACGAGGAACCGCGGGTCCTGCCCGCCACTTTCCCCAACCTGCTGATCAACGGCGCCGGCGGCATCGCCGTGGGCATGGCCACCAACATCCCCACCCACAACCCCGGCGAGATCATCGACGCCACGCTGGCGATCATCGACAATCCCGAAATCACGCTCGACGACATCATGAAGATCGTCCCGGGCCCGGATTTCCCCACCGGCGGCCTCATCCTAGGCCGCGGCGGCATCCGCAGCGCCTTCGAGACCGGGCGCGGCAGCATCATCCTGCGCGCCCGCGCCGAGTTCGAGGAATTGCGCGGCGGCCGCCAGGCCATAATCGTCACCGAAATCCCCTATCAGGTGAACAAGTCCGTCCTGCTGGAGCGCATCGCCGAACTGGTCCGCGCCAAGCAGATCGAAGGCATTGGCGACATGCGCGACGAGAGCGACCGCTCGGGCATGCGCATCGTCATCGAATTGCGCCGCGACGCGACCGCCGAGGTGGTGCTGAACCAATTGTTCCGCTTCACCCAGTTGCAGACCAGCTTCGGCGTCAACATGCTGGCGCTCGACGGCGGCCAGCCCCGCCAGATGGGGCTGAAGGACGCGCTGGCCACCTTCATCCGCTTCCGCGAGGAGGTTATCCTCCGCCGCAGCCGCTACGACCTCGCCAAGGCCCGCGAACGCGCCCACCTGCTGGTCGGACTCGCACTCGCGGTGGCCAACATCGACGAGGTGATCGCGCTGATCCGCGCCAGCCCCGACGCTCCCACCGCCCGCGCCGCCCTGATGGCGCGCGATTGGCCAGCCGAGGCGGTGCTCAGCCTGCTCGCGCTGATCGAGGACGAGCGCAACGTCGTCTCCCTCGCCCGCACCGTGCGCCTCACCGAGGAACAGGCCCGCGGCATTCTCGAACTCCGCCTCCAGCGCCTCACGGGGCTGGAGCGCGAGCGCATCAACGAGGAGATGAGCGAGGTTGCCGCCAAGATCGCCCACCTGCTTGAAATCATCGCCAGCCGCCCGCGCCGCATGGAGGTGATGAAGGCCGAACTGGTCAGCGTGCGCGCCGAAATCGCCACCCCGCGCATGTCCACCATCGCCGACAGTCTCATCGACCAGGACGACGAGAGCCTGATCGAGCCGGGCCAGATGGTCGTCACCATCACGCGCGACGGCTTCATCAAGCGCACCCCGCTGGAGACATTCCGTCAGCAGAACCGCGGCGGACGCGGCCGCTCGGCCGCCGGCCGGCGCGGCGACGACATCATCACCCGCAGCTTCAACGGCCACACCCACCAATGGGTGCTGTTCTTCAGCAGCGGCGGCAAGGCGTTCCGCGAGAAGGTCTGGAAACTGCCCGAGGGCGGGCCCACCGGCCGCGGCCGTGCCCTGGTCAACCTGCTGCCCGATCTCGGCTCGGACACCATCACCACGGTGCTGCCGCTGCCGCAGGACGAAACCCTGTGGGAGAACCTGCACCTCGTCTTTGCCACCCGCTCCGGCAACGTCCGGCGCAACCGCCTGTCCGATTTCCGCAACGTCCGCTCATCCGGCCTCATAGCCATGAAGCTCGACGAGGGCGACGAACTCATCGGCGTTGCCACCCTGCGTGAAGGCGACGACGTGCTGCTCGCCACCAGGCGCGGCCGCTGCATCCGCTTCCGGGCCACCGACGACGTGCTGCGTGTCTTCGCCGGGCGCGACTCGTCGGGCGTGCGGGGCATTCGCCTGGCCGAGGGCAAGGACCCCGACAGCGTCATCAGCCTCTCCGTGCTGCGCCACGTGGTGGCAACCCCGGAGGAGCGCAGCGCCTATCTCCGCTATGCCAATGCCCGCCGCCGCAACGGCCATGCGGAGAATGGGCACGCCGAGGAAGACGAGACCGCCGACGCCGAGCCCGCCATCGCGGACGCCGAGGATGCCACCGAGGAAGTCAGCCTCTCCCCCGAACGAGTCGATGAGCTTGATGCCGCCGAGGAATTCCTGCTGACCGTCACCGACAGCGGCTTCGGCAAGCGTTCCTCCGCCTACGAATACCGCGTCACCGGCCGCGGCGGCCAGGGCATCACCGCCATCACTCTTGGCCCGCGCACCGGCCGCGCGGTTGCCGGCACAATGCCGGTGCGCGCGGGCGACGGCGTCATGCTCGTCACCGACGCCGGCCGTCTTATCCGCCTCCCCGTCGACCAGGTGCGCATCACCGGCCGCACCGCCATGGGTGTCACGCTGTTCCGCCTTGACGCCGGCGAGCACGTGACGAGCGTTTTCCCGGTGGTCGAAGTCGACGTGCCCGAGGAAAATGGCGACGCGCCGCACCCCACCGACTCCACGCCTCCCGCCGCCGGGCCCTCCGCCGCAGGCACCGGGACCGACGAGCCGGAAGACGAGGGCCGGGCAGAGGAAGGAGACGATCCGAATGGCTGACGCAGCTTCCGGGCCAAGCAAGGGCGAGCGGGGGGTGGGCGAGCGCGTCGGGCTCTATCCCGGCACCTTCGACCCCATCCACAACGGCCATCTCGACGTGATCGCCCGCGGCGCCCGCCTGGTTGACCGGCTGGTGGTGGGTGTCGCGATCAACATCGGCAAGGGGCCGCTGTTCGAACTGGAAGAGCGCGTCGAACTTGTCACCCGCGAATGCGCCGCGATCACCCTGCGCACCGGCGCGCGCATCGAGGTGCGCTCCTTCACCGGCCTGCTGGTCCACTTCGCCCGCGACGTCGGGGCCAGCATGATTATCCGCGGACTGCGCGCCGTCTCCGACTTCGACTTCGAGTTCCAGATGGCCGGCATGAACTACCGCATGATGCCGCAGATCGAGACCGCGTTCCTGATGGCCAGCGAGCACCACCAGTTCATCTCGTCGCGCTTCGTCAAGGAAATTGCCCTGCTCGGCGGCGATATCTCATCCTTTGTCACGCCAATGACGTTCGAGCGCACCATGGCGCGCGTCAAGGAGCGCGCCTGACCGGCCCAGACCACCGTCCTGCCCGGCCCGACCTGAGGAGATTCTGATGCTTCGCCGCACCCTGCTTGCTGCCGCCGCGGCACTGTCCGTGGCCGCGCCCGCCTTCGCACAGGCGCCCAAGACCGACCCGGAGAACACCCTCTACCTCGACCTCAAGGACGGAAGGGTGGTAATCCAGCTCCTGCCCGACCTCGCGCCCAAGCACGTTGCCCGGGTGAAGGCGCTGGCCCGCAAAGGCTTCTACGACGGCACGCCGTTCCACCGCGTCATCGAAGGCTTCATGGCCCAGGGTGGCGACCCCACCGGCACCGGAACCGGCGGCAGCGGAACCGGCACCCTGCCGGCCGAGTTCACCCGCAGCCGCCGCTTCCTGCGCGGCACCGTCGGCGCCGCCCGCTCCGCCAACCCCAATAGCGCGGACAGCCAGTTCTTCATCATGTTCGCCCCCGCCCCCAACCTTGACGGCCAGTACACCATCTGGGGCCAGGTGATCTCCGGCATGGAGCATGTCGACCACATCAAGCGCGGCACACCGCCCAACGGCACCGTGCCCGGCCAGCCAGACCGGATCGTGCGCATGCGCGTCGCCGCCGACGTCAAGAACTGAATTTTTTCTACTTGGAGTGACGAAAATGGCCGACCCCGAAAACACGCTGTACATGGAACTCAAGGATGGCCGCGTCGTCATCGAACTCCTGCCCGACCTCGCCCCGCGCCATGTTGAGCGGGTAAAGGAACTGGCGCGAAAGGGCTTCTACGACGGCACCCCGTTCCACCGCGTCATCGAGGGCTTCATGGCCCAGGGGGGCGACCCAACAGGCACAGGCTCCGGCGGCTCCGACCTCGCCGACCTGCCCGCCGAATTCACCCGCCAGCGCGGCTTCGTGCGCGGCACGGTGGGTGCGGCACGCACCAGCGACCCGAACAGCGCCAACAGCCAGTTCTACATCATGTTCGCCCCCGCCCCGCACCTCGACGGCCAGTACACCATCTGGGGCCAGGTCACCGAAGGCATGGAGCACATCGACAACATCAAGCGTGGCAGCGGCGGCAACGGCTCCGTCAGCAACCCCGACAAGATCGTGTCGATGAAGGTCGCCGCCGACGCCGCCTGAAGCAAAGCACCCCGTGCCCGATGCCGGGCGCGGGGTGCGCAGCGCTCAACTCAGGAATTCCGGCTCCTCGCGCGTCAGCTTGCGGATCACAGCCGTCATGAAAGTCCGCCCATACGCCTTGAACATCGGCGAATCGTCGGGGTAGGTGGCGATGACCGATGCCGGGATATGCTGTAATTCCGCGCCGCCCGCCTCGGCCAGAAGCTGAATCTTGCAGGTGTCCTCAAGGTAGATCAGCCGCAACAGCGCCTCGCCCAGCGCGTTGCCGATTACCAGCGGCCCGTGGTTCTCCATCATCAGCACCGTGGCGCGCCCGATAACCCCGGCCAGCCGCTCGCCTTCCGCCGGCGTCACCGCGGCACCGTTGAAGCCGTTGTCGTAGGCAAGGGAATTGTAGAACGACATGCCCGACAGATAGGTCGGCGCGATCCGCCCCTCCTTGCGCGTGCAGATCGCGGTCGCGTGGTGCATATGCGTGTGCAGCACCGCGGTCGCCTGCGGCAACAGCCGATGGATCGGCGCGTGGATGCAGAACGCCGTCAGTTCCACCGTATTGCCGTTGGTCGACACGATCGTCCCGTCATGCGTCGCCATCACCAGCGAACCGGCCGTCACTTCCGACCAGAAATATCCCTCGGGATTGATCAGCATCAGGTCGGGCCGGCCCGGCACCGCCACGCTGAAATGGTTGCACACGCCCGACTGGAAGCCCAGCCGCGCCGCCCAGCGGCAGGCCGCGGCAAGCTCGATCTTGGTCTGGCGAATGACGTCGGTGTCGATGGGCTGAAGCGTGTCCATGGGGTGCGGCGCCTCTGGTGGGAAAGGGAAACACCAAGGCTATGACGGCGAACCGCGGTTGACCAGGGTCTCGCGACCGCTGTTGAACCGGCGTTGCATCGGCGGCACTCTTTGCGCCTCGGCGGGACCACCGCCGAAAGGAGTTTCCATCATGCGCCGCCTCTTCCTCGCCGCCGCCCTCGTCGTCCCGCTCCTGCCCCTCCTGGCCGCGGCCGAGACCGTGCCTGCCCTGTTCAAGGTCGTCGGCCCGCGCGACGAGGTGGTTATCGCTGTCACCGGCATGGCCCTTGACGACGTCGCCCGAAAGCTCGCCGCCGACGGCCATCTCACCGCCTGGCAGTATTCGGTCCGGCGCGACAGCACGGGCGGCACCGCCTATATGCCGCTGCGCCAAGTCGCGATCATGCGCAACGATGCTCTGAGGCTGGAGCCGCTGAACCCCGCGCCTCTGAAGGTGGCCCCCCTGCCGGCGCCCTGACGGCCCGCTACTTGCCGCGCAGCGACAGGATATAGGCTATCGCGTTCTCTATGTTGGCGCGCGACAGCACCAGCGGCGGCATGCGCCCGTGCGGTTCGGCGAGGAATCCCCGCAGCCCGCTCGCGGTCACACCCGGCCGCCCCGCGATCTCGGCAAAGGTCGGCACCGACCCCACCACAGCCCGATCCGGGTTCGGCTCCACGACGTGGCAGTTGGCGCACCAGGTCCGCGCAATCAACAGCCCCTCCGCGGGATCTCCCACCTCGGGCGCCCCCGACTGCGCCACCGCAAGACCCGGCAGGACCAGAACCCCCGTCGCCGTCGCAATCGCAACCCAGTTTCGCCGCATCCCGCCTCTCCCGCGCTATTCCCGCCCGGCACAGCATCACGATCCGGGCGCCAGGGGACAAGTGTGGCGACGGGTGCGGTTGTCGCCAACCGCAACCACGCTACTGTGACCGCAACGCCGGATCCAACCGGCCGACTGCACGGGGGAAAGCCAGCATGCAATTCGACTACATCATCGTCGGCGGGGGCTCCGCCGGCTCCGTCCTCGCCAACCGCCTCTCCGCCCGCAGCGCCAACCGCGTTCTGCTTTGCGAAGCCGGCCAGGACACCCCGCACGGCCGCGTCCCGCCCGAAATCCTCGACAGCTACCCGGGCACCGCCTATCTGAACCAGAAATTCCTCTGGAATGAGCTCAAAGTCACCACTGAGGTCATCTCCCACAACAATCCCGACGCCCCCCGCCCGCGTCTGCGCAAATACGAGCAGGCTCGCGTCCTCGGCGGCGGCTCCTCCATCAACGGCCAGCTCGCCAACCGCGGCGCCCCCACCGACTACGACGAATGGGACGCCCGCGGCGCCACCGGCTGGAACTGGGACAACGTGCTGCCCTATTTCCGCAAGATCGAGCGGGACATGGATTTCGACGACGAATGGCACGGCCGCGAAGGCCGCATCCCCGTCCGCCGCATCTGGCCCGAATTCTGGCCCGAACACGCCAAGGCGCTGGCCGAATCCCTCAATCAGTCCGGCATGAAATACCTGCCCGACCAGAACGGCTTCTTCGAGGAAGGCTACTTCCCCATCACCATCTCAAACGCCTACGAACGCCGCGTCTCCGCCGCCATTGGCTACCTCGACCCCGCCACCCGCGCCCGTGAGAACCTCACCGTCTCGACCCTCACGCAGGTTACTTCCCTGATCTTCGACGGCGCCACCTGCACCGGCATCAACGCCCTCGTCGATGGCAGGCCGCAGACCTTCCAGGGCCGCGAGATCATCCTGTCCTGCGGCGCCATCCACTCCCCCGCCCATCTCATGCGCGCCGGCATCGGCCCCGCCGGCCACCTGCGCGAGCTCGGCATCGACATCCGCCACGCCCTGCCCGGCGTCGGCCAGCGCCTGATGGACCACCCCTCCATCGCGCTCGCTGCCTTCGTCAAACCTTTCGCCCGCATCAACGACACCACCCGCCGCCACATCATGATCGGCTGGCGCTATTCCTCCGGTCTCGGCGACGCACCCCCCGGCGACATGTTCGTCACCGCCGCCACCAAATCCTCCTGGCACGCCGTGGGCGAACAGATCGCCGCCTGCATCCTCTTCGTGAATAAAACCTACTCCGAAACCGGCGAGGTCAAGCTCCAGTCCAACGACTGGCGCACCGAACCCGAAGTCGCATTCAACCTCCTCTCCGACACCCGCGACCTCGACCGCCTCGCCGACGGCTTCCGTCGCATGGCCGCCCTCCACGCGCTGGACGCCATGAAACACGTCACCGACGACCCCTTCCCCGCCAGCTACTCCGACAAGGTCCGCCAGGTCGGCGTCATCAACCAGAAGAACAGGCTCCTCACCGACCTGATGGCCAAACTCCTCGACGGCCCGGCCATCCTGCGCAAAACACTCCTCAAGAAACTCGTCATGGAGGACTTCACCCTCGAACAGGTTCTCGCCGATTCCGACGCCTTGGAAGCGTTCGTCCGCAAGGCCGCCGTCGGCGTCTGGCACGCCTCCTGCACCTGCCGCATGGGCGCCGACGACGATCCCATGGCCGTCACAACCCCCACAGGACTGGTCCGCGGCACCCGGAACCTGCGCGTCGTGGACGCCTCCATCTTTCCCGTCGTGCCCTGCGCCAACACCAACTTTCCAACCCTGATGACCGCCGAGAAGATCGCCGACGCCATCCTGGCGGGGCACTGACGGCGTGGACGAAGCAAAGCAAGACCAGGGCGCCGCCCTCGACCCGCCAAGGGCAGAGCCCTTGAAACCCGCGACTTCAGTCCAGTGCCCTATCCACCCGGGAGCCTGCCATGGCGCGTGACATCCTCATCGGCATCAGCGGCGGCGGCGTGCTGCACACGGATGCCCATGTGCCCGACGTAGATACGCAGTTCCACATGGTCCGCGATGCCGGCGTGTTCGACTACTTCGAGCGCACCCCCCTGCCGGGCCTGCTCGACACCTACAAGCGCGCCAGCGCCGCCACCGGCGTGCCGCTGCTCTCAGGCGGCTTCTTCTACGCGCTCGGCCGCGATGAGCCGCTGCTGGAATGGCACCTGCGCATCGGCGCCGAATGCGGCATGCGCGTGCAGAACGTGCAGGTTCCGTTCCGCGACGCCGCCGGCCAGCGCGTCACCGACCAGCAGGTTGCCGACTTCTACCTCTGGGCCGCCGAGCTGGGCGACCGCCTGAGCGTCACCCCCTGCTTCGAGGTCCACATCAACATGTGGTCCGAACGCCTCTCCCGCGTCGCCAAGGTCGCACGCCTCGTCGAGGCCCACGGCGTGCCCTTCAACATGACGCTCGACCACAGCCACGTCATCTTCAAGATCGGCAACGAGCCTGAGCTCGACATCGAGGGGCTACGCGAGGACCTGACTGAGGGCCTGGTGCTCGACCCCACCCGGCCCGGCAATGTCTGCGCCCAGTGGATTGCCAGCAACTGGGTCCGCCACGCCCATGCCCGCCCCGCCATTCCCGCCAACCCGCGAAACGTCTGGGCCAGCCACCCGGACGGCAGCTTCGGCCGCGGCGTGCAATACCCATTCATCCGCCCCAGGCCCGGCGAGTGGCACAGCGACTGGAACGAAGCCAGGCTCGAGCCGTGGAAGGAGGTGGTGCGCCAGATGTTCGCCCACCATGCCGCCGATCCCGAAAGCCGCCTGCAGCAGGTCACCGTGGAAATGATCCCAGGCATCGACTACGGCGCCGGCCACCGCTACTCGATCTTCGAACACAGCGTGGAAGTGGCCAAGTGGCTCCGCGCCGAGTGGCAGCGCGCAGCGCGGTAGCATTCGTGCGCCGCCGGCGCCCGCCTGCCACGCAGCGGCCCGGCGGCCGGATTGCGCCGTCTTGACCCGACCGCCTCCGCAGCGTTCAGATACCTCCCAGGCAGCCCCTCGGAGCATCCCATGGACGACCTCGCCACCAGCAACAACCCGTATCTCGCCCTCGGCGTGCGTCCGTTCATCAACTGCTGCTCGGTGCGCACCATGCACGGCGGCAGCCTCATGCTGCCCCAGGTCCGCGCCGCCATGGCCGAGGCCAGCCGCCACTTCGTCAATCTCGACGAGCTGATGGAAAAGGCCAGCGAGCGCCTCGCCGAGCTCACCGGCGCCGAATGGGGCCTGGTCACCTGCGGCAGCGCCGCCGCGGTCGCCCTCGGCACCATGGCCTGCGTCGCCGGCAACGACCCGATCAAGATGCTTCGGCTGCCCGACACCACCGGCATGGCCAACCGCGTCGTCATGGTGAAGAACCAGCGCTTCGCGTACGACCAGGCCATCCGCATGAGCGGCACCGTCATCGTCGAGGTCGAAACCATCGAAGAACTCGACCGCGCCTTCGAGGAGCCGGTGGCCATGGTCTGCGTGCTCGGCACCCACGAGCACGAGAGCAAGGTCCGCATGGAAGATCTCATTGCCCGTGCCAAGCCCCGCGGCGTGCCAGTCATGGTTGATGCCGCCAGCGAACACATCGTCCGCCCCTCTCCCTGGCTCGTCCGCGGCGCCGACCTCGTCATCTACAGCGGCGGCAAGTTTCTGCGCGGCCCGCAGACCTCCGGCCTGTTGCTCGGCCGCAAGGACCTCGTCCAGGCCGCCTGGCGCAACGCCTCCCCCCACCAGGCCCTCGGCCGCCCGATGAAGGTCTCCAAGGAAGACGTCATCGGCCTGCTCACCGCCGTCGAATACTGGATGGAGCAGCGCGACATCTCCGAGGAAATGGCCCGCTGGACTGGCGCCAATGCCGAGATCGCCCGCTTCGTCGGGGCCGTGCCCGGTGTGCGCACCGAGACCATCGCCCCCGAGGGCGTCGTCGCCGTCCCCGCGCTGCGTATCATCTGGGACCGCAGCCGCATCGGTATCGACGGCCTCGGCCTGCGCCAGGCGGTGCTCGAAGGCACGCCCCGAGTCATGCTCGACGACCATTCCGCCAAGGAAGACCGCATCAGCATCGACCCCTTCCAGCTCCAGCCCGGCGAGGCCGCCGAAGTCGGCCGCGCCATCGCCCGCGCGCTGGAATCCGCCCGCATCACCACCCCGCGCCCCCTCGCCGCCCCCTCCGTGGACCTCTCCGGCGAATGGGAAGTCCGCGTGCGCTTCCTGCACGGCGAACGCGTCCACAAGGTCCGCCTCGTCCAATCCGGCAACGCCATCTCCGGGGAACAGCACTCGCAACTATTCGAAGGCGGCGTCACCGGCCAGATCGAGGGCGCCGCGGTCGCCCTCAACTTCGGCACCCGCTATGAAGGCAGCAACATTCGCTACAACTTCGCCGGCGAAGCCGGTGCCACGGCAATGTCCGGCACCGTCAACCTCGGCACCTCGTCGGACCACCACCAGGGACCGGTGAACCTCGCCCAGTTCGGTTCGGCCAAATGGAGTGCAACCAAACTCGCCTGACATGCCGCGAGAATGGCCAGGGGCGCTGCCTCTGGACCCTGCTGTGTGTCGAGCGCGCAACCGCGCGACGGCGTCGTCCCAGCCGATCCCGACGCAACTGGACAAGGTTTTTTGCTTCTTCCTTTTCCTTACCGCCTCAACCTCGCCGTTCGGCACAGCAACCCGGTCCGTCGATCGACATAGTAGGGCTGGAACCAAATATCGCTGCCCGGCCGCTGTCGCATCTGCCCAGCCAGCCGTCGCGGCTTTACGGCGACAAAGTCGTGCAGGTGGTCGCGAACATGCTGCTGCACGGCGCTGCTCGCCCGCAGCCGCGCGCTGATCTCAGAGTACACCTTGTTCCACGGACGCCCCACCTGCTTGTCCAGGTAGCGTCGCAGCGGCGCCAGGTTCTCGTTGAGGGCCTTGCCGTTCGGCACGTAGGGCCTGCGGATACCCTGCTGCTTCGGCAGGTCATCCAGCGCCACCGCCCGCCCCTTGCGGGGATTCGGGTCGGCGATGCGCGGCCGTTCCACAATCACGCGCGCCATGTCCGGGCGCATGGTGATCTCCCTAGCTGAGCAGCACCTTCACATAGCTCCCCGGCGCATCTTCCAGCACCGCCAGCTTGCCGTCGCCGGGTTCGCGCGCCTTCACCATCCGCTTGTCCAGCGCGGTTACCCAGCGCTGCCAGTCCGGCCACCATGAGCCGGCAATCTCCGTTGCTCCCTGGAACCACGCCTCGGGCTCTGCCGCCAGTGCCGGATTGATCCAGTGACTGTATTTTCCCCCTTCCGGTGGGTTCACCACCCCGGCGATGTGCCCGCTCGCCGCCAGCACGAACCGGTTCTCGCCGCCCAGCAGATGCGTGCCCCGATAGGTCGCCCGCCACGGCGCGATATGATCCTCCCGCGTCGAGATGAAATACGCCGGCACCTTCACCCGCCCCAGATCGATCGGCGTTCCCTCCAGGCTGATCCCACCCGGATCGGCCAGCTTGTTCTCCTGGTACATGTTACGCAGATAGAAAGAGTGCATCGCCGCCGGCATGCGCGTCGAATTCTGCGTTCCAATACAGCAGGTCGAACGGGAACGGGTCGTTGCCCAGCAGGTAGTTGTTCACCACGAACGACCAGATCAGGTCGTTGGCCCGCAGCATGTTGAATGTGGTCGCCATTTCCGAGCCTTCGAGGAACCCCCGCTTGTTCATCTTGTCCTCGAGCGCCTTGATCTGCTCCTCGTCGATGAACACGTTCAACTCGCCCGATTTCACGGAAATCCATCAGGGTCACAAAGAACGTCGCCGACTTGATCCGTTCATCCCCGTTGGCCGCCATCCATGCGAGCGTAGACGATAGCAGTGTGCCGCCCAGGCAATAGCCAATGGCGTTCACCCCTGTCTCCCCTGTCGCCTGCTCGATGGCGCTGAGCGCGTCCAGGATGCCTTCCTTCATGTAGTCATTGAAGTTCTTCTCCGCGAGCTTCTCGTCCGGGTTCACCCAGCTCACGATGAACACCGTATGCCCCTGGCTGGTCGCCCAGCGTACGAACGAGTTCCGCGGCCGCAGGTCCAGGATGTAGAATTTGTTGATCCATGGCGGGATGATCAGCAGCGGCCGCTTCAGCACCTTCTCCGTCGTCGGCGTGTATTGGATCAGCTGCATCAGGTCGTTCTGGAACACCACCTTGCCCGGCGTCACCGCGATGTTCTCGCCGATCTTGAACGCATCCATGTCGGTCATCTTGATGCGCAAGTTGCCCTTGCCGCGTTCAAGATCGGCCAGCAGGTTGTTCAGCCCCTTGATCAGGTTCTCGCCCCCGGTCTCGGCGGTCTTGCGCAGCACCTCGGGGTTGGTCAGCAGGAAGTTGCTCGGGCTCATCGCGTCGATGAACTGCCGCGAATAGAAATCCACCTTCTGCGCGGTCGCCGGCTCCAGCCCGTCGGCCTGCTTCACCACGTCCTGGATGTAGCGGGCGGACAGCAGGTAGCTTTGCTTTATGAAATCGAAGACCTCGTTGTCCTTCCACGCCTCGTCCTTGAAGCGCCGATCGCGCGGGTCGGATTCGATCACCGGCGGCGCCTCCATCCCCATCATGCGCCGCGCCGTGCTCTGCCATAGCGACATGTAGTCCTGCCAGAAGCCCACCTGCGCCTGCATCAGCCGCTGCGGGTTGGCCATCAGCCGCGTGGTCATTTCCATGAACGCCGAGCCCACATTCATCGGATCGGGGTTCGGCGTGCCCGCCCCCTCCTTCGACTGCCGCTTCAGCCAATCGCCGACGATCCGCTGCGACCGCTCGGCGATGTCGGACATCGAGCGACCGAGCTGCGCGGGGTCGGGCAGCTTGAAGGGGGCCGGGTCGGGCTTCTGCTGGTCGGCCATGGTGTCTCGTCCTTTCCGTCGGCGGCCCTGCGCTGCTACATCAATATCAGGGGCGCAGCGCGTGCAGGGAGTCCATGCAGCCTATGACAGCCGGGTGCACTGAGTGTGTTACAAGCCAAGTATATGGTCTTCAAGGGCCACGAGCCCAACCCCGCGGCGCGCGAATGCGGGCCGGCCTTGCCGTGGCCGCGATGCTGTCGGTACTGACGTCGGGCTGCGGCACCGGGTCCGACTCCGGCCCCATCGACTGGTGGCATCAGCTCGAAGGCGGGCGGATAGCCGAGGCGCGCCCGCCCCCGCCCAATGCCGACGCGCCCTACCCCAACCTCGCCAGCGTGCCGGCCAGGCCCACCGCCACCGCCGCGGCGGTGCGCGCACGAATCGCGAGTGAACTTCAGACGGACCGGCGCGACGCCGCCTACGCCGCCAACCAGCCGATCATCCCGCCCGCCCCCATCCGCGCCGCACCGCCGCCACCGCCGGCCGAAGGCGGCATCGGCGCCTCGCTCGCCGCCGCCACCGCCGGCGCCCCGCCTCCTGCCGCGGTGCCTGCCGCGGCCGCCCCGGTGCCCGCCCGCGCCGCCCCGACCTCCGTGCCGTCTGCCATGCCGACAGCTATCCCCTCGGCCCAGGCCGCGCCAACGGCACCTGTCGGCGCGGTGCCCATGCCAGCCATCCCGTCCGCCCCGCCCCCGGCGCCGCGCCTGCCCGGCGTGGCGGGCGTCACCGCCCCCACCCAATTCCGCCCTGCTCCGCCCCCCGCCGCCGCCCCACCCGCCGTGGTAGTGCCCGGCGCCCCGGCGGGCATCGCCTTCCAGCCGCGCTCAGCCGTGCTGCCCGAGGCCGCGCCCGCCACCCTGCGCCAACTTGCCGGCACCCGTGGCGACCGCGACATCCTGGTAGTCGGCTACGGCGACAGCACCGCCGCCGATCCCGCCGTGCAGGCCGCCTCCCTGCAACTCGCGTTCGCCCGCGCCCGCAGCATAGCCACCATCCTGGCCCAGGCCGGCGTGCAACCCGGCGCGATCCTGCTGAGTGCCCAGGCCCGCGGCCGCGGCGGCGTCGCCCGCATCGCTGAATGACCGCCCCTCTGATCACCACCCGGATGGTCACCGCCTCCCTGATCACCGCCCCCTGGGCCATTTCGTCCGCAGGCGCTAAGTCTCTCCCCCCGTCCGGCGCCTTCCGGAAACCGGGCGCGCCGCGCAGAATGGACACGAACATGCCCGAGACCATCGAACCGACCCGCCGCCTTCCGCCGCCGGGCAAGACCCTGACCACGGAGCCCCGCGCATGACCCGCCCCCTCTCCATTGGCGTCGCCGGACTGGGCACCGTCGGCGCCGGCGTGCTGACCATGCTGCGCGAGAACGCCGACCTCATCGCCGCCCGCGCCGGCCGCGCCATCGCCGTGACCGCCGTCTCGGCACGCGACCGCGGGCGCGACCGCGGCGTCGCCCTGTCCGGCCTGCGCTGGTACGACGACGCCGTCGCGCTGGCCGCGCGATCCGAGCGTCGACGTCGTCGTCGAGCTGATCGGCGGCGCCGACGGCCCAGCGCGCGCCCTCGTCGAGGCCGCGCTCGCCGCCGGCAAGCCGGTCGTCACCGCCAACAAGGCGCTGATCGCCGTGCATGGCGCCGCCCTGGCCGCGCGCGGCCGAGAAGGCCGGCGTCGCGCTGGCCTTCGAGGCGGCCGTCGCCGGCGGCATCCCGGTCGATCAAGACGTTGCGCGAGGGCCTGGCCGGCAACCGGCATCAGCCGCGTCGCCGGCATCCTCAACGGCACCTGCAACTACATCCTCACCGACGATGCGCGAGCGCGGGCGCGAATTCGCCGAGGTGCTGGCCGAGGCGCAGAAGCTGGGCTACGCCGAGGCCGACCCGACCTTCGACATCGACGGCTTCGACGCCGCGCACAAGCTGGCGATCCTGGCCGCCCTCGCCTTCGGCCGCCCGGTCGATTTCGGCGCCGTTCATGTCGAGGGCATCCGCCACGTCTCGCGCGCTCGACATCGCCTTCGCCGAGCGAGCTCGGCTACCGCATCAAGCTGCTCGGCATCGCCCGGCGGACCGAGGCCGGGCATCGAGCAGCGCGTGCATCCGTGCATGGTCCGCGAGCGCGCGCCCGATCGCGCGCGTCGACGGCGTGTTCAACGCGGTGGTCGCCGAGGGCGACTTCGTCGGCCGCGTGATGCTGGAGGGCCGCGGCGCCGGCGCCGGGCCGACCGCCTCGGCCGTGGTCGCCGACCTCATCGACATCGCCCGCGGCCGCGCGACCCCGGTCTTCGGGCGTCGTCCGGCGACGCGCTCGGCCGCGCCGATCCGCGCCGATGGCGGCCCATGTCGGCGCCTATTACCTGCGCCTGATGGTGGTCGACCGCCCCGGCGTCATCGCCGATGTCGCCGCCGTCGCTGCGCGACGACGCGGCATCTCGATGGAATGCATGCTGCAGCGCGGCCGCAGCCCGGGCGAGGCGGTGCCGGTGGTGCTGACCACCCACGAGACCGAGCGAGGCCGCGATGCGCGGCGCGCTCGAGCGCATCGCAGCGCTCGACGCGGTCGCTCGAGCCGCCGACGCTGATCCGCATCGAGCCGCTTGAGCCACGCAACACCGCTGCCAAGCGGGCGCAACGCCCCGAGCAGGAACGACATGGCGGACGAGCTGCACCGGCCACGAGACGATCATCGACCGCAACCTGGCGCTCGAAGCTGGTGCGCGTCACCGAGGCGGCGGCGCTCGCCGCCTCGCCGCTGATGGGCCGCGGCGACGAGAAGGCGGCCGATCAGGCCGCGGTCGACGCTATGCGGAAGGCGCTCGACACAGTCTGCCATCGACGGCACCGTGGTGATCGGCGAGGGCGAGCGCGACGAGGCGCCGATGCTCTACATCGGCGAGAAGGTCGGCACCGGCGAGCGGCCCGAAGATCGACATCGCCGCTCGATCCGCTGGAAGGCACCACCATCACCGCCAAGGGCGGCCCCAACGCGCATGGCCGTGCTCGCCATGGCCGAGCACGGCGGCTTCCTCAACGCGCCCGACATCTACATGGACAAGATCGCGGTCGGCGGCGGCCTGCCCGACGGGCGTGGTCGATCTCGACGGCGCCGCCGGCGGAGAACCTGCGCGAACCTCGCCGCGGCCAAGGACGCGCGAGCTCGCCGATCTCGTCGTCTGCATCCTCGACCGGCCGCGCCACGAGGAACTCATCGCCAAGGTGCGCGAGGCCGGCGCGCGCATCATGCTGATCAGCGACGGCGACGTGGCCGGCGTGGTCGCCACCGCCGCAGCACGGACAGCGGCATCGACATCTACATGGGCACCGGCGGCGCGCCCGAGGGCGTGCTGGCGGCCGCCGCGCTGCGCTGCATCGGCGGCCAGATGCAGGGCCGGCTGATGTTCCGCAGCGACGACGAGCAGATCGCCCGCGCCAAGCGAGATGGGCATCGCCGACCCGACCGCAAGTGCTACGCATCCTCGACATGGCCCGCGGCGACGTGATGTTCGCCGCCACCGGCGTCACCAGCGGCGCCATGCTGCGCGGCGTGCGCCGCTTCGGCCAGGGGCGCGATGACCCACTCCGTGGTGATGCGCTGAAGTCGGGCACGGTGCGCTACATCGAGGCGCGCAGCACAACTTCGGCACGCAAGACCGGCTTCGACGCCGACACTGACCGCACTGCCGGCCCGCCGGCGCCGCAGCTGGCGCTGGGGGTCGGCCGCGAGCCGTCTCCGGCCGGCGCTGGATCTGGCGCGAGGGCGACCGGCAGCGCGCGGGCCTGGCCATCGCCCAGCGCCTGGGCGTGGACGAGGTGGTCGGCCGCGCTCCTCGCCGCCCGCGGCGTCGGGCTCGAGGCGGCGGCGGATTTCCTCGCCCCGACGCCTGCGCGCCCTGCTGCCCGACCCGTCGCGCCTGATCGATATGGACACGGCCGCCGCGCGCCTGGCCGGGGCGGTGCGCCGCGGGCGAGCGCTTCGGCGTGTTCGGCGACTACGACGTCGACGGCGCCTGCCTCGTCGGCCTGCTCACCCCTTGCTGCGCGCCCTCGGCTGCGCCGATCCATCCCTACATGCCCGACCGCATCGCCGAGGGCTACGGCCCCAACCCGCCGGCGCTCCAGGGCCTCGTGGCGCGCGGCGCCACGCTGGTCGTCTGCGTGGACTGCGGCACCACCGCGTCGCGGTGCTGGAGGCGCTGCCCGGCGCCGACGTCGTCGTGCTGGACCACCACACCGCCGAAGGCCCGCCGCCGCGCATCGCGGCTACGTCAACCCGAACCGGCTCGACTGCCGCCTCGGGCCAGAAGATGCTCTGCGCCGCCGCCGTCGCCTTCCTCGCCGCCATTGCCACCGGTACGCGACGCTGCGCCGCGCCGGCCATTTCGACGGCCGCGAGCCACCCGACCTGATGGCGCTGCTCGACCTCGTGGCGCTCGCCACCGTGTGCGACGTCATGCCGCTGGATCGGCGTCAACCGCGCCCTCGTCACCCAGGGCGCTGCGGTCATGGCAGCGCCGCGACCGCCCGGGCATCGCCGCCCTCGCTGGAGGTGGCGCAGGTCCGCGACCAGGTCAGCGCCATGACCCTCGGCTTCGCCCTCGGCCCGCGCATCAACGCCGGCGGGCGCATCAGCCAGGCCGACTCGGCGTGCGCCTGCTGCTGGCCGACGATCCGCTCGACGCCCGCGCCCTTGCCGCCACGGCTGGACGGCGTCAACCGCCGAACGCCAGGCGCTGGAGAGCGACATGCTCGCCACCGCGATGGATGCCGCCGAGGCCCAGCTTGCCGCCGGCCACGCCACAGCTGCTGATCGGCGGTACCGACTGGCATCCCGGCGTCGTCGGCATCGTCGCCGCGCCGCATCAAGGAACGCTTCAACCGCCCCGCCCTGGTCGCCGGCATCGCCGACGGCATCGGCCAAGGGCTCCGGCCGCTCGGTGTCGGCATCGACCTCGGCGCCGCGGTGATCGCCGCCCGCCAGTCCAGCCTTCTGGCCACCGGCGGCGGCCACCCCATGGCCGCCGGCTTCTCCCTGGCCGCCGGTCGCCTGGAGGAGTTCCACGCCTTCCTCGACACCCGCCTCGCCGCCGCAGCAGCCTATCCGCGCGCCGCCGACCTGGTGGTGGAGGGTGCGGCGACCGCCGCCGGCTGCAACGTCGCGCTCGCCGAGTCGCTGGCTCGCCTCGCCCCCTTCGGCAACGGCAACAACGAGCCGGTCCTCGTGCTGCCGCGCTGCCGCGTGATGCGGGCCGACCGTGTCGGCCGCGACCTCGCCACCATCCGCGCCTTCCTGGAAAGCGAGGGCGGCGGCCCGCGCCTGAAGGCCGTGATGTTCCGCGCCAAGGATGGCCCACTGGCCCAGGCACTGCTGGAACGCACCGGCACCCCGATGCACGTGGCCGGGCACCTGCGCGCCGAGGAATGGAACGGCACGGTCTCGGCCGGCTTCCAGATCATCGACCTCGCGCCCGCCTAACCAGCTTTGCAGCGACACCGCCTTGACCAGTCTCCCCGCCTCGGCTACCCAACGCCCGCCGCGGCCCGCTTGGTGCGTCCCGTTCGTCTAGAGGCCTAGGACACCGCCCTTTCACGGCGGCGACACGGGTTCGAATCCCGTACGGGATACCAATTTCGCAAATCCTTCCGGCTGCCGCGCACCGCTTTGTCAGGCAGATTGTCAAATATGGCAGGTGATTGGGTTGGTGTGGAGCGCCACCCTTGAAGCGAGTGCCGCTCTGCAAGTCTGTTAGGCAGCGAAGCCACCCGACGGCACCACGGAGCCCAAGCCGCCCAGGCTACGCCACGCGCAACCGGCGCGGGTCTGCCTGGCCAACGCCTTCCGCACCATTGGCCAGCTTCATGGATTCCGGCGTGCACCGAATCGGTGGCACTACGTCACCGAGGGCGGCTGTAGAATGCACCTCGGCCGCCGCGCCAAATCTACCCGCACCAGCGACCGTCGGCACGCGCAATGCATGGCAAGGTACACTCGTGGAGGTCACCAAGCGTATTTTCAGTGCCGTTGCGCAGGTTTGATGCAGCATCAGCGCAGGTCAAGAGGGGCAAATCTCGCCACCTACGCGGGCAAATAGAAGCCGCCGCGGTTGGTGCGCAAGATAGACCCGCCGCCATGGCCCTTTTGCGGCGTTGCTGGCAGCGGGAGGCAGCGAGGAAATTTTTTGCCTCGGCTTCGCTGCTCATACATGACCATCCGCCTGATGAACGGGCCACGCAAAGCTTCGATCCCGAACATCTATGCGGCAACCCGGCAGGAGCGGGAACAGGCACGGAAGATATCGGAGCAGGACAAAAATTAAATGGGCACACCGCGATCAAATACGATGTGAACGCAGCCATCCGCTATACGCTCAACAAAACGGCGGGCGTCTCCCGTTCATTCTCCAGCGGCGACTGAATTGGGCCAAGCTCAGGTGCCTTCAATTTTGCCACAAGGCGCGGACCGTCCCAAATTTCGAGCCCCCACCTCGCACCCCGGCCGCGCAGCAAGTCTGAGGCTTTCGCCACCGCGTCCTCATCATTCAAGCAATCTACTAACTCAGGAATGCCTTCGATACGATTGTTTTGATTTATATAGTAAAAACGAACGGTGGTCATGTTGCACCTGACAAGAGGGGCTGGAGAGGATTCGTTTTCGCTCCGTTTGGGACCTCGGGGTAACGCCCGATGTCAGCCGTACCCGTTGTTACGTGATATTAGCGAATAACGCAACTGTCACATGCGATGAACGGAACTTTTCAATTGGAGGGACTTTGAATCAAATAATTTCAATCGTATGCGGGACGGTGCGGCTTGCAGCTAGCTATAGCGCCAGCGGCACCGATTCCTCGTCCGGCCAATGCTCATCCGCATCGCCCCCCTCAGGGTCACCGGCGAGCAGGGGGCCGCGGACGGAGGATGTTGGGCTCGTTCACCAACGCGGGAATGATCCTCTCCAACGTGCCAGCGACCCCGGCACCGGCACCGGCACCAACATCGGCGATGAGCACGGTCGTTTGCCTCGACCGGCCCGGTGAGGCCGGCCACGACCGGAAGTCGACGGCAACTCGAAAGGTTCAAATTGCCGAGTTCGACCGTCAGATCACGCCATGGCGCGCCGGCGCGTGAGATTCAGAAAATGACGTAGAGCGCACGCCGGTGGTGTCGAACAGGCCGACCACCGAGCGGCCTGCCCGATGCCCCGAAGTGCGCAAAGACGAACCACTCCTCCCTGGTCAGACGTCGACGTGGCACCGCTGATCTCCATCCCAGGGACCTGCTTCGGATCACCCTCAACCGCGACGGGGGATCTCTGTTGGTCGCCCTTTTCCACGCAATCTAGTGTCCCGATCGCAAAATCCTGCTGATCCGCTACGTCCGTCCAAAGTCGGACGAACTTCGCGGGCAGGACACTAGTGGTGCGGCCCGACGACCCTGTCGGTCGGAGTCGTCCCGCTAGTCACATCGTATCCTTCAGCCGCTGCGGCGCGACCTTGTCGTAGGCTTGGCCGTCGAATTCGCCACTGGTGATGTCGGCCAGGATGGTGCCGTTGCTCGGCAGGCTCTGGCGCTGGATCTGCGCGGCCGGGTCCCACAGCCGGGATCGCATCAGCGCCTTGGCGCACTGGAAGAAGCAGCTTTCGACGGTAACCACCAGCACTGTGCGCGGCACCTGCCCGTTGACCACGAAGCGGGCCAGCAGCGCCGGGTCCACCGAGATCTGGGCCCGGCCGATCACCCGCAGCGTCTCGCCGATGCCGGGGATGAGGAACAGCAGGCTCACGCGTGGATCGGCCACGATGTTGCGCAGGTTGTCGATGCGGTTGTTGCCGCGCCGGTCGGGCAGGAGCAGGGTGCGATCGTCGACGATCTCCACGAAACCCGGCGCGTCGCCGCGCGGCGTGATCTCCACCGTGTCGCCCACGGTGGCCAGCACGCAGAACGGCGCGGCGCGGATCAGCGCCTGATAGTGCGGATGCAGGTATTCCACCTGCTTGGACACCGCCGCACCCGCGGGTTCGCCATAGATGGCGCGCAGGGTTGCGACGTCGCGCACGATGTGGTCGGTCTGGTCCATGGTGCCAGCATCCATCGTTCCGGGGTCCGTCATACCTGTATCCGTCATCACGGGGTTCCTTGGCAGTGGCAAGACGACCCTGATCGGCCGGATGCTACGCGACCCGAGCCTTGCCGACACCGCTGTCATCGTCAATGAATTCGGCGAGGTGGCCCTCGACCACGACCTGATCGCGGCCAGCGACGAGACGCTGGTGCAGCTGACCACCGGCTGCCTTTGCTGCGCCGTACGCACCGACTTGGTGGAAACCCTGCTCCATCTCCATGCCCGCCGCAGCGCCGGCGAGATCGGCTTTGCGCGCGTGCTGGTGGAAACCTCGGGCCTCGCCGACCCGGCCCCGATCCTCGCCGCCCTCATGAGCGATCCGGCGCTGGCGGGGCGCTTCACCATCGCCGCCATCGCCACGCTCGTCGATTCGGAGCTGGGCGAGGCCACGCTGGACCGTCACCCCGAGGCGCGCCGCCAGGTCGCAATGGCCGACCGCATCCTGTTTACCAAGACCGACCGCGCCGCGCCCGGCGCCTCCCTGCGTGCCCGCCTCGCCGCGCTGAACCCCGCCGTCGCGCCAGACATCGGCCCCGCCGGCGCGGGCTGGATTCTCGCACCCGCCGGCCGGCTGCCTGCCGAAGTTTCGCCTGTCGCCCTGCATACCCCGGGCGCCGTCGTCTCCGCCAGCGTCCACCGAACAGAACCGGTGCCCGCCCTGGCGCTGACCCTGCTCATCCAGGCGCTGGCCGAGCATTGCGGAGCGCGCTTGTTGCGGCTGAAGGGGCTGGTGGACATCGCCGAGGCACCGGGCCGCCCGGCGGTAATTCACGGCGTACAGCACGTGTTCGCCGCGCCGGAATTCCTCAATTCCTGGCCGAGCGCGAACCACACGAGCCGTATCGTGCTGATCGGCGAAGCACTGCCGCCCCATTTCGCCGCGCGGCTCTTCGATGCCATCATCGTGGAGGTGGACGACGAGACCCGCCGCCAGGGCTGACCGGTAGGGGCGACCGGCGGCCCCCTACCCCTCGTTTCCAGGCGCGGACGGCGCTAGGGCATCCGCACCTCGCGGCCCATGATCCGCTCGTAGACCCGCAGCACGCTGCCGCTGTCGTCCCCGCCCATGCCCATAGCACGGCCCATCCGCATGAGGTTCAGCACGTTCGGCGCCACCATGCCTGGCACGCCGTGCTGGTCGGCCAGCGCCACCGCAAGGCGCAGGTCCTTGTGCGCGAGGTCGAGCGCGAAGCCAGGGGCGAAGTCGCCTGACAAGGCCTTCCTGGCCATGCCGTTGAACGAGGACGAGGCGCCCGAACTGATCGCCACCACTTCCGCCAGCTTGCCCAGGTCGATCCCCGCGGCGGCTCCCATCATCAACCCCTCGGCCGCCGCTGCCGCGTTGCAGAAGGCCAGCATGTTGTTGATCAGCTTGGCCACCGAGCCCATGCCGACGGCGCCAACATGGATCGCGCGGCCGGTGAAGCTGGCGAAAAGCGGCAACTGCGCCTCGAACACCGCCGCGTCGCCGCCGACCATGATGGTGATGCTGCCGTCCTCGGCCCGTGCCACGCCGCCGCTCACCGGCGCTTCCAGCATCGCCACGCCGCGCGCCGCCAATCCCGCATGCACTTTCTGCGCGGTCTCCGGCGAATTGGTCGAGAGGTCGATCACCACCGTTCCTGGACGCGCCGTCTCGGCCAGCCCGTCCACCCCAAGCATCACCGCCTCCACCACCGCCGGCACCGGCAGCGAGGTGAATACCACGTCGCACCCGGCCAGTGCGGCCAAGCTCGGAACCGCCGCCGCACCCAGGGCGGTGCAGCGCGCAACGGCGGCGGGGTCGAGGTCATACACGACAACCTCGTGATTGGTGTTGGCAATGATGTTGCGGCACATGGGCCCACCCATGTTGCCTACGCCGATGAAGCCGATCCGCATGTCCGTTGTCCTCCCTGATACCGAGAGGATGCGCGCTCGGGCGCCGGCGGGAAAGCCGCCCGCCTAGGGAAGCCGCGCGAAGGGCGGCGGATAGGTCACCGAACCCGCATGGCCGGCCAGCGAGCCGGTGACCAGTTCGCGCGCCATCAGCGCGCCGTCGCGGTAGGGCGTGCGCAGGTGCATGATCGTCGCCGCGTCGAAGCCCAAGGGCCGGTAGTACGCGGGGTCGCCCAACACGAACACCGCATGGGCGCCGTGCGCGCGCGCCGCCTCCAGCCCCGCCTCCACCAGCCGCCCGCCGATGCCGACGCCGCGGAAGCCTTCGGCCACGGCCAGAGGGGCGAGTGCGGCGGCCGGCACTACATGCCCGTCCACCGTCGCCGTCATGTCGCTCAGCATCACGTGCCCAACCACCTGGTCGCCAATGCGCGCCACCAGCGAGGCGAAGGCGAAGCCGCCCTCGCGCAACGCGGCGACCAGCTTTCCTTCGGCCTCGCCGCCAAAGGCCGCGCGGTGCAGGTCGGCAATCGCCGGTGCCTCGCCCGGCCGCTCCGGGCCGAACGACAATGCGCCGTCCATGCCGGAGCGCGGGCGGACCATCAGCCCCTCGGCGCGGCGGGGTCGCGCTTCGGTGCCGGGGTCTTCATCATCGTGCCGGTCATCGGGATGAAGAACACGCCCACATCCTTGCGCGAATGAATCTTGCCCTCCTCGTCCTTGGTATAGACGTAGAGGAACTGGCCGCGCTTGAACGGCTGGCCGATCGGGATAAGCGCCCGCCCGCCGGGCTTGAGCTGCTTGAACAACTCCGGCGGCGCGTATTGGGCGGCGCAGGTGATGATGATGATATCGAACCCGCCCTCGACCTCCGGCCAGCCGAAATATCCGTCGCCCACGCGCGACTGGATGTTGTCGTAGCCAAGCGGGGCGAAGATCTTGCCCACGGCCTTACCCAACGGCTCGATGATTTCGATGGAATAGGCGCGGCTGGCGATGCGCGACAGGATGCTTGACTGGTAGCCGCTGCCGGTTCCGATCTCCAGCGTCACGTCGCCAGCCTTCGGCCGCGCCACCTGGGTCATGTAGGCTTGGCCCAGATAATCCGACAGCGCCGAGCCGTAGCCGAGGCCCCAAGGCTTTGCGTCCGCCTCATAGGCCGCCGAGGGCATGGGCGTGCGGCTGTCGTAGACATAGTGGAAATATTCGCGCGGCACCTCGCCGAAGGCGCGCATCACTTCGGGATCGGCGCTGCCCAGCCGTTCGGTGAGATATTTCTCGATACGCCGCAGCGCCGCCGGCCGTCGTGCCTGAATGGCGGCAAAGGCAGCCTCGGACATCTCCACCGGTCGGCCCGACTTCTCCATCGCCTCCAGGAAGGCCTGCCGCGTCCAGCCACTGCCGGCATTGGCCGCCGCGGCCGCGGGGCGGGCAGCGAGCAGGAAGGGCGCGGCCAACACGGCGCGACGGGCAAGCTTATGGGTCACGCGCGGGTCACTCCGGGTGCAGGACGGGGGAACGTCATCCACGCCAGCACATACAGCACCAGGGCACACAAAAGAACCCGGTCATAACCCGCACTGATCGCGGTGAGGTTGGCAAGCGGCGTGGACACCACGGAGAAGGCGCCGTTCAGTCCCCACGCCCATGGCAGGAAGGCGCCCGAGCCGGCGCGCGCCAACCCCAGCGGGAATGGCAGCCCCAGCGCGAGCGACACCGGGGCAACCAGCACGACCACCACCACCGCCCGGGCTACCCATGGCAGGCCCAGCGTCGCCAGCATGAAATCCTGCAGGAACAGCAGCACCGCGACCGCCCACACCACGATCACCACGGTGCAGACCAGGCTGGCGACCTGACCAGACCGGCTCCACCATCCCGTGGTCATGCTGCCCAGGCCTGAGAACACCAGCATCCCCGTCAGCACCAGCGCGAAACCCGAGATTCGATCGTTCAGGTAAAAGCTGGCGCGCTCGATCAGGTAGATCTCGATGAACAGGAAGCCGAGGCCGAGAGCCGAGAAATAGGCCACCGCCCGCGCCGTTCGCCCCCATCCGTCCCCGCTGCGAACCCGCCGCCCGCCCAGCAACGGCACCACCAGAACCAGCAGCGCGATCAAGCTGGCCTGGCCCAGCACGGCGATGTTCACCAGCGGCCCGATCTCGGCCTGCGGCAGCAGTTCCAGCCGGCGAATAATCGTGCCGAGCTCGGCCAAGCGCAGCACGGCATAGAAGGACGGACGGTCGTAGGTGATGGGCGAGAGGTCGAAAGCGTCCACCGAGACGCTGGCCTCGCCGCGCAGCACCGCTGGCGCCTCGTCGGCGATGGCATCGTGCGCGCCCTCGCCGGAGGTCACGGTGCCGGCGGCAAAGGAGACGGCGGGCAGATCGTTGTAGATTCCTGCCCGCGCCGCCACCACGTCGATGCCGGGGAAGTAGCTGATGTCGAACGACCGTTCCTCGGTGAAGGCGCGCGCCGTCGCCACGCGGTCAGCCCCGAACGGCTGATTCGACAACAGGATGCGCACGTTCCACGCGCTTCGATAGACCAGCACGTGGGTCGGCGGATCGGCGATGCCAGCCTGCAGCAATCCCTGCCGGGCGGTGGCCAGCATGCGCACGGCATAGGCGGGGAACTCGCGGATTGAAACGGGAATGGAGACGATACCTCCCGGCGTCAGCGCGCGCAGATACGTCGCCAGCGCCTCGGCGGCGAAGGCGGCGGCATTGGCTTCGGCGGCATCGAGGAAGTCGCCGGAGATGTCGATCAGGTCGAACTTCCCAGCCGCGGCGGCGGCCATTGGGCTGTCGCCGCGCAGCCGCACCGTGGGCGGCAGGGCCATCGGCGCCACCTCGGCCACCCCCTCGCGCAGGGCGGCCAGCAGCATCGGCTCCGGTTCCACCACCTCCAGCCCACCCGCACCCAGGGCAAACGCCTCGGCGATGCGAAACCCGCCGGAGGCGCCGGCCAGCAGCACGTGCGGCCGCTCCAGCAGTGAATAGGGCAGTGCCGCGAGCGTGGCGGGCGCATAGCCGGCATCCATTCCACCCGGCTTCGGCAGCGCGGCCAGGCGGTTGCCGTCGCGATACAGCCCCAGCGTACCGGGCGGGCCGGGCAGGCCCATGATGCCGGCATTGTTCGACAGGTCGGTGTCCACCCGCTCGGTGAAATCGTCGAGCAGGTGATACAGGCCCCTCGGCGTGCGCAACTCGGCCAGCGTCCGGCTGTCCGGCACGTTCATTGGCGCGAAGATGGCCTTGTAGTCGTTGAACCGCGCCTCGGTGCCGAACACCGCAAGCGCCACGCCGGCAGCCAGCGCCAGCAGCGCGGCGGGGCGCACCAGGCGGGCGCTGCTGAACATCGCCGCCGCCGTCATCGGCACCAGCAGCGCCGGCAGCAGCATGAACGGATGCACCACCCACATCAGCGCCAGCGCCAGCACCGCGCCGAATCCCGCGCCGGTGAGGTCGTAGCCATAGACGCGGCCGATCTCGCGGTCGTTGAGGATGAAATAGAGGCTGACATAGACCCCGCCTCCGAAGAAGAAGGGCAACAGAACGAGGTAGTAGGCGGCGATGTTCCACAGCTGCACGGCCACTGTCGCCGGGTTCTGCAGTTGCAGCGGATTGAATGGGTTGGCCGCGACGAAGTGGAAACCCCCGGCCGCCGCCAGCATCAGGAATACCGGCAGCCAGTCGAGCAGCACCCGCCCGCGCGCGGCGAACCAGTCGCGCGCCAATGCGATCACCACCCCCGACAGCGCGAAGCCGGCCAGGACGATTGAAATAACCCAATAGCCGTATTCCGACCATTTCGCGACCGCGAAATAGCGGGTCAGCGCGATCTGGATGCCGACCATCGCCGCCGAAACCAGGAACAGCGGCAGCAGCGCCGCCAGCCGAAGTGCCGAAGCGGGGGCGCTCACCGCCAGACGCGCCGCGCCAGGAAGTCACGCAGGATGCGCTCGAACCCCTCAGGATCGTCCACGAACAGGGCATGGCCCACGCCGGCGCCCAGCACCACCGATTCGGCGTTAGGATGGCGGGCGCGCAGGTTGGCGGCCTGGCCGGCGAATTTCGGTCGCACCAGGTACAGCACCGGCTTGGCCGTGGAATACACCGCCTCCTTCCACCAGGTGCGCGGCACTGGATAGGCCAGAAGCTGGGCCGCTATCTTTTCGGGCGTGCGAAGGGCGGCCTTCGTCAGCCGGTCCAGCCATGCGTCCGGCTGCTTGCGGGCGAACATCCCGCGCACGAAGCTTCGCATCGTCACCTCGCGCGGCAGCTTTTTCCCCGGCTTCGCCGGCCGCGCCGGCAGGGTGGGCGGCGGGTCCTCGCCGATGGAGTTGTCGATCAGCACAAGACCGGCGATCCGCCCGTCGCCATGGGTGCGCAGATAGGCGAGCGAATCCAGCACCCCCAGCGACCAGCCCACCAGCACCACCGGCGCACCTCCCAGGCGGTCCAGAAGCTCCGCTATGTCCTGGCCGCGGCGCAGGTGGTCGTGGCCAGCCGGCGCGATGGCGCTCTCGCCCTGGCTGCGCGGGTCGAACGCGATCACGCGGTGGTCGCGCGACAGGCTCGCCACCTGACGATCGAATATCCAGGCCGGCATGGTCCAGCCGGGCACCAGCACGATGGTGCGCGCCGCGCCGCGCGGCCCAGCCTCGATGTAATGCAGCCGCACATTGTCGCTCGTGGTGAAATGACGGCTCTGGCCCGCCGCCAGGGCGGGGCCCGAGAAACAGATCAGAAGCGACAGGAATGTCAGCAGCACCCGCATGGAATGAAGTGACCGGCCGGCCCGTCCCCTGTCAACGGGAAGTGCGCACTGGTGCCCCATGACAAGCCGCCGCCCTCGCGTGGCCGCGCCTTGGCGGCGCTGCTGGGCGTGTTGCTGCTGATCGCCGCCGGTATCGCCCTGTCGCGCCATCTGGCGCAGACGAGCCGCACCGAGGATTGCCTGATGGCGGGGCGGCGCAACTGCGCCACGATCCCGATGCCGCCAAGGTAGCGCAGGGGTGCTAACTCCCAGCCTTTTGTCGTTTCTATTATGCACCTGATCGCAACGGCAAGTCGCGCATGCGCCATGCCGCGGTGAAGGCCAGCAGGATCAGCAGCGCGCTGGCCGCGAATCCCCACTGGAAGCCGCCGAGCGCCGCCGCGCGCGCAGCCTCGCGCGTCGCCTCGTCCAGGGCCTGCAGCCCGGCGCCGTTCGTGCCGCGGCCGCGCAGCGCGCCAAGGTCGATGGCCGCCGACACACCGCGCTCGCTCAGGCCCTGCGCGAAGCGGCTGGCCAGCAATGCACCGGCAAGCGTACTGCCGAAGGCGCCGCCGAGCGATCGCAGCAGCAGCAGCCCGCCGGTGGCCGTGCCCACCGCACCCCGGCCAGCAGCATTCTGCACCGTCACCATGCTGGTCGGCATGCAGCAGCCCAACCCAAGACCGATCGCGAAAACATCGACCATGATCACGCCCGGCGGCAGCGTACCGGCGCCGAGCGATATCGCGGCGAACCCGAACGCCGCCACCGCCAGCCCCACCATGATGATCCGCCGCGTTCGCCCCCACCGCAGCGCAAGCTGGCCCGACAGGAAGGCGCCGAGGGCGCTGGACACCAGGAAGGGCACCAGCATGGTGCCGGACATCGCCGCGTCCACCCCATGCACCAGCTGGAAGTACAGCGGCAGCAGAAAGGTGCCCCCCAGCATGCCGGCCATGGCCAGCGAGGCCACGGCGATGCCGGCGCTGACCACGCCGTTGGCGAACAGCGACGGCGGCAGCAGCGCATGCGGCGTGCGCAACTGATGCGCCACAAGCATGCCCAGCAGCACCACCGCCCCGGCCGCTGTGCCCAGGATCAGCGGCGAGGTCCAGGCGTGGGCCTTGCCGCCCCAGGTCATCACCAGCAGGATCGCCGTGATGCACAGGCTGAGGAGCAGCGCGCCGACCACGTCGATGCGCGCATCACCGCGCGGCCGTGGCCGCAATTCCTTGAGCGCGCGATGCGCCAGCACCAGCGCCAGCGCGCCGAGCGGCAGGTTGAACCAGAAGATCCAGTGCCAGGAGAGATTGTCGGTGACATACCCGCCCAGGATCGGCCCGGCCACGCTGGCCGATGCCCAGGTGCTGGCCATGTAGCCCTGGTAGCGGCCGCGTTCGCGCGGCGAGACGACATCGGCAATCACCGCCTGGGCCATCGCCATCAGCCCGCCGCCTGCCAAGCCCTGCACCGCGCGCGCGGCGATTAGCTGGCCCATGGTCTGCGACAGCGCGCACAGCAGCGAGGCCACCATGAACAGCAGAATCACCGGGATCATCACCGACCGGCGCCCGTGGATGTCCGACAACCGGCCATATATTGGGGTCGCGCAGGTGGCGGTGAGCAGATAGGCCGAAACGATCCAGGCCAGCGCGTCGAAGCCCCCGAGGTCTGTGGCGATCGCGGGCACCGCCGGGATCACCACCGTCTGGTCCACCGCCGCCAGCAGGATGCAGGTCAGCGCACCAGGCAGCACGCGCAGGACCTGGCGGTGGGTGTAGGCGGCCGGCGCGGGATTGGTCATGATCCGGTGATAGCGCGAATTTGACTGGTCGGGAGCCATCCCGCACGAAAATACGCAGCTCATTCAAGAATTCGGAACTTTGCCGATTGCGTGACGCGGAAGTTGTCGGTCACTGCGTGGCATGGCGGGACGAGGTGCTGCCCCATGCGGCATGCGGTTCAGGGCATTTGTTCATTCTCAGAAAAAAGATAAAATCTGTGTGATGTCCCCCGGACATGGCCTGCCCCAGTATTTTGTCGTTGCATGCGCCTCGCCGCCCGTAGCCGAACCGGCAGGCGCCCGCTAGCTTGAGCGGGGATGGAAACGATACTCGCGATTGAACTGGACGGAAGTTCGCTACGCGCGGCGCTTGTCGGACGCGACGGTGCGATCGTTGCCAGCGCGGCGCGGCACCATCGCACCGGCGTGGAAGAAGACGCCGCGACTTGGTGGTCGTTGCTGGAGGAGGTGGTGGGCGACCTGCCGGCCGCTGCGGTGCGCGCCATCGTGCCCAGCGGGTTTGGCCCCAGCCAGGTGCTGGTGGACGGCGAGGGCAATCCGGTGCGCCCGGCGCAATGCTTCCACGACGGGCGCGCAGCCGCCGAAGCCGCTGAACTCGCCGATGCCACGCGCGGCACCTGGCTGGAGATGATGCCGTCGCACCCGCTGGCCCGGCTGCGCTGGGTGCGCGACCACGACCCCGCCGCCTTCGCCCGCGCCCGCCACGTGTTGACCGCTAAGGACTGGCTGGTGCTGTGCCTCACCGGGCGGCTGGCCGGCGACCGCATCGGTAACGCCTGGGCGCTGGAGCGGCGTGGCAACGTGCGGGCGCTGTCGCTGTTCCGCCGCGCGCGGATGGATGCGGGGCTGGTGCCGGAACTGTTCGACCCGTGGCAGCCCGTGGGCCCGTGCACCGCACCGGGCAGCGCCTTCGACTGGCTACGTGGCGTGCCGGTGCTGTGCGGCGGGCCGGACACCTGGTGCGCCAGCCTCGGCGTGGGCGCCGGGCAGCCGGGCGACGCCTACCTGATCAGCGGCACCACCGACGCCGGCGGCGTGCTGACAGACGTGGCGATGGACGCCGACGGCCTCGGCACCCAGCCCTGGGCTGCGGGGCTGTTCCGCACCGGCGGGCCGAGCGGCGCCGGTAGCGACTGCGTCCAGTGGTTGGCCGACCTGCTGGGCCAGCCCGATCCGGCCTCGGTGGTGGCAGTGGCGGAGGTCGCCGACCCTGGCGCACCGCCGCTGCTGTTCCTGCCGGCGCTGGCGGGCGAGAAGGCACCCGGCTGGTCGGCGCCCACCCGCGCTGCCTTCGCCGGCCTGGACCATGCACATGGCCCGGCGGAGATGGCCCGTGCGGTGCTGGAAGGAGTGGCGTTCGCCGACCGCGACCTGCTGGGCGGTCTGCCGTTCGACCGGCTGTTCCTCGGCGGCGGCGGCGCGCGCTCCGACCTGTGGTGCCAGATCCGGGCCGACGTGCTGGGCTGCACCGTGATCCGCGCGGCCAGCGAGCAGCCGGGCATTACCGGAGCCGCGCTGGTGGGCTGGACCGGGCTGGGCTTCCATTCCTCGATCGCCGCGGCACAGACGGGCCTCGCCGCGGCCACCGACATGTTCCGCCCCCACCAGGCCGCCGCCATGCGCTACCAGCGTCTCTTCGAGGGCTTTAAGCTGCTCCAGGGTACGGCGGCCGCGATGGGGCGGGTGCTGGGCCGGCTCTAGAGCAATATCTTATCGCGTTGGATCGCTCGATTGATAACTCTAAGGTCTTGAACAACGAGGTGGAGCGGACGGCGCGCTCCTGTCAGCGCGGATTCCATTCTAGCGCCCGCAGCCGAATTGCCGGTTGCCGGGTGGCGCCGCATGCTGGCCGAGACGATCCGCCGCACCTGGGGCGACGATGCCATCGCCGGAATGGCCGGCGACCACTTCCTCGGCACCGCCGCGCCGTGGACCAGAGAAGCGCATGGCTGCGCGAGAGCACGACGGCCGCTTATGGCACCAACGCGAGCGCCGATGGGGTGGCCTGACCCGCGAGTGGGTTGACCTTCGCTCCCGCCTGTCGTTCAAGGCACCCGGCGAGCCCGTAGCTCAGTTGGTAGAGCACCGGACTTTTAATCTGGTGGTCCTGGGTTCGAGTCCCAGCGGGCTCACCATTACGCCAGCCGCTACTCCCTGCGCCGCTGCTACTCCTTGCGGATGAACTCCACCCCGCCCATCCAGTGCTGCAGCGCGTCGGGAACGCGGATAGACCCGTCCGCTTGCTGGTGGTTCTCCATCACCGCGATCAGCGCGCGGCCCACCGCCACGCCGGAGCCGTTCAGCGTATGCACATGGGCCACCTTGCCCTCGGCATTGCGGAAGCGCGCATTCATGCGCCGGGCTTGGAAGTCGCGGGTGTTGGAGCAGGAGGAGATCTCCCGCCAGGCCTGCTGGCCGGGCAGCCAGACCTCGAGGTCGTAGGTCCGCGCGGCGCCGAAGCCGGTGTCGCCACTGGACAGGACGACGCGGCGGAACGGCAGTTCCAGGAGTGCGAGAACGCGCTCGGCGCAGGCAGTCATGCGCTCCTGCTCCGCCTCGCTGTGGTCGGGATGGGCGATGGAGACGAGCTCGACCTTGCGGAACTGGTGCTGGCGCAGCATCCCGCGCGTGTCGCGCCCGGCTGCCCCAGCCTCGCTGCGGAAGCAGTCGCTCAACGCGGTCAAGCGGATGGGCAGGCGCTTCTCGGGGATGATCTCACCGGCCACGGTGTTGGTGAGCGGGATTTCCGCCGTGGCGATCAGCCAGCGCCCGTCGGTGGTGCGAAAGCTGTCCTCGGCGAACTTGGGCAACTGGTTGGTGCCGAACATGGTGGCGTCGTTCACCAGGAACGGCACCGTGTGCTCCTCGTAGCCGTGCTCGCGGGTGTGCACGTCGAGCATGAACTGGCCCAGGGCGCGTTCCAGCCGCGCGAGCGGCCCGCGCAGGATGGTGAAGCGGCTGCCGGCCATCTTGGCCGCTGTCTCGAAATCCATCATGCCGAGCGCCTCGCCCAGCTCGAAATGCTGCTTCGGCGCGAAGCCGAGGTCCCAGGGCGTGCCGGAGCGCTTGACGATGACGTTGGCGGTTTCATCGGGACCGTCAGGCACGTCGGCGTCGAGTATGTTGGGCAGGCTGGCCAACGTGTCGAAAATGGCGCGGTCGAGGGTGGCGACCTTCTTCTCCAGCGCTTCCATTTCGGCACGTTTCTCGGTGACCTGGCCTTCTAGGGCGGCGCTGTCCTCGCCGCGGCGCCGCGCCTCGCCGATCTTCTTCGACAAGGCGTTGCGGAAGGCCTGAAGCTCCTGCAGCGCGGTCTGCGCGGCACGGCGCTCGCTGTCCTGCGCGAGAATGGCCGTCGAGGAGGGGGCGATGCCGCGGCGCGCAAGAGCGGCGTCGAAGAAGGCGGGATCGTCGCGGATGGTGCGGATGTCGTGCATCGGTGGGGTCCGGCTTTCAGGTGCCGCGTGCGGCGGCGGCGAGGCCGGCGGCCGGGCTGGTGAGGGGCGTGCCGCGCGTGCACAGGGCAGCCGCACCGGCCATGGAGGCCTGGGCGAGGGCGATGACCTGCTCGCCCTTGCCGTAGAGCGCATCGGCGGCCTCGGCAACGAGACGGTGATAGGCGGGGATGTCGCCGGCGCGGAAGGCTTCCCAGGCGCCGGGGGCGATGCGCATCTCGATATCCACCCCGGTGCCTCCCGCCACGCGCTCGAACAGGGCGCGGGTCGGCTCGACCGTGGTCTGCACGGCGCACAGCGCGATCACCCGCCCGCCCGAAGCGGTGGCACGGGCAACCGCCGCCGAGGCTAGCGCCTCGTCCACACGCAGCACCGGAACCGGCGCCAGAACGGCGGCGCGCTCGGCGGCCGGGCCGACGGTGGAGCAGGTGAGCAGCACCGCGTCGGCCTCCTGCGCCAAGCCCTGCAGCAGGTCGATGGCCTCGTCGCGGATGGCATCGGAGAGCCCACCCTCGGCCTCGGCGCGCGACAGCAGGTCAGCCCGCACGTGGTGCGACAGCGACAGGTCCAGCCCCGAGGCGGCGGCCTCGAACACGGCCACGTTGCTGTCCACGGTATGCAGGCAGGCGACACGCATCACGCTTCCTCCTCCTCGACCGGCTTCGGTTCCACCAGCCGGGCCGCGTAGATCGATAGTTCGTACAGGGCAAGCAGCGGCAGGGCGAGACCGATCTGGCTCATCGGGTCAGGCGGCGTCAGGATCGCGGCGACCACGAACATGCCCACGATGGCGTATCGGCGGGTACGGCGCAGGCCCTTGGAGGTGACGATCCCCACCTTGGCCATCAGCGACAGCCCCACCGGCATCTGGAAGGCGATGCCGAACGCGAAGATCAGCTTCATCACCAAATCGAGGTATTCGCCGACCTTGGCTTCCAGCTGGATCGGCACGCCGCCGGCACCGGCCGGCGTCTCGAAGCTGATGAAAAAGCGGAAAGCGGCGGGGAAGACGAAATAATAGGCCATGGCCCCGCCCAGCAAGAACATGATCGGCGAGGCGATCAGGAACGGCGCCATCGCCCGCTTCTCGCTGCGATACATGCCCGGGGCAATGAACAGCCAGACCTGATGCGCGATGATCGGGAAGGAGATGAAGGCGCCGCCGAAGAACGCCACCTTAAGATAGGTGAAGAACGCCTCGGTCAGCGCCGTGAAGATCAGGCGCCGCGGTTCACCGCCCGAATGCGCCACCAATATGTCAATCAGCGGCTGGGCGAGGAAGGCGTAGATCTGCTCCGAAAAGAAATAACAGCCGATCACCGCCACGACCAGCGAGCCCATTGACCACATGAGCCGCGCGCGCAGTTCGATGAGATGCTCGAGCAACGGCATCGGCTTGTCGTCGATGACGTCTTCGTCCTGGGGGAGCTTGGCCACGGTGATCCTGTGCTCGGGACAATTAGCCGAAAGGTGGCCGCGCGGCGCGCGGCGGGAGGAAGTCGGGCACTTCCGGCGGGTGGGCGATGGCGGGCGGGATGAAGGCGGGCGCGGCATCGTCTTCCGGCTCGCTCGTGTCGGCGGCCGGCGCGGCGCTGGCCACCGCCAGAGCCGTGGCATCATCGGTCACGGCCAAGGGTTCGGCACCCCCGGCCGCCGGCAGTTCAGCCACCGGCACGGCTGCGGCGGTGGCATCCAGCGGGTTCGACAGTGCGGAGCGGATGCTGCCGTCGCTGTCGATCTCCCGCTCGATCGCGCCCTTGATGTCCAGGTTGCGGATCTCATTGATCTGGTCGCGCACCTCCTGAAGGTTCGCGTCCTTGACCATCTCGTCCACATGGGTCTGGAACTCGCTGGCCATGCGGCGCGCCTTGCGCACCACATCTCCCACCGACTTGATCGCGGCGGGCAAATCCTTCGGGCCGATCACGAGCAGCGCCACCACGCCGATGACGGCGAGTTCGGACCATGCGAAGTCAAACATGGTCGGGCTCAGACATGGGTTGGCTCGGACATCAGCTGGCTAGACATGGGCGGGCTCAGACATGGGGGCAACTCGGTCTTCCTGCACGCCGGCCATCAGGGGATCGGTCTGCTGCGCAGCCCTGCTAGCAGGAAACCGGCTGTCTGGGAAACCTGCGCCGGGGCCGGCCCGGAGTCATGCATCCGCCTGTGGCCTGTCTTGCTCCTCGGTATCAGCGGGCGCGTCGCCAGCAGGGGGCACCTCGGCACCGGCAGGCGCTGCCCCGGATGCTGCCACCACTTCGGGTGGGGCCAGCGTCGACGGCTCAACCAGCAGATCCTCGCGCCGCGGCAGGTCGCGCAGGTCCTGCAGGCCGAACTGGGGAAGAAAGGCGGGGGTAGTGCCCCACAGGGTGGGCCGGCCCGGCGTCTCCTTGCGGCCGCGCGGGGCGACCAGCCCGGCTTCCAGCAATTGGTCAAGCGTTCCCTGCCCCAGCGCCGCGCCGCGCAATTCCTCGATCTCCGGCCGGGTAACCGGCTGGTGGTAGGCAATGATCGCCAGGGTCTCCATCGCCACGCGCGGCAGGCGCCGCGGCACCTGCACCACCCGGCGCAGGCGTGGCGCGAGGTCCGGGGCGGTGCGGAACTGCCAGCCGCCGCCCACCTCCACCAACTCCACCCCGCGGCCGGCATAGCGGGCACGCAGGGCCGCCAGCACCATGTCGGCATCCGCGCCGTCAGGCAGCAGCTGGATCAGGGCGCGCGGTGTCACCGGCGTGGCGGCCGCGAACAGCATCGCCTCGGCCAGCCGCAGCATTCCTTCCAGGTCCGGCAGCGCCGCGGCCCCGGCGTCTTGGTCAGACATTGCGCGCCTCCTCGACGGCGCCGTCCGCCGGCACGTCACCACGGCGCACCAGGATGGGGCCGAACGCCTCCTCCTGGCGCAGCCGCACCGCGCCGCCGCGCGCCATCTCCAGCCCGGCCAGCAGGGTGGAGGCCAGCGCCGCGCGCCGCTCCAGCGGGCTGCCAACACGCTCCGGCAGGAACTGCTCCAGGCTCGCCCAATCCGGCAGGTTGCCCACCAGCAGCGCCAGGCGCGACAGCGCGTCCTGCACCGTCCACACCGACAGCGGCGCCGGGCGGTAGCTGCGCTTCGACCCGAGCCGCGGCGCATCGCGGCGAGATAGGCGCGCATCAGGCCGGACAGGTCCAGCGCCAGGCGCGACCGGTCGGTCTCGACCAGATCCTCCGGCGCGCCGCGGGCGAACACGTCGTGGCCCAGTTGCGGGCGGCCGCCAAGCCAGGCCGCGGCCAGCGCGCATGGCCGGCAGGTCGCGCAGCCGGTCGGCCAGCACCTCGGCCGCCGCCTCGCCCTCCTCGGCCGCCTCATGGCCCTTGGGCACCAGCAGGCGGGATTTCAGCCAGGTCAGCCACGCCGCCATCACCAGCCAATCGGCGGCCAGCTCCAGGCGCACCTTCCGCGCCCCCTCGATCACCGCCAGGTACTGCTCGACCAGGGCGAGGATGGAGATGCTGGCGAGATCCAGCTTCTGCGCGCGCGCCAGTTCCAGCAGCAGGTCGAGCGGGCCCTCGAACCCTTCCAGCCGCAGCACCAGGGCATCGTTGTCGCCAAGAGGGGGGGCGGGCGCGTCAGAGGCCATGCAGGAAGTATCGCGCATACAGCGCCGGCAGCGGCAACTGCTCGAACGCCCAGCCCAGCGTGTTCACCAGCAGCAGCCGTACCGGGTCGAAGGCGATGCCCAGGTCGCGCAGCAGCATTGGCAGCAGCACCAGCAACCCCAGCACGATCAGGATGCCCGCCCGCTCCAGCCGCGCCCACACCATCGCCGCGCGGTGCGGCAGCAGGCCGACGGCGATGCGGCCGCCGTCCAGCGGCGGGATCGGCAGCAGGTTGAACAGGCCGAGGATCAGGTTGAACAGGATGAACGAGAAGGCGAAGCTGACCGCCGGCACGATCAGCCCGCCGTCGCCGGCCTCGGGGATCCCCTCCAGCACCGCGATGGTGCGCAGCGGGTCGGGGTCGAGGTGCAGCGCCGCGGCGGTGAGCGTGGCCAGCAAGAAATTCGTCAGCGGCCCGGCCGCGGCCACCACCATCATCGCCCGGCGCGGATCGCGGAACCGCCATGCGGCCACCGGCACCGGCTTGGCCCAGCCGAACATGAAATGGCCACCGAAGATGCTCTGCACGAGCAGCAGCACGCCGGGCACCAGCAGGGTGCCCACACGGTCCACATGCGCGATCGGGTTCAGCGTCAGCCGGCCCATGCGCTTGGCGGTGTCGTCGCCCAGGGCCAGCGCGGCATAGCCGTGCGAGACCTCGTGCAGCACGATCGCCGCGATGGCAGCCAGCAGCGGCAGGAGGATCTCGGTCAAGGGCGCGCCTTCGCGATGATGGACGTGCCCTGATTTGAGGGCTGGCGGCAGAGGATACCAGACCCCGCGCCGGTCACGCGACCATGGCTCCGGAGTTTGCCCCGGCCAGCAGCGCCGCGCGCTCTTCGGCCAGCGCCGCCACATCCAGCGCCATTCGGCGCCGCCTAGCTATCGCCCGCGCCGCGGCGAGCCGGCCGCGCGCCGCCTCGTCCAGCTTCGGCACCGCCGCCAGCACCGCGCGCGTGCCCTCGCCGTCGCCGGGGCAATACAGCGCAATGTCGCACCCCGCCGACAGACAGCCCAGCGCCCGCGCCACCGGCGGCCCATCGAGCGCCTGCATGGCCAAGTCGTCGGAAACCAGCACCCCGCGGAAGCCGCAACGTCCGCGGATCACGTCGGCGATCACCGTCGGCGACAACGTGGCCGGCCGCGCCGCGTCCCACACCGGATAGATGATATGGGCGGTCATCAGCCACGGCAGGTCGGGGTTGGCGGCGAAGGGCAGCAGGTCGGCGTCCATGTCGTTGGCCGCGACCGTGGGCAGGGCGAGATGCGAATCGAGCGTGGCGCGCCCATGCCCCGGCGCATGCTTGCCCACCGGCTGCACCCCGGCCGCCAGCAAACCCGCCGCCAGGGCCCGCGCCAGCCGCGCCACCACGGCGGGGTCTTCGGCAAAGGCGCGGTCGCCGATGACATCGCTGGCCCCGGGCAGGCGCCGGTCCAGCACAGGGGCGCAGACGGTGTCGAAGCCGGCCGCTGCGCATTCGGCACCAATCAAAGCGCCCTGCAGCCATGCCGCACGCAACGCCCGTGGCAAGGGCAGCACTCCGATCTCGCCGACCGCCGGATGCGCAGTCCAGTGCGGCGGCCGCAGGCGCGCCACCCGGCCGCCCTCCTGGTCCAGTATCAGCACAGCCGTGGGCGGCAGCACCGTGCGCAGGCTCGCCACCAGCAGTCGCAACTGTGCCGGGTCGGCGATGTTGCGGCGGAACAGGATTACCCCGGCGGGCGGATGGGCACGGAACAGCGCCGCCTCGGCCGGATCAAGCGCCGGGCCGGCGATGCCGACAATGGCGGCGCGCGCAGTAGCATCGGTCATGTCCCCCCATACACCGGCGCGCCCGCCAAGGGGAGGCGCAGGTGCCATGATCGCGCACGGATGGCATGCTGCGCCGCGCCCCAGGGAGACCGCCACATGTCCTACGACCGCCGCCTGATCGATCTCACAGCCGTCGAGGCGGTCGCGTTGCTGCGTGCCGGCAAAGTCTCGCCCGCCGAACTGGTCGAGGCCGCCGCCGGCCGCATCGCCGCCGTGGAGCCTGTGGTCAACGCCCTGCCCATCCTGTGCCTCGACCGCGCCCGCGACGCGGCCAGGGCGATCCGTCCGAATACGAAGCCGGCCTGGCTCGGCGGGCTGCCGATCTCGGTGAAGGACCTCGACGAGGTTGCCGGCGTGCGCCACACCATGGGCGGCTCGGTGCTGCATGCCGACACGGTCTCCACCGTCTCCAGCCCGATGGTGGAGGTGCTGGAGGACAACGGGGCGATCCCCGTCGGCAAGTCGAACTCGCCTGAATTCGGCTTCAATGCCAGCACGATCAACGCCTTGCACGGCCCCACGCGCAACCCCTACGACCCGCGCCTGACTGTCGGCGGCTCCTCCGGCGGTGCAGCGGCCTCGGTGGCCACAGGCGAGGTATGGCTGGCCACCGGCTCCGACCTCGGCTCCTCCATCCGCCTGCCGGCCGCCTTCTGCGGCGTGGTGGGGCTGCGGCCCTCGCCGGGGCGGGTGCCGCGCGGGCGGCGAGGCATGCCGTTCAGCACCCTGCCGGTGCTCGGGCCGATCGCGCGCACAGTGGCCGACGTGGCGCTGGGGCTGGACGCGATGGTGGCGGAGCGCTGGCACGACCCGTTGAGCCTGCCGGCGACGCCGGGCGAATTCTCCGCCGCGCTCGCCCGTCCCCGCAGCCCGAAGCGGGTGGCGTGGTCGCCCGACCTGGGGGTGTCGCCGGTCGACCCGGAGATCGCCGCCGTTTGTGCCGCCACGGTGGCCCGTTTCTCCGAAACCGGCGCGGAAGTGGACGAGGCGTGCCCGGATTTGGGCAAGGCGGTCGAAGTGTTCCACGCGATTCGCGGCGTGAACCATCTGGCTGCCTTCGCACCGTTGGCAGAGGCCGAGGGCGAGCGGGTGATCCCGGAAATCCACGCCAGCCTGGAGCGCGCCCGCACCGTGCCGATCGAGCGCTTTGCCTGGGCCGAGCGTGAACGGGCGGCGATGTTCGCCCGGTTGATGGATTTCCTCGAAATCCACGACGTGCTGGTCTGCCCGGCGGCCATCATAGCGCCATTTCCGGCCGAGTGGCGGCGGGTGGACATGCTCGGCAACCACCGGTTCGACAGCTATATCGACTGGATTGCCATCACCTTCGCCATCTCGCTGCTCGGCGTGCCCGTGTTGTCGCTGCCGGTGGGCTTCACGGCGGCCGGGCTGCCGGTGGGCATCCAGATCATCGGCCGTCCGCGCGGCGACGCGGCGGTGCTGGCGGCTGGCGCGGTGCTGGAACAGGTGATCGGCGCCAAGGGCGGCCAGCCGGTGGACCCGGTCAGCCCGCCAGCAGCAGCATGACGCCGGCCACCGTCGCCGCCACGCCGGCCAGGGTCGCCCCGCCCAGCCCGGCGCGACCAAGCAACAGCGCCGACAGGGCCAGCGTGACCAGCGGATAGATCGCCACCAGCGGCGCAACCAGCACCACCGGGCCAGCGCCAAGCGCGGCATACAGCGTCAGCACCGCGCCGCCATTGCACAGCCCGACGGCGGCAAACCAGCCAAGTGCCGCTTGGCTGGGTCGCACGGCCGGCCGAGCGGGCGCGAGTACGACCAGGGCGGAAACGGCATAGCCAATCGCCGCGGCGGCCAGCGGGCTGGGCCAGTGGGCGAGGCCAAGCTGCGTCGCCGGCTGCACAAAGCCGCGGATCGCCGCCGCCGCCAGCGGTAGAGCGAGCACGCCGGGCCCCCAGCCCGTGCGCGCGGCGCCGGTTGTCCCGTTCGGCACCCGCCTGGAGGCCAGCGACAGCCCGGCCACGCCTGCAAGGATAGTTGCCAAGCCCAGCAACTGTACGCCGCGCGGCCAGGCGCCAAACAGCAACGCCGCCCCCAGCACGGCAAAAAGCGGTGCCAGGTTGCCCAGGGCACCGGCCAGGCTGGGCCCCATGCGGCGGTTCGCCTCGAAGGTCAGCCGGGTCACCGCCACCGGGAACACCAGCCCTACCGCGGCGAACACCGCACCACCGCGCAGGTTCCAGCCGGCCGGGTCGACCAGCGCCAGGGCGGCGCACACGAGCAGCGCCGCCGAGGCACATATGCTGATGCGCGCGCCGATCTCGGGTGCGGCGTGGCGCAATGCGAACTGGGTCACGACAAGCGCCAGCCCGAACTGGGCCGCCGCCAACAAGGCCAGCAGGATCGGCGCCCAGTCGGTGGGCGCCGTCATCCGCTCGTCCTGGCTGGGACTGCTGCGCCTAGAAGCTCGCCACCGCGCAGCTGGCGCCCTTGGCCTTCACGCGGGCGCAGAAACTGCTGGCCTGGCTGGTATCGGCGAAGCCGCCTGTGCGCAGGCGCCAGAAGGTCTTGCTGCCGCGCTCATATTTCACGATCGCCGGCCTGCGGCCACCCAGCACGTCTGGCATCTTCTTCGCCAGCCGGTTCCACTCGGCCAGCGCCGCCTGCTCGGAACGCAGTGCCGCCAACTGCACCTGGGTTCGGCCCGTGGCGGCAGTGTGGGCCGATGAGGCAGGGGATTGGGCGGCGGCCGGGGCAGGGGTACGTGCGGCGACCGCGGGCGCGTGGCGTGCCGCTGGTGCAGACGCCACCGGAGAGGTGAGCGCAACCGGTTGCGTCGGGGGGGCGGCGGCCGGCGCCGGTTCCCTGGCCGCCGTGGCGCCCGATTGCGCCGCCGGAACCCTGGCGGCGGCAGTCGCTGCTGCTGCTGCGGCCGCGGCAGCAACAGCCTGGGCCTTGAGCGCCTCGGGATCGGGATCCTCGGTTGTCGGTGCGAGTGCCTGCTGGCCCGGTGCGGCGGGCCCCTCGATCTCCGGTCCCTGCCGGACGATGCTGGGCCGCTCCCGCAGGGGGCGCGAATTGGCCTCCACCACAGGCACCCCGCCGCTGCGCCCGCCGGTGAGCGACCATGTGCCCACCAGCACCACAAGGCTGGCGCCGATGCCGCCGGCAATTATCGCCAGGCGGCGCGTGTTCGGGTCCATGCCCGGCCGGCGGCGCGGCGTGCGGTAGGATGTGTCGTAGTCGGCCATCGAGCTGCCCATCTCTATCTTCCCGGCACGGCCCGCGGGCCGCGGGTCAGCGCATTTCCTCGACGGGCTCCACGCCCATCACGGCGAGGCCGGAGCGGATAACCACCGCCGTGGCCGCCACCAGCGCGAGCCGGGCCAGCGTCTCGGCCGGCTGGTCCGCCTGCAGGAAGCGGAGCGTGGCATCGTCCTTGCCTCGGTTCCACAGCATATGAAAGTCGGCCGCCAAGTCATAGAGGAAAAACGCGATTCGGTGCGGTTCACGCGCCTGGGCGGCAGCTTCCACGGTGCGCGGCCAGGCAGCCAGGCGGCGGATCAGCGCCAGTTCCGGCTCGGCGTCCAGCGTTCCAGCGGCACCGCGCCAGCGGCGGCATCGGCTGGTGGCCTCGGCGCCGAACATCTCGGCCGCGGCGCGCAGCACGCGAGCGGCAGCGGGCATGCGCGTACTGCACGTAGAACACCGGATTGTCGCGGGTCTGCGCCACCGCCTGGTCGAGGTCGAATTCCATCTGCGCGTCGGCCTTGCGCGTCAGCATGGTGAAGCGCACCGCGTCGCGTGCCGACCTCGTCCAGCAGGTCGCGCAGGGTGACGTAGCTGCCGGCGCGCTTGGACATCCGCACCGGCTGGCCGCCGCGCACCACGTGCACGATCTGGCACAGCACGGCTTCGAACTTCGCACCTGGCCGTCGGACAGCGCCTGCACCGCCGCCTGCATGCGCTTGACGTAGCCGCCATGGTCGGCGCCCAGCACGTCGATCAGCACCGCGTGGCCGCGGTTCGAGCTTGTCGGCGTGGTAGGCGATGTCGTTGGCGAAATACGTGTTGCTGCCGTCGGACTTGCGCAGCGGCCGGTCCACGTCGTCGCCGAACTGGGTGGCGCGGAACAGGGTCTGCTCGCGCGGCTCCCAGTCTTCCGGGCGTCTTGCCCTTGGGCGGTTCCAGCACGCCTTCGTAGATCAGTCCTTGCGTTTGCAACCAGTCGATCGTGGCGTCGGCGGCGCCGGACTGCACCAGCGCGCGCTTCCGAGACTGAACACGTGCTGATCGACGCCGAGCAGCGTGCAGGTCGTCGCGGATCTCCTGCATCATGGCTTCGATGGTGAAGTCGCGCACGGTGTCGATCCAGAGTTCCGGCGCGGCGATGCCGAGGTCGGGCAGCGCCAGTTCCGCGCCGTACTGCGCTGCGAGCTGCTTCGCCGACCGGGATCAGGTATTCGCCGCGGTACTGCAGGCCGCCGGGCACCTGCTCGGAGAACTCCTCCTCGCTGAGCGGCGTGCCGAGCGCCTGCAGGTAGCGCCAGTAGGCGGCCCAGGCGAGCGCGGCGACCTGCGCGCCGGCGTCGTTGATGTAGTATTCCTTGGTGACGTCGTAGCCGGCCTTGGCCAGCAGGTTGGCCAGCGCGTCGCCGACCACGGCGCCGCGGCAATGGCCGATATGCATCGGGCCGGTGGGGTTGGCGGAGACGTATTCCACGTTCACCCGCACGTCGTTGCCGATGCGGCTGTCGCCGTAGGCCTCGCCGGCGCGCCAGGATGCCCGGCAACTGGGCGCGCAGGCAGATCGCGGCTCGCAGGCGCAGGTTGACGAAGCCGGGGCCGGCGGCGGCCGCCTCGGCGATGTCCGGCGCTCGGCCCAGCAACGCCACCAGGCCGGCGGCCAGCTTCGCCGGCGGCTGGCGCGCGGCCTTGGCGGCGACCAGCGCGGCGTTGGTCGCCATGTCGCCATGCGCCGGATCGCGCGCGGGGGTCACCTCCACGCGGGCGAAGGCCTCGGCCGGCGAGGTCCGGCAGCAGCTCGCGCAGGGCGGAGATGGCGCGGGCGCGCGACGGTCGCGCAGATATCGATGCTGGTCATGGTGGGTCGTTCAGCGCGAGCCGAGCCGCGCCGCCATGGCACGGTTGCCGCGCGGCATTACCCGGGATGTTCGGGTCGGTCAGCCGGCGGTGTTCGTCCAGCGCGTAGCGGTCGGTCATGCCGGCCACGTAGTCGCCGACCATCGTGGCGCCGCCCGCGCCGTGCCCGCCCTCCCCGGCCCGCGCCCGCCAGTCGTCCGGCAGCAGCTGCGGGTCGGCGTGCAGCAGGCGGAACAGCTCCTCGGTCACGCCGCTTGGCCTTGGCGATCATGCGGTTCACCCGCCAGTGGCGGTACATGCGGCGCGAACAGGAACTCCTTGATCGCCTGGTTCGCCTCGGCCATCGCGCGGGCTGAACGCCACCACCGGCTGCGGGCGCGGCGCGATCGCGTCGGCGTCTGCGGGGTCCAGCTCGGCCAGGCGGCGGCCGGTTTCTCTCGAGCAGGTCGGTGACCATGCGCGTTGATCACCCGGCGGATCGTCTCGTGACGCAGGCGCGCCGGCGGCACGTCCAGGCTGGACAGCGCGCGCCGCGGCCAGCGCCTCGCCTCACCACCGGCAGGTGCGCGATTTCCTCGAGCCGAACAGCCCGGGCGCGCAACGCCGTCGTCCAGGTCGTGGCTGTGATAGGCGATGTCGTCGGCCAGCGCCGCCACCTGCGCCTCGGCCGACGGCGTGGGTGGTCAGCTCCAGCTGGTAGCGGCTCGTCGTATTCGGCGATGTAGGCGGGCGGGCGGCGCAGCGGGCCGTTGTGCTTGGCCAGGCCCTCCAGCGTCTCCCAGGTGAGGTTCAGCCCGTCGAAGCCGGCGTAGCGGCTCTCCAGCAGGGTCACCACGCGCAGGCTCTGGGCGTTGTGGTCGAAGCCGCCGATACGGCTTCATCGCCAGGTTCAGCGCCTCCTCCCCGGCATGGCCGAAGGGCGGGTGGCCGAGGTCGTGCGCCAGCGCCAGCGCCTCGGTCAGGTCCTCGTCCAGCCCCAGCGCGCGGGCGATGGAGCGGGCGATCTGCGCCACCTCGATGCTGTGGGTCAGGCGGGTGCGGAAGAAATCGCCCTCGTGATTGACGAAGACCTGGGTCTTGTACTGCAGCCGGCGGAAGGCGGAGCTGTGGATGATGCGGTCGCGGTCGCGCTGCCAGGGGCGAGCGGCGTCGGCGATTCCGGCTCCGGATGGAGCCGCCCGCGCGCCGACTCCGCCCGCACGGCCCATGGCGCACGCCCGCTCGCGCTCACGGGGCGGCACTCATCTCGTCGGCCTCATCACGGTGACCCTGTCCATCCTGCCCCCTGCCATAGACAACGGGCCATACACAATGCGGGGGGCGGCTTCAATGCGAAGACCCTTCAATCCGCCCCGGTCATGCCCTATCTTGAACGCATGGACACGCACATGGTTGACGCGCCCCCGGCCCCATTCCAGCTGACCGCACGCGCGGCGTCGCAGATCCGCGAAATCGTCGGGTCCCAACCCGCCGGCACGCCCCACGCGCTGCGCGTGGCGGTGCTCGCCGGCGGATGCAGCGGCTTCCAGTACCGCTTCGAACTGGATGACAGCCGCGCCGACGACGATCTGGTGATCGAGCGCGACGGCGCCACCGTGGTGATCGACCCGGCCAGCCTCGACCTGCTCGCCGGTTCCGAACTCGACTATACCGACGCCCTGATGGGCGCGCATTTCGCCGTGCGCAATCCCAATGCCGCCTCGGCCTGCGGTTGCGGCACCAGCTTCTCGGTCGAATAGCCACACCCCGCCGCCGGCCACGCGCCGATGCGCCTCGCCACCTGGAACGTCAACTCCATCCGCCAGCGCGAAGTCCATGTGGCGAGATGGCTGGAACGCGAGCAGCCCGACATTCTGTTCCTGCAGGAGCTGAAATGCGAGGAGCCCGCCTTTCCGCGGGCACGCTTCGAGGCGTTGGGCTATCGCGCCGAGGTGGTAGGGCAAAAGGCATACAACGGCGTCGCCGCCCTGTGCCGCGTGCCGTTCGAGGTCACGCACCGCGCCCTGCCCGGCTTGCCGACTGACGACACCCAGGCGCGCTACATCGAGATCGCGGTGGCCGGCACCACGCTGATCGGCATTTACCTGCCCAACGGCAATTCCGGCGGTGAGGCCGGCTATGCCTACAAGTTGGCCTGGATGGAGGCGCTGCGGGCCCGCGCCGCGTCGCTGATGGCTGCCGACACGCCGTTCGCCATCGCCGGCGACTTCAACGTGTGCCCCACCGACGAGGATTTCGCCCCCGGCGCCCTGTCGCCCACCGATGCCCTGGCCCGCCCGCCCACGCGCGCCCAGTACCGCGCCCTGCTGTGGCTGGGGTTGACCGACGCCATCCGCGCGCTGCATCCACACGGTCCTGTCTGGACCTTCTGGGACTACCAGGCCGGGGCATGGCAGCGCGACCTGGGCCTGCGCATCGACCATGTGCTGTTCTCGCCCACTTTGGCCGAGCGTTTGACCGCGGCCGCGCCGGACCGCGACGAACGCGGGCAGGACCAGCCGTCGGACCATGTACCGGTGCTGGTGGCGTGGGACGACGCCTGACGCGCAAGTCGCCCCGACCTTGGCCGTCCTAACGCCAGCGCGCCCGCCGCCACACCCAGTCGCCCCCGGTCTGCACCCATCGCCCTGCAACGAAGCGGGTAGTGCCGGGGCGGCGCACCACGTAGCGGCCCGGGCGCCACAGATACGCCAGCTGAGCCTCGTCCCACGCCCAATGCCCGGGCTGCCAGACAAAGCGTTCTCCCACGGGAGGAGGTGGGCGCGACTCGTGGCGTGACGACGGCGGAGGCGTAATGCCAAGCGGCTGGGCGGCGGCATGGCATGCCATCGCCACCACAAAGATCGCAATCGCAGTAATCAGGCGGTGAGTTGGGCCTGAGGGAAACGGCGGCGCGGCGTTAAACGCGGTCATCATCTCCGGAGGTCAGCCGGGCAACGTCAGCCGGCTTGCCGCGCCGTCGTCGCGAAACGGCCAGACCGAGCAACCCGGTCCCCAGCACCATCAAAGTACCCGGCTCCGGCACTGTGCCGACAAGGTTGTAGACATAAATCGTGCCCGCCCCGCCCAATGCCGCGTTTTCGTCGGTTGCTACCGTCAGCGTGGCCGAACCATAGAAGTTCTTGCTGGTGGTGACGAACTGAATAGTGATGTCGCCGGTGCTGCCCTTGGCCAGGCTGCCGTTGACGCCGTTCACCGGCGTGTCGAAACCGGCCAGGGTGTAGGAGAACTCGTTCGCCCCGGAAATGTTCACGCTGGTCAGCGTCAGATCCGTCAGGCTGCGGGCCCCCGCATCCGTCGTGATATTGCTGACCAGCAGTTCCTGCAGGGTGATGCCGCTCGCGAGATCACCGAACAGGATCGTCCCGCCGTTCACCACAGTGCCGCCGCCCTTGAGGCTGGCGCTGTACTCCGGGCCCACCGCCGTGCCGGTCGCGACGGTTGCCGTGCCGCTGGCGTTCTTGCCATCGCTGCTGCCGTTAAGCAGGCTTGCCGTCACGTTCGACGTGCCGCGCACCGTGGGCGCATAGGTGAAGTCGAGCTTCTGGCTCACCTGATCCGCCAGGCTCACCGCCCCGCCGCCCGAAAAGCCGGCGCCGCCGCTCACCGTGCCGCGCAAGTCCGAGACGGTGCCAAGTCCCGAGAGGTTGCCGTCACCAGTGTTCTTCACCGTCACGCTGGCCGAGGAGGTGGTGCCGACGCGGATCGTGCCGGCGTTGGTAGACGAGACATTGGCCACCGGCGCCACCGTCTGGCCGGTGAACGTCGCCTTCACAGTCTCGGCGGCGTTCGTGCCAGCGGCGTTGCCGTTGCTGAAGCTCGCCGTGACGGTGGCCGTTGTCGCGGCCCCACGGGCCGCCTGCGCCGTATAGGTCAGGCTCGCGGATGTGGAAGCTTTGTCGGTCAGGCTCACGGCGCCTGTCGCATCGCCCGACCATCCCGTTCCGAGCGACTGGCTGTTGGTGCCGTTGAGGTTCGACGTCGCACCCAGCCCGGACAGGTTGCCGTCGCCGACGTTCTTGATGGTTACCGACCGCGTTGCGGTCGCGCCGGACCCTGCCAGCAGATAGGCGGTGCTGGGGTCGCTGGTGGTGGACTGCACCGGCGCAACCGTCACGCCGGTGAGCTTGGTCTGGATCGACCCGCTGTCGTTCTTGCCGTCCGGCGAGCCGTTGACGAAGGTGGAGGTGATCGTGGTGGTGCTGGTCGAGCCCCGCGTGGACTGCCCCGTGTACGTGAACGTCGTTGCGCTGGTGGAGGCGCCATCGGCCAGGGATTGGTTGGTCTTGAGCGAACCATTGGTCCACGGCGACGCCGAACTGCGGGTGTTGGTGGTCAGTTCGAGGTTCGATGAATTCGACTTGCCGGCATTGGCGCTCACGCCCGAGAGGTTGCCGTCGCCCACGTTGGTGATGGTGAAGTCGGTCGTCGCCGTGTTGCCGACCAGCGCGAACACCGTGGTATCGCCTGACGTGCTCGCCACCGGCGCAACCGCATTGCTGTTCAGCACCACCGTGGAGTTGTCGCTCGTATTCTTCGCATAACCCGTGCTGTTGTTCGGATTCTTGCCGGTTACGACCACGCTGCCGCTTACCATGCCGCGTTCGGTGGGCGCGAAGGTGAACGTCATATCCTCGCGGCTGCCGCTGCCGCTGTTGCCCGACTGCGTGGAGTCGCTGATCTTCGCCGTGAACGTCGACAGCGAGGGCGTCCCCAGCGTGATCGTGGTCGTGCCACTAACTAGGTTCTGCACTCGCACGCTGCGCGTGGCCGTGGTGCCGACGAGCGAGTATCCGGGAAAATTGGTGTTGTCATTGCCGATCGTCGTCGTGACCGTGGCATTGGCGCCGGTCACCGCGGTTTCGGTCGGGCTACGGGGCTCCAGTGAATAGATGATCGCCGCACCCGCCGGCATGCTCGTCGCCGCCAGAACCGTGGCCATCGCTGTCGCGGAAAGGAGAGGATTTTTCACGTATGGCTTCCAATCGACCCGGCCGAGCAGGTGACGCCCGCGCATGAATTTCAGACGCTGACCACCCCGAACTCGCGCCCCAGATGCCCATAATGCAATCATCTAATATAGCATCGTTAAGTGATCGTCAATGCGGAATCAAAGAACGCGATCGCGCCCAAGTTCCGATCATTAAGTTGCTAAATCAGAATGATAAATAGAAGTCAATTCGCAATGCATGCCGAAATTTTCAGCAACTTTGCGGATTTGCGGACGCGCAAAAAAAAGGCCGCCCGCGGCGTCCGCGGGCGGCTCTCTCAGGCGAAAAGCGCCGGGAATAAGTTCAGGCGATGCGCGCCAGCGCCGCATCCAGCCGCGCCATCTCCGCCTCGGCGGTGGCCAGCCGCTCCCGATTCTCCTCCACCACCTCCGCCTTCGCCCGCGCCACGAAATCGGCATTACCGAGCTTCTGGCCGATCTTGCGCGCCTCGTCGGCCACCTTGGCGCGGTCCTTGCCCAGCCGCGCCCGCTCCGCCGCCAGGTCGATCAGCCCGGCCAGCGGCAGCACGATGGTCGCCTCGCCCAGCACCGCCTGGGCCGATCCCGCCGGCACCTCACCGTCGAGCGCCTCGAAGGCCGAGGCCCGGGCCATGCGCCCAATCACCTCCATCCAACGCCGGCCGCGCGCCAGAGACTCCGGCGCCGCATCCTTCAGCAGCACCGGCGCCAGGCGCGAGGGCGGCACGTTCATCTCGGCGCGCACCGTGCGCACCTCGGTAATCAGCCGCACCACCCAGTCCAACTCCGCCCGCGCCTCGTCAGCACCCGGAACCGCGAAAGGCTCCGGCCAGGCCGTCCCGATCAGGCTGCATGGCGCGCCATAACCGAACCGGTCCCACAGCTCCTCGGTCACATACGGCATGGCGGGGTGCAGCAGCCGCAGCACCTGCCCCAGCACGAAGGCCGCCGTGCGCCGTGTTTCGGCCGCCTCGGCGCTTTCGGGCGCCGCCAACACTGGCTTGGACAGCTCCAGGAACCAGTCGCAGAACCCCAGCCACGTGAATCGGTATGCCGCCGCGCCGTAGTCGTTGAAGCGATAGGCCTCCAGCGCCGCCGTCGCCTCGCCGACCGCGTCCGAAAGCTGGGCCAAGATCCAGCGGTTGAGCGGCAAGGTGGCCTGGTCGGGCGTGAACGCCGCATCGGGCACAATGCCGTTCATCTCGCAGAACCGCGCCGCGTTCCATATCTTGGTGACGAAGCTGCGGTACCCCTCCACCCGCTGCGGCCCCAGCTTCACGTCCCGTCCCGGCCCGGTCAGCGCCACGATGGTGAAGCGCAGCGCATCGGCGCCGTAGCGGTCGATCAGCTCCAGCGGATCGATCACGTTGCCCTTGGACTTGCTCATCTTCTGGCCGCGCTCGTCGCGCACCAGCCCGTGGATGTGCACGGTGCGGAACGGCACCTCGCCCATGAAATGGATGCCCATCATCATCATCCGGGCAACCCAGAAGAAGATGATGTCGAACCCGGTCACCAGCACGTCGCCGGGGTAGTAGCGCGCCAGCTCGCGCGTCTGCTCCGGCCATCCCAAGGTCGAAAACGGCCACAGCGCCGAGCTGAACCAGGTGTCCAGCACGTCCTCGTCCTGGGTCAGCGCCACCGGCTCGCCATAGGCCACCTGCGCCTGCGCCTGCGCCGCCTCCTCGTCCTTGGCCACGAACACCTGCCCGTCCGGCCCATACCAGGCGGGAATGCGGTGGCCCCACCACAACTGGCGCGAAATGCACCAGGGCTGGATGTCGCGCATCCAGGCGAAGAAGGTGTTCTCCCACTGTTGCGGCACGAATTTCGTGCGCCCCTGCTCCACCGCCTCGATCGCCGGCTTGGCCAGCACCGCGGCGTTGCAATACCACTGCACGGTCAGCAGCGGCTCGATCGGCACGCCCGAGCGGTCGCCATGCGGCACCTGGTGGATGTGCGGCTCCACCTTCTCCAGCAGTTCCAGCCGCTCGAGCTCGGCCACCATCGCCTTGCGGGCAAGGCCGCGATCCTGACCGGCAAGGCTCTGCAGGAAGTCGGGATCGGCCACCCCGTCCACGGCAACCTTATCGTCCGCGATCTCGTCGAGCGTCACGCGGGCCTGCCGGTCCAGAACCGACGGCATCGGCAGGCCGTGGCGCTGGCCCACCCCGAAATCGTTGAAATCATGCGCCGGAGTGATCTTCACCGCGCCGGTGCCCTTCTCAGGGTCCGAATAAGTGTCGGCCACGATGGGAATGCGCCGCCCCACCAACGGCAGGATCGCGTGCCGCCCCACCAGGTCGCGATAGCGCTCATCGTCGGGATGCACGGCCACTGCCGTATCCCCCAGCATCGTTTCGGGGCGGGTGGTCGCCACCGTGATGAACCGCCCCGGCTCGCCCTCAATGGGATAGCGGATGTGCCACAGGCTGCCGCGCACCTCCTGGTTCTCCACCTCCAGGTCGGAGATGGCGGATTGGAACTTCGGGTCCCAGTTCACCAGCCGCCGGTCGCGGTAGATCAACCCCTGCTTGTGCAGCGTGACGAACACCTCGCGCACCGCCGCCGACAGCCCGTCATCCATGGTGAAACGTTCGCGCGGCCAGTCCAGCGACGCGCCCAGCCGGCGCAACTGGCGGGTGATGGTGCCGCCCGACTCGCCCTTCCACTGCCAAACGCGCTCCAGGAACTTCTCGCGCCCCAGCGCCTGGCGGCTGGTGCCTTCCTCGCCCAGCAGCCGCTCCACCACCATCTGGGTGGCGATGCCCGCATGGTCGGTGCCCGGCTGCCACAGCGCGTCGCGCCCCTGCATGCGGCGCCAGCGGATCAGCGTGTCCTGAATGGTGAAGGTCAGCGCATGGCCCATGTGCAGGCTGCCGGTCACGTTCGGCGGCGGAATCATGATGGTGTACGGCACGGCGTTGCGGTCGGGGGCGCAGGCAAAGGCGCCCGCCTCCTCCCAGCCCTGATAGAGCCGGGTTTCCGTGTCGCCGGGGGAATAGGTCTTGTCGAGCATGGGCTTCGGTCTCAACGGTCGTGGCGGGCGCGATGCCGGAGCGGGCGGCGCGCGGCGCGGCGGTGGCGGGAAGGGGAGAGTGAAGCGGTCAGCCGACCGCGCGGCCGATCAGGCGCTCGATCTCGGCCCTTACCAGCCGCTCCACCAGCGGCGGCAGGTTGCTGTCCAGCCAAGCCTTCAGCAGTGGCCGCATCTCGTCGCGCACCATGTCCTCCAGCGTCGGGCCGCCGCGATAGACCGGCAGCGTACCCGCCTGGCCACGCCCCGCTTCCAGCGTACGCAGCAGCGAACTAACCGAACTGGTCGTCGCCGCCTCCACTTCAGGGGCGATGAGCCGCTCGGCGGCGCGCTCGGGCGGCGGCGCGGGCACCGGTTCGGATTCCAGCGGCTCGCCCGGCGGCGACATCGCGGCGATAAGAGCGGTCATTTCATCATCCGGATTGGCGAGCGGGGACGGATCTGTGGCGGGGTCATCGGCGCGCGCGCCAGGGGAGGGATCATGTGGCGGGCCAGAAGGTGGACCCAAGGGCGCGTCCGGCGGCTCGGCCACCAGCATCAACTCGTCGAGGGCAAGCACGTCCGGCTCTTCCGGCGCGGGCAGCGGCGCTGCGGAGGCCGGTTCCCCTGGCTGGCTGGGCGGCTGTTGAGCGGACTGCTCGTCCTCGCTGAGAATCCGCCGGATCGACGCCAGGATATCCTCCATCGACGGGTCCGGCGTCGGTCCCGAATTGCCTCTCCCCGGTTCGGGGGGCGGTGCGGATGCGCTCATTTCGCCACCATGCCTCTCTGCTTCATGCCTTGCCTCCCCATCCCGCTGGCCGACGGACAATGCCGGCGCGGGCGGGCGGGGGCGGCATGGCCGGGCGCCGGGTGCGGCGTCGGTTGGGCCGGTTCAGCGCGAAGCCGGCGGAGGAACCGGCGACCCCGGCAAGCCCGGGCCGTAATCGCCGGTACCGATCAAAAGGTAACGCACGGCCCGGTAATACGCCGTCTTGTCGTAAACGGGCACCTTCAGGTTGAGATCCTGCGCCGTCAGCCGCCCGGCCGCCGCCACCACCGCATACGAGGCGTTGACCAGGCTGGCGAGGTTGCGCACCAGCGTCACCCGCGAGATCAGCAGCCGCTGTTCCTCGTTCAGCACGTCCAGCGTGGTGCGGCTGCCCACGATCGCCTCGCGCTGCACGCCCTCCAGCGCGATCTCGTTGGACCGGATCTGCTCGCGGGTGCTCTCGATGGTCGACCGCGCCGCGACATAGGTGGTCCAGGCCTGGGTCACCTGCTGCACCGCGGCGCGCCGCGCGTCGTCCACCAGTTCCTGGGTCTGCTGCTGCTGCTGGCGCGCCTGTCGGATGGCCGCATATTCGCCGCCACCCTGGTACAGCGGCACGCTCAGTACCATCAGGATCTGCGCCGCCTTGGTGGTGATGTCCTTCTGCGTCACGTCCTCGGCACGCGCCAGCGAGCCCTGCAGGGTCACGTTTGGCAGCAAGCGGGCATACTGGATGTCGAAATTGTCCCTGGCAGCGGCGTTGTTGAACAGCGCGGTAATCACCGTCGGATTGTTGTTCGCCGCCAGCGCCCGTGCCGCCTCCAGCGTCGGCACCGGCAGCTTCAGCGGCTGCGGCGCGGCCAGCTGCTCGGGCGCGGGCTGGCCCACCACCTGCAGGAACGCCGAGCGGGCGGCCTGCAGGTCGCCCTCGGCAGACTGGCGGGTAGCGGTGGCGCCGGCCAGCGCCGCCTCGGCCTGGGCCACGTCGGTGCGGGTGATCTCGCCCACCCGGAAGCGCTCGCGCGTCGCGGCAAGCTGCCGCGCCAGCACCTGCTCGTTGTTGCGGTTCAGCGCCAGCACCTGGATCGCCTGGATCACCCCCACATAGGCGCTGACCGTGTTGCCCAGGACCGTCTGCTCCGAACCGATGAGCGAGGCACGCTGCGCCATCACCTGGTTCTCGGCCCGGTTGACGCTGGCAGTCGTCTGTCCACCGCGGAACAGCGGTTGGGAGACGACAAGCTGCTGCGTGTTGGTGCCGCGCAGCGCATTGGACTCGAAGGTGCGGCCGGGGGAGATGGTTGTCGGGCGAATGTATTGCTGGGTGGTGCCGTCGACGTAGCCGGCATTTGCGGTGATCGTCACCTGCGGCCGCCATCCTGCCAGGGCCTGCGGCACGTTCTCGTCCACCGCGCGCAGTTGGGCGCGGGCAGCCAACAGCGCGGGATTGGTGGCGTAGGTCAGCGCCAGCGCGTCATTCAGCGTGAAGACCTGCGCGCGCGCCGGAACAACGGCCCCTGCCGACATGCCCAGTGCCAGGCCGATCATCCATCCCGCTCGAATTTTCATGCCCATGTGCCCTCACCCGTCGAAGCCGCCGGCCGACATGCCGTGCAGCGCAACATTTGCCACATGGCGCGCGTCCACGCCACGATCCAGAACGCCGACCGGCGTGCGTGGCGCGAATGCGTGATCAAAAGACGAAGCCCGGCTCCCGCTGCAGCATCGGCAGCACCGGGACCGCGCAGTCGAACACCGGGGTCCGGCTCAGCCGCCCGCCACCCTCGCTGTTGCAGCAGTACGGCGTGGCCGGTCCGCTCGCCGGGCCGCAGCACCGTCACCAGCCGCCCGCCCTCGGCGCGGAGCTGGGCAGCGATCGTTGCCGGGATCTCGCCGACCGCACCCTCGATCATGATCACGTCATAGGGCGCGCCGGCCTTCCAGCCGTCCGCCAACGGGCCCTCGACCAGCGTCACCCCGGGGGACATCGCCGGCAGCACCGACCGGGCCAGCGCCAGCAGCTGCCCGCTCTGTTCCAATGCGGTCACCGTGGCGCCACAGGCGGCCAGCAGCGCCGCGCCATAGCCGCTGCCCGCGCCGACCACCAGCGCACGCTCGCCGGCGCGCGGCACCGCCATCTGCACCAGCCGGGCAATCACCATCGGCTCCATCAGATAGCGGCCATCACCCAGCGGCACGTCCTCGTCGCTGTACGCCAGCATCGCCTTGTCGGCGGGCACGAAGCGCTCGCGCGGCAGGTCGCGCATGGCGCCGAGCACACGGGCATCGGTCACCTTGTTGGGCCGCACCTGGCCCTCGACCATCAGCGCGCGGGCGGCGGCGTAGTCGGTTTCGTCAAGCCCCGTCGCGGGGCGCATCGAAGCAGGCATCGGGGGGGACATAACGTGCATCCGGGTGTGGCGATCAGCGGGGCCCCCGTTATAGGTGCGCACCTTCGCCCACGCAAAGCCGCCCTGTCGCGGGATCGTCTTCAGCCCCTTGACCCTGCCCCCGCCAAGCGCCGATAACCGCCCCGCTGCACGGTTTGGGTCCGGTGGCAGAGTGGTGATGCAGCGGACTGCAAATCCGCGAATGTGGGTTCGATTCCCGCCCGGACCTCCACCGCCGGCCGCATTATGCGCAAACGGAGAAATTTCCTGGCTGCGAATGTCGCGGCGCAGCGGCTTGCCGGGCCGCCCGGGATGCTGTGTGGTCACCGCCGGGGCAGCAAACGGGACGGGCCAGCATGGAATTCCGCATCGGCGATCAGCAGCGCGACATGGTCGCCTCGGTGCGCGCCCTCGCCCAGGGCAGCTTCAAGGCCCGTGGCCTGCGCTGGATGGACGGCACCTTCCCCTGGGAGAACATCGCGAACTCGCTGGCCGTCGGCGTGCTCGGCATGGCGGTGCCGGAGGAATACGGCGGCCTCGGCCTGCCGGTCTTCGACACCGCCCTGATCCTCGAGGAGATCGCCAAGGCCTGCTACGTCACCGCGATGGCGGTGCTGGGCGAAGTCGGCGTGCAGACCCGCATCATCGCGCGTTACGCGCCGGAAGCCATCAAGCGCCGCATCCTGCCCCACGTGTGCAGCGGCGACGCATCCTCGCGATCTGCATGACCGAGCCCGACGCCGGCACCGATGTCGCCAACTTACAGCACCAACACCGACCGTGAAATCGGCGACCGCCTGGTGCCTCAACGGCACCAAGACCCTGATCAGCCGCGCGCCAGAGGCCGGCGATGTTCGTCGTCTTCACCCGCATCGACGGCCGCCCGGCCGCGAGGGCATCGGCTGCGTGCTGGTGGAACAAGGCACGCCGGGCTTCAATGTCACCGGCACCTATCACACGATGGGCGGCGAGAACCTGCACGAGGTCCAGTTCGATGATTGCGAGCTGCCGCCGGAGAACCTCGTCCTCCGCGAGGACGGCTTCAAGCAAGCCTGCTCAACGCCTTCAACACCCAGCGCTGCCTCAACCCGGCATTTCCCTGGGCCTGGCCGAAGGCGCCTTCGACGAGGCGGTCACCTATGTGCGCGGCCGCGAGGTGCTCGGCCGCGCCGCTCGCCGACAAGCAGGGCATGCGCTGGAAGCTGGCCGACATGTACAAGGACATCGAGGCCGCCCTCGGCCTGCTCTACCGCGCCTGCGCCGACCGCCGATCCGTTCCCCGACCCGTTCCAGGCCGCCACCGCCAAGGTGTTCTGCAACGAGATGGCCAGCCGCGTCACCAGCGAGGCGAGTGCAGCTGCACGGCGGCTACGGCTTCACCGACGAATATCCCGTCTCCCGCCTGCATCGCGGCGCCCGCTACGGCTCGCTCGGCGGCGGCGCGACGGAGACTTTGCGCGACCTGATCGGGCGAAGGCTGGTGCGCGACATCGACGGGGTGCAGGGCATCCTCGGCCTGGGCACGTTCTGAGAACCTGGGCACGTTCTGAGAAAGAGAGGGGCTGATGCTGCTCGTGGAAGCCGACGGCAAGGCATTGTTCGCCCATGCGGGCATCGCCGTGCCGGCCGGCGTGATGGCCTCTCCCGGCGAATCGCCCGCCCTGCCCGCCCCCGGCCCATGGATGGTCAAGGCGCAAGTCCCGGTCGGCGGCCGCGGCAAGGCCGGCGGCGTGGCGCGCTGCGCCGACGCTGCCGCGGTCCGCGCCGCCCTCCAGAACCAGCTCGGCAAGCGCCTCAAGGGCCACGCCGTCGAATCCTGCCTCGTCGAAAAGGTCGCATCCGGTGCCGAGCGCTATCTCGCCCTGGTGCTCGACCCGGCCGCCTATGGAATCCGCTTGTTGTTCGGAGCCGAGGGCGGCGTGGACATTGAACAATCCGGCGCCGTCGCCAGCCGCCTCTGCCCACCCGACGCCGCCGCCATCGCCGCCGCCGCCGCCGAACTGGTGGCCGGCGAGCCGGCAGCCTGGCGCGCCGCGCTGGTCGACACTACCCGCCGCCTCGCCGGCATAATGCTGTCCCACGAGTTGCTGCTGGCTGAGATCAACCCGCTCTTCGTGAGCGAAAGCGGCTGCGTTGCAGGCGACGCCAAGGTCGTCGTCGACCTCAACGCCATCGACCGCCAACCGGCAATCGCCGCCCTCCTGCGCGCCCGCCCCACCATCTACGCCGACGCCATCCGCAAGCTCGACGAGGGCTTCGACTACGTCGAGCTCGACCCCGAGGGCGAGGTCGGCCTCGTCACCACCGGCGCCGGCCTGTCGATGATGCTGGTCGACGAGATGACCGCCCGCGGCATGAAGCCGCTGAACTTCCTCGACATCCGCACCGGCCAGCTGCGCGGCAGCCCCGCCCGCCTGATCCGCGTCCTGGAATGGATCGCCGCCCGCCCGCGCGTGAAGGTGGTGCTGGTCAACATCTTCGCCGGCATCACCGATCTGGGCGAATTCGCCCGCCTGCTCGCCGACGCCATCGAGGCCACGCCAGCCCTGCGCGTTCCCATCGTCGCCCGCCTCGTCGGCCGTGGCGCCAACGAAGCCCGCCGTGTTCTCGCCGAACGCCTGCCCGACCTCGCAGTGGAGGAGGAGCTGGAGGCTGCCCTCGCCCATGTGTCGAAAGCTGCCGGCGCGGAGGCCACCCCATGATCGCCACCCTCTCCCGCGCCACCCCTGTCCTCGTCCAGGGCATCACCGGCCGCATGGGCCGCGCCCACGCCGCGGGCATGCGCGCCTACGGCACCAACATTGTCGCCGGCACCTCCACGCGCGCCGATCTTCCGGAAGTCGACGGCATCCCCGTCTTCCCCGACTGCGCCGCCGCCGTCGCCGCTACCGGCGCCGTCGCCTCCATCGCGATGGTCCCCCCCGCCGACGTCCGCGCCGCGGTCGAGGAGGCGCTCGCCGCCGGCATCCGTCTCGTCGTCACCATCGCCGAGGGCGTGCCAGTCCACGATGCGCTCGCAGTCGGTCGGGCGGTGCGCGAAGCCGGCGCCACCTGGGTCGGCCCCTCCACCCCGGGCCTGGCCGTGCCAGGCGAGATGAAGCTCGGCTTCCTGCCCGACGCCGCCCTGCGCCCCGGCCCCGTCGCAATCATGAGCAAGAGCGGCACCCTGTCCTACGAAATCGGCTGGCGCCTCGCCCAGGCCGGCCTTGGCCAGTCGCTCTGGGTCGGCGTCGGCGGCGACCCGGTGAAGGGCGTGCGCTTTGCCGACCTCCTGGCGTCGTTCATGGCGGACTCGCGCACCGAAGCCATCGTGCTGGTCGGCGAGGTCGGGGGCGACGAGGAGGAGCAGTTCGCCGCCGCCCTTGCCCGGGCGGGCGCCGCCAAGCCCGTCCTCGCCGTCATCGCCGGCAGCGAGGCCAAGGAGGGCGTGGCGATGGGCCATGCCGGCGCGCTGACCTTCGGCGCCACCGGCTCGATGGCCTCCAAGCGGGCGGCATTGGCTGGCGCGGGGGTACGGATATTTCCGACCATGGCGGGCCTGGTGGCGGATTGCGCGGCAATGCTGCGCCGCTGACTCCACCGCCGGCCCGGCTCAGGGCGGCACCGCCACCGCACGCCGCACGCCCACGACGTTGTGGCGCAGCACCCGGTCAAGCGGCCGTTCCGCCCAGTTGTAGACGACCACTGCCACCGCGAGCGAGGCGGCGAGACCGGCCACGCGGGCCAGCGGGTCCAGCGATGCCGGCACATCGAGGGCGTCCAGCACCTTGCCGCTGGCCGACAGCACGAACCAGTGCGAAAGGTACAGGGCGTACGAGGCATCACCCAGCTTGCTCATCGCGCGGTTGAGCAGTGTGTCCGCATTCAGCGTCACGCGCAGGCCGAGCGCGGCCATGAACACCACCGCCATGGCAACAATGCGCAGCAACAGATGGTCCGACCAGCCCTGGCCCAACCACGCCGCCACGGCGACCACGGCACCGAACAGCGCCAGGCTGCGCAGTCGCGCCGGCGTGTCCATCCGCTCGCTGGCATGCAGCAGCCAGCCGAGGCCGAACGCGAACATGTAGGGGCTGCAGATGTGGTACAGCAGCGCCGATCCCGTCTCGCGCGGCCCTACTATGCAGCCGACCAGTGCAAGCCCCGCAAGCAGGAAGGCGAAACCCGCGCACGGGCCGGCACGCAGCAGTCCGGTGGCGATGAGCACGGCGACGAAGCCGTAGAACACCATTTCGTATTCCAGCGTCCAGCCCACCCCAAGCATCGGAAAGCCCCATCCGGGCAGGATCAGGTAGGACCGTGCCAGGGTCTCGACCGAGAGGGAGAATTCGCCCAGCCGCCAGTTCGGCACCGCCAACCCCACCACCAGCACCACCGAGGTGAAGAACCAGGTACATCGGGTAGATGCGCAGTACCCGCGATGCCGCGAACCCGCCGACGTCACGGAAACGCGCGGCCTGCATGCTCATGATGTAGCCGGAGATGATGAAGAACAGCTCCACGCCCGCCGCCGTGAAGGTGCTGTAGACCGGCGTCTCGCCAATCCTGTAGGACGAGAACCCTTTCGTAATAAGATCGGAATGGCAAACCGCGACCTCGCAGGCCGCGATCGCGCGCAGCCACTGGATCTCAGCCCGCTTCCCCTTCACGCCCACCCTGCGTCGCCCTCCATGCCTGTCGCAGCCAGGCGGTTCATGCCGGAACCCGGCCGTACTGGTCGTCGATGCGCACGATGTCGTCCTCGCCGAGATACGACCCCAGTTGCACCTCGATCAGCACGAGGGGAATCCGCCCCACGTTGGTCAGGCGATGCACGCAGCCGAGCGGCAGGTAGATGCACTCGTTCTCCGCCACCGGGATCTCCTCGTGGTCACGCGTCACCAGCGCCGCACCGCGCGCCACCACCCAATGCTCGGCGCGGTGGAAATGCTTCTGCAGGCTCAACTTCTGGCCGACATCGACGACGATCCGCTTGACCTGGCAGCGGTCCTCCAGCGCGAGCGATTCGTAGTAGCCCCAGGGGCGGTGCACGCGGCGATGCGTCTGCGCCTCGCTGCGGCCCTGGCGCTTCAGCGTGTCCACCACGCGCTTCACGTCCTGCGCGCGGTCGCGATGCACCGCCAGCACCGCGTCCGGCGTCACCACCACCACCACGTCCTGCAGCCCGACCACGGCGGTCAGCACGCCGTCGGATCGCACCAGGCAGCGGTCGGCATCCTCGAACAGCGCGTCGCCGGTCGCGACATTTCCACGCGCATCCTTCGCCCGCCGCCTCCCATATCGCCGCCCAGGAGCCGACATCCGACCAGGGGAAGCGCGCCGGCACCACCGCGGCGCGGCGCGTGCGTTCGGCCACCGCAACGTCGAAACTGATGGCGCGGCAGGCGCCGAAGGCCGCCGCGTCAAGCCGCAGGCAGGTGCCGTCGCGCGCACCGGCAGCCATCGCCTCGGCCACGCCCGCCAACACATCCGGCGCGTGCTGGCGCAGTTCGCGCAGGAAGGTTGCGGCCGTGGCGATGAACATGCCGGAGTTCCAGACGTGGCGGCCCGTTTCCACCAGCGCCTGCGCCGCCGCCGCCCCGGGCTTCTCCACGAAGCGGGCGACAGTGAAGGCGCCCTCCGCCCCGTCCACCGGCAGTCCGGTCTCGATGTAGCCGTAGCCGGTCTCCGGCGCGGTGGGCTCTATGCCGAAGGTGACGAGGTGGCCCAGCCGCGCCGCCCGCACCGCCACCGCCAGGGCTGCGTGCAGCGCCACGTTATCGCCGATCATCGCATCGGCCGGCATCACCCACAGCACCGCCTCCGGGTCCTGCTCCGCCGCCAGGATTGCGGCCGCCGCCATGGCCGGCGCCGAGTTGCGCCCCACCGGCTCCAGCACGATGCGCGCCTCGCCCATGCCCACACCCAGCGCCTGGCCCGCCACCTCGAAGCGATGGTCCTGGTTGCAAACCACCACCGGGGCCGCGAACCGCGCGCCATCGGCCAGCGGTCCGGTAGCGCGCAACAGCGTCTGCTGCAGCATCGTCCGCTCGGACAGCAGCGGCAGGAACTGCTTGGGCTGGGCTTGGCGCGACAGCGGCCACAGCCGCGTACCCGAACCGCCGCACAGCACCACCGGAACGACAGTGGCGGTGTCGCCGCCGATCTCGCGTGCGGCATCGGGGGCGCGGACCTCGGCGAAGCCGAGCGGCGCCGTTGCGCCTGCGGGGATGTGCGTGTCCATCGGTGCTGCTCCTCGTCTCGTGTCGTTCGGTTCAGGCAATCACGGCTTCGCTGCGGGCGGCGCCCGACAGCAGCCCGTCGAAATAGCGGATGGTGCGCAGCAGCCCGTCCTGCAGCCCCACCGTCGGCTCCCAGCCCAGCACCTGGCGGGCACGGGTGATGTCCGGGCAGCGCTGCAACGGATCGTCCTGCGGCAGCGGCCGGCACACCAGCCGCGAGCGCGAGCCGGTCAGCGCGATCATCCGCTCGGCCAGTTCCACCACCGGGATCTCGTGCGGATTGCCGATGTTCACCGGCCCCGTCACGTCGTCCTCGGTGCGCATCATCCGCACCATGCCCTCGATCAGGTCGTCGACGTAGCAGAACGCGCGTGTCTGGCTGCCGTCGCCATAGATGCGTCATGTCCTCGCCGCGCAGCGCCTGGAGGATGAAGTTCGACACCACGCGCCCGTCATTCGGGTGCATGCGCGGCCCGATAGGTGTTGAAAATCCGCGACCACCTTCACTCGCACCCGGTGCTGGCGGCAATAGTCGAAGAACAGCGTCTCGGCGCAGCGCTTGCCCTCGTCGTAGCAGGCGCGCGGCCCCAGCGGATTGACGTTGCCGCGGTAATCCTCGTTCTGCGGCTGCCACGGTGGGGTCGCCGTACACCTCGCTGGTCGAGGCCTGCAGGATCCTGGCACGCACCCGCTTGGCCAGGCCGAGCATGTTGATGGCGCCGAGGATGCTGGTCTTGGTGGTCTGCACCGGGTCGAACTGGTAATGCACCGGCGAGGCCGGGCAAGCGAGATTGTAGATCTCGTCCACCTCGACGTACAGCGGGAACGTCACATCGCGGCGCATCGCCTCGAAATGGGGGTTGCCGAGGAGATGGGCGATGTTCTCCTTGCGGCCGGTGAAGTAGTTGTCCACGCACAGCACGTCATGCCCCTCGGCGAGCAGCCGCTCGCACAGATGCGAGCCGAGGAATCCGGCCCCGCCGGTGACGAGGGCCCGCTTGCGGACAAGATTCCGATCGTTTTCCAACTGCTAGTTCCTTCCCGGGTCTGGGGGCGATGAGGAGCGAAGCGCTGCCTGCGACCGCACGGCGTCGGTGCGCCCGGTCACACGCAGGATGTCACCCGGCCGCAACGGCGCGGTCTCCTCGATTTCGTAGGTGCCGCTGCGCGGACCGGTGGCGCGGGTCAGCACCAGGCCGGTGCCGCTGGCCGCAACCACGCCGCCGGCCGCGGCAAAGCGCCGGTGCAGCGCGGCCACCTGGTCCTGCGTGGCGGCGATGCTCGATTCCAGCTCGGCCCGGCGCGCATTCGCCTCCTGCAACGCCAACAGCGCGCGCTGCCCGGTGCCGGCACGAATCTCGGACATGCGCAGCGGCGCCTCGTGGATCAGCTGTGTCGCGCGCCCGGAATCCGTCTCCAGCCGCGCGATGTTAGCCTTCAGCCGCGCCTCCTCCATCTGCATCTCCACCAGGCGGCGGCGATCGACCAGGCCCTTGCGCTGTAGCTTCGCCAGGTCGGCGTAGTATTTGCCTACGTAGTCCAGCTGCGCGGTCTCCAGCTTCACCTGCTCGGCGATGGCCACCACTTCCGTCTCGGCCGATTTCAGGCGCAGCACCCATACGGCCAGCTGGCTGGCCTCGGCGCTGCGCTCGGTGGCCAGCACCGCGCGTTCGCTGGCCAGCAACTGCGCCGTGCCGCCACCCGCCTCCTCCAGGTCGCGCGGGAAGGCGACCTTCTCGGCCCCGTCGCGCTGCGCGATCAGCCGGGCGATGCGCGCCCGCACGGCAATATGCTGCGTGCGCATCAGCGCCAGCCGCTCCTCGGCCTCGCGCAGGCTGGCGCGCAGCGCCAGCGTATCCTGCTGGGTGGAGGCGAGGCCGCCGGCCATGGCGACCGCGGTCAGCGCCGTCATACCCGGGCGAAACGCCACCGCGCCGGCGGTGCGCACGTCGCCCATCACATAGACCGGCCGCTGCGCCGCGATGCGCACGGCCACGTTCGGGCGGATGATGTAGCCGTCGGCCAGCACCGCGGTGACACGCGCCTCCAGCTCCGTCGCCGACAGCCCCGACGCCGCGACGCTGCCGCCGATCGGCAGCACGATCGCGCCCGCCTCGTCGATCACGAAGTCGCCGGACAGGTCGGCATGGCCGAACACCGTGACATTGACGGTGTCGCCAGGCTGCAGCGCATATCGGGCCTGCTCACCCGCCACCACGGGCCTGGCCGACGGAGCCGTGGGGGCCGGGGTCTGGGCCACGGCCACCGCCCCCGCCTGAAGCAGCAACATCATGCCAACGGCCGCCGCGCGCCCGGCCCGCCGCGCCAGCCCCGCCAGGATCGCGCCCGTCATGCTAGCGCGCTCCCCTGGCGCTCAGGATCGCCGGGAGCGTGCGCCAGACGATGTAGAGGTCCAGCCAAAGCGACCAGTTGCGGATGTAGTAGCTGTCCAGCATCTGCTGGCGTTCCAGCGTGGCGCCGCTGCGGTCGGTGACCTGCCACAGCCCGGTCAGCCCCGGCCGCACGCTGCTGCGCAGGCGCTGGAACGCCGGATCGAACTTCTCGACGTGGTAGGCGGGGAAGGGCCTCGGCCCCACCAGGCTGATGTCGCCGCGGATGACATTCCATAGCTGCGGCAACTCGTCGATGCTGGCGCGGCGGATGAAGTCCCCGATCACCGGCAGGATGCGCGGATCGTCGGAGAGCTTCACATAGGTTTCCCACTCCGCGCGCGCCTTCGGGTCGTTGCGCAGCACCTCCTCCAGTCGGCGGTCGGCGTCGCGATACATGCTGCGCAGCTTGAGGATGCCAACCGGCTCGCCCTTCCAGCCCACCCGCGTCTGCCGGAACAGCGCCCGACCGGGGCTGACCAGGCGGATGGCCAGGCAGGTCAGCGCCATCAGCGGCAGCACGAAGACCAGCGCCGGCACCGCCACTGCCAGGTCGAGCGCACGCTTGCCGATGCGTTGCACCCTCGAGGCCGCCGGCCCGCCCAGCTCGATGCCCACCCGCTCGCCCATGTCGCGCATGCCCAGCAGCCGCGCCGGGCAATCCACCGCGGAGGTCACCACCAGGATCCGGCGGAAGGCGAGCCCGTCCAGCACCGGCACCGCGGCGCCGCAGGGCGCGGCGATCACCGCGACATCGGCCACCGCAGCCATCGCCGCCGCCTCCTCGCCCGGCCAGGCGTCGCCCGCACCGCGGTCACTGAAGGGCTGGCTGGTCCAGGTAGCCACCGGACGCAGGCCCAGCAGCGGATTGGCCAACAGCTCCCCAGCCACCGCGCTGGCCGCTTCCCCGGAGCCGATCACCACGGCATCGTCGCCCCACAGCCCGCGCCGCAGCAGCATGGCCCGCGCGGCGGCCTCGGTCAGCAGCGACAGCGGCAGATGCGCCAGCGCCACCGCCGACAGCAGCAGCGCATCCGCCGGTGGCACCGGCTGCAGCAGCGCCAGCACCGCAAGCCCGGCCACCGGCAGCAACGCCGCGGCAACGAAGCGCGCGCGGAACCGCTGCAGCGGGCTCAGCGCCGAGGCGGCATACAGCCGCAGCCACAGCGCCGGCAGCATCACACCCGCAGCCACGGCCAGCAGCACGCCCGGCCTCGCGGCCAGCCCGGCCCAGGGCAGCGCCAGCGCCCAGGCCAGGACACCGCTCGCCAGCACCAGCGCCGCCAGTCCGGCCAGGGCATCGGCCGCAACCAACACCGAGGCATTGACATGCCGGCGCCGCGAATGCGACCGCGCCGACCGCCGGGCCATGGGCGCCGGCAGCGACACATCGGCATCGGCGCTGCGAATCACCACCTCGCTCACGCGAGACCTCCGTTCGTGCAATAGGGAAGAGGCGGCGCCGCTGGCCGGCGCCGCCCTGTCGTTGGCCGACGCGCGCTACTTCGCAAGCGCCGGGGTCTTCGCCTTCACCTGCTGCTCGATCCAGCGATACGTCGGCTCCAGTCCCTGCCGCAGCGAAATCCCCGGCTCCCAGCCCAGCACCTTCTGCAGCCGGCTGTTGTCGCTGTTGCGCCCGCGCACGCCCTGCGGCTTCGACAGGTCGTGCCGCTTGGTGATGCGCTTGCCGGCCGCCGCCGCGGCGGCATCGACCAGCTCGTTGATGGTCACCAGTTCGTCCGTGCCCAGGTTGAGCGGCGCACCGTCGTCGCTGCGCATGATGCGGTAGATGCCCTCCACGCAGTCGTCGATGTACATGAACGACCGGGTCTGCTCGCCGTCGCCCCAGATCTCGATCTCGCCGCCGTCCGTCGATCATCGCGATCTTGCGGCAGATCGCCGCCGGCGCCTTCTCGCGCCCGCCGTCATAGGTGCCGAACGGGCCATAGACGTTGTGGAAGCGCACCACGCGCGCGGGTATGCCGAAATCCTCGGCGTAGTATTCGCACATCTTCTCGGCAAACAGCTTCTCCAGCCCATAGCCCTCCTCGGGCTGCGCCGGCCAGGCATCGTCCTCGCGCAGCGGCACGACGTCGGGGCTCGTCTGCAGGTGGTGTGGATAGACGCAGGCCGACGACGAATACAGGAAGCGTTTCGCACCCGCCTGGCGCGCGGCCTCCAGCATGCCGATGTTCATCAGCGTGTTGTTGCGCGCGATCACCGCGTGCTGGCTGCTGATGTAGCCGATGCCGCCCATGTCGGCAGCGAGATGATAGATCTCATCGCAGCCCTCGGCGGCAGCCAGGCAATTCTTCGGGTCGCGAAGATCCACCACATGGAACTCGTGGGCGTCGGTGCCGCTGTATTCGGGCCGCTTCTGGTCGGCGCCGCGCACCCAGTAGCCCTTGTTGGCAAGATAAGTGGTCAGATGGTGCGCAATGAAGCCGCCTGCGCCGGTAACAAGAACCCGCTTCGCCGTCATATTGAACTCCTGCTCATGTCGGTCGAATTAAAGACTACCGCCGTCTGCTTGCGTATTGTCTGTCCAAAACGACTGATACCCGAATTCGTCATCGAGATTGGAACAGTCCCGGTCGGGCGCAGACGCAGCGGTGTGGCGAGGCCACAATCGCCCCATCTCACTCGGCGGCGGCGCGCTTGCCGCCTCGCCCATAGCCGCCTCGCGGCAGACTCCCCATACCGGCGAGCTGGCGGGCAGCGTGGTAGATGAAGGCGGGATTGTTGCGCAGGTAGCGACCGGCCAGGCGCCGCGGCTCGGTCGCCATGCGGTAAAGCCACTCCAGACCGCTGCGCTGCATCCATGCCGGCGCCTGCGGCTTGTCGCCAGCCAGGAAGTCGAACGCGGCCCCTACCCCGACCAGCACCGGCGCCGACAGCCGACCGACATGGGCGGCCATCCAGCGCTCCTGCTTCGGCGTGCTGAGCCCCACCCAAACGATATCCGGCCGCGCCGCGTTGATCGCCCGCACCATCGCCTCGTCCTCCTCGGCCGAGACCTGGCCGAAGGGCGGGGACATCATGCCGGCCACCTCCAGGCGCGGGTGCGCATGCTGAAGCCGCGCGGATAGCCGCTCCACCGTGCCGGGGCGGCCGCCGAAATAGTAGTTCCGATAGCCGCGTTCGGCCGAGATCGCCGTCATGCGCCGCATCAGGTCGGGGCCGTACACCCGCCGCACCCGCCCGAACCCCAGCCGGTGCGACATCCACACCAGCGGCATGCCGTCGGGCGTGACCAGTCCGGCCTCGTTGTGGATGCGCCGCAACTCCGGATCGCGCCAGCTCTCCATCACCCCGTGCACGCCGGTGATGCAGACATAGTGCTGCTCGCCATGGCGAAGCCACGCCTCCAGCGTCGCCGTCGCCACCTCCATGTCGATGGCACTGACGTCCACGCCCAGAATGTTCACGCGCATGGGGGTGTAGGCAACCTGCGAACCATCTGCGGCCATGGTGGTGCCTCCGGACCTGTCTGAACCGGCGAACGGTGGTCCAGCGGCCCATACCAGCGCCATTGCGCAGAAGTATGAGCGCCACAATTGCGGCGTCTGATTTATGTAATAAACGAATACAAATGGTCGTAGCCGGGGTAATCCGGAATGGTCAATATCCGGGGGCACAATTCCGCCGCTGTTCCACTACTATCCGGTGAGGCCTGTGCTGCGGCCCGATGCGGCTGGTGAAGCCTGTAGCGGCCAGCGGAACAACGGCCGGTAGCGGCCGGGTCTGCCCCGGCCCGCAAAGACGTTCTGGCTTGGTACAGCGTTCTGGCTCGAAGCAGCGTTCCGGCTTGCAACAACGTGCGGAGTGGCGGCGCAGGTGGATCGTTTCTCATTTGATACTACTGGCCTCAAGGGCCTCTCGGCCGTTCCTGCGGCGCTGCACCAGCAGAACCTGGCTGTCGAGGTGCTGCGCGCGGCCTGGCGGCGGCGCTGGATCGTCGCCGGCTGCATGGCGCTCGGTTCGGTGTTGGGCGTCGCGGCAGTGGCGCGCATGCCCGTCCGCTATCCCGCCGAGGCAGTGATCGAGCTGCATCTCGGCCGCGACGTGCCGGCCCTGGCGGCAACCACCAACACCTCGGTCGGTACTGGAAGCCGCCTCGGTCGTGCTCGGCGAGGCGCGAATCCTGCGCTCGCGAATCATCATGCGCCGCGTGGTCGAGAATCTCGGCCTCGCCGACAACCCCGCCTTCAATGGCGAGGGCAGGCTGGCGCAGATTACTCGGCACGTGCGCGAGCTCCTGCAGGGAGACTCCCCCGACCTCACCACGCCGGAACGTGAACAACGCGCAATCAACGCCGAGCGCGCCCTGAGCGGCGGGCTTTCGGTCGAAACCGACAACCGCTCCTACCTGATCTCCGTTACCTTCACCGCCACCCGTCCGGGCTTCGCCGCGACGGTCGCCAATGCGGTCGCCGAGGCCTATCTGGCGCAGCGCATGGAAACCAATCTCGCCGCCGCCGGGCGCACCGCGGACTGGCTGGGCGGCCAGGTGGAGGCGACCGAGGCTCAGCTGCGCACCGCCGACGCGGCCGTGGCGGCGTTCCGCCGGAAGGCCGGGCTGCTCGAACTCGGCGGCCAGGGCGAGACGTTGCGCCAGATAGAGCTGCGCGAATACGGCACCCAGCTCAACACGCTCACTGCCGCACGCACAGCCGACGAGGCGAGGCTGACCCGTATCACCAGCCTGATGCACGCCGACATCTCAGGCGCCGCCAACGAACTCCAGGGCCAGGCGGCGGTGCAGGCCGCTGCACAGCGCGCGCAGGCGGCACGTCGCGCCCTCTCTGAACTGCAATCCCGCTTCGGCCCCAAGCATCCGTCAGTGCAGCAGGCCACCGCCACCCTCGCCGACGCCGAGGCATCGCTGGCCGACGAGGTCGAGCGCGCCGTCGCTGCTTTGCGCGCGGCCCTCGCCGCCTCGCAGCAGACCGAGCGCGACATGCGCGCAAAGCTGGAAGCAATGCAGGTCGCCGCGATCAACGACGCCACCCAGGGCGCCCAGCTGCGCAACCTCCAGGCGATGGCATCGACACTGCGCGAGAGGCTGGCCAGCCTGGTGCGCAGCCGCGACCAGGCGCTGGCCCTTCGCGACCTGCGCGTGGTCCCCGCCTCGCTGATCGTGCCCGCCCAGGCGGCGCGCCAGCCGGCCGGGCTGAACCCGATGGTGATCGGCTTCGCCGGCTTCCTCGGTGGCGCCGTGCTCGGCCTCGTCCTGGCCGTCCTGCTCGAGCGGCTCGACCGCGGCTTTCGCACCAGCGACGACGTGGTCGCCGGCACCGACCTGCGCTGCCTGGGCCTGACGCCGGAACTGTCGCCGGGTGACATGAAGGCAGTGGTCTCGAACCTGCCTTCGGGCTCGCCGGGGCTGGTCATGTTCGAGGAATCGGTAAGGCTCGTTGCCTCCAGCATCGGCCTGTTCGCCAATGCCACCGCCGATCGCGGCCGCATCGTGCTGGTCACCTCGGCCTTTGCGGGAGAAGGACGTTCGGGGCTGTGCGCCGGCATGGCGCGGACACTGGCGATGTCGGGCCGCCGGGTGCTGCTGATCGACGGCCCGCCGCGGCGCTTCGGCACGCCGCCCATCGTCGACCACGGCGCAGCCGATACCGCGGGCGCCCTGGTCGGCGACAGCACGCCCACACCCCTTCCGGGCAGCTCCGACGACGGTGCGCTGGTGGTGCTGCACCGCGGCTCCGGCTCCGGCCTGTCGGTCGACGTCTTCGCCTCGTCGCGCCTGGCATCGGCACTGGAACAGGCGCGCAAGCACTTCGACGTGATCCTTGTGGAGGGGCCGCCGGTGATGCTGGTCGCCGACGCGCTGGTGCTGGGCCGCATGGCCGACAACGTCGTCCATGTCGCCAAATGGGCCGACACCCGTCGGCGCAGCGTACGCGCGGCGCTGCGTCGCATGCAGGACCACGGCGTGGTCGTGGACGGCGTGGTGCTCAGCCGCGTGGACGTGCGCCGCCATGCCAGGTTGGGCCTTGCCGACCAGGCCGCCCTGCATCTGCGTCCGCAGGAATACTACCGCGCCGCCACCACTCCGCCATGGCGCGGCGCCGGTCCCACCCGCCCAGGCACTGCATCGGCCAACCCGCAATCGGCCAACTCTACATCCGCCAACTCTGCATCCGAAAGCCACGCCTGATGTCCGCACCGGGTGCCGGCGGCCACCCCGACGCAACGCCGCGCGAGGGCGAAATGCGGCCGCGCCCATGGCAGAAGGGCGGGCGCCTGCACCATCTGTTCTGGACCTTCGCCAACCAGGGCGTGGTCAGCGCCGGCACCTTCGTGGTGCAGATCGTGCTCGCCTGGCACTTGCCGGCGGCCTCCTATGGCGTGTTCTCCCTGATACTCGGCGGGCTGCTGACTTTGCAGCTTTGCAACGCCACGCTCGTCTTCCACCCTATGTCCGTGCGCATCGCCGCCGCCCCCGGCGGCCGCGTCGCGGTCCTGCTTGGCGGCAGCTTGGTTTTGCAGATCGTGCTGTCGCTCGCCCTCGGCACCGTGGCTGCCATGGTGATCGCCGGCCTCGGCCGCGCCGACCTGGTGCTGCCGGCGCTGGCCTATTTCCTCGCCTGGCAACTGCAGGAAGGACTGCGCCGCGGGCTGCTGAGCCGCATGCGCCACCGCGTCGCGCTATGGGGCGACGCGGCCTGCTACGGCGGCCAGGCCGCCTGCCTCGTCGCCCTCGGCCTCGCCGGGGCAATCGGCATCGGCACCGCATTCCTGGCGATGGCCGGCAGCGCGTTGCTCGGCGCCACCGTGCATGCCCTGCGCCAGGCCCTGGAAATGCCGAAATCCTCCGAACTGCGCCGCCTCACCGCCGACTACTGGACGATCGGCGGCCCGGCGGCGCTGGCCAGCGGACTGCTGGCGCAGGTGCGGCTGCTGGTGATCCCCTGGGCCCTCGCCCTGGTCGCCGGCCCCGCGGCGGCGGCCGGGCTGCAGGCTTGCTCGAACATCGTGAACCTCACCAACCCCGTGCTGCTCGGCCTCGGAAATATCGTTCCCCAGGCGGCGTCGCGCGCCAAGGCGGCGGGCGCGGCCGATCCCTGGCACGTCGTCAGCGGCTACATGCTGGCCGCCGCCCTGCCGGTGGCCCTGTATTCGGCGGTAGTCATGTTCGCGCCGGGGCAAGTGCTCGGGCTGTTCTACGGCGCCGCCTCCGACTACCGCGCCCACACGCTGGCGCTGCAGCTTCTCATCGCCGTCAACCTGGTCGGCTTCTTCGTCGAAACCGTCGTCTCCTACCTGCACGGCATCGCCAGGGTGCGCCGCGCCACCCTGATCAACATGGCCGGCGCCGCCATCGCCGCCATCCTGGCCTTTCCGGCCATCACCCTGTTCGGCCTCGCCGGCGGATGCGCGGCCCTCCTGGCCGCCAACCTCGGCCGCCTCGCCCTCGCCCGCGCCGCACTGGTCCACGTGGCCCCAGCGGCGCGGCGCCTCACCTTGCCCAGCCGCATATCGCCCAACAGCCAGGAGCACCCGGGATGATCGTTACCGTCGTCACCCCCACATTGAACGCCGTCGAGTTCCTCCGCGAATGCATCGACTCCGCCCGCGCCAACGCGGCACCGGACATCGAGGTCGAGCACGTCATCGTCGACGGCGGCAGCACCGACGGCACCGTGGAGCTGGCGCAATCCCACGGCCTGCGCGTGATGACCGGCAAGGACCGCGGGATCTTCGACGCCATCAACAAGGGCTCCTTCAACTCCTCGGGCGAGCTGCTCGGCTTTCTCGGCGCCGACGACGTCATGCTGCCCGGCGGACTGCGCGCCGTGGTCGACACCTACCGCCGCACCGGCCGTCCCTGGGTGGTCGGCGGCATCCGCTGGATCGACGAGCGCGGCCGCAGCCTCGGCGAGCTCGCCGCCCCGCCGTCCTGGATGAACAACCGCATGCTCACCTGCCTCGGGTGGAACCCGGTGATGCACATGGGCACCTATTTCTCGCGCGGCTTCTTCACCCAACTCGGCGGCTTCGACATCAACTACCGCAACTCCGGCGATTACGAGATGTTCTCCCGCGCCCGCGCCGCCTCGCCCTATGGCCGCATCGCCCGCCCGGTCTCCTGCTTCCGCCGCACCGGGCTCAACAACAGCGCCGTGAACGGCGCGCGCACCCGCCGCGAGAACCAGACCGTGCTCGACCGCTACGGCCCGCGCTCACCCATCGAACGCACCGCCTGGCGCTACGCCCTCAAGGCCTGGTTCAATCTCGCCAACCCCAGCTGGTTGGCAGTCAAGGTCTCGCAGCCCGTGCGCATGCACCTCAAGCTGCAGGAGAAGAGCTATTTCTGACCGGTGCACCCGCGGGCGGCGGCCATGACGGCCAGCGCTGCAGAGTTGCGCCTGGCCAACCGCTACGCCATCGCCCTGGCCGGCGCGCTGACCTGCTACGCGGTGATGGGCAAGGGTTTTGCCTATCTCGGCATGCCCCCGCTCTACGTCACCGAAATCCTGCTTGCGGCCGGGCTGGTGGTGGCGCTGACTACGCGCTGCCTGCTGGCGTCGATGATGTCGATCCCGGCCATGGTGCTGCTGGCGCTGATGGCGCTCACCCTTGCGCGCACACTGCCCTATGTCGGCACCTATGGCATGGACGCGCTGCGCGACAGCGTGCTGGTGATGTACGGCCTGTTCGCCTTCATCGCCGCCGCCTTGCTGCTGCAACGCCCGGAGCGGGTGGGCCAGGCGATGGCGTTCCTGCGCTGGTTCACCGGCGTGTTCGTCTTCGCCGGCCCGCTCATCTACCTCGTGAACAACCTCGGCCTGCTCGAGCCGATCGCCGGCTGGCCGCAGGCCGGCATGCCGTTGTTCTTCGTGCGCGCGGGCGAGGTGGGCGTGCATCTGTCGGCCTGCGCGGTGCTGGCGATGCTCGGCCTGCGCCCGGCGGGGCTGGTGTGGCGCCTCGGCCTCTACACCGGCATCGCCATGGTCGCCTCGCAGAACCGCGGCGGGATGCTGGCGATCGCGGTGCCCGTGCTGTTCGCCCTGCCCTTCACCACCATCCTCCGCCGCGCGCTGCTGTTCGCCATGACCGGCGTGGTGGTGCTCGGCCTCGCCTATGCCGCCGACCTGGAGATGCCCGGCGAGCAGAAGCTCGACCGCGCCGCGGGCGAGCGCGCGCTGGGCGCGCGTCAGGTGGTGGACAACGTGCTCAGCCTCATAATCCCCACCGAGAACAAGCAACTCGACGACACCAAGATGTTCCGCGTGCTGTGGTGGACCCACATCCGCGACTACACGCTGGGCGGGCGCTACTTCTGGTCAGGCAAGGGCTTCGGCGTCAATCTCGCCATCGACGACGGCTTCGCCACCGGCCACAACAGCGGCACGCCATTGCGCAGCCCGCACAACAGCCACATGACCATCCTGGCCCGCACCGGGGTGCCGGGCGCGGTACCTGTGGGTCGCCTTCCTGGCAAGCTGGTTCGCGACCATGATGCTCTCCGCCGGGCACGCCTGGCGCCGCGGCGCCACCCCCTGGGGCAACCTGTTTCTGTTCACCGCCTGCTACTGGCTGTCCAACGTCGTCAACGCCTCGTTCGACGTTGCCCTCGAAGGGCCGATGTTGGGGGTATGGTTCTGGACGCAGACTGGATTCGGGCTTGGTGCCGTGGCCATCTACCGCGCCGCGGCAGCCACCCATGTCGCCCGCCTGCCGCGCCGCGACCCGGCACCCGCCGCCGCCTCGCCAGGGTGACGCCGAGCCCCAGGGCCACCCCGCGCCGCTTGTTGGCGCCTGCCGTCACACCTACTGGGCTGCCGGCAACACCGCCAACGGTGCGTGGTTGGCGAAGCTGTAGCGCGAGGCCCAGCTCGCAACCTGGGTCCGGTTGCGCATCCTCGCCTTGCGCAGGATCGCCTTCACATGCACCTTCACCGTCGCCTCGGAGATATCCATCCGCCGCGCGATCTCCTTGTTCGGCAGCCCGTCGCGCAGCCACATCAGCACGCTCAGCTCACGGTCCGACAGGCCGAACACATGCGACATGCGCGGCGAATCGTCCTCCTGCGGAAGGGCCGGCATCGGCCCGGCATCTTGCCAATTGCCCGCCGCCGCATCCGCGCTCCGCCGCGCCGCCATGGCGCCGATCGCCCGCATCATGTCGCTGGGAAACACCGCCGCCCCGTCGCGCACCAACCGCAACGTATAGATCAGCGATTCGGTGGAGCTGTGCCGCGGCACCAGTGTATCCGCCCCGCAGCACAGCGCCTCGACCAGCCGTTCCGGCGTCGGCGCCTCAACCAGCAACACCACGCGCAAGTCGGGGAAAATCCGCTTCACCGCCGCAATATGCGCGCCCGCGACTTCCACTTCGCTGCCGATGATCAGAACCGGCGTGCCGTCGCCCAGCGCCGGAACTTGGGAGGCGTCGGGCGGTACGTTGCTGCACCACACCGGGTTGAAGTTGGCCTCCACGAGCAGAAGCCGAAGCCCCTCGCGAAACAACGCGAACGGATCGATAATGAGAGTCAGGATGTCATCGTGCACTGTAGGTTCCCCGCCACCGATTACGTCAAGGCACAGCCACCCAGAAACACGCCCTCACGGGCCTTTCAAACTCACACCCCAGCAGCAAGACTTTCGACATACGAACGCATTCGACCCAATTCCCTACACATGGCAACTTATTTATTACCCTACTTTATATTTCTCCCCAATCAATGACCCCGTTGTCACATTCTTATAAACTCTTCTTGACGATAGGCGCGCCCGCGCAGCCTGAAATGACGAATAATTTGAAACGAATCGGGCATTATCATATTGAAATTGAAGAGAGATTGCTCCTGCAAAAATGTCTCGTCGCGCCGGCACCCGGCCCGCCAGGGCAGCCGTCCTTACGGCGTCGCCGGCAGGAACACCGATCCGCGGTCGCCAACGATGTCGCGCCAGTCTGCGAAGTTCATCAGCCCGTTGGCCGACCACGCCGCCGCCTGTGCCCCGTCCGCGGCCATGCTGTAGCGTTGCGGCCCAAAAATATTGCCCTGGTCCGTGAACGCCGCCGCCCCGAAATCGGCGAACCACCCCAGCGCCACACCACGTGCGCGCGGCATGACAATCTCGTTGCCGACAACACGTACGTTGCGCACTTCGAATCCCGTGCCGCGGTCCTGCTGGATCAAAATGATGCCGTTGCCGCCCAATTCCGGATCCAGTTCAACGCGATTGCCGACAACAAGCGTATCGGACGAGTTCTGCACCTGTATCTGTGCATCCCATCCCCAAACGAATCTCTTGCTTCCGTTCCTGCGCAGCACATTGCCGCGGATCACCGCCATGGAGCTGATCTCGTGCGAAATACCGGCGCGGGCATTGTCCGCCACTACATTCCCCTCGAACGTCACGTCGCGGCAGCCCTCGTCCGTCCACAGCCCGGTGCCGGCGTTGTCGTGCACGTCGTTCCCCCGCACCACGAGCCCCGTCACCGCGCCCCACTTGGCACCGCCGCACTCCCAGTCGCATTCGGTACCGTTCCAGGCGTTGAAGGCGATCCTGTTGCCCTCCACCAACATGTCGGAGCTGGTGCCGCCGCCGATGCCAAGCTGGCCGTTGTGGTGCACGTCGTTGCCCACCGCCCGCCCTCCGCCGCCTAGCGTGATGCCGTACCCGTAGTTCCAGCGCACCTCGTTGTTGACGATCGCCCATCCGGTGCCGCGGCCCCCGTCGTTCACCGCGCCATGCTGGTTGGCCGAAGCGTAGCGCTCGATCGTCAGGTTCTCGATGCGAACGTCGCGCGCGCCGCCGCCGAACGCGAACCGGCTGTAGGTCAGCTCCACCGCCTGCGCCCCCGGATCCTCGGCGAGATGAATGAGCCCGCTGCCCTCGTCGAGATACCAGGCGCCCGCCACCAGGTCACGCAGCCTGGCCACCGCCACCAGCGGCCGCTCGCCAACGAAAAGCGCCAGCGGCACGTTGCAGCGCGGCCGGTCGGTTCGGCACACCCCATGGCGCATCGACCCCGGATGCACCCTTGCACCATCGATCTCGTAGAATTCGCCCACCCGCCGCGCCGCGCCCAGCCGCAATGCCCCGTTCATCCGCGCGCCCGGCAGGCCGACGAAGCGGTCGCCGTCTTTCGGCACCACCTCCTGCATGCGGAACAGCCCGGGCGCCAACACATACGCCGTGCCCGGCGGATGGCGATCGACCACCTCCTGGATGTCCATCCCCGGCGCGACCACCACCGCCCCCGCCGGCACCTCCGGCGTCGCCACCGGCCCCGCCGCCAGCGCGGGCACGGCCGCCAGCCACACCCACATCATCGCCGCCAGCACCGCCGCCCGGTGTAATGCGGCACGCCTCCACCCGCGACCACGGACGCGCAGCACCCCGCCAGTTCCCAGGCTCCGCTTCATGGCTGCCATCACCCGTCCCGGCCCGCTCTCACATTAAGGACGCGTGGCACCGCAGGCATCCTGCCCGAAAGGGGTAGCGCCGATGAGGCATCGCATTTTCCTGCGTGATGGAGAAATCTTGCCAAGCCAAATCCATCGGCTGCGGCGCCCGCCAGGCGCCGGATTTCCATAACGACCCGGAATGGATTCCCCGACATGGATTCTCCGATCTGCGCCCCCCGGTTCCCCTCGCGGGCGGCCGCCACGCCCGCCCCGCACGCCGCGGACACCAGGTCGCACCCGGCATGACCGCGCGCCGCATCCTCCTCACCGGCGGCAACGGCTATGTCGGCCAGCGCCTCGCCCCCCTTCTCGCCCAAGGCGGCGAGCTCTGCATCGCCGACTCCCTGCGCTACGGCGACTGGCGCTTCGGCGCGGCAGACCGCGCGCGCATCCGCCTCGCCCGCATCGACATTCGCGACCACGACAGCGTCGCCGGCCTGATGCAGGAATGGCGGCCGGACGTGATCGTCCACCTCGCCGCCATCCACTACATCCCCGAATGCGAGACCGACCCGGCGCTGGCCGTCTCCACCAATGTCACCGGCACCATCAACCTGCTGCAGGCAGCCCCGCCCGGCAGCCGCTTCGTCTTCGCCAGCAGCGGCGCCGTCTACCGCCCCGAGGAGCGGCCGCATCACGAGTTGTCCTCCGAGGTCGGGCCCGCCGACATCTATGGCCTCTCCAAGCTGCACGGCGAACACTATGTCCGCGCCATGGCGGCCAAGCGCGGCCTGAGCGGCGTCGTCGTGCGCCTGTTCAACGTTGCCGGGCCCGGCGAAACCAATCCCCACCTCCTGCCCGAGCTGGTCGCCCAGTTGCGCGCCGGGCGGCGGACGATCGAGCTCGGCAACCTCTCTCCCCGCCGCGACTACATCGACGTGCGCGATGCCGCCACCGGCTTCGCTGCCGCAGCCCTGGGCGAGGCCGTGATCCAAGGCGACACCTGCGTCGTCAACCTCGGCACCTCGCAGACCCACTCGGTCGAGGAGGTCGTCACCAGGTTGCGCCGCATCTCCGGTGTCGATTTCCAGATCGTCCAGAAGAGCGACCGCATCCGCGCCGTCGACCGGCCGATCCTGGCCGCCGACATCAGCCGCATCCGCGCGCTGTTCGGCTGGCAGCCGCGCTACGGCCTCGACGATTCGCTTGCGGCCCTTTGGTCGAACCCCGACCTGTCGATCCGCCTCATGGCCCAGTACCCAACAAGAGCCCACCCAGCGGGAAAATACTCAGCGGGTAAATGCCGAGCGAGAACCCGCCAAGTGAAGGCAACCCCGTGAGCCGCCCCGCCTTGCGCGTCCTGGCTACCATCATCGTGCCGCCCCACCTCTCGGTCAGCGGCGGCGCCCGCGCGGCCGAACAGCTGTCCGACGCCCTGGCACCGCACTGCGCCATCGACATCGGCAGCATGATGCGCCCGGTCACCGAACCTGCGGCACCCCCGGCCCCCGCCGCACGGCGCCTCCCGGTGCGCACCTGGCTGCCCGGCCCACTGCCCTGGCACCGCCTGGCGAATTGCCATCGCACCCTGTTCTACCGCTCCGACCTGCCGCAGCGGATCGCCGGCGGCGGCTACGACATCGTGCACATCCACAACCCCATGCCCGCCCTCGAGATGGCGCGCGTCGCCCGCGCCTGCCGCCGCGCCGCCATCCCCTATGTCGTCTCCACCCACGGCTTCAACGAAGTCGCCAACGGGCATGCGATCTACGGCTTCGGCCCCGCCCAGCGCCTGGTGTGGAACCGGCTGGTCGCCCGCCCGGTGGCCGAGGTGGTGCGCCATGCCGCCGCCATGTTCGTGCTCTCCCCCGCCGACACGCCGATCGTGCGCGCGATGGGCTTCCGCGGCACCCCGTTCACGGTCGCCAACGGCGTCCCCTTGCCACAAGCCGCCGCCGATCCCTCAACCGACCACTCCGCCCTGACCCGCCTCGGCATCTCCGCCGCGCCGACGCCCGGCGTGCCCACCTTCTTCTTCCTGGCCAACCATACACCGAACAAGGGCCTGCCGGTCCTGCTCGCCGCCTTCGCCCGCCTGGCCACACCGTTCCTGCTGGTGGTGGGCGGCGAGACCCGCGACGGCGTCGACTACAACGCCGCCATCGCCGCCTGCCGCCCCGGTCAGCGCATCGTCGTCACCGGGCGGCTGGAGGATGCCGCCGTGCACGCCCTGTTCCGCCGCGCCGACGCCTTCGTCTTCCCCACCCTGGCCGACACCTTCCCGCTCGCGGTGCTCGAGGCGATGGCCCATGGCTTGCCGGTAATCGCCAGTCGCGTCGGCGGCATTCCCCACCAGATCGACGAAAGCTGCGGCCTGCTGGTGGCGCCCGGCAGCGCCGACGACCTCGCCGCGGCACTCGTCGCCCTGGCCTCCACCCCCGCCCGCCTCGCTACCATGGGCGCCGCCGCCCGGGCGCGGGTGGCGTCGCAATTTTCGTGGCAGCGCGCCGCTGAACAAGCAATGACCGGTTATCGATCCATTCTTCCCGCCGCGCAGTCTCAATTCAGGCTCCCCGTCGCACAGGAAAGCGACGCGGTTTTGTAGCGCGACAATTCTCAAAGTACACAAGACGATTATGGCAGAAATCCGGCATTTATGGAAGTAATAGAAACGACGATTCTTCACTAGAACTGACTATTTCGGATCATATCTTCGTTGCCGCCCGATCCGTACTGTGCATACAGTGCGGTAACGGGCGCGTTATCTTCTGACACATTCGGCAGATCGCTCCGTTCATCTCGCCTCCCATCCGAAGGGGTCACCTTCGTGGTGGGAACCGATTGAATGACTCGCCTGGGCGGCCCGTCCCGCCGGCGACAGCGACGGAGCCTGACACCCCATGGCCACCTTCTACGTCTCGCCGTCCGGAAGCGACTCCGCTTCCGGCACCTCCGCAACTGCGGGCGGCGCCTTCGCCACCCTCGCCCGCGCCCAGCAGGCCATGCGCGCCAGCCCCGGCGCCGATACCACCCAGGTGATGGACGGTACCTATTTCGTCGGCACCGGGCTGAACCTCACCGCCGCGGACAACGGCAGCAGTTTCGTGGCGATGGCCGGCGCCAACCCGGTGATCAGCGGCGGCGCCCCGGTCAGTGGCTGGACCGCCGGCAGCGACGGCATCTGGCGCGCCACCGTCAACGCCGCCAGCGTCACCCAGTTCACCGTCGGCGGCGTCGCCCAGACCGAGGCCCGCACCCCCAATGCCACCCCCGCCCAGCCGCTCACCGGCGGCTGGCTATGGGCCCGCGACCTCCCCAGCGGCCACGATGCCAGCATGGAAATGGCCTACGACAAGGCCACCCTCGCCGCCGGCCAGCTCAGCGTCGGCGCCAAGGTCACCGTCTTCACCCAGGGCGGCTACGAGACGGACGTCCTCACCATCGCCTCGATCGACACCAACGCCGGCATCGTCCGCTTCGTCTCGCCCGCCAATGACGATCTCGGCGCCGGCAGCCGCTTCTTCGTCTCCGGCCGCGCCGCCCAGCTCGACCAGCCCGGCGAATGGTGGTTCGACCCGGCCAGCCATACCCTCTCCTACAAGCCCCAGCCCGGCTTCACCGGCTCCGGAGCGGTGGCCAGCGGCGGCAACCAGCCGCTCGTCTCCGTCAGCGGCGCCAGCAACGTCACCCTCCAGGGCCTCGCCTTCGAGAATGTCGGCAGCACCGCCGCCCAGAACGAAGACGCCACCGCCGCCATCAACCTGCTGAACAGCACCGCCGTCACCATCGCCGGCAACAGCTTCCGCAATGTCCCCAAGGGCGTGGTGCTCGACGACGGCGCCCACCACAACACCGTCACCGGCAACAGCTTCGCCCACCTCGCGGGCAACGCCATCCAGCTCACCCCCACCTCCCACGAGAACCAGGTCACCGACAACACCATCCAGGATGTCAGCGCCGTCTATCGTGCCGGCGGCGCGATCGAGATCAGCGAGAGCTGGGGCAACAGGATCGCGCACAACACCATCCAGGATGTGCCTCGCTTCGGCATCGCCGAGTTCAACTACACCACCGGCATCAAGTCGGGCGGCAACACCATCGAATACAACACCGTCCTTCGTTCCGGACAGCAGACCACCGATGTCGGCGCCATCTATGCCTTCTCCGCCCAGGACGGCGCGGAGCTGGGCGACATCATCCGCTACAACAAGGTGGTCGACACCGGCGGGCTCGCCACCACCGCCACCGGCTTCGTCGCCGGGCCCAAGCTGAGCTGGGGCATCTATCTCGACGACGAGACCAGCAACGCCGAGGTCTATGGCAACTTCGTCTCCGGCACCACGCATGGCGGCGTCATGCTGCACGGCGGCAACAACAACCACGTCTACAACAACATCCTGCTCGACAACGACGTGTTCGGCATCGAGGTGCTTGAACTCGACCATGCCATGACCGGCACCACCATCCATCACAACCTGGTGGAGATCCCCAACGACCCGACAAGCCCGGTGGTGTCGCTCGACACGGCCTATGTCCCGGCCGCCGCGGTGCACGACAACATCTACCTCAGCCCCACCGGCGCCGCCCCGGTCGTGGCCGATCGCAGCTACACCCAGTGGCGCGCCGCTGGCGGCGACGCCGGCAGCGACATCGTCACGACCGCCGGCTTCGTCGACCCCGCCGGCGGCAACTACGCCTTCCGCCCCGACGCCTTCGCCCTCACCCAGGGCATCAGCCAGCTTCCCTGGGCCAGCATGGCAACCACCGCGACGGTCACCCCGCCCCCCGTCATCCCGCCCATCGCCCTGCCGGGGCCCAGCGATATCGGGCTTGCCACACCCTACGTCCTCAAGGCCGAGGGCAAGGCCGGCACATCCACCACCTTCAGCTATACCGTCACCCGCAGCGGCGCCACCGAGGCAAGCGCCACGGTCGACTGGTCGCTCGCCGGCGGCGGCGCACCCCATACCGCGGCTGTGGACGCCACGGATTTCGCCAGCGGCCAAATGCCCGCCGCCGGCACGCTCACCTTCGCACCGGGACAGACCAGCCAGACCGTCGAGGTTTCGATCGCCGGCGACAGCCTGGCCGAACCGATCGAGAGCTTCACCATCAGCCTCGCCAACCCCACCGGCGGCGCCAGCCTCACCACCACCGAGGCGATCGGTGTGGTCTACGACAGCGGCATCTACGGCACCCTCGGCGCCGACACGCTCGTGGGCACCGCGGCAGACGACGTGTTCGTCGTCGGCAGCGGCGCCGACAGCATCACCGGTGGCGCCGGACACGACGAGTTCCGCTTCCTGCAGTCCTCGCTCAGCCCCGCCGGCGCCAACACCAAGACGATCACCGACTTCGACCCCGCCGGCGGCGAGTTGCTCGACCTGTCGCGGATCGACGCCATCGCCGGCACCCTGGCCAACGACAGCTTCACCTTCATCGGCACCGCCGCGTTCGACGGCACGCCCGGGCAGCTCCGCTGGCAGGACGACGGCGCCACGCGGCTGATCCAGGGCAACACCAACACCGACCTCGCCGCCGACCTCTCCATCCGCGTCGCGACGGCAGGACCGGCCGACAGCACCTGGTTCATCCTCTGACCAGCTTGCGGTGACCAACTTCCGGTCGGGCGGCCCCGCCCGGCCGGAAGGCCGTGCAGATCAACCGGCCAGCACGCCCCCTACCAGGTATGCTCGGCCTCGTAGGGCGGCTGCGCCAGCCGCAGCGCCGCGTCCCACCGCGCCAGCGCCTCCGCACTCCGCACCCCCTCCAGCAGCCCAGCCCGCGCCGCGGCCGTGGCGCTGAACCGCCCGAACACCAGCGACGCCAGCGTGTCCGGCGCCAGCGTGAAATCTACCTCCTGTCCCTCGGCCCGCACCGCCCGCCCGCCTTCCGGCGAGGTGGCGACCCGCCAGCGCCCGGCATTCCATGGACAGAACCCGTCCTCCAGCTCGAACCGCAATTCCGACACGGCGGCATAGGGCCGCTGCGCCAACGCATCCTCCACCGTCACCAGCCGCGCCATGATGCCGTCGCGCAAGGTCTGGTTCAGCCGCCGTGGCTCCGCCAGCATCAACGGCAGCGGATCGTCGGCCGGCGCATTGTCCCACACGATCTCGTCCACGTTGTCGTAGCTGCCCAGCACCTGCCACAACGCCTGCGTCGCGGCCGGCGAAAGCGCGAAATGGTCGGTCACCCGCAACACATTCCCGCCCACGCCGCGGCCATGCGCATAGACGACATAGCCCAGCACCTCGCCCGCCTCCTCATAGGCCAGCACCACCTGGCGCTGCCCCGCCGGCGGCGCCTGCAGCGCCCCCGCCTGCCACATCGCCCGGCCGCGATGCACCAGCCCGGTACGATCCTCGCGGAACCGGCGATACACCTCCACCAGCGTCCCGAACTCGCCCGCCGCATCCACCTCCCGCACCCGTCCACCCACCGCCACCGGCCGATGGAAGCCGATGTCGCGCGGCGCGATGCGATAGGCATGGCGCACGTTCACGCTGCCATAGCCGTAGCGCTGGTAGATCGCGACCCAGGCCGGATGCAGCCCGGCGAACGCCACCTCCCGCCGCGCATGCATCTGCTCGAAATGCCGGCGCGTGACCGCACGCAGATACCCCCGGCGGCGGTGCGCTGGATGGGTCGAAACCTGCGTCACCCCGGCGATGCGCACGGCCCGGCCGGCCAGGCGGATCTGCAGCGGCCACCAGGCATAGGTGGTCGCAATCCCCCCCTCCACCACCGCGCACATCGTCCAGTCCGGCGACATTCCCGCGAACATCGCCTCGGGCAGCGCCAGCTGCCGCGCCGCCTGGCGCGCGAATTCAGCCATTTCCTCCGCCCGCGCGGGACGGATCTCGACATCGGGCATTGGCCCTCCCCCCGTTCATCGGTGAACCTGGGCGAGCATAGCGCCGGCGCCGGCTCGACATGAAATGCGACGGTTGCCCACCGGTGCGGCGCGCGGCTAGTTTCCGCCGCCGGACGGCAAGCATCGCCCGTCCATACCAGGGGGCGGCAGGCGCCAGGACATGACAGGCTTCGCATGGCGGACCGGCCCGCAATGACGGCCATTACCGGCCGCGGGGCACCCCGCCGAAGCATCCGTTCGCGGCTTCGATCCGGCGGCGACGCCTGGATGGCCCTGCTCACCGCCGATACGCGCCGCCTGCCGCTGGTGCTGGTGGCCGGGCTGGTCCTGGCCGCCGGCGCCTGGGTGCTGGCATCGCCCCCCTGCATGCTGTCGCGGCTGATGACCTGGGACCTGCTGTTCAACCTCGAAGGCGCCTGGCGCCTGCGCTCGGGCCAGGTCGCCCATGTCGATTTCCACGACCCGCTTGGCATCCTGGCGTTCTGGCCCACCGTGCTCGGCTTCCGCATTGCCGGCCCCGGGGTGTTCGCCTTCATCTCCGGCATCATCATCGTCGCCGCGATCGTCTTCGCCGCCGCCACCGTGGCCGCCGCGCGCCGCCTGCCCCCGGTGCCGGCCATCCTGTTCGTGCTGTTCGCCTGCCAGCTCGTGCTCGTGCCCACCAACACCGGCAGCCTGATCGACCACTTCACCTTCGCCATGTCCTACAATGCCAATGGCTGGGCGGCCCTGAGCATCCTCTCGCTGATCCTGTTCCTGCCCCCGCGCCACCTGCCCCCCGGCCGCGAAGGCGACGCCGCATGGCCCGACCTGCTGGTGGCCGGCCTGCTGGTGCTGGCGCTTTACTACCTCAAGATCACCTATTTCCTGGTGGCGATGGGCGAAATGGCGATCGCCCTGCTGGTCTGCGACCACCTCCGCGCCGCATGGCGCGCCTGGGCCGGCCTTCTCCTGCTCCTCCTGGCCAACGCACTCGCCCCCTACAACTGGAGCTACCTCGCCGACATCCTGGCCTCCATCAAGGCCGGAGCGGTGCGCGGCAGCCCGGGCACGCTGGTCGTCCTGGTCACCGCCAACGCAACCGAGCTTGCCCTCGGCGCCGCGCTGTTCCTGGTCGCGCTCGCGCTCTGGCGCCTGGGCGAAGCGCCATTTCGGCTGCCCGCCGCGATCGGCGTGCTGACCGGTGCCGCCGCCGCGGTGCTGTCGCAGAACGCCCAGCTGCGCGGCCTGCCGCTCTGCGTCGTCGCCTACTTCCTGCTCTACGAACAGGTCCGCCGCAACGCCACCTGGGCCGCACGCCGCGGCATGGCATGGGCGCTGCTGGCACTCCTCGCCATCCCCGCCGCCAACATCGCCTCTGCGGCGCTGAGCATGGCCAGCTACCGCCAGGCCACCGTCCACCGCGACAACGTCTTCATGGTCACCAGCGGCAGCCTCCGCGGGCTGGCCGTGCCGGTCATGCAGGACGGCGCGGTGGCCGATTTCGACAGCGACTATTCCTGGGTCGGCCATATCCGCCAGCTCGGCGGCGACATCCGCCTGTCGCAATACGAGTACATCCAGACCCTGCTCGAGGCCGCCGCGCTGTTCGACGGCCATCCGGACCGGACCGGCCGCATCCTGCTGTTCGATCAGGTCAATCCGCTGGCCTTTGTGCTAGGCCGGCCGCCGGCGCGCGGCGTCACGCTGTGGATGGACACCGAATTTCCCTGGCAGCCCGCGGAGACGATGTTCGCCGACGTGGATTTCGTCCTCGTCCCCAAGCGCTCCACCTATGCCGAACTGACGGAAGAGGCGGTGGTCCGCTACGGCCCCTATCTCCACGCGCATTTTCCTGTCCGCTTGGAAAGCCCGCACTGGACCCTGCTCAGCCGCCATTCCCGGCCGTCCTGATCCCCGCCGTCCGTTCGGCCTTCGCATCTTCCTCGCCGGCGGCGCAACGGACGCATGTCTTCACGTGGCGCTGCGCCGCCGGCGCTGATACAATCGCGCGATGAAGCACAAACTGCCGCTTCGGCGCCCGGTTCTACTTGCCCTGTCCTTCCTGTCGGCCTGTGGCGCGGCCCAGCCTGGTTCATCGGCCGCGCCGGCGCCAGACGTCGTCGTATCCAGCGGCACGCCGGTGGTCACCGCGGCGCCGGCGCCGCGGCGCCGGCCGCCGGTGCCATCGCCATCCGGCGCCCTGCTCACCGGCCGCCACGCCCTGAGCCAGGGCGACCTTGATACCGCGGCACTCGCCTACCAGCGCGCCCTGGGCGGCGACATGCAGAACGAGGAACTGCGCCAGAAGGCCTTCCTCGCCAGCCTGATGGCTGGCCGGCCAGAGGCCGAACGCCTGGCCGGGCTGCTGGCACGCAACCAGGCAGCCCAGCTGGTGCTGGCCGGGCGCGACGCCCGCGCCGGCAACTGGGCCCAGGCCGAGGCGCGCTTCGCCGCCCTGCCGCGCGAGGGCGCCGCCGATGTGATGCGCCCGCTGCTGATCGCCTGGGCCCAGTACGGCCGCGGCGAGACCGACGCGGCGCTGGCCACTTTGCAGCCGCTGATCGACAACCGCCGCTTCCGCGCCTTCTACGCCCTGCACGCCGCGCTGATCGCCGACCTCGCCGACCGCACCAGCCACGCCGACCGGCTCTACCGCACCGCCCAGACCGAGTTCGGCGGCGTCGGCCACCTGGAACTCGGCCGCCAGATCGCCAGCTGGCAGGCCCGCCAGGGCGACCGTGCGGCCGCCGAGGCCACCCTGCGCGCAATGGCGGCCGACGGCACCGACCTCAGCCTCGCGCTGCCCGGCCTGATCGCGAACATCGCCACGCCGTCGGTGCGCAACGCGACGGACGGTCTGGCCGAAACATACCTCACCATCGCCAGCGTGCTGCGCGGCCAGGACACCCACGATTTCGCGCTGGTGCTCACGCGCCTGGCTCTGCAGCTGCGCCCCGACTTCGCCGCCGCGCGGCTGCTCGCCTCCGAGCTGATCGCCGGCGGCAAGCAGCCCGAGGCATCGCTTGAACTGCTCGACCCGGTCGGCACCGACGACCCGCTCTACCCCGTGGTGCAGATGCGCCGCGCCCGCCTGCTGCAACGCCTCGATCGCACCGACGAGGCGCTGCGCCTGCTGGCCGAGGTGGCTCGCGCGCATCCCGACAGCCCCGAGCCGCTTGCCCTGGAAGGCGACATCCTGCGCATCAAGCACCGCTTCGCCGAGGCCGCCACCGCCTACGACAAGGCGATCGCGCTTTCGGGCCCGGCCGAGGCCGCGCGCTGGCCGCTCTACTACGACCGCGGCATCGCGCTGGAGCGATCCGGCCAGTGGGAACGAGCCGAGGCCGATTTCCTCAAGGCGCTGGAACTCTCGCCGGGCCAGCCCTTCGTGCTGAACTATCTCGGCTATTCCTGGACCGAACGCGGCCAGAACCTCGACAAGGCCCACGCCATGATCCAACAGGCGGTGGACCAGCGCCCCAACGACGGCTCAATGATCGACAGCCTCGGCTGGGTGTCGATGCGCATGGGCGACACCGCCACCGCCGTCCGCCTGCTGGAGCGCGCGGCCGAGCTCGAACCCGGCGACCCCACCGTCAACGGCCATCTCGGCGACGCCTATTGGGCCGCCGACCGCAAGCTCGAAGCCGTCTACCAATGGCGCCGCGCGCTGAACCTCAAGCCCGAGGACGCCGAGAAGCAGCGCATCGAAGCCCGCCTCCGCACGGCCGAACAGGCCCTGGGCATCGCCCCCTGACCGGCTCAGCCGCGTGCTGCGCGAGCCGGCCCCGGCCAAGGTCAATCTATACCTGCACGTCGTCGGCCGCCGTGCCGACGGCTACCACCTGCTCGACAGCCTGGCCGTCTTCCCCGCCATCGCCGACACGCTCCACGCCGAAGCCGCCGACGCGCTGAGCCTTCGCCTCACCGGCCCCTTCGCCGCCGCACTCGCGGCCGAAGCCGACAACCTCGTGCTGCGCGCCGCCCGCCGCCTCGCCGCCGCCGCCGGCATCCCGTCCGCCGCCCGCCTCACGCTGGACAAGCGCCTGCCGGTGGCCAGCGGCATCGGCGGCGGCAGCGCGGACGCCGCCGCTACCCTGCGCATCCTCGCCCGCCTGTGGCAGATCGACATACCCGCCGGCCTGGCGGAATCGCTCGGCGCCGACGTGCCGGTCTGCCTGCGCGCCCGCCCCGCCCGCATGCAGGGCATCGGCGAAGTCCTCGCCCCCGCCCCGGCCCTGCCCAGCTTCGGCATCGTCCTGGCCAACCCGGGCGCCACCGTGCCAACCCCCGCGGTCTTCGCCGCCCGCGCAGCCTCCGGCGCCCTATTTTCGTCCCCCGCCCGGCTCCCCCAGGCGTGGCCCGACGCCGCGGCCATGGCAAACGACCTCGCCACCCTCTGCAACGACCTCCAGGCCCCGGCCGTCAGCCTCCACCCGGCGATCGCCGAAACCCTCGCCACCCTCGCCGCCCTGCCCGGCGCCCTGCTCACCCGCATGAGCGGCAGCGGCGCCACCTGCTTCGCCCTCTTCCCCAGCGCCGCCACCGCCACCCACGCCGCAGCCACGCTGTCGCGGCCCGGCTGGTGGGTATGGGGCGGCGCCGGAGACGGAGGCTAAAGCTTCGGCGCCCGCAGCGCGTTCACATACCCCCGGTTCCACGTCGGCGTGATCATTACCTCGTTGATGCACACATGCGGCGGCAGGCAGGCGATATACCGCACCAGGTCCCCCACGTCGGAAGACTGCGCCATTTTCTCCCGGTCCTCCGCGCTCACCGGCACCGGCCGCTTGTCCAGGATCTCGGTCGCCACCTCGCCCGGCAGCAGCGCCGTCGAGCGGATGCCGTTGATGCATTCCTGCATGTTGATCGAATGGCTCATCGCCACCACCCCATGCTTCGCCGCCGTATACGCCGCCCCCGACAACCCGCCGATGAACCGGCCGGCCATCGACGCGGTGAAGATGATCACCCCGTCCTTCTGCGCCCGCATCATCGGCAGCACCGCGATCGCGCCATAGAACGCGCTGTTGAGGTTCGCCGAAATCACCAGGTCCGCCCCCTCCGGCGCCATCTCCGCCCACGACCGCTTGGGAATGTTCGCCCCGGCATTGGCCACGAAGATGTCCAGCTTGCCGAACTTCTCGCCGATCCACGCGACGATGCGGTTGATGTCCTCCACCACCGTCATGTCGCCCGGTTGCACATGCGCGTGCTGCCCGATCTTCGCCGCCACCCCCTCCAGCTTGTCCACCCGCCGCCCGGTCAGGATCACCGTCGCCCCTTCCTCGGCCAGCGCCACCGCCGCCCCCTCGCCGATCCCGCTCCCCGCGCCCGTCACCCAGGCCACCTTACCGCGCAATTTCGCCATTCTACCCTCCCTATGCCGCCCGCCCGGGTTGTCGCCATAGCCGTTGCGTGATGGAGTGGCGTGGACGGGCGCGAATGTCCGCTTCGGAGGAAACATGAAAATCAAGTCGATTGAAACCCTGCGCGCCGACGCCGGCTGGCGCATGTTTTCCTTCCTCAAGATCACGACTGACACCGGCATCGTCGGCTGGTCCGAGTTCAACGAAAGCTTCGGCAGCGCCGGCCTCAAGAACGTCATCGACGCCCTGTGCGAAATCCTCGTCGGCCGCGACCCCCGCCCCACCGAACAGATCGTCGCCCACCTCCACGTCCTCACCCGCCAGTCCCGCGGCGGCCTCAACCAACAGGCCATCGCCGCCATCGAGAACGCCCTGCTCGACGTCAAGGCGAAAGACCTCGGCATCCCCGTCTACGCCCTCTTCGGCGGCCCCGTGCGCACCACCATCCCCGTCTACTGGTCGCACATGAGCACCTACCGCATCCGCAACGCCGCCCAGATGGGCGTCCCCGCCCTCAAAACCTACGAGGACGTCTCCCGCCACGCCGAAGAGATCAGAAAACTCGGCTTCAAGGGCATGAAGACCAACATCATGGCCTACGACGGCGAAACCCTCTCCTCCTTCGGCGGCGGCTTCGGCCGCAACCCCGGCTGGCCCGAACTCAACTGGTCCCCCGAAGCCCTGCGCTACACCCGCGACACCCTCTCCGCCGTCCGCGCCGGCGCCGGCCCCGACATCAACGTCCACCTCGACACCAACTTCCACTTCAAGACCGAAGGCTTCCGCCGCATCGCCGACGCCGTCGCCCCCTACAACCTCGCCTGGCTCGAAATCGACCAGCACGACGCCCCCTCCCTCGCCTCCATCCGCGCCATGGCCCCCTGCCCCATCGCCTCCTGCGAAACCCTCCTCGGCCGCCGCGACTTCAAGCCCTTCTTCGAGAACTACGCCATGGACGTCCCCATCATCGACGTCGTCTGGAACGGCCTCGGCGAATCCCTGAAAATCGCCTCCATGGCCGACGTCTACGAAATGAACGTTGCCCCCCACAACTTCTACGGCCACCTCTGCTCCATGATCTCCGCCCATCTCTGCGCCATCGTCCCCAACTTCCGCGTCATGGAAATCGACATCGACAGCGTCGCCTGGCGCGACGAATTCTTCACCATGGTCCCCGAGGTGAAGGACGGCGAACTGGTCCTGCCCACTGGCCCCGGCTGGGGCATCGACGTCAACGAAGCCGCCGTCCGCGCGCGCCCGCCGAAAAGCTAGAAAGCGCCTTCTTTTTCTGAAGAAAAAGAAGCAAAAAGACTTTCATCCATTTGCGCCCAACTCAAACGGATAAAAGTTTTTTGGTTCTTTTTTCCAAAAAAGAACCCCTTGCCTTGACGCCTAAACACAGGAGAACCGCATGCCCAAGTTCAAGATCGCAACCCCGGCGGGGGCCAGCTTCACCACCGCCAAGGTCACCTACGACTACGAGAAACAGGCCCTCGACCTCGCCGGCATCGACTACGAAATCGTCGAAGGCCCCATGAACGAGGACGGCTTCATCGAAGTCGCGAAAGACTGCGACGCCCTCTACGCCAAGGGCATGCCCATCACCAAGAAAATCATAGACAGCCTCACCAAATGCCAGACCATCACCCTCGGCTCGGTCGGCGTCGATAGCGTCGATGTCTCCGCCGCCACCGCCCGCGGCATTCCGGTCACCAACTGCCCCGACACCTTCATCGAGGAAGTGGCCGACCACTGCCTCATGCTCCTCCTCGGCTGCCACCGCGACGTCACCGGCCAGGACCAGCTCGTCCGCGACGGCCGCTGGCGCGAAGGCCGCACCCCCCTGCTCCAGATGCCCCGCCTCATGGGCCTCACCCTCGGCCTGGTCGCCTTCGGCCACGTCGCCCGCGCGGTGGCAAAGCGCGCCAAGCCCTTCGGCCTGATCGTCAAGGCCTACGACCCGTTCATCGAGGAACTGGTCATGATCGAACACGGCGTCCTGCCCGTCAGCCTCGACGAAGTCATGGCCTGCGACTTCGTCTCCATGCACGCCCCCGCCACCCCCGAAGCCCAGGCGATGCTGAAGGAACAGCACTTCCGCAAAATGAAGAAATCCGCCTTCTTCATCAACGTCGGCCGCGGTGCCACCGTGGACGAAGCCGCCCTCATCAAAGCCCTCCAGGAAAACTGGATCGCCGGCGCGGGCCTGGACGTCCTCGTCCAGGAACCCCCCCGCCAGGACAACCCGCTGCTCAAGATGAAGAACGTCATCCTCTCCGCCCACACCGCCTCGGCATCCGCCCGCTTCGACCCGGCCCGCCTCGGCCGCGTCGGCCAGGAACTCGCCCTCGCCCTGACCGGCCGCTGGCCCATGTCCTGCGTCAACCCCACCGTCCTGCCGAAACTCGACCGCCGCCGCTGGCAGCCCATCTCCATGGAACGTGGGCCGAACTCGTAACGGCAAATCGAGGCCCTGCCATCTCTCCCCCCGTGCTTTACGGGGGGAGTACGGAGGGGCGCGCGCAAGACTCCGCCCCCAAAACAAGCAAGCCCAGGGGCGTCGCCCCTGGACCCCAGCAGGGGGCCGAGCCCCCTGCACCCTCCTCATGGTTCAATCGTTGCTAAGCTGCAGCCCGCAACTGTGCTCCGCTAATCTCCATGTAATTTTGTTCCAATACAAAAATAGTTATCTATTCAGATAATCCTAGGAATTATCCCAAACGAGAAAGCGGACGCCGCGCGTCCGCCAAAGCAATTTTCGCCTTAAAACACGGGAGGTTATTGGGAAGGCCAACGGCCGTAGATTTCACTAAGTAAGCGCTTATAAATGCTTTCTGGACCGTGACCAATCAAGTCCCGATCAGGTGCCTCAGTTTGCCAGAATACGACACCAATTAACCGCGACTGTGCAACGAGAAAGGTGCCGTCGTGTTCTTTTCTCATTGCGACACTCCAAATGCCCCCCCCACTTGTCGCGCCATAATCATTCGGCAATACAAAGTCGGAGCTTGGAGCAGGTCGCAATTTAATCAGGTCGAAACCATTTGCATCCCATCTCTCGACAACTCTCCCCACGTTTATGAGGCCCTCGACACCCAGTATCAAGGCAGAGTATTTGGCACGAGCAGGGGGGGGGGTCAATTCTGCAACAATTCCAGCTATGGCATCAATAGAAAATGTGTCGGCAGGCAACAACTCCGACGACCGAGCTCGCTGAATATCTAGATTCAATACAGATGCAAACGCACTCAAGGCTGCCATGAAATTTTCTGGCAATGGAATAAATGCTAAATCGGCACCATCACGTGTTTTTGGCTCTCTTAATATCTTGATTGAGCCAGGTACAATAAATTGCGTTTCTATCTTAAATGTTTGCACCCTGCCGATCACGACCGGAAACAAAACAATACCTATCTCTTTTCGCTTCGCCACTTCCTCTAAAACATGAGCACAAGTCAATATACCTTGTGTAGTTATACACTTTACCAGCGTGCCGGAGCCGAGCGGTTTCGGTTCGCCTGATTCAATGGACACAAGTCCAACAGTGAACCGCGCTATCGCCGCATCCAATACCGACCCAAAATCAAACATTTATACTTTCACTTCCGTCTCATTCTGGGTAGATTCTAGCTAACACACGATCAAAGTGAGAAATAGACTAATTTGAAAGTGCTCGCTCCCCCACACCCGGCCTCTCCAACCCCAAACTCCCCCGAAACGTCCCATCCCCCTGATACGCCGTCTGCGCCAAGCCCCGCCGCTGCAACTCCGGCACCAGCCACTCCAGCGCCTCGAACACCGGCCCCGCCAAATACGGCGGGATCAGGTTGAACCCGTCGCACGCCCCCGCCCGAAACCAATCCTCCATGAAATCCGCCACATCCCCCGCCGTCCCCACGATGATCTTGTGCCCCGAAGCCCCGGCCATCATCTGATACAGCTTGCGGATCGTCATTCCCTCCTGCCTTGCCACCCGCACCAGCATCTCATGCCCGCTCGTCACCGCGTTCACGCTCGCCAGCGGCGCCGGCAACGGACCATCCAAATCCATCCCCGACAAATCCCCGAACGAACCCGCCAGCATCGGCAATCCCAGTCGCGGATGGACCAATTCTTGCATGCGCCCATAAACATCCTCTGCTTCCCCCCGGCTCCGCCCCAGCACCGGCAAAACCCCGGGCATCACCAGCATCGAACCAGGCGCCCGCCCCGCCGCCGCCCCATGCGCCTTCACGCTGGCACAGAACGCAATCGCATGCGCCCTGTCGTTCTGCGCCGTATAGATGATATCCGCGATCCGCGACCCTAGCGCCTGCCCCGGCCCGGATGACCCCGCCTGCGCGATCACCGGATAGCCCTGGATCGGCCGCGCCACGTTCAACGGCCCCTTCACCGCGAACACCTCGCCGCGATGGTTCAGGTTGCGCATCCTGGCCGGATCGAAATACCGCCCGCTCGCCTTGTCGCGGATGAATGCATCGTCGTCCCACCCATCCCACAGCCCGAACACCACATCGACGAACTCCTCCGCCCGCCGATACCGCAGCCCATGCTCCATATGCGCGTCGCGCCCGAAATTGAACGCCTCCTGCTCGCTCCAGGAGGTCACCACGTTCCACCCCACCCGCCCGCCGCTGATATGGTCCAGCGAGGCGAACTTCCGCGCCACATGATACGGCTCGTTGTAGGTCGTCGAAGCACTCGCCACGAACCCCAGCCGCTCCGTCACCGCCGACAGCGCCCCGATCACCGTCAACGGCTCGAACACGTCGATCCGCGCGTTGTAGCTCAGCTCATCGTCATCGCGCGCCGAGTGCCGCACCGCGATCCCGTCGGCCCAGAACATGAAATGCACGCACGCCCGCTCGGCCGCCTGCGCAATCTGCTTCCATAGCGCGAAATCCAGCGCCGCATCCGCCTGCGCCCCCGGCATCCGCCAGCCGGCCGCGTGTGCCCCGTTGGCGACAATGTTCAGCCCCAGCCGCATCTGCCGCGCACCGTCCACGCCACTCAACTCCTGCTGCCCCGCCCGCACCTTTGGCATGGCGAAACCCTCCACGCCAGACCGGCCCGGCACCGGCCATGGCTGGCGGCATTCTCCGTCGGGTTCCTTCCACCATTCGCCCTACCCGTCCATCAACCCCTCGCCCCGAAAACTGAAACACCGCCCGTTCCCCACGATCACGTGGTCATGCACCACCACCCCCAGCAGCCCCGCCGCCTGCTGGATTTCCCGCGTCATGTCGAAATCGTCCCGGCTCGGCTTCGGGTCGCCGCTCGGGTGGTTGTGCACCAGGATCAGCGCCGTCGCGTGCAGTTCCAGCACCCGTTTCACCACCTCGCGCGGATAAACCGGCGTGTGGTTCACCGTCCCCTTCCCCTGCGCCTCGTCCGCTATCAGCCGGTTGCGCGTGTCCAGGAACAGCACCCGGAAATGCTCCGTCCGCTCCCGCCCCAGCGCCGCGATCAGATACGCCTCCAGCTTCTCCGGTGAGTTCAGCACCGGCCGCTCCATCAGCTCCGCCCGCGCCGAGCGCAGCGCCGAAGCCTGCACCAGCTTGATCGCCGTCGCCGCATGCGGCCCCACCCCGCCCAGCCGCAGCAACTCCTCCGCCGGCGCCGCGATCACGTTGGCGAAACTGCCGTACCGGTTGATCAGCGCCTTCGCCAGCGGCTTCGTGTCCCCCTGCTTGAACGCCAGGAACAGCAGCATCTCCAGCAGCTCGTAATCCGCCAGCGCATCCGCCCCGCGCTGCAACAGCTTCTCGCGCATCCGCTGCCGGTGCCCCTGCGGCCCCGTTGAGGCGAACACGGCCGAGCCATGCGCCAGCCCCTCTGCCGCGTCCCCCGCCACGGCATCAGGCGCGCGAGTGCGAAATGCCACCGTATCGAGCGCCACATCCCGCGGCGCCCGGCCGAACGCCTCCCCCGCCTGGTCAGCGAACGGCCGCGCCTGCGCCTCCGCGAACCCGCGCGGCCGCGCAGCCGGCCATGCCTCCGCCTCGCCGTCCCGCGCCCGCCGCACCCGCCCCGTGCCCGCGCCCCAGTTCTTCAGCCAGCGCCCGAAAAACATCGCCCAACCCGCCGCCGGCCTCTTGCCGGCAGACCGGCTTACACGATGCCAAAGCAAAACATCGTGACATCGCCCGTCCGCCCCTCCGTCAATCCCCGTCATTTCCGCTGCGGCACAAGCTTACGGGAAAACTTTCCTTGCAACCTTGGCTCGATCGTGGCAGGAACGTATCATGAACATGCCGCCTCCACCGCAGGCTGCTCCCAGCCCGGCGCCCCCGCCGGACTTGTTGGGCGCGCCGGACTTGTCGGGCACGCCCGATCTGTCCCATTGCGTGGAAGGCATCCGCAACTCCATCCTCGGCTTGTCGGCCACCCACCCCCTAATGGGCCGCGTGCTCGACCCCATCACCGCCCAATTGCTCCACCTCCTCCAGATCCTAGCCGACTTGCTCGCCCGCTTCGCCGCCGGCGACCTCCCGGCCCCGCCATCCGCACCCCCGCGCACCCAACCCGCGCCGGCCCCCACACCGCGCGCCCTGTCGCCCAGGCTGGCCACCGCCCCCCTCGCCACCACGCGACGCCCCGCCGCATCCCGGCGTCCCCGCGCCTGCGCGGCGCACGCCGCCATCGCCACGCCCGCCAAAACCCTCCCTCGCGCGGCCACCGCGCATTCCCACGCTCCCCGCATCTACCCAAAGCTCCGGTCGCGCCCCCTCCCCCAACCCGCCCTTTTCACTTTTCGCGCCCTAGGCACCCATACCTAACCATGCCCAAATTATTACGATATCGTAATATAACAGCTAAACCCCCGCCATTCGTCGAAAGGGCCAGGCAGCATGCGCCACCTGGCCCCAACATCCCGCCGGAACGAACGGAAAAACCCTCAGCCCAGCCCGTCGAACAGCGCCGTCGTGATGTACCGCTCCGCGAACGACGGAATGATCACCACAATCTGCTTGCCCGCCATCTCGGGCCGCGCCCCCAGCTTCAACGCCGCCGCCAGCGCCGCCCCCGATGAGATGCCGCCCGGAATCCCCTCCCGCCGCGCCAGCCGCTTGGAGGCAGCGAACAATTCCTCGTTCGTCACCTGGATCACCTCGTCATACACGCCCCGGTCCAGCACCTCCGGCACGAACCCAGCCCCAATGCCCTGCAGCGGATGCGGCCCCGCCGCCCCACCCGACAGCACCGGGCTGGCCGCCGGCTCAACCGCCACGATCCGCACCCCCGGCTTGCGCGCCTTCAACACCTGCCCCACGCCCGTGATCGTACCCCCGGTCCCGATCCCGCTCACGAAAGCATCCACCCCGCCCGCGGTATCCTTCCAGATCTCTTCCGCCGTCGTCCGCCGATGGATATCCGGGTTGGAAGGCGTGCCGAACTGGTCCGCCGTCACCGAGCCTGGATGCTGCGCCAGCAACTCCTTCGCCCGGTTCACCGCCCCGGTCATGCCCTTCTCCCGCGGCGTCAGGTCGATCTCCGCCCCCAGGAACTGCAACATCTTGCGCCGCTCGATCGAAACCGATTCCGGCATCGTCAGGATCAGCCGATACCCCCGCGCCGCGCACACGAACGCCAGCCCAATGCCCGTATTGCCCGAAGTCGGCTCCACGATCACCGCCCCCGGCTTCAGCCGCCCCTCCGCCTCCATCGCCTCGATCATGTTCACCCCGATCCGGTCCTTCACCGAGGCGAGCGGATTGAAGAATTCCAGTTTCAGCAGGATATCGGCCTTGATCCCGTCCTCGGCGGTGATGTTCGGTATGCGCACCAGCGGCGTGTTGCCGATCGTCTCGGCAATGCTGTCATAGATGCGCCCGCGCAGCGGCGGATCGAGCTTCAACGGTTTGGCGGCCATGGCTGTCTCCCGGTGCCCTATCGCGGGCGCGTTTCACGTTTTTTGATCGTAGTATCGTGATTATACGTCAAACCCCGCAGCAAGCCAGCCCCGCCTACTCCACCTCCCCGTCGCCGCGCAGCGGCTTGATGTTGCCCGTCAGCTTGTTGCCCTTCAGCATGGCCTCGGTCGCCGTCAGGTTCACCACGAAGAAGGTCGTGTACGACCCGGTGTTGATCACGTTGTTGTTCTCGATCGTGATCTCCCGCGTCGGCTGGTTCACCCCCTCCGCGCCGATCGAGATGATCGCGCTGTGGTTCTCCGCCTTCGGCCCCTTCTGGAACGTCGTGTCGCGCACCAACACGCTGCCGCCATTCGGAATTTCGATGTGATAGCTCGCCGTGCCCGTATCGCCGTCGCGGATCTCGCTGCCGATCACCTCGGTCCGCGCCGCCCGCGACTTGATGTGATGCGCCTGGCGCGTGTCCGAGAACTTCGTCCGCTCCACCCGCAACAGCTTCAACGCGTTGACATAGATGCCGTGCGCACAGGGCGAGCAATAGCCCTGCTTCACGAACTCGCTGTCGCGCACGATGATCGTGCTTTCCTTGTTGGCGGCCGCAAGGATGCCGTTCTGGTTGTTGTTGAACTTCACATGGTCCACCAGCAGGTTCCGGCCCTCGGCCCGGATGCCGGCACCGTTCATGTCTGGCACCCGCACCCGCACCAGGCTCAGGTTGCGCACGGTGATGTCGTTCCCGTTGGTCACCAGCAGCCCCTTGCCCTGGCACGCCTTGTCGGTCAGCACCGCCGCCGCGTTCGGCGCCACCCCCTCGATGGTGATGTTGTTGGCCCGCACCACCGCGCAGTCGAAATACTCGCCGGCGTCGATCCGCACCGTGTCCCCGTCTTTCGCGGCCTTGATCGCGTCCGACGGCATCTTGAACTCCTTCTTTTCGCCCACTTCCAGCGTGCGCGCCCCCGCGGGCATCGCGCATTGCGTCAGCGCCAACAGGGGCAGCAGCAGCAGCTTAAGGCTTCGCACGTCGATCATGGCGTCTTCCTTCGGGCAACCGGGAACATCGGGGCCATACTAGGCACCGCCCAAGCCCGGCACCAACAACGTTGGCATGACACCCCGTTCAGCTTCGCCCCACCAACACCACTCCCGCCACGATCAGCGTGATCCCAGCCACGCGCCATGCCGTCATCGCGTCATGAAAAAGGAAGTACCCCATTACCGCGGTCAGCACGAAACTCAGCCCCACGAACGGATAGGCCTGCGACAATTCCGCCCGCGACAACACCGACAACCAGAACATCGTGCTGATGAAATACAGCGCGAGCCCGCCCAACACGCCCGGGCTGAACGCCACCGACCGGGCCACCGCCCACGCTCCCCCGCTTTCGATCGCGCCACGCACCCCCGGCCCCGACATGCCCAGCTTCAGCAACACCTGCGCCACCGCGCCCATGCCGATGCTGGTCAGCGCCAACGTCAGAACGACACCATTCATGCAATGCAACTCCTGCCCCCGGGGCAACGGCCGCGGCGGCGCTGCGATCCGGCTAAACCAGCCAGTGCCATCCCCGCGCCGCCAGCATCAGCGCCATTACGCTGGCGCCGATCGCCCAGGTCACTCGGTCGCGCACGGCATACAATATCGGATCCTGGTTCATATAGCCCCGCGCCGTGGCCAGCCAGATGCGGCAGTTCCACAGCAGCACCAGCGGCACCATCAGCCAAAGCAGCCCCGCCCCGGACACGTGCGCCTGGGTGGACTCGTTCTGTACGTACAGCGCAAGCACCAGGCTGGAGCAGAACGCCGCACACACCCCGAACAACTGCAGCATCGCCAGGTCGCCTGGCCCGTAGCCTCGTCCCGCCAGCAATCCGGAACCGGCCCGTGCGCCATCCAGCAATTCGGCCACCCGCTTCACCAGTGCCAGGCTCAGGAACAGGAAGCCGGCAAAGGCCAGCAGCCACAGCGACAGCGAATGCCCCGTCGCCTCGCCGCCGCCGATCATCCGCACGGTGTACAGACCCGCCAACGTGAATACATCCACCAGCGGCAGCCGCTTCAGCCGCAGCGAATAGGCCGTCGATGCAATGGCATAGGCAACGACGATGCCGAGAATGCCTCCCAGCCATCCCACCAACGCACCGCCCGTCAGCAGCGCCACCGCCAATGCCATGCCCGCCGGCAGCGAGACAACGCCCGCAGCGAAGGGGCGCATCCGCTTGGTCGGGTGCGCGCGGTCGGCCGAAAGGTCCAGCAGGTCGTTGACCAGGTAGATGCCAGACGCCGTCGCGCAGAACGCCGCATAGGCGAGCAAGCCTCCCGCCCAGCTCGGCCCATGGCCCAGGGCGCCCGCGGTGAAGATCGGCACGAACACCAGTATGTTCTTCACCCACTGGTGTGGCCGCATTGCCCGCAGCAGCGCACGCACCTGGACCGGCCGGTCGGCGATTCGATGCTCGACCGGCACCCGCACCCGCGCGGCCACGGCGGGGGCCACATCGACCATCACCGCCGCCGCCGCATCGGCCCACACCGGCAGATCGGCGCGGTGATCGCCGGCATAGACGAACCCGCCCCGCCCGAACCGTTCGACCAGCGCCGCCGCCTTGGCCGGGCCTTTGAGGTTGCGCACCGCCGACGAGGCGATCACCTCGTCGAACAGGCCAAGATGTTCGGAAATCAGCCGCGCCGTCGCCTCGCTGGCCGCCGTGGTCAGCACGATGCGCCGCCCGACCGCGCGCTGGCTTCGGATATAGTCGAGCAGCGCCTGATTGTAGGGCAACAGCGCCGGATCCGGCGGCGCCAGTTCCGCCACCCGTGCCTTCAGCGCCGCCCGCCCGCGCACCGCCGCCCCCAGCAATGCCCCGAAGCGCAGTGCCGCGCCGGCGGCAATCAGCCCCTCCACCAGCGAATCGGTGCGCAGCAGCGTGCCGTCCAGGTCCACGCACAGCGGCAACATCCCGCCATCAGCTGGTGCGACACGTTCCAGCCGCGGCGACAGCACCGGAGCATCGGACATCATGGACGTCTACTCCCTGCAGGGCGCATCGCAATGCGGCGCAAGCTCATCGAACGAAGTCGCCAGCAACGCCGCACGGTCGAAGGTCACGCTGCCGACCAGCACGACAAGACCGAGTGCAACCGCGAGGTACAGGCGGCGCACCATGCTGCCCGGGCGCAACAGGGGCGCCAGCCCGGCACCGAGCGCGAACAGCAGGAAATGCGTGTGCGGCGAATACAGGTAGACGCTGCCGCGGAACTGGAAATCGATGTGGAAGACGAGGTTGAACAGCAGCATCGCGGCCAAGCCCGCCGCCAGCCAGCGCGTGCGTGGATTGATGAAGGCAGCGACGGCGCCCGCCAGCCAAAACAGGTGCCACAGCAACGCCGCCACGGCCGCCAGCGGCGGGAAGGCAGGCGCGCGGAAATCCCACATCCGGATGCCGCCCTCGATCTGCACGATCGAAAACGAGGGCGACACAACCGAATAGCCCAGCAGCCGCAACACCGTGTCCGCAACGCCGATGCGCGCGCCCTTGGTCCGCTGCCAATAGGCGTTTTTCAGCACGGCGAGTGGATCCGTCAGGAATTGCAGCAGCAGGTCGTGCCAGACCAGGGCCGTGGCCACTGCCAGCACGACCGCCAGCGTGGCCCCGAACACCAGCAGAGGCCGTATCGCCCCGGAAAAGCCGCGGTGGCGCAGCCAGACCAATGCTTCGGCCAACAGCGACTGCAGGACATTCGTGGTGGTCACGCCATAGGCGAGGACGGCGACGGCGTAGCGCAGCACCCGCGCATTGCCGGTATCGGCCAGCCGCCAGACCGCCACCAACCAGACGCAGGCGATGCTGAAGGCCGCCGGCCCATACGATTCGGGGATCATCGCGCTGAAGAACTGGCTGCCGGAAACGGCAAACAAAGCCGTCAGCAGGATCGCTTCGGGCAGTGCCGCGGCAATGCGGCGCAAGAACAGGAAAACCACCCCCACCGTCGCGCCACCAAAACCGGCCATCACCAGGCAGGATGCCGCATTGGCCGAGAACCCGGCGGCCAGCAGCGGCTGGGCAAGCGGGCGGAGCATCAGCACCAGCGGATGCTTGACCCCGCCACGGGCGAACACTTCCTGCGTCATCAGCGAGACGTAGGTCGGTGGGTCGACATCAAAGGCGAGATTGAAGAAATCGGGGTAGATCCCCTGCGCCAGCCGAAGGCCGAAGCCGGCGTAGAGCACCCCGGCCGCGAGAGCGAGAGCGATCGCCACGAGAATATCGGTGCGCATCGACACGCCGGCGGCAGGATCCGCCAGAGGGTTGCTCGCAGGGATGGCGGCCGCGGTCTGCAAGGCGATATGCTCCGTTCTCCGCCATGTTCTAACAGGTTCCGAAACAAGTGTGTCAACAGCGCCGAGGCCACCTTGCCAGCGGACTGCATACGCACACGGATTCTTGTTTGTGTACGAGAATAGGGTGTCCGGCCGGGCCGCTCGCCAAGGCGTGCGCCAGCACCGCATGGCGGAAGCCGCGCAGCCCTGCTAGAGACATCGCATGAGAAGCCCTTACGACATCCTGGGGGTGACGCCCTCCGCTTCCGCCGAGGAGATCCGCAGCGCATACCGGCGGCTGGCCAAGAAGCACCACCCCGACATCAATCCCGGCAAGAAGGATGCGGCCGAAGCGTTCGCGGAGATCTCGGCGGCCTATTCCTTGCTGTCCGACCCGGACAAGCGCGGCCGCTTCGACCGGGGCGAGATCGACGCCTCCGGTGCCGAGGTTCCGCCGCAGCGGCCGTTCTACCGCGACTTCAGCGGCGACGCGGGCCAGGGCCGATATGCCGGCGGTGGCTTTGATCCTGCCGACCTCGAGGAATTGCTGCGCCGCGCCACCGGAGGCGGGGGGCGGCGTGGCGGCGGCGGCCGTGCCGAAGGCTTCGCCATGCGCGGGGCCGACTCCCAATACACCCTGACCGTCTCGTTCATGGATGCCGCACGCGGCACCGTGCGCCGCATCACCCTGCCCGATGGCCGTACGCTGGATGTCACCATTCCCGCGGGGCACCGCGACGGCCAGGTGCTGCGCCTGCGCGGCCAGGGATCGCCGGGCATCGGCGGCGGCCCGCCCGGCGACGCGCTGATCGAGGTGGGCGTGGCGCCGCATCGCTTCTTCCGCCGCGAGGGCGACGACATCGTGCTCGACCTGCCGGTCACACTGCAGGAGGCGGTGCTCGGGGCGAGCGTGGAGGTGCCCACCATCAGCGGCGCCGTCGCCTTGAAGATCCCGCCGCATTCCGGCCAGGGCACGCGGCTGCGGCTGCGCGGCCGCGGCATCGGTGGCGGGCACCAGTTCGTGGTCCTCAATGTCGTGCTGCCGACCCAGGACGATCCCGCACTGGAGGATTTCCTGCGTGACTGGCAGCCGGCGCACCCGCTCGACCCGCGCAAGGGCATGGTGCCATGATGCGGATACAAGCCGTCATCACCCTGTTCGACGACCTGGCGGAGCCTGAGCTTGTCGCCTGGGTGGAGCGCCGTTGGGTGCGGCCGAGCCTGGAGGGCAACGAGCTTGTTTTCCAGGATATCGACATCGCGCGCGTGCGGCTGATCCACGACCTGCGCCGCGGCATGGCGGTGCCGGAGGAGACGGTGCCGCTGGTGCTTTCCCTGCTGGACCAGGTGCACGTTCTGCACGGCACGCTCGCGGCCATTGCCGACGCGCTGGCTGACCAGCCGCCGGAGGTGCAGGAAATCCTGCGCGTTGCCCTGGAGCGCCGGCGGGGCTGAATCGCACGCCTCACTGGTGATCCATATATCCTTTGAATGCGCGTTTTCCGACCAAATCCCCGATGATGGCCACGGGACTACAATGATTGCCGCCCTCGCCCATCCCTGCCGATTCGGGTGCCGGGCCGAGGGAATGCGGGCGCGGGTCGTCTGGAGGTAGAAGATGCGCAGGATCGGTATTGCAATTTCCGGTGGCCCCAACCCGGCCGAAATCGTCGACCTCGTTGTCCTGGCGGAGAGGCTTGGCTACGAATCCGCCTGGGTGGCGGAAGGGCATGGCGGCGATCAGTTCGCCATCCTGGCGGCATGCGCGATGCGGACCTCGCGCATCATGCTCGGCACCAGCATCAGCAGCGTGTTCGTCCGTACCGCGCCGACGATTGCGATGGCCGCCTCTTCGGTTGCCGACCTGTCCTGCGGGCGATTCATCCTCGGGCTCGGGTCAAGCCACAAGGCGCAGGTAGGGCCCGAGCACGGCGTTGCCTATGAGAAGCCGCTCACCCGCACGCGCGAGAGCGTTGCCGTCGTGCGCGCCTTGCTCCTCGACGGACAGGTGCGCTTCATGGGCAAGACCATCCGCATCGAGAACTTCGATCTTTGGTACGAGCCGCGGCACAGGGACATCCCGATGTATCTGTCGGCGGTCTTCCCCAAGGGCATCGCATTATGCGGGGAGGTGGGCGACGGCATTATCCTGACGCGCAGCACCTTGCAGACCGCCGCGCCCGTCCGGGCGCAACTGGCTGAGGCCGCGGCCAGGGTCGGCCGCGATCCTCGAGGAATTGAGGTGACGACCCTGTTGCCGGCCGCCATTCGCGATACGCGGGAGGCCGCACTCGCGGCACTGCGGCCCGGCCTCGCGTTCTATGCCGGGTTCTTCCCGCGCTACAACCAATTGATGGCCGAGCACGGCTTCGTGGAGGAAGCTGCTGTGATCGCCGAGGCGTGGGCCCGCGGGGACCGCGAGGCTGCCGAACGCGCGGTCAGCGATGCGATGATCGATGCGACGAGCATCGCCGGCACACCCGACCACTGCCGTGCTCGCGTTGAGGCATATCGGCAATCCGGTATCGATCTACCGATTGTGAGCCCGTTCGCCCGTGGCCCGGATGCCAGAAGCCATTTCGAGGCGGCGATCCGCGCCTGTGCACCGTCGTGACGGAGACCGCCAGATGAAGCTCAGCCTCATGGTGCGCGGCCAGCATCCACCAGGCGATGCCGCACGCCACCTGCAGGACGACCTGGACCTGGTGCGCTGCGCCGATCGCCTGGGGTTCGAGGGCATCGTGAAGGGATCGCACTACAGCGCCCATCCATTCGAAGCTTTGCAGCAGGTTCCGTTCCTTTCCTATTGCGCCGCGATCGCGCCGCGCCTGCGGATCATTTGCGGTTTGGTGTTGCTGCCCTTGCACAAGCCATTGGACCTTGCCGAGCAACTGGCCTCACTGGATCTCCTGTCCGGCGGCAGGCTGGTGGTTGGCGCCGGCCTCGGCTACCGTGACGTGGAATTCAAGGCATTCGGAGTTCCGCGGGGCGCGCTCGGTGCGCGCTTCGAGGAATGCCTCATCGCGATCCGCCGGCTGTGGACCGAGGATTTCGTGGACATGAAGGGCTCGCATTTCGAGCTTGCCCACGCCTCATGCACGGTGAAGCCGTTGCAGAAGCCGGCGCCGCCGATATGGATCGGCGCCAATGCCGATGTGGCGATCCGCCGCGCCGCCCGGCTGGGCGATTGTTGGTACATCAACCCGCACAATACGCTGGCGACGCTGGAGCGGCAGATGGACCTCTACAAACGCGCGCTTGATGAATTCGGCCGGCCGTTCCCCGTGGAGGTGCCGATGCGGCGCGAGGTATTCGTCGCCCCCACTCGCGCCGAGGCGATACGCCGGGCCCAGCCGTATCTGGAAGAGAAGTACAAGGCCTATCGTGCCTGGGGCCAGGACAAGGTGATGCCCGCGGGTGACGACTTGGCGGGGCAGTTCAACGCGTTGCTGGAAGATCGATTTCTGCTGGGATCGCCCGAGGAAGTGGCGGATCAGATCAACCGCCTGAACCAGCGGCTCGGGGTCAACCACATCGTTGCGTCGGTTCACTGGCCCGGCATGCCGAACAGCCTTGCCCTGGATCAATTGCACCTGCTGGCGGAACAGGTTCGCCCCCTGATTCGGGCCGGCCGGTGACCAGCCCTAGCGGAGAACGGGGGAGCCAGTAGCGCGGCGCGGCGCCCGTTCCCGCTTGCTTCGCCACGGCGTTGCCTACAGGCTCGCGGCGCGAGACCCGCCAGCGAGGGAGGTGCATGACGAAGATGCGGACGCAGGTGGCCATCATCGGCGGCGGGCCCTCCGGGCTGCTGCTGTCGCACCTGCTGCATATGGAAGGCATCGACAGTGTGGTGCTCGAACGCCACAGCCGGGAATACGTGGAGGCGCGCATTCGCGCCGGCGTGCTGGAGCCGGGGACGGTGGCGTTGCTGCGCGAGGCCGGGCTGGCCGGGCGGCTCCACCGGGATGGTCTGGTGCATGAGGGTGCCGGCTTTGCGATCGGTGGGCGGCGCGTGCGCGTCGACTTCAGCGGCCTGACCGGGCAGCACGTGACGATATATGGCCAGACCGAGATCCAGAAGGACCTCGGGGATGCGCGCGAGCGTGACGGCGGCGTTGTCGTGCATGAGGCGGTGGATGTCGAATTGCTCGACCTCGCCACTGCCCCGGTGGTCCGCTATTCCAAGGGTGGCGTCGCTTTCGAACTGCACTGCGACTTCGTCGCCGGCTGTGACGGTTTCCACGGCCCCAGCCGCCGCGCGATCCCCGATGCGGTGCTACGCACATGGCAACGCACCTGGCCGTTCGGCTGGCTGGGCATGCTCGTCGACGTGCCTCCAGCGGACGACGAACTGATCTATGCCACCCATGAGCGTGGGTTCGCGCTGGCCAGCATGCGCTCGCCCACCCGCAGCCGCTACTACATCCAGTGCGCACTGGACGAGAAGATTGAGGAATGGCCCGATGAGCGCTTGTGGGACGAGTTGAAGCTGCGGTTGGGGCCGGAGGTGGCGGCCGGCATGGCGACCGGTCCGTCGATCGAGAAGAGCATCGCGCCCCTGCGCAGCTTCGTCGCGGCGCCGATGCGCCATGGGCGCCTGTTCCTGGCGGGTGACGCCGCGCATATCGTGCCGCCGACCGGTGGCAAGGGCCTGAACCTCGCGGTGTCGGACGTGCGGACCCTGTGGCAGGCGCTTGCGGCGTGGTACCGGCACGGCGACGAATCCGGCATCGAAGCCTATTCCGCCAACTGCCTGTGCCGGGTATGGCGCGCCGAGCGCTTCTCGTGGTGGATGACCACATTGCTGCACCACATCCATGAGCCGGACAGTTTTGAGCGCCAGTTGCAACTGGCCGAACTGGAGCTTCTGGCGCAGTCGCAGAGCATGCAGGCGGTGCTGGCGCACAACTATGTCGGCCTGATCGGCTGAGGGACAGGACGGCAGGCCGAGTGGCCGGAGGAGGACGCAATGGCTGAACCAAGCTGGACCGCGCGCGATTGGGGCACCCAGCCGCCGCTCATCCACGCCGGCTACAAGTCGAGCGTGTTGCGCGGCCCGACCCGCAAGCTGGTGCCGTTGCCGCAGATGCTGACGGAGGTGACCGGCCCGGTCTATGGCCACTCCAGCCTCGATCCGCTGGACTCGGACCTGACCCGCAACGGCCAGCGCAACGGCGCGCCTGTTGGCGAGCGCATCATCGTGACTGGCCGCGTGGTGGGCGATGACGGAAGGCCGGTGCCAGACACGCTCGTCGAGGTCTGGCAGGCCAACGCCGCCGGCCGCTATGTCCACGGAGCGGACCAGCACGATGCGCCGCTTGATCCCAATTTCTTCGGCGGCGGCCGCTGTGTCACCGACGCGCAGGGGTTCTACCGGTTCGTCACGGTCAAGCCCGGCGCCTATCCCTGGGGCAACCACTACAACGCCTGGCGCCCCAACCACATCCATTTCTCGCTGTTCGGGCCAAGTTTCGTCACCCGACTGGTGACGCAGATGTATTTTCCGGGTGATCCGCTGCTGGCGCTGGACCCGATCTTCCTTGGCGTGCCGGAAACCGCGCGCGCGCTGCTGGTGGCGTCGTTCTCGCTTGACCGTACCCATGCCGGGCCGCGCATTGGGCTATGAGTTCGACATCGTGCTGCGAGGCCGCGCCGCCACGCCGATGGAGGCCTGAGATGGCCGGACGCCAGACGCCCTCGCAGACCATTGGCCCGTTCTTCGCCTATGGCCTGACGCCGCAGCAATACAATTTCCCCTTGCGCAGCATCGCCGGCGGCACGATGGCCGCCGAGGATACGGAGGGCGAGCGCATTCGTATCGAGGGTTGCGTGTACGACGGCGCCGGCACGCCGGTTGACGATGCGATGATCGAGTTGTGGCAGGCCGATGCGCAGGGTCGCTATGCGCATCCATCCGACCCGCGCGGCTCCAATTCGGGGTTCAGCGGGTTTGGTCGCGTGGGCACTGGCACGGACCCGCAGAAGCGCTTCATCTTCGACACCATAAAACCCGGCAGCGCCGATGGCCGCCAGGCGCCGCATATCGGCGTCATCGTGTTCATGCGCGGACTGCTGGCGCATCTCTATACGCGCATCTACTTCGAGGATGAGGCGGCGGCAAATGACGCCGACCCCGTGCTTTCGGCAGTGCCTGCGGACCGCCGCCATACACTTCTGGCGCGACGAACGATGACACCGACGGGCATTGCCTACCGCTACGACATTCGCATGCAGGGGCAGGACGAGACCGTCTTCTTCGATCCCTGACGCCGACACCTGCCTGCTGCCGGGCTGCGGCGCGTGGGACCGCAGCGTGCCATGCGCAAACGACGGCCCCTGCACCCCAACAACATGCACCGCACGATGTGCCGCAAGGCCGATCGGCCCCTTCTCTCCTCAGCCGCGCAAGTGGCAGGACACCATATGGCCGTCGCCGGTGTTGCGCAGCGCCGGCACGTCCACCGAGCATCGAGACTCGGCGATCGGGCAGCGGGTATGGAAGTGGCAGCCGGTTGGCGGACGGATCGGGTTCGGCACGTCGCCCTGCAACACGATGCGCTTGCGCTTCACCTTCGGGTCGGGGATGGGAACGGCGGAGAGCAGCGCCTCGGTGTAGGGGTGCAGCGGGTTGGCGTAGAGGTCCGCCGCCGTCGCCACCTCCACCATCCGGCCGAGATACATCACCGCCACCCGGTCGCTGATGTGCTCGACCACGCTGAGGTCGTGGGCGATGAACAGGTAGGTGAGGCCGAACTGCTCCTGCAGATCCTCCAGCAGGTTGATCACCTGGGCCTGGATCGAGACGTCGAGCGCCGAGACCGGCTCGTCGCAGACGATGAGCTTGGGCTCGACCGCCAGGGCGCGGGCGATGCCGATGCGCTGGCGCTGGCCGCCGGAGAACTCGTGCGGGTAGCGCCGCATGTGCTCGGCGCGCAGGCCCACCGTCTCCAGCAGGCTCGCCACCCGATCCTCCATCTCGCGCCGGTTCTTCGCCAGCCTGGATGATCAGCGCCTCGCCGATGATGCCGCCCACGGTCATGGCGCGGGTTCAGCGACGCGAAGGGGTCCTGGAAGATGATCTGCATGTCGCGCCGCAGCGCGCGCAGTTCCTCGCCTTCCAGCCGAGTGACGTCGCGGCCCTGGAACCAGATCTCGCCGGCGCTGGGCTCGATCAGCCGCAGGATGCAGCGCCCGGTGGTGGACTTGCCGCAGCCGGACTCGCCCACCAGCCCCAGCGTCTCGCCTGGCGCTACGTCCAGGCTCACGCCGTCCACCGCGTGCACGTGGTCGACCACGCGGCGACAGCACGCCGCCATGGATGGGAAAGTGTTTCTTGAGGCCGCGAACCGACAGCAGGTTCTCGGTCTTGTCCAGTTGCGTGGTTTCGGAGATCGGGGGGGCCATGGTGCTCACAGGATGCACGCCACCTTGTGTTCGGCCGCGACGGTGCGCAGCGGCGGTTCGGCGCTTCGGCACGCATCGGTCACGTAGCGGCAGCGCGCGGCGAAGCGGCAGCCTGGCGGCGGCGTCAGCAAGTTTGGCACCGTGCCCGGGATCTGCTCCAGCCGGACCCGCGGCCACCCTTGGCGTGGCCATGCACGTCCACGCGCGGGATCGAGCGGATCAGGCCCTGGGTGTAGGGGTGGCGGGGGTTGCCGAACAGCTCCTCCACCGGTGCCTCCTCCACCACCTTGCCGGCATACATCACCACCACGCGCTGCGGCGTTCTCCGCCACCACCCCCATGTCGTGGGTGATGAGCATGATGGCCATGCCGAAGCGCGCCTTCATGTCACCGAGCAGCTCCAGGATCTGCGCCTGGATGGTGACGTCCAGCGCCGTGGTGGGCTCGTCGGCGATCAGTAGCTGCGGCTTGCAGGCAAGCGCCATGGCGATCATCACGCGCTGGCGCATCCCGCCCGAGAACTGGTGCGGGTAGTCGCGCACCCGCCGTTCGGCGTTGGGGATTGCACCAGGCGCAGCATTTCCACCGCCGCCTCCATCGCCGCCTTCTCGGACAGCTTGTCGTGCGTGCGCAGCGACTCGGCGATCTGGTCGCCCACGGTATAGACCGGGTTGAGCGACGTCATCGGCTCCTGGAACACCATGGCGATCTCGCGGGCGCGGATGCTGTCCATCTCCTCCAGCGGCAGCGGGATCAGGTCGCGGCCGCGCCACAGGATGGCCCCTGACTCGAAGCGGCCGGGTGGCATGTCGATCAGTTTCAGAACGCTGCGCGCGGTCACTGTCTTGCCGCAGCCGGATTCGCCGACCACCGCCAGGGTCTCGCCCTTGTTGATCGACATGCTGACGCCGTCCACGGCGCGTACCATGCCGTCATCGGTCTTGAACCACGTCTTGAGGTCGCGGATCTCGAGCAAAGCCTCGGACATCGGGCGCTACCTAGACGACGCGGCGCGGATCGAGCGCATCGCGCAGCCCATCGCCGATGAAGTTGATGGACAGGACGGTCAGGAAAATCGCCGCCCCCGGGAACAGCGCCCAGTGCGGGGCGATGTCCAGATAGTCCTTGGCGTCGAACAGAACCCGCCCCCAGGTGGGGATGTCGGGCGGGAAGCCGAGGCCCAGGAACGACAGGGTCGATTCGGCGATAATGGCGGCGGCGACGTCGATGGTGCCGGCCACGATCACCGGCCCGAGCGCGTTGGGCAGGATGTGGTTGACCACCAGACGCGCCCGCGACGCGCCCAGCGCCCTGGCCGCCTCGACGAACTCCTTCTCGCGCAGGCTGAAGAACTGGGCGCGCACCAGGCGGGCCACCGGCATCCAGCGCAGGCCGCCGATGACGATGACGATCAGCACGAACACTCCGCCCTCAGGCCCCAGCGCCGCCTTCAGGCCGTCGCGGAACAGGTAGATCACCAGCAGCAGCAGCGGCAATTGCGGCAGCGAAAGGAACAGGTCGGTCAGCCACATCAGCGCGGCATCGACCCGCCCGCTGGACATGCCGGCGACGGCGCCGACAACGATGCCGACGAAGACCGCGACGAACATGGCGGCGAGGCCGACCGCCAGCGAAATGCGCCCGCCATAGATGAGGCGCGCCAAAAGGTCCTGCCCCAGATCGTCGGTGCCCAGCGGATGGGCCGCCGAGGGCGCCTCAAGCTGGGCGGAGAAGTCGATTTCGTCGATCGGCAGCGGCCAGAGGAAGGGGCCGATCACGATCACCGCGACCAACAGCGCCAGGATGCCAACGCTGATCACCGCGAGCTTGTGCTTGCGGAATCGGCGCCATGCCTCCTGGGCCGGAGAAATCGGCCGGTCGGATCGGGAGGGGGCGGCGCCTGCCGGCACCGGGCCCTCAACGGAAAGCGATGCGGGGGTCGAGCCAGCCATAGAGGATGTCTGCAATCAGGTTAAAGAGGACAACGAGACAGGCGAACACGAAGGTCACCGCCATGACCACCGGCGTGTCGGTGGCCAGGATGGAGGAGATGAGCAACGAGCCGATGCCGGGGATGCGGAATATCTGTTCGGTGACGATGGCGCCGCCGAAGACGATCGGCATCTGCAGCGCCACCAGCGTGACCACCGGGATCAGCGCGTTGCGCACCACGTGGCGCACAAGGACCTTGCGGTTGCCGATGCCTTTGGACCGGGCGGTGGTGACGTAGTCGAGCTTGATCACGTCGAGCACGGAGGAGCGCACATAGCGCACCAGCGAGGCGCCCTGAAACAGGCCGAGCACGAGGACGGGCATGATCGACTGCTTGATGTGTTCCCACCAGAAGGCCCAGCCGGTGGCGCGGACGCTGGCCTGGTATACCATGGGCAGCCAGTCGAGCTGGATGGAGAACAACAGGATCAGCAGCAGACCGGTGAAGAAGGTCGGCAGCGAGAAACCCACGAAGGCCAGCGTGTTGGCGATCTGGTCGAAGAGAGAATAGGGCCTCGAGGCGGCCAGCACGCCAATCGGCACCGCGATTAGAATGGAGATCAGCTGTGCCGCGCCGATGACCGCCAGCGTGACCGGGACGCGCTGCATGATGAGTTCGTCCACGTTCATGCGGCTGACGAAGGAGAAGCCCCAATCGCCGTGGAGCATCGCGAAGAGCCAGCGGATGTAGCGCAGCCAGATCGGGTCATCGAGGCCGAGCGACGCCCGGAGGTTCTCGCGCACTTCCGGCGGCACGTTGGGGTTGGTGACCAGTTCCTCGAACGGGTCGCCCGGGGCCGAGGCCAGCACGAAAAACAGCACGATGCTGATCCCAAGCAGGCTCGGGATGGCTAGCAGGATTCGGCGCATTAGGTACGCGCGGGACACTCGTCACTCCAGCAGAAATGCAACCGGGTTTCCGACCGCGCGGATGAGCGCGACCGCCCGGGGGCGCGGCATGCCGTACCCCGGGATTCGTCACGAGGTCGAGAGCCCGCCTAGGCTTCCATGTACCAGTTTGCGAGGTCGAAGAAGTTGCTGTCCCAACCGCTGACGTTCGCCGCGAGACGATTGGACGTGCCTGACACGCCGGGGCGGTACACGACGGGGATCACGGCCCGGTGCTTTATGACGATGTCGTTGCACTTGATCAACAGTGCGACGCGCTTGACAGGGTCCAGCTCCGCCTCGGCGGCCGCGTGGGTTTCATCGAATTCTTTGTTTGCCCAGCGCATCGGGTTGCGGCCCTGCCACTTGTTCTCCTTGGTGTTGGCATTGGAGGACAGGAACATCTGCATCCACACGCCAGGGTCGGGACGGCCCGGCCCGGTATTGTACATCTGCAGGTCGGTATAGAACTTCGGGTAGGTGTCCGGGTTGGCCACATCGGAGGAGAAGAACACCGAGGCCACGACCGACTTGATCTCGATCTCGATGCCTGCCTTGGCGCAGGCCTGCTTGATGATGGCCTGGGTCTTCTGGCGCGGCTGGTTGATCGACGTCTGGTAGACGTATTTCAGCTTCACGTCGCCCTTGGCGCGCACGCCGTCGGAGCCCTTCTTCCAGCCGGCCTTCTCCAGGATGTCGTTGGCCTTGTCGATGTTGAACTCGAAGCTGGTGTTCTTGGAGACGAAGCGGGGCGGGTTGTTGACCCAGTTGGCGGTGGCGATGCCGGTGCGGCCGTAGATATGGTCCTGCACCGACTGGCGGTCGACCAGCAGGTTCAGCGCGTCGCGCACTGCCGGATCGGTGAGCGAAGGGTGCTTGGTCTTGAGCGACGACCGCTCGCCGTCCACCTCGGTCCAGGGATCGGTGTTGTTGAGCTGAATGTGCTCGCAGCCGGCGCCCTGTGTCAGCCGCACCTTGCCCTTGCCGCCGCGCTCCAGGCGCTGCAGCACCTGGTCCTCGACCTGCAGGTTCCAGGCGAAGTCGTACTCGCCGGTCTGCAGCACCGCGCGGGCCGCCGACACCGCATCGCCGCCGCCCTTCATCTCGATCGCGTCGAAATAGGGCCGGTTGGGCATGTGATAGTTCTTGTTGCGCTCGCCCATCACCATGTCGCCGGGGCGGAATTCGCGGAACACGTAGGGGCCGGTGCCGACCGGCTTGAGGTTGGTGGGCGCCTCGCGCGACTTGCCGCCGGAGTATTCCTCGAACAGGTGCTTGGGGATGATCTGACCGGTGGCGCCGACGAAGGCATCGGCCCAGAAGGGCTGCGGGGTGGGGAAGTTCACCTTAACCGTGTGGTCGTCGACCTTTTCGACCACGACGTCCTTGTAGCTGCCGGCGGTGACCGCCGCGGTGGCCGGGTCGGAGGCGTATTTCCAGTTGAACACAACGTCGTCGGCGGTGAACGGCTTGCCGTCGTGCCATTTCACGCCCGGCTTCAGCTTCCACGTCACCGACTTGCCATCCATCGCGAGCCCGCCGTTCTCACGGCTTGGGATCTCGGCGGCCAGCACCGCCTGCAGATTGCCGTCGGGGTCCCAGGCGGCCAGCGGCTCGTAGAAGATGCGGCTGCCGTCCTGGTCCTTAGTGCCGGTGGCGAAATGCGGGTTCAGCAGGGTCGGTGCCTGCCACCACAGCACCTTCAGCGTGCCGCCGCCGCCAGCCTTGGTGGGCTTGTAGGTGGACGCGGCCTGCGCCATCGCCACTCCGGAATGGGCCAGAACCTGGGCGGCGAGCGGCGCCGCGACACCCAGCGCCGCCATGCGGCGCATGAACGCGCGCCGGTTCATCCGGCCAGACTTCACGCCTTCGACCATCCGGCCAACATCTTGCTCGGTCATATGAGCCCCCAATCCGTTATTTTGCCGCCCCCCGACGATGCGCGATCCCGCGCATCTCCCAGAAAGGAGACAGCCATGCATCTGACGCATAATTGACATGGAAGGGGCGCTCGTCAACTGCCGCAGTCGAAGGCGCTCACAAAAACCGCACCGGATGCCCGTGCGGCTGGCGCGCACGATCTGCGTTCAAGTCATCGGGCCGTCGAAATTCTTTTCTTCACAACGCATTCAAGGCCGATCTGGGCAGGCTAATGGGTCGCTGACCGGTCAGCCGGGCCTCGGCCGGAATACCGGCAGCACTGGTCCGTCGCCCTCCCGTTCGAAATCCACCTGCACGGGCTGGCCGAGGCGCAGTCCCTGCGGATCGAGGCCGCGCAACTGGCCCATCGCCCGCACCCCTTCGGCCAAGTCCACGGTGAGCAGCACGTAGGGCGACTGCGCCTTGAAGCCGAGGTGGAACGGGTGGTGGCAGACCGTCCAGCTTTGCACCGTTCCCAGGCCCGACAGCGCCACCCATTCGTGAGCCATCGACCAGCAGCCGTCGCAGACCGGGCGAGGGTAGTGCCGCAGCTTCCCGCAATCCTTGCAGCGCTGCACCAGCAACTCGCCGCGTGCCAACCCGTCCCAATAAGGTTGCGTGTCCTCGCTGGGCCGCGGCACCGGCTTTGCGATCGGGTCGGTCACGGGTATGCCCGCAGGATCGGCCATCCTCAGGCCCTCCGCATGATGGCGATGGAGCCGTCGCCCATGTCGCCATAGCCGGTCACCAGGCCCAGCGTCGCCTCCGCCACCTGGGCCGCGCCGCCCTGGCCACGCAACTGGCGGACGAGCTCGACGATATGGTTCATGCCCGCCAGATGCGCCTGGGACAGCAGGCCGCCATGGGTGTTGACCGGCAGACGGCCGCCCAGCCCCAGCGCACCGCCCTCGACGAAGTCGCCGCCCTCGCCCGGCGCGCAGAAGCCGAGTTCCTCCAGCTGGCGCAGCACCACGTAGGTGAAGCAATCGTAGATCTCGGCGACTTGGATGTCGGCGGGCTTCACCCCGGCCATGGCGAAGGCGCGCGGCGCGGCCTTGCCCAGGCCGAGCTTTAGGAGGTCCGGGCGCTGAGTGATGACGCTGGGTGAGTCCGGGTGCCCCTCGGCCACGCCCATCACCAGCACACGGGGCTGGCGGAGGTCCCGCGCCGCCTCGGCGGAACTCACCACCACCGCAGCACCGCCGTCGCTTTCCAGCGAGCAATCGAACAGGCGCAGCGGGTCGGCAATCAAGCGGCTGGCCTGATGGTCCTCGATGGTGAGCGGCTTGGTCATCGCCGCGTTGCCGTTCAGGATTGCGTGCTGGCGGGTGGTTACCGCGATTTCAGCAAGTTGCCGGCTGGTGGTGCCATACAGCTCCATGTGCCGGCGGGCCATCGGCGCGTAGATCTGCGCCGGCGCGATGTTGCCCAGCGGCAGTTCGAACTCGCCGATGGTGCGGAATTGCGGCATTTCGTGCACCCGCGCCCCGATTCGGGTGCCGGAATAGCCGGTGCGCCCGATGGGCAGCAGCACGTGGCGGCAGATGCCGGACGCCACCGCCGCGGCAGCGGCCTGGATCGCGGCGACGCAGCTTGCCCCGCCCATCGGCGTGGTGGCCGAGAAGCGCAGGTCGGGAATACCGAAATTGGTGATGAAGTCCTCGGCCACGGCCGCACCGCTCGCCACCGGGATCACGCCGTCGATGTCGCGCGGACTTAACCCGGCATCGGCGATAGCGGCGAGCGCGGCCTGGAGTTGCAGCGACAGGGAACTGCCCTGCTGCATGCCCCGTCCATGGGCGGTCTCGCCGATGCCGGTGATCGCCGCGCGCTCGAACAGGTCGTTGCGTGCTGGCTGGCTTGCTGCCATGCGCTTCCCCCTTTGGTCCGCGCGCCGGCTGGCGACGCGCACCGAACGAGTAGGAGGCGGCGCGCCCGAACTGTCAATCGCCGGCAATGGGATTGGGCAGCGGCCTGCCCGCGAAATGCGCCCGCAGATTTCCGATCACCATGTCGGCACATTCCTCCCATGTCTCCACTGTGCCGCCGCCGCGGTGAGGCATCAGCACCACGTTCTCGAGCGCGGCGAGCGACGCCGGCACCACCGGTTCGTGGGCGAACACGTCCAGCCCGGCGGCGGCGATGGTGCCGTCCTGCAATGCGGCGGCCAGCGCCGGCTCGTCGACGATGCTGCCGCGGGCGATGTTCACCACGATGCCGCGCGGGCCGAGGGCACGCAGCACCGCTGCGTCCACCAGCCCCCGCGTCGCGTCGCCGCCCGGGCAGGCGACCACCAGCACCTCGCTGTCGCGCGCGAGGTCGTGCACGCTGGCCCGGTGGCCGTAAGGGACGCCGGTCACCGGGCGGCGGTTGTGGTAAAGCACGGGCATGTCGAAGGCGACGGCGCGCCGGGCAATCGCCATGCCGATGCGGCCGAGGCCGAGAATGCCCATGGTGCGTGAATGCAGCCGCGGCATGAGCGGAAAGCTGCCGGCCGGCCATCGCCCCTCGCGCACGAAACGGTCGCCGCTGACGATGCCGCGCCCGGCTGCGAGCAGCAGGGCGAACGCCATGTCGGCCACGCAGCCATCGGTCGGCCCCGGTGTGTTGGTCACCGCGATGCCGCGCGCCCGCGCCGCGGCCACGTCCACCTTGTCATAGCCGACTCCATACACGGCAATGTGCCGCAGGTGCGGCAGGGCGGCGATGACCGTTGCATCCACCGGGCCCGCGGCGATCAGAGCGGTGGCTTCGCGGCCGGGGAAGTCCAGCGGCACCCCGCCGCGGGCCAATCTGTGCAGCGTGAAATGGCGCCGGTAGCGCGCCGAGCACAGGGCAACCTCCGGCCCGACATGGATCACGTCGGGCTGTACCGCGTCGTTCATCACTTGTCCGTACTTTGCCAGCTTGCGTGCGACAGGCTATCAGCCGCTCCGCATCCCGCAACCATGCTGCACCGCAAAGGCCCCATCATGCGCATCGGCGTTCCGAAGGAGATCAAGACCCACGAGTACCGCGTCGGGCTCACCCCCGCGGCGGTGCGCGAGTTCACCTCCCGCGGCCACCAGGTGACGGTGCAGCAGGGGGCGGCCGCCTCCATCGGCTTCACCGACGACGCCTACCGGGCGGCCGGAGCGGCGATTGCCGACAGCGCCGAGGATGTCTTCGCGGCTGCCGACATGATCGTGAAGGTCAAAGAGCCGCAAGCGTCGGAGATTGCGCTGCTGCACGAGGGACAGGTGCTGTTCACCTATCTTCATCTCGCCGCCGACAAGGCGCAGACCGAGGGGCTGATGCGCTGCGGCGCCACCTGCATTGCCTATGAGACCGTGACCGACCCGCGCGGCGCGCTGCCACTGCTGGCGCCGATGAGCGAGGTGGCCGGGCGGATGTCGGTGCATGTGGGCGCGCATTGCCTGGAAAAGGAGCAGGGCGGCGCCGGTGTGCTGCTCGGCGGCGTGCCGGGCGTGCAGGCCGGCAAGGTGGTGATCATCGGCGGCGGCGTCTCCGGCACCAATGCCGCGATGATGGCCGTCGGGTTGGGCGCGCAGGTGACCATCCTCGACCGCTCGATCACCCGGCTGAAGGAGCTGGACGTGCAGTTCGGCGCCAGCGTGCAGACGCTGTATTCCACCACCGCCGCCATCGAGGCCGCCGTGGTGGATGCCGACCTGGTGGTGGGCGCCGTGCTGGTGCCGGGTGCCGCCGCGCCCAAGCTGGTCAGCCACGACATGGTGCGCCAGATGCGTCCGGGCTCGGTGATGGTGGATATCGCCATCGACCAGGGCGGCTGCTTCGAGACGAGCCGCCCGACCAGCCATGCCAACCCGACCTATGTGGAGGAGGGCGTGGTGCATTATTGCGTGACCAACATGCCCGGCGCGGTGGCCCGAACCTCAACCCTCGCCCTGGGCAACGCCACCCTGCCCTTTGCGCTGGCGCTGGCCGACAAGGGCTGGCGGCAGGCTCTGATCGATGATCGGCATCTGCTCGCCGGCCTGAACGTGCATGCCGGCCACATCACCTATGAGGCGGTGGCCCACGACCTGAACCTTGACTATCGCGCGCCCGCCTCCGGTCCTGGGCCGCTGAACCAAAGAAGCCGCGTGCCGCGACAGGGGTTAACCCGTCCCGGCACGCGGCCCGATGGCCGCCGCGGCGCAGATGGCGTCAGACCGCGATCGCGCCAAGGATGAACAGGACGATGGCGATCACGAGGAAGATGCCGAAGAGCAGCTTGGCCACCGTGCCGGCGGCGGCGGCGACTCCCGTAAAGCCCAAGGCGCCGGCGATGAGGGCAATGACTAAGGCAATGATGGCCCAGGTCAGCATGTGCATGTCTCCTTCTGTGCGGACCCGGAAAACCGGTGTCCTCGCGGGCCCGCATGCGGGCCACTCTGGGTGAACGCCTCCGGCGACGGTGCCGGAAGGCCTGTGGGGCGCGGCTATCGGGCGCTGGCGTTGCGCCAGAACTGGTCGATCTCACCGCGCCGGCGCGCATAGCCTTCGTCGGTATCGAACACGTCAGGGTCCACCGTCGGTGCCGCCGCCAGCCGTGCCTCGGGCACGTCGAGCACGAACATGTCGAGTGCCGGGGTCACGCGCAGGCGCTCCCACGGAACGGCGACGTAGTCCTCGCCGATGCCGAGAAAGCCGCCGCGCCCGATGATTGCATAGGCGATCTCACCGGTTTGCGGATCGATGGCGAGATCCTCGATGCTGCCGAGATATTCGTCCTTGAGATTGCGCACATCGGTGCCGGTGATGGCGTCCGCGCGCATGGCCCGGTCGCCCTTCGTCACCGGCTGGGCAAGAGCCAACTGCCGCGCGCGATAACTGCTCAGTGCAGCGGGCTCCACCCCGATCTGGCGCAACTGCGCCACATAGGCGCCATAGAGTTTGTGCGCCTCGGCCAGCACCGCCTCGCAGACCTGTTCCGATCCGTTCTGGTCCAACACATGCGCGGCGACAAACAGCGCGCGCAGCGACTGTACGGGCGCCGTGCTCCAATCCACGCCGCGGAACGGATCGGCGGCCGCGGGCGGCGGACCGCCGGTGGCCGGAACGGGCGGCGTCCGCGCGGTGATGGGGGGTACCCCGCCCATTACCCCAACGGGACCGTACCAGCCATAGCCGCGGCGATAGCCGCTGAGCCAGAACCCGTCTTCGTACATCGTCCGGCTGAAGGCAGCCAGACCGCGGCCGCATTGGCTGGCTGCGGCCGCGGCAGGCCGTTGCGAGGCCGTTGCCGGGGATGCGGGGGTCTGCTGGGCCGAAGCCCCCCCCGGTGCGGCTGTCAGCACTAGAAGCAAGGCCGACGCTTGCAGGATGGGCTTGCGCATGTCGTTCTCCACCGTGGCCCCGGTTTCGTCGCAGTGCGACGGGACAGGTCGGGCGCCTGTCCACCGGGTTTCTGATTGAAGTCAACGAAATCCAGACGTCCGACCATCAGTTCGGCCGCGCCTGTTGCAACGCGCTCTTGTCGCCACAGTTCCGAAGTTGGTTTCGCCGTCGGGACACGATCGCCTGTCCAAACGCCCGGCGGCAGGCGGCCCAACGGCCGGTGTCAGCGGCGTTCCGCCCATGAAAATGCCGCGATTCAGGCGTCGCGCCCGGCCACCGGGCGCGCCCTCCCGCCGCCAGATTGCCGCTGCGGCAGGACGCTACAGCGTCAGCCCGCCATCCACGACGATGGTCTGGCCGGTCACCATGGAGGCGCCGAATCCGAGGAAGACGATGACCTCCGCGAGGTCCTCGGGTTCGCAGCGCCGCTTCAGCGTCGCCTTCTCGATGGAATGCTGGCGCGCTTCCGGCGTCCATTCGATCTGCCACGCGGAGTTGACCGCGCCGGGGGCCACCGCGTTCACCCGCACGGGTGCGAGGCCGCGGGCAAGGTTCTTGGTGAGGCTGACCACGCCCGCCTTGGTGGCGCCATAGGCCATGGAGGAGCCGGCGGAATGCAGCCCGGCAATGGAGGCGGTGGAGACGATGGCGCCGGCTGACTCCTGGAGCCAGGGCGCGGCGGCCTTGGAGCAGCGGAACACACCGACCAGATTGACCTGGAGCAGGGTTTCCCACAGCTCGTCGGTGATCAGGTCGATGCGCGCCGGCGGCACCACCTCGCGCACGCCGGGGGTGCCGGCGTTGTTCACCAGCAGGTCGAGGCGGCCGAGGCGCTTGCAGGCGGATTCGACCATGGCCTCGCACTCGCCTGCCACGCCCACGTTGCCGGGCGCCTCGATGGCGTTCAGGCCCTCCTGGCGCAGGTTGGCCACCGCCTCCGGTCCGCGCGGGTCGTCCTTGAGGAAGTTGATGGCGACCGCGCAGCCGTTGCGCGCCAGCATGGTGGCGGTCGCGAGCCCGATGCCGGAGGCAGCGCCGGTCACCAGTGCCGCCTTGCCCCACAGGTCGTAGCGGAGCTTGTTGGCCGCGGAAAGATTGTTCATTTCGTGTTTCCTCAGGGCAGCCAGGGCTCAGGGGCCCGCACGTCGATATCCGTCACCACGTCCACGACCACCGGCGCATCCATGTCCAGCGCCCGTTTCAGTGCCGGGCCGATCTCGCCGGGCTCGGTCACCCGGATGCCGGCGACGCCGAAGCTCTCGGCCACGCGGGCGAAATCGGTGGGGCCGAAGCGCAGCATCTCGTCCGGATTGCCGGGCAGGTTGCCTTGCTGGCGCAGCAGGTTGGGCCAGCCCTGGCCAAAGCCCGAATTGTTGTTGATGACGGTGACGGTGGCGATGCCGCGCCGCCGTGCCGTCTCCAGTTCCGCGAGGTGATAGTAGAAGGCGCCGTCGCCGGAGAAACACACCACCTTGCGGTCGGCGGCGGCAAGCTTGGCCCCGAGCGAAGCGGGGAAGGCCCAGCCCAGCGAGCCGGCGGCGCGGAGGTAGGTCTGACCTGAGCCGTTCAGCTCGATGCAGGTGCCGGTCCAGATACCGGAATAGCCCGTATCGGCGACAAGGATGCCGTCCTGCGGCAGCGCCCGCTCGATCTCGGCGCATAGCCGGTCCGGCCGGATGGGGCTGGCGGTGCTGGCGAAATTCGGCGCCATCGCCGCGCGCCATTCCGCCATCAGGACGGCAGCCTGTTCGGCGAAGGCGCGGTCCCGCTGGGGCTTGCCGAGGGCAGTGGCGAGCGCCGCCAAGCTGACCTTGGGATCGCCGTTGAGGCCGATGCAGTTGGAAAAATTGCGGCCAAGTTCGGCGGCGTCGATATCGATCTGAATGGTGGGCGTTTCGGGCGCGGGGATACGCCAGGTGTGGGTCACCTGGTCGCCGGTATCGCAGCCGACATAGAGCACCAGGTCGGCGCCATGCACCACGCGATTGGCCGGCGGGGCGGCATAGTTGCCAACAACTCCAACGGCGAGCGGGTGCCGCGTAGGAATGATGCCGCGGGCGCCGAGCGAGGTGGCGATGGGAGCGGCAAGCGACTCGGCCACGGCGAGGAGTTCCGCCCCGGCACCGGACTGGGCCGCACCGTCGCCGGCCACGACGACAACGCGGCGGGCGGCAAGCAGCGCGGTCGCCGCGCGTTCGATATCGGCGGCCGACGGCACCGGACGGTGGGCGGGCACGGCCATCAGCGCGCGGTCGATCACCGGTGGCTCGGCGATCCGGCCGAGTTCGATGACCTCGGCGGAAAGGCCGAACAGGTCGAGATGGGTCGGCCGCGGTGCGCCCGACGTGGCGGTGCGGATCGCCTGGCGCAACAGGCGCGGAAGGTCGGCGGCGCTTGCGACGTCGGCCGACATCTTGGTCACCGGCGCAAAGAGCGGGCCGTGCGGCACCTCCTGGTAGGCGTTGGCGTGGTGCATGCCCGGCACCTTGCGTCCGGTCAGCGCCACGATCGGCACCCGCGCCAGCCACGCATCCTGCAACGCCGCGGCCATGTTCGCGGCCCCCACCGACTGGGCGAAGCAGAAGGCTGGCTTGCCCGAGACGCGGGCGTAGCCGTCGGCCATGTAGACCACGCCCTTTTCGGTATGCGCCAACTCGCGCTTCACGCCGGCCTGCTCCAGCTGGATCAGCGTGCGGCGCAGCACGGCATCGATGAAGAACACATGATCGGTGCCCGACGCGGCGATCGCCCGCGCCAGCCATTCCGCGCCCGAAAGCCCCTCGCCCTGCCCGCTCATCGTGCGCTCAGAACAGGCTGCCGGCGGCGGCGACTTTTGCCTGATGCGTGTCGGTGTCGCCGAACAGCTGCTCCAGGACCGTCATGCGCTTGAAGTAGTGGCCGACCTTGTACTCCATGGTCATGGCGATGCCGCCGTGCAGCTGCACCGCCTCCTGGCCGATATGCTTGCCGGATTTGCCGATCTGCACCTTGGCGGCCGAGATTGCACGGCTGCGAGCCGCCGCGTCCGGTTCCCCGGCTGAGAAGGTGGCGAAGATGGACATGCTGCGGGCCTGTTCCAGCGAGACGAACATGTCCACCGAACGGTGCTGAAGCACCTGGAACTCGCCGATGGCACGGCCGAACTGCTTGCGCGTCTTCATGTAGTCCACCGTGGCGGTGTGCATCTCGTGCATCAGCCCGACGGCTTCCGAACATTGGGCCGCAATGGCTTGGTCCACGACCTTTTCTGCAGCAGGCAGCCCGCCGGCGGGGTCGCCGAGCACGCCGGTGGCACGCACGTTCGACAGGCTGATCTCGGCCGCACGGGTACCGTCCTGGGTCGGGTAGCCCTGGATGCTAATGCCCGGCGCCGTGGCGTCGACCAGGAACAGGCCGATGCCGTGGCGGTCGAAGCGCGAGCCCGCGGTGCGGGCGGTGACGATCAGGGTGTCGGCGCTATCGCCGTGGATGACCACGCTCTTCTCGCCATTGAGCACCCAGGCATCGCCGTCCTGCTTCGCGGTGGTCTGTACGTCCGCGAGGTTGTAGCGGGAGAAGCGTTCGACATGAGCGAAGGCGAGCAACCTCTTGCCGGCGGCGATCTGCGGCAGGATCTCCTTCTGCTGGGCGGCGCTGCCGGCCTCGGCGACCAAGCCGCCGCCGAGCACCACTGTGGCGAAATACGGCTCCAGCACCAGGCCGCGGCCGAACGCCTCCATCACCAGCATCATCTCCACCGGGCCGCCGCCGAAGCCGCCATGGGCCTCGGCGAAGGGCAGGCCGAGCAGGCCGAGTTCGGCGAACTGCGCCCACATGTCGCGCGACCACCCGGCCGGCTCGGCCATGATCTTCTTGCGCGCCTCGAAGGCGTAGCGGTCGCCGATCAGGCGGTCGACGCTGTCCTTGAGCAGGCGCTGGTCGTCGCTGAGGTCGAAGTCCATGATCGTTGTTCCGTATGAAGGTTATGGGCCACCAACACCTGCCCGACCGGTTAGCTGGAGAACGGGCCTGGCAGGTGCATCGTCGCGCCGGTCGCGGACTAGAAGCCCAGGATGGCCTTGGCCACGATGTTGCGCTGGATCTCGTTGGAGCCGCCGTAGATCGAGACCTTGCGGTTGTTGAAGTAGGCGGGCGCCGCCTGCGCCGCATATTCAGGGCCATAGCCGGCCTCGTTGCGCCCGCTGCCCTCGTCGCTCATGGCGAACGGCATGATGTAGGGACCGACCACCTCCATCAGCAGTTCGGTGCTGGCCTGCTGGATCTCAGAGCCCTTGAGCTTCAGGATCGACGACGCCGGATCGGGGCGGCCGCCGCGGCCGCGGTCGTTGGCGACGACGCGGAGCTGCGTCATTTCAAGGGCTTTCAGCTCGATCTCGGTGGCCGTCAGCTTCTCCATGAACTTCGGGTCGTCGATCACGCGGCGCTCGCCAACCTTCTCCAGCGAGGCAAGTTCGCGGATGCGCTTCAGCCGCGCCTTGGAGAAGCCGACGCGGGCGATGCCGGTGCGCTCGTTGCCGAGCAGGAACTTGGCATAATCCCAGCCCTTGTTGACCTCGCCGACCAGGTTCTCCTCGGGCACGACGACCTCGTCAAAGAACACCTCGTTGACCTCGTGGCCGCCATCGATGGTCTGGATCGGGCGGACGGTGATGCCCGGGGTCTTCATGTCGGCGAGTATGAAACTGATGCCCTCCTGCTTCTTGGCCGCGGGGTCGGTGCGGCACAGAACGAAGATCCAGTCGGCGTGCTGGGCCAGCGTGGTCCACGTCTTCTGGCCGTTGATGACCCAGGTGTTGCCGCGCTTCTCCGCCTTCGTGCGCAGCGAGGCGAGGTCGGAGCCAGCGCCGGGTTCGGAGAAGCCCTGACACCACCAGATGTCGAGGTTGGCGGTGGCGGGCAGGAAGCGCTTCTTGATCTCCTCGCTGCCGAACTGGGCGATGACCGGGCCGACCATGGAGGAGTTGAAGGCGAGCGGCGAGGGAACGCCCGCCTGCTGCATCTCGTCCTGGTAGAAATAGATCTGTACGGGCGACCAGTCCTTGCCGCCCCACTCGACCGGCCAGTTGGGCACGGCGAAGCCGCGGGCGTTGAGGACGCGGTGCGACGCGACGATCTCGTCCTTGGAGAGATGCTGGCCGTCGAGCACCTTGCGGCGGATGGCTTCGGGGAACTCCTCGCGGAAGAATTTCCGGCACTCGTCGCGGAATGCAAGCTCTTCGGGGGTGAAGTTGAGGTCCATGGCGGTTGCTCCCTTGATCGCCGCCATTTTCGGGCTTTGGCGCGGGCGGCGCAAGCGCGGTGGCGGCCACAGGGGGCAGCGGAGGGCGCGCGGTTGGCGGGGCCTCGGCGACACCTTAGATTGCATGCGAACGCGGCAAGGCGCTCGCGGCCAGGGAGAAGTTTCATGCTCGGCTTGATGCAGGACCAACCACTGCTGATCAGCTCCATCATCCGTCATGCGGCACGCCATCACCCGGCGGGCGAAGTGGTTTCCAAGACGGTCGAGGGCACGATCCATCGCACCACCTATCGCGAGATCGAGCCGCGCTGCCGGCGCATGGCGCGGGTGCTGCAGCGCCTGGGCGTGCAGCACGGCGACCGGGTGGCGACGCTGGCCTGGAACGGGTTCCGGCATTTCGAACTGTATTACGGCATCTCCGGCATGGGGGCGGTCTGCCACACCATCAACCCGCGGCTTTCGGCGGACGATATCGGCTACATCGTGAACCATGCCGGCGACGTGGTGCTGTTTGCCGACACCACCTTCGCGCCGGTGGTGGCAGCGATCGCACCGGCGGTGCGCGGCACGCTGCGGGCGGTGGTGTTCATGACCGAGCGCGCGCACATGCCCGACATCGCCCTGCCCGAGGGGATGGAATTGCTGTGTTATGAAGAGCTTATGGCAGCGGCCGACGAGGATTACGCTTGGCCGGAGTTCGACGAGAACACTGCGGCTGCACTCTGCTACACTTCCGGCACCACCGGGCGGCCAAAGGGCGTGCTGTACAGCCACCGCTCCACCGTGCTGCATGCCTTTGCCTTGAACATGGCCGACGTGATCGGCCTGCGCGCCGCCGACCGGGTGCTGCCGGTGGTGCCGATGTTCCATGTGAACGCATGGGGCACGCCCTATGGCGCACCGATGGTGGGTGCCTCGCTGGTCATGCCGGGGCGGCACCTGGACGGTGCCAGCCTGGCCAAGCTGATGAACGACGAGCGGGTGACCATCTCCGCCGGCGTGCCGACCGTGTGGCTCGGCCTGCTGAACCATCTGCGGGCCAGCGGCGAGCGGCTGCACACGGTGAAGCGCTTCGTGATCGGCGGCTCGGCGTGCCCGCGCTTGCTGTTCGAGGCGTTCGACCGCGAATACGGCATCAATATCGACCACGCCTGGGGCATGTCGGAGCTGTCGCCGCTGGGCACCTACAACGCGCCCAAGCCGTCCAACGCGCATCTGGAGGGCGAGGAGTTGATGCGCCTGCGCGAGAAGCAGGGGCGCGGCATCTATGGCGTGGACATGCGCATCGTGGACGACGAGGGCCGCGAACTGCCGTGGGACGGCGTTGCCTCCGGGCATCTGCAGTCGAAGGGCTATTGGGTGTGCAGCAGCTATTTCGGCGGCACCGCCGGCGACGCGCTGGATGCCGAGGGGTGGTTCGCCACCGGCGACGTCGCCACCATTGACCCCGACGGCTACATGGAGATTACCGACCGGTCAAAGGACGTGATCAAGTCGGGCGGCGAGTGGATCAGCTCGATCCAGTTGGAGAACCTGGCCATGTCGCACCCCGACGTGGCGGAGGCGGCGATCATCGCGGCACGGCATCCAAAGTGGGACGAGCGGCCGCTGCTGATCGTGGTGCCGCGCGAGGGCCGCGAGATCGACAAGCAGGCGTTGCTGTCGTTCTACGAGGGCAAGGTGGCGAAGTGGTGGATCCCCGACGACGTGGTCGTCGTCACGGAGCTTCCGCACACCGCCACGGGCAAGGTGCAGAAGCTGGCGCTGCGCGGCGCGTGGGCCGACCACCTGGTGTCGCCGGCATCATAGAACATGCGTCATGGAACATGCGTGCGGGTACCGCACCGCACGCTGGAGCGCACGTGCGACAGCAGCCCGGCGCGGTCAGTCCGGTCGGGCAGCAGCCGTGTGACCGGATTGGCCGGCACCGCGGCGATGTCGAAGGCGAGGAACGAGAGCAGTAGCTGGACGCCGAGGATCACACTCAGCGCCGCAAGCATCACCGTCCCGGTCGTGGCCGCGGTGCCGCTGGCGATGCTCTGCGACCAGTGGATGCCGCCATAGATCAGGCCGAAAAGGAGGAACAGCAGGCCGGTCAGCAGTTCCAGCGTGGCGATCGAGAAGCCCCGCAGGAAATAGTTGTAGAACACGCGCTTGACGAAATTTCCGACATGGCCGGAGGCGAACGGCAGCAGCACGCGGCGCAGGTCCATGCTGCTCGTCTCGCCGGCATAGACGGCTGCCATCGGCACGTCGAGCACGCTCGCCTGCAGCGTGCCGAGGCGGAAGAGCATGTCGGATTCGAAGAAATACCGGCGCTTGACCTTGTCCAGCGGCAGATGCGCCAGCAGCGCCGTGCTGATGGCGGTGTAGCCGTTGGTGGGGTCGAACAGATGCCAGTAGCCCGACGAAAGCTTGGTCATGAACGACAGCGCGGCGTTGCCGAGCAGCCGCACCTTCGGCATCGTCCGCACGTCCTCGACGTTGAAAAACCTGTTGCCCTTCACGTAGTCGGCCCGCCCTTCCAGGATTGGTCCTGCGAATTGCGGGATCAGGGCGGGGTCCATCTGGCCATCGCCGTCCAGTTTCAGCGCGACTTCGGCGCCGGCCTGGGCGGCGAACTGGTAGCCGGTGAGGACCGCGCCGCCGACGCCCTGGTTCTCGGCATGGAAGATCACCACCACCCGGCGGTCGCTGCAGCCTTCGAGGACATGCGCGCCCGTATTTTGCGGGCAGGCGTCGTCGATGACGAAGATGTGGTCAACTTCCGGCCCAATACGGCCGAGCAGCGGCAGGATGTGGTCGCGGACGCGATAGCAGGGGATCACAACGGCAAGGCTGCCCTCGGCATAGGGCAGCGGGCGCGCTGGCCGAACGGCCGCCGCGGCGTAATGAGCTGGGGGTCCATCGGCCAGCATCGTGTCTCCCGATCCAGAGGTCTAGCCGACTTGACCTCCGCCGGTCGTCACTTGGCAATTCACAAATGCTTCTGTTTCAATGTTTTATGCTATGGTATTCGTATAATATCCTACCGTTCCGGTCGCCCCATCACCGCCCGCCGCCGATCGGCACCAGCGCACCGGTGACATAGGACGAGGCATCGGACAGCAACCACAGGATCACGCTCGCCACCTCGTCAGCCGATCCGGCGCGGCCCATCGGGACCATCGGGCGGAACCGCTCGGTGCGGTCGGGCATGCCGGCCTTGGCGTGGATTCCGGTGTCGATCAGGCCGGGATTGACCGCGTTGACGCGGATGCCGCGCGGCGCCAGTTCGCGCGCGGCGCCGATGGTCAGCGTATCCACTGCGCCTTTGGAGGCGGCGTAGTGGACCCATTCGTTGGCGCCGCCGATCTCCGACGCCCGCGAGGAAACGTTGACGACGCCGCCGCCCGCGCCGCCCAGGTCGGTCGCCATGCGCGGGATCGCCTCGCGCAGCGCCAGAAAGCAGCCGCGCACGTTGATCGCCAGCACCTCGTCGAGTGCGGCCGGGTCGAGCTGTTCGATTCGCGCCATCGGGCCGGTGATGCCAGCATTGTTCACCAGCGCGGTGAGGGGCCCCAGCTCGCGGTCCACCATGACGAAGAAGGCGGCGGTATCGGTGGCGCTGGCGCTGTCGGCGCGCATGGCAACCGCGCGGCCGCCGGCGGCGCGTATCTCGGCCACCAGCCTGTCGGCCGGTTCCTGGCTGCTGCGGTAGGACAGGGCGACGGCATAGCCCGAAGCCGCGGCCATACGGGCCACGGCCGCGCCGATGCCGGTGCTGCCGCCGGTGACCACGAGGACCTTTCCGGTCATTTCGCCACTCCTATTCCCCTGCCCGCCCGCGTTCCTCGGCCACCCGCGATCATGCGACGAAGGCGAGGGTCACCCCCATGGTCTCGCCGGGCCCGACCAGCACACGATCGGGGCTGCTGGCGGCGATGGCAATGTTGCCTGCCCGCAGCGCCGCCTCTGCCCGGCCAAGCGCGCGCGTGCGAAGCACCAGGGCGGCCATCCATTCGCTGCGCCCCTGCGCCGCCGGCACCGCGGTGCCGAACCTGACCGCCAGTTCGCGCGGATCAACGATGTCGAAGCGCGACAGACCGACCACGAGGCGATGGCCGCCGCCGATCGGCCGCACCGCGTCGGCTCCGAACATCTGCGCGAACAGCCCGGCAAGGCGCGCGGGGTCCTCGGCAGCAATCACCGCTTCGAGCACGCCGACGGCGCCGTTGGCATGGCTGCGCCATTCATCGCGCCAGACGAGGTCGCGGGTGAGGTGGTGGCAAAAATACAGCCGGCCCGCGGGCGTCGTCTCGTTCGGCAGGCGCACGGTGCGAAACACGGCGTCGCGGGCGCCGTCGCCCAGGGCGACCGGGCGGGTGAACTCGTTCGGGGGCGAACACGACACGCCCGCCGCCTGCAGGGCCGCAGAGACGGAGGCCGAGTCCTCGGTGCCCCAGACCAGGCCGTTGAGGCCGGTCGGCCAGCCCAGGATGTCCTGCCGTCCGCCGCCGCCGGGGGGCGTGCCGATCAGTTCCAGATAGTCGGTGCCGAAGATGGCGAGGTGGTTGACCGAGCCGAGCGAATGGTAGCCGCGCGGGGTGAGGGTGAAGCCAAGCCGGGAGTACAGGGAATGTGCCTCGTCCATCCGGTCGTGGATGTTGACGACGACATGGTCAAGCGTCGGCGTGGGAAGGGGCATGGCGATCTCCCGCGTTCAAGGAATGGTACGATACTGGCAGCTGGAGAAAACGCCATTGCCATAGCGGGCGCGTGGCGCCGCGGCAACGCTTTGCCGCTGTCCCACTATGTGCCATCGTATTTACTCGGTACCAGGAGGGCACGACGCTGGACATGCGCGATCAACCGGGCAGGGTCGGCCGCCTGCTGTCCGGCGGCGCGGCGACGGCAGTGGTGCTCTGCACGGCAGCAGCCCTGGCCCAACCCCTGCCGCAGGGCTCGCCGATCCCGCGCATCGCGCCGCAGACGCGCCCGGCCGTCAGCCCGCCGCCGCAAGCAGCCGCCGCGCCGAGCATCAGTCGCGGCAATCCCGACGACGTTTTCCTGCTGCGCGGCGGGGTGGTCGAAGGCTCGACGATCTATGGCCCGGAATCGTGGACTCCGTTGATGGCGCCGCTGGCAGGGCGCGTCACGCGTGCGCAGGTGGATGCGGCCCGGCAGGAGGTCCTGGCGCGCTACCGCGCCGATGGCTACCTGCTGACTGGCGTTACCCTTGCTGACGGCGGCGACCGCGTGCGCTTCGTGGTGACCGAAGGGCATATCGCCGAAGTGAAGCTGGACGGCGACATCGGTCCGGCCGGCACCCAGGTGCTGCGCTTCCTCAATCGCCTCACCGAGAAGCGGCCGATCGATTCGGCAACGCTCGAGCGGGCCCTGCTGCTCGCCCAGGACGTGCCGGGCGTGGCCGTGCGCGCGGTGCTGCGGCCCTCCACCGAAGAGCCCGGCGCGCTGACCCTGATCGCCCAGGTGCAGCGTTCGCCGTGGGGCGCCACCTTCGTCGCCGACAATCGCGGAACGCCGTTCACCGGGCCCGAAAGCGCGCTGCTGGCGGTGGATGCGAACAGCTTCACTTCGCTCGGCGAGCGGACGACCGTGTCGCTCTTCCGCGCCTTCAACGACACGCAGATTTTCGGCCAGATCGCGACCGAGGCCTTCGTCGGCTCCTCCGGCCTGCGAGTGCGGTTGTTCGCCGGGTCGGGCACGGCCGATCCGTCGGGCGCGCTGCGCGCCAATGCCTACCACGGCATCACCACCAATGCCGGCCTGACCGCGAGCTATCCGGTGATCCGCGCCCGCCAGCAGACGCTGAGCGCGTTCGGAACATTCGAACTGCTCGACAGCGAGATCAAGACCGGTCGTCCTTCGCAGCAGGCCAGCCGCGACAACCTGCGCGTGCTGCGCCTCGGCGCGGAATATGTGCGCCAGGACCTGTGGCTGGGCGGTGACCGCAGTGCGGTGAACCAGGCCAGCATGCGCGTCTCGCGTGGCCTGCCCGTGCTCGGCGCGTCAGGCACCAACCCCAGCAATGTCGGCCGGCAGAACCAGGTGGTGGAGTTCACCAAGGTGAACTTCGAGGTGAGCCGGACCCAGGCGCTGTTCCAGCCCTGGGAAGGGGCGACGGTGGCGCTGCAGGCGACGCTTGCGGGCCAGTTCAGCAGCGACATCCTGCCGTCGGCGGAGAAGTTCTACCTGGGCGGCGCACGCATCAACCGCGGCTACTATTCCGGCGAGGTGACGGGCGACAAGGCGTGGTCGACCGCGGTTGAACTGCAACTCAGCACAAGCTTCACGCTCGACCTGCTGTCGACGCCGGTGGAGGTCGGCAGCACCTTCTACACCTTCTACGACTGGGGCGAGACGGTGGAGAACCAGAAGGCCGACCCGAACCGGCGCCTGCATTCCTTCGGTGCCGGCACGAGGTTGCGGGTCGCGCCCGCAGTGGCGCTGGACCTGGAATGGGTGCACCGCCTGGTTCGCCGGCCGCTCGGCGTTCAGTCCAACACGCCCGCGCTGCGTGGGGATGCGTTCTACTGGCGGCTGGTCACCAGGTTCTGACGTGCTGGCGGGGGAACGTACCCCGGCGTGACGTGAGGTATCGCAAGCTGGCCCACCAGAACGGCGGGCACGCCTGTATCGAGGAGAATGCGCAATGGCCAAGCTGATGCCCGGCCGCCAGCGGTCCGCCGTTCGCGAGGTTCCGCAAGGCGCCGTCGCCCAGTGCATGGCGACTAAGCGCCCGGCGGCGCAGGGCCGCGCCGAACTGCTGCGCAGCACCGCCCTGCAGGCGGTGTTTCTGGCCGCGGTCGGCCTGCCAGCCGCAGCGCAGACGCCACCGTCGGCCAATGCGCTGCCGACCGGCGGCCAGGTGATCGCCGGCCAGGCATCCATAAGCCAGGCCGGCGCCAAGATGACCGTCACCCAGGGCACCGCCTATGGCGCGGTCAACTGGCAGAGCTTCGACATCGGCAAGAACGCCGCCGTGACTTTCGCGGTGCCGACGCCACGCTCGGTCACGCTCAACCGGGTGGTGACGCCTACACCGTCGGTGATCGCCGGCAAGCTGTCGTCCAATGGCGTGGTGGTGGTGCAGAACCAGTCTGGCGTGGTGTTCACCCAGGGCGCGGAGGTGAATGTCCAGACCCTGATCGCGACCACCGCCGGCGTATCGGATGCCAATGCCCGCGCCGGCCGCCTCATCTTCGACCAGCCGTCGCGGCCGGGTGCGAAAGTGGAGAACCGCGGCACCATTACGGTGGCCGAGACCGGGCTAGCCGCCCTGGTGGCGCCGCAGGTCGCCAACTCGGGGGTGATCCGCGCGCGGATGGGCCGGGTGGTGCTCGCCGGGGCGGAGGCGCATACGGTGGATCTCTACGGCGATGGCCTGCTGTCCATCGAAGTGACGAAGCAGGTGTCCTCTGCGCCGGTCGGGCCGGACGGCAAGGCGGTCACCGCGCTGGTGACTAACAGCGGCACGATCATCGCCGATGGCGGCACGATCCTGCTGACCGCGCGCGCCGTGGACGGTCTTGTGCAGAACCTCGTCACCGCTGGCGGCACGGTGCGGGCGAACACGGTGGGGTCGCGCACCGGCAGCATCGTGATCGAGGCGAAGGGCGGCAATGTCGCCGTTTCCGGAAAGGTCTCGGCACGCGGCAACGCGCCGGGCCGCAAGGGCGGCCAGGTGGAGATCAACGCGCCCAGCCGCAACGTGACCTTGACCTCCACGGCGGTGGTGAACGCCTCCGGGCGCGCCGGTGGCGGTAGCGTGGCGATTGGCACCTCGATGTCCCGCGCCAAGGGCGGCCCTGGTGTCACCGCACCGACCGCGCGCAACGTAACCCTGGCGAGCGGCTCGAAGGTTGCCGCGAACGCCACGCGCAAGGGCAAGGGCGGCGACGTCACCGTGCTCAGCGCCGGCGGCGTGACGGAGCACCGCGGCACCATTTCCGCCAAGGGCGGCTCGGCGGGCGGCGACGGCGGATTTGTCGAGGTGTCGGGCAGCGCCTTCGTATTGAAGGGCGACGTCGATGTCACCGCTCCGTTCGGCAGGGCCGGCAGCATCCTGCTCGACCCGAACGATCTGGTTATCGCCGATTCCGGTGAAACGACGAAGGTCGGGAACAAGAGCGACAAATTCACCTCAACGGGCGGGAAGGACGTCACGGTCATCACCGCCGACGATATCGTCAGCAAGATGTCGGGCGCCGTGACGATCCAGACGGGTGTGGACGGCACGCTGACCGTCGACGCGGTGCTCGATGTGACCAAGAGCGCCACGATCACGTCCCTGACCTTGCTGTCGCAGGGCGACCTGACGATCAACAAGGCCGTCACCGGCAAGGACGACATCACCCTGCGCAACACGCAAGGGAACTTGGCGATCAATGCCGCGGTCACCACCGCGGGCGACAAGACGATCGTGCTGGACAGCGTGACAGGCAGCATCGCGCTGGGCGCGAACCTGACCGCAGGCGCCATCGACCTCAACGCTGGATCGGGCGGTGTCGCGCAGACAGCCGGCCAAATGATTGCCGGCGCGGTGCTCAGCAGCAAGGGCATCAACGGCACGGTGGATTTGGCGCAGCCGGACAATGCTGTGTCGGCATTGGGCGACATGAAGGTGACCGGCGGCGACCTGCTGCTGGTGAGCAAGTTGGCAGTGACCCAGGCCGGAGCAGTCTCGGCCGGCGCAGTGTCGCTGACCTCTACGGCGGCGGGCGTGGCACTGCAGTTGGACGGAACTGTGAGCGCGACGACGTCGCTGGCGCTGATCGCGGGCAGCGGCAGCGTTGCTCAGGGCGCGGCCGGAGTGATCGCGACACCCTCGCTCACCACCAAGGATGGCGGCAACACGACACTCGCGGCCGCGGGCAACAAGGTGGATGCGGCCACGTTCATCAGCACCGGCGCCTATGCGCTGGCGAGCAAGACGGGGGTGGCGATCGGCGGCACGGCGGCGATATCGGCGACGGTTTCGGCGCCCTCGGTGGATGTGTCGTCCATCACCGCGCCGACGATCGCGCTGACCGCGACGGCGGCGGATATCTCACTGGGCATGCTGACCGGCAGCACGGCGGTGACATTGACGGCGGCGAAGGACATCGCCGAGACGGCAGGCGGCGCGGTGGTCACGCCCTCGCTCTCGACCAAGGATGGCGGCAACTCGACGCTCGCGGCCGCGGGCAACAAGGTGGATGCGGCCACGTTCACCAGCGCCGGCGCCTATGCGCTGGCGAGCAGCGTGGATCTGATCGTCAGCGGCACGGCATCGGGCGCGGCCTTCGTCGATGCGCCGGCGGTGACGGTGCCGGCGGGAGGGATCGTGTCGGCGGCGATCGGCGTTGTTGCCGACACGCTCGACACCACGGCAGGCGCGCTCGACGCCGGCGCCGGCGTCATCGAGATCGCGCCGCGCAGCGCCATCGGCTTGACGCTGGGCACCGCGGTGGCCGGCACGCTATCGATCGGATCAGGCGACCTCGCGAGCTTCACCGCGGGCACGTTGCGCCTGGGCGGCACGGTGTCGGGCGGCACCAAGGCCACGCAGATCACCGTCAATGCCGCATTCGGCAATGGCAGTTTCGCGGTGCTGGACCTGCGCTCGGCCGGCACGATCGGCCAAGGGGCGGCGGCAGCGCTGACGGCGGTACGGCTGGAGGGTTCGGCGGGGGGCGCGGTCACGCTGGCCTCGGCGGGCAACGCGATCGACGCGCTGGGCAGCTTCGACGCGTCCGGGCAGGTGTTCAGCCTGGCGACACAGAAGGCGCTGGCGCAATCGGGCACGCTGGCGGCGGGGGCGGTATCGCTGACCTCTACGGCGGCGGGCGTGGCACTGCAGTTGGACGGAACTGTGAGCGCGACGACGTCGCTGGCGTTGATCGCGGGCAGCGGCAGCGTGGCTCAGGGCGCGGCCGGGGCGATCGCGACACCCTCGCTCACCACCAAGGATGGCGGCGACACGACGCTCGCGGCCGTGGGCAACAAGGTGGTTGCGGCCACGTTCACCAGCGCCGGCGCCTACGCGCTGGCGAGCACGACGGGGGTGGCGATCGGCGGCACGGCGGCGACATCGGCGACGGTCTCGGCGCCCTCGGTGGACGTGTCGGCCATTACCGCGCCGACGATCGCGCTGACCGCGACGGCGGCGGATATCACACTGGGCACGCTGACCGGCAGCACGGCGGTGACATTGGCGGCGGCGAAGGACATCGCCGAGGCGGCGGGCGGCGCGGTGGTCACGCCCTCGCTCTCGACCAAGGATGACGGCAACACGACGCTCGCGGCCGCGGGCAACAAGGTGGATGCGGCCACGTTCACCAGCGCCGGCGCCTATGCGCTGTCGAGCACGACGGGGGTGGCGATCGGCGGCACGGCGGCGATATCGGCGACGGTTTCGGCGCCCTCGGTGGATGTGTCGGCCATCACCGCGCCGACGATCGCGCTGACCGCGACGGCGGCGGATATCACACTGGGCGCGCTGACCGGCAGCACTGCGGTGACGTTGACGGCCGCAAAGGACATCACCGAGACGGCGGGCGGCGCGCTGGTCACGCCCTCGCTCTCGACCAAGGATGGCGGCAACACGACGCTCGCGGCCGCGGGCAACAAGGTGGATGCGGCCACGTTCACCAGCACCGGCGCCTATGCGCTGTCGAGCACGACGGTGGTGGCGATCGGCGGCACGGCGGCGATATCGGCGACGGTTTCGGCGCCCTCGGTGGATGTCTCGGCCATCACCGCGCCGACGATCGCGCTGACCGCGACGGCGGCTGATATCACACTGGGCACGCTGACCGGCAGCACGGCGGTGACATTGACGGCGGCGAAGGACATCGCCGAGACGGCGGGCGGCGCGGTGGTCACGCCCTCGCTCTCGACCAAGGATGGCGGCAACACGACGCTCGCGGCCGCGGGCAACAAGGTGGATGCGGCCACGTTCACCAGCGCCGGCGCCTATGCGCTGGCGAGCAGCGTGGATCTGATCGTCAGCGGCACGGCATCGGGCGCGGCCTTCGTCGATGCGCCGGCGGTGACGGTGCCGGCGGGAGGGATCGTGTCGGCGGCGATCGGCGTTGTTGCCGACACGCTCGACACCACGGCAGGCGCGCTCGACGCCGGCGCCGGCGTCATCGAGATCGCGCCGCGCAGCGCCATCGGCTTGACGCTGGGCACCGCGGTGGCCGGCACGCTATCGATCGGATCAGGCGACCTCGCGAGCTTCACCGCGGGCACGTTGCGCCTGGGCGGCACGGTGTCGGGCGGCACCAAGGCCACGCAGATCACCGTCAATGCCGCATTCGGCAATGGCAGTTTCGCGGTGCTGGACCTGCGCTCGGCCGGCACGATCGGCCAAGGGGCGGCGGCAGCGCTGACGGCGGTACGGCTGGAGGGTTCGGCGGGGGGCGCGGTCACGCTGGCCTCGGCGGGCAACGCGATCGACGCGCTGGGCAGCTTCGACGCGTCCGGGCAGGTGTTCAGCCTGGCGACACAGAAGGCGCTGGCGCAATCGGGCACGCTGGCGGCGGGGGCGGTATCGCTGACCTCTACGGCGGCGGGCGTGGCACTGCAGTTGGACGGAACTGTGAGCGCGACGACGTCGCTGGCGTTGATCGCGGGCAGCGGCAGCGTGGCTCAGGGCGCGGCCGGGGCGATCGCGACACCCTCGCTCACCACCAAGGATGGCGGCGACACGACGCTCGCGGCCGTGGGCAACAAGGTGGTTGCGGCCACGTTCACCAGCGCCGGCGCCTACGCGCTGGCGAGCACGACGGGGGTGGCAATCGGCGGCACGGCGGCGACATCGGCGACGGTCTCGGCGCCCTCGGTGGACGTGTCGGCCATTACCGCGCCGACGATCGCGCTGACCGCGACGGCGGCGGATATCACACTGGGCACGCTGACCGGCAGCACGGCGGTGACATTGGCGGCGGCCAAGGACATCGCCGAGGCGGCGGGCGGCGCGGTGGTCACGCCCTCGCTCTCGACCAAGGATGACGGCAACACGACGCTCGCGGCCGCGGGCAACAAGGTGGATGCGGCCACGTTCACCAGCACCGGCGCCTATGCGCTGTCGAGCACGACGGGGGTGGCGATCGGCGGCACGGCGGCGATATTGGCGACAGTCTCGGCGCCCTCGGTGGATGTGTCGTCCATCACCGCGCCGACGATTGCGCTGACGGCGACGGCGGCGGATGTCACACTGGGCGCGCTGACCGGCAGCACTGCGGTGACGTTGACGGCCGCAAAGGCCATCACCGAGACGGCGGGCGGCGCGCTGGTCACGCCCTCGCTCACCACCAAGGATGGCGGCAACACGACGCTCGCGGCCGCGGGCAACAAGGTGGATGCGGCCACGTTCACCAGCACCGGCGCCTATGCGCTGTCGAGCACGACGGGGGTCGCGATCGGCGGCACGGCGGCGATATCGGCGACGGTCTCGGCGCCCTCGGTGGATGTCTCGGCTATCACCGCGCCGACGATTGCGCTGACGGCGACGGCGGCGGATATCAATCTGGGCGCGCTGACCGGCAGCACTGAGGTGACGTTGACGGCCGCAAAGGACATCGCCGAGACGGCGGGCGGCGCGGTGGTCACGCCCTCGCTCACCACCAAGGATGGCGGCAACACGACGCTCGCGGCCGCGGGCAACAAGGTGGATGCGGCCACGTTCACCAGCACCGGCGCCTATGCGCTGTCGAGCACGACGGGGGTGGCGATCGGCGGCACGGCGGCGACATCGGCGACGGTCTCGGCGCCCTCGGTGGACGTGTCGGCCATTACCGCGCCGATGATCGCGCTTGCGGCAACCGTGACAAATATCACCCTGGGCACGCTGACCGGCAGCACATCAGTTTCGCTGACGGCGGCCAAGGACATCGCCGAGGCGGCGGGCGGGGCCATTGCGACACCGTCGCTCACCACCAAGGATGGCGGCAACACGACACTCGCGGCCGCGGGCAACAAGGTGGATGCGGCCACGTTCACCAGCGCCGGCGCCTATGCGCTGTCGAGCACGACGGGGGTGGCAATCGGCGGCACGGCGGCGATCTCGGCGACGGTTTCGGCGCCCTCGGTGGATGTCTCGGCCATCACCGCGCCGACGATCGCGCTGACGGCGACGACGGCGGATATCACTCTGGGCACGCTGACCGGCAGCACTGCGGTGACGTTGACGGCGGCAAAGGACATCACCGAGACGGCGGGCGGGACCATTGCGACACCGTCGCTAACCAGCACTGATGGCGGCAATACGTCACTCGCAGCCGCGGGCAATACGGTGGCTGCGGCGACGTTCACCAGCACCGGCGCCTACGCGCTGGCGAGCACGACGGGTTTGGCGATCGGCGGCACGGCGGCGACATCGGCGACGGTCTCGGCGCCCTCGGTGGACGTCTCGGCCATCACCGCGCCGACGATCGCGCTGACAGCGACGGCGGCGGATATCACACTTGGCACGCTGACCGGCAGCACTGCGGTGAAGTTGACGGCGGCAAAGGACATCACCGAGGCGGCGGGCGGGACCATTGCGACACCGTCGCTAACCAGCACGGATGGCGGCAATACGTCACTCGCAGCCGCGGGCAATACGGTGGCTGCGGCGACGTTCACCAGCACCGGCGCCTACGCGCTGGCGAGCACGACGGCTTTGGCGATCGGCGGCACGGCGGCGACATCGGCAACGGTTTCGGCGCCCTCGGTGGATGTCTCGGCAATCACCGCGCCGACAATCGCGCTGACGGCGACGGCGGCGGATATCACTCTGGGCACGCTGACCGGCAGCACTGCGGTGACGTTGACGGCGGCAAAGGACATCACCGAGACGGCGGGCGGCGCGCTGGTCACGCCCTCGCTCACCACCAAGGATGGCGGCAACACGACGCTCGCGGCCGCGGGCAACAAGGTGGATGCGGCCACGTTCACCAGCGCCGGCGCCTATGCGCTGTCGAGCACGACGGGGGTGGCGATCGGCGGCACGGCGGCGATATCGGCGACGGTTTCGGCGCCCTCGGTGGATGTCTCGGCAATCACCGCGCCGACGATCGCGCTGACGGCGACGGCGGCGGATATCACTCTGGGCACGCTGACCGGCAGCACTGCGGTGACGTTGACGGCGGCAAAGGACATCACCGAGACGGCGGGCGGGACCATTGCGACACCGTCGCTGACCAGCACGGATGGCGGCAATACGTCACTCGCAGCCGCGGGCAATACGGTGGCTGCGGCGACGTTCACCAGCACCGGCGCCTACGCGCTGGCGAGCACGACGGGTTTGGCGATCGGCGGCACGGCGGCGACATCGGCGACGGTCTCGGCGCCCTCGGTGGACGTGTCGGCCATTACCGCGCCGACGATCGCGCTGACGGCGACGGCGGCGGATATCACACTGGGCATGCTGACCGGCAGCACGGCGGTGACATTGGCGGCGGCGAAGGACATCGCCGAGACGGCAGGCGGCGCGGTAGTCACGCCATCGCTGACCAGCAAGGACGGCGGGAACACCAGCTTGGCCGCAGCCGGCAACCAGGTGGATGCGGCGAGTTTCACCAGCGCCGGTGCCTATGCGCTGGAGAGCGCGACGGGGGTGGCGATCGGCGGCACGGCGGTGACATCGGCGACGGTCTCGGCGCCCTCGGTGGATGTGTCGGCCATCACCGCGCCGACGATTGCGCTGACGGCGACGGCGGCGGATATCACTCTGGGCGCGCTGACCGGCAGCACTGCGATGACGTTGACGGCGGCCAAGGACATCGCCGAGACGGCGGGCGGCGCGCTGGTCACGCCCTCGCTCACCACCAAGGATGGCGGCAACACGACGCTCGCAGCCGCGGGCAATACGGTGGCTGCGGCGACGTTCATCAGCACCGGCGCCTACGCGCTGGCGAGCACGACGGGGGTGGCGATTGGCGGCACGGCGGCGATATCGGCGACGGTTTCGGCGCCCTCGGTGGATGTCGCGACCCTCACCGCGGCGACAATCGCGCTGACGGCGACGGCGGCGGACATCACTCTGGGCACGCTGACCGGCAGCACTGCGGTGACATTGACGGCGGCCAAGGACATCGCCGAGACGGCGGGCGGCGCGGTGGTCACGCCCTCGCTCTCGACCAAGGATGGCGGCAACACGACGCTCGCGGCCGTGGGCAACAATGTGGATGCGGCGAGCTTCACCAGCGCCGGTGCCTACGCGTTGGCGAGCACGACGGGGGTGGCGATCGGCGGCACGGCAGGGACATCGACGACGGTTTCGGCGCCCTCGGTGGATGTCTCGGCTATCACCGCGCCGACGATCGCGCTGACAGCGACAGCGGCGGATATCACACTGGGCGCGCTGACTGGCAGCACGGCGGTGACATTGACGGCGGCGAAGGACATCGCCGAGACGGCAGGCGGCGCCGTAGTCACGCCATCGCTGACCAGCAAGGACGGCGGGAACACCAGCCTGGCCGCAGCCGGAAACCAAGTGGATGCGGCGAGTTTCACCAGCGCCGGTGCCTATGCGCTGGCGAGCGCGACGGGGGTGGCGATCGGCGGCACGGCGGCGACATCGGCGACGGTTTCGGCGTCCTCGGTGGATGTCTCGGCCATTATTGCGCCGATGATCGCGCTTGCGGCAACCGTGACAAATATCACCCTGGGCACGCTGACCGGCAGCACATCAGTTTCGCTGACGGCGGCAAAGGACATCATTGAAACGTTGGGCGGGACAATTGTGACGCCTTTGCTAGGCACCACAGACGGTGGCAACACTATGCTCGCCACGGTCGGCAACAAGGTGGACGCGGCGGCCTTCAGCAGTGCCGGCACGTACTCGCTTGCGAATACGGCAGGGATAGGTGTGACCGGCAAGGCGGCGACATCGGTTGCGGTCTCGGCACCAAATGTGAACGTCAGCGCCATCACTGCGCCCACCATCACACTGACGGCCACCGGAGCCAATATCGTCTTCGAATCCCTATTGGGCAGTGGATCGGTGATACTGATCGCAGCAACAAGCATCGCCGAGGCGGCGAGTGGGGCGATCGTGACACCTTCGCTCACCACCAAGGACGGCGGCAACACGACGCTCGCGGCCGTGGGCAACAAGGTGGATGCTGCGAACTTCACCAGCGCCGGTACCTATGCGCTGGCGAGCACGACGGGTTTGGCGATCGGCGGCACGGCGGCGACATCGGCGACGGTTTCGGCGCCCTCGGTGGACGTCTCGGCCATCACCGCGCCGACGATCGCGCTGACGGCGACGGCGGCGGATATCACTCTGGGCACGCTGACCGGCAGCACTGCGGTGACGTTGACGGCGGCAAAGGACATCACCGAGGCGGCGGGCGGGGCCATTGCGACACCGTCGCTGACCAGCACGGATGGCGGCAATACGTCACTCGCGGCCGTGGGCAATACGGTGGCTGCGGCGAGTTTCACCAGCGCCGGCGCCTATGCGTTGGCGAGCACGACGGGAGTGGCGATCAGCGGCACGGCGGCGACATCGGCGACGGTTTCGGCGCCCTCGGTGGACGTCTCGGCCATCACCGCGCCGACGATCGCGCTGACAGCGACGGCGGCGGATATCACACTGGGCACGCTGACCGGCAGCACTGCGGTGACATTGACGGCGGCCAAGGACATCGCCGAGACGGCGGGCGGCGCGCTGGTCTCGCCCTCGCTCACCACCAAGGATGGCGGCAACACGACACTCGCGGCCGTGGGCAACCAGGTGGATGCTGCGAACTTCACCAGCACCGGCGCCTATGCGCTGGCGAGCACGACGGGGGTGGCGATCGGCGGCACGGCAGGGACATCGGCGACGGTTTCGGCGCCCTCGGTGGATGTCGCGACCCTCACCGCGCCGACAATCGCGCTGACAGCGACGGCGGCTGATATCACACTGGGCACGCTGACCGGCAGCACCTCCGTGGTGCTGACCGCGGCGAAGGACATCGTCGGCAAGGCCGCGGGAGGCATCGAGACCGCGTTGTTGTCCGGAAGCGCCGGGGGGACTGCGGTGACACTCACCCAGCCGCTCAACAAGATCGCCACGCTTGGGGCGTTCAACGTCGCGAACGGAACGCTGTCCCTGCAAAGCAGTATGGACCTGTCGATCGTCGGCCCGCTGTCAGCAGAATTACTCGGCATCACCGCCACGGGTACGCTGCAGGTGGCGGACGGCGTGACGATCTCGACAGTGGGATTGGACCGAGGGGCTCAAGCGGTCAGCTCCAAGCTGAGCATACCCGCCATCGACGCTCTCGTGACCGCCAATCTCGGCAGCTTCCTCGCTGTGGAGAGCGTCGGTGGTGCAGCCACCTCGATCGACATTGGCGACATTGTGGTGGCGCCACTCGGCACCGCCACCAAGGCGACACTCGATGTGGTGCTACCCCCGAACGACGGGGGCAGCATCAAGATCGGCTCGCTGAAGGGCGAAACCATAGATCTGATCCTGGTGACGCGTTCCACAGGCATCGCCACAGGCACGATCGATGTCGCCAGCCTTCTGGTTCTTGGCGGCGCCGGAAAGGTCGACCTGTTCGGCGAGGTCGCCAACCTGGGCGGCCAGGCAGCTGCCAACAAGGCCAACATTTCGCCGCAACCCGACGCGAACTACCGCATCAACGCCTGCCCGATTACGTCGGTGAACTGTGTGCTGCTGCCAATCCAGACGGTGCCGCCACTCAGCCCATTGCGCGACCTGCCGTTCATCCGCGACCGGCCGACGCAGGACGACATCGACGTGCAGCTGCCGAACGTCTCCGACGAGGACTACTGACATGGCCGCGACCCGCGACTGCCTTGCCATGATCGCGATTTGGGGACTGTTGGCGGCGGCCGGGTGCCAGACGCCGCCCGTCGATGCCTATGTCTCCGGCGGCCAGTCGAGCCGCAACGAGGGCGGCCTTGCGCTGGGGAAGAACAGCACGGGCGAGGACTGCACCCAGCAGAACCTTCGGGAAGGCGCGGACGTGTATTGCGGCACATGGCTGCAACCCAGCGCAAGGGTGCGCCGGCCGCCCGGCGGCGGGGGCGGTGACCCGCAGCAATTGGCAACATCCGGTGCGTGGCGGATCGGGCTAGACCAGCGCTACGCCTGCGAACCCCCGACCCCCACCACCGTCTTGGGCAATGAGCCGGCGATGTTGTTGCAATGCACGCGCCGGGTCGGCGGCTGGGCCCACGTGGCGTTGGTGGCCTCGGTGGGCGGCCAGGCATGGCTGGCCGACGGCGTGCTGCCGGCGCTGCCGGTGATGGAGCGCTCGATTGGCGTGCTCGCGGGCCGCTTGCCCGCCGCCGCGGCGGCGGCGGAGCAGGGAGGCGCCGCGCAACGCCTGCTCGCCGAGCGCATTGCCGCGCGAGCCTTCAGTTCCGGCGACGTCGGCGAGTACGACCGGCTTATCCGGGTTGCCGACGACGCCAACCGAACCGAGGATTTCGCCGGCGCCGAGAAGAGTCTGCGGGCCGCCCTGCAGTTGCAGCAGAAAGCGATCGGGGCGGACAACCCCAACACCGCCAGCACGCTCGTCACGTTGGCGCTGCAGGTCTCCAACCAGCGCCGCTTCGCCGAGGCCGACTCGCTGTTCGCACGCGCCGAGGCACTTGCCGCGCGCGCCGACGACCCGATCCAGGCCGTGCGCCTGACCCACTACAAGGCCCTGGATGCGGCGAACCAGGGAAAGGACCAGCAGGCGCTGCGGTTGCTCGCGGCCGCGGCCACCGGCTACGCCAATCTCCTGCCGGCGGAGGTGCGCAACGCCAAGCCGCGCGCGCCGGCGCAGGTGAGCGGCTCAGGCATGGCCGCCTTGCTTCCCAATCGCGAAATGCTTTCGGCCCCGTCGACCCGCACCGCCCTGCTCGGCCTCATCGAAGTACATCGGCGCGAGGCCTCGCTGCTGGGCAAGCTGGACCGGCTGGACGACAGCGAGGCCGCCATGCGCATGGCCGGCGATCTTCTGTCGGGCAACGGGTTGCGCCAGCCTGTGCTGACGGCGCGCATCGCCCGCACATCGGCCGGTATCGCGGTCGCGACCCGCGGAGCCGAAGCGGCGGCGGGCGAATATGCACGCGCGGCAGCGGTCTATTCGCGTGCCCTGCCGGACAGCCGGCCGGTTGCCGAAACCCTGTTGCTGCACGCCGGACAAATGGCACGTGCCGACCGGCCGGGTGCGGCGGACGACGTATGCTTGCAGGCAGTGCGGCTGCTGCGCCAACTGAAGATCGGCGCCGATCCGGAGTTGCTCGCGCCCTGCCTCGCCGCCTTCGCCGCAGCGGCAAGCAACCGGCCCGGCGAGCGCCAGAAATGGCTTGTCGAGATGTTCGAGTCCGCGCAGTTGGCCCAGGGCGGCGTGACCAGCCAGCAGATCGCGCAGGCGACCGCTCGCCTGTCGGAGAATGCCCGCGACCCGAAGGTGGCCGAGGCCATCCGCACCCGCGAGGACATCCGCGCCCGCCTGGCGGACATGTATCGCGAGCGCGACCAGCTGGAACCGAATGCGGCCGGCACGCCAGCCGCTTCGCCCGAACTGGATCAGCGCATCGCCAAGGCGCAAGAGGAGTCGGCCGAGGCGGATTCGGCGTTGCAGGCAGCCTCGCCCAACTACGGCCAGTTGGTGCAGCAGGTCGCACCGGCAGCCGACGTGCTCGCGGCGCTGCACCCGACGAGGCTTTCGTTGCCATCACCCTGGGCGATAACGACGGCTGGGTCTTCCCTGCGCGACGGCAAGGTGGAGGTCGCAGCGATCCCCGGCGGGCTGAAGGAGATCACCGGCTTGGTGCACCGCGTCCGCGCCAGCATCGAGAACACCACCGGCACGCCGCCACCATTCGACATCGCCGACGCGCAGGAGCTCTACCAGCCGTTCTGGCCGGGCTGGAGCCGACATTGTCGGGGGCCCAGGCGCTTGTGGTCGTGCCGACCGGGCCGCTGCTGTCGCTGCCGTTCGAGGTGCTGCTGACCGGCCCCGCCACCATCGACAGCCTGGGCACCGCGCCGTGGCTGGTGCGCCGCGCCAGCATCGCCCATGTGCCGGCGGCGAGCAATTTCGTGTCGCTGCGCAAGGTCGCCGGCGGCTCGCGGGCCACCCGCCCCTGGTTCGGCTTCGGCGACTTCCGGCCGACTTCGCTGGCCCAGGCCCAGCGCAGCTTCCCGGGACCGACTGCGCCGACAGTGCGCGGCTGCTCGCCGGCCTGCCGCCGCTGCCCTATGCCCGCAAGGAACTGGACGCGTCGCGGGCGCTGCTGCACGCAGGACCAGGCGATTCGCTTCTGGGCGCGGACTTCACGGCACCGGCGGTGCAACGCACCGCTGAAGAACTACCGCATCCTGCACTTCTCCACCCACGCCCTGCTGCCCACCGAACTGCGCTGCCAGAGCGAGCCGGCCATCGTCACCTCCGCCCCGGCGAATGCCATGGACGCATCCGGGTCGCTGCTGACCGCGTCGGCGATCCTGGAGCTCGACCTGGACGCCGATACCTGTGATCCTGTCGGCCTGCAATTCCGGCGGCCCCGGCGGCACCACGGCGGGCGAAAGCCTGTCCGGACTGGCGCGCTCGTTCTTCTATGCCGGAGCGCGCTCGCTGCTGGTGACCCACTGGTCGGTGAACGATCAGGTCGCCGCCTACCTGGTGGCCGACACGCTGCGCCGCATGGGTGAATCGCCCGGCGCCGGCGTCTCGGCCGCGTTGCGCGCGGCGCAGCTCGCCATGCTGGACGATGCCGGCAAGGGGCTGATCGCCGACGTGTCGCACCCGTTCTACTGGGCGCCGTTCGCGGTGATTGGCGATGCCGGACGGGCGAACGGGCGACAGCAGGCGGCTGTTTCGGTGAGCGGCCGCTCCGGTCTATAACCGGCCTAGCGCGGCGGTCCCGCGGTCCACTGCGCCAGGCCGGAAGGGAATCGGATGGAGGAAGGCAAGCTCGGCAAGTACGAAATCGCCGGCATGCTCGGCAGGGGTGCCATGGGAACGGTGTACGACGCGCGGGACCCGGTGATCGCCCGGCGGGTGGCCATCAAGACCGTGAGGCTCCCGGACGCAGCGGACAGCGAAGCCCAAGATGAACTGGCGCGCTTCCGCCGCGAGGCCCAGGCGGCCGGCCGGCTGACCCATCCCAACATCGTCGGCGTGTTCGACTACGGCGAGACGGCAACCCTCGCCTATATCGTCATGGAGTTCGTCGATGGGCCGTCTCTGAAGTAGCTGCTGGACAAGCACGAGCGCTTTCCGCCGGCCGAGACGGTGCGCATCATGGAGGAGCTGCTGGCCGGCCTGCAGTTCAGCCATGAACGCGGCGTGGTGCACCGCGACATCAAGCCCGCCAACGTGATGCTGACGAGCGACGGCCAGGTGAAGATCGCCGATTTCGGCATCGCGCGGATCGAGAGCAGCAGCATGACGCAGGCGGGCACCATGCTGGGCACACCTGCCTACATGTCGCCCGAGCAGTTCATGGGCCAGACGGTGGACGCGCGCACCGACATCTATTCGGCAGGCGTGGTGCTGTACCAGATGCTCACCGGCGAACGGCCGTTCGAGGGCGGCATGTCCGCGATCATGCATAAGGTGCTGAACGTCGACCCGCCGCGCCCGTCCGAACTGTCCGTGACCGCGCCGGAGCTGATCGATGCGGTTGTGAACCGCAGCCATGGCCAAGCGGCCCGAGCAGCGCTTCGCCTCCGCCCAGGAATTCGCCCAAGCGCTGCGGGCGGCACTCGCGGGCCAGGCTGCCCTTCCAGCGGTGATGGACAGCGATGCGACGATGGTCGCGCCACCACCATCCGCGGCAGCCATGGCGGCGACCACCACCCTTGCCCCGGCCACGATCCCGGCCTCGGCGAGTGCCGCACCGCGGCCAACCCCCTCAATGCCGCCAGCGCACGGTGCAAAGTCGCGCAACCTGGTGCCCATGCTCGCCGGCGCATCGCTTGTGCTCCTCGCCGGCGCCGGCGGCGGCTGGTACTGGGTGGCCGGCAGGGAACCGGCGCCCGTCGCGATAGCGGCCAACCCCGCGCCCCCGCCTACTCCTGTACCCGCTACTGCCGCCCCGCCGGCAGCCTCGCCTGTCGCGGGGCCAGCAACCACGCCAGGGTCCGCCGGCACTAATCCACCGGCGCCGGTAACCGCCCACACACCGCCTGCCCCCGCAATTCCGCCGCCGTCTGCCACACCCTCTCCTGCCGTGCCACCTGTAGTTCCGCCTCCGACCACCGCCACGGCCACCGCTATCCCGCCCACCGTGTCTCCGACCACTACGCCCTCCCCCACTGCGCCCTCCCCCACTGCGCCCTCCCCCACTCCCCGTGTTCGTTGCGCCGACGTCGCCCCCTGTTGTGGCGATGGTGGTACCGCCGTCACCCACCCTGCTGCGCAACGCCGTTGCCGCGGCCACCGCTGCGGTTCCCTGCACGATCGTCGATGGGGATGTCTCCCCCGCAGGCGCGGTATCGCTGTCCGGGCTGTCCAGCCGCGCAACCGAAGCCACGCTGCGCCGTAGTGTCGGCGAGGCGGCCGGTGCGGCTCCGCTGTCGTGGCAGGTCGCGGCGTTCGACGGACCGTTCTGCAAGGCGCTGGATGTGCTGCGGCCAGTGGCGCAGCAATTTGCCGCCCCCGAACGCGGATTGCAGCTCGACCTGAAGTCGGGACCGTTCAAGCTGCACGAGAATGACAACCTGGTTCCGCGCCTGGTGATGCCCGGCTTTGCCGGCTACGCGCACGTCACCTACCTGTCGGGCGACGGCAGCCTGCTGCACCTCTATCCCAGCAACGAGGCGCGCCAGCTGGACATCGCCACGCCGGACGGGAAGCAGCAGAATCTCAGGGTCGGCGAGATGGATTTCCGCCAGTTCCCGGCGAACGCGACAGTCTGGCTGGGCGACCCCGAGACGTGCCATTGCGCGCCCCTGCAGGTCGGCTGGCAGATCGCACCACCGTACGGCGTGGACATGCTGCTGGCGGTCGTGTCATCCGCCCCGCTTTTCGCGCAGAAACGACCGGCCGACGATACCGCGGACGCCTATCTGCGCGACCTTCAGGCCGCGCTGGAGTCGGCCATGCGGCGCGGCGTGCGGGTGAGCGGCCGTGCCATCCTCGTTGAGACCGAACCCCGCTGACGCCGCCGCCGTAGCCTCGGCTGCCGGGTCGAGGCGGCGCCCCCCAGTGGCGTGCCAGGCGCCCGTGTCACCAGCAGGGCCGCGCTGCGCAACCATCCCGCCGGCATGCCGCTCAGGAACGCATCCTGCCACACCAGTAGTTGCGCCTGCGTGATCCCCAGCGCGCCGGCATTGAACATCCGCGGATCGGGCGTGTGCGCCAGATAGGCCTGCATCTCGTTGATCATCAGGTCCTCGGACGCCCTGTCGTAACCCTGGCCCGCGAGATAGGTGCGGAACAGTTCGCGCGCCCCCTCGTCGAGCCCAGTGCGCCAGAAATGCCGCGCGTAGGCGGCGTAGGTCGGATTGCTGAAATACTCGGCATGCGAAAGCTCGTGGCGCAGGATGGTGGCGCGAAGGGCCGCGTCCACGATCGGCTCGACCCCGGCGCGCGGTATTGAGATCACGGCGCCGCGGATATCGGGCGCCAGCAGGCCCTCCTGGTCAAGCAGCGTCCGCAGCCAGATCTCCTGCGGCCGCAATTGCACGCCGTCCCGCTTGGCGAGGTCGAAGAAGCGGGCCAGGTCGGCAGCGGCATAGTCGTGACCGTAGTAATAGGTGTCCATCGTGTCGCCCGATGCGGCGATGGCGGCGTTCAGTTCCGCATCGGTCAACACGCGGTCGCGCGGCAGCCCCGTCTTCTCCACCAGGGCCGCCACCCGGTTGAGCGTCAGCCCCTGGTCGAGCAGGCTGGGAAAATCCAGCACCACGACGCGGGGGTTGGGTGCGAGGCGGAAGGCTGTCCGCTGTTCGGCCTGGTGGGCGAGTATCTGCGCCTCGTCGGCCACCTGAACTGCAATCCTGGGCGCCAGGCCGGCTGGCGCCACCATCCCGGCGGATTGTGTCGCGGGCGGCGCGTCCGGCGCCTGGACCGGTTCGCGCATCAGGAACCAGCCGACCACGCCGACCACCATGACAAGGAACAGCGCGAGCAGACGGATGGTCGGCGGCATGCCGCCCCCGGCCGGGAACAACACTCGATCCGTCGGCCGGCCATAGGCCCGCTTGCGCGGCAGCTTCACCGTCGCGTCGTCGTCGTCGGGAGGGCGGGGCTGCCGACTCACGCGCGCGCCCCCATGCTCCACCTGCGCCGCATTCCCGCCAGCCGCCTCAGGCGCCGATGTTGATCACCTGCACGCGCCGGTTGCGCGGCTCCGGTGTCTGGTCCGGCGTCGGGATCTTCAGGGCATCCTGGCCACGCCCGACAGGTTCCAGCCGTGATGGAGCGACACCGAAGCGGTTGTGCAGATACGCGGCCACTGCCGCCGCCCGTTCTTGCGACAGCGTCAGGTTGAGGCTGCGCGACCCCGTGGTGTCGGTATGCCCCTCGATGCGGAAGCGGTAGGCTCCCAGCGCCTCGCTGCTGAGCGCCTGGCCAAGTTCGTCCAGCGTGCGCCGCGCCGCGGCCGTCAACTCGGCGGAGCCCGACGCGAACTGCACGGTCAGGTCGATGGAGGGCGCGGCCTGCGGAGCCGGCTGGACGGGCGCGGGGTTGGCCAATGGCGCAGCGGTGGCCGCTGTCCGGCCGCCTGGAGGTGGCGGTACCGCAGCCGGCCGCTGGACCGGCGCGGCTGCCGCCGCCGGCGTGGCGGGTGCGGGCACGGCGGCGGTGGGTGCGGCCGGGCGAAGCCCGCGCGTGCCGGCCTGCACCGGCCCGGTGGGGCGCAGGGCGCGAATGATCTGGTCCGCCGACGGATTGCTCTGGGCGTGGGCGGTGGGAACGGCCACCACCAAAGCGGGCAGCAGCATCGCGGTCGCGAGAAGCAAGGTGCGCATGGATTTCCGACCTCCCTGGCTGGTGCCATCCCTTACCACGCGGTCGTCTGCGATGACAGCGGACAGGATCGGCAGCGCCCAATAGGCAGCGCCCAATAGACGAAATGTGGTGGCACTTCCCATCAGATTCCATCCACTAGCCGGGCGCTGCGTCCGATCCCAGGTGGAACAGGCAATCGCCGCGCATGCTGCGCCCCGGCACGCGCTTGCACAGCACGAATCCGCCACGCGCGAACCTGACATCCGCGGTCGGCGCCCAGGGCGTTTCGGGGAAATGGATGCGCCCGGCCAGCTGGCCGCGCTCCACCTCGTCGCCCAGTTCCACCGCGGGCTCGAACACGCCGCTCTCCGGCGCATAGACGAAGTAGTCGGGCCCGCCCACGTCGAGAAAGCGCGTGGTCTCGCCCGGCAGCGCCATCGAGGCGGGCAGGATCCCGACATGGGCGAGCACGTTGCGCAGCCCGCGCTCGACGATGCGCAGCGCCGCCGGCGTCACTTGGCCGGAGCCGCCGAGTTCCGTGCCCAGCGACAGCTTGCCGGCCCGTTCCGCCCCGCCCATCAGCGTACTGTCCGTGCCGGTGCCGTTGCCGCCGCCCGACATGTAGGACAGCGGCGAGCCGAAGGCGCCCAGCAGGGCCAGATGCCGGGCATGCCGCGCCGGGTCGGCACTCTTCTTGATCAGCGCGCACGGCACATACATCAACGACGAGCCGCCCGAGTGCAGGTCGCACACCACGTCGGCCATCGGGATCAGCACGTGCTCGATAAAAAAGGCGATCTGCTGCGTCACCGCGCCGTCGGGGTTGCCGGGGAAGGTGCGGTTCAGGTTGCCCTCATCGATCGGCGAGGTGCGCCGCCCGGCCATGGCGGCGGGGAAGTTCGCCATCGGCAGGATGATGACGCGCCCCTTGATCTGCGACGGCTCCAGCGACTTGGCCAGGTTGCTCAGCGCCACCTGGCCCTCGTACTCGTCGCCATGGTTGCCGGAAACCAGCAGCGCCGTCGGCCCCTCGCCGTTCCTGAGCACCACGATCGGGATCGGGATGAAGCCGTAGGCCGAGCTGTGCACCGAGTGGAACAGCCGGATGAAGCCGTGCTGTCGCCCCTGTGCGCCGAAATCCACTTCGGGGATCAGGCGCGAGCGGGCTGCCTCGGACATGGCGCGCTATTCCTTGGTCATCAGGTGGCAGGCGACGTCATGGCCCTCCGCGGTGCGCAGCAGCGGCGGGGCCTGCACGCTGCACACCGGCATCACATGCGGGCACCGCGTGTGGAAGCGGCAGCCGCTGGGCGGGTTCAGCGCGGACGGGATGTCGCCGGTGATGCGTTGGCGCCGCCCCCGCCCGCGTTCGCGCGGCTTGAGCACCGGCACCGCGCCGATCAGCGCCTGGGTGTAGGGGTGCTGCGGATTGCTGTAGATCGTCCGCTTGTCCGCCACCTCGACCACGCTTGCCGAGATACATCACCGCCACCCGGTCGGAGATGTGCTTCACCACGCTGAGGTCGTGGGCGATGAAAAGGTAGGTCAGGCCCAGTTCCCGCTGCAGGTCCTGCAGCAGGTTCACGATCTGCGCCTGCACCGATACGTCCAGCGCCGAGACCGGCTCGTCGCACACCAAAAAGCGCGGCCGCAGCACCAGCGCCCGGGCGATGCCCACGCGCTGGCGCTGGCCGCCGGAGAACTCGTGCGGAAAGCGGTCGCGCGCACGGGCCGGCAGCCCGACGAGCTTGAGCATCTCGTCCACCTTGCGCCGGCTCTCCGCGTCCGGTTTCGCGCCCATGGATCAGCAGCGGCTCCATGATGATGTCCTCCACCGATCATGCGCGGGTTGAGCGCGCCGTACGGATCCTGGAAGACGATCTGCATCGCCCGGCGATGCGTGCGCATCGCCTTGGCAGTGAGACCGGTTATCTCAGTGCCGTCGAAGCGGATTGTCCCGCCGGTCGGCTCGATCAGCCGGATCAGCAGCCGGCCAAGCGTGGATTTGCCGCAGCCGGATTCGCCCACCAGTCCCAGCGTCTCGCCGGCGGCAATCGACAGCGACACATCGTCCACCGCGCGCAAGGGCGTGGTCACCCGGCGCAGCACGCCGCCGGTGCGCACCGGGAAATGCTTGGACAGGCCGCTGATCTCGATCAGGTTGCTCATGCGTGGCTCACCTGCGCCTGCGAGAGTTCGGGCGCGCGGATGCAGGCGGCGAGCGTGCCCCGTGTCGTATTCCACCAGCGGCGGAATGGCCGCGCGGCAGGCGTCGATGGGAAGCGGCAGCGCGGTGCGAAGCGGCAGCCCGGCGGCCGGCGCGTCGGCTCGGGCAGCGATGCCGGGAATGGCAACCAGCCGGTCGTGGTCCTGCTCCAGCGTCGGCACGCACGCGAGCAGGCCGCGCGTGTAGGGATGGCGTGCGGCTCGTCGAACAGCTCGGCCACCGGGCGCCTGCTCCACGACACGCCCGGCATACATCACCAGCACCCGGTCCGCGGTCTCGGCGATCACGCCCATGTTGTGGGTGATTATGATGATCGCCATGCCGAACTCGTCGCGCAGGTCCATCAGCAGGTCGAGCATCTGCGCCTGGATGGTCACGTCCAGCGCCGTGGTAGGTTCGTCGGCGATCAGCAGCTTGGGGTTGCACGCCAGCGCGATGGCGATCATCACACGCTGGCGCTGGCCGCCGGACAGTTGGTGCGGATAGTCTTGCATGCGCTGGGCAGCCGAAGGGATGCCAACCCTGTCGAGCATGGATATGGCGCGCGCCTGTTGCTCGCGCGGGCTGAGGCGCTCGTGCGCGCGCATCGTCTCCATCATCTGCTCGCCGATGGTGAACACCGGGTTGAGCGATGTCATCGGCTCCTGGAAAACCATCGAGATGCCGGAGCCGCGGATGCGCTCCATCTGCGTCTCGCTCTTGGTGGTCAGCTCCTCGCCGGCGAAACGGATCGTGCCCCCGGCGATACGCGCGGGCGGTTGCGGCAGCAGGCCCATGATGGTCAGCGCGGTTACGCTCTTGCCGCTGCCGGACTCGCCGACGATGCCCAGGATCTCGCCTTCGTCGACATCGAAGCTGACCTCCTCCACGGCGGTCACCTCGCCGCGTTCGGTGCGGAACGCGGTGGTCAGGTTCGCGTACCTCAAGAAGGCTCATTGCTGAATCCGCAACCTCGGGTCGAGCACGTCGCGCAGGCCGTCACCGAGCAGGTTGAGGCCCATGACGGTGATCATCAGCGCGATGCCGGGAATGGTGATGATCCAGGGCGCCTCGATCAGGTACTGCCGCCCCTCGGCCATGATGTTGCCCCAGGTCGGCGTGGGCGGCACCGCGCCAAGGCCGAGGAACGACAGCGTCGCCTCCGACAGCACCGCATAGGCGAACAGGAACGACAACTGCACGATCAGCGGCGCCATGGCGTTCGGCAGGATGTGCCGCCGCAGGATGCGCCAGTGCCCGGCACCCGCGGCGATGGCGGCCTGCACGTATTCCATTTCGCGCAACACGATCACGCTTGCGCGCACGATGCGCGCGGTGCGCGGGATGTACACGATCGACAGCGCCAGGATCACGGCGTTGAACGTCGAGGGCCCAAGCACGGCGGTGATGGCGATGGCCAGCAGGATCGCGGGGAACGCCATCATCGCGTCGTTCACGCGCATCAGCCGCGTTGTCCATGCGCCGGAAATACCCCGCCGCCGCGCCGATCAGCGTGCCGAAGATGGCGTTCAGCACCACGACCGAGAAGCCGATGATAGAGCGAAAGCTGCGCGCCCCACACCACGCGCGACCACAACGAGCGGCCGAAATTGTCGGTGCCGAACAGGAACCCCTCCTCGCCCGGCGGCAGGAACTTGTTGCGCATGGCCAGCTTCGACGGATCCACCACGGTGATCACCTGGGCCAGGATGCCGGCGAAGAAGATGATGCCGCACAGCACGAGCCCCATCAGGAAAAGCCGGTGGCGGAACAGGCGCCGCAGGGTCTGCGCCAGGGCGCCTGGCGTTGGACGGCGACCTCGAACTCCTCCTCCAGCATCGCCTCGCCGTCGAGAGGCGCCCCGGCGATCACGCCGTCAGGACTGCTCGATAGCGCACCCGCGGGTCGAGAAGGGCATAGGCGATGTCCACGCCGATATTCACCAACACCAGCAACGTCGTGGTCATCAACAGCCCGCCCTGCACCATCGGATAGTCGCGGTTCAGCACCGCCTGGGTCAGCAAGCTGGCCCATGCCGGGGATGGAGAACAGGCTCTCGATCACCACCGCGCCCGAGATCAGCAGGCTGATGATGATGCCCACCACGGTGGTGATCGGGATCAGCGCGTTGCTCAGCGCATGCTTCACCACCACCAGCCGGCGCGGCAAACCCTTGGCGCGCGCGGTGCGGATATAGTCCTGGCGCAGCACTTCCAGCATGGTGGAGCGGGTGATGCGCGCCAGCAGCCCCGTCTGCAGCAGCGCCAGCGACAGTGCGGGCATGGTCGAGGTCGTCAGCCACCCCAGAGGATCCTCGCAGAGCGGAATGTAGCCGCCGGTCGGCAGCCAGCCGAGATCGCACGGCGAAGAAGAAGATCATCAACAGGCCCAGGAAGAAGTTCGGCACCGAAATGCCGAGCATGGCGAACATCATCGCCACCTGGTCCACCCAGCTGTTCTGGCGCAGGGCCGCGAAGATGCCGCTGACCAGGCCAAGCACCAGGGTTATCACCAGCGCATACAGCGACAGCACGATCGTGATCGGCAGCCGGATGAGAGTCGCCTCCATCACCGGCTGGCCCAGCAGGATGGAACGGCCGAGATCGCCCGATAGCAGCTCGCCGTACCAATTGGCGAGCTGCACCAGGAACGGCTGGTCCAGACCCAGATCCTTGCGGATTTGTTCCATCTGCTCGGCCGTGGCCATCAGGCCGGCGATCGCGGCCGAGGGATCGCCCGGAATCAGCCTGCATCATCCCGAAGGTGATCAGGCTGACGATCAGCAGCACCGGGACCGCCCCCATGATGCTGCGCAGGGCGACCCCCCACATGCCGGATCAGCCCCCGACTACTCGAAATAGACGTTCGAGAAGCGCGGAATGCGGAACGGCATGTAGCCCTTCACATTCGCCCGCACCCCCTGCACCTTGGTCAGCGAGCCGAACGGGATCACATAGACCTGCTCCAGGATCTGCTTCTGCATGCGCGCGAAGGCCGCCTTGCGGTCCTTGGGATCGACCTTGTTGTTCATGTCATGCCACGCCTCCGCCAGCACCTTGTCGTCCTGGCCCGGCTTCGGCTTGTAGTTCGGGTTCGTGCCCATGAAGAAGCTCATGGTCGCCAGCGCGCCGAGCGAGGGCTGGGTGCCCCAGCCGGTGAAGAAGAAGTTCCAGCCGGGCGACGGCGAGGCCTGGCCCTGCATCTGCACGCTGGTCGGCCAGTCCACCACCTTCAGCTCGGCGTTGATGCCGATCGACTTCATCTGCTCGGCCATCACCAGCGCCGCGTTGTACATCGAGGCGTAGTCCTTGTTGGTCAGCAGGACCACCGGCTCGCCCTTGTAGCCTGACTTCGGCGAGCAGCTTCTTGGCCTTGGCCGCATTCTTCTGGTTGTAGGTCTCCTTGCCGGCATCCACGTAGTCGGGCTGGTGCGGATACTGGAACCCGACGTTCAGCTTATAATTGCCGTCCGTCGCCGCATCCATGATCTCGTCCATGTCCAGCAATGCCTGGACCGCCTGGCGGAACTTCAGGTTGTCGGTCGGCGGCTGCGAGTTGTTCACCGAAGTGATGTGAATCCACCAGTTCTCCAAAGGCACGATATTGATGTTCGGATCCTTTTTCAGGTCGGCCACCGACTTGGTCGGCAAATCCTCCACGCCTTGCAACTCGCCGGTCTTCAGCCCCGCCACGCGAGCGCCCGGCTCGGTCACGATGCGGACATTCACCGTGTCGAAGCAGGCCACCTTGTAGCCGCCGAAGCCGGTGCGCTGCTCGAACTTGGTGTTCGGCTTGTAGCCCTCGTAGCGCTTCATCTTCACGATGGCTGCCCGGCAGGAAATCGACCAGCTGCCAGGGGCCCGTGCCCACCGTGTGCAGCTGCTGCGCCGGATCGTCCTTGAACTCGGCCGGGAAGATCACGATCGGCTGCGAAAACGAACTGATGGTCTCGATGAAGGTCGGCTGCCGTGTCTTCATGTGCATGACGAAGGTGTTGGCATCCGGCGTCTCCCAGCGCGCCACGTTGGCGATGTCGTTGCGCAACGTCGCCACGCGGTTGTAGCGGTCCCACGAGGCCGCGACGTCGGCCGAGGTCATCGGCTTGCCGTTGTGGAACTTGATGCCCTGCCGCAGCTTGAACGTGTAGGTCAGCCCGTCGGGCGACTCCGTCACCGAGTCCGCAAGCTCGGTGATCGGGTTGTTGTTCTCGTCGCGCGTCATCAGCGCCTCGAACATGTTCATCGCGATATTGCGCGTCGAGATGGTCGTCGAGGTCATCTGATCGAGGCTGTTGACGTTCGCCTCCTGGCCAAAGACGAACTCGCCTCCCACCTTGCCGCACTTGAACGGCGCCGCCATGGCGGAGGGGGAGGAAAGCGCGCCCGCAAGCGTCATCGCAGCCGCGAGGCTGACCGGTAGAAAACTCGACCGAGCCATCGTTTGGGACTCCCTGATGTTGCGGCGCAGCAGTCGCCGATGTGAAATCTTCGTGGACGTTAACCCATGACGTCAAGATAATCCCCTGACAAAAATCCTTTGTTGCACAGGATCGAAATGACATACGCGGCGCTGCCGATCACCGGCTACCTCGACCGCTTCTCCCGCCGGCCGGGTGAGACGTTTACCGCCCATGTCAGTCTTGCCGAGGCGGGACCGTTCTCTGCGCGCCTGGTCAGGGTGCGCGGCGGCGACCCCAATCCGGCTGGCCCGGGTATGGCGTTCGACGATCTGTCCTCAGTGTTCTCTGGCGCATTTCAGGGGACGACCCAGCTGGTCGCGCTGGGCTCCTACGGCCGGATCGAGCCGGCGCCGCGGCGTGAGGGGCCCTGTACCTGGACGGCCCTGGTCCAGTGCGGGCTGCCCGACGAGGTGCGTACGGTGCTGGCCGAAACCGCCAATGGCACCGCCGTCGCCATGCGCGCCGGCCCGGTTGGTGTGCAGGCGACGCTCGACTGGCCGGGCGGCACCCTCATCCTGCAGACCAGCGCCGCCCTGCGGCCCCGGCGGTGGTATCGCCTGTGGCTGTCGGTGGACCCGGCAAGCGGCGAGGTCGTGCTTGGCCAGACCGACGCCGCCACCGGCGACACCCAGTCGGTCACCGACACCGCCGCTGGCATCGCCCTGCCCTCCGGCGGCACGCTCCTGCTGGCTGCGGAGAACCCGGCCGCCCCCACCAGCCACTTCACCGGCAAGATCGAGGAGCCGGCGATGCTCGCCGGCATGGTCACGGCCTGGCCAGACGCGCTGGCCCGCCCCGGCCTGCCGATGGTCGCATTGTGGGATTTCGGCTTGGCGATCGACAGCCAGACGATCGTGGATACCGGCGCCCAGAACTGCCACGGACATCTGGTGAACACGCCAACCCGCGCCGTGGTGGGCGCGCATTGGCGCGGCACCGAACATTGCTGGCGCCACGCACCGGGCGACTATGCCGCAATCCACTTCCACGACGGCGACCTGGACGACTGCCGCTGGCAGCCCAGCTTCACCTGGACCGTGCCGGACAGCCTGCCCAGCGGCGCCTATGCCCTGCACTTCAGTTGCGCCGAAGGCGAGGACTGGCTGCCGCTCTACGTGCTGCCGAAACGCGGCGGGCCGCATGCACCGATCGTCTTCCTGGCCTCCACCTTCACCTATCAGGCCTATGCCAACCATGCCCGCGGCAATGCCGATGCCGACTACATGGCACGCGTGGCCGAATGGGGCGCCTATCCCCACAACGCCGACCACTGGCCGCTCTATGGCCGGTCCACCTACAACAAGCACGCCGACGGCAGCGGCATCGCCTTCTCCTCGCGCCGCCGCCCCATCCTGACCATGCGGCCGGGCTATCTCACCTTCAACGACCCGTTGGGCTCCGGCCTGCGCCACTATCCCGCCGACACCCACCTGCTGGGTTGGCTCACCGCGAAGGGCCCGGCGTTCGACGTCGTCACCGACGAGGATCTCGACGACGAGGGCGTCGATCTCATCGCCCCCTACAAGACGGTGCTAACCGGCTCCCATCCTGAATACCACACCCCCGGCACGCTCGACGCGCTGGCTGCCTACACCGCCTCCGGCGGCAAGCTCGCCTATCTCGGCGGCAACGGGTTCTACTGGCGCATCGCCCGCGACAAGGCGCGCCCGCACATGATCGAGATCCGCCGCGCCGAGGGTGGCATCCGCGCCTGGGCGGCCGAGCCTGGCGAGTACCACCACGCCATCGACGGCCAGATGGGCGGCCTCTGGCGCCGCAACCGCCGCCCGCCCCAGCAACTCGCCGGCGTCGGGTTTTCCGGCCAGGGCAAGTTCGAGGGCACTCATTACCGCCGCCTGCCCGCCTCCTATGAAGGCGAACTCGCCTGGGTCTTCGCCGGCATCAACGAGGAGATCATCGGCGACTACGGCCTCTCCGGCGGCGGCGCTGCCGGCTTCGAACTCGACCGCGCCGACCCCATGCTGGGCACCCCCGACAACGCGGTGATCCTGGCCCGCTCGGAAGATCCGCCGAAATCCTTCGTCACCGTGCACGAGGAACTGCTCGGCGGCTCCACCACCATCAGCGGCGAGGATTCCGACGAACTGATGCGCGGCGAGATCGTCTATTTCGACACCCCCTCGGGCGGGGCCGTCTTCGCCGTCGGTTCCATCACCTTCTGCGGGTCCCTCTGGCGCGAAGGCCGCTTTGATGGTCCAGTGTCGCGCCTGCTGGAGAACGTGGTCCGCCGCTTCGCCGGAGGCTGATCCGGGGGAGACGCACACACATGATGGTTCCGCACACGAAGCTGCACGACATCGCCCTGCAGCTTCTCCGAGCCGGCGGCAGTGGCGAGGACGAAGCAAACACGGTGGCCGACCACCTGATCGGCGCCAATCTTGCCGGCCACGACAGCCACGGTGTGGTGATGCTGTCGCCCTACGTGAAATCGCTGCGCAACGGCAACCTCAAGCCCAACCACAAGCCCGTGGTGGTGAGCGAGAACGGCAATTTCGCGGTGTGGGACGGCAAGCACTGCTACGGCCAGATCGTCGCCCGCCAGGCGATGCAATGGTGCATCGACACCGCAAAGACCCACGGCGTCGCCATCCACGGCCTGCGCAACGTGCACCACATCGGCCGCGTCGGCACCTATGGCGAAATGGCCGCCGCCGCCGGTCTGGTCTCCATCTCCTTCGTCAATGGCTATTCCGGCAAGCCCCGCGTAGCTCCGTTCCGCGGCAAGCACGGCCGCTACACCACCAACCCCATCTGCATCGCCGTCCCCGGCACCGCCACCACGCCCCCCACCATCCTCGACTTCGCCACCTCGGTGATCGCTCTCGGCAAAGTCCGCGTCGCGTACAACGACAAGCGCCAGGTGGTCGCCGGCGCGCTGATCGACAGCGAGGGCCGCCCCACCACCAATCCAGGCGTGATGTACGAAGACCCGATCGGCGCCGCCCAGCCCTTCGGCGAACACAAGGGCTCCGGCCTGGCACTCATCTGCGACCTGCTGGCCGGTGCCGTCGCCGGTGCCGGCGTGATGCCCGGCGAGACCCCGCCCGACCACGGCATCGTAAACGGCTGGCTCACCATCGTGCTGGACCCGACGCGGCTGGCCTCGATGCCCTTCGTGCAGGCCGAGATCGACAAGATGGTGGCGTTCGTGAAGTCCTCGCCGCCCATCGACCCGGCCCTGCCCGTGCTGGTTGCCGGCGACCCCGAGCGCATCGCGCGCGAGAAGCGCCAGCGCGAGGGCGTGTACATCGACAACGAGACCTGGGCCCAACTGGTCGAGGCCGGGCGCTCGCTCGGCGTCAACATCGACCTCGCCGCCTAGGAACCCCGATGTACGACCCCACCGCCCGCCGCCGCCTGGGCCGCACCGCCCTGAACGTCACCCAGTTCGGCTTCGGCACCGCCCCGCTTGCCGGCTTCCGCACCACCATTCCCGAACTGGACGCCATCGCCACCGTCGATGCCGCCTATCAGGCCGGCGTTCGCCTGTTCGACACCTCCCCCTACTACGGCTACGGCCGCGCCGAACTGCGCCTGGGCGCCGCCCTGCGCGACCGGCCGCGCGACGACCTTGTGATCTCCACCAAGATCGGCCGCTGGATGACGCCTGTTCCACGCGGCAAGACCATCGATGGCATGCGCAGGGGCGGCCTCAACCACTACCCGACCTTCGACTACAGCTATGACGGCGTGCACCGCTCGCTCGAACAGTCCCTGCTGCGCACCGGGCTGGATCGCTTCGACGTCCTCCTCGTCCACGACGTCGACTTCTGGACCACCGGCGACCGTATGGTGCTGGAGGACCGCTTCCGCCAGGTGATGGACGGCGCCCACCGCGCGCTGGTGGATTTGCGCAGCCAGGGCGTCATCGGCGCCTTTGGCGTGGGCCTCAACGAAGCCGACATGTCCGCACGCTTCGTGCGTGCCGGCGATTTCGACTGCGTGCTGCTGGCCGGGCGCTACACCCTGCTGGAACAGCGGGCGCTGGACGACTTCATGCCGCTGTGCGCGCAGCGGAATGTTGGCGTGATCATCGGTGGCCCATTGAATTCCGGCGTGCTCGCCACCGGCGCGCGCCAGGGTGCCAAATACGATTACGGCGATGCGCCCGCCTGGGTGATGAACCGCGTCGCGCGCATCGAGGCGGTCTGCGCCCGCCACGACGTGCCGCTGGCCGCCGCAGCACTTCAGTTTCCCCTGGCCCATCCCGCCGTTGCGGCCATCATCCCGGGCGCCGTCTCGCAAGAGGAAATGCAGGGCAACTTCGCCCTCATGCGCCGCCCAATCCCAGCCGCGCTGTGGGAGGAACTCAAGATGCTCGGCCTGCTGGACCCGCGCGCGCCGGTGCCGGCCTAGGAAGCAGCCCTGGGCGGCAGCGCCGAGGCACCTCGTCTTCATCTCCAGGTGCCACACCGGCGCCTCACTGCTGGCGGAGGCGGCCAAATGGGTGGTGTGATCCTGGTCTTGAACGCCGGCTCCTCGTCGCTGAAATTCGCCGCCTTCGGGGTAGCGGGCGGGGCGCTCAAGGCCCGCTTCGCCGGCCAGGTGGAGGGGATCGGCGGCGCCGGACAGTTCACCGTACATGACGAATCCGGGCGCAAGCTGGCCGATCGCGGCTTCGGCGACGCCGGCACGCCCGCCACCCATGCCACCGCGGTGGCAACGGTAATCGACTGGCTGGAGAAGGCGCTGGGCGGTGAGCTTGTGGTTGGCATCGGCCACCGCGTGGTGCATGGCGGCGCCGATCATGCCGCCCCGGTGGTGATCGATCCACACGTGATGACCCAGTTGCAGGCGCTGGTGCCGCTGGCGCCGCTGCACCAGCCGCACAACCTGGCCGGCATCGCCGCCGCCACGCGGCACTTTCCAGACGTGCCGCAGGTCGCCTGCTTCGACACCGCCTTCCACCGCACCCAGCCCTGGGAGGCCGAGACCTTCGCCCTGCCGCCGCGCTTCTTTGACGCGGGCGTCCGCCGCTACGGCTTCCACGGCCTGTCCTACGAATACATCGCCCGCAGCCTGGCCGCCGAGGATGCCGCGCTTGGCGCAGGCCGGCTGGTGGTGGCGCATCTGGGCAACGGCGCCTCGCTGTGCGCCATCCGGGACGGACGGTCGGTGACCAGCACCATGGGATTCACGGCGCTGGACGGCGTTCCCATGGGCACCCGCTCGGGCAGCATCGACCCCGGCGTGCTGCTGCACATGCTCGACACGATGGGCATGACCACGGCCGATGTGGCGAACCTGCTGTACCACGACAGCGGGCTGAAGGGCATGTCCGGCGTGTCGCAGGATGTGCGTCAGATCGAGGCCGCCGGCACCGAACAGGCCGTCCGTGCGCTGCGCCATTTCGCCTATCGGGTGCGCAGAGAAATCGGGGCACTCGCCGCCTGCCTGGGCGGGCTCGACGCGCTGGTCTTCACCGCCGGCATCGGCGAGCACGCCGCCGGAATCCGTGCGCAGGTGTGCGAAGGGTTGGAATTCCTTGGCATCGCCCTCGACCCCGCCGCCAACGCCGCGAATGCGCGCGACATCTCGCGCGCGGGCGTCGCGGCGAAGGTGCTGGTGCGGCAAACCGACGAGGAGCAGATGATGGCCCAGCACACGCTCGAAGTGATTTCGCGCGCCTGACCGCCGCCCCGCCCTATCGCCGCGGCGCCTGGCCTTCCCCGATATCCCACCACAGCCCGGCCATCAGCCCCAGCCCCTCGCGCAGCAGCGAGCCCAGGCCATGCTCGTCCGGCCCGTGCTGGTGACAGCCGGCGTAGGAGTTGGGGATCCAGATCACCGGCGTTCCCAACTCCTCCCGGAATATTTGCGACGGGTTGGAGCCGGAGGAGTTCGGGATCACGTTCGGCGCCCGCCCCGCCGTTTCGGCCAGCGATGCCACGATGCATTTCACCCAGGGCTCGTCGGGGTCGGTGCGCGAGGCCGGAAACGCATCGCGCTCCATCACCGGCACCACCTGCACGTTGGCAAAACCCTGGGCGTCGAGATGGGCGCGCAGCGCCGGCACGACCGTCTCGGCCGCCACGTCCACGGTATGGCGAACCTGCAGCCGGGCCCGCGCCGTGCCGGCCACCGCGTTCACCGGGGCGTCGGGCGACCCGGTAATGCTGGCCAGCACGATCACGCTGGTCCAGGCGAAGATTCGCTCGGCCTTCGACAGGCCCGGCTCGCCCCAGTTCGGGTCCGCCTCCGGCAGGCCCGGCATGTCCTCGAACACGATCTCCGCGCAGGCCTGCCGCACCGAGTTCGGCACATGGGCCGGCAGCCAGCCCGGCACCAGGATGCGCCCGCGCGGGCTGACGATGGTGGCCAGCGCATGCGCCAGGATAAAGCCGGGATCGGCCAGCACCCCGCCCCAGTGGCCGGAATGATGGCTGCCCTCGCGCAGGTCGCATACCAGGTCGAACGCCACGCCGCCGCGCGCGCCCAGCTTCACCTCGGGCATGAAGGTGGTCTGGCGCGGCCCGTCCAGGCCGATGAACACGTCGGCCGCACACAGGTCGCGATGCGCCGCCAGGAACTCGCGGATGCCCGGCGAGCCGACCTCCTCGCCCGTCTCCACCAGCACCTTGGCGTTGAACCCCAGCCGCCCGCGCGTGGCGATCACCGCGCGCAGCGCCTCGATCGCCACAAGATGCTGGCCCTTGTTGTCCACCACGCCGCGGCCATAAAGCCGGTCGCCCTCCACCGTCACCGCCCATGGGTTCAGCCCGGCGCGCCAGCGTTGCGGTTCGCCGCGCACCACGTCGCCATGACCATAGACCAGCACGGTCGGCAGCGCCGGATCCTCGATGCGGCTCGCCACCAGCACCGGCCCGCACCCCGCGCGCGGGTTGTCCAGCACCACGGTGTCGAAGCCCATGTCGCGCATCATCGGGCCGAGCACATCGCCGCAATAGCGGTGAAGATCAGCCTGTCGTTCCGGCATCTGGCTCTCGGTGGGCACCGCCACCAGGGCGCGCAGCCGCGCCAGATATTCGCCGCCATCCCAAACGGCATGGGCGGCGGAGATCGCGCCGTCGCGGTCCCTTGGGCGGCTCACGACAATTCCTCGAACAGCCCCAGCATCAGCCTGGCACGCGGCACCAGGGAGGAGACATAGAGCTGCTCGTAGTCGGTATGTCCGCCCTTTCCGTCCACCCCCAGCCCGTCCAGCGTTGGCGCGATGGCGGCGGTGAAGTTGCCGTCGCTGCCGCCGCCGGTCTTGAGGTCCTGCAGGTCGAAGCCGATGCCCTCGGCGATGCGCTTCGCCTGCTGGAACAGCGCCTCGATCGCCTCGCCTTTCTCATAGCCGGGGCGGTTCAGCCCGCCAGTCACGGTCAGGGTCACGTCCGGATCGTACGCCTTCAGCGCCAGCACCCGCGCCACCGCCGCGTCGCCGATCTCCGGATTGGGCACGCGCATGTCGATCTCCGCCCGCGCCTCCTCGGCCACCACGTTGGCGCGCGTGCCGCCGGCCACCACGCCCACGTTCACCGTGACGCCAGTGGAATAGTCGGTCATCGCCTCCAGGTCGAGGATCTGGCGCGCAAGCTCCTTGATCGCGCTGCGCCCGTCCTCGTGCCGTGCCCCGGAATGCGCCGCCCGGCCCTTGATGTGCAGGTCGAACCGCGCCGTGCCCTTGCGCGCGGTCACAATCCGGCCGCCCTCGCGCGCCGGTTCCGTCACCAGCACATACTTCGCCCGCCGCGCCTCGCGCTCAATGATCGCGCGCGAGGTCGGGCTGCCCACCTCCTCCTCCGACACGCAAAGGTGCCGGATCGGCAATGGCGTCTGCCGGCCCTGCCGCGCGAGATGGCGCATGGCGGCAAAGGCCAGGTGGGCGCCGCCCTTCATGTCATAGATGCCGGGGCCATAGGCCACGTCGCCCTCCACGCGGAACGGCAGGCGGTTGGCCAGCGTGCCGATGTCGTGCACCGTGTCGAGGTGGCTGAGCACCAGGATGCCCGGCTCGTCGCCGCCCCACGGCGAAGACGCCAGCAGATGGTCGCCGAAGCCGTCGCGACCGGAAATGCGCTCCAGCCGCGCGCCGATCGCCGCATAATCCGCCTGCACCTTGTCGGCCATCCGGTTCACGGCGGCCGCATCGGTCGTGGGGCTTTCGATCTCCACCCACTCGCGGATGCCGGAAAGAATCTCGTCGGCGTCCAGCACCGGCTGGTTGGAGGCAGGCTCGGGCATGTCGGGCTCCATGGAAACGGGTGGATTGCGAACCCTATGCGCCCGTGCCGGCAACGGCCACCCCTAGGCGGCCCGGCGCGGCGGGAGTACGTTTCGCCACGCCCACCAGAAGGACGCGAACCCATGACCGACCTGCCCCTGTCCGCCCTCTGCGCCGAGACCTCGGGCGCGCTGCTCATGGACCATTGCCGCGCCTTCGCGCGCTGGGTGAAGCTGTCCGGCACGCCGGACGAGGCCGAGAGCCTGCGCTATGTGCAGGCGCGGCTCGACGAGTACGGCTACCGCACCCGCGTCATTCTGCACGACGCCTATATCAGCCTGCCCGGCCGCGCACGTGTCGAAGTCGACGGCACCACGCTCACCGCGATCACCCATTCCATGGGCCGGTCGTCGCCGGCCGGCGGGCTCAGCGCGCCGATGGTTTATGTCGGCAACGGCAGCGCGGCAGAATTCGCGGGCAAGGATGTGCGCGGCAAGATCGTGCTGGCGGAGGGCATCGCCACCCCGGTCGTCGCCGCGCTCGCCCGCGACGGCGGTGCGGTGGGCCAGTTGCACATCAGCCCGCACCACCACCTGCATGAGATGTGCATCTCCCCGGTCTGGGGAAATCCGGACCCCCGCACCGTGCACCAGCTTCCCGCAACCGTCGCCTGCACCGTCTCCAACGCCGACGGCAGCGCCCTGCGCGACCGCCTTGCCGCCGGCGAGACCCCTCGCGTCACCCTGCATGCCGAGGTGGACACCGGCTGGCGCAAGACCCCGATCCTGGAAGCGGAGCTGGATGCGCCGGGCGGCAACGCCGACACGCCCTTCATCCTGTTCAGCGGCCACCACGACACTTGGTTCTACGGCGTGATGGACAACGGCAGCGCCAACGCCACCATGCTCGAAGTCGCCCGCCTTGCCACCAGCCACCGCGGCGACTGGCAGCGCGGCCTGCGCCTGTGCTTCTGGTCCGGCCACAGCCATGGCCGCTATTCCGGCTCCGCCTGGTATGTGGACAACCATTGGGACGAGCTCGACCGCCGCTGCGCCGTGCATGTCAATGTCGACTCCACCGGCGGCACGGGTGCCACGGTTCTGGAGGACGCTGCCGCCATGGCCCCGCTGCACGCGCTGGCCGGTGAAGCGATCATCGAGCAGACCGGCCACCAATACAAAGGCAAGCGCAAGAACCGGTCCAGCGACGAATCCCTGCCCGCCCTCGGCGTGCCCTCCATGTTCGGCGCGCTGTCCGAACAACCGCCCACCAAGCTCAAGCTGCGCAACGCGCTCGGCTGGTGGTGGCACACGCCCGAGGACCTGATCGACAAGGTGGACGAGGCCAACCTGGTCCGCGACACCAAGGTGTTCGTCCATGTGGTGACCAAGCTGCTGACCGACCCGGTGCTGCCGCTCGACATTGCCGCCCATGCCCGGACACTTCGGGAGGAGCTGGAGGCGTTGGCGGGCAAGCTCGGCGACCGCTTCGATCTCGCCCCGCTCCGCGCCGCCACCGAAGCGCTGCAGATGTCGGCCGGCCGCCTCGCCGAATCGGTTGGCACGCGCGACGCGGCGACGGTCAATGCCACGCTGATGGCAGTGTCGCGCGCCCTGGTTCCCCTCGACTACGCGATGGCCGACCGCTTCGGCCACGACCCCGCCCTGCCGGTTCCCGACTGGGCGGTCCTGCAGCCGCTGCGCGACCTCGCCGCCACGACACCGGGCAGCGACGAGTCATTCCTGCACGCGGTCAGCGCGCGGCGCGCCGCCAACCGCCTCGGGCACGCCCTGCGCACCGCCAATGCGCTGATCGGCAGCGTGACCGGATGAGCCGCACCGTCGTCATCACCGGCGCGCGCGGCAACCTCGGCACCAAGCTGCGCGCCCATTTTTCCGGGCTCGGCTGGACGCTCCGGCTGCTCGACCTGCACGCCGGCGGCGATGCCGAGATCCGGGGGGCCGATCTCGCCATCTACGACGACTCCTGGGCGTCGGTGTTCGACAATGCCGACGCCGTGGTCCACCTCGCCGGCGATCCCAGTCCCTCGGCAAGCTGGAGTTCGGTGCAGCGGCTCAACATCGATCTTACGCAGAACGTCTACGAGGCGGCGGCCAAGCATGGCGCGAAGCGCGTGATCTTCGCCAGTTCAAACTGGACCATGGCCGGCCACCGCTTCGCGGAGGTCCCGCTGACCACCGACCATGAGCCGGCGCCGGTGAACCCCTATGGCGTGTCGAAGCTCATAGGCGAGCACATCGGCCGCGCCTTCAGCCAGCACCGCGGCGTCTCCTCCATCAGCTTGCGCATCGGCTACTGCCAGACCGGCGACAACCTGCCCGGCCCGCACATGGGCTGGGGCCTGTGGGGCCAGCAGATGTGGCTGTCCAACCGCGATCTGTGCCAGGCAATGGAGCGCGCGGTGCTCGCCGAGAGCGTGGACTTCGCCGTGCTGAACCTGATGAGCGACAATCCGGGCATGCGCTGGGATATCGAAACGACCAAGCGCACCATCGGCTACGCGCCCCAGGATGCACATTCGCCTGTCCGCACCGACATGATAACGGAAGGCGAAGCAGCGGCGCGCGCCGCCCGCGATCTCGCCAACCGGCTCTATGTCATGGACCACTCGCGGCGCTGGTAAGCCAGCAAGGCCAGGGCTCCGCCCTGGACCCGCTAGGGCCGCGCCCCAGATCCTATCCGTGAAGGTTCAGGGGGCGACGCCCTCTGGCTTACGATTACGCCTTGGCGATTTCGTTGTGCAGTGCCGAAATGCGGTCCATCGCCGTGGACGACAGCGGCCCCTTCTCCATTGCCGCGATCGCTTCATCAAGATGCGCCTGGTTGGAGTAGCCGACCAGCACGGTGCCCATGGCGGAATTCGAGATGGTGTAGCGCAATGCCGCCTCCACCAGGCTGCCCGCGTGCCCCTCCGTCACCAACGGTTGGAATCGCCGCGCGTTGGCGAGATCGGCATCGTAGGTCGCCGAGGAGCCGATCGGCGGCACCTGTTGCATCGCGATCGGGTGCCGCCCCGCCTCGCCGCTGAGCGCGCCGGCGGCCAGCGCGCGAATGCCGATCACGCCCATCGCCGCCTGCTTCGCGCGCAGCATGATCTGGCCGAAATCATGTGCGGGGTAGCCTTCCGGCAGAGGGGCCATCGGGCTGGGGTTGAGCAGGTTGAGCGGGATCTGCGCGGAGTCCAGCCGTTCGGAGTCCACCACCTCGCGCAGCGCCTGGGAGTCGCCGATGCCGGTGATGCCGACGAAGCGCGTCTTGCCCTGGTCGCGCAGCCGCTCCAGCGCCGGCACCACCTCGCCCAGCACGACAGCGGCCGTCAGCGTCGCCTCCTTCCCGCCGTTGGTGATCGGGTTGTGAAGCTGGAACAGGTCGACGCTGTCGCGGCCCAGGCGCTGCAGGCTTGCCTCCAGCGAGGCGGTTATCTCGTCGGCGATGCGCCCCGGTGCCGCCTCGCGCAGCCGCACCTTGGTGCCCACCACCACGTCGGCCTTCAGCGCGCGCAGCACGCGCCCGAGCACCCGCTCGGACTCGCCGGAGCCGTAGTCCGGCGCGGTGTCGAAGTAGTTCACTCCGGCGGCGATGGCATGGGCCACCGCGCGCTCCTGGTCGGCGGCCTCCCCGCGTACCATCAGGCCACCGACCGCGCCGCAGCCGAAGCCGAGGACACCGAGTTGCAGGCCAGTGCGGCCAAAGACGCGCCGTTCCATGGCTCGGGTCCTTTCGCGGATCAGCGCTTGCCGGAAGGCAGGCGGTTGAACGGGATTTCCTTGTCGACCCGAATGTCGCCGGGCAGGCCCAACACCCGCTCGGCGATGATGTTGCGCAGGATCTCGTCGGTGCCGCCTGCGATTCGCGAAGCCGGCGCGCCCAGCAGCGCCTCCTGGAACATGGCGTTCATGGGCGCCAGCTTCGGGTCCATCACCACGCCGGCCGAGCCCAACAGATCCAGGCCGAACGAGGCGATCTCCTGCAGCTTGGCGGCGTTGACGAGCTTGCCGATCGAGGATTCCGGCCCTGGCGTCTGCCCGCGCGACAGCGCCGTCATGGTGCGGAAGCGGGTGTATTTCAGGCCCTGGCTGCGCACATGCATGTCGGCGATCTTCTCGCGCACCGCCACGTTCTGGATCGCCGGCTCGCCGTCGAGGTCAATGGCCCGGCACAGGTCGAGCAGGTCCTCCACGTCCGGGCGCGGCACGTCGCCGATGGCCAGGCGCTCGTTCATCAGCGTGGTCAGGGCCACCCGCCACCCCTGTCCCACGGCGCCAAGGCGCTGGCTGTCCGGCACCTTCACATCGGTGAAGAACACCTCGTTGAAATGCGAGGCGCCGGAGGCCTGCTTGATCGGGCGGATCTCGATGCCCGGCGACTTCATGTCGAGGAAGAAGAAGGTCAGGCCCATGTGCTTGGGCACGGTCGGATCGCTGCGCGTGACCATGATGCCGAAATCGGAGAACTGGGCGCCCGAGGTCCAGATCTTCTGGCCGTTGATCGTCCAGGTGTCGCCGTCGCGTTCGGCGCGGGTGCGCACGGCAGCCACGTCCGATCCGCCGGCCGGCTCGGAGAAAAGCTGGCACCACACCTCGTCGCCGTGCAGCGCCTTGGGAACGTAGCGTTGCAACTGCTCCTGGGTCGCATAGGCCATCATGGTGGGGATGCACATGCCGAGCCCGATCTCGAACACGCCGCGGGGGATGGCATAGGCTTCCTCCTCCTGGTTGTAGATCACCTGGAAGATCGGCGGCGCCTCGCGGCCGCCCCATTGCTTCGGCCAGGTGAGGCCGGCCAGCCCCGAATCGGCCTTGGCACCCTGGTATTTCTTGGCGCGCGCCAGTTCCTCGGGGCCGACATTGCGCGAGCGCGAGGGAGGGGCGCCGCGCTTCTTGGGCTCGGCGTTGCCGGCCAGGAATGCCTTCACTTCGGCCCGGAACGCTGCCTCTTCGGCGGTGTCTTCGAAGTCCATGATGTGCTCCTCAGGCGGCGTTGCGGGTTTCGAGCGCGGCGACGACGCGGTCTTTCCACCAGGCGGCGGAGCCGAGCGTCAGGGCCAGCAGCTTGGCGCGGCGGTAGTAGAGATGGCAGTCCATCTCCCAGGTGAAGCCGATGCCGCCATGGGTCTGGATGTTCTCCTTGGCGGCGAGGAAGGCGGCCTCGGTGGCGCTGACGCGGGCCGAAGCGGCGGCGAGCGGCAATTCGCCGGCGCCGGCGGTGAGTGCCCATGCGCCATAATATGCGTTGGAGCGCGCCAGTTCCGTGGCGACATAGACGTCGGCCAGCTTGTGCTTGATGGCCTGGAACGAGCCGATCGGCCGGCCGAAGGCATGGCGCTCCATGGCGAAGGCGACCGCCATGTCCAGGCATGCCTGTGCCAGGCCGACCTGCTCGAAGGCGGTGAGCACGGCGGCGCGGTCCAGCACCTGTTCCAGCGCGGGCCAGCCCTCGCCGGGCAGGATCTCGGCCGGCACGTTGTCGAAGTTCAGCTTCGCCTGCTCGCGGGTGGGGTCGAGGGTGGCGAGCGATTCCGGATGCACGCCCGTCGCACTCAGGCGGACCAGCGCCAGCACCACCCGGTCTGCTTCGTCGCGGGCGGCGACGATGGCGATGTCGGCCACGCCGCCATCCGGCACCGGCCATTTGGTGCCGGACAAGCGGCCACCGGCGATGCGCGCCTTGATGCGCGCGGGATTGGGATTGCCCGTGCCTTCGGCCCAGGCCAACGTGCCGATGAGGTCGCCGGCGGCGAGCTTCGGCAGCAGTTCCTCCTTCTGCGCCTCGCTGCCGGCCAGCAGCAGCGCCTCGGTGGCGAGGTAGACGGAGGAGGAGAAGGGCACCGGCGCGAGCGCACGGCCCAGTTCCTCGGCCAGCACGCACAGGCCGACATGGCCGAGCCCGGCGCCGCCGTACTCCTCCGGCACCGCCGCCCCCAGCCAGCCCATGGCCGACATCTCCTGCCACATCGCCCGGTCGTAGGGGGCGACGCCGTCGAGCACCTGGCGGATGCGCTTGGACGTGGAATGCTCGGTGAGGAAGCGCCGCGCCTGGTCGCGCAGCTGGTGCTGCTCGTCTGAGAAGTCGAAATTCATGGCCGATCCATCCCTCGTTCCCGCTGCGTGCCGGCAGGCTGGGCAAGCCTAGACTCAACGCGGCACGGGGGGCAAACTGAGACTGTTATCGCTCCGGGATGCGCCCGGGTGCGCTTCCCTGAGACGTGAGGAAACGAACGATATGGCAACATTCCTGGACGGTCGCGTGGCGATCGTAACCGGTGCTGGCCGCGGCATCGGCCGTGAGCATGCTATCATGCTCGCCAAGTACGGCGCCCGCGTGGTGGTCAACGACCTAGGCGGCAACACCGACGGCACTGGCAAGGACGAAACCCCGGCGCAGGAAGTCGTGCGCACCATCAAGGAGGCCGGCGGCGAGGCGGTGGTGAACACCGAGAACGTGGCCGATTTCATGGGCGCCAAGCGCATAATCGACCAGGCGATCGACACCTGGGGCACGCTTGATATCCTTGTGAACAATGCCGGCATCCTGCGCGACCGCGTGCTTGCGAACATGATGGAGGAGGAGTGGGATGCCGTCATCGCCGTGCATCTCAAGGGCACCTTCGCCCCCGCGCGCCACGCCGCTGCGTATTGGCGCAACAAGTCCAAGGACATGAACGGGCCGGTGGGTGGCCGTATCATCAACACCTCGTCGGTTTCGGGCATCTACGGCAACACCGGGCAGACCAACTATGGTGCGGCCAAGGCCGGCATCGCCGCCTTCACGGTAATCGCGGCGCGGGAACTGAAGCGGTATGGCGTGACGGTGAACGCGGTGGCGCCGGTCGCGCTGACGCGCATGACCGAAGGCCTGCGCGAGATGAGCGAGGAGCAGAAGGCGGCCCGCAATCCCGCCCTGGTGTCGCCGCCGATCGTGTGGATCGCCAGTGCCGAGTCCAAGGACTTCACCGGGCGCATCGTGGAAGCCGGCGGCGGGCTGCTGGCCATTGCCGAGGGCTGGCATCGCGGGCCGGAGGCGACCCCGATCAACGATCCGTCCAAGCTCGGCCCGACGATGATGGAGCTGCAGAAGAAGGCGCGGATGAATGCCGGCATGAACGGCAAGGACCTCGACTGACCATGGCCTTCCCCGGGCAACTCGCCGAAGTCCAGCCTGGCATGGACGGGGCGATGTATCCCGGGGAGCATGCGCGCACCTCGCCGGACAAGGCTGCCGCGATAAAGGCGGAAACCGGCGAGGTGCTGACCTATCGCGAACTTGATGAGCAGTCCAACCGCTTCGCGCAGTTCCTCCACGCCGCGGGGCTGCGCCGTGGCGACCACATCGCGTTGTTCATGGAGAACCAGCTCGCCTATTTCTCCGTGGTGTGGGCGGCGCTGCGATCCGGGTTGTACATCACCGCGATCAACCGCTACCTGACCGCCGACGAGGCTGAATACATTGTCAACGACTGCGGCGCGCAGGTGCTGGTCAGCTCGATAGAACGTGCCGAGGTGGCGGGCGCGCTGGTGGGCCGGGTGCCGCGGTGCCGGCGGCTGCTGATGATGGGCGGCACGGTGGCAGGCTGGGATTCCTACGAGGAGGCGGTCGCGGCGATGCCGGCGACGTCGCTGGCGGAGGAATGGCTCGGCGATACCATGCTGTACAGTTCCGGCACGACTGGCCGCCCCAAGGGTATCAAGCGGGTGGCGCCGCCCGCGCGCGTGGGCGAGGCGTTCCGCATGATGGACATGTTCGTGGAATACGGATTCCGGCGCGACATGGTGTATCTGTCGCCGGCCCCGATGTATCACGCGGCGCCGCTGGGGTTCAGCGTGGGAGTGCAGCGTTTCGGCGGCACCGTGGTGATGATGAGCCGGTTCGATGCGCTGGAGGCGCTGCGGCTGATCGAGCGACATCGGGTGACGCATTCGCAATGGGTGCCGACGATGTTCGTGCGCATGCTGAAACTGGCGGACGAGGAGCGGCGCGGCTTCGACCTGTCCAGCCACGAGGTTGCCATCCATGCCGCGGCCCCCTGCCCTGTCGACGTCAAGCGGCAGATGATCGAATGGTGGGGGCCGATAATCCATGAATACTACGGCGCCACCGAAGGCAACGGGCGCACCGCGCTGACCGCCGAGGAATGGCTGGCGCATCCGGGGTCGGTGGGGCGTTCGAAGCTGGGCGTGCTGCATATCTGCGACGACGAGGGGCAGGAGTTGCCGCTCGGCCAGGATGGGCTGGTGTATTTCGAGCGCGACACGATGCCCTTCGCCTATCACAACGACCCCGAGAAGACGCTGCGGGCGCGGCATCCGGCGAAGCCCAACTGGACCACGCTGGGCGATATTGGCCACCTGGATTCCGAAGGGTATCTGTACCTGACCGACCGCAAGGCGTTCATGATCATCTCAGGCGGGGTGAACATCTATCCGCAGGCGATAGAGGACGCGCTGATCGCCCACCCGAAGGTGCGCGACGTAGCGGTGATCGGTGTTGCCAACGCGGATTTGGGCGAGGAAGTGAAGGCTGTGGTCGAGCCCGCCGATGGCGTGGAGGGGGATGCGGCGCTGGCCGAGGAACTCACCGCGTTCCTGAAGATGCGCGTCGCACGGTACATGGTGCCGAAGTCGATCGACTTCACCGATGCGCTGCCGCGGCTGCCGACCGGCAAGTTGTACAAGGCTGCCTTGCGCGAGCGCTACCGGCAGCCAGCCTGAACCATCAAAGGAGGAAATGCCCATGTCGGATGCCCCCAAGCGGCCCCGGCCGCAGCCCACGCCCGAGACGAAATTCTTCTGGGAGGGCTGCGCGCGCGGCGAGTTGCTGCTCCAGAAGGACAATGCAACGGGCAAGTGCTACTTCCCGCCGCGGCCCTTCGTGCCGGGTACAGGCAGCACGGACATCAGCGTGGTCAAGGCCAGCGGCAAGGGCCGGCTGTACAGCTACGTGATCAACCATCGGCCGCCGCCGGGGTTCACCGCACCGTATGCCATCGCGGTGGTGGAGTTGGACGAGGGCGTGCGGATGATGACCAACATCGTCGAGTGCGCGCAGACGCCCGAGGCGCTGGTGCTCGACATGCCCGTGGAGGTCGTTTTCGAGAAGATCGACGACGAGATTTCCCTGCCCCTGTTCCGTCCGGCGAAGGCGTAATCCCATGTTGAAACCTCGCGAAATCGCAGTGGTCGGCGCGGCCGAGACCACGAGCCTGGGCAAGATCCCGGGCATGTCGAACATCCAGCTTCATGCGGATTCTGCGCTGAATGCGATCAAGGATGCCGGGCTTAAGGTGTCGGACATCGACGGCATCGCGTGCGCCGGCGAGTCGCCGACGAACGTGGCGCATTATCTTGGCATCGTGCCGAAATACGTGGACGGCACGGGGGTGGGCGGCTGTTCGTTCATGATCCATGTGCGCCATGCGGCAGCGGCGATCAGTGCCGGGCTGTGCAAGACGGTGCTGATCACCCATGGCGAGAGCGGCAATTCGCGCATCGGGCTGAACCGCCCTGCCCCGAATCCGGCGGCGCTGGCCGGGCAGTTCGAGGCGCCGTATGGGCCGTTCGGGCCGCCGACGATGTTCACCATTCCGGTGCTGCGCTACCTGAAGACCTATGGCCTGACCGAGGAGCACCTCGCGATGGTCGCGGTGATCCAGCGCGAGTGGTCGTCGAAGAATCCGCGGGCGTCGATGCGGGACCTGACGACGGTAGAGGGCGTGCTGGGCAGCCGGATGATCGCCTATCCGTTCCGGCTGCTGATGTGCTGCCTGGTGACGGATGGCGGCGGTGCGCTGATCCTGACTTCGGCCGACCGGGCCAAGGATTTCCCGACCAAGCCGGTTTACATCCTGGGTACGGGCGAAGTCGGTGGAGACGCCGATGATCAGCCAGATGCGCGACTTCACCTCCTCGGCGGCGTTCAAGGTGGCCGGGCCGACGGCGATGAATGCGGCGGGGATCAAGCATTCCGAAGTCGATCACCTGATGATCTACGACGCGTTCGCGCATCTGCCGCTGTATGGGCTGGAGGATCTGGGGTTCTGCAAGCCGGGCGAGGCGGCGCAGTTCATCTGGGATCGCAACACCGCGCCGGGCGGCAAGCTGCCGCTGAACACCAATGGCGGCGGGCTTTCGTACACGCATACCGGCATGTACGGCATGTTCGCGCTGCAGGAGAGCGTGCGGCAGATGCGCGGCACGGCGGCGGCGCAGATCCAGGGCGCGAAGGTCTCGGTCTGCCATGGCGTGGGCGGGATGTTCGCGGCTTCCGGCACGGTGGTGTTCGGCAACGAGGGCTGATCGGCAATACTGACGGCGCAGGGCGGGCTTCGGCCCGCCCTGTGTGTTCATGCGGAATTTGTTATGATATCGTAACTTTATCCGCGCAATCGAGCACTTCGTCAGGAGGCGGATTTTGCCGGGCGGATGGCAAGCGCGCGGTCACCGGGGCGGCGGCTGGGGTAGATCGGGCGCATGGGCGGGTGCGGCGCGGCTGGCCGGGTTGACTTGGGCCGGGTTGACTTGGGCCGGGTTGACTTGGGCCGGGTTGACTTGGGCCGGGTTGACTTGGGCCGGGCCCGGCTCGGCCGGGATTGGTGCGGCGGAAGCTGGAGTTGCGGCGGCAGGTCCACGCCGAGCATGCGGCAGAGCGGGCGCAAGGTGCGGGCGGCGGTGGGTGCGGTGGCCAGCAGCGCCAGGGTTTCCGGCCTGCCCAGCAGGTCGCGCAACGGGGCGGCGAGGCCCGAGGCCTCCCAGCCGAGGATGCGGACGACCCATCCGCGGCGCGCCGGCAGGCGCGGGCGCGCGGGAGTCGTGGTGGGCGGGGCCGTGACGGCAAGGGGTGGGCACGGAGTCGGCGGGCGCTGGCGGCGGCGAGGAAGCCGGCCCTCGGCGAGTTGGCCGAGCAGGCGGGTCAGCCGGGTGTTGGCGCGCATGACGTGGCGCCAGAGCGGAACGGTCAAAATCCCGAGCACGCGAAACCGCGCGGCGACGAGAACGGCCAGCGCCGACAGGAGGATGTCGATGCGCCGGGCCAGATCGTTGGCCGGATGTGGGGGCGGTGCGGCCAAGTCGTTCATGATATGTTCCTATCACGACAGGTCGGCCGTTGCAAGATCGGGTGTCGTGCGTCAGGCCCCTGCCCGGCCCGCGACGGCCGGCATGGCGGCGAAGGCCGCGAACAGCACCAGCGACAGCATTCCCGCGGGGGTGCCGAGATGCGCCACCCATGCGTCGGCCGGCTGGCCGCGCAGCCAGACCCACCCGGCAAGCTCGGCGAGGATGAGCAGGGCGAAGGCGGCTTCGCCCATCAGCAGGCGCGCGGGGGAAGAGGCGACGGCGAAGCGGCGCACCAGCGATCGCGCGGCGAGATAGCTGGCGAGCAGCATGACCGGCGCCTCGATGGCGACCGCGGCAAACTCGCCCGCCAGGGGGCGGATCGCCAGTTCGCGCAGCGTTCCCATGACGATGCCGATGGCGAAGACGACCGCGAAATAGGCGGCCCCGGCGGGGAGGGCCTGGCGGATCATCCTTGGGCGGCGGTGGCCCAGGCGTGGCCGATGGAGGCGGCGCTGTCGGGCGTGGTGTTGGGGCGCACCGCGGACGGGGTGGCGGAGAAGCGCGGCGCCGGGGCGGGGGCGGTGACGCCGTTCACCTGGATGAAGGTTTCGCGGGCGATGTTGTGCGGATGCTTCGGCGCCTCGGCCAGCGACAGCACCGGGGCCACGACAGCGTCGGTCTCGGCCATCAGCGCGGTCCATTCCGCCTCGGTCTTGGTGCGGATCACCGCGGCGAGCTTGGCGCGCAGGCTGGGCCATGCCTTGGGGTCGCGCTGGTTGTCGAATTCGGGGTCGTCCAGCCCGGCCAATTTGCGCAGCAGGGCGTAGAATTGCGGCTCGATGGCGCCGATGGCGATGTGGCGGCCGTCGGCGCATTCGTAGGTGCCGTAGAAATGGGCGCCGCCGTCGAGCATGTTGGCTTCGCGTTCCGGCTTCCAGCCGCCGGCGGCCATCATGCCGTGGAAGGGCGAGGTGAGGCTGGCGACGCAGTCGGACATGGCGGTGTCCACCACCTGGCCGCGTCCGGAACGGCGGGCCTCGATGACGGCGGCGAGGACGCCCATGCAGAGATAGAGCGCGCCGCCGCCGAAATCGCCGACAAGGTTGAGCGGCGGGATTGGCTTGTCCGCCGGGCCGATGGCGCCGAGCGCGCCGGCGACCGCGATGTAGGTGATGTCGTGGCCGGCGACCTGGGCGAGCGGGCCGGACTGGCCCCAGCCGGTCATGCGGCCATAGACCAGCTTCGGGTTGCGGGCGTGGACCGTCTCGGGGCCGAGGCCGAGGCGCTCCATGACGCCAGGGCGGAAGCCCTCGATGAGCACTTCGGCGTGGTCGAGTAGCGAGAGCGCCTGGGCGACGTGGTCGGGGTTCTTGAGGTCGAGTTCGACGAGGCGGCGGCCGCGCAGGGTGACGTCGGTTGGGCGGTGCCTGGTGCCCGGGCGGTCGATGCGCACGATGTCCGCCCCCATGTCGGCAAGGAGCATGGCGGCGAAGGGGCCGGGGCCGATACCGGCGAATTCGACCACGCGCAGGCCGGAGAGAGGTCCTGGATTGGGCATTGGTGGCGTTCCTTCCCTGCTGTGCAGCCTGTTCGGGGCAGCGTAGCGGGGTGCGGGGCGGAGCGGAACCGGGTGTGTTCGAGGCAGGAAGGAAGGGTGTTCTTTTTTGCAAAAAAGAACCAAAAAACTCCTGTTCATTTGGGCCGGGCCTTGGGGGAGGCCGGGAGCGAAATGGATGAAGTCTTTTTGCTTCTTTTTCTTCAGAAAAAGAAGATTCTTGCCTTCGGCTTTTGATGTTGGAGCGCTGCGCCCATCGCATCTGGACGCGGGCGGGCGGTTTGGCGCAGGCTGTGGGGAAGATCGATGTCCGCTGGCGGACGCTATGGGAATGGAGGGACGATACGATGAAATTCACCTGGTTCAACCTGATGCCATGGCCGCATCTGCCGGAGGATTTCCGCGAGAAGAATCGGTCGGTTTGGGTGGATATCGACCAGGATCTGTTCGATCCGGTGAAGTGCCACGAGGTGCTACAACGACTACCTCGACCTGCTGGAGTATGCGGACCAGCTTGGCTATGACGGTGTGGGGATCAACGAGCATCACCAGAACGGCTATGGCTTGATGCCGTCGCCGAACATCATGGCGGCCTCGCTGGCGCGGCGGACGAGCAAGGCGGCGGTGGTGGTGCTGGGCAATTCGATCGCGCTGTACAACCCGCCGATCCGGGTGGCGGAAGAGTTCGCCATGCTGGACATCATGACCGGCGGGCGGTTCGTGGCGGGGTTCCCGGTGGGGACGTCCATGGACACGAATTTTTGCTATGGGACGATCCCCGGGCTGACGCGCGAGAAATATGCCGAGGCGCACGAGTTGATCATCCGGGCGTGGACGGAGAAGAAGCCGTTCGCGTTCAACGGGCGGTATACGAAGCTGCGGCATGTGAATTTGTGGCCGAACGTGCTGCAGACACCGCATCCGCCGATTCATATTCCGGGCGGCGGGTCGGTGGAGACGTATGATTTCTGCCTGGACAATACCTATTCGTATTCATACCTGAGCTTCTCCGGCTATCTGCGGGCCAAGGCGCTGATGGACGGGTATTGGAAGCGGGTGGGCGAGCGTGGGGCGGACATGTCGCCGTATCGGGCAGGGTTCGCGCAGACGGTGTTCGTGGCGGAGACGGACGAGGAGGCGGAGCGGCTTTATTCGGAGCACGCGTTCTACTTCTATAACCGGTGCCTGCATGTGTATCCGGGGTTTGCTGACGCGCCGGGGTATCGGACGATCAAGACGATCCAGTCGGGCAACCTGAACCAGTACATGCGGCCGAATTATCCGAACCTGACGTGGAAGGACCTGGTGGATGGCGGGTACATCATCGCCGGGTCGCCGGAGACGGTGCGGCAGCGGTTCGAGGAGCTGATCAAGGGGCTGCACGTGGGCAACATCTTCCTGCTGCTGCACGTGGGGAACATGCCGAAGGAGAAGTGCATGTATTCGACGAAGCTGTTCGCGGAGAAGGTGATGCCGCACCTGCGCGACATGTGGCCGGAATATGCCGACGACAACCGGTTCTGGTGCAAGCCGATCGCGCGGCGGGCGGTGCCGGCGCCGGTGGGGCATGCCGAGATGGTGGCCGCGAAATGATCACGTCGCGCATCATCGAGACCCGGGCGGCGCCGATCAACGTGCTGTCGGGGGGGAGCGGGCCGGATCTGCTGTTCCTGCATTCGGCGGGGGGCATCACGGCGGAGAATCCGTTCCTGAAGGCGCTGGCGGGGAAGTATCGGGTGTTCGCGCCGCAGTTGCCGGGGTATGGCGACAGCGGCGACAGCGACAACGTGCGCGACATGCTGGATGTGACGTTGCACAGCTTCGACGTGCTGGAGGCGCTGGGGCTGGAGCGGCCGATCCTGGTGGGGCATTCGCTGGGGGGGATGATCGCGGCCGAGATGGCGGCGTTGCGGCCGCGCGAGGTGGACCGGCTGTGCCTGATCGCGGCGGCGGGGTTGTGGCTGGACGATTATCCGGTGCCGGATATCTTCACGCTGCTGCCGCGCGAGTTTCCGGCGTACATGTTCCATGACGCGGAGGCCGGGGCGAAGATGATGGCGACCGGGGGGAACATGAACGACCCGGATTTCCTGATCCCGTTCCTGGTGACCAATGCGCGGCAGTTGGGCATGGCGGGGAAGTTCCTGTTTCCGATTCCGGAGCGGGGGCTGAAGGAGCGAATCCATCGCATCCGGGCGAAGACGGTGCTGGTGTGGGGGGATTCGGACCGGATCTTCCCGGCGCCGTATGCGCAGGCGTTCAAGGGGCTGATCAAGGGTGCCGAACTGGTGAGCGTGCCGGATGCGGGGCACCAGGTGGTGCTGGAGCAGACCGATGCGGTGATGGCGGCGATCGGAAGGCTGGGGTAAGTGGACGCGGGGGCCCTGCCCTCGCCGCTTGACTTGAGTGATGGTGTCCAGAGGCTTCGCCTCTGGTGGGGTCCAGGGGCAACGCCCCTGGCCTTCTCTTTTCGGTGACAGGATCATGACCGGAAGCCTGATTGAAGATACCGCCGAGCGGCTGTTCGGCGACTATTCCTCCAGCAAGTTGCTGGCCGCCTCGGAGCGGGGCGCGTTCGCCGGTGACTTCTGGGCGGCGGTGGACGACGCCGGGCTGCCGCGGGCGCTGGTGCCGGAGGAGGCGGGCGGGTTCGGCATGCCGGCGGCCGAGGCGCTGACGATCCTGCGCGTGGCCGGGCGGCATGCGGTGCCGTTGCCGCTGGGCGAGACGATGGCGGCGGCCTGGCTGCTGGCGGGCGCGGGGCTGATGAACCCGGAGGGGCCGATGACGATCGCGCCGGTCGGCAGGAACGACGCGCTCACGTTGGATCGCAGGGGCGATGGCTGGCACCTGTCGGGCAGCGCCAGCCGGGTTCCCTGGGGGCGCGATGCCGTCGCCGTTGTGGTGCTGGCGACGCATCAGGGCATGCCGATGGTGGCGCTGGTCGGGCCGGCCGGTTTCGCCGTGCGGCATGGCGGCAATCTTGCCCGCGAGCCGCGCGACACGCTGGACTTCGACGCGCACCTTGCCGCGGACGCGGTGGCGCCGGCGGCGTCGGGCGTGAACCTTGCCAGCCTGCGGGCGCTGGGGGCGGCGATGCGGAGCCTGCAGATGGCGGGCGCCATGGCGGCGCTGCTGGACATGACGACGAAGTATGCGCTGGACCGCGCGCAGTTCGGCAAGCCGATCGGCAAGTTCCAGGCGATCCAGCACAACCTGGCGATCATGGGTGCGCACCAGGCGGCGGCCGGGGCGGCGGCGATGGGGGCGGCGGAGGCGGTGGGCGACGGGCTGCGGGTGTTGCCGATCGCGGTGGCCAAGCTACGGACCGGGGAGGCGGCGGGGCTGTGCGCGGGGCTGGCGCACCAGGTGCATGGGGCGATCGGGTTCACGTATGAGCACAGCCTGCATTTCCTGACCAAGCGGCTGTTGAGCTGGCGCAACGAGTTCGGCAACGAGGCCGAGTGGGGCCTGATGCTGGGCCGCCATTTTGCCGCTGCCGGGGCCGACCGGCTGTGGCATGAGATCACCGTCGCCTGAGTTGCAGGAGATTTTGTCGTGGTTGATCTGACATTTGCGCCACCGCCGCCCTGCCCTGAGGCCGAGACGTTGCGGGGCGAGGTGCGGGAGTTCCTGGCCGAGGCGCTGGCCGGGCGGACGCCGGCGCAGCGGGCGGAAAGCTGGTCGGGGCATGATGCCGCGTTCAGCCGCAAGGTGGGGGAGCGGGGCTGGATCGGCATGACCTGGCCGAAGCGGTACGGCGGGCATGAGCGCAGCGCGCTGGAACGCTATGTGGTGCTGGAGGAGATGCTGGCGGCGGGCGCGCCGGTGTCGCATCACTGGATCGCCGACCGGCAGAGCGGGCCGCTGATCCTGCGGGTGGGGACGGACGCGCAGAAGGAGGAGATCCTGCCGCGGATCGCGCGCGGTGAGGCGATGTTCTGCATCGGGATGAGCGAGCCGGACAGCGGGTCGGATTTGGCGGCGACGCGCACCCGGGCTGCGCGCGTGCAGGGCGGGTTCGTGGTGAACGGGACGAAGGTTTGGACCTCGGGCGCGCATCAGGCGGACTACATGATCCTGTTCTGCCGCACCGGGGCCCAAGCTTCCTCAATGTCCGAGCGGCATGAGGGGACGAGCCAGTTCCTGGTGGATCTGCGCGCCACCGAGGGCGTCAGCATCCGGCCAATCATCGCTCTGACGGGCGAGCACCATTTCAACGAGGTGGTGTTCACCGATGCGTTCCTGCCGGAGACGGCGCTGTTGGGGCGCGAGGGCGACGGGTGGAACCAGGTGACGAGCGAGCTTGCCTATGAGCGCAGCGGGCCGGAGCGGTTCCTGTCGTCGTTCCTGATCATGACCGAGATGCTGCGGGTGATAGGGCCGGAGCCTTCCGAGCGGGCGGCGATCGCGATCGGGCGGGTGGTGGCGCATATCCATACGCTCAGGCGGATGTCGCGCTCGGTGGCCGGGATGCTGCAGGCTGGCGAAATCCGGCACTGCAGGCAGCGCTGGTGAAGGAGCTTGGCAATTCGCTGGAGCAGGAGATCCCGGAGATCGCGCGGCTGCTGGTGGATTGCGAGCCGAGCCTGGAGACCGACGACGCTTTCCTGGCGACGCTGTCGCTGATCACCTTGCATGCGCCGTCGTTCTCGCTGCGCGGGGGCACGCGGGAGATCATGCGCGGGATGATCGCGCGCGGGCTTGGGCTGCGGTAAACTTTGGAAGATTGAAACAATGACCGACAAGATTCTCTACGAGCAGGATGCCGACGGGATCGTGCTGATCACGCTGAACCAGCCCGAGGCGCGCAACCCGATCACCGACCAGGACCTGATCGACACGCTGGTGGGGATGTGCGAGCGGATGCAGGACGACCCCACGGTGCGGGTGGCGATCCTGACCGGGGCGGGCAGCGCGTTCTCGTCGGGCGGCAACGTGAAGCGGATGGCCGAGGTTGGCGAGGAGCGGCGGACCAATCCGATCGGCACCCGCGGCTATTACCGCAAGGGCATCCAGCGGATTCCGCTGGCGCTGGAGAAGCTGGACGTGCCGATCATCGCCGCGGTCAACGGGCCGGCGATGGGGGCCGGTTGCGACCTGACATGCATGTGCGACATCCGCATCGCCGGGGAGAGCGCGCGGTTCGCCGAGAGTTTCGTGAAGCTTGGGCTGGTGGCAGGGGATGGCGGGGCATGGCTGTTGCCGCGTGCCGTTGGGCTGTCGAAGGCGTTCGAGATGGCGTTCACCGGCGACACGCTGGATGCGCAGCAGGCGCTGGCGTGCGGGTTGGTGTCGCAGGTGGTGCCGGACGGCGAGTTGCTCGACGCGGCGCGGAAGCTGGCGAAGCGGATCGCGGCCAACCCGCCGCAGGCGGTGCGCATGACCAAGAAGCTGATCCGCGAGGGGCAGCACACGCGGCTGGATACGCTGCTGGAGATGTCGGCGGCGTTCCAGGCGCTGGTGCACACGACGGCGGATCATCGCGAGGCGGCGACCGCCTTCGTGGAGAAGCGCCGCCCCAGCTTCACCGGGCGCTGAGCCGTGGCGGACACCATCGGCTTTGTCGGGCTGGGCGTGATGGGCGAGCCGATGTGCCGCAACATCGCCCAGCGCAGCGGGCGGCCGGTGGTGGCCTACGACCTTTCCTCGGCCCCACTGGCCCGCTTGGCCGAGCATGGGGTGGCGGCGGCCGGCAGTGCGGCGGCGGTGATGCGGGCGGCCGACATCGTGATGCTGGTGCTGCCCGGCGGGCCGCAACTGGAGAATGTGTGCCGCGGCCCCTCGGGCTTGCTCGCCCATGCAAGGGTGGGGCAGATCGTGGTGGACCACGGCACCTCCCCGGTGGCGCTGACGCGTGAACTCGCGGCAGAGTTCGCCGCCAAGGGCGTGTCCTATGCCGATGCGCCGATCGCGCGCACACGGGCTGCGGCCGAGGCGGGGACGCTGAGCATCACCGTGGGCGCGGACGACACGACGATGATGGCGATCCGGCCGCTGCTGGCCTGCTGTGCCGAGGAAATCAGCCATTGCGGGCCGGTGGGCAGCGGCCAGGTGGTGAAGCTGATGAACAACATGGTGCTGTTCCAGACCGTGGCGGCGCTGGGCGAGGCGCTGGCGATCGGGCAGGCGGCTGGCGTGCCGGGCGAGGTGCTGTTCGCCGCACTTTCAAAAGGTTCGGCCGACAGCTTCGCGCTGCGCAACCACGGCATGAAGGCGGTGGTGCCGGACAGCTTCCCGGAGCGGGCGTTCTCGACGGAATACGCACTCAAGGACCTGTCGTATGCGCTGGACCTCGCCGAACAGGCGGGGTTGGCTCCCAAGGGAGCCGAGGTGGCGCGGGCCTATCTCACCGCCGCGGCCGATCAGGGGTTCGGCAAGCTGTACTGGCCGGTGATCAGCCGGGTTATCGCACCCCGCACCTGAGTGTGCCCTTGTATTCCCCCACGCCGCCCGTATAGGAAGCGCCACCCTGATCGCTTGAGGCTCCGGGGCATTCGGGTGAGGCAACGGGTTTGGCGACCAAGGCATCAGGAACACGTTTCCAGGCACCGCGCGTAATCGCCGCCCTCTGGTCGGCGGCATTGCTGGCGATCTTGGCGTTCCTCGTCCTCTACCCCACGGCGATGCTGCTGGTGGGCGCGCTGACCAACCTCAACCCGGTGGTGGACGGCTATCACCTGGACGCGCTGTCGGTGAGCAGCTTCGTCGAGGTGCTGGCGAACGAGAATGTTCACTTCGCACTCGGCAACACCTTGGTCGCCTGCGCCGGCGGCACTGTGGTGGCGGTGCTGATCGGGCTGTTCTTCGCCTGGATCGTGGTGCGCACGAACACGCCGTGGAAGGGACTGATCGCCACCGCCGGCATGCTGCCGCTGTTCGTGCCGCCGCTGGTGGCCGGCGTGGGCTGGGCATTGCTGGGCTCGCCGAAGACCGGGCTGATCAACACGTTCCTGGCCCATGCCGGTATCGGCTGGCGGATCAACCTGTATTCCATGTCCGGCATCATCTTCGTGTTCGGCATGTACTACGCGCCCTATGTGTACATGTTCACCGCGGCGGCGTTGCGCAACATGGACCCGTCGCTGGAGGAGGCCGCCGAGATTTCCGGCGCCGGCCCGGTGCGCACGCTGTTCACAGTGACCTTCCCGCTGATCGCGCCGGCGATCATCTCGGGCATGCTGCTTTCCTTCGTGGTGATGCTGGGCATCTATGGCATTCCCGCGGTTTTGGGGGCGCCTGCCAACATTCCCGTGCTGACGACCTACATCTTCCAGCTCACCGCCTGGACGCCGCCGGAATACAGCAAGGCCGCCGCCGTGGCGCTGATCCTGATGGTGGCCACCGCCGCCCTGGTGGTGCTGCAGCAGAAGGTGCTGTCGGGCCGCAGCTACACCACCGTGGCGGGCAAGGCGTTCCGGCCGCGCGCGCTCAACCTGGGACCTTGGCGGTTCCTCACCCTGGGGCTGGCGATCGTCTACCTTTTGGTGGTGGTGGTGCTGCCGACGCTGGCGCTGCTGGTCGCCGCATTCCGGCGCTTCCTGTTCATCCGCAACATCCCCAGCCTGTTCGACGGCAAGCAGTATGGCCTGCTGCATTTCCAGCGGCTGTTCGACAATCCGGCCACGATGACCTCGATCTACAACACGATGAAGGTGGGGCTGATCACCGCGGCGATCGGTGGCGTGCTGGCCTTTGCCATCGGCTACACCGTGAACCGCACCAACGCGCCGGGGCGGCGCTGGATCGACATCATCTCCATCATCCCCGTGGCCATTCCCGGGCTGGTGATCGGCGTTGCCTATCTTTGGGCGTGGATCGGCATTCCGTTCGGCTTCTACGGCTCGATCTGGATTTTGGCGCTGGCCTTCGTGGCGCGCTTCATGCCCGACACGGTGAAGGCGCTGTCCACCTCGCTGATGCAGATCCATCGCGAACTGGAGGAGGCCGCGTGGATCTGCGGCCGCGGCACCATGTCGACCATCGCCACCGTGGTGCTGCCGCTGGCGCGGCCGGGCGTGGTGGCGGCGATGACGCTGCTGTTCATTTTGGCGATCCGCGAACTGGGTTCCTCGCTGTTCCTCTATTCCAGCAGCACCGTGGTGATGGCGGTGAAGCTGCTGGATTATTACGAAGGCGGAAATGTGGGCCTGACGGCGGCCTTCAGCCTGGTGCAGATGCTGATCCTGGCCGTGCTGATCGGGGTCACGCACCTGCTGACGCGAGGCGCTGCGAACAGCAGCGTGGGACGGGCGGGATGAACCGCCGCACAAGAACGGAGGAGACGCGGACCATGACGAATTCCCTGATTTCCCGGCGCGGCCTGCTGGCCGGCGCCGCCGGGCTGGGCACGATGCTCAGCTATGGCCCGGCGCGCGCGGCGCGGGCCTACGACCCGCCGGGCTCGCTGATCGACGCCGCCCGCAAGGAAGGGCGCATCACCTATTACACCGCGGCCTTCGCCGAGGTGGAGCAGGAGACGATCAACTTCTTCAACAAGCGCTTCCCGTTCGTGCGCGTGGAGATGGTGCGGGCACCGGGCGGCCAGCTCATCACCCGGGTGAAGACGGAAGCCGCCGCCGGCAAGCTGACCGCCGATGTGATCGACCACTCCGACCGCGGGCTGATGAAGGGGCTGGAGGATCTGTTCGCCGACTATGCGCCGCCGAACGCCGACGACTACTTGGCGGCCTCGCTGGTGTCGCCGAAACTGTGGCCGCGCATCACGCCGGGCTGGTCGGTCGCCTATAACAGCGAACTGGTGAAGAACCCGCCCAAGACCTGGTGGGACCTGACCAAGACCGAATACGGCGCCGGCAACATCGCTCAGGTGATCGCGCCCTCCGGCGGCACGACATGGACGCGGGTGATGTTCGAGCGCCAGGTGCTGGGCGAGGATTACTGGGCCAAGCAGGCGGCCACCAAGCCCGCGCTGTACCCCTCCGGCGCGCCGCTGTCGGATGCGATGGTGCGCGGCGAGGTGCAGATCGCGCCGCTCGTCTACAACGTGATCTACACCAAGAAGCGCGACGGCGCCCCGGTGGACATCATCTTCCCGCCCGAGGGCATTCCCATCGTGCCCTACGCCTCCGGCATCCCCAAGACGGCGAAGAGCCCGAATGCGGCGAAGCTGTTCCTGGACTGGTGCATGTCCGACGAGGGCCAGCTCCATTCGATCAAGGACCACGGCAACCTGACCTCGCTGAAGGCCCCGCCCTTCACGCCGCCCGGCTTCGACCCCAAGACCGCGAAGCTGTGGGTGCCGAAGTTCAGCGAGTTCGAGAGCCTGCGCACGACCTGGATTCCCGAGTGGAACAAGACCTTCGGCTACCGCCAGTAATGTTGCCGTTGAAGGGACGCTGAATGTCGGCCGAACTGCGCATCGAGCACCTGCGCAAGGTGTTCACCGTTGCCGGCCGGAACACGGCCAAGCCCGCTGTCGATGATGTGAGCTTCAACATCGCGGCGGGCGAGATCGTGGTTTTGCTTGGCCCGTCGGGTTGCGGCAAGACCACGACCCTTCGCTGCGTCGCCGGGCTTGAGCACCCCACCGGGGGTGTCATCAGCCTTGGCGATGCGGTGATCTCGGCACCCGAACAGGGCATCCTGATGCCGCCGCGGCTGCGCAACGTGGGCATGGTGTTCCAGTCCTATGCCGTGTGGCCGCATATGACGGTGCGCCAGAACGTGGCCTACCCGCTGAAGAACCGCGGATTGAGCCGCAGCGAGGCCGATGCCAAGGTGGCCGAGGCGCTCGCGCTGGTGGACCTCTCCAGCTACGCCGACCGGCCGGTGACGCAGTTGTCGGGCGGGCAGATGCAACGCGTGGCGCTGGCGCGCAGCATGGTCTATGCGCCGCGGCTGTTGCTGCTGGACGAGCCGCTGTCCAACCTCGATGCCCAGCTTCGCCTGCGGTTGCGCGACGATCTGCGCCGCATCATCAAGGCAGCAGGCTTGACCGCCCTCTACGTTACCCATGACCAGACCGAGGCGGTTGTGCTCGGCGACCGCATCGGCGTGATGCGCGACGGCAAGCTGCTGCAGATGGCGCCGCCCGAGGAAGTGTACAACCGCCCGGCGGACCTTTTCGTCGCCGCCTTCACTGGCGCGTCGAACTTCATCGCCGGCCAGGTGACGGCGCGCGAGAGCGAATACGGCACTGTGCGCACCGCAGACGGCGCCACTCTGCGCGCCTGGATGCCCGCCGCTGTCGCTGTCGGTGCCGCCGTGCAGATCGCCGTGCGTCCGGAAAACATCCGCTTCGGCGCGGCAGGTCAGCCGGAGAACCAGGTGACCGCCCGCGTGGCTGCCCAGCGCTACCTCGGCATGCAGACCAGCTACGACCTGGCCGTGTTCGGCACCACCATCGAGGCGATCGAGGTGGGAACCACGGCGCGCTATCCGATCGGCAGCGACGTGCAGGTTTCCCTGCCGCCGGATTCCTGCTGGGCCTATGCGGCCACCGCCGAGGACGCACTGGCGATCACGCCCCACTAGCTCTCTCGCCGAACCGGGAAACGCTCGGCTGCACGCGTGCTAGCGCGGCCGCACTGCCCGGCCGATGCCTGGACGCCTCCCGCCTGATCCCCTAGGTTTCCCACGGCCCATTCAGAAGCCGCAGGAAACCCCATGTCCGACACCCCTCTCGTCCGCCTCGAACGCCACAACGACGTCGGCGTGATCATCGTCAACAATCCGCCGGTGAACGCGCTGAGCCCGGGCGTGCCCGAGGGCATCGTTGCCTGCCTGAACGAAGCGCTGGCCGACGGGGCGATCAAGTCCATGGTGCTGATCGGCGACGGGCGCAGCTTCATCGCCGGCGCCGATATCCGCAATTTCGGCAAGGGCCGGCCGCCGGTGCCGCCGGGCAGCCGCAGCCATGATCTGCTTGATCTCTCCACCAAGCCGATCGTGGCCGCGATCCATGGCTATGCGCTGGGCGGCGGGCTGGAAAATGCGATGGCCTGCAACTACCGCATCGCCAAGCGCAGCGCGAAGGTCGGGCTGCCAGAGGTGCTGATCGGCATCCTGCCGGGCGGCGGCGGGACGCAGCGGCTGCCGCGGCTTATCGGGCCGAAGGCGGCGCTGGATTTGATCGTGAGCGGGCGGCCATGTGCCGGCGGCTGAGGCTTTGACGCTTGGCATCATCGATGCGGTGGTGGAGGACGATGCGGACCTGAAGCAGGCCGGCATCGACTTTGCGCGCAAGGTGGCCGATGTGCGGCCCCTGCCGCAGGTGAGCGGCCGGACCGACAAGCTGGAGGCGGCGAAGGCCGATCCGGGCATGTTCGACGCCAAGCGCCGCGAAATCGCGCGGCGGGCACGCAACCAGAAGGCGCCGTACAATTGCATCCTGGCGGTAGAGGCGGCGACGCAGCTGCCGTTCGCGGAAGGGCTGGTGCGCGAGCGCGAGTTGTTCAACGAGCTGGAGAATTCCGACGAGGCGCGGGCGCTGCGCTACGTGTTCTTCAGCGAGCGCGAGGCGGCGCGGGTGCCGGGGCTGGACCCGGCGACGAAGGTGCGCGAGATCAATACAGCCGCCGTGATCGGCGCCGGCACGATGGGCGGCGGCATTGCCATGGCGTTCGCCGATTTCGGCGTGCCGGTGCGCATCCTGGAGGCGACGCAGGAGGCGATCGACCGGGGCATGGCGCGCATCCGCTCCAACTATGAAACCTCGGTGAAGCGCGGCTCGCTGGCGCAGGACGAGATGGAACGCCGCTTCGCGCGGATCACGCCGGTGCTGTCCTACGACAAGATCGGCGATGCCGATGCCGTGGTGGAGGCGGTGTTCGAGCAGATGGCGCCGAAGAAGGAGGTGTTCGCGAAGCTCGACGCGGTGATGAAGCCGGGCGCGCTGATGCTGTCGAACACCTCGGCGCTGAACATCGACGAGATCGCCAATGCGACCTCGCGGCCGCAGGACGTGGCGGGCGCGCATTTCTTCTCGCCGGCCAACGTGATGAAGCTGCTGGAGGTGGTGAAGGGCGAGAAGACGGCGCCGGACACGATGGCCAGCGTGATGGCGATGGGCGCGCAAGATCGGCAAGATCAGCGTGGGCTGCGGCAACTGCGACGGGTTCCTGGCCAACCGGTCGCGCGCGCCGTTCAACAGCGAGATGGTGATCATGCTCGAGGAAGGCGCGTTGCCCGAGCAGATCGACAAGGTGATGATCGATTTTGGCTATCCGATGGGGCCGTTCGCGGTGGGCGACCTGGCGGGGCTGGATATCGGTGCCGAGGGGCGCAAGCGGCGGGCAGCGGCGGACCCGAACTACCGCAAGCTGCCGATCGCCGACCGGCTGGTGGAGATGGGGCGGTTCGGCCAGAAGACCGGGGCGGGCTGGTACCGCTACGAGAAGGGCGACCGGACGCCGCATCCCGATCCGGTGGTGGCGCAGATCATCGCCGACATGGGCAAGGAGCTGGGCGTCGAGCAGCACAGCTTCACGGAGGAAGAAATCCTGCAGCGGCTGCTGTTCTCGTCGGTGAACGAGGCGTGCAAGATTCTCGACGAGGGCATCGCCTACCGTTCCAGCGATATCGACGTAATGTGGCTCCACGGCTTCGGCTTCCCGCGCTATCGCGGCGGCCTGATGTTCTGGGCCGACCAGATCGGGCCGAAGGCGGTGTACGAGCAGATCAGCATCTGGCACCAGCGCTATGGCAACCGCTGGGCGCCGTCGGCCTATCTGCGTCGCCTGGCCGAGAGTGGCACCAGCTTCCGCGAGGCAAAGCCCGGCAAGCAGGCGTGATCGACAAGACCGTCCGGTCCGTCGCGGAGGCGCTGAACGGCGTTCGCGACGGGGCGGTGGTGCTGGTTGGCGGCTTCGCGGGCACGGGCGAGCCACGGCACCTGCTGGCTGGCCTGTTGGAACAGGGCACGCGCGCGTTGACCATCGTGGGCATCCACGCGGGCATGGTGGATGACGGGGTGGGCCGGCTGGTGGCGGCCGGGCGGGTGCGCAAGGTGATCGTCTCGTGGGCGCGTGGGATGGGCACGCCGGTGCCGATCGAGGCGCTGCTGCGCGACGGGCGGGCCGAGCTGGAGCTGGTGCCGCAGGGCACGCTGGCCGAACGCATCCATGCCGCCGGGTCTGGCGTGCCGGCCTTTTTCACCGCCACCTCGGTGGGCACGCCGTTGGCCCACGGAAAGGAACATCGCGAGATCGACGGGCGCACGTACGTGTTGGAAAAGGCGATCGCTGCGGACGTGGCGCTGGTGGAGGCGTGGCAGGCGGACCGGTGGGGAAACCTGACCTATCGCCGTGCGGGGCGGAACCTGAACCCGGTGATGGCGGCGGCGGCGAAGCTGACGGTGGCGCAGGCGCAGCACCTGGTGCCGCTGGGCGAGATCGACCCGGATCATATCGTGACGCCGGGAATCTACGTGCACCGGGTGGTGCATGTGCCCTACGGGGACCCGCCGCTTTAGCGGTAGGCAAGGCGAGCGGCCCTGCCCCTACGGCGCGATGCCGGCCACGGCGAGGATGGCGGTGAGGCCGGCGGCCATGCCGCGGACGTGAGTTTTCCGGCTCGACGTCGATCCACTCCTCCAGCGAGTGGCCGCGCCCGCCGACGCCCGCCCGAGCCGATCTTGATCGCCGGGATGCCCAGGCTCATCGGGATGTTGGCGTCGGTGGACGACGACCTCGAAGCGGGTGAAAGCCGTGCGCCGCCAGCGCCGCCCGTGCCGTGGCGGCAGTTCTCCGGTGTCCATCGTGTACTCCCGCCGGGCGGTCGCCGATCTGCTTCAGTTCGGCGGCGATTGCGCCGCGGGTGGTGGAGCGGGCGGCGTTCTCCGCCGCCACCGCCTCCTGCACGACGCCAGGAAGCGCTGCTCCAGCCGGTCCAGTTCGGCCGGCGCCTCGGAGCGCAGGTCGAACTTCCGCCCAGACGCTGTTGGGGATGGCGTTGATCGAGGTGCCGCCGCCGGTGACGCTGGCGCTGAACGTGGTCTTCGGCCTTGTCGGCACCGGGATGGCGGCCAGCCGGGAGATGGCGTCGGCCATGGCATACATCGGGTTGACCAGGCCGAAGGCGCCATAGCTGTGCCCGCCCGGCCCGCTGAAGGTCACCCGGTAGCGCTTGGAGCCGACGCCGCCGGTGACGATGTGCTCCATGTCCGGGCTATCGACGGTGATGAAGGCGCTGATCCGATCCTTGTACCGCCCGCGCTGGAACAGATGCCGCATGCCGCGCAGGTCGCCGAGGCCCTCCTCGCCGACATCGGCGACGAACAGGATGTCGGCGCGGGTGCGCATCGCCGCAGCGTCCAGCGCGCGCAGCCAGGCCAGCAGCACGGCAAGGCTGCGGGTGTCGTCGCCGATGCCGGGGGCGAACAGCTTCGTGCCCTCCCGGCGCACCTTAATCGGCGTGCCGGGCGGAAAGACCGTGTCCAGATGGGCGGCAACGCAATCAGCCGGCCGTTGCCGACGCCGCGGCGCATGCCGGTGACGTTGCCCATCGCCGTCGATCTCCAGGTCCTGCAGCCCGTGCGCGCGTGCCATTTCCAGGAAGGCGGCGGCCGCGGCTGTTCGTGGAAGGGCGGGGCAGGGATCTCCGTCAGCGTCATGATGTCCCGCACCGTGCGGTCGTGCTCGGCGTCCAGCACCTCGACGATGCGGCGGTAGGCGGGAGACTGCATGATCTCGGGGACAGACATCTTGGGTATCCTGGTGGGTGAGGTAGTTAGGAAGATTCTTCTTTTTCTGAAGAAAAAGAAGCAAAAAGACTTCTACAATATCGACCGTTGGAGCCGAAATTCCGGCCCAGGCGGCAACTGGATAGAAGTTTTTTGGTTCTTTTTTTCAAAAAAGAACATTCTTGCCTACCGATTGAGTTCCTTGGCCATCTCGTCGATGCCGCCGAGGGTGAGCGGGAACATGCGGTTCTCCATCACCTTGCGCAGCATGCTGATCGACATGGCGTGGTCCCAGGCCTGTTTCGGGCGCGGGTTGATCCAGGCGAACTGCGGAAATGCGACGTGAGCCGCTGCAGCCATTCGGCGCCGGGCTCCTCGTTGTAGTATTCGACGCTGCCGCCGGGCTGCAGGATCTCGTAGGGCTCATCGTCGCGTCGCCGACGAAGATCAGCCTTGTAGTCCTTGCCGTACTTGCGGATGATGTCCCAGGTCGGGATCTTCTCGCTGTAGCGGCGGCGGTTGTTCTTCCACACGAAGTCGTAGACGCAGTTGTGGAAGTAGTAGATACTCGAGGTGCTTGAACTCGCTTCTCGGCGGCCGAGAACAGCTCCTCGCACGCGCTGGATGTGCTCGTCCATCGTGCCGCCGATGTCCATCAGCAGCAGCACCTTCACCTTGTTGTGGCGCTCGGGCACCATCTTGATGTCGAGCTAGCCGGCGTTCGCGGCGGTCGAGCGGATCGTGTCGTCGAGGTCGAGCTCGTCGGCGCGCGCCCTCGCGCGCGAACCGGCGCAGGCGCCGCAGCGCGACCTTGATGTTGCGCGTGCCGAGCTCGACGCGTGTCGTCGAGTCCCTGTACTCGCGCTGGTCCCAGACCTTGACCGCGCTCTTGTTGCGGCTCTTGTCCTGGCCGATGCGGATGCCCTGCGGGTTGTAGCCGTAGGCGCCGAAGGGCGAGGTGCCGCCGGTGCCGATCCATCTTGCTGCCGCCCTCGTGGCGCTCCTTCTGCTCCTCGAAGCGCTTCTTCAGCGTCTCCATCAGCTTCGTCCCAGCCGCCCATCTCCTCGATCTCCGCCTTCTCCTCGGCGCTGAGTTGAGTCTCGCAAGCTTCTCGCAGCCATTCGAGCGGGATGTCCTGGCGTGAAGCCTCGGCGAGCGTCTCGACGCCCTTGAAGATCGCGGCGAAGGCGCGGTCGAACTTGTCGAACTGGCGCTCGTCCTTGACCAGCGCCGGCGCGGCAGGTAGTAGAAATCGTCGATGGAATACTCCGCCACCCCGGCCTTCATGGCGCCCATGAGGGTCAGGTACTGGGTCACCGAAGCCGGCAACCCCGCTGTACGCAACGCCAGCACGAAGGATGCGAACATCTCAGCCTCCCATCGGGGGGTAGTGGGTAGGGGGCGGGCCGTGCGGCGCCACCTCCGGGCGGGTCATTATGGAGCAGATGGCGGCCTGCGCCGAGAGGGCAATCAGCCGGCGGTCAGGGTGCGTCGGCCAGGGCCTCGACGGCGATGACGGTGATGTTGTCGGTGGCGCTGCGGGCGAGCGCCTCGGCGACCAGGCGTTCCGCCGGGGGAGCGGGGTTGGCCAGGAAGCCGCGAGCTCGGCATCCGCCAGGGTCTTGTTGAGGCCGTCGCTGCACAGCAGGAAGCGGTCGCCGGGCACCAGCCGGTTGCTGACCTTGTCCAGTTCCAGTTGCTCGGTGGCGCCGACGGCGCGGGTGATGACGTTGGCGCGCGGGTGGCCCTCGGCTTCCTCGGCGGTGATGGCGCCGGCGTCGACGAGTTCCTGACAAGGGAGTGGTCGCGCGTCACCTGAGCCAGTTCGCCGTTGCGCAGCAGGTAGATGCGGCTGTCGCCGGCCCACAGGCAGGCGAAATGGCCGTCGCGGGCCAGCAGGACCACGAGCGTCGAGGCGATGATCGCGCGGGGACCGCGGCGTTGCGCCTCGTCGCGCAGGGCCTGGTGCACCCGCTCCACGCGCAGGCGCACCTGGGCGAGCAGTTCGGCGGCCGACAACCCGGTGGGAACCGCCTCCAGCGCGTCCTTGAGCATGCCCGAGGCAATCTCGCCCGCCTCGTGGCCGCCCGCGCCGTCGGCGACCGCCCACAGGCCGAGATCGGGGCGATCGACGAAGCTGTCCTCGTTGTGGCTGCGCACCGCGCCCGGGTGCGTCGCGGCCCAGGACTGGAACCTGATCATTCCCGCACTCCCCCCGCCGGATGCGGGTTGTCTGGTTGATCCTCAGGCATGGCGCGAGGCACGGCGTGGAGCATGGCGGCGAAGGCGGCGGTATCCGGCAGCGCGGGCGCGGCGCGGCGCGCGGGTGGCACGAAGGGCGAGCCTTGGTCCACCACAGTGCGCTGCCGTCCGCCGGCAGCTTCGGGGTGGGGGCATCCGCCGCGGTGGGAGGCTCGGCGAGGCGGGCGGCGAGGTCGTCGGGCGCGAGGTCGTCCTGCAGCGCGAGCAGCCCTGCTGCCTCGGCGGCGGCGAGCCAGGGGCCGGGTTGCCGGGAGACGGGCCGAGCCGGGCCAGGGTGAGCGGGAAATGGCGCCCGGCAGCGTCCACGCTGGGCATCCAGACGCCGAGCACGGCGGACGGGCCGCATTGGCCGGGCGGCAGGGCGAAGTGCCAGATCGGCGCCTCCATCCAGGCCGGCAGCCAGTCGTCGCCAAGCATGTCGCGGCTGCCGGCGATCACGCGTTGCAGCCACTCGTCCCAGGGGTCGCGTGAAGCTGCGCGGGCAGGCCGGCCGGCGAAATCCCCGCGCGAGGGGATCTTGCCGAAAAACCCCACCACGGGCGCGCCGCCTCCCGATGCGGGACCGGTCACTTCGAGTGCCGGGCACCGGAATTCCTGGAGCACGCCGGGGGCGAAGGGGTTGAGCACCGAACCGGCGCGGATCTCGAACACCGCCCGCCGTTCGCCGAGCTGGAAGGTGAGCTGGTAGCGCTCGGCCGAGCCGGCCTGCACCAGCTGGCCCTGGCCGAACAGGCGGAACAGCGCCCAGGGACCGCTGGCCTGCAGCACCCCGGTGCCCCCGGCAGGTGGCGGATCGAAGCGCAGCCGCACATTGGTCATCCGGTTCGGGCCGGGCCAGGTGATCTGGGTGGAGCGCAACGGGCCATGGTCATAGGCGACGACCACGCCGTCGAAGTCGATCATCACCTGCTTGGCGCCGGCGTCGAGCGAGACCGGCGTCAGGTCGAAGCGCACGGTGGGCACCGCGCCACCGACACCGAAAAACAGGTCGCGGATGACGGCGGCGCGCTGGAACTGGGCGACGTCCGAGGCGGAGATCGGCGGGTCCACCCCGTCCACCGCCTGGGCGCGCCAGGTGCGGCCGGACATGTCCACGTATTGGCGGAGCTGAGTGGTGAAGAAGCTGTCGAGCAGGCCGGCGGGGGCGAACAGGCGGGCGAAGATCGTCGAGCGGCGTCTCGTTCGCGGCACCGCGGAAGAACGGGTAGCGCCCGTTCACCGCCGGGCCGCACAGCGTGGCGGGACCGCCGGCGCCGGCCGCGGCGGCGGCCACCTGGGCGCGGGCGCCGCCACCGCGCAGGGCGCTGCCGCCGGCGGCGATGCCCTGGAGCCAGCGGGATACGGGCTGTGGCTGGCGGCTGGCTTCGGCGAGCAGCAGGCGCGCGGGATCGTCGCCGGTTGGCGGAGGCGGCGGGCTGCCGAGCGGGGCGGAGGCGAGGCGGTTGAGCTGCTGCTGCATGTCGTTGAGCAGCTTCAGCACCATGTCGATCGGGGCGCCCGGGCCGGTGCCGACGAAATCGCGCAGCGGCTTGTAGCGGTCGTCGATGGATTTGCCCGGCGGCTCGGGCGGCGGGCCGGCGGGCTGGCCGATCACCGCGGCGAGGCGCCCGGCCGCCGCCTGCCCGGCAGCGGCGGTCGCTGCGGCGGCGGCGCCCTGGGCCGCGCCGGCGGCACCGGCGGGTGGCGGAGGCGGCACGGACAGGGTGAGTTGGCGGGCGATGCCGGCCAGCAGGTCGCGCATCGGCGATTGCGGCGAGGACAGGACGTAGAGGTCCTGCACCGCCTGGCCCATGCTGCGCAGCGGCACCACGTTGAGGTCGGCCAGCATGGCGTCCCACTGGCGGGCGTATTCGTCGGTGTAGAGCTTCACCACATCGCGCTCGAGGGTGAGCATCTGCGGGCTGCGCGGGTCGATTTCGGCGCGGGTGCCGAGCACCCAGCTTTCGCCCGCCACCTCGCGCGCCGCGTTGGGTAGCGAGGGCAGGAGCACCTTGTGGAAGCCCACGACGGTGTAGAAACCGGCGATGCCCTGGGTGAGCGGCTGGCCGGAGCCGCGCACGAACACTCGCACCCCCGAAGCCCCGGCGGCGTCGGCCGGGCGCCACGGCCGGATGCCGGCAGCGGCGGCGAGCGGGCGGATGCGCGAATAGACGCGCTCGGCCAGGGTGACGCGGCTGAAGGTGCGGCGGGCATCCTCCACCAGCGTGCCGTCCAGCGGGACGCGGGGCAGCGGGTTTTCCAGCAGGGCGTCGAGATGGCGGGCCATGGCCTCGCGGAACGGCGCGGCCCCGGGGCCCGGATAGGTCTGCGCCCAGTCCAGCGCCTCCCACTCACGCACCAGGGCGCGGTCGAGCGGGCCGAGGCTGCCGAGCATGAGGTAGACGCGGGTGGCCTCGTAGACGAAATCGGGCCGGTTGAGGTTGCCGCGGATCTGCAATTTCCAGGCGCCAGATGAGGCGTGGCAGCAGCACGCGCTCCAGCGCGCGGCGATAGACGGTGGTCGCGGCGAGGGAGAGCTTCTCGCGCTGGTCGAGACCGAGGCTCCAGGCAGACGCCTCGCCCTGGCGGTCATGGCCGTAGGGCAGCCCGCGGGCCTGATCGAGCAAGGGAAGGAAGCCCGGCAGGTCGGAATCGTTAACGGGATCGAACTTGAGCGGCTGGGCTGCCTGCTCGTAGGCGGCGATGGCCTGGGCGCTGGCGTCGATTTCCGTCTGAGCGCGGGATCGTGCATTCCATGCCGCGGCGGCCACGCCCACGGTGAGCAGGCCGATGGCGGCGAACGCACCGCCGCGGACCAGCCAGCGCCGGCGGGCCGCACCGGGTTTCTCCGAGACGAGCATTGCCTCGCCGAAGATCACGTCGCGCAGCAGGCGGCCGAGGAAGTAGCTGCGGCCCTGTTCAGGGCGCAGGCTTGGGGCGCGGCGCTGGTCGAGGCCGAAGGCGCGCGACAAGGCGCCGGTCAGCCGGTCGATCGGCGTGCCCTCCTGGGTGCCGGAAGCGAAATAGACGCCGCGCAGGAACGGCGCCGGGTCGAGGCGCGAGCCGCCGAACGCTTCCTGCAGGAAGCCGGCGAGCGGGGCTTCGAGACTGGCGACCTGCGCGGGGAAGCCGGCCAGCGCCGCCCGGCGGTCGGGGCTGCGCTCGGCCTGGAGGCGGTCAAGAAGGCGGGCGTCGAGGCGGGAGACGAGGCCGCGGAAGGCGTCGGCGAAGCCGGCCAGTACGTCGCCGTCGCGGGCCTTGAGGTCGAAGGTATGGCCCCAGACCTGGGCGCGGCGTTCACGGTCAAGATCGTCGAAATATTCGGTGAAGCCGGCCAGCAGGTCGGCCTTGGTCAGCACGGCATAGACTGGCACCCGCACGCCCAACCGGTCGGTCACTTCCTTGATGCGCTTGCGGATGGCCCGCGCATGGGCGGTGCGCTCGGCGGGCGGGGCGGCGGCGATGTCGGCGACCGAGATGGCGACGATCACGCCGTTGAGCGGCTGGCGCGGGCGGGTGCGGCGGAGCAGGTCGAGGAAGCCCTCCCAGCCCGCGCGATCGACGTTCGCGTCGGAGTCCTGGGTGGTGTAGCGGCCGGCGGTGTCGATCAGCACGGCGTTCTCGGTGAACCACCAGTCGCACATGCGGGTGCCGCCAACGCCGGCCACCGCCCCCTGCCCCATCTCGGCGGCGAGCGGGAACTGCAGTCCGGCATTCAGCAACGCAGTGGTCTTGCCGGCGCCGGGCGGGCCGATGATGACGTACCAGGGCTGCTCATACAGGTAGCCGCGCGTGCCGCGGGCGCGGCGCAGCAGGCCGAGTGCCGAGGTGAGCTTCTCGCGCATCGCCGCGACCTCCTCGGCGGAGGCATCGGCGGCTGCGCCATCGCCGGCGGCGCCGGCCACCAGGTCGGCATCGGCCTTGCTGCGGCGGTGCATGATCCAGAAGTTGACGCCGAACCAGACCAGCGCGATGGCGGCGACGATGGCGGCGCGGGCCGGCCAGTCCTCAAGGAAGGGCAGGAACGGGCCGAAAACCCAGACGAGCACCGCCAGCAGGGCGGCGCCGATGCCGGTGAGCAGCCAGCGGGAGGTGAGGAAGCCGAGCACGGCGCGCATGGTCCTTTTCCTCAGCCCTGGCGCCGCAGCACGACTTCGATGCGCCGGTTGGCGTCACGCCCTTCCGGCGTGGCGTTGGTGGCGACCGGCTCGGTGTCGGCGCGGCCCTCGGCCTTGATGCGGGCGGGATCACCGACCGTGCGCGCGATGATGGCCTTGGCCGCCTCGGCACGCGCGGCGGAGAGGGCGAAGTTCGACGGGAACTGCACGGTGCGGATCGGCTGGTTGTCGGAATGGCCGAGCACGGTGACCGAACCGCCCTCGTCCTTCAGTGCCGCGCCGATGCGCTGGAGGATGGGGATGAAGGCGGGCTGCACGCTGGCGCTGCCGGAGCCGAACATCACCGGCGCGCCGGGCGAGACGCCGCGGTTGCGGATGCGCACGATGGGCGTGGTCTCGTCGCCGAGCACCACGACCAATCCGGCATCGATTTCGGGCTTGAGGAAGGCGCGCAGCTTGTCGAGCACGCCCGGCTCAGGCGGCGCCGGGGGTGGCGGCGGGGGTGGCACGACGGCGGCAGTGCGCACGATGGCGGGCATCTGCTGGGGTGCCGCGCCCATCATGCGGGCGAAGATGTCATCGGAGGCGGCGTTGAGGCTGCCCGAGAACCAGACGAACAGCCCGGCCGCGGCGGCGAGGCCAACGACGCCCACCACCCAGACGGGCAGCGAGGCGCGTGACGGGCGATACGGCGCCTGGGCGCCCATCCAGTGCGGCGACAACTCGGGCTCGGCAGCCTGTCGCTGGCGCGCGATGATCGCATACACGTCCTCGCGCAGCTTCTCCACCTCGGCGGGGCCGCGCGGGGCGAGGCGATAGCGGCCCATGAAGCCCAGCGACAGGCAGAGATACATGAGTTCCAGCACCGGCAGGAAGTTGCCGGGATTGGCCTTCATCTGGTCGAGCAGTTGGAAGAAGCGCTCGCCGGAGCGCACCTCCTGGTGGAAGGTGGAGACCAGCGAGCGCTGGTCCCACACGCCGGAACTGCCCCAGGGGGTGTTGAGGACCACGTCGTCGAGGCTGGCGCACAGGGCGTAATGGGCGGGGCGGATCTGCTCCATCGGCACGCCGGCCTCGCGCGCCGACACCTCGAAGCCGCGCAGTTCGCGGGTGGCGTGCTCGCGCAATTCGGCGGGGTTGGGCTGGTTGGCGGTGTTGCGCAGGCGGGTGAGCAATTGCAGGAGTGGCGCCGCAGCGGCGAGTAGCGCGCCGCCGCCGAAGATCAGCCGCTCGGCGCCTTCGCCCGCGACGAGTGGCGCTGGGGCGGCGGCAGGCGGCGGCGCGGCGGCTCCGCCTTCCGGGCGCGGGGGGGCGGCGGCCGGGCGCCGACCACCCGGGGCGGGGCGGATGACGGTACGGTCGCTGTCCTCCTCGAAGGGATTATCGACGCTCATTCATCCGCCTCCCCCGATCACCCATCCGTTCAGCCACGGATGGCCCAGAGTTCCATGCGCAGGTTCGGGTACTCGCCCGAGACATGGATCGCGAAGCCGCCGCTGCTCTGCATCTGTTTCCAGTGCGGCGAGCCACGGTCGAGTTCGAAATAGCTGGCGCCGGCGTAGAACGGCAATTGCCTCGGCGCCACCGGCAGCGGCCGCACGGCGATGCCGGGAAGCTGCGACATCACGTGGTCGCGGATATGCTCCACGGCGGCGATCTTGACCTGGCTGGGGAACAGCCGGCGCAGCGTCTCGGCCGGCATGTCGGCCTGCACCGAGAGCACGAAGTTGGTCGCGCGCAGGATGGTGCGGTCCACGATGGGGCCGACGCGCAGGCCGTGCCGGCGCTCCTGCAGCGGGATCGGCACCGCGGTTTCCTCGATCGCCGCCGACAAGGCCCGGCGCAGGTCGGCCACGACCGGGGCGAAGCTGCGCTGCAGGTCGTCGTGGCGATAGGCGGGATAGGTGCCGGGGCGGCGGGTGGCGGTGTCGGTATATGTGGCAAGTTCGCCGGCCATCTGCAGCAGGGCGCGGTAGAGGTCCTCGGGGTGCAGGTTGCCGGCATCGGCCCAATGCGCCAGCAGCGGGTGCCAGCGGTTGACGCATTCCAGCATCAGATAGTCCTGGATCTCGGCCGAGCCGCGCCCGCCGCCGGCCACCATGCGCGCGGCGAGCGCCTCGGCGCGCTGGTTGAACAGCCCGGTAAGGTCGGCAAGCAGGCCGGCGAGCGGCGTGGCGGCGGCGCAGAGCAGGCTGGGCGGAATCCAGTTGCGGTCGAGCGTGACGCGCTTGTCGGCCGCCACCTCGACGACGCGGGCGAGGCCGATGCACAGGAAGCCGGCGCGCTCGTCGGATTCCAGCAGGTAGCGCAGGCGCAGGCGGCCGACCTGGAGGTCGGCGGGCTGGGGCGAGGCGGAATGGGTATCGTAGGCCTCGAAGGCGGAAAGTCCGTAGCGGCCCTCGGCCGCCTCGTCGGTCGGCGATTTCCACCGCGCCGGGCTGGCGGATCGGCAGGGCGAGATAGACGAGCACGTTGCGCGCCGTCTCCGGCAGGTCGAGCGGCGGGGGATGGTCGGTCTCGTCGGGCAGGGAGAAGGGCGTGCCGTCCTCGAACACGCCGGCGGCCTGGGCGAGGGCGAAGCGGCCGGTGGCCAGCAGGTCGCGGTTCACGGCCATCTCGGTGAGGCCCCAGGGATGGGGGCGCAGGGCGGCGGCGCGGTCGCGCGACAGCGCCTCCAGCCAGCGGTCCTGCTGCTGGAAATGCTGGGCGCGCAGGAACATGCCTTCCTGCCAGACCACCCGGTTGGTCCAAGTCATGGGCGCCAGCACCTGCCTTCAATTGTCTCCGGCCCCGGCATGGCGCCAGGTGCCGGTTCGCTGCACCAGCGTAGCAGCCGCATCACGGCACGGCGAGGGTTGCCGTGTTTCCCTTCGTGGACAGGCGCATCTTCACCGTGCCGGTGCCCGGCACAGGGGCGATGCCGCGCCACGTGGCGCGGTCGATGTCGCGGAAGAACACCACGGTTCCAATGAACTGCGTGCCGTTCTTCAACTCGCGCTGGACGACGCGGGTTTCGCCCGGGCGCACCACCACGTCCTCAACCGCCAGCATCTCCGCACCCAGGGTGGCCTGCGCGCGCTCGGTGAGGGCGAATACGTCGGCCTTCTCGAACTTTCCGGTCGCCGAAAGCTGGAAGATGAAGACCTTGACCGGCGTGGCGGTGCCGGTGGTGTCCGGGTTCTGGTCGGCGCCGGCGGCGATGGTCAGCGCCAGCGTGGGTGGCGGGGGCGGCGGGTTCGCGCAGGCGGACAGGCCCAGCAGGCCGGCAAGCAGCGGGGCGGCGAGGGCGGGGAGGCCAAGCAGGCGGCGGCGGTTCATCGGGTTCACTCCTTGTCGGAGACTTCACGCAGCGCCTGTTCATAGGCGCGGGCGAAGTCCTTGCCGAAGACGCTGTCGAAATCGTCGGCCAGGGCACGGGCGATGTCGCCATGAAGCTTTTCGTAGAGTTCAAATGCCCGGGCACGCTTCTGCGCGCCGAGCAGGCCGCCGCCGCGCTCGCCCTCGGCACGCAGGGGCGCGGGGTTGAACCGGTCCACCAGGGAACGCACGGCCGCCTGCATCGCGGCCATGGTGGCGAGTTCGTGCAGGCGCATATCCGCCAGGGCCTCGCTGACCGCCGCGGCGGGCGCGATGTCGGTGCGGCGGCCGGCGCCCAGCAGGGCGGCGAGCGCGTCGTCGTCATCGGCCGAGAATTTCAGCGGATTGTTGCCGCGGGCGCGGATCATCGTCTGTTCGATGCGGAACTCGCCCTTGATGGTCGCGCGGGCGATCAGCGCCTGGCGCAGGCCGGCGACCACGGCGCGGAAGGCGGCGCCGAGTTGCTCCATCGTCTTCAGCGGGTCGGCGGGCAGCGCATCCGGCATGCCGGCGCCGCGCAGGAAGGCGGCCATCAGGTCGCCCGAGGCAGGGCTCGGGGCGGCGGGCGGCGAAGCGGCGCCCGCGGGCGGCAAGGATGCGGCGGCGTCGCGGGTGGGCTCGACGAAAGGATCGGCGGTAGCGTCGTCCGGCACCGCGGACGGGGTCACCGGCAATGCCTGCGGCGGCACTGGCGGTGTTCCGTCAGGCGGCGCCGGGCCGGCCAGATCGATGTCCCAGTCGCCGATGCTGCCGGACGCTGGAAGCGATGGCGCGCCCGACGCGGGGCCAATGTCCAGATCCCAGTCGTCGAAGTCGACCGGGCCGGGCTGGGCCGGCACGCGAAAAGCCTGCTCCAGGGCGGGGGCATGGTCGGGCTGGATCGGTCCCTTGAAGGGCGCGTCATCGGCATCCGGCGCCAGGGGGTCGAAATCGTCGGGCAGCCTGATGCCGGGCGCGCCGAAGCCCGCAGGTGTTGGGGGGCTGTCGAGCAGCGGATCGCGGCCGAAGCCCTCGCCCGGGCGTTGCGGGGTGGCAAAGGGGTCGTCGCGGAAGGGGTCGTCGAAGCCCGCCCCGCCCCGCCCCGCACCCGGCTGCCCAGTGCCCGCACGCGCGGCGGCATCGTTCGGCCAGGCGGTGTCCTGAGCCACCCGAACCTCGATCTCGTAGGCACCCAGGCGCAGCCGATCGCCGTCGCGCAGGTCTCGCGGGCCATCGGGGCCGACCGGGTCGGCATCGCGGTTGAGGAAGGTGCCGTTGGCGCTGAGGTCGGCCAGTTGCCAGCCGCCGGACCGGTAGGCGAACACGCAATGCCGGCGCGAGAGGGTGCGGTCGGGGTCGGGCAGCGTCCAATCGCAATCGGCGCCGCGGCCGATGGTGAACTCGCCGCCGGTCACCTGCCGGGTTTCCGGTGGCACCGCGTCGGGGCAGCGCAGGACGGAGAGGGTCAGCGCCACGCCGTCACCCGATCAGTACCGTGGGATAGCCGAGCACGATCACGCCGCCATGGGCCGTGCTGTCGCCCATGCGCGCCGCCGGCTGGCCGCAGATCAGCACCGTGAAGGCGCCGGTCACGACCACGTCGGGCGGGCCGACGCACACCGCCATGTCGCCGACGCGCGCCGCCGGCAGGCCGCCGATCAGCACCGTCGGCGCACCTGGGCCGGCGATCGGGCCGCCGACGTGGGGGACCAGGACGGTCACCATCGGGCAGACATGCATGTCGGTGAGCCGCGCGGCGGGTTGGCCCATCAGGCGTTCTCCGCGTCGGTGCGTCCCGCACCGCCCTCGGCCTCCAGTCGGCCGGTGCCACCGGCGGCGATCTGGCGGGCGCTGGCAATGAAGCTGGCCAGCCGGCGCGGCTGGCGGTCGGGATGCACGCGCACCGCGGCAAGGCTGGCCGCCCCAGCCACAGCCAGGCCGGTGAAATGCGGCGCGGGCGGCACGGCCGGCTGGCCCAGGGGCGACATCGAATCGCCGCTCCAGAACGCCGCCACGCCGGCCCAGGCCTCGGGGCTGGCAAAGCCGGCCGCTTCGGCGCAGGCATAGGCGGCGCGCCGGTTCTCGTCGCTGGGCCGGCGCACCCAATGCTCGGCGGCCTCCAACGCGGCAAGATCGGGCGCCGCCAGGTCGGCCGGCGCCGTGTGGCGCGCGCACATGCAGGCCCACCACACCGCCTCGCGCCGCGGCAGCCCATGCGCCAGCAGCCGCATCGCCTCGACCAGGAAGCCACCGCCCACCAGCGCCTCCAGCGCCGCCGGTGCACCGTCGCAGCCATCCACCAGGCCAACCGCCTCGGGCGGCAGGTCGAGATGCGGCCGCAGTTCGGCAAGGCGGGAGCCGCCCAGCTTGGCCAGCGCGGGCGGGGCGGAGGGAATGGTGGCAGCCATCGCGGTCTATCCGATCATCGTGATCGCGCCCTTGACCATGGTCATGGCGCTGCCGTCGATCTTGGTCATCAGGCCTTTCACTTCCGTCATCACGCTGCCCTCGATCTTGACCATCATGCCCTTGATGGTCACCCCCGTCTGGTCGATCTTCACCGAATTGGCACCGACCTTCAGCTCGATCGACTGCATCGCCTCCACCGTGACCTTGCCCAGGTCGGCCTTGATCGAGATGTCGCCCATGGATGCCTTGGTGTCGATATTGCCCATCGATGCCTTGGTGGCGATGTTGCCCATCTTGACCGTCAGGCTCTCATTGCCATCGGTGATCTCGGACGTGCGGTCGCCCTTGATGGTCAATCCCTGCTTGCCGTCGACCTTCACGGTCTCGTCCATTTTCACGTGGCGGATCCGGCAATTGTCCACCGTAAGCGTCTGGTCGTGCATGACATGCGTCGTCTGGTCGTTCTCGACGACGATCTTGTGGTCTTTCTGCGCATGCAGCGAGACGAGTTCCGAGCCTTTCTTGTCGTCGAGGAAGAACTCGTTGTAATCGGCGGTGCCCCCCTGCAGCGAGGAGCGGGTCTTGATGCCGGACTTGGTCTTTTCGCCCGGCAGCGGGAAGGGATGCTTGTTGGTGCCGTTGTAGAGGCTGCCGACCACGACCGGGTCGTCGGGATCGCCGTTGATGAAGGCCACCGCCACCTCGGTGCCCGCGCGGGGAATATGCTGCATTCCCCAGCCATTGCCCGACCAGGGCTGCATGACGCGAACCTCGATGGTGTTCGCCGCCGTCGCCTCCTTGCGGTGGTCCCACAGCAGGCGCACGCGGATCCGCCCCTCGTCGCTGACGTGGATCTCCTCCCCATCCGGCGCCAGCACCACCGCCAGGTGAACGCCGCCCATGCTGGGCCGCGGCGTCACCGCCGGGGTTCGGTAGGTGTCGGCGGCCCGGAAACACAGGAAGCTGTTGGAGTAGCGCGCGGCCCCGGCGGCATTGTCGGTGTTGGTGCCGACCGCGGCGGCATGGGTGATCGCCTTGATGACGAACTCGCCGGCGGCAGCCCCGCCCGCGCCCCCCGCCGCGGGTTCGATCTTGAACTTGCCGCCGGCGAAGAACATCTGGTTCTCGGAATTGCCGCCGGACAAGGAGGCATGCACATCGGCCGCCTCCTGCTGGCAGCGCGCGCGCTGCTTGGTCACCGCCGCCTCGCGTGTGCGGCCGTACCAGTAGGTGAGATCGCGCGCGGTGCCCGACTGGCCCTTGGCGGTGGTCGCCTCCTTGCCCTCGATATCCGACACCTGCTTGGCGTTGTAGCCGAGCAATACGGTCTCGCGCACCGACGAGGTGCGCGAGCGCTTCCAGCCGGTGATGCCCCCGATCCCGCTGCCCACCGCAACCGAGGGGCTGCCGGTCGCCGGAAAGACGGTGTTGACGTTGCCGACGCACATCGTGTGGCCGCCGGCGGCGTGGCGGAAGAAGTAGAAGATGCCGTCCTCCTCCATCAGCCTGCTGATGAAGTCGAGGTCGCTCTCGTTGTATTGCACGGTGAATATGCGCGTGGGCAGGGTCATGGCCGCCATCTGCAGCCCGTTCCCGCTGACCCCGTTCTCCTCCAGCACCGTGCGGATGATGTCGGCGCTGGTGGACTGGTGGAACACCCGGCAATCGACGGTTTGCGAGGCGAACCACAGCGTCGGCACGATCTCGGCTTCGTAGCGGTTGTGCTGGGCGGCGATGTCCGCGGTGCGGGTGATCGTGCGCACCACGCCATGGAAATGCCGCACCTCGCTGGCGCTGCGCTGGATGCTGAGGCAGACGGGCTGCCGCAGCAGGCCAGTGGTTGCAACCGGGCCGCCGGGCGCGACCAGGGTTACGAAGTAGCGGAACGGCCGGCTTACCGCCTCGTCGCCCTCGAAGGCGACGGGTACGAGTGTTCCCTCCCCAAGAGGGCTGGAGAACGTCATCGACACGTCGGACATTGCCACCCAACCCTGTCTTGCAGCGCCCCTTGGCCGGCGGAAGCGGCAGCGTCACCACGACGGCCGTCCCCCACGACCGTCCGGATGTATGCAACCATGACGTGACAGCCCGGCGGAGGCAATCGCGAATACGGCGGCACCCATCACGCTTGCCTGAGGCCGCATGCCGAGGACGCGCGTGATCGCCGCTTGCCGAAGGGGCGCCAAGGCTGGATGCTCGCTGGCCCGGAGACCTTTGCATGGCCGATCCCCCGCCGAACCTTAACACGCCCGCGGCCCGTGACGCCTGGGTGCGCGCCAACCCGACGATCACCCGCCCGGGCGAGCGGCGCGTCTATTGCATCGACCCGGCCAGCCTGCGCGCGGTATTGCAGGCCATCACCTTCGGCAACGCCACCGCCGGCCCGTTCATCGACCGCGGCGGCGCGCTGAGCGCGACGTCGGCAGGCACGATCGCCGAATTGAACGACAACACCCTCGCACCCGCGCTGATCGCGGCGGCGCTCGGGCAGATGCGGCGCGATTCCGCCAGCTTCGGCGCACGCTTTCCGGTCGGCTACTACGCCCGCTTCGGCCGGGCCATGATTGAGCACGCCATCGGCACGCTCGGGCCGGTCGGCGGCGTCGCGGGCGCCAGGGATTGCTTTGGCGTCGAGGTCGCCGCCTCGCCCAGCTTCGCCGCCTACCACGCCTACGAGGCGGTGGTGCGGACCGGCGCCGATACTGGATGGGACAAGGTGCAGCACTTCGTCCGCTCCGCGGCACTCGCCTTCAGTTCGCCGAAGCCGGCCGTCGACACCGCGCAGTACGGCAAGGAGATCGTGTTCGACGCCCTGCCCGGCCTCGTCAACGGCGTGGACCATTTCGACCCGGCCGACATGCTGGCGAACAACCGCGGCCAAGCCTATGGCGCGGAGTTGCTGGAGCGCTACCGGCCCTATCGCGCGCAGCTCTATTCGCCCTCGCTGCTGTTCCGCAAGCAGGTGACGGAACCGGTAGGCCACGTTGTCCAGCAGATGGAACGCGAGATCTACCGGATCTACGGCGTGCCCTATTGGTAGCGGCGCTACCCCTCCACCGCCATCCCCAGCGCCGGCTGCACGTCGTCTGGCAGTGGGCAGACATAGGGGTTGCCGGCGGTGCGCGCGGCATGGTCGGCCTTGGCGCGGGCCAGCAGTTCGGGGTCGCGCAGGGCGTCGATGGCGGTGGCCGCCATGACTTTCGCGGCGTGAACCATGCCCTTGTGGGCGATGCCGGACTTGCCCTGGGCGGTGAGCTGCCAGGAATGGCCGGGGGTGCCGATGGCATAGGTGGCGCCGCGAATCTGCGCGGTGGGCACCACCCAGGAGACATCGCCCACATCCGTCGAGCCGATGCCCTTGCCGCCGCCATTGCTGCCGAGCGGCACGATGCGGTCACAGAGCGGGGTGTCCATGTCCGGCGCCAGGCCGAAGCGGGTGTGCGCGCCGGCGATATCGTCCGGGCGCAGGGTGGCGCGGATGTCCTCGGCAAGCTTGCGGTCCGCCTCGTCCCATTGCGGCGGGCCGAGATGCATCAGGTTGTCGTACATCGCCTGTTCCAGCGGGGTGTTGCCCAGCAGGTTGGACATGCCGCTGATGGCTTTCCATTCCACCTGGGTTTCGGTCATCAGGGCGGCGCCCTCGGCGACCTTCTTGACCCGCGCGACGAGGGCGTTGAGCTCGGTGAGGTCGCGGGCGCGCACGATGTAACGGACCTTGGTGCGCGATTGCACCACGTTGGGCGCGATGCCGCCGGCGTCGATGAGCGCGTAGTGGACGCGGGCATCTGACGGCATGTGCTCGCGCATGTAGTTCACGCCCACGTTCATCAGCTCCACGGCATCCAGCGCGGAGCGGCCAAGATGCGGCGCGGCGGCGGCGTGGCTGGCGCGGCCGGTGAAGGTGAAGTCGTAGGACACGAGCGCCAGCGAGATCGCCGGATTGACCGCGGCGAACGGCGCGGGGTGCCAGGACAGGGCGATGTCCACGTCCTTGAACGCGCCCTCGCGCACCATGAACAGCTTGCCGGCGCCGCTTTCCTCGGCGGGGCAGCCGTAGTAGCGCACGCGGCCCTTGATGCCCTGGGCGGCCAGCCAGTCCTTCACCGCGGTGGCGGCGAGCATGGCGGCCGAGCCCAGCAAATTGTGGCCGCAGGCATGGCCCGCTGCCTCGCCGGGGCGGGGGCGGTGCTCGGCGATGCCGGCTTCCTGGCTGAGGCCGGGCAGCGCGTCGAACTCGCCGAGGATGGCGATGACCGGGCCTTCGTCGCCGGCCTCGCCGACCACCGCGGTGGGGATGCCGGCGACGCCGGTGGTGACGCGGAAGCCCTGTTCCTGGAGCATCGCCGCGTGTTCGGCAGCCGAGCGGTGCTCCTGGTAGCCGAGTTCGGGCATTTCCCAAACGCGGTCGGCCAGGCCGATGAATTCCTCGCGGTGGTTGTCGACGAGGTGCCAGACTTCCTCGGTATTGCGCATCGTCATGCCTCCAGGGCCACGCGGCCGATATTGCCGTCGATGTCGATCTTGGTGCCGAACGGCTCCGAGAGTTTGGCCAGATGCGGCAGGATGGTCTCGTCCTCCGACAGGCGCGGCGTGCCGCGGCGCGAGCGTTCGACGCCGTGGCCGAGCTCGACCGGGATCAGCTCGATGAGGTTGGCGGCGTCGCCGACCATGTTCCAGCGCGCGATGACCGACTTCCAGGCCCAGGGGTCGGCGGCGAAGCCCTTGGTGTTCTTGTCGGAACGCTTGTCGATGGCGTCGGCGACGTTTTCGGTCAGGCCCATCTGGAACTTGTCGTAGAAATCCTGCGGCAGGTGCGGGATCGTCTCGTTGTGGAAGACGAAGTTGCCCAGCGAATGGAAGATCGGCCTTCCCTGGTGGATCTCGATGCCGCGCAGCACGTGCGGGCCATGGCCGATCACCGCATGGGCGCCGGCCTCGATGCAGGCGCGGGAGAAATCGACGAGAAAGGCGGCGGGCACGGATTTGTCGGTGCCCATGGCCTCGTGGGCATGCAGGCTGACGAGCACGTAGTCGCCCTGGCGGCGCGCCTCGGAGATGCCGGCCAGGGTGCGGGCGACGTCGGCCTTGTTGGCTTCGGTGGCCACGCCGGGCGGGCCTTCCTTGAACCTGTGGTCGCCGAACACCACCGTCCCCGCTTCCGGCGCTTTGCCGAAGCCGGCCTTGATGCGCATCTTCATGCCGTTGTTGACACCGGACTCCTCGGCGATCCTGGCCAGCATGTCGAGCTGTTCGCGCGGCACCGAATAGGTGGTGGTGAAGCGCAGCGGGTTGATGCCGGGGCGACCCTGCATGTCCGGCCGCTGCTGCCCGGCGGCGGCGGTTTCGTGGAAGGTGGAGCAGATGCCGATGAGCGCGACCCGGCCCATCGGGCATTCGAGGTAGCGCGGCGCCGCCGCCTCGGCGAGGTTGCGGCCGACGCCCGCATGGACGATGCCCGAGCGGTCCAGCGCCGCCTGGGTGTTGGCCAGCCCCTCATAGGCATAGTCGAGCGTATGGTTGTTCGACCACGTCAGCATGTTGAAGCCGAGCGTCTGCAAATCGCCGATCACCCCTTCCGGCGCCTTGGCCCAGGTGCCGCCGCTGACCGCGTTGGGAAAGGCGTCGCCGGGGGTCAGCACCTCGAAATTGGTGAACCGGGCATCGGCGTCGCGCACGATGTCGGCCAGCGACCACAGCGCCGGCGAGGAAGCGAGGCGGCGGGTGATGAAGGCGTCGCCGGTGGCGACGAAGCGCATGGGGGGCAGCGGCATGGCGGGCGGGTGGCCTCCGGGTTGGGCAGTGTGAGTGTAGCGTGCGCCGGGCGGGCAGCAAGGCGTTGACACGCCGCCCCGGCCGGCACGACGGTTGGCCGGTATCCCGGGAGGAAAGCGAATGAACAGCGCGAACGGCGCCCAGCCGCGGCGGATGACCACGGCCCAGGCGGTGGTGGCCACGTTGGCCGCCAACGAGATCGACACGGTGTTCTGCCTGCCCGGCGTGCAGAACGACCATCTGTTCGACGCGCTGCACCAGGCGCAGAACAGCATCCGACCCATCCATACCCGCCACGAACAGGCAACCGCCTACATGGCCCTGGGCGCCGCGATGGCGACCGGCAAGCCGCAGGTCTACTCGGTGGTGCCGGGGCCCGGTTTCCTCAACACGACCGCAGCCCTCTCCACCGCCTATGCCTGCAACGCGCCGGTGATGGCGCTGGTGGGCCAGATCCCGGCGGCGGCGATCGGGCGCGGCTACGGGCTGCTGCACGAGATTCCCGACCAGCTTGCGATCATGCGGGGGCTGACGAAACACGCAGCCCGGGTGCGCGGGCCGGCCGAAGCGCCGGGGGTGGTGGCCGAGGCGTTTAGGCAGATGCGAGAGGGGCGGCCTCGGCCGGTGGCGCTGGAATGCGCGATCGACGTATGGAACCGCGCCGCCGACGTGGTGGTGCCCGCCGGCCCCGCCCTGCCCGACCCGGCGCCGATCGACAGCGACGCGGTCGGCCGCGCCGCCGCGCTGCTCGCCAAGGCCGAGCGCCCGCTGATCGTGGTGGGCGGTGGGGCGCAGGACGCGAGTGCCGAGGTGACGCGGCTGGCCGAGTTGCTGCAGGCGCCGGTGATCGCCCACCGCATGGGCCGCGGCGTGCTCGACAGCCGCAACCCGCTCGCCGTGAACACCCATGCCGGCCATGCGCTGTGGGCCGGCACCGACGTGGTTCTGGCCGTCGGCACCCGGCTCCAGGTGCAGTTGCAGGGTTGGGGGACCGACCGCAACCTGAAGATCATCCGCATCGACGCCGACCCCGAGGAACTCGACCGCATCGAGGCGCCGGCCATCGGCATCACCGGCGACGCCGCCCCCACCCTGCGCGCCCTCCTCGCCGCCCTGCCGCCGCAGAGCCGCGCCTCCCGCGCCGACGAGGTGGCGGCGATCCGCGCCCGCAGCGACGCCACCCTGTCGGTGCTGCAACCGCAGATCGACCTGCTGCGCGCAATCCGCGACGTGGTGCCCGAGGACGGGGTGATCGTCGATGAACTGACCCAACTCGGCTACGCCGGGCGGCTGGTGATGCCGAGCTACCGCCCGCGCAGCTTCCTCTCGCCCGGCTACCAGGGGACGCTGGGCTGGGGTCTTTCGACCGCGATGGGCGCGAAGGTGGCGCGGCCGGACGCGGCGGTGGTGTCGCTCACCGGCGATGGCGGCTTCATGTTCCAGGTGCAGGAGCTGGCAACGGCTGTGCAGCACCGCATTCCCGTCGTGGTGGTGCTGATCAACGACGGCGCCTACGGCAACGTCCGGCGCACCCAGATCAACGCCTATGGCGGGCGGGTGATCGCCAGCGAACTCGGCAACCCCGACTTCATGCGCCTGGCGGAAAGCTGCGGCGCACTCGGCCTGCGCGCCGAAACGCCGGAGGCACTGCGCGGCGCCCTCGGCCAGGCGCTCGCCGCCGACCGACCGACGGTGATCGAGGTGCCTGCCACCCAAATGCCAGACCCCTGGGGCTTCCTGCGCATGCCCCGCAACCGCCCGCCCGGAGGCTGACGACATGACCGAGATGTGGAACCGCTATGACCGCACCGCCGCGCGCAGCCACGGTGCGGCCGGCCGCACGCTGCGGCCGGCCGGCCCGACCATCGACATCCACGCCCACGCCATCTCGCGCGAGGCGGCGGAGTTCGTGCGCCCGCATTTGCCGGCGCCGCGCGAAACGGCTGCGCCCGAAACCCGCGCGCTCGGCGCCCAGCAGAACCGCGACCGTGCCTCGCGCCTGGCCAATCCCGAAGTGCGCATGGCCGAGTTGGATGCCATGGGCATCGACATCCAGGTGGTGATGCCCTCGCCCGGCCAGTGCTACCACCAACTCGCCCCCGAGATCGCCACCCAGGCGGCGCGGCTGGTCAACGAGGGCATGGCCGAATTCGCCGCCTATTCGCCCAGCCGGCTGGTGCCCTTCGGCACGGTGCCGCTGCAGGCCGCCGATGCCGGGGTGGCGGAGCTTGAGCATTGCGCGGCCACGTTGGGCTTCAAGGGCGTGCAGGTGCTGACCAACGTGGGCGGCACCGACCTCTCCGACCCGCGCTTCGCCGCGTTCTGGGCGGCGGCCGAGCGGCTGGGGCTGCTGGTGGTGATCCATCCGGCCGGGTACACGCAGCCAGAGCGGTTCGGGCGGTTCTACTTCGACAATGTCATCGGCAACCCGCTCGATACCACCGTGGCGCTGCATCACCTGATCATGGACGGCGTGCTGGCCCGCCACCCGGCGCTGAAGCTTATGGCGGCGCATGGCGGCGGGTTCCTGCCGGCCTATAGCGGGCGGATCGACCATGCCTGGGGTGCGCGATCGGACGCGCACGGCGTGCTGCCGGAGCCGCCGACCACGTATCTGAAGCGGGTGTTCCTGGACAGCGTGGTGTTCACGCCACACCAGCTTGCCTACCTGGTGCAGGTGTTCGGCGCCGAGAAGATCCTGATGGGCACGGACTATCCGTTCGACATGGGGGAGTACGACCCGATCGGGCATGTCGCGGGGGCCGGGCTGGATGACGCGACCGTGGCGGCGATCTGCGGGGGGAATGCGAAGTCGCTGTTGGGGCTGTAGGAAGGCCAGGAGCGTTGCCCCTGGACCCCAGCAGGGGAGCCCCCTGCACCCTGATCGATGGGGACTGGGGCACGGCCCCAGCGGGGTCGAGGGGCAGAGCCCCTCGCCTTACTTCCTCCCGGGCTTCGCCGCTGACGCTCGGGCCGACGACTTCGGGTGCTTGGCTGCCGCTGCGCGTTTCGGCTTTGCCGAGGCCTTGGGCTTTGGCGCCGGTCCGCCGCGGAGTTGGGCGATGGTGGCGCGGCTGGTGATCTGTTCGGGGTTCATGCGCAGTTCGATCACCGCGGGGCGGCCGCTGGCGGCGGCGCGGCGGAAGGCGGGGGCAAGTTCCTCGGTGGCCTCCACCACCTCGCCGTGGCCGCCGAAGGCTTCGATGAAGCGGGCGAAGTCGGGGTTGGTCAGCGCGGTGCCGGAGACGCGGCCGGGATAGGTGCGCTCCTGGTACATGCGGATGGTGCCGTACATCTGGTTGTTGAAGACCAGGATGATCGGCGCCACGCCATGGTGGAAGGCGGTGGCAAGTTCCTGGCCGGTCATCAGGAAGCCGCCGTCGCCGACAAAGCACACGACCTGGCGGTTGCGGAAGGAGATGGCCGCGCCGATGGCCGCCGGCACGCCGTAGCCCATGGCGCCGTTGGTGGGGCCGATGAAGCGCTGGTTCTCCTTGAAGTTGATGAAGCGCGGCGGCCAGGTGGCGAAGTTGCCGGCGTCGCAGGTCATGATCGCGTCGTCGTCGAGCAGGCCGGCGAGGTCGTGCATGACTTGGGAGAGGTTCAGGCCCTCGTAGTCCTGCACCGCCAGGCCCTTCATGCGGATGGCGCGCAGTTCGCGGGTCCACTCCGCCCAGCCGGGCCGGGCGATCTTCTGGCCGGCCAGGGCGGCGGCGAAGGTGTTGACGTCGGAGACGATGCCGAGCGCGGGGCGGGAGACGCGGCCGATCTCGCTGGCCTCGGGGTGGATGTGGACGATGGGCGTGGCGCTGGTAGCCTCGAACAGGGTGTAGCCCTGGGTGACCGGCTCGCCGAGGCGGGTGCCGATGGCCAGGATCAGGTCGGCCTCGCGCGCCTTGGCGACAAGTGCGGGGTCGGAGCCGACACCGAGATCGCCGGCGTAGTTGCCGAGCGTGCCGTCGTAGAGGCCCTGGCGGCGGAAGCTGACGGTGGTGGCGATGTTATTGGCGACGAGGAAGTCGCGGATGGCCGCCCTGCCCGCCTCGCTCCAGCGCGAGCCGCCGAGGATGGCGAGCGGGCGCTTGGCCTTGGAGAGCATCGCCATCATGCGCGCGATGGCCGCCGGGTCGGGGTGCGGGACGGCAATGTCGATGGCGCCGATGTCGGGCACGTCGGCCAGGCGCTTCTGCATTTCCTCGGAGATGGCGATCACCACCGGGCCGGGGCGGCCGGAGACGGCGACGTCGACGGCGTGGGCGATGAGTTCGGGGATGCGGCGCTCGTCGTCGATCTGGGTGACCCATTTCGCCAGCGGGGCGAACATCTGGCGGTAGTCGACTTCCTGGAAGCTCTCGCGGTCGGTCTCCTCGAACGGGATCTGACCGACGAAGAGCAGCAGCGGAGTGGAATCCTGCATCGCCACGTGCACGCCGATGGCGCCGTGGCAGGCGCCGGGGCCGCGGGTGACGAAAGCGGCGGCGGGGCGGCCGGTGAGCTTGCCGTAGGCCTCGGCCATGTTAACCGCACCGGCCTCGAAACGACAGGTGGTGAGGTGCAGGCGCTGGCGCACGGCATACAGGCCGTCGAGCACGTCGAGGTAGCTTTCGCCGGGAACGGCGAAGACCTGCTCGATGCCCTGGGCCACCAGCGCATCGGCGATCAGCCGCCCGCCGCTGCGGGGCGTGGATTTCGCGCCCGGTGAACTGGCGACCGGTGACTTAGCCTTCTGCATGGTCGACTCCGCCCTCGTGTATGCGGCAACGATACCGAAGCGGCCGCGGGCCGTCACCCTCCCGGTAGGCGGCGGTGCCAGCCGGCTGCATGTTCGTAGGCCATGCCGATCGCCAGGATCGCCGCCTCGGCGAAGGGCGGGCCGGCCAGCTGGAAGCCGACCGGCAGCCCGGCCGGATCGAGGCCGCAGGGCAGCGACAGCGCCGGCAGCCCAAGCATGTTGAAAGGACGGGTCAGCCGCACCAGCGGAGCGTGGACGCGGCCGACATCCTCGGCGGTGCGGGTGCGACTGGCCTCGCGGGTGGGTACGGGCATCGCGATGGTGGGGCAGAACAGGGCCTGGCACCGCGTGAACACTGCCTGTTTCACGCCCTCCAGCAACCGGGCGCGCAGGCGCAGCGCCTGGATGTAGAGAACGGCGGGGGTGGCCAGGCCGGCCAGCATGCGCTGGTGGAGGTCGGGGGCAAAGCCGTCTGGCGCGTCGCGCATCGCCTCGGCATGGATCGCCGCGGCCTCGCAGCCCGAGATGATGCCGCCATGGTCGAAGATCGCCTCAAGGTCGGGGATGGTGACGTCGACGAGGTCGGCGCCGAGGTCGCGCAACTGGGCCAGAGCGCCGTCGAGCGCCGGGCGCAGGGTGGCGTGGGCGCTGTCGAGCATGGCGCGCTCCACGCCGATCACCTGGCCGCGCAGGCTGCCGGGCCGGGCAGGCGGCACGAAGGCAGGGGCGCCGGCAGTGGTGGGGTCCGCGGCGTCGGGTCCGGCGATGGCGGCGAAGATCAGCGCGCAATCTTCGGCGGTGCGGGCGAGCGGGCCGACCACATCGAGGGTCCAGGCGCGGGGCATGGTGGCGTGGCGGCTGACCGCGCCCCAGGTCGGCTTCAGCCCGGCCACGCCGCACATGCTGGCAGGCAGACGGATGGAGCCGCCGGTGTCGGAGCCCATGGCACCGAACACCATGCGCGCGGCCACCGCGGCCCCGGCGCCGGAGGAGGATCCGCCGCTGGCATAGACGGGGTCCCAGGGATTGCGCGCGTCGGCGAACCAGATGTTGTGCCCGGTCGCGCCGCCCGCCCATTCGGACATGTTGAGCGTGCCGAGATCGATCGCGCCGGCCGCATCAAGCCGATTCAGCACCGTTGCCGTTTCGGACGCACGCCAGTCTCGCCTGAGCTTGCTGCCGCAGGTGCTGATCCGCCCGGCACGGTAGAACATGTCCTTGTGGGCCAGCGGAATGCCGTGCAGCGGTGTGCTCGGCGGCTGTGCGTCGGCCCGGGCGGCTGTCTGTTGCGCCGCCTCCTCGCGCAGGTCGATGAAGGCGTTGGTGTCCACCTGCCACATGGCGATGCGGGCGAGGCAGGCGGCCAGGAGTTCGCGGCTGGAGATGCGCCGGGCGGCGATTGCCGCCGACGCCTCGGCCAGAGTCCACAGCGCCGGGTCGCTCAACGCAGCGCCCTGGTGAAATCGGTGGGCAGATCGTCGATCGTCGGCTGCAGCGGTGCGCGCCGCAGCCGTTCGGCTAAGCGCGCGAGGTCCGCGGCGATGGCGGCGGCGCGGTCGGCCGGCAGGTCCACGCCCACCAATGCGCAGACGGCGGTTGCGTCCTCAGCCCGCATCGCCGCAGCTATTGTGCCGTGACGGAAGGCTTGCCGGCGGTGCCGAGCCAGCCGCGATACCAGGCCACCGTCTCCTCCAGGGCCGCATCCAGGGTCCACCCGGGCTGCCAACCCAGCATCCGCCGCGCCTTGCTGGCGGCGAGATGCTGCTCGGGGATCTCGTTGGTGGCCTCGCCCAGGATCACCGGCTCCAGGTCTGGCCGGCCGGCGGCGGCGAGGATGCGGCGCACCAGGTCCACCACCGACATCGGCTGCTCGGTGCTGAAGTTGAAGGCGTGGCCATGGATCGCGGGGTCCTGCATGCGTTCGGCCAGTTGCAGGTAGGCGCGCACGACGTCGCGCACATAGATGTAGTCCCGGATCATCGTGCCGTCGCTGCGCAGGATCGGCCGCTCGCCGTTGATGGCCCAGCGGATGGTGCCGGGCACGATGCGGTTGAAGTTGAGATCGCGGCCGCCATAGAAATTGCCGGCCCGCGTCACGCACACCGGAAGCTTATAGGTGTGGTGATAGGTCTGGGCGATGATGTCGGTGCAGCTTTTCGAGGCGTCGTAGGGGTGGCGCCCGTTCAGCGGCATCTCCTCGTCGTAGGGCAGCCGGTCGGCTTGGCCGTAGGCCTTGTCGGAGGAGGCGACGACGATGCGCTTGACCAGCCGGCCGGTCTCCCGGCACGCCTCCAGCACGTTCCAGGTGCCGCGGATGTTCGCCTCGAAGGTGGAGCGCGGGTTGCGCAGCGCGGTGCCGACGATCGGCTGGGCACCAAGGTGCAGCACGGTGTCGGCCTCGTGCTCATTGATGGCGCGCAGCACCACCTCGTAGTCCTCGAGCTGACCCTGCACCACGAATTGCGGCATGATGTCGGGGTCATCAGGCGAGGTGACGAAGCGGCCGCGGTCGCGCACCAGGCCGATGGTGGTGGCCCCCAGGCGATGCAGCTCCTTGATGGTCCAGGAGCCGAGGAAGCCGCTGCAGCCGGTGACGAAGACGCGCTTGTCGCGCCAGAATCCGGACGAAGCCGTATCGCTGGTCATGTCCCAGCCCTCCTAGGCCGCCACGGCCGACTGGCGCAGCCAGGGCAGCGAGCCGGAGGCGAACATGGCCTCGATCTCCTGCTGGTCCTTGTAGGTATCCATCGACTTGAAGAACCCGTCGTGGCGGTACTGGGCCAGGTGGCGGCCGGGCAGGAGCGCCGGGAAGACGTCGCGCTCAAGGTTCTCGCCCTGCCAATGGTCGAAGATCGCCGGCTCCATCACGAAGAAACCAGCATTGATCCAGTGCTCGGGCAGCACCGGCTTCTCCTTGAACTCGGTGATCCGGCCCTCGGCGTCGGCCGAGACGGTGCCGTATTGCGACCGCAGCGGCACGCAGGTGATGGTGCCCAGCACGGCGCTGCGGCGGTGGAAGTCGATCAGCCCGTCCAGCGGCACGTCCGACAACCCGTCGGCATAGGTGGCCATGAACGTGCCGGTCAGCAGGTGGCGGCAGTTGAAGATTCGCCCGCCGGTGTCGGTCGCGGCCCCGGTATCCACGATCTCGACGTTCCAGCCCAACGACCGGTTTTCGAAATAATCGACAATCACTTCCTTGCGATATCCCACTGAGATTACGAAGTCGGTGAAGCCCTGCCTGGCATAGATCTCCATCACCCGCAGCAGCACCGGCTTGCCGCCCACCGGCATCATCGGCTTGGGGAGGTACTCGGTGTAGGGATAGGCGCGGGTGCCAGCGCCTCCCGCCAGAATAACGACCTTCATGCCAATAAAACTCCCGATCAGCTGAACCCGCAGAACCCACCGGCGCACAGGGCCTCCTGCCCGGCGCTGCCACTATGCGCTCCGCGAATATCACACAATCGTTTCCAGGACACCCTTAACTCGATTGTCGGCGCTCCGACCGCCCAGCCCCGGCGCCGCCACGCGAATGGCGTCGCGCGGGACAATTTGATAGCGTGATCCCGACCGCCGCCCCGCCGACGTCTGCGGGCGGCACAACCAAGCCGCACAATGGGGCAGCAGGCAAGATGCGAGCGATTTTCGTCATGATCAAATGCGAGATGGGCGAGGCCTACCGCGTCGCCAAGCTCGCCGTCGACGGCATCGAGGAACTGTCGGAGCTGCATTCCACGTCCGGGCAATACGACCTCCTTGGCAAATTCTATCTCGGCCCCCAACAGGACACGGGACTGTTCGTGACCGAGAAGCTGCAGACGCTGCCCGGCGTGAAGGATACCTACACGCTGATCACCTTCAACGCCTTCGTCGGCGGCTGACGGACGCCCGCCAGGGCCAGGGTCGAAAGTCGAGGTCAGGCGCAGAACGGTGGCGAAACGGCGCGGATTTGCCTAGGCTGGCCGCGTTGAGGGAGAGGATGTGCCATGCGCGCCGCGGTGTTCCGCAAGGGTGATTTCGTTGTCGACACCATTCCCGATCCTGTTCTGGCCGAGGGCCAGGTGCTGGTGCGTACCCGCGCCTGCGGCATCTGCGGCTCGGACCTGCACGCGGCTCGGTTCCCGGAGCAGTTCGCCGCGCTGAGCCGGCGCGGCGGCGCGCGCTGGAACATCGAGGCCGATCGCGACGTGGTGTTCGGGCACGAGTTCGTGGCCGAAGTGGTCGCGAACGGCCCCGGCACCGCTGGGCGCTTCACCCCCGGCACCATGGTCACTTCCATGCCGCTGACGCTGGCCGGCGATACGGTGGTGGGCGTGGGCTACAACCCCGACCAGCCCGGCGCGTTCGCCGAGTTCATGCCGCTGGCCGAGCGAATGCTGCTGCCGCTGCCAGCCGGCATGGATCCCGACCATGCCGCCCTGGTCGAGCCGATGGCCGTCGGCGTGCACGCGGTCAACTACGCGCGCCTTGGCCCCGACGACGTCGCCCTGGTGGTCGGCTGCGGCCCGATCGGGCTTGCTGTCATCGCGGCTCTGAAACTGCGCGGGACAAGCCCGATCATTGCGGCCGATTTTTCCCCCGGCCGGCGCGCTTTGGCCCGCCGCATGGGCGCGGACATCGCGGTGGACCCGCGCCACGCCTCTCCCTACGCCATGCTGGCGGATGCCGCCACACCCCCGGGGTTCGACGCCAGCCGCTTCGCCGCCCTGTTCGGCACCGGCCCGCAACGCCGCCCGGCCGTGATCTTCGAGTGCGTCGGCGTGCCCGGCGTGCTGGGCCAGATCATGGAGGGTGCGCCGGCCGGCGCACGCGTGGTGGTGGTGGGTGTCTGCATGGAGACCGACCGGCTGGAGCCGTTCTTCGGCATCGTCAAGCAGCTCGACCTGCAGTTCGTCCTGGCCTACACGGCGCGCGAATTCGCGGACACGCTAGGCTACATCGCCGACGGCCGGATGGATGTTTCGCCGCTGATCACCGGCCGCGTGGGTCTGCAGGGTGTGCGGAAGGCCTTTGCCGACCTTGCCGATCCCGAGGAACACGCCAAGGTACTGGTCGAACCCTGGCGTTGACGGACCCGCACAACGAAAGGTTCCGGGACTATAACGGGAAATTTTGTTGTTTTTCGGAAGACTTTGGGTAACGTTCTCGTGCATTGAACGCATTCATGGATCTGCAGCTTGTGCTGCGCCCGCCTTCGATACGATGTTCCCAAGACCGCCGGTTTCGCGAAGGCGGTGCTCCCCCATGCCGATAGGAGAATGAGGCAATGGCCTCCCGCGTGTATCTTGGAGACCTGCGGTACAACACTGCTGGCATTCTGGCGAACGACTGCATGCCACTGGGTGTTGCCTACATGAAGGCGGTTATGGACCGCGACAATCCGGAAGTTGAGTCAAGGCTGTTCGTCTATCCAGATGTTCTCCTTGAGGCACTGAAGTCTTCGCCGCCGGACGTATTGATGCTCAGTAATTATGTCTGGAATGAGGCGCTGTCGCGGGAATTCTTCCGGATCGCCAAGAAGATCAACCCCAACGTCCTGACGGTTATGGGCGGACCGAACCTGCCGCTGGAGCCGGAACGGCAGCTTGCCTATCTCGAACAGCATCCCGAGATCGACGTATACATCACCGGCGAGGGCGATTTCGCCGCCAGCAACCTCATGAATGTGTTCATGGATTGCGGCATGTCGCACAAGGCCTTCGCGGCCCGCGGCCTCGAATTGTCCATGTGGCGCAACCCTGAGGGCCAGGTGGTGCGCAACGAAACCCACCCGCGCCGCCGCGAGATCAACGACATCCCCTCTCCCTGGCTCACCGGCGTGCAGGACGAGTTCTTCGACGGGCGCCTCGCGCCGATGATCGAGACCAACCGCGGCTGCCCCTTCACCTGCACCTTCTGCGCCCAGGGCACCTCCTGGTATTCCAAGGTCAACAATTTCGACCTCGACCGGATGAAGGAGGAAATCCACTACATCGCGCAGCGCATCAAGGAGAAGTCGCCCAACATGGGCACCTTGCGCATCGCCGATTCGAATTACGGCATGTTCGAGCGCGACATCGAGATCTCCGGCTACATCGGCCAGATGCAGCGCCAGTACGCCTGGCCCACCTTCATCGACGCCACCACCGGCAAGAACCGGCCCGACCGCATCATCAAGTCGGTGGAGCAGGTATCCGGTGCCCTGGTGCTGTACCAGGCGGTGCAATCGCTCGACGAGGACGTGCTGCGCAAGATCAAGCGCCAGACCATCAAGCTCGACGCCTACAAGGCGCTCGAGGTGCACATGCGCGGGCGCGGGCTGAAATCCACCTCCGACCTCATTCTCGGCCTGCCCGGCGAATTGCTCCAGACCCACCTGGCCGGGCTGACCACCCTGCTCGACAGCAACATCGACCAGATGCACAATTTCCAGGCGATGATGCTCAAGGGCTCCGAGATGGAGAAGCTCGACAGCCGCGAGACCTTCCAGTTCGACACCCGCTTCCGCGTGCTGCCGCGCAATTTCGGCACCTATGACGAACAGCGCGTGTTCGATACGGAGGAGATAATCGTCGCCACCGATACGTTGCCGTTCGACGACTACCTCACCTGTCGCAAGTATCACCTGATCAGCAGCGTGTTCTGGAACGACGGCTGGTTCGCCCACGTGGTGAATTTCTGCCGCGCCAACGGTATCAAGAACTCCGAATGGTGGCTGGCGATGCTGCCGGCGCTGGAACAGGGCGGGCCCGAGGTGCGCGGCTTCCTCGACCAGTTCGTGGGCGAGACCAAGGGCGAGCTGTTCCCGACGCCCGAGGCGTGCATCGAGTTCTATGGGCGCGACGAGAACTTCGAGAAGCTCGGCCGTGGCGAGATCGGCGACAACCTGATGTACCGCTACCGCGCCATCGCCTCGTTCTTCATTTGGGACGCGGTGTGCAACGCGGCCATGCAGGCCACCCGCACATTGCTCGAAAGCCGAGGCGTTGCCGCGCGGATTCCGGATTTCGATCGGTTCTGGACCGATTTCACCACCTTCATACGCCTGTCGCACGCCACCGGGGATACCGAGGAACGGATTCTCGCCCCCACCCAGGCAATGCTGCAATACGACTTCCCGGTGTGGCTGGCTTCCGGCGAACTGACCGATCCGGGCGCCTACCGGCTGGCCGAGCCGGCGCAGTTCGTCTTCAAGCTCACCGAGGACGGTGCGGACGAGCTGACCAAGGCGCTTGCCGTGTGGACCACCCATATTCGCGGCCTGTCCAAGCTGGTTACCCGCATCCGTACCGAATTGCAGGTGCGCCAGTGCCGGCGCACCAATGAGGCGCTGCCGATCGGCCGGCCGAAGATTGCCGCCGCCGCCTGATCCGGACTCCGCCGTCAGGCCCGCCGTTCGTGCGAGGGAGCGCGGACGGCGGGTTCATCCGATCGGCTGCCCCCAGGTGCCGACGGCTTGTCACGGGTGCAGCCTGCTTGCGGATTTTTGCGCAGAGACGGCATCATCCCGTAATGACAGGTAGGGCAACTGGCGCAGCGCCAAGCGGGGATGCGGCGAGCAAGAGTGTTCCGATGGTCGCGTTTCCGGCTGCATGACCGTATTTCTCTCGCTTTATCTCGACCTGCTGCGCGGCTTTGCCGCGCTATCGGTGATGCTGTCGCATGTCTGGCCGATGGCCTTCCCAGACAGCACTCTGCGCTGGCCCGGCCACGAGGCAGTGATCGTGTTCTTCGTGCTGTCCGGCTTCATGATGGCGCACGTGACAAACCGCCCGGGCACGCAACTGCGCGGCTATGTGCTCGACCGTCTGGCCCGGCTGTGGTCAGTGGGGATTCCCCGCGCTTCTGGCCGGCGGGACTCTTGCCTGGGCGATCGGCGATTTCTCCTCACTCCGTCATCCCGCCGACCATCCGATGGCCGTGCACTTGGAGCCATGGGAAATTGTCGGACGTATCGTCACCAGCCTGCTCTTCCTCGGCGAGTCGCCGCTCGCCGGCGAAGGAGTGCTGGCGCCGAACGACGCACCCTTCTGGTCTCTGAACTACGAGGCGATGTACTACTGGCTCTTCGCCGCCTGGGTCTTCCTGCGTGGGTATCGCCGGTTGCTCGCGGTATGTTTGATCGCCGCGTTTGCCGGGCCGTTGGTGCTGCTGCTGCTGCCGTGCTGGCTTGTCGGCATCGCCGTGCACCGATTGGCAGGCCGCTCCCGGATGAGCGGGCCCACGGCGGCGGCGGCGTTCGCCACGTCGCTTCTGGCGTTGGTTGCGGTGTGGTACTGCGATTTGCCGATGATCGCCTACCAGGCACTACGCCACTACCTCCCACTCTACCGAATGCGGTTTTCAAACCGCTTCGTCACCGACTACCTCGTGGCATTCCTCGTCGGCATGCACTTTCTCGCAGCCGCAAGATTTCCGGCCGAAAAGGAGAGACTGATGCGGTTCGCCTTGCCAATCCGCACGCTGGCGGGCGGATCACTGACGATCTACCTGTTCCACCTGCCACTGGCATTCCTCGCGATACAGTGGCTCGGCCTCTCCGGCTGGCCGGCATTGGCGGCGGTCGTCCTGCCACTGATCCCGCTTGCGTGGGTGACGGAGCACCGCCGCGGATCCCTGCGGCGCCTGTTGGAGCGTTGGGCGCCGCGCTGGGGGAGCCGGCACGTGCGCGGCACCCCGCGGGTCAGTTGAACCCCATGAAATGTGGCATGGCGCTGATCGGTGGAGCGGCCTTCAGCGCCGCGATGTCGGGCACTGGGCGGCGCGTGCGCGGGTCGTCGGCGAGCATCTCCTCCAGCGCGGCGGCCACGCGCAGCACCTGCGCGTCGCCGCCGCGGCGTCCGACGATCTGCAGGCCGAACGGCATGCCCGCCCGGTCGCGGCCAACGGGCAGGCTGACGGCGGGATGGCCGACAACGGTGACCGCATAGGCCAGCGCCAGCCAGTGAAAGTAGGTGCGAGTCGGCTTGCCGTCGATCTCCCCCGGGAACAGTTCGGTCCAAGGGCGCGGGCTGATGGTGATCGAGGGCGAGAGGATGATGTCCACATCGCGAAAGAAGGCCTGCCAGCGGTGGTAGAGCTGGGTCTGTAGCGCGCTTGCGCGGGAGATGTCGGCGATGGTGTATTTCAGGGCCTCCTGCATGTTGGCCACGATGTTCGGGCCAAGCTGATCGCGCGCGCTGTGCCAGCGTTCGATGTGTCCAGCGACGAAGTTGGTGCTGCGCAGCACTTCGAAAGCCTCGTCGGTGCCAGTGCAGTCGGGGGCGGCCTCGGCAACGCTGCGGAAGGCATGTCCGAACAGGGCAAGCTTCTCGCCGAAGACCTCGCGGATGTGCTGCTCGGTGGGGGCGAAACCGAAATCCGGCGTCACGGCGACGCGTAACCCGCCGAGATCGATCGGCAGAACCGGGTGGAAATCGGCGGCGCCGCGCACCCGCTTGCCATGCACGGTGGTGGCGAGCGGGTCGCCGGAATCGTCACTGGCCATCACGGAAAGCAGCAGGCACAGATCGGCGACGTTGCGCGCCATCGGCCCCTGCACCCCCAGGGAGGACCAGCCGAGCTTCTTCTCCTCGTCCGGCACCAGGCCCGGGGTGGGGCGGAAGCCGACGATGCCGCAGAAGGCGGCCGGGTTGCGCAACGATCCGCCCATGTCGCTGCCGCTGCACAGCGGCACCTGACCCACGGCAAGCGCCACCGCCGAGCCGCCCGATGAACCGGCGGCGTTCTTCGTCGGGTCGAACGGGTTGCCGGTGGCGCCATAGACGGCGTTGCGGGTGTTGGCGCCGGCACCGAACTCCGGCGTGTTGGTCTTGCCGGCAATGATGCCGCCGGCAGCGCGGATATTGGCCACCAGCGAGTGGTCGGCCTCCGGCACGTGGTCGCGGAACAGGGGCGAGCCCCAGGTGGTGCGCAGGCCCTTGGTCGGTGTCAGGTCCTTGATACCCACGGGAAGGCCGTGCAGCAGGCCCAGGTCGTCGCCGCGCATGGCCGCCGCCTCGGCCGCCTGTGCCGCGGCGCGCGCGGCTGCATCGTCGCGCGCCACCATGGCATTGACCGCATGGTCGGTGGCATCGGTACGTGCGAGGCAGCTTTCCAGCAGTTCCACCGGCGAAAGGGCGCGGCGGCCGATCAGCCGGCGCGCCTCCACCGCCGTGAGGTCGCAGGGCTCGGTCATGCGGGCATCTCTCCGTGGCGCGTCAGGCGGCGGCGCTGGGCCGGGCCTTCATGCGGGCGTGGTGGGCGACGATGTTGGCATTCGCCGGGTTGATCGGCTGGCCGACATTCGCGCCGAAATCGAGGAAGGCGAACAGCAGCATGTCGGCCAGGGTCAGCCGGCTGCCGCACACGAACTCGCGTCCGGCCATCAGTCCGTCGAGCCAGGCGATCTTGTCCTGGGCGATCTTCTTGAAGTCGTCGGCCGCCTGCGGAATGCAGTGGATGCGGCTTTGGAACATCTTGAGTCCCTCGGCATAGCGGAAGCCGCAGCCGATCGGCTCGACGATGTTCAGGTCGATGCGCCGCGTCCACATGCGCGTCTCGGCCCGCTCCTCCGCCGTGGCGCCGATCAGGGTGGCGCCCTTGGGGCCGATCTCGTCGAGATACTCGCAAATGGCGGTCACTTCGGCGAGCACCATGCCATCATCGAGTTCCAGGGCGGGAAGCTGCCCGGACGGGTTCTTGGCCATGTAGGCGGGCTGGCGGTTCTCGCCGCCGCGAAGGTCCACCTTGGTGGACGGCAATTCGACGCCGCGCTCGGCAGCGAACATGCGCACCAGGCGGGGGTTGGGGCCGACGGAGTTGTAGAACAGCATCGCGTGATCCTCCCTAAAAGGAAGGCCAGGGGCTTTGCCCCCGGACCCCAGCAGGGGCCGAGCCCCGGCACCCTCATCAATTGGGGGTCTGGGGCCGCCGGCCCCAGCGGGTCCAGGGCAGAGCCCTGGCCTTGCTTATGCCTTAGTAACCCAGCGCCATCCCGTCCTTGCGCGGCTCGGACTGCCGCCCACCAGCAGCCGCGCTCCCGGTCGATCCAGATCGCCTGGCCGCCGCCATGCGGGCCGCCGGCAGTCCACCTCGTGGCCCAGGCGCGCCAGCCTGTCCACCACCTCCGGCGGGAATGCCGCGCTCGACCTCCACCTTGCCCTTCAGGGGAAGATGCGCGGCAGGTCGATCGCCTCCTGGATGTCCAGCCCGTATTCCAGGAAGTTGGTCAGGAACCAGGAATGGCCCATCGGCTGGTAATGCCCGCCCATCACGCCGAACGGCATCACCGCCTCGCCGTTCTGCGTCACCATGCCCGGGATGATGGTGTGCATCGGCCGCTTGTTCGGCGCGATGCAGTTCGGGTGGCCGCGCTCGCAGCCGGAAGCCGAAGCCGCGGTTCTGCAGCATCACGCCGGACTTGTTCGGCCAGGATGCCGGAGCCGAACCCCTCGAACAGCGAGTTGATGAAGCTGCACAGGCGTTGCCGTCCTTGTCCACCACGCAGAGATAGACGGTGTCGCGCATGCGGCGGCATCAGCGCCTCGCCCGGCCGGCCGGCATCTGCCGCATCGCGCGGTCGTCGCGGATCAGCGCCGCGCAGCGCGGTCGAGGTAGTCGCGGCTCAGCAGCTTCTCCACCGGCACGTCCACCTGGCCGGGTCGGCGAGGAAGGCGTCGCGGTCGCGATAGGCCAGGCGCGCGGCCTCGATATGGCGGTGCACGCGGGTGACGCCGAGCGGGCCGTCCGGCGCGGTGCCCAGCCTGTCCAGCATGCCCAGGATCATCAGCCCGAGCATGCCCTGCCCGTTCGGCGGGCATCTGCCACACGTCGTAGCCGCGCCAGTTCAGTCTTGATCGGCTCGACGAACTCGCGGCAGTGCAGGCCGGCGGCGAAATCCTCCTCGGTGTGCAGGCCGCCGCGGGCGCGCAGTGTGGCGACGATGTCGGCGGCGACCGCGCCCTCGTAGAACGCCTTGGCGCCGTCCTTGGCGATGCTTCGCAGCGTCTCGGCCAGCTGCCGGCTGGCGCGAAGCATGTCGCCCGATCTTCGGCGCCGCGCCGTTCGGCAGGAAGGCGTCGGCGCCGCCCTTGCGCAGCTTGTCGGCTCGCAGCCGCGGCCAGTCCCAGGCCACTTTCGGATGCACCGGCCAGCCCTTCGTCGGCATAGCGGATCGCCGGGCTGCAGCAGCTCGTCCAGCCCCTTGCGGCCGTGCGCGGCCAGCAGCGTCTCCCACGCGGTGATCGCGCCGGGCACGGTGACCGCATGGGCCGAGGTGTTCTCGATCGCGGTGATCCCCTGCTTCTCGTACCAGTCGATCGTCGGCCGCCGCCGGAGCGCGGCCGGAGCCGTTCAGCGCATATCACCTTGCCGGCCCGGCCGGGGCGTACAGGCAGAAGCAGTCGCCGCCGATGCCGGTGGACTGCGGCTCGATCACGCACAGCACGGCGACAGGCGGCCACCGCGGCATCCAGCGCGTTGCCGCCGGCGCGCAGCACGTCCAGCGCGGTGAGCGTCGCCGCCGGCATGGAGGTGGCGGCCATGCCGTGGGTGGCATAGACCGGGCTGCGGCCGGGGAAATGGTAGTCGCGCATCGGGCGGTCTCCTAGCATGGTGCTGATTGTCGCGGGACGTGCCGCATGCGCGCCCCGCTTGGCAATGCGGCGGCAGCCTGGCATGATCGGGCGCCGCAGCAGCGGCGAGGCAGCCATGCCGGACACGATCAGCTACGCGGATTTCGAGCGCGTGGACATCCGCGTCGGCACCATCGTCGAGGCCGCAGGCCTTCCCGGAGGCGCGCAAGCCGGCGATCAAGCTGAGCGATCGATTTCGGGGCGGAGATCGGGACGAAGCGGTCCTCCGCCCAGCTCACCGTGCACTATCGCGCCGGACCAGCTGATCGGGCGGCAGGTCTGCGCGGTGGTGAACTTCCCGCCGCGCCAGATCGGCCCCTTCATGAGCGAGGTGCTGACCCTGGGCATGCCGGACGAGGACGGCGCGGTGGTGCTGATCAAGCCGGACTTCAAGGTGCCGAACGGCGGCAGGCTGTTCTGATGGCGGCGCGGCACTACTACACCGTCACCTGGGACCAGTTGCACCGCGACGCGCGGGCGCTGGCGTGGCGGCTGATCGCGGCCGGACCGTTCAAGGGCGTGGTGGCGATCACCCGCGGCGGGCTGATCCCGGCGGCCATCATCGCGCGCGAGCTCGACCTGCGCATCGTCGAGAGCGTCTCCGTGGTCACCTATGCCAAGGCCGGGGCCAGCGACACCGGCGGCGAGCAGGCGCGCGGCGAGCCCGAGGTGGCCAAGCTGCCGACCGCCGCCGGCGACGGCGAGGGCTGGCTGATGATCGACGATTTGGTGGATACCGGCACCACGGCGCGGGTGGTACGGGCGCTGTTGCCCAAGGCTCGCTTCGCCACCGTCTATGCCAAGCCGGCCGGCCGGCCGCTGGTGGATGATTTCGTCACCGAAGTCAGCCAGGACACCTGGATCCTGTTCCCCTGGGATACCGAGGCCGCCTTCTCCGTGCCACTGGTGCGGCGCACTCCTGCGGGCTGACGAGCGGTTGCCCGCGACTCTGGGGGCGCAGAGTCGCGGCGGCCCGATATGCAAAGAAACGAAAGTCTTCCCGCTCCCATCTCGGAAAGCAGGAAGACCTCTCCTTGCATCAGTACCTGCGGTAATACGGATCCCGGTAACGCGGCGCCGTGGGCGTGGTGGCCGCCCCGCCCACGGCGCCCAGGCCGCCGCCGATGATTGCACCCGTGGCCGCTGCCGGGCCACCGCCGACAATGCTGCCCACGGCCGCCCCCGCGCCGGCACCGAGCAGACCGCCACCCAGGGCCCGCTGCCCAGGGTCATAGGGGTCGCCGCAGCCGGCGAGGCCGAGGGACAAGGCACCCAGTACGAAGCCCACCTTGATGGGTCGCTTCATGGTCGTACTCCGATGTTGTTACCGCGAGAGTAACGCGCGAGGCGCCGGATCGTTCGCGCGACGCTTCTGGACGATTGCCTCGCATTGCAGGGCCGTCGGCTCGCGCATCCAACGCCGCCACGTTCATCCACTCTCGCTTCGCCATTCCCCAGTGTGGGGCCGTCGGATTTGTCTGCGGGTCGAGGTTCGGAGCCGTGTACCCTTCCGTGGGCGCGGCACGCGCGGCATCCGCTCAGCGCCGCGGCAGGCTGTCCATGAATTCACGCAACACGTCAGCCCATTTCGCCGCATCGGTGCCGGAGGCGAGGTGGCCGTGCTCGCTGTCGATCTCGAAATAGCTGGCATCCACGCCGGCCGCCTTGAGGTCGGCGATCACGCCTGGCGCCAGGCTGGGCGGGAACAGCGCGTCGGTGCGAGACAGCACGTACAGCACCTTCGCCTTGATGCGGCTGAAATGCGGGGTCGCGTCCCACCCCTGGAGCACGCGGCCGAGCACCAGCAGCGAATGCGCGTCGAAGGCATCCGCCCAGGCCTCGGCACGGGCGCGAATGGCGGCGTCGCGGGCGGGCTTTTCGGGATAGAGCGGCGCCAGTTCGGCCTCGGCGCCATATCGGCGAAGCGTCTCCTCGCGGATGTCGGCCATCGTGGCGCGAATGCCGCCCTTTTCGTAGTAGTGGCCGCCATTCCAGTTGGCGTCCTTGGCCATGCGCGCCTCCAGCGCATCCGGCCCGCGATCGGCGGGGCGGCGCGGCGCGGTCACGGCTGGCACCAGCCCATCCATGAAATCGGGGAAGGTGATGCCCCAGCCGAAGGCCTGGAACCCGCCATAGGACGGGCCGACGACCGCGGCCAGGTGCTTCACGCCCAGCAGGTCGAGCAGCTTCTTCTGCGCGGTGACGATGTCGGTCAACGACAGCGCCGGGAAATCCGGGCCATAGGCGCGGCCGGTCGCCGGGTTGAAACTCATCGGCGCGGTCGAGCCATAGGCGGAGCCCAGCATGTTCGACGAGACGACGAAGAAGCGGTCGGTGTCGATCGCCTTGCCGGGGCCGACGAGATCGGCCCAGGAGCCCTCCGAGGAGACGGCGCCGCTGGGATGGGCGAACATGTGGCTGCTGGTATAGCCATGGGTCAGCAGCACCGCGTTCCGGCCATTCGGCGCAAGTCGGCCATAGGCGACATAGGCAAGGCGGGCGTTGGGCAGGACCTCGCCGCTCTCGAGCGTGAGGTCGCCGATCTGGCCCAGGATGGTGCCGGGGAGGAGCGTTTGCGTCATTTCCATTGTCCTTGCTCAGACCTCGGCCAGGAGTAGCCTTCGGCCGCGACTAACCTTCGGCGAGCGGCTCGCGGCTGGCGCGCACACGGTCCACCCGTCGCCCGTCCATCGCCGCCACCTCGAACATCCAGCCGCCGAAGGCAATGCGGTCGCCCTCGCGCGGAACCCGGCGCAGCAGCGCCAGCAGCAACCCCGCCAGCGTGTGATAGCTGCCGGCGGCGGGCAGGTCCGGCAGGGCGAGCCGGGCCTTGACCTCGTCCACCGGCATCATCCCGTCGAGCAACAGCGCGGTCTCGTCGGTCTCGGCGCCGCGATTGGCCGCGGGTGCCGCGCTTTCGGGATCGCCCACGATCGCCTCCAGCAGGTCGTGGGCGGTCACCAGCCCCTCGAAGCTGCCGTACTCGTCCATCACCATGGCCATGCCGAGATCGTCGGCGCGCAGGCGCTCCAAGGCATCCAGCGCGGTCACGGTGTCCGGCATCACGATGGGCTGGCGCAGCGACTCGGCGATCGACAGCGGCCTTCCGTCCAGCACCGCATCCAGCAGCGCCTTGGCCTGCACCACCCCCACCACATTGTCGATCGAGCCGTTGCACACCACGAAGCGCGAATGCATCCGCTCCTTCAGCGTGGTGGCGATCTCGGCCTGGCTGTCGGTGATGTCGATCCAGGCGATCTCGTTGCGCGGCGTCATGATCGCGCGCACCGGCTTGTCGGCCAGGCGCAGCACGCGCTCGATCATGCTGCGCTCCTCGCTCTCCAGCACGCCGGTCTGCTCGCCCTCGATCAGCAGGGCCTTGATCTCCTCCTCCGACACCGTCTGCTGCGGCGTGCGCTTCACGCCGATCACCGCCAGCAGCACGCGCGAGGAGATGCCGAGCAGCCAGACCACCGGCAGCGTGATGCGGGCGAGGCCCTCCAGCGGGCGGGCCACGGCGGCGGCCAGGCGCTCCGGGTACTGCAGCGCCACCTGCTTGGGCACCAGTTCACCGACCACCAGGGACAGGTAGGTGATGATCACGACGACGATGCCGACGGCCAGGCTGGCTGCGACGGGGGCAAGTGGCGGCACCTGCTCCAGCACCGGCGTCAGGGCGGCGGAGAGACGTGCGCCGCCGAAGGCGCCGGCGATGATGCCCACCAGGGTGATGCCGATCTGTACAGTCGGCAGGAAGCGCTGCGGGTCCTCGGCCAGGCGGCGGGCGATCGCGGCGCCGGCGACGCCTTGCGCCTCCAGGGCGGCGAGACGGGTACGGTTGGACGACACCAGTGCCATCTCGCTGAGCGCGAACATGCCGTTCAGCACGATCAGCAGCAGCACGACGACGATATCCAGGGCGGCGTCCATCAGGCGGGTCCGACGATGTTGCCGGCGCAGTATAAGGGACGAATCCCGCGCTCTCCTACCGGGGCACCGCGGCGGGCGGCACCGTTTCCTGCAAGCGGCACGGACAGCCCGCGCGGCACCGACGCTCGCCATACGGGATAATGACTAAAAAACTCCGTTCAATATCAAAATTGTCCTTTCACGCCATGATTTACGTGTTATTAAGAGTTTCGTGACGGGAGGGCACTAGCGATGGACAACGGAACAACGGCCGACATCATCCCGTTCCCGGGCGGCGCCCGGACCCACGATGCCGGCTCGCAGCCCCCCGACCCGCGGGAGCGGCTGCAGCGCGCCCTTGCGGCCCTGGAACAGGCGCTCGCCGCCCAACGGAGCGCGGTCGCCGACTGGCGCCGTTCGCTCGGGGAGCTGGGCGGCAAAATGCAGGCCCTGCAAGGGTCATTGCGCGCCTACAGCACCCAGCTTGGCCGATTGCACGGTCAGGTCGAGGGCGTGAACGCCGACGCACGGCGGCTGGAGGCCTGGGCCGATGCCACCCTGGCCGCCGCCGACAAAGATCCGTCCGCCGCTCAGCGCGACAGCAGCGCGTTGAACTCGGCGGTGGTCAGCGCCGTGTCCACATAGCCCAGCGTCCCGCTCTCCCGCACCTCGCGCGCCGCCGCCACCAGCCCCGCCATCGCGGCACGGTAGAGCGAGGTGGCCAGGCTGATCCGCCGCACCCCGCATCCCGCCAGTTCCGCCACGGTGAACGACCGGCCGGGAATGCCGCACATGAAATTGAACGGTCGCTGCAACGACTGGCAGATCGTCCGCACCGCGGCGAGGTCCGGCACCCCCGGCGCCATCAGCACATCCGCGCCGGCCGCCTCGAAGGCCTGAAGCCGCCGGATGGTGTCGTCAAGGTCGGGGTTGCCGCGCAGGAAGTTCTCGGTGCGCGCCGTCAGCAGGAAATCCACGCCGCAGCCGCGCGCCGCCGACACCGCGGCCGCCACCCGCTCCACGGCATGGCCGAATGCGTAGAGCGGCTGTTCGGCGGCGCCGGTCGCATCCTCGATGGAGCCGCCCACCAGCCCAACCCCGGCGGCCAGCCGAATGGTTGCCGCCACCTCCTCCGGCGCATCGCCGAAGCATTTCTCCAGGTCGGCGGAGACCGGCAGGTCGGTCGCCTCGACGATGGCGCGCGCATGGGCCAGCGCCTCGTCGCGCGTGACCTGGCCGTCGCGCCGCCCAAGCACGCCGGCCGAGGCGCCGCTGGAGGTGGCGAGGGCGGGAAAGCCAAGCCCCGCCAGCACCTTAGCCGATCCCGCGTCCCAGGCATTGGCGATGACGAACGCATCCGGCCCCGCATGCAGCGCGCGGAACCGCGCTGCCTTGTCAGCTTGCGTCGCGGTCATGGCCGTCTCCCCCGGGGTTCAAGGGCCAGCCTGCCGCATATCCGCGCGCCCTGGATAGGCCACTCCCCGCCGGCCGCATCAGTCCACTCGCCAGCCTTGCCGCAAGGGGCGGGCATGGTACCCTGCGGCCAGGAGGGACCGCGATGTCCGGATCAGACTTGATGCAGGCGCTGCGCGCCGCCCGCGTGGTACCGGTGGTGCGCACCGCCTCGGCCACCCATGCCGCCACGGCCGTACGCTGGCTGCACGACGCGGGGCTGCGCATCTTCGAGATAACCATGACCATCCCCGACGCGCCGGCCTTGATCCGCGAGCTCGCCAGCGACCCCTCCCTGCTGGTCGGCGCGGGCACCGTGCCGGACGCGGCAACCGCGGAAGCCTGCCTGCAAGCCGGCGCCCGGTTCATCGTCGCGCCCTGGACCGACCCGGCGCTCGCCGCCCCATGCCGCGCCGCCGGTGCGCGTGCTGATGCTCGGCGCGCTGACCCCGAACGAGGTGCGCGCGGCGCTGGCAGCGGGCGCCGACGTGGTGAAGATCTTCCCGGCCTCCTCGGCCGGCGGGCCGGGCCATATCAAGGCGCTGGCCAGCGTGTTCCCCGGCGTGCCTTCTGCCCCACCGGCGGCGTGGAGCCGGGCAACGTCGCCGCGTACCTCGGCGCCGGCGCCGCGTTCGTCGGCATGGGCGGTGCGCTGGTGGACGAAAAGCGCATCGCCGCCGGCGACCGGCGGCAATCCGGAGGCGGCGCGGCAGGTCCTGGCGTGAGTATCCCAGCGTGATGGCCGACCTGCTGTGCATGGGCGAGCCCATGCTGGAGTTCAACCAGTTCAGCCGCAGCGGCGCCGGACTGGCCGGCGGCACTACCTGGAGGGGCATGGCGGCGACACCTCCAACGCCGCCGTCGCGGCCGCCCGGCAAGGCGCGCGCGTGGCCTACCTCACCGCGATCGGCGCTGGACGCGCCGGCGACAGGTTCATGGCGATGTGGGCGCGCGAAAGCGTGGACACCGCCACGTGATCCGCACCGACCGAGCGTCCGACCGGCGGTGTATTTCGTCACCCACGACGCGGCAGGCCACGCACTTCCTGCTACTACCGCAAGGACTTCGCCGCGGCTTCCTTTGCGCCAGCCGATGTGCCGCATGCGGCGCTGGTCGGCGGGGCGAAGCTGTTCTATGCCTCCGGCATCAGCCAGGGCATCTCGTCCAGCGCGGCGGACGCGGTGTTCGCATGCCATGACACCGTGGCACGGCGCACGGCGTGCGGGTTGCCTACGACACCAACTACCGCCCGCGCCTGTGGCCGGCCGCGCGCGCGGCGGCGGTGATCCATGCGGCGTGGCGCAGAGCGACTATCGCCTTTCCCGGCATGGAGGACGCGGCGGCGCTGACCGGGCTGATCGACCCGGACGCGATCGCCGATTTCTACCTGCGCATGGGCCCGCGCCTGGTGGTGGTGAAGCATGGGCGCACAGGGTGCGTTGCTGGCCACGCCGGATCGCCGCGCTGCGCGATCCCGCCGCATCCCGTGCAGGCGGTCGATGCCACCGGCGCCGGGCGACGCGTTCTGCGGCGCCTTCCTCGCGCGCACCCTGGCGGGCGACGAGCCGGAGGCGGCGGCGCGCTACGCCAGCGCCTGCGCCGCCGCTGAAATGCGAGGGCTACGGCGCGGTGGCGCCGATCCCGCGGGCCGAACAGGTGCGCGCGGCAATGGCGGCGCGGGGAGGGCTGGGCGCATGATGCTGGTCACCGAACGGCTGATGCTGCGGCCGTGGTGGGACGACGACTTCGAGCGGATGGCTGCGATCAACGCCGATCCGGAGGTGATGCGCTGGCTGATGGGCCCGCAGAGCCGCGCCGAGTTCGGACCGCAACATGGCGCGCATGCTGGTGAGGTCGATGAACGACGGCTTCGGGCCCTGGGCGGTGGAGGCGCCGCGCGTCAGCCCCCTGGTCGGCCGCGTCGGCGGCCGCCGGGTGACGGAGGGCCTGCCCTGCGCGCCCTGCGTCGAACTGGTATGGCGGATCGGCCAGCCGTGGCAGGGCCGGGGCTACGCCACCGAAGCGGCCCGCGCCGCTGTGGCCGACCTGTTCGAGGTGCAAGGGGTGGACGAAGTCATCGCCGTGACCGCCACCACCAACGCCGCGTCGATCCGGGTGATGGAAAAACTGGGCATGACCAGCGATCCGGCCGAGGATTTCGATCACCCCGCCGTGCCGCCCGGCCACGAACTCGCCCGCCACGTGCTCTACCGGCTGAAGCGGCCGCTGGGAGGTGTGCCGCTGGGTGGTGTGCCGCTGGGCCAGCGATAGAACGGAGTCCGGCCGGTCGAACCCGACCGGCCGGCATATCCGCGTTCTGAGCTGCGTTCCGGCGCGCGGGTCGCGCGTCAGTCAGCGCCCCTCCGGCCCCAGCCACGCCCACCCTGGCCCATTCCGGGACGCCGGTCGCCATCGTCGTCGTCGTGCATCCAGCCGCGGCCGCGCATCCCGTCGTGTCCGCGCATCCCATCGTGTCCGCGCATCCCGTCATGTCCGCGCATCTCAGCGTGGCGCATCCAGTGCCGTTCACCCGCACGCGGCGCGGCCACGCGGCTGAGATTGTCCTTGTCGGGACCGACTTCCATGCCCGCGATCACCCGGCCCAGCGGCCCGGCGTAGCCCTGGCCGCGCACGGCCACCGTCTTGCCGGGGCTCAGCATCTCCGCCAGACGCTCCGCCTCGGCGGGTGGCAGGCGCACCAGCGTGCCGTCCTCCAGGCGCACACCGTTCGGCTCCCCGCGCGGCGTGTGCAGCACGGCGGCCACGCGCCCTTCTGCCTCCAGCGCCGCGCCAGGCCCGCGCATCGGCCCCGCCTGTGGCGCCATCACCAGCACCGTCGCGCCGCTGGCGTCGTTCTTGATGGCCCGCGCGGCGACCATCGGCAGCGCCCGCGCCTTCAGCCCGTGGATCGTGACCGCATCGCCCGGCTTCACGGCGAAGACGAGTTGCGTGGACACGAAGGGCGGCACATGCACCTCGGTGCCGTCGGCCAGGATCAGCCCATCGACATCGCCACGCGGCGTCAGCGAATACTGCGCCACCTGGCCCTTGATCTCGGGCAGCTGCATCGGGTCGTAGATCGGCGCCGCGGCGCCGGCCCGCGGGCCTGGGCCCTGGCCATGCCGGGGCCCGGGCCCTGGCTGGGCCACCGCCAGCCCACCGGCGCCCAGCACGAAGGCCGCGGCCAGCATCAGAAGGGATTTACGGGTCATCATCGGTCTCCATCGTTCGCGGCCGAAAGCTGGCCTCAACGCTGTCATCGCAAACGCCGTGCCAATGATTATCCTGTTGTTCTATATATATTTAATCTCCGCGACGGCGGGCGGAAGCGTCGTCCTTCCCGACAGTCTCCGTCCGCATTGCGGACACATCCGGCCCGTATTGCCGCAGCTTCTCGTAAAGCAGCTGGCGATGGATGCCGAGCAGCCGCGCCGCCTCGGCACGGTTGCCGCCGCTGCGGGCCAGCGCCCGCCGGATCATCGCGGCTTCCAGCCGCGCCACCGCCTCGGGCAAGGTTCCGGCCAGCCACGCCTCGTCGCCGGCCGCCGCCGCTTCCCCCGGCCCGCCCTCCGCGCCAAGGAAGGCCAGGTCGTCGGCCGCCACCACCGCTCGCCGCGCCAGGGTGGCCACCCGCTCCATCGCGTTGCGCAGTTCGCGCACATTGCCCGGCCAGCGGTAGCGCAGCAGCAGCGCCGCCGCTTCGGCCGACAACACCCGCGCCGGCCCGCCGGCCGCCAGCCAGCGCCAGGAAATGCTCGGCCAGCGGCACGATATCGCCCAGCCGCTCGCGCAGCGGCGGCAGGCGCAGCGGCACCACGCCCAGGCGGTAATACAGGTCCTCGCGGAACTTGCCCTCGCGCACCATCGCCGCCAGGTCGCGATGGGTGGCCGCGATGATGCGCACATCCACCGGCACGGCCGTTGCCGCCCACCGGCACCACCACCCGCTCCTGCAGCACGCGCAGCAGCTTGGCCTGCATCGCCAGGTCCATGTCGCCGATCTCGTCCAGGAACAGCGTGCCGCGTGCGCCTCGCGGAAACTGCCCAGCGCGTCGCCGCACCGCGCCGGTGAAGGCGCCGCGCACATGGCCGAACAGCTCGCTCTCCAGCAGCCCGGCCGGGATCGCCGCGCAGTTCACCGCCACGAAGGGCTGGCCGGCCCGGCGGCCATGGCGATGAATGGCGCGCGCCACCACCTCCTTGCCCGAGCCCGTCTCGCCGGTGATCAGCACCGTCGCCTCGCTGTCGGCGAGCATGCCCACGGCCTTCTGCACCTCGCGCATCGCCGCCGAATTGCCGATCAGCGCATCGGACAGGTCAGCCACCGCCGCCGCCGGCGCGGCCCGCTCGCCGAGCATCCGGCCGAGCAGTTCGGCCAGCGCGGCCCGGCCGATCGGCTTGGCGACATGGTCCACCGCCCCCAGCCGCATCGCCTCGATGGTATTGGCGGCCGTCGGCACCGCGGTCAGCACCGCCACCGGCGGCATCGCGCCGCCCTCGCGCAGCGCCCGCAGCGCCCGCAGCACCGCCAGCCCGTCCATGCCCGGCATGCGCAGGTCCAGCAGCACCGCATCCACCCCGCCCAGCGCCAGCCGCGCCAGCGCCGCCGCGCCGTCGCCCACCTCTTCCGCTTCATGGCCGAGATCGCCGAGCGTCTCGGCAATGCCCTCGCGCAGGGCGGCGTCGTCATCCACGATCAACACGCGCGCCATGGCACCTCCAGCACGAACACGGCGCCCCCCGCGCCATCCTCCCCCGCGACATCCTCCCCCGCGCGATCCTCCCCCGCGCCATCCTCCAAGGTGAGGCTTCCGCCCTGCACCTCGGCCAGTTCCCGCGCGATCGCCAGCCCCAGCCCGGTGCCGTCGGGCCGGCCGGTGACGAAGGGTTCGAACAGGCTGGCGCGCAGTTCCGGCGCCACGCCGGGGCCGGAATCGGCGACCACGAGGCGCAATGTCCCGCCCGCGACCTCGGCCGACAGCCGCACCTCGCCGCCCGGCGGGGTGTGCCGGATGGCGTTCTGCACCAGATTGTCCAGGATGCGGCGGATCAGCCCAGCGTCGAGCAACCCGCGCAAGGCCGGCGCCGCCACCGTCACGCGCACCGCGCCCGCCTGCTGTTCCGCCGCCTGCTGTTCCGCCGCCTGCTGTTCCCCCACCTGCTGTTCGGCCGCACAGGCATGCAGCAGCGCCGCAACCTCCACCGGCGCCGGTTCCGGCTCGCGCCGCTGCGTCATCGCCAGCAACTCGCCGCTCAGCCGATCCAGCCGCGCCACCTGCCCCAGGATCGCCTCCAGCGCCGCGACGCGCCGCGCCGGGTCGCCCGCCAGCGCGTTCTCGGCGCGCAGCCGCATGGCGGCGATGGGGTTGCGGATCTCGTGCGCCACGCCGGCGGCCACCCGCCCCAGCGCCGCCAGCCGCTCCGCCGCCGCCACCTGGGCCGACAGCTCGGCCGAGCGGGCGCGTGCCTCGGCCAGCCGCCCGCCAGCCTCGTTCAGCGCCGCCACGATGCGGTCGAGTTCACGCTCCCCGGTTGCGGCGAGTTGCGGCAGCGTGGCCATCGGCGCCCCATCCGGCCGCTCATGGCCGGCGAGTGCCGCCTCGATCAGGCGGATGCGGCGCGACCACGCCAGCAACGCCGCCAGCAGCCAGCCCGCGCTCAGCAGCACCAGGGCGAGCAGCACGCCCAGCCCCACCAGCACCTCGCGATAGCCCGGCGCCGCCGTCACCCGGTGCGCCACCCAGGCGACAAGTCCCGGCACCGGCCCGGCCAGCGGGCAGGCCAGGCCGCGCGGTCCCTCCGCCGAACCGAACCCCGCCGCCTCGCCATCGCTGACCGCCTCGGCCGAAGCTGCGGCGATCTGGCCGCGCAGGTCGGCCGGTGGCTCCTGCGCCAGCGCCTCCCCTTCCGCCGCGCCGGCCGACCGCCAGATGCCACCCGCAAGCCCCGCCCGCCCGGTCATCGCCAGCCCCACCACGGCGGCCAGGTCGCGGCGAAACCGCGCCTCCTCCGGCCCCTCGCGCGGCCCGGCCCAGCCGGCGACGTAATAGGCGTAGTTCTCCGCGATCGCCGCGCAGCCCTGCTCCAGCACGGCATCGCTCAGCCCGCTCTGCGCGGCGCTCGACTGGCGGTAGAGCTGCACCAGCACGGCCCCCACCCCCAGCGCCGCCGCCAGCGACAGGACCCACGCCACCAGAAGCCGGGACCGCAGCGACCGCATGCGGCAGCTCTAGCCCATCACCCGCGCGCCGCGCCATGCCGGCGGCAGCCACAAGGTCGTCCGGGCGCCGTGGCGGTGGGGGGCGGCATCACGCGGCATTCAGAAACGAACCTGTAATCGTGTGCATGTGATCCCTACCGTGCGGCGGGAAGTCGGATCGGGTCCAGGCCACTCCCCTATCACGCCGCTGCGCCTTGAATGTCACGAGTTGTTGATTCGAACACCCTAGGTTGGGCACACAGGACGGCGATTGCGGCTAGCCAACGACCGCACGGTCCACCCGGCAAGGCGGGCAGGAACCGGCGGACCGGCCAGCGCGGAGGTAGGCGGCGGGCGCGGAGGTAGGCGGCGGGATCGCGAAGCAGAACCGGGACAAGTAGCAGAACCGGAACAGGACGAAGAACGGGCGGGATACAAGGACGGCAATGCAACGGAGCCAGCACGACACGACCGGGGTGGCGAACGGCCAGGCAGGCAATGCCCGGCCCCGCCGCATGCCCTTCGGCGGCGGACCGGCATCCGGCGCGGCAGCCGCCCCGTCGCGCCAGCGCGGGCCTGCCATCACGCCGCGCGGACAGATGGGTATCGGCGCCGCGATCGTCACGCTCACCATGCTCGGCCTGTATCTCGGCCTCCTGCGCGACGGCCATCGCCGTGTGGAACAGCAGGCCGAGACCGCTACGGTGGTGGCCGCCCGGACGGTTGCCGCCGAGATGACCCGTCTGACCCAGGCGGTCGAGGGATTGCTGGTGGACCTCGCCGACCCGGCCGCCGGCGGCGCGCCGCAAGCCGACGGGCAATCCCTGCGCCAGCGCATCCATGACCTGCCGCAGCTTCGCGCCCTGATGCTGCTGGATCGTTCCTTCGGCGTCATCCACTCCAGCGATCCGCGGCTGACAGGCGGGGTGCTGCGCGGCCAGCCCTGGCTGCAGCAGTTGCAGGACGCGGCGCGCGAGGCGGTGCCGGCCCCCACGGTGCTCGGCGCGCCCCTGCGCCTCGCCACCCCTGCTACCGCCAGAGGGCACGCGCCCGACGGGGCGGAGCGGAGCTGGGCGATCCCGCTGGGCCGCGCGCTCGCCGACCGCGACGGCACGCCGGCCGGCGGCGTGGTGGCGCTGCTCGACGCCGACTACCTGACGGCACTCCTGCAACAGGCCGCCCGTGTTTCCGGCACCGAAATCCGGCTCTACGGCGACGACGGCACGCTGCAGGCGGCCAGCGACCTGCCTGATGGCGCCATCGGCCGGCGCGACACGGCCTCGCCGATCTTCGCCAACTTCCTCCCCGCCCTGGGCACCGGCACCTGGCAGGCGACGCAGGACGGGGAGGACGTGATCGCCAGCTTCGTCACCTCCGCCCGCTCCCCCTTCGTCGTCGCCGCCAGCCGCAGCACCCAGGCCGCCTTCGCCCCCTGGCGCATCGAGGCACTGGTTCTCAGCACGAGCTTCGGCATCGTCTACATCGTGGTGCTCGCCACGCTGTGGCTGCTGTTCCGCCTGGCCGACGCGCTGCACCGGCAGAGCGACCAGCTCAGCCGCAGCGAGCGCCGTGCGCTGGCCGACGGGCGGGCCAAGCAGGAATTCCTCGCGGCCATGAGCCATGAGATCCGCACGCCGATGAACGGCGTGATCGGCATGACCGGGCTGCTGATGGAAACCCGTCTTGACCCCGAGCAGCACCGCTATGTCGGCACGATCCAGAGTTCGGCCGAGCACCTGCTGACCGTGCTGAACGACATCCTCGACTTCTCGAAGATCGAGGCAGGGGCCTTCGAGCTGGAATCCGTCCCCTTCGTGCTCGAGGCGGAGGTGGCGACCATCACCGAGTTGTTCGCGCCGGCCACCGCGGTCAAGGGCGTGGAGCTGGTGTGCCGCCTGGGCGACGGCCTGCCTGCCGGCATCGTCGGCGACCCCGGCCGCTTCCGCCAGATCATGCTGAACCTCGTCGGCAACGCGGTGAAGTTCACCGAGCGCGGCTGGATCGAGATCTCGCTCGATGCCGAGCCGCAGGCCGATGGGCTGCTGACACTGTTCTGCAGCGTCGCCGACACCGGCATCGGCATCGAACCCGCGCGCCTGCCGCTGCTGTTCGAGCGGTTCAGCCAGGCCAACCCCTCCATTGCGCGGCAATACGGCGGCAGCGGGCTGGGCCTGGCGATCTGCCGCCAGCTGGTCGAGGCGATGGGCGGCAGCATCAGCGCGGCGTCGCGGCGCGGCGGCGGCAGCGAGTTCCAGTTCACCCTGACGGTGCGGGCCCATCATGGCCCCGTCGATCCCGATCCGGCCCCGCTGCGTGGCCGCCGCTGCCTGGTGGTGGACGACCTGCCCCTCAACCGCGAGATCCTGGCCCACCAGTTGATGGGCCTGGGCGCGGCCGCCGACGTCGCCGAGGACGGGGTCGCCGCACTGGGCATGCTGCGGGCCGCGCTGCGCGCCGGCCAGCCCTACCACATGGTTCTGGTCGATCGGGTCATGCCGGTGATGGACGGCCTCGCCTTCGCCCGCACCGTGCGCGCCGACCCGGTGCTTGGCGCGCAGCTGCGCCTGGTCCTGTGCGCCTCCGGCCAGCTCGGCGAGGCGCGCGACGGGCTCGACCTGTTCGACGCCCAGCTGCTGAAGCCGGCGCTCGCCTCGCGTCTGCGCAGCGTCGCCGCGATGCTGAACACCCCGGCGCCGCTGCCCGCCCCCGCCGGCGGCCCTGTTGCCCCGGCCGCCGAGAACGCGCCGGCCGACGGCGCCGCGGCCAGGGTTCCCGGCGCCGATGGCCGCCCTGCCCTGGATGGCATGCGGGTGCTGGTGGCCGAGGACAATGCCACCAACCAGCTCGTCACCCGCGCCATCCTGCAGCGCGCCGGCGCCCGGGTGGACGTGGTGGACGACGGCGAGCAGGCGGTCTCCATGGCACGCCGCTTCGCCTATGACGCGCTGCTGATGGATGTGCAGATGCCCGGCATGGACGGGCTGCTGGCGACGCGCACGATACGCATGGACGAGTTCCGCCGAGGAGGGGCCCGCGCCGCGCCGGCTGCCGATCATCGGGCTCACCGCCGGGTCGGGCGGCGAGGTCCAGGCGCAGTGCCGGGCCGCGGGAATGGACGCCTTCCTGGGCAAGCCCGTCACCCGCGACGCCCTGGTGGCGGCGATCGCGGCCACATGCCCGCGCAGCACGCCCACGACGGTGGCCTGACCCGTCCGGCCCGGGCGCCACGGCGGATGTCGTTGCCGCCGTGCATGGCATCGGCATCCCTTCGCGATTGCAGGCATTCTCCCGCGTGATACGGTGCGCCGCCGCGGCGCCGCCGCAGCCCCTGTTATGATCGCGAGCAATGCCGAAGAAGAAACTCAGCCTAGCCGACCAGGTGGTGGTTACCGAACGCCGCTCGGCGCCGCGGGTGCAGGCGCGCGTCCAGGGGCGGAGCGCGTGGATCGGCTGGCTGTTGCTGGTGGCGGTGGCCATCGTGCTGGCGGCGGCCGGGGTCGGTTTTCTTCGCCTGAAGCATTTCTTCTGAGGCGTCTGCTTATCTGAGACGTCTGCCCGTCTTGGACATCCGCCGCCCGCCGGCTATTCCGCCACGCCGAACTGCCGGCACAGCAGCAGCATCGCCTCCATCATCATGTGGGCGCACAGATGCGCCGCCTGGTCCAGCGGGTCCTGCGGCGGGCTCACGGTGTTGAAGTCGATCGCCACGATGTCGAGCCCGCTGCACGCGCGCAGCAGGTCGATCCCCTCGCGCGCCGACAGCCCGCCCCAGGCCGGGGTGCACACGCCGGGAGCCACCGAGGGGTCGAAGATATCCATGTCCCAGCACAGATAGACCGGCCGGCCGGCGGCCACGTCGCGGAACTCGGCCATGGTCTGGGCGAAGCCGCGCCGCACCAGGTCCTCGGTGGTCACCACGCGGAAGCCAAGGGCGGTGGCGCGCCCGATGATCCCGGGCTGCGAGGTGAAGCCGCGAATGCCCACGTGCCACGACCGGCCGGCATCCACCACGCCTTCGGTCGCGGCATGGGTGAACTGGGTGGAAGGGTCGTACGGGTCGGCATCGGGCGGGGCATAGGCATCGGTGTGGCTGTCGATGTGCAGCGCCACCATGCCCTTGTGCCGCCTGCCCGCGGCCCGCATCAGCGGCAGCGAGCCGGAGCCGTCGCCGCAGATCGCCACCGGCACCGCGCCCGCGTCCAGCACCGCCCCGGCCGCCGCCTCGATCGCCGGGAAGGCCAGTTGCGGCCGGCCGGGCACCAGGTCGATGTCGCCGCAATCCACCGCGCCCAGCCGCTCCAGCACGTTGAAGTCGCCCTGGCTGACATGGAAGGCGCGCATCTGCCGCGACGCCCGGCGCACCGCCAGCGGCGCCTCGCGCGAGCCCACGCGGAAGGGATGGATGCCGCAATCGTACGGCACCCCCAGCACCGCCGCCCGCGTGCCCGCCCCGGGCATGCCGTGCGGCAGGCCGCAGAAGGTCGGCAGCTTCTGGAACATCGCGCCCTACCTTTTCCCCTGCCCCCTCAGCCGCCCAGCGCGCCCTGGGTGTTCACATAGAGCGAGTACAGCGAGTGGCTCGCGGCCATGAACAGCCGGTTGCGGTAGCGGCCGCCGAAGCACAAATTGGCGCAGCGCTCGGGCAGGCGGATATGGCCGATCGGGGCGCCGTTGGAATTGAACACCCGCACGCCGTCCAACTCCTCGGTGCCCATGCCCCAGCCGCACCAGAGATTGCCCTCGATGTCCACGCGGAATCCGTCGGGCGAGCCGCCGGCGGCGTCGATGAATACGCGGCCATGCGCCAGCTTGCGCCCGTCCACCACGTCGTAGGCGCGGATCTCGCGCGGCTCGGCGCGCGAGGCCACCACGTAGAGCACCGATCCGTCCGGCGAGAAGGCGAGGCCGTTCGGGCCGGGAATGTCGTCGGCCACCATGGCGAGCGTGCCGGTCTGCCCGTCGATGCGATAGACCGCCGGCGTCACCTCGGACTCTGCCACGTGCCCTTCGTAGTTGCCGAGGATGCCGAAGGTTGGGTCGGTGAACCAGATCGCGCCGTCGGCGGCCACCACCACGTCGTTCGGCGAGTTCAGCCGCTTGCCCTGGAAGTTGTCGGCCAGCACCGTGATGGAACCATCGTATTCGGTCCGCGTGACCCGCCGCGCGTCATGCTCGCAGGTCACCAGACGGCCCTGGCGGTCGCGGGTGTTGCCGTTGGCGTTGTTGGACGGCTTGCGGAACTCCGAAACCGCGCCGGTTACCTCGTCCCAGCGCAGGATGCGGTTGTTGGGGATGTCGCTCCACAGCACGCAGCGGGCATCGCCGAACCACACCGGCCCCTCGGCCCAGCGGCAGCCGGTATAGAGCCGTTCGACCGAGCCCAGCACGCGGAACTTGGCGAAGCTGGGGTCCATCACCACCACTCGCGGGTCGGGGTATCGTTCGCTTTCCTGCCACATGGCGCGTCCTCCGGATGTTCGCACGATGGTGGCGCATCGGCACGGGGCTGGCTAGCGCTAGGGCGTGGCTTCAACACGGAGCGCCGGCGCACTAGAAGGGGAGGATGAGCGATACCGAGATCATCGTGGTCGGTGCCGGCGTGGCCGGGCTGGCCTCGGCCGCCCGCCTGCGCGCAACGGGCCGGTCCTGCGTGGTGCTGGAGGCGAGCGGGCGCGTGGGCGGGCGCGCCCACACCATCCGCCTGGGCGATACGCCGTTCGATCTTGGCGCCACCTGGCTGCACGAGGCCGAGCGCAATCCGCTGGCCGATCTGGCGCGCGCGGCCGGCGAGGCGCTGGAGGATGCCGATGCGCCACGCAACCGCCTGTTGCTGGTCGATGGGCGCCGGGCCGGCGCCGAGGACGAGGCGGCCTATTGGCGCGCCGCCGGTGCCTTCGACCGCGCCTGCCAGGCGCGTGCGAAACAGGAGCCCGATGTCAGCCTGTCCGAGGCGATTGCGGATCTGCGCGACGATTTCTGGACCAATACGGTGGAGACCTGGGAGGCCACGCTGATCGCGGCGGCCGATCCACGGCGGTTTTCGGTGCGCGACTGGGCGGCAAACGACCTGCTGGGGGCCAATCTGTGGGCGCCGGGGGGGATCGGGGCGCTGGTCGAGCGGGTGCTGGCGCCGCGGGCCGGGCCGGTGAAGCTGCGCGCGCCGGTGCGGCGCATCGCGTGGGACGGAGACGGCGTGTCCGTGCAAGGCGCGTTCGGAACGCTGCGCGGCAAGTCCTGCATCGTGACCGTTTCGGCGGGCGTGCTGGCGGCCGGGACCATCGCCTTCGACCCGCCGTTGCCGGCGGCTACGCAGGCGGCGATCGCCGGGCTGCCGATGGGGTTGCTGACCAAGGTGGGCCTGCGGGTGGCGGCGGGCAACCGGCTGGGGCTGGCGCCGGACACCTCGCTGCGGCGGCATGTCCGCCGGCCGCTGGAGCCGACCATGTCGTTCCAGGCCTGGCCATCCGGCGCCGACCATATCGCCGGTTTCGTCGGCGGGCCGGTGGCCTGGGACCTTGCGCGCGCCGGCGACGGGGCGACCAAGGCGTTCGCGCGCGGCCAGTTGCGGGCGCTGCTGGGCAGCGACGCGGCGGCGGCCGTGGAGGAGATCGTGGTGTCCGGCTGGGGCAACGATCCGTGGCAGCACGGCGCCTACACCTACGCCGTGCCGGGACAGGCCGGGGCGCGGGCGGTGCTGGGCACGCCGCTGGCCGACGGGCGGCTGGTGTTCGCCGGCGAGGCGGTGTGCACCGACGGGCTGGCCGGGACCGTGGGCGGGGCGTTTCGCAGCGGCGAGGCGGCGGCGGATGCCGTATCCTAGAAGAAGATGAAGTTGTTGACGTAGAGCCTGCCGGCCTGCATCGCGTTCTCCTCGCGCTGGTGGATCTGCGGCTCGAAGGTGGAAAGGCCGGCGGGCCGGCCGTCGAGCAGGTAGCAGCCGACATAGCCGCGCTCGGTCAGGTGGCGGAAGATATTGTGCGGGGCGCCGGCACTGTGGCGGGCCTCGCTTTCGATCAGCAGCACCGGGCGGTGTTCGCGCAGCAGGCGCTCGGCCCCTTCGAGCACGGCAAGTTCATGGCCCTCGACGTCGATCTTGATGAAGCCGACCGGCTCGGTGATCGCGTCGTCGAGCCGGACCAGGCGGCAGGGGATTTCGCGGACATGGGTGGAGCCGGCGAGGGTGTTGGCGGGCTCCAGGGTGGAGATGCCGTGCAGTTCGGTCTCGCCGCGATAGGGGATGCGGAGCACGCCATTTCCGGCGCGGTTCGAGGCGGCGCAGTGATGGACGACGACGGCGGGGTCGAGCTTTTCGCGCAGCGCCTGGGCGAACCAGGGGATCGGTTCGAAGCAGTGGACGCGGGCACCGAGCTGGGCCATGCGGCCGGCATAGTTGCCCTCGTTGGCGCCGACATCCAGTGCCAGGCGGCGGCGGTCGATCAGGTGGTCGAGCAGGTAGTATTCCGGCTCGAAGCTGCGGCGCCATTCGAGGCGGCGCAGGGCGTGGAGGTGGGCGACGCGCGGGCCGGCGGCGCGTGCGGCCATGTCCAGGAGCCGGGACACCACGCGAATCGCCTTCTGCCTGGGCAATGCCGACGCGAACTGCATACACGCAGTTGTGACCGAAAATTCCCTATCTGGCCATAGCTGCCCGAGTGGTTGCGGGACCGCTACTTCAGCGGCTCCAGAACCGAGACGTAGTTGGCCACCGCGGCGCCGCCCATGTTGAAGACGAGGCCGCGGTCGGCCTTGGGCAGTTGCATGGCGCCGGCGGCGCCGGTGAGCTGCATGGCGGCGATGGCGTGCATGGACACGCCGGTGGCGCCGATGGGGTGGCCCTTGGCCTTGAGGCCGCCGGAGACGTTGATGGGCAGCTTGCCGTCCTTCTGCGTCAGGCCGTCGAGGATCGGCCTGGCGCCCTGCCCCGGCGGTGCCAGGCCCATGGCTTCGACGACGAGAAGTTCGGCGATGGTGAAGCAGTCGTGCACCTCGGCGAAGTCGATGTCGGCGAGGGTGATGCCGGCCTGGGCCATGGCGCGGTGGAAGGCGTTGGCCGCGCCCTCGAAGGCCGTCGGGTCGCGGCGGGACAGGGGCAAGAAGTCGTTGACCTGGACGGCGGCACGGAAGCGCACGGCCTTGCCCATGGCGCGGGCGGTTTCCTCGTCGGTGAGGATGAGGGCGGCGGCACCGTCGGAGACCATGGAGCAGTCGGTGCGCTTAAGCGGCGGGGCGACGTAGGGGTTCTTATCCGAGACGTTGCGGCAGAACTCGAAGCCGAGGTCGCGGCGCATCTGGGCGAATTCGTTGTCCACGCCATTGCGGTGGTTCTTTGCCGCGATGGTGGCGAGTGCGTCGGACTGGTCGCCGTAGCGCTGGAAATAGCTCTCGGCGATCTTGCCGAAGACGCCGGCGAAACCGGCGGGAATGTCGCCCTCCTCGGCGCGGTAGGCGGCGGAGAGCAGGATGTCGCCCACCTGCGGGCCGGGGGTGGCGGTCATCTTCTCGGCGCCGATGACCAGGGCAAAGCGGCCGCGGCCGGCGGCGAGGAAGTCGCGGGCGCCGTGGATGGCGGCAGAGCCGGAGGCGCAGGCGTTCTCGAAGCGGGTAGCCTGGGTGAAGCGCAGTTCGGGGACGGATTGCAGGACCAGCGAGGACGGGAAATCCTGCTTGGAGAAACCATTGTTGAACAGGCTGACGAAGATGCCGTCCACCTCGGAAGGCGCGATGCCGGCATCGTCGATCGCGGTGCGGGCGACGCGGGCGATGAGGGATTCGACGTCGGGGTCTTCGAGCTTGCCGAAGGGCGTGTGGGCCCAGCCGACGATGCAGGCTTCGGTCATGGTATCGTTCCTCCGCATTCGGTCGGGGGAAGAATAGCGCGTTGGCCAAGTCTTGACACTGCCGGGCCACGCATGGCGCGTGGCCCGGGCCGGTCAGGTCAGGTCAGGTCAGTCGAATGCCGGTTGCGCGGCGGATCACGGCTCCAGGGTCGTGGTGCTCTCCAGGTCGCGCTCGATCGCCGCGCGGTCGAGATGGACCACGTGGTATTCGCCCTTGATGAACGGCTGGAACTGGTCGCGGTAGTGCGGGCTGCCGGGGATGCCGGAATTGCCGATGTTCTGCACCGCCAGGAACTGCCGCGGCTGGGCGAAATCCATCACGATGCGGTATTCGGCGCCGGAACTGGCGGCGTGCGGCGGCAATTCGCCGCCAGTGTTGCGCACGGTGTGCGAACCGCCGTCGATGGCCGCCGGGCCGATGTCGAAATCGTCGGCCAGGCCGGCGTTGGAGATCGGGTGCTTCCAGTGGGCGAGGTGAACGGTGCCCCAGGTCCAGCCCTTGGGATCGTCGCCCAGACGCTTGCGCAGTGTGGCCATGGCCATCCCCGCCGCCTTGGCCGCCGCCGCCGCCGTGCCGCCGGGGAAGTGTTCCATCGACGGGTTGGCGAGCAGGTGGACGCACAGGTTCGTCTGCTGCACCGCGAGGTCGAGCAGGCGCGGCGGCACGTGCACGGCCAAGGTCATGCGCTGCCAGTGGAACATGAACGTCTCGAACACCGTCGCGGCGGTGCTTTCCTTCGTATAGAGGCAGTCCCACCCATCCAGAAGCGCCGCCACTGCCTTGGCATCCGGATCGCTGCTGCCCTTCAGCAAGGCGACGATGTCAGGGGCGGTGCGCTCGGCGCGCACGCTCTTCACGTCGTTCTGCAGGGCGATGGTGTGGGCGCGGTCGGCCTTTGCCTCCGCAAAGGCCTGGTCGATGCGGACGCCGCGATGGCCCTGCGAATAGGCGCCGTAGATCGGATACTTGTAACCGGGCTCCACGATGCGCTGGTTGGCGCTGGCGACGAAGCCGGTGGCGGGGTTGTAGCGGTTCGGCAGCCCGTCATAGGGGATGTAGCCCAGCCAACGGTCGGCCGGGTTGGCGGCCTCGCGCACGCCGGGCCAGGTGCGCCCGCGGATCGGCAGGCGGCCGGCCATCTGGTAGCCGGCATTGCCCTGGGCATCGGCATAGACCCAGTTGAACACGGCCACCGACCAGTCGCGCAGGGCTTCGCGGAACTGCTCCCAGTTCTTCGCCCGGCCCACGTTGATGCTGGCGCGGATGTCGTCCAGATGCTCCGCCCCCACCCAGCGCAGCGAGGTCGGCGCGTCGCCGCCCTCGTTCATCTGCGGGATGATGGCGTTCACCACCGGGCCGCGCACGGTGGTGCGCACCACCAGCGCCCGCGTCGCCTCGCCGCGCACGGGAATCGACACCATGCGCTCGCCGAAGCTGCGCCAGGTGTCGCCGTCGCGGTAGCGGCTGGGATCGGCGGGGTCGGTCTCCTCGCGGTAGAGGTCGCGGGTGGTGGCCATGTTGTTGGTGATGGCGAAGGCCACCTGGCCGTTGCTGCCCCACCACAGGCCGGGCATGCCCACCGGGCCGGCGCCGGCGGCGTCGTCCTCCGGACCGTGCAGGCCGTATTCGTACCAGGACGACGGAACCCAGAAAGGCTGGTGCGGGTCGCCGGCCAGCAGCGCCTTGCCGCCCGCCGCGCGGGCGCCGGCCACCGCCCAGTTGTTGCTGCCCGTCGCGTCGTCGGTGCCCGAAGCCATCGCGCCGGGGGCGGACACGTCGGGCCAGCCCGGCGGCGGCACCACCAAATGCTCGGCGGCTTCGGGGGTGAGGTAGATCTCGCGCAGGTGCTCGGGCAGCAGGCGCGCGGCCTCGGCGGCCAGGATGCGATCCAGCCGCCCGTTCAGCGACCACCAGAAGCCGCGCGCGATCGCCACCACGTCGTCCACCGTGAACGGTCGCGGCGCATAGCCCAGCATGCGGAACTCGATCGGCAGGTCGGCGCCGAACGCCTCGATGGCGCGGTTGATGCCGCGCACGAAGGCCGCCGTCTCCTCATACGTCTTGCCGTCCATGCGCGACGGCTCCTCGGCCGCCATGCGGTCCACGCCCACGATCAGGTGCGCGGTGTCGGACGCCACGAAGGACGGCCCCAGGATCTCCGCCTGCCGGCCCAGCGCGCGGCGGCGCAGCCGGTCCATCTGCCACAGCCGGTCCTGCGCCATGGCCAGGCCCACGCCGAAATACAGGTCGTCGGTGCGCCCGGCGAACACGTGCGGCACGCCGGCACGGTCGCGCAGGATGTCCACCCGGCCCGACACCCCGGCGCGCAGCCGCTGATCGGCGATGGTGGCATTCCGGCGCAGCCACGCGGCGCGCGCGGCGGCGAACTCCTCCGCACTTACCCCCGCGGCGGCGCACACATCGGCCACCGGCTTGTCACCCTTGAGCGCCGCCAGCACCGCGGCATCGTCCAGAGCCATCGTCGTCATCCTTCCTGCGATTCGCGCGACGGGCCCACCAGGGTCGCGCCGCCATCCACAACCAGTGTCTGCCCGGTGATGAAGCCCGCCTGCTTCGACAGCAGGAACCGCACCGCCTGGCCGATATCCCAGCCCGTGCCCTCCATGCCCAGCACCGAGGCGCGGCGGCGCATGTCGCGCGCCGAATCCGTCATGCCGCGGGCATAGACCATGGGCGTATAGACCGGGCCCGGCGCGATGCAGTTCACCCTTATGCCGTCGCGCCCATGGTCCACCGCCATCGCCTTGGTCAGCCCGATCACCGCGCTCTTGGACACCGTGTAGGCCGTCAGCCCACGCGGCCGCAGGGCGGAAATGGACGACACATTGACGATCGCCCCGCCCCCCGCCCGCTTCATCGCCGGGATCGCGTGCTTGCAGGTGAGGAACATGCTGTCCACGTTCACCCGCATTACGTTCTGCCACTCGGCCTCCGATACCTCCACCACCGAGCCGCGGCTGCCGATGCCCACGTTGTTGTCCAGCACATCCAGCCGGCCGAAACTGCGCTCGGCATGAACAACCATCGCCGCGCACTGCGCATTGTCGGTCACGTCGTAGCTGGCCGCCTCCGCCACGCCGCCCTCGGCGGCAATCATCGCCACGGTGCGCTCGGCCAGGGCCAGGTCACGGTCCACCACCAGCACCCGCGCACCCGCCCGCGCCAGCAACAGGCAGGCAGCCCGGCCATTGCCGATGCCCTCGCCCGCCGCCCCGCCCCCGGTGACGATGGCCGCCTTGCCTTCCAGGCCCCAGACATCCTGTTCCATCGCCGCGACCTCCTAAGAAATTAACAAGGAAGAATCTTCTTTTTCTGAAGAAAAAGAAGCAAAAAGACTTTTACCCATTTTGGCCGGGAACATGCCGCAGGCACCCAGCCAAATGGATAGAAATTTTTTGGTTCTTTTTTTCAAAAAAGAACATGCTTTCTTATGGCCACCCCGCGCCAGGGATCTCGACGCGCACCGTCTCGATGCGTCCGTCGCGTTTCTCGGCCATGCCTGGCCCGCTGCCGGTGCTGGTGCACACGTAGAGCGTTTGCCGGTCGGCGCCGCCGAGCATGCAGGCATAGGCGTGGCGGTCGTCGGGCAGCGCGATGGTCTGCACGATGCCCTTGCCTTCCAGCGCGCGGACCACGCGGTGGCCGCGCGGGTCGGCGACCCAGATGCCGCCTTCCGCGTCCAGGCAGATGCCGTCGGGGTAGCAGTCGTCGAACTGGGCGAACAGGCGGCGGTTGGACAGCGTACCGTCGGGCGCGATGTCGAACGCGGTCAGGCGCTTGCCGACGGTCTCGCCGATGACGAGCGTGCGGCCGTCCGGCGTGATGACCGCGCCGTTGGGGAACATCAGCCCGTCGGCGGCCTGGTGGATGCTGCCGTCGGGGTCCACGCGGACCAGCACCGCCGGCCGCTCGGCTTCACCCTTGTGGCGGTCGAAGCCGAAATTGCCGACATAGGCGCGGCCCTGGGCGTCCACCACCATGTCGTTGCACGGGCCGGAGGCCAGGCCCGACAGGTCGGCCACCCGCACCAGTTCGCCGCGCTCCAGGCGCATCAGCGAGCGGTCGAGCATGGAGACGATCAGCAGGTCGCCCTTGGGCGTCCAGCCCAGGCCGGAGGGCTGCTGCGGCACGTGCGCCATGGTCTCGGCCCAGCCCTCGGGCGACAGCGCGACCACGCGGTGGGTGTAGAAATCCGAGAACCACAGCCGGCCGTCGTGCCAGCGCGGCCCCTCGGGGAAGGTCAACCCGGTCAGCACCGTCTCAAGCCCGCTCTGCGTGGCCATGCCGCTTCCTCCCGCGCTACGCTTGCTTCGAGGCAAGCGTAACCACAATCCGCGCCGCGACAAGGCGCCAACGGCAGGAACCGCCACCATGGCCGACAGCGAACCCGCCTACGAGACCATCCTGTACCAGCGCCCCGACCCCGCGGTGGTGCGGATCGTGATGAACCGGCCGGAGGCGCGCAATGCGCAGAACCTCACCATGACCTACGACCTCAACGCCGCCTTCGACCGCGCGGTGGCCGACGAGAGCGTGAAGGTGGTGATCCTCGCCGGCGCCGACCCGCATTTCTCCTCCGGCCACGACCTGCGCCCGGGCGGGCGCAACCGGGCGGGGACGGACTTCCCGGCCGTGGGCACCTGGGGCGGCTTCGAGGAGGGCGGCGCGCATGGGCGGCTGGCGCGCGAGCAGGAGATCTACCTGCAGATCACCCGGCGCTGGCGCAACCTGGCCAAGCCGACCATCGCCGAGGTGCAGGGCCGCTGCATCGCCGGCGGGCTGATGCTGGCCTGGGCGTGCGACCTGATCATCGCCAGCGACGACGCCAGCTTCTGCGACCCGGTGGTGACGATGGGCGTGTGCGGCGTGGAGTGGTTCGTCCATCCGTGGGAACTGGGCCCGCGCAAGGCCAAGGAGTTCCTGTTCACCGCCGATTCGTGGAGCGCCGCCGAGGCGCACCGCCTCGGCATGGTCAACCACGTGGTGCCGCGCGCGGAACTGCCGGACTTCACCCTGGCCCTGGCACGCAGGATCGCCGCCAAGCCGGCCTTCGCGCTGAAGACCACCAAGGAGGCGGTGAACCGCGCGACGGACGCCCAGGGCCAGCCCGAGGCGATCGAGCACGCCTTCGCCCTGCACCAGCTCTGCCACGCCCACAACCAGATGATGTTCGGCATGGCGGTGGACCCAGGCGGCCTGTCGCCGTCGGTGAAGGGCAAGCCGCCTGCGGGCGGCTGAGGCGCGTCAAGGAGGAAATTCCGATTCTAGGAAAAAACGCCGTTGGCGCGGTGCCGTCAGGGGGCTAAAAACGAAGTCGTTTGTTCGTTTTTAGCCCCCTGACGGCACCGCTATGGATTTGGGTGCCGGGCACCTCAGATCAATTCGGCTTCGATCCATCCGCGCGTTGGGCAGCCACCCGGTCCCGGCCCGCCCTTCAGGGGCGGGGCGTGGCCCGGATCATCCCCGGGGCCACTTGCCGTCAAGCACGCGCTTGCCGATGGTCATGCGGTGCACCTCCGACGGGCCTTCATAGACGCGCATCGTCCGCACCTTGCTGGCCATCAGTTGCAGCGGCATCTCCTTGGTCACGCCCATGGCGCCGTGCGCCTGCATCGCCTGGTCGATGATCTCGCCGGCCATTTCGGTGGCATAGACCTTGATCATCGAAGCCTCGGTGCGCACGTCCTGCCCGGCATCGTTCTTGGCCGCGGCGTCCATCACCATCAGCCGGCAGGCATGGATCTTGGTGGCCGCCTCGGCCACCCACCACTGGATTGCCTGTCGGTCCGACAGCTTGGCGCCGAAGGTCACGCGGTTGCGGGCCTGCTCGCACAGCATCGCCAGCGCGCGCACCGCCATGCCCGTGCACCAGGCGCCCATCTGCAACCGCCGCACCGTCAGGCGCAGCTGCATCGGCGCGAAGCCGCGGCCGATCTGGCCCAGCAGTTGGCTGTTGGGGATGCGGCAATCCTCGAACACCAGCTCATAGGTGCGCTGGCCGCCGATCATCGGGATCTCGCGCTCGATGATGAAGCCCGGCGTGTTGCGCTCCACGATGAAGGCCGTCACCCCCTCGTGGCGCTTGCCCTCGCCGGTGCGCGCCATGACGATGATGAAGTCGGCCTGCGGCACCCGGCTGACCCAGATCTTGCGGCCGTTGATCACCCAGTCGTCGCCGTCCTGCACCGCGCGGGTGATCATGCCCGCCGGGTCGCCGCCGGCGCCCGGCTCGGAGATGGCGATGGCCGACTTGGCCGTGCCGGCGGCGTACGGCTCCAGGTATTTCTTGCGCTGCTCGGGGCTCGCCACCGCCTGCAGCATGTGCAGGTTCGGGCTGTCGGGCGGGAAGGTGAAGGGGAAGGCGCAGCGCCCCAGCTCCTCGTTCATCGCCATCAGCGCCACGGTCGGCAGGTTGGCGCCGCCCAGCTCCTCCGACACATCCAGCGACCACAGCCCGAGTTCCTTGCAGCGGGCGAGGATGCGGTCCTCCTCCTCCTCCGACAGCCCGGCCTTGCCGCCCGCCGCCTCGCGCGCCAGCACCTGGCGCTCCAGCGGGATCAGCTCATGGTCGACGAACTTCGCGACCAGCTCCTTGAGCATCCGGTGCTCTTCAGACAGTTCGAACATGCGTGGCGGTCCTCCTGGGCGGCATTGTCGCCCGGCGGCCCCAGGCCGGCAAGCAGTGGCGGGCTACTCCATGATGGCGGTGTGCACGAGGTTGCTGATCACCTCGGTGCGGCTGTCGTGCCAGGGCTCGGGATGGCGGGCGTTGCTCAGATAGGCCATCGACACGCCCGAATCCGGATCGCCCCAGCAGTAGGACGAGCCGGCCCCGCCGTGGCCGAAGGTACGCGGATGCGCCAGCGACCCCATGCCCCGCACCTCCGCCGTGGTGCCGCGCACATAGGGGCCGAGGCCGCGATGCATCGGCATGCCGCTTTGCAGGTCCAGCCGCTCGCCGGTGAAGTTCTGGGTGACGTAGGCGATGGTGCGCGGCGCCAACAGGCGGACGGCGCCGAGCCGTCCGCCCTGCACCAGCATCTGGTAGAACGCCGCCATGGCCCGCGCCGTGGCATAGCCGCCGCCGCCCGGCACGCCCGCCGCCCGGTGCGCGTCGGTGCTCTCGGGCATACGGGGGCGCATCCCGCCCTGCCCGTCCGGCTCATGCATCTCCGCCGCCCGCGCGTGGTCCTCGGCACCCAGGCCGATCTTCAACTCGTCGGCCAGGCCAAGTGGCGCGAGGATGCGGCTGCGGATGAAGTCACGAAAATCCTCGCCGGTGATCGCCTCGATCATCGCCGCCATCACCCAATGGGCGGAGGAGCCGTGGTATTGCAGCCGCGAGCCCGCCGGCCATTCCGGCATGATGTCGCACACCACCCGCCGCAGCACGTCGTGGTCGGCCCAGGCCTCGGGCGGGATCACCGCCGAGGGGAAGCCGCCCTGGTGGGTCAGCGCCTGGAAGATGGTGATCTCGCCCTTGCGGTGCTTCTCGAAGCCCGGCAGGTGGTCGGCGATGCGGTCGTGGAAGCGCAGCTTGCCCTGCTCCATCAGGTGCCATATCGCCGAGGCGGTCGGCACCTTGGTGTTGGAATACAGCAGGAACAGCGTGTCGGCCGACGCGGCCACCGGCTGCGGCGCGATGCGGGCATTGCCGAAGCTGCGGAACAGCGCCAGCCGCCCACGCCGCGCCACCGCGAACTGCGCGCCGGGGTAGTGGCCGGCCTTCACCTGGGCGGCGATGAAGTCGCAGGCGCGCTCCAGCGCCGCGGGGTCCAGCCCCAGCGTGGACGGATCGGCCTCGGGCAGCGGAAAGCTCATGGCTGTCACTCCTTCACCGGATCGACCGGCATGACGATCCCCTCGGCCGCCTCGATCACCTCGCCGGCCTCCAGGCACAGATCCTCGCGCAGGCGCGGGGCCATGATCTGCACCCCCGGCCGCAGCCGCCCGGCCCGCCCCACCGGCACCGCCAGCGACGGCAGGCCCAGCACCGGGGCGATCAGGCTCACGCGGATCTGGTCCAGCACCTGGCGCTGGCCCTCCAGCGTGGTGTCCAGCCCGTGCGCCGGCGCCAGGCTGCCCATGGTGGGCAGCACCACCAGCGGGCGCGTCTGCATGAACTCCAGCCAGCGCCAGATGTACAGGTCGCGGTTGGCGATCGCGGCGAGGAAATCCGCCATGCCGGTGGGCGGCACCAGCTTGTTCCAGGTCTCCATCGAGGCAATGCCGTCGGGGTCGCCCAACTCGCGCATGCGCGGCAGCAGGGCCGGGAACAGCTCGTTGGCGCCGATGCTGAACCAGCACTCCACGATGTCGTTCAGGTCGGGCGGCGAGACCTCCTCCACGTCGTAGCCGGCGGCGGCCAAGTGGCGGCCGGCGGCGCGCACCGCCTCGGCCTGGGCCGGGTGCAGCGTGCCGCCGGGATTGTCCACCACCAGTGCCACCCGCTTGGGCGCGGGCGGGCCGGCGAGCGGCGCGTCCACCCAGCGCGTGTCGCGCGCATCGCCACGGGCCATGGCGGCCAGGGCCAGGCGGCAGTCGCGCACCGTGCGGGTTTGCGGCCCCTGCACCGACATCATCTGCGCGCCGAACGGGCGGGCCACAGGCTGGCTCGGATTGAACGCCGGCACGCGGCCCAGCCCGGGGCGCAGCCCGACCACGCCGTTGTACATGGCGGGAATGCGCACCGAGCCGCCGATGTCGTTGCCATGCGCGATCGGCCCGATGCCCGCCGCCACCGCCGCCCCCGCGCCGCCCGAGGAACCGCCGGGCGATACCGTGGGGTCGAGCGGATTCAGCGTGCGGCCATGCAGCGCGTTGTCGGAAAAGATGCGCATCGAGAACGCCGGCAGGTTGGTGCGCCCGATCACGATCGCCCCGGCGGCGCGCAGGTTGGCCACCACCGGCGCGTCCTCCTTCGCCACCGCCTCCCTGAAGGCGACCACGCCGTTGGTGGTGGCGTGGCCCACCTGGTCCACATTCACCTTCACCGTCACCGGCACGCCGTGCAGCGGCGGCAGCGCCGCGCCGCGCGCACGCCGGGTGTCGGCCGCATCGGCGGCGGCCAGCGCCTCGCCGTCCATCCGCTGCACCACGGCGTTGAGATGCGGGTTCACCACCTCCAGCCGGGCGAGGCAGGACTGCACCGCCTCGCGCGCCGAGGCGCGGCCGGTGCGGATCAGGTGGGCGAGGTCGGTGGCGTCCAGACGCCAGAGTTCGGTCGTCATCGGGGGTCAGGTCCGTTTCACGTTCCAGAACAGGGGATAGCCGTCCAGCACGCCGGTGATGTTCCCGCGGTAGGCCATCGGCGCATAGAACTGGCCCAGCGGCATGTAGGGCACGTCCTCGAAGGCCTGCAGCTGGATTTCGCGCGCCAGCCGCTTCTGCTCGGCCACGTCGCCGCTGGCCAGCCAGGCGTCGCGCAGCGCCTCCAGCTTCGGGCTGTCGGGCCAGCCCACGCGCCCGCGCTTGCCGTTGGCGCGCAGCGAGGTGTTCACCGCCGGGTCCATCTGGTCCATGCCCGACCAGTTGCTGTGGAAGGCGTTCCAGCCGCCCTGCTCGGCCGCGTCCTGCCGGCTCAGGCGCTGCACCATCGTGCCCCAGTCCATGTACTGCGCGTCCACGTTCAGGCCGATGCGGCGGAACATGTCCGCGCCCACGTCGCCATAGGCCTTGAGCGAGCCGATATCGGTGGGGATCAGCAGCACCACCTTCTCGCCCTTGTAGCCGGCGGCCATGATCTCGCGCTTCGCCCGCTCCGGGTCGCGCCTGGCGGTGAGGTTTTCCATGCCGGCATCGTTCGCCCAGGGCCCGTTGGGCGCGAAGAAGCCCACGCCGGTGTTCCACATGCCGCTCTCGGTGCCGGCCGCGGCGGTCATGTAGTCCTCCTGGTTCAGCCCCCACCACACGGCGCGGCGCAGCGCCGGGTTGTCGAAGGGCGGGATCAGGTGGTTGAAGCGCAGCCAGCCGAGATAGCCGGTCTTCTCGTGGATCTGCACGGTGAGCGTGCCGGCGCGGCGCAGCAGCGGCAGCAGGTCGGAGGACGGCGCCTCCCACCAGTCGATCTCGCCGTTCTGCAGCGCAGCGGCGGCGGTGGAGGCATCGGGCAGCACGTGCCATTCCACGCGGTCGAAGTGAACGTGCTTCGGCCCGGCGGTGAAGCTGGGCACGCCCTCGGCCACCGGCACGTAGCCGGGGTTGCGCTCATAGACCACGCGGCTGCCGGCCACGCGCTCGCCGGGCACGAAGCGGTAGGGGCCGCTGCCCACCACCTCGCTGATCGCCTTGTTGCCCGCCGCCGTGATCAGGCGCTCGGGCATGATCGCGCATACCGCCGAGCCGGGCTTGCCCAGCGCCATCGTCACCATGGCGAAGGGCTGCTTGAGGCGGATCCGGAAGCGCTTGTCGTCGAGCACCGACACCTCGTCGGTGCGCTGCATCAGCGTCTGGCCCATGTTGTCGCGCAGGCTCCAGCGCTTGATGGAGGCCACCGCATCCTTGGCCAGCACCGGCTCGCCGTCGTGGAACTTCAGCCCGTCGCGCAGGGTGATGGTCCAGACCTTGCCGCCGTCCTCCACCACATGGCCCGCGGCCATCTGCGGCTTGACGCCGAAGCTGGCGTCGGTGCCGTAGAGCGTGTCGTAGACCATCATCGCGTGGTTGCGGGTCACGTACGCCGTGCTCCACGACGGATCGACGATGGTGAGGTCGGCATGCGGGACGAACTTCAGCACCCGGCTGCCCTGCGCCGCGCCGATGCGCGGTGCGGCGAGCGGCAAGGCGGCGGCGCCGGCGAGGAAGGCACGGCGGCTGGGGCGGAGGGCGGGCATCTGGAACTCCGTTTCACGATCTGGGGCCCGCGCGGGCGAGCACGCGCCGCGGGGCGGCTTCAGGCCGGGCCGGTGCCCGGAGGAAGGCAGTGAAGGGGATGCGGCGACGGGAGGGAGCCTACCCGGGAATGCCCCGGCGGGAAACAGTGGAACCGCTCAATCCACCGGATCGAGCGGCCAGATCGGCCGGCGCAGCCGCGCGAACGGCAGGCGCGAATAGTCGTAGGTGGTCAGCCCCCCGGCATCGCACGACACCACCTGGGCGGCCACCGGCTCGAAGGCGGCGCGGAAGCCGTGCATGCATTTCAGCCCGACCGACGCGCAGCGCGCCGGGTCGATGCCGTAGATCTTGAACTGCTGCTGGTCGAGGATGTTCTTGTTCTCGGTGCTGACGATCACGTCGATGCCGCCGATGCGCAGCACCGCGCTGTCGCCGAAGCTGCCCACCGTGCCCGGCGCGTACGGTCCCTCATGGACATAGTTTCCGTCGGACAGGCGGATCACCTCCGCCTCGGCCTCGATCGGCGCGTCGGAGAATACCGGGTCGATCCAGCCGCCCAGCCGCGCCGCGATGCGCGCGCCCACGCCGGCCGCCCGCGCCTGTGCCGCCGTGCGCGGGTCCCAGATGGCACCGAAGGCGGCATCGGCCAGGCCGGCCGCGATCATCGCGCGCAGCAGCACGGTGGCATCGCCATAGGCGCCGCCGCCGGGGGCGTCGGTGTAGTCGGCGACGATCACCGGCGCGCCGGGCCAGCCCGCGCGCATTGCTTCCACCGCCTCCTCCACGCTCGCCAGCCGCACCGTCTCCTCGGCACGGCGGCGGAAGCCCTCCGCCATCAACCGCCCGGCGATGGCTTGCAGCCGCGCGGGGTCGCCCGTGCCGGTAACGGTGACGCTCGGGCCGGCCTGCCACACATCGGCATGGCTGAAGCCGCTGTTGAGGCTCACGCACCACACCCCCGGCTCGTGGCGCTCCAGCCGCCGCGCCTCGGCCAGCGCCTCGATCATCGGGCCGTGGCCGGTATGGGTGCGGCCGCGGTCGAAGGCCACCAGCGTGGGCGCGCGCGCCACCACGGTGCGCGGGCGCACCTCCGCGGTGCGCGGGCGCGCCTCGCCCTCCATCGCGCGGGCCAGCAGGTCGGCGGCGATCACGGCGGTGGGGTAGTGGTCGGTATGCGGATTGGTGCGGTACGAGACGATGATGTCGGCCATCGCCGCGGTGCGGTCGGACACGTTGGCGTGAAGGTCGAAGGTCACCGCCACCGGCACCTGCGGCCCCACGATGCCGCGCACCATGGCCAGGATGGTGCCGTCGGCATCGTCGTCGCCTTCGGCGGCCATGGCACCATGCAGCGCCAGCAGCACGCCGTCCAGCGGCATGGCGGCACGGATGCCGTCGCCCAGCACGGCGAGGAAATCAGCCATCGCCTCGGCCGAGACGCGCCCGCCCGAGGTGGCGGAGGCGGAGATCGGCGTGGTGACGGTCCAGCCATGCCGCCCGGCGGCATCGAGGAATCCGGCCATCTCCAGCCCGGTGCCGCGATAGGCCCGGACCACGTCGCCGTCGCGGCGGTAGCCCTGGCGGCGGAACAGTTCCAGCGTGGTGGGAAACCGGTTGAAGGTGTGCGACTCGTGCTTGATGGCGGCGAGCACGACGCGGCGTGGGGTGGAACTGGCGGCCAAGGCGTGTCTCCAGGAACAGGGGGGCCAGGAACAGGGGGGGCCACGAACAGGCGCGGGCGCCATGTCGGGTGCCCTGGCCAAGCGTGGGTCGCCACCGCCGCCGCCGTCAATCCATGCGCCGGGCAGGAGGTGGAATTACGCGCCCGGATGTGCTGTCTAGGCCCAGGGTCGTTTCGCTTCGGGCCGTGCATGCCGCCCCGCTTCGGGGTCGTCCGGATAGAATGGAGAACAGACATTGAAGATCGCGATGATCGGCGGCGGCTATGTCGGGCTGGTATCGGGCGCCTGCTTCGCGGCACTCGGCACCGAGGTCGCCATCGTGGAGGCCGATCCCGGCCGCCTCGGCGCGCTGCGCGAGGGGCGCATCCCGATCTATGAGCCCGGCCTGAAGCAACTGGTGGAGGAGGGCGTGGCCGCCGGCCGCCTGTCGTTCGGCGACGACACGAAGGCGGCGGTGGCCGGCGCCGAGGCGGTGTTCATCGCCGTCGGCACCCCCACAAGGCGCGGCGACGGCCATGCCGACCTCACCTATGTCTATGCCGCGGCCGAGCAGGTGGCGCGCTGCCTGTCCGGCTATGCCGTGGTGGTGACCAAGTCCACCGTGCCGGTCGGCACCGGGCGGCGCATCGCCGCCATCCTGCGCCATGTCGCACCGGAGCTGGACGCCGACGTCGCCTCCAACCCCGAGTTCCTGCGCGAGGGCAGCGCCATCGCCGACTTCATGAAGCCCGACCGCGTGGTGGTGGGCACCGCCTCGGAGCGGGCGCGCGAGGTGCTGGGCCGGCTCTACGCGCCGCTCGCCAGCCGGCCGGACCTGGTGCAGTACACCGGCGTCGAGACGGCGGAACTGATCAAGTATGCCGCCAACTCGTTCCTGGCGATGAAGGTCACCTTCATCAACGAAATGGCCGATCTGTGCGAGAAGGTGGGCGCCAACGTGAAGGAGGTGTCGCACGCCATCGGGCTGGACGGGCGCATCGGCCCCCGTTTCCTCCAGCCCGGCCCCGGCTTCGGCGGCAGCTGCTTCCCCAAGGACACGCTGGCCCTGGTGCGCATCGCCCAGGAGGCCGGCGCCCCCTCGCGGCTGGTGGAGGCCGTGGTGGCGGTGAACGACGCCCGCAAGGCGGCGATGTCCGCGCGCATCCTGGCGGCCTGCGGCGGCTCGGTGCGCGGGCACAGCATCGCCATCCTCGGCCTGACCTTCAAGCCCGACACCGACGACATGCGCGACTTGCCCTCCATCCCCATCGTCGCCCGGCTGGTGGAGGACGGCGCGCAGGTGCGGGTGTTCGACCCCCAGGGCATGGAACTGGCCCGGCCGATGCTGCCGGCGGGCGTCACCTACTGCGCCTCGGCCGCCGAGGCGCTGAAGGGCGCGGACGCGACGGTGGTGGTCACCGAATGGGGCGAGTTCCGCACGCTCTCGCCCGCCGACCTGCGCGGCATGATGCGCGGCGAGGTGGTGGTGGACCTGCGCAACCTGTTCGACGCCGCTGCCATGGCGGCGGCGGGCTTCCGCTACCACGGCATCGGCACCACGCCGCGCTGAGAACGCGTGGCCAGCGGCGGGGTCTGGAGATCGCCGCCACTGCGGCGGCTTTGGAACATCGCCGCTTGCGCGGACGGCGATCGTCGCCTAAAGATGCGACTTATTCGCAGTTGCACCCGTGCACCGGAGATGCCGACATGACCTTCCGACGCCGTTCCCTGCTGGCCGCCATGCCGCTGGCCGCTACCCTGCTGGCCCCGCTGGCGTCGCCCGCGCCGGCGCGGGCGGCCGAGGAGGTGAACCTCTACACCACGCGCGAACCCAAGCTGATCCAGCCGCTGCTGGACAAGTTCACCGCCGCCACCGGCATCACGGTCAACACCGTCTTCGTCAATGCGGGCCTGGCCGAGCGCGTGGCCGCCGAAGGCGCGCGCTCGCCGGCCGACGTGCTGATGACCGTGGATGTCGGCAGCCTGGTGGACCTGGACAAGCGCGGCCTCACCCAGCCCTTCACCTCGCCGGTGGTGGAAGCTGCGGTGCCGGACGGGCTGCGCCCCCCGGGCGCCGACTGGGTGCCGCTGTCGCTGCGCGCCCGGGTGATCCTGGTCTCCAAGGACCGGGTGGACGCCACCGCCATGACCTACGAACAGCTTGCCGACCCGCGCTGGAAGGGAAAGATCTGCCTGCGCAGCGGCAACCACCCCTACAACACCGCCCTGTTCAGCGCGATGATCGCCAAGCACGGCGCCGCCGCCACCGAGGACTACCTCAAGTCACTGAAGCAGAACCTCGCCCGCAAGCCCGCCGGCGGCGACCGCGACGTGGCGCGCGACATCCTGGCCGGCATCTGCGACGTCGGTGTTTCCAACAGCTATTATGTTGGGCTGATGCGCTCCGGCGCCGGCGGCGCCGAGCAGAAGAAATGGGCCGACGCGGTGCGCGTGATCCTGCCCACCTTCAGCGACGGGGCCGGCACCCACGTGAACATCTCCGGCGCCGCCATCGCCCGCCACGCCCCGCACGCCGCCCGTGGCGTCAGGCTGATCGAGTTCCTGCTGTCGCCCGCGGCGCAGAAGACCTATGCCGAGGCCAATTTCGAGTTCCCGGTGCTGCCGGGGGTGCCGCTGCATCCGGTCATCGCCGATCTCGGCGCGCTGAAGGTCGACACCGTGCCGCTCACCGAGATCGCCGCCCACCGCGCCGAGGCCAGCACCATCATCGACCGCGTGGCGTTCGACCGGTGACGAACCCCGCGCGCTGAACGCCACGCTCTCCCGCCAGATGACGGATCACGAACGGCATCGCGGCCTGCTGCTGGCCGCCGCGGTGCCGGCCCTGCTGGTGCTGGTGCCGGTGGCCGGCCTGGCGGTGCTGGCCGTGCGCGGCTCGGGCGAGCTCTGGCCCCACCTCGTCGCCTACGTGCTGCCCGACGCGCTGCGCGAGACGCTGGTGCTGCTGGCCGGCACCGGGGCACTCGCGGCCGGCGTGGGCGTGGGCGCCGCCTGGCTGGTCACCGGCTACCGCTTCCCCGGCCGGCGCGTGCTGGAATGGGCGCTGCTGTTGCCCTTGGCCATGCCCACCTACATCGTCGCCTATGCCTATGTGGACGTGATGCACCCGCTGGGCCCGGTGCAGACGGCGCTGCGCGGCATGCTGGGCATCGCCGACGTGCGCGGCCTGGTGCTGCCCGACATCCGCTCCATGCCTGGCGCCATCGTCGTGCTGGGCTTCGTGCTGTACCCCTATGTCTATCTCAACACCCGCGCCGCGCTGACCATGCAGGCGGCCGACGCGATCGACGCGGCGCGCGGCCTGGGCGCCTCCGGCGCCGTGCTGCTGCGCCGCGTCACGCTGCCCATGGCGGGCCCCGCGATCGGCGTGGGCGTGGGCCTGGTGCTGATGGAGGTGCTGGCCGATATCGGCGCCAGCGAGTTCCTGGGCGTGCGCACCATGACGGTCGCGGTCTATGTCACCTGGGTGACCCGCGGCTCGGTGGAGGGCGCGGCGCAGATCGCGCTGGCCATGCTGGCGCTCACCTTCGCGGTGCTGGCCGCCGAGCGCGGCTTCGCCCGCCGCCGCGACCAGGGCGGCGGCGCCGGCGAGCACCCGCCGTCGCGCCAGTCGCTGCGCCCGGCCATGGCGTGGCTCGCCACCATCGGGTGCGCGCTGCCCGTCCTGGCGGGCTTCGCGGTGCCGGCGCTGCACCTGCTGGTCAATTCCTGGATCCGGGTCAGCGATTTCGGGATGCCGCCCGGATTGCCCGGCCTGGTGTGGAACAGCCTGCGCCTGGCCGTGCTGGCCACCGTGGCGACCATCGGCGCGGGCTTCCTGGTGGCCTTCTGCCAGCGCCATGTCGGCGGGCGTCGGGCCACCGCGCTGCTGCGCGTCTCCGCCCTGGGCTACGCCCTGCCCGGCACGGTGCTGGCGGTGGGCCTGCTGGGGCCGATGGCGTGGTTCGACGCCGCGGTCGATGCGGCGTTCCGCTTCGCCGGCCAGTTGCCGCCGGCGCAACTGCTCTCGGGCTCCGTGGCGGCGCTGTTGCTGGCCTATGCGCTGCGCTTCCTCGCCGTGCCGGCCGGGGCGCTGGAATCCGCCTATGGCCGGGTTCCCGCCACGGTGGACGAGGCGGCGCGCGGCCTGGGCGCGCGCGACGCCGCGCTCGCCTGGCGCATCCACCTGCCGCTGCTCGCCCCGGCCATCGGTGCGGCGTCGCTGCTGGTGCTGATCGAGTGCATGAAGGAACTGCCGGCGACGCTGCTGCTGCGCCCGCTCAATGTCGAGACGCTGGCCACCCATGTCTATGCCGAGGCCTCGCGCGGCACCTACGAGGACGGCGCGGTGGCGGCACTCGCCATCGTCGTGGTCGGCCTGTTGCCGGTCGCCCTGCTGGTGCAGGCGATGCGGGCGCGCACCGCCCTGCGCCGGCGCCGCGCGCCACGGCGCCAGCCGGCCCCCGCCTGAAGGCGGGCCGGGGACCCAGGCGCGCAGGTTCGGGCGCGGGGCTACATCCCCAGCGCGCGCCGGTACACGTCCAGCAGGGTCTCCTGCTCCTCCACCTCGGCCGGCTCCTGCTTGCGGATGCGGATGAGCTGACGCATGACCTTCACGTCGAACCCGGCCGACTTGGCCTCGGCGAAGATGTCCTTGATGTCGCTGGACAGCGCCTTGCGCTCCTCCTCCAGCCGTTCGATGCGCTCGATCAGGCTGCGCAGCCGCTCGGCCGACACGTTGCCCCATTGGGCGGCATCCTCTCCGGCGGCGTCGGGCGTCGTGGCGGTGGCCGGCTGGGCCATGCGGCATCTCCGTTGCTGGTCGGGGTGCTGGTCGGGGCGGCGGGCTTAACGGAGCCGGGCCAGCCGGTCAATCGCGGCCGGCCAAAGCGTCAGTGGCCGGGGTTGGCCTTGGCGAACTGCGCCTTCTGCTCGGCCGTGGCCTCCTTCTGGTGCTTCGCCTGCCATTCCTTGTAGGGCATGCCATAGACGATCTCGCGCGCATCGGGGTCGGCGATGGCGATGCCCTGGCTCGCCGCCTCCTCGCGGTACCAGCGGCTGAGGCAGTTCCGGCAGAACCCCGCCAGGTTCATCATGTCGATATTCTGCACATCCGCGCGCTCGCGCAGATGCGCCACCAGCCGGCGGAAAGCCGCCGCTTCCAGCTCGGTGCGGGTCTTGTCGTCCAGATCGGGTACGGGCATGTGCGCCTCCTCTTGCCTCTCCCCAACATGGCGCTTCCGCGCCGGCTTCGCCATACTCACGGCGATGCGACGGGAGACGGACGGAAATGGGCGGCTGGAACGACGGCACGGCACGCGCTTCACTGCGCAGGATCTTCGACGCCGCCATCGCCGCCGCCGATCCCCGCGTGATGCTGGCAAGCCACCTGCCGCCCAGGCCCGCCGGGCGCTGCGTGGTGGTGGGCGCCGGCAAGTCGGCCGCGGTGATGGCCGCCGCCCTGGAGGCGGCGTGGCCTGATGTCGCGCTGTCCGGCGTGGTCGTCACCCGCTACGGCCACCGCGTGCCGACCCAGCGCATCGAGGTGATCGAGGCGAGCCACCCGGTGCCCGACGCCAACAGCGAATCCGGCGCGCGGCGCGTGCTGGCCGCGGTGCAGGGGTTGTCGGCCGACGACCTGGTGATCGCGCTGATCTCCGGCGGCGGCTCGGCGCTGATGGCGCTGCCCGCCCCCGGCCTGTCGCTGGCCGACAAACAGGCGGTGAACAAGGCCCTGCTGGCCAGCGGCGCCACGATTTCCGAGATGAATGCGGTGCGCAAGCACCTCTCCGCCATCAAGGGCGGCCGCCTCGCCGCCGCCGCCGCCCCGGCGCGCGTGGTGACCCTGGCCATCTCCGACGTGCCGGGCGACGACCCGGCGGTGATCGCCTCCGGCCCCACCGTGCCCGACCCCACCACCTTCGCCGACGCCCGCGCCATCGTCGCGCGCTTCGGCGTCACCCTCGCCCCGCACGTTGCCGCCCACCTCGCCCAGGCGGCGGACGAGACGCCGAAGCCCGGCAGCCTGCCGCACGCCTCGTTCCACATGATCGCCACCCCCGCCGCCTCGCTGCAGGCGGCCGCGGCGGCGGCGCGCGCGCTCGGCATCACGCCGATCATCCTGGGCGACGCGCTGGAGGGCGAAAGCCGCGAAATGGGCACGGTGATGGCCGGGATCGCCCGCTCGGTGCGCAGCCACGCCCAGCCGCTCGCCCCGCCCGCCCTGCTGCTGTCGGGCGGCGAGACGACGGTGACGATCGGCGCGGGGGCCGCCGGGCGCGGCGGGCGCAACACCGAATTCCTGCTCGGCCTGGCGCTCGCCCTGGCCGGTGCCCCTGGCATCTGGGCTGTCGCCGGCGACACCGACGGGATCGACGGCACCGAGGACGCGGCCGGCGGCTTCGTCGCCCCCGACACCCTGGCGCGTGCCCGCGCGGCGGGGCTGGACCCGCACGCCGTGCTGGCGGGGCACGACAGCTATGGCCTGCTGGCCGCCATCGGGGACCTTATCGTGACCGGCCCCACCCTGACCAACGTGAACGACATCCGTGCCGTGCTGATCGCGTGACGTAGAAGGAAGCCAAATGCCCGCCCGTATCAAGACCCGCCGGCGCCGCCGCACCAAGATCATCGCGACGCTCGGCCCGGCAAGCTCCACGCCGGAGGTGCTGGCAAGGCTGTTCCACGCCGGCGCGGACGTGTTCCGCCTGAACTTCAGCCACGGCACCCACGACGACCACGCCGCGCGCATCGCCATGATCCGCGACATGGAGGCCAGATTCGACCGGCCGATCGGCATCCTGGCGGACGTGCAGGGGCCCAAGCTGCGCGTCGGCCAGTTTGCCGGCGGCCGGGTGCAGCTGCAGACCGGCCAGTCCTTCCGCCTGGATCTCAACCCCACCCCCGGCGACGTGCGCCGCGTGCGCCTGCCGCACCCCGAGATCATCGCCGCGGCCAGCATCGGCACCACGCTGCTGCTGGACGACGGCAAGCTGCGGCTGCGGGTGACGCATCGCCGCCCCGACCATCTTGAAACCGAGGTGACGGTCGGCGGGCCGCTGTCGGACCGCAAGGGCGTGAACGTGCCCGACATCGTGCTGCCCATCCCGGCGCTGACCGAGAAGGACCGCATCGACCTGGCCTTCGCGCTGGAACACGGCGTGGACTATATCGGCCTGTCCTTCGTGCAGCGCCCCGAGGACGTGGCCGAGGCCAAGGAGATCGCCGCCGGGCGCGCCTGGATCATGACCAAGGTGGAAAAGCCCCAGGCGCTCGACAACCTGGACGCGATCATCCGCCTGTCCGACGCGGTGATGGTGGCGCGCGGCGACCTGGGCGTGGAGCTGCCGCCCGAGGAGGTGCCGCTGGCCCAGAAGCGCATCGTGCGCACCGCCCGCCAGCTCGGCCGCCCCGTGGTGGTGGCCACCCAGATGCTGGAGAGCATGATCACCGCTCCCGCCCCCACCCGCGCCGAGGCGTCGGACGTGGCCACCGCGGTGTTCGACGGCGCCGACGCGGTGATGCTCTCGGCCGAGACCGCCGCCGGCCAGTTCCCGTTCGAGGCGGTGAACATCATGGACCGCATCGTGGCCAGGGTGGAGGAGGATTCCGGCTGGCGCGCGATGATCGAGGCATCCCGCCCCGCGCCCGAGCACTCCGCCGCCGACGCCATCGCCGCCGCCGCCCGCCAGGTGGCGCACACCATCGGCGCCGACGTGATCTGCGCCTTCACCGCCAGCGGCAGCACCGCCCTGCGCGCCGCGCGCGAGCGGCCGGAGGCGCCGATCATCGGGCTGACCAGCTCGGTCCAGACCGCGCGCCGCCTGTCCCTGGTGTGGGGCGTGCACGCGGTGACTTCGCCGGAGGCGCATTCGATGACCGAAACCGTGGCGCGGGCCACGCGCACCGCGGGCCAGGAGGGCTTCGCCATCAGCGGCGACCAGATCGTGGTGATTGCCGGCATCCCGTTCGGGCAGCCCGGCACCACCAACGCCCTGCGGGTCGCACAGCTGCGCTGAGGCGCGGCGCCGGCCGGCATTGCCGGTTTCGCCGCATCGCCGCCGCCGGAAAGCGAGAACCGGCCACCCGATATCGCCGCCAACGCGAGGAGCGGCACGGCAGCATCGCATCAATTCACGAGCATCACTTCAAGCGACGCCTGTTCATCCGAAAATTGGGAGCGGCAGCGCAGAAAAATTTATGATTCCGATTTATGGTGACGTTTCGATGCGTCTAATCAGCGATTTTCGCTTTGCAAGATACCCTTAATGGTTGTATTTCTATCGCAGACAATCGCAGGGAGATGCAGGTGCGCATTCTTTTGGTTGAAGACGACGTGCTCGTTGCCCGCGGCATCACCATGATGCTCAAGTCGAGCAACGCGGTCGTCGACCAGACCGACACCGGCGAGGAGGCACTCGAACTCGCCCGGCACTACGACTACGACATCCTCATTCTCGACCTGATGCTGCCCGACATGGAGGGCTACGAGGTGGTGCGGCGGCTGCGTGCGGCGCGCATCGACATGCCCGTGCTGATCCTGTCGGGGCTGTCCCGCCCCCAGGCGAAGGTCAAGGGCCTCAGCCTCGGCGCCGACGACTTCATCACCAAGCCCTTCGACAAAAGCGAACTGCTCGCCCGCATCCAGGCCATCGTGCGGCGCAGCAAGGGCTTCAGCCATCCTTCGATCGTGGTCGGCCCGGTCAAGCTGCTGCTCGACAGCCGCGAGGTCACCGTCAATGGCGCCGAACTGCATCTCACCGGCAAGGAACACGCCATCCTGGAGCTTCTGATGCTCCGCAAGGGCGTGGTGCTGACCAAGGAAATGTTCCTCAACCACCTCTACGGCGGCATGGACGAGCCGGAGGCGAAGATCATCGACGTGTTCATCTGCAAGCTGCGCAAGAAGCTGGCGGGGTTCGGCGCCGGCGACCTCATCGTCACGGTCTGGGGCCGCGGCTACATGATGCGCGATCCCGTCGCCAAGCCGGCAGCCGCCGCACTGGCCGACAACGAAAGCCGCGCCACCGGCACGCTGGCGCCAAAAGGCGCCATGCTCCATGCCGACTGACCGCGACCTCGCGGCGAACGGCCAGCCCGCTCAACCCCGCAAGCTGGCCGCCAATAGGTCGGCCACCTTCTCGGCCATCATGATCACCGGCACGTTCAGGTTGGCGCACGGAATGGTGGGCATCAGCGACGCGTCGCAGACTGTCAGCCCTTCCGTGCCGACCACCCGCCCCGTGGGGTCGGTGACCACCTGGGGGTCCGCCGGGTCGCCCATGCGGCATGTGCCGCATGGGTGCCACACCCCACCCACCACCCGGCGCAGGTAATCCTCCAGCCGATCGTCATCCGCCGCAATGTCCTCCGGCGCGGCGGCGCCCTCGGTGGCAACCGCGATCATCCGGCGGCGCAGCGCCGCGCTGCCGTCCATCAACGGCCCGGCGATGCCCATGATCATGCCATTGCGCCGGGTCGGCCGCGCCAATTGCTTGATCCGCTCGGAATAGCCCGACGGAAACACCTCCAGCGCCGCCCCCGCGGCACGCACCGCCGACAGCACCCGCAGGCTCATGCGGAACGACTGCATCAGCCGCACCAGGTCGCGCCGGTCCGACAGCATGCGGAAATCCACCTCGGGCGGACCATCCACCGCCTCGCCCAGGCGCACGCGGCCGCGCGAGTACGACTTGTTCACCCAGCCGTAGAAACCGCCGATGCGCCGCCCCACCGCATGCCATGTGCCGCGCGTGGACACCGCCACGTGCATGTCCCCCGCCGGCGTGCCTGCCAGCCCCGAGGACCAGCGCAACAGCGACTGCAGGTGATAGTTCTCCCCCGCCCCACCCCGCGCCCCCGGCGCCAGGAACACCGACAGCCCCGTCGCCGGGTGCTCCTGAAGGTTCTGGCCCACCCCCGGCCGGTCGGCCACCACCGCCACGCCGCGTTCCCGAAGATGCGTGCCGGGACCGATGCCGCTGCGCATCAGCAGCGTCGGGCTGCCCAGCGCCCCTGCGGCCACCACCACATGGCGGGCGGCGATATCGCGCTCCACGCCAGCATGGCGCACGCGCAGGCCAACCGCGCGCCGCCCGTCGAACCGAATGCGATGCACCAGCGTATCGGCCTGGATCGTCAGGTTCGGCCGCCGGCGCACCTCTGGGGTCAGATAAGCCAGCGCCGTGCTCGCCCGCCGCCCCTGCTCGTCCAGGTTCACCGCGGTGGGGATCATGCCGCATTCCCAGGCGCCGTTCTGGTCGTCCACCTGCCCCAACCCCTCGGCCCGCACCGCGGCGGCCACCGCGTGCGTGAAGCCGGTCCATGTCTCCCGCCGCACCCGCTGGATCGGCAGCGGGCCGTCGCGGCCATGCAGCGGCCCGTCATGGGTCAGGTCCCGCTCCAGCTTGCGGAAATACGGCAGCACGTCGTCCCAGCCCCAGCCCCGCGCCCCATGGTCCGCCCATTCGTCGAAATCCGAAGGCTGGCCGCGATTGGCGCCGATCCCGTTCACCGACGACCCGCCGCCCAACACCTTCGGCTGCTCATAGCCGCGCGGCAGCGCCGGCTGGTTGGAGCGCAGCTCACCCATGGTCGCGCGCAACTCGGTCCAGAACCAGTTCGGGTTGAACTGCGCCCGCCCGGGATAGGCCGAGGCGAGCACCGCCGGCACCCGCCCTTCCTCGATCCCCGGCCCCGCTTCCACCAGCAGCACCCGGCGGTTCGGGTCCGCCGACAGCCGCGCCGCCAGCACCGCCCCCGCCGAGCCGCCGCCGGCGATCGCCACGTCGAATATCGCCTCGTCGGTCATCGCGTCCCAGCCCCCATCAAACCCGGCGCCCATAATGTGCGGGAGCCATCATCACGGCCCATGGCTGCGCTCCGGCGCCAGCCGCCCGCGCACCAGATCGGCAAGCCCGCGCAAATTGCCCGCCAGCCGCCCACGCCGGTCCACCCACGGTTCCGGCCACGCCGCGCGCACCAGGTTGGCCGCCAGGTTGCGGACAACCTGGCCGATGGCGTGGCGCCACGGCAGATGCCCCTTGCGCGCGATGTACAGCGGGTTGGCCACCTGCGAATAACCCAGCGGCCGACCCGGCCCACGGCCGGATTTCACCCCGAGATGCACCCCGCGCGCGCCAAGGTGCCTGACGATGCGGCCATGCGCCCGCAGCCGCCACGACAGATCCACATCCTCCAGCCAGCCGTACATCGGCAACCGCTCGTCGAACCGCAGCCCCGCCGCACGCAGCGGCGCCAGCCGGAACGCCATGTTGCAGCCGTAGCCGTTGAAGGCCGGCACCACCCCGTCGCCGTCCACGTCCCGGCACAGCAGCGCCCGGGCCGCACCGGGCGCGATCCCCGGTCCGTTGATGCCGTCGGCAATGACATGACCGGTCACCGCCACCACATCGGCATCGGCCACGAACAACGCCTCCACCCGCGCCAGCCACGCCGGCGCCGGCAGGAAGTCGTCATCGAAGAACACCACGATGTCGCAGTCGCCCACCGCGTCCAGCACCCGGTTGCGCTGGGCGGCGATGCCGCGCCGCGACAGCAGCAACTCGGCCGCCCCCGTCGGCACCGTGGACACGTCCGCCGGCGCGGCATGGCAGACGATCAGCCGGTCCGGCGCACGGGTCTGGCGCGCCAGTTCCTCCAGCACCTCCGGCACCACCCCTGGCCGCCCGGCCGTGACGATGCCGACGGCGATGCGCAACGCGCTGCCGTCCGGACCGTCAGCGTCCAGGCGCCGCCTCCAGTCGCATGACCATCTCGCTCATCCTCCCCGCCCCGATCTGCCTCGGCCGTGTCCCAGGATATGTCCAGCCGCGCCAATCCCGCTATAACGCAGGCGAATGGAACCGACGCCGCATGCCGCCGCAACCCGCCCCGCCCCCGGCGGACCTCGCAGCCGCCACCCAGGCTCAGGCGCCGCCGATGCGCAATGAACTCCCTCCCGCCGAGCGCACCCTGCCGCACATGCTCCTGCGCCAGGCCGAGCGCCACGGCGCCCGCCCGCTGTTCCGTGTCGGTGAGACCGCCTGGACCTTCGCCGACATGCCCGACCTCGCCGCGCGCGCCGCCGGGCGGCTGCACCAGGCCGGCCTGAAGCCCGGCGACCGGCTGGCGGTGATGTGCCCGAATCGCGCCGAGTTCCTGGAGCTCTACCTCGGCTGCACCTGGTCCGGCGTCATCATGGTGCCCATCAACGTCGCCTCGCGCGGCCCGCAGCTACAGCACGTTCTGGCCAATTCGGGCGCTCGCATCCTGGCCATCGCACCGGAGCTGATGCCCGCCCTCGCCCATATCGACCGCCCCGCCCTGCCGCTCGAAACCATTTGGCCGATCGACGCCCTCCCGCCTCTCGGCACCCCCCAGCCCCCGCACCCCTCGCGCCCCGGCGAGACCGCGGCCATCCTCTACACCTCCGGCACCACCGGCCCGTCCAAGGGCGTGTGCTGCCCGCATGCCCAGATGTATTGGTGGGGCATCACCACCGGCCGCCTGCTCGAACTCACATCCGCCGACGTGCTGTGCACCACCCTGCCGATGTTCCACACCAACGCGCTCAACACCTTCCACCAGGCGCTGCTGCACGGCGCCGCCATGGTGCTGGAGCCGCGCTTCTCCGCCTCCGGCTTCTGGCCCGCCATGGTCGCCGCCCGCGCCACCGTCGCCTACCTGCTCGGCGCCATGGTGCCGATCCTGATGGCCCAGCCGCCCAGCGAGGCCGAGCGCGGGCACCGCTTGCGCGTGGCCCTCGCCCCCGGCGTGCCCGGCCATCTCCAGGCCCCGTTCACCGCCCGCACCGGCCTGCGCATGATCGACGGCTACGGCTCCACCGAAACCAACTTCACCCTCGGCGCCACCGTGGACCACCAGCGCCCGGGCCTGATGGGCCCCGAGGTCGATGGCTTCGAGGCCCAGGTGGTGGACCAGGACGACAACAAGCTGCCCGACGGCACGCCGGGCGAGCTGGTGCTGCGCGCCCGCGAGCCCTTCGCCTTCGCCACCGGCTACTGGGCCACCCCCGACAAGACCGTGGAAGCCTGGCGCAACCTGCGCTTCCACACCGGCGACCGCGTGGTGCGCGAGCCCGATGGGTGGTTCCGCTTCATGGACCGCATCAAGGATGCCATCCGCCGACGCGGCGAGAACATTTCCGCCTTCGAGGTGGAACAGGTGCTGCTCACCCACCCGGAAATCGCGGGCGCCGCCGTCTTCCCGGTGCGCTCCGAACTGGCCGAGGACGAGGTGATGGCCGCCATCGTCCGCGCCCCCGGCAGCACCCTTGCCCCCGCCGCCATCGCCGCCTTCTGCGCCCCGCTGCTGGCGAAATTCGCCATCCCCCGCTTCATCGATTTCGTCCCCGACCTGCCGCTCACCGAGAACGGCAAGGTCCGCAAGTTCATCCTGATCGAACGCGGCGTCACCGCCACCACCTGGGACCGCCAAGCCGGCTGACCGCCCTCCCCCCGGCCATGTTCTCGCCCCTGATTGCAGTTGCGCACCGCCGCGCAATCGCGCCATGCTCGGGAAAATCCTGGAGGAAACACCGAATGATCCCGCACCACACCGGCGCCCGGCGCCGGCGGGCGCACTGGCTTGGCCTGCTCGCCACCGCCATCTCCGCCACCGCCCTGCTCGCCGGCACTAGCCTGGCGCCGGCCGCCGCCCGCTCGCTCACCTTCGCGGTCGCCAGCGACGTCACCTCGCTCGACCCGCACTTCCACAACACCTCGATCAACCACGCCACCGGCGACCACATTTACGAGCCGCTAACCTTCCAGGACCCGCAGGGCAAGGTCATCCCCAACCTCGCCAGCGCCTTCCGCCTGATCGACGACCACACCTGGGAGTTCGACCTGCATCCCGGCGTGAAGTTCCACGACGGCACCCCGCTCGACCCCGACGACGTCGCCTTCACCGTGGCGCGCATCCCCCAGGTGAAGGGGCCAAGCTCCTACACCCACTTCATCGAATCCATCGTGGGCATGGAGCGCATCTCCGCCACCCGCTTCCGCCTCAAGACCCGCGATCCCGACCCGTTCCTGCCGTTCAACCTCGCCGGCGCCAAGATCCTCAGCCGCAGCATCCACAAGGACGCGCAAACGCCGGACTTCAACAACGGCAAGCTCGCCATCGGCACCGGCCCGTTCCGCTTCGTCAGCTACGCCCGCGGCGACCGCCTCATTCTCAAGCGCAACGACGACTGGTGGGGCAACCGCGACCCCAAGACCGCCCTGGCGTGGGACGAGGTCACCATCCGCGCCATCCCCTCCGACGCGTCGCGCATGGCCGCATTGCTGGCCGGCGAAGTCGACCTCGCCGACCGGGTCCCGCCCGACGACCTCGACGTGATCCGCAAGAATCCGGCCCTGGCCCTGTATTCGATCCGCGGCCACCAGGTCGCCTACCTCAACCCCGACTCCACGCGCGACGTGCTGCCCCAGACGTTCGACAAGAAAACCGGCGCCCCGCTCGCCGCCAACCCGCTGCGCGACCGCCGCGTGCGCGAGGCGATCTCGCTCGCCCTCAACCGCCGCGCCATCGCCCAAACCATCATGAACGGCGGCTCCTTCCCCGCCGACCAGATGGTCGCCCCCGGCGCCATCGGCCGCGACGACACCCTGCCCGAACTGAAATACGACCCGGCCCGCGCCCGCAAGCTGCTGGCGGAGGCCGGCTACCCCGATGGCTGGCGCTGGACCATCGTCGCCCCGAACGGGCTGTTCTCGGGCGATGCCAAGATCGCCCAGGCGATCGCCCAGATGCTCACGCGCATCGGCATCGAGACCAAGCTGGAAACCATGGTCAACGCCATGTTCATCCCCAAGATCAACGCCCGCGAACACCCGATGTTCATGATGAGCTACCTGTCATCAACCTCGGTCACCGTGCTGCGCTCGGTCTGGGTCAGCAAGGGCAGCGGCAAAGGCAATGGCGTCGCCAACCGCATGCACTACAGCAACCCCGCGCTCGACGCGATGTTCCTCGGCGCCGTCACCCGCATGGACGACGCCCAGCGCGCGCGCGAACTCGGCCAGGCCATGCGCATCGGAATCGAAGACCTCGCCACAATCCCCGTGGTCTTCGCCGGCTACAACTGGGGCGCCCGCCGCGACCGCGTGGTGATCGAACCGAACGTGCTGGGGTTCACGCAGGCGATGCTGATGCGGCCGGCTAAGTAGTCCCGAACACGCGCACCGCCAGATAGCCGCCGTCCGCCGCCTGCACCAGCACCGCATGGTGCTCGCCGGCGGGCGGCGCAACGCCGAAGGAAGCGGCTGCCCCGGTCCAGCGGCCCAGCATGCCGATGGAACGCACGACATTTGCCTCCACCAGTGAGCGCCCGGCGTTCTCGCCGCGCTCCACCGCGGTGCGATGTTCGGCGTCGAAACCGACCAGCCACACCACCCCCTCGCCCGTGCCCGCACCGATACGGATATCGAGACGGCCCGCCATGCGCGCCAGGGACAATGTTGCGGCTACGCCAGCGTCGCGGCTCGCGGCGGCCAAGGACGCGAGCACGGCCGCCCGGTCGGATCCCACCACATCATGTCGGCCGTCCACGATCATCTGCGGCGTATAGATCGTGCCAAGCCGGCTGAGATGCACATAGCTGCGCTGGCGCTGCGTCGCTGCGGGCAGCGCGAACCGGTCGCGCCAGCCAAGCCGGTCCCAGTAGGTGACATGAAAGGCCAAGGGCAGAACTTCCGACCGTTTCCGGGCCAGTTCCCGCAGCAACGCATCTGCCGGCGGACAGGAGGAACAGCCCTGCGACGTGAAAAGCTCGAGCACCACGGGCCTGCCTACCTTCGGCGGCGCGGCCACAGATGGACGTGCCCGAGGCAATCCCGCGGCCAAGGCCCCCACGATCACCGCGCGCCTCCCATGCCCGGTGGCGCCGGCCGCTGGATTTCCAAGCATCGCGCATCATCCTCCTGGCTGTGCAACTGGGTCATCCCAGGCGGCGGGATGTTACAGGCCCGTTTACCAACGCTCCGGGAATGGCCTAGCCTCACCCCGGGAATGCACACGGGAGGACAGGAAATGGGCAAGCCGGCCGACATGAGCGACCTGGAATGGTCGATGCGCTGCGACCTCGCGGCAACCTTCCGCCTCTCGGTCCGCTTCGGCTTCAACGAGGGGCTGGGCAACCATTTCTCCCTCATGATGCCCGACAGCGAAGACCGTTTCCTCGTCAACGCCCGCGGCCTGCTGTTCCAGGAGATCACCGCCAGCAACCTGCTGGTCGTCGATTTCAAGGGCAACGTCATCTCCGGCGGCCGCGAGGTGCGGGCCGTCACCTACCACATCCACGCCCCCGTCCATGCCGCCAACCCGGCAGCGAAATGCGCTATTCACCTGCATCCGCCCCACCTCACCGCCCTGTCGATGATCGAGGGCGGGCGCCTGTGCATGGCCCACCACAACAACCTGCTGGTCAACCACCGCGTCGCCTACGACGACGAGGCCACCGGCCCCGCCAGCAACCTGGAGGAGGGCTACCGCCTCGCCCGCGCCATCGGCGACGCCACCACCCTGGTGATGGCCAACCACGGCGTGATGACCGTCGGGCCGACGGTGCACGACGCCTTCCACGAGGTTTGCACCGTCGAGAAGACCGTCGGCTACCAGCTCCACGCCCAGGCCGCCGGCCAGCCGCTGCGCCGCCAGCCCGACCACCTGCGCTGGACCCACCACAAGGGCGCGTGGAGCGACGTGCATGACGGCCGCCAGTTCCTCGACGCCTGGCGCCGCATCCTCGACCGCGAGGAACCCGACTATGCCACCTGACCCCACCCGCCACGAAAGGGCCGCGCCATGAAGGCTGCCGTCGTCACCGAATCCGGAGTGCAGGTGCGCGACGTGCCCACGCCCGCGCCGAAGCCGAACGAGGTGCTGGTGCGCGTGCGGGCCAGCGGCCTCAACCGCGCCGACCTGGCGGTGGCCGCGGGCAATCCCCATGGCCGTATCGGCGGCCCCGGCACCATCGTCGGCATGGAATTCGCCGGCGAGGTGGCCAGCGTGGGTGCCGAGGTGCGCGGCATTCGCGAGGGCGACCGGGTGATGTGCTCGGGTGCCGCCGGCTATGCCGAATATGCCGTCGCCGATTGGGGCCGCGTCGCCCCCGTTCCAGCCAACAACATGAGCTTCGAACAGGCCGCAACCCTGCCGGTGGCGCTGCAGACCATGCACGACGCCGTGGTCACCAACGGCCGCCTGGCCAAGGGCGAGGCGGTGCTGGTCCAGGGCGCCAGTTCCGGCGTCGGGCTCATGGCCATGCAGATCGCGAAGTTCATGGGCGCCCGCCTGGTGCTCGGCAGTTCCACCAACGCCATGCGCCGCGCGAAACTTGCCGACTGGGGTGCCGACCTCGCGATCGACACCACTCAGGCTGATTGGCCGCAACTGGTGCTGGATGCCACCGGTGGGCAAGGCGTGGACCTGATCGTCGACCAGGTATCGGCCAGCGTGGCCAATGGCAACCTGCGCGCCGCGCGCGTGCTCGGGCGCATCGTCAATGTCGGCCGCCTCGGCGGCGCGAAGGGCGAGTTCGATTTCGATCTGCACGCGCTGCGCCGCATTGCCTATATCGGCGTGACCTTCCGCACCCGCTCCGTGGATGAGGTGCGCGATATCAACCGCCGCATGCGCGCCGACCTTTGGCCGGCCGTCGAAGCCGGCATCCTGCACCTGCCGATCGACCGAACCTTCGCGCTGGACGACGCGCCGGCCGCCCTCGCCCACATGCAGGCGAACGGGCATTTCGGAAAGATTGTCCTGGTGACATGATCGCCGCCCGCTTCTCCCCCGCACCCAAGCCGGAGACCCGCCATGGTTGAACCCTGCCCGCTGATCGACCTCTCCGGCCCACCGCACCAACGCGGCGTCCAGCACGGCCGCGCCGCCGCCGTGCGTATCCGCAAGGGCATCGCCCACTACACTGCCCAGATCGCTCGCTCGGGCCTCGGCGAACAGGACATCGTCGGCCTGGTGCGCGACTACCTGCCGATCATCGAGAGCTTCGACCCGCTCTACATCGAGGAGATGCAGGGCATCGCCGTCGGCGCCGAGGTGCCGTTCGAGCACATCGCCCTGCTCAACGCCCGCACCGAGATCCTCAAGCTCGCCGAACGGCCCGACCTGCGCGCCCGCCTTGCCGAGAACGCCCCCGACGGCTGCACCGGCGTGGTCGTGATGCAAGGCGCCTCGGCCAACCGCCACATCCTCCACGCCCAGAACTGGGACTGGAAGGCCGAGTGCGCCGAAACCGCCGTCGTCCTGCGCATCCGCCGCGAGGACGGGCCCGACATCCTCACCTTCACCGAAGCCGGCGGCCTCGCCCGCTCCGGCCTCAACGCCGCGGGAATCGGCCTCACCGCCAACTACCTCGAATCCGACCGCGACTACCGCGCAGGTCGGTGTGCCGCTCGCCCTCATCCGCCGCAAGGTGCTGGAACAGTCGAGACCCCGGCGATGGCCATGCGCGCCGTCTATGTCACCGCCAAGTCGGCCGCCAACAACATGATGGTCAGCGCATCGGACCCGACCGGGCAGGTGTGGCGATCGACTTCGAATGCGCCCCCGACGAAACCTTCCAGGTCCACCCCGAGGGCGGCCTGCTGGTGCATGCCAACCATTTCGTCAGCCCCGTCGCCCTGGCCAAGCTGCGCGACACCGGCGTCGCCAGCACCCCCTGCTCGCTCTATCGCGACCTCAGGGTGCGCGACCTGCTGCTGCCGCATCTCGGCGCGATCACGCCCGACCATGTCAAGGCCGCGTTGTTCGACGATTTCGGCGCGCCGTTCTCGGTGTGCCGTCCGCCGCGCCTGAACGACACCGACAACCTGTCCGCAAGCGTGGCGATGATCGTGATGCAGCCGTCGCGGGGCGTAATGGAAGTGGCCATGCCGCCGGCGCTGAACCGCCACTTCACCCGCTTCACCCTGGAGCGCGGCGCGCCGGCGCTGCAGGTCGCCGCCGAGTAGCCCCACGCCAGACTGAAACGAAACGGCCCCGGCGCATCGCTGCGACCGGGGCCAGGGTCTAGTAGCCAGCTGCGGCAAACATCAGCCGGGTGCGCGATCCTTGTTCGACAGCGACAAAGGCACCCACTGCAGCCCGTCGCTGGTCTGCACCAGCATCAGCACCGAGCGGCGATTGGCCTTGCGCACCTTCTCCACCCGCTCCTGCACATCGTTCGGAGTCTGCACTTCCTCCTGCTGCACCTCGACGATCACGTCGCCGGGCTTCAGGCCCTTGTCCGCGGCGGGGGTGCCATCGGCAACGGCGATCACCAGCACGCCCTTCTGATCGGCGCTCAACTGGAACCGCTCGCGCGTCTCGGGCGTGATCGGCGACAATTCCAGGCCAAGGGCGGAGAGTTCCAGCGACTTCACCGGCGACGGCTTGTCGGGCGCGGTCGAGGCTGTCTTCTGCTCCTCCGGCAGTTCGCCCACCTTCGTCGGCAGCGTGACTTCCTTTCCGTCGCGCCAGACCACCACCGGCACCTCCTTGCCGATGGCGCTGTCGGCCACGATGCGCGGCAGCGCGCGCATGTCGCGCACCGGCCGGTCGTTGAACTTCAGCACGATGTCGCCGTTGCGGAACTTAGCGTCCTCGGCGGGCCCGCCCTCGGTCACGCCGGCGATCATCGCCCCCATCGGCTCCTTCATGCCGACGCTTTCGGCAATCTCGGGGGTCACCTGCTGGATGCGAACGCCCAGCCAGCCACGCCGCGCCCGGCCGAAATCGCGCAACTGGCTCACCACGTTCTTCGCCAGGTTGGCCGGGATGGAAAAGCCCACGCCAACCGACCCACCCGTGGGCGAGTAGATCGCCGTGTTGATGCCAACCACCTCGCCGGCCATGTTGAACAGCGGGCCGCCGGAGTTGCCCTTGTTGATGGCGGCGTCGGTCTGGATGAAGTTGTCGTACGGGCCCTGGTGGATGTCCCGGCCGCGCGCCGACACGATCCCCGCGGTCACCGTGCCGCCCAGGCCGAACGGGTTGCCGATCGCCACCACCCAATCGCCCACCCGCGCGGCGTCGGAGTCGCCGAACGGCACGGCCGGCAGCGGCTTGTCCGGCTTCACCCGCAGCACGGCGATATCGGTGCGGTCGTCCTTGCCGATCAGTTCGGCCTTGAGTTCGGTGCCGTCCGTCAGCGTGACGGTGATCTCGTCCGCGCTGTCGATGACATGGTTGTTGGTCACGACGATCCCGGATGGATCAACGATGAAGCCCGAGCCCAGGCTCTGCGACCGCCGCGTCGGCGCCGGCGGGCGCTCGCCGCGCGGCGAAGGCGTGGCGCCCGGCCGGTTGCGCTCCATGAAGTCGCGGAAGAAGCGCTCGAACGGCGAACCCGGCGGAAACTGGGGCATGTCGGGCGCTCCGCGGTCGCTCCGCACGGCCACGTTGGTGCTGGTGGAGATGTTCACCACCGCCGGAAGCAGCTTGGCCGCAAGGTCGGCGAAGCTTTCGGGCGCCGAGCGCGCCTGGGCCGGCACCTGGAGGAACGGGACGGTCGGAACCGCCACGCTCGCCGCCAGGGCAACGGCGCATGCACGAAAGAACGAAGCGCCCGTGCGTGACCGTGCTGGGCGCGGAGCGGCGGGGAGCGACATGAGCAGGTATCCCATCAGTGTGTCCGCCAATTTGATCGGATGGCCGCGGGGCCGCAAGCGGCGCAGGACCGGATCATCTCGGCATGTCAAAGGCTTCACGCGGCAGTTACGTCGCCGCCCGCGGCCGCTAGGGCGACCGCGGCGGATTGGCGGCCGCGGCCTCGGCGGCGGGCGCGTCTCCCGTCGGTGTCGGCGGCTCGCGCAGTAGCTTCAAGAAGCCATCGCCGTTGGTCAGCACCAGCCGCGACCCGCCACCCGAGAACGACTCGCGATAGGCCTGCAGCGTGCGCCAGACCTGGAAGAAGTGCGGGTCGCGGTTGTAAGCGTCGGCGTAGATGGCGATCGCCAGCCCCTCGCCCTCGCCGCGCAGCTTGTCCGCCGTTCCCCGCGCCGTGGCCAGCAGCACCGTGCGCTCCCGGTCGGCATCGGCGCGGATGCGCGCTGCCGCCTCGGCACCCTCGGCGCGAAGCTGGGCGGCCACGCGCTGGCGTTCGGATTGCATGCGCGCCAGGATCGCCTGGGTGTTGCCGGGCGGCAGGTCGGCGCGGCGGATGCGCACATCCTCCACCGAGACGCCGAAATTCGCCATCTCCGTGTTCACCTGGTCGCGGATCAGAGTCCATGATCCGCGCGCGGTCTGACGACAGCACGTTCAGCAACTGCTCGTTGCCGAGCACGCGGCGCAGCGCCGAGGAGACGACCGAGGTGAGCCGCGCCCGGATGCCGGCCTCGGTGGGGCCGACCGCCTGATAGTAGCGCAGCGGGTCGGTGATCTGGTAGCGCGTGAAGCTGTCCACGATCACCCGGCGCTGGTCGCCCAGGATCACCTCCTCCGGCGGAACTTCGTAATCGAGCAGCCGCCGGTCGAAGCTGATCACGGTCTGCACAAGCGGGATCTTGTAGTGCAGCCCGGGCTTGTTGATCACCCGCACCGGTTCGCCGAATTGCGTGATCAGCACCTGCTCGGTCTGATCCACCGTGAACAGTGTGGTCGCGGCCAGAAAGCCGGCGACCACGAGGGCGCCCAGCGCCACCATCGGGCGGTTCATCGTTGCGCTCCCCTGGAGGCGGCAGGTGCCGTGCCGGCCTGCGGATTGGCAGCGGGCGGCGTGGTCGCGGGTGGCGACGGACGCCGCATCAGCGGCTGCCCGCCTTCGCCCAGCGGCAGGAAGGGCACCACTCCCTGCAGGCGTTCATCGACCACGATCGAGGGTGTGCTGGTCAGGATGTTCTGCATCGTCTCCAGGTACAGCCGCTGCATGGTCACGTCCTTCGCCGCCTCGTAGGCGCGCAGCACCGACAGGAAGCGCTGGGCCTGGCCGGTGGACTCGGTGATCGACACCTGGCGCGCCGCCTCGGCCTCGGCCACCAGCCGTGCCGCGTCGCCGCGCGCACGCGGCACGATGTCGTTCTGGTACGAGTCGGCCTCGTTGCGCAGCCGGTCGGCGTCGGTCGATGCGCGCTGCACGTCGCGGAAGCTTTCGATCACCGCCTCGGGCGGATCGACCTTCTGCAGCTGAACCTGGGTGATTTCCACGCCGGCACGATAGTTGTCCATGATCTCCTGCACGCCGCGCCGCACGTCCGCCTCGATGCGCGCCCGCGCATCGGTCAGCGCCGGCTGGATCGGCGTCCGGCCGATGACTTCGCGCATCACGCTCTCGGCGGCGGACTTCACGGTGTATTCGGGCGATCGGGTATTGAACAGGAAGGCACCGGCGTCGCGCACACGCCAGAACACGGCGAAATTGATGTCGATGATGTTTTCGTCGCCGGTGAGCATCAGGCTCTCCTCCGGCAGGTCGCGGGCACCCGGTGCCACGCCTCGGGTGGGGCGGATCTCGGGCAGCCGCCCGTCGCTGTTGGGTGACCGGTAGCCGACCTCGACGCGGTTGATGCGTGTCACCGCCGGGGTCAGCACCCGCTCCACCGGCCAGGGGATGTGGTAGTTCAGGCCCGGCATGGCCGTGCGGTTGAAGGAGCCGAAACGGAGCACCACGCCCTGCTCCTCCGGCTGGACGCGATAAAAGCCGCTGCCCAGCCACACCACCGCGGCCAGACCCACGGCGACAGCCACGCCCTTGGCGCCGCCGAGCACCGAGGGCATGCGCGGCCCGCCGCCGCCGCCACCGCCCGGCATGGCGCCGCGGAACATCGCCTGGACCTTGGCAATGAGTTCGTCGAGGTCCGGCGGCTGCCCGCCACCGTTCCCTCCGGGACCGCGTGGCCCGCCACCGCCGCCGCCCCAGGGGCCTTGCGGTCCGTTGCCACGTGGCCCGCCACCGCCTCCGCCACCACCGGGCGGCACGCCCCACGGGCCACCGCCGCCGCCCGAACTGCCGGATTGCATGATCCTGAAGTCCCCAGCGTCGCCGCCGTGGCCACTATTCCTTGAAGGCATGACGAGGCCTGGCTCCTGTATAGCGTATCCGCACATGCGGGATGGGCCATTGGCACGCGGAGTTGAACCCGCCATATCCCTGGCATGACACGCCTGCATATTGACTGGGTGCGAAGGGTTTTCAAGCGTATGTCCGAACCAACACCAGCCTCGTTGCGCGAGATTCTCCGCAAGGTAACCGATCCGGCCAGCGGCCGCGACATTGTGACCGCAGGTTTGGTGGAGGGTGTGGAGGTGCGGCCGGGCCCGCACGGCGCCCTGGTGCAAGTGAGCCTGCTCACCGATCGGGCCAGGGCCGCAGCCATGGAACCCGTTCGCCAGCAGGTGGAGAAACTCATTGCCGGGCAGAGGGGCGTGCAGAACGCGGCCGCCGTGCTGACGGCGCACAAATCCCCCGGGGCGACACCCGCGGCGACCCCGGCGCAGCCGCAGCATGCCCATGGGCATTCCCACGGACAGGGCCGCCCCGCCGCGGAGAAGCCGGCGCTGTTGCCTCAGGTCGGCGCGATCGTCGCCGTTGCCTCCGGCAAAGGCGGTGTCGGCAAATCCACCGTGGCGGTCAATCTTGCGGTGGCGCTGGCGCAACAGGGGCTAAGGGTCGGCCTGCTCGATGCCGACATCTACGGCCCCAGCCTGCCGCGGATGCTCGGCTTGGCCCGCAAGCCGCGAAGTGCGGGGCGACCGCATGATCCCGTTGCCGGCCTGGGGGCTGAAGGCGATGTCGATCGGCTTCCTGGTCGAGGAGGAGACCGCGATGATCTGGCGTGGCCCCATGGTGATGGGCGCGCTGGAGCAGATGATGGGCCAGGTCGAGTGGGGCGAGCTTGACATCATGATCGTGGACATGCCGCCCGGCACCGGCGACGCCCAACTCACGATGGCCCAGCGCGTTACCCTCACCGGTGCGGTCATCGTCTCGACGCCGCAGGACATCGCCCTGCTGGACGCGCGGCGCGGCGTGAAGATGTTCGAGCGCACCCGCGTGCCGGTACTCGGGCTGGTCGAGAACATGAGCTTCTTCTGCTGCCCGAACTGCGGCCACCGCACCGACATTTTCGGCCACGGCGGCGCAAGGGCGGAGGCGGAGAAGCTCGGCGCGGAGTTCCTGGGCGAGATCCCGCTGCTGCTCGACATCCGCACCGCAGCCGATGCGGGTTCGCCGATCGTGACGAGCGCGCCGGACAGCGAGGGGGCCCGGGCCTACAAGGCGCTTGCGGCGCGCGTCTGGGCGAAGGTGGGTGGCGGCGCGGGCAAGGCCGCCGGGCCGCGCATCGTCATTTCCTGAGGGCAGAATCCGTCTCGGCGGCCAGCGGCATGCTGCCCTGGGTGCCGCGGCGGGTACAGCACAGCCCTGCGGCGGCATTGGCACGCGCCAACGCGGCCGCCATCCCTTCGCCCCGGTCCAACCCGGCGGCGAGAACCCCGGTGAAGCAATCGCCCGCGCCGGTTGTGTCCACGACCTGAATTGCGGCGGCGGCCAGACGAAGGCCGCCTTGCGCCGTCGCCGCCTCCAGCCCCTGTTCGCCCAACGTGACCACCACATCCGCACCCAGCCGCCCGTGCAGCGCCGCGGCAGTGGCGTCGCAGCCCAGGTGACCCGCCAGGAACGCAGCCTCGCCCTCGTTGAGCACCAGCACGTTGACCGCGCGCAGCACCGCTTCGTCGAGCGGCGCGGCCGGGGCGAGGTTCAGCACGATGCGGCTGCCTGCCCGCCGTGCCCGATGCACCAGGGCCCCGGTCTCGCCGCTGGGCACCTCCATCTGCAGCAGCAGGGTGGTGCGCGGCCCCAGCAGCGCATCCTCCACCTGCGTGTGCCGCGCGGCGAGATTGGCCCCCGAGGCCACGGCGATCAGGTTGTGCCCGGCCGGATCGACGCAGATCGCGGCACATCCGGTTGCTGCCTCGGCGGTGACGATGCGGCTGGTGTCCATGTCGGCCGCCCGCATCAGCCGCAACGCGTCCTGCGCCAGCGCATCCGCACCGACTGCCCCCGCGAACACCACCCGCGCCCCGTCCCGCGCCGCCGCCACCGCCTGGTTGGCGCCCTTGCCGCCCGGCTCGATTGTCATGCGCGGCCCCAACACGGTCTCGCCCGCCGCCGGCAGGTGCGCCAGCGGGAAGATCAGGTCGAGATTGATGGAGCCGAAGGCGACGATCATTCGGCGGCTTCGTAGATGACACGGATCACAGACGCGGGATCACGGTCGAACATGCGAACCAAATTAACCGCGGCGGCCTCTGGTCGGTTGCGGCCCTGCTCCCAGTTCTGCAAAGTGCGAACATCGAAGCCTAGCCGATCGGCAAAGTCGCGCTGCGAAAGACCATGCCGCTCGCGCACGGCGGCGATCCACGGACCGGTTTCGACCAGCACGGGCTTGCGCCGCAGGCGTACGTGCAGCCTGCGCAGATCGGCTGCGAGGATAGCGAAATCAGCATCCTTCGCCACACGGCAGATGGTAGGGCGGCGGGCGGCGAGATCATTGATCGCGGCGTGTGCATCGCGCAGGCTGGCGCCAGCCGCTCTCAGAAGCTTCGCGACGGAGACGGTCTGTGCAACCCAGTCGTCAGCCTCCAGACCTACGGCGTCCGTCTCGTCTGACGGCAAAGGGGCGCGGGAGACGACCGGGACGGGCCCCCGTCGTTCGAGTCGCTCCTGCAATTCGGATTTCGTCGACATCAAGGTAATCCATCGCCCAACGGATCAGCGCCAACAACCGGCGTGTGCCCATACTGTTGGCGTCGGGGCCCTGGACATGCAAGCCATCCAGCGCCGCCACATTGCCGACGAGACGATAATCGCCGGCCACGCTGATTTCTGTGCCAAGGCTCGTGCATGTCAGGTTGACGATGAAAGAGACGTCCTCAAACTCACTTGCCGTGATCTCCCACAGCCGGGGAGGCGAGAAGCCGACATCAGGGCAGCAGTCATTTTGAACTTCCTGAGCAGGATAACCTTGGCAAAGGTTAGCACCGCGACCGGAGTGCCTGCTACGCGAATCGCACATAGAAATTAGGCTCCGCGCCCCAGGGCCGTCATCATCTCCGTCCATTCGCGCTTGCTCAGCCCGCTGCCCTTCTGATCCACGGATTCGCCGTCCAGCATCCGCTTTACCGCCGCCAGCATCCCCGCCGAGAGCGTGACGGCGCCCAGGCGATAGTCGGCGAAGGCGGCGTAGGTCAGCGGCACCCAGGCGCGCACCATCTCCAGCATCGCCTCGGCATAGGCGCGGATCTCGTACTGCGCATGGGCATCGGCGCGCAGGCTGAGGAAATGCAGCAGGTTGTGCAGATCGGTCTTCCAATACCACTGGGTATAGGTGTTCAACGTGAGGTTCATGCGGGCGAGCTCGCGCGCCAGCCCCTGGCGCGTTGGATCCGCCGGCGTGCCGTCCGCGCCCTCGTTGAGCATCGCCGCGTAGTGATCGTAGGTCCGCATCGCGTCGCCGCGCAGCAGGTCGAGCACCTCGGCCGCCTCGGCGCCGGCCAGCACCTCGCCGCGGCCCTGCCGGTTGCTGGCCGATTGCGCGGCCAGGTGCTCGGGGGCGGGCAGGTAGAACTCGCGGTCCAGGATCGAGTAGCGCGCCGAATACTCGTTCACGTTGGCGGTGCGGTGGCGTATCCACTGCCGCGCGATGAAGATCGGCAGCTTTACGTGGAACTTGATCTCGCACATCTCGAACGGCGTGGTGTGGCGGTGGCGCATCAGGTAGCGGATGAGCCCCGCATCCTCCGACACGCGCCGCGTGCCGCGCCCATAGGACACCCGCGCCGCCTGCACCACCGCGGCATCGTCGCCCATGTAGTCGATGGCGCGCACGAAACCGTGATCCAGCACCGGCACCGCGGTAAACAGCATCTCGTCCAATGCCGGCACCGTGGCGCGCCGCGTCTCGGCGCGCTGCGCCCGCTGGGCGTCAATTTCCGCCTGCTGATCGTCTGTGACAGGCATGGCCCTCAGCTCCCAAGTCATGCGCCAGCCGAATACAGGGCCGAACCTACAACGTCACGCGCAAGAATTGGCCAGCCTCTTCCATCGGGCGGGGAGACCCCCTATATCAAGCGTGCCGGCTTGCCGGCTATGGCGATAAACGGTGCGTGGAATAATCGTTGTGGACCCGGGGGCAGTGCCCGGCGCCTCCACCAGACTTCGCGGGCGAGGTTATCCGGCCGCAGGATATGGGGGCGAAACAGGCTCGACACGCGTGGTAAAGACTTATCTTTTGCCCGGCATGGTTCCGCCGTCATCGGGCCGTATCACAAGTGCCAATGACAATCATGAGGCGCTCGCTGTCGCTGCATAAGCGATAAGCGCGGTCCGGGGGGCACCGGGCAACAGAAGCCCCCCAACTTCCTCCCCCCCAAACTTCCTCCCCCCAAACTTCTTCCCCAAGGCCACTGCCGTGCCTCGCAACCGCGGCCATGCTCTTGCGCACGAGGGCTGCGCGGTCGAACCTGGAGGCATGTCGTCCTACTGCGCCTTCGCCCCCGGCCACCCGGTCCACGCCAGCTATCACGCGACCGAGCACGGCTTTCCGTCGCGCGACGAGACCGTGCTGTTCGAGCGCTTGTGCCTGGAGATCATGCAGGCCGGGCTGTCGTGGGAGATCGTGCTGAAGCGCCGCGCCACCATGCGCGCGGCTTTCGCTGGCTTCGGGGTGGACCGCGTGGCGGAATTCGGACCTGATGACACGGCGCGCCTGTTGGCCGACCCCGGCATCATCCGCAACCGCCTCAAGGTCGAGGCGATCATCGCCAACGCGCGCATCGTGCGGGGCCTGCGCGCGAGCCACGGCGGATTTCGCCGGCTGGCTCGACGCCCACCACCCGCGCGACAAGCCTTCCTGGGTGAAGCTGTTCCGTGCGACCTTTCGCTTCACCGGCGGCGAGATCGTCGGCGAGTTCCTGATGAGCCTCGGCTGGCTGCCCGGTGCACATGCAGCCGATTGCCCCGTCGCCCCGCTGATCTCCGCCCTGGCCCCGCCCTGGGAACGCAGTTAACAAACCCCATCTTTTACTGTTGTCCCCCAGGCGCTATGGGACACCGCTGGACCATGAGGCGCGAAATGGAAGACGATTCCGACACCACCGGCCCCTCTACGCCGGAAAGCCTGTTGCCCTATGAAACCTGGACCGAGCAGGCAATGCGCCATGTCGCGGTGCAGGCGCTGAAGCATGTGGCGCAGAACGGGTTGCCTGGCGAGCACCATTTCTACCTGACGTTCCGCACCGACCACCCCGGCACCGTCATCCCGCCACGCCTCAAGACCCAGTATCCGCAGGAGATGACAATCGTCCTGCAGCACCAATTCTGGGATCTTGCCGTGGATGAGGGCGACGGCACGCCCGGTGCCGGGCAGATCAGCATCGCGCTGTCGTTCGGCGGCGTGCCCAGCACCCTGGTGATCCCCTTACCCGCCGTCACCGCCTTCGCCGATCCGCATGTGCGGTTCGGCGTGCGCTTCCACTACGATGCCCCCGCCGAACCTGGTGCCGAACCGCCCGAGGCACCCGGTGCCGAAGCCGATGAACCCGCGACGGGCGATGCGCCGCAGGTGGTCAGCCTGGACGCCTTCCGCCGCCGCACGCCGCCCCGCGACACCTGACGGCCCGACCGACGCCCGCAAGGACCCTGTAAATGAACGCCATGCCGCCGCGCCCCGCGAATTTTCTCTACGCACCGATGTTCCCGCTGGGCCCGGACCCCACGCCGTGGCGCAAGCTCGACATCCAGGGCGTGTCCACCAGCACCTGCGATGGCCAGACCGTGCTGCGCGTGAAGCCCGAGGCATTGTCGGAACTGGCGTTCCAGGCTTTTCGCGACGTGTCGCACCTGCTGCGCCCGGCCCACCTGGCCAGCCTGCGCGCCATCCTCGACGACCCGGAGGCCTCCGGCAACGACCGCTTCGTGGCGCTCGACCTGCTGAAGAACGCCAACATCGCCGCCGGCGGCGTGTTGCCGATGTGCCAGGATACTGGCACCGCCATCGTCTTCGGCAAAAAGGGCCAGCGGGTATGGATCGAGGGCGACGAGGAGGAGGCGATCTCCTGGGGCGTCCACCGCACCTATACCGAGACCAACCTGCGCTACTCCCAGATGGCGCCGCTGGACATGTTCCAGGAGGTCAACACCGGCAACAACCTGCCGGTGCAGTTCGACATCATGGCCGCCCCCGGTGAGCACCATGCCGACGAACTGCACCTGATGTTCGTCGCCAAGGGCGGCGGGTCGGCCAACAAGTCCTTCCTGTTCCAGGAAACCCGCGCGATTCTGAGCCCCGAGCGGATCGTAAAGTTCCTCGAGACCAAGATGAAGACCCTGGGCACCTCGGCCTGCCCGCCCTATCACTTGGCCATCGTCATCGGCGGCACCTCGGCGGAGACCACGCTCAAGACGGTGAAGCTCGCTTCCACCAAATGGCTCGACCAGTTGCCGACCACCGGCAGCAAGGCCGGCCATGCCTTCCGCGACCTGGAGATGGAGCAGAAGGTGCTGGAGATCAGCCGCAACATCGGCATCGGCGCCCAGTTCGGCGGCAAGTATTTCTGCCATGACGTGCGCGTGATCCGCCTGCCCCGCCACGGCGCCAGCCTGCCGGTGGGCATCGGCGTCTCGTGCAGCGCCGACCGTCAGGTGAAGGCCAGGATCACGCCGGAAGGTGTGTTCCTCGAAGCACTGGAGACCGATCCGGGCAAATACCTGCCCGAGGCCACCGACGAGATCCTCGGCGGCGAGGTGGTGCCCGTCGACCTGAACCGACCGATGGCCGAAATTCGCGCCGAACTGGCGAAATACCCGGTCAAGACCCGCCTGTCGCTGACCGGCACCATGGTGGTGGCGCGCGACATCGCCCACGCCAAGCTGCAGGAGCGGCTGGATGCCGGCCAGGGCCTGCCCGACTACATCAAGAAACACCCGGTGTACTACGCCGGCCCGGCAAAGACGCCGGACGGCATGGCAACTGGCGCCTTCGGACCCACCACGGCAGGACGCATGGACAGCTATGTCGAGGCCTTCCAGGCGGCGGGCGGCAGCTTCGTGATGTTGGCCAAGGGCAACCGCAGCAGGGCGGTGCGCGATTCCTGCAAGAAGTACGGCGGCTTCTATCTCGGCAGCGTCGGCGGCCCCGCCGCCCGCCTCGCCCAGGACTGCATCCGCAAGGTGGAGGTTCTGGAATACCCGGAGCTTGGCATGGAAGCGGTCTGGCGCATCGAGGTGGAGGATTTCCCCGCCTTCATCGTGATCGATGATAAAGGCAACGACTTCTACGAGGGAACGGAATAGCTGCATGCGCTTCACCGTCGATCGCCTCGACCACATGGTTCTGACCTGCCGCGACATGGAGGTCTCGGCCTCCTGGTACCAGCGGGTGCTGGGCATGGAGCGCGAGGAGTTCGGCCCGCGCAACCGGACCGCGCTGCGTTTCGGCGGCCAGAAGATCAACCTGGACCCGATCGGCGACGACGCCCGCCCGAACACCGCGGCAGTGCCGGCACCGGGATCGCAAAACCTGTGCTTCGTAACCGCCATCCGCCCGGCGGACGTCGTGGAGCACCTGAAGAGCTGTGGCGTCACGGTGGTGGAGGGCCCGGCGGCCAAGGTCGGCGCGCTCGGGCCTATCACCTCAGTCTATTGCCGCGATCCCGACGGCAACCTGATCGAGATCGCCACCTACCTGCGGGACTGACGCACCTGCGCCCCGGGGCGTTGCCGGGTGCAACGCCCGGCCCCGCGTGCTAGGAGGCGCCGCATGCGCTCCCTTCCAGCCCTGGGCCTTGCCGCCTTTGCCCTGTTCCTCGCCTGCATCCCGCTCGCCAACTGGCTGATCGGCCATGTCGGCACGGTGTGCGTGCCAGATGGCCCATGCCTCATTCCCGTCGCACCAGGGCTGATGGCGCCATCCGGGGTGCTGATGATCGGCGCGGCCCTGGTGCTGCGCGACATCGTGCAGCGTGCGTTGGGCGCCGTCTGGGCGCTCGGTGCCATCGCCATTGGCGCCGCCTTGTCGCTAGCCATCGCGCCGGCTTCGCTGGTGCTGGCGTCGAGCGCCGCCTTCCTGCTCGGCGAACTGGCCGATTTCGCGGTCTATACGCCGCTGCAACGCCGCCGCCTGCTGCTGGCGGTGATTGCCTCCTCGCTGGTCGGGCTGGCGGTGGATTCCGTGGTGTTCCTCTTTCTCGCCTTTGGCAGCCTCGACTATCTGGCCGGCCAAGTGGTGGGCAAGGCATGGGCCGTGCTGATTGCCTTCCCGCTGGTTCGCCTCGTCCGCCGGGTCACGCCCGTTCCCACCTGATGCGCACCGCCGATTTCGATTTCGACCTACCGCAGGACCGCATCGCGCAGCGTCCGGCGAGTCCGCGGGACAGTGCCCGTCTGTTGCACGTCGCCGATGGTGGGCTGGGCGATCACGTCGTCGCCGACCTGCCGGACCTGCTGCGGCCCGGCGATCTGATGGTCGCCAACGATACGCGGGTCATTCCCGCCCAGCTCTCGGCCCGCCGGGGTGATGCCCGCATTGGCATCACCCTGGACCGGCCCGATGCCGCGGGAGACTGGCACGCCCTCGCCCGCAACGCCCGCCGCCTGAGGGAGGGCGATGTCCTGACGTTCGAGGGCGACACCGCGCTATGCGCCACCGTGATCCGCGGCAACGAGCATGGCGCCGTCATCCTGCGCTTCAATCTCGCCGGTGATGTCTTCGGCCAGGCCCTGCAGGCGGCCGGCGCACTCGCCCTGCCCCCCTACATTGCCCGGCCTGTACGGCATCACCGCGCAGGACCAAGCCGACTACCAGACCGTCTTTGCCGCCCATCCCGGCGCGGTGGCCGCCCCCACCGCCGGGCTGCACTTCACCCCCGCGCTGCTCGGCCGCCTGGCCGCACGCGATGTGGGCCTCGTCAACGTCACCTTGCACGTGGGCGCCGGCACCTTCCTGCCGATGCGTACGGAGTTGGTCGCCGAGCACCGCATGCACGCGGAGCGCGGCAGCATCCCGGCCGGAGCGGCCGCTGCCATCAACGCCAGGCGCGCCGCCGGCGGTCGGATCCTGGCGGTCGGCACCACCACGCTGCGCCTGCTTGAATCCGCGTGCGATGAACATGGCCGCATCGTGCCCTTCGATGGCGAGACGGCGATATTCATCACACCCGGTGTTGCGATCCGCAGCGCCGAGTTGTTGCTGACCAACTTCCACCTGCCGCGCTCCACGCTGTTCATGCTCGTCTGCGCCTTCGCCGGCACCGCACGCATGAGGGCCGCCTATGCCCACGCCGTCGCCTCCGGGTACCGCTTCTACTCCTACGGCGACGCGACCCTGCTGGAGCGGGCATGACCCTGACCTGGAGCCTGGAGGCCACCGACGGGCGGGCGCGCGCCGGCGTATTGCGCACCGCGCATGGCGATGTGCCCACCCCCGTGTTCATGCCCGTCGGCACCGCCGGGACGGTCAAGGCCATGACGGCCGACGCCGTGCGCAGTACCGGGGCGCGCATCGTGCTGGGCAACACCTACCACCTGATGCTGCGCCCGGGGGCGGAGCGCGTGGCGGCGATGGGCGGGCTGCACCGCATGATGGACTGGCCCGGCCCGATCCTGACCGATTCCGGCGGTTTTCAGGTCATGTCGCTGGCAAAGCTGCGCAAGATGGACGGTGACGGCGTCACCTTCCAATCCCATCTCGACGGCAGCCGCCACCGCCTCACGCCGGAGCGCTCGATCGACATCCAGCACAAGCTCGACGCCACCATCTCGATGGTGCTGGACGAATGCACCCCCTTCCCGGCAACGCCCGAGCAGGCGCGCGACTCGATGGAACTGTCCCTGCGCTGGGCCACCCGATCAAAGGAGGCGTTCATCGCGCGCGACGGCTATGGCCTGTTCGGCATCGTCCAGGGCAGCACCTATGCCGACCTGCGCAAGCGCAGCGCCGACTCGCTGGTGCAGCAGGGATTTGCCGGCTACGCGGTCGGCGGGTTGGCGGTGGGGGAAGGCCAGGAAATGATGTTCTCCGTGCTGGACACCACCGTGCCGCACCTGCCGGCGGACCGGCCGCGCTATCTCATGGGCGTCGGCACGCCGGACGACCTGCTGGGCGCGGTGGCGCGCGGCGTGGACATGTTCGACTGCGTCATGCCCACCCGCGCCGGGCGGACCGCGCGCGCCTATACCAGCCGGGGCGTGTTCAACCTGCGCAACGCGCGCTTCGCCACCGAAGACCGGCCGCTCGACCCCGGCTGCCCTTGCCCCGCTTGCACGCGCCACACCCGTGCCTACCTGCACCACCTGTTCCGCTGCGAGGAGATGCTGGGGCCGATGCTGCTGACATGGCACAACCTGACCTACTACCAGGGCCTGATGCAGGGCATGCGGGCCGCCATCGGGGCGGGGCGGTTGGACGAGTTCGCCGCCACGGCGCGCGCCGGCTGGCAATTCGGAGACGGATGATCATGAGCCATGACATCTCCAGCCCATCCATTTCGGGCCTCACCCAACTTGGCCAGCCCACCGCCCTGCCCGCCTCGCCAGAGGCGGCGGTGCTGGAGCGCGTGCCCAACCCCACGCCGGGGGCCGCCTACCTTGTCCGTTTCACCTGCCCGGAGTTCACCTCGCTGTGCCCCCTGACGGCGCAGCCCGACTTCGCCCATATCGTCATCGACTACGTGCCTGCCGACTGGATCGTGGAGAGCAAGTCGCTGAAGCTCTATCTGGGCGCGTTTCGCAACCACGGCGCCTTCCACGAGGCCTGCACCATGGCGATCGCCCAACGCCTGGTGGCCCTCCTGGCGCCGGCGTGGCTGCGCATTGGCGCCTATTGGTACCCACGCGGCGGCATCCCGATCGACATCTTCTGGCAAACCGGCGCACCGCCCGACGGCGTGTGGGTCCCGGAACAGGGCGTGCCCAGCTACCGCGGGCGGGGATAACGTGGCCGGACTCGCCGATGCGATCCGCGCCAAGGCCCTGGGATTGGGTTTCGACGCCGTCGGCTTCGCACCGGCCGAGCTGGGACCGGAAGCGCGGTCCCGCCTGCGCGATTTCCTGGCGGCCGGCCATCATGGCACCATGGGCTGGCTGGCCGGTCGTGCCGAGCAGCGCAGCGATCCCCGCGCGCTGTGGCCCGAGGCACGCAGCGTCATCTGCCTGGGGCTGACCTACGCGCCGGACGGCGATCCGCTGGGCAACCTTGCGCGTGCGGATGTCGGCAATATCTCGGTTTATGCCCGCAACCGCGACTACCACGATGTGGTGAAGGGCATGCTGAAGCACCTTGCCCAGTTCATCGTCGCACAGTCGCGACAGGCGGGTGTGAAGGTGTTCGTCGACACTGCTCCGGTGATGGAAAAGCCGCTTGCCGCGCGTGCCGGACTGGGCTGGCAAGGCAAGCACACCAATCTCGTCTCGCGCCGCCACGGCTCCTGGCTGTTCCTCGGCGAGATCTACACCACGCTTGAGCTGCCGCCCGACCCACCGCATGCCGACCGCTGCGGCTCCTGCTCACGCTGCCTGACCGCCTGTCCCACCGATGCCTTTCCGGCGCCTTACCGGCTGGATGCGACACGGTGCATCTCGTACCTCACTATCGAGCACGACGGTCCGATCGCCCATGACCTGCGCCCGGCGATCGGCAACCGCATATATGGCTGCGACGACTGCCTGGCGGTCTGCCCATGGAACCGCTTCGCCGAAGCATCGCGCCACCTGAAGTTGCAGTCGCGGGATGATTTGCGCGCGCCTGCATTGCGCGACTTGGCCGCCTTGGACGATCGCGGGTTCCGGCGCCTGTTCGCCGGATCGCCGGTCAAGCGCATCGGCCGCGGGCGTTTCGTGCGCAACGTGATGATCGCCGTCGGTAACAGCGCCGATCCTTCGCTGGCGCCCGTCGCCCGCGGGCTTTGCGGGGATGGCGATCCCGTTGTGGCGGAAGCGGCGCGATGGGCGCTGGGGCGGTTGGCGGCGTGAGCTATCTGGTAAAGCGAAGCTTCAGCCTGGCCGGCCATCGCACCAGCGTGGCATTGGAACCTGAGTTCTGGCTAGCGCTGGAACGGCTCGCGGCACGGCAGGAGCGCAGCCTCTCCAGCCTGGTGAGCGAGTTGGACGCGCCGCGCAGCACCGACCGGCCGCTGGCCTCGGTACTACGGGTTCACGCGTTGCTGCAGGGTCGATGAGCGCACGCGGCGTTAATCGGCGGGCAACCAATCTCCGGATTTAATCGTTGCAGCGGCAATGAGTTGCTCGTCGCAATCGCTATGCGACGCTGCCAGGGAAAACCCAGGGGACAAACCATGCCAGACAGCAAGCGCCGAAGCCCACCGCGCGCCGCCGCCCGCAAGCGAATTCCGGCCGCCGCCCCAAGCCCCTTGATGCTGTGCGATCACCTGATCACCCTGGCACAGGAGGCGGACCGGGCCGGCTACCGCGCAACGGCCGGCCACCTCGTCGGCCTCGTGGACCGCATGTTCGAGGAGCGGCCGGCCGCGCGCTGACGCTTAGCCGCGCTGGATCAGTTCGATCTTGTAGCCGTCCGGGTCCTCGACGAAGGCTATCACCGTGGTGCCGAACTTCACGGGACCGGGCTCGCGGCTGATCTTGGCGCCGGCGGCCCGCATCTTGTCGCAGGCGGCGTAGATGTCCGGCATGCCGATGGCGAGGTGGCCAAAGCCGGAGCCGAGGTCGTATTTGTCGACGCCGTAGTTGTAGGTCAGTTCCAATTCGGTCTGGTCCGGCCGGTCGGCATAGCCGAGGAAGGCCAGCGTGTACTTGCCGTCCGGCACGTCGCGGCGGCGCAGTTCGGTCATGCCGAACATGTCGCAGTAGAACTTCACGCTGCGATCGAGGTCGCCCACGCGCAGCATGGTGTGCAGGTAGCGAAGGTTGTCCGCCATGGTCAGTCTCCTGTCAGGATGGGTTGGTCGTGGTCGAAGCCCAGCAGGAACAGCCCCGCCGAGTTCGGCAAGTTCGATGGCAAGATCCCGCTCCGCCAACATGGTGCCGCCGGCCTCGAATGCCACGCCGCGCAGCCCGGCTGCCGCGGCGGCGCGGATGGTCTGGGCGCCGATGGTGGGCAGGTCGGCGCGACGTTCCTGCCCTGGCTTGACGAGCTTGACCAGCACACCGCCGACGCCTTCGCGCTTGAGGGCGGCACAGCGGGCCAGCATGGCATCGGTGCCCTCGATGGCCTCGACGGCCAGCACCAGGCCGAGTTGCACCACGCAGCCCTGGCCCACATCGGCCTCGCCGAGCTTGCGCGCCACGTCGATGCCGCGGGCGATGTCGGCCAGTGCCTGGGCATCGGGCCGGGCGCGGCTCAGCAGCCCGCGCGGGCCCAGCGCCTCGGCCATCACCTCGTGCGCGCCGAGCACGTTGAAGCCAAGGTCGCCCAGCACCTTGATGACGGCGCGCAAGAGTCCGTCATCGCCGGCGAAGGCGGCACGCCCGATCCGCGCCAGGATCTTCGTCCCCTCGGCGTCCGGCCGCAGGTCGAAGAAGCCCGGCCGTCGCACGGTGCCGACCAGCACCAGGTCGCGTACGTGGTGAGCGCGCAATTGTTCCACGATGCGGCCAGCCGCACCCATCCGCGCCATGGCATGCGGATAGCCGGCGAGCGAGCCTGGCTGGGCGAAGCCCTCCAGCCCAAGCACGAACACCTCTCGCCCGGCCGCACGCGCCGCGGCAGCCACGCGCAACGGCACCATGCCGCCGCCGGCGATGATACCCAGAACCCCACGCGTGTCGGACCGGCCTTCCATGTCCCGCGCTTCCTGCCGCAACCCTGGCCGTCGCGCCAGCCCCCCGGCCCCGGTTGACGCGGGCAGGCCGAGTTGCCAGGGTCGGCGTTCATCACACCGTCTCGGATGCCATGGCCGCACCTTCCGCCTTCGCAAGTCCCCATTCCCTTGTCGACCGCATTCGTATCCTGCTGCCCGGCATACTGCTTTGCGTCGCCGTCACTGCCGCGGCGACGGTGGTCTCGCGCATCGAGGCAATGGCGCTTGGCCGGGCCTGGGTCGATACGCTGGTACTGGCCATCCTGATTGGAACAGCAGTGCGGACCGCCTGGGCACCTTCGGCCGTGTGGCAGAAAGGCGTCGCTTTCTGCGCCAAGCCGCTGCTGGAGACGGCGGTGGTGTTGCTGGGTGCCTCGGTCGGCGCAGCCACGATCATCGCGGCCGGCCCCCAGCTATTGGTGAGCATCGCCGTGGTTGTCGTCTTAGCGCTGGCCATAGGCTTCGCGATCGGCCGCGCGATGGGTTTGCCGGCGCGGATGGCGACGCTGATTGCCTGCGGCAACGCGATCTGCGGCAATTCGGCAATCGCGGCCGTCGCGCCGGTGATCGGTGCCTCGGCCAACGACGTTGCCGCCTCCATCGCCTTTACCGCGGTGCTGGGCGTGATCACCGTGCTGACGCTGCCTTTCGTCGGCGAGGCACTGACGATGTCGACCGTGCAGTACGGAACGCTGGCGGGCCTGACGGTTTACGCAGTACCCCAGGTGCTGGCTGCCACCGTGCCGGCCGGTGCCATGGCCGTTCAGGTGGGCACGCTGGTCAAGCTGGTGCGCGTGCTTATGCTGGGTCCGGTGACCCTGGTGCTGGCCTTGCTGGTAAACCGCCATGACGGCGGCGCGGCGGGACGGACCAAGCCACGGCTTGGCTTCAGCAAGATGGTACCGTGGTTCATCATCGGCTTCCTCGCGCTGGTGGTGCTGCGCTCGCTCGGACTGATCCCTGAGGTGCTGCTGCGGCCGACGGCATTCGCCGCCACCTGGTTCACGATCATTGCCATGGCCGCGCTGGGCCTGGGGGTGGATATCCGGGTCGTGGCGCGCGCCGGTGGCCGGGTGACAGCGGCGGTGACCTTGTCCCTGCTGACGTTGGCCACCATCAGCTATGTCCTGATCCGCGCCCTCGGCATCGCCTGACCCCACCGCGCGAGCGGAATAGGCAGGTGATTTGGCCGCCCCATGCTGTATGATTGTTGCCAATAAACGACACAGCAGGGGGTTTGCATGACCGAATCACGCACGAGCCAGGGCCTTGTCCGGCTTACCCGCCGCACCGCGCTCGTTGCCGGTGCCGCCACTCTGGCCGCGCCGCGGATCGGCGGCGCGCAGCCGGCCGCCGTGAAGGTGGGCGTCATCCACCCCGTCACCGGCGCGCTGGCGTTCTCGGGATCGCAGTGCCGCCTGGGCGCCACCATGGCGATTGCCGACATCAACGGCGCCGGCGGCATCAAGTCGATGGGCGGGGCGAAGCTTGAGGCGCTGCTGGGTGACGCACAAGGCCGCGCCGAGATCGCCGCCAGCCTGGTGGACCAGATGGCCGAGGCGGGCGCGTCGGGCTTCACCGGATGCTTCGCCTCCCCGCTCGGCCTGGCCGCAACAACCGCGGCGGCCAAGTACAACATCCCCTTCTCGATCGACTCGGGGATCGTCGATGCGATCACCGGGCGCGGGTTGAAGAATGTGTTCCGCCTGTTCCCGAGCCTGTCCATGACCATCGCCGGCGCCATGCCGGCGCTGGACGCAATCAACAAGAAGGCGGGTTCGCCCGCCAAGTCAGCCGTGATCGTGCACGAGGACGGCGAGTTCGGCACCAACACCGCCAAGCAGCAGGCCGCCGCGCTGGGCAATATCGGCATCAAGGCGCTGGAGCTGCTGCCGCACGCTACCCCTACGCGCGACTTCACCAACATCGTGCTGAAGATCAAGGCGCTGAAGCCCGACCTGGTGATGATCACCAACTACCAGAACGAATACGTGCTTCTCGCCCGCACGCTGGTGCAGCAGCGGGTGGACCTCGTAGGCACCTATTCGATCCTCGGCGGCGGGTTCAACCTGAAGTTCGCCAAGGAGGCGCCGACGGTTGCCGAGAACATGATGGACTTCAACCATTGGTACAGCGTGAAGGATCCACGCTCCAAGGCCTTCCGCAAGCGGGTGGAGGACGCCGGCAACATCACCACGTTCGAGGTCATATTCGGCTACTTCGCCATCAAGCTGCTGGCAGATGCGTGGGAGCGTGCGGGCAGCGCCGACAAGGAGAAGACGATCGAGGCGCTGAACACGTCCACCTTCAACGACCACTTCATGCCCTATGGCCCGACGAAGTTCGTCAATGGCCAGAACCAAGGCAGCCAGGCCGTGGCACTGCAGATCCAGAAGGGCGACATGGAGGTGATCTGGCCGGAGGCATTCGCCAGCAAGCCGGCGGTGTTCCCGCGGCCGAAGGCTTGAACGGAGGCCAAGCGGCGCCGCGCCAAGGGTTCGAGCGCGGGCCCGGTCCGCGGGCCGGGCCTTTCGGTATGCGCGCCACCGCATGAACGCCGAGATCCTTGCCGCCGCCCTGATCAACGGGCTGCTGACGGGTGCGGTGTATGCGCTTGTTGCCCTGGGCCTCACGCTGATCTACGGCGTGCTGCATATCGTGAACTTCGCCCATGGCTCGCTGCTGATGGTGGGCATGTTCGCCGCCTACATGATGGCGACCGTTCTGGGCATCGATCCGTATCTGGGCCTGCCGCTGGTCGCCGCGTTCATGGGGGCGGTGGGCTGGGGGCTCTACCGCTTCGTCATCGGACCGGTGTCGCGCGGCGAGGACCGGGCGATCCTGCTGGCGACGCTGGGGCTGGCGGTGGTGCTCGACAACCTGGCGCTGGTGCTGTTCACCGGCGACACGCGGCAGCTTGAAACCGACCTGACCTTTGCCGTGGTGGAGGTGGGGCCGTTGCTGCTGTCGGTGCCGCGACTGATCTCCTTCGCCGTGGCACTGGCCCTGGCTGCCCTGCTGTGGGGGTTCATGGCGTTGACCGATACCGGGCGGGCAATCCGCGCGGTGGCGAAGGAGCCAGAAGGCGCCAAGCTGATGGGCATCCGGCCCGAGCGCATCTTCGCGCTGGCCTATGGCATCGGCATTGCCTGCCTCGGCGCGGCGGCCTGCCTGCTGCTGCCGAGCTTCTATGTGTCGCCCTATGTCGGGAATGTCTTCGTGCTGGTGGCGTTCACCATCGTGGTGCTGGGTGGCATGGGCAGCTTTCCCGGGGCGGTGATCGGCGGGTTGCTGATCGGCGTGACCGAGAGCCTGGGTGGGCTGTTCCTGGGCGAGAGCCTGGGGCCGATCGGCATTTCGGCGGTGTTCATCGCGGTGCTGCTGCTGCGGCCGACCGGACTGTTCGGGGCGGCGCGATGAGGCGGCACCTCCCGGCACTGGTTTTTGCGGTGTTGCTGCTGCTGCCGTTCGGCTTCGGTTCCCAATTCCTGGTGAACCTGGCGATGCTGACCGCCATGTCGGCGCTTCTGGGACAGGCATGGAACATCGCCGGCGGCTTCGGGGGGCTGACCAGCTTCGGCCATACCGTGTTCTTCGGCATCGGCGCCTACGCAGCGGCGATCCTCGCGACGCGCTACGGCATCACGGCCTGGTTCGCGCTGCCGTTGGCGTTCGTGCTGGGTGCCGTGACAGGCGCCGTGATCGGCTTTGCTTCGTTCCGGGCGGGGTTGCGTGGCTCCTACTTCGCGCTGGTCACCCTCGCTTTCGCCGAGGCGTTCCGCGTGCTCGCCACAGCCAGCGAATTCACGCGGGGCGGCCAGGGCATCAACGTGAAGCTGAACCTAGGTCTTGCCGCGTTCCAGTTCGCCGACCGGCGGGCGACCTACGCGGTGATCGCCGCCTTGCTGGTGCTGGCGATGGCGGTGGCGGCGTGGTTGCGGCGCTCGCGCTTCGGCGCGCGGTTGATGGCGGTGCGCGAGAACGAGGACGCGGCCGCGGCGCTGGGGATCGACGTGGTGCGCACCAAGACGGCCGCCTTCGCGCTGTCGGGCGGCATCGCGGCACTGGGCGGCGTGGTCTATTGCCAGACCTACCTGTTCGTCGATCCGCAGATCGCCTTCGGAGTGGAGCGCAGCGTGGAGATGCTGTTGGTGGCGATGATCGGGGGCGCCGGCACGGTCTGGGGTCCCGTGTTCGGTGCGCTGGCGCTGCACCTGGTGGCCGACACGGCACGCAGCTTCATCACCACACCTGGCTTCGCGCCGATGCTTTATGGCGTGATGCTGCTGTTGATCGTTGGCGCGCTGCCGGGCGGCATCGCCAGCCTGCGCGAGAGGTTTCGCCGTGCTTGAGGTGAAGGGGCTGTCCAAGCGCTTCGGCGGCCTGCAGGCGGTGCGCGACGTGGCGCTGGATGTGTCCGCGGGTCGCATCACGGCGCTGATCGGGCCGAACGGGGCCGGCAAGACCACCACGTTTGCCATGATCGCCGGCTTTATCCGGCCGGATGCCGGCAGCGTGCACCTTCTCGGCCAGGACGTGACGGGCATGCGGCCAGACCGGGTGGCGGCGCTGGGCATGGTGCGGACCTTCCAGATCACCCAGCCGTTCGCGGGGCTCTCGGTGATGGAGAACATCCGCATCGGAGCTTTTCTGCGCGAGGCCGATCCGGCCACGGCGGAGGCACAGGCGCGGGAGGTAGGCGACCGGCTCGGCCTGGGGCCGATGCTTGACCGTCCGGCCGCTTCCCTGACGGTGGCGGGGCGCAAGCGGCTGGAGGTGGCCCGGGCGCTGGCCACCCGGCCGCGGCTGTTGCTACTGGACGAGGTGATGGCGGGGCTGAACCCGTCGGAACTCGGTGAGATCGTGGCGTTGATTCGCGCCGTTCGCGACAGCGGCGTCACCATCCTGCTGATCGAGCATATCATGGCCGCGGTGGCGGCCTTGGCCGAGGAAGTGCACGTGCTCGCCGGCGGCATGTTGATCGCCCGCGGCAGCCCCCAGGAGATCGCCGGCAATCCTGCGGTGGTGGAAGCCTATCTCGGCCATGGCGCGGCGGCGCGGATGGCACAGATCGGTCGCCCGCATGCTTGAGGTGCGCGACCTGCACGCCGGCTACGGCCCATTCGAGGTGCTGCACGGCGTATCGCTGGACGTGGCGGCCGGCGAGATCGTGGCCGTGCTCGGCGGCAATGGAGTGGGCAAGACCACGCTGAACCGTGCGCTGTCCGGCGTGATCGCGGCACGTGTCGGCACCATCCGCTTCGATGGCGCCGACATCACCGGCGCCGGCTATGACGCCATCGTGCGGGCCGGGCTGATCCATGTGCCGGAGGGACGGAAGATCTTTCCCAACCTGTCCGTCCGCGACAATCTTCTGCTGGGCGCCTGGCTGCGCGGGCGGGGCGAGCGCGGACGCAGCCTGGAGCAGGTGCTGGACCTGTTCCCGCGCCTGCGCGAGCGGCTGTCACAGTTTGCCGGGTCGATGAGCGGCGGGGAGCAGCAGATGCTTGCAATCGGCCGCGGACTGATGGCCCAGCCGCGCCTGTTGATCCTGGATGAGCCATCGCTGGGTCTGTCGCCGCTGCTGACCGAGGAGGTATTCGCGCTGATCTCCCGCCTGCATGCCGGCGGCATGTCGATCCTGCTGGTGGAGCAGAACGTGATGCAGTCGCTGGCCATTGCGCAGCGTGCCTACGTGGTCGAGCATGGCCGTATCGCCCTGTCCGGCGCCGCCGCAGCACTTGCCGACGACCCGCGCCTGCGCGCCGCCTATCTTGGATTGTGAGGAACCACTCGATGGACTTGTCGTTCGACCCCAACGCCTTGCCGTTCGATTCCGACGCGATGCTGGAAGGGCTGCGGCCCTGGGTGGAGTGCGAGAGCCCCACCTTCGATGCCGCCGCGGTGGAGCGGATGCTGGACCTCGCCTCGCGCGACCTGATGGTGGCGGGCGCGCGGATCGAGCGCATTCCCGGCCGCATGGGTTTCGCCGGCTGCCTGCGCGCAACCTTCCCGCATCGCAGCACCGAGCCAGGGATCCTGGTGATGGGGCACATGGATACGGTGCACCCCGTGGGCACCCTGGCCAAGCTGCCGTTCCGGCGCGACGGCGCCCGCTGCTATGGACCGGCCATCCAGGACATGAAGGGGGGCAACTACCTGTCGCTCGAGGCGATCCGCCAACTGGCGCGGGCGGGGATCGAGACGAAGCTGCCGGTGACCGTGCTGTTCACGCCGGACGAGGAGGTGGGCAGCCCCTCCACCCGCGACGTGATCGAGGCCGAGGCGGCGCGGCACAAATACGTACTGGTGCCCGAACCCGGCAGGCCCGATGGCGGTGTGGTGACCGGGCGCTACGCCATCGCCCGCTTCAACCTGGAGGCAACGGGCCGACCGAGCCACGCCGGCTCGCGCCCTGGCGACGGGCGCAGCGCCATCCGCGAGATGGCACGCCAACTGATCGCCATCGAGGACATGACGACGTCGGACTGCACCTTCAGCGTCGGCGTCATCAATGGCGGCACCTGGGTGAACTGTGTCACCACCACCTGCACCGGCGAGGCGCTGTCGATGGCCAAGCGGCAGGAGGACCTGGACCGCGGCGTGGAAGCCATGCTGTCGCTGCGGGCCAGCAGCAACGACGTGCAGTTTCAGGTGACGCGCGGCGTCACCCGCCCGGTGTGGGAGCCGGATAACAAGGGAATGGCGCTGTACGAGCACGCACGGCGCATTGCCAACCGCGTCGGCTTCGACATCAGCCATCAGAGCAGCGGCGGCGGATCGGACGGCAACTTCACCGGCGCCATGGGCATTGCGACGCTGGACGGCCTGGGCGTGCAGGGCGCTGGCGCGCATACGCTGGAGGAGCATATCGAGGTAGCGAGCCTGGCGCGCCGCGGCAGGCTGATGGCGGGGTTGCTTGCCAGCCTGGAGTAGGCATCGCCGGCCGCCATACTCCGGTCACGAGTTTGAGTCATGCTGCGTCATGAGGCGGGTCTTCGGGCCCGTCTTTCGTGTCGATGACTGCTGGTTTGGCAATGCCGCCCGGCGGTGCTGCAATTGCTCAAGCTGATTACGGTTGCCGCGCAGGAGCCGACCATTCGCGTGAATGACACATTGGCACATGCCGCGGCCGTCAAGCGCCTGGCGGTACCCACCCTGGGCGGCGGCAATGAGCACGATGTGGAGCGACAGGGGCGGTTGGCCGACGTGGCCGCCTTGGCTGTTCTTGCCGCGACCCTCGCGTTTGTGCTGGTCACGGTGGTGCGCTCGCCCCTGAAGGACGATGTGGCCTGGCTGCTGTGGGTCGCACGAAAATGGCTGGCCGGCCGCGAACTCTATGTCGACCTGGTGGAGGTGAACCCGCCGCTGGTCATCTGGCTCTACGCCATCCCGGCCGGGATCGCGGACTGGCTGGGTACCGCGCCGAAGCTCGTCTCGGGCCCGTTCTTCGCGCTGATTCTGCTTGGCAGCGCCTGGTGGACCGCCTCGCTGCTGCGTGGCCGCGGCCCTCTGCTGGAGCGCCCGCTTCCGGTATTCAGCCTGCTCGGCACGCTGCTGCTGGTTCTGCCCGGTGTCGAGTTCGGACAGCGCGAGCATCTTCTGACTGCCTCGGTGCTGCCATACATTGCGCTGTTCGTCCGCGCGTTGGAGCAGGAAAGGGAGCCTCGGCTGCAGGGTGCGGCGATTGGTGCGTTTGCAGCACTCGGTTGCGCCATGAAGCCCAGCTATGTCATCGCCCTGGCGCTGGTGGAAGCGGTTGGCTTCCTGCGCGGCCATCGCCGGTTGCGCGTGGCGCCCGTGGCGTTCGTCGTGACGACGGTGCTGTACGGCCTGTCCGTGCTGGCGTTCGAGCCGAACTTCCTGGCGCGGGCGGTGCCACTGGCACTGGCCTTGTACGGCGGCACCGATACGCCGGTCTGGCACATCCTGCTGAAGAGCTGGAACCTGCTATTGGGTCAGGCAGTCGCGTTGCTGCTGTGCTGGCGCAGCGACGAAACGTTGGGGCGGCATTCGCTCTTCCTTCGCCACCTGTTCCTGGTGCTTGTCGCGTTCGGCATCGCCTGCACCGTGCTGTTCGTGATGCAGGGCAAGGACTGGTTCTATCATCGCCTGCCGGCAACAACGGCCACCGTGCTGGCGCTGATCCTATGGCTGACGGTGGTGCTGCGGGCGCAAGCAGGCAGGCTTTCAACCCGAGCGCTTGGTGTGACGCCACCCGCCCTGCCCTGGCGCCGTCTGAAAGCTCCGGTGTTCGTCGCAGTGGCGGCCCTGCTGGCCTTCGGCGTGGCCGACGTGCAGCGCGTGCACCCTTGGGTGATCGCGGCTGCCGAGCCGAACCTGTCCACCGAGGTGCGGCTGGCCAAACTGATCAAGCACCAGAAGGCGCGAACCTATGTCGCCTTTTCCGAGTGGATCGCACTGGGGTTTCCGGTGGTGAACGACACCGGCGTGTCCTGGGCCTCCCGCTTCGACTTAATGTGGGCCTTGAAGGGCGAGATCTGGAGGGCGCAACAAGAGGGCCGGGCGCCGAAGGAATGGCCGATCCGGCAATGGGTCGCCCACGATTTCGTGGCCGGCTGTCCAGATATCGTAGTGGTGGATGCCCGCGGCGACATCAATTACGTCGCCGTACTCTCCGCCTCCGATGGCGATTTCGCCCGCGCCTGGGCGCAATACCGCCAGATCGCCGCCTTCGACGGCCTGCGCGTGTTCAAGCGCGACGGATCCGGCTGCGATGGCGAGCCGTTGCCGCTCGGCCGATCGCCCCAATCGACGACAGTGCCGAGCGAGTAGCAGGCGGCAGGCACGGTCAGACGACGACCTGGGCCAATTCCGGCAAGGCCCGGGCCCAGGCGCGCAGCCCATCGTCAAACGAGGACAGGCGGAAGAATTCGTTCGGCGCGTGAATGTTCTCGTCGGCGATGGCATAGCTCAGCATCACCGTCTCCAGTCCAAGCTGCTGCTTGACCATGGCCGAAATCGGCAGGGTGCCGCCGACGCCGACGCGCAGTGGCTTCTGGCCATGCACCTGTTCGATCACCCGCTCCACGGCAGCCAGGAAACGGTCGTCCTCGGGCACCGCGTAGGCCGGCGTGCCATCGCGCGAGCGAGAGACTTCCAACGCCGCCCACGGCGGACAGTGCCTGCGCAGATGCGTCTCCACCGCGTCGCCGGCCGCGCGTGGATCCTGGCCGGGACCGAGGCGGCAGGTGAGCTTGGCGCTTGCGGTGGCCGGTATCACCGTCTTGCCGCCGACACCCTGGTAGCCAGCGGTGATACCGTTCACCTCCACCGTCGGGCGCAGCCACAGCGATTCCAGCAGCCGCACGCCAGGTTCGATGGCGCCGGGAATGGCGCCGATCTCCGTGAAGAATTTTTCCTCATCGAAGCCGAGCGCATCCATGCTGGCATAGTCGCTGTTGCCGGGGCGCTGCAGGCCAGCGAAGAAACCGGGCACGGCGATACGGCCGTCAGCGTCGTGCAAGGTTGCCAACAGGCGGGCGAGCACCATCGCGGCATTGCCCACCGGCCCGCCATAGCGCCCGGAATGCAGGTCGTGGCCGGCGGTACGGATGTGCACCTCCATGCCGATGTTGCCGCGGCTGTTGGTGTTGACGCTGGGTGTTCCCGGCCGCCAGCGGCCGCCATCGGCGCTGACCAGCACGTCGGCGCCCAGAAGGTCGCGGTGGCGATCGAGGATGCCGGGCAGCGAGCGGCTGCCGATCTCCTCCTCGCCCTCCAGCAGTACCTTCACGTTGAGCGGCAGCGATCCGGTGACCGCGAGCCATGCCTCCAGCCCGGAGAGCGCGATCCACAGCGGCGATTTGTCGTCCGACGCGCCGCGGGCGACGTAACGGTCGGCGTGGAGTGTGGGCTCGAAGGGCGGCGACTCCCATTTCTCCAGCGGGTCCGGCGGCTGCACGTCGTAGTGACCGTAAACCAGGATAGTCGGCTTGCCTGGCGCGCCAGTCCATTGCGCGAAGACACATTTGTGGCCGCCGCCGTCGATCAGTTGCACATCCTGCATGCCCATGCGCGCGAGCCGCGCCTGGAGCAACGACGCAGCCTTGGCCATCCCCTCGGCATAGGCCGGATCGGTGGAGACAGAGGGGCAGCGGATGAGGTCGAAAAGTTCGTCCAGCAAACGCTGGCGGTTGGCCTGCATCCAGGCGTCGATCTCGGGGAGACTTATCGCCCGCCATCCACCTGGATGATCTGGCCGTTGACGAAGCTGCCAAGGTCGGACGCGAAGAACAGCACGCCATTGGCGATGTCCTGCGCGGTGCCGAGGCGCTTCAGCGCGATGCGGCTGACCAGGGCTTCCTGCCCGTCGCCGCCGTAGCTTTCCCACTGCAGTTCGCTGGAGGGGTTGGAGCGGATGAAGCCCGGCGCCACCGAGTTCACGGTGATGCCGAACGGCCCGAATTCGTGCGCCAACTGCCGGGTGAGGCCGACCACGGCATGCTTGGCCGAGCAATAGGCCTGGATGCCGGTGAGCGAGGCCTGCAGGCCGGCGCCGCTGCTGATGTTGACGATACGCCCCTGCCCCACCTTCTTCATGCCCGGCGCCACGGCGCGTGACAGGGCCATGGCGGCGCCGACATTCACGGCGAAGACACGGTCCCAATCCTCGTCGGGCACCTCCTCCAGCGGGCGCATCACCTGGCCGGCCACGCCGCCGGCATTGTTCACCAGCACGTGGACCGCCTGCCCGGTCGCCTGCTCCACGTCGCGGATCCAGGCGGTGGCGGCGGGGCGGTCGGTGAGGTCGAGCACCCTCGGCGTGGCGCCGGTGAGGCGGGCGGTCTCGGCCAGGGGCGCAGGGCGCAGATCGCAGGCGTGCACGATGGCGCCGAGATTGGCAAAGGTGCCGGCAATGGCACGGCCGATGCCGTGGCCGGCACCGGAGACGACGACGACACGACCATCGAAACGGATGTTCATTGGGGGAGAAGCTCCAGGAGGTTGTCGTCGTGCATCGGCCGCCTGCCGTCCTCGATCTCGTGGATCAGCTCGACAAGCTTCGAGATCGTGGGCGTAGCGATGCCGTGCCTGGCGCCGATATCGGCGATCGGTTTGATCTGGACGTCCACCTCGGTGCGGCGCTTGCGCACGAACAGGTCGCGCCAGATGCCGGAATGGGTCTTGGCGCTGGGGCGGTTGAATTCGACCAGGTCGGCCACCGCCTTCTCCGCCAATTCGCGCGGGGCGTTGGGCATGAAGGCGTTGGGGTCATAGCCGTTGAAGCCCATGGGCGTGATGCCCTCGGCCAGGGTGACCTCGTTGACCTCCCGGCCGATGGCGCGCCACACCGGCATCATCTCCGGCCGGGCGAGGCAATCCGAGATCCCCTTCGCGCCGAGCGCCTGGGCGAACAGCATGGCGCCATAGCCGAGCTTGCCCCAGAGATAGCCCCATATGTTGTCGGTGATGATAGCGCCGGGTTCGAACTCGGACAGGAGGGCGTGAAGCGCCACCAGCCGCGGCGTGGTGCGACCATGCAGTTCGCCCAGCACCACGGCGCCACGGCTGCCGAACATCACCTCGCCCGGCGCCATCCAATCGGTGGAGTAGTTGATGAAGGCGCCGACGGTGCGGTCGCGCCCGACGATCGGGGCGATGATCGTCTCGCACAGCCCGTTCTGCATCGACAGCACGTAGCCGTCCTGCGACAGGTGTGGCAGCAGCGCGCGCGTTGCCGCCTCGGTGTGCTGCGCCTTCACCGCGAGGAAGATTATGTCCCAAATGCCCTCCACCTCATTCGGGGTGAAGGCGGGGGCGGTTACGGTGAACTGGTCCACCGGGCCGGTGATGCGGAGCCCGCCGTCGCGGATCGCCTGCACGTGGTCTGCTGCGACATCCACGAAGGTGATGTCGTGGCCTGCCCGCTTCAGATAGGCGCCCGCCGTGCCGCCAATGGCGCCGGCGCCCCAAACCAGGATGCGCGCCATCTCACCAGTTCTCCATCTGCGCCCGGGTTTCCTCGACGGCGATGTTCCATATCGCCATCATGTCCTCGTCGGGCCGTTCGCTGCGGCCGCCGAAATTGCCATCGTCCAGCAAGTTGCGGGATTCGAAGGGCGGCAGCGTCTTGAGCCGGTCGGTGTCGATCATTTCCTTGGCGTCGTCGGCGGGCGTGGTTGGCAGCCGCGTCCAGGGGAAGTTCTCCATCCAGCTGCCATGGCTGGCCACGCGGTCGGTGGCCTGCACCATCGCCATGGTGCGCGGGGCGCGCCACCAGTCATGGAAGCGAACCCGGCAATCCGGATTATCCATCATCCATTCCTGGGCCAACGCGCCGGCCGGGGCATTGCCGCCATGGCCGTTGACGATGACGATGCGCCGAAAGCCGCCACGCTTGAGGCTGTCCAACAGGTCGCGCATCACCGCGCACATCGTCTCCACGCGCAGGGTGATGCTGCCTGGAAAAGCCTGGAAGTAGGGAGCGAGACCGAACGGCATGGCCGGAAAGACCGGGATTCCCAGCGGTTCGGCAGCCTCCACGGCCACGCGCTCGGCCAGGATGGCATCGGTGGCGAGCGACAATCCGGCATGCTGCTCTACGCTGCCCAGCGCCAGCACGCCGCGGTCGTCGTGTCGCACCCAGTCCTCGACCATCCGCCAGTCCATCTGCGCGATGCGCATGCTGCCCCTCCATGAGGAATATTGGACATACACGCTGCCACAGTGCGGAGTGGCGTCAACCGCCGGCGTTAGACCGCGGGCCGATCAGGCTGCGGCCGGACCGCTCAGCGCGCGACGTTGGCGACAATGTCGCAGTTGGTGCGGCCGGACATCAGGCAATCCTCGGCGCTGGTGGCGATTGCAATGTGCTTGACCAGGAAGACGCAAACCACCAACACCGCCAGCGTCACCGCCAGGCCGGCAATGCTGGCCGTCTGGCGGTTCATCGCCTCGGCCGCTTCCAATTCGCGTTCGATCTGCCGCATTCCGGCCATGGGAATCCTCCCGCTGGGCGCGCTGATCGACAGCGCCGGCCCAACGAATTCAGTCTAGCCGAAAGCGGCGGGCTCGTGACAAGCGAGTCTGCTACCGCACCCTGCACGCCTGGGTTGAAGCGGGGGGACGGAACAATGCGCCCGGAAATCGCGACCCGAACGCGCTGGTCCAAGTGCCCTGCCGATGACATGCTCGCACGATGAGGACCGCCATTCGCCACCTGAACGCGGCCGACCCGGCGATGCAGGCGCTGATCCGCAGGGTCGGACGGTGCGGCTTGGTGCAGGAACGGCGCGAACCTTACGAGGCGCTGGTGCGTGCCATCGCCCACCAACAACTGCACGGCAATGCCGCGCGCACCATCCTGGGGCGGTTCCTGGCCCTCTACCCGGAAACCGCTTTCCCGACGCCCGAGCAGGTGCTGTCCATCAGTGATGCGGACATGCGCGCGTGTGGCTTCTCGGGCAGCAAGACCGCCTCGATCCGCGACATCGCGCTCAAAACGATCGAAGGCGTGGTGCCGACGCGCCGGGCGGCTACACGCTTGTCAGACGCCGAGTTGATCGAGCGGCTGACAGTGATCCGCGGCGTGGGGCGCTGGACGGTGGAGATGCTGCTGATGTTCACGCTGGCGCGCATGGACATCCTCCCGGTGGACGATTTCGGCGTGCGCGAAGGCTACCGCCGGTTGCACGCGCTGGACGCGCAACCGAAGCCGCGCGAACTGGCGGCAATCGGCGAGATGTGGTCGCCCTGGCGCAGCGTGGCGGCGTGGTATCTGTGGCGCGCGGCCGAGGAGGGCCGGCCGTTCAAGCAGCCCGAATAGAAGCGGCCGGATGTGATGGCACGCCTACCGAGCCGCGACGCTATGCAGGCGGACAAAATGCGGCGGCCACAGCGACGAACCCGGCCGGATCATCGGCATGCAGCCAGTGGCCCGCATTCTTCAGCGTAGCGAAGCGCGCGGCAGGAAACAGGGCGCGAATAGCCGGGCGATGCTCCGGCAGCACGTAGTCGGAGCGCGCACCGGCGAGGAACAATGCAGGGCCTCGGTAGGGCGGCGCGTCCGGCGCCGGCCAGTCCTGGATCTCGTCCATGGCGCTGGCAATTTCAGCCAGACCGATGCGCCAGCGCGGCTCGACGCCCAGGCGCAAATTGTGCAGCAGGAAGGCGCGCACGCCTTCATCGTCCACCGTGGCCGACAGCGCCGCATCGGCCTCCGCGCGGGTGAGATCGGGCGACAGCTTCAACGCGAGCATCGCCCGCGCAAAGCTCGCCAAGTGCGGAGGATAGCGCACCGGCGCGATATCGGCGACCAGAAGGCGCGAGACGGTGGCGGGATGGCGCAAGGCGAGGGCCATGGCAACCTTGCCGCCCATGGAATGGCCGAGCACCGCACATGGCGGCAAGCCGAGCGTGGCCAGCGTCTCGGCCACGTCCTCGGCCATGGTGTGGTAGTGCATCCCCGGCGCATGCGGGCTGGCCCCGTGGTTGCGCAGATCCAGCGCCACGACCCGCCGCCCGCCTTCGGCCAGCCGCCGCTGCACCACGCCGAAGTTGCCGGACTGGCCGAACAGGCCGTGCAGCATCACCAGCACGGGGCCATCGCCACGTGTCGCCGAATGCAGGATCACGCCCGCCTCCCGGGCAGCACGGAAACCGCGACGCCGCCGAGGATCAGTGCGGTTCCGGCCAGCAGGTCGAGCCCGAGCGGCTCGCCAAGCCACCAGGTGGCGAGCAGCAGGCCCACGGCCGGGGTCATGAGAAAGCCCAGGGACGCCACTACGACCGGCAGATGCACCATCATCAGCATCGCGCACCAGGTCCCCAATGGCCCGGCGACGGCGCCGACATAGGCCAGCGCCCACAGCGCACGGTTGTCCCAGGCGCCGGGCGCGCCCATGGCCAGCGCCATCGGCAGCAGCAGCACGGCGGCGATGGCGAAGCACCAGGGCAGCAGTTGAACCATCGACATGGCCGGCGGGCGGAGCCGGATCACCAGCATCGGCACGCCCACCGACGCCGCGGAAACCAGGAGCAGCGCGTGCCCCAGCAGAACGCCCGGCGCGCGCCAGTCGATCGACCACGGCCCCATCAGTAGCACGATGCCCGCAAGCCCCATCGCCACCCCGATCCAGCGCCGGCGCGGCACTCGTTCCTGCAGCAGCAGCACCGAGGCGGGCACCGTGAATACCACGGTCACCGAGGTGATGACCGAGGTTCGCCCGGCCTGCACCCAAACCAGCGCAAGATGGGCGCAGATGAAGAACAGCGCCAACTGGCACACGCCCACGGCCAGCAGGAACGGCAGGTCGCGCCGGGCCGGCACCGCCAGCCGCCGCATGCCCAGCATCAGCACCAGGCACACGATGCAGGACAAACCCGCGCGGCCGAAGGCAAACCAGCCTGGGGCCGCACCGGCGGCGATGGCCGCCTTCGTCACCGTCCAGGCACTGCTCAGCAACACCACCGCCCCAAGCAGCGGTAGCAGCCCACGCCAAGTGATCCGCGACGCGGCGGCCTCGGCCACGCTACGGTCAGTCGGCCACGTTCAGCATGATCTTGCCGATATGGGCGCTGCTTTCCATCAGCGCATGCGCCTCGGAGGCCCGCGCCAGCGGGAAAGTGGCGTGGATCACCGGGCCGCACTGCCCCTGGTCCAGCAGCGGCCACACCTTGGCGCGCAACTCGCCGGCAATGGCGCCCTTCTGTGCGGTGCTGCGCGGGCGCATGGTGGAGCCGGTGACAGTGAGGCGGCGGGTCATGATCGGCGCCAGATCCACGCCGTCGAGCTTGGAGCCGCCAAGGAAGGCGATGATCACCAGCCGCCCATCGATTGCGAGGGCGCGGATGTTGCGCGGGAAATAGCTGGCGCCGACCATGTCCAGCACCACGTCCACGCCGCGCCCGTCGGTAAGGGTCTTGATCTCGGCGCCGAAATCCTGCGTGCGGTAGTTGATGCCGGCGGCAGCACCCAGCTTCACACAGGCCGCCGCCTTCTCGTCCGATCCCGCGGTGGCATAGGCGGTGGCGCCGAAGGCCGTGGCAAGCTGGATGGCGGTGACACCGATGCCCGAGGTGCCGCCATGGATCAGCACGCGCTCGCCCGCGGCCAGGCGCCCGGCCATGAACAGATTGGCCCAGACGGTAAAATACGTCTCCGGAAGTGCCGCAGCCCGCAACGCATCGTAGTCCTTGGGCCACGGCAGCGTCTGTGCCTCGGGCGCCGTGCAGTATTCCGCATAGCCGCCGCCGTTGGTCAGCGCGCAGACGCGGTCGCCGATCCTGTAGCCGCGCACCGCGTCGCCCACCGCCACCACTTCCCCCGCGACCTCCAGCCCAATGAGCGGACTGGCGCCGGGCGGCGGCGGATAGGAGCCGCTGCGCTGGGCCACGTCGGGCCGGTTCACGCCGGCGACCTGCACGCGGATCAGCACATCGTCGGGGCGCGGCGCCGGCAGCGGCGCGGTGGCGGGGCGCAAGACCTCGGGGCCGCCGGGCGCGGAGGCTTCGATGATGCGCATGGTGCTGGGCAGCGGCATGGCGGTGTCCTCGTCGGCGGTTGCCCCAGCTAGGTCGCGCCGCACGGCCAGGACGTCAAGCCTCGACAGCCGCTTCTCCTGGTGGTGCAGTGGTCGGACACCGTCACCGGGGAACGCGCCATGCGGATTTTCCAGCACCACGTGCTCGCCACCGCGCCGCGCGCGGCCAACGATGTCGCCAAGCTTCTGCTCACTTCCGCCGGCCCCGCCGCGCGCGCCGCCAGCGGGCGGGTGTTCGGGGTGTTCACACCGATGATCGGGCTGTCGAACAACCATGTCGTGATGTTGTCGGAATTCCCCGACGAAGCGGCGGCGCGCGGCGTGGACCTGTTGGCGGGCAGCCCTTTGGACGTGGAGAAGCACGAGATCTGGGAGCCAGATCCGCGCCCGTCGTCCGGCGAGGCGTTTCCCGAGACGCACGGGTTCTTCTCGCACCGCTGGTTCGATTGCGCCGAGGCGGACTGGCCGCGGTTCCGCGAATTGTCGGCCACGGCGTGGGACAATTTCGAGGGGGTGCACGACACCCGTGTGATCGGCTTCTGGCGCAGCCGCACGCCGCCGGGCCCGGGGTTGACCCGGGTTTGGCTGATGGCTTGGTACAAGGACCTCGCTGCCTGGGAGGCGTCGCGTTTCGTGTTGAACCCCATCGGCACCGCGGCGGAACAGGCTTTCGCCAATTTCCGCGCGCGCCGCGATTTGACCGTCGATTTCAGCGGTTTCGATGCTGCGGCGCGTGACCTGATTTCGGCGCGGGCGTGCGCCCAGATCAGCCGCGTGGTAGCGGCGCCACGCCCGGCAGCGCCAGCACCCGCGCCACCCAGGCCCGCACCCCCGGCCACCGGGCCAGGTCGAACTCGCCCTCCCCGGCGGCCTGGGTATAGGCGACCAATGCGATGTCGGCGATGGTCGGCCCCGCATCGGTAAGCCAGTCATGGCCGGCGAGGCGCCGCTCCATCATGTCCAGCGCGCGCCCGCCGCGCTCCCAGCATTCCCGCAGCCGGTCAAGTTGGGCCTCCCGTTGGCCGAGGAAATTGATGATGTTACGCGCGACGGCGATATAGGGTTCGTGGCTGTACCTGCTCGAAGAACAGCCATTCCATCACCCGCGTGCGGCCCAGCCCCACCGGTGGCAGCCAGGGCGTACCCTCGGCGAAATGGCAGAGGATGGCGCCGCTTTCGCTGATCACCTCGCCATTTTCCAGCACGACGATCGGCACCTTGCCGTTGGGGCTGAGTGCCAGGAAGGCGGGTGTGCGGGTTTGCCCGGCGTTCGAATTCGACCTCCACCCAGGCATGGTTCCGCCCGGTCAGCCGCAGGATGGTGGCGACTTTCCAGCAATTGCCGCTGGGGGAAAAGCCATGGACCGTGAGCATCCTCAAGCCTCTCGCTGCATGCGCGGGTTTACGCACCTTCGCGGCCCTGTAATCTGAACGCCATGCCCGCACCAGACCCGATCACCGCCGAACTGTTCCGCAACGCCGTGGTGGCGATCGGCGACGAGATGGCGCTCACCATCTACCGTGCCGCCTATTCCGGCGTGCTGAAGAACAACATGGATTACTCCACCGCCGTTTGCGACGCCGAGGGGCGGCTGGTGGCGCAGGGCCTCAGCCTGCCCGGCCATTTGTGTTCCATCCCGATCGCGCTGCAATCCTGCCTGCGCCATTTCGGCGGCGACATCGCCGAGGGCGACATCCTGTGCATGAACGACCCCTACGACGGTGGCATGCACCTGCCGGACATCTTCGTCTTCCGGCCGATCCATGTGGACGGCACGATCGCCGCCTGGGCCGCGACCATCTGCCACCACACCGACGTGGGCGGGCGGGTACCAGGATCGAACGCGTCTGACAGCACCGAGATCTATGCCGAGGGCCTGCGCATCCCGCCGGTCAAGCTGCACGAGCGCGGCGTGCCCAACTCCACCCTGCTGCGCATCCTGGAGCGCAACGTGCGCGTGCCGGCCCGGGTGATGGGCGACCTGCGCGCCCAATTGGCCGCCTGCGAGATCGCGGCGCGCGGCGTGCGCGACCTGGTGGCGCGGCATGGCCTGGACGAGTTCCGGGTCTTGGTGGCCGAGACCATGGACCACTCCGAACGCCTCGCCCGCGCCTGCATCGCCGAACTGCCGGATGGCGAGGCCACCTTCACCGACTGGATCGACGACGACCAGATCGACGCGGGCGTGCCGATCCGCCTGGTCTGCACCGTGCGCAAGGCGGGGGACCGCATGGTGATGGACTGGACCGGCTCCTCGCTCCAGGTGAAGGGGGCGATCAACAACACCTGGAGCTACACCGCCGCCGCCTCGTTCACTGCCGCAAAGTGCATCCTGCGCGAGAACATGCCGAACAACGACGGCGTGTTCCGCTGCATCGAGGTGATCGCGCCACCAGGTACCGTCACCAACGGCGTACTGCCGGCCGCCTGCGCGGCGCGCGGACTCACCGGGTTTCGTTGCGCCGATGCGGCCTTCGGGGCGCTGGCGATGCTCTACCCCGACCGGGTGTTCGCCGCGAGCGACGGCGGAAATACCGGCATCACCATCGGCGGCTACGACGCGGACCGGAAGCCCTTCATCTATGTGGACTTCCTGTCCGGCGCCTGGGGCGCGCGGCCCTGGGCGGATGGGCTGGAAGGCAACACCAACATGTTCGCCAACATGGCCAGCTTTTCCATCGAGGTGATCGAGGCCGAGAACCCCCTGGAGGTGCTGGACTACGAGATGCTGCCCGATACCGGCGGCCCCGGCGCGTTCCGAGGCGGTGCCGCATTGCGCCGGACCTGGCGCATGCTCGAAGGCGAGGGGATGCTGCAGGTGCGCGCCGACAGGGCGACGCACCGGCCGTACGGGTTGTGGGGCGGCGGCCCCGGTTCGCCCAGCCGCAACGTCCTCAATCCCGGTGGCGACGAGCAGAAGCTTCACGCGAAGCTGACGATGACGCTGAAGCGCGGCGAAGTGTTCCGCCACGAACTCCCCGGCGCCGGCGGCTGGGGTTGCCCGCTGGAGCGCGACCTCGCCTCCGTGGCCAAGGATCTGCGCGACGGGCTGGTGACGATCGAGGGCGCCGCGCGCGACTATGGTGTGGTCGCGGCCGGCGAGCCGCCGCTGATCGACGCGGCAGCCAGCGAGGTGCTGCGGGCACGGCTGCGGGCGGAGCGGCCCAAGGCGCCGGACGTCGCCTGGCACCCGCTGCACGAGATGCGAGGCTGACGCGATGAGCACCACCGGCCTGCGTATCGGCATCGACATCGGCGGCACCTTCACCGACCTGGTCGCCATCGGCGCGCACGGCACCATCCGCACCCACAAGACCGCCTCCACGCCGCAAGACTATTCCGAGGGCATCGAAACCGGGCTGCGCGCCCTGCTGGAGGGCGAGGCAGTGGCCGAGGTGCTGCACGCCACCACGGTCGGGTCCAACACCATCCTGGAGGGCCGCGGCGCACGCACCGCGCTGATCACCACGCGCGGCTTCCGCGACGTGCTGGAGATCCGCGACCTGCGCATGCCCCGGCTCTACGACATGAGCTGGACCAAGCCGCCGGCGCTGGTGGAGCGGCGGCTGCGGCTGGAGGTGGCGGAGAAGATGCGGCCGGACGGCAGCGTCGCGATCCCCCTCGATCCCGCAAGCGTCGCCGCCGCAATCGAGTTCCTCCGGCGCGAGGGCGTGGCCAGCGTCGCGATCTGCCTGCTGCACAGCTACGCCAACCCCGCCCACGAGCAGATCATCGCCGCTGCACTGGCCGAGGCGATGCCTGACGTGGCGGTTACGGCGAGCCATGCCCTGCTGCCGGAGATCAAGGAGTATCCGCGCACCTCCACCACCGTGGTCAACGCCTATGTCCAGCCGGTCGTTCGCGCCTACCTCACCGCCCTGCAGGGCCGGTTGGCAGCCCTCGGCATCACGGCGCCATTGCATCTGATGCAATCCAACGGCGGCCTCGCTTCCGCCGCCAACGCCGCGGCGGCACCCGCGCGCATCGTCGAAAGCGGCCCGGCCGCGGGCGTGGTCGGGGCGGCGGCCTTGGCGGCGCGGCTTGGCATCAGCCGCGCCATCACCTTCGATATGGGCGGCACCACCGCCAAGGCCGGCGTGGTCGAGGATGGCCAGGTGTTGCGGGCCGAGGCGATGGAGGTGGGCGCCGGCGTAATGGCGGGCGCCCGACTGCTGGTCGGCGCCGGCTATATGCTCAAGCTGCCAGCCATCGACCTGGCAGAGGTCGGCGCCGGCGGCGGCTCGATCTGTCGGCTGGATGCGGCCGGGGCGCCGAAAGTGGGGCCGCATTCGGCCGGCGCCGATCCTGGCCCGGTATGTTACGGCCGGGGCGGGACGGAGCCGACGATCACCGACTGCAACTTGGTGCTCGGCTATCTCGACCCGGCGGGGCTGGCCGGCGGTGCGCTGCGGCTTGATGCGGCGGCAGCACGGGCGGCGGTGGCGGAGAAGCTGGCGGTACCGCTGGGATTGTCTGTCGAGGCGGCGGCACATGGCATGCTTCGCGTGGTCTCGGCCACCATGATGCGGGCTATCCGCGCGGTGACGGTGGAGCGCGGGCGGGATGCGCGAGATTTCTGCCTGGTCGCGTTCGGCGGCAACGGTCCGCTCTTCGCCGCCGGCATTGCCGCAGATCTGGGGATCGGGCGGATTGTCGTGCCGCCGATGCCAGGCCTGTTCAGCGCGTTCGGGCTGCTGCTGGCCGACACCGAGCACCACGCCACCCGCTCGCTGCGCCTGCGCGCCTCTGGCGCCGACCCGGCTGTGCTGCAGCATGCGTTGGACGAGCTGCTTGTTGAGGGGCATGCGCGCCTCGCCGCCGATGGGTTCGCGCCGCCGGCGCGGGAGATGCGACTAGGTGCGATGGCGCGCTATGTTGGTCAGTCCAGCGAGATCGCCGTCGATCTCGAACTGACGGATGCCGCCGCACTGTTGGCCGCGTTGCCCGAAGCCTTCGCCGCAGAACACGAGCGGACGTACGGATTCCGCGCTCCACCCGAAGAACCTGTTGAGTTGATGGCGCTGTCGTTGATCGCGCGCGGCATTCCGGATGCGCCGAGATTGCCGTCCGCCGTGCCGCCCCAGGCTGGCATTGTCCCGGCCCGCCGACGAGCCTGGTTTGCCGGGGCCGGTTGGGTCGATACGCCCGTTGTCGATCGGGCCGGGTTGGCCGGTGCGGCACAAATGGGGCCGCTGATTATCCAGGAATACGACGCAACCTGCCTGGTGCCACCCGGGATGACTGCGCGGCTAGATAGCTTCGGGGCCGTTCTGCTGACCGCCGCCGCTGAATGAATCGCAACTGAAAGCGCGCCCGGCGGAAACCGGGCGCGCGGATCAGGCTGGAGGCGGAACGCTCAGTGGATCTTGCGCCGACGGCGAGCGGCGGCCAAGCCGAAGAGGCCCACGGAAATCAGCGCCAGCGACGCAGGCTCCGGTGTCTCGACTTGGCCCGGCGGGCCGGGGAGGAGCGTGATCAGGCGCTGGTTCGGCGGGGTTGTGTCGTCGAGCGCAACCAGGATCGACGAATTCGCCTTCCACGCCGCGTTGTTGGTGTCAGTGGCATAGCCGATGAATGTGTCGGCGAGATCGTTGATCGCCTGTCCGTTGCTGACGCCCAGGTTCATGGCGAAGTTGGTATAGACGGTCTTCCAGATCGCCACCTGCACGGCAGCGCCATTGAGGTTGTTCGATGCGAAGGAGAGGGTTGAACTACCGACCAGCAGCGCCTCCAGTTGGTCAGCAACAGTCGGCGGGGCCTGATTCAACTTGTACGTGACGTTGGAGCTGTTGAACCAGTTCGCGAGGTCGATGCACCATCCATTCACGTTGCCGGCCTGGAGAATCCCATCGAAGCTGACTCCGGAGAACACGAAAGGACCAGCGGATACGGTGACCGGCGATTGGTTGTTCGGACCGACAGGCGGCGCGGTGATGGTCACGTTCTTGGAATAGGGCGTGCTGTAGCCGGTGTAGGTCATGGTTGGGGTATCGGCAAGAGCCGGCCCGGCTGCCAACCCCACTGCGACGACAGCCGCCATCACGGCCTGGCACTTCGACAATCCAAACATGCGTCGTTCTCCAAAAATTTCTCAGGCTCGATGCGGAGATCTCTCCGCCGAGTTCGGCTGCTAAACTCTGCAAGCGTCCGGCGCCACCAAGCGACTGCCAAGCGCTGTAACAAACTAGCAAGGACTGTGCCAACTTTTTGGATGCCCAGAATCAACAAATTAAGCGACACGTCTCGGAGAAGTGTCGGATTTCTTACATGCCGGCAGGCGGCAGTCATGATCGGTTGTTCGAGAATAGGCATGCTCTTTCAGAGGGATAGCCGACGCAGAACGGTCCCGTTGCGAGTGTGAAACCGTGTAAGCTTTCTCGACTCCCGACAGGAGGATGACAGTCTCAATATTGCTTCTAAAGCGATTTTAGAGAGATGGATTTCGCGCTGCGACATCGCCCACAGTTTTCCATAGTCCCGCCTCGCAACCGCAAACCCTTTGCGGAACGCTAAAGTATGCGGCATTTAGGAAACCGAGCCGTTTGCCCATTGCGACGCATCGTGATCGCCGCGTCCGGAGGACCCGCCCATGTCGTGTGTCTGCCAAGTCTGCAGCAACCTTCGCGCGGATGGGTCCTCGGACGGGCCGCAATGGTTCCTGTGCGCCAGCGCGCTTGACGCCGCGGCATCCGATGCCCTGGCGGCGCCGTTCAGTCCCAACACCAGCGTGACCACGGCCATCGGCACCACGGGCAACTTCGTCAACCAGGACATTAACGGCCTGCTGTCCGGCTATGCGTGGACATCGCTGTCCGTCACCTTCGGATTCCCGGTCGCCGCCGCGGACTATGGCACCTATCTCGACAGCAGCGCATTGAACGGATTTCAAGCGCTGTCCGCAGACCAACAGACTGTGGCCCGCTATGCGTTGGGGCTGGTCTCGCAGTACTGCAAACTGACGTTCACCGAGCTTACCGGCGCCGCCGCCGGCACCGCTGCAATCCGCCTGGCTGGCTCGTCATATCCAACGACATCTTACGCCTATTTGCCTGGCCCCTCGACTGGCGGCGATGTGTGGTTCGGCAACATCCGCAACACCCTCCCGTCCAAGGGCAGCTACGCGTTCTCGACCTTCCTGCACGAAATCGGACATGCGGTGGGGATGAAGCACGGACAAGAAACCACTTCGAGCAGCCCGAACACCACTGCCTATGGCGTGTTGCCAACGGATCATGATTCCACCGAATGGTCGGTCATGACCTACCGCTCCTATATCGGCGCTTCGGGCAGTTCGTACCAGAATGCCAGCGGCAGCGGCAACCAGACCTATATGATCGACGACATCGCCGCATTACAGTACATGTACGGTGCAAATTTCAACACCAATGCCGCCAACACCACCTATACATGGAGCCCGACCACCGGCGAGATGTTCATAGATGGCGCCGGCCAGGGTGCGTCAACCACGAACACCGCCTACGCCGCGATCTGGGACGGCAATGGCGTCGACACCTACGACCTGTCGAATTATGTCACCGACCTGTCCATCGACCTGCGGCCGGGCGAATGGTCCACGTTCTCGTCGGCACAGTTGGCGAACCTGAACAATGGTTCACAGCGCGCGCACGGCAATGTCGCCAACGCTCATCTCTACATGAACACCGACCTTCGTTCGCTGATCGAGAACGCCATCGGCGGCACGGGCAACGACGCGCTGCGCGGCAATGTCGGGGCGAACGTCCTGAGGGGCGGCAACGGCAACGACACGCTGATCGGCATGCTGGGCAACGACACGCTGGAAGGCGGCGATGGCATCGATACGGCGGTGTTCAACGGTTCCTACGGCGCCTACGCCATTTCTTGGCTGGGTGGCACCTACTACAGCGTCTCAGGGCCTGACGGCAACGACACACTGCACGACATCGAGTATCTGCAATTCGACACTGGCGGCGCGATGCCAACCACTGCCGCCGCTGCTGCCTGTTTCGTTGCCGGCACGCGCATCGCCACCCCCTTTGGTGAGCGCGCGGTGGAGCGGCTGCAAATCGGCGATCTGGTGCTGACCCATGCCGGGGCGCCCCGTGCCATTCGCTGGATCGGCCGGCGCCACTACCCCGCCGCGGTGGTAGCCGCCAACCCGCAGCTTCACCCCGTGCGCATTCGCGCCGGTGCGCTGGGCGAGGGCCGGCCGCGCCACGACCTGAGTCTCTCGCCGCAGCACGCGGTGTGGGTTGCCGGTGCGCCGAGGGGGGGTGGGCTGCTGGTTCCGGCCGCCGCGCTGGCGAACGGCTACACGATCGGCCACGAACAAGCCGAAGACATCACCTATTTCCACATCGAGCTTGCCCGGCACGACCTGATCCTCGCCGAGGGCACGCCGGTGGAGACGTTCGTCGACGAGGAAAGCCGGGCACTGTTCGACAATGCGGCAGAGTATCATGCCCTTTACCCTCACGCTCTTCCGATGCCGCCGCCGATGCCGCGCACCGAGGGCGGCTTCGCGCTGGAGGCGGCGCGCCGGCGTATCAACGGCCTCGCGGGTCTTGCGCCAGCACCCGCCGCACCGGGAGCGCTGCATGGCCATGTGGAGCGCATTGCCGGTGGCTTCGTCGAGGGTTGGGCGGTGGATGCCGCAAATCCGGACCGGCCGGTGGAACTGATCATGGTGACGAAGCTCGGTCCGCGCCGGGTAATCGCCAACCGCTATCGCGGCGATCTGCACCGTGCCGGCATCGGCAGCTTCCGCCATGGGTTCCGCGAGCCGGTGGGCGCACGGCCGCCGGCGGAGATAGCCTTCATCCGGCCGGGCGACGATGCGCCGTTGCCTTGGGCCTCGGCCTGATCCGGGCCACGCGGCCACGCCGAGGTTCGGTCAGCCGTCGCAGCCCGGCGGCACCTTTCGGGCCTGCGTCGCCTGCTCGAAGGCATAGGCGATCCGCAGCAGCTTGGCCTCGCTCCAGGCGCGCCCGGCAAAGGTGGCACCCAGCGGAAAATCGGGGGTGGCGGTCCGGCCGACGCCCGCGGTGAGCCCGGCCGGCACCAGAACGCTGGGATAGCCCGGCTTGGCGGCGATGCCGGCGCCCGCATTGCCGGGGAACAGCACCGCGTCCAGCTTATGCTCGTCCATGTAGGCATCCATGCCCAATCGCCCGGCGGTCAGCAGGTCGAGGCGGCGAGCGGATTTGTATTCCGGCTCCGACAGGTCGCCCTTGGTGAGCGCGGCGGCGCGGAAGATGTCCTGGCCGAAGCGCAGGCAGCGGCCGGCGTTCGCTTCGTTGAAGGCGATGATGTCGTCGATGCCGCGCATGCGCGTCCCGCGCAGCCATTCCGTGAGATATTCGTTCAGGTCGTGCTTCAGCTCGTAGACGAACACGGTGGAGACGCGCTGCACCGTGTGGCGCACCGGGCTTTCCGGATTGGTCACCAGCACCGGCATGTCGGTGCCGGCCGCGCCGATCCAACCGCGGGTGGGCATGGATGCCCGCACGATGACCGCGCCGAGGTCGGACAATGCCTCGATTGCCTGGTCCATGACCTTGCGGGCGCGCTTGTTGAGCGGACCGTAATAGATGTCGTTGGCCGGATCCTCGGCCAAGCTGGGCACGCCGATGCGCATGCCCTTGGCGCCGTCGGCGCGCAGGTCGGCGGTGTAGTCGACCGGGCGCTTCAGCTTTGCCGTCGCCGGATCCAGCGGATCCGACTGGGCCAGCACATTCAGCAGGATCGCGGCATCGCGCACGGTGCGGGTCATCGGCCCGGCGGTGTCCTGGCTGTGCGAGATGGGCAGGATACCGGCGCGGCTGACCAGCCCGACGGTCGGCTTAACCGTCACCACGCCGCTCATGTTGGCCGGCGAGAGCAGGGAGCCGGAGGTTTCCGTGCCGATGGTCGCAACCGCCAGGCCCGCGGCGACCGCGACACCCGAGCCGGCCGAGGAGCCACCGGGCTGCACGACAGGAACGTCGTCCTTGAACAGGTCCGGCACGTGTGCATTCCGCACCTGCCCGCCCAGGGACGAATAGCCCGAAGGCATGCCGACGGTGAGGATGTTGGCGAATTCGGTAAGGTTCGCCTTGCCCAGGATCACCGCACCGGCCTCGCGCAGCAGGCGCGTCACGGTGGCGTCGCGCCGGGCCTTGGCGTCGGCAAGCGCCAGCGATCCGGCCGTGGTGTTCTGCTTGTCGCCGGTGGCGATGTTGTCCTTCAGCAGGATCGGCACGCCTTCCAGCGGGCGAGGGTTCTTGCGCTTGCTGGCGTCGATCTTGGCCGCGATGGCCAGGGCGTCAGGATTGGTCTGGCGCACCGAGTTCAGTGCCGGCCCGTTGCGGTCAAGGCGCTCGATGCGGTCGAGGAAGGCCCCGGCGAGCTTTGCAGCCGTCGTCTCGCCACTGTCGAGCGCCGCACGCGCGGCATCGATGGTGCTGTTCGACAGATCCTTCATCGGGAAACGTTCCTTCAGGTCGGCTCGGCAACCAGACGTTGATACAGCTCGGGGTCGGTCGCGCCCTCGGTGCTGAACAGCAGCACGCGGCTCTCCGCGGCAAGGTTGAGGGCGCGTCGCGCGGCAGGGTCGGCGGCGGCAAGCAGCAGGGCAGCCAGCCCGGCGACGCCGGACTTCCCCGCAACGATGCCGTCCTGCGCCAGCAACTTCATGCAGTCCACCGCCGCCTCGTCCGGCACCGCCATGAATGCGTCGGCGGCGCGTGACAGTTCCTGCCAGGCGAGCAGGCTCGGCTCACCGCAGGCCAGGCCCGCCATCAGCGTGTCGAGGTCGCCCGGAATGGCGGTGGGCTCGCCGGCTCCGGCACTGGCCAGCAGGCAGGCGGCGCGGTCGGGCTCGGCGACGACGAAAAACGGGCGCGGGGTCAGGCGGTCGCGCAACTGCACCGATACGGCGGCCGCGGCGCCGCCCACGCCTCCCTGCACAAAGCAATGGGTGGGCGGGGCGCCCTGCCACTGGTCCACCGCCTCGTCGGCCATCACCCGATAACCTTGCATCACGTCGACGGGCACGCTGGTGTAGCCTTCCCACGAGGTGTCGGAGATGACGAACCAGCCCTCCTGTTCCGCCACGCGCGCGGCCTCGCGCACGGCGTCGTCATAGGTGCCGGCGACACGGCGCACCTCGGCGCCGTAGCGCGCGATGGCGTCAACCCGCCCCTGGCTCACCGTGGCGTGCACGTAGATGACACAGGCGCAGCCGAAACGCTGCGCGCCCCAGGCAACCGATCGGCCATGGTTGCCGTCGGTGGCGCTGGTGACGGTGATGGCGCGCGTGGTTTCGGCATAGGTGCCGGCGACGAGGTTGGCCGACCCGGCATTTGCCGCCACCCCACGGTGCGCCAGCTCGTTGGCCAAAAGCTGCGCCACGGCATAGGCGCCGCCGAGCGCCTTGAAGCTGCCCAGGCCGAAGCGCTCGGCCTCGTCCTTCAATTGCACCGACGCGACGCCGGCCATCGCGGCCACGCGCGGCAGGTCGCGCAGGGGCGTGGGGGCATAGCCGGGCCAGGAGGTGATCTCGGCCTTGGCGCGGCGAAATCCGCCCGCCGGCAACACCACCACGCCGGGTGTGCCCGCATTCGGGTTGACGAACAGACTGAAGGGATACGGCCGCAGCATCAGGCCATGCTGCTTCGCAACGCCGCCGCCGGCAAGCCTTGTGATGAGGCGCTCAGGCCGCGCCGGGCATCGGCGTGCGCAACAGGCGGCGCACCAGCAGGGCGGCCAGCACCGGCGGGATGGTGAAGCAGGTGAACAGCCATCCAGCCGCGGCCGAGGCGCCCACCACCCCGCCGGGTTCGGCGATGCCGGCAAGGTTGGTCACGACGCCGCCCAGCGCCGATCCAAAGGAATATGTGGTCATCAGCACGATGGTGATCGAGGCGGCGGCCACGTCCTTTTCGCTGTCCGGCGCGAAGGCAAAGACGCGCGGCCCGAGATGCGGCCAGGCGATGCCGATGCCGAGGCCCATGAAGGCAAGGCACAGGCCAACCACGAGCACCGCGCCGCCGGACGGGTCGTTGACCGGCATCAGCACGCCGAGGAACGCCAGGGCGAACGCCATCAGCAGCGGCCCCAGGCGCATCATCAGGAAAACGCGCCCGGGCGTGCCGCCCGAACTGAGCACCGCGCCGGTTGTCCAGCCCGCCGACATCAGCGCCGAGAGATAGCCGGCGTGCAGCGGTGTCATGCCGTGCAGCATCTGCAGGAAGTAGGGCACGAAGATCTCGGTGTTGACCCCAAACGCCAGCATCATCATCGCGCCATACGCGGCGCCCAGCGGCGTTGCCGGGTTGGTGCCGCCGCGGGGCAGCAGGTGCAGCGGGCTTGTCGCCTCCAGGCGGAAGAACCACGCCATGCCGAGCGCCGCCACGCCCAGCCCGGCCAGGTTGCCCGGCAACGAACCTGACGTGCCGCCGATCGATACCGCCATCACCGAGCCGGCCAACACCGCGAGGTTGAGGAACGCCATCTTCGTGCGCGGCGCCTGTAGCCGGGCCAGGTCGCGCGGCATCGCCACGGCCACCAGCACCACGAGCAGCGGCACCAACCCCAGCATCGACCAGAAAGCCCAGCGCCACGCGTCGTACTGCGCGAATACGCCGCCCACCGCCGGGCCTGCCAGGGTGGCAACGCCCCAGGCCGCCGAAATCACCGACAAGGCGCGCGGCCATAGCGGGGCCGGGAACAGCAGCCGCACCATCGAGAACGACAGGGCCGACAGCAGCCCCGCCCCCAACCCCTGCACCAGCCGTGCCGCCAGCAGCGTCGCCATGTTCGGCGCAAGCGCGCAGCCGGCAGTGCCCACGGCGAACAGCCCCAGCGCCAGCCGGTAGGTGGCCTGCGGACCGGCGCGATGGAGCACTCGCGCGCACGCCGCGCCGCCGAGCAGCGATGCCACTACGTAGAGCGTGGTGCTCCAGGCAAAGAACCGCAATCCACCGATGTCGCGCACCACCGTGGGCATGATCGTGACCACGATGAAGGTGTTCAGCGCGTGCAGGATCATCCCGCCGCCCAGCACCAGGCAACTGGCGAGATTACCGCCGCGCAGCATGTCGGCCCAGCCCGGACCATCCGGCGACAGGACTGCCGCCTTCACCCGTGCCATCGGCGGGGCAGCCCCACCTTCCTCGCCATCCTGTGCCATCGACTGATCCCTCGCCCGCGCCCACCATGCCGCAATCCGCGGGCCTGGGAAGCCTCCTCCACGCACGGGCAGGCGACGGGCCTTCCAACGTGCCGGCGGCTGTGCTTATCGGTGGGCGGGAAACGGGAGGCAACCATGCGCATATCCATCCTTGGCGGCGGCGGATTCCTCGGGCGCCGGGTGGCCGAACGCCTCGCTGCCGCGGGGCATCTGGGCGGCCGGAAGATCACCGCCATGACGCTGTTCGACCTCGCGCCAACCACAGCTCCGGCCGTCGCCTTCCCGGTGAACACACTCGGCGGCGACATCGCCGACCTTCCGGCGGCGGCCATTCCAGCCGGCACCGACGTGGTGTTCCATCTCGCCGCGGTTGTGAGTGCCGCGGCCGAGGCCGACTACGACCTGGGCCGGCGGGTGAACCTGCGCGGCACCGATGCGGTGATAGACGCCTGCCGCAGAGTGGTCGCTGCCGGCGGTCATCCGCCGCGCGTGGTGTTCACCAGCAGCATCGCCAGCTTCTCGGGCGGGCAGAACGCCGTTCTCGACGACGATGCCCGCCAGGTGCCGGCGAATTCCTATGGCACCCAGAAGGCGGCGGCCGAGATGCTGCTGGCCGACGCCACGCGCCGGGGCTTCATGGATGCGGTGTGCCTGCGCCTGCCGACGATCATTGTGCGCCCGGGGCGGCCCAACAAGGCAGCGAGCAGCTTCTTTTCCGCCATCGTGCGCGAGCCCCTGCTGGGGCTGCAGGCCGAACTGCCGGTGCCCGACGACTTCGAGGTCTGGGTGGCCAGCCCGGACAGCGCGGTGGGCTGGCTGTTGCAGGCCGCGGCGATGGACACCGCGCTTCTGGGCCTGGACCGCAGCCTCAACCTTCCCGGCCTGTCGGTGACGGTCGGCCAGATCATCGCCGCACTGGACCAGGTCCGCCAGGGGGCGTCGGCATTGGTGGAGCGAAAGCCCGACCCTGCGATCGCCGAGATCGTTGGCGGTTGGCCGGCCGCCTTCACCGCGGCGCGCGCGCGCGGCCTGGGATTCGCGCCCAACCAACCGCTGGTCGAACTGGTGCGCGCCTTCGTCGCCGACGGGCTGGAGGCGACCCGGCGCGAACGCGGCCAGGGTTGAGACGCTCAACCGCGGGGCACCGGCCGAGCCTTGCGCCAAGCGCGGGCGTCGTTTGCGCGAACGTTAACGTCATTTATGCCTTTTTCCTCTGGTATCCAGTTGCCGTGCCGTCCAGTGCGGCCCATGAATTGCGAATATGAAATGCCGCGCACGGCGGAGCCGCACCGGCGGCGACGCATGCGCGGGCAAGGGTTCGGTTGTTTTGCGCATTGCCGATTTTCCAGGGGCTGACCTGATCGGTCGGCCGATAGCCTGGGGCAAACGAAACGTTCGCCGCCATCTGGCGCCGCGGCGATTTTTGCGTTTTCTGCGGCCGCGCCGGGCCGTCGCCGATCCGGAGGCGCCGTTGCGCGTACGCCGCAGCGTCGGCTTTTGGATCTCCCATGCTCCCGCCACCCTGCGCGCCCTGGTGCGCGCCGACGAGATCTGGCTGGCGGTGCTGGCCGCCTTTGTCGGCGCCTTTGCCGGGCTGTGCGTGATCGCTGATGAGTTCGGTCACTCATGTGATGCACCAGGTGCTGTTCAACCTCGGCCCGAACGACCGGCTGTCGGCGCAGGTGGAGGTGGGCTTGCTGAACGCGCTTCTGGTGCCAACACTGGGCGGGCTGGCACTGGGGCTGGCCGGACTGGCGCTTGCCCGCTGGTGGCCACGCCGCGCCGTGGATGCCGATCGAGGCCAACGCCCTGCATGGCGGGCGCATGTCCGTGGGCGACAGCCTTGTGGTGGTGCTGCAGACGATCATGTCCAACGGCGTCGGCGCGTCGGTCGGGCTGGAGGCCGGCTATACCCAGATCGGCGCGGCCATCGGCCTCGCGACTGGCGCGCATTTTCCGGGTCCGGCGCAACGACATGCGGCTGCTGCTGGGCTGCGGCGCCGCGGGGGCCATCGCCGGTGCCTTCAACGCGCCGCTGACCGGCGCCTTCTATGCCTTCGAGCTGATCATCGGCACCTATACGCTGGGCACCTTCGCGCCGGTGGCGTGTCGGCCGATCGTCTCGGTATCGCGTCGCGCGCATGCTGATGCGGCGGCGGCATCTTCGACCTCGACCGTGCGCCGTGCCGACTGGCCATCGACCCGCTGGACTACATCCCGATCCTGGCGCTCGGCATGGTCTGCGCGCTGGTCGGCAGTGGCCATCATGCGCGGCGTGACGCTGACCGAGGACCTGTTCCGCCGCAGCGGCGTGCCCAACTGGCTGCGCCCGGCGATCGGCGGGCTGGCGCTGGGCATGCTGGCGCTGATCACGCCGCCGGTGCTGTCGTCCGGCCATGGCGCGCTGAGCAGGTGGTCCCGGACGCGCCCTACACGCTGGCGGATCTGCTGGTGTGTCGTGCTGAAGTCCTGCGCCTCCGCCATCTCGCTGGGGTCGGGGTTCCGCGGCGGCCTGTTCTTCGCCTCGCTGTTCCTGGGCGCGCTGGTCGGCAGGCGTTCGGCGCGGCGCTGGCCCTGGTCAGCACGCCGCACGCGGTGCCGCCGGTGATCTGCGCCCTGGTGGGCATGAGCGGCGCTGGCCATGGCCGATCATCGGCGGGCCGCTGACCATGGGCTTCCTGGCGCTGGAGACGACCGGCAGCCTGCCGCTGACGGTGGCGGTGCTGGCGGCCTGCGTCATCTCCTCGCTGACCGTGCGGCGGACCTTCGGCTACTCCTTCGCCACCTGGCGCTTCCACCTGCGCGGCGAGGCGATCCGCAGCGCGGTGGATATCGGCTGGATGCGCAACCTGACCGTCGGGCGCATGATGCGGCGCGAGGTGCGCACCGTGCGCAGCGACACGCCGCTGGCCAGCTTCAGGCGCGACTTCCCTCTGGGCGCCACCGACCGGGTGGTGGTGGTGGACGACAACGGCCGCTATGCCGGCATCGTGCTGGTGGCCGAGGCGCATACGCAGTCCGAACGCCCTGCCGACAAGGCTCCGGAACCATCGCAGACCTGCTGCACTACAGCGGCGACCGTGCTGCTGCCGCAGATGACGATCAAGGAAGCCGTGGCCATGTTCGAGAACTCGCCGAGAGCGACGCGCTCGCGGTGGTGGATGGGCCGGAAAGCCGGCACGTGATCGGCCTGCTGACCGAGCAATACGCCCTGCGCCGCTACAGCGAGGAGCTGGAGCGGCGGCGGCGGGAGTTGTCGGGAGAATAGCGGCGGGCCTAGCCTTTCCCCAAGGATCAGGAGGAAGTGTCATGGTCAAGCTGGTGGAATACGACGAAGCGCCGCCCGAAGTGCGCGCGGTCTACGAGGACATCGCCGCCACCCGCGGCATTGATCCGCGCGGCGTGAATAATGCCTGGAAGGCGCAGGCGATCCACCCCGCGAACCTGCGGCGCAACTGGGAGAGCGCCAAGCGCATCATGGCGCCCGGCGCGCTCGACAACGTGACCAAGGAGCTGATCTACCTCGCCGTCTCGATCAGCCAGCAATGCGAATACTGCATCGCCTCCCACACGTGGCAGGCGCGCAACAAGGGCGTCACCGAAGCCCAGCTTGCCGAAATGATTGCGGTGGTGGGACTCGCGGTCGAGAGCAACCGCATGGTCAGCGCCTACCGCATTCCGGTTGACGCGCATTTCGACGAGAAATAGTGCGCCACTGCCTCGACATCCTGGCGCGGGTGCCTTCTCACACGCCCCGCAACCGTCTGCCGGCCCGCACGCTGCCGCGCCACCTCCACCGCGCTTGAGGTTTTCATCAACCCCAATACGTTCGGGCAGCATGTTCCGGATGCGCGGGTGAGCGTGCCGCCCGAGGCAATCCGTCGCCGCCGCAATCCCACCGGCTCCGCCGTGGCCTGTTACTACCGGGGCAAGGTCGCCTGTTTCGTGCGGGTGCCGGAAGGATGGGCCGCCGGCATCAGTTGCCCGGCGGTTCGATTGCCTCGATCGGCGGTGGCGAATGCACCTTCACCGGCGGCAGCGGTCCGGCGAATTTCTCCACCTCGACCAGGCACGATTGCGCACTCGGTCCCTGGCCGAGCTTGGATGTGCCGACGTCGCGCGTGAGCACGTTGGGGTTGCCGTGCACGCACATGCTGCCGGGCACGCCCGGCTCCAACGGATCGAACCACGCGCCTGTCGCCAGGACCGCCACGCCGCGCAGCAAACCCTCGGTCAGGACCGCGCCGGCGAGACAGGCGCCGCGTGCGTTGAACACGCGCACCACGTCGCCGGCGGCGATGCCGCGCTCGGCGGCGTCGTGGACATGCAGCAGGATCGGCTCGCGGCCCTGGACCTTCGAGGCGAGCGAAACGCGGGCCATGTCCATCTGGCCGTGCAGCCGGGTGGCGGGCTGAATGCTGAGCAGGTGAAGCTGGCCCGGCCGGGCGGTGCCGAGATACTCCACCGGCGCGCGCCAGACGGGATGGCCGGGGCAGTCGTCATAGCCGTAGCCGGCAATGGTTTCCGAGAATATCTCGATGCGGCCGGACGGCGTGTTCAGCTTCGCGCCCTCGGGATCGGCGCGGAACGCGCTGAAGGCGACGAACGGGCGCTCGGGTTCTGGCACCTCCACCATGCCCGCTTCCCAGAACGTGTCGAAGTCCGGGATGGCGACGCTCATTCTGGCGTAGGCGTCGCGGGCGCGGCCGTACATGGCGCGAAGCCACGCGTCCACGTCGCGTTGCTGGGTATAGCGCGGGCGCACGCCGAGCGCTTCAGCGATGTCGGACATATAGTCGAACTCGTCGCGCGCCAGCCCCTGCGGTGCGACCAGCCGCTTCATCGCGAGCACGAAGCGGTCGAGCGAGCCGGAGCCGATGTCGTCGCGCTCCATCGTGGTGGTGGCGGGCAGCACGATGTCGGCATGGCGGGCGGCCGGCGTCCACCAGGGTTCGCTGACCACGATGGTCTCGGGCCTTGCCCAGGCGCGCAGCAGGCGGTTGAGATCCTGGTGGTGGTGGAACGGATTGCCGCCGGCCCACCAGATCATGCGGGTATCGGGATAGGTGATGCGCCTTCCGTTCCAGTCGACCACGTCACCGGGGCGCTCCAGCATGTCGGTGATGCGGGCGACGGGGATGAAGGAATGGGCGGGGTTGGGCAGCGCCGGCAGGTTCACCGAGGGCACCATCACGCGCGCGCCGCCCATGCCGTTCTCGCTACCCAGGCCGAAGGCGAAGCCCTGGCCGGGCAGGCCGATCCGGCCCAGCATGGCGGCCAGGGCGGTGAGCATCCAGTACGGCTGCTCGCCGGCCTCGGCGCGCTGCAGCGACCAGGCGGCGGTGAGCATGTGGGGCTGGGACGCGAGGTCGCGCGCCAGAGCGGCGATGGCGCCTTCGGGCAGGCCGGTTTCGGCGGCGGCCCAGGCTGGAGTCTTGGCGATGCCGTCATTGGTGCCGGCGATGTAGGCGCGGAGTTCCTCGTATCCGGTGGTGCAACGAGCGAGGAAGGCGTGGTCCACGCGATTCTCGGCGATCAGCACATGCGCTATCGCCAGCATCAGCGCCGTGTCTGTTCCAGGGCGGATCGGCCACCATTCGCAGGCGATGTCGTCGGGCATGTCGGCGCGAATGGGCGAGATGTTGACGAGGCGAATGCCAGCCGCCGCCGCCCGACGCAGCCACGCCCCCATCTCGTGGCGCGCGCCGCCGCCGGCATTGACCTGACCGTTGCGTAGGGTGACGCCGCCGAAGCAGACGAGCACCCTCGCATGGGCGACGATGTCGCGCCAGGCCACCACCGGGCGGTCGACGATCTCCATGCCGCCGACGATGTGGGGCATCAGAAGTCATGCCGGCGGCGTAGGAATAATTGGTCACCTGGCCGGTATAGCCGCCGGCGGCGGCGAGCAGGCGGTGCAACTGGCTTGGCGCGTGGTGGAAACGGCCGGCCGAGGCCCAGCCATAGGAGCCGCCGAAGATGCTGGCCGGGCCATGGGTGTCGCGCACCCGCGCCACCTCGCCAGCCACCAGGCGGATCGCGGTGTCCCAGTCCACCGGTACGAAGCGCTCGCCGCCGCGCAGGGTGCGTCCGGCGCGGTCGCCGCACAGCCATCCCTTGCGGACATAGGGACGGTCGACGCGCACCGGCGAATGCACCGCATCGGGCATGCCCTGGAGAATGGCGGGTGGCGCGGGGTCGCCGGGCGGTGGGACGATGCCGGTCAGCCTGCCGTTTTCCACGACGCCGGAGAAGGCGCCCCAATGGGCGGCGTGGGGCAGGTGCGTGGTCATGCGGCGGCGGTCCTTCGCGCGGGAAGGCTGCACATCTGTACCGTGGTTCCCCGCCACGCAAGACGGGCCTAAGCTGACCGCTACACACCCCGACAGGAGCATCCGCCATGAACCCGCCGCCGCGCGCCAATTCCGCCGCCGCCCGCGACATCGCCCATGTGCTGCATCCCTACACCGACCTGAAGATGCATCTGGAGACCGGGCCCGCTGGTGATCACCCGCGGCGAGGGCGTCCGGGTTTTCGACGATACACGGCAAGAGTACATCGAGGCCGTGGCCGGCCTGTGGTGCGCCGCCGCTGGGCTTCGCCAACGAGCGGCTGGTCGAGGCCGCGGCGACGCAGATGCGCAAGCTGCCCTTCTACCACGGCTTCACCGCAAGTCGCACGGCCCGATGATCGACCTGGCGGAGATGCTGATCGAGCGCGCGCCGGTGCCGATGAGCAAGGTGTTCTTCGCCAATTCGGGCTCCGAGGCGAACGACACCGCGATCAAGATGGTCTGGTACTTCAACAACGCCATCGGCCGGCCGGAGAAGAAGAAGATCATCGCGCCGCGTCAAGGGCTACCACGGCATCACCGTCGCCGCCGCCTCGCCTCACCGGCCTGCCCGCCAACCACCGCAGCTTCGACCTGCCGCTCGACCGCTTCCTGCACACCGACGCCGCATCACTACCACGGCGCCCATGCCGGGCGAGACGCGAGGAGGAGTTCGCCACCCGCTGGCCGACGAGCTGGAGGCAGCTGATCCTGACGGAGGGCCCGGACACGGTCGCGGCCATCGTTCGCCGAGCCGGTCATGGGCGCCGGCGGCGTGATCGTGCCGCCCGCGGCCTATTTCGAGAAGATCCAGGCGGTGCTGAAGAAGTACGACATGCTGTTCGTCGCCGACGAGGTGATCTGCGGCTTCGGGCGCACCGGCAACTACTGGGGCTCGCAGACCTACGACATCAGCCCGACATCATCACCTGCGCCAAGGCGCTGTCGTCCTCGCTACCTGCCGATCTCGGCGGTGATGGTGAACGACCAGGTCTTCCAGGCGCTGGCCGACGAGAGCCACAGCATCGGCACCTTCGGCCACGGCTACACCTATTCCGGCCATCCGGTGCCGGCGGCGGTCGCGGTGGAGACGCTGAAGATCTACGACGAAATGCGACATCGTCGACCACGTCCGCGCGGTCGGGCCCGATCTGCAGAAGCGAGCTGCGCCGCCGCTTCGCCGACCATCCGCTGGTCGGCGAGGTCCGCGGCATCGGCCTGATCGGCGCGGTCGAGCTGGTGGCGGACAAGGCGACGCATGCCAACTTCGACGCCAAGCACAAGATCGGCGCGCGGCTGGCCAAGCTGTGCGAGGCCAATGGCGTGATCAGCCGCGGCCTGCCCGGCGACGCGCTGGCGTTCAGCCCGCCGCTGATCATCACCGAGGCCGAGATCCGGCGAAATGCTGGACGGAGTCGGGACAGCACTGGACGAGCTGTCGGTGCAACTGCGCCGCGAGCAGATCGCCGTGGTGGGCTGACCGCAGCCAGCCGGGCCGCCGGGCGGCGGAGCTTCCCTTGTAGGCTACCCCCTCGGGCACGGGCGCACCGAAGCTTGTCGGCGAGGTGACGCACGGGGGATCGGCGGCGCGGAACGCATTGCGCCGCCGCTGCGTAAACCGGGCGGGCGGGCCGCAACTGGCTCGTCCGTCGGTGGCGGCCTCGCCAGAAGGCGCGATGAAGGCCTCGCCCGTCTGATTCCGGATCGTGCCGCCAGGAGCGGCACCCTGTCGGTTTAGACACATGCAAGGCAGCCGCGACCGACGCCATACCCTGGCCTGGCGAGGTGCCGATGCTCGACCTGCCGATCGCCGCGGCATCCGTCGCCGTCCTGCTCGTGGTGCTGGCGCTGGCCAGCCGGGCGGCCCGCCAGGCGCGCGTGGTCCGGTCGGTCGGCCCCGGCGACGGATTGCTGTCCGCCAGTCCTCCGCATGTCACCGCCATCATCCCCGCCCGCAACGAGGCCGCCGCCATCGGCGCCTGTGTCACCAGCATGCTCGCCCAAAGCTACCCCGGCGATCGGCTGCGCCTGTGCATTGTCGACGACGAATCCGACGACGATACCGCCGGACACGCGGCGCAGGCTGCCGACGGCGACGCGCGTGTGGCCATCCATGCCGCGGGTCGGCTCCCGGCCGGCTGGACAGGCAAGGGGCACGCATGCTGGCTCGGCAGTCGCCGCGCAGCCGACAGCGCGGAATGGCTGTGTTTCCTGGACGCCGATGTCGTGGCGCACCCGGACCTGCTGCGCGCAGCGGTGGCCACGGCCGAGCGGGATCGCCTCGACCTGCTGTCGCTCGCACCCCGCCAGATCCTCGTCGGCCCGGCCGAACGCCTGATCCTGCCGTGCGGCTTCTATCTCCTGGGGTTCTGCCAGGACCTGCGGCGCACGGAGGTGCCGGGCAACGGCGAAGCGGCGGCCACCGGCATGTTCATGCTCGTCCGCCGCCGCGCCTACGAGGCGGCGGGGGGCCATCGGGCATCACGGGACGCGATCAGCGAGGACACCGCCCTGGCCGGTGCCGTCAAACACGCCGGCGGTAGTGTCGCGATGCGCCTGGGCGACCGGCTGCTGGCAACGCGGATGTATGAAGACCTGGCCTCGCTGCGCGTGGGGATCGGCAAGAACCTGGTGGACATGCTGGGCGGTCCGGTAGCCACTGCGTGCGCCGCGATCGCAGCCGTGGTGTTGGCGTGGGTTGTGGTGTTGCTGCCGGCGGCAGCGCTGGCAACCGGCCCGGTGGCGCTGCGCCTGACAGCCATCACCGCAGCCTTCGGCGCGGCGCTTGTGGCGTTCGGCTTCCATGTCGCCGGTGCCCGCCATTTCGGTATTCCGCCCTGGTATGGCCTGCTGTTCCCGTTGGGCTACACGGCTGGGGCCCTGATCGCACTGGACAGTATCCGCCGGCGCACCACCGGGCGGGTGGTCTGGAAGGGGCGCACCTATCCAGCGCCCCGGTCGGGTGCCGATCCCGCGGGCGGCGACTGAGCGGCGGGGCGGCATGGAACACGTCCGCAGGATCTCGACCCCGCAGGCATTCTCGATCCTCGTCGTCGTCTTCCTGTTGCTCTACCTCGTCCGGCCGGTGTTGCTGCCGTTCGTCCTGTCCGGCGCCATCGCCTACGCCGCGGATCCCGCCGTGGAATGGCTGTCGGCTCGCGCCGGGTGGCGGCGGTGGATTTCGGCGTCGATCGTCTTCGTCGTCCTGGTCGGTATTCTCGCGGGCTTCGTGCTGCTCGTGGTGCCAACGTTGACCTCCGAGTTCCTGCCGGTGGCGCGCAACCTGCAAGGCGTGCTGAAGAAGGCGCTGGTGGCATCGTTCGGCGACGGCGAGATCCGGTTCCTCGGCTCCGGCACCACCGCGGACGATCTCGCGGCACGGGCGACCTCCTCGCTCCGGGAGTGGTTGGTTGCCGGCGGGAACTTCCTGTCGCTCGCCACGATGGGCTCGGTTGCCATCTTCGGCGTCTTCCTGTTCCTGGCGCTGCTGATCTATTTCCTCATCGGTGGGCCGGGCATCGGCCGCGGGCTGCTGTGGATCGTGCCGCCCGCGCAGCGCCCACTCGTCGCGCATATGTGGTCGCGGGTCGATCCGGTGTTGCGGCGCTATTTCATCGGCCTTGCCGCCGTGGTCGCCTATGCCAGCGCCGCCGCATATGTCGGCCTCGGCCTGGTGCTGCAGTTGCCGGGTGCGGTGGTGTTGTCGATCCTGACCGGGCTGCTGGAACTGGTGCCGATGGTTGGCCCGGCGGCCTCGGCGGTGCTTGCCGGCATCGTCGCCATCCAGTCGGCATCCGGCTTCGGCGCGATCGCCGGGTATGCGGCCTATGCCGCGGCGCTGCGCATCTCGATCGACCAGTTCGTCGGCCCGCTGGTGCTCGGACGGTCGGCCTATCTGCACCCGGTGCTGATCATCTTCTGCTTCCTGGCGGGCGGCTACCTGTTCAGCGTGGTCGGGCTGATCCTCGCGGTGCCGGTGGCGCTCACCATCCGGATCGTGCTGCACGAACTCTATGACGACACCGCCGCCGACCTGCCTGCACTGGCGGAGGTCGAACGGCACGCGGGTGCGCAACCGGGGCCGGAACCCAGCCAGGACGCCACCAGCCGGGCCGGGCGGGAGCATCGCCGATGAAGGCAGGCGGACGCACGCGGCTTCTGGACGCCATCCGCGACCGCCTCGGTGCCCCGCCGCCGCCGGTTGGCCTCATCTTCTGGGATGGCGTGCGCTACGACTTCGCGCCATCGAAGGACGAAAGCTTCGACAAGGTCGTCTCAGTCGGCATGTACGAGCATGTCGGGCTGGGCAACCTGCCGCACTACTTCGCCGGCGCCCTAAAGCCCGGCGGCATCTTCCTGCACCACGGCATCGTCGCCACCGACCCCGACGATCGCGCGCAAGGCCCGGCCGGCGGCGACTTCTCGACCGTTACGTGTTTCCCGGCGGGGCTGTCCCGCATGCCTCGCGCGTGCGTCAGGAAGTGTCGCGGGCCGGCCTGGAAGCCGTGGACATGGAGGATCTGCGCCCGCACTGCGCCCGCACGCGGCGCCTGTGGGCCGGGCGGCTGGATAGGGAACAATAGGCCGCGATCATTGCGGCAGCTCCGGACCGAAACAGAATCTCGCGGATTTATCTGGCTGGGATGGCGCGGGCGTTCGAGCGGGGATGGCTGTCCATCATCCAGATCGTCGCCTGCAAGCCCACGCCCGCCGGCCCCGCGCCGCGCCCCTGGATGCGCGAATACATGCATTCCGACCGGACCCAGTACCTGCGGCCGTAACAACCAACCCCAGCGGGTGGAGGACGGGCAATGATCGAAGGGAGCGGTGCTGCAACCGGCACGCCACGAAGCTGGCTGGCGCAGGCGGTGTTCGGGCTGGACAACGTGCTTCGCCATCGCCGTGGCGTGTTCGAATATACCGCCGAGGCCGAATGCATCCTGCGCGCCGAACTGGCGCGGCTGGAGCACGAGGTGGACCTGCCGGACGGGACCACGCTCCCGGCCGGCGAACTCGTGGTGCGGCTGCACTTGTGGAACGAGCACATTCCCGCCCTCCCCCGCGAAGGCGCCACCCTGAACTGGGCACGGCGGATGAACCGCAGCCTCGACGCATCATTGTGCAGGCTGGCCGCGTTCATGCACGACGAACCCGGCTTCGACAGCGTGGTGGCCGTGCACTCCGAATTGACCTTCGGCACCAACGCCCAGATGGGGCAATTGCTGCGCATCTGCCGCCGGTACGACTTCCTGCCGGCCCCCCCTCCCGCGCCGCAGACGCCGATGTGGCGGCTGCACCGGCAAGGCGAGAACATGCTGATCGCCTTCCTCGTGCTGGCACGCAACCCGCGGGCCTTCCGGCTGGACTGCCTGCGCCGCGACCGTGCCGACGTGTACCTGCCGCGCAAGGCACTCGACGCCCGCTACATCGGGGCCGCCGCCCCGTCGGCCTGAACCGTCCGGGTGAACGGGGAGGCTTGCCGCGCGAGGTTTGTCCGGTAAAGAGGGATCAGCGCCACCCGCCTTCCCTCCCGCACACCCGGAGCATTCCGAATGACCCCGCAAGCCCGCGTCGAGAGCGTCCTGCTGCCGCTCGGCATCGAGATCGGCTTTTCGGCGACGCATCTGCCCAGCGGGCAGACTGTCGCGATAAACCCCGGGCGGCTGTTCCCGACCGCAAGCGTGTTCAAGATCCCCGTGATGGTGGAAGTCTACCGCCAGGCCGACGAGGGCCGCTTCCGCCTCGCCGACCGGCTGCCAATGGCCGACCCGCAGCGCGTGATCGGCTCGGGGGTGATGCAGAAGCTCGACAACGGGCTGGCCATGACCATCCGCGACCTGGTGATGCTGATGATCATTATCAGCGACAACACCGCGACGAACATGCTGCTGGATCTCGTCGGCGCAGAAAACACCACCGCGACGATGCGCCGCCTCGGGCTGGCCGACATCCATGTGGTGCTGAACCTGCCGCAACTCTTCGCCCACAGCTTTGGACTGAAGCTTGACCCCCTGCCCGGCTACCCGGCGATGCAGGCGGCGATGCGCGAGCGGAACATGGATTATGACGCGTTGTCCTTCGCGTCGTCGGACCGCAACACCACCTGCTCGGCCGCAGACATGGCGGCGCTGAGCGCGATGATCCAGCAGGGGCGCGCAGGCAGTCCCGCCGCCTGTGCGGACATGATGACAATCCTGCGCGCCCAGCAGTTGCGCGACCGGGTGCCGCGCTACCTGCCCACGGGTGCGGTGGGCAACAAAACCGGCACCTTCCGCGGCATCCGCAACGACGCCGGCGTGATGCTGCGCAGCGATACGGACATTGTAAGCTTCGGCCTGTTCACCTTCGACCGCGCCGACCTGCCACCCGGCAACTCCCGCGCGCTGGCCCGGCGCAACGCCCTGGTCAACGACGCGATGGCCGAGGTGGGCGACGTGCTGTGGAACCACCTGGGAACCTGACCCGGCACGCGCCGGCACGATTCGCCACTGCCGGCGCCGCGCGGTCGGCGAAGCCGGCCGGTCAGGCGTCCCCGAGCAGCGCCTGGGCGCAGGCATCCAGGATGGCGTCGGTGTCCATGCCATGGGCGCGGTACAGGTCGGGGATGTCGGCACTCTCGCCGAAGCGCTCCGGCCCCAGCGCCACCACCCGCTGGCCGCGCACCGAGCCAAGCCACGAATGCGCCGCGGGATGGCCGTCCAGGATGGTGACCAGCGCCGCATCCCGCGCCAACGGCGCCAGCACCCGCTCCACATGCGCGCGGGCTTCGCGATTGCCTTTGCGGCGGGCGCGGGCAGCGGCGGTCCAGCCGGCGTGCAGGCGGTCCGGGCTGGTGATCGCGAGCAGGCCGGCGCCCGGCACCTCGCCGGCGATTTCGGCGAAGGCAGCCTCGGCCTCCGGCGCCAGCGGGCCCTGGTAGGCGATGGCGAGGCGCGCGCCATCGGCCGGCGGCACCACCCAATGAGCGCCGGCGATGACCGCCCTGGCGTCAAGCTCGCGCGGTTTCTGCTCGATTGCGCGGGTGGACAGGCGCAGCCACACGGCCGACCCATCGGGCTGCTGCATGTGATGAAAAGCGTGGCGCAGCAGAATCGCCAGTTCGTCGATATGCGCCGGCTCGAAACTGGCGAGCCGGTCGGCGGCCATGCCGATCAGCGGCGTGTTGATCGACTGGTGCTGCCCGCCCTCGGGTGCCAGCGTCAGGCCCGATGGCGTGGACACCAGCAGGAATCGCGCATCCTGGTAGCAGGCATAGATCAGCGCATCGAGGCCCCGGTTGACGAACGGATCGTAGACGGTGCCGATCGGCAATATGCGCGCGCCGTGCAGTTGGGTGGCAAGGCCAGCAGCGGCCAGGACGAGGAACAGGTTCTGTTCGGCGATGCCCAGTTCGATGTGCTGCCCGGCCGGAGTCATGCCCCAACGCTGGGCGCTGGCCACCTTGGCGTCGCGGAACACGTCGTTGCGGGTGTGGCGGTCGAACACGCCGCGCCGGTTTACCCAGGGACCGAGATTGGTGGAGACGGTGACGTCCGGGCTGGTGGTGACGATTCGCTCGGCCAGCGCCTTCATCTCGCCGGTGCCGCGCCCGATCTCGGCCAGGATGTCGCCGAAGCCGGATTGGGTGGACGCCTTGCGCCCGGCCACGCGCGGCATCGGCAGCGCGTCCGGCACATGGATCGGCGGGTCGTCCAGCACCCGGCCGGCGGGAGTGAGCGGCGTGGCGAAGGGGACGGAGGCGACGAAGGCTGCCATCTCGTCCGGCCCCACCTCCAGGCCCTCGAAGGCGTCCCACTCGTGGCCCTCGCGGATGCGCATGGTGGCGCGGAAGGTTTCCATCTGCTCCTTGGTCATCAAGCCGGAATGGTTGTCCTTGTGCCCGGCGAAGGGCAGCCCCATGCCCTTGATGGTATAGGCGATGAAACAGGTCGGCTGGTCGCCTGCGGCGTCGGCCTCGCGCAGGTGCTCGATGATGGTCTCGATGTCGTGGCCGCCGAGATTGGTCATCAGCGCCGCCAGTTCGTCGTCCGATAGCGGGTCGATGATGGCGCGCACGCCGGCGCTGCGCGACAGGTCGGCCAGAAGCGCCTGGCGCCATGCCGCCCCGCCCTGAAAGGTCAGCGCCGAGTACAGCGAGTTGGGGCAGTCGTCGATCCAGCGGCGCAAATCCTCGCCACCCTCGCGCGCAAAGGCAGCCAGCAATTTGCGGCCGTATTTCATGGTGACCACGTTCCAGCCCATGTCGCGGAACAGCCCCTCGATGCGGCCGAACAGCCGGTCGGGCACCACGGAGTTGAGCGACTGGCGGTTGTAGTCGATGATCCACCACACGTTACGGATGTCGTGCTTCCACCCCTCCAGCAACGCCTCGTAGATGTTGCCCTCGTCCAGTTCCGCGTCGCCGGCGATGGCGATATGCCGGCCAGGAGGGATGTCGGCGCGGCCCAGCCCGTGCAGGCGCACATAGTCGGCCATCAGCGAGGAGAAGCTGGTGAGCGCCACGCCCAGGCCCACCGAGCCGGTGGAGAAATCCACCTCCGGCCCGTCCTTGGTGCGGCTGGGATAGGATTGAGTGCCGCCGAACTGGCGCAGCGTAGCCAGCTTCTCCTGCGTCTGGCGGCCGAACAGATAGTTCATCGCGTGGAACACCGGGCCGGCATGCGGCTTCACCGCCACCCGGTCCTGCGGCCGCAGCACCGAGAAATACAGCGCCGTCAGGATCGAGATGCACGAGGCGCAACTGGCCTGGTGCCCGCCCACCTTCAGCCCGTCGCGGTTGGGGCGGATATGGTTGGCGTTGTGGATCATCCACGACGACAACCACAGCAGCTTGCGCTCGATCTGGTGCAACAGGGCGATGCGCCGGGGATCGGTCTCCGCCGGCGGCGCGGGCGCCACCGTCGATGGCATCTCGTTCATGCGCCTCTCCCCCTTCGCGTCGCGCTACGGCCGCAGCAGCCGCCTGATGGCCGGTGCCGCGTTGCGCTTGCCTTCGCCTGCGTAATCCTCGTGGCACTGCTCGATGCGAGCGGGATCATACAGGTAGTTGACCATCAGGGCCGCACTTTCCTTCACCCCCTTTTCGGAGATGTCGGCCAGCGGACACAGCCGTTCGATACGCGCGCCGTTGGAGAGGTGGAAATGCGCCACCGGATCCGCCGCGCGCTTGCCGCGGCCCTCGTTGAGCAGGTAGTGCGCGCACAGCCGCATCAGCACCGGCTCCAGCATCCTGGCCAGTTCCGCATCGCGCACCCATCCGCGGCGTTCGAGCAGGCCGGCCAGCGCCGCGTTGCCCGTGCCGGCCGCCGGCATCGCCGCAAGCAGCACCGCCGCCTCGCCCTCGCGCAGCAGGTCCCCCCCTCGTCGCGCAGCAGCGCCGCCTCCAGCCAGCGGCGGAACCCAGGGATGGGGGACAAGGTGGCAAAGGTGCGCAGGTTGCGGAACTCGGCACCCAGCACCTCCACCACCCGCTTGATCAGGAAATTGCCGAAGCTGATCCCGGCCAGGCCGCGCTGGCAGTTGCTGATGGAATAGAAAATTGCGGTGTCGGCGTCGCGCGGGTCCAGCACCGGCGCCTTCTGGTCCAGCAGCGCCTGCACCGAGCCTGCCAAGCCCTGAACGAGCGCCACCTCAACGAAGATCAGCGGTTCGGCCGGCATCCGCGGATGGAAGAAGGCATAGCAGCGGCGGTCGGAATCGAGCCGGTTCTTGAGGTCGCGCCAGCCGCGGATCTCGTGCACCGCCTCGTAGCCGACCAACTTCTCCAGCAGGGCGGCCGGGCTGTCCCAGTCGATGCGCTGAAGGTCCAGGAAGCCCACATCGAACCACGCGGCCAGCAGCGCGCGCAGGTCGCTCTCCAGCGCCGCCAGCCCCATGTCGGCCTCGCGCAGGCCAAGCAGGGCGGTGCGCAGGTCCACCAGGAACTTGATGCCGTCGGGGATGGTCGTGAACTGCGTCAGCAGGCGCACCCGCGGCGGCTCCAGCACCCGGCGTAGTGCTGCCGTTGCCGCCGAGCGGGCGGCCGGGTCCTCCGCCTCCTGCAGCCGGGCGGCGGCCTGGGCGATGGCCACGGGGTCGGAATTGAACGTCGCCATCTCGTGCAGGAAGGCCAGCCGCCCGGCCTCGTCGGCGGCCAGGTAGGCCTCGGCCAGCTTGGCTGCGCGGTTGCGCGCGCTGACCTCGCCGCCGCGCGCGGCCAGGCAGTCGCGCATCTGGGCGGCGATGCTCTCGTCCTCCGCGGGCGCGACGGCAGAGGCCATGTCGCGCCAGGCGTCGGTGATTCGTCGGATGGCGCGGTCGAGCAGACCGGACGTGGCGATGTCGGACATGGGCGCTCCTGGCTGGAAGCTTCAGGATAGCCGCCGCACGGCACCTCGCCAACGAAGCTTGCCGTGATCCGTCGTGCCGTGCTCCATGAAATTACAACCCGGGGGCCGTTGCGGCATGGACAAGGTAATCGACTATTTCTACTCGACACGCTCGATCTACGCCTATTTCGGCGCCGCCCGAATTGTGGCGATCGCCCATCGGCACGGCTGCCGCCTGGTGCACAAGCCGGTGGACCTGTCGCGCGTGGTGCCGGCGGCCGGCAGCCAGCCCTTCGCCGAACGGTCCGCCATCCAGCGCCGCCACCAGTTCGGCCGGGAAATCGAGCGCTGGAGCGAATATCTCGCGGTGCCCGCACTGGTTGACCCCTCCAATCACCATGGTGATCGCGCCCTGCCGTCCGGTGTGGTGATTGCCGCACAGGCGATGGGGCTGGATGTGGATGCGCTGCACCTCGCGGTACTGCGGGCACTGTGGCGCGACGACCGTGACATCGGCAGCCCTGATGTGCTGGCTGCCATCGCGCGCGACACCGGCATCGATCCGCAGCCGCTGCTGGCCGCGGCGCTGGCACCCGAGACGCAGGCGGCCTTCGCCCGCAACACCGAGGAGGCGATCGCGCGCCACGTGCTGGGCTCGCCGACCTACATCGTGGATGGCGAGAACTTCTACGGCCAGGACCGGCTGATGATGGTGGAGCGGGCACTGGAGCACCCATTCGCGCCGACCACGCTGGCAGATTGAGCGCGAACCTCGCCAGGTTTGCGGCGCGGTGGAACCTGGTGCCGGACGGTGCCGCGTTCGCCACGCGCAGCAGCGAGTTGCAGCCGGTGCGGCAGGACGGCCGGCCCGCGATGCTGAAGCTCGCGCATTCGCTAGAGGAGGCGCGTGGTGGGCGGCTGATGGCGTGGTGGGGCGGCGACGGGGCAGCGCGTGTGCTGGCGCATCACGGCCCGGCATTGCTGCTGGAACGTGCCACAGGCGGGTCCCTGGCCGGCGTGGCGGACGACGAGGCCTCGCGGCGGATTTGCGATGTCTCGCGGCGCCTGCATTCCCGGCGCGCGGGGACGCCGCCGCTGGCGCCGTTGCGGCGCTGGTTCCGTGCCCTGGGCCCGGCAGCGGCGCGCCATGGCGGAGTGCTGGCCGAGGCTGATGCGGTGGCGCGCGCGCTGCTGGACGAGCCCCGCGACCCCGTGGTGCTGCACGGCGACCTGCACCACGGCAATGTGCTCGATTTCGGCGCGCGCGGATGGCTGGCGATCGACCCGAAGGGCCTATGGGGCGAGCGCGGCTTCGACTATGCGAACCTGTTCCGCAACCCTGATGCCGCGACCGCCCTGGCGCCAGGGCGGCTGGCGCGGCAGGCCGAGCTGGTGGCGGGCTGCGCAGGGTTGGAGCGGGACCGGCTGCTCGCCTGGGTCGTGGCCGTGGCCGGGCTGTCGGCAGCGTGGAACCTCAGCGACGGCCTGCCGGCGGACGCGGATTTAGCGGTGATTCAGGCGGCGCTGGCTGCGCGATAGCAGCCACAAGGTCTTCGGCCAGCAGGCCGGGGCCGACGCGCCTCGCGGCTTGGCCATGGAGCCATACGGCGGCACAGGTCGCCTCCCATGGCGCCATGCCCTGGGCGAGCAGCCCGGCGACCGCGCCGGCCAGCACGTCGCCGGCGCCAGCCGTGGCCAGCCAGGGCGGCGCGGAATCGTTGATGGCAACGCGGCCGTCCGGGGCGGCGATGATGCTGTCGGCACCCTTTAGCAGCACCACCGCGCCAGTCTGCGCCGCCGCCGCGCGCACCGCGTCCACCCGGTCATGCCCGGGGGAGCCGAACACGCGGGCAAACTCGCCGCCATGCGGGGTGAGCACCGTGGCGCCACGTAGCGCGCCAGGGTCGCCGGTGGCGGCCGTGATGGCGTCGGCGTCGGCCACCACCTGACGGCCGGCATGGCGCAGCACCGCCATCGCCACGCGGGCGGCGGGGATGCCCAGGCCAGGGCCGCAGACCCACACGCCGCGCCGCGGATCGGAGAGAAGGCGTTCGAGCGGCGCGGTATCGACAAGCAGGCCGGGATCGCCGGTGCGGTAGATGGGCGCGGCGGCGGCAGGGGCGGCGATCGTCACCATGCCGGCACCGATCCGCCGCGCCGTGCCGGCGGTCAGCCGCGCCGCGCCGGTCATGGCAACGCCGCCCAGCACCGTGACATGGCCGCGGGTGTATTTGTGGTCGAGCGCACCAGGCGCCGGCAGCCGCCACAGGGAAGGCGTATTGCGCCAGGCGCGGGGCGCGGGAATGCCCGCGGGAATGCCGATATCGGCCAGCACCACCTCGCCGCACAGGTCGCGGCCCGGCAGCAACAGGTGGCCGGGTTTGCGCCGGTGGAAGGTGACGGTCAGCGCCGCCGACGTCACCTGGCCTCTCGCGTTGCCGGTGGCGCCGTCCAGCCCGCTGGGGACGTCGACAGCGACGACGCGCCGGGCCGTGGCTAGCACGGCGGACACCTCGCGGCTGAGTTCCCGGGCCAGGCCAGCACCGAACACGGCATCCACGACAAGCTCCGCTCGCGCCGCCTGCTCGCACGCAAACGGCACGACGGGACCGCGCCAGCCCGCCGCCGCCACCGCCGCATCGCCACGCGGCGGGGCCAGCGCGGCAACGGCGACCGGCCAGCCTTCGCGGGCGAGCAGTCGCGATGCCACATAACCGTCGCCGCCGTTGTTGCCGGGCCCGCACAGCACCAGCACCCGGCAAGGTCGAAGCGGGCGCGAACCGCCTGGGCCACCGCCCACCCGGCCCGCTCCATCAACACCGCAACCGGCGTGCCGGCCGCCACGGCAGCGGCATCGGCCCGAGCCATCTCCGACGGCGTCAACAATTCTTCCACGAAACCTCCGCGCCGCTGCGAGCGACCAGCCTAGCCGATCGGGCCGCCGAGATGCAGCGCGTGCCGCTTTGTGCCCCCGGCCTCGCTTCGGATGCGGTAGGATCGGCGTGGATAGGCGGAGTGGTGCTGCATGGCGGTGGTGATCACGGTGGCGCAGCAGAAGGGCGGCGCGGGCAAGACGACGCTGGTGGCGAATCTGGCGGCGGCGCTGGCGGCCGGGCAGCGCGTGGCGGTGCTGGATATTGATCCGCAACGCAGCTTGGCACGCTGGCATGCCCTGCGGGCGGCAAGGACCGGTGCGGCCGCGTTGACGTTGTCGGAAATTTCTGGCTGGCGCCTGCCGGCCGAAATCGAACGGCTCCGCCAAACGCATGACGTGCTGATCGTGGACAGCCCGCCGCAGATCGACACCGATGCCAAGCTGGCAATCCGTGCCGCCGACCTGGTGCTGGTGCCGCTGCAGCCGAGCCCCCCCGATCTGTGGGCCGCAGAGGGTACGCTGGCACTTGCCGCCGGCGAAAAGCGGCGGGCCCGTTTGCTGCTGAACCGGGCACCGGCCAGCGGCAGCCTGCGTGGTGCGGTGGAGTCGGAGATCGGCGAGCGCGGGCACCCCATGCTGGCCGCCGCACTGGGCAACCGCATCGGCTTCGCCAGCGCCTTCGCCCGCGGCCTGGGCGTGAGCGAGACCGCGCCACGCTCCACCGCCGCGCGCGAACTGCAGGCGGTGCTGGACGAAATTCGGGGGATACTGAAGTGACGCTTCTAGGTCTGTTGAAAGCGCTGCACCTGCTGGGGGCGGCGGTGTGGGTGGGCGGGATGTTCTTCGCCCTGCTGGTGCTGCGGCCGAGCCTGGCGGTATTGGAACCGCCGCATCGGCTGGCGCTGCACGGGCAGGTGTTCCGGCGCTTCTTCCTGGTGGTGTGGCACGCCATGCCCATCGTGCTGCTCAGCGGCTACGCCATGCTGTTCCTCTTCTACGGCGGGTTTCGCGGCGTGCAGTGGCCGGTCCACGTTATGCACCTGTTCGGCCTGGCGATGGGGGGCGTGTTCCTGGCGATTTTCTTCGGGCCGTGGCGGGCGCTGCGCACGGCGCTTGCCGGCACGGATCGGGCGGCTGCGGCGGGCGCGGTGGACCGTATCCGCAAGCTGATCATGGTGAACCTCGTGCTGGGGCTGCTCACCGTGGTACTCGGCGGGCTGGTCTAACGGACGGGCCCGGCCTCCAGCAAGGCGAGGTTCTGGCGGGCGAGGTCGGCGGCGGCACTGTCGGGCGCCACTGCGATGGCGCGCTCCCAGTCGGCACGCGCACCCGCCGCGTCGTCCTGGCGCTGACGCAGGATGCCGCGTTCCAGCAGCGCCTCCACGTTCTCCGGGTCGAGCGCCAGCGCGGCCTCGATATCGGTGACCGCCTCTGCATCTCGCCCCAGGTGGCGCAGGGCGGCGCCGCGCAGCACCAGGGCATCGGCGCGGCCGGGTTCGGCTTGCAGCGCCAGCGACAGGTCTTCCACCACCTCGCCGAAGCGCGCCAGGATTCCGGCGGAGGCGGCCCTTTCGATGCGCAAATCGGCGTCGTCGGGCGTGAGCGCGAGGGCATGCGTCGCGGCGGCGTGGGCGCGGCTTGCATCACCGTCCATCAGCCACGCTTGGCTGGCCTGATGGAACAGCATGGCGCGCGTCACCGCCGGCGAGTTGCTGACGGAGGCGAGGTGCTCAAGCTGCTCGGCGCCCGGCACCGGTTCGCCCAGGGCAATGCGCGACAAGGCGAGGCAATGCACCGCCCCCTCGCCGCCGCCCTTCTCCAGCCAGGCGCGGGCCAGCGCGGCACCGCCCTGCGGGTCGCTGGCCAACAGCCCCAGGCAGCGGTCATATTCCAACCCCGTGGTGATGCGCGGCGGCACGGGCGGCAGCGGCAGGGGGCCGGTCTGCGGCTCCTCCCCTTCCAGCGCGGTCGCCTCCAGCATGTACCATGCTCCCGTGCCCCCGGATGTCGCCAGGAACAGTGCAGCTGCGAACAGGACGTGACGCGGGTTCATGTTGTTGCCAGTCTAGCTTCTTGCCAGTTTAGCCGGGCATCATTCGCCACCGCAAACCGGGCCATATCGCATGTCGCCAACGCATCTGCTCATCCTCGGGCTCGGCTATACCGGCACGGCCGTGGCGCGGCTCGCCCTGGCGCGGGGTGTCGCGGTGACGGCGACGAGCCGCGACCCGCAGCGCCTGGCCGCGACGCCGAGCAGGGTCGAAGTGGTGGCGTTCGGGGCCGCCCTGCCCGCTTCCATCACCCATGTGCTGGCGACCGCGCCGCCGGGTGAGGCAGGCGATCCGGCGCTGGCGGAGTACGGCGCGGCGCTGGCTACGGCGCCGGGGCTGCGCTGGGCGGGGTATCTGTCGACCACCGGCGTCTATGGCGATCGCGGCGGCGGCTGGGTGGACGAGGCGACTCCGGTGGCGCCGGGCAGCGCTCGGGCGCGACGGCGGGTGGCCGCGGAGGCGCAATGGGCAGCGCTGGCCGGGCGCGTTGCAGTGGACCTGTTCCGGGTGGCCGGCATCTACGGCCCCGGGCGCTCCGCATTCGACGACCTGCGGGCAGGACGGGCCCGGCGGGTAGTGAAGCCGGGGCATCACTTCTCGCGCATCCATCGCGACGACATCGCCGGCGCGGTGCTGGCGGCGATCGGGCAGGCGCGGCCGGCAGGGGTGCGGGTGCTGCACCTCGCCGATGACGAGCCGGCCGCGAGCGCCACGGTCATCGAGGAGGCGGCGGCGTTGCTGGGCGTAGCGCCGCCGCCGGCGGTGCCCTACGAGCCGGCTGCGATGAGCGAGATGGCGCGCAGCTTCTGGGCCGAGAACCGCAAGGTCGCCAGCACCGCAACACAGGGGGCACTTGGCTATCGCTGGCGCCATCCAAGCTATCGCGAGGGGCTACGCGCCATCCTCGCCGAGGAGCGCGGCAACGCTGCGTGACAGCAGGGCGAGGTCCTGCGGGCGGGACAGGCGGTGATCGCCGTCCTTCACCAGCACCACCTCCACATCCTCGCTCGCCACCTGCTCGGCGATGCGCAGCGCGGTCGGCCACGGCACATCGGCGTCGCGCTGGCCCTGCAGAAGGCGCACCGGGCAGGCGATCGGGATTGCGCCGCCAAGCAGGCACTGGGCACGGCCATCCTCGATAAGGGCGCGGGTGAAGCGATAGGGTTTTTCGCCATATTCGCTGGGCCGTTCGATGTAGCCGCCCTGCATCAGTTGGCTGCGCTCGGGCTCGGACAACCCCTCCCACAGCAAGGTCTCCGTGAAATCCGGCGCCGCGGCGATGCCGACCAGGGCAACGACGCGGCCCGTCAACGCGCGCGCCAGCAGCAGCGCGATCCACCCGCCCATGGACGAGCCGACCAGCAGCAGCGGGCCCGTGGTGGCCGCCTCGATCACCGCGCGGGCATCGGCGCACCAGCGCCCGATGGTGCCGTCCTTGAAAGCGCCGCCGCTTGCGCCGTGGCCGGAATAGTCCAACCGCAGCATCGCCCGGCCGCGCACGGCGCACCAGTCGCGCAGATGGATGGCCTTGCTGCCTTCCATGTCGCTCTTGAAGCCGGGCAGAAAGACGATTGTGGGGCCGGCGCCGGGCAAATACGCCCAGGCGAGTTCCACCCCGTCGCCGCGGTCGAGCCGCCCCTTGGCCTCGGCGCTCATGCCCGCTCCATCACGCCAGCCGCAGGCGCAGGATGCCGGCGGCATCGGTCTCGCCGCGCAATTCGCCGAGTGCCAGCATGTGGTTCACATGCGCCAGCGCCTCGCCGAAGGCGAAACCCATCTGGTGCGGGTCGAGCTTGCGGTTGAACAGGCTGGGCATGATCGCCGCCGTGGTGGTCGCCCCTGCGGCGATGGCGGCGGCCACCGCGTCGCAGCGTTCGCGGTGGTGGGCGATCAGCGTGTCGATACGGTCGTGCAGGCCGGTGAAGGGGCGGCCATGCGTGGGCGCGGTGAGCACATCGGCGGGCACGGCTGCGCGGATCTCGCGAAGGGAGGCGAGGAAGTCGGCCAGCGCATCGGCCTCCGGCTCCCAGGCATTGACGCCGACATTGGGCGAGATATGGCCGATCACCTGGTCGGTAGGCAGGAAGACGCCCTCCTCGCGGCACAGCAGCATCACCTGCTCCAGGGCGTGGCCCGCGCCAGTCATCACCTCAAACCGGCGGCCGCCGAGGTCCAGCACATCGCCGGCGCGAATGCGGGTGTAGCTGAGCGGCAGGTCGACGGTGAGGCGCTGGTAGGAATCGCCGCGCACCGTCACCGCATGAACCTGGTCCTCGTCCAGTCCGTGGCGCACGTAGAACGGACGGTGCGGCGAGGAGTCCACGCCGCCGGCGCGGCTGCGCGACAGGCGGGATTGCAGGTATTCGGTCTGGCTCATGGTGACGCCGACACCGAGCTTCTCGCTCAGCCAGCCGCCGAGGCCCACATGGTCGGGGTGGAAATGGGTAACGACCAGCCGGTTGACCGGGCGTCCGGCCAGCCGCCCCGCGAGCATCTCCTCCCAGACCGCGCGCGTGCGGTCATCGGCCACGCCGCTGTCGATGATGGTCCAGCCGGTGCCGTCGTCGATGATGTGGATGTTGACGTGGTTCAGCGCGAACGGCAGCGCCAGGCGCAGCCATAGAATGCCGGGGGCAAGTTCCACCATGGTGCCGGGCTCGGGGGCGGCGTGGGTGTAGGCGGGGGCGGCGATCGTGGCGACGGACATTCTGCGGGCCTAATCCTGGTTGCGGCGGGGCACGGTGAGGGTCGCGATCATCGACTGCACCACCTGGTCGCGCTGGTTGTAGGTGGTATTGCGGATTTTCGCCCAGCCATGCGAGGGGCGGGAGGCGGAGGGACGCAGTTCCACCACTTCGCTCTCCACCCTCAGCGTGTCGCCAGGGCGCATCGGGCGGGGCCAGCGCAACTCGTCGATGCCGTTGCCGATGATGCCGCCGGCCAGCGGCAGCCCGCCCTGGGCCAGCAGCCGCATTGTCAGCGCCGCGGTATGCCAGCCGCTGCCGGCGAGGCTCTTGAAGATGCTGTTCTTCGCCGCAGCGGGGTCGGTGTGGAAGGGCTGGGGGTCGAAGGCGCTGGCGAAGGCGATGATATCGGCCTCGGTCACGGTGATATCGTCGGACCGGAGCACCAGCCCGACAGAGAGATCCTCCAGGAAAAGCCGCTGCGTCATGTTCCACCAAGCCTCGCCAGTTCGGGGTCAGGCTATACCAGTCGCCGCCACATGGGGCTACGCCGTGCCGGGCATTGGCGTCGCTGCGGGGATGACGCGCGCGATGGAATCGTGTATTCCTATTTTATACGTTTTTCTATAGTGAATTCCTGCCGGAGCGAGCGATGCACCACGATGCGGTTCCCTCAGCTTCCCGGCGCTCGTCGTCCCAAGATTCGCCGTCCGCCCGTTCGCGTCACGTGATCTGGCTGTGCCTGGGACTGGCGGCCACCAATCTGGCGGCCTGGAGCTGGGCGCTGGCGATGTTCCACGACCGGCCAGTGCTGCTGGGCACCGCGCTTCTGGCCTGGGGGCTGGGCCTGCGCCATGCGCTGGATGCAGACCACATCGCCGCCATCGATGGCGCCACGCGAAAGCTGGTTCAGGAAGGTCAGCGGCCGTTGAGCGTGGGGCTATTCTTCGCGCTGGGACATTCCACAGTCGTGGTGCTGGCATTGGGCGCTGTGGCGCTGGCGGCCGGAACCGCAGGGGCGCTGGAGCGGATCGGTGCGGTGGGCGGCGTCGTGGGCGGCATCGTCTCGATCCTGTTCCTGTTCGCGGTTGCGGCGATGAACCTGGTGATCGGCCTGGGGGTGTGGCGCACGCTGCGGCGGGTGCGGGCGGGTCGCGCCTGGATGTCGACCGAGTTGGAACGGCTGGGCGCCATTGGGCCCCTGGCGCGGCTGTTCCGGCCGCTGTTCCGCCTGGTGGGACGAAGCTGGCAGATGTATCCACTTGGCTTCCTGTTCGGGCTGGGGTTCGACACGGCGGGCGCGGTGGCGGTGCTGGGGGTGGCGGCGGCGCGGGCAGCCGAAGGGCTACCGATATGGTCGATCATGGTGCTGCCGGTGCTGTTCACCGCCGGCATGGCGCTGGTGGACACCGCCGACGGCCTGCTGATGGTGCGCGCCTGCGACTGGGCGTTCGCCGAGCCGGGGCGGCGGCTCCGCTACAACCTTGCGATCACCGTCGTGTCGGCGGTTGTCGCTGCGGCGATCGGAACGGTGCAGGCATTGCGCATGCTGGAGGAGGAACTCGGCGTGCACACGGTGTTCGCCGCCGCGACCGGCGTGCTGGACGAGCATTCCGGGTTGGTCGGCGTGTCCATCGTGCTGGTCTTCCTCGGCTTGTGGCTCGCCTCCATGGCCATGTCGCGCGGGCGGGCGGCGGGCGCGAGGGGTTGATGGGAGGGCGTGCACGCCCACCTCCCCGCAAGCGACATTCTTTTCCATTTCTCCGTCCTGCCCATCAACACCAGGAGCACACCATGGCCGAGATCCCCGCCGCCTTCACCGACCTGATGACCAGCCCCAAGGCCTTCGCCCACCTCGCCACCCTCAGTTCCGACGGCGGGCCGCAGGTGACGCCGGTGTGGTTCGACGTGGCCGCAGGGCGCGTGCGGGTGAATTCGGCCAAGGGCCGGGTGAAGTCGCGCAATATGGAGGAGGGGGCAAAAGTGGCGCTGTCGATCCTCGATCCAGACAACGCCTACCGCTACATCCAGATCAGGGGCACGGTGGTGCGCGCCACCGAGGAAGGCGGGGATGCCCACATCGACTCGCTGGCAAAGAAATACCTCGGCAAGGACAGCTACCCGTTCCGCCAGGCAGGCGAGGTGCGGATGATCTTCGAGATCGAGCCGACCGGCGTCGACACCATGGGCTGATCCCGCCGCCCCGGTGACACGGGGACGCACAGCGCGCAAACTCGCGCCCGACAGGCGTAGGCGACGGGCCGCCCACCAGACCGGGCGGCCGGCCGCGCCCGACGAGGAGCCGCGCCATGACCGAACCCTGCGACCTTACCGCCGTGGAGGCGCGCCGGATGATCGGCGCGCGCCAGCTTTCCCCCGTTGAACTCCTGGCAAGCTGCCGGGCGCGCATCGAGGCGGTGAACCACGCGGTGAAAGGCGTCACCGACACCATCTGGCCGCGCGCGCTGGACGAGGCCAAGGCTGCCGAGCGCGCGGTGATGCAGGGCGACGACCTGCCCGCGCTGCACGGACTGCCGATGGGCGTGAAGGACCTGGACGACGCCGAAGGCCTGATCAACAGCTACGGCTCCAAGATCTTCGCCAACAACCGGCCAACCCGCGACGACCCGATGGTGGCGCGCTGCCGGGCCGCGGGCGCGATCGTCGTCGGCAAGACCAACGTGCCGGAATTCGGTGCCGGCGCGAACTCCAACAACCCGGTCTATGGCCCCTCCGGCAATCCCTTCGACCCGCAGCGAACCCCCGGCGGCTCCTCGGGCGGATCGGCCGTGGCGCTGGCCACCGGCATGCTGCCGATCTGCACCGGCTCCGATGGCGGCGGCTCCCTGCGCATCCCCGCGGCGTTCTGCGGCGTGGTCGGGTTCCGCCCCTCGCCCGGCCTGGTGCCCACCGACCGGCGTGGCCAGGGCTGGAACATGATCCCGACGCTGGGGCCAATGGGGCGCACGGTGGAGGATACCTGCCTGCTGCTTTCGGCCCAGGCGGCGTTCGACCCGATGGACCCGCTCTCGCGCCCGATCGACGGCGGCATGTTTCTGCACCCGCGCGCCGCCGACCCGTCCCGCCTGCGCGTGGCTTTCACCGAGGATTGGGGCACCTGCCCCGTCGACCCCTCGATCCGCGCGACCTTCCGGGCGCGCATTGCCAAGCTGAAGCCGCTGTTTCGCGCCTGCGACGAGATCTCGCCCGACATGGGCCGCGCCCACGACGCCTTCGGCGTGCTGCGCGCAACCGGCATGCTGCAGTCCCAGCGCGCCAACTACCGCGATCCCGCCCGCCGCGCGCTGCTCGGCCCCAACATGATCGCCAACTATGAGGAAGGCCTGCAGTACCTCCGCCGACGATGTCTCCTGGGCGCAGTCCGAGCAAACCCGCATTTACCGCACCGTCCAACGCGTGTTCGAGGGCTACGACCTGATCCTGTCCCCCACCCTCGCGGTGCCGCCGTTCAAGTGGAGCCAACTCTACCAGAACGAAGTCGACGGCAAGCGCATGGCCACCTACTACCAGTGGTTCTCGCTGACCTACATGATCTCGCTGACCGGCAACCCCAGCCTGTCGCTGCCGATGGGCCTCGAACCAAGCGGCACACCCTTCGGCATGATGATAACCGGCCCCGCCGCCCGCGACCTGTTCACCCTGCGCGCCGCCCTGGGCATCGAACAGGCCGCCGCGAACGACCCCGACCTGCGGCGGCCGGTGCCCGATATCGCCAAATTGGCAAAGGCACCCAAAATTACCGACGAATACAACGTGTCCACACCGCCGCTGGAGGCGCGGCCTTGGGGTGGGGTGCCGAACTAAGATAAGGCAAGATTCTTCTTTTTCTGAAGAAAAAGAAGCAAAAAGACTTTGCCCATTTTGGCCTCGCCTAGGCGGCGTGCAGCGAAGCAAATGGGTAAAAGTTTTTTGGTTCTTTTTTTCAAAAAAGAACCCTTGGCTTACCCTGTTATAGGGCAAGAAAAAGGGCGAGGGATCACTCCCTCGCCCTTCGCATGTCCGACGCGTCAGCGCCCGATCTGCGGCATCGTGAACTCCGCGCCGGCGCGGATACTGGCGGGCCAGCGCTGCGTCACTGCCTTGTAGCGCGTGTAGAAGCGCACGCCTTCGGGCCCGTGCATGTGGTGATCGCCGAACATCGAGCCTTTCCAGCCGCCGAAGCTGTGGAACGCCGCTGGCACCGGGATCGGCACGTTGATGCCCACCATGCCGATCTTGATCTGGTTGGCGAAGGCGCGGGCGGCGCCGCCATCAGCGGTGAACAGCGCGGTGCCGTTGCCGAACTTGTGGGCGTTGATCAGTTCCACCGCACTGCCCAGGTCCTTGGCGCGCACCACGCCGAGCACCGGGCCGAAGATCTCGTCCTGATAGATGCGTCATTTCGGAAGTGACGTTATCGAACAGCGCAGCCGCCGATGAAGAAGCCGTTCTCATAGCCTTGCAGGCTGAGGCCCCGCCCGTCGACCACCAGCTTGGCGCCTTCCTTCACGCCCTGGTCCACGTAGCCCTTCACCTTGTTGCGGTGCTCGGCGGTGACCAGGGGACCCATCTCGGCCTCCTTGTCGGTGCCCGGCCCGACCTTCAGCGCGCGCACCCGGGGGGCCAGCTTGTCCATCAGCTTGTCGCCCACATCGCCGACGGCGACCGCGACCGACACCGCCATGCAGCGCTCGCCAGCCGAGCCATAGGCCGAGCCCATCAGCGCATCCACCGCCTGGTCGAGGTCGGCGTCCGGCATGACCACCAGATGGTTCTTCGCGCCGCCCAGCGCCTGCACCCGCTTACCCGTGGCGGTGCCGCCGCGATAGATGGTCTCGGCGATCGCGGTGGAGCCGACGAAGCTGATCGCCGCGATGTCGGGGTGGGCGAGGATCGTCTCCACCGCATTGCGCCCGCCCTGCACCACGGTGAACACGCCATCCGGCAGGCCCGCCTCCGTCAGAAGCTGCGCCAGCATAAGGGCGGCCGACGGGTCCTTCTCCGAGGGCTTCAGGATGAAGCAGTTGCCGGAGGCCAGCGCCACCGGGATCATCCACAGCGGCACCATGCACGGGAAGTTGAACGGGGTGATGCCGGCGACCACGCCCAGCGGCTGGCGCATCGACCAGGCGTCGATGCCGGTGGCCACCGTCTCGGTGTATTCGCCCTTCAGCAGATGCGGAATGCCGCAGGCGAACTCCACCACTTCCAGGCCGCGCTGGATCTCGCCCTCGGCGTCGCTCAGCACCTTGCCGTGCTCGGCGGTGATGATGGCGGCGAGTTTCTTGGTGTCGCGCTCCAGAACCTGCTTGAAATTGAACATCACGCGGGCGCGGCGCAGCGGCGGCGTGTCGGCCCAGGCCGGCCAGGCGGCGACGGCGGCGGCAACGGCGGCATCCACTTCCGCCTGCCCGCCCATGGCGACCTTGCCGGAAACCTCGCCGGTGGCGGGATTGAACACATCGGCCGTCGCCCCGGAGCCCGGCACGATCCGTCCGCCGAGGTAATGTCCGATCTGCTGCATGAAGTGCTTCCTTCCCTGGTATCGCGGGCGCCAGTTTACCCTCCCGCGGTGCGTTTGCGATATACCCCGCGCCGTGAGGAATGCCATGCCCTGCCACCCGCCCCGCCCCGCCCCGCAGCCTCCGGTATCGACGCGTCCCGTATCGATGCGTCCGGTATCGATGCGTCCGGCCTTGTCCGCCAGCCGGCGCCACGTGCTGGCCGCGGCGGCAAGCGGCCTGGCCTTGCCGTTCCTGTCGCGCCCGGCTGCTGCGGCCGTGACCTGGACGCTGTTCACGCAGAATGTGGACCAGTCGAGCATCGCGGTGCGCGGGCTGCGCCGGATGGCGAACCAAGTGCGTGAGCGCACGAACAGCGGCATGCTGATCGTGGTGCGCACGGCGGGGCGGTTGCCGATCGACGCGAACGACGTGCTGGCCAGTGTGGCCAACGGTCGGGTTGAGATGGGCGACGACGGCGGCTATGCCAACACCATCCCGCCCGCCGCCGTCATGCGCCTGCCGATGCTGCTCACCTCGCCCGACGAGTTCAACGCCGCCTCCGGTGTGCTGCGGCCCTACCTCGCCGCCGAGCTTGAGCGTCGCGGCATGATGCTGCTGGGCCACTACCGTTCGGCAATGCAGCTGTTCTGGTCGCGGCTCAAGGCGGCATCCTTCGCCGATATCGAGCGCCAGAAGCTGCGCGTACTTTCGGTGGAGCAGGGCGAATTCGTGCGCCACTACATGGGCCTGCACAAGATGATGTCCGGGCTGGAAGTGGCCGACGCGCTGAAGGACGGCACGGTGGACGGCACCTTCGGCAGCGCCGCGGCGGCCGGCGTCAGGTGGGCTTCGTTCCTGAAGCACGTATATCTCGCCGGGCCGAACTACAGCGACTCAATCATCGTCGCTGCCCGCCCGGCGATGCTGCAGTTGCCGGACACCATGGTGGCGATCGTGCGGGCCGCCGCCGAAGACGCCAGCGCCTGGATCGCCCGCGCACAGGATGGCGAGGACCAGCAGATCCTGCGCACGCTGTCCGCCAGCGGACTGAAGGTGACGCCCGCCAACCCAGCCGAAGTGCAGGCCGGTGTGCAGAAGCTGGCCAGCTATTGGGATAGCTGGGTGCGGCTGCGCGGCACCGAGACCGAGAACCTGCTGGCCGGAATTCGCCAGCGGCTGGATCGCTGACGCGCCCGGGCAAGGCTTGCGATGGCGCATGGCGATGGCACTGTTGCCGTGTGCTGGAACAGTTTGAGGAACACGCCAATGAACACAACCCGCTTCGCCGGCCGCACGGCGGTGATCACCGGCGGCGCGTCCGGCATTGGCCTCGCCATCGCCCGGCGTTTCGCCGACGAGGGCGGCCAGGTGGTGGCCAACGATATTGACCCCGAGCGGGTGGCGGCGCTGCAGAAGGTGCTGGGCAGCCGCGGCATCGCCATACAGGGCGACGTGACGCGCGAAACGGATGTCGAGATGCTGTTCGCCACCGCCACCGAGCATTACGGCGCAATCCATGCCAGCTTCCACGTCGCCGGCGCCAACCGCCAGGGCTACATCGCGAAGATGGTCGAGGCGGACTGGGACTTCACCGTGGACCTGTGCCTCAAGGGCGTGATGTTCGCCATGAAGCATGCCGCCCGCGCCATGCTGCAATCCGGCGGCGGGGCCATGGTGAACATCGCATCCCTGAACGCCCATGTGCCGATGCACGCCGGCTCCGCCTACGCCGCGGCAAAGGCCGGGGTGGAAATGCTGACCAAGAATGGCGCGCTGGAACTCACCCCCAGCAATATCCGGGTGAACGCCATCCTGCCCGGCCTGGTGCAGACACCTCTGACCAGGCGCCTGTTCGACAACCCCGACATCCATGCCGCCTTCATGGAGCGCATCCCCCAAGGGCGGGCGGCACAGCCGGAGGAGATCGCGGCACCCGCGCTGTTCCTGGCCAGCGACGACGCCAGCTACGTCTCCGGCGCCTCGCTGCTGGTCGACGGTGCCTGGGCCGTCAGCGGGTATCCGGACATGCGGCCCTGGCGCAACTGACGGCAACTGGCGGGAAGGGAACAGCATCCACATATTCGGGGAGCCCCGATAGCGAGCCAGCGAGGGAGGCCCTTATGCCAAGCCTGATCACGCCGTTCATGCCCGGCCGCCGGCTGGTGCTGGCCGGGCTTGCCGCAGCGCTGGCGCCAGGTGGCGCCCGGGCGGCCCACATGCCGACGCCGCAGCAAACCACCGGGCCGTTCTACCCCGTGGACTGGTCGGGCGACATCGACGGCGACCTGGTACGCATAACCGGCGCGGCGGCGCGGGCGCAGGGACTGGTGACGCATCTGCGCGGGCGGGTGCTCGACACGGGCGGTGAGCCGGTGGCAGGTGCGGTCGTGGAGATCTGGCAGTGCGACGCCTTCGGCCGCTACCGCCACCCGCGTGATCGTGCAGGCCGCCATGATCCGGGCTTCCAGGGCCGCGGGCGCGTCGTCAGCGGCGCAGACGGCAGCTACGCCTTCCGCACCATCCGCCCGGTTGCCTATTCCGGGCGCACGCCGCACATCCATGCCGCCGTCGCGCGGCCCGGCGCCGAGGCGGCGCTGGTCACCCAGTTCTACGTCGCCGGCGAACCGCAGAACCAGCGCGATTTCCTGTTCACCCGCCTGCGCGACGAGCGCCATCGCGAAGCCGTGCTGCTGCGCCTGGAACCGGCCGACCGGATCGAGCCGGGCGCCATGCTTGCCCAGCGGGATATCGTGCTCGGCTAACCCGAAGCCGCCGCGACGATGCGATCGCGGGTCAGCGGCATGTCGCGCAGGCGCAGGCCAAGCGCGTGGGCAACGGCATTGCCGATGGCCGCGGCGGTAGGGCCCATGGTGCACTCGCCCATGCCAAGTGGCGGTTCGTCCGGTCCGTCCATCAGTTCGATGTCGATGGGCGGAATTTCGGAGAAGCGAAGGATCGGGTAGTCTGCCCAGCTCCGCGAAGCGATGCCCGTCGCGTCGATGCGCACCTGTTCCTTCAGCGCCATGCTGGCCGCCTGGATGATGCCGCCCTCAAGCTGGGCGCACACGCCGTCGGGGTTGATCGCAAGCCCGGCATCGGCGGTGCACCAGACGTGGCGCAGGCGAATCTCGGTGTCGGCCTCCACCTGGGCGACGACGCAGGCATAGCCGCTGCGGTTCTTGTATCGGCCAAAGGCCAGCCCAAGCCCAGTGCCGCTGCCGGCGGGCCCGCGCCCGGACCAGTTCGACATGGCGGCGGCGCGCTCGACCAGTCGGCGGGCGCGCGGGTCCGACAGCAGGCGCAGGCGATATGCGACGGGATCGTGACCGCCAATCTCCGCCAGTTCATCGAGGAAGCTTTCCAGCGCGAACACATTCACCACCGCGCCGAGTCCACGCAGGGCGGAGGTGCGGATGGGCGACGACGTCACGAGGTGGTGGACATAGCGCGTGGCGGGAATGTCGTAGTACGGCACGGCATTGCGGGTGCCCGCGCCGGGATAGGGGTCTGAGGATTCGGCCGGTTCCGGAAGCGGCGGGGCGCCCGGCAGAGTGCGCGCGGCAAGCAGGCGGCCGGGGCCGCGGTTGACGTGCACGCCGCTCGTTATCGTGGTGGTGAGGTCCACGGGATAGCCGGCATCGTCCAGCACCGCCTCCGTGCGCACCTGCATCGCCGTGCCGACCGGGGCAAACCCGAATTCGTCGGCGCGCGACCACAGCACCCGCACCGGCACGCCGGGCAGCAGGGTGGCGATGATGGCTGCATCCAGGGCCGCGTCGTCGGCGCCGTTGTGGCCGTAGCAGCCGGCGCCATGGGAATGGCGAACGATGATGGCCTCGGCATCGCGGCCCAGTGTGCCGGCGATGTTGGCGCGCAGCGGATACACGCCCTGGGCATGCGTCCAAATCTCCAGCACCCCATCCTGCTCGTGCGCCAGTGCGCAGGAAGGTCCGAGCGAGGCGTGCGAAACGTAGGGCCGCGAATAGGTGGCAGCGTGGCGGCGGCCGGCAGGCGCGGTGCCCGGAGCGCCGCGATGGCGAGTGTCGGCGGGTTGGGTGGCGAGCCAGGCGGCCTCGGCCATGTCCGGCGACGGCGTATCGCAGCCCGCCCAGCGTGGCGCGGCGGCGGCGACAGCGTCGCGCAGCGCCGTCTCGCTCTCGGCAACCACGGCGGCAAAATCGCCGCTGCGCACAAGCCGGGCGCCGTGCCGGGCGATCGCCGCATCGTCGATGCCGGCCAGGGTGGCGCCGGGGCGGGGCTGGCGCAGCACGCGGGCATGCCGCATGCCCGGCAGCACCATGTCATGGATGAAGCCGGTCCCGGCCAGCTTGCGCGGCAGGTCGAGCCGCCGCGTGCTCGTGCCGATCAGGCGCCGGACGGCACGCGGCTTGGGCGGCACGCCGCCGGTGGCGTCGCGCGCGAGGTCGATGCGGGGGGCGAGGCTCCAATAGTCGTGGCCCGTCGGCAGGCCGCCCTGCAGGATGGCGCCGTCCTCCACCTCAAGCTCGGACGGCGCGGTGTTGAGCAACCGCGCGGCCTCAGCCAGGAACAAGGCGCGCGTCTCCGCACACACCAGCCGTAGCGAGCCACCGCCGACCTCGATGGACAGGCTGCTGCTGGTGCTGCCCTCGTCGGGCGCGCGCTGGGTGTCGCCGGCCACGATATCCAACCGCTCCAGCGCGACATCGAGTTCATCGGCGGCGATCTGCGCCAGCGCCGTGGTGATGCCCTGGCCGATCTCGATCTTGCCCACGGCCAGGTGCACCCGCCCATCGCCGAAGCGCAACCAGCGGTCGAGGCGCGGATTGTCGGCGAGGCTCTTCGGCAGGTCCGTCATCCGCGCATCTCCCGCGCCGCCCGCTCCACGGCGCGGACAATACGCGGGTGGGCGCCGCAGCGGCATAGCTGGCCGTCCAAGGCGGCGGCAATCGCGTCACGGTCCGGGCTGGGGTCGCGGGCCAGCAGCGCCGCCGCGGCAACCACCATGCCGGACAGGCAATAGCCGCATTGCCCGGCCTGCTCGTCGATGAAGGCGGCGATCAGCGGGTGGTCGGCCAGCCCCTCCACGGTGGTGACGGCGCGCCCCTCCAGGCTGCCGACTTCACGCGCGCAGGACTGCACGGCAGCACCATCCACCAGCACCAGGCAGGCGCCGCACTGGCCCTCGCCGCAGCCATAGCGGGCGCCGGTGAGGCGGAACTCGTTGCGCAGCACATCAAGCAACGGGGTGGCGGCAGGCGCGCGGGTTGTGCGGGACGTGCCGTTGACGACCATGGAAAGGGTCATGCCTTCGCGAACCCGGCGTTCTGCACCGCGGCGAAGCGGTCGGTCGCATCCTTGTGGGCGGCAATCGCCTCGGACGACATCTCCAGCCGCAAGCGGCGCTCGGGATGGAAATTCCCGTAGCGGTCCTCGCCGCGCACCAGCAGCGCGCTGGGCTTCACCGGGCCGACCGGGCGCACCGCGGCCGGAATGTAGCTGATGCCGTAGCCCATGCGCCGGTCGTCATTGTCGTTGGGCCCTGAGCAATGGATTGTCTTGGTGTGATGCAGCGACAACTGCCCGGCCCGCAGCGGCACCGGCACTCCCTGTTGCCCTTCGAAACCCGGAATACCCTGGCCCCGTCGGATCATGTTGTTCGGCGACGGGCGGTCCTCGTGTTCCAGCCAGGGTCCGGTGTGGCTGCCGGGGATCATGTGCATGCAGCCGGCGCGCTCGCTCGCCTCCGACAACGCAACCCAGGCGGTAACGTGGAGTGCGGGGTCGAGGTGGAAATGCGCGCCGTCCTGGTGCCACAGCACGAAGGCCGGTGTCTGCGCCTCCTTGATCCACATGGTCGAATGAAACGCCAGGATATCCGGCCCGATCACGTCCTCCACCGCATCCAGCACGCGCGGATGGTGGACGATGGCGTCGGCCCAGTTGAACAGCAGATAGGATTTCGACTTCTCGGGAAAGTCGAGATTGTGGCCCATGCGACGTTCCCAGGCCTCCAACCCGTCGCGGTATTCGGCGACCTCGTCGGCGGTCAGCACATCCACCCCGCCGCAGAAGCCGTCTGTCTGGTACTGGGCAATCTGGGCATCGGTCAGGATCTTGGGCATCGCAGGTCCTCCCTCGCGGGCAGCATAGGCGCAATCCGCGCGCCGGGGAATCGCCGGATGCGGGCAACCGGCGCAGCCTTGAAACAAGCCGCCGGCGATGATGGTATGGATGCGGGGGCGGACACGCCCCGGGAGCACGCCGCCGCATGACCGTCACCGCCCTGCCCCACCCCATGCCCCATCCCATGCGCGGCCCCAACCGCTTCAAGCTGGGCGTGTTCAGCGCCAACGCCGATGGCGGCCTGACGCTCACCCGCGTGCCCGAGCGCTGGCCCGCCCACTGGGACGAGGTGGTGGAGGTCGCCCGAATGGCCGACCGCGCCGGCATCGAGTTCTTCCTGCCGATCGCCCGCTGGAAGGGATTTGGCGGCGAGATGAACAGCCGCGAATGGAGCTACGAGACCTTCACCTATGCCGCCGCGCTCGCCGGCGTCACCGAGCGGATCGCCCTGTTCTCCACCGTTCACGTGCCGATGGTGCACCCGGTCTTCGCCGCCAAGGCAATGGCCACCATCGACCACGCCAGCCACGGCCGCGCCGGACTTAACATCGTCTGCGGCTGGAACCCCGATGAGTTCGAGTTGTTCGGCGTGGAAATGATCGATGACCGCTACGCCCAGGGCCTGGAGTGGTTCGAGGTGATGCAGCGCATCCACGCCGACACCGGCCCGTTCGACTTCGACGGCCGGTTCTACAAGCTCAGGAACGTTTCCGGCCGTCCGGCCCCGCTCCAGCGTCCGCGCCCGGTGACACTCAACGCCGCCTTCTCGCCACCCGGCCGCGACTTCGCCGCCCGCGCTGCCGACTACCTGTTCACCACCTTCACCGACATCGACAAGGGCCGCGAACAGATTGCCGACATGGCCGCCCGCGCGGCGGCGACCGGGCGCGATGTCGGCGTCTACACCACCTGCCACGTGGTCTGCCGCCCCAGCCAGGACGAGGCCGAGGCCTATTACGAGCACTACGCCGTGGCCATGCAGGACAGCGCGAGCGTGGACCGCTACATGAAGGCCAAGCAGACCTTCTCCGGCTCGCACGAGGCCGACGCCTACCGCCTGCACCGCAAGCGCTTCGCCGCCGGTGCCGGCACCTACCCGCTGGTGGGCACGCCCGCGCATATCGCCGCCGACATGGTGCGCATGGCCGAGGCGGGCTTCGCCGGCACCACCGTCAGCTTCGTCAACTTCAAGGACGAACTTCCGTATTTCATCGAGGCCGTGCTGCCGCTGCTGCGCGACGCCGGCCTGCGCCGCTAGTGGTGCGATCCAAACGCTTGACTCCCAGGCGTTTGGTGAATCGCCCCACCAAATCAGAGTAGTGGATGGAATGTGACGGTGCTTTCCGTCAGATACCCTCCACTAGGAGATCGCCGATGCTTCCCCCCGCCGACAAGCTGACCATCTGCTTCGCCCATGTCGCCTACCAGATGCAGGCACGTTTCGCCCTGCGCGAGGCCGGCATCGCCAGCTTCGAGGTCCGCGACCGCGCCACCCTCGATGCCCGCATCGCCGAGGCCGACGTGCTGGTCGTCTCCGGCCTGTGGCACAACGGCTTGTCCCAACCCGGCGGACGGCTGAAGTTCATCCAGTCGATCGGCGCCGGCACCGACCAGTTCGACCGCGCAACACTCGCCGCACGCGGCATCCGCCTGGCCAGCGCCGCCGGGGTGAACGCGCGCGCGGTCAGCGAGCACGCCATGTCGCTCATCCTCGCCCTCGCCCGGCGCTTGCCGGAGGCGCGCGACAACCAGGCAAGGCACCACTGGCGCGGCATGATCGGCGACCTGTCGCAACGCGAGGACGAGCTGGCCGACAAGACGCTGATCGTCGTCGGCCTCGGCCGCATCGGCGGCCGCCTGGCGCAACTGGCCAAGGCGTTCGACATGCGCGTGATCGGCGTCCGCCGCGACCCCGCCGGCGGGCGCGGCGCGGCCGACGAGGTGCATGCCCTCTCCGCCCTGCCCAACCTGCTGCCGGCCGCCGATTTCGTGGCCCTCACCTGCCCGCTCACCGAGGAAACAACCAACCTGATCGACGCCAAGGCGCTCGCCGCGATGCCGCCCTCGTCCTACCTGATCAATTGCGCACGCGGAAAGGTCGTCGACGAAGCGGCACTGGCCGAGGCCCTGCGCTCGGGCGCCATCGCCGGCGCCGGCATCGACGTCACCTGGGAGGAACCGCTGCCCGGCGACAGCCCGCTATGGGACTTGCCAAACGCCTTCATCACCCCGCACACCGCCGGCGAAACGCGCCGCTACGAAGACAACGTGCTCGACATCCTGATGGAGAACCTCTCCCGCCAATGGCGCGGCGAGGCCGCACTGCTCAACCAGGTGGTCTAGGCATTGCGGAAAATGTTGGAGTCCGACGACCCAGGTTACGCGCTGGACGAGATCCAGGCGCGTGCCGCGGCGTCACTCGCGCGCTCGGAGGAACTAACGGCGGCGGGCAGCCGCACGGCGGCGCGTCCAGTATGGGACTACAACCACGTCATCGCCTATGGGCAATCCCTGTCGAGCGGCTGGGAAGGCTGGCCGGCACTGTCGGTGCAACCCCGCCACGACAGTCTGATGATCGGCGACTCGGTGCACGGCACCAGCGAGCACGGGGCGGGCTTCGAGCCAGCGGGCGAGGCGGTATTCCGTCCGCTCGCGGCGACCGTGATGAGCAACGGTGCCAGGGGCGAGTTGCTGTCGCCGGAGGCGGTTGCGGCACTGAAGCCCGGCAACCCGGCACTGGGCGAGACGATCCTCGAGGGCGCGCTCGATTTCTGGCGCGGCCGGCAAATGGCGTTGCGTGCGTCGCGGAACGACGACAGCTTCGCCGGCCGCCTCGTCGCGACCTCATGCGGCGTGGGCGGCCGTTCGATCGAGCAGCTCAGCTTCGGCAAGGGCCCGTTCAACCGCCCGCGAATCGCCGCCGAGACGGCCCGCCGGATGGCAGGTGCGACACAGGCCAGCTACGGCATCGCGGCGTTGCTGTGGCTTCAGGGGGAAGGCAATTCCGTCGGCAAGGAATGGGTTCAGGACCGGGCCGAATACGTGCAGCTCTCCGCCACGCTGCAGGCCGACTTCAACAGGGAGATCGTTGCCAACGTCGCTGGACAGGAACGGATGCCCGCCGTCTTCGCCCATCAGGTGAGCGGAATGTACGTGCGCGACGACAACGAGATGTCGATCCCGATGGCCCAACTCGATTGCGCCTACCAGTTGCCGGACTGGTTCCTCGCGGCACCCTCCTATCCGGTGACCGAAAAGGGCGGACATCTGGACGCCAACGGCTACCGCTGGCTGGGCCAGCAATTTGGCAAGGTGATGCACAAGGTGCTCGACCTCGGCGAGGGCTGGAAGCCCCTGCACCCCCTGCGCGCCACGGTGCGAGGCCGCAAGGTGCTGGTCGATTTCCACGTGCCGCACCCGCCGCTGGCGTTCGGCCCCTGTTATCGCCGCCTGACGCCGACCAGCTTCCCCGATGGCGGGTTCAGCGTCGGCGACGATGCCGGGCGGATCGGCGTGGCGGCGGCAGCCGTGGTGGCCGGCACCTGCGTGCTGCTGGTGCTGGAGCGGGAGCCAGGGGCGAACCCTGTGCTCTGGTATGCGGACCAGACGGTGCATGGCGGCTACGGCAACCTCCATGACAGCGACGCGACGCAAGCCAGCGCTGCCTACGAATACCGCGAAGGTAGCGGCCAGTATCCGGCGGCGAACATCGCGGAACTCGTTGGCAAGCCCTATCCGCTGTGGAACTGGTGCGTGGCGTTCCGCATGGCCCTGGAGCCCGACCCGCGAGCGGTAGCGGATGCGGCAGATGCGGGCGAGGAACAGCCGACGGCACCCGAGCCGCCGACCCCCGCACCATCAGCCGAAGCGGACTCGCCGGCGTGGCAGGTGCTGCGCGGCACGGCACCGCCAATGGCCGCGCCGGCGCCGCCAGCACCGGACCCGCGTCAGTCGTGGCTGAGGCGCCTGTTCCGTGGGAACTGATGCAACTCCCGGCGAACTTCGCCGATCCGGACGCGTCAGCGCCCCTTGAACACCGGCTTCCTCTTCTCCAGGAACGCCGTGCGCGCCTCGCGGGCGTCCTCGCTGGCGAATGCCATGCGGATGTTCGCCACCTCGTAGCGCAACTGCTGCTCCATGTCGGTGGATTCCATCGACCGTGCCATGCCGCGCTTGAGCAGCCGCAGCGTGATCGGCGACCACTCGCACAGCATCTGGCAGTATTCCGCCAGCCGCGCGGCAAGACCGCCGTCGTCCACCACCTCGCCGGCCAGCCCCAGCGCCACGGCTTCCTCGCCCAGCGCGGTGCGGTTCTCCAGCATGAAGCGCATCGCCTTCTCGTAGCCCATCGCCTGCGGCAGGGTAATGGTCAGCCCCGCGTCGGGCGAGCCGCCGATGCGGGTATATCCGGCCATCAGCCGCGCGCTGCGGGCGACAATGCGCACATCGGCGGCCATCGCCAGGCCCAGACCGGCGCCCACCGCCACCCCGTTCACCCCGGCCACCACCGGCTTGTCGCAGCGCTTGCGCATGGCCAGCAGGAAGTTGCCGACCCACCCGATATCGTCAAGCTGGGCCGCCTGCGGAGACAGCTTGGTGTAGCGGGGGCCGCCGGACAGATCGAGCCCGGCACAGAAAGCATCGCCGCTGCCGGTGATCGCCACCACGCGCACGTTGTCGTCGGCGGAGGCATCGTCCACCGCATCGACAATGGCCCAGGCCAATTCCCCGCTCAGCGCATTCTTCTTCTCCGGCCGGTTGAGGGTGATGGTGCGGACATGGCCGGCATCGGCCACGGAAACGATCTGGGACATGGCAGGTCTCTCCAGGGAATGCGGTGTGTCAGCTAGCCGGGCAGCACCACGCCGGCGCGCTTCAGCAGCGCCTCGTCGCGAATGCCGCACTCGCCCTGCGGATAATCGGCCGCCTCCGCGCGGCACAGCCAGGCGATCACCGCGGCCGGCAGTTCCGGCGGCAGGTGGCCCTCGGGCGGTATTTGACTGACCGGGTTCAGGCCGGAGGCGCGGATCTTCTCCTGCATCGCCGTGCGCACGCCGCCCGGCGCGAAGCCGTACACCCGAAGCCCCTGCCCGCCATACTCCAGCATCAGCGAACGCCCCAGCATCGCCAGCCCTGCCTTGGAGGCGCAGTAGCTGCCCCACCCCTCCAGCGGCCGGTGCGCGGCGCCGGAGCTGACATTGACGATCACCCCCTTCGCCGCCAGCAGATGCGGCAGCGTGGCATGGATGGCGTGATAGGCGCCCACCAGGTTGATCTGTATCGCCCGCGCCCATTCGGCCGGGTCGGTCTGGTCCACCCGTCCGATCGGCTCGATCACCCCGGCATTGTTCACCAGATGGTCGACGCGGCCGAAATGCGCCGCGGCCTCATCGACCGCCCGCTTCACCGCCGCGTAGTCGGCCACGTCGCAGGCGATCGGCAGCACGCGCGGCCCCAGCCGGGCGGCGAGCGCCCGCAATTCGGCGCCCCGCCGCGCGGCAATGGCGATCGAGCCGCCCTGCGCGACAAGGATCTCGGCCACCGCCGCGCCAATGCCCACGCTGGCGCCCATGACGAAGCTGACGGTTCCGGCGAGCGGTGCGGCGGCCATGGCAGTCTCCCAGGTGTCGTTGCCTGCTGTTCTTGGCGCAGCGCGGCGCATCCGGCAACCTCGCGCCATCGCAGGAGAATGCCCGCATGAGCGACCCCGTCCCCGCCGTCACCGAAGCCGAGGCCGCCGGCGAGACCGCCGCCCTGTTCGCCGACATCCGCGCCGTTTATGGCGTCAGCGTGGTGAACCTGGTCTGGCGCCACCTCGCCACCATCCCGGCACCCGGCGACCCGCGGGCGCTGGCCCATGTCTGGGGCGGGCTGCGGCCGCTCTACATCGACGGCACCATCGCCGCGGAAGCCGAGGCCCTGCGCGCGGCGCTGCCGGTCCCGGCGGTTCCGCCGGTACCGGGTTTCGTGTTGGCAACCGTTGGACTCGATGCGGCCGCGCTGGCCGGCGCGCGCGCGGTGATGTCGGCCTACGACCGGACCAACGCCATGGCCCTGGTGGCACTCTCGGCGGCGCGGGCGCGGCTGCACGGCCGCAGCGGCCCCGCCGCCGGCCCGCGTGAGCCTGCCGCTGCCCCCGCCCCCTTCACCCTGCCGAAGCTGGTGGATCTGGAGGCGATGGCGCCAGCCGCGGCGGAACTCGTGCTGGCGCTGAACCGCATGGGCGCGGTGCGGGAACAACCGGTCCTGGCCAGCATGTACCGCAACCTCGCCCACTGGCCCGAATTCCTGGCGATCGCCTGGGGCGTGCTGGCGCCGCTGCACGCCGACGGAAGGCTGGCCCGGGCCATCGCTTCGGGCCTGGCCCTGGCCGAAGCCCGCGCCGCCGCCCTGCCCCCGCCGCCGCCCGACATCCCGAAGCTGCCCCCCTCCCTGCATGCGCCCGTCGACGCCGCCCTGGCGCTGTTCACCGGCGACGCCATCGCGCGGATGATGGTGGTCACCGCCGTCCTGCGCCGCGCCCTCGGGTAGCGGCCAGGCCCGTCCGGTCCCATACTGACTGCCAATAATGCGCGCGCTGTTTCCCGATCGGAGCCCGACATGACCACCCGCGACCACGCCATCTCCCAGGCCCTCGCCTTCTTCGACGCCGGCGGCTTCCGCGACCGCCTCGCCGCTCTGGTGGCCATCCCCAGCACCATGCAGGACCCCGCCTTTGAAAAGGATGTGTGGCGCTACCTGCGCGAGGCCATCGAGCCCTGGGTCACGCGGATGGGCTTCACCGCCACCATCCACCCCAACCCCCGCGAAGGCTTCGGCCCCATCATGGTCGCCGAACGCATCGAGGACCCGTCCTATCGCACCGTCCTCACCTACGGCCACGGCGACACGGTGCGCGGCCTGGACGACCAGTGGGACGACGGCCTCAAGCCCTGGGAACTGATCGAGCAGGGCGACCGCTGGTACGGCCGCGGCACCGCCGACAACAAGGGCCAGCACGCCACCCACCTCACCGCGCTGGAACACGTGCTGGCGGCGCGCGGCGGCAAGCTCGGCTTCAACCTGAAGCTGATCCTGGAGATGAGCGAGGAGCGCGGCTCCACCGGCCTCAAGGAATTCGTCGCCGCCAACGCCAAGGCCCTGGCCGCCGACGTGCTGATCGCCTCCGACGGCCCGCGCGTCGCCGCCGGCATTCCCACCGTCACCACCGGCACCCGCGGCTCCTGGGGCTGCGACCTCACCGTTCGCCTGCGCCCGGGCGGGGTGCATTCGGGCAACTGGGGCGGCATGATCGTCGACCCCGTCGTGGTGCTGTCCCACGCGCTCGCCTCCATCAGCGACCGCCACGGCAAGATCCTGGTGCGCGACTGGCTGCCCCGCAACGGCCTGCCCGCGGCGGTGCGCGGCGCCCTGGCCGGCCTCGAACTGCCCAGCGAGGAGGCGGCCACCATCGACCCCAACTGGGGCGAGCCCGGCTTCTCCTCGGCCGAGAAGGTGTTCGGCTGGACCAGCTTCATCGTGCTGGCGATGATCGCCGGCCGACCGGAGGCGCCGGTCAACGCCGTCGCCCCCTGGGCCAGCGCCAACATCCAGCTGCGCTACACCGTGGACAGCGACGTCGCCGGCTTCGAGGCCGCCCTGCGCCGCCATCTCGACGCCGCCGGCTTCCCGGAAGTGCTGATCGAGAACCCCAAGATCGGCATGCCCGCCAGCCGCACCGACCTGTCCAACCCCTGGGTCGGCTGGACCGTCGCCAGCATGGAGAAGTCGCTCGGCAAGCGCGTGCAGGTCATTCCCAATGGCGGCGGCGGCCTGCCCGGCGACGTGTTCGTGGACCATCTCGGCGTGCCGCTGGTGTGGATCCCGCTCAGCTACAACGGCTGCAAGCAGCACGGCCCGAACGAGCACTTCCTCATCGCCCCGGCGCGCGAGGGCCTGGCCGCCTACGCCGGCCTCTGGTGGGACCTGGGCGAGCCGGGCGTGCCCTGAACCGGGCAGCCGCCCCTGTCATCCCACCGCAACAAATCCTTATCTTGACCTTTGTTGCAGGGCCATTACAGCGGAACATGTGCTGGCAAGGGGGGCTTAGGCTTTTGATACGCAAGGCATTTCCCGCCCGGGAATTGCCTCGGGGCACTGTCGGGGGATCGGCCGCGCATGGACGAACGCTTTGACGGAACCGAGACGGAACGCACGATCCTGCACCGTGCCCCCGATCCTGCCATCCCGGTGGACGGCAGCGTCATTCATGCCCTCGTCATCGAGAGCACGCTCGACGGGCCGCGCCGCCACGTGATCGGCGATGTGCCGCTTGTGGTCGGCCGCGCGCCGCCGGCGGCGATCGTGCTGCAGAGCGCGGCGGTGTCGCGCCGGCACTGCATGGTCGACCTCGCGGGCGACCATGCGCGCATCATGGACCTGGGCTCCACCAACGGCACCTTCGTGGACGGCGTGCGCATCGCCGGGCCGCTGGCGCTGTCCGACGGAGCGCAAATTCAACTCGGCCCCTTTGCTCTGCGCTACGAACGCCGCCGCCGCGAGGAGGCGCGCGCCGCCGCCGAACAGGCCAGCGACCTCGCCAAGGCGCGCGGCTACGTCAACGCCCTGCTGCCGCCGCCGATCGCCCAAGGCCCGGTGGCCGCCGCCTGGGTGTTCCAGCCCTGTGCCACGCTGGGCGGCGACGCCTTCGGCTACCACGCCGAGGACGACTGGTTCTTCGCCTACATCATCGATGTTTCAGGCCATGGCGCCGGGGCGGCGATGCATTCGGTCTCGGTGATGAACGTCATGCGCCAGCGCGCCCTGCCCGGAGTGGACATGCGCGACCCCGCGGCGGTGCTGTCGGGCCTGAACGACATGTTCGACATGGACCGCCACCACGGCCTGTATTTCACCATGTGGTACGGCGCGCTGCACGTGCCGACCCGCCGCCTGTCCTATGCGGCGGGGGGCCACCACCCCACCCTGCTGCACCTGCCCGCCACCGGCGAGGTCCGCCCGCTGGCCGCGCGCGGCGCCGGGGTGGGCACAATGCCGGGCTACCAATTCCGCACGACGGTCACCGACCTGCCCGCCGGCACACGGCTGCACCTGTTCAGCGACGGCGCGGTGGAACTGCCCGCCGACGCTCCCGCCCCGTGGGGCATGGACGACGTGGCTCGGATCCTGTGCGCCGAGGGCCAGGACTGGGCGCAGGGTCCCCAGCGCCTGTTCCGCCGCGTGCGGGAACTCTCGGGCGGTCGCGCGCTGGATGACGATTTCTCCGCCCTCACCCTGTGCGTTGCCTGACCAGCGCTGAAGCCACGCCGCAGAACCCGTCCAACCAAGGAAATCCCCGCATGAAGTTCCACATCGCGGCCATCGGCGACGGCGCCAGTCTTCTGGTGCTGGCCGGCCGCGCCGACGCTGCCGCCGTGGATATCGTGGAGGCGGCACTGAGCGCAGAGGTACGCGACTCGCCCGGCCACATCGTGGTCGACTTGGCCGACGTGCCCTTCATTGGCTCGCTCGGCATCCGCATGCTGATCAGCCTGGCCCGGCTGGTCAGCCGCCGCGGCGCGCGCATCTGCGTGGTGCGCGTGCAGCCGCAGGTGCGCGAGGTGTTCGAGACGATGGCGCTGTTCGACCTCATCCCCCATGCCCAGAACGAGGACGCCGCGCTGGCGGTAGTGGCAGGCTGAACGAGCCCCTTTCGGGCGCCGCTTCGTGCATGGACCTGCACCTCACCCTCAAGCCTGACCTCGCCGGACTCGCCTCGGCGCAGCGCGTGCTCATGGCGTTCCTGGCGCGGGCGGACTGCGCCGACGACGTATCCTTCCGTGCCGAACTGGTCGTCGAGGAGGTGGTGATGAACATCATCCGCCATGCCAGCGTCCACGGCGCCACCGCCATTCGCCTGAGCGCACGCTGCGAGGCCGGACAGGCCGACCTGGTGGTGGAGGATGACGGACCGGCATTCGACCCGCTGGCCGCACCGGCACGCCCGTTGCGGCGCACGCTGGATGAAGCCGGTGTGGGTGGCTTCGGCCTGCACCTGATCCGCAGCAGCAGCGACGGCTCCAACTACCGCCGCACCGCGGGTGGCGCGAACCGCCTGGAATTCAGCTTCGCCCCTCGTCCCGCCACAACCAGCGGAGAGGAAAGGAAAAAATAAGGGGAATGGTGGGCGCGACAGGGATTGAACCTGTGACCCTTCGCGTGTGAAGCGAATGCTCTCCCGCTGAGCTACGCGCCCGAAACCCGGGATGCGCGAAATAGGGGGGATGGCCACGGCTGTCAAGGCGGGGGCGGCCCAGTCGGCGGTTGCGGCGGGCGACCGCCGAACCCACATCAAGTCGATGCGCATGACAGCCGCCCTCGTCCTGGCCCTGCTGCTGGCCCGCCCGGCGGTCGCCTCCGAGCCGGCGCGCCCTGCCGCCCCCCTCAACACGACAGTCTCGCTCAGCTACAGCACCTATGTTGCGGGAATGACCGTGTTCACCGCTGATGCCGACGTGGAGATCACGCCGCGCGGCTACCGGGTGGACCTCGCCTCGCGCACCGCCGGCGCTTATGGCGCGCTGTTCCACGGCGAGACGCACAGCGTGGCGCAGGGACGTTGGGCCGGCACGCTGGTGGCCCCGGCCCGCTATGCCATCGCCGGCCACTGGCGCGGCAAGCAGCGCCTGACACTGATGGACTATGCCGCCGGTCAGCCGACCGTCCTGCGCCTGGAACCGCCCAACGAAGCCGAGCGCGAGGCGGTGCCGGCGGCGCTGCAGCGCGAAACCGTGGACACGATCAGCGCCGCCGCGCTGCTGGTGCGCCGCGCCACCCAGACCGGGCGCTGCGAGGGCGAGGCACGCACCTTCGACGGCCGCCGCCTGATCGAGGTGGCCGTGCACACCGCCGGATGGGAGACGGTGCCGCAAGACCACCGCTCGGCCTATGCCGGCCCCGCCCTGCGCTGCGACTTCAATGGACGGCTGCTGGCCGGCTTCATGCTGGATTCCGACCGTGGCACCGCCGCCCGCCCGCAGACCGGCACCGCCTGGCTGGCACGGCTGTCGCCGGATGGCCCGTTGCTGCCGGTGCGCCTGCGCTTCGACATGCGCTGGCTCGGCGGCGCCACGATGGTCCTGACCGGGGCCAGCGCCAATGGTCCGCCGCTGGTGCAGACCCGCGCCGATGCATTGAACGGCGCGGCACCCCTGCATTTGCCGTGACCATGGCGAAGCGGCTAGCGGCGCAGCCGGGCGGCGAGGTCCGGCAGATCGGCGAAGGCGGCGGCGGTGAGCGCGGCATGCGCCCCGGTTTCTTGCGGCCCGTATCCCCAGGCGGCGAAGATGCACGGCATACCCAGCCCCGCCGCGGCCAGCACGTCGTTGTGGTGGTCGCCGACCATCAATGCATGGGCGGCATCGCCGCCGGCGGCCGCGATGGTGGCGCGCAGGTGGCCGGGGTCGGGCTTGCGAACGGGGAACGAATCACCTCCGCCCACCGCGGCGAAGAACCCATCCAGCCGCAGCGCCGCCAGCAGGGTGCGGGCCGGCGCCTCGGGCTTGTTGGTGCATACGGCCATGCGCCATCCCTGTTCGGCGAACACGCGCAGGGTCGCCGGCACGCCGGAATAGGGCTGCGTCTCGACGGCGGCATGGGCGCTGTAGTCAGCCATGAAATCGGCGAACGCCGCTTCGTCCGGCACGCGGCCATGGGCGGCGAAGGCGCGCTGCAACAGCATGCGCGCGCCGTCGCCCACCATCGCCGCCACCTGCGCCAAGCCGAGCGGCGCGAGGCCGCGGGCATGCATCAGGCGGTTGACCGCCGACGCCAGATCGGGGACCGAGTCCACCAGCGTGCCGTCGAGATCGAAAACTATGAGAGGCTGCATGCCGGGTGCTCGTCATCTGAATCATGCCACGATGGGCGCCATATCGTGAAGGGAACTCAACCGTGATCCTCGCATCCTTTGACACGAGGCCGGCCGGGCCGCTACTCCAACCGCGATGCAACCTACGATGATGGCACCGCCGCCCGCCGCCAACCCTGCCCCCGAGGCCGACACGCAACCCGCAACAGCCTCCGCCACCGCGCCCACCACGGCCGTTGTGCTCGCGGCCGGTTTCGGCACGCGCATGAAGTCGGCGCTGCCCAAGGCGCTGCATCCCATTGCCGGCCGGCCGATGCTCCGCCACCTGCTGTCCACCTGCGAGGCGGTGTTCGACCGCATCGTCGTGGTGATCGGTCCGGACATGGATGCGGTGGCCCAGGTAGCCACGCCGCATGGCTGCGTTGTCCAACGGGAACGGCTGGGTACCGCGCACGCGGCCCTCCAGGCCGCCGGCCAGTTTGGCGAAGGCGAGGTGGCGGTGCTGTACGCCGACAATCCTCTGGTCAGCGAAGCGACGCTGCGGGCGCTGCTGGCGCGCCGGCGGTCGGGCGCCGGGCTGGCGCTGCTGGCGATGGAGCCGGCCGATCCCGCGCGCTACGGACGGGTGATCGGCAGTCGCGACAATGTGGAACGGATCGTCGAGTTCAAGGACGCGACCGAGGCCGAGCGTGCGGTCGGGCTGTGCAATGCGGGCGTGCTGTGCGGCCCGGCCCCCGACATGGCGCGCTGGCTGGCCGCGGTGGGCAACGACAATGTCGCCGGCGAATACTACCTCACCGACCTGGTCGGCATGGCCCGCGCCGAGGGGCGCCGGGTCGCTGCCGTGGTGGCACCGGAGGCCGAACTGCGCGGCGTGAACTCGCGTGCCGAACTGGCCGAGGCGGAGGCCACCGTGCAGAAATCGCTGCGGCTGGCGGCGATGGAGGCGGGTGTCACCATGACCGCGCCCGAGACGGTGTTCCTGAGCACCGACACGAGCTTCGGCCAGGACGTGACGATCGGCCCGAACGTGGTGTTCGGCCCCGGGGTCACGATCGAGCCGGGGGTGGAGATCCGCGCCTTCAGCCACCTGGAAGGCTGCACCGTGCGCAGCGGCGCCATCATCGGCCCGTTTGCCCGGCTGCGCCCCGGCACCGAGGTGGGCGAGGCCGCGCATGTCGGCAATTTCGTCGAATTGAAGGCGACCCATCTGGGCGCCGGGGCCAAGGCGAACCATCTCGCCTACCTCGGCGATGCCGCGATCGGCGCGGGCAGCAACATCGGCGCGGGCACCATCACCTGCAACTACGACGGCTTCGCCAAGCACCGCACCACCATCGGCGCCGATGTCTTCGTCGGCTCCGACTCGATACTGGTGGCACCCGTGCAGATCGGCGACGGCGCGATGGTGACCGCCGGCAGCGTGATCACCGAGGACGTGGCGCCCGACGCCATGGCCTTCGGCCGTGCCCGCCAGGAAGCCAAGCCCGGGCGTGCCGCCGCGTTTCGTGCGGCGCATCGCCGGGGCGCCAAAGACTGATCCATCTTGAAGAACGGGACTTGAGCCATGTGCGGAATCATCGGCGTCATCGCGACGCGGCCGGCGGCACCGCTGGTGCTGGAAACCCTGCGGCGGCTCGAATACCGCGGCTATGACAGCGCCGGCATCGCCACCCTGGTGAACGGCCATATCGACCGGCGCCGCGCCGCCGGCAAACTCGCCAACCTGACCGCCGTGATCGAGAAGGAGCCGCTGACCGGCACCACCGGCATCGGCCACACGCGCTGGGCCACCCATGGCGCGCCGACGACAGCCAATGCCCATCCGCACGGCACCTCGCGCGTTGCGGTGGTGCATAACGGCATCATCGAGAACCATGCCGAACTGCGCGCCGAGCTGGAGGCCGCAGGGCAGAAGTTCAGCTCGGAGACGGATACCGAGACGGTGGCGCAGCTTGTGGACCTGTATCTCAAGCAAGGCATGTCGCCGGTGGAAGCCGCGGGCGCGGCCTTTGCCCGGCTGGAAGGCGCCTATGCGCTGGCAATGATATTCGCCGGCCACCCCGAACTGCTGGTCGGCGCCTGCCATGGCGCGCCGCTGGCCGTCGGTTTCGGCGAGGACGAGATGTTCATCGGCTCCGATGCACTGGCGCTGGCGCCGCTGACTCGCCGGATCGCCTTCCTGCGCGACGGCGACTGGACGGTGATCAGCCGCAGCGGCGCGCTGTTCCTGGACGCCTCCAACGTGGAGGTGGAACGCGAGGTGAAGCTGACCGCGCTGTCCGGCGCGCTGGTGGGCAAGGGCAACTACCGGCACTTCATGGAGAAGGAGTTGCACGAGCATCCCGGCGTGATCGGCGACACGCTGCACCAGATGGTGGACCCGGCGAGCCGGGCGGTGGTGCTGCCCGACCTGCCGTTCGACCCGAAGGATATCACGCGGGTGAGCCTGAGCGCCTGCGGCGGCGCCTATTTCGCGGCGGTCGCGGGGCGGCACTGGCTGGAGGAGATCGCCCGCCTGCCGGCCGACGTGGACGTGGCCAGCGAGTACCGCTACCGCGAGCCGCCGACCATCCCGGGCAGCCTGGGCGTGCTGGTTTCCCAGTCCGGCGAGACGGCGGACACCATCGCGGCGCTCAACTACATGAAGTCGCAGGGCATGCCGGTGCTTTCGGTGGTCAACGTGCCCGAAAGCACGATGGCGCGGGCGTCGGACGCGGTGATGCAGACGGTGGCGGGGCCGGAGATCGCGGTTGCCTCCACCAAGGCCTTCACGGCGCAGTTGACCGTGCTCGCCTGCCTGGCGGTGGCCTTCGCCCGCGCCCGCGGGACGATCGACCGGCAGCGCGAGGCCAAGCTGACCCAGGCATTGCTGACGGTGCCGGCGGCGGCGGCCGACGTGCTGGAACAGGTGGATGCCATCCAGCGCGTGGCCCGTCGCGTGGCCGAGGCGCGCGACGTGCTGTATCTCGGGCGCGGCGCGAACTTCGCCATCGCGCTGGAAGGCGCGCTGAAGCTGAAGGAGATCTGCTACATCCACGCCGAGGGCTATGCCGCCGGCGAGATGAAGCATGGGCCGATCGCGCTGATCGACCGCAACGTGCCGATCATCGCCATCGCGCCGTCGGGCCCGCTATTCGAGAAGACCGCTTCGAACGTGCAGGAAGCGGCGGCGCGGGGCGGGCAGGTGATCGTGCTCAGCGACGCGGAAGGTGCGGAGAAGCTGCGCAGCATCGCGGTGGACGCGGTGGTGATGCCGAAGGTGGACCCGTTCGTCGCGCCAATCCTGTACGCCATCCCCGTGCAGTTGCTGGCCTATCACGTGGCGGTGCTGAAGGGCACCGACGTGGACCAGCCGCGCAACCTCGCGAAATCCGTGACCGTGGAGTAGCGCCTGTCACCAGGCGCCGCCCCCCGGCAAGACGATAGCGACCCCCCGCCCGTTCAGGCGTGGATGGCGGAGTCGGGCGCCTCGCGCTCCTCGGCGCGATACCGCACCACCGGCTTGCCGGCCTGGGCACGGTCGAAGCGCATGCTGTTGTACGCGAGCCAGAAGCCGAAACCGCCGAACGTGGCCAGGACCACGAACAGGTAAAGCTGTCCACCCATCGACATGAGCTGTTCCTCCACTTGATGCCTGATGCAACAGCACTTGCGCGGGGGGCGGCATTGACCCAGATCAAACGATACGTTCCGGTGACGATGCCGGCGGTTGTGTTCACTTTCGGCGCCTGGGGGCGGCGAGGGCTTGATCGGCGGCGGGTCTGGACGTTTGCTGTCGGTTCGCAATCAGCCAGACAGGAAAGGCACGCCGCATGGACACCACCCGCACCGAGGTCCTGCTGGATACCGCGCGTCGCGTGCTGCCGGGGGGCAGTTTCGGCAACGCGCCGGCCGAGACCATCATCCGCGAGGGGCGCGGGGGGCGGGTATGGGACGAGGAGGGCCGTGAATTCGTCGATTTCCTGCTCGGCTCCGGCCCCATGTTCATCGGCCACGCCCATCCCGAGGTGACCGCGGCGGTGCAGGCGCAGGTGCCCATGGGCACCACCTTCTTCGCCAATAATCGCCACGGCATCGAACTGGCCGACGAGATCGTGGGTGCCATGGACTGCGCCGAGCAGGTGCGCTTCGTGTGCACCGGCACCGAGGCCGACCTGTACGCGATGCGCGTGGCGCGTGCCTTCCGCAAGCGCGACAAGATTTTGAAGTTCGAGGGCGGCTATCATGGCATGAGCGATTTTTCGCTGATGTCGCTGGCGCCGAAGCGGCCGGGAAATTTTCCCTACCCAGTGCCGGATTCGGCGGGCATTCCGCGCGCGATCCAGGACACCATGCTGATCGCGCCGTTCAACGACCTGGAGACGGTGGAAAGCCTGATCCGCGAGCACCAGGACGATTTGGCCGGGGTGATCGTGGAGCCGTTCCAGAGGCTGATCCCGCCGGCACCGGGATTCCTGCAGGGACTGCGGCGGATCACGGCGGAACTGGGCATTCCGTTGATCTTCGACGAGGTGGTGACGGGGTTCCGTTTCGCGTTCGGCGGCGCGCAGGAATATTACGGGGTGACGCCGGATTTGTGCACGCTGGGCAAGATCATCGGCGGCGGCTTCGCGTTGGCCGCGATCGCCGGGCGGGCGGACATGATGGCGCATTTCGACCGGGCGGCGGTGGCCGACGAGGATTTCCTGATGCAGGTCGGCACGCTGTCGGCCAACCCGGTGGCCTCGGTGGCCGGGCTGGCGACCTTGGAAGTGCTGAAGCAGCCGGGGATGTACGAGGGCGCGTTCGCCACCGGGCGGGAGTTGATGGGCACGCTGTCCGAGTTGCTGAAGTCGGCGGGGCTGCCGGCGCAGGTGATCGGCGAGCCGGTGCTGTTCGACGTGGTGTTCACCGACCAACCGGTCCGCGACTATCGCGGCACGCTGAAGGGCGATGCGGACATGCTGCGGCGCTTCAACGCGGCGCTGCGCCAGCGCGGGATCATGAAGGGCGAGAGCAAATACTATGTCTCCGTTGCCCATACCGAGGCGGATGTGAAGCAGACGATCGAGGCCTGGAAGGGCGCGATCGGCGAGATTGCCGGGTAGCGGTAACGGCATTTGCGGGATTGCCGGCTTTGATTTCGATATAGTAACGTTTAGGGCGTACTTGTGCGCACCCGAACGGGTGCGTGCGACAGGCCGACGGGCTGGCTGGCGGTGGGGCACGGGCCAGCCGCGGGCATGCGTGGGATGCGCTGGCCCCGGGCGATGCCAGGTGGGGCGTGCCGTCGGGCCGCGGAATAACAGGTGCCGCGGATGCGAATCCGGGCCGGGCGCGGGGGTACGGCTGGGCTTCGCCGGGGGCGCCCGCGATGAGGATTGCAGCGTGCGCGCGACGTTCGGCGTTGCGTCGGGGCGTGTGGCAGGAATGGTGCCGCGAGGGGTTTTGCGCGGGGCAGCGGGCTTGCGGCGGCGGGAGCAGGCCGGATTGCCAGAGCAGGACGAGTTGTTCGAGGCTGGCGAACAGCCGGGCGAGGCAGGCCATGATCAGGGCATGCAGCGAATCCGGCATCCAGGCCGGCGCCCCCTGCCCCGCGCTGGCGGTGCGCAGGCTGGCGATGGCCTCGGCCAGCGGGGGCGGCTGAACTGACATTCAGTTGTTATAACTAACCGCCTCGACCGTTGCAACCCCAACCCGCCGGCACGCGAATGGATGAAGTTTTTTTGCTTCTTTTTGTTCACAAAAAGAAGACTCTCGCTTTCGCTGCGAGCCGACGCCCCGGTGTGGCGGAGTTTGCCGCCTCCCCTGGTCATGCCGCGGTGATCGGGGTGTAATGCGGGTTGATCCGGCCCGGGGCCGGGCACGAGGGAGGAACGGCGTGCGCATTGAGATCATCTGCACCGGCGACGAGGTGCTGACCGGCAAGATCGTCAACACCAATTTCAGCTACATGACGCAGAAGCTGGAGGATGCCGGGCTTTCGGTCATCTGGGGCACCACGGTGGGCGATGACCGGGAGAGCCTGCTGAGCGCGTTCCGGCTGGCCTCGGGGCGGGCGGATGCGGTGATCGTGAATGGCGGGCTTGGGCCGACGGTGGACGATCTCAGCCAGGAGATCGCGGCGCAGGCGGCGGGGGTGGAGCTGGAGCTTCACCAGGGCTGGCTGGAGAAGATGGAGGGGTTCTTCACCCGGCGCGGGCGGACGATGCCGCCGAACAACACCAAGCAGGCGATGCTGCCGGTAGGCGCGGAGATGCTGGACAACCCGATCGGCACGGCCTGCGGCTTCGCGATGGACCTTGGCGGGGCACGGTTCTTCTTCACGCCCGGGGTGCCGCGCGAATTGCGGCGGATGCTGGAGGAGCAGATCATTCCGCGCCTGTTGGAGCGCACCGGGGCGCCGGCGACGATTTGGCTGAAGCGTTATCACGGCTATGGGCTGGGCGAGTTGCATGTGGACAGCCTGTTGGCGGGGATCGAGGCGCTGGACCCGACGGGCGGGGTGAAGCTGGGGTTCCGGGCGCATTATCCGCAGATCGAGACCAAGCTGACGATCCGCGGCACCGACCCGGACGATGTGGCGGCGAAGCTGGCGCCAGTTGACGCGGAGATTCGCGAGCGGCTGGGCAATTTCATCATCGCCGAGGACGACCAGACGCTGGAGGGCGTGTGCAACGCGGCGCTGGCGGCCAAGGGCGGGCGCCTGGGGGTGGTCGAGACCTACACGTCCGGCCAGATCGCGATGCGGCTGGCGCATCTGCCGGGGGCGGAGGCGGTGTTCCGCCGGGCGATTGTGGCCCGCGACCGTGGGCAGGTGTTCGACTCGCTGGGCCTGCCGCCGCATTTGGACATTGGCGAGTACAGCGAGGCGATCGCCGCCGAGGTGGCGGCCGCGATCCGCACCCAGACCGGCGCCAGCCATGCGCTGGCGGTGCTGATCGACCTGGATGACGGGCCGGACCGGATGGATTTGGGCGGCACGATCTGGACCGCCGTGGGGGTGGAGGGCGACACCGTGGTGCGGCGCGCGCGCATCCTGGGCGGGCGGGAGTGGATCCGGCTGGGGGCGGTGGAGATGGGGCTGGACTGCCTGCGCCGCTACCTGCACGGGTTGCCGGTGATCGAGCGAACGGATTTCGAGCGGCGGTGAGGAGACGGCGATGATCGACAACCCCCCGATGCTGACGGTGCATCGCGGCTGGAGCCGGCCGGAGCCGGCGCTGGTGGCGGCGTTCCGTGGGGCGCAGACCTCGCATCTGTGCGACGCGATGGAGGGGCGCGGGGCGGTGGACTGGCAGATCAAGCCGCTGGACCCGGGCAATGGCGCGTTCTGCGGGCCGGCGCTGACGGCGTGGGCCTATCCGGCCGATATCGCGGCGATGTTCGGGGCGCTGGCGGAGGCGCAGGCGGGCGATGTGATCATGCTGGCCTGCGACGGGTTCACGGCGACGGCGGTGATCGGCGACCTGGCGGCGGGGATGATGAAGAACAAGGGCGTGGCCGCGTTCGTGACCGACGGGCTGGCGCGCGACCGGGCGGGGATCATCGCCACCGGGCTGCCGCTGTTCGCCAAGGGGATCGTGCCGAACTCGCCGGCGATGAACGGGCCGGGCACGGTGGGCGCGCCGGTGGTGGTGGGCGGGGTGCCGGTGTGCCCAGGCGACATCGTGGTGGGCGATGCCGATGGCGTGGTGGTGGTGCCGCAGGCGCGCGCGGAGGAGGTGCTGGCGACGCTGGGGCGCATCCGGGTGGCCGAGGCGGCGATGGAGGCGCAGGTGAAGGCGGGGCTGGAGATCACCGAGAAGGCGCGGGCGATGTTGGCTGGCGCCCGCATCCTGTAGGTCAGGCGAGCAGTAGCTCAGGCCACAAGGCGGGCCAGCCGGTCGAACTCGGCCACCGTCAGGGTTTCCGCCCGGCGCTCCGGCGCGATTTCCGCGCGGGCGAGCAATGCCTCGCCGCCCAGTAGCTTGAGCGAGCCGCGCAGCATTTTGCGGCGCTGGCCGAAGGCGGCGGCGGTCAGGCGTTCCATGGCCGCGAACAGCGGGGCCGGCGGCTGCGCCGGGTGCGGGGTGAGCACCACCACGGCCGACCATACCTTCGGCGGCGGCACGAAGGCGGCGGGGGGAATGCGCAGGCGAAGCTCGGCGCGGCACAGCCATTGGGCGAGCACCGACAGGCGGCCGTAGTCGGCGGTGGCGGGGGCGGCGCAGATGCGTTCGGCGACTTCCTGCTGGAACATCAGGGTCATACGTTCCCACGAAGCAGCCTGTTTCAACCATCCGACGAGCAGCGGCGAGGCGACGTTGTAGGGCAGGTTGGCGACGATCTGGCGCGGTGCTGGGGCGAGGGCGGCGAGGTCGAGGGCGAGCGCGTCGGCCTGGACGAGGCGCAGGCGGCCGGGGTGGGACTGGGCCAGTTCGGCGATGGCGCCGGCGGCGCGGCGGTCGATCTCAATGGCGACGATTTCGGCGGCATCGCTGTCGAGCAGCGCGCGGGTGAGGCCGCCCGGCCCCGGCCCGACCTCGACCACGTGGCGGCCGGCGAGGTTGCCGGCCTGGCGGACGATGCGGGCGACGAGGTTGGCGTCGAGCAGGAAATGCTGGCCGAGGCTGTGGCGTGCGGCCAGGCCGTGGCGGGCGATTACCTCGCGCAGCGGCGGCAGCGGCGGCGATTCCGGCGCCGCGCCCATCTTCAGGCCCGCCCGGTCAGGAGCGCTGGTCGATCACGGCGCGGCGTTGCAGGTCGCGCATGAGCTGGCGGCTGGCCAGTTCCACCCGCTCGGCCAGGATGCGCTGGCTCAGCTCGCGGTCGGTGGGAATGCCGAGATTGCGGGTCTCGCGAGCGCACACCATCATCACGGCGATGCCGTCCTGGGCGATGAGCGGCTGGCTGGCCTTGCCGACGGGCAAGGTGCGCACGATCTCGCGCAGCGCCGGCACGGAGATGGAATCGACGCGCAACTCGCCAGGGTCGGCCGGGCGGCCGTTGCCGGCGGCGGCGTTGGCCTTTTCGATGTCCTCGCAAGTCTTGGCGTTGTTCGACACGCTGCGCGCGCTCTCCAGCACCGCGCGCTGCGCCGGGGTGGGATTGGCGGGGTCGAGGCGGGAGGTGAAGGGGAAGAAGGCCTGGCGGACCGAGGCCATGAGGGCGTTGTCGCTGCCGATGACCCGCTTGCCGCGCAGGGTGACGATCGACAGCCCGCCCGGCACGCGGATGGGGTTGCTGACGGCGCCGACCGGCATCAGGTTCAGCACGCGCAGCACCTCGGCGTCCACCTGGTTGCCCTGGACCCAGCCGAGGTCGCCGCCCTGGAGAGCGGTCTGGCTCTGGCTGAACTGGGCGGCGACGACGCCGAAGGGGGCGCCGGCGCGAAGCTGGGCGATGATGGTGTCGGCGAAACGCTGGGCGTCGCCGGCCTGCCGTGCCTCGCCGATGGGCACGAAGATCTCCGACACGCGGAATTCGGTCTGGCCGGTCTGCTGCTTGAGCGCGGCGCCGAGTTCGGCGATTTCGGCGGGTGTCACCTCGGCGTTGCGGCCCAGCGCCTCGCGCAGCAGCCGGTTCCAGCCGAGCTGGACGCGGACCTGGTCGATCATGGTGCGCAGTTCCACCCCGCCGGCGGCGAGGCGGCTGCGCAGGAGGCCGGCGGGCATGCCGTTGCTGGCCTCGATCTGGGCGATGGCCGCGGCGATTTCGTTGTCGGACACGACGATGCCGCGGCGCTGGAGTTCCTGCAGGCGCAGGCGCTCGTCCACAAGCTGGCGGCGCACCTGCGGCACCAGGCGTTCGAGGACGGGTTGCGTCATCGGCAGGCCGGTGGACATGGCGAAGAGGCGGGCGCGGTTGTAGACGTCGCTGGCGCTGATGACGTCGCCGTTGACCACGGCGACGATCGCGGCACCCTCGGCCGGCGTTGGCAGGCGCGCGGGCGGCTCGGCGGCGTCGGCCTTGGGGTTCTGTGCGGAAGGGGCGAGTGCGGGTTGGGCCATCGCCGCCGGCAGGCCGAGGGCCGCGGCGCACAGGAGGAACCCGAACAGGCTGGGCAGGATACGCATCGAAGCTGGTGAACTCCTCAATTCCGGCGCGGACGGCAGCAGCCGGCACACACCATAGCACAGGCGCCGCCGCAAGCCCGCCCCACCGGGAGAGGCTGGGCGGCGGCGGCTAAAGTGCGTTGAAGCCGATCTGGCCGACCGTCTTGAACGTCACCTGGAACAGCAGCGTGGTGGCGCCGCCGTCACTGTTCACCGAGGTGTGGCGGCGTGACAGGCTGACATCGAAGACGAAGCACTCGTCGTCGTAAGTGACGCGGAACCCGTCGCTCACGCCCTTGGCGGTTTGCAGGTCGCGCCGGGCAAACGCGGAAAAGCGCCAACTGTTCCAGCGGGTTGAGACGCCCAGGGTGGCTTCGTTGCGCGGCTTGGTGGGCAGGTTGGCGGCGAAGGGGCTGTCGTAGAGGAAGAACGGGTTGGTGGTGGTGTAGATGTAGCCGCCGGTGACGCGCAGGCGGTCGGTGCCGGCGCTGGCCAGCGCGTCGGCGAAGCGGATGTTCATGGTGCGGCGGTCGAAGCGCTGGCGCGAGGTGACGTCGAGCCATGAGGTGGGGGCGACCGTGACGTGGCTGACGATGTCGGACACGGTGTCGCGCAGGCCCGAATCGCGGGTGAAGGCGGTGTCCTGCTGCAGCCGGTAGGACTGGCCGACCATGCCCTCCAGCCGGCCGCCGGCGGGGAAGTTCCAGGCGCCGCGCAGGGCGACGGCGGCGCGCACCCCGCCTTCCAGCCGGTCCACGCCGGGGAAGCGGTTGAGCGCAAAGAGGTTGGCGTCGGTGAATTCGAGGTCCAGGCTGTCCTCGTTGGGGATCAGCGTGTCGCCGCGGCGGTAGCTCATGCCGCGGGGCGAGACCGCGACCTGGGCGATGGGCTCCAGGACCTGGGTGCCCCAGTCGCCGGCGTCGCGCATCAGCGGCCAACGCCAGTGGAGCGCGAGGGTGGGCATTGCCTGGGTGGGGTTGACCTGGCGCCGGCCGCCGAAATTCGGCAACTGGTCGAACTGGTTGGCGGAATAGGCGGCGGCATCCACGCGCCCGGTCAGGTGCCACAGCGAGCCCATCCAGCCCACCGAGCGGCGGTTCCAGGTGGCCGAGAGGCGCGCGCGGCGGGTGGTGGTGCCCTCGGTGCGCATCAGGTTGAAGGCGTCGAAGTCGAGCCCGAGCCGGCCGCCCAGCCGGTCGCGCTCGCCGAAATAGCTGTACTGGTAGTAGGGCATGACGATCGGCAGGCGGCGGGCAATGACGCTGTTGGTCAGGCCCTGGAACAGGCGCCCTTCAAGCCGCGAATAGGCGCCCTGGCCGAAGCCTTCCAGGAACACCTGGCTGGTCAGCACTGGCTGCCAGTTCTGCACCCGGAAATCGCGCATGTAGCTGAGCGAGCTGGCGCGGTTGATGTCGAAGCCCCAGCGCCAGGTGTCGTCGATGGCGAACATGCCGCGGGCGAACATGTGGCCGGCGGCCACGCCGCGCTGATTGGCGAGCGAGGTGTCGATGGTGACCGTGCCGCTGTTGAACCGGTGGCGGTATTCCACGTTCACCGCGGGGCCGTTGCCGCTGGCCACCAGGGGCGTGATGGTCGCATCAGAGCTTTGGTCGATCACCCAGTAGTACGGCAGGGCGAAGAAGGCGCCGAGGTGCTTGGAATAGCCGAAGCTGGGCACCAGGATGCCGCTGGCGCGCTTGGCCGTGGGGTCGGGATGGGTGAGGAACGGCGTGTAGGCCACGGGAATGCCGAACAGGTCGAGCACCGCGTCGTGGTATTCGATGCGCTGGTTGTCCTTGTCCTGGATGGCGGTGCGCGCGCGCAACTGCCATAGCGGCGCGCGGGTGCGGTCGGTGGGGCACAGGTCGCAGGTGGAGTACACCGCCCGGCTCAGCTCGCTCACCCGCCCCTCGGTGCGGCGCGCGCCGTTGGCGGCGAGCTTGCCGCCCTCGGTCAGCAGGGCGCGCAGGCCGGCGATCACGCCGTCCTGCAGGCCGCCGCTCAGCTCGGCATACTCGGCGAACACGGTCTGGCCGTCGGATTCGAGCAGCACGACGTTGCCGATGGCGGCGGCGACGTTGGTGTTGCGGTTGTATGTGACCTTGTCGGCGAGCAGCATGCGCTGGCCCTGCCAGAACTCGACGCCGCCTGTGAGCGTGACGACGCCGCGCTCGCGGTCATATTCCACGCGGTCGGCCTGGTAGTAGACCGGGGCGTTCCGGTCGGGGCCAGGCGCACCGCCCATCGGGCTCTGGGCGCTCGACGTGGCGGTTGCCGCCGATATCAGCAGCAGCAGCAGGGCAAGCGCGGGAGCAAGCAGCCAGGCGGCAGCGCGCGGGCGCCGCGGGGCCATTACGCAGTCAGGCATCAGCCATCCTCCAGATGGAGCAGGAGGGAAATCGACAGCAGCAGTCCCGCCGCGATCGGCGCCCAGGCGGCCAGTGGCGGCGGCAGGGTGCCGGTCTGGCCGAACTCCTCCGCCACCTTGGACACGACGAACAGCGCGAAGCCGGCGGCCACCCCGCTGCCGATCATCTGCGCGACCCCGCCGCGGCGCGCCGGGCGCATGGAGAAGCCGGCAGCGAGCAGCGACATGGTGCCGGCCAGCAGCGGCATGGCCAGCAGCGACTGGAAATGCAGGCGGTGGCGGATCGACGAGAAGCCCGAGCGGTCGAGCAGCCGGATGAATCCGGGCAGCGCCCAGACGGACAGGGTATCGGGAGGCGCGAAGCTGTCCTGCACCCGGTCCACCGTCATGCTGGTGGGCAGGGAGATGCTGCGCACGGGGCCGGGCAGCCGGCCGGGGGTGATGGTGCGGGCGTCGCTGAGCGCCCAATGGCCCTGGCGCAGTTCGCCGGCGCGCGCCTCGATGCGTTCCAGCAGCCGGTCATGGGCGTCCAGGCGGAAGATGCTCATGCCGTCGGCCGCCAGGGTGCCGTCGCGCACCACCACGCGCTGGGCGTGCAGCAGGGCCACGCCCTGGGGGTCGAGTTCGCGATCGGCTTGGCGCAGCCACAGCTCGCCGCCGTTCAGTGCCAGCGGGCCGCCGCCGATCTTGAGATGGGCGCTGTCGATCGCCTCGGCGCGGGCGCGCATCGCCGCCGAGACCGGGCTGACCACGGCCACCGCGAACACCCCGAGGCCCAGGGCGCACAGCGTGGGCCCGGCCAGGAACTGCCAGGCGGACAGGCCGGCGGCGCGCGCCACGATCAGCTCCGACGAGCGGGTGAGGCGCCAGAACGCCATGATGCCGCCCAGCAGCACCGCGAAAGGCAGGATCTGCATCATCGCCCAGGGCAGGCGCAGCGCGGCGATCTCCGCCACCACGGCGAAGGTGGCCTCGGGATGCGAGGCGGCGCGGCGCAGCAGTTCGATGAGGTCGAACAGCGCGACCACGCCGGTGAGCGCCACCAGCATGCCCAGCATGCGGGCCGAGAACACGCGCGCGACATACAGCGTGAGTGTGGTGGCGATGGGCATCGCCTAGGAGCGGCCAGGTGACGGCTGGGTTGGTGGTGTCGGCCGCATGGGTGTCGGTCTCTCCGCCGGGTGCCCGGCCAGTCTAGCCGCCGCGGCACCGCGAGCCAAACGCCGAGGCATGCAGCAGCGATTTTCTCGCAATCGGATATTTCAGGGCAACACCTTGCCGGGATTCATCAGGCCCCGCCGGGTCGATCGCCGCTTGATGCGCCGCATCAGGTCGAGTTCGGCACCGCCGCGCCACTCGGGCATCATGTAGGGCTTCAGCTTGCCGATGCCGTGCTCGGCGGAGAAGCTGCCGTCGAGCGTGCGCACCACCTCGCACACCGTGTCCATGATCTCGTGGTCGCGCGCCAGAAAGGCGGCCGGGTCCATGCCCTCGGGCTGCTCCAGGTTGAAGTGGATGTTGCCGTCGCCCATGTGGCCGAACGGCACGGCGCGGATGCCGGGCATAAGCGCCGCGCAGGCCGCGGTGGCGCGATGGATGAGTTCGGGCACCTTCGAGACGGGGACGGAGACGTCGTTCTTGACCCTGGCGCCCTCGCGCTTCTGCGCCTCCGAATGCTCCTCGCGCAGCCGCCACAGCGCGGCGCGCTGGGCCTCGCTTTCGGCGATCACGGCATCCAGCACCTCGCCCTCGGCCATCGCCGACTCCAGCACCGCCTCCAGCGCGCCGCGCAGGCCGGCGTTGGGGCGCGGCGTGGCCAGTTCGACCAGCGCGTAGTGCTCGCAGGGCGTGGCGAGCGGCAGGCTGGCGCCGGGGATGTGCTTCAGCACGAAGCGCAGCCCCAGGCCGGACATGTATTCGAAGGCCTGGATGGCCGCGGGGTCGTGGGTCTGCACCCGGTTGAACAGCGCCAGCGCCGCCTCGGGCGAGGCCACGGCGCACATCGCCACCTCCATCTCGCGCGGCCGCGGCACCAGCTTCAGCACCGCGGCGGTGATGATGCCCAGCGTGCCCTCGCCGCCGACGAACAGCTGGCGCAGGCAGTAGCCGGTGTTGTCCTTGCGCAGGCGCCGCAGCCCGTTCCAGACCTGCCCGTCGGGCAGCACCACCTCCAGCCCCAGCACCAGGTCGCGCGCATTGCCGTAGCGCACGGTGTTGTTGCCGCCGGCGTTGGTGGCCAGGATGCCGCCGACCTGGGCGGTGCCCTCGGAGCCGATCGGACAGCGGCAGCAGGCAGCCGGCCTCGGCGGCGGCCTGCTGGGCCGCCTTCAGGGTGGCGCCGGCCTCGATGGTCAGCGTCAGGTCCAGCGGGTCGATGTCGCGGATGCGGTTCAGGCGCGACAGGCTGAGCACGATCTCGCTGCCGTCCTCCGCCGGCACCGCGCCGCCGACCATCGACGGTGTTGCCGCCCTGCGGCACCACCGGCACGCCGGCGGCGGCGCAGGCGGCGACCACGGCGGCAAGCTCGGCCGTGTTGGCCGGGCGCACCACCGCGCCGGTGCGGCCGCGGTAGAGCCGGCGCCAATCCTCGGCATAGGCGGCCGTGTCGGCGGGATCGGTCAGCAGGCCGCGCTCACCCACCAGCGCGCGCAGGCGGGCGATCAGCGTCTCGCCGGAAACCGGGGTGTCGGGCATGCGGGCAACCTCCGGGGCCAGCCTATCGCCGGGTGCGCGGGCAAACAATGGCTGGTGGGCAGGCGCGTCCATGCGCCGGGAGGGTGTCGGGATTCTTTACATCTCGGCGACAGCGGCTTTGTCATCGCACTGATTTTATTGAATGGCACGACATTTGCTTACATTTCAGATCAGAGATTCGATTGGAGATTGGCTGCTCTGTTCCGGGAGGAATGCAATGGTATGGTCGCTTCGGACCCTGCGCAGCATCGTCGTCCTGACGTTCATGATGGCGCTTCCCGTCACCGGGCCGGCTGTGGCGTCGCTGCACGTGGCGGCGGCGGCGCAGTATGCGGCGATGGCGGATGACAGCCTCAGGCAGATGGCGGCGCGCGGCCCGCTGGAGACGACGACGCTGACAGCCGACGACCTGCCGCTGCGCATCGCCTCGGCGGACATCACGACGGTCTGCGAGAATTGCTATGGAACCAGCGCGGTCTACGGTGTTGCCGCCTTCCCGTCGTTCGCCGCGCCGAGGCGTCCCGACACGGGTTCCACGCTCTCGGTCAACCTCGCCATCCTCGTCCTCGGTACCGCCTGGGTTGCCCTTATGTGGCGCCGGACCCAGATGGCGCGTGCCGCGGCGCCGCGGCGCGCTGCAGACGGTCGTTGATCGCCACGCCCAGCCCCCGATCGGGGATGGGCATGACCGCGATGCCGCGCTTCCTGGCGCGTGCGCCCTCGGCATCGAGCCGCCGCAGGCCCTGGAACAGGCGTGAAGCGGCTTCCTGGAGGTCGCCGGCCTCGCTCAATTGAAATGTCAGCGCCGCGCCGGCCAACGGGGTGCCAAAGGCGAGCAGGGCCTCGTCGGCGGCCACGTCGCGCACGGCCAGGCGCACCGGCAGCACCGGGGCGTAGTGGGAGACCAGCAGGCCCGGCGAGCGCAGGCCGCGCGCCGCCTCGGCCTGTGCCGGGGTGATGCCGGCGCCCACCGGCCCGGCCACCAACTCGATCCGCTCACGCGTCAGGCCGCCCGGGCGCAGCAGCACGGGGGTGGCGCCGGTGAGATCGAGAACGCTGGATTCCAGCCCCACCGGGCAGGGCCCGCAATCCAGCACCGCGGCGATGCGTCCGCCCAGGCCGTCCATGACATGCGCCGCCGTGGTCGGGCTCACCTGGCCGGAGCGGTTGGCCGAGGGGGCGGCGACCGGGCGGGCGACCGCGCGCAACAGGACGAGCGCCGCTTCATGCGCGGGCACCCGCACGGCCAGCGTCTCCAGCCCGGCCCCGGCCAGCAGCGCCACCGGGCAGTCCGGCCGGCGCGGCAGCACCAGGGTCAGGGGCCCCGGCCAGAAGGCGGCCGCGAGCGCGCGGGCGCGCGCGTCGTCGGCCACATGGGCGAATACCGCGTCGGCATCGGGATAGTGGCAGATCAACGGGTTGAAGTGCGGCCTGCCCTTGGCGGCGAAGATCGCGGCAACGGCGCGGTCGTTGGTGGCGTCGGCGCCCAGGCCATAGACCGTCTCGGTGCCGAAGGCGACAAGCTCGCCTTGGCGCAGCAGGCGGGCGGCCTCGGCGATGCCGGCCGGGTCGGCCGCCAGCAGCCGCGTTCCGGTCACGGTTCGCCCATGCACACGAAGGGCGGGTTGAGCCAGCCCGGCTTGCCGTAGCGCAGCGCGCCGCCGCCTTCGAGCAGGGCGACGCTGCCGCCCGCCGCCTCGACCAGCGCCTGGGCGGCGGCGGTGTCCCATTCCATGGTTGGGCCGAAGCGCGGGTAGAGGTCGGCGCGGCCGTCGGCGACGCGGCAGAACTTCAGCGCCGAGCCCATGTGCACGATTTCGGCCACCTTGCGGCCGGCCAGGAAGGGCTTAAGCCGCGGGTCGTCGGCGTAGTGGCGCGACGCGACGACGCTCAGCCCGGCGGCCGGAGGGCGGCGCACGTGGATCGGCACCTGCGCCCCGCCCTCGCGCTTCCAGGCGCCGGTGCCGACGATGCCGCCGTACAGTGCGCCGGTCATGGGCTGGCCGACCACGCCCAGCACGGCAGCGCGATGGCGCACCAGGCCGATGCACACGGCGAAGTCATCGCGTCGGCGGGCGAACTCGCGGGTGCCGTCCAGCGGGTCCACCACCCATATCGTGTCGGCGTCGCGGGGGATGTGGCCGGCGGCGATTTCCTCCTCGGCGACGACGGGGATTTCGGGGCAGGCGCGGCGCAGGCCCTCGAGGATCAGGGCCTCGGCGGCGTGGTCGGCCTCGGTGACCGGCGACTCGTCGGCCTTTTCCATGGTCTCGAAGCCGCGCGCGCGCACCTGCATGATCACCTCGCCCGCGCGGTGGGCGAGGTCGAAGGCGAGGTCGAGAAGGGCCATGTCGTTCATCCCTCTTCCTTACAGGGCACCGCCGGCGCGGCAAAGCGGTGGCCGTTCGCCAGGGACGCGGCGGGCGATACGGCCGGAACGGTCTGGCCAATCGGCGCATGGCTGCTACAGTCCCACGCGATTCCATTCCCCCACACGCCGTTTCCTCCGGAGCGCCCCTCATGCTCGACATCGCCTTCGCCAAGCCGGCCTTGCCGAAATCCGGCGCGCTTGCCCTGTTGCTCGAGGAGGGCGCGGCCGCCGGCTCGCCCGCCGCGGAGTTGCTCGCCGCAGCCGACGAGGCGACGGACGGCGCCGTGTCGCGGGCGCTGGCGGCGGCGGAGTTCAAGGGGCGGCGCGGGCAGACGGTGACGGTGCTGGCGCCGGGCGCCGGGCTGAGCCGCGTGGTTGCGGTCGGGCTGGGCAAGCTGGACGGCATCGCCGCCCGCCACCTTGAGGATGCCGGCGGCCAGGTGGCGGTGGCCCTGGCACGCGAGGCGGCTGGGTCGGTGGCGGCCGGCGGGTTGTCGGGCGCACAGGCCGCGAACGTGGCCATGGGGGCGGTGCTGCGCAGCTACCGCTTCGACCGCTATCGCACCACCGAGAAGCCGGAGGACAAGCCGAAGCTGGCCAAGCTGACCGTGCTGACCGGCGAGGTGCCGAAGGCGCGCGATGCGTGGGGCGGGCTGAAGGCGGTGGCCGAGGGGGTGTTCCTGTCGCGCGACCTGGTGAGCGAGCCTGCCAACGTGCTGACGCCGGCCGAGATGGCCGAGCGCTGCCGCAAGCTGGAATCGCTGGGCCTCAAGGTGGAGGTGTTCGGGCCGAAGGAGATGACCAAGCTGGGCTTCGGCGCTCTGATGGGCGTGGCGATGGGCAGCGCCTGCGAGCCGCGCATGGTTGTGATGCACTGGAACGGGGCGGGTACCGGCCGCGGCCGCGCCAAGGCGGCCAAGCCGCTGGCGTTCATCGGCAAGGGCGTGACCTTCGATACCGGCGGCATCTCCATCAAGCCCGCGGGCGGCATGGAGGACATGAAGTGGGACATGGGCGGCGCCGGCACGGTGATCGGGCTGATGGCGGCGCTGGCCGGGCGCAAGGCGAAGGTCGATGTGGTCGGGCTGGTCGGGCTGGTGGAGAACATGCCCTCGGGCACCGCGCAGCGGCCTGGGGACGTGGTGAAGACCTATTCCGGCCAGACGGTGGAGGTGATCAATACCGACGCCGAGGGGCGCCTCGTGCTCGCCGACGTGCTTTGGTATTGCCAGCAGAAGTTCGACCCGCGCTTCATGGTCGACCTGGCGACCCTTACGGGGGCGATGATCATCGCCTTGGGCCATGAATATGCGGGATTCTTCAGCAACGACGACGAGCTGGCCCAGCAGCTTTACGATGCGGGCGAGGTGAGCGGCGAGAAGGTGTGGCGCATGCCGCTGGCCGAGGCCTACGACAAGCAGATCAAGAGCGAAATCGCCGATATGAAGAATGTCGGCGGGCGGCCGGGCGGGGCCATCACCGCCGCGCAGTTCATCCAGCGCTTCGTGAACGGCAAGCCCTGGGCGCATCTGGACGTGGCCGGCATGGTGTGGAGCGGCAAGGACGCGCCGACCATTCCCAAGGGCGCCACGGCGTTCGGCGTGCGCCTGCTCGACCGCATGGTGGCGGAGAACTACGAGGGCTAGGCATCCGACCCGGCTGGAAGGCGGCGGCGATGCTGGAGGTCAGGATCGGGCGCACCGCGCCCGCCGCCGCCGCGGTTGCCGTGCCCGTGGCCGCGGGCGGAACGGTGCCGGAAGCGGCGCAGGCGGCGGCGGCGGCCGATGGGTTCACCGGGGCGGCGGGGACGCTGTGCGACATCACCGGCGGCGAGCGCCGCTTGGTGCTGGTGGGGCTGGGCGAGCGGGCGGACCTGACGGAGGCGGACCTGACGACGGCGGGCGCGCGGGCCGCGGCGTCGCTGCTGTCGGTGCCGCATGTGGCGCTGGACGCACTTGGGTTGAGCGCCGCCGATGCCGCCGCCTTCGCCGCGGGCGCCTGCCTGCGGGCCTGGCGCTTCGATCGGCTGAAGACGAAGCCTGAGCAGGATGCGCCGAGGCTGACGGCGATCGACCTGCTGACCGACATGCCCGATGCGGTGGAGGCGGCGTGGCGCAGCGTCTCGGCCGGGGTGCGCGGGGCGCTGTTCGCCCGGGATCTGACAGCCGAGCCGGGCAACATCCTGACGCCGCAGGAATTTGCCGAGCGCCTCGCGCCCCTCTCTCGGCTTGGCGTGGCGATTGGGGTGCTCGGCCGGGCGGAGCTGGAGCGCCAGGGGCTGGGAGCGCTTCTCGCCGTGGGACAGGGCTCGGCGCATCCGCCGGTGATGGCGGTGCTGCGCTGGAAGGGGCGGCTGCGCGTGCCGCCGATTGCCTTTGTCGGCAAGGGCATCACCTTCGACACCGGCGGCATCAGCATCAAGCCGGCCGAGGGGATGGAGGCGATGCGCGGCGACATGGCGGGCGCCGCCGCGGCGGCCGGGGCGATCATGGCGCTGGCTCTGCGCAACTCCCCTGCCCCGGCGATCGCCGTGCTGCCGATCGCCGAGAATGCGACGGGGGCGGCAAGCTACCGGCCCGGCGACGTGCTGCGCAGCTTTTCCGGGCGCACCATCGAGGTGATCGACACCGACGCCGAGGGGCGGCTGGTATTGGCCGACGCGCTGGCCTGGGCGGCACGCCAGCACCGGCCGCGGGCGATGATCGACCTGGCGACGCTGACCGGCAGCGTCGTGACCGCGCTGGGCCACCACATGGCCGGGCTGTTCGACAACGACGCCGCCCTGGCCGCGCAGGTCACCGCCGCCGGGCAGGAATGCGGCGAGGCGGTGTGGCGCATGCCGATCGGCGAGGGCCATCGGCGCGACCTCGATTCAGCGATCGCCGACATCAAGCACTGCCTGTCCGAACGAATGCAGCCCGATGCCTGCCACGCGGCGGCCTTCCTGCGCGAGTTCGCGGGCGCCGTGCCGTGGGCGCATCTGGATATCGCCGGGGTCGCGTCGCGCGCGTCGGCCGAGCCCGGGCATGCCGCAGGGCCGACCGGTTTCGGGGTGCGGCTGCTCGACCGTCTGGTGGCACGATACTTCGAAACCGCTTGAGCATGGCGGAGATCGGCTTCTATCACCTGACCCGCACCGGATTGGCCGACGCCCTGCCCCGGCTGCTGGGCCGCACCCTGGAGGCGGGCGAGCGCGCGGTGATCAGGTGCGGCAGCCCCGAGCGCATGGCGGCACTGGACACCGCGCTGTGGCTGTGCGCCGACCCGCCATGGCTGCCGCACGGCACGCCGGCCAGCGGCAATGCCGACCTGCAGCCGATCTGGCTGACCACCGAAGACGAGGCGCCCAACGGCGCGCGCTTCCTGTTCCTGGTGGACGGGGCCGACAGCGCGCGGCTGGACATGTTCGCGCGGGTGTTCGACCTGTTCGACGGCAACGACGAGGATCAGGTGGCGCGGGCGCGGGCGCGCTGGCGGGCGGCCAAGGCGGCCGGGCACACGCTCACCTATTGGCAGCAGACCGCGCGGGGCTGGGAGAAGAAGGGCTGAACCGGGGCGCCGGGCGGAGGGATCAGGCAGCGGCCAGGGCGGTGGTGGCGTCCAGTCCAATCGCCTGGGCCAGCCGGTCCAGCCGGCGCACCACGCTCTCGCCGGCGAACACGCCGCTGTCCTCGTGCAGCCGCAGCACCAGCTGCGCGCCGCGCAGCAGCAGGCCGGTGCCGGCCAGCAGATCCGGCGGTGCCGGCCGACAGCGTGTAGGCCAGGCGCAGCGCCACCCCCAGCGATCTCGGCCCGGCTGGCGCTCGCGGCATCCAGCAGCAGCCGCGGCGGGCGCGAGGAACGCGGCGTCGGCTCCGCCTCGTAGCGCATGGCATCGCCAGGCGCGAGGAAGGCCCGCGCATGGTGGTCCAGCCCGATCCCCGGCTGGCGCAGCACGCGCAGGAAGGCCTGTTCGGCACGGAATTCCGGGTGGTCGTGGCTGCCGATGTCGCGACATCCAGCAGCACGCCTCGCGCAGGCGGCGCGCCTCGGCGTCTCCTGCGGGAACAGCGGCGTCGGTCCAGGCCAGCAGCGCCGGCGGCAGCGCGGGTCGCGGCCCGAAGCGGCGCGGCCAGTTCGCGGCCGGCGGCCAGCAGCGGGTCCTGGCGTCGCGCACCGCTCGGGCATGCGCTGCATCAGCCAGCCCTCGCGCAGGCCGCTGGCGCTGAACACCACGCGCCGCACGCCGGTCGACGCGCAGCAGCCGGCGCAGCGCCACCGCGGCGATAGGGCAGGTCGTCGATGCGGCGCCGCGGCACGCCCGGCAGCCGCTCCAGCGCCCGGCGGCCGGCGCGAGGCGATCAGTGCCGTCAGGTCGCGCGCCTCCTCCCGGCTGATGCGTGTAGTGGTGCACCATGTGCAGCGGATAACCGGTCTGCAGCGATGTGGATGCGCGCCAGCGCGCGCCAGGCGCCGCCGACCAGATACAGGTCGCGCCCGGCGCCTTCCGCGCAGCCAGGGCACCGCCGCCATGTCGGCCTCGGCGATGGCGCGGGCGCGCACCGGGTCGTCGCCGGACCGTTCGGCCAGCCGGATCACGCCCAGCGGCAGCGTGTGCGACGGGCCGCGGCGGCCGGCGTTCCAGCCGCACCACCTCCAGCGAGCCGCCGCCGATATCGGCCAGGATGCCGTCGGCATCGGGAATGCCGCACAGCACGCCCTCGGCGCCGAGAATTCCGCTTCCTCCAGCCCGCTGATCAGCCGGGATCGGCACGCCCGGCAGGCGGGCCTGCAGGCGGTCGACGAAATCCGGCCCGTTCTCCGCGTCACGCACCGCCGCGGTCGCCAGCACCTCGAACGGCGACGCCGCCCATCGCGCGCGCCACCGCGTGATAGCGGTGCATCACGGTGAAGGCCTGCTCCATGCCGTCCGGGTTCAGCCGGCCGGTGCGTCTGCAGGCCGCGGCCCAGGCGCAGCACCGCCTTCTCGTTGAAGATCGCCACCGGGTTGCGGCATTCGCCCTCGTACACCACCAGGCGCACCGAATTCGAACCAAGGTCCACCACGCCGCAGCGCGGCAATCCGGGAGGCGGTGCCGAAGGGCATAGCGGTCAGTCCTGGTTCACCCGGTCCTGCCGCCGGTGCATGGCCAGCGGCGAAGCCACCGCCGGACCGTGCAGCGCCGATCCGCGGCCGGACAGCGACGGGTTGGTCATGAAGTAGTCGTGCGCCGAGACCGGCTTGCGGCCGGACGGCACGCGCCGCCAGGCAGCCTCGCGGCTTCAGTTCCCAGGACTGCATCGTGTCCTTCAGGTTCACCACCATGATCTGGTCCAGCACCTGGGCATGCACGGTCGGATTGTGGATCGGCACCAGGCTCTCAACGCGCCAATCCATGTTGCGCTCCATCCAGTCGGCCGAGCTGATATACACCCGCGCGTGCCGGCTGGGCAGGGCGTGGCCGTTGCCGAACACGCAGATCCGGCTGTGCTCCAGGAACCGGCCGACGATCGACTTCACGCGGATGTTCTCCGACAGGCCCGGCACGCCGGGCGCAGGCAGCAGATGCCGCGCACCACCGCCATGATCTTCACCCCGGCGCGCGGAGGCCTCGTACAGCGCGTCGATCAGCTTCCTGTCCACCAGCGAGTTCAGCTTGATCCAGATGCCGGCCGGCCGGCCGGCATGGGCGAAGGCGATCTCCTTCCGGATCAGCTCCAGCAGCACCGGGCGGGTGGTCAGCGGGCTGAACGCGATCTCCTCCATCTGCGCCGGCCGGGCATAGCCGGTCATGTAGTTGAACAGGCGCGCGGCATCGCGGGTCAGCGCCGGATCGGAGGTGAAGAAGCTCAGGTCCTGGTAGATGCGCGCGGTGATCGGGTGGTAGTTGCCGGTGCCGAAATGCGCGTAGGAGCGCACCGACGCTGCCCTCGCGCCGCACCACCAGCGACAGTTTCGCGTGGGTCTTCAGTTCGGCGAAGCCGAACACCACCTGCACGCCGGCCGCCTCCAGGCTGCGGGCGAGGCGGATGTTCATCTCCTCGTCGAAGCGGGCGCGCAGCTCCACCACGGCGGTGACGAATTTGCCCGGCCTCCGCCGCCTCGATCAGCGCCTTGACGATGGGGCTGTCGCGGCTGGTGCGGTACAGCGTCTGCTTCACCGCGATGACCGCCGGGTCCTGCGCCGCCTGGCGCAGGAACTGCACCACCACGTCGAAGCTCTCGATACGGGTGGTGGACGATGATGTCCTTGGCGCGGATCGCGGCGAAGCAGTCGCCGCCGAAGTCGCGGATGCGCTCCGGGAAGCGCGGCGTGTAGGGCGGGAACAGCAGGTCCGGCCGGTCGTCCACGATCAGCTGCCGCAGGTCGGCAACGCCCAGGATGCCGTCGGCGACGTGGATCTCCTCGGTCGCGGCGTCCAGCTGGTCGGCGACCAGGCTGCGCAGCTCGTCCGGCATGCGCGGCATCCATGCCCAGATGGATCACCACGCCGCGCCGCCGCCGCTTCAGCGCGGTCTCGTAGGAGCGGACCAGGTCTTCCGCCTCTTCCTCGAACTCCACGTCGGTGTCGCGGATCAGCCGGAACATGCCCTGGCCGGTGACGCTGGAAGCCGGGGAACAGCCGGTCGAGGAACATCCCGACCAGGTCCTCCAGCATGACGAAGCGGATCGGTCCGCTCCGGCCCGGCCGGCGCCGGCAGCCGGATGAAGCGCTCGACCTGGCTCGGGCAGCGGGATCAGGCCGCGCATGCCCTGCGCGTCCTCCTCGCGCAGCAGCAGCAGGGCCATCACCAGGCCCATGTTGGGGATGAACGGGAACGGGTGCGCCGGGTCGATCGCCAGCGGGGTCAGCACCGGGAAGACCCGCTCCATGAACCAGGCGTCCAGCCACTGGCGGTCGTCTGTCGGTCAGGCTGGCGGGGCTCGCACACCTCGATGCCCGGCGTCGCTGCAGCAGCCCGCGCAGTTCCCGCCACACCCGCTGCTGGCTCGGCGAGCAGCGACTCGGCGCGCAGCCGGATTTCGGCCAGCTGCTGCGCCGGGGTGCGGCCGTCGGGCGAGGTGGTGGTCAGCCCGGCCTTGGCCTGGCCGACCAGGCCGGCGACGCGCACCGAGTAGAACTCGTCCAGGTTGGACGGCGCTGATCGAGACGAAGCGCAGCCGCTCCAGCAGCGGATGGCGGGCATTCTCCGCCTCCTCCACCACGCGGTGGTTGAAGTCCAGCCAGGACAGCTCGCGATTGATGAAGCGCTCCGGGCGGGCGGCGATGGGCGCCGGCACCTCGCCAGCCGGGGCGGATGCGGCGGGCTCGGGTGCGGCGGATGTGGCCGCGGCGATGTCGGCGGCATTCATCATTCGGGTTCCCGGATAGTTCGGCGACGTGCTGCGCGGCATTCTACAGGAGGCCTCCGGCCAGGGACGAGGGCGCGCCAGGGGGCATCGCCAAATCTTCACGTGCCAAATCTTCAGTTGCCAAACCTACACTGGCGGGCGCCGCGGCCGGCGGCTCGTCCACGATGTCGTCCGGCAGGTCGGCGAGCAGGTCGGGCAGGACCTGGCGGGCCAACGCGGGGCCGATCGCCACGCCGTCGCATTGCGCGGCCTCGTCCAGCCGGGCGACGGCGTCGGCGATGGCGGCATGGGTGCGCGGCAGGCGGGCGAGCAGCCAGTGCAGGGTCGCCATGGGCACACGCAGCTGGCGGGCGGCGAGCAGGCGGGCCAGCAGGGCGTGCAGCAGGGTATCCTCCGGCGCCTCGATCGCCACCGCCACGATGGTGCGCAAACGGCTGGCGAGGTCGGGCAGTGCCACGTTCCAGCGCGCCGGCGGCAGCGGGGCGGCGAGCAGCACGGCACGCCCGGCCTCGGTCGCGGCGTTGAGCGTGTGCAGCAGGGCCAGCTCCGGGGCCTCGTGGGCATCGTCGATGGCCAGGGGAACCATGGCGGGGGGAGACGCAAGCGGGCGGAACCTCAGCCCGCGCCCGGCAACCACCAGGGCGGCGCGGCGCTCGGCCCAGTCGCGCAGCAGGCTCGACTTGCCGCTGGCGCGCGGTCCCCAGATGGCCAGGCGCGATTGCGGCCAGGCGGCGGCCGGTGCGAGCCAGGCGCGGGCGGCGGCGTTGGAGGGCGCCTCCAGCACCGCGGGTGCGAAGCGAACCGGCGCCAGGGCGAAAGGCAGCGGGATCTGGCGCGCCGGGGCGGTCATGGCGTCCGCCCGGGCTGCTGTGCGTCCTGTTCCGAGGAGAGATCCGGCGGCGGCGTCCCGGCTGGCGGCATCTGAACGCTGGCCGAAGGCTGGAGAGGCAGTTGCGGTGGGTCGAGGTAGAGCGGGCTTTGCAGGTAGCGGCGCAGCCAGAAGCGGCTCAGCACGCCGATGGTCGCCGCCACCGGCACCGCGAGCAGCACGCCGAGGAAACCGAAGGCGGCGCCGCCGGCGAACAGGGCGAAGATCACCCACACCGCATGCAGTTCCACCCGGTCGCCCAGGAAGCGGGGGTAGATGACGTAGCCCTCCAGGATGTTGCCGACGGCGAAGACGGCCACCACCAGGGCGACCCCGGTCCAGGTGGGGAACTGGGCCAGCGCCAGGCCGACAGCCACGATCAGGCCGGTGATGCTGCCGACATAGGGGATGAACGACAGGAGACCGGCGGCCATTCCCACCACCAGCCCAAGGTCGAGCCCCACGGCGGACAGCAGCACGGCATAGTAGACGATCAGCACAAGGCAGCACATCGCCTGGCCGCGCAGCCAGGCCGAGAGGATGCGGTCGACCTCGTGCGCCTGGGCGCGCAGCACCCCGGCATAGCGGCGCGGCAGCCAGGAATCGAGGCGGCGCATCACGCGGGGCCAGTCGCGCAAGAGGTAGAAGGAGACGACGGGCGTCACCACCAGCAGGGTCAGCACGTTGAACAGGGCGAAGCCGCTGCCGATCAGGGTGGAGACGGCGGTGCCGAGGAAGCCCAGCACCGAGCCGGCCTGGCCGACCACAAGCTGGCGCAGCCGCGCATCCACCAGTTCCGGGCCGAGCCGGTCCTGCAACTGGGCCAGCAGGTCGTCGGCGGCATCACGCACCAGGGTCACGTAGGTGGGCAGTCGGGAGAGGAAGATGCCGACCTGGGCGATGAGCAGCGGATAGAGCAGCAGGATGAACATCAGCACGAACAGCAGCACGGTGGCCAGCAGCAGCAGGGCGGCGATGCTGCGCGGCACGCCGCCGCGTTCCAGCTGGCTGGTCGGCGGGTCGAGGAAATAGGCGACGCCGGCGGCGAGCACGAAGGGCAGCAGGATGGAGGCGAAAAGCTGCAGGCCAAGCCACCCGGCGACGAGCAGGCCGACCAGCAGGGCGAGGCGCTGCGTGCGCGTGGCGCCGACATAGCCGGCGGCACCGGGCGGGATCGCCTGCGGCGCGGCGGGCGGGATGGCCTGCGGCGCGGCGGGCGGGATGGCCTGCGGCGCGGCGGGCGGGATGGCCTGCGGCGCGGCGGGCGGCGCCGCGGTCGGCTGGGGCGGTGGCGGGGGTGGCGGGGGCGGGATGGCGGGTGATGCCGTCATCGCGACCGCGCCGTGGTCCAGACATAGGCGACGAGCGAGGCGAGGGTGGACAGGGCCACCAGCCAGACCAGCAGCCCGGACAGCACCGGCCAGTCGAGCCGCAGCCCCGCCATCACCAGGGCAGCCCCGACCAGCACGATCTGCAGCACCGTGTTCAGCTTGGAGACCATCAGCGGACGGATCACCACCGCGACGCCCAGCACCGACAGGGCGAGCACGCCGCCGACGATCACCACGTCGCGGAACACGACCAGGATCGCCAGCCAGTCCGGCAGCACGTGTACGCCGGCCAGGGTGACGTACATGCTGACCAGCAGCGCCTTGTCGGCAACCGGGTCGAGCAGCGCGCCCAGCTTGGTGGGCCCGTTGCGGCGCGCGATCCAGCCGTCGATGGCGTCGGAGATGCCGGCTGCGGCGAACAGCCAGAAGGCCGCCAGGAACTGCTCGCGCAGCACCAGCCAGACCGCCACGGGCACCGCGCAAAGCCGCAACAGCGTGATGATGTTGGCCACCGTGAAGGTCGCCGAGCCCAGCGCGGACGGAGGCGTGCGGTCGTCAGGCATCGGCGCAGTATAGCCGGGCGGACGCTGCCGCCGCCACTGGCGCGACAGGGCCATGCCGCCCGGTTGCACCCGGCAGGGGGGTATGGTTGTTTCCGCGCCGTCGTGCCGCGCGCTGCGCGCGGCCGCCATCTTTCGCCGTGCCAGCACGCCCGTCGCGGGCCGTGCCTGGCATGGTTCATCCCGCGAACCGGCTGGAGGGCCGCATGACCAGCATGACCTATCGCGCGGCCGGGGTGGATATCGCCGCCGGGGACGACCTGGTGGAGCGCATCAAGCCGCTGGCGCGCTCGACCAGCCGCACCGGGGTGATGGGCGGGCTGGGCGGCTTCGGGGCGCTGTTCGACCTGAAGGCCGCCGGCTATGCCGACCCGGTGCTGGTGTCGTCCACCGACGGGGTGGGCACCAAGCTGCGCATCGCCATCGACACCGGCATCCACGACTTCGTCGGCATCGACCTGGTGGCGATGTGCGTCAACGACCTGGTGGTGCAGGGCGCCGAGCCGCTGTTCTTCCTGGATTATTTCGCCACCGGCAAGCTGGACGTGGAGAGTGCGGCGCGCGTGGTGGCCGGCATCGCCGAGGGTTGCCGGCAGGCCGGCTGCGCGCTGGTGGGCGGCGAGACGGCGGAGATGCCGGGCATGTACGGCGCCGGCGACTACGACCTGGCCGGTTTCGCGGTGGGTGCGGCGGAGCGCGACCGGCTGCTGCCGCGCGACGTGGCGCCGGGCGACACCATCCTGGGGCTGGCCAGCAGCGGCGTGCATTCCAACGGGTTCTCGCTCGTCCGGCGGATCGTCGAGGCGGGGAACGCGGGCTGGGCGGCCCCTGCCCCGTTCGGCGGCGGCACGCTGGGGGATGTCCTGCTGGCGCCGACGCGGATCTATGTGAAAGCGCTGCTCGCCCTGCACCGGGCCGGGTTGCTGAAGGCGGCCGCGCATATCACCGGCGGCGGGCTGCCCGGCAACCTGCCGCGGGTGCTGCCGGACGGGACGATGGCCGTGGTGGATGCGGGCGCGTGGAGCCTGCCGCCGGTGTTCGGCTGGCTGGCGCGCACGGGCGAGGTGGCGGCACAGGAGATGCTGCGCGTGTTCAACTGCGGCATCGGCATGGCGGTGGTGACGGCCGACCCCGACGCGGCACGGGCCGTGCTGGCGGCCGAGGGCGAGACGGTGTTCACGATCGGGCGAATCGAGGCGGGCGACGAGGGGCAAGCGGCGGGCATGCGCATCGATCTGCCCGCCGGCTGGCCGGGCTGAACGGGATTTTCCGCATGCGCAAGCGGGTGGGCGTGCTGATCAGCGGGCGCGGCTCGAACATGGCCGCCCTGCTGCACGCGGCGGCGGACGCGGACTATCCCGCACAGGTGGTGCTGGTGCTGGCCAACCGCGCCGATGCCGGAGGGCTGGCCGTCGCCCGCGAGGCCGGGATCGCAACCGCCGTGGTGGAGCACCGGCCGTTCCGTGGCGACCGCGGCGCGCACGAGGCCGCCATCGTGGAGCGGCTGGAGGCGGCCGGGGTGGAGATCGTGTGCCTGGCCGGCTACATGCGGCTGTTCACGCCGTATTTCGTGGGCCGCTATGCCGGGCGGATGCTGAATATTCATCCCAGCCTGCTGCCGGCCTTCCCGGGCGTGGACACCCATGCCAGGGCGCTGGCGGCGGGGGTGAAGCTGCATGGCTGCACCGTGCATCTGGTGACCGAGGGGATGGACGAGGGGCCGGCCGTGGCCCAGGCGGCGGTGCCGGTGCTGGATGGCGACACCGAGGCGACGCTGGCTGCGCGCGTGCTGGCGCAGGAGCACGTGCTCTATCCGTTGGCGCTGCGCCGCTTCGCCGGTGGCCAGACCACCGCCCCGCCCGCGGACGCGGCGCTGCGCAATCCCGCCCGCTGAGTGCTCGCCCCGCATTTGGTGCGGCCCGTTCCGCCCGCGTGCGTTCCGGCCGGTTCCATTGCGTGCGATTCTGCCCTAGTTATCCGTTCACAAGCATACGCAACCTCGCAACTCGCAGCAGATCGAGACCCGCCATGGCCCAGGCTCCGTCGAACAGCACCGCCCCGATGACCGAAGACGCGTTCGTGGCCGATCGCCAGCGCTTCTGGCAGGGGTTCTGCAACGCCACGACGATCACCGTCGTATCGACCGTGGTGACGCTGGTGTTGATGGCGATCTTCCTGCTCTGACCCAAGGCGCCACCTGACCCGTGCGGCGGGGCGCCTGTCCCGCCAATCCGGTCCGGGCGTGCGCATGACGGCCCTGCATATGAAGAAGGCCCCGGAGCATGCTCCGGGGCCTTCTTCGTGCGTGCCGCGCCTGCTGCGGCGTGGCGGCGATCCCCGGGCGCCCCTTGCGGCGCGCCCGGGTTGCCCAGTCAGTGGCCGAGATGGAACAGCACGGCGAGCAGCAACAGCGCCACGATGTTGGTGATCTTGATCATCGGGTTCACCGCCGGGCCGGCGGTGTCCTTGTAGGGGTCGCCGACGGTATCGCCGGTCACCGCCGCCTTGTGCGCGTCGGAGCCCTTGCCGCCGTGGTTGCCTTCCTCGATGTACTTCTTGGCGTTGTCCCAGGCGCCACCACCCGACGTCATCGAGATGGCGACGAACAGGCCGGTGACGATGGTGCCGAGCAGCATCGCACCCACCGCACCGAAGGCCGCGGCCTGGCCGCCGACCCACTTGACGACGAAGTAGAGCACGATCGGGGCGGCGACCGGCAGCAGCGAGGGCAGGATCATCTCCTTGATCGCGGCCTTGGTCAGCATGTCCACCGCACGGCCGTATTCCGGCTTCTGGGTGCCGAGCATGATGCCCGGCATCTCCTTGAACTGGCGGCGAACCTCCACCACCACGGCGCCGGCGGCGCGGCCCACGGCGGTCATGCCCATGGCGCCGAACAGGTACGGCAGCAGGCCGCCGATGAACAGGCCGATCACCACCCAGGGGGATTGCAGGGTGAAGTCCACCTTCACGTCCGGGAAGTAGTGCTTCAGGTCCTCGGTATAGGCGGCGAACAGCACCAGCGAGGCCAGGCCCGCCGAGCCGATCGCGTAGCCCTTGGTGACCGCCTTGGTGGTGTTGCCAACGGCGTCGAGCGCGTCGGTGACCTTGCGGACATCGGGCGGCAACTCGGCCATCTCGGCAATGCCGCCGGCATTGTCGGTGACGGGGCCGTAGGCGTCGAGCGCCACCACCATGCCGGCCAGCGCCAGCATGGTCGTCGCTGCCACCGCGATGCCGAACAGGCCGGCGGTGAGATAGGCGACGATGATGCCGATGGCGATGACGATCACCGGCAGGGCGGTCGCTTCCATCGAGATCGCCAGGCCCTGGATCACGTTGGTGCCGTGGCCGGTGGTGGAGGACTGGGCGATGCTGCGCACCGGGCGGTACTCGGTGGAGGTGTAGTATTCGGTGATCCAGACCAGCAGGCCGGTGACGGCAAGGCCCACCATGGCGCAGATGAACAGGCCGGTGCCGGTTACGAACGCGCCGGTGTTCATGGTCAGCGCCGTGCCGAAGCCGGTGGTCAGGGCGATGACAGCGGCGATCAGCACGGCGGAGATGGCGCCGGTGGCGATCAACCCCTTGTACAGCGCGCCCATGATGTTGTTGGAGGAACCGAGCTTGACGAAATAGGTGCCGACGACCGAGGCCAGGATGCACACGCCGCCGATCAGCAGCGGCAGCAGCATCATTGCGTCGGCATCGGCGCCCGGAGCGAAGAAGATGGCGCCCAGCAGCATGGTGGCCACGATGGTGACCGCGTAGGTCTCGAACAGGTCGGCGGCCATGCCGGCGCAGTCGCCGACGTTGTCGCCCACGTTGTCGGCGATGGTGGCGGGGTTGCGGGGGTCGTCCTCGGGGATTCCGGCCTCGACCTTGCCCACCAGGTCGGCGCCCACATCGGCGCCCTTGGTGAAGATGCCGCCGCCGAGGCGCGCGAAGATGGAGATCAGCGAGGCGCCGAACGACAGCGCCACCAGCGCCTCAAGCACCGGGCGGATGTCCGCACCCGGCGCCATGCCGGCGCGCAGCACGAAATAATAGATGCCAACGCCGAGCAGGCCGAGCCCAACCACCAGCATGCCGGTGATGGCGCCCGCCTTGAAGGCGATGTCCAGGCCCGCGGCGAGCCCTTGGCGCGAGGCCTGGGCGGTGCGGACATTGGCGCGGACCGAGACGTTCATGCCGACATAGCCGGCAACGCCCGACAGGATGGACCCGATGGCGAAGCCGATCGCCACCGAGGTGCCCAGGGTGACGCCGAGCAGCACCAGGATGACCACGCCCACGCCGCCGATGGTCATGTACTGGCGGTTGAGATAGGCGCGCGCGCCCTCTTGGACGGCGTTGCCGATCTCCTGCATGCGCGCGTTGCCGGCATCGGCGGCCAGCACCTGGCGCGATGTCACCAGCCCGTACAGCAGGGCGACAACCCCGCAGGCAATGACGATGATTGTGGCCAAGGCCATTCGGTAGGTCCCCCTTGATTGCAGCAGGCCGCAGACGAGTCCCCGCCGCCCCCGGCTTCAGGCCAGGTGAATGTTCCGCAATACGGCCGGGGCATATGACAGAGATGACAGGCGCAGGCAACCAGAGGGCTGTCGAACATGCTGTTGCCAAGCCCGCCCAGGTGCGGAATCCTGCATCACGGGGCGCCTGTAGCTCAGTTGGTTAGAGCGGGCCGCTCATAACGGCTTGGTCGCGGGTTCAAGTCCTGCCAGGCGCACCATATCTCCTCGCGCAGTGCAACTGCGCGGGGCACGCACACGCGCCGCAATTGCGCCCGAACCGCGCGCCCCCTAGAACACCGCCTCCCCTCCCCGCCCGCAGGAAGGAGCCCGCAATGGCCGCCTACCAGTATGTCTATGTGATGAAAGACCTGACGAAGGCCTTCCCCGGCGGGCGCGAGGTGTTCAAGGGCATCACCCTGTCGTTCCTGCCTGGGGTGAAGATCGGCGTGCTGGGCGTGAACGGGGCCGGCAAGTCCACCCTGCTGAAGATCATGGCCGGCATCGAGACCGAATACGGCGGCGAGGCCTGGGCCGCCGACGGCGTGCGCATCGGCTACCTGGAGCAGGAGCCGAAGCTGGACGACACCAAGACCGTGGCCGAGAACGTGGAGATGGCGTTCGGGCCGCTGAAGGCGGCGCTGGAGCGCTTCAACGAGATCTCCAACCTGTTCGCCGAGCCGATGGACGACGAGCAGATGAACAAGCTGCTCGCCGAGCAGGGCGACCTGCAGGAACTGATCGACCACGAGGACGGCTGGGAGCTGAACCGCCGCATCGAGATTGCACTCGACGCGCTGCGCTGCCCGCCGCCGGACAGCCCGGTTGCCAACCTGTCGGGCGGCGAGCGCCGGCGCGTGGCGCTGTGCCGGCTGCTGCTGGAGAAGCCCGACCTGCTGCTGCTGGACGAGCCGACCAACCACCTGGACGCCGAGTTGGTGGCCTGGCTGGAGAAGACCCTGCGCGACTTCGCCGGCACCGTGCTGGTGATCACCCACGACCGCTACTTCCTGGAGAACGTGACCAACTGGATCCTGGAGATCGAGCGCGGCCGCGGCTATCCGTTCGAGGGCAACTACTCGTCCTGGCTGGACCAGAAGCGCAAGCGGCTGGCGCAGGAGGAGAAGGAGGAGAGTGCCCGCCAGCGGGCGCTGGCCGCCGAGCAGGAATGGATCGGGTCCTCGGCCCGCGCGCGCCAGACCAAGAGCAAGGCGCGCATTCAGAAATACGAGGAGATGCTGCAGAAGAGCCAGGAGATGGTGTCGGGCGTGGCCGAGATCGTCATCCCGCCCGGCCCGCGCCTGGGCGGCACGGTGATCGAGGCCGAGAACCTGCGCAAGGCATACGGCAACCGGCTGCTGATCGACGGCCTGAACTTCAAGTTGCCGCCCGGCGGCATCGTCGGCGTGATCGGGCCGAACGGGGCCGGCAAGACCACGCTGTTCCGCATGATCACGGGGCAGGAGACGCCGGATGCCGGCGAGTTGAAGGTCGGCGAGACGGTGAAGCTCGGCTATGTCGACCAGAGCCGCGACAGCTTGGATGCGAAAAAGAGCGTGTGGGAGGAGATCAGCGGCGGGACGGACGTGCTGTATATCGGCAAGCGGGCCGTGCCCTCGCGGGCCTATGTCGCCGCCTTCAACTTCAAGGGCAGCGACCAGCAGAAGAAGGTGGGCATCCTGTCGGGCGGCGAGCGCAACCGCGTGCACCTGGCCAAGATGCTCAAGACCGAGAGCAACGTGATCCTGCTCGACGAGCCGACCAACGATTTGGACGTGGACACGCTGCGTGCGCTGGAGGAGGCGCTGGAGGAGTTCGCCGGATGCGTGGTGGTGATCAGCCACGACCGCTGGTTCCTCGACCGCCTGGCCACCCACATCCTGGCCTTCGAAGGCGACAGCCACGTGGAGTGGTTCGAGGGCAACTTCCAGGACTACGAAGCGGACAAGCGCCGCCGCCTGGGCGCCGACGCCACCGAGCCGCACCGCATCAAGTACCGGCCGCTGCAGCGCTGAGCGGGCCGGCCGCTACTCAGAGCACCGGCCTGCCGCCGGTCACCGGAACCACGGCGCCGGTCATGTAGCTGCCGTCCTGGGAGGCGAGCAGCACATAGGCCGGCGCCAGTTCCCGCGGCTGGGCGGGGCGGCCGAGCGGCGCGTGGCCGCCGAAACCCTGCACCCTCTCGGGCGGCATCGTGGAGGGGATGAGCGGCGTCCAGACCGGGCCGGGCGCGACCGCGTTCACGCGGATGCCCTTTTCGGCCAGCATCTTGCCCAGCCCCACCGTGAAGTTGGCGATGGCGCCCTTGGTGGCGGCATAGGGCAGCAGGTAGGCCGACGGGTCCTTGGCATTGATCGAGGCGGTGTTCACGATGGCCGAACCGGGCGGCATGTGCGGCACCGCGGCCTTGGCCAGGTAGAACATGGCGTGGATGTTGGTGCGGAAGGTGCGGTCCCATTCCCCGGTATCGATCTCGTCCAGGCTCTCGAAGGTTCGCTGGTAGGCAGCGTTGTTCACGAGGATGTCGAGCCGCCCGAACGCCTGCCTCGCCTTTTCCACGATGTCGCGGCAATGGCCGGGGTCGCCGATGTCGCCGGCCACCAGCACGCAGCGCCGGCCGGCCTGTTCCACCCAGCGCGCGGTCTCGCGCGCGTCGTCGTGTTCCTCCAGATAGGCGATGAGCACGTCGGCGCCCTCGCGGGCGAAGGCGATGGCGACCGCGCGGCCGATGCCGGAATCGCCGCCGGTGATGATGGCCGCGAGGCCCGCGAGCTTGCCGCTGCCGCGGTAGGTTTCCTCGCCGTGGTCCGGGCGCGGCTGCATCTCGGCGGTTTTGCCAGGCGGTGACTGGCGCTGGTCGGGCATGGGCGGCGTAGGGCCGGCGTGCTTCGGATCCTGGGCCATGTGCTGCGAACCTCGTGCTGGGGGAATGCCCTGGCTAACGAGGCATCGTGCATACGGTTTCCTCGGCGCGGCCTCGTGATCGCACGCCCCGGAGCCTGGGCCCGGGGCCTGGGCCCGGAGCCTGGGCCCGGGGCTTCATTGCGGCCGCCACTGCGCTAAGACGGACGACGCACGATGCAGAACGAAGGCCGCCTGCCACCATGACGACCCGACCGGAATCTGCCGCCAGATGAACGATGCACGCGTGCTGCGCACCGGCCGGCTGTTGCTGCGGCCGGTTGGGCATGCCGACCTGCCTGACCTGGTGCGGCTGAAAGCCGATCCGCTGGTGTTCGCGGTAATGCTCGGCGGCGTGCGCACGCACGAGCAGGCCGCGCGCGAACTGGCCGACGACATCGTGTTCTGGGGTGCGAACGGCGTGGGCATGTGGAGCGTGCGCGAGGCCGCCGGCGGCGCCTTCCTGGGGCTGGTAGGGCTGCATGGGCGACCGGACGGGCGCGGCGTCGCGCTGCGCTTCGCCCTGCACGCCGCAGCCCAGGGCCGCGGCTATGCCAGCGAGGCGGCGGGCGCGGCGCTGCGGTTCGCGCATGACCGGGCCGGGCTTGAGCGGGTGGTTGCGGTCGCGCGGGCCAGCAATATCGGCTCGCGCCAGGTGCTGGGCGCGATCGGGATGGTGCCGTGCGAGACCTATGAGCGCGACGGCACCGAGGTGCTGGTGTTCGAGAGCGTCGTTCGCAGTTGGCGGGGGAACTCCCGCCTGTAACGGTGAGCCAACCCGCGGCGGCAGCGGATGGTGGCGGCGGTTAGGAGCCGCAGGAAAACGTTGCGTGCCTCAGACAAAACGGCGCACGATTATGCAAAATGGACCGTCGGCGCGGCCGGATCATTCGGCGGAACGCCGCGGGATGGAGGGGAACGGGCATGAAGACCGAAATGACGCTGCTGGTCTGGAGCGTGGCGCTGGCCATTGTGCAGGTGGTCATCGCCGTGTTCGGCGCCATGCTGCAGGTGGGGCTGCCCGCGCTGGCCGGTAACCGCGAGCGCATGCCGGAACTGAGCGGCTGGGCCGGGCGCGCGATGCGGGCTCACCGCAACCTGCTGGAGAGCCTGGTGCTGTTCGCCGCGCTGCTGCTGGCGGCCCAGTCGGCCGGGATCAGCAACGCGCAGACGGTGTTGGGTGCGCAGCTGTTCTTCTGGGCGCGCGTGGTGCATGCGGGGCTGTACATCGCCGGCACCCCGTGGGCGCGGACTGCCGCCTGGGCCGTGTCGATCCTGGGCCTGGTCCTGATCTTCCTGCAGCTTGTCTGAACGTCCCGCGCCCCAAGTAGGCAAGGTCAGATGAACGCCACCGTCACCGCGACGGCGTAGAGGGCCAGGACGGACGCGCTCTCGAAGCCGATGCTCGCCACCCCGCGCCGCTGCCGGCGCAGCATGCCCAGCAGCAGCACGCCGGTCATCAGCAGCGCCATCGCCGCGGTGAAGTTGTTGTCGCTGTCGAAGCGGCTGTAGATCGATCCGTCGCGGTAGGCGACATCGGCGGCGGCGAGGAACAGCACCTCGAAGGCGTTGCCGCCGATGACATCACCGACCGCCAGGCCCACCGCGCCGGCCCGCACCGCGGCAACCGCGGTGACCAGTTCGGGCAGCGAGTTGGCCGCCGCGGTGAAGACAGTGCCGACGGCGGTTTCCGACAATCCGGTCTTGTTGACCAGCGCAATGCTCGCCTCCCCGACCGCATAGCCGGCGACACCGGTGATACCCGCGTACAGCGCGAACAGGGCCCACAGCCGCGCCGTGGAGCGGCCGCGATACGGGCCGGAGGTGGGGTCCTTCGGCTTCTGAGCGGCTGCCGCTTCGCCCTCCTCGCCGCCGACCTCCTCGGCCTGCGTCGCAGGGGTGATCACGGGCGACCACATCGGCTCCCGCTTGATCGCGCTGAGCAGCCACAGCCCGGCGCCATAGGCGGCGAAGAGCAAGGGGGTCACCGGATGGATGCCGTAGAACGTCCATTGCGGCCCATGCGCCGCCAGCAGCGGCAGGGTGAGCAGGGTCACCAGCAGCGTGCCCTGGGCAAGCCCCACCGCCGAGGCGGCGGCGTGTTCCAGGTTGGCGCGGCGGTAGAACAGGTCGGCGACGGCCAGGAAGGCGGTCTGCACCGTCAACCCGCCCAACGCATTGCCGATGGCGAGGCTTGGGTGGCCTTGCAGGGCGGTGGACACCGACGTGATGATGCCGGGCAGCGACGTGGCCCCGCCCACGAACAGCGCGCCGGCGATCACTTCGCCCATGCCGGTGCGGTCGGCCAGCACGTCCGCCACCCCGGCCAGGCGTGTACCGGCGAAGGCGATCGCCGCCGCGGCGGCAACCAGGATCGCGATCGAAACCCAGAGCGCGGCATCTGCAAGAAGGTTGCCCATTCCTGCGGCAACCGCGCCCGAACCGATTGGTTTCCCTGAATCTGCGGGCAGTGCCCCGCTGCGCCCGGATCAGTCCGCGGCGTCGGCCGGTTCGGGCTTGCGCTTCTCGTGCTTCAGCTTGTCCATCGCCTGCTGCACGTGGCGGCTGAAGACAAACTCGGCGGGGCGCTGGCGATCCAGCGGGATCTCGGCCGCCATCGGACCGGTGGTGCGCACGCCCTTAAGCTCGACCTTCAGCGCCTTCAGCGGGTTGCGCACCGAGGCGGCGACGGCGGTGGCCTCGTAGCCGGAATGCACCATGCAGTCGGCGCATTTCTCGTAGTTGCCGGTGCCGTAGCTGTCCCAGTCGGTGGTTTCCATCAGTTCCTTGAAGGTCTTGGCATAGCCCTCGCCGAGCAGGTAGCAGGGCCGCTGCCAGCCGAAATAGGTGCGCGTGGGGTTGCCCCAGGGCGTGCAGTGGAAGGTCTGGTTGCCCGCCAGGAAATCGAGGAACAGGCTGGATTGGTTGAACTGCCACTTCTTCCGCCCCGGCATGGCGCGCGAGAAGATGCCGCGGAACAGGTCCTTGGTGGCGCGGCGGTTGAGGAAATGCTGCTGGTCCGGCGCACGCTCGTAGGCATAGCCGGGCGAGACGGATATGCCGTCGATGCCCATCTCCGTCACGTCGTCGAAGAAGCGCGCCATGCGCTCGGGGTCGGCGTTGTTGAACAGGGTGGCGTTGATGATGGTGCGGAAGCCGGCGGCCTTGGCCTTGGCGATCGCCGCGACGCAGCGGTCGTACACGCCATCCTGGCACACCGAGCGGTCGTGGTCCTCGCGGTTGCCGTCGAGATGGACCGACCAGGTGAAGAACTTGTTGGGCTTGAACTGCTCCATCTTCTTTTCGAGCAGCAGCGCGTTGGTGCAGACGATGACATACTTGCCGCGGGCGATGACGCCCTGCACCACCTGGTCCAGCTCCTTGTGCAGCAGCGGCTCGCCGCCGGCGATCACCACCACCGGGGCGCCGCACTCGTCCACCGCCTCCAGGCACTCGGCCACCGACAGGCGCTGGTTGAGGATCTCGGCGGGGTAGTCGATCTTGCCGCAGCCGGCACAGGCGAGGTTGCAGCGGAACAGCGGCTCCAGCATCAGCACCAGGGGATAGCGCTTGCGGCCCAGCAGGTGCTGCTTGACCACATAGGCGCCGACACGGACGGCCTGGTGAAGGGGGATGGCCATGGCAGGCAACCTCTGCTAGAAAATGCGAATGCGACGTCGTATTCGTGTTTTGGTTTAGGGGCGGCCGATGAGCGTGTCAACCGCGCCCGGCCGCGTCACGGGCCGCCGCGACCCGGTGCAGGAACGCAGCCAGGAGACGGTGAGCCGGGTGCTGGCCGCCACCGCCCGCCTGCTCGGAAGCGGCATCCCGCCCCAGACGCTGACCACCGCGCAGATCGCCGCCGAGGCGGGGCTCTCGGTGGGTGGGCTGTATCGGTTCTTCCCCGACAAGCAGGCCATCGTCGATGCCATCGCCGTGCGCCACATGGAGTTGTTCCAGGAAGGGCTGGCCGAGCGCCTCATGCAGGACCTGCCGGACAGCCCCGCCGCGTTCCTCGCCGCCGTGCTTGACGCCTTCACCGCCTATCTGCACGCTAACCCGGATTTCCGCACCGTCGCCTACGGCGGCCCCGGTGGCAGCCGCGCGATCAGCCGCCCGGTGTTGGAGGCGCAGGCGGCCGATGGGGAAATGGCCGGCATGGTCAGCGCGTTCCTGGCCGGCATGTATGGCATCGAGGCCGACGAGGATTTCGCCTTCCGCCTGCGCATCGCCACCGAGATCGGCGATCGCCTGATCGCCCACGCCCTGGCGCAGGAAGACGCAACCGCACGCAACCGGGTGCTGGAGGAGGCCAAGCGGATCATCGGCGGCTACCTGTTCCCGGCCGCCGCGTGACCCTACCAGCCGCCCCCGCCACCGCCACCGCCGCCGCCCCCGCTTGATCCGCCGCCGCTCGATCCGCTGCTGCCCGACGAGCTTGAGGGGGAGACGGAGGCGGAAGAGTAGCTGGTGCTGAGCGCCGCCCCGAGACCTGACAGCCTCGCGCCGGAGAAATGGCTGCCGTGGTACCAGCCTGGGGAATAGCCGTCGTCCGCTCCGCTCACCGAAGCGCTGCCAAGCACGCCGGCGAACTGACGGGTCCAGTCGGTCTCCACGCCGAGAGCCACCGCATAGGGCAGCATCACCTCGAAATGCTGCGGCGTGCGGTCGGGTGGATGGTGGAAGCGCAGCCGGTCGGCCTCGGCGACCGTGAGGTAGCGGCGGGTGCCCTCAATCTCGTCCAGCGCCGCGCGCCCCACCGCCGTCGGCGCCTTCAGCAGGTAGAGGAAAAGCAGGTTCACGCCGCCAAGCGCCGCCATCGCCAGCGCGATCTCCCAGCCCATCTCCTCGCTCAGCGGCACCAGCGGCACGACGAGGAAGGCGCCGATGAAGCCGAGAACGCCCAGCATGAACACCGAGGCCACGATGTCGACGGTATTGCCCGTCGCCCGCCACGAGCGCCAGTGCCGCCACGCCACCCGAAGCACCATCCTGAGGGGCGCGACGAGCACGGCGAACCAAATCGCGAAGACCACGCCCAGGAAGCGCGCCGGGTCGCCCAGCATCACCGCGCACCACCCCACCGCCGTCAGCGCGAGCCCCGCCACGAACCAGCGCCCGTTGCGCCGGAAATGCACCTGGTTGAGCGTCTTCTCGAAATGCGCCTCCAGCATCCGCCGCCCCGCGGCCAAGGTGGAGTGGTTCTTCTGGTCCACCACCAGGCTGCCGCGCGTGCCGAGCAGGGTGTTCAGCAGCAGCGCCTCGCCCGCCGACGGCTCCGGCGCGCCGTCCGGCGGCACCACGCGGCGCAAGGTGAGCTTGCCCTTCTTGTCGTCCTCGAACGCCACGTGGCCCTTGACCGCCAGGTTGATCAGGGCGGCGGCCACGCAATCGTCGTCGAAGCGCATGGAACGGATGAAGCGCATCGCCGCCGGCGGCAGCGCGGGGCGGTACACCGGCACGATGGTGCCCGCGCGCGGGTCGCGCCCCACCGCCAGCCATACCAGCAGGTAGTAGCCGACCAGCACCGCGAACACGCCGAACGTCATCTCCAGCGGGTCGGCGTGCACCAGCCACCGCAGCCAGGGCAGGCGGTCCGCGTGGGTCACGAAGCCGGGCGGGAAGCCCACCGCGACCGTCAGGTTCTCGTAGGCCGCCAGGGCGGCGGTGGTGGCGAAGGCGATACGGTTGCCGGCCAGCACCTCGGTGCGCGACGCGCCGCCTTGCTCGCCCTGCTGCCCGGTATAGGCGGCGTGCTGCAGGATGGTGGCGCCGGGCGGCAGCACCACTTCGGCCGCGACGCGCAGCGCGGGGAAGCTCCAGCCGGTGCCGTTCACGTTCCAGTCCAGCTCGTCGAATCCGTCGCGCGCGGCGATCTGCTCGCCCATGCGGTAGCGCAGGCGATAGCGGTAGATCCCCGGCTCCAGCAGCCGGTCGGGCGTGCCGAGATAGATGCGTACCCCGCCGCCGGTGTTCTCGATGCGCGACTGCTCCGGCGCCCCGTCGCGCTGTGCCTCGTGCAGCACGAATTGCGGCGCCAGCAAACCAAACGGGTCCGCCGCCGGCAGCAGCAGGTCGCGATAGATGCCGCGGCGGATGCTGTTGCCGAGGGCCAGCACCTCGATCTCCTCGGTCACCTCCACCGCGCCGTCGGGCTGGACCTCGATGCGCGAGGTGAAGTCGCGGATATGCTCCATCTGCTGGGCGCGCGGCGCGGCGCCACCGGCCGCCAGCAGCAGCATGGCCAGCAACAGGCGCGAAACGGCGATGCGCATGATCATCATCGGCTCAGCCCCGGCCGGCGAAATCGACGCGAACCGGCCGCGATGCCGCCCCCGCCTCGCCCTCGTCCAGTTCGAAGAACTGTGCCGGGCGGAAGTCGAAACGCCCGGCGATGAGGTTGGAAGGGAACTGCTCGACCGCCACGTTCAGGTCGCGCACCGAGCCGTTGTAGTAGCGGCGCGACATTTTTATCTGGGTCTCGACCTCCATCAGGTCGGCCTGCAACTGGGCGAAATTGCCGTCCGCCTTCAGTTGCGGATAGGCCTCGGCGAGCGCGAACAGCGAGCGCAGGGTGGATTGCAGGGCGCCCTCCGTCTGCGCCTGGTGCGCCGGCTCCCCGCTGTCGGCCATGGCCTCGGCGCGCGCCCGAACCACCCCCTCCAGCGTGCCGCGCTCATGGGCGGCATAGGCGGCCACCGTGTCCACCAGGTTGGGGATCAGGTCGTAGCGGCGCTTCATCTGCACCTGGATGTCCGACCACGCCTCGCGCACCCGGGTGCGCAGCGACACCAGCCGGTTATAGGTGATGACGCCGTATCCCGCCGCCACTGCGACGATCACCAGCAGGATGGTCAGAATGTCCATGGCGGCCCCCGTCCCCGGGAAACAGCCTAGGCCATACGTTCAGCCCGCGGAAAGGGCCGCCACCGCGAGGTCCGCCGACAACCGCGCGCCGCGCCCCTCCGGATCGCCCGCCGGATCATAGGCGGCAATGCCCAGGCAGCGCAGCGGCACCGCGCGCGCCGCCGCCGCCACCGAGGCGCGCAGGGCGGCAGCCGGCGGCCAGTGCGGCGCATTGGTCAACTGCCCCGGCACCGCTTCGGGACCCGCCACGTCCAAGTCGATGTGCATGTACCAACCCGGCGCCTCGGCGGCACGCGGCGCCAGCAGCGCGGCCGTCCGCGCGCCCGCATCCTCGCCCATGGCATCGGCATCCAGCCGGGCGATGGCATGGGCCGTCAGTGCCGCGTCCTCCTCCGGGTCAAGGTCCGACGCGCCGATCAACGCCGCCGCCCGGGCCGCCACCGGCCGCGCCAACCCCGCTGCCTCGCGCCAGTCGTCGAACTCCCAGCCCAGCGCAACCGCATAGGGCATGCCGCCCAGCAGACCGGTGGAGGTGGTGGCCAGGGTGTGCATGTCGCCATGCGCGTCGAACCAGACGATCCCGGCATCCCCGCAGGCCCGCGCCACCCCGCCGGCCGGGCCCACCGCCTGGGTGCAGTTGCCCTGCAGCACCAGCGGCATCGCCCCCGCCCCGATCGCCGCGGCCACCGCATCCGACACCATGCCGGCAATCACCCCCAGATTGGTCACTGGGTCCCGCGTGCGGCGCTCACGAGGGAAGACTATCTCCACCGGGTCGGCAACATCGTGCCCTTGCGCGCGCAACGCCTCGGCAAGACCCGCCCGTATCATGGCCGCGGGGCCTTTCGCCGCGCCCCAGCGGGCGACGTCGCCGGCGTAGGGGACGAGAATTGGGTGAATTTTCATGGCATGTCCATTGGAGAGATGGTCGGCTCGGATTGCAGTGATGGGAGGAAGTTCTTCTTTTTCTGAAGAAAAAGAAGCAAATAGACTTTCTAAAATTCAACGTCGGAGCGGAATTTCATGTATTTCTTAATTAACGAAAGTTTTTTGGTTCTTTTTTTCAAAAAAGAACCCCTTCTCTTATCTATCACTTCGCGCCCCTGACTACCACGCCGCATCGAGCAACTGCCGCACCATCGCCGGACCGTCGATCTTCCGCGGGTTGGTATGCACCATCCGGTCATGCATCGAGCCTTCGGCGATCACGTCCAGTTGGTCCTCACGCACGCCCACCGCGCGCAGGGTGCCGGGCAGGCCGAGATCGGCGATCAGGGCGGCGACCGCGTCGGCTGCTTCGCCGCCCGGCATGCCCAGCGCCTCGGCCACCCAGGCCTGGCGGGCGGCGTTCACCGGTTTGTTGAAGCGCAGCACGTGCGGCAGCATCACGCAGGAGGTGTAGCCGTGCGGCACGCCAGCAGTACCGCCCAGCACGTGGCCGATGCCGTGGCTGGCGCCCTTGGCCACGCCGGTCTGGGAGCCCACCATCGACAGCCAGGCGCCAAGCTGGCAATCCAGCCGCGCGGCGAGGTCGCCCGGGTTGGCCTTGCTGGCGCGCAGCCCACGGCTGAGCAGGCGCAGCGCATGCAGTGAGGCGCCATCGCTCATCGGCTGGGAGTTGGCCGAGCACAGATCCTCCACCGCATGGTCCACGGCGCGGATGCCGGTGGACAGCCACAGCCATTCCGGCGTGTGCACGGTCACCGCCGGGTCGAGGATGACGCTGATCGGGATCATGGTGGACGAGGCGTAGGATTCCTTGCGTGGCGGCCCGTTGTCCGCCGGCTGGGTGTCGGTGCAGCCGGCGAACGAGGTGAACTCGCCGGCGGACAGCGTGGTGGGGATGGAGACGGTGCGGATGCCCGGCTGCGTGGCTGGCCGCGTCGTCGTGCCGTCGGGTGCGGTGGTGGCGCGCAGACGGTCGAGGTCGCGCGGCGCGGTGATGCCGTTGGCCAGGCACATGCCGATCACCTTGGCCGCGTCGGTCACGCTGCTGCCGCCCAAGGTCACCAGCAGGTCGGCGCCGGCCGCGCGCGCCGCGTTCGCCGCGTCCACCACATCGATGCGCGGGGTGTGGGCGCCGATGCGTGTCCATGTGCCGGCATGGTGCTCGCCCAGCGCGACGCGGGCCGCGTCCACCAGCCCGGTCTCGCGCGACAGCGTGCCGCCGGCGATGAGGAATACGCGCCGCGCCGCCAGCCGTGCGCGCTCGCCGGCCAGTGCGGCCGCGAAGCCCTGGCCGTAGATCACGCGGTCCATGTTGGGGTAGCGGTAGGTGCCGGAGGTCATGGTGCGGGGTCCTGGCCGGGCGTCAGGGGATGACGCTGTTGGTGAAATAATATGACGACGGCCGCGTGCCTTGGATTTCGCCAGCGGCCCGCATCACCTCGATCATCCGCGCCCACGCCTCGGGTGACTGCCGCCCCCAGCCCGGCGCATTGGCCGGCATCGTCTGGGCGAGGAAGGCGGCGAGCTTTTCGGCGCATTGCTGCGCGTTTTCCTCCAGCACCGCCTTGGCCCGCGCGGTCGCGCAGGAAGCAGCCGGGTCGGCGGCGGCGGCTTCCATGCCGCGGCGAATGGCGGCCAGGGTGCGGCGGGCAACCTCGGGCCGGGCCGCCAGGAATCCGTTTCCGGCCACGAAGCCAAGGCCCTGCAGCGGCACGCCGTGATCCGCGAGTTCCATCGTCACCGCCTCCTGCCCCGCCGCGTGCAATTGTGCCCGCATCGCCAGTGCGTCGCCCAGCACCACGTCCAGCCGGCCGGCGATCAGGTCGGGCAGCTTCGCGCCCTGCTCCATCGGCATCACCAGCATTCCCGTGAGTGCCGCCGCGTTGGCGCGCCGGAACATGGCAAGCAGCATCCCGTCCACGCCGCCCGGCGTCATCCCCAGCCGTAGCCCGTCCAGCGAGGCCGGGCCGGTCAGCGCCACCCGGCCCTTGATCCCCACCAGCGCCGCCGGCGAACGCGGCTGGTAGACGGCGATCATGCGGATCGGCACGCCCCCGGCGATGGAGGCGGCGGCGATGCTGGCCGGAACCTGGCCCATGTCGAAGCCGCGCTGGCTCACCAGCACGGCGACCATGTTGGCGCCGAGGCCCGGCTCGATGGTGGGCTCGATTCCTTCCGCGGCGAAATAGCCGCGCTCGACGGCCAGGAACAGCGGCGTGTGCCGCGGCGCGAATGCGCTTTCCACCAGCAGGCGCAGCGGCTCCGCGCGCAGCGGCAGCGCCAGCAGCAGGAACAGCGCGGAAAGTGCCAGGCTGGCGGCGCGTCGCATGGGCTCTCCGTTCGGCTAGCGTTCAGACGTGGAGATAGTCCCTGATGCGCCCATATACCACACGCGCCGCCACCGCCGTCTTCCACAGGCCGTGAAACGGCACCGGCTTCAGGTCGGTGATCGGCATGTCGATCTCGGCCGCCCGGCCGCCCAGCACCCGCCTTGCCAGTTGCGGCCCCATTGCGCTCGCCATCGCCACGCCGCGGCCGTTGTAGCCCAGGCACACCGTTACGCCCTCGGCCGGCTCGTGGATATGCGGGTAGTGGTCGGGGGTGACGGCAAGCTGGCCGTTCCAGCCATGGGTCCAGCGCACCCCCTTGATCTGCGGCCACAGGCGCTCGGCATAGCGCCGCAGGAAGCCGAGATCCCCGGGCCCGGCCACCGCGCCTTGGCGGCTGCGCCCGCCCATCAGAACCCGGTTCTGCCGGTCGAGCCGATAGTAGGTGGTGATCTTGCCAAGCTCGTACAGCGAGGCGCGCGCCGGGAAGATCGCCTGGGCCATCTCCTCCGGCAGCGGCTCCGAGGCGACGACGGCGCTGTAGACGGGGATGAGCGTGCGCCGCAGCGCCGGCCACAGACCGTCGGTATAGCCGTTGGTGGCCAGCACCAGGCGCTCGGCATGCACGGTGCCGGTGGGGGTTTGCACATGCCATTTGCCGCCGTCGCGCCACACGCGCTGGGCCGGCGTGCCGCCATGCACCGCCGCGCCGGCCTGTACAGCCGCTTGCGCCAGCCCCCGCGCATAGCCCAGCGGGTTCACATGCCCGCCGCGCCGGTCCAGCAGCGCGCAGAGATAACGGTCGGTGCCGGTCGCCTGGCGCATCGCCTCGCGCTCCAGCAGCTCCACCGGCATGCCGCGCGCAGCACCTTGGGCATGGGAGGCGCGGATCTCCGCCTCGTTGCCGGGGTGCCAGGCGGCGCGGATGGTGCCGGACTGGCTGGCGTCGCACTGGATCTGGTGGCGGCGCACCAGTTCGAACACGGTGTTGGGCGCGTTCCACGACATCGCCACCATGCGCCGGCCCAGTTCGGAGCCGAAATCGTGCTCCACCTGGTCGGGGTCGTATTTCAGCCCCGGGTTCACCTGCCCGCCATTGCGGCCCGAGGCACCCCAGCCCGGCTCATGCGCCTCCAGCACCGCCACGTCGGTGCCCTGTTCGGCCAGGTGCAGGGCAGTGGACAGGCCGGTGAAGCCGCCGCCGATCACGGCGACAGAAACGGTGCGGTCGCCGTCGAGCGGCGGCGCCTCGGCGGCCGGGCGGGCGGTTTCGGCATAAAGGCTGGGCGGCAGGGGCAGGCGCTGCGGGGCGGTCACACGCATCTCCTGGAGACGGGATTCCGCCATCGTGCCCGCCGGGCGCCGACGTGGCAAAGGGGGAAGCGGCTGGCAGGCTCGACCTGCCGCATGTTCGCCGCCATCATCCCCGCCCCGTCCCGCGACAATCGGAGCCCTAAGTGAACGACGCCCCCGACCTTGTGCATGCGCGCTACCGCGACCCGGCCCTGGTATCCGCCACCACGCTGAACCCGGTGTTGGAGACGCTTCTGCGGCACAGCTCCTGCCGCGCCTTTCTGCCCGACCCGGTGCCGCCGGCCACGCTGGAGGCGGTCATCGCCGCCGCCGCCTCGGCCCCCACCTCGTCGAACCTCCAGGTCTGGAGCCTGATGGTGGTGGAGGACCCGGACCGCAAGGCGCGGCTTGCCGCCCTGGCCGGCGGGCAGAAGCACATCGTCCAGTCGCCCACCTTCCTGGTCTGGCTGGCCGACCTCGCGCGGCTGGAGACAATCGCCAAGCAGAACCAGGCCAGCGTGGAGGGCGTTCACTACCTGGAGCTGTTCATGGTGGCCCTGGTCGATGCGGCGCTGGCGGCGCAGAACGCCGTGGTCGCGCTGGAGGCGATGGGCCTCGGCTCGGTCTATATAGGCGCCATCCGCAACAACCCCGAGAAGGTGGCCGCCGAGCTGGGCCTGCCGCCGCTGGTGTTCCCCGCCTTCGGCCTGTCGATCGGCACGCCCGACCCGGCCGGCGCCAGCGGCATCAAGCCGCGCCTGCCGCAGAGCGTGGTGGTGCATCGCGAGCAATACGACGCCGCCATCGATCCCGCCGCCATCGCCGCCTATGACGGGCGCATGTCGGCGTTCCAGGCCGAACAGGGCATGGCGCCCGAGCACTGGACCGAGCGGGTGATCAACCGCGTGAAGTCGCCGCAATCGCTCAGCGGCCGGCACCGCATGCGCGAGGCGCTGGCCAATCTAGGCTTCCAGCTGAAGTAGCCCGCCGGCTCAGCCCGGCACTGCGGCCAGCAGGGTGCGGGTATAGTCGTGGCGGGGCCAGCCGAACACGGTGTCGGTCGGCCCCTCCTCCACGATCCGCCCCTGGTGCATCACCAGCACGCGGTCGCACAGATGGCCCACCACGCTGAGGTCGTGGCTGATGAACAGCAGCGCGAACTCGTGGTCCTGGCGCAGCCGGTGCAGCAGCGTGAGCAACTGCGCCTGCACCGACACGTCCAGCCCCGAAACGATCTCGTCGGCCACCAGCAGGCGCGGCACCGTGCACAGGGCGCGGGCGATGTTCACCCGCTGGCGCTGGCCGCCGGAAAGCTGGCCCGGCCGGCGCACGCCAAGCTCCAGCGGCATGCCCATTTCGGCCAGCAGTTCGCGCGCCCGCTTCTCGCGCACCCCGGCGGGCGCGGACTGCGCCTCCAGCGCCTGGGTGATGATGGACGAGACGCGCCGGCGCGGGTTCAGCGCCGATTGCGGGTCCTGGAACACCATCTGCACATTGGCCACGCGGTGCAGCCGCGCCGCCTCGTCGCCCGGCGTCACGTCCTGGCCGGCGAGCACGATGCGGCCGGCGCTGGGCCGTTCCAGCCCCACCACCAGCCGGCCCAAGGTGCTCTTGCCGCTGCCGCTCTCGCCCACCACGGCGACGAACTCGCCCGGCGCGATGCGCAGGCCGACATCGCGCACCGCCTCCACGCGGCGGCGGCGCAGGAAACCGCCGGTTTCGAAATGCTTCGACACCCCATCCAGCGCCAGCACCGGCGCCTCGCCGGCGGGCCGCCACGGCGGTTGCGGCGGCGTCTGGGCGACGGTGACGCTCGCCACCAGGCCCTGGCGGATGCAGGCACTACGGTGCTCCGCGCCTTCCAGCGGCGGGTCGATGCGCTTGCAGTATTCGGCCTTGACCGGGCAGCGCGGCGCGAATCGGCAGCCCTTCAGCCGGGAGAGCGCGCGCAGCCCCGGCATCTGCCCGGGCAAGGCGTACAGCGCACGGCGCGGGCCGGTCATCGCCGGATTGGCGAGTTGCAGGCAGCGCGTATAAGGGTGGCGGGCGGCAGCGAAAACCCCGGCCGCCGGCCCGGACTCCACGATGTCGCCGGCATACATCACCGCCACCTCGTCGCACACGCCGGCCGCAAGGCGCAGATCGTGGGTGATGAACAGCACCGCGGTGCCGTGCGCCTGCTGAAGGGCGCGCATCAGCGCGATGATGTGAGCCTGGGTGGTCACGTCCAGCGCCGTCGTGGCCTCGTCGGCCACCACCAGGCGGGGTCGGCCGGCGAAGGCCATGGCGATCAGCACGCGCTGGCACATTCCGCCCGACAGCTGGTGCGGAAAACGGGCGAGCACGCCCTCGGGGTCGGCCAGTTGCACCGAGCGCAACGCCGCCAGCGCGTATTCCCGCAGCCGGCGCCGGCCGCGCACGCCCAGCCGCGCGTGGTGCTCGTCCAACTGCGCGCCGATGCTTCGCACCGGGTTCAGCGCCGTCATCGGTTCCTGCGGGATGAAGGCGATGTCGCGGCCCAGCAGGGCGCGGCGCACGGCCGGCCGCATGGTCACCAGGTCGTGGCCGTCGAACTCCATGCTGCCATGGGTCACGGCGAAGCCCGGCGGCAGAAGCTGCGCGATGGCGCGCCCGACCATCGACTTGCCGGCACCGGACTCGCCCACCAGCCCCAGCACCCGCCCCGGCTCCAGCGCAAAGTTCAGGCCGCGGAACACCGGCACCACCTCGCCCTCGACCCGCGCCTCCAGGGTCAGCCCGCGTGCCACCAGCAGGCTCATGCCGGGCCTTCCACCAGCCGCACATCCAGCGTGCGGCGCAGCCCGTCGCCCAGCAGGTTGAAGCCGGCGACGGCCACGAAGATCGCCGCCACCGGGGCCAGCAGGTTCATCGGCGCCTGGTAGATCGCCTCCCGCCCGTCGGCGATCATCTGCCCCCACGCGACCTGATCGGCCTTCACGCCAAGCCCGACGAAGGACAGGATCGCCTCCACCACCACGGCGATGCCCATCTCCAAGGTCAACAAGGTCAGCAGCAGCGGCAGCGTGGCCGGCACCACCTCGCGCGCCAGCGTGCGCATGTGGGAGAAGCCCACCAGCCGCGCCGCGGCCACGTGGTCGCGCCGCGTCACCACCAGCACCTCGCTGCGCAGCACCCGGCAGAACCGCGTCCAGTCCACCAGGATGATCGCCAGGATCACGTTGCTGCGCCCGGTGCCCAGCGCCACCATCAGGATCAGCGACAGGATCACCGGCGGGAACGACATCCACACATCCACCGCCCGCCCGATCAGCCAGTCCGTCCAGCCGCCCAGATAGCCGGCGGCATAGGCCAGCGCGGCGCCCAGCAGCATGGCGCCGATCGACGCCGTCAGCGCCACCGACAGCGCCAGCCGCGCCCCGTACAGCAGGCGCGACAGCACGCAGCGCCCCAGCCCGTCGGTGCCCAGCGGATAGGCGCCGCCAAGCTGGGCCGGCAGCAGCGTGACCATCAGGTCCTGTTCGTCGGGGTCGTGTGGCGCCAGCACCGGCGCCAGCAATGCGGCCGCCAACAAAATGCCGACCAGCAGCAGCCCGACGATCACCCGCCCGGAGCGCAGCCAGCGTGGCACCCTCATGCCGCCCTCAAGCGCGGATTCAAAACCAGGTACAGCCCATCCACCAGCGAGTTGATGAACAGCACGACCACGCAATAGGTCAGCCCCACCGCCTGGATCACCGGCAGGTCGGCGTTGCGCACCGCGTCCACCATCAGGTTACCCATACCGGGATAGGAGAAGATCACCTCGACCAGCAGCGAGCCGCCGAACAGGAAGCCGAACTGCACGCCCATCAAGGTCAGCGTCGGCAGTGCCGCGTTGCGCAGCGCATGGGCCAGCAGCACCCGCCCCTCCGACAGGCCGCGCAGCCGCGCCTGGCGGATGTAGTCCTCGTGGTACACGTCGATCAGCGACGAACGCAGCACCCGCATGATCGGCGGCGAGAAAGCGATGCCCAGCGCCAGCGCCGGCAGCACCATGTGGCGCGCGGCGCTGAGGAAGGCCGCGAGGTCGCGCGCCAGCAGCGTGTCGAGCAGCAGGAAGCCGGTAATCACCGGCCGCGACAGCCCGGGATCGAGCCGGCCGGTGAACGGCATCGCCTCCAGCAGCACGCCGAACACCAGGATGAACAGCAGCGCCCACAGGAACTCCGGCACCGACATCAGCAAGGTGGTGCCGGTCTCGGCCAGCGCCTCGCGCGTCGCCCCTCCCCAGGGTGGACGGCCCATGGCGAACAGCGCCAGCCCGCCGGCCACGCCCAGGGTGCCGGCCACCAGCATCGCCAGCGCCGCCAACTCCATCGTCGCCGGCAGCGCCTCGGCCAGCAGCCCGGCCACCGGGCGGCGCAGATGGTTGGACCGGCCGAGATCCCCCCGCGCCACCTCGGCAAGCCACAGCGCGTACTGCACGGGCAATGGCTGGTCGAGCCCCATCTGCCGGCGCGCCACCTCGATCTCCGCCTTCGTCGCAGTGGGCGGCATCGACATCGCCGCCGGGTCGATCGGCAATACCCGCAGCGCCGTGAACAGCAGCAGCGAGACCACGACGAGGATCGGCACGACCGTCAGGAGGCGGCGGCCAAGGGTGGCAAGAAGCATCATGACAGCAATGGGGCGGCGGCGGCGGAACCGGCCCGCCGCCCGCGGCGCCTCCGAGCCCCGCGCTGCATCAAATCCAGGTCATCGTCTGGGGCAGCACCCAGCCGTTGCCGTATTTGCGGTAGCCGAGATTCTTGCGCCGCGCCAGCGTCTGCACGCTTTGCAGCAGCGGCATGCAGGCGCCCATCTCCACCGCCTCCCGGCCCAGCGCCCGCCAGCCGGCGATGCGCGCCTCCTCGCCCGGCACATTGAACAGGTCGATCACCTTCTGGCCCAGCGTCATGTCCTTCCACGGCGAGAACGGCAGCTTCGGGTTCAGCAGGTAGCCGGCATAGATCTCCGGGTCGCCGGTGGCGTTGTCGAAGGAATACAGCGTCGCCTCCGGCAGCTTGCCGGCGCGGTTCAGCTCGAAATACTTGGCGTATTCGATCACCTCCAGCTCGGCCTCGATGCCCACCTTCTTCCACATCGCCACGATCGCGCGGGCGATGTCGTAGTCGCTGGGGAACTGGCCGTTGGTGGTGGCCATGCGGATCTTCGCCGGCTTGCCCGGGCCGAAGCCGGAGCGGGCGAGCAGCTCCAGCGAGATGTTGGGGTCGTGCGGGAAGATGAAGTCCTCGAGGAACCCCGGCGAGCCGGGCGTGGCCGGCACCGCAAGCGGCACCGCGGCCCCGCCATAGAAGGCCCGGCTCAGCGCGACCTTGTCGATGGCATGGTGGGCGGCGAGGCGGATGTTGCGGTCGATGAAGCCTTCGTCGTTGCGCACCTGCAGCAGGATCACCCGCGTGATCGGGTTCAGCTCCGCCTCCAGCGCCGGCATGCGGCCCAGCCGATCCACCTCGCGCACCGGCACCGACACCGTCAGGTCCACCGCGCCGGACTGGATGGCGGCCACGCGCGCCGAGGTGTCCTTGATGATCTCGATGGTCACCCGGCGCAGCGCCGGCTTCGGCCCCCAGTAGGAATCGTTGCGTTCCAGCACGATGCGGGCGTTGAGCTGATACTCGGCCAGCTTGTACGGCCCGGTGCCGACCGGCTTCGCCTTGAAGCCGTCCAGACCCACCTTCTCCATGTAGGCCTTCGGCACCACGTAGCTGCCCAGGAAAGCAAGCCAGGCCGGGGCGGTGGGGGCCGGGCCGCTGAAGCGCATCACGGCGCGCGTGGGGCTCGGCGTCTCGATATCCACCACCTTGCGCCAGGACTGGGCGATGTCCACCTTGTGGCCGGCCTTGATGCGCTCGTGGAAGGTCCAGCGAAAATCGGCCGAGGTCATCGGCGAGCCATCGTGGAAGCGCACATCGTCGCGCAGCTCCAACTCCAGGCTGAGCGCGTCCGGCGCCAGCTTCCAGGCGCGGATCAGGTTCGGCACCAGGTTCAGCCGCGAATCCTGGTCCAGCGGCTGGTCGAACACCATCTTGAAGATCGGCTGCGCGTCCGGCACGAAGCGCTGGTTGGGGTCCCATGCCGGCACGTCGCTGGGCCAGCCGATGGTGACGTCGTCGCGCCCCTGGGCGCGGGCGGCGCGCGCGGCGGCGACCGGCAGCCCGGCTGCGGCCACCGACCCCATGACCTGGCGGCGCGAAAGGTCAGCCATCTGCAATCCCCCGTTTCGGATCGGTCCAAATTGCATTCCTCATACGCTGATCCGTCGTTCCCTGGAACCGGCAGAATTGGGCGGAGATCGGCGGTTGACGCAGGCAGGGCCAACGGCTCCACTCGCCCGATCACCGGTCGGGGAGGCGGGCAATGGCTGAGCGGTCCTTCGCGCGCGAGGTGCAGGATCTGCGCCTGGGCGCCGGCGACGTCTTCCGTGGCGAGGGCATCCTGGCCGTCACCAAGGCGCTGCTGCAATCCGGCGTGGGCTACGTCGCCGGCTACCAGGGCGCGCCGATCTCGCATCTGATGGACGTGCTGTCCGATGCGCAATCCATCCTCGGCGAACTCGGCGTGCATTTCGAGGCCAGCGCCTCCGAGGCAGCGGCCGCCTCCACCCTGGCCGCCTCGGTGAACTACCCGATCCGCGGCGCGGTGACCTGGAAATCCACCGCCGGCACCAACGTCGCCTGCGACGCGCTGTCCAACCTCGCCTCGGGCGGGGTGAAGGGCGGCGCGCTGATCGTCATCGGCGAGGATTACGGCGAAGGCTCCTCCATCATGCAGGAGCGCACGCACGCCTTCGCCATGAAGTCGCAGATCTGGCTGCTCGACCCGCGGCCCAACCTGCCGAGCATCGTCAAGGCGGTGGAGGACGGCTTCGCGCTCTCCGAGGCGTCGAACACCCCGGTGATGCTGCAACTGCGCATCCGCGCCTGCCATGTGCACGGCAGCTTCGCCGCCAAGGACAACCGCAAGCCCGACTTCCCACTGGCGCGCGCGCTCGAGAACCCGGTGCGCGACCCCAACCGCATCGTGCTGCCGCCGGCCAGCTATCTGCACGAGCAGGAGAAGGTGCGCACGCGCTGGCCGAACGCCGTGCGCCATATCCGCGAGCACGGCCTGAACGAAACCTTCGACGGCGATCTTTCCGATCTGGGCATCATTCTCCAGGGCGGCATGTACAACGGCGTCGTCCGCGCGCTGCAGGGCCTGGGCCTCGCCGACGTGTGGGGGGCGAGCCGGATTCCGCTGCACGTGCTCAACGTCACCTACCCGCTGGTGGACGAGGACCTCGCCGCGTTCTGCGCCGGCAGGCAGGCGGTGCTGATGGTCGAGGAAGGCCAGCCCGAATTCCTCGAACAGGCGCTGAACACCATCCTGCGCCGCGCCGGCATCCCCACGGCCATCGCCGGCAAGGATGTTCTTCCCATGGCCGGCGAATACACGGCCCTTGTACCTGAGGGACGGGCTGCGGGCGTTCCTCGCCCGATACGCGCCAACGCTGTCGCTGGCACCACCCCCCGACCCGCGCGCGGTGCTGGCTGACCCGCTGGCCCAGGCACTCGCCGCCGCCGTGCCACCGCGCCCGCCCAGCTTCTGCACCGGCTGCCCGGAGCGGCCGATCTTCGCCGCCATGAAGCTGGTGCAGAAGGAACTCGGCCCGCACCACATCACCGGCGACATCGGCTGCCACCTGTTCGCGCTGAACGAGCCGTTCAACATCGGCTCCTCCACCATGGGCTACGGGCTCGGCCCGTCCTCCGCCTCGGCGTTCCAGGTGCCGGCGGGCAAGCGGGCGCTGTCGGTGATGGGCGATGGCGGGTTCTGGCACAACGGCCTGGTCAGCGGCGTGGGCAACGCCGTCTATAACAGGCACGACAGCGTGACGGTCATCGTGGACAACCACTATTCCGCGGCCACCGGCGGCCAGGACCTGCTGTCGTCGCGCGCCGAACCCCAGGGCCGCAGCACCAATCACCCGATCGAGGACGCGGTGCGCGGCATCGGGGCCACCTGGGTCCGCCGCATCGACCGCACCTACGACGTGGCCAGGCTGCGCGACACGCTGCGCGATGCGCTGACCACGAAGGAGCCGGGACCGAAATTCGTCATCGCCAGCAGCGAATGCATGCTCAACCGCCAGCGCCGCGAGCGCCCGGCCTTCGCCGCGGCGGTCAGGCGCGGCGAGCGGCAGGTGAAGCCGCGCTTCGGCGTGGACGAGGATGTGTGCACCGGCGACCATGCCTGCATCCGCCTCTCCGGCTGCCCATCGCTGTCCACCAAGCCCTCCGGCGATCCGCTGAAGCCCGACCCGGTGGCGGCGATCGACAATTCCTGCGTGGGCTGCGGCAATTGCGGCGAGGTGGCCGAGGCGGCGGTGCTGTGCCCCTCGTTCTACCGCGCCGACATCGTGCACAACCCCACCTGGTGGGACCGCGCCGTGGCGCGGCTTCGCGGGGCGACGATCGGCTGGCTGCAATCCCGGCGTGCCGCGCGCGTGCTGGCGGTCGGGTGATGGATCGCCCGATCTGCATCGCCATCACGGCGATGGGCGGCCAGGGCGGCGGCGTGCTGGCCGACTGGATCGTCGCGCTCGCCGAGGCCGAGGGGTGGGTGGCCCAGTCCACCTCGGTGCCCGGCGTGGCGCAGCGCACCGGGGCGACGATCTACTATGTGGAGATCATCAAGGCGCCGCCGGGCCGCCAGCCCGTGCTGGCGCTGATGCCGGTGCCGGGCGACGTGGACGTGGTGATCGCCGCCGAGCTGATGGAGGCCGGCCGGGCGATGCAGCGCGGCCTCGTCTCGCCCGGCCGCACCGTGCTGATCGCCTCCACCCACCGGTCGCTCTCGATGCTGGAGAAGATCAGTCCGGGCGACGGCGTGGCGGACAGCGCACCGGTGCTGGCCGCCGCCGAGGGATTGTCCAAACGCTTCCTCGCCGCCGACATGCAGGCGCTGGCGGAGCGCGCGGGCAGCGTGATCTCGGCCGCGCTGTTCGGCGCGCTGGCGGCCTCGGGCGCCCTGCCCTTCCCGCGCGCCGCGTACGAGGCGGCCATCCGCGCCGCCGGCGTCGGCGTGACGGGCAGCCTGGCCGCCTTCGCCGCCGGCCACGACGCGGTGACCGTCGCGCCCGCCCCGGCGGCGTCTTCGGCGGTCGCCGTGGCGCTGGTGCGCGGGCCTGAAGCCGAGCAGCGCGCGTATCTGCGGGCGGCATCCCGCATCGGCGTGGAATTCCCCGACGCCGCGCACGACATGCTGGGCCATGGGCTGCGGCGTGTATCCGACTATCAGGACGCCGCTTATGGCCATGAATATCTCGACCGGGTGGCCCGCATCGCCGCGCTGGACGATGCCGCGCAGGGCCATGCGCTGACCGTCGAGGCGGCGCGGCAGATCGCGGTCGCCATGGCCTATGACGACCCGATCCGCGTCGCCGACCTCAAGACCCGTGCCAGCCGGGCCGCACGGGTGCGCGGCGAGGTGGCGGCCAGCGCGGCGCAACTGGTGCAGACCACCGAGTTCATGCACCCGCGCGCCGAGGAACTGGTGGGCTCGCTGCCTTCGCGGCTGGGTGCGGCGCTGGAGGGCTCGCCGCTGGCGATGCGGGCGCTGCGGCGCCTGTTCGAACGGGGACGGCGGGTGCGCACCACCACGGTGCTGGGTTTTTGCCAATTGTGGCTGGTCGCCCGGCTGCGGCCACGAAGGCGCGGCCTGCTGCGCCACGGCCGGGAGAGCGCGCACATGGAGGCTTGGCTGGCGGCAGTGGTCCGCCAGGTGCCGAACAACTATGCGCTCGCCGTCGAAATGCTCGCCTGCCGGCGGGTGGTGAAGGGCTACAGCGAGACCCACGCCCGCGGCGCCGGCAAGTTCGACCGGCTGATGGCTGCCGTCGCGTTGCTCGAGGGTCGACCCGACGCCGCGGACTGGCTGCGACGCCTGCGCGACGCGGCGCTGGCCGACGAGGACGGCACGATGCTGGCTGGCGCCATCGCCACGGTGCGCAGCGTGGAGGCGGAAGTGGCCGTCGATGCGTGAGCCTGCCAGCCGGTTGCGGCGGATAGCGCACCGCAGCTTCGGTCCGTCGATGTGACGGCGATCCGCCGCCGCGGCTATGACGGCGTGGTGGTGGCCGTGCCGGTGAGCATTCCCTACCAGCGCTATTCCCTCCACGGCGCGCATTGGTGGATCGGCCGCGCGCTGCGTGCGGTGCTCGCTGGCGCGGGGATGCGGCCGCGCGACCTGGACGGCCTGATCGTGTCGAGCTTCTCGCTTGGGTCCGACACAGCCGTGGGGCTGACGCAACATTTCGGGCTATCGCCACGCTGGCTGGACCACATCCCGATGGGGGGCGCGAGCGGCGTGGTGGCGCTGCGGCGGGCGGCGCGGGCGGTGCAGGCGGGGGATGCCGATGTAGTCGCCTGCGTCGCCGGGGACACCAACAGCCCGGATTCGTTTCGCCAGCAATTGACAGGCTTCAGCCGGTTCGCCAGCGACGCCAGCTATCCCTATGGCGCCGGCGGGCCGAACGCGATGTTCGCGTTGCTGACCGATGCCTACATGCGTGCCTGCGGTGCGACACGCGAGGATTTCGGGCGCATCTGCATTGCCCAGCGCAGCAATGCGCTGGCCTATCCGCATGCGCTGATGAAGCACCCGCTGGGCATGGCGGCGTATCTCGGGGCACGGATGATCGCCGACCCGATCGCGCTGTTCGATTGCGTGATGCCCTGTGCCGGGGCCGAGGCGTTCCTGGTGATGCGCGCGGAGACGGCGCGGGCGCAGGGGGTGAAGGCTGCGCATGTGCGGGCGGCGATCGAGCGGCACAATGGCTTTCCCGACGACCCCGTGCAGCTGCGCGGCGGCTGGGCGGTGGACCGGGACGAGATGTGGGCCATGGCGGGAATGCGGCCGGGGGACATGGACCTGGTGAACACCTATGACGACTACCCGGTGATCGTGATGAAGCAGCTTGAGGATCTCGGCTTCTGCGGCAAGGGCGAAGCGCCGGGCTTCGTGCGCGCGCACGACCTGACGGTGGCGGGGAATTTTCCGCACAATACCTCGGGCGGCCAGTTGTCGATGGGCCAGGCGGGGGCGGCAGGCGGGCATCTCGGGCTGGTGGAGGCGATCCGGCAGGTGACGGGGCAGGCGATTGGGGCGCAGGTAGCGGGAGCACGGCGGGCGCTGGTCTCCGGGTTCGGCATGATCAACTACGACCGGGGGCTGTGCTCGGCGGCGGTGGTGCTGGAAGGTGAGGCGTGACGCGCGCCCTGCCCCCGCCCAAGGATCCGCTGGCGGTGACGGCGGCGGCGCTGATGCCGCCGGGGGGGCGGTCTCGCGAAGCCCTGGGGCTGGCGGCGGCGGCGGCGCGCGGGCAGTTCAGGCTGCAGGTCTGCGGGGCGTGCGAGGCCGTGCAGTATCCGCCGCGCGAGGTGTGCGGCGCGTGCCTCGCAACGGGGTTGCAGTGGCGCGACGTGCCGGCGGGGGGGCGCGTGCTGGCGCTCACGACGGTGCGGGTCAGCGCCGACCCGTATTTCCGCACGCGCGTGCCGTGGCGCATCGGCACGGTGCGGCTGGATTGCGGGCCGGTGGTGGTGGCGCATCTGCACGGCGACGTGGGCGATGACGCGCGGGTGTGGATGGTGCTGAAGCTGGACAAGGCGGGCCAGGGGGTGATGTTCGCGCTGCCGGAGGAGGACAGGCCGCACATGCACGACGATCCGCAGTGGCGCGAGATGACGGCCGATCCCCGGGGCCGGCGGGTGCTGGTGACCGACGGGCGCTCGGCGCTGGGGCAGGCGATGGCCCGCGCCATGCTGGCCTCCGGCGCGCGCGGGGTGTTCGTCGGCATGGCCGAGACCTGGCGGCCGTTCGCCGGCTTGCCGGCGGGGATCGAGATCGTGCCGCTGGACGTGACCGACCAGGACAGCGTGCACCGCATGGCCGGCAGCCTGGGCGGGCGGGTGGAGATACTGGTGAATACCGCCCTGCATCTGCGGCCGGCCACGGTGCTGGCGCAGGACCTGGCCGGCGCGCGCGAGGCGATTGAGGTGAATTATCTCGGCGCGCTGCGGCTGGCCCAGGCGCTGGGGCCGGCGATGCGAGGGCGGGCGGCGGATGGGGCGTATCCGGCCGTGGCCTGGGTGAACCTGATTTCGGCCCATGCGCTGGCCGCACCTGTCGGCTTCGGCGGCGCGGCGGGGGCGCAGGCGGCGGCGTTGGCGCTGGCGCAATCGCTGCGGCCGGCGTTGCGGCCATTGCGGGTGGTCAATGCGCTGCTTGGGCCGCTGGACGATCCGTGGCACCAGGCGCTGCCTCCGCCCAAGCTGTCGCCCGAGGCGGTGGCCGCCGCGGTGGTGCGGGCATTGCGCGAGGGCATCGAGGATCTGGCGGTGGGTGACGTCGCGCAGGACCTGCTGGCGCGCTGGGGCGACAATCCGGCTATCCTGGCGCGCGACATATCCGGCTGAACGAAACAAATGGAAGGACGCCCGATGAACTCCCTTGCCTCCCTCGCCGCCGACCTGCTGGCCGGGCACGTGCGCGTCGTGGACCTGACGCAGACGCTGTCGCCTGATTTCCCGACCATCGTGCTGCCGCCGGAATTCGGCCAGTGCGCGCCGTTCCGCATGGAAACCATCTCGCGCTATGACGACAACGGGCCCGCCTGGTACTGGAACAACATCACCGTGGGCGAGCATACCGGCACGCATTTTGACGCGCCGGTGCACTGGGTCACGGGTAAAGACCTGCCGAACAATACGACCGGCACGCTGGCGGTGCAGAACCTGGTGGCGCCAGCCTGCGTGGTGGATTGCTCGGCCGAAGCGGCCGGCAACGGCGACTTCCTGCTGACCGTGCCGGCGCTGGAGGCGTGGGAGGCGAAGCATGGGCGCATCCCACAGGGCAACTGGGTGCTGTTCCGTACCGACTGGTCGAAGCGCACCGGCGCCGCCTATGCCAATTTGCTGGCCGACGGGGCGCATACGCCGGGGCCGGATGCGGCCGCGGTGCAGTTCATGGTCGATCGCGGGGCACTCGGCTTCGGGGTGGAGACGATCGGCACCGATGCGGGACAGGCGCACCTGATGAACCCGATGTACCCCGCCCATACGCTGATGCATGGCGCCGGGCGCTGGGGGCTGCAGTGCCTGTGCAACCTGGACCAGTTGCCGCCCACCGGGGCGCTGATCATCGCTCCGCCGCTGAAGATCCAGGGCGGGTCGGGGAGTCCGCTGCGGGTGCTCGCCCTGGTGCCGGCGTAACAAGCCGGCGCACGAAAAACGTATGGCCGGCTGTTTGACCCTGAATCCAATGCCGTCGCATCCGGCCGATGATCACATGGGCAAAGCCGTCGCAATGCCCGGCGTCACGGCATGTGCGGGCATTGCTCTCGGTCAAGAAATTTTTGTTCGCAGTTAGGCGGTTGGCACTATTATAGAAACCGCTCTGCAAGGGAGTCACGGCCGCGCCGGCCACGCGCGACTGAATGCAACTGATAACGGGAGGGATTTGATGTCCAGATCAATTTTGACGCGCCGCAGCATGCTGAAGGCCAGCGCGGTGACCGGCTCGAGCCTGGCGTTGCCGACCATCTTCGCGTCTTCGCCAGCCAGCGCCTTTACCAACGAGCCCACCGGCAAGACGGTGACCTTCGGCTTCAACGTGCCGCAATCCGGCCCCTATGCCGATGAAGGGGCGGACGAACTGCGCGCCTACCAGTTGGCCGTGAAGCACCTGAACGGCGAGGGCGACGGCGGCATGCTCAACACCTTCTCGTCGAAGGCGCTCAAGGGCGCCGGCGTTCTGGGCAAGAAGGTCGCCTATGTGACCGGCGACACCCAGACCAAGTCGGACGCGGCGCGTGCCACGGCCAAGTCGATGATCGAGAAGGACGGCGCCATCATGATCACCGGCGGCTCGTCCTCCGGCGTGGCCGTGGCGGTGCAGGGCCTGTGCCAGGAAGCCGGCGTCATCTTCATGGTCGGGCTGTCGCATTCCAACGACACCACCGGCAAGGACAAGAAGGCGAACGGCTTCCGCCATTTCTTCAACGCCTACATGTCGGCAGCCGCCCTCGGCCCGGTGCTGAAGCAGATGTACGGCAGCGACCGCCGCGCCTATCACCTTACCGCCGACTACACCTGGGGCTGGACCCAGGAGGCATCGATGGTGGCGGCGACCGAGGCGCTGGGCTGGAAGACCGTCAAGAAGGTGATGACACCGCTCGCGGCGACGGATTTCTCCTCGTACATCGCCCCGGTGCTGAACTCCGGCGCCGACGTGCTGATCCTGAACCACTACGGCGCCAACATGGTCAATTCGCTGACCCAGGCGGTGCAGTTTGGCCTGCGCGACAAGATGGTGAACGGCAAGCAGTTCCAGATCATCGTCCCGCTGATCTCCGAGTTGATGGCCAAGGGCGCGGGCGCCAACATCAAGGGCATTCCCGGCTCGTCGAACTGGAACTGGAAGCTGCCCGACGCCGGCACCAAGGCGTTCGTGAAGTCGTTCGGCACGGTGTACGGCTTCCCGCCCTCGCAGGCGGCGCAGACCTGCTACGTCCAGGCGCTGCTGTATGCCGATGCCGCCCAGCGCGCCGGCTCGTTCAACCCCTGCGCCATCGCCGCCGCCCTGGAAGGCTTCGAGTTCGACGGCATGGGCAACGGCCAGACGCTGTATCGCGCCGCCGACCACCAGTGCTTCAAGGATGTTCTGGTGGTGAAGGGCAAGGAGAAGCCGGACAACCAGTACGACCTGCTGGACGTGGTGCAGGTCACGCCGCGCGCCCAGGTGGAGTATGCGCCGGACCATCCGATGTTCGCCGGCGGCGACCTCGGCAAGTGCAACGCCGGCGCCTGACGCCGCGCCAGGCTGAGGACCGGCCGCGTGCATGGTGCACGCGGCCGGTTTGCATTGTTGCGCCGGGCTGGTGGAGACGATGGACGCACTGATCCTGCAAACGCTGAACGGGCTCGACAAGGGCAGCGCCTATGCGCTGATCGCCCTGGGGCTCACGCTGATCTTCGGCACCCTCGGCGTGGTGAACTTCGCCCATGGCGCAATGTTCATGATCGGCGCCTTCTGCGCCGTCACGGTCAGCCGCATCCTCAACATCTCCTACGAGACGATCGACCGGACGCGCACCGACTTCCTCGGCAACCCGATGGTCGTCAAGACGCCCTATGTCCAAAGCTGGTTCGGCGAGGCGACCGGAAGCACCATCCTGAACTGGTCGGTGCCGCTGTCGGTGCTGTTCGCCATTCCCGTGATGGTGTTGCTCGGCTTCGCCATGGAGCGCGGGCTGATCAAGCATTTCTACCGGCGGCCGCATGCCGACCAGATCCTGGTGACCTTCGGCCTCGCCATCGTGCTGCAGGAGGTGGTGAAGTATTTCTTCGGCGCCAACCCGATTTCCACCCCGGCGCCGGACGCCTTCGCCGGATCGTTCGATTTCGGCGTCTGGCTCGGCTTCGGCGCCAACGCGATCATCTACCCATACTGGCGCATGGTCTATTTCGTGTTCTCGCTGGCCATCATCGCCGGCGTCTTCGCTTTTCTGCAGTTCACCACCTTCGGCATGGTAGTGCGCGCCGGCATGGCGGACCGCGAGACGGTGGGCCTGTTCGGCATCAATATCGACCGGCGCTTCACCCTTATGTTCGGCATTGCCGCCGCGGTCGCCGGCGTGGCCGGGGCGATGTACGCGCCGATCAACTCGCCCAGCTACCACATGGGGATGGATTTCCTGGTGCTGAGCTTCGTCGTCGTCGTCGTCGGCGGCATGGGCAGCCTGGTTGGCGCGGTGCTGGCCGGGTTCCTGTTGGGCATCCTCGAATCCTATGCCTCGATGAACTGGCTGAAGGACATCGTGCCCGGCATCGACCAGATCATCATCTACGTCATCGCCATCGTCGTCATCCTGACCCGCCCGCGCGGCCTGATGGGGCGGCCCGGCGTGATGGAGGAGTAGCGCGTGCTGGGACTCGCCAAGAACGACGCCATCCTGCTGCTGGTCGTGGTGGCGTGCGCGCTGCTGGCGCCGGTCATCCTGAACCCGTTCGCCGAAACCTCCGCGTTGGCCCAGTTCAACGCCGGCTATCCCGACCTGATGCAGCGCTTCGCGATCTTCGCCATCTTCGCCATCGGCTTCAATATCCTGTTCGGCCTCACCGGCTATCTCTCGTTCGGCCACGCCGCCTTCCTGGGCGTGGGCAGCTATTCGGCGGTGTGGATGCTGAAGCTGCTGACCATGAACGTGATCCCGGCGATTCTGCTCAGCGTGGTGGTGGCCGGGGCCTTCGCGCTGATCATTGGATTCGTGTCGCTGCGCCGCTCGGGCATCTACTTCTCGATCCTCACCCTGGCCTTCGCGCAGATGTCGTTCAACCTCGCCTATTCGGTGCTGACCCCCATCACCAACGGCGAGACCGGGCTGCAACTCAGCCTCGCCGACCCGCGCATCCTGGATGCCGGCAACACCAGCGGCGTGTTGCCGGTCACCAACATCTTCGGGCTTCCGATGAACGCCACCTGGCGGGTGGAGACGCTGGACCACGTCTTCCAGTTCAACACCGGCTATTACCTGAGTGCCGCGATCATGGTGGCGATGTTCTACCTGTCGATCCGCATCTTCCGCTCGCCGTTCGGCATCATGCTGCGCGCGGTGAAGTCCAACCAGAACCGCATGCGCTACACCGGCCTGAACCCGCGCCCGTACATGCTCACCGCCTTCGTGATCTCCGGCATGTATGCCGGGCTGGCCGGCGGGCTGCTCGCGGCGATGGACCCGCTGGCCGGGGCCGAGCGGATGCAGTGGACGGCATCGGGCGAGGTGGTGCTGATGACCATCCTGGGCGGCGCCGGCACCCTGCTGGGCCCGGTCGCCGGCTCCGGCTTCATCAAGTATTTCGAGAACATCTTCTCCAAGATCAACGAAGGCGTGCTGCACCAGTGGTTCGCCTTCCTGCCACGCGGGCTGGACGATGCGATGGTGGCGATCCTGCAGCCGTTCAGCGGCAAGGGCTGGAATCTCACCCTCGGCCTGCTGTTCATGCTGGTGGTGATCTTCCTGCCCGGCGGCCTGGTCGAGGGCGGGTTGCGCCTTGGCCGGCTGTTCGGGCGCAAGGCCCCGCGCCGCGACGCCGGCCGCGCCGCCGGCACGACGCCGGCTCAGTAGGGGCCGGCGCAATAGGGGGACGATCATGACAGTTCTGGATGTCCGGGGCGTCAGCAAGCGATTCCGCGGCCTGCAGGCGCTGGACAATGTCAACCTGACCGTGCGCGAGAACTCCGTGCATGCCATCATCGGGCCGAACGGGGCGGGCAAGTCGACGCTGCTGAACTGCCTGGTCGGCAAGCTGGTGCCCGATAGCGGAACGGTGCTGTTCCGCGGCCAACCCGTGCTCGGCCGCGCGCCGCACGAGATCAACCAGATGGGTATCAGCCGGGTATTCCAGACGCCCGAGATCTTCGGCGACCTCACGGTGCTGGAGAACGTGCTGATCCCCTGCTTCGCCCGGCGCGATGGCGCGTTCCGCATGCATGCGCTGGAAGCGGTGAAGGCCGAGCGCGACCTGCTCGGCAGGGCCGAGCAGATGCTCGCCGACGTGGACATGCACGACAAGACCGCGATGCATGCCGGTTCGCTGTCGCGCGGCGACAAGCGCCGGCTGGAATTGGCCATGTGCCTGGTGCAGGAGCCGACGCTGCTGCTGCTGGACGAGCCCACGGCCGGGATGTCGCGCGCCGACACCAACAACACCATCGACCTGCTGCGGCAGATCAAGGCCAGCCGCGACATCACCATGGTGATCATCGAGCACGACATGAACGTGGTGTTCTCGCTGGCCGACCGCATCACCGTGCTGGCCCAGGGCGCGCCGCTGGTGGAGGATGTTCCCGCCAACATCAGGGGCCATCCCAAGGTGCAGGAAGCCTATCTCGGCCAATCGCACCAACAGGCGCAGTGAAGGTGAGCGGGCGATGAATTCGGCATTCAACCGCAACGCCAACAACGCGGCGACCGCGCCGGCATTCCTGTCGGTGTGGGATCTGCATGCCTATTACGGCGAGAGCTATATCGTGCAGGGTGTCAGCTTCAACCTGCACGAGGGCGAGATCCTGGCTTTGCTGGGGCGCAATGGCGCCGGCAAGACCTCGACCCTGCGCGCCATCGCCCGGCTCGCGGCGCCGATGCTGACGCATGGCGAGATCTGGCTGGACCACCAGCCGCTGCACCGCATGGCCTCGTACCAGGCGGCGATCGCCGGCATCGGCCTGGTGCCGGAGGACCGGCGCATCATCCCGGGACTGACCGTGGAGGAGAACCTCAACCTCGCGCAGATCGTGAAACCGGTTGGCTGGTCGATCGAGCGGCTGTACGAGCTCTTCCCACGCCTGGGCGAGCGCCGGCGGCAGGAGGGGGTGACGCTGTCGGGCGGCGAACAGCAGATGCTTGCGATCGCCCGCGCCCTGGCGCGCGACATCAAGGTGCTGCTGCTCGACGAGCCGTACGAGGGCCTCGCCCCGGTGATCGTGCATGAGATCGAGAAGACGCTGAACGTCATAAAGGAACAGGGCATCACCACCATCATCGTGGAGCAGAACGCCATTGCGGCCCTGAACCTCGCCGACCGCGCGGTGATCCTCGATATCGGCCATGTTGTGTTCGACGGGTCGGCCCGCGATGTGCTCGACGATGCCGCCATGCGCGCCGAGTACCTTGCCATCTGATTGATGAAAGCCGAGGGAAGGTGTTCTCGGCGTTCATCCGGTGGCCTGATTGGCCGCCGGCTCGATTGGGTAGGGCGCGGACGGCGAGCCGGTCACTGCCCCATGTTATTTTGATATCGTAACGTTTTTGATGTGAAAGGACTCGCTTCCCCGGATGCGATTTTCGCGTCTGGGTGGCGGCGGCGAGGCCGTGGCATGCTCAGTGCGAGGCATTGCGACAGGCTCAGGATTGGGAGCGGCGGGCGCGCCCGGGGCGCGGGTCGCCTTCTGCGCAGGGCGGGTGGCGCGGCACGGGCCGGTCACGCGGGCGCCTGGCGTGGGCTTAAATCGCCGCTGGGATTGGGGACGGCGCTCGCGCAGGGGCCCGCTCGCGTGCGGGCGGCCGGGGCAGCAGGCCGGTGGTGTGGCGGAGCCTTCGGCAAGGCGTTGCAGGCAGGCGAGGAGGCGGTCGATGCAATCGTAGAGCACGGCCAGCAGCGCCGCGAGGGCATGATCCCGGTCCGCCTGCGCGGCGATATCGGCACGCAGGGTGGCGAAGGCGGTGGCGAGGTTCGGGGCCGGGGAGGTGGAGGGCATTTAAGTTAGTTATATTTACTGACGTCGACCGCGCCAAGTGGTATTCGCGGCGGCGGGATGCGGGTGTTAGGGTTGCGGAAACTCGGAGGGGTTCGGCGATGCATGGTCTGACCGGCTACACCGACCGTTGGAGCGTGAAGCAGGGGGCGGCGATCCGCTTTCATGTTTCGAGCGCGGGGGGCGCGCCGTTCGAGCTTCGTTTCGTGCGCCACACCTGCCCGGACCCGAACCCGCGCGGGCCGGGCTATGCCGAGATTGCCATGGCGAGCCCGCTGGACGGGCGGCAGGAAGGGCGGGAGCAGCCGGCGTGGCTGGGCAGCTTCGGGCATGTGCCGGCGTTGCTGGTGCCGGCGGGCGGGCTGACCTTGCGGGCGACGGTGTGGCCGACGACGCCGGCGAAGGGGCGGCAGGGCATCGTTGCGGTGCGGCTGGGTGACTGGTGCCTCTCGCTGGGGATCGGCGAGGGTGGCGGGGCAATGCTGGCGGTGGAGGGCGGTGGCCGGGCGGTGCGGGCCGAGGTTTCGCGGCCGTTGCGCGAGCGGAGATGGTACGACATCGAGGGCAGGCTCGACGGCGAAGGTCGGCTGTCGGTGCGCCAGGTGCCGCGCCAACCGCTGGGCGACGAGGGCGACGCGCAGGCGGCCGGCGCGGCGCCCTGCCCCGGCGGCGTGGCGAGTGTTTACCTCGCGGCGCTGCCACCGGATGGCGGCGGGGCGCCGGCGAGCGGGCACTACAATGGCAAGCTGGAGGCGCCTTCGGTCTGGCAGGGCATGGCGGGCGCGGTGCCACATGCGACGGCGCCCCTTGTTTCGGTGCCGCTTGTTTCGATGCCGGGGCTGGTGGCGGCGTGGGATTTCTCGCGCGGGATACCCACGCAGGTGGCGAGCGAGGTCGGCGCGCAGGCGGCACATGCGGCACTGGTGAACCTGCCGGCGCGGGCGATGACCGGGGCCGGCTGGAACGGGGCGGTGCATGACTGGAAGACCGACCCCTCGCAATATGGGGCGATCCATTTCCACGACGACGACCAGGGCGACCTGGGCTGGCAGGAGAGTTTCTGCCTGGCCGTGCCCGAGGATTGGCCGAGCGGGTTCTATGCCGCGCATATCCGCAACGAGGCGTGCGAGGACTACATCCCGTTCTTCGTGCGGCCGGCCAAGCCCTCGGCCGATGTCGCGTTCCTGGTGCCGACCTTCAGCTATCAGGTGTACGGCTGCTACGTGCGGCCGGGGCGCGGGGCGGAAATTGCCGAGCGGGCGAGAGACTGGCGCGCGCTGACCGAGACGCCGGACATGAACCCGGAGTTCGGCCTGTCCTGCTACAACTACCATTCCGACGGCTCCGGGGTGTCGCTGGTGTCGATGCTGCGGCCGCAACTGGACACGCGGCCGCGGCAGATCAGCCTGATGGACCCGGTGGAGGGCGGTTCCGGCACCGGGCGGATCGGCGCGGACGGGTATTTCATCCATTGGCTGACGCAGGAAGGCATCGCGCATGACGTGATCACCGACCACGATTTGCACGAGGAAGGGGCGGCGGCGCTGGCGCCGTATCGCGTGGTGATCGCGGGGCAGCATCCGGAATACCATTCCGAGCGGATGATGCAGGGGTTCGAGGACTTCCTGGCCGGCGGCGGGCGGCTGATGTACCTGGGCGGCAACGGGTTCTACTGGCGGGCCGAGCCGAGCAAGTTCGCGCCGCATGCGATGGAGGTGCGGCGGGCGGAATCCGGCATCCGGGTGTGGGCGACCGAGCCGGGCGAGAGCTACAACCAGTTCGGCGGCGGCTATGGCGGGCTGTGGCGGCGCGTGGGGCGGTCCGGCCACAAGCTGGTGGGAATCAACTTCTCCAGCCAGGGGCGGCACCTGGGCTTTCCCTATCATTTCACATCAGGGATCAACGACCCGCGCGCCGCCTTTATGACGGCCGGGCTTAACGCGGCCGAGGGTGCGGCGTTCGGCGACAGCGGCTTCATGGGCGGGGGCGCGGCGGGGTTCGAGCTGGACAGCGTGAACTTCAAATACGGCTCGCCGCCGCATGTGCTGGTGGTGGCCAAGGGGGTGGTGGTGCATCCCGACTATGGCTGGGTGAACGAGGACATGCTGGTTCACCGCCACCCGCTGCCGGCGGAGGAATGGTCGTGCGCGGACATGACGTTCTTCGAGACGCCGGCGGGAGGCGCGGTGTTTTCGGCGGGGTCGATGACCTATGCCGGGAGTGTGGCGGTGCCGGGGACGCTGCGGCAGCTTACGACCAACGTGCTGCGGCGGTTCATGGACCCGGTGCCTTTTGTGCTGCCGGAATAAGAGCAAGAAGAGAGGAATCTTCTTTTTCTGAAGAAAAAGAAGCAAAAAGACTTCTTCCCATTTTTATAAGGGCGTGGGGGTGCGCCGGGCTTTAACGGGTAAAAGTTTTTTGGTTCTTTTTTGCAAAAAAGAACTGCTGTCTTCTGACTTTCTACTTCGGCCAAACAGGCGAACCGTGCTCTCCCGACGCCTGGCGGATTCCGTTCAGAACGGCCAGCTTGTGTGGATGGAGGGGCCGGCGGCCCATTGGTGGTAGCTGCCGCCGGGGAAGGTGGTGAGCAGCCGGCTGAAGCCGAGGCGAATGCGGATGCGCGGCGGGTCGGTGCCGGCGAACCAGGGGCGCTGCGGCTTGTATTCCAGCGACAATGCGGGGGAGATGCCCCATTCGCGGGTGGCCCGGCCGCGCCGCTGGTCGTACCAGCGGCGGCCGATGCCGAGGTCGACTCCGGCATTCCATCGCGGCGACCAGTGCCAGGTGGCGCCGAGGTTCACGCCGGCGGCGGTGGAGGCGGTGCCGGCGCTTTCGAGGCGGCGTTGCGCCACGCCGTTGAGCCGCAGGGTCCAGGCAGGCGCGCGGGGGAGCGGCAGTTCGATGGAAAATCCGGCACTGAAATCGTGGCGCGTGTAGGCGAAGCGGCTGAAGGTGGGGGCGAACTGGTGGCGCTGGACATAGGCGAGGTAGGGGCGGACGAGCCGGCCGGGCGTGTCGGGCGGCAGCAGGCGAAGGGCGAGGATGGCACGGTCGGATTGGGCGTCGGGCACGCGCTGGAACCGCGCGGCCTCCAGCCCCGCCTGGAGGGACAGGCGCAGCGGCAGGTGGGGGAGTTGCTTCCGCCATTCGAGGTAGAGGCGGGTTTCGGCGCCCAGCGAGTCGTGGCCGCCGGACTGCACCTCCTCGGTGTTGGAGTTGTAGCCGGCGATAGTGGTGAGGTGCAGGGTGAAGCCGTCGCGGCGGGCAGGCTCGGCGCGGGCGCGAAGCGGGATGTTCCAGGCGTCGGTGGGGAAGGGGAAGTCGCCTGGGGCCTCGGCGCGCGCCGGCAGGGCGGCGAGTGCGGCCGCGGCCCCGAGTATCGCCGCGCGGGGGGCGGCGTGTCTCAGGCGGCGAGGTCCCGCATCTGGGCGTAGAGGTCGGACTTGGCTTCGAAGCCGATGCCGGGGAGGTCGGGCATGGTGATGTGACCGTCTTGCACGCGCACGCCGTCGGGGAAGCCGCCATAGGGCTGGAACAGGTCGGGGTAGCTCTCGTTGCCGCCGAGGCCGAGGCCGGCGGCGATATTGAGCGACATCTGGTGGCCGCCATGGGGGATGAGGCGGCGCCAGGACCAGCCGAAATCGCGCATGACAGCCAGGGTACGCTGGAATTCGCAGAGGCCGTAGCTGAGGGCGCAGTCGAATTGCAGCCAGTCGCGGTCGGGACGCATGCCGCCGTGGCGCAGGAGGTTGCGGGCGTCCTGGTGGCTGAAGAGGTTTTCGCCGGTGGCCATGGGGTTGGGGTAGAATTCTGGCAGGACGGATTGCAGGTGGTAGTCGAGCGGGTCGCCGGCTTCCTCGTACCAGAACAGATCGTACTGGCGCAGCATCTTCGCGTAGGCGATGGCGGATTCGAGATCGAAGCGGCCGTTGGCGTCGACGGCGAGGCGGGCCTGGGTGCCGATTTCGGCGAGGACGGCTTCGATGCGGGCCTGGTCTTCGGTGAGAGGGGCGCCGCCGATCTTCATTTTCACAACGGTGTAGCCGCGGTCGAGGTAGGAGCGCATTTCGGCGCGGAGTTTTTCGAGGTCCTTGCCGGGGTAGTAGTAGCCGCCGGCGGCGTAGACGAAGACGCGGGGGTCGGACTGGATGCCGTGGCGCTCGGCGAGCAGGCGGAACAGGGGCTGGCGGGCGATCTTGGCGGTGGCGTCCCAGACGGCCATGTCGATGGTGCCGACGGCCACCGAGCGGTCGCCATGGCCGCCGGGCTTTTCGTTGGTCATCATGGCGGCCCAGACGCGGTCGGGGTCGAGGTTGTCGGCGGCGTCGTTGAGCAGGGTGGCGGCGTTGGCTTCGAGGATGCGGGGGGCGAAGCGTTCGCGGATGAGACCGCCCTGGCCGTAGCGGCCGTTGGAGTTGAAGCCGTAGCCGATGACCGGGCGGCCGTCGCGCACAACGTCGGTGACGACGGCGACCAGGCTGCTGGTCATCTTGGTGAAGTCGATATAGGCGTTGCGGATCGGCGAGGCGATCGGGCGGGTGATTTCGCGGACGTCGACGATGCGCATGGCCTGGCTCCGGCTGGGGAGTGCATTGATCGTCCAGGCGCTGAGCGAAGGCAACGGGGCGCGAAGGCAACGGAGCGCGAAGGCAACGGAGCGGGGGGCGGCGATGGCCTGGTTCTATCTGGCGCTGGCGGGGCTGTTCGAGATCGGCTGGCCGCTGGGGCTGAAGCTGGCGCAGGGGCCCGGCCGGGGATTACTGGGCTGGACGGGGGCGGCGGTGGCGATGGGGTTGAGCGGGTTGTTCCTCTATTTGGCGCAGCGGGAGATTGCGCTGGGCACCGCTTATGCCGTGTGGACGGGGATCGGGGCGGCGGGGACGTTCATGGTGGGGGTCTGGTGGTTCGGCGACCCGGCCACGCTGGGACGGTTCGCGGGGGTGGCGATGATTGTGGGCGGAGTGGTGACGCTGAAGCTGGCGCAGTAGGCGGAGGCGGCGCAGCGGGCCGGGCATGTATTTCCTTGACATTGCTGCGACGCACAATTAGACATTCGAGGCGCGCCTAGAGTTTGTTCCGTGCGCTGCCGGCCTGTATTCCTTCCGATGTTCGGGAGATGGCCCCAATGCCGTAGGTCCAGTGGCAACGCTGGCGGGCAAGCAGGCCGAGGCACCACCCGGTAGCCCCGTTCCATTCCCATTCTGCGCCGGTTCGCGGTCCGATTGCCGCGCGAACGCGTGACTGCGCGTACGCCTTCCAACCTGCGACGCGCGCTGTTGCGTCGGGACGCGCTGCTGCGCGTCGAGCTGAAAGATCGATGGATATGACGAGTTTTGAAAGCCTTGGCCTGGCGCCGGCGCTGCTGCGCGCGCTGACCGCCGAGGGATATACCACCCCCACCCCGATCCAGGAGCAGGCGATTCCGCATGTGCTGGCCGGGCGCGACGTGCAGGGGATTGCCCAGACGGGCACCGGCAAGACGGCGGCCTTCGCGCTGCCGATCCTGCAGCGGCTGTCCGAGGCGCCGCGGCAGCCGCCGCGGGGCGGGTGCCGGGTGCTGGTACTGTCGCCGACGCGCGAACTGGCGAGCCAGATTGCCGACAGCTTCCGCGCCTATGGCGCCAACATGGGCATGCGGGTGACCGTGATGTTCGGCGGCGTGCCGAAGGGCAAGCAGGTGCGCGCCATGGAGCGCGGCGTGGACGTGCTGGTGGCCACGCCGGGGCGGCTGATCGACCACATGCAGGACCGCACGGTGCGGCTAGACCATGTGGAAGTGCTGGTGCTGGACGAGGCCGACCACATGCTGGACCTCGGCTTCATCGTGCCGATCAAGCGCATCGTGGCGACGATTCCGTCGCGGCGGCAGACGCTGTTCTTCTCGGCGACGATGCCCGGCGAGATCGGCAAGCTGGCCGGCGGGATGCTGAAGGACCCGGCCCATGTGGCCGTGGCACCGGTGGCGACGACGGCCGAGCGGGTGGAGCAGGCGGTGATCTTCACCGAGACCGCGCGCAAGCGGCACGTGCTGTTCGACCTGTTGAGCGGAACCGCGACCGGGCGGACGCTGGTGTTCACGCGCACCAAGCATGGCGCCGACCGGGTGGTGAAGCACCTGGAGGAGAGCGGGCTGCCGGCGATGGCGATCCATGGCAACAAGAGCCAGGGGCAGCGCGAGCGGGCGCTGGCGATGTTCCGCAACGGCGAGGCGCGGGTGCTGGTGGCAACCGACATCGCCGCGCGCGGAATTGATGTGGAGGCGGTTTCGCACGTGATCAACTACGACCTGCCGAACGTGCCGGAGAGCTATGTGCACCGCATCGGCCGCACCGCGCGCGCCGGCAAGGACGGCATGGCGATCAGCCTGTGCGCGCCGGACGAGCGGCCGTTCCTGAAGGATATCGAAAAGCTGATCCGCGCCCGCGTGCCGGTGCTGGGCACGCCCGCGCCGGCCGGCCGGACGCGCGAGCGCATCGCGGCCTGACATGCCGGGGCGAGGGGCCGAACCCCTCGCCCCCACTGTCAGTGGAAGATGCGGCCGGCGTCTATGACGATCGTTTGACCGGTCATGGTTTCGGTGCGGCACATGGTGACCACCATGTCGGCGCAGTCGTCCTTGTCGGCGGCCTTCTTCAGCAGCGACGTGGCCGATGAGCGCTCGACCTGTTCGGGGCGCAGGTTGGACGTGGCCCTTGTGCCCTCCAGCAGGCCCGGAGCGACGCAGTTGACCAGTGTCTCCGGTGCCAGCGCCACGGCCATGCAGCGGGTGAGGTGGATCAGGCCCGCCTTGGACACCGCATAGGCGATGGACGAGCCGGTCGGGCCCAGGCCGGCGACGGACGAAATGTTGACGATGCGGCCCCTGCCCTGCCCCTTCATGACCGGTGCGACCGCCTTGGTGAGGCGCATGGGGCCAGTGAGGTTCACCGCCATGATCTTGTCCCACACCTCCTGCGTCAGGCTGTCGAGGTCGGGGAAGGGAATGGCGATGTTGTAGGCGGCATCGTTCACCAGGATGTCGAGACGGCCGAAATGGCTGGTGACGTCGCCAACAAGCTTCTCCACCGCGGCCGCGTCGGTGATGTCGCAGGCAAAGGCCGCGGCGCGGACCTGATGACGGGCGGCGAGGTCGCGGGCAACTTCCTCGGCCTGGTCACGGCTCTGGGCATACATCACGGCGATGCTGGCGCCCGCGGCGGCGAGGGCGTGGCAGATGCGCTGGCCGAGGCCACCGTTGCCGCCGGTTACCAGGGCAACCGTGCCGTTGAGATCCATGGGAATACTCCTGAGTGGGTGCGACCTGGGCCGCAGAGAAAGTCAAAACCTAGAAGGAAGATCTTCTTTTTCTGTAGAAAAAGAAGCAAAAAGACTTTTATCCATTCGAAGCCCTAGACTCGGTTCTGCTTGGACGGCCAAATAGATAAAAGTTTTTTGGTTCTTTTTTTCAAAAAAGAACATTCTCCCTTATCCGACTAACACGTTGACTGGCGGCGTGGCGCCGAACCATCTGGGCTGGGCGCGTTCGAGTTGAGCGGCCACCTGGAGCAGCAGGTCTTCGGCGCCGGCGCTGCCGTAGATTTGCGCCCCGATCGGCAGGCCGTCCGGGTCCAGGCCAGTGGGCACGGAGATACCGGGCATGCCGGTTTCGTTGCCTGGCATGGTGTAGCGGCAGGCGTCGCACAGGCGGGTGACCCAGGTGTCGAGGTCTTCGTCGCGCAGCAGGGAGAAGGGGCCGTTGGCTTCGGGCACGCGGATGGCGAGGGTGGGGGTGAGCAGCACGTCGTAGCGGTCCATGAACGCGCCGAACTGGCGGGTGACGGTGTTGTTGTCGGCCATCATGCGGAAGACGTCGGCTTTGTCGTAACGCTGGGCGGCAAGGTAGTGGCGGTAGGTCATGGGGGCGAGGTGCGAGGACAACTCCTGCGGTTCGATACCGAGGGAGCGAGCCTTGTCGGCGAACTGGGCGCAGTTGCCGACCCAGAGCGTGATGTAGGCGCGCCACAGGGTTTCCCAGTCGCAGATGTCGGTGTCCTTCACTTCCTCGACGGTGTGGCCGAGGCCTTCGAGCACGCGGGCGACTTCGCGCACGCGCGTGGCGACGATGGGGTCGGTGGCGGTGGCGCGGCCCCATTGGCCGGTGGACAGGGCGACACGCAGCCGGGGCGGGTCGTGGCGGATGGCTTCGAGGTAGGAACCGCGGGGTGGAGCCATGGCGATGAAGCTGCCGCCGTTGGGCACGCGGGTGAGGGTTTCGTAGACTGCGGCGGTGTCGCGGACGGTGCGGGTGACCACGCCGTCGGCGCTCATGCGCACCATGTATTCGCTTTGGAAATGCGGGCGCGGGACGCGGCCGCGCGAGGCCTTGAGGCCGATCAGGCCGCAGAAGGCGGCGGGGATGCGGGTGGAGCCGCCGCCGTCGCCGGACATGCCGACCGGCACCACGCCGGCGGCCACCGCGGCGGCCGATCCGCCGGAGGAGCCGCCGGGGGTGCGGGCGAGGTTCCAGGGATTGCGGGTGACGCGCAGGCGGTCGATGTCGGTTGCGGTGTCGAAGGTGAGGCCGAATTCGGGGCTGGTGGAGCGGCCGAGCGGCACCAGGCCGGCGGCGAGGAAGTTGGCGATGGTGGGGTCGGTCTGCGGCACCACGTAGTTGCGGGTGAGCTTGGAGCCGCCCTGCTGGGTGCGGCCCTTGAGGCCGGAGCCGAGGTCTTTCAGCAGCATGGGCACGCCGTAGAGGTGGCCGTCGCGGGCGGGGCCGTCGGCGTCGGGGTCGGCGAGCACGTCGGCGAATATTTCCACGACCGCTTCGATACGCGAATCCACGCGTTCGACCGCGGCGGCGGCCTGGGCGGCGAGTTCGCGCGGGGAGATGTCGCCTTTGCCTACAAGTGCCGCGAGCGAGACCGCGTCGTGGCGTGCCCATTCCGCCCAGCCCATGGCCGGACCAGCCGCTTGTGCGCCTGCATTCTCCGACATTGCCGTCCCTCCCGTGGTGCGCCAGGTCGTGCGGGCCTGGCTGGTGTCGAAAGGCTGTGCGCACGTCTCACGAATTGTCAATCAAACAGGCATTCTGGGCGGCGTCTTCGATTGACAGTCCGGCCCGCCGCCGCCACCCTTTGCGCCCTTGCGGCCCGGGCGGCCGCGCGAGGCGGGGGACGCCGCAGGGGAGAAGCCGACAAATGGCGCGGTGGCTGGGCCGGGCGATCATCACGTGCGCCTTGGCGGGCGGGTTTGCGTGGACGGCGGCGGTGCAAGCGCAACCGCAAGCGCCGCAGCGTGGCGGGCGACTCGCCTATGCCAATTCCGCCGGGCCCGGCACGCTTGACCCGCACGTGGCCGGGGGGCTGGCGCAGCTTGAGATCGTTCATCATCTGTTCGAGACGCTGGTGGCGATGGACGAGAGCCACAACGCGCGCCCGATGCTGGCCGCCTCGGTGGAGGTGGGCAACGCCGCGCGCCGCTATCGCTTCGTGCTGCGCCGGGGCGTGCGGTTCCACAACGGCGCCGAGATGAATTCGGCGGACGTGCTGGCCTCGTTCGAGCGCTATGCCATGGTCAGCCCGAACGGTGCGCTGCTGGCCGATGTGGAAGGCTATGACACGCCCGATCCCTACACCTTCGTAGTGCGGCTGAAGCGGACCAACGCGGTTTTCCTGGACATGCTGAAGTCGCCGACCCATCCGCTGGCGATCCTGCCGGCCGGCCAGAAGGACAAGTCGGCCGGCGAGGCCGATGAAATGGGCACCGGGCCGTTCGTGCTGGAAAGCTGGGACAAGGACCGCGAACTGGTGCTGCGGCGCAACGACGCCTATTCCGCCGACCGCAGCGCCACCGGGCCGGAGGGGCTGGCGGGGCGCAAGACGGTGTATCTGGACCGCGTGCATGTGCGTTTCGTGCCCGATGCGACCGAGCGGCTTGCGGCGCTGCGCGATGGCGGGGCCGACGTGGTTTCCACGCTCCGGCCGGACATGGCGGCGGGGCTGGCGGACCGGGGCGACCTTGCCACGCAGGAGGTGTTTCCGTTCTGCCAGCTGATGTTCGTGACCAACGCGGCGCATGGCGCCACCGCGGATGTGCGGGTGCGCCAGGCGATCCGCGCGGTGGTGGACGTGGACGAGATAATGGCGGAGACCGGGCAGGTGGCGCGGCGCAATCCATCGCTGGTCTATCCGGGCAGCCCCTATCATTCGGACCAGGCGAGTGCCGCGTTCTATGATCGCGCGAACCCGGGAGAGGCGCGCGCGCTGTTGCAGCAAGCAGGATATCGCGGCGAAAAGCTGGTGCTGCAGACCAACTCCACGTACTCCTATATGCGCGATGCAATCCAGGTTTTGGGGCGCGAGATGCGCCTTGCCGGGATGAACGCCGAGGTGGAGGTGGTGGACTGGGCGACCAACGCCGGCAACATGCGGCGCGGGGCGGGCGAATGGAACGTGTCGGTGACGGGGTTCTGCACGCAGCCGCTGTTGGGGCCGCAGCAGTGGCGTTCGGCCATTGGGACCTATGCCCGGCTGCGTGACCCGACGGCGCTGGATGCGGCGTATGAGCGGTATTTCAACGCGCGGGAACTGGCGCCGCGGCAGCGCGAATGGCTTGCGATCGAGGGGCTGGTGCTGGGCGAGGCGCATTTCATCAAGCTCGCCGACCTTGGGGCCGTGAGGGGATATAATGCGCGGGTGGCGGGGCTGCGGCCCTATTTCTTCCTGCGTTTCTGGAATGTCTGGCTGAACTCTGGGGCGATCTGAAGGGCACGGGCCCGACGGAAAGGCCCGACGGAAGGGATGGAATGTATCGCGGAATTCTGATGCGCCTGTCGCAGGCGGTGCCGGTGCTGCTGATCTTCGCGGTGATGGTGTTCACGCTGATGCACCTGCTGCCGGGCGACCCGGCGGTGGCGATCGCGGGGATGGAGGCGTCGCCGGAGGAAGTGCAGAAGATCCGGGTGCAGCTTGGGCTGGACCGGCCGGTATTGGTTCAGCTGGCGGAATGGTTCGCGCATCTGGCGGTGGGCAATTTCGGCGAATCACTGGTGCTGAAGCAGACGGTTATCAGTGCTGTTACGGAACGCCTGCCGGTGACGCTGTCGCTGGCGCTGGTGTCGCTGGTGGTGACCTTGCCGGTGGGCGTGGGGCTGGGGGTGGTGGCGGCGTATTGGCGCAACTCCTGGGTCGATTCCTTCGTGATGCTGACGGCGTTGCTGGGCGTGTCGCTGCCGGGGTTCTGGGTGGGCATCCTGGCGGTGCTGCTGTTCAGTGTGAACCTGGGCTGGTTTCCGCCGGCGGGGTATGTGCCGCTGGGCGACGGGGTGTGGCCGTGGTTCGCCTCCCTGGTGCAGCCGGCGGTGGTGCTGGCGCTGTTCCAGATCGGCTTCCTGGCCCGCATCACCCGATCGGCGATGCTGGACGTGATGGACCAGGACTTCATCCGCACGGCGCGCGCCAAGGGGGTGGACGAATGGACGACGGTGGTGAAGCACGCGTTCCGCAACACGCTGATCCCGGTGGTGACGGTGCTGGGCATCACGCTGAGCCTGCTGATCGGCGGCTCGGTGGTGATCGAGCAGGTGTTCGCGCTGCCAGGGATCGGGCGGCTGGTGGTGCAGGGGATTCTGGCGCGCGACTACCCGCTCGTGCAGGGCACGATGCTGCTGTTCGGCTTCGCCTTCGTGCTGATCAACGTTCTCGTCGATATCATCTATACTCTTGTGGACCCGCGGGTGCGTTATGGCTGATGCGGTGATACTGGCCTCCGGCGAGGCGATTTCCGAGCGCCGGCGCTTCCTGGTGCTGCGCAAGCTGCTGCATCATCGCTCGTTCGTGATCGGCTTCGTGATCGTGGCACTGCTGACGCTCGCGGCGGTGCTGGCGCCGTTGATCACCGGTATCGACCCGAATGCGATGAAGGTGAAGCTGCGCTTCCGCTCGCCGCAGGCCGATTTCCTGTTCGGCACCGACCAGTTCGGGCGCGACCTGTTCACGCGGGCGCTGTACGGCACGCAGCTTTCGCTGTGGATCGGACTTTCGGTGGCGTTGCTGTCGGCGGGGATCGGCGGGGCGATCGGGGTGTTGAGCGCGCAGTTCCGGCGGCTCGATTTGTTGTTGATGCGCATCATGGACGCGCTGATGGCCGCGCCCGCCATCCTGCTGGCGATCGGGCTGGGGGCGGCGCTGGGGCCGCAGACCTACAGCGTGATCATCGCGCTGGCGGTGGCGTATATCCCGCGCACGGCGCGCATCGTGCGGGCCTCGGCCCTGGTGACGCGCGAGTTGGAGTTCATCGAGGCCGCGCGGGTTTCGGGGGCGTCGTCGTTGCGGATCATGTTCCGGCACCTTTTGCCCAACGCGACGGGGCCGCTGCTGGTGCAGTCCACCTTCGTGTTCGCCTATGCGATCCTGGCCGAGGCGGCGCTGTCTTTCCTGGGTATCGGGCCACCGCCACCCGAGCCTTCGTGGGGCAACATCATCGCCGAAGGGCGCGACTTCGCCGTGCGGGCGTGGTGGATCATGCTATTCCCGGGCATTGCGATCAGCCTGGCGGCGCTGGGGATGAACCTGCTGGGCGACGGGCTGCGCGACGTTCTGGATCCGCGGCTGAAGGTGGAGAGCTGAGATGGCCGTGCCGTTGCCGACCACACCATTGCTGGAAGTGGAGAACCTCACGGTTCGATTTCGCACCGATCGGGGATGGCTGACCGCGGTGGACGACGTGAGCCTGGCCGTGGGCGAGGGCGAGGCACTTGGGATCGTGGGAGAAAGCGGGTCGGGCAAGAGCGTCACCGCGCTGTCGATCCTGCGGCTGCATGCCGCGGCCACCACGCGCATTCCGACCGGGCGGGTGATGTATGGGGGGCGCGACCTGCTTAAGCTGCCGGTGCGGGAAATGCGCACGATCCGGGGCGGGGAGGTTGCGATGATCTTCCAGGACCCGATGTCGTCGCTGAACCCGGTGCTGACGATTGCGGACCAGATCGGCGAAACGCTGCGACTGCACCAGGGGATGGATGCGCAGGCGGCCCGCAAGCGGGCGGTCGAGTTGCTGGAGATGGTGCGCATTCCAGACGCCGCGCGGCGCGTGGACGATTATCCGCACCGGCTTTCCGGCGGCATGCGCCAGCGCGTGATGATCGCGATCGCCATCGCCTGCCGGCCACGGCTGCTGATCGCCGACGAGCCGACGACGGCGCTGGATGTGACGATCCAGGCGCAGATCCTGGATCTTCTGCGCGACCTGCAGGCCGAGCTAGGCATGTCGGTGATACTGATCACGCACGACATGGGGGTGATCGCCGAGTTCGCGCGGCGGGTGATGGTGATGTACGCGGGGCGGGTGGTGGAGACGGCGCCGGTCTCGGAACTGTTCCGCTCGCCTATGCACCCCTATACCGACGGGCTGTTGTCGGCGATTCCGAAGCTGGATGTGGATGTGCGGCGGCTACCGGCCATCCCCGGCTCGATCCCCGATCCGACGGCGGTGATCCCGGGCTGCCGCTACAGCCCGCGTTGTCCCGAGGTGCGCGAATCCTGCCGGCGCGACAACCCGGCGTTGCTGCCCGCCGGGCCGGAGCGGGAGGCGCGGTGTCCGCCGCGGGTGTCGCAATGGGCCAAGACGCGGGAGACGGCGGCATGAGCGCTGCGATCGTCAGGGTGCGAGACCTGACCAAGGATTTCCAGGTGCGGCGCGGGCGCGGCGGGCCGCCGGCATTGCTGCGGGCGGTGAACAACATCAGCTTCGATATCCAGCCGGGGACGACGCTGGGGCTGGTGGGCGAGTCCGGGTCGGGCAAATCCACCACCGGGCGGCTGCTTGTGGGGCTGATTCCGGCGACCCAGGGCGAGATCACGCTGTTCGGCTCGACGATCACGGGGCGGGACGGCGAGACGGCGCTGGGCAAGGTTCGCACCAAGCTGCAGTTCGTGTTCCAGGACCCGCATGGGTCGCTGGATCCACGGATGCGGGTAGGGGACTGCATTGCCGAGCCGCTGGATATCGCCGGCGGCTGGTCGCGCGGTGACCGGGCGGGGCGGGTGGCGGAACTGCTGGAGACGGTGGGGCTGCCGCGGGCGGTCGCCGAGCGTTTTCCGCACGAGTTCTCCGGCGGGCAGCGGCAGCGCATCGGCATCGCGCGGGCGCTGGCGTTGCAGCCGGACTTCATCGTCTGCGACGAACCGGTCTCGGCGCTGGACGTGTCGATGCAGGCGCAGATCATCAACCTGCTGCTGGACCTGCAGGAGAAGTTCGGGCTGTCCTACCTGTTCATCGCCCATGACCTGGCGGTGGTGCGCAGCATCGCGACCGAAGTGGCGGTGATGTACGCCGGCGCGCTGGTGGAACACGCCCCCAAGACCGTGCTGTACACGGCGCCGAAGCACCCCTACACGCAGGCGCTGTTGGAAGCGGTGCCGCGGCCGGACCCGGACCGCAAACGCTCCCCTGCCTTGGGCGGCGAAGTGCCGAGCATCCTCAACCCGCCCCCCGGCTGCGCTTTCGCCGCGCGCTGCCCTGCGGTAATGGACCGTTGCCGCACCGAACGGCCGATGCCGCGCGCGACCGAGGAAGGCCACGCCGTAGCTTGTCACCTGTATTGAGGAATGCCAGGGGGCGCCGCCTCCTGGACCTCATCCATTGTCCATCGCCGGCGGAGCAAACGGGTGGGGGTCTGGGGCCTCGGGCCCCAGCGGGGTCGAGGGGCAGAGCCCCTCGCCTTCCCTTACTCAATACAGATCACAGCCTCGGCGTTTCCACGCCTGCATTGCGTGCTGCGCCCACGAGAACGGCGGTGATGTCTTCGCGGCCGAGGCCGTGGACGGAGCGGGTGATGCCCATGGCTTCCCGGGCGGCCGAGCCGGTGATGACGGGCACGCCGGCGGCGGCGGCGGTGGCCACCGCGATAGAGAGATCCTTGTAGGCGAGGTCGATGGCAAAGCCCGGGGTGGTGTCGCCAGCCAGCACCTTGGTGGGCCAGTATTGGCGGAAGTGTTCGTTGCAGGCCAGGCCGCTGGTGATGACGGCATACATGTCGGGCATTTTCAGGCCGAGCTTGGTGCCCAGCGCCAGGGTTTCGGCGGTGAGCTGGCAGGTAGCCATGGAGAGGAAGTTCAGCACGATCTTCATGGAGATGCCGGCACCGGGGCCGCCGCAATGGATGATGGTGGTGCCCATCGCCTCCAGCACCGGCCTGGCGCGGGCGAGGTCTTCGTCGGTGGCGCCGACCATGAAGCTGCTTTCGCCGCGGTCGGCATGGGCGGGAGAGCGGCCGACGCCGGCATCGACCCAGCCGATACCCTTCTCCGCCAGGGCAGCGGCCATGGCCTTGCTGGCGAGCGGGTCGATGGTGCTCATGTCGATATGCATCATGCCCGCGCGCCCGGTGGCGAGCAGGCCGCCCTCGCCCATCACCACGCCCTGCACGTCCGGCGTGTTGGGGAGCATGGTGACGAGGATGTCGCTGGCCGCGATGACGGCGGGGATGCTGTCGGCGCGGGCGGCGCCCTTCTGGCGCAGGATTTCCATTGGCGCCTCGGCGATGTCGAAGGCGGTGGTGGCGAAGCCCTTGGCGACGAGCTGGCCTGCCATGGGGCGCCCCATGTTGCCCAGGCCGATGAAGCCGATGCGATTGGTCATGTCTGCCTCTTTCCCGATTGGCTGCGTCGCAGCACAGTCGCTCAGTTCAATGCCCGCCGGAGGAAACCGCAATGGCCGATGATGTGCTGCTGATGTCGCTGGACGAGTTGGCGGGCCACTACCAGAAGGGCACGCTGTCGGCGGTGGAGGTGGCGCGGGCGCATCTGGCGCGGCTGGCGGCGATGGAGCCGACCCTGAACGCGTTCCAGATCGTGGACGAGGCAGGGGCCCTGGCGGCGGCTGCCGCGAGCGAGGCGCGGTGGCGGGCGGGCGCGGCATTGGGAAAGCTCGACGGGGCGCCGGCCTCGATCAAGGACAACGTGGACATGGCCGGTTTCCCGACCCGGTCGGGCAGCACGACAACGCCGGAGGCCAAGGCGGCGAGCGATGCGCCGGTGGTGGCGCGGCTGCGCGAGGCCGGCGCGGTGTTCCTGGGCAAGACGACGACGCCGGAATTCGGCTGGAAGGGGATCACCGACAGCACCTTGCGGGGGGCGGCGACGCGCAATCCGTTCAAGCCGGCGCATTCCTCGGGCGGCTCGTCGGGCGGGGCGGCGGCGGCGGTGGTGTCGGGCATCGGGGCGGTGGCGTTCGGCAACGATGGCGGCGGGTCGATCCGCATTCCCGCCGCGTTCTGCGGGGCATTCGGGATCAAGCCGACCTTCGGGCGGGTGCCGCACCATCCGCTGGAGAGCCCTTTCGCGACGGTGGTGGCGGGCGGGCCGATCACGCGCACGGTGGCCGATGCGGCGGCGACGCTGGCGGTGATGGCGCTGCCGGACGAGCGGGACTGGTATTCGATCCCGCCGGCGCCTGCGGGCTGGCTGGCGGATTTGACGCCGAAGGTGAAGGGGATGCGGTTCGCCTGGTCGCCGAACCTGGGCGGGGTGATGGCGGACGAGGAGGTGCTGGGGACGCTGGCGCCGGCGTTGGCGGCATTGCGCCGGGCCGGGGCGGCGGTTGAGACGGTGGGCACGGTGATCGATCCGCTGAAGCCGGTATTCGAGGATTTCTGGCTGGCGGGCTTCGCCAACCGGCTGCGCCAGATTCCCGAGGACCGGTGGGAGGAAACCGATCCGGGCTGGCTGGCGCTGGCCAAGGCGGGGCTGCCAATTCCGGTGGACCGGGTGCTGGCGGGGATGGTGGCGCGGCCGCGGCTGCACAACCGGGTGGCGGCGCTGTTCGCCACGCACCACCTGCTGCTGACGCCGACCACGCCGCACGTGGCGCCGTTGGCGGACATCGCCTACCACAGCCAGGGCTATGACCGATGGGACGACGGCGTGCCCTACACCCTGCCGTTCAACCTGACCGGGCATCCGGCGGCGACGACTCCGGTGGGGTTGTCGGCGTCGGGGCTGCCGGTTGGGCTGCAGGTGGTGGGGCCGCGCTTTGCCGAGCGGGCGATCCTGGAGGCATGCCTGGGGATCGAGGCGCTGATGGGGTTTCCAGCGCGGTACGCGTCAATAGGCAAGTGAAGGAAAAGGTTTTTTTGATAAAAGAACCCAAACTCCTTCATCCATGGGCCGGGCGCTTGCAACAGGCGCCCGGTCAGAATGGGTGAAGTCTTTTTGCTTCTTTTTCTTCAGAAAAAGAAGGCTTTCCTACGTCCCCGCCGCCTTTTCGACCACCGTGGTATCGACGATGTCGGCTGGTTCGTAGAGCCAGCGGGCAACAATACCGCCGATGACGGCGCCGAGCAGCGGGGCGGCCCAGAACAACCAGAGCTGGCCGATGTATTCACCACCGGCAAACAGCGCCGGACCGGTGCTGCGGGCGGGGTTGACCGAGGTGTTGGTGACCGGGATGGAGACGAGGTGGATCAGCGTCAGCGCCAGGCCGATGGGGATGCCGGCGAAACCGACGGCCGCGCCCTTCGATGTGGTGCCGATAATGATGAAGATGAAGAAGAATGTGAGCAGGGCCTCCGCCACGAAGCAGGCGCCGAGGCTGTATTTGCCCGGGCTGAGCGCGCCGTAGCCATTGGCCGCGAAGCCGCCGGGCACCCAGCCGGCCTTGCCCGAGGCGATCAGCCACAGCGCCCCGGCCGCCACGACGGAACCGACGATCTGGGCGGCGAGGTAGGGCACGACATGGTGGTTGGCGCAGCGGTTGGCCGACCACAGGCCAATGGTGACGGCGGGATTGAAATGGCCGCCGGAGATGTGGCCGACGGCGTAGGCCATCGTCAGCACGGTGAGCCCGAAGGCCAGCGACACGCCGACGAAGCCGATGCCGAGTTCAGGGTAGGCCGCTGCCAGCACGGCGGCGCCGCAGCCGCCGAAGGTGAGCCAGAACGTGCCGAAGAACTCCGCCGTCACCCGGCGGGCCAAGTCGTTGCGCATGGGCTGCCTCCCGCAATCGCATGTTGCAGGTGGAGCATATGCCGGCACGGCCGGAGTATGCGTAACATTACAGTGAAGCATTGGCCGCCGGACGCATCGGTGGGCGGGTGGACCGCGGTTCAGCCGGGGTGGATCGCGGCCACGAACTCCACTTCCACCGGCGTGTTCCGCGGCAGCACGGCCATGCCGACGGCGGAGCGGGCGTGCCGGCCGGCCTCGCCGAAGATCTCGCCGAGCAGCTTGGACGCGCCATCCACCACCATCGCCTGGTCGGTGAAGCTGGGCGCGGAGGCGACGAAGCCGACGACCTTGACCATGCGCTTCACCCGGTCGAGCGAACCGAGGGCAGCGCGCAGGGCGGACAGGCCGCTGAGCAGGCAGGCGCGGGCGCAGGCCTGGCCGGTGGCGATGTCGACTTCGGCGCCGAGCTTGCCGGTGGCGACAAGGCCGTCGCCGACCCAGGGAAGCTGGCCGGAGACCCAGGCGAGGCCGCCTTCCACCACCACGGGCACATAGGCGTAGAGCGGCGGCTTGGCCGGGGGCAGTTCGATGCCGAGTTCCTTCAGGCGCGCTTCGTATGTCATGCGTGGTCCTCCGTAAGCGGCGAGCCTATTTCCGGGTCTGCCCTGCGGCAACCGGGCCTTTCCGTTGTCCGGGAATGTCGGCAGGCTGGCGTGGCGAGGGATGGAGGGCGGGTGATGGCGCAACGGCAGCCAGCGACGGTGGCGGAACTGCTGCGGCCGCGCAGCGTGGCGGTGATCGGGGCGTCGGAGGACCAGACGAAGTTCGGGGGCCGGCTCTACCGGCTGCTGCTGAAGCATGGGTTCGAGGGGGCGGTGTATCCGATCAACCCGAACCGGGCCGAGTTGTTCGGGATCAAGACCTTCCCCGACCTGAAGAGCACGCCGCAGCCGGCCGACCTGGTGGTGATGGCGGTGCCGCGCAGGCTGGTGGCGCCGGTGATCGGCGATGCGGCGGCGATGGGCGTGAAAGGCGGCATCATCATCACCAGCAAGTTCTCCGACGAGGGACCGGAGGGCGCGGCGCTGGAACGCCAGATCGTCGCCACCGCGCGGGCGGGCGGCATGCGGCTGATCGGGCCGAATTGCCTGGGCATGATCTCGCCGGCCAACAAGGTGGTGCTGTGCTCTTCGCCGGCGCTGGATGCCGAGGTCCTGCCGGTGGGGCCGATCGGGTTCGCCAGCCAGAGCGGGGCGATGATGGCCACGGTGTTCGACCGGGCGCGGGCGCGCGGGGTGGGGTTCTCGCATTGCGTGTCGGTGGGCAATCAGGCGGATCTCGAATTGTGCGACTTCGTGGAATACTTCCTCGATGACGAGCGCACGCGGGTGGTGTGCACCTATGTGGAGGGGTTGAAGGACCCGGCGCGGTTCGTGGCCCTGGCGCGGCGGGCGCGGGCGATGGGCAAGCCCTGGCTGATGGTGAAGGCCGGGCGCACCGAGAGCGGCGCGCGGGCGGCGTTCTCGCACACCGCGAGCCTGGCGGGCAGTTTCGCGGCGCTGGAGGCGGTGTGCCGGGAGACCGGCGTGGTGCTGCTGGACGATTTCGACGCAATGACGCTGCTGGCGGCATCGCTGGCGCGCTATCCCGGGCGGGTGGTGCAGGGGGCGACCTTGATCACCACCTCGGGCGGCGGCGGGGCGATCACGGCGGACCGGCTGGCGGCGGCGGGCATTCCGCTCACCCGGTTCGCCGAGGCCACCGAGGCGGCGCTGGGCGAGCATTATTCGCCGGGACAGGCGAGCAACCCGATCGATTTCGGCGGGCGGACCTCGGGCGAGAGCGTGGATATCGCCGACGTGACGATGTCGCTGGTGGGGGCCGATCCGGCACGCGACGCGGTGCTGGCGGTGCTGACGACGTCGCCGGACATGCGGCGCACCACAGCGGGCATTGCCGATGCGGCGCCGGCGGACGGCAAGCCGCTGGTGTTCGTGATGACGCCGGGGGCGGCGGCGGATGCGGCGCGGGCCGAGTTGGTGGCGCGCGGGGCGCCGTTCACCGACACGGTGGATGACGCGGTGCGGGCACTGCGCGGCTGGGTGGATTACTGCGCGTTCGCGCCGCCGGAGGAGGCGGTGCGGCCGGAAGGGCTGCCGGCTTCCCCGATGCCGATGGCCGATGGCGTGCCCGGGCTGGCGGCGCTGGCGGCATTGCTGGAGGCCTATGGGCTGCCGGTGGCGCCGCAGGCGGTGTGCGCCACGGCGGCGGCGGCCGTGGCGGCAGCGGGGCGGATCGGGTACCCGGTGGCGGTCAAGGCCGTGGGGGCGGCGATCGTGCACAAGACCGAGGCCGGGGGCGTGGTGCTGAACTTGGCCGACGGAGTGGCGCTGGAGGCGGCGGTTGCGGATTTGCAGGCGCGGTTGGGCGGCGACCTGGAGGCGGTGCTGGTGCAGCGCATGACGCGCGGCGAGGTCGAACTCATTGTCGGCGTCTCCCATGACGAGCAGTTCGGGCCGATGGTGGTGGTGGGCGCGGGCGGCATCCTGGTGGAGTTGCTGCACGACGTGGCGATGGCCCCTGCCCCGCTGTCGGCGGCGGCGGCCACGGCGTTGCTGGGGCGGTTGAAGGTGGCGGCCTTGCTGCGCGGCATTCGCGGGCGGCCGGCACTCGACATTGCCGCCGTGGTGGATACGGTGGTGCGGGTGGGCTGGCTGGCGCATGACCTGCGCGGCATTCTGCGCGAACTGGACATCAACCCGCTGATGGTGGGCGTGTCCGGCTGCACGGTTGTCGATGCCCGCGCGTTGATTTCAAGCAAGTAAGGGAAGCGCCCATGTCTGTCGTCACCGTCGAACAGGTCGGCAAGGTTTCGGTCATCCGGATCAACCGGCCGGACAAGATGAACGCCATCAGCAAGGGCGTGGCCGAGGGCATCCAGAAGGCGTTCGAGGAATTCGACGCCTCGGACCAGCGGGTGGCGGTGCTGTCGGCGGTGGGCGCCAAGTCGTTCTCGTCGGGCGCCGACGTGTCCGACCTGCCGGAGTTGTGGCGCTGCATCCCGAACGTGGGCTTCAAGACGCAGAAGCCGATCATCGCGGCAACATCGGGCTGGTGCGTGGGCGGGGCCATCGTGATGGCGATGATGTGCGACATGATCGTCAGCACGCAGGACACGATCTTCTATTACCCCGAGGCGAAGCTGGGGCTCACCGGCGGCATGATCTCGTCGCTGGTGACGCGCATGCCGCACAAGCTGGCGATGGAGGTGATGCTGCTGGGCACCAAGGTGGGGGCGCAGCGGGCCTATGACGTGGGCTTCATCAACCGGGTGACGGAGAATAGCGGGCACGAGGCCGAGGCGATCGCCATGGCCCAGGAACTGGTGAACTCGGCGCCGCTGGTGGTGGAAACGCTTAAGCATTTCGTCAACGACATCATCATGCCGGCCGGGCCGGTGGAGCGGATGGTGGCGGTGAGCAACCAGCTTGCCAAGGTGCGCAACAGCAGCGACCTGAAGGAAGGCGTTGCCGCCTACAAGGAAAAGCGCGCGCCGAACTTTACTGGAAGATAGGAAGCAGTTCTTTTTTGAAAAAAGAACCAAAAAACTTTCATCCATTTAGACCCAACAGCATAACCCCGGGGCAAATGGACAAAAGTCTTTTTGCTTCTTTTTCTACAGAAAAAGAAGACTTTTCCTTTCCGGACCTAGGATAGAATATGAACCACTACACGCAATCCCACTGGGGCACCTATCGCGTGGAGCAGGGCGCCGGCGGCGCGCCTGTGCTGCACCATTGGGAGCGTGATCCCGACCCGTGCGAGATCGGCCTGCACATGCTGGCCCCCGAGCTGGACCGGGTGCGGGTGCGCCGTCCCGCGGTGCGGCGAAGCTGGCTGGAGCGCGGGCCGGGAAGTGCGCCGGAACTGCGCGGGCGCGAGCCGTTCGTGGAAGTGGACTGGAACACGGCGCTCGACCTGGTGGCCGGCGAGCTCGCGCGGGTGAAGGCGGCTGGCGGCAACGAGGCGATCTTCGGCGGCTCCTATGGCTGGGCCAGCGCAGGGCGGTTCCATCATGCCAACAGCCAGGTGCACCGGTTCCTGAACTGCATCGGCGGCTATGTGCGCCACAACGACAGCTACTCGCTCGGCGCCGGGCGCGTGCTGCTGCCGCATGTGCTGATGCCGATCGACGAGTCGTGGAGCGAGATGACCTCGTGGGACGTGATGGCTGCGCATACGAAGCTGTTCGTGGCATTCGGCGGCGTGCCCCTGAAGAACGCGCAGATCAGCCAGGGCGGCGTGGGCCGGCACCAGCACGCGCCGGGGCTGCAGGCGATGGCGCAGGCCGGCGTGCGCTTCGTCAACATCAGCCCGGTGAACGACAACCTGGAGACCGGCGGCGAGGTGGAGTGGATCCAGATCCGCCCCAACACCGATACGGCGCTGATGCTCGCCCTCGCCCACCAATGGGTGACGGACGGCACGGTGGACCGCGAATTCCTGGCGCGCTGCTGCTCCGGCTACGAGAAGTTCGAGCCCTACCTGACCGGCGCGGCCGACGGGGTGGCAAAGACGGCTGAATGGGCGAGTGCGATCACCGGCGTGCCGGCGGCGCGGATCGTGGCACTGGCCCGCGAGATGGCCGGCACGCGCACCATGATCAACACCGCCTGGTCGCTGCAGCGCGCCTCGCACGGCGAGCAGCCGTTCTGGATGACCATCGTGATGGGCTGCATGCTGGGCCAGGTCGGCCTGCCCGGCGGCGGCTTCGCGCTCGGCTACGGGCCGACCAACCGGATGGGCAGCCCGCATACCCGCCTGTCCGGGCCGTCGCTGCCGCAGGGCACCAACAAGGTGCGGGCGTTCATCCCGGTGGCGCGCATTGCCGACATGCTGCTGAACCCGGGCGCGGAGTTCCGCTACAATGGCAGCGTCCACACCTATCCCGACATCAAGCTGGTGTATTGGGCGGGCGGCAATCCGTTCCATCATCACCAGGACCTCGGCCGGCTGATGCGGGCGTGGCAGAAGCCCGAGACGATCGTGGTCAACGAGCAGTACCTGGACCAGCACGGCGCGGTTCGCCGACGTGGTGCTGCCGGTGACGACGACGTTGGAGCGCGACGATATCGGCTATGGCACGCATGAGGGCGTGGTGGTGGCGATGCGCCGCGTCGTGCCGCCGGCCGGCGAGGCGCGCAACGACTACGCGATCTTCTCCGGGCTGGCCGAGCGGCTGGGCGTGAAGCAGGCGTTCACCGAGGGCCGCGACGAGATGGCCTGGGTGGAGCAGTTGTATGGCGTGCTGCACAAGCGCGCGGCTTCGATGGACATCGCGCTGCCGGATTTCGCGACCTTCTGGGAACAGGGGCTGGTGAACCTGGAGGAGCACGCCGCACCGCGGGTAGGGCTCGAGAAATACCGCAACGACCCTGCGGGCAACATGCTGAACACCGAGTCCGGGAAGATCGACATCTTCTCGGAGCGCATCGCCGGCTTCGGGCTGGCCGACTGCCCGGGCCATCCCACCTGGTTCGAGCCGGCGGAGTGGCTCGGGGCGCCGGCGGCAGCGCAATACCCGCTGCACATGCTGTCCGACCAGCCGGCGCGGCGGCTGCACAGCCAGCTTGACGCGAGCCCGCACAGCAAGGCCGGCAAGGTGGCCGGGCGCGAACCCATCCATCTCAACCCCGCCGACGCGGCGGCGCGCGGCATCGCCGATGGCGATGTGGTGGAGGTGTTCAACGACCGCGGCCGGTGCCTGGCGGGCGCCATCGTCTCGCCGGACATCATGCCCGGCGTGGCACGGCTGGCCACGGGGGCATGGTTCGATTTCGACTGGCAGACCGGGCTGGAGAAGGCCGGCAACCCCAACGCGCTGACCCGCGATGAAGGCGCCTCCAGCCTGTCGCAGGGCTGCACGGCGCAATCATGCCTGGTGGACGTCCGGCGGGCGGAGGGGCCGGTGCCGGCGGTGACGGCGCACGCGCTGCCGGAGTTCGCCGCGCGACGGTAGGATTTCCGCACCTTATGTCGCGAAAGACGACATGTGCCGTCGGGAAAGCCGACATGGCCCATGCGGGACATGGCGCAACCCATTGATGTTCGTGGCACGGGGCGGCCGTCGCGGCCTGCCGGAACTGGCACGCCGTTTGCTGATTGCACATCCGTATGACCGGTCCTGCCATGGACGGCAGGCGGGCCGCAGCGGAAGGGGACGTATCATGGACGCATGTCGGGTCGCTCGGGGCTTCCGTTCACCACTGATCGCGGTCGCCGCCGGCTACCTGCTGGTGGGTTTGGCGGCACAGGCGCATGCGGCGTCGTTTGGTGGCCAAGGCTACGGTGGGGCGGGCGCACCGGATGCACTGACGCTGGTGCAGCACATGAACGACCCGCCGCCGATGCCGCGGCCTCGGCACGAGCGGGCGGGCAGGTCGCCGGGGCGCGGCTATGTCTGGGTGCCCGGCGGATATGTCTGGCAGCACCGGGACTATCGTTGGGAGCCGGGCCGCTATGTCCACCCGCCGTCACCTGGCGCGGCCTGGGTTGGCGGCGAGTGGGTGCGCGGCCCGCGCGGATGGGCGTGGCGAGAGGGGCATTGGCGTCGGGACCGCCCTCACCGGCGCTGACCTGCACGCGCCGACCTCTCGCACCAGCCACCGGGGAACATTGCCATGACCAGGAATTTGCTGCGCACGCTGCCAATCGTTGGGCCGGTCGCCGGCCTGGTCATGGTTGCCGGCTGCACGGTTGTGCCGCCGAGCGCACCGAGCGTGGTCGCGCTGCCAAACCAGGGCGGGAATTTCGCCCAGTTCCGCGCGCATGATGCGGGCTGCCGGGATTTCGCAAGCGCCGAGATCGGCTACGGCGCGTCTGCACGGGCGGCGACGCAGAATTCCGTCGGCAGCGCCGCCGTCGGCACCGCGCTGGGTGCCGCCGCGGGCGCGGCGCTCGGCTCGCTAGGCGGTCGGGCCGGCGCCGGGGCGGCGGTGGGCGCGGTCGGTGGGCTGCTGGCCGGGAGCGCGATGGGTGCCGGCACCGCCCGGGCATCGGCGGTGGGCCTGCAGCGCCGCTACGACGTCGCGTATATGCAATGCATGGTTGCCAACGGCTACACCGTGCAACAGCCCAGCTATGCCGTCGGATATGGGTGGTATCCCGGGTATCCCGGCTACCCCGCGTATGCCTATCCGGCCTATCCGCCCCCCTACCCCGGCGGCATCGGCATCGAGTTCGGCTTCGGCGCGGGCCGGTGGCATGGCTGGCGGTGAGCGGCCAACACGATCGGCCATCGCCGGATCAGCCAGCCTCGCGTTAGAGCAATATCCGATCGGGCGAAATCGCCTGATCGGAATATTTGCGTTCTTTAACAGAAAGACAGACCTGTATCCGTGCTTCCATCAGCACGAATGCAGCTTTAGCGCCGCGCGGTCGCCAGCAGTTCCTCGACGATGCGCTCCAGCTGGGCGATGGTATTGCAGGTGACCATCTGGTGGCAGAACGGCGCGTAGCGGATCATGTCGCTGTCGCCGGTGCCCCACAGGGATTGCGGCTCGGGGTTCAGCCAGATCACCCGCCCGGCGCGGTTGAAGATGTCGCCCATCAGCTCCACGCGCGGCTCGTTGCGGTTGCCGCGGGCGTCGCCGAGGATGATCACCGTGGTCTGGCGGTTGATGCCCTTCATTGCCAGGCCGGAGAAATCCTCCAGCGACTTGCCGTAGTTGGTGGAGCCGAAGCCGACCGCCTCCAGGATCTTGGTGATCGCGTCGTCGCTGTTCTCGCGCGAGAGGATGTCGCTGACCTCGATGAGGTGGCTGGAGAAGGCGAAGCCGCGCAGGTCGGCCAGCACGTCGTTCAACGAATAGAGGAACATCAGCAGGAAGCGCGCGACCGAGGAAACCGAGCCGGAAACGTCGCACAGCGCCATCACGCGCGGCTTGTCGATGCGCTCGCGCTTCCACACGGTGCGGAATGGCACGCCGTCGAAGGCCATGTTGCGGCGCATGGTGCGGCGGGTGTCGAGCACCCCGCGGCGGTCGCGGTAGCGCTTGCGGCTGTAGCGCTCGGCCAGCTTCTTGGCCATGTCGCGGATCAGCTGGCGCATGCGCTGGATGTCGCGGCGGTCGAGCTGGGAGAGGTTCACCTGGCGCAGCGCGCCCTCGCGGATCTCGCGCGTGGTGCCGGCGGCGAACAGGGTGAGCTGGCGTTCCATATAGGTGCGCGCCTGCTCGCCCAATGCCGCGCGGGCCTTCGCCAGGCGGTCGGCCAGCTCCGTGTTGCCCTCGGCGCGCAGGCGGGAGATTTCGCGTTCGAGTTCCGGCAGGCCCATGCGGTCGAGGATGCGGCGGGCGAACAGGTTGGTCTGGGTGAACAGGGTGATGTTGGTGGCGCCGGCGGCCTCGGCCGCGCGCTCCATGGCGGCGGCCAGGGCGGCGATGTCGTTGTTCAGCAGCATCTGGCCTAGGTTGGAGGCGGCACCGCCGCCCTCGCCATCGCCCCCCATGGCCTCACCTTGGGCCTCGCCCTGCGGCTGGCCATCGCCCTGGGTGCCCGGCGGGGGCGCCGCCTTGTCGCCGGGCTTGCGCCCGGCGGGCGCGCTGTCGCGCTTGAAATAGAGGTCGAAGCAGTTCTCGAAGATCTGCTTCTCCTCCACCGTCTTGGCGATGGTGAGGGTGAGCGCGTCCTTCAGCACCTGTCGGTCGGCGAAGCCGACGGCGTTGGCGGATTCGAAGGCGTCCAGCGATTCGGCCACCGATATGCGCACCCCCGCGCCGCGGGCAACGCGCAGCAGGCGCAGGAGCATGTCGGAGGACTGCGGCGGCTCCACCGTGGCCGTGCGGCCGGACATGGCGGCGCTACTTCGCCGCCATGCCCTGCGCCTCGCGCAGTGCCTGGTGGGTCATCTCGCCGACCATCTTGCCGGCGCTGGTCATGTCGCCCTCGAACTTCAGCAGCACGTTCAGCGTGTCCTGCACCAGCTGGTTGTCGAGCTGGGTAGCGTTCATCAGGATCAGCGCGCGCGCCCAGTCGATGGTCTCGCTGACCGACGGCAGCTTGCGCAGGTCCTGGGTGCGCAGCTGCTGGACGAAATGCACCAGCTGGCGCAGCAGGTTGGCCTGCACGTGCGGGATGCGGGTCGCCACGATCCGCTCCTCGCGCCGCGCATCGGGGTAGCCGATATGCAGATGCAGGCAACGGCGCTTCATGGCGTCGCCGAGGTCACGAGTGTTGTTGGAGGTGAGCAGCACGATGGGGATCACCAAGGCGGACTGGGTGCCCAGCTCGGGGATGCTGACCTGATAGTCGGACAGGATTTCGAGCAGGAACGATTCGAACTCCTCGTCCGCCTTGTCCACCTCGTCCACCAGCAGCACGCAGCCCAACGGCTCCTTCAGCGCGCGCAGCAGCGGGCGCGGCTCCAGGAAGCGCTCGGAGAAGAAGATGTCGTCGACGTTGTCCATGCGGGCCAGCGCCTCGTCGAGGTCGGCGGCGTCACGCAACTGCTCGCCGAGCTTGTCGCGCAGGATCTGGGTGTAGAGGAGCTGCTTGCCGTATTTCCACTCGTACAGCGCCTTGGACTCGTCGAGCCCCTCGTAGCACTGCATGCGGATCAGCGGCAGGTCGAGGAAGCCCGCGGTGGCCTTGGCGAGCTCGGTCTTGCCCACGCCGGCCGGGCCTTCGACCAGGATCGGCTTGCCCAGCCGCACGGCCAGGAACAGGGCGGTGGCGATCTGCCGAGAGGTGATGTAGCCCTGGCTCGCCAGCCCGGCCTCGATGCTCTCGATCGTGGGTATCTTCTGCTCCAGGCTCGTGCTCACGCGCCACTGCTCCTCATCGTTTGCAGGCATCTGCCTAGCGCGGATTCGCCCGCACGGCGATACCCCTGATGTCAACCCGGCCGCGCGCCCCGGTGGTGGATGGAAATTCATCGTATCGGCATCGGAATCCCTCTTGGCGGCCGACTTGGCTGCTGTTCATATTGTCGACAAGGGCGTCCAAGGGAACAGAATGAATGCGGTCATACGTGATCCGCCGGGTACTCGCGCTTATTCCGACGCTGTTCTTCGCGAGCGTCATCGTATTTTCCACGGTTCGTCTGATCCCCGGCGATGTCATCGACATGATGATCTCGCAGAACGACATCAGCGCCGGCAAGGCGGACCGCGAGCAGCTTGAAGCCGCGCTCGGCCTGGATAGGCCGATGTACATCCAATATTTCCGCTGGGTCGGCGGCATCCTGCAGGGCGATTTCGGTTCGTCGCTGTGGCAGGAACAATCGGTGATCGCCGAAATCGGCTCGCGCCTGCCCACCACCTTCCAGCTTGGCTTCATGGCGCTGTTCATCGCCCTGATCGTGGCGGTGCCGATCGGCGTGTGGTCGGCGATTCGCCAGGACACCTGGGGCGATTATCTCGGCCGTTCCTTCTCGATCCTGATGCTGGCGGTGCCGGGCTTCTGGATGGGCACGATGGTGATGGTGTTTCCCTCGATCTGGTGGGGCATCTCGCCGGAGGTGAAGTTCGTGCCCTTCACCGAGGACCCGGTGGCGAACGTGACCCAATTGCTGCTGCCCGCGGTGATCCTGGGCACGTCGCTGTCGGCGATCACCATGCGCATGACCCGCACCATGATGCTGGAAGTGCTGCGCCAGGACTACATCCGCACCGCCTGGGCCAAGGGCATGGGCGAACGCACCATGGTGGTGCGCCACGCCCTGCGCAACGCGTTGATCCCGGTGGTGACGCTGATCGGCCTGCAGGCGCCGATCCTGATCGGCGGCACGGTGATCATGGAGCAGATCTTCGTCATCCCCGGCATGGGGCTGATGCTGCTGGAGGCGGTGAGCCGGCGCGATTATCCCGTGATCACCGGCGTGTTCCTGGTCGTCGGCGTGGCGGTGGTGCTGATCAACCTGCTGGTCGACCTCAGCTACGGCCTGCTCGATCCCAAGGTGAGGTACCGCTGATGAGCGCCGTTGTCCAGGCGCCCGCCGAGGCGCTGCCGAAAAGCCGGGGGCCGGTGGCCACCTTCCTGATCCGCCTGTTCCGCGAGAAGCCGCTGGGTGCCGCGGGGCTGGTGATCTTCGTGCTGTTCCTGGTGTGCGGGGTGTTCGCCGACTGGCTGGCGCCGTACGGCATGAACCAGATCAGCCCCGCCAATCGGCTGAAGCCGCCATCGGAGCGGTTCTGGCTGGGCACCGACCACCTGGGTCGCGACATGCTGTCGCGGATGCTCTACGGCGGCCAGCTTTCGGTGATCATCGGCTTCACCGCGGCCACGCTGGCCACCGTCATCTCCATCGCCATCGGCATCCTGACCGGCTACCTGGGCGGCAAGTTCGACCTGCTGGTGCAGCGCCTGGTCGATGCCTGGATGAGCTTCCCGGAACTGATCATCCTGATCGTGGTGGTCTCGGTGCTGGGGCCGGGCATGCCGCAGGTCATCTTCGTGCTGGGCCTCACCTTCGGCATCGCCGGCAGCCGCATCGTGCGCGGCGCCGTGGTCTCGGTGCGCGAGAACATGTACGTGCACGCCGCGCAATCGATGGGTGCCGGCACCACGCGGGTGCTGCTGCAGCACATCCTGCCCAACATCCTGCCGCCGGTGATCGTGCTGTTCACCACCCGCGTCGGCGCGGTGATCCTGGTGGAATCCGGCCTCAGCTTCCTCGGCTTCGGCGTGCCGCCGCCCGCCCCCACCTGGGGCGGCATGCTCAGCGGCTCGGGCCGCACCTACATGTACCTGGCCCCCTGGCTCGCACTGGTGCCAGGGCTGGCCATCACCATCGTGGTCTACGCCATCAACGTTCTCGGCGACGCCATGCGCGATCTCCTCGATCCGCGGATGCGCGGCAGCCGATAACAAAAACAACAGGGAAAACGTCATGAACTCGAAGACTGCTAGCGGCGAGCGCACTGGCCGGTGCGCTGGCAATCGGCAACGGGACGGCAAACGCCGAGACGCCGCAATACGGCGGCAACCTGGAGGTGGTCACAGTCTCGTCGACGATCTCCGCGTTGTCGTGGGATCCGGCTGATTTCGCCTGGAAGACCAACCACGACAACCTGCATTTCGAGACGCTGTTCGCCGGCGATCTCAACAAATCGGTGCGCCGGGGCGGCAAGTACAACTTCAAGCCCGATGCCTGGTTCGCCGACGATGCGCTGCGCGGAGAGCTCGCCGAAACCTGGGAGTGGAAGCAGAATCCGCTGCGCGTTGAGATCAAGCTGCGCCAGGGCATCATGTGGCCCGCCAAGGCTGGCGTGATGGAGAGCCGCGAGTTCGTGGCCGACGACGTGGTGGCCACGTTCAACCGCCAGGTGAACAGCCCGAAGGCGTTCAAGAACTACTACTATTTTGTCGACAAGGTCGAGGCGACGGATCGCCACACCGTCACCTTCTTCATGAACGAATACCATGCCGACTGGGACTACCGGTTCGGCTGGGGGTACTATTCCGCCGATCTATCCGCAGGAACTGGTCAAGGCCGGCGCTGGCAACTGGAAGAATGCGGTCGGCACCGGCCCCTTCCAGCTGGTTGACTACGTGCAGGGCAACTCGCAGTCCTATGCCAAGAACCCGATCTACTGGGACACCGACACGATCGACGGCAAGAAGTACAAGCTGCCCTTCGTCGACAAGGTCACCTACCGGATCATGAAGGACGAGACCACGCAGCACACGGCGCTGCGCACCGGAAAGATCGATATCCTGGAATCGATCGGCTGGACGGCAGTGGATAGCCTCAAGAAGAGCGCACCCGAGCTGAAATGGGCGAAGTGGCTGAACTATTCGGGCGTGTTCCTGTCGATGCGCGTCGACCAGAAACCGTTCGACGACATCCGCGTGCGCCGCGCGCTTAACCTGGCGGTGAACCAGGTGGAGATCGCCAAGGAATACTATGGCGGCAATGCGGAGGTGTTCGCCTACCCGATGCACCCGGACTATATCGGCTATTTCGAGCCGCTGGAGTCGATGCCGGACTCGGTGAAGGAGTTGTACACCTACAATCCCGAGAAGGCGAAGAAGCTGCTCGCCGAGGCGGGCTATCCCAAGGGCTTCAGCTTCAAGGTGCAGGTGTGCTCCTGCTCGCCTGACAACATGGAGCTGCTGCCGCTGGTCGCCGGCTACCTGGAGCAGGTGGGCGTGAAGGTGGAGATCCAGCCGATGGAATACGGCGCCTACCTCTCGGCCATGACTACGGCCAAGCACACCGCCGGCTACTTCATGACCAACGGACACACCAACCCGACCCGCAGCCTGCACAAAAGCTTCACCCCCGGGCAGCTCTGGGGCCCCTCGATGTGGAACACGCCAGAGTTCACCGCCAAGATGAACAAGGCATACGCGACGCAGGACGAGGGTGAGCGGCAGAAGATCATCCGCGAGATGACCCGCGAGGTGATCGACCAGGCGCCCTATATCTGGCTGCCGATCCAGTACCGCTACACGGCGTGGTGGCCGTGGGTGAAGAACTACGACGGCGAGTTGCGGGTGGGCGCGGTCAAGCCCGGGCCGATCTATGCCCGCCTGTGGATCGACCAGGAACTCAAGAAGAAGATGGGGTATCGAGTTGACCAGGCTCCTGGAAGTCCGCGGCCTCACCACCCGCTTCCGCACGGATCGCGGGACGGTGACCGCGGTGGACGACGTCTCGTTCGGCCTCGACGCCGGCGAGACGCTGGCCATCGTCGGCGAGAGCGGGTCGGGCAAGAGCGTCACCGCACTGTCGCTCATGCGCCTCATCCCCACCCCGCCGGGCGAGATCGCCGCCGGCTCGGTGCTGTTCGAAGGACAGGACCTGCTGAAGCTGTCCGAGGCCGAAATGCGGGCGGTGCGCGGCGACCGCATCGCCATGATCTTCCAGGAGCCGATGACCTCGCTGAACCCTTCGCTCACCGTCGGCTTGCAGGTCGGCGAACCGGTGGCGCTGCATCGCGGCTTCAGCTGGGAGGCGGCCCTTGCCGAGGCCGCCGAACTGCTGGACCGCGTGCGCATCCCCGACGCCGCGCGCCCGCGTCAATGCCTATCCGCACCAGTTCTCGGGCGGCATGCGCCAGCGCGCCATGATCGCCATGGCGCTGGCCTGCCAGCCGAAGCTGATCATCGCCGACGAGCCGACCACGGCGCTGGACGTCACCGTGCAATCGCAGATCCTGTCGCTGCTGAAGGAACTGACGCGCGAGACCGGGGCGGCGCTGATCCTCATCACCCACGACCTCGGCGTGGTCGCCGAGCTACGCCGACCGCGTGGCGTGATGTACGCGCGGCCGGGTCGTGGAAACCGGCACGGCGCGCGCGTCTACAAGGCGCCGCGCCACCCCTACACCATGGGCCTGATGGCCTGCGTGCCGCGGCTCGACCAGGTGCTGGGCCGCCGCCTGGTGCCGATCGACGGCCAGCCGCCGACCTCACCCGCCTGCCGCCCGGCTGCGCCTTCGCACCGCGCTGCCAGTTCGCCACCGAACAGTGCCGGCGCGAGCGGCCGGCGCTGGAGGATGTCGGCGGCGGCCACCTGAACGCCTGCTGGTCGTCGATGTCGGGGTGCCCGAGCATGCCTGACACTCAGCATGCCCGCCACGCCGGCCGCTGCTCGTCGTGGAAGACCTCAAGGTGCATTTCCCGGTCATGGCCGGCAGCGTGCTCCAGCGCCAGGTGGCCGCGGTGAAGGCCGTGGACGGCGTCTCTTTCACGCTCAACCGCGGCGAGACGCTGGGGCTGGTGGGCGAGAGCGGCTGCGGCAAGTCCACCACCGGGCTGGCGGTGCTGCGCATGCTGGACATCGACCGGCGGACGGATCGTGTTCGACGGCGAGCGACATCACCGGCTACGACCGCGCCAGCATGCGCGCCGATCCGCAAGCGGATGCAGATGGTCTACCAGGACCCGTTCGGCTCGCTCAATCCGCGCATGAAGGTGGCGCGACCTGATCGCCGAGCCGCTGATCGTGCACCGCACGCTGCCGAACCGCGCGGCGCGCGAGGCGCGGGTGCAGCGAGCTGCTGGACCTGGTGGGGCTGCGGCCGGACATGCCAGGCGCTACATCGCACGAGTTCTCGGGCGGGCAGCGCCAGCGCATCGGCATCGCCCGGGCACTGGCGCTGCAGCCGGACCTGCTCGATCTGCGACGAGCCGGTCTCGGCGCTGGACGTGTCGATCCAGGCGCAGATCGTCAACCTGTTCCAGGACCTGCAGCAGCGAGCTCGGCCTCACCTACCTCTTCGTCGCGCACGACCTTGCCGTGGTGCGCCACATCTGCCGACCGCATCGCGGTGATGTATCTCGGCCGCATCGTGGAGATCGCCGACCGCGAGGCGCTGTACCGCCGGCCGCAGCATCCGTACACCCAGGCGCTGCTGGCTCGGCCGTGCCGATCCCCGACCCGGAGATCGAGGCGCAGCGGCCGCAGATCGCGGTGACCGGCGAGGTGCCGAGCGCCCTGCGCCCGCCGCCGGGCTGCCGGTTCCATACCCGCTGCCCGCTGGCGGAGGCACGGTGCCAGACCGACGAGCCGGCCCTGCGCGACCTTGGCGGCGGGCAGATGGTGTCCTGCCACCTGGTGTAACCAAGGCGATCGGCGCCGGCGCGTGGCGGTGGCAAAAGCTGGACCAAATCCCGCTGAATGGTCCAGGTTTCCAAAGGCATTGCCTTTGGTGTGTCCAGGGTGAAACCCTGGCCTTGCCGTGCTTCCATGGGTTTCGATCAGCGGCAGCCGGTACGGGTATCACTGTCTCAGGACCGCGACCCTCTCCTTCCCGCATGTCTGCCCTGCCGTCGGCACGTTGAAGCGGCAGCTTTTGTTAGATATGATTGCGTCGTGTCAGAGAACGACCCGCAGCCCCTGGACCGGCACCTCGCCACCCTGCTCGCCGAGCTCCGCACGGCAGAGGTGGAACACGGGCCACTGGCCGCGTGGCATGCCCTCATCCAGGCCTGCCTCATCCGCATCCTCGCCAGCCTGGAGCGCCTGATCGGCCTCTGGCGGTTGGGCGCCCTGCCCGCCCTCCGGCCACGCAGCGCCCCCGGGCCTCGCGTCGCGAAACCCGCCGTCCCCGAGCATCTCCGCGTGCCTGCGCCTGGCAGCCGGGCACCTTGCCGTCGCGCACCCGCGCGCCGCTCCCCCGGCGGCGGCCACGCCCGCCAAATCACGACCGCCCGCCGCACCGCACGGCGCGGTCCCGCTCCGCGCATCGCGCCAACCCGGCAGACCCATCCGCTGCCGTGCACCGGCCGCCGCCGCCGGCCATCGCGCCCAGCGCTTTCGAAACGGCAGCATCGCCTTGCGCCGTATCACGACCAATTCATTACGTTTTCGTAATATAAACGAAAGCCCCGCTACCCGCGCACCCGCCACGCCAGCAACATCGCCGTCGCCACGGTCAGGCCCGCCGCCAACAGGAACGCCGCCCGGAACCCCGCCGTCAGCGCATCCTCCACCCCCAGCCCCGCCGCCTCCGCCGCACCCCGTCCCACCGTGAAGACCAGCATCAGCACGGAGGCGCCGCTGACCGTCCCCAGCGTCCGCGTCATCATCGCCAGGCTCCCCGCCACCCCGCGCGCACGGCGCGGCAAGGTGCGCGTCACGATCTCCGCATAGGCCACCTGGTACAGCCCCAATCCCATCCCCTGCATCAGCAGCGCCGGCACCGTCGCCCCCAGCCCCGGCGTCCGCCCAACCACCGCCAGCGACGCCGCCACCATCAGGGTTCCGGCCACCAACAGCCCCCGCGCCGGCACCCGCCCCGCCAGCCGCCCCGCCACCGGGGCGGCCACCATCATCCCCACCGACGAGCCCGCCAGCACCACCCCCAGCACCGCGACCGACACCCCTTCCACCCGCACCAGGTAGAACGGCGCCAGCAGCATCACCGCGAACGCCGCAAGGTTCACCAGCACATTGCCCAGATTGACCGCCGCGAACCCCCCGTCCCGGAACAGCGCCACGTCGATGATCGGCCGCGCCGTCCGCCGTTCCTGGCGCACGAACGCCGCCGCCGCCAGCACGGCCACCACCGCCAGCCCCGCCACCAGCCACCCCTGCGCCACCCAGTCGCGCGCCTGGTTCACCGCAAGCAACCCCGCCGTGATCGCCACGGTGAGCCACACCGCCCCCGGCGCGTCGAACGCCTCGCGCTGCGCCGACGGCGGCGCCCCGGGCAGCCGCAAGGCCAGCACGAACGCCAGCAGGCACAGCGGCGCCCGCACCGCATACACCGCCCGCCAGCCCCACTGCTCCACCAGCAGGCCTGCCAGCGGCGGCCCGATCGCCCCTCCCAACCCGAAGATCATGCGTGTACATCCCCAGCGCCCGCGCCCGCTGCGTCTCCGGGAACAGGAAGGTTGCCAGCGCCGGCCCGCAACTAAGCAACAGCGCCGCCCCCATTCCCTGCACCACCCGTGCCGCCAGCAACCAGCCGAAGGCCGGCGCCAGCGCGCAGCCGGCGAAGGCCACCGCGCTCAGCGCCGCCCCGCACAGGAAGATCCGCCGATGGCCGAGCATGTCGCCCAGCCGGCCGAACACCAGCATCAGGCTCGCATGCGCCAGCACGTAGCAGATCACCACCCACTGGATCATCGGGATCGGCAGCCCGAAGCTGCCGACGATGTCGGGGAAGGCCACGTTGACCATGCAGTCGAGCGGCACCACCAGGGTGCCAAGCCCGATCACGGCCAGGCCGGCATACGCGTTGCGGTTGATCGCCCCTCTCCCCTTCGTCGCGGCCAGCCTATCCGGCGTGGCGGGCCTGGAACAGGGCGGCGAACCGCCCTAGTCTGGTACAGGGAAACCGGACCGAGCAAGCGGAGCAGCATGCGATGAACGTCGCCACCACAGCCGAACCCGACGACTACAATGCCATGGACGACCACGCCTTCCGCATGCTGGTGCGCAACTGGGTGCAGGCGAACTACCCGCCCGAACTGCGCAACCCCACCAAGCGGCTGCATTTCTCCGAGAACAAGGTCTGGTCCTTCAAGCTGTCGGAAAAGGGCTGGCTCGCCCCGGGCTGGCCGCGCGAATTCGGCGGCATGGGCCTGACCGCCGGCAAGCAGCTCATCATGCTGGAGGAGTTCCAGCGCCACGGCTGCACAAGGCTGAACGACATGGGCATGACCATGATCGGCCCGCTGCTCATCCGCCACGGCTCGCCGGAGCAGCGCGCCATTTCCTGCCGAAGATCATCGCCGGCGAGCACATCTGGTGCCAGGGCTACAGCGAGCCCAACGCCGGCTCCGACCTCGCCAGCCTGCGCACCGAGGCGGTGCTCGACGGCGACCACTGGGTGGTCAACGGCCAGAAGATCTGGACCTCGCTGGCCATGGACGCCAACTGGATCTTCCTCCTTGTCCGCACCAACAAGAACGCCAAGAAGCAGGAGGGCATCTCCTTCCTGCTCGTGCGCATGGACAGCCCCGGTATCACCGTCCGCCCCATCCGCAACCTCGATATGGGCGACGAGTTCAGCGAGGTGTTCTTCGACAACGTCCGCGTGCCCGAAGGACCAGATCGTCGGCGCCGTCGACAAGGGTTGGACGATGGCCAAGAACCTTCTGAGCTTCGAGCGTATCGGCATCGGCTCGCCGCGCCAGTCCGGCTACGCGCTGTCCCGGCTGCGCATGCTCGCCGAGCACATGGGCATGGACGAGGACCCGCAATTCGCCGAGCGCTATACCAGGCTGCGCATGGACCTCGAGGATCATAAGGCGCTGTACGAAACCTTCGCCGAGAAGGTGCGCCGCGGCGAAAGCCTGGGCTCGGACTATCGATGCTGAAGATCCACCAGACCGAGCTGTACCAGCGCATCACCGAGGCGATGCTGGATGTCGCCGGGGAAAACGCCGGCCTGCTGGAGCCGATCGGCGGCAACCGCGAGCTGAACCCGCAGGGCCAGTTCATCCAGTCCCGTCCCTCGACAATCTACGGCGGCAGCAACGAAATCCAGCGCAACGTGCTGGCCAAGAACGTGCTGGCGCTGCCGAGCTGAGCGCTACGGGGCGCCTATCGCCCCAGCGGAATCCGGCTCGTTCCCCTCCAGCACCCGCACGCAGGCGACGCTGCGGTTGCCGACGACGTTAGGGGTGGGCGAGCCGCTGCGGCACCGGCCTTCGGCAATCGGGCAGCGCGGCGCGAAGGCGCAGCCGGGGGTCCGTTCCTCCGGCGAGGGCGTGTCGCCGCGCAGGCGAATGCGCCGGCCGCGCCGCGCCGGTTCGGCCGACAGATGGGCCGACATCAGCGCCTGGGTATAAGGGTGCAGCGGATCGGCGGTGACCTCCGCCGTCGGGCCCTGCTCCACGACTTCGCCGAGATAAAGCACCGCCACCCGGTCGGCCAGCTTGCGCATGGTCGCGATGTCGTTGCAGATCAATACGATGCCGATGCCGCCCGCGGACCGGAGGCCGTCCAGCAGGTCCAGCAGGTCGGCCGCAGCCGTGGCATGCAGCAGGCTGGTGGGTTCATCCAGCACCAGCAGCCGCGGCCGGGTGGCGATGGCGCGTGCCAGGCTGACAAGCTGCAGCCGCGCCGGGTCGAGCGCCGGCGGCCGGCGGTCCAACTCGCCGGGCTGCAGCCGCACCCGGGCGGCAAGGTCCTCGGCGGCCGCGCGCCGGGCACCGGCGGCGAGGCGGGTATGCAGGCGCAGCGGCTCCTCCAGCAGCGCCCGCACGGTCATCCGTGGATTCAGCACCGCGGCCGGGTCGTGGAACACCATCGTCATCCGCGCGCGCAACCGCCGCAGCCGAAGCTGCGACCAGCCGGTGATGTCAGCGCCCTCCAGCAGCACCTGGCCGGCGGCAGGCTTGACCAGCCGCAGCAGGCTGCGCGCCAGCGCCGACTTGCCGGCCCCGGATTCGCCGACCACGCCGAGTATCTCGCCCTCCGCCACCGCGAGATCGATGCCGTCCAGCACGGTCACGGCCTGGGCGCCGCTGCCGTAGCGCACGGTGACGCGGCGCAGTTCGGCGACGGTGCTCATGCCCGCCCGATCTGCGCGAAATGGCACCGGGCGGCATGCACGCCGCTGCTCACCAGCATCGGCGGACTGGCGCAACGCTCGGTGGCCTCGCTGCACCGGGCCCGGAAGACACAGCCTGTGGGCCTGGCGAACAGGTCCGGCGCCGGCGCGCTGAATGCCCGCCCGGCACCCAGCGTGAGCCGCTCGGGGCTCGCCGACAGCAGCAGCCGGCTGAACGGATGCGCCGGGCGGGCGAACACCTGGGTCACCGGCCCCTGCTCCACCACCTGGCCGGCATACATCACCGCCACGTCGTCGCAGTACTGGGCGACGACACCGAGGTCGCGGGTGACGATGACGCCGCCGATGCGCCGCCGCCGCAGCTCCACATGCATCAGGTCGAGAATCTGCAACTGCGTCGTCAAGTCCAGCCCCGCCGTGGGTTCGTCGGCAATGAGCAGTTGCGGTTCGTTGATCAGCGCCAGCGCGATCACCACGCGCTGCACCATGGCGGGCGTCAACTCGTGTGGCCAGGCTTCGGCCCGGATGCGCGGGTCGGGAATGCCCATCGACGACATGACCGTCTCCGCCCGCCACTCCGCCTCCGCCCGCGCGACAGGACGATGGGCATTCTGCGCCCGGATGAGCTGCTTGCCGATCCTCAGGTTCGGGTCAAGCGTGGCAAGGGCGGATTGAACGACGAAGCCGATGCGCGCGCCGCGCAGCCGGGCCAGATCGGGCTCCGGCATGCGCAGCAGGTCCTGCCCCTCGAACAGCGCCCGCCCGCCCACCACCCGGGCCGGCGGTTGCAGCAGCCCGAGAATCGCGGCCGCCGTCAGCGACTTGCCCGATCGGTGCTCGCCGACCAGCCCGAGCACCCGGCCCTTCACCACGCGGAACGACACCGCGTTCAGCACATGGGCGACCTGCTCGCGGCCTTCGTCGTCGCGGGTGGCGCGTTCGGCCTGCAGGTCCTGCACGTCGAGCAGCATCAGCCAGCCGCCTTGGGCAGGGCGCCCGCCGCCGCACTGCCGCGCCATGCCCGCCTGTCGGCGATCCCTTCGCCGAGCAGGTTGAGTGCGAAGCCGAACAGCACCAGCGCCAGCGACGGGAACACCCCCAGCCACCACTGGTCCGCCAGCATCGGCTCCCAGCCCTGTCGGATCATGGCGCCCCATTCGTTCGTCTCCGGCGCGGATCCGAGCCCGAGGAATCCGATCAGCGCCAAGGTGCCCAGCGCGAGTGCCATGCGGCGCGGGATCTGCGCGGCCAGCGCGGGCGCGACATTGGGCAGCAGGTGGACCAGCAGCAGGCGCGGCAACGGATTTCCCATGGCCACGGCGCCCTCGATAAAGCCGCTGCGGCGCAGGGCGAGAACTTCGCCGCGCATCGTGCGGGCGAACACCACGACGTCCAGCACGCCGATGGCGATGGCGGCATGCATCGCGGAGCCGCCCATCGCCGCGGTCAGCGCCGGGGCCAGGAGAAGGGCAGGAACCAGCGCCACCGCCTGGTACAGCCGCAGCATCAGCCGGTCGAAGCGTCCACCCGCCAGCGCCCCGGCCAGCCCGGCAGGAAGGCCGATGACAATGGCGAGCAGCACCGCGGCCAGCGGCACCGCGAACGCATAGCGCACGCCACGCACCACCTGCGCCAGCATGTCCCGCCCTTCGGCATCGGTGCCGAACGGATGGCCCGGCGAGGGCGCGGCCAGCGCCGTCGCCGACGCGGCGTGGATTGGGAACAGCACCGGCTGGGCCGCCATGGCAAGGGCGAACGCCACCAGAATCGCCACGCCGATGCCTGCCGGCAGGTTGCCGCCGGTCACGCGACGCAACTGGCGCAGCCGGTCCAGGCGCCGGCCCCTCATGCGCGCCTGATCCGCAGGCGGAAGCTGAGGGCGACCAGACGGAACAGGCCATGCACCAGCAGGGAGAACAGCGCGGCGTAAACGATGAAGCCCTGCACCACGGCGAAATCCGCCTTTGCCATGGCGTCCAGCCCGAACTGTCCCATGCCGCCCCAGGAGAACACGTATTCGACCACCGCCGTCGCGCCGAGCAGCGCCGACAACTGGCCGCCGATCGCCGCCACAATGGCCGGTCCTGCACCGCGCAGGGCGACGCCGTTCAGGATCTCGCGGGGCATGCCCTGGGCACGCGCATGGGCGAAATGATCGGTGCGAAATTGATCCAACAGCGCCTGGCGCACCCGCACCACCAGGGCGCCGGCGACGAGCAGCGAGAGGCACGCCACCGGAAGGACCAGTTGGCTGAGCGCCGAGCGTGCGGCAATGGAATCCTGGATCAGGATCGCGTCGATGAAATAGCTGCCGGTGATCGAGGGCGGCGGCGACAGCACAACGCTGATGCGCCCCGTGGGCACAGGGGACAGGTTCAGCCAGCGGAAGAACACCAGCAACAGGAACAGGCTCATGACGAAGGCGGGCACCGACACCAGCAGCAACCCGGCGCCGCGGAGCGTACGGTCCTCAATCCTGCCATGCTGGAAGGCCGCGGCAACCCCCAACGGCACGCCGGCCAGGCTGCCCAGCACGATGGCATAGAGCATCAGTTCGAGCGTCGCGGGCACACGGGCCAGCAACTCGACGGCAACCGGTGTGCCGCTGAGCCACGACCGGCCGAGATCACCGCCCGCCGCGCGGATGGCGAAGCGGATGAACTGCACCAGGCTCGGTTGGCCGAGTCCGTACATGGCGCGCAGCTGTGCCTGCTCGGCGGGGCCCATATCGGGGCCTCCGAGCATGACCTCCGGCGGCGCCGCGCCCAGGCGGGGCAGGACGAACGCGATGAGCACCACCACCAGCAGCAGCAACGCCAGGACGCCCGTCCAGCGAAGGATGTTGCGGCCCCACCCCTCCATGCGCTCAGCCAGCCTTCAGGCACGCTTGCGCCGGCTGGTGTTTCGAGGCCAGGAGCCAGCCTATCGGCGACGTGACGGGCCGGGGCAGAAGCCGGAGGTCGGGCGCAGGCCGGCCACTTCCCCGGGACGACCCGCCATGCTCATCCATCGACCCCGTTCCCCCGCAAGAGGTCATTCCTGGTCCCCTGCCGTGTGTGCCCACATGCGTCAGGCGACGCGCGGATCGCGCCCCGCGCTGCCGTCTCCGTACAGCGAGGCATCCGCGCCTTGCCCGGTGCCCGCGCCGTTCCATTTCGGCCCAGCGATCCCGCCAGTCAGGACATCCTGCGCATACCACGAATCGAGCAGAAGACAAGCAGTTGATTGCCTTGCCGGCACGGTGGCAGGCAAACGGATGGTCCCGTTGCCGCCACGGCGGCGGCGGCTTCGCAATTCCGTCATGCGCCCGTGACAGCGCTTGTTGGGTGCAGCGGTATTCCGCTAGCATTTCGCACCTGCCGCATGCTGCCCGCGGCCGATTCCCATATCCCCGGAGGCACAGATGCCCACGACGGTCAAAGCCGCGCTTGCCGCGACATTCCTAATGGCGGCAGGCGCCGCGGCCACGCTGCCGCCTGCGCACGCCGCCACCCCGAAGGACGCGCTGGTGATGGCGTGGAACCTCGACGCCCTGATCACCTTCGACCCGGCGCAGATCGCCGAGGTGAACGGCAACGACATCATCCGCAACGTCTGCGAGCCGCTGGTCAACTACGACCCCAAGGACGTCTCGAAGATCCTGCCGAACAACGCCGCCAGCTGGTCGGCGTCCGACGACGGGCTGACCATCACGCTGAAGCTGCGCGACGACCTGAAGTTTCCCTCGGGCAAGAAGGCCACGGCCTATGACGCCGAGTGGTCGCTGCACCGGGTGCTGCAACTCGGCTACGGCAACTCCGCCAACTTCACCCAGTGGGGCTTCTCGAAGGACAAGGCGGCCGAGCAGATCAAGGCCACCGACGAGCACACGCTCGTCTTCAAGCTGAGCAAGCCCTATCCCGTCGGCCTGCTGCTGTCGGCCATGTTCGCCTCCGGCTCCACCGGCATCCTGGACAAGGAGCTGGGCGAGAAGAACGCCCGCGTCAACGACGGCAAGAGCGACTACGGCAACGCCTTCTTCAAGACTGCCCCGGTCTGCGTCGGCGCCTATCGCGTGACCCGGTGGAACACCAACGAGGTCGTGATCCTGGAGCGCAACGACAACTACTGGGGCGACAAGGCCAAGCTGAAGCGGGTGATCATCCGCCACGTGCCGGAATCGGGCGCCCAGCGGCTGCTGCTGGAGAAGGGCGACATCGACGTGGGCCGCCTGCTGAACACGGATGACCTGCGCGCGCTGGCGAAGAACCCGGCGATCCATGTCGAAACCACCGTCATGCACGGCTACGGCTATCTCGATTTCAACGCCAGCGACCCGATCCTGGGCAATCCGAAGGTCCGCGAGGCCTTCCGCTACCTCGTTGACTACCAGGGCCTGGGCAAGACCGTGCTGGAATACCAGGGCAACCCGCGCGCCAGCCTGGTGCCGGAAGGCGCGTTCGGCGCGCTGAACGCCGAGGAGGGGCTGCCCTTCAAGCTCGACTTCGACAAGGCGAAGGCGCTGCTGGCCGAAGCCGGCTATCCCGACGGCTTCACCAAGAAGTACATCATCTCCGCCAACGGCATTGCCCCGGTCATCGCCCAGCACGTGCAGGCCAATGCGGCCAAGGTCGGCATCAAGCTGGAACTGGAGCAGATGGCCGACGCCAACCTGTTCACCCGCGCCCGTTCGCGCGACTTCGAGGTGATGCAGATCGGCTGGGGCGCCGGCTACCCGGACGCCGACAGCATGATCTCGCGCCACGCGGTGAACCCGGACAACCGCGCCGAGGCCAAGCTGGCGCAGTACCCGTCCTGGCGCTCGTCCTGGCAGGACGTTACGATCAACGAGAAGGCCGAGGCCGCGCGCATGGAGCGCGACCCCGCCAAGCGCGTGGAGATGTACCATGAGATCCAGCGCTTCATGATGCACAACGGCCCGATGGCGTACATGTACCAGACCGTGCGGCCGATCGCGCTGCGCAAGGAGGTCAAGGGCTTCGCCATCACCCCGTTCAACGTCTTCTATCGCACCGCCGGCAAGTAATCCGTGGCCACCAGCGAACCGGCGGCACGGACCGGGGCTCCCTCCAGCGTCGGAGTCCCGGCACCGGCCGGCCTGCCGAATTGGGTGAAGGCCGGCGGCCGGCAGGCGGCCTCGGTGGCGGTCACGCTGCTGGGCCTGCTGGCGCTGACCTTCTTCATGGGCCGCATGCTGCCCATCGATCCGGTGATCGCGATCATCGGCGAGCAGGCGGAGAAATCGACCTACGACATGGTCTATGCCCAGCTTGGGCTGGACAAGCCGCTGTATGTCCAGTTCTGGCTGTTCATCCGCGACATGATGACCGGCGAGTTCGGCAACGCGCTGTTCACCGGCAACAGCGTGGCCGACGACCTCAAGCGCGTGTTCCCGGCCACCATTGAGCTGGCGACGGTCTCGATCGTCATCGGCATCGGCCTTGGCGTGCCGTTCGGGATTCTGGCGGCCGTGTATCGGGGCAGCGTGTTGGACCATGTGGCCCGCTTCATCGGCCTGCTCGGCTATTCCAGCCCGAATTTCTGGCTGGGGCTGATGGGGCTGATCCTGTTCTACGCCACGCTCGGCTGGGTTGGCGGCCCGGGCCGGCTGGACGTGATGTTCATCGACATGGTGGAGCCGCGCACCGGGCTGCTGCTGCTCGACGCGCTGCTGGCCGGGGAGGACGAGGTGTTCTGGGATGCATTCCGGCACATCGTGCTGCCGGCCTCCATCCTGGGCTACTCGTCGATGGCCTATATCAGCCGCATGACGCGCAGCTTCATGCTGGAGCAGTTGGGCCAGGAATACATCGTGGCCGCCCGGGTGAAGGGCATGTCGCGCTGGCGCGTCGTGTGGCGCCATGCTTTCCGCAACATCCTGGTGCAGCTGATCACCGTGATCGCGCTCGCCTATGCCTTCCTGCTGGAGGGCGCGGTGCTGACCGAGACCGTCTTCGCCTGGCCGGGCTTCGGCCGCTACCTCACCTCCGGCCTGCTGGCCGGGGACATGAACGCGGTGCTTGCCTGTGTGCTGATCATCGGCTTCATCTTCGTGGGACTGAACCTGTTGAGCGACGTGCTGTACCGAACGCTGGACCCGCGCACCCGATGAGCGGCGCCACCTCGCTCAAGTCCTGGCTCACCGCCGAGGTCACCACCTCGCCGCGCCAGGCGAGCATGCAGCGCTTCTACTACGGATGGCTGCGGCTGCGCGCCAACCCGCTGGCGCTGGTGGGGCTGCTGATCCTGCTTGCCCTGGTGATGGTGGCGATCCTGGCGCCGGTGATCGCGCCGATCGGTCCCAACGACCAGAGCCTCACGCGCCGGCTGCTGCCGCCGAGCGAGATGCACTGGTTCGGCACGGACGAGCTGGGGCGCGACGTATTCGCCCGTGTGGTCTACGGCTCGCGCATCACGCTGTACATCAGCTTCCTGGTGGCGATCATCGCCGCCCCGATCGGGCTGGCCGTCGGCACCACCGCGGGGTATTTTGGCGGCTGGACCGACACGGTGCTGATGCGCATCAACGACATCTTCCTGTCGTTCCCGGGACTGATCCTGGCGCTCGGCTTCGTCGCCGCCCTGGGCCCGGGCATCGAGAACGCGGTGATCGCCATCGCGCTCACGGCCTGGCCGCCGATTGCCCGCCTGGCGCGCGCGGAGACGCTGACCATCCGCGCCTCCGACTACATCGCCGCGGTGCGCATCCAGGGTGGTTCGTCCTCGCGCATCATCATGCGCCACATCGTGCCGATGTGCGTGCCTTCGGTGGTGGTGCGGATCACGCTGAACATGGCCGGCATCATCCTGACCGCGGCCGGGCTTGGCTTCCTCGGCCTCGGCGCGCAGCCGCCACTGCCGGAATGGGGGGCGATGCTGTCCACCGGCCGGCAGAACATGCTGGGCGCCTGGTGGCTCGCCGCCATTCCGGGCCTGGCCATCCTGCTCACCTCGCTCGCCTTCAACCTGTTCGGCGACGGGTTGCGCGACGTTCTGGACCCGCGATCCGAATGACCCAGCCTGCCGACACGCCGCAATTGCAGGTCGAGGATCTGCACGTGCGCTTCCGCACACCGCAGCGCATGGTGCATGCCGTGCGCGGCGTGTCCTTCCAGGTCGGCCGCGAGAAGGTGGGCATCGTCGGCGAGTCCGGCTCCGGCAAGTCGCAGACCGGCCGGGCGATCATGAAGCTGACGCCGCCCAACGGGTCTGTCGAGGCGCGGCGCCTGCAGTTCCAGGAACTCGACCTCGCCCGCGCCAGCGAGCGCGACATGCTGAAGGTGCGCGGCCGGCGCATCTCCATGATCATGCAGGATCCCAAGCACGCGCTCGACCCGGTGATGCGCGTTGGGGCGCAGATCGCCGAGGCGATCCCCGAGGAGTTGCGCCTGTCCAGGGCCGAGCGGCGCGACCGGGTGATGGCGATGCTGGAGGCGGTGCATATCCGCAACCCCGCGCGCGTGCACGAGCTTTACCCGCACGAGGTCTCCGGCGGCATGGGCCAGCGCGTCATGATCGCCATGATGCTGATGGCCGACCCCGACCTGCTGATCGCCGACGAACCCACCTCGGCGCTGGACGTGACCGTGCGCATGCAGGTGCTGGCCATCCTGGATGACCTCGTCACCCGCCGCGGCCTCGGCCTGATCTTCATCAGCCATGACCTCAACCTCGTCGCCACCTTCTGCGACCGGGTGCTGATCATGTATGCCGGGCGCATCGTCGAGGAATGCGCCGCCGCCGACCTGGCGCAGGCCTCGCATCCGTACACCCAGGGGCTGCTGGCCTCGCTGCCGCGCATCGGCTCGCACCGCGGCAAGCTGGCCGTGCTGAACCGCGACCCGGCCTGGCTGGATGGCTGACCCCATGACACCTGTTTCCAACAACCCTCAACCGATGATCTCGGTGCGCGACCTGCGCGTGACCTTCGGCGCCGGCGCCGGCCAGGTGCATGCGGTGGACGGCGTCTCGTTCCAGGTGAACCCGGGCGAGACCTATGGCCTCGTCGGCGAGTCCGGTTGCGGCAAGTCCACCATTCTGCGCGCGCTGTGCGGGCTCAATCCCCACTGGTCCGGCGACGTCGCGATCGGCGGCGAGGCGATGACGCCGGTGCGCACCCGCAGCTTCTATCGCCGCGTGCAGATGGTGTTCCAGGATCCGTACGGCTCGCTGCACCCGCGCCACATCGTCAACACCACACTGGCCGAGCCGCTGGCGATCCACGGCATCGGCGACGCCGACGAGCGCATCGCCCGCGTGCTGGTGGAGGTCGGGCTCGGCCCTTCGTTCCGCTACCGCTACCCGCACCAGTTGTCCGGCGGCCAGCGCCAGCGGCTGGCGATTGCCCGCGCGCTGATCCTGGAGCCGCAGGTGCTGCTGCTCGACGAGCCAACCTCGGCGCTGGACGTGTCGGTGCAGGCCGAGATCCTCAACCTGCTGGTCGACCTGCGCGAGCGCCTGGGCCTTACCTGCATCCTGGTCAGCCACGACCTCGCCGTGGTCGCGCATATGTGCGACAGGCTGGGGGTGATGAACCACGGCCATCTGCTGGAGGAACTGCCGGTCAGCGCGCTGGAGGATGGACGCACCCAGCACGAGTACACGCGCCAGCTTCTGGCCGCGAGCATGGGATACGACCGCCGCCTCGCCGCCGATGTCGTGGCCGATATCGACGGCTGAGATCTAGGGTGCCGGCCCGTCCTTGTCGGGCGGCACAGGCCGCCGTTTGAAAACGCTGCGAAACTCCGCGCGCTGGAGCAATACCGCGGCGAGCACCACCACCACCGCAAGCCCGATCAGGGCCAGCAGCGACATCAGGCGGGCGGCTTTGCGTCTAGCGCGGCATGCAGGCGGGCCACCGTGTCGTGTTGCAGCCCCAGTTGCTCGGCAAGGCGGGCGAGATACGCGGTCTCGGCCGGTGAATCCACTTCGATGGCCATGAGCGCGGCCGTATAGACCTCCGCGGCCTCCAGCGGCGAGCGCACTTCGGCCACCAGCCCTGCCATGTCCACCGGCCCGCGCATCTGCTCCAGCACGATGCTGCGCGCCTCGGCGGCGTCCGCCGGATCGCCTTCCTCGATGCGACCGGTGATCCGCTCGATCTCGGCCGCATCGATATGCCCGTCGGCCTTCGCCGCCTGGATCATTGAGCGCAGCACGAGGCGTGCCATGCGGTCCACATCCTCGTCGGTCGCTGCCAGCGTTGCTTCGCCGGGCCGGCCATAGCCGCCCGACGCGCTGCCCACCGCCGCATCGCCCGGCCCGCCATCGGTCGTGGAAGCGGCGGGCATCGGCTGCCGGTCCTTGGCCGCCGCGTCGCCCTGGCCGTCGCCGGACTGCAGCGCCGAGTAGGCCAGGCTGCCGATCACCGCGAGCAAGGCGCCGCCCACCGCGCCGCGTCCGCCGCCCATCAGCGTGCCGACCAGTGCCCCCAGGCCGCCCACCGCCAGAGGATTGTTGTTGGAGAGTTCCTCGCGGGGTGAGGAGACGGCGCGGCGCGCAAGCCCCATGACGTAGTCCTTGTCCGCCTGCGGGTCGCGGTTTCGATCGTTCAGGGCGCCCATCAGGTTGCCCAGTACGCCGCCCTCGCCGCCGCCGAAGCGCGACAACAGGCCGCCAAGCGGCCCGCCCGATCTTTGGTCCTGGTCAAGCGCACGGCCCAGCCGGTCCCGCGACGACGACGAGGTCACGTGCTGCAGCATCGAACCCAGCAGGCCAGTGGCTTTCGACATCGGGTACCCCCACCGTGGCATCTCGGCCGGGCGTCGCCAATCGACGTCCGTTCGCCGGCAACGAGAGGCAGGGAGGCAAGGTTCCCCGGCAGGGACGCCGCGCGGTGCCGGGGCGCTACTCCGCCGGGCGCGGCTGGATGTTCGGCTTCACGTCCGGCGGAATCGGGCAGACATAGGGCGTGGCCGCGGTGCGCGCCGCGTGGTCGGCCTTGGCGGCGGCGAGCAGTTTGTCGTCGCGCAGCACGTCCACCGCGGTAGCCGCCATCACCTTTGCCACATGCACCATGCCTTTCTTGGCCAGCTTCGTCTTGCCATGCGCCGTCATCTGCCAGGAATGGAACGGCGTGCCGATCGCAACCGTGGCGCCGTCCGCCTGCACCAGCGGCACCTTCCAGCTCACATCGCCGACATCGGTGGAGCCGAGCATCGGCGCGCCGGTCTGGCCAAGCGTGGTGATGAAATCGCCAGCGGCTGGTCGGCGCGGAACGGCACGCCGTGGCGGCGATAGGGATAGCTGATGTCGTCGGGCGACAAGGTGGCACGGATCTTCTCGGCAAAGGCGCGGTCCTCGGCATCGAATGCCGGTGGGCCCAGCCGCTCGAACTGGGCGTGCATCGCGCGTTCCAGCGGCGTGTTGCCCATTAGGTTGGAAACCGCGCTGATCACCTTCTCGGTGACGGTCGTCTCCGTCATCAGCGCCGCGCCCTGGGCGATCTTGCGCACCCTGTCGTTCAACTGCTGCATTTCGGCCAGGTCGCGGGCGCGGACGGCGTAGCGGATCTTCGCCGTGCCCTGCACGACGTTCGGCGCGATGCCGCCGGTGTCGAGATAGGCGTAGTGGATGCGCGCGTCGCTGGGCATGTGCTCGCGCATGTAGTTGACGCCGACATTCATCAGCTCGACAGCATCCAGCGCCGAACGGCCGAGATGGGGGGAGGCGGCGGCGTGGCTCGGGCGGCCGGTGAAGGTGAAGTCGATGCGGGTGTTGGCGAGCGACAGCGCGTCGTTCACGCCGGCGAAGGGCATGGAATGCCAGGTGATGGCGATGTCCACGTCGTCGAAACAGCCCTCGCGCACCATGAAGCCCTTGGCCGCCCCGCCTTCCTCGGCCGGGCAGCCGTAATAGCGGATACGGCCCTTGATGCCCTGCGCGGCCAGGTAGTCCTTCACCGCGGTTGCCGCCAGCAGCGCGCCGGAACCGAGGAGATTGTGGCCACAGCCATGGCCCATGCCGTCGCCCGGCAGCGGCTTCGGCTCGGTGGCGCCGGCCTCCTGGCTTAGGCCGGGCAGCGCGTCGTACTCGCCCAGGATGGCGATCACCGGCCCGTCCTCGCCAGCCTCGCCCATGATGGCCGTGGGAATGCCGGCGAGGTTTTCGGTGATGCGGAAGCCCTGCCGCTCCAGCTCCGCCTTGTGCTCCGCGACCGAGCGGTATTCGGTGTAGGCAATCTCCGGCATGTCGAACACGCGGTCGCTCAGCGCCTCGAAAGCCTCGCGCTTGGCGTCGACGAGTTGCCAGATGATGTCGGAGTTCTGCATGGGGAGTCCTTGAGGCGGGTTGCACGGCCATTTTGTGGGCGGGCGCAGGGGTTGTCGAGGCGGGGAGGAAGAGTCTTCTTTTTCTGGAGAAAAAGAAGCAAAAAGATTTCTAACCACTTGTGCCGGGTATTGACCGGAAGCGCAGGTGCAAATGGATAGAAGTTTTTTGTTCTTTTTTCCAAAAAAGAACGTGCTTACTTCTTCGGCAACGGCCACCGATCCAGCCACGGCTGGTATTCCGGCTCCACGTCGATCTGCATGGTGGCCAGGAACCTGACCACGGCGTTGTAGAAGGCGATGGTGATGACCAGGTCGGTGAGGTGTTCGGTGCTGAAGTAGCCTTCCAGTTCGCGGAAGGTGGCATCGGTGGCGGCACCCTGGTCGGTGATCTCGCGGGCCGCGCGCAGCACGCAGCGTTCGACGGGGCCGAGGGGGGTGGGCTTGCCGGCCGTGTCGTCGATCAGCGCCTGGATGTCCGGCTCGGTGACGCCGAAATCCATGCCGATCTTCACGTGGTGCGACCATTCGTAGGGCGAGCGCGCCAGCCATCCCACCTGCAGGATCGCCAGTTCGCGCAAGCGCCCGTCGAGCGTGGACTTGTTGCGGATGTAGCCGCCGAGCGTGGAGAAGGCGCGGGTGGCGCCGGGGCTGTGCGTCATCAGCCGGAACAGCGCGATGTCGCGCGCCAGCAGCGGTTGGTCCTCGGGCGCGAGTTCGGCCTTGGTGCGATAGGGCAGGCGGGCCATGCGGACACTCCTCGTTGGTTTCTGGCGATGATGCGCGATCTTGCCGGCCATCATAGAATGGCCTTGAGTGGCTTCCCAGGGAATGCCCCACCAGCCTCGCACCCCATCAGCCTCGCAACGGAGCGGAATCACGTGGACGGAACAAGGATCGAGCATCAGCCGTTCGTCGCCGAGCCGGTGCCTGAACTGGCGGCGGCGGCCACGGTGCTGCGCACGCCCTGCGGCGACGGGCACATGGTGTGGCGCCGCTGGGGCGAGGGATCGCCGCTGGTGCTGCTGCATGGCGGTACCGGGTCGTGGCGGCACTGGGCGGGCAACATCGCCGCGCTGTCGCGGCACTACCAGGTATATGCGGCCGACGCGCCGGGCCTGGGCGATTCCGACATGATGCACGAGCCGGTGACACCGGAGACCGTGAGCGCGATCGTCGCCGAGGGCCTGGCGCAACTTCTGCCGTCCGGCGCGCGTTTCGACATCATGGGATTTTCCTTCGGTGCAATGGTCGCCACCCACGTCGCCGCCTTCCATGGCGAGCGGGTGCGCTCGTTGGCGGTGATCGGCCCGGCCGCCCTTGGCTTCACCCGCCCGGCGGTGCCGCTGGAGAAAGTGCGCAACAAGCAGGGCGCCGAGCGCTACGAGGCCAACCGGCGCAATCTCGGCATGTTCATGTTCGCCGATCCCGCCCGCATCACCGAGGAATCGGTGGCCATCCAGGATTGGAACACCGTGCACGCCCGTTTCCGGAGCAAGGGCTTCGCCGGCTCCACTTCGCTGCGCGACACCGCGGCACGGGTGACCGCGCGCACCACCGCCATCTGGGGCGACGGCGATGTCACCGCTTTTCCCTCCGTTGAGGCGCGCATCGAGGCGCTGCGGACCACCCGGCCGGATGCCGGGCTGCGCGTGATCAAGGGCGCGGGCCACTGGGTCGCCTATGAGGCGGCCGAGGAGTTCAACGCGCTGGCGCTTGATCTGCTGCGCGAAGCGCGCGACGCCGGGGCCTGACATGGGCGGGCGGCGCGGCATTTTCTGCCTCGCCGCCCTGCTCCTGTTGCTGTGCGGCCGCCTTGCGCGGGCCGACACCCCGGCCACGGGCGTGGAGGTGGATCTGCTGCTGGTGCTCGCCGTGGATGTTTCCGGCAGCGTCAGCGACGACCGCTTCGAGTTGCAGCGCCAGGGCTATGCCGATGCCTTCCGCTCTCCGCGACTGGTCAATGCCATCCGCTCGGGGCCACACCAATCGATCGCGGTTGCGATGTTCCAGTGGACCGGGCCCGGCATGCAGATGCCCGTCATCGCCTGGACATGGCTTGGCGACGACGCCACGGCGGCGGATTTCGCCGTGAATGTGGAGAAGACGCCGCGCCAGCTTTTCGGTGGCGGCACCTCGATCAGCGGCGCGGTCGACCACGCGATGCGACTGCTGGGCGAGGCCCCGTTCACTGCCCGGCGTCGCGTCATCGACGTATCGGGCGATGGCATGAACAACCGCGGCCGCAGTTCCTCCGAGGCGCGCGACGAGGCGGTGGCGGCCGGCGTGGTGATCAATGGCCTGCCGATCCTGGCGATGGAGCAGGGACTGGACAGCTTCTACCGCGAGCACGTGATCGGCGGGCCGGGTGCCTTCATGATCCCGGTGGCGCGTTACGAGGAGTTCGCGCCGACGCTGCTGCGCAAGCTGGTCACCGAGATCGCCGGACTGGTCCCGGATCAGATGCCGAGCGGGGCGAGGAACCCATTGATCGCCCCGGCCACTAGCGCCGGGGTCTGCACCGCCATGAAATGGCCGCTGTCCAGTGCCTGGAACCGCGCCCCGGGGATCGACTGCGCTATCGGTTCCACCAGCGCCGGCGGGCGCAGCCGGTCGTGGATGCCGGCCAGCAGCAGCGTCGGGCACGCGATCCTGCCGTACGACGAGGCGAGGTCCGTCTCCACCAGCATGCGATAGATCGCGGCGTAGCTGCGCGGGTCGTTGGCCAGCCAGCGGGCGCGGAAGTTGCGGTAGACTTCCGCATCATGCCGCACTTCGGGCGGATATGAAGACGCGAAGCTTTCGTCCACCACCGCGGACATGCCTGATTTCTCCGTGCTGTCGGCGCGCGCCAGCGTCGCTGCCCGGCGCTCGGGCGCCACGCCGGTTGCCGGCCCCATGGCGATCAGCGCTGCGGTGCGCGCGGCATGGTGCAGGGCGAACGTCATGGCGATGCCGCCGCCCACCGCGCAACCGGCGATCGCCACCGGGCCGGCGATACCCAGCGCATCCAGCAGGGCGGCGACATCGTCGGCCATCGTCGCCATGCTTGGCGTGGCCGACAGCTTCTCCGACTGCCCGGCGCCGCGCGTGTCGTAGCGCAGCACCCGCCGCGTGGCCGACAGGGCCGGCAGCACATGGTCCCAGCTATCCAGCGTGCCGCCCATCTCATGCACCAGCACCAGCGTGGAAGGCCCGGCTCCGCACACTTCGTAGCGTAGGGCGGTGCCGTTCACCTCGATCCATTGTTTCATGGCGTCAGGCCGGCAACGCGATGTCGGGCGTTTCCAGCACCCGGCAATCGGCCGCGAAGGCCAGCGGCGCGCCGGTGCGGGCCTGCAGTTCCTCACGCGAAATGCCCGGCAACACCTCGTGCACCAGGAATCCTTCGGACGACACCGACAGCACCGCCACATCGGTATAGACGCGCTTGACGCAGCGCACCGCGGTCAGCGGCAGGGTGCAGCGTTCCAGCAGGCGCGGCCCGCCCTTGCGCGTGTTGTGCTCCATCAGCACCCATACGGCCTTCGCGCTGGCTGCCAGGTCCATGGCCCCGCCGACCAGAGGGCCCTTGTCGGGGATGCGGTTGTCCCAGTTTGCCAGATCGCCGTTCGCCGCCACCTCGAACGCGCCAAGGATGGTCACGTCGATATGGCCGCCGCGGATCATGGCGAACGAATTCGCCGAATCGATGATCGTCGCCCCAGGGCGAAGGGTCACGCGCCGGCTGCCGGCATCCACAAGGTCGGGGTCGGCGGCATTGGCCGAGGCCAGCGGGCCGACGCCGATGATGCCGTTCTCCGATTGCATCACCACGTCGAACTCGGCGGGCACATAGTCCGACACGTTCACCGGCATGCCCAGGCCGAGATTGACGACCATGCCGTCGGTGATGTCCTGGCCGGCGCGCCAGGCCATCTGCAGGCGGTTGAGCGGCTTCATGGTCAGGCTCCCACGACGAAGATGCGGTCGACATACACACCGGACAGCTGCACGCGATCCGGCGGGATCGGCGTCTCACTGAATGCGCGCACCTCGGCGACGGTCAGCTTCGCGGCGGTCGCCATCGCCGGGCCGAAATTCATCTGCGCGTGGCGGAAGGTGAGGTTGCCCCAGCGGTCGGCGGTGTCTGCGCGGATCAGCGCGAGGTCGCCGGTGATGCCGGGCTCCAGCACATAGTCGCGGTCGCCGAAGCGGCGCGTCTCCTTGCCCTTCGCCAATTCCGTGCCGAAGCCCGTGGGCGTGAAATAGGCGGGAATGCCCGCCCCGCCGGCGCGGATGCTCTCCACGAAGGTGCCCTGCGGCAGCACCTCAAGCTCGATCCGCCCCTCCTTGTACAGCTTCTCGAACGCCGAAAGCCCGCTCTTGTCGTGGCCGCGTGCGGCCGAGCAGATCACCTTGCGCACCAGCCCCGCCTCGATCAGTTCGTGCGTGTTGGCCAGGCGATGGGTGGCCGAATTGACGACCAGGGTCAGGTCGCGCGGCCCCGCATCGCGCAGCGCCGCCACCAGCTGGTTGGCGAATCCGGCCCCCGCGAATCCGGAGATGAACACGGTCGAGCCATCCGAAATGCCCGCCACCGCTTCCGCGGCCGTTGCCCTGCGCTTGTCGATCGCCACCCGCCGTTTCCCCCATTGCCTGTCCTTGCGCCGAGTCTAGGCGAGGCGGCGGCCCGGTGCCAACATGCGCGCTTCGGGAGGAACACGCATGAACGTTGCTGGCCGCATGACCCTGCATTGGTCGCCGCGCTCGCCCTATGTGCGCAAGGTGGTGATCGCCGCGCATGAGTTGGACCTGGCCGACCGTATCGACCGCGTGCGCACCCTGGTGGGCGGAACGACGCCGCATCCGGAGTTGATGCGCGAGAACCCGCTGGGCAAGATCCCGACCCTTGTGCTCGAAGACGGCACCATCATCTACGACAGCCCGGTCGTGTGCGAGTTCCTCGATACGCTGCATGATGGCGACAAGCTGTTCCCCGCCGCCTGGCCCGCCCGCCTGGTGGCGCTGCGCTGGCAGGCGCTGGGCAGCGGCATGCTCGACATCTCGCTGCTGCGCCTGACCGAACGCAACAAGCCCGAAGCCCAGCGCTCGGCCCCGCACGAGGCGCTGTGGCTGGGAAAGATCGCCTGTTGCCTCGACGCGCTGGAAGCCCAGGCGGCGGCGTTGGCGGCCACGCAGTTCAATATCGGCCACATCGCCATCGGCGTGGCGCTCGGATATCTCGACTTCCGCTTCGCGGCCGAGGCTTGGCGGGGGGATCGCCCGGCACTCGCCGCCTGGCACGCTTCCTTCAACGCGCGGCCCTCGGTCGCGGCCAACATGCCGGAAGAGGGCTGACCCGATGATACAGTCGCGCATGATCGGCGCCGCCAAGGTGACGCAGGTGGTGGAGTATTCCGGCCCTACCCACGCGCCTGAGTTCCTGTTCCCCGAGATCCCCAAGGCCGAGCGCGACGCCGCCATCGCCGCCAATGCCGCGTGGCTGGCGCCGCACCATTATGTTCCGCTCATGGACCGCTTCGTCGTGACCATCCAAAGCTGGGTCGTGCACGCCGGCGGCAACGTGATTCTCATCGACACCGGCGTCGGCAATTTCAAGAAGCGTGCCGCCCCGCGCATGGACATGCTGAACACGCTCTATCTGCCATGGCTGGAAGCCGCCGGCGCGGCACCGCACCAGGTGACCCATGTGGTGCACACCCACCTGCACACTGATCATGTCGGCAACAACACCATACAGCAGGACGGGCGCTGGGTGCCGACCTTCCCCAACGCGCGCTACCTGGTGCCGAAGCCCGAGTTCGACTTCTGGAAAGCGCAGTACGACGCCGGCGACACCATGGTGCAGGCCGGCTCCTTCGCGGATTCCGTGTTGCCGGTGCTGGCGGCAGGACTCGTCGACTTCTACGACGGTAGCAGCGAATTGGCCGGCTGCCTGGTGCCCGAGCCGGTGTTCGGCCATGCGCCCGGCATGTTTTCGATGCGCCTGCGCTCCAACGGCGAAGAGGGCCTGTTCTCCACCGATACCATGCACTCGCCCATCCAGGTCGCCTGCCCGCACTGGAACGACCGCTACGTGCTGGATGCCGATCTGGCGCGCGCCGCTCGCGCCCGTACCCTGGCCAATGCGGCCGAACGTGGCGCGCTGATCATGCCGTTCCATTTCGGCGCGCCCTATTGCGGGTTCGTGCGCCGGCAGGGCGAGGGGTTCGCGTTCGAGGCGGCAGGCTGGTAGGGCGAGGGCTCCACCGCATCGGCCACAGCCGCCGGCCAGTCCGGCGCAACAATCAGCCCGAAACGCCGGAGGAGCCGGCATTTCGGGCGATTGGGATCAGTCCACCTGGTCGGCGAGCAGTCCGAGGTGGTAGGCGCTGTCGCCCCACAGGTGTTCGAACACCATGACGCGGCGGAAGTAGTGGCCGACGGCGTATTCCTCGGTCATGCCGATGCCGCCGTGAAGCTGCACCGCCGCCTGGGTGACGAAGCGGCCGGACTGGCCGACGCCGACCTTGGCCATGGAGATGTTGCGTTCGCGCTCGGTGGCGTCGGGCTCGTCGACCATCATGGCGGCGAGCATGGCCATGCTGCGGCCCTGCTCCACCTCGATGAGCATGTCCGCCGCCTTGTGCTGCAGCACCTGGTTCTGACCGATGGGACGGCCGAACTGGACGCGGGTCTTGAGGTATTCCAAGGTCATGGCGTGGGCGGCCTCGCAGGCGCCCACGGCTTCGGCCGCCATGGCGGCGATGCCGGCCTGGGTGACGCGGCGGATGACCGGCATGGCCTCGCCGACCTTGCCGAGCACCGCATCGGCGCCGAGCTTGACGCCGGACAGCGAGATTTCGGCAGCGCGGGTGCCGTCGCGCATGGCGTAGCCGCGGCGCGACACGCCGGGGGTGCCGGCGGGGACCAGGAAGAGGGTGAGTCCGCTGGCGTCCATGCGGTCGCCTGACGTGCGGGCGCTGACGACGAGGGTGTCGGCGCAGTCGCCGTGCAGCACGACGCTCTTGGCGCCCTCCAGCACCCAGCCGGCGCCGTCCTTCGTCGCCGTGGTCATGACGTCGGTGAGGTCGTAGCGGGCCTGCTGCTCGCCGTGCGCCCAGGCCAGCTTGAGCGAGCCGTCGACGATCTGCGGCAGCAGCTCACCCTTCTGGGCCTCGTCGCCGGCGTGCTTGATGGCGGTGCCGCCGAGCACGACGGTGGCGAGGTAGGGTTCGAGCACCAGGGCGTGGCCGAACGCTTCCATCACCATCATCACGTCCACGGCATTGCCGCCGAAGCCGCCGTAGTCCTCGCTGAACGGCAGGCCGAGCAGGCCGAGTTCGGCGTATTTCTCCCACAGCTCGGTGCTGAAGCCCTCGGGGGTTTTCATGTAGCCGCGACGCGCATCGAAGGCGTAGCGGTCGGACAGCAGGCGCTGGACGGAGTTGTTCAGCAGCCGCTGGTCTTCGGTGAGATCGAAATCCATCAGAGCCTCAGGATTGCTTTGTTCAGGATATTCTTCTGGATCTCGTTGGTGCCGCCGTAGATGGAGGCGGCGCGCAGCATGAGATAGGGCGGCGCCGCGTAGCCGGCCCACTCGGGCCCGATCAGCGGTTCGTTCTCACCCTCGCCACGGTTCATCAGGTCGAGTTCCTGCGCCCAGTCTGGCATCGCCAGCGGGCCTGCGATGTCCATCACCAGCTCGGCGGTGTCCTGGAGCAGTTCGGTGCCCTTGATCTTCAGCACCGAGGAGAACGGATCGGGCTTGCCGTCGCTCTGTCCGGCGGCCTTGGAGACGACGCGAAGCTGGGTGAGTTCCAACGCCTTGGCCTGCACCTGCAGCTTGGCGACGCGCTGGCGGAAGCCGACGTCCTCGATCAGCGGGCGGCCGTTCTGGCGCACCTCGCGGGCGAGTTCGCGGGCGTAGTTCAGCCGCTCCATGCTCTTGCCCAGGCGGGCGATGCCGGTGCGCTCGTTGCCGAGCAGGAACTTCGCCACATCCCAGCCCTTGTTCTCCTCATAGACGCGCTGGCTGACCGGCACGCGGACGTCGTCGAAGAACACTTCGTTGAGGTGGTGGCTGTTGTCGATGGAGATGATCGGGCGGACGGTGATGCCCGGGGTCTTCATGTCGATGAGCAGGAAGGAGATGCCCTCCTGCGGCTTGCGGGCGTTGGGGTCGGTGCGGACGAGGGCGAAAATCCAGTCGGCGTTATGGGCGGTGGAGGTCCAGATCTTCTGGCCGTTGACGATATATTCGTCGCCGACGCGCTTGGCCGCGGTTTTCAGCGAGGCGAGGTCGGAGCCGGCGCCGGGCTCGGAGAAACCCTGGCACCACCAGTCATCGAGGTTGGCGGCGCGCGGAAGGATGTGGGCCTTCTGCTCCGGCGTGCCGAACTGGATGATCACCGGGCCGATCATGGTGATGTTGAAGCCGTTCACCTCCGGCGCATGGCCGAGAAGGTTCTCCTCCTGGAAGATCATGCGCATGGTGGGCGACCAGTCGCTGCCGCCGTATTCCTTCGGCCACTTGTAGGTGGCCCATCCCTTCTTGTTCAGGATGCGCTGCCAGGTGACGATATCCTGCTTGGTGGGGGAATAGCCGAGGCGCAGGCGCTCGCGCGTCTGGGCGGGCAGGTTCTCGCGGATGAAGTCGCGCACTTCCTTGCGGAAGGCGACTTCCTCGTTGGTAAAGCGCAGATCCATCGGGTTTCCTCTCGCGCCGTGAAGGCCGTTGGCCGGATTATGTGGCCGGAGAGGGCGGTGGGCAAGGGTGGGATTCCGAGGGAAAGGCCAGGGCTCCGCCCTGGACCCGCCAGGAACCTGAGGTTCCTGGACCTCCCATCCGTTTGCTTCGACAATTATGTAGATGATGATTGAACCAAATATTCTGTTATTGTATTTAATATGGCCGTGAGTGAGCGCCCTCGGATCGGAGGGGGTTTTCACGACAGAACGGGATACGGAATGGGCGGCGCGCGTGCAGGTCGGGCGCGGCGACGCAGCCGCGCTGGCGCGTTGGACGGGCGCATGCCGCGGTTGCGCATGCCCGGGAGAAGCCAGTCGGGGACGAGGCCGGCTTCAATGCAGGCGGCATGGGGGGCACGGCCGACCGCGGACATGCGGATGGCGTGCGGGGTGTATTCGAGGGCGTCCGTCGCTTTGGGGAAGAGGGTCCACGCCGCTTCGGTCCGGCCGAGCAGGCGAACGAGCAGGGCGAGGATCAGGGCCGCCATCCCGGCGCCGATATTCGCGCGCGCAACGGCACAGGCGATGGCCGGGGTGGCGGGTGAAAGCGACATCTCGGGATTGTATGCCGCGTCACCGACCGCGCAAAGGAAAATTTTCCATATCATGGCGCTTTGGCGCCATGAGATAGGTGAGTAAGCCTATTCGTGTGACGTGTGTCTTTGTCTCTCACACCTCCGGTCTGCTGACGGTGTGGGCTGACCGGAGGGGGGGCGCAGTTTGCTCATGGATGGGGGTCTGGGGCCTCAGGCCCCAGCTTGTGCAGGGCGGAGCCCTGCCCTTTTCCTAGAGTCGGAGGATAGCCTTGTTCAGGATGTTCTTCTGGATTTCGGTGGTGCCGCCGGCGATGGTGGACGCGCGGTGCATGAGGTAGGGCGAGGCGGCGTAGCCGGCCCAATCCGGGGCGATGGCGGGTTCGTTGTTGCCTTCGCGGTCGAGCAGGTCGAGTTCCCTTGCCCAGTCGGGCATGGCGAGAGGGCCGACGGCGTCCATCACCAGTTCCGAGGTGTCCTGGCTGAGTTCGCTGCCCTTGATCTTGAGCAGCGAGGAGAACGGGTCGGGCTTGCCGTCGGATTTCTGCATCATCTTGGAGACGACGCGGAGCTGGGTAATTTCGAGCGCCTTGGCGCGCACTTCGAGGCCGGCGATGCGTTCGCGGAAGCCTTCGTCCTCGATCAGGGGGCGGCCGTGGGCGCGGAGCTGGGGGGCGAGGTCGCGCATGTCGTGCAGGCGGGCGAGGCTTTTGCCGAGGCGGGCGATGCCGGTGCGTTCGTTGCCGAGGAGGAACTTGGCGACGTCCCAGCCCTTGTTCTCCTGGTAGACGCGCTGGGCGACGGGGACGCGGACGTCGTCGAAGAAGACTTCGTTGAAGTGGTGGCTGCCGTCGATGGAGATGATGGGGCGGACGGTGATGCCGGGGGTCTTCATGTCGATGAGGAGGAAGCTGATGCCCTCCTGCGGCTTGCGGGCGTTGGGGTCGGTGCGGACGAGGGCGAAGATCCAGTCGGCGTGGTGGGCGGTGGAGGTCCAGATCTTCTGGCCGTTGACGACGTATTCGTCGCCGTCGCGGACGGCCGCGGTTTTGAGCGAGGCGAGGTCGGAGCCGGAGCCGGGTTCGGAGAAGCCCTGGCACCACCAGATGTCGAGATTGGCGGTGGGGGTGATGAAGCGTTCCTTCTGTTCGGGGGTGCCGAACTGGATGAGGACCGGGCCGATCATGGTGATGTTGAAGCCGTTCACCTCGGGCGCGTGGGCGAGGAAGTTCTCGTCCTGGAAGATCATGCGCTGGGTGGGCGACCAGTCGCAGCCGCCGTATTCCTGGGGCCATTTGTAGGTGGCCCAGCCCTTGGCGTTCAGCACGCGCTGCCAGGTGACGACGTCGGACTTGGTGGGCGGGTAGCCGAGGCGCAGGCGTTCGCTGATGCGCGGGGGCAGGTTGGCGCGGATGAAGTCGCGCACCTCCTGGCGGAAGGCGATCTCGGCGTCCGTGAAGCGCAGGTCCATGGCGCTGCTCCCAAAACAGATGGGCCGGCGCTTGCCGCGCCGGCCCATCATCAGACATCAGAACGGGGAGGTCAGTCCACCCACTGGTTCCAGTAGCGGATGTTGTACCAGGGCTTCCAGCCGTGCACCCGGTCGTGGCGGTAGGCGACCAGGGCGCCGGCGTCGGCCAGCTTGATCAGGTAGGCCTTGCTGCGGATGCCGGTTTCGGCGTCGAGCCAGGCCTTCTTGCGGGCGTTCTGGTCGAGCGAGGTGAAGAACGTGTCGTAGGCGGCGTCGATCTCCTTCTCGCCGGCCTTGTCCAGGCCGGTCATGCCGTAGATGAGCGGCTTCCACTGCTGCGGGCCGAGCAGGGGCTGGGAGCAGTAGCCGGTGGTGGAGATGTTCCAGCCGGGCTCCTGCTTCTGCATCTTCGACGCGTTGCTGATCCAGTCGGTGACCTGCAGCTCGATGTTCATGCCGACGGCCTTGAGCTGCTGCTGGAGGACCAGCATCTGGGCGCGCATGTAGGCGTAGTTGGAGTTGGTGAGGATGACGATCTTCTCGCCCTTGTAGCCGGCCTGCTTGAGCAGTTCCTTCGCGCGGGCCTGGTTGTTCAGGTTGTAGTACTGCTTCATCTGGTCGCCCGTGTAGTACGGGCTGTCGGCGTAGAGCAGCGAGGGGTTCATGCGGTAGACCTGACCGGAGGCCTCGGCGAGTTCCTCGACGTCGGTGGCGGCGAGGACGGCCTGGCGGATCAGGACGTTGTTGGTGGGCGGGTTGAGCGACATCATGACGAGGGCGTTCATGCAGTTGGGGAAGATCTTCTCGATCTTCAGCTCCTTGCGGCCCTCGAAGCGGCTCATGTTGTCGGGGGTAATCGCCGCGAAATCGGCGGTGCCGGATTGCAGGGCGGCGACGCGGGTGCTGACCTCAGGGACGAAGTTGTAGCGCACCTGGTCGATATAGACGGTCTTGCGGCCGGCGTAGCCGTCGGGGCCGGGGGAGGATTCGTCGGGCACGTAGCCGTCGAACCGGCGCATGATGAGGTGGCTGTCCTTGACCCACTCGCCCATCATGAACGGGCCGGTGCCGATGGCGTTGGTTTCGCGCGGGCCCTTCGCGGCCTCCTCCGACGGCATGATCGCCATCGGGTAGCAGGGGGTCTTCATCACGTCGAGCAGCACTGCCGACGGTGTCTTGAGGTTGATGACGAAGGTGTAGGGGTCGGGCGTGTCGAAGCTGGTGACGTCGTTGAAGACCTTGCCGTTCGGGCTGATCTTGCGATAGCGCTCCAGCGTGGCGAGCACGTCGGCCGATGTCATTTCCTTGCCGTTATGGAACTTCACGCCCTTGCGCAGGGTGAAGGTGAACTTCTTGGCGTCGGGCGCGACATCGATCTTGCTGGCGAGCATGGGCTTGGGCTTGTACCTGCTCGTCCATCGCGACCAGGCCTTCCATCATGTGGAAGGCGGCCTCCAACTCGACAGTGGTGCAGAACATTGCGGGATCGAAGTGGCCCGGGCCGGCGACACTGGCATAGGTGATGGTGCCGCCCTTCTTGGCGTTCGGGTTCACGGTCTGGGCGGAAGCGGGTGGCGACATCAGCGTTGCAACGGCTGAAACGCCCGCCATCAAGCCTATTCGCGCCAGATACGCACTGGAAATCTTCATTGTTAGCCTCCCTGAACAGCCACGTTGGCAGCTTGTGGCAGGAGCCTAGAACAATACTCGCTCGTTTGAAAACCGACTTTCGTCTCAGGCTCGTTCAACACGGCACAGCAGGCAGCCCGGCTTGGCGGTGTGCATGTTGACGAAACTGGTGCGCGGGTCGGCCAGGGCGCGGGCGAGCGGCGCCTCGGCGGCCGGTCCCTCGGCGACCCGTCCGAGGTCGTAGAGCACCATCTGGTCGGCGCCATAGGCGCGCACCGAGACCAGGCTGGTGCGGATGATGTCGACGATTTCGTTCATCCCGGCATAGGACCCGCATTCGCGCGCGTGCAGGAAGATCGGGCTCGGGGTCCAGTAGATGCCGACGGGGCCGACCAGGCGGTAGGAGCCGAGCAACATCTCCTCGCCCTTCGCGCCGTTGCGCAGGCAGTGGCGGCAGGGAGCACCGCTGCCTGTGGAAACCGAGCGGCGCAGCGGGTTGCCGAAATCGTCCATCCCGGTGGCGCGCCAGCGGCGGGCGGTTTCGGTGGCGATGGGGACGCAGCGGAAACGGGACATTGCGGGCTCCTTCGTGTCCCGCCCGGCTTAGCGGCCCGAGTGGCGCGGCCGCCATCCGGCGATTGCGCCGGCTATTCGGCCTTCGAGAACGCCGGCAGCGGCGGCAGGCCGTCACGCTCGCGCCAGGTGACGGCGACCCGGTCGCCGATGTCGCAGTGGGCGCCGTCAATGCCGGCGACGAGCCGCGGGCCTTCGTCGAGGTCGATCAGGGCGACCTGGTAGGGGGGCTTCAGCTCCGGGAGCAGCTGGACGTGAACGGTGGTGACGGAATGGACGGCGCCCTGCCCCTTGGTTTCCACCCAATCCAGCGCGTCGTGGTCGCATTCCAGGCAGAAAGGTCGAGGGTAATGCTGATGATGGCCGCAGGCGCGGCAGCGCTGGACGACGAGGGCGTGGCGCTGTGCGGCCGCCCAGTAAGGCCAGAGCACCGGGTCGTCGATCTGCATGCGGTCGCTCATCGGGGGGATTCCCTTGAAGGAGGATTCTTCTTTTTCTGAAGAAAAAGAAGCAAAAAGACTTCTACCCATTTGCCTGCGGCGAAGCCTTGCCTCTTTCGCCCTGCCGTGGTGGTTCCGAATGGATGAAAGTTTTTTGGTTCTTTTTTTTCAAAAAAGAACATTCTTACTCTCTCGCGAGCACCACGGTGCCTGCGGTGCTCAGCAGGCCGCCGACGCCGTGGGCGACGCCGATCATTGCGTTGGGCACCTGGCGGTCGCCGGCTTCGCCGCGGAGTTGGCGGACGGCTTCGACCAGCAGTAACAGGCCGAGGGCGCCGGGATGGTTGTAGGAGAGGCCGCCGCCGGAGGTCATCGACGGGAGCTTGCCGCCGGGGCGCAGGTGGCCTTCCGCGACGAAGGGGCCGCCTTCGCCCTTCCTGCAGAACCCGAGGTCTTCCAGGGCGAGTAGCACGGTGATGGTGAAGCTGTCGTAGGGCTGGAAGACGTCGACGTCGGCCGCGGTGATGCCGGCCATGGCGAAGGCTTCGGGGCCGGACCTGGCAGCGGCGGAGACGGTGAGGTCGGGCATCTGGCTGATGTGCCAGTGGGTGTGGCTTTCGGCGGCGCCGAGGATGCGGATGGGGGTTTTCGCGGCGTCGCGGGCGCGGGCGGCGGTGGTGACGATGCAGGCGCCGCCGCCATCGGTGACGAGGCAGATGTCGTTGCGGTGCAGCGGCTCGCTGATCGGACGGGCGGCGAGGCAGTCCTCGATGGTGAGCGGGTCGCGGGACCAGGCCTTGGGGTTCTTCTGCGCCCACAGGCGGGCGGTGACCGCGATCTCGGCAAGCTGGGCGCGGGTGGTGCCGTATTGGTGCATGTGGCGGGCGGCGATCAGCGCGTAGCGGCCGATGGGGCTGGGCAGGCCGTAGGGGACTTCCAGCTGGTGCATGATCGGCACGCCCATGACCGGGGCGGAACCGGACAGCGAGCGGGCGCGGCGGCTGCGCTGGCGGGAGGCGTAGGCGATCAGCGCCACCTCGCAGAAGCCGGCCTGGATGGCGGCGATGGCGTGATGCACCTGGGCCTCGAAGGCGGCGCCGCCGAGGTCGGAGCTGTCGGAGTAGCGGGGCTGGATGCCGAGATATTCGGCCACCTGCACGCTGCCCTCCTCGCCCATGTAGTTGACGAACAGGCCGTCGATATCGCGGCGCTTGAGGCCGGCTTCGGCCAGCGCCTCGCGGGTGGCGCGGGCGACCATGGAGAGTTCGTTCTCGTCGGGCACCTCGCCGAGCGGCGTTTCCGCGACGCCGGCGATGTAGAGGGGCTGTTTCATGACGCCAGCTTGGTGCCGAGGGATTCGCGTTCGCGCGCGAGTTGCGAGCGGCGGATTTTTCCTGATTGGTCGCGCGGCAGGTCGGGCATGAACTCGTAGCTTTCGGGCAGCTTGTAGGCGGTGAGCGCGCTCGCGCATCCAGGCGCGCAGGCGGCCTCGTCGAGCGCGGCGCCGCGGCGGGGTTCGATGATGGCGTGCACGGTCTTGCCGAGTCGTCGTGCGGGATCCGACCACGGCCACGTCGGCCACGTCGGGGTGCTCGGTGAGGGCGGCCTCGACCTCGGCGGGGTAGATGTTGGCGCCGCCACGGATGATGAGGTCGACGCGGCGGTCGGAGAGGAAAAGGTAGCCCTCGGCATCCACCCATCCGAGGTCACCCACGCTGATGAAGCCGTCGGGCGTGGTCTTCGCCGGCGGGGAGCCGATGTAGCGGTAGGTGGGCGCGGGGTGCGAGGCTGGGCGGAAGAAATTTCTCCCACTTCCCCCCGCGGCACCTCGCGGAATTCCTCGTCGAGGATTTTCAATTCGCTGCCGGACGGCTTTCCCACGCTGCCCGGGTGGCGCTGCCATTCGTCGCCGCGGATAAGGCACGCGCCGGCAGCCTCGCTGGAGCCGAAAGCCTCGATGATTTTTTCGGGTGCGGTCAGTTCGATCCAGCGGTGCTTCAGCCAGGGCGGACAGGGTGCCGCGGTGACGAAGATGGATTCATACTGGAGAGTCGCGCGCCTCGATACCGCAGGCGGACGATGCGCTGCATCATCGTGGGCGCGAGGAAGCCGAACTGGACGCGGTGGCGCTCGATGAGGTCGATCGCGCGGGCGGCGTCGAACCGCTCCATGACGACGATGTGATGCTCGTTGAAGATGCCGTAGTGCGACCAGGAAAGGGCGAGTTGTGGTAGAGTGGGCCGGCGACCAGCTGCACCTGGCCCGGGCGCATGCCGACGCCGGCGCCGAGGAGCATCTCGCCGACGGCGCGCGACCAGGGCCGGGGATCGACGATGATCTTGGAGCGGCCGGTGGAGCCGCGGGAGCCGATGGCCTTGCTGGATGGGCGGTGATGTCGGGCAGCGCGGTGTCGGCGTAGGGGCCTCCATCCCGCAAGGCGGCGATGTCGGCCTGGCGAGGTCGGCGTCGTCGCCGCTCGACTGGGGCGGTCGGCCACGACCAGCTTATGCGCGACCAGGCCGGTGATGCCGCGGAATTCGAGGTCGGGCATGCGGGGCGACAGCGGCAGGGTGCAGGCGCCGAGCTTCCAGGCGGCGTAGGCGACGGCGTAGCGCTCCAGGCTGTCGTAGAGGCCGATGCAGACCATCGTGCCGGCATCGACGCCCTTGGCTGCGAGCAGCCGCGCGGCCCGGTTGGACCAGCGTTCAAGCCCGGCATAGCTGATCGCGTCCTCGCCGCCGTCCTGCAGGGCGAGCGTGATCACGGTGGCGTCCGGTCGGGACTGCGCCAGTTCGGTCAAGGCGCCAGCGAGAAGGAGACCGTGCGCGGGGCGTTCTTCATTGCGCCGGTACCCGTATCGCCTCGCGCTCGCGGGCCAGTTGCGAGCGGCGGTTCTTTCCCGATGGGTCGCGCGGCAGGGCGGGCATGAACTCGTAGCTCTCGGGCATCTTGTAGGCGGTAAGACGCTCGCGCATCCAGGCACGCCAGGCGCACCCCCTCGTCGGGGGTGGTGCCGGGGCGCGGCTCGACGATGGCGTGCACCGATTTGCCAAGTTCGTCGTGCGGAATCCCGACCACGGCGACATCGGCGACATCGGGGTGTTCGGAGAGGGCGGCCTCGACCTCGGCGGGGTAGATGTTGGCGCCGCCGCGGATGATGAGGTCGACGCGGCGGTCCGAGAGGAACAGGTAGCCTTCCGGATCGACATGGCCCATGTCGCCGACGTCGATGAAGCCGTCGGGCGTGGTCTTGGCCGGGGGCGAACCGATGTAGCGGTAGGTGGGTTCGGGGTGCACGTTGGGCCGGAAGAAGATTTCGCCGACCTCGCCCTGCGGCATTTCGCGCATGTCCTCGTCGAGGATCTTGAGCTCGGCGTTGACCGGGCGGCCGACCGATCCAGGGTGCTTCAACCATTCGTCGCCGCGGATGCGGCAGCTGCCGTTGGCCTCGCTGGCGCCGAAGGCATCGACCAGCTTCTCCAGGCGCCCTGAGTTCCATCCAGCGGCGCTTCAGCCATTGCGGGCAGGGGGCGGCGGTCTGGAACACTTGATTCGATGCTGGAAATGTTTCGCAACTCGATGTCCTCCAGCCGTGCGATGCGCTGCATCATCGTCGGGGCGAGGAACATGAACTGGCAGCGGTGGCGCTCGATCATCTCCACCGCGCGGGCGGCGTCGAAGCGTTCGAGAACAACGAGGTGCTGCTCCTCGAACAAGCCGGAGTGGCCCCAGGAGAAGGGCGAATTGTGGTAGAGTGGGCCGGCGACAAGCTGGACCTGGCCGGTGCGGAAGCCGACGCCGGGGAAGGCGGCGATGTTGCCGGGCACGCGCGCCCACGGCTTGGGATCGACGATGATCTTCGATCGGCCGGTGGAGCCGCCGGAGCCGATGGCCTTGCCGGGATGGGCGGTGATGTCGGGCAGCGGCGCATCGTCCCAGGGGCCGCTTTCGCGCAGCGCGGTGATATCGGCGCGGCCCAGTTCGGCGCCCGTGCGGTCGGCGATGACCAGGCACTTGTCCACCAGGCCGGTGATGCCGGCGAACTCCACATCGGGCATGCGCGGCGACAGCAGCAGGGTTACCAGCACCCAGCTTCCACGCGCCATAGGCGGCGGCATAGTGCTCCAGGCTGTTCCAGATGCCGATGCAGACCATGGGTGCAGGATGGTGGGGACCTTGACGGTCTCCCAGATGTCGCCGTCCTCATCGACCCGCCAGGCGGGGTCGCCCTCGCCGGACTCCAGCCGGTGACGGGGGACGCGACGCTCGTAGCGGAACCCCGCGATCGGGACGCGGACGACGGTCCCCGGCTTGCGGTTGGCGTAGTCGAGGGTGATCGGGTCGGCCTTGCTGATCGGCCGGCGGTCGAGCCCCTCGTCGGCGAGGCGGCCCGACGGTTTGGCCTTCGGGTCGTCGGGCTCGGGGACCTCCTGGAGCACCAGGTTGTTGCAGTAGGCGTAGTCCTTCTCATGCTCCAACTCCTTGAGCTTGATCGGGGAGCCGTCGCCGTTGCGGACCACGCCGCCGCACCGGGGGCAGCAGATCACCCATTGCCGGTCGGCCTCGCGGTGGGCGGTCTTCGGGCCGGAAGGTGATCCGCCGATAGACGTGCCAGCCGAGTTCCTTGTCGGCCGCGATTGCCCGCCAGTCGGGGTCGAACTTGGACTGGTTCTGCCCGATGATGGCGAACTCCGGCCCGTCAACTTTCGCCAGCGGGCTCCCCTGGCGACCTCCTGGGCGGGCGTGCGGTCGTCGTCCCGCTTCTCGGCGTAGTACCGGATGACGTCCCTCCAGGCGTCGGTCGGCGTCGGTGGCGTCCACCGGCCTCGCCGTGGCGGCCGACCCGTTGGGAGCGGTCGAAGGTCGTGACCCTGGCGCCGGGGATGACCTGCTCGATCTCCCGAGCCCCACTTGTCGATCAGGTGGTTGGGGCAGAAGACCAGGACCCGGTAGCCGCCGGCCCGATTCTTCAGGTGGTCGAGGGCGTGGGGGATGGACATGCCGATCTGGGTCTTGCCGGTGCCCATCTCCCCGACGATGATGACAGGGCCTGCTGGCGCTTTCTGTTGCGCCAACGACGACTAGGCCAGGCCGAAGATGACGTGCAACTGCGGGTCGAAGGGCGGGCGTTCGGGCCGAGAAGATGCTGATGGGCACGGTGTCGGTCTGGCCGGGGACGTGCAGCGGGGCGAGCGTGTCGCTCGCCTTGCGCCCCAGCAGCTTGCCGTACTCGTTGAGGAACTCGTCGAGCCCCCCGACGATCTGGTTTAACTTCAAAGCCATGAGTCAAGGTCTCCGATGAAAAGGTCGGGCAGTAGCAGCGCTTGCTACAGGTCAGGCCGCCGGCTCGGCGGCCACTTCGAGGTTGCCGGAGCGGACGCCGCTCACGACGATCTTGTCCAGGTCGGCCGTCGTGGCGACGAGCAGGCCGACCCCGCAGCGGTAGCAGGCGGCATCCTGGAGCAAGTCCAGGCCCGCAACTCGGAGGCGATCCAGGGCGTCCACGACCGCAGGAGCGGCGTCGTGAACCGGGGGTCGTTGAGCGCCTGCCAGACCGCCTCCTCGCTCGTGTTGAGCAGCAGGCCGGGCGAGCGGGCGATCACGAAGGCGTGGGCGGCCATCGGGTCCAGCTTGACCCACTCGACCCGGTACTTGTCGGGCGAGGGGGCCAGCTTGCCGGGGTTCTTCTCCACGCCCCTCGGCCGCTTCACGCGCCCGCCGGTCGCCATGATGACGGGCGGGGTGCCGTTGGTGCCGAGGCAGGCGCGGACCGCCTTGATGAGACCGTGGTCGCCGATGACCGAGGCGAACAGCATGTCGCCGTGCGGTCCGACGGCGAGCCGGTCGTACTGGAGCAGGTGATTGTATTCGCCCTTGGGGTGGGCGAATTGAATCGACCCGAACTCATAGTCTGGATTGTCCATGTAGAACCTCAAGGCAAGGGGGGACCGAGCCGGGCGGCCACGCGCCGCCCGGTCGATCGCCCGGACTCGGATTGGGATTGCGTCGGGTTTGCGTCGGACGCAATCGCGCCGCTCAGGCGGGTGGCTTCACAACCCGGACGGTGGGCAGGCCCGGACCGTCGTAAACCAGCGTCTTCACCGTGATGGTGAACGGCTTGGCCGCGAGACGATGGGCGTAGGCTTCATCATTTCTTTGATCTCGCTGTCGAAGAAGCGATTCAGTCGGGCCGTCGGTGTCAGCCCCCCGCTCGCGCTGGTCTCCCACTGGACCTCGAAGCTCGACACGAAGGGGTCTCCGCTCATTTGCCGTTGCCCCCGTTCTCCAGGGATTGCAGGCGAAGCTCGGCGTGGAAGGCCCGGATCACGCGGGAGCGGGACCAGTCCGTGCCGTGCTTCGTCTGGACCCCCTGCTTGCGCAGGTGTTCGGTGATGGAATCCCAGCCGTGGTCGTCGAGTTTCCAGCGGACGATCTGCTCCATGATCGAACGCTCGTGGTCGTCGCGGACCCGGACCTTGACCTGCTTCTTCTGCTCCGGGTCGTACCGCTTCTCGAACGTGAACCCGTAGCCGGGGAAGCGGTTGTGCCGCTGCCCCTTCCGCTTGCGGAGGGCCAGCGCTCCTTCGTGCGCTGCGAGATCAGCTTGCGTTCGAGTTCGGCCCAGACGGCGCACTGTTGGGCCATCGCCATCTGGTAGGGGTTGTCCAGGTCCACCAGCATGGGGAAGTCGCAGATGACGACCGAGACCCCCAGCCGTTGCCACTTGTCGAGCATGAGGACGCAGTCGGCCAGGCGGCGGAAGGCCCGGTCCATCTTGGCCACGATGACGATGTCCCCCTTGCGGAGTCGGCCGCACAACTCCTTGCCGGCGGCCCGCTCGGCGAGCGGGACCTTGCCGGACGCGGCGTCGTTCCAACTGCCGTCGGGGTTCTGGACGGGGGCGTCCTGGAACCAGGCGATGTCCCCCTTCAAGCCGTTGCGTTCGGCCGCCCGCTTGATCGCGTCGCGTTGGGCCTCGGGCGAGGCGGCCTGCTTGTCCGTGCTGACGCGGACGTAGCCGTAAACCCGGCGCGGTCCGGTCGGTTCGGCCGGGGCTTCCTTGCCCCGGCGCTGGTGGCGGTGCTCATGGCTTCACCTCCTGGAATGAGCATTGCCGTGGTCCGAGACGATCCGACCGTCCAGGTCGGACTCCTGCTCGCCATCCACCCCGACCGCCTGACGCCATCCTGGTCCCCCTCCACGGTCCGCCGGGCCTGCGGTGGCGGGCCTGCCGTATTCGTAATGGACATGGTCTTCCGTGACCAGTCTTCCTCTTCCGGCCCCTCCGGCTCATGCCGCAGTAGGGGGCCACCCACAGGTAGTCTCCCATCGGTGCCTCCAGCAGTAGCAAGCGCTTCACTGCTCACGCCGCCTCTTCGTCCGCCTCGGGGGCGTCGGCGACGGGGGTCGCCATCTGCTCGGCCATCCCCTTCTCGCCGAACGTGCCGAGGAATCCGCTCGCGTCGATGGCCCTGATCTCGACGACCGGGTGCTGGCTGAACACCATCTTCTGAGTGACCTCGCCGGTCTTCTCGTTGACGGTGGGCTTCTTCTTCTCGGACAGGTACTCGACCTTCCGGGCGGTGCCCCGCACGACCATGCCGTACCCGTCGAGCGTCTCGATGTAGCCGTTCAGGAGCCCGCTCGCCAGGATCAGGGCGACGTGCCCCTCGCCGAGCGGCATGGGCGGGGTCTTGGGCGGGACCGGGCGTGGCGGCTCCAGCATCGGCTGGAGCGACGACCCGGCCAGGTACTCGCGCAGTTCGTCGTCGGTCAGTTGGACCTTCACGAACCGGCCCGGCTTGCGCGTGGGCGGGACGGCGAACGTGGCGTCCCCCGACCCGACCGCCGGCAGCGGGCGGTCCCGGTGCAACTCCAGCGCGTTGAGGTAGCCCGGCGTGCCGTAGCCCGGCGTGATCGCCTCGTCCCGCTTGAGCCCGAAGTACACGACCTCGCGGAACGGCCGGCGCTCCTGCCCATCCTCGCCCTCGCCCGAGGGGAAGGCGTAGAGGCGGGCGTCGCGGAACCAGGAGTCCAGGTGACGCTGGAACCGGGCGTTGTTCTTGATCGCCGTGATCGGCATGACCAGGACGAGAACGCCCCCGACGCAAAGGTCGTTGCGTCACCTTCTCGGCGAACGTCAATTCCTGGCGCTGGCCGCCGCCGAGTTCGTAGTCGAAGGGCGGGTTGACCCACGCCAGGCCGATCGAGCCGGGCGTGATCTCGGTCCCCATGTACGACGCCGGGGCGTGCAGGTGCGCCTCGGGGCCGAGCACGTCGCGGGCGATCTTCGCCCGGCCGGGCTCAAGCTCGACCGCATAGACGTTCTTCCTGGGGATCGCCAGGGTGTCGGCGATCTGGGCGACGGCCGCCGCCTGGCCGGCGCAAGGGTCGAAGAGTCGAACCTTGTCCGCCTGGTCGGGGTCGAGGCTCAGGTGGGCGAGGCACGCGGCCACGCACTCGGGGTGGGCCGGGTAGTACCCCAGCCGCGCTTGGGCTTCCAGTCTCAAGAGGAATCCTCCGTCGGAAAAGGGGATGGCCGATCGCGGGTGTAGCCGTCCGCCGGGCTCAACAGGGCCAGGCAGCGGACGACTCGGATCGGCTCGATGGGCCTTCCCTGGAGGGCGTCGAGCAGCAGTTGGCGCGTCTCCCCGACCGCCCGCTCGGGGTCGATCAACCCTTCGCAGGCGTTGACGCAGGCGACGATCCGCCGCGCGAACGCTTCCCGGCCGGGGGCGTCGTCCCGGTCCGTGACCAGCTTGCCGACCTTGACGATGATCCGTCGGTCATCCATTACGGACGGTTCCCCGAGCAGCGACGTGCAGACGCACGGCTCGCCCATCCCCGACCCCCAGACGATCCAGTCCGCGTCGCGGACCGAGCGGTCGTAGGAGTCGTGGACCTGGACCGAGAGCGGGTCATCGGGGACGAGCGGCGCCGTGGGCGGCTTGACCGGCGCCCGCTTCGCGGTCCAGGGCTCGAAGTAGTGGCGGACCTTCGGCGGCATGGCATCCTCCCGAGCGGTGTGCTCGGTGGATACCTACCACTCGACCGCCTGGCCGATGACGGCTTCGAGGTTCGAGCGGGTGAACTCGGTGCGGCGCGGGCGGCAGAGCCGGAGCCGTTCCGTGTGCTTCCCGATCGCCTCGAAGTCCACCAGCTTGAGTCCCCCGTCGAGGGCGGACTCGAAGTAGAACATCCCGGTGGGCGTGAGCCCGAGGAACGCGCCGAAGACGAGGTTGGCGAGCCGCTCGGTGAACTCGGACGGTTCCGGGCCGCCCTCGATTTGCGAGACCAGCACGACGGGGGCGTAGTCGGCCCGTCGCCAGATGCGGAGGCGCACGGTGCGCCCCTGCTGGCCGGCGAGGATCGTCAGCGTCTCGTCGACGGTCAGGTACATTCGGCCCATCTCAGGAGACGGGGCCGAGGTTGACGGGGAAGCCGTGGTCGTTTCGGTCGTCGGGTTCTTCGACGTCATCATCGCCCAGGTCTCCGAAGGCTTCGTTGTGCG
>CAWAAI010000002.1:0-945080 GCA_963779875.1 uncultured Alphaproteobacteria bacterium | reverse complement strand
TATCGCGGTAGGGACCGCCCTTGCGGGCGGCCCCCCGCGCAGATCCCAGCGTGCGCTGCTAACGCACTGGGCTCCTGCCTCGGGTACGAACGCCAAAGCGCACGTCGGGGAACGGATGCATCACGCGGGCAGGCGGCAGCCACCGGGTCGCCAGGCGGTTCATGCGCTTCCAGTCCAGGCGGGAGCGCTGGCTGCGGCGCCGCAGCTCCGCCTGCCAGTGCCGTGTTACCTGGGTGCGGAACGCCGCCACCGCCTTGCGGTTGCCGGGCACGGCGTAGTAGGCGCAGTGCCCGCGCACCACGCTGCCCAGCCACCGCCCTTGCTCCGGGACAGGCTGATGCCGGCGCTGCCGCAGCTGGTCTTTGACCTCTGCCAGCTTGGCCCGCATCCGTTTCGAGACCGTGATGCGCCGCACCCAGAAGCGCCCGTCTTTCATCTTCGCGCAGATATGCGTGAAGCCGAGAAAGTCGAACGTCTCCGGTTTCCCGGCGCCCCGCTTCTGCCGGTTCGCGGCGGCGAACCGCCCGAACTCGATCAGCCGCGTCTTGCCGGGGTGCAGCTCCAGCCCGAACTTCGCGAACCGCTCGCGAAGGTCGTGCACGAACCGGCACGCATCCTGGTAATCCTCGAAACCCATGACGAAGTCGTCCGCGAACCGCACGATGATCACCTCGCCGCGCGCCACGTGACGCCTCCACCAGTCGGCCCACAGGTCGAGGACGTAATGCAGGTAAATGTTCGCCAGCAGCGGGGAAACCGATGCCCCTTGCGGCGAACCCTGCGGAGTCTCCGACCATGTCCCGTCCTCGATGACTCCCGCGGCCAGCCACTTATCGACCAGCCGCAGAACCCGCTTGTCCGCGATCCGGTGCCCGAGGAACTTCCGCAGCCAGTCCCGGTCAAGCTGGCCGAAAAAGTCGCGGATGTCCGCGTCGAGAACCCAGTTCACCTTCTTCCGCCAGATCCCGACCGACAGCGCATCCAGCGCGTCGTGCGGGCCTCGGCCCGGCCGGAACCCGTAGGAGAAGCCCAGGAAGTCCGTCTCGTAGATGGCGTTGAGCACCTCGACGACGGCCCGCTGGACGATCTTGTCTTCCAGCGCGGTGATGCCCAGCGGCCGTAGCCGCCCGTCCGCCTTCGGGATGTACGCCCTACGCGATGGCCTTGCCCGGTAGCGCCCGCTGTGAACCCGGTCGTGCAGGTCCCGGAGGTTGGCCACCAGGTCCTGCCCGTAGTCCGCCCACGTCACCCCGTCCACGCCCGGTGCGGCCTTCGGGCTCAGCGCCCAGTAGGCCAGCACCAGCCGCTCCAGGCTGACATGGTGCAGCAGCGCCGTGAACCGCGCTTCTTTATCCCTTCGTGCTACCTCACGCACACGGTCCAGCCCGCTTGGCGCATCGTGCCCGGCACTGCGTCCGGGATGCGTTGTGCTGTCCGTGTTCCCCTCGGCCAGTCCCCTTTCCTCCGCCGCCTCCGCAGCCTTGGCCTTGTTCGGCGGTCTCGCAGGTACTACGGGACTGTCTGACTTCCCATGCTCGTGCATCCCAGGCTTACCGCCTCGGCGTTCCCTGGGCGGCCCGCCCCGCGATCACCGTGGACGGGCGAGCATGGGATCTCCCGGTTCTCGCGCAGGAGGACTCCGTGCATGCGCAGGTTCTCAGACCGCGCGGGGTCCGCCGCCAGCTCGCGCTAACGCTGACGGCGATGTTGCCTTCCGCCTCGTGGGACAGCGTCGGCACCCCGAAGTGGTGATTTCGCGGCTCAATAGCCCGGCCTGCACGTACCCCTGTCAACGCTTCACCAGCACCCTCGCGGGTACCAGCGCATGACTCGGGGCCACCGCGGGTCGCTACTCCTTCGATGTCGGGCGTTCTCATCCCTTTCCTCCTGCCGGTTTATCCCGGCGCACCCCACGTTCACGGTTGCCCGGTCGGCGGGTTAGGCATCCGGCTATACCCCTGCGGTATCGCCACGGCTACTGCCGTAGACAATTCGCCGTGGCCTCCAGGCCCAGACAATGGAGATCCTGCCCGGAGTTCCCCGCCCGTGATGAGGAGCGGGTGCGCACCGCAACCCAGCCCGAATCCGCCGGGTTAGAGCTGGTGCGAGTATCAAGAGGCGTAACGGAGCCGGTTTCTCGCGTATGCCTTCCCGTCTTGCTCACCGCGCCCGGCCCATCCGGCAGTGCTGAACCGGCACGACTTTGTCGAGGCTGCTCCCACCCTCCCCGGCGACCCCCGGAGTGAGGTAGGCCCGCGGGCGCGGTGCCGATGTCGCCACCGGTCGTCTCCCGCGAGCCCCCTCCCGCACCCGCCGTGCGACTCTCGCCGCAACGGGCGCTCCGCGTGTCTTGCCCGCTGGTCAGCCGCTGCTGGCTGCCGGTGCCGGGGTCCATGGGGTCGCGATGTTGCTGCCGCGGTAGCGGTAGCGCGTCACCTTGACACTGGATGCGCCGGTGAACACGACCCCGTTGCAGGCGAACCTCCACCCCTTGTCGCAGAAGCGACGGCGGAGGTCTTTCATCCCGAGACGGTGCTTGCCCTCGTACTTGCGGCGTATCCAGCGCATCAGCCGCAGCCAGGTGAAGCTGTCGATGGCGCTGAACACCGCTTTGGACACCCCGTGCCGGAAGTAGTTCGCCCAACCCGCCAGGGACCGGTTCAAGCTGCGGATCAGCTCGTCGAGATCCTGGTGGCGGGTTGACCTGTACGTCCTGGCCTTCACCTTGTCCTTGATCGCCTGGATGGCTTTCCTGGACGGCTTGGTATAGACGTAATACTTACTCGTTCCCCGTTTCCGCAGCCTGCGGATATCGAAGCCGAGGAACGTGAAGCCCTCATCGATGTGGACCACCTTGGTCTTCTCCGGCGCCAGCCGCAGCCCCAGGGGTGCGAGCACGGCGGACACCTCCTCCCGCAGCGCCTCGGCGTGGTGCCGGTCACCCGCTACCATCAGGACAAAATCGTCGGCATAGCGGATGAGCCGCCAGCTTCCGAGGCCCTTTGCCTTGCGTTTGGCGCGTTGCCTGCTGGTGCCCATATCCTGATGCCATTGCCGGTCGAAATGTTCGTCCAGCGCCGATAGGGCAATATTGGCGAGCAACGGCGAGAGAATCCCGCCTTGCGGGGTCCCGGTCAGGGTGTCTTCCCGGTCTCCGAGTTCGGTGAAAACCCCGGATTTCAGGAACGCCTTCACCAGCGCGCATATTCGCTTGTCCTTGATCCTCGCCCGGAGGCGATCCATCAAAGCCGTATGCGAGATTTCGTCGAAACAGGCTTTGATGTCGCACTCCAGCACCCACTGATAATTGCTGGGCCTGGAGGCGAGAAGGTGGATCTCGGAGATCGCGTCTTGTGCGCGCCGGCTCGGGCGGAACCCGTACGAGCACGGCTTGAAATCCGCCTCGAAGATGGGCTCGAGCACCAGCTTCAGGCTTGCCTGCACCACCCGATCGGCGATAGTGGGAATTCCGAGTTTCCGGAGTTTCCCATTCGCTTTAGGTATCATCACCTGCCGTACCTCAACCGGCCGGAACCCGCCCGATTTCAGCGAGTCCCGGATCTGCCGCAGGAAAGCCTCGACCCCGATCCAGGTCTCGATTCTGGCCGCCGTGGCCTTGTCGACACCTGGAGTCCTGGCGCCCTTATTGGTGGACACGCGCTCCCACGCGTGCACCAGGAACGCCGGATCATAGACGAGGTTGAACAGGTCACCGAACCGGCGGGAAGAATCTTTTCCCGCCCAGCGGTGCAACTTGATCTGCATCTCCCGTACCGCGAAGTATGCCGAGTCTGCACTCGGCCACCCCACGCCGCCGGTATTCACCGGCGCATCTTCGGGCATTGCATCCTCTCCTTAACTGACACGCTGCCGCCCTTCCCCATGCGCACGGGCTTTCCCCGGCTCGGAGTACTACGGCGGCTCCGTCCCACCCGCGCCTTCGGCAGGCGTCACACCTATCCCCGCCCCGCCACCCTGGCCCGGGTGAAAAGGCGCGGAACGCACGCGGATGGTTATCGCGGTAGGGACCGCCCTTGCGGGCGGCCCCCCGCGCAGATCCCAGCGTGCGCTGCTAACGCACTGGGCTCCTGCCTCGGGTACGAACGCCAAAGCGCACGTCGGGGAACGGATGCATCACGCGGGCAGGCGGCAGCCACCGGGTCGCCAGGCGGTTCATGCGCTTCCAGTCCAGGCGGGAGCGCTGGCTGCGGCGCCGCAGCTCCGCCTGCCAGTGCCGTGTTACCTGGGTGCGGAACGCCGCCACCGCCTTGCGGTTGCCGGGCACGGCGTAGTAGGCGCAGTGCCCGCGCACCACGCTGCCCAGCCACCGCCCTTGCTCCGGGACAGGCTGATGCCGGCGCTGCCGCAGCTGGTCTTTGACCTCTGCCAGCTTGGCCCGCATCCGTTTCGAGACCGTGATGCGCCGCACCCAGAAGCGCCCGTCTTTCATCTTCGCGCAGATATGCGTGAAGCCGAGAAAGTCGAACGTCTCCGGTTTCCCGGCGCCCCGCTTCTGCCGGTTCGCGGCGGCGAACCGCCCGAACTCGATCAGCCGCGTCTTGCCGGGGTGCAGCTCCAGCCCGAACTTCGCGAACCGCTCGCGAAGGTCGTGCACGAACCGGCACGCATCCTGGTAATCCTCGAAACCCATGACGAAGTCGTCCGCGAACCGCACGATGATCACCTCGCCGCGCGCCACGTGACGCCTCCACCAGTCGGCCCACAGGTCGAGGACGTAATGCAGGTAAATGTTCGCCAGCAGCGGGGAAACCGATGCCCCTTGCGGCGAACCCTGCGGAGTCTCCGACCATGTCCCGTCCTCGATGACTCCCGCGGCCAGCCACTTATCGACCAGCCGCAGAACCCGCTTGTCCGCGATCCGGTGCCCGAGGAACTTCCGCAGCCAGTCCCGGTCAAGCTGGCCGAAAAAGTCGCGGATGTCCGCGTCGAGAACCCAGTTCACCTTCTTCCGCCAGATCCCGACCGACAGCGCATCCAGCGCGTCGTGCGGGCCTCGGCCCGGCCGGAACCCGTAGGAGAAGCCCAGGAAGTCCGTCTCGTAGATGGCGTTGAGCACCTCGACGACGGCCCGCTGGACGATCTTGTCTTCCAGCGCGGTGATGCCCAGCGGCCGTAGCCGCCCGTCCGCCTTCGGGATGTACGCCCTACGCGATGGCCTTGCCCGGTAGCGCCCGCTGTGAACCCGGTCGTGCAGGTCCCGGAGGTTGGCCACCAGGTCCTGCCCGTAGTCCGCCCACGTCACCCCGTCCACGCCCGGTGCGGCCTTCGGGCTCAGCGCCCAGTAGGCCAGCACCAGCCGCTCCAGGCTGACATGGTGCAGCAGCGCCGTGAACCGCGCTTCTTTATCCCTTCGTGCTACCTCACGCACACGGTCCAGCCCGCTTGGCGCATCGTGCCCGGCACTGCGTCCGGGATGCGTTGTGCTGTCCGTGTTCCCCTCGGCCAGTCCCCTTTCCTCCGCCGCCTCCGCAGCCTTGGCCTTGTTCGGCGGTCTCGCAGGTACTACGGGACTGTCTGACTTCCCATGCTCGTGCATCCCAGGCTTACCGCCTCGGCGTTCCCTGGGCGGCCCGCCCCGCGATCACCGTGGACGGGCGAGCATGGGATCTCCCGGTTCTCGCGCAGGAGGACTCCGTGCATGCGCAGGTTCTCAGACCGCGCGGGGTCCGCCGCCAGCTCGCGCTAACGCTGACGGCGATGTTGCCTTCCGCCTCGTGGGACAGCGTCGGCACCCCGAAGTGGTGATTTCGCGGCTCAATAGCCCGGCCTGCACGTACCCCTGTCAACGCTTCACCAGCACCCTCGCGGGTACCAGCGCATGACTCGGGGCCACCGCGGGTCGCTACTCCTTCGATGTCGGGCGTTCTCATCCCTTTCCTCCTGCCGGTTTATCCCGGCGCACCCCACGTTCACTGCTGTCCGGTCAACGGGTTAGGCACCCGGCTTTACCCCTGCGGCTTCGCCACGGTTACTTCCGCAGGCAATTCACCGTGGCCTCCGGACCCAGGCCCTAAATACCCTGCCCGGAGTTCCCCGCCCGTCATGAAGGGCAGGTGCGCACCGCTATCCAGCCCGAATCCACCGGGTTAGAGCTGGCGAGAGGCTCCAGAGGCGTAACGACACCGGTTCCTCGCGTATACCTTCCCGTCTCGCTCACCGCGCCCGGCCCATCCGGCAGTACCGAGCCGACGCGACTTTGTCGAGGCTGCTCCCGTCCTCACCGGTGACCCCCGGCTCGGACTGCCTCCAGCTTCACCCCACCGCTGCGGCGGCGAAGAGATCGAGGTCTTCCACCTCCATCCGTAAACAACAGCGCCTCGTGGCGCACTTAGGCTGCCTCCAGCTTTACCCCGCCGCTACGACGGCAAGGAAACGGACGGTCTTTCACCTCCATCCGGAACAACCGCGCCTCGTGGCGCACCCAGCAGCTGGTACCAGTCGGAGTTGCTCCGGGCGAGCCGGCTCGCCTCCAAGCCGAGGATGAGCCCGGCCCGGCCCAGCGCGACCTGGGCCACCAGCTCCTGGAAGCCCTCGCGGTTAGCGGCCTGCGCCCCGGACAGGCCCAGGTCGGCATCCACCACCTGGACCTCGCCCGGGCTCCAGCCCAGCGCGACCGCCCGTCCGGCCAGCTCATACTGGCGCTCCAGGCGCTCGGTGTTCGCCCGGGTCTGCGCGAGCGTGCTCTGCCGCACATACACCAGGCACCGGCGACTGCGGTGCGAGGAGGTGATCTTCGCGGCGTCGGTCATGATTCCTCCCCTGGCATGCCGGCATCCAGCACGCCCCTGGCGATCATCCGGGCCAGCAGGGCGAGCGCTTGCTGGCGAGCGGCCTCCGGCAGACCGGCCCACACCTCGCGGTGACGGGCCGGGCAAGCCGGTGCATGCCATCTGGGCTGGCCGGGCTATCCGGAGCGTGCGCATGGCTTACCTCCGGGATTCGTTGGCTGCGGTTCCCGGGGGTCAGCCTACGTGCGTCTCTTCTCCTGCCTCCCGGCGTCCTTCCCGCCCTGGCGGGGCCTCCGGAGACAGTGCCGGGCATTTCCCAACCCACGCGGCGACCCGCCCGCGGGACAGGTCCCGCAGCCGGCGGATCCCAGCCACCGACAAGACGGTCGTTCCCGTGCTAGCCGCATGGACTCCGGCCAGATCGGTGTCCTGCACCGGGATTCTCGCCGGATGACCATCCGGAAACGTAACCGTCAGCCAAGCCCGGCCATGCCAGCGGTACGCAGACACCACCGGCATCCGATGACCGGCTAGAGGATGCCGAGGATTAGTGATTTCTACTTCTGCTGGAAGCCGACGGGAATGGTCCTGCAGTGTGTCACTGACTTCAAACGCAGATACGGCTGGGACCGGACCTTCCTGGACGGCAAGAACGGCGCCGCCATCTGGTGCGGGCACGGGGTATTCGCCCCAACCTGGTCAAGATCAGCGCGCTAGCCCGATGACCCGCCCAGACCACCCGAGCCTGCCGCCGCACCGCCGTGCCGAATTCAGCCCTCCGACTTTTTCAGGTCGAAGTAATTAGGAGAGCGGCTGCGAGCAGGCTCCAGCGCATCCAGGAGTTCCAGCAGGTCACCTGGCCGTGGTCGAGTCCGATCAGGGACTTCGCGGCACGGATGTCCTCTTCGATCCTGTCCCGCTCGAGAATAGGATGTGGCTGTTGGCCTGCGGTTTCGTCGTGGCGTCAGGCGGCTTGGCTGTATTCATTGATCAGCCCGTTCAAAATGGATTTTCGGCGGATTCGCTGGACATCGAGGTTAACTGCTGTGACGCCAGGAACTTCGCGGTCACAGCCGGGAACCCGCTGGGCGATGCCCTGATGCGGCCGGGCCGTGTTGTAGTGCACCTGGTACTCGATCAGGACGGCGCGCAGATGCGCTTCACTGAGGATCAGCATGCGGTCGAGGAGCTCGCAGCGCAGGGTACCGAGCAGGCGTTCGCAGGTCGCGTTCATCCGGAGCCCGGACAACGGTCAGCAGCATCCTGGTGCCGTTTGCCTGGAAGACGGCGTCGAAGGACTGGGGGAAGTTGGATCCGCGGTAACGGACCAGGAAGCGGAAGTCCTAGAACCGCTCGCCGAGGGTGAGGGCGAGGTTGCGGACCTGCTGAACGGCCCATTCGCCAGTGGGGTTCGCGGTGACGCCGCCGAGGTGCATCCGGCGGGTGCCGTGCTCGATGAACACCAGGACGTACAGCCGTTTCAGCAGCACGGTGTCGACGTGCAGGAAGTCGACTGCGACGATCCCGGTGGCCTGGGCGTGCAGGAACTGCCGCCAGGTCGGGCCCGCGCGGCGCGGCGCCGGGCCGATGCCCGCAGCTCGCAAGATCTCATAGACGGTGGACGGCGCGATCCTGACGCCGAGCTTGGTCAGCTCGCCGTGGATCCGGCGGTAACCCCACAGTGGATTCTCTTGCGCCAGGCGGACGACAAGGCGGCCGATGCTGCGGATTACCGGCGGGCGGCCGGGCTTGCGCCGTCTGCTCGTGTCGTATTTCTCGCGGCCAGCCCGCGGTGCCAGGCCAGCAGCGTCGCTGGCGTCACGGGAAATACCCGGCCCAGCGCCCGCGGGATATCAGCCGCGCCAGCGCGGTGAACCACACCCGGTCAGCGGGCTCGTACCGTATCCCCCCGGCGGCCGGCGCAGCACCGCGTTCTCGTGCCGGAGCACCAGCAGCTCGGCATCCTTAGCCAGGTCCCTGCTGAACACCAGGACGGCGAGGGCGGCTACAAGGCGGGCTACCAGGTAGATGATCTTGAACGGCACCCGGCCAGCCAACCATCACCGCCTCCCGGCCGCAGGTGACTGCCCAGATCAGCCACGCAATCGAGTATCTGAGCGGCACAGCGTGCACGTCCTGGGCGTCACCGCGCACCCCACGGTGGTGTGGACCCGCAGCAGGCACGCAATCTGCTCATGGACCTGGGCAAACGCGCCGCCCAGTTCAGGTTCCTGATACGCGATCGCGACAGCAAGTTCACGGCGGCGTTCGACGACGTGCTCGCTGGCAATGGCGTGAGAATCATCAAGGCTCCAGTCCGGTCACCCCGGGCCAAACCTCAGGTTGCATACTGCACCTCTTCGGAGCGATTCGTGGATAGGTGGCGTTCATGCAGGTCGGACGGTGTCGTCCCGGCGTCCTTGGTGGCGGGCCGGCGGGTTGGGGCCGGGCGGGTTGTAGAGGATTTGGTCTTTGTCGTTATACCGCTGTCCGCTGACAATTCCGGCGTGGTACCAGATCTTGACGGTGCCGGCGGACACGCCGAGCAGCTGGGCCATCTGGCTGAGCGGGATCAGGCCGGCGTCGAGCAGCCGCTGGCGGCGGCTGCGTAGCTGGTAGGTGCGGATGACGCGCTGCACCATGGTGGGGTTGAACTGGCGTCCTTCGCCGTTGGCCAGGCCGCGGCTGCGGAGGATGGCGGCGATCTCGGCGCAGGTGTGGTGGTCCAGCAGCTTGTCGATCTCGGCGATGGTGGTGGCCTTGGTCTGCCGGATCTTCCAGGCCGGCTCGGGGACGGGCAGGGTGATGGTGCGGTGCTGGCCGCCGGCCAGGCGGGCGTGCGCGGTGATGGTGTCGCTGGTCCTGGTCACGGTGACGTCGGTGAGCAGGAGGCGGGTGATGCGCTTGCGCTCGCGCATCGGGGTGGCGGGATCGTTCCAGATGCCGGGCAGGTCGGTGACGAGCTGGGCGATCCGGTCTTTCTGGGGCTGGGTGAGCGTGCCGGCGTGCCGTTCTCTGGCCTTGTCGTAGGCGGCCTGGGCGTCGGCCAGGGCGCGCAGGGCGGTGTTCCAGCCGGCTTCGAGGGTGCCGGCGACGAGGCGGTTGGCGGGGTCGACGGCGAGGTAGCGGCGGCGGGCCAGGTCGGCGTGGTAGCGGGCGCGCTCGGCGTGGGCGGCGCGCAGCGCGTCGGCTTCGTCGGCTCGCTGCCGGAGCTCGGCGGAGACCTGGAGGGCGGCCTCGGCGGCCAGCGGGGTGAGGGTATCGATGAGCAGCTGGCCGACGCGCTCGTCGAGGGTGTGCCCGGGGATAGCGGTGCAGATCGGGCGGCCGTTGGCGATGCCGTCGCGCTGGCAGAGGTAGGTGGGCAGGTCCTTCCCGCCGCGGGCGTGGTAGCGGACGGTCATCCGCCCGCCGCAGCGGCCGCACATGATGATGCCCTGCAGCAGGGCGGGGCCCTCGCGGGGCGGCCCGGCGGCGCGGTCCCGGCCGTGCGCGGCGGCGTTGGCCGCGAGCCTGGCGGTATTGGCCTCCCACTGGTCCAGGGTGATGTAGCCGGGGTGGGCGCCGGGGATGAAGGAGATCCACTGGTCGCGGGGCACCGTGACGCTGCTGCGTTTCCCGCCGGGCAGCAGCTGCTCGCGGTGCCGGCCGTAGGTGAACGCGCCGGCGTAGCGCGGGTTGTGCAGCACGTGCAGCACGGTGGAGTGCCGCAGCGGCTGCCAGTCGACCTCGCCCTTGCGGGGGCCTTTCTCGTGCCGCCAGGGGAAGGTCAGCCCGGCGGCGTTGAACGCCTTGACCACGGCGGTGGCCGAGCCGGCGGCCTCGAAGGTGGCGAGCAGGTGGCGGACCGCGCCGGCGATGGCGGTGTCGGGGTCGAGGATGACGTGCCCGGCGGCGTCGTAGACGAGTCCGACGGGCAGCGGCATGACCAGCTCGCCGCGGCGGGCCTTGGACAGGATCCCGCCGCGCAGCCGGGCCCGGATGAAATGGAGCTCGCTTTCGGCCATGGTCCCCTTGAGCCCGAGCAGCAGCCGGTCGTTGAAGGCGCGCGGGTCGTAGAGGCCGTCCTCGTCGCAGATCAGGGTGCCGGTCATGGCGCAGATCTCGAGTAGCTGATGCCAGTCGGCGTTGTTGCGGGCCAGCCGCGAGCATTCCAGGCCCAGCACGATCCCGGCCCGGCCGAGAGACACCTCGGCGACCAGCTGCTGGAACCCTTCCCGGTCGGCGGCGGAGGCGCCGGACTGGCCCTGGTCGATGTCGATCACGGTGATCTGGTCCGCCGCCCAGCCCAGCGCGGTCGCCTTGCCGCGCAGGTCGTACTGGCGGATCGCGGACTCGGTGTTGTGGATGACCTGCTTGAGGCTGGACTGGCGGATGTAGAGCAGAGCCCTTCTCGAGAGATGGGCGGCGGTTACCTTCGACGCCGCGGTATCGGGGAGCATCGGGGTCTCCTTCAGCGTGAGCGGTTACGGGGGCGGGCTGGTGATGGTCCCGGCGAGCGCGACGGCTGCCAGGGCGCTGATCAGCTCGGCGGCTACCGGTGCCGGGAGCCTGGCCGCCTGGGCCGGGGCGGAGCCGGGCAGCTGCCTGGCCGGCGCCGGCTGCGGGACGGCCAGGCTGGCCAGGGCGCGCTGCCAGGCGGTGACGCCCTTGCCGGTCAGCACGCCGAGCCCGAGCGGGAACGCGCTCGCGCGTGCGTGCAGGGCGGCATGGCGCAGTTCCTCGTAGCGGGCATCCAGCCCGCCGCCGGGGGCGGTGGCCTGGCCGGCATCCGGGCGGTCGCCCGGTTCAGCAGCCGCTCGGCCAGGTGAAGGTCGCAGGGACAGGGACGGGTGCTCCTCCTTTCTTTCCTCGCGGGCGGGCAGGTCAGCGGCTTTTGGAGTGCCGCTCCCGGCGGCGGGCCAGCGCCCGCTCGACCGACCGGGGGTGCACGCGCACGCCGAAGGCCTCCTCGATCCGGTCCGGCAGCCCCGCCGGGCGCAGGCCGGGATCGGCGGCCAGCTGCTCCTCGGCCCAGGCGCAGATCTCCTCGGTGAGCTTGCTGGCGCCGCGCGGCCCGGGCCTGGCCGGGACCAGCCCCTCCAGCCCGGCCGACTCCAGCGCGGCGGCCGCGGCGTAGTACGCGGGCCGGGAGTAGCCGAACGCCGCGGCGGCCTCGGTCACCGGGACGCCGCCGGCCCGCATCTTGCGCACCATCTCGTACTTGACCTGCACCGCGTCCCGGGCGTCGAAGAAATCGCTGGCCAGGAACTCCGCATCGGTCACCTGCTCGGGATGGGGGTTCAGGCACCGCGTGGCGGCCAGTGCCGCTTCCTTGGGGTCCCGCCTGCCCTGCTGCCCGGCCATGCCGCCTCCTCATCCTGATCACCGTCAGAATGATTCTGACGTAGCATGCCAGCCGGAGCACGCACCACCGTGGGCATGTCGTGACATTCCGCAGGAAATTAAGGACTTTTTCCCCGGCCGTGACCGGGAGAACGATTAGCGCCGCCAGGAAGACCGGCATAATCTCCTTGACATTCACGGCGTAATCTTCTTTACGGCCTCGGCATCGTCCCGCTGCGCGCGGATCCGGTCCACCAGATCGGCCAGTGCCATCAGGCCAGCCGTGGTGAACGGGCACCGCCCGGCCGCGACCACGACGAACGGATCCGGCGCTGCCACGTCGGTCCACCCAGCCGGCAGCGCGAACAGCTGCCCGTTCTCGTCGTGCAGGTGGACCCGGTCCTCGCCCCAGTTCTGGCGGTATGCGACGAACTCGAAGTCCCGGCCGGACAGCGGGTGGAACGGGTGCGTCACCCGGACGCGGCGGTACCGATCATGCGGACCGGGTGTAGTTGACGATGAGGGGCAATTCCTACGCGGAACGGTACGTGGGAACGCTACGCCGCGAGTGCCTCGACCACCTCTGGTCTATGGCGAACGGCACCTCCGGCGGATCCCGGCCGAGTATGCGCAGCATTACAACGAACACCGGCCGCACCAGTCGCGCGAACAAAGACCCCCCGCTGTACGAGATCGGCCGGCCGGTCGATATGACCGCCCGCATCATGAGCAGCAGGTCGTTCACGGCCTAATCAGCGAGTACCGGAGAGCAGGATAAGAAGGGGAAACGCCAGTTCAGGGCTCGGCATGTCCGAGTTTTGGCACGGTACACGCGATGCTCGGAGCCCTGACAACAAGTGATGCGTCACTTGAGTCGCCACAGTCCCAACCGTGTGACCCCGTTACATGTCGGTGCCAACGCGGCGCAGCGATCGTGGCGGCGTGGCCGGATGCGCTTTGCCTTCGGGCGTCGCATCTGAGGACTTGTCCGCAGCGGCGCGCTCGGCCTCGCGGTCGGAGTAGACACGGGCGACCGCACTGCTCGTGAGCTTGCCCAGGTCGACTGTCTTCGCCCGTATCGTCGCGTGCAGATCTTGATCCCAGTCCCGATCCGGATACTGGTTCAAATCCTCCCCCCAGTCCGGATACTGCTCTTGGTCCACATGCCGGGGCTTACAGGCTTCCTTGAGCTGGTGAGCCAAGTTTGTAATCCGCGTACCGAGGTCGTCCGTGGTCAACTGTTCGGCATGCGAGTTCGCGAAATCCTTCGCACGGTTGGCGAGTTTGATGCCGCGGTAGACCCGGGACTTTATGGGAGGGTCGCCGAAACCGGCATGCATCTCGAGACCCTCCTTCGCCAACTTGTAGTTGGTGCGAAATGTGTCGATCGGGAATGCGCCATCATCCAGCAGCGCCGCTAGCCGCGGGAACTGTGTTGCATCTCTCAGCAGGAGCCACGCTTTCATCGGACCGGCCAGCCGGTCGGGCAGCTCCGGTGCGCCACTACCATCGTTGGCGGCATTCATCTGGCTGGTGAGCCACACCTCGTCGAGACGCTGTTGCCGTGACGCCTGTAGGTACCCTGCCGCGTACTCCTGCCCCAGTGCGTCGAGGTACTCGCGCATCTTGGTGATCTGCCACCCCAATGCCGTATCCCTGTTCACGATGTCGAGTGCGCCGAGTCGGCGCACCTCGACACGCGCCGCCATGACCTCAGCAAGCTGCTCCTGATATGTCTTAGCAGACTGATGCGCCTGCAGCCGAACCCGGGCCAGAACAACCTTTTGGTTAGCGGCGACGAGGTCGTTGAGGATCTCGTGCCAGGCTTGCCGCTCGCTGCGACGCTGATCGATCTGTTTCACGACCATGCTGAGGGCTCCCGTCAGCACGAGAGCCGCGGTTACCGTGAGCAGCCACTTGCCCACCTCGGCGTCGACATCGGCGGTGTGGGACCGGTGCAGGAGGACAAGTGCGCCGACGAGGGCGGCGACGGCGCACAGCGCAAGCCCGAGAGTCAACAGACGATACGGCTGGCGCATGTGCGCAGCCTATCGAGCATCGAGAAGTCGGCACAGCGGTCGGTGGGTAGGCGACCGAGCGCAGTATGCGCACGGTTGTCTGTGTCGTTCTCGAGCCGGACGATGACCTAGCCGTCCGGATGTGAGCCGGGCCACTCCGGGCGACCCTACGCTTCATCGATCGGAGCTCGCCATGCCGAGATCACCAGGCCAACCGCTGCCAATTCGGTCAGCGCGGCACCACTGTACATGAGCCCCTTCCCAACACCGCTTCCGAACCAGATGGCCCCGGGGGGCCGCGCCGGGTACGGCTGGGTTGGGAGCCAGTGGGAGGCCGTCCCGGCGCGGGACCTACTATCCCTGATGGCGTGGTCCTTGGGGGCGGGAACGCGGAAGCCCGGCGATCGTGTGTTTCGAAGGGATGAGGTCCTGGAGCCAGTGACAAAGTAAGTGACAACGGCTCCAGACAACGGTCGACACAACGCGACTTACGCAGATAATGAGATTCCTCTGAACTGCGGCAATCAGACTTTATGCTACGGTGTCAGACGCAACTGGCATGCATGGTAAGGAGAAGGTCTACGGTTCGATTCCGTAACGGGGCTCCAGCTCAGAGAAATAATTCGAACGCCTCGAACGGCCTACGGGGGCCATTCCGGGGGCCAAGGTCAAGCCACATAGAGCCACGCTTAGAGCCACGCAGGGCATCGGCCTTCCTCCGATCCGCGGAGCTATGTGGTCTGGGCGGCTCTTTGACGGACCTGCTCGATCGCGCAGAGGATCATCGGCGTGGCACGCTGGATGGACCGGCTCACCAGGTGCCCCGGGCCGTAGCGGTCCTGTATCTCGGCGAGCCGCCGTTCAACCCGCACGGCATCGCCGTCCGGGCTGGTGGTCATGTCGCAGCACGTCAGCACGCTGGCCAGCACGTCCGGCGCAGGGTCGAACTCGGAACGCAGGACATCGGCGAGTCCGCGTTCGCCGGCTTCGATGATGGCGCAGGAGTGATGGGCGACCAGCCGGCACAGCATGGCATCGGCGTGCCGGGCGTCGCGCAGGTATCGGGCGCCATCGAGCTGGTGCAGGCCGGTGGTGGCGAGGCCGGGGGCGTAGCCGATGTGTTCCGGGCGGGCGGGCATAGCCCTCCACCACCGCCGGCCCGCCGGCAACGGGCGGGGGCGGCCACGGAACCCAGCCGCGATCCACAAGCACCGGCGGCGCCCCCTCGCGCCGCAGCACCCCAAGCAGTTGCGCGCCCCCGACGGCGCTGCCCCCGATATTGCGCACGTCAATGCCGTAGAGCGCTGTAAGGCCGGCGTCGAATGAGCCTTCGGCGCGCACCTTTGCGAAGGGGGGCGGATTGGCCGGCAGCGGGATGGGCGGGCGCTTCTCCGCGGCGGCGATCGCATCGAGCAGCCCCTGCTTCCAGGCCAGCCGCTCCACCTGCCAGGTTCCCAGAAACAACAGCACGGCCAGCATCGCCAGCGCCGACAGACCGGGAAGAAGCAGCCGGCGACGGAACGCCCCCGCGATCACAACCCCATCTCACTCGCGCGGTGGCGAAACTGCAGCGCAACCAACGCGGCCTTCAACGGCCGCATCAGCGCCAGGGCGCCAGCCAGGGTCAACACCGGCCACAGCAACACGTGCACCCACAGGGGCGGTTCGAAGCGGAACTCAACCCAGAACGCCAGCGCCACCACCACCGCGCCGAGCACAAGGATCACCAGCGAAGCCGGCCCGTCGCCAGTATCGTTGGCGCTCAGGTCAAGGCCGCACACCGCGCATGCTGGCCTTACCTTCAACAGGCCGTCGATACAGACTTCCCCTTCCCCACACCGTGGGCAGCGGCACGCCAAGGCGGCGCGCCACCACGGCGGCGGGACAATCTCCGTCATGAGCGCACAATCGCCGGGCCAGCGTGGCCGGCGGCGTGTGCACCCATCGTGGTGCGCGATCTCGCCCGCACCCCACCAGTAGACGCAGATGAACAGGAACAGCCAGACGACGTCGACGAAATGCCAGTACCAGGCCGCGGCCTCGAAGCCGAAATGCCGCTCCGGCGTGAAGTCGCCGCGTCGGCGCGCCAGAAGCAGACCGTCAGGAAGATCGTGCCGACGATCACGTGGAAGCCGTGGAAGCCGGTCGCCATGAAGAAGGTCGACGGAATAGATGCCCCGCCGGAAGCTGAAGGCTGCGTGGCTGTACTCGAAGGCCTGGAAGCTGGTGAACATGATGCCGAGCATGATCGTCAGGCCAGGCCCTGGATCAGCCCCCGCCGGTCGTTCTCGCGCAGCGCGTGGTGCGCCCAGGTCACCGTGCAGCCGGAGAGCAGCAGGATCATGGTGTTGAGGAACGGCAGCCCGAAGGGGTCGAAGGTGCGGATCGCCCTGGTCGGCGGCCAGATTGCCGCCGCCGCACCGCCACGTGCTCGGGGAACAGGCGGCGTGGAAGAAGGCCCAGAAGAAGGCCGACGAAGAACATCACCTCGGAGGCGATGAACAGCGCATGCCGTAGCGCAGGCCGAGCGCACGACCGGCGTGTGGAGCCCGACGTTCGCTCTCGCGGACCACGTCGCGCCACCAGACGAACATCATGGTCAGCACCATGCAGCCACGCCGACCAGCAGCAGCCAGTGGCGTGATGTCGTGCATGAACAGCACGATGCCGGTCGCCAGCACGCCGCCGGCGAGCGCGCCCAACAGCGGCCAGGGGCTGGGGTCGACGAGATGGTACGGATGCTTGGCCGGGCGACTGTGCGTGCCTGGCGCCGTCATGTCCTCTCTCCCCATGCTGCCCCACGGAGTCGCGGGCATGCTATCGCACAATCGCGCTCCTTCGGAAGGGCGGTATCAGTCTCGCCGCTCAGCCGCGGCCGGCTCGTGCAGTCCGCACTGGTGTCCGGCCTCCCACGCGCCGGCCATCCTGGCGTCGCCGAGCGTCGTTCGGGCTCCGCGAAGAAGGTGTAGGACAGGGTGATTGTCTTGACGTCGGCGACGTTGGGTCGTCGGCGATCGCCGGGTCGACGAAGAACGACACGCCCATGTCGACCGCCTGCCCGGGTGCAGCGTCTGCTCGTCGAAGCAGAAGCACTGCACCTTGTCGAAATACTGGCCGCCTTGCCGGGCGTCACGTTGAAGGTCGCGACGCCGGCAGCCGGCTCGGTCAGCAGGTTGGTCGCCTTGAAGAAGGCCAGCGCCTGCTCGCCGACCCGCAGCGTCAGTCCTTCTGCTCGCGGCTCGAAACGCCACGGCAGGCCGGGATTGACGTAGGCATCGAAGCGGACCGTGATGACGCGCTCGGTCGACCCGGCGCCCGCCGCCGCCGCGCGGTCTGCGGCGTGCCGCCGTAGCCGGTCACCTGGCAGAACAGCCGGTAGAGCGGGACCACCGCGGCGAAGCCGACATGGCCGACCATCCCGGCCAGCACGACCGCCACCCGGCGATGGCCGCGGGCCGTTGCGACGGGCGCCGCGCGGGAAGCTCGCGGTGCCGCGCCATCGTCAGCCTCGCCGCATCCGCACGCGCAAGCTAGACCAGCGATGGCTAGAAAAGCCGACCAGCGCGAGCAGCACCACCAGCAGCGCGCTTGTTGCGCGGGCCCGACGCCGTGCGCCTCGTCTCGGCGTCGCGTCGGGCGGCCGTGGCCGTCGCGGGCTCGTCATCACTGGCTCACCCGAGCAGCCAGCGCCAGGAACGCCCCAGCAGCCGGGCAGGCCCAGCCGCGGTCCAGCGAGCAGCGCCGCGAACAGCAGGAACAGATAGAGGATCGAGAAGGCGAACATCCGCTTCGGCGCGCGCCGGTCGCGGCTCGCCCGCAGCGACCGCCGACGCGCAGCGCCAGGAACAGCAGGCCGAGCACGAGCGCGGGCCGGCGCCATAGAGCGGCCCGGCGATGCCGAGCAGGCCCAGGGCGCGGCGCCAGCGGCACCAGCACCAGGGTATAGATCAGCATCTGCCGCCGGGTCTCGCCGGCGCCCGCCACGACCGGCAGCATCGGCACGCCGGCCGCGCGCATAGTCGCCGGCCCGTAGAGCGCCAGCGCCCAGAAATGCGGCGGCGTCCAGAAGAAGATGATCGCGAACAGCAGCACCGGCAGCGAGGTCGACGCCGCCGGTCACCGCGGCCCAGCCGATCATCGGCGGGAAGGCGCCGGCGGCGCCGCCGATCACGATGTTCTGCGGCGTGCGCCGCTTCAGCCAGATCGTGTAGACGAAGACGTAGAAGCCGATGGCCAGCGCCGAGCAGCGCCGCCGCGAGCCAGTTGACCGCGAGGCCCATCAGCGACGACCGAGCCGACCGCGCAGCATGACGCCGAAGCCGAGCGCCTCGCCGGGCTCGATGCGGCCCGCCGGAATCGGCCGGTTGCGGGTCCGCGCCATCACCGCGTCGATGTCGCGGTCGTACCACATGTTGATGGCGCCCGGACGCGCCGGCCCCGACCGCGATGCACAGGATCGCGACCGCGGCCAGCACCGGATGCAGCAGCCCGGGCGGCGACCAGCAGGCCGGCGAGGCCGGTGAACACCACCAGCGACATCACCCGCGGCTTCAGCAGCGCGACGAAGTCGCCGACCTCGCATGCCGGCCGCGCACGCGCGCGCCGGAGCCGCGGCGCCGACGCATCCGCGCCCTTGCTGTCGCTCACTGGAATCCGCTTGCCGCACCGCCGGTCTGCGGCGCCGGCCGCGGCGTCGCCCGGTCCGGGCTCAGCTGGACCCTGAGGGCAGTTCCTCGAAGGTGTGGAACGGCGGCGGCGCGGAGACGGTCCACTCCAGCGTCGTCGCGCCCTCGCCCCAGGAGTTGTCGCCGACGCGGCTCCTTCGAGGTGAAGGTGCGACAGCACGCCGAGCAGGAACACCAGCATCGCAGACGACCGGCGATGTAGGCGCCGATCGAGGCGACGTAGTTCCAGCCGGCGAAGGCGTCCGGATAGTCCGGCGATAGCGGCGCGGCATGCCGGCGAGGCCGAGGAAGTGCATCGGGAAGAACGTCAGGTTGACGCCGATGAACATCAGCCAGAAGTGCAGCTTGCCGAGCACACTCCGGATAGGTACGCCCGCTCATCTTGCCGATCCAGTAGTAGAAGCCGGCGAAGATGGCGAACACGGCGCCGAGCGACAGCACGTAGTGGAAGTGCGCCACCACGTAGTAGGTGTCGTGCAGCGACGATGTCGATGCCGGCGTTGGCCAGCACGACGCCGGTGACGCCGCCGACGGTGAACAGGAAGATGAAGCCGACCGCCAACAGCATCGGCGTCTTGAACTCGATCGAGCCGCCCCACATGGTGGCGATCCAGCGAGAAGATCTTCACGCCCGTCGGCACCGCGATGACCATGGTCGCGGCCATGAAGTAGGCGCGCGTGTCGACGTCGAGGCCGACCGTGTACATGTGGTGCGCCCACACGATGAAGCCGACGAAGCCGATCGCGACCATGGCGTAGGCCATGCCGAGATAGCCGAACACCGGCTTCCGGGAGAAGGTCGAGACGACCTGGCTGATGATGCCGAAGCCCGGCAGGATCATGATGTAGACCTCGGGATGGCCGAAGAACCAGAACAGGTGCTGGAACAGCACCGGGTCGCCGCCGCGCGCCGGGTCGAAGAACGCGGTGCCGAAGTTGCGGTCGGTCAGCAGCATGGTGATCGCGCCCGCCAGCACCGGCAGCGCCAGCAGCAGCAGGAACGCGGTCACCAGCATCGACCACACGAACAGCGGCATCTTGTGCAGCGTCATGCCCGGCGCGCGCATGTTGAAGATCGTCGTGATGAAGTTGATCGCGCCCAGGATCGAGCGAGGCGCCGGCCAGGTGCAGGCGCGAAGATCGCCATGTCGACCGACGGGCCCGGGATGGCCGAGCGTCGATGGACAGCGGCGGATAGATGGTCCAGCCGGTGCCGGCGCCGCCGCCGACGAAGGCGGAGCCGAGCAGCAGCAGGAAGGCCGGCACCAGCAGCCAGAAGCTGATGTTGTTCATGCGCGGGAAGGCCATGTCCGGCGCGCCGATCATGAGCGGCACGAACCAGTTGCCGAAGCCGCCGATCAGCGCCGGCATGACCACGAAGAAGATCATCAGCAGGCCGTGGGCGGTGATCGCACGCGTTCCAGAGCTGGCCGATCGGCGAAGATCTGCATGCCCGGGCTGCTGCAGCTCGGCGCGGATCAGCACCGAGACGACGCCGCCGATCACGCCGCGCGACACACGGCGAAGATCAGGTACAGCGTGCCGATGTCCTTGTGGTTGGTGCGAACAGCCAGCGCACCACGAAGCCCGGCTTGTGGTCGTGATGGTCGTGCCCGCCATGCGCGTGGTCGGCCGCCCCGCCATGGCTCGCGTGATCCGGTGCGCTCATCTGCTCTTCTCTCCTGCTGCGCCGTGGCGCCGCTTATTCACGAACCGCGGCCAGCACCGCGGCAGACCCGGGGCGGGGCAGCCCACCGGGAGACGGCAAGGCAAGCGACGGCGCCCCACCGATGGCGTTGGCGGCGCCCCGCCGTCGGCAAATTTCTTCTTCGCGTCCGCCAGCCAGACCGTGAACTCGGCTTCCGGCAGCGCCCGCACGGCGATGGGCATGAACGCATGGCCGGTGCCGCAGATCTGGTTGCACTCGCCGTAGAATATGCCCGGCCGCTCAACACGCATCCAGGTCTCGATCGTCCGCCCGGGGATCGCATAGCGCTGCACACCCAGCGACGGGATGAAGAAGCTGTGGATCACGTCGGCGCTGGTGGTCAGGATCCGAACATTCTTGCCAACCGGCACCACTATCTCGTTGTCCACGCCGAGCAGGCGCATCTGGCCCGGCTTCAGGTCCTCGGTGGCCACCGGGTAGCTGTTGAAGTTCAGTCCGTCGGCGTCGGGATAGGTGTACTCCCAGTACCACTGATGCCCCGTCACCTTCAGCGTCATGTCGGCCTGCAGCACATGGTCTTGATAGTAGACGAGGCGGAAGCTGGGAATGGCGATCACCACCAGGATCAGCACCGGCACCACGGTCCACAGCACTTCCAGCGTGGTGTTGTGGCTGGTCTGGCTTGGCGTCGGGTTGCGCTCGGCGCTGAAGCGCCAGATCACATAGCCCAGCAGTGCTGCCACAAAAATGGTGATGGCGGTGATGATCACCAGCACCAGGTTGTGCAGCCACACGATCTGCTCGGCCACCGGGCTTGCGGGGGTCTGCATCCCCATCTGCCAGGTGCGTGGGAAATCGGCCAGCGCCGGCTCGGCAAGCGCCAGGGCGCCCAGCGTGACGGCAAGGAAGACGGCGGCAACCAGGCGCCGGAAGAGTTGCATCGTAAGGTCCATCCCACTGAGACGCGTCGGCCGGACAAGCCGCGCAGTGCAGTGTTTGGGCTACTCGACCGCCGGGCCGAGATCAAGGCCTCTCAGGCCATTTTCCCCGCCGAAACCACCGGTCCGTCCGTCCGCGCGCGCACAGCGGGCGCGGTGGCAGGGATATGGGTCAGTTGCGGATGCGCGCCAGAGTGAAAAGCCCGAACGGCGGCACCGCGCGGAAGCTGGCCAGCGGCCGTTCGTCGGCGGAGAACAGCGCGTCCACTGCGAAATCGGGATGCCAGCCCAGCGCGCGCGAGGCCGGCGCCATCGTGCGCTCGGCCCACCAGCGCAACCCGCCCTCGGCGGCGAAGTGGTTAACGAACAGGATATGCCCGCCCGGCCGCACAACCCGGCGCATTTCAGCCATCAACTGCCGCGGGTTCGGCACCACCGAGGCGACGAACATGGCCACCGCGATGTCGAACTCGGCGTCGGCGAACCCGGTCGCCTCGGCGTCCATCTCCAGCAGCGCATCCACATGACCCAGGCGCTCGGTGCGCACCCGTTGGCGGGCGCGGTCGAGCATCTCGGCCGACAGGTCGATGCCGGTGATGCGCTTGTCCTTGTCATAGCGCGGCAGGGCGAGGCCCGTCCCCACGCCCACTTCCAGCACCCGCGTGCCCGGCAGCCCGTTCACCTCGCTCACAGCCCTCTTCCGCCCCCAGGCCGAGATGCCGCCGAAGACCATGTCATACACACCGGCCCAACGCCGGTAAGCGGCACGCACCGCATCGGCATCAAGCGCGGAAATCGGCGCGGCCTGCTGGTGCGGCCGGGAATACTGGCTCATGGGCTGGAAGTCCCTCCGGGCGCGCGCGCGGGCGGAGCGGCCCGATTCGCAGCCTCTCCGTATCACGTCCGCTGCGAGCGCGGGAGTGGCCCCCGCGATCGCAGCGTTGCGTACCGGTCCGACAGGTCCGGCCGTCGTTTTTCCAGGGTTCCAGCTACTCAGCCGCGAGGTTCACTGCCGCCGCCCGCCCGTTGGGCTGCTGCTCGATTTCAAAATTAAGCTTCTGGCCCTCGTTGAGCGTCCGAAGGCCGGCCTTCTGCACGGCGCTGATGTGGACGAACACGTCCTTGCCCCCCGAATCAGGGGCGACGAAGCCATAGCCCTTCGTCGGATTGAACCACTTGACTGTACCCTTCGGCATCGACTTCCGCCCTTTGTTTAGGGGCATCCTGTCCCGGGACGGTGCAGACCATGTGCCAGCGTGCCTGGGGTCAGTGCCCTGCGGGTCAGTGCCTTTGGGTCGGCTCGGCGGGTCGGCTCGGCTGGTCAGGAAGCCCTCGTGCTCGCAGATGCACCGTGTCGTGCACCAACCAGCGGCGAGGCCCCTGATTCTGACGCGGGTTTTTGCCACGCCGCCGTCCACGAGGATACGCCGCTGCCGGGGGCAGGGCAACACGAATGCACCCTCTTCAACGCCGACGCGGCCGAAACGATCCACCCTCGCCAATTCGTGATCCCGCGCCAGCCGCCTGCACGCCAGCGGCCTACACGACCGGCGGGTGCATTCCGTCCACGCCAGAGGCGCGCTCCCACGCCCGCGCCACCTGGAACAGCGTCGCCTCGGCGAAGTTGCGGCCCACGAACTGCACCGACAGCGGCAACCCGTCGCGCGACAGCCCGGCCATCATCGCCAGCGCCGGATGGCCGGTGGTGTTGAACGGTGTGCGCGCCTGCCGCGGATAGGTCCGCGCCACCACCTCCGGCTGGTCGATGCGGCTCGGCGGGTCCATGGAACTGGCGCACATCAGCACGTCCACCTCCGCCAGCGCCGCCTCCACCAGCCCGATCAGCTGCGCCCGCCGGCGCTGCGCCTGCACGTAGTCGCCCGCCCCCAGGAACGCGCCCGGCAGCAGCCGCCGGCGGCCCAGTTCGCCGTAGTCGCCCGGCCGTTCGCGCAGCCACGGGGCATGGATGGCCCAGGCCTCGCTGTTCAGGATCACCCGGTTCACCGCCGCGAATTCGCCCAGCGCCGGCAGCGACACGTCGCGCACCACCGCCCCCTCGCCCTGCAGCACGCGCGCCACGTGCTCCAGCCCCGCGGTCACCTCCGCATCGGCCGGCATGTCGCGCTCGTGGAAATGCCGCACGAAGCCGATGCGCAGGTCGCGCACCCCGTGCTCCAGCCGCGCGCCGAAATCATGCCACGGCGCGGCCACGCTGCCGGGGTCCTGCGGGTCGTGGCCGGCCAGCACCGCCATCAACAGCGCATTGTCGGCCACGTCGCGGGTCAGCGGGCCCGACATGGTCCAGCGTGAACGCCAGCGGGAACACGCCGCGCCGCGACACCAGCCCATAGGTCGGCTTGATCCCCACGATGCCGCAGGCGCTGGCCGGGTTGCGCACGCTGCCGCCGGTGTCCGAGCCCAGTGCCGCCGGAAACAGCCCGGCCGCCACACCCGCCCCCGAACCGGAGGACGAGCCGCCGGGGTGGTGGTCACGGTTCCACGGATTGCGCGCCGGCGGCCAGGGCAGGTCGAAGCTGGGCCCGCCGATGGCGAACTCGTGGGTCGAGAGCTTGCCCATCACGATGGCGCCGGCCTGGCGCAGCCGTGCCACGCATGCCGCGTCGGCCGTGGCGTTGCCGGGTGGCATCACCTTGGAATGGCACGTGGTCGGCAGGCCGGCGACGTCGATGATGTCCTTGATGCCAACCGGCACGCCATGCAGCTTCCCGCGCAGCCGCCCCGCCATTGCCTCGGCCTCCGCTGCCCGCGCCGCCGCCATCGCCGCCTCGGCTTCCAGCCGGATATACACGTCCAGCTTCGGGTTCAGCGCCGCCGTGCGGTCCAGCAGCGCCTGCACAAGCTCCACCGGCGACAACTCGCGCGCGGCGATCGCGCGGGCGGCCTGGCTCGCGGTCATCCAGTGCAGCGCGCTCACCGCCCGGCTCCGGACGGGCCGGGCCGCATCGGCGGCCAGGGTTCGGCGGCGGGGTCGATTGGTGGCGCGAAAGCTTCGCGGTGGCCGGCGGCCTGTGCCGCGGCGGCGGCCACGTCATCGGGGAACTCCGCCAGCGCCTTCTCCAGCCCGGCTCGCCTCGCCAACGCCGCCAGCAATGCCTTGTCCATGCCACGCTCCCTTGGTGCTGCTGCGCCATCGTGACGGCCAGGCGGTATCGCCGCCAAGGGGGAGCCAGGCGGCGGCGACGAAAAAAAAGGCGGCACGAACAAGCCGTGCCGCCCAAGTTGCCGCCCGCGGGCCGATCCTGTCGACGCGGGCGAGAAGGAGGAGTCCAGAACAATGCGAGTGACCGTCGGCCACGGGCACATCTTGACACCGCACTTGCTAACGGATGGTTAAGGCCACCGGACATTGCCGTAATCCGATACCATTCGTTCACCGACCCGCCGCCCCCACCCGCCAGCCGAACCGGAGCCCCGCATGACCGCCGCGCCACCCAAGCGCACCGGCCCCCTCGTGGGGCTCAAGGTGCTCGAACTCGGCCACTACATCGCCGGCCCGTTCTGCACCCGCGTGCTCGCCGACCTCGGCGCCGAGGTGATCAAGGTCGAACCCCCGGCCGGCGACCCGGTGCGCGGCTGGGGCGCCACCGTCAACGGCCACCCCGTCTGGTTCAGCATCCACGGCCGCAACAAGCTCTCCGTGGTGCTCGACCTCAAGCGCGACCGCGACGCGGCCCTGAAGCTCGCCACCCGCGCCGACGTGCTGGTCGAGAACTTTCGTCCCGGTCAGCTCGAACGGCTGGGCCTCGGGCCGGACGTGCTGCACGCGGCCAACCCGCGCCTGGTCATCGCCCGCGTGTCCGGCTACGGCCAGACCGGCCCGTACCGCGACAAGCCCGCCTTCGGCGCCATCGGCGAGGCGATGGGCGGCATCCGCCACCTCACCGGCCACCCCGCCGGCACCACCGACCTGCCGCCGCCGCGCTGCGGAATCTCCATCGGCGACGACCTCGCCGGCCTTTACGCCGCCATCGGCCTGCTCTCCGCCGTCTACGAGCGCGACGTGACGGGCACTGGCCGCGGCCGCGTCATCGACGTGAACCTGGTCGACTCCATCGTCAGCCTCATGGAAGGCATGCTGCCCGAATACGCCGCCGACGGCCGCGTCCGCCAGCCCGCCGGCGCCGCTATCCCCACCGCCGCCCCCACCAACACCTATCCCTGCGCCGACGGCCGCTGGCTGTGCGTGGCCGGCAATTCCGACCCGATCTTCGCCCGCCTGATGGCTGCCATCGGCCGCCCGGAACTCGCCGCCGAACCGCGATTCGCCAGCAACGCCCTGCGCTGCGCCGCCGCCCCCGAACTCGACTCCGCCATCGCCGGCTGGACCCTCACCCTGCCCGCAGCCGAGGCCGAAGCGCGGCTGGAAGCCGCCGACGTGCCCTGCTCGCGCCTGTTCGATATCGCCGACATCGCCGCCGACCCGCACAACCGCGCCCGCGGCGCCGTGCTGGAAGTCGATGATCCGCTGATCGGCCGCACCCTGCATTTCGGCCCGACCATCCGCTTCGACGGCGCCACCCCACAGGACACCATCGGCTGGACCGGCCCGGCGCTCGGCGCCCATACCGACTACGTGCTGAACGAGATGCTCACCGAAAGCTAACATGGCTCTCGCCCGCCGTTGCACAGCCGCATGATTCCCGTGCGTTACGCAACGAACCTGCTATGATGGAGGGATGCAACCCGACAACCCCCTCGTGGCGCGCCGGCTCTGTGTCGCCTCCCTCCTGGCGGGACTGCTCTCGGCCTGCGGCTCCAGCCCCCCGTCCGGCACCGGCATGGCCATGGGGCCCAGCACAAGCGTGCCCGGCATCACCTGCGTCCCCTTCGCCCGCGAATTATCCGGCATCGCGCTGTACGGCGACGCCGAGGAATGGTGGGACGGCGCCGAGGGCCACTACGCCCGCGGCAACCACCCCATCCCCGGCAGCGTGCTGGTCTTCCGCCGCACCTCGCGCCTGCGCTCCGGCCACGTCTCCGTCGTCACCCGCGTCATCAGCGACCGCCAGATGCTCGTCACCCAGGCCAACTGGGTGCCCGGCCACCTCGACGAGGACCAGCTGGTCGTCGATGTCTCGCCCGGCAACGACTGGACCGCGGTCCGGGTCTGGTACCCGCCGGTGAACCAGCTCGGCACGCACGTCTATCCCGCCCACGGCTTCATCCACCCGCCGCGCCCGGCCAGCTACGCCGAACTGGCCCGCGCCACCCCGGTCGCCGCCCGCTACGCCCTGCAAACACGCGGCCGTCCGCCGCCGCGGGCCCGGTTCGATCTATGAGAAGAAGAAAGATGTTCTTTTTTGGAAAAAAGAACCAAAAAACTTTCATCCATTCATTGGCCGGACCAGCCGTCTTGGCGCGGCATAGAATGGTCAGAAGTCTTTTTGCTTCTTTTTCTTCAGAAAAAGAAGACTTCCTTTCCTTCTTCCTCTGAACCACTCCCACGCTCCCCCAACCCGTTGCAACTGCGTGCACCTGCTCAAACTTCGCTTGCATCGGCGGGGCCGGCGCGCCATGTGAAGGCAGGATGGGGGTGACGGCGAGGTTGGGCACCGCCCCCGGTTGGAGGAAGTCATGGGAAGTTTCAGCATCTGGCATTGGCTGATCGTGCTGGCCGTTGTGCTGCTGCTGTTCGGCAGCGGCAAGATCAGCGGCCTGATGGGCGACTTCGCAAAGGGCATCAAGTCCTTCAAGAAGAACATGGCCGAGGACGACGACACGTCGATGGAAGACAGCGCCGACAAGCCGCGGGGCACCATCCCCGGCCCCGAGGCGCCCACCAAGTCGGCCAACAACCAGTCCACCGCCGCCCGCCAGGGCTGACCGGCGAAACGGGCCGGGGTTGGATATGCCGGCGTTGAACGTGGCGCGGCGGGCCGCGATCCCGCCGTGCTGACTCCTGCCGCGGTCCTGACGGACATCGAGGGCACCACCACCCCGTCCACCTTCATCCAGGGCGTGCTGTTGCCTTTCGCCCGCGACGCCCTGCCGGATTGGGCGTCGCGCATCGACCTGCCCGAGGTCGCCGGCATCCTCGCCGAGGTCCGCCGCATGGTTCCCGACCAGGCCGAGCTGACCACGCTCCGGCACTGGACCGAACAGGACCTGAAGCTGGCGCCGCTGCAACGGCTCCAGGGCATGATCTGGGAACAGGGCTATGCCGACGGCGCGCTGCGCGGCGAGGTGTTCCCCGACATCGCGCCGCATCTGCGGCTGTGGTCGGCCAACGGCATCAGGGTGTTCACCTACACATCCGGCTCCATCCAGGCCCAGCGGCTGATCTTCGGCCACTCCACCGAGGGCGACCTCTCAGGCCTCATCGCCGGCTTCTTCGACACCCGCATCGGGGCCAAGCGCGAGCCTGACAGCTACGTCCGGCTGGCGATCGGCATGAACGTGCCCACCGCCAAGGTCGCCTTCCTGTCCGACGTGGAGGCGGAACTCGACGCCGCCTCGATCGCCGGCATGCGCACCTGCCACATCGTCCGCCCCGGCAGCGCCACGCCCCCCTCCGAACGGCACCCTGTCGCCGCCGATTTCGCCGCCGCCGCGGCTCAGCTGGGCCTGCCCCAAGCCAACTGACCCACGCGACTGACCAGGCGGGCCGACCGCCCCCTTGGCTCGCCACCCTCTGGCCCGCCAGACCGCAATGCGCGACGATGGCGCTCCCCCACCCCGGAGCGCCCGATGACCCTGCACCACGTCCCCGCCACGCCGAAGACCGTCCGCTGGGGTATCTTCGATGCCGCCCTCCCGCCGGTGCTGACCGTGGCCTCGGGGGACACCGTGGTGCTCGAATGCGTCTCCGGCGGGCCGGACGTGATGCCGCCGCCCAAATCCGGCATGTCCGTGCCCCCCGCCCTGGCCGCCATCCATGCCTCCGACCTGCCGCGCGCCGGCGGCCACATCATCACCGGCCCCGTCGCCATCGACGGCGCCATGCCCGGCGACATGCTGGAAGTGCGCATCGACGCCATCGAACTGGGCAACGACTGGGGCTTCTGCGGCTTCCGCCCGCTCGCCGGCACCCTGCCCGAGGATTTCCACGAGCGCTTCCTCACCCACATCCCCGTCGACCGCGCCGCCGGCACCTGCCGTCTGCCGTATGGGGTGGAACTGAAGCTGGCGCCGTTCTTCGGCGTCATCGGCGTGGCGCCGCCGCCGGGCTACGGCACCATCTCCACCATCCAGCCGCGCCAGCACGGCGGCAACCTCGACAACAAGGAGCTTGTGGCCGGCAGCACGCTGTTCCTGCCGGTGCTCGCCCCCGGCGCCCTGTTCTCCGCCGGCGACGGCCACGGCGTCCAGGGCGACGGCGAAGTCTGCATCAACGCCCTGGAAATCTGCCTCACCGGCACCTTCACCCTGGTGCTGCACAAGGCCAGCGGGCCGGAGCCGATGCTGCGCTACCCGCGCGCCGAAACCCCCACCCACTACATCAGCATGGGCCTGCACGAGGACCTCGACCAGGCGATGAAAAACGCGCTGCGCGAGATGATCGCCTTCATCTGCACCCGCTCGAACCTGTCGCGCGAGCAGGCCTATCAGTTCTGCTCGCTGGCCGTGGACTTCCACGTCACCCAGACGGTGAACGGCGAGAAGGGCGTGCACGGCATGCTCAGGAAGGGGCTGTTGTTCTAGCTGCCCGAGTCGCATCCACCAAATCGCCCCTCACCCCTAGATGTTGGGGTCCAAATCCCGGTTGTCCACAAGTTTCTGCGTCCACATGCCGCAAAATGGTTGACCGGCCCGCGCACTCGGCTACCGTATCTTGTGTCGGAAGCGCGAGGGAGCCACGAGATGGAGTGGAACGAAGAGACGATCGCACGGCTGCGCGCGTTCTGGGCCGAGGGACACTCCACGGCCGAGATCGGCCGCCGAATGGGCGTGTCCAAGAACGCGGTGGTCGGCAAGGCGCATCGCCTCAACCTGCCCGCGCGCCCCTCGCCGATCCGCCGCGAAGGCGCCGCCGGGGCACCCCGGGCGGCCACGCCGCGCCGCGTCACCGGCCCCACCCTGCCGCCGCTGCCGGCCGCCGCCGCACCCGAACAGCCTCCCGCACGCCTCGCCGTGGCGGCGCCCGCACCAGCCTCGCGCGGCCCCGCTGTCCATGGCCCCGCCGCCCACATCCCCGCCGCGCCGCGCGTGGTGTCGGTCCGCCCAGCCACCACCACCTTCCGCCCGGCACGGCGCCAGGCCTGCTGCTGGCCGATCGGCGAACCGGGAACCAAGAACTTCCGCTTCTGCGACGGCAAGTCCACCCCCGGCAAGCCGTACTGCGCCGAGCACGCCGCCCTGGCCTATGTGAAGGTGCGCGACCGCCGCGACGAAGCGGCGGCCTGACGCTGCATCCTCACGCCGCCAACGTGCGGCCCTGGTAGGCGCGGCCGATCACCGCCGAATCCTCGCGCCCACCCGCCAGCACGCGCACGCCATCGTCGATGCGCTGCTTCACGTTCTCAGGCCAGCACGCCTCCAGGAACGCCAGGCCGTTCTGCCGGCAGGCGCGCAGGATGCGGTCCCGCGCCGTCTGCATCTCCGGCGGGTACGGATTGTTGCGCGTGGCCAGGTAGCCCAGCGAGAAACCCAGGTCGCCCGGCCCGATCTCGGCATAGGCCAGGCCGGGCACCGCCAGTATCTCCTCGCAGCGCGCCACCCCCTCCGGACTCTCCAGCTTCACCCCCAGCATCAGTTCGCCCTTCGGGTTAAGCGGCCACGGGTCGCAGCGCTGCTTGTCCTCGCTGACATCCAGCCCCCAGACATGCCCCGCCTCCGGCTCCGAGCCCTGCCCGCGCGTGCCGATCCCCAGGTATGGCCGTCCGTCGGCATCCCGCCCCGGCGTGCCGCGCCGCTTGCCGGCCATGCGCTCCAGCGGCGACGGAATCGCCGGGTCCACCCCCTGGGCGCCGATCGGATAGCGGCAGGATTCCACGAAGGCGCGCACCGCTTCCGGCGTCTCGGCCTGGCACAGGATGATGCCATGCGCCCCGCGGCCCAGGATCTGGCGGAACTGCCACGCATTGTGCCGCACATTGGCCTCGTCGGTGCCGTTCACTGGCGCCTCGACCACCACGGTGGGCGTGCGATGCCCGCTGCGCGTCGGCCCGCCATCCACCAGGCCGCGCATGTATTGCATCAACCCGCCCATGTCGAAGGCGCCGTGCTCCATGCCGATATTGATGTAGTCGGCCCAGGTCTGCGCATCTTCGCGGCCCTGCTGGTAGGTCAGCACGTGCCCGGTATGGTGGCCGGTGTAATAGACGCCGATATCCTGTTGCAGCAGTTCAATGCAGCGGTTGATGCGCGCGGCCATGGCGTTCCCCCTCGTTGTGCGGGAAGGCTAGCACGGCGGCGCGGCAGCGAAAGCCGCGCACGGGCGTGAGCCGGCCCCACCGCAGGATCAGGCGTCGCGCGCCTTGCGTAGAAGGATCTCGGCCGCGTCATGGTCCATGCGCAACGCGCGCGCGGCGATGTCGCGCGGGAAGCCGGCCCGGGCAAACGCCGCCAGTTCCTTCTGCATCCGCGCGGCATCGGCGGCTGCCGTGCGGAACGGCCCCAGCCGGCGGCGGCGGGCATAGGCGACGGCGGCGGCCAGTTCCGCCTCGGGGTCGTCGGGCAGGACGGATTGCGCGGTTTCGCCGGCAATGCCCCGCGCTGCCAGGTGGGCTGCCACCGCCCGGCGCGACCGCCCGGCGCGGTTCAGGCTGCGCGCGCGGCTCGCGGCAAAGGCGGCATCATCCACCACTCCCAGCGCCACCAGCTTGTCCGCCACCCCGCGCGCCGCTTCGCGCGCGGCCACGGCTGCCTCGGCGGCCGCCTCGTCCCCCTCGGCCGCGCGCAGCCAGCGCAGGATGCGCCGGTCCAGCACGGCCAACAGCCCGGCGCGGGTGGTGGCGTAGCGGGCGAGATGGGCCAGCGCCGCCTCCCGCAGCACGGCTTCGGTGGGCGCGGGGCCGGGCGGTGCGGGATCCGAAGGTCCGGGGCGACGGGACATGGCTCTCAAAATGGCACGGCGCCCGCCGGAAGGAAATTCGTTCATGCAATTCGGCCATGCGCGGCAAATGCGGCGTTTGACTCGGCCCCGTCAGCCAGCCCAATGTCTCCGCTTCCCCGGAACCGGCCGCGCAGGGGTGCGGCCGGCTGCAAGCCCGGTGGAACAAACGTCCCCTCCCGATCAACGCGGGCCAGAGGGACCAAAGAGGGTCAACCGGATATGATTTCCGCCCTGCTGCCGAACTACAACCGCGCCGACCTCGCCTTCGAGCGGGGCGAGGGCGCCTGGCTGTGGACGACGGACGGGCGACGATTCCTCGATTTCGGGTCGGGCATCGCCACCGCCTCGCTGGGCCACGGCCACAAGGGCCTCGCCGACGCGATCGCCGCCCAGGCGCACAAGGTGATGCACGTCTCCAACCTCTACCGCATCCCCCAGGCCGAGCAGCTCGCCGCCCGCCTCGTGGCCGCCACCTTCGCCGACACCGTCTTCTTCTGCAATTCGGGCGCCGAGGCGAACGAGGGCATGATCAAGATGGTCCGCAAGACCATGGCCAGCACCGGCAAGCCCGAGCGCTACGGCATCATCTGCTTCGAGGGCGCCTTCCACGGCCGCACCCTGGCCACCCTCGCCGCCACCGGCAACGACCACTACCTCGAAGGCTTCGGCCCGCGTGTCGAGGGCTTCAAGCACGTGCCGCTGAACAACATGAACGCGGTGCGCGACGCCATCGACGGCACCACCGCCGGCGTGATGGTCGAGCCCGTCCAGGGCGAGGGCGGCATGCGCCAGGCCGACGTGCAGTTCCTGCGCGACCTGCGCGCGATGTGCGACGAGTTCGGCCTGGTCATGGCGCTCGACGAAGTGCAGTCCGGCATGGGCCGCACCGGCAAGCTGTTCGCCCACGAGTGGGCGGGCATCGAGCCGGACGTGATCTCGGCCGCCAAGGGCATCGGCGGCGGCTTCCCGCTCGGCGCCGTGCTGGCCAAGGAATGGGTCGGCAAGCACCTCGTCCCCGGCACCCACGGCACCACCTTCGGCGGCAACCCGCTCGCCTGCACCGCCGGCAACGCGGTGCTCGACGTGGTGCTCGCCCCCGGCTTCCTTGCCGAGGTCGTGCGCAAGGGCGAGATGCTGACGGCCGGCGTCAAGAAGCTGGCCGCCGACTTCCCCGACCTCTTCGCCGAGGGCCGCGGCCGCGGGCTCATGCAGGGCATCAAGTGCGTCATTCCCGCCGGACAGGTCCAGGCCGCCTTCACCAACGCCGGCCTCATGACCGTCACCGCCGGCGAGAATGTCGTGCGCCTGATCCCGCCGCTGGTCGTGGCCGATTCCGACATCGACGAGGCGTTGGCCATGATGCGCCGCGCCGCGGAGGGCCTGGCCTCGGCCGCCAAGGCCGCAGCGCAGTGACCTCGGCGCGCGTAAACCCGCCGGCGGGGCCAATACCGTGAGCGGCGCCGCCCTGCGCCGCCCGCGCATCTCCGCGGGGCCGCAAAGCGGCAAGATGGGTGGTGGGGCGCCGGAAGCGCCCCGCCACTTCATCGACATCCGCGACCACGACGGCCCCGCCCTGCGCGGCATGTTGGAAGCGGCCGCGGGCTACAAGCGCGCGCTGAAGGGTGGCGGACCCACCCCGCGCCCGCTCGCCGGCAAGACCCTGGCGATGATCTTCGAGAAGCCCTCCACCCGCACCCGGGTCAGCTTCGAAGTCGGCATGCGCCAGCTTGGCGGCGACGTCATCAACCTCACCTCCGCCGACATGCAACTCGGCCGCGGCGAAACCATCGCCGATACCGCGAAGGTGCTGTCCCGCTACGTCGACATCATCCTGATGCGCACCCACGCCCATGACCGCCTGCTGGAAATGGCAAGCCACGCCACCGTCCCGGTGATCAACGGCCTCACCGATTCCAGCCACTCCGTCCAGCTCATGGCCGACGTGATGACCTTCGAGGAGCATCGCGGGGCCATCGCCGGCCAGGTCGTCGCCTGGTGCGGCGACGGCAACAACGTCGCCCGCAGCTGGATCGAAAGCGCCGCCCGCTTCGGCTTCACCCTGCGTCTCGCCACCCCGCCCAGCCTGCGCCCGCCCGCCGATCTGGTGGCATGGGCCCGTGCCCAGGGCGCCACCATCGAACTGACGGACGACCCCGAGGCCGCCGTCGCCGGTGCAAGCTGCGTCGTCACCGACACCTGGGTCAGCATGGGCGACGACGCCAACACCAGCCGCCACAATCTCCTCGCCCCCTACCGCGTCACCTCGGCCCTCATGGCCCGCGCCGCCGCGGACGCGATCTTCATGCACTGCCTGCCCGCCCATCGCGGCGAGGAAGTCACGGCCGAAGTCATCGACGGCCCACAAAGCGTGGTCTTCGACGAGGCCGAGAACCGCCTGCATGCGCAGAAAGGCGTCCTCGCCTGGGCGCTGGGGGCCGTCTAGTGTCCCGCCCGCGAAGTTCGTCCGACTTCGGACGGACGTAGCGGATCAGCAGGCCACTGAAAACAAAGAGCTAGAGTCCCGCTATCGGGTGTTTCCGGGTCGGCAGGATTTTGCGATCGGGACACTAGCAACCGGCAGCCAGGAAGCACACCGCATGACGACCACAAGCGGCTACACCCACCCCGAATTCCTCGTCGATACCGCCTGGCTCGCCACCCGCCTCGACGACCCGACCATCGTCGTGCTCGACTGCACCACCCACCTGGTTCCCCAACCCGCGGCCGGCTACAGCGTCGTCCCCGGCCGCGCCGATTTCGAACGCGGCCACATTCCCGGCGCCCAATACGCCGACCTCCAGGCCGACCTGTCCGACCCCAGCCACCAGTTCCGCTTTATGCTACCCGACCCCGCCCGCTTCGCCGCGTCCATGGGCCGGCTGGGCGTGTCCGACGCCACCCGCGTGGTTCTCTACAGCACCGCCAATGTCTGGTGGGCCAGCCGCGTCTGGTGGCTGCTCCGCGTCTTCGGCCACGACAACGCCGCCGTGCTCGATGACGGCTGGCAGAAATGGTCCGCCGAAGGCCGCGCCACAGAAACCGGCCCCGGCAAGCCGCGCCCACCCGCCAGTTTGACCGCCCGCGAACCCCGCCCCCTCATGGCTGACCGCAGCGAGGTGCTGGCCGCGGTGGGCGACGGCGCCGTCTGCACCATCAATGCCCTTCGCCCGGAACAGCACACCGGCACCGGCGGCGTGCAATACGGCCGCCCCGGCCGCATCGCCGGCAGCGTGAATGTCGCCGCCACCACCCTGCTCAACCCCACCACCAACGAATTCCTGCCCGCCGAGGAACTGCGCCGGAAATTCGAGTCGGTCGGCGCCATGGACCGCAAGGTCATCACCTATTGCGGCGGCGGCATCGCCGCCAGCGCCGACGCGCTGGTCCTCACCATGCTCGGACACAAAGACGTCAGGCTCTACGACGCCTCGCTCAGCGAATGGGTGAAAGACCCGAGCCTGCCAATGGAGACAGGTTAGGCAAGGAAGTATCTTTTTTTTCCGAAGAAAAAGAAGCAAAAAGACTTCTGTCGATTTGAACCCGGCCTAAATGGTCAGAAGTTTTCTGGTTCTTTTTTTCAAAAAAGAACGGACTTCCTTTACGAAACCGCCACCCCTTCCAACGTAATCCGATGCATCAGCCGCCGATGCCCGTGGTAGTCGTTCAGCGCCAGGTGGCACGTCGCCCGATTGTCCCAGAACGCCATCGACCCATCCTCCCACCTGAACCGGCAGGTGAACTCCGGCCGCACCGAGTGGCGATACAGGAATTCCAGCAGCGGCCGTGATTCCTCCGCCGTCCACCCGTCGAAGCGCAGCGTAAAGCCGGGGTTCACGTACAGTGCCCGCCGCCCGCTGATCGGGTGGGTGATCACCGCCGGGTGCACCGCGTCCTGCGTGGCCAGTTCCGCATTGCCCAACCGGTCGCCCAACTCGTCGCCCCGCCCGGCCTTCGCGCCGAACACGTGGCGGCTGGAATGCACCGCGCGCAACCCGTCCAGCGTCGCCTTCAGCCCGTCCGACAGTGCGTCATAGGCGGCGTACATGCTGGCGAACATCGTATCGCCCCCCGCCTCCGGCACTTCCCGCGCATACAGCACCGAGCCAAGCGCCGGAATCTGGTCATAGCTGTGGTCGGTATGCCAGCCGCCGCCGATGTTCTTCTTCTGCTCCGGCTCCTTGCGCACCTCGGCAATCTGCGGCCAGCCCTCCACAGCCTTGAAAAAGCGGTTGATGTTGATCGGCGCGAACTGCTCGGCGAACGCGATATGCTCAGCCTCGCTGAGCCGCTGGTCGCGGAAGAAGATCACCCCATGCGCCCCCAGCGCCTCGCGCAGCGCCGAAACCGTGGGCGCCGGCAACGGGCGGGAGATGTCGATGCCACGGATCTCGGCCCCGCAGGCGCCGGCAACCGGCACCACCATCATCTGCTGCGCGTCCATGAGCATTCTCCCTGTTCCCGGCGATCTAAGCGTCCACTCCCCGGCCAGGTCAACCAGTCCGCCTCGACACTGGAACCAGGCGATAAGATTTCATTTGAGGACCATTGCGAAGTCGTCCTATAATTCACTAGACGAGCGTCGCACGGAGCTCCATCGGGGGTCTGTCCCACAATGCGTGCTGGGCGAAGGGCCGGGTCGGAACGCACCGAACGGAGCCGGAGGTGGCCTAGGATGGCCATGTATGTCGTCGCTTCGTGCGTCCTCGCACTCCAACCCGTCGCGGCAATTTCGGCACCGCCGGAGAATGCCGACCCCACACTGTCCGAATGGTTCAACAGCCTGACCGCGCCGGACACCAGTGTGCCCTGCTGCGACCTCTCGGATTGCCGCCGCGCCGCGTCGCGCCGGGGCCCAGGCGGCTGGGAAGCATGGATCGACGGGCAATGGATGCCGGTGCCGGGTGAAAAGGTGCTGACGGACGCGATCAACCCTACCAGCCGCGCAATCGTCTGCTGGTCGCCAGGACTGGGCCTGATGTGCTTCGTGCCGCCGCCGATGCGGCCGCGCCCGAACTTCGGATCCTGACGCCCGCAATCCCGTCGTCGCAACCAATGGAGGAGTGGATGCTGTTCGGGGCTGCTGTCGACTGGGCGCGTTGGCACCCGCGCATGCTCGGATTGCTGCGCCTGTTCGTCGCGCTGCTGTTCCTGCAACACGGCCTGGCGAAGCTGGCGGATTTCCCGGTAGCGGCGCCGGCAAACTTCTCGTGGTTCTCGCTCCTCGGCGTCGCCGGCGTGATCGAGATCGTGGGCAGCCTGATGCTGCTGCTCGGCCTGTACACGCGCGAGGCCGCGTTCGTCATGGCCGGCGAGATGGCCGTGGCCTACTTCATGCTCCGGCCGAAGATCAGTTTCTATCCAATTGCCAATCGCGGCGAGCTGGAGGCACTGTACAGCTTCGTCTTCCTCTACTTCGTCTTCGCCGGACCGGGCACCTGGAGTCTCAACTCCCGCCGCCCCGGCCTCCGGCACTTGACCACGGAGCCGTCACGCCGCCGCTGACTCCTCCCCAAGCGCCCTCGACGCCTGCTCGAACGTGCCGCGGCTCAGCCCCGGCAGCGCCAGTATCTCGCGCAGCGCCGTGCGCATATGCTCCTGCCGCCCCGCATCCTGCCGCCGCCACTGCCCCAACGGCGCCACCAGCCGCGCCGCCGTCTGGCTGTTGGCAGGATCGAGCGCCATGATAGCCTCGGCGAGGAACCGGTACCCCGCGCCGGACGGGTCATGGAACCGCACCTGGTTGGCCGGAAACGCCGCCAGCAGCGACCGCGCCCGGTTCGGGTTGCGCAGGTCGAAATCGGGGTGCCGGTACAGCGCCCGCACCCGCGCCAGCGTATCCGCCCGCGGCGACAGCGCCTGCAGCGTGAACCACTTGTCCAGCACCAAATCCTCGTGCCGCCACTTCGCATGGAACGCCGCGAGCGCCGCCTCGCCCGCCGGGTCGTCGCTGGCAGCCAGCACATCCAGCGCCGCCAGCGCATCGGTCATATTGCCGGCCTCGTCGAACTGCGTCCGCGCCAGCGCCACGCCCCCCTCCCCCGCCGCCGCGAGATAGGCGAGGCACGCATTGCGCAGCGCCCGCCGCCCGATCGCCGCCCCGTCGATCCTATACGGCCCAGGATCAGCCAACCGCACATAGGCCGCCTTCATCAGCGGCGTGAGCGAATAGCCCAGCGCCCGCCGCAGCGCCTGGCGCACCGCATGGATGCCGTCCACGTCCACCACCGCCATCCGGTCCGCGACGGTACTCTCCGCCGGCAGCACCAGGCACGCGGCGGCAAAGGCCGGGTCGGAATCCGCGCCCTCCAGCGTCGCGGAAAACGCCGCATGCAGCCCCTGGTCCAGCCCCACGTCGCGCCCGCCGGCGGTATCAGCCCGGATGCGCTCCAGCATCAGGTCGGTCGCATAGCCCTGCAGCGAATCCCAGCGCACGAACGGGTCGGTGTCGTGCGCGGCAAGGAACGCCAGCCGCTCGCGCGGCATCCCCACCAGTTTCACCGGCGCCGAGAACCCGCGCAGCAGCGACGGCACCGGGGCCGCGGCAATCCCCTCGAACACGAACTCCTGCTCGGCCTCCTCCAGCAACAGCAGGCGCTCGGCCACCTCGGTGCCATCCGGTGCCAGCAGCCCCATCGCCACCGGAATCGGCAGTGCAATTTTCGTCGGCTGCCCCGGCGTCGGCATCGTCTCCTGGCGCAAGGTCAGCAGGTACCGTCCGGCCACATCGTCGAACGCCTCGGCAAACGAAAGCTCCGGCGTGCCGGCCTGCGAATACCAGCCCAGGAACCCCGACAAATCCACGCCCGACGCATCCTGCATCGCCGCCACGAAATCCTCGATCGTCACCGCCTGGTTGTCGTGCCGCGCGATATACAAATCCATCCCGGCCCGGAACCCTGCCACCCCGACCAGCCGATGGATCATCCGCACCACCTCGGCGCCCTTGTTGTAGATCGTGGCGGTGTAGAAATTGTCGATCGCGATATAGCTGTCCGGCCGCACCGGATGCGCCAGCGGCCCCGCATCCTCGCGGAACTGCGCCGCCCTGAGCATCCGCACATCGCCCAGCCGCTTCACCGCCGCACTGCCCATGTCCGAGCTGAACTGCTGGTCGCGGAACACCGTCAGCCCTTCCTTCAGGGAAAGCTGGAACCAGTCCCGGCACGTCACCCGGTTGCCCGTCCAGTTGTGGAAATACTCGTGCGCGATCACCGCCTCGATGCCCTGGTAGTCCGCATCCGTCGCCGTCTCCGGCCGCGCCAGCACGTATTTCGTGTTGAAGACGTTGAGCCCCTTGTTCTCCATCGCCCCCATGTTGAAGTCGCTCACCGCGGCGATGTTGAACACGTCCAGGTCGTATTCCAGCCCATACACGTCCTCGTCCCATTTCATCGACCGCTTCAGCGAGTCCATGGCGTGCCCGCACGCATCCTCGTGCCCGCGCCGCACCCAGATCGCCAGGTCCACATGCCGGCCCGACCGCGTGGTGAAGCTGTCGCGCACCGCCACCAGGTCTCCGGCGACAAGCGCGAACAGATAGGCGGGCTTGGGGTGCGGATCGGTCCATGTCGCCCAGTGCGTCCCGCCCTCGGAGCCCGAAGCCGTGGGGTTGCCATTGCCCAGCAGCACCGGCACCGCCGCGCGGTCGGCCACGATCGTGGTGGAATAGCGCGCCATCACGTCCGGCCGGTCGGGGAAATAGGTGATGCGCCGGAACCCCTCCGCCTCGCACTGGGTGAAATACGCCCCGCCCGAGGTGTACAGCCCCGAAAGCTCGGTATTGGCCGCCGGCGCGATCCGCGTCTCGATCTCCAGCACCGCCGCATCCGCCACGTCGTCGATCTCCAGCCCGCCCTCCGGCAGCACCCGGTAGCGGTTCGCCCCCAGCGTCTCGCCATCCAGCCGCACCCCCACCAGGGTCAGCGCCTCGCCGTCCAGCCGCAACTTGGCCGCATCGTCGCCATGGGCCGGATTGCGCCGCACCGCCAGCCGCGAGCGAACCACCGTGGCCGCCGGATCAAGCTCGAAGCGCAGGTCCACGCTGTCCACCAGGAAGGCGGGCGGCCGATACTCGGTGCGCAGGATGGCGGCGGGCTGGGTCATGCTGTCTCCACGATAACAGGCGTCACGCTTCGGGCGTCAGCGGCAGCCACACCGAGAAGACGGCGCCATGCCCCTCCTCGCTGTCGATCACCAGCCGGCCGCGATGGCGGTTGACGATGTGCTTCACAATCGCCAGTCCCAGCCCGGTGCCCCCGGCCACCCGGCTGCGCCCCTTGTCGACACGATAGAACCGCTCGGTCAGCCGTGGCAGGTGCGCGCGCGGAATACCCGGTCCGTCGTCGCGCACCGCCAGCACCACCCCAGGACGCTGCGCGAAACGGTTGCCCGGCGGCGTCCGCTGCAGCGCCACGCGCACCGTGCCGCCTTCGCGGCCGTATTTCACCGCATTGTCCACCAGGTTGCTGACCACCTGCGCCACCTGGTCGGAATCCGCAATCACCCGCGGCAGTTCCGGGCCGATATCCACCTCCAGCACCAGCCGCCGCTCGCGCAGCCGCATCTCGAAGCCGGCCAGCACCCGCGCCAGCACCGCGGCCACGTCCACGCTGTCCGCCGGCGGCGTATGCTCGGTCAGTTCGATGCGCGACAGGCTCAACAGGTCGTCGATCAGCCGGTTCATCCGCCCGGCCTGCTCGGCCATGATCGCCAGGAAGCGCTGCTGCGCCGGCGGATCATCGGCGGCCGGCCCGCGCAGCGTCTCCACGAAGCCCATCAGGCTGGCCAGCGGCGTCCGCAGCTCATGGCTGGCATTGGCCACGAAATCGGCGCGCATCCGCTCCACCGCGCGCTCGCGCGTGCGATCCGACAGGATCAGCAGCGCCTGCGCGCCGTCGGGCAGCCGCGGCTCGAAATAGATCACCGTGGCGTGCACCTCACGCTCCACCGGCACCGGCAGCACCAGGTCGGCGGTCTGCGGCGTGTGCTCGCGCCAGGCCCGGTCGATCGCCTCGCGCAGCAGCGGATGGCGCAGCACCACCGCCACATCGTCGCCGAACGCGGCACGGGCGGCGGCATTCACGCGATGGGCCACGCGCTGGGCATCCAGCACCAACAGCGGGTCCGGCAGGCGCTCGATGATCGCCTCGTTGGCCCGTAGCGCCACGCCCACCTCATCGGCCCGCTGGGCGAGCGAACGCGCCATGCGCTCGATGCGCCGCGCGATATGCCCCACCGATTGCAGCGCCGGCCGCGGCAGGTCGGCGGCAAAGCCGGGCATGCCCCGATGCGTCCAATCCAGCGCGGCGGTCAGGCGGTCGAGGTCGCGCACCCACAGGAATGCGGCGGCGAAGCCGGCGGCGGCAATCACCACAGCCGCCGCCAGCGCGGGCATCCACGCCAACTCGCCCGCCACCCACAACGCGGCCAGCACCAGCAACGGCACCGCAGCCACGGCCAGGGCCGCGCCCCACAGGGCCGAAGCCCGCATCCTGCCTCCCCGCCGCGCCATGCCCCGCCCTGTTGTGCCTCCCGGCTCAGAAGCCGGGCGTGCCAGCCGTCTCGGGCGCCGGTTCGATCACCACCGGCCCGCCGCGCCGCACCTCGAACAGCGCCAGGCCGCGCCGCACCACTCCGCCGGGCTGCAGCGCCAGCACCCCGTTCACCCCGGCAAACCCTTCCGGGCGGGTCAGCAGCGCCGAGGAATAGCCGCCCTCCCCCGCCAGCACCCGCGCGATCGAAGCCGCATCGAAGGCGAAATCGGACAGCCCCGGCGCCGGCGTGCCGTACTGGGCCCGGGTCCTGCGCATCGAACGCCGCCCGTGCCGCCGGATCGGGCGCGGCGAACCAGGCGCCGCGCAGCCCGGCCTCGCCGCGCGCCACCGGCGCCGCCCACAACGCCGGCCCCAACACCCGCACCTCGTCCGGATCCAGGTCGTAGTACGGCAGCAGGCTCGCAATCGTCGCCAGCCGCTCGCCGGTATCGGCCAGCAGCAGCGCATCGATCGGCGCCGGCGGAATTGGCGTGCGCGCCAGCTCCGCCGCGCGGCGCCGCCCCTCGGCATCGCGCGAGGCGCGCGCCTGGCGGATCCGCGCCTCGATCGGCCCGCGCCGGCCGGCATAGTTGGCCACGTCGCGCATCGTGGTGTTGATCGAGTTCGTGGTGCCCTCATGGAACCGCACATCCGGCCGCCCGAACCCGGCCGAAGCCACAGCATCGTCGTACGCCGTCGCCAGGGCGCGGCCGAAATCGGTCGGCGGCAGCACCGCGGCGAAGCGCGTCTTGCCCTGGCTCGCCGCCGCGGCAACCACCCGGCGCACCTGCTGCGCCGGCGTGATACCCAACGTCCACACGCCCGGCCGCGCCTGCGCGGGATCGGAGGTGAAGGCCAGCACCGGCACCCGCGCCGCCTGGGCCAGCGGCGCCACCGCCGCGGTCTCGCCGGCGGTCAGCGGGCCGATGATCATGCCGGCGCCTGCGGCCAGCGCATCCTGTGCCGCGGCCGCCGCGCCCCGCGGCGTACCTCCGGTGTCGCGCACCTCGATCGGCGGCGAACCCGGCGGCGACAGCGCCAGTTGCGCCGCATTGGCCAGCGCCCGGCCAAGCTCCGCATTCTGCCCCGTCAGCGGCGCCAGCAGCACCACCCCGCGCCCCGCCGGCGCATAGTTCGACACCTGCCCCCCGACCGGCCCGCCGAACGGCACACCCGGGCCGCCGGTTCCGGGCGATACAGCGCACGCCGCCAGTGCTAGCGTGCCCGCCCACAGCGCACCCGCCCTCAGCGCAAATCTCCGACCAAGCATGCGACATGTCCTCCGAACCACCTGATGGCCAATCCGCCGGCGCAGACCGCCCCACCGCCCGCGACACACATATAGCGGTCGCGGACAACGCGCCGGCGCCACGATCGTTGCGCTCGCCATCGCCGGCGCCCGACGGACTTGTGCTGGTTTCAACGCCGATCGGCAACCTCGGCGACATCACCACCCGGGCAATCGCCGCCCTCGGCGCCGCCGACCTCGTGCTGTGCGAGGATACCCGCACCACCGCCCGCCTGCTCGCCGCCTACGGCATCGCCCCGCGCACCGCCCCGCTGCACGAGCACAACGAGGACCGCCGCATCACCGAGGTGCTGCACCTTCTGCGCGCCGGCAAGCGCATCGCCCTGGTATCCGATGCCGGCACTCCGCTGGTCAGCGACCCCGGCTACCGCCTCGTCCGCGCCGCCCTGGCCGAGGGCCTGCCGGTCACCGCCGCCCCGGGCGCCAATGCCGCGCTCACGGCCCTGGTGCTCTCCGGCCTGCCGCCGCAGCCCTACCTCTTCCTCGGCTTCCCGCCGCCGCGCCAGGCCGCCCGCCTGGCCGCCTTCGCCGCCCTGCGCGCCGCCGAACGCGCCGGCCTGTCCGCCACCCTGGTCTGGTACGAGGCCCCGCACCGCCTGGCCGAATCACTCGCCGACATGGCCCGGATCTTCGGCGACCGCCCCGCCGCGGTGGCGCGCGAACTCACCAAGCGCTTCGAGGAAGTCCGGCGCGACGGCCTGGCGGCCCTGGCGGAACAATATGCCGCCGCCCCGGCCCGCGGCGAAATCTGCGTCGTCATCGGCCCCGCCCCGCCCGAGGAAATCGCCGAGGACGACCTCGACGCCCGCCTGCGCGCGGCGCTCGCCACCCACACCCTGAAGCAGGCCGTCGCCCAGGTCACCGCCGCCACCGGCCTGCCGCGTCGCCAGGTCTATGCAAGGGCGCTCGAACTCGCCGGCACGGCCAGCGACCCGCCCGACACTGGCTGACGGCAAGCCACCAAGCCCGATCCAACCGCCGACAGCGAAAGCGCATGCCGCCGCCCTAAAGCAGCCGCGCTACAGCACCAGCGCGCCCAGCAGCGCATCCAGCCGCTTGCGCCCCTCCGCCAGGGCGCGCAAGCGGCCATCCGCCAGCACCAGATACCCCTCCGTCACCGCCCGTTCGAGAATATCGGCATCAACCGCATCGCCCAGCGCCACCCCGGTGCGCGCCGCGAACCGTGCCGCGTCTATCCCCTCCTCCAGCCGCAACCCCATCAGCAGCATCTCGCGCGCCCGCTCGCCCGGCGCCACCGCCTCTTCCCGCGTGGAGCCGTGCCCCCGCGCCTCCACCCGCTCGGCCCACGCCTCCGGCGCCCGATGCCGCCGCGTCGCCAGCAACTGCCCGCCGACGCTCACCCGCCCATGCGCCCCCGGCCCGATGCCCGCATAGTCGCCATACCGCCAATACGCCAAATTGTGCCGGCTCTCGCTGCCCGGCCGCGCATAGTTCGACACTTCATAGGCCCCCAGCCCGAACCGCGCCGCCTCCTCGCCGGTCGCGTCGTACAGCTCGGCGGCATCCTCGTCGTCCGGCAGCACCAGTTCGCCGCGCCGCTGCATCCCCTCGAATGCGGTCCCCGGCTCCACCGTCAGCTGGTACAGCGACAGATGGTCATGCGCCAGCACCAGCGCCTCGCGCAGTTCCGCCCGCCAATCCGCCAGCGCCTGGCCCGGCCGCGCATAGATCAGGTCGAACGAGATCCGCGGGAACAGCCGCCGCGCCAGTTCCAGCGCGGCAATCGCCTGCCCGGCCGAATGCTGCCGCCCCAGCGCCCGCAGCGCATCCTCGCGCAGGCTCTGCACCCCCAGCGACACCCGATCAACGCCCGCTTGGCGAAACGCCGCGAACTTGCCCGCCTCGACGCTGGTCGGGTTGGCCTCCAGCGTCACCTCCAGGTCGTCGCCCGCCACGAACCACCGCCGCGCATCGCGGATCAGCTCCGCCACCGTCTCCGGCGCCATGAGGCTCGGCGTGCCCCCGCCAAAGAATATCGAGGCCAAGGGCCGCCTCCCACCGGCCGCCCCGTTCAGCCGCTCGGCCTCCCACGCCAGTTCCGTCCGCAGCGCCCGCGCGAACCGCCCCTGGTCGATCCGCTCGCGCACATGCGAATTGAAGTCGCAATACGGGCATTTCGCCAGGCAGAACGGCCAGTGGATATACAGCGCCAGCGGCTCCATCGCCTCAGCGCCCGCCACAGGACCCAGCCCCCGCCACCCCGTCCAGAAACGCGGCGATGCATGCGCCGAAATCCGCGTCGAACGGCGGCTCGAAGCTGCCCATGTGCCCGCGCGGCGCCGGCGGGCGATCCACCAGCAGCAACGACCCCGCCCGCCCCACCCGGCTTTCCCGCGCCGCCGCGGCCCGCGCCACCGCATCAGGCTCGAAGGGATCGTCGCGCAGCAGCACCAGCGCCAGCCGCGTCGCCCCCGCCGCCGCCATCCGCTCGCGAAACGCCGCCAGCGCCACCGCCCGCCGTTCCGCCCGCGTCCCGTGCGCGGCAGGCGACACCGCGGCCACCGCATCGGCCAGGTCCGGCCGCGCCAGCGCCGCCAGCGCGATGAAGGCCCCGCGCGAGAACCCCGCCACCACCACGCGCCGATACCCCGCCCGCCGCAGCCCCGCCAACCCCTCCAGCAGCCCCGCGCCGCCACTCTCCAGCCCATCCGCCCCGCGCTGCCGGTTGAACAGCCACACGTCGTAGCCCCGCTCCGGCAGGTGGCGCATCCAGTCCGGCAGCGGCGGCGGCGGTTCGTGCGCGCTGTCGTAGCTGCCATGCAGCCACACCACCGCCCCGCGCGCCGCCACCGGCCCGGCCGGCACATAGGCGCCCGACACCACGAAGGGCGGCGCCGACGGCAACTCGCCCGCCGCCGCCGCCCCCGGCAGCAGCAACGCCAGAACCAGCGCGATCAGCGCGCGAAGCATGCATCCACCAGCCGCGCGAAGGCCCGCGCCCGATGGCTGGTCGCGTGCTTCTCCGCCGGCTCCATCTCGCCATAGGTCAGCCGCCCGCCCTCGGGCACGAATATCGGGTCATAGCCATGCCCGTTCGCCCCCCGCGGCGGCCACGCCACGGTCCCATCCACCCGCCCCTCGAAGCACACCGCCTCGCCATCGGGCCACGCCAGGCACAACACGCACACGAACCACGCCCGCCGGTCCGCGCTCTCCCCCATCTCCCGCCGCACCCTTGCCATCGCCGGGGCGAAATCCTTCCCCGGCCCGGCCCACAGCGCCGAAACCACCCCCGGCGCCCCGCCCAGCGCGGCCACGCAGAACCCGGAATCGTCCGACAACGCCGGCAGGCCGCTCGCCCGCGCCGCCGCCAGCGCCTTGAGCCGTGCGTTCGCCTCGAAGCTCTCCTCGCCCTCCTCCGGCTCCGCCAGCCCCAACGCCCCCGCCGACACCACCTCCACCCCCAGCGGCCCCAGCAACTCCGCGATCTCGCGCAGCTTGCCCGCGTTGTGGCTCGCCAGCACCAGCCGCGCGCCCGGCGGAATGGTCCGCGCCATCAGGCGGCCGCCACCGCCGCGCGCTGCATCTCGAACAGCCGCGCCGTCCCTTCCCGCGCCAGTCGCATCAACTCGCCGAACTGCGCATCGCTGAACGGCGCCTTCTCCGCCGTGCCCTGGATCTCCACGATCCCGCCGCCATCCGTCAGCACGAAATTGGCGTCCGCCTCGGCGTCGCTGTCCTCGGCATAGTCCAGGTCCAGCACCGCCGACCCCTGGTACAGCCCGCAAGACACCGCCGCCACCTGCCCCACCAGCGGAACAGTCTTCAGCACGTTCATCCGCACCAGATGCTTCAGCGCCAAATTCAGCGCCACCCACGCCCCGGTGATCGACGCGCACCGCGTGCCGCCATCCGCGTTCAGCACGTCGCAATCCAGCGTGATCGTCATCTCCCCCAGCGCCGCCCGGTCCACCACCGCGCGCAGGCTGCGCCCGATCAGCCGCTGGATCTCCTGCGTCCGCCCGGACTGCTTGCCCCGCGCCGCCTCCCGGTCGCCGCGCGTATGCGTCGCCCGCGGCAGCATCCCATACTCCGCGGTCACCCAGCCCTGGCCGGAATTGCGCATGAACGGCGGCACCCGCGCCTCCACGCTGGCCGCGCACAACACCTCCGTCCCACCCATCTTGATCAGCACCGATCCCTCGGCATGGCGGGCAAACCCGGGAATGATCTCCACCTCACGCAAGGCATCGGCGGCTCGGCCGGAAGGGCGCATCTTCTTGGTTCCGTCTGTCATGATGCCGATCACATGACCGCCCCGGCGCCCGGGCGCAAGCCCACCACGCGGGCGGGATCGACGAGGGAAAGCAAACAAGGAATCTTCTTTTTCTGAAGAAAAAGAAGCAAAAAGACTTCACTCATTTGAGCAGGGCGCTACCGGCTCACGCGATGCGCGAATGGTTAAAAGTTTTTTGGTTCTTTTTTTTCAAAAAAGAACATCCTTCCCTCCCACCTTGCGATCCCGCCGCCCGCGGACAACCATGCGCATCCGACAACGGCCACGGCAAGGACCACTCCATGATCACTTTGGGCATCATCGGCGCCGGCATCATGGGCGAGCGCATGCTCCGCGCCGCCCTCGACCAGGCGCCCGACGTGGTGCGTGTTACCGGCATCTGGGACCCGAACCCCGCCGCCCTGGCCCGCATCGGCACCGAGGTGCCGCACGCCCCCAGCGCCGAGGTCCTGATCGCAGGCGCCGACTGCATCTACATCGCCTCCCCGCCCGCCAGCCATCTCGGCCACGCCCGCGCCGCCCTCGCCGCCGGCCGCGCCGCCTTCTGCGAAAAGCCGCTGGCCGTGGACGTCGCCGCCGCCCGCGCCTTCGCGGCCAGCCTCAGCACCGGCCGCGCGGCCGTCAACTTCCCCATGGCCTCCTCGCTCGCGGTGGCCACCCTGCGCACCTGGCTCGACCAAGCCGCCATCGGCACCCCCTCCATCGGCACTCCTTTGCGCCTGGAAATCGAGACCAGCTTCGCCGCCTGGCCCCGCACCTGGCAGCGCGACGCCGCCACCTGGCTCGACCGCCCCGAACAGGGCGGCTTCACCCGCGAGGTCGTCTCCCATTTCCTCTTCCTCACCCGCCGCCTGTGCGGCCCCTTGGCACTGGAACAGGCCCACGCCAGCTTCCACGCCCCAGCCGCCAGCGAACGCGCCATCGCCGCCCGCCTCACCGCCGGCACCCTCCCCGTCACTCTCCAGGGCGGCGTCGGCACCACGCTCAAGGACGACCACAACACCTGGACCCTATGGGGCGACCGCGGCGCCATTCGCCTGCGCGACTGGTCGGTGGCGGAAAACCTCATCGACGGCGCCTGGGTGCCTGACCCCGCGGCCATGCCCAACGAACGCATGCGCCCCCTGGTCCTGCGCCGCCAACTCGAAGGCGTCGCCCACATGACCCGCGGCGAGCCCCACCAACTCGCCACCGTGGCCGAGGCGCTGGAGGTGCAGACGGCGGTCGAGGGCATCCTGGCGGCCTGAACCGGCCACCCGGAGCGATTGACCACGCTTTGTCCTTCCCTATGTCTGCACAACATCGGCACACTGCGATCATGGACCATCCGGTAAACCCACCGTCCGGCGTCCGCCCCATGCTCGGCGGCCGCGCGGCCCCTCTCCCCCCCACGCTCGACGCGCGGTCCTCCGCCGTGCTGCGCGAGATCGTCGAGCAGTACGTCGAAACCGGGGAGCCAGTCGGCAGCCGCACCCTCTCGCGCCGCCTGCCGCTGAACCTCTCCCCGGCCACCATCCGCAACGTCATGGCCGACCTCACCGACGCCGGCCTGCTGTTCGCCCCGCACACCTCCGCCGGCCGCCTGCCCACCGAACTCGGCCTGCGCCTGTTCGTCGACGGCCTGCTCCAGTTCGGCGAGCTGTCCGACGAAGACCGCGAGGCCATCGGCGCCTCCCTCGCCGCCTCCGGCCGCAGCCTCGAAGACACGCTGGGCGAGGCCTCGGCCATGCTCTCCGGCCTCTCGGCTGCCGCCGGCATGGTCCTGGCCCCCAAGAGCGAAGGCCCGGTGCGCCACATCGAGTTCGTCCCCCTCGGCTCCGGCCGCGCCCTCGTCGTGCTCGTCGGCGGCGACGGCCATGTCGAGAACCGCGTCATCGACATCCCCCCCGGCGTCCCCCCGGCCGCCTTGCAACAGGCCGGCAACTACCTCAACGCCCGCCTCGCCGGCCGCCCCCTCACCGAACTGCGCCGCGTCGTCGCCGAGGAGATGGCCGCCGACAAGACCCAGCTCGACGAACTCTCCTCCCACGTCGTCGCCGCCGGCCTCGCCACCTGGACCGGCGACGGCCGCGGCGCCAGCCTCATCGTCCGCGGCCAGGCCCGCCTGCTCCAGGACGTCACCCAAATCGAGCGCCTCGGCTCCATCCAGATCCTGTTCGAACGGCTGGAAGCCCAGGAAACCATGCTCCGCCTGCTCGACCTCGCCGAACGCAGCGACGGCGTGCGCATCTTCATCGGCGCCGAAAGCGGCCTGTTCGGCACCTCCGGCGTCTCCATGGTCGTCGCCCCCGCCCGCAACGCCGCCAACCGCATCGTCGGCGCCATCGGCGTGATCGGCCCCACCCGCATCAACTACGGCCGCATCATCCCCGTGGTCGACTACACCGCCCGCGTCATCGGCCGCCTGCTCGGCTGAAGCCCGTTAACCGCCGATCAACCCGCATGCGGGAAAATCCGTCATTGATCCCGCGCAAACCCCGTCAGCGCCCCATGCAACGCTTCAATGACCCCTCGCCCGCTTGTCTATCGGGTTGCGCCCGACTAACTGACCCAGCATGAGCACGAACCAGCATCCCCACCCCGACCCCGCCGAGGGCGCCTCGCCGCAGCCCGACGACGCGTCGCGCCCCGGCGCCACCGGCCCGGACGCGCTGATGCAAGCCGCCAGCGAACGCATCACCGCGCTGGAGGCCGAGTTCGCCGAAATGAAGGACCGCTGGATGCGCGCCGAGGCCGAAATGGCCAATGTCCGCGCCCGCGCCAAGCGCGACGTCGACGAAACCCGCCAGTTCGCCGTCCAGAAATTCGGCCGCGACGTCGCCGAGGCCGCCGAGAACCTGCGCCGCGGCCTGCACGCCATCCCCGCCCACGCCCCTGGCGAAACCGAACTCGTCGGCAAGCTGCGCGAGGGCTTCGAGGGCATCGAGCGCAGCTTCATTGCCCTGCTCGAACGCAACGGCATCACCGGCACCGACCCCACCGGCGCCGCCTTCGACCCCAACCTGCACCAGGCCATGGCCGAGCAGGAAACCACTGACCACCCGCCCGGCACCGTCATCCAGGCCTGGTCCATGGCCTGGACCCTCAACGGACGCCTCCTGCGCCCGGCAATGGTGGTGGTTTCCAAGGCGCCCGCCGCCGAACTCGGCGCCCCCGGCCCCCGCCTCGATACCACGGCGTGACGTCCGCTTCCGAATCATCCCACCAGAATATGCCCACAAAATAATCACTTTCCGGCCCGAGCGACCCTTGCCCCAAGGCAGGCCGGTGAATACATCGGGGTTGTCACAACGGGGATCCGGTCGGTGCTTCGGGCCGTCGAGGATCCGCTGAAAAGGAGACTGACATGAGCAAGGTCATCGGCATCGACCTCGGCACAACCAATTCCTGCGTCGCCATCATGGAGGGTCCGTCCGGCAAGGCCGAGATCCGCGTCATCGAGAACAGCGAGGGCGCACGCACCACCCCCAGCATCGTCGCCATCTCCGACAGCGGCGAGCGCCTCGTCGGCCAGAGCGCCAAGCGCCAGGCCGTTACCAACCCCACCAACACCCTCTACGCCGTCAAGCGCCTCATCGGCCGCCGCTACGACGACCCGCTGGTGGCCAAGGACAAGGGCATGGTCCCCTACGCCATCGTCCGCGGCGACAACGGCGACGCCTGGGTCGAGGCGCGCGGCGAGAAGTATTCGCCCAGCCAGATCAGCGCCTTCACCCTCGGCAAGATGAAGGAAACCGCCGAGGCCTATCTCGGCGAGCCCGTCACCCAGGCCGTCATCACCGTCCCCGCCTACTTCAACGACAGCCAGCGCCAGGCCACCAAGGACGCCGGCCGCATCGCCGGCCTCGAAGTCCTGCGCATCATCAACGAGCCGACCGCGGCTGCCCTCGCCTACGGACTCGACAAGAAGAAGTCCGGCACCATCGCCGTCTACGACCTCGGCGGCGGCACCTTTGACATCTCCGTGCTCGAAATCGGCGACGGCGTCTTCGAGGTGAAGTCCACCAACGGCGACACCTTCCTCGGCGGCGAGGATTTCGACCTGCGCGTCATCGACTACCTGGCCGACGAGTTCAAGCGCGACCAGGGCATCGACCTGCGCAAGGATCGCCTCGCCCTCCAGCGCCTCAAGGAAGCCGCCGAGAAGGCCAAGATCGAGCTCTCCTCCTCCAAGGAGACCGAGATCAACCTGCCCTTCATCACCGCCGACGCCTCCGGCCCCAAGCACCTGGTCATGAAGCTGTCCCGCGCCAAGCTCGAAAGCCTGGTCGATGATCTCGTCTCCCGCACCATGGAACCCTGCAAGGCGGCGCTCAAGGATGCCGGCGTCACCGCGGGCGAGATCGACGAGGTCATCCTCGTCGGCGGCATGACCCGCATGCCCAAGGTCATCGAGGCGGTGAAGCAGTTCTTCGGCAAGGAGCCGGCCCGCAACGTCAACCCCGACGAGGTCGTGGCCATCGGCGCCGCCGTCCAGGGCGCCGTCCTCAAGGGCGACGTCAAGGACGTGCTGCTGCTCGACGTCACCCCGCTCAGCCTGGGCATCGAGACCCTCGGCGGCGTCTTCACCCGCCTGATCGACCGCAACACCACCATCCCCACCAAGAAGAGCCAGGTGTTCTCCACGGCGGATGACGGCCAGACCGCGGTCACCATCAAGGTCTTCCAGGGCGAGCGCGAGATGGCGGCCGACAACAAGCAGCTCGGCAACTTCGACCTCACCGGCATCCCGCCGGCCCCGCGCGGCGTGCCGCAGGTCGAGGTCACCTTCGACATCGACGCCAACGGCATCGTCTCCGTGCAGGCCAAGGACAAGGCCACCGGCAAGGAACAGCAGATCCGCATCACTGCCGGCGGCGGCCTGTCGGAAGCCGACATCCAGCGCATGGTCAAGGAAGCCGAGGCCAACGCCGAGGCCGACAAGCAGCGCCGCGAGTTCGTCGAGGCCCGCAACCAGGCCGAGGCCCTGGTCCATCAGGTCGAGAAGAACCTCAAGGAGCACGAGGCCCAGATCTCGGCCCAGGACAAGGGCGAGGCCGAAGCCGCCATCGCTGCTGCCAAGTCGGCTCTCGAAGGCCAGGACATCGAGCCGGTGAAACAGGCCACCGAGCGCCTCAGCCAGGCCGCCATGAAGATCGGCGAGGCGATGTACAAGGCCCAGCAATCCGCCGAGCAGCCCCCCCGGGTGACGGCGGCGCCACCGGCGAGGCCCCGGGCGGCGACAAGGTCGTCGATGCCGAATACGAGGAAGTGGACGAGAACAAGAAGAAGTCCGCATAACACCGCGGACGGCGAGAACGGTGGCGCCCGCGCTTCGAGGGAAGGCGGGCGCTTCCACGTATGAAAAGGCGGCGATCGCCGTGGCCGGGTTCGCCGGCATAGCAATCGGCGCCCGGATATCAGCGCCTGAGTGAGGGCTGAGGATGGCAAAGGCCGACTACTACAGCACCCTGGGCACGTCGCGCGAAGCCAGCGCCGACGACCTCAAGAAAGCCTATCGCAAGCTGGCGATGCAGTACCACCCCGACCGCAACCCCGGCGACAAGCAGGCCGAGGCCAAGTTCAAGGAGGTCAGCGAAGCCTACGACGTCCTCAAGGACGACCAGAAGCGCGCCGCCTACGACCGCTTCGGCCACGCCGCCTTCGAAAACGGCAGCGCCGGGCCCCAGGGCGGCGGCTTCGACTTCGGCGGCGCCGGCCTCGGCGACATCTTCGACCAGATGTTCGGCCAGTTCGGCGGCGGCCGCAGCCGCGGCCCCCGCGGCGGCGCCGACATTCGCGCCGCCGTCGAGATCGACATGGCCGACGCCTTCGCCGGCACCAAGGTCCAGCTCCGCGTGCCCACCCGCGTCGCCTGCGAGGCCTGCGCCGGCACCGGCTCCGAAACCCGCGACCGCGCCGCCGAGACCTGCCCCACCTGCGGCGGCGCCGGCAAGGTGCGCATGCAACAGGGCTTCTTCCTCGTCGAACGCACCTGCGTCACCTGCGGCGGCCGCGGCCAGACCATCAAGAACCCGTGCCGCATTTGCCAGGGCGCCGGCACCGTCCAGCGCGAGCGCACCCTCTCCGTGGCAATCCCCGCCGGCGTCGAGGACGGCACCCGCATCCGCCTCTCCGGCGAAGGCGAGGCCGGCGGCCCCGGCGCGCCCGCCGGCGACCTCTACGTCCATATCGGCATCCGCCCGCACGACATCTTCCAGCGCGACGGCGCCAACATCTTCTGCCGCGTGCCCCTGCGCATGACCCAGGCCGCCCTCGGCACCGAAGTCGAGGTCCCCGCCGTCGACGGCACCAAGGCCCGCGTCAAAATCCCCGCCGGCACCCAAACCGGCGAACAGTTCCGCCTGCGCGGCAAAGGCTTCTCGGTCCTGCGCAGCGCCCAGCGCGGCGACATGTACATCCAGGTCGCCGTCGAAACCCCGCAAAGCCTCACAAAGCGCCAGCGCGAACTGCTCGAGGAATTCGAATCCGAAGCCAAGGGCCACTCCAAGGGCTCCCCGGAATCCGAAGGCTTTTTCGCCAAGGTGAAGGAATTCTTCGACGGCGGGAGGTCTTGAAAGGAAGCGCGTTGTTTTTTGAAAAAAAGAACCAAAAAACTTCTATCCATTTCGAATGTAAGCTGACCCACCTGGCCGAAGCGCAAATGGATAAAAGTCTTTTTGCTTCTTTTTCTACAGAAAAAGAAGACGCTTGCCTTTAGGTGATGGACCCCGCCCCCCTCATCCGCCTCCTCGACCTCGCCGGCACCGTCGCCTTCGCCCTCAGCGGCGCCACGCTCGCCGTGCGCGCCCGCATGGACCTGTTCGGCGTCCTCGTGCTGGCCATCGTCACCGCCGTCTCCGGCGGCATCCTGCGCGACCTGTTGATCGGCGCTGTCCCGCCCGCCTCCATAGCCGACTGGCGCCCGGTGGCGCTGGCCGCCGCCGCCGGCCTCGCCAGCTTCCTCCGCCCCGCCCTGACCGACCGGCTTCGCCACCCCGTCCAGCTTTTCGACGCCGCCGGCCTCGGCGTCTTCGCCGCCACCGGCGCCCAGGTCGCGCTCAACCACGCCCTCAACCTGCCCATGGCCGCCATCCTCGGCATGGTCACCGGCATCGGCGGCGGCATCGTCCGCGACGTGCTCACCGCCCGCGTTCCCGTCGTCTTCCAGGCCGAGATCTACGCCCTCGCCGCCCTGCTCGGCGCCAGCACGGTCGTCCTGGGCCACCTCGCCGGCTTCCCGCCCGCGCTCACAGTACCCCTCGGTGCCGCGCTGTGCCTCTTCCTGCGCCTGATGGCGATCTACCGCGGCTGGCGCCTCCCCATCGCCGCCCGCGCCGGCGCCGACCCGAACCGGCCCTGACGCGAATACCCGCCGGTCAGGCCACGGAAAGGCCGCTTGCAGCGGCAGTCGCGATTAGATATATTAACTTCGATGCTAACCATCGCCATCCGGCTGGTCACCCTCGTCACCCATCTGCGCCAGGCCGTAGCCGCGCATCTGGAACGCCAGGCGCGTCCAACGCCGGTCGTCTGGCTCGGCGCCCAGGCCTTCGTTCCCGCCCCCTCGCCCGATCGTCTGCCCCGCCTGCCGACCGAGGCGTGGCTCCTGCTTTGGCGCCGCCTCGGCCGCCTCGCCACCCGCTTCGAAATCCTGTTCGCGCGCTGGACCGCCGGCCACCTGCCGCGCCGGCGCCCATCGCGCCCCCGCACCACCGCGCATCCGGCTACCCCATCACAGCCCTCCACCCCCCGCCTGCCCCGCGTCCACGGCTGGGTGAACCACCGCATCCCCGATGCCGCCCCGCCCAGCGGCCATCTCGGCGCGCTGCTGCGCGACCCCGTCACCCGCGCCTTCGTGCAGGCCGCCCCCCAGGCCGGCCGCCTGCTCCGTCCCCTCTGCCGCGCCCTCGGCGTCCCCCAGCCCGAGTGGCTCAAGCTCCCTGTCCGCACCAGGAAGCAACGCCCAACCCGGCATCCCGCCCCGGAATCCACGCCTCCCCCTGCCGGGCCGGACCGCCCGCTCCCGCCCTATGTCCGCAGCGCCGCCCGCGCCTGGAAGCCACGATTCGGCTGAACCGGTCGCGTCCGATCCACGACTATTTTATTACGTTCTAATAACAAAAACCCCGCTTGCGCCCCGCCCCCGCCCCCCGCAGGATCAAGTCCGGATCGCCGCCACAAGGAAACGGGCATGACAACCAGGATCGGAATCGCCGGCATCGCCGGCCGCATGGGCCGCCTGCTCGCCGAGGAGGCCGCCGCCGCCAAGGCAACGCTGTCCGGCGGCATCGACATCCCCGGCGTCCCCCTGCCTGCCGGCGCCGGCGGCTTCGCCGGCATCGCCGCCCTGGCCGCCGCCAGCGATGTCGTCGTCGAATTCACCCACGCTTCCGTCGCCGCACCGCACGCCCGCGCCATGGCCGGCACCGGCCGCGCCTGGGTTCTCGGCACCACCGGCCTGTCCGCCGCCGACGAGGAAGCCGTCGCCGAGGCCGCGAAGACGATCCCGGTGATGTACGCCCCCAACTATTCCCCCGGCGTCGTCCTCGCCATGGTCCTCGCCGAACGCATGGCCGCTGCCCTGCCCGCAGACACCTACGACGCCGAGATCGTCGAGATGCACCACCGCCAGAAGGTGGACGCTCCTTCCGGCACCGCCGTCGGCCTCGGCCGCGCCGTCGCCCGCGGCCGCGGCGTCCGCCTGGAAGACGTCACCGAAAGTGGCCGCGACGGCCATACCGGCCCTCGCCGCACCGGCGCCATCGGCTTCGCCGCCCTGCGCGGCGGCCAGATCGTCGGCGAGCATTCGCTGCTGTTCACCTCCGCCACCGAGCAGATCACCCTCTCCCACCGCGCCTTCGACCGCCGCGCCTTCGCCAGCGGCGCCATCCGCGCCGCCCTGTGGGTCCAAGGCCGCAAGCCCGGCCTCTACGGCATGAACGACGTGCTCGGCCTCGCCTGACCGCAGCCCCCCATCACCCGCGCCCCACCCCCCGCAATCGCAACCCACGCACACGATCGCACTGAATCGGCAACCACGAAGGCTTGACCCTCCCCACCCTTTCAGCGACACACAGCCGCCCCGGATTCCCTCGGGGCCTGGCACCGCATGCCCAGCCACGACTGATCATTTCCGGGAAGATACGATGCGCGACAAGGGCGAGTTCCTGTTTACCTCCGAGTCCGTCTCGGAAGGCCATCCCGACAAGGTAGCCGACCGGATCAGCGATACGGTGCTGGACGCCTACCTCGCCGCCGATCCCTATGCCCGGGTCGCCTGCGAAACCCTCGTCACCACCAACCGCGTCGTTCTCGCCGGCGAAACCCGCGGCCCCGACAGCGTCACCCCCGAACTGCTCGCCCATCTCACCCGCATGGCCATCAAGGACATCGGCTACGACCAGGCCGGCTTCTCCTGGAAGCACGCCGAAATCGCCGTCCACCTGCACGCCCAGTCCTCCGACATCGCCCAGGGCGTGGACGCCTCGGGCAACAAGGACGAAGGCGCCGGCGACCAGGGCATCATGTTCGGCTACGCCTGCCGCGAGACACCGCACCTGATGCCGGCGCCGCTCTACTATGCGCACGAACTCCTGCGCACCATCCGCGACCTGCGCGTGGGCGGCGACGCCGCGGTCGCCGGCCTCCTGCCCGACGCCAAGAGCCAGGTCACCCTGCGCTACGTCGACGGCAAGCCGGTCGCCGCCACCTCGGTGGTGATCTCCACCCAGCACGAGGAAGGCATGGACCAGGCCGCGATCAAGTCGCGCCTGCTGCCGCTGATCGAAAGCACCCTGCCGAAAGGCTGGATGCCCTCCGAAAACGAGATCTACATCAACCCCACCGGCAACTTCGTCATCGGCGGGCCCGACGGCGATTGCGGCCTCACCGGGCGCAAGATCATCGTCGACACCTATGGCGGCGCGGCGCCCCACGGCGGCGGCGCCTTCAGCGGCAAGGACCCCACCAAGGTCGACCGCTCCGCCGCCTATGTCTGCCGCTACCTCGCCAAGAACGTCGTCGCCGCCGGCCTGTCCGACCGCTGCACCCTCCAGCTCAGCTACGCCATCGGCGTCTCCCACCCCCTCTCCCTCTATGTCGAACTCCACGGCAACCCTTACGACGTGGACGAAGCCAAGCTCGAAAAGGCCCTGCGCGACCTCGTCGACCTTCGCCCCCGCGGCATCCGCGAGCACCTGCACATGAACCGCCCGATCTACGGCGTCACCTCCGCCTACGGCCATTTCGGCCGCGAGCCGGACGCCGAAAAGGGCACCTTCACCTGGGAGCGGACCGACCTCGTCCCGGCGCTGAAGTCGGCCCTGGCCGCTGAGCCTCCCCACCGTCAAGCCCCCGCCAGACCGGCTCTACGGCCGGCAGCGGGGCCAGACCCTGCGGCCCCGCCAGAAGCTCTTGCTGGCCGAAACCCTGCCCCGCCTGCGTTTCGACTCCGCCCAAGACCCCGCCGCCGCCTTCACCCCCCGCCCACGCGAACTCTGGCTCGAAGTGGGCTTCGGCGGCGGCGAGCATGCCCTCGCCCAGGCCGCCGCCAACCCGCACGCGGGCCTGATCGCCTGCGAGGTGTTCGAGAACGGCATCTGCTCCCTGCTCTCCCGCCTGGTGCCGGAGGGCGCCGAAGCCACCGCCCCGCTGCCCGGCAACCTGCGCCTGTGGGACGACGACGCCCGCGCCCTGCTGCGCGCCCTGCCCGATGCCTGCCTCGACCGCCTCTTCCTGCTCTTCCCCGACCCCTGGCCCAAGGCCCGCCACGCCAAGCGCCGCTTCGTGCATCCGGAAATGCTGAAGCTCGTCGCCCGCGTGCTGAAACCCGGCGCCGAATGGCGCATCGCCAGCGACGACCCCACCTACCAGGCGTGGACCGCCGAAGTCCTGGCCACCCAATCCCTGTTCGACGCCCCGCCCCCTGCGACAACGCGCCCCGAGGGCTGGCCCCCCACCCGTTACGAGGCCAAAGCGCTGGCCGCCGGCCGCCCGCCGCTCTACTGGTCGCTGCGCCGCCGCCCGCCCGCTACCGCCGCCCCGCCTGCTACCGCCGCCACGTGATCACCGACGACACCGCATAGTTCCACACCAGGCTCATCGCCGCCCCGGCAATTCCCGCCATGTACCAGCTGGAATGCGCCGCCCCGAACAACAGCGCGGCCACGTTGATGTTGCCCAGCGCCCCCACCGCGGAAATCGCGGCGAAGGTGAGCAGGCCGGTGAAGAACCGCCGCCCCTTCAGCTTGCGGTCGCGAAAGGTAAAGATGTTGTTCAGCAGGAAATTGCCCACGATGGCAACCGCGGTCGCCACCGTCTGCGCCGTGGCGAAATCCAGTTCGAATGTCCACAGCCCCAGCCGCAGAACCAACAGATGCGCCGCGATGCCCACCGCGCCGACGCCCGCGAACAGCACGAAACGCACCGGCACGACATGGCCCACCAACTTGTCGACGATCAGCAGCAGATAGTCGCGCAACACCCCAGCATCCAACTTGCTCTCGCCGTGCTGGCGCGTGCGGAATTCGTAGGGCAGTTCGCGGATACGAGGCGGTTCGGGCAACGAGGCGATCAGATCCACCAGTATCTTGAAGCCCATCGCCGACAACTGGCGCACGGCATTGTCGAACACCGCCCGCGGCAGCATGAAGAACCCGCTCATCGGATCGGTGATCGGCACCCGCAGCACCGGGCGCGCCAGCAATGTCGCGAAATTGCTCATCCCCACGCGCCGCCGGTCGAACCCGCCCATGCCGCCGCCGGCGGCATTGCGCGATCCGACGACGATATCGGCATCGCCCCGACGCAGCACGCCCAACATCTCGGGCAGCAGCGCCTCGTCATGTTGCAGGTCGCCATCGATTGCCGCGACATTCGCCGCCAGGCTCGCCTGCGCCCCCTCGATGAAGGCCGAGGACAACCCGCGCCGGCCGATGCGGTGCAACAGCCGCACCCGCGGCTGCCACCGCGCCGCCTCGCGCACCGCCTCGCGGGTGCCATCCGACGAATCATCGTCGACGAACATCACCTCCCAGTCGATCCCCGCCAGCACCACCTCCAGCCGCTCGACCATGGGGGCGATGTTGTCGCGCTCGTTCAGCACGGGAACGACGACGCAAAGCTCGGGAAGGGCGTGCGGGATGGGCGCCACCGACGGCTGGAATTGCATGAAACCCGGAAGAACCTGAAACGAGGCCGCACCATAGGCGGGCAGCAACAGCTTGCAAATGGGCTTGGGATGGCCTATTTGACCGCTACCTCATATGTTCCGTACCGCTTCGGGGGGTGGCCTTAACCGGCCGCCTTTTTTGCTTTGGTGAACCACGTAACACACGATGAACCATCACCGGCCGACCTGCCGCAAGCTTCGGGCCTCGAGGGCCGGATAGCTGGCGCAGTGGCGCCGACCCTCGCCGATCTTGGCTACGAACTGGTGCGTGTTGCCGTGCTCGGGCGCGAGCGGCCGACGGTGCAGATCATGGCGGACCGCAGCGACGGCGCCGCCATCGCGGTGTCCGATTGCGAGAACATCAGCCAAGCCGTGGGCGCAGTGCTGGATGTGGCCGATATCGTCCCCGGCGCCTGGACGCTGGAGGTTTCGTCGCCTGGCATCGACCGCCCGCTGACCCGGGCAAAGGACTGGAACCGCTTCGCCGGCCATCTTGCCCGCGCCGAGATGGCCATCCCGCTCGACGGGCGCCGCCGTCTTTCCGGCGTGGTGCTGGGCGCCGACGACACGCATGCCCGCATGCGGCTGGACGACGGCGCCGAGGTGGCGCTGCCACTGGCCGATATCCGGCGCGCCAAGCTGGTGCTGACCGATGCCCTGATCGCCGCCACCGCCCATTCGGCACCCGAACACTGACACGCCCCTGCATCAACACGTTCGCAACATTGACACGACCACTGCCGGCACGCTCCACCAACCCTGACGCCGCCCCACCACGAGGTTCACCCATGGACACTGCGATCGCCCGCCCGGAACTGCTTCTGGTCGCCGATGCCGTCGCCCGCGAGAAATCGATCGAGCGCGAAGAGGTGCTGGAGGCCATGGAACAGGCCATCCAGAAGGCCGGGCGCGCCAAGTACGGGCACGAGAAGGACATCCGCGCCACCATCGACAAAAAGACCGGCGACGTCCGCCTCTCCCGCTGGACCGAGATCGTCGAGACGGTGGAGAACGAGGAAACCCAGATGGCGGCCAACATCGCCAAGCGGCTCTTCCCCGAGAAGAACGTGGGCGATTTCATCGTCGACCCGCTGCCGCCGATCGATTTCGGCCGCATTGCCGCGCAAACCGCCAAGCAGGTGATCGTGCAGCGGGTACGCGAATACGAACGCCGCAAGCAGTTCGACGAGTTCAAGGACCGCGTCGGCGAGATCATCAACGGCGTGGTCAAGCGCACCGAGTACGGCAACCTGATGGTCGAGGTCGGCCGCGCCGAGGCGCTGCTGCGCCGCGACGAGTTGATCCCGCGCGAAAGCTTCCGCAACGGCGACCGCGTGCGCGCCTATATCTATGATGTGCGCGAGGAGGTGCGTGGCCCGCAGATCTTCCTCAGCCGCACCCATCCCAGCTTCCTCGCCAAGCTGTTCGCCCAGGAAGTGCCGGAGATCTATGACGGCATCATCGAGATCAAGGCCGTCTCGCGCGACCCCGGCAGCCGCGCCAAGATGGCGGTGATCAGCCGCGATGCCTCCATCGACCCGGTCGGCGCCTGCGTGGGCATGCGCGGCAGCCGGGTGCAGGCGGTGGTGCAGGAACTTCAGGGCGAGAAGATCGACATCATCCCCTGGTCGCCCAACACCGCCACCTTCGTGGTCAACGCCCTGGCCCCGGCCGAGGTGAGCAAGGTGGTGCTGGACGAGGAAGCCGGCCGCTGCGAGGTGGTGGTGCCCGACGACCAGTTGTCGCTCGCCATCGGCCGCCGCGGCCAGAACGTCCGCCTGGCCAGCCAGCTCACAAGGTGGGACATCGACATCCTGACCGAGGCGGAGGAGAGCGAGCGCCGGCAGGAGGAGTTCCGCCGCCGCACCGGCCTGTTCGTCGAGGCGCTGGACGTGGACGACGTGATCGCCGGCCTGCTGGTGACCGAAGGCTTCAACACCATCGAGGAACTGGCCTTCACGCCGCTGGATGAACTCGCCGATATCGAGGGCTTCGACGAATCGGTGGCCGAGGAACTCATCCGCCGCGCCGAGGCGCATCTGCTCAAGCGCGACACCGAACTCACCGAGAAGCGCCAGGAGCTCGGCGTGTCCGACGAGATCGCCGCGATCGATACGCTGACGCCCGCGATGCTGGTGGCTCTCGGCGAGAAGGGCGTCAAGACGCTGGACGACCTGGCCGACTTGGCTTCCGACGAACTCACCGAGATCGTCGGCGAGGCCAACATGGACGAGGACACGGCCAATGACGTGATCATGGTCGCCCGCGCCCACTGGTTCGACGACGGCGAGGAAGCAGGCGTTGAGGAAGGTGTGCCCGAGGAAGCCGTCGGAGAGACAGAGACCGGCGAGGAACCGGCGGCCGCTGACGATGGAACCGACGATGCGCGGGAGGAAGGTCACGACTGAAGCCGCATCTACACCTTGCGCCCCGGACGACGACGCCGACGAGCCCGAGCGTGGCCCGTTGCGCCGCTGCATCGTCACCCGCGAGCGGCTGCCGAAGGAGCGGATGATCCGCTTCGTCGCGGCGCCGCCGGGCGATGGCGACGGGGCCAGGGCGCTGCGTATCGTGCCCGACCTCACCGCAACGCTGCCCGGACGGGGAATATGGTTGAGCGCGCGAAGAGATGTGATAGAAACGGCGCGTACGCGAGGTGCCTTCGCCAGGGCGGCCCGCAGTCAGGTGACGGTTTCCCCCGATCTCACGTCAGATCTTGAAGCGGCGCTGACGCGGCGGGTCAGCGAAACATTGGGCCTCGCCCGTCGCGCCGGGCAGGCGATGTTCGGATTCACCAAGGCGCGGGAGTGGCTGGAAGGCGGGCGCGCCGGCATCGTGGTGCATGCGTGCGACGGCAGCCCAGAGGAACGGCAACGGTTCCTGGGCGGCTGGGCCGGGCGGATACCGGTTGTGGCGCCGCTGGAGGCAGCGCAGCTTGGCCAGGTATTCGGTCGCGAGCATGTGGTTCACGTGGTTGTGCTGCGGGGTGCGTTGGCCGATCGGCTGCGGGCCGAGGCGGAGCGGTTGGCGGGAGTGCAAGCAACTCCCACCAGCGGGAATGAAAACTCTGGCGACGCAACGTGTCGCGGCAACAGGCCGGCAGCTTCGGGTGCCGGCCCCGATTCACCCTCCGGCGTCGCCGGCAGGGAATGATGTGGCCGGCGGTGCCGGGCACGAGATGGCAAATACAGGCGGGTAGATGAGCGAAGGCAACGATCAGGACGCGGGCAAGGGCAGGCTTTCTCTGCGTCCGGCAGGACGTATGGAGCTGGGCCGGACCGTGGATGCCGGATCCGTGCGACAGAGTTTCAGCCACGGCCGCTCCAAGGTGGTGCAGGTCGAGGTGCGCAAGAAGCGCGCGCCCGGCGCCGGCGCCCCGGGCGCACCGGCACCGGCATCGGGCGGCTCCGCTGCCCCGGCCTCCGGGCGCTCCTCGGGAGCCGCGGGCCGCGGGCCGGCCGGTTCCGGCCGGGCGCTGACGGCGACCGAACTGGCCGCACGCCAGCGCGCGCTGGTCGAGCAGCAGCGCGACAACGCACGGCGCGAGGCCGAACGGCGCGAGCAGGAGAAGATCTCCATCCTCTCGGCCGCCGAGGAGGCGCGCCGGCGCGAGGAAGAGGCGCGCAAGGCCGCCGAAGAGGACGCCCGCCGCCAGCAGGAAGAGGAGGAGCGCGCCCGCGCCGAGGCTGCCGCCAAGGCCGCCGAGGAGGCAGCAGCCGCCGCCGCCCGCACCGCTGCCCCGGTAGCGCGCACCACCGAGGAGGCGCGCCGCGCCCCCCGTCCAGCGGCCCCTGCCGCGCCCCCGCCGGGCCCGGCCGGCGAGACGTTGCGCCTGCGCCCGGCCCGTGCCGAGGAAGAGGACGAGGCACGCCCCGTCCGCCGCCCCGGCCCCGGCGGCGGCATGCTGCCGGCGCGCAAGCCGCAGGTACCGGCGCCGAAGAAAACCACCGACGACCGCCGCCGCGCCGGCAAGATCGACGTGCTGGCCGCCATCGAGGGCGAGGACGACCGCGTCCGCAGCCTGGCTTCGGTGCGCCGCCAGCGCGAGCGCGAGCGCCGTCAGGCCGAACTGGAGCGGCTGCGCTCCGATCAGGTGAAGGTTGTGCGAGAAGTCATCCTCCCCGACAGCATTACCGTGCAGGAACTGGCCAACCGCATGGCCGCGCGCGGGCCGGAAGTCATCAAGGCGCTGATGAAGCTCGGCGTCATGGCCACCATCACCCAGAGCCTGGACGCCGACACCGCCGAACTGGTGGTGCAGGAGTTCGGCCACCGGGTGAAGCGCGTCAGCGAGGACGACGTGGAACTGGGCCTTGAGGGCGCGGTGGACGCGGCCGAGGAGCTGCATCCGCGCCCGCCCGTGGTCACCGTCATGGGCCATGTCGACCACGGCAAGACCAGCCTGCTCGACGCCCTGCGCATCACCGACGTGGCGGCCAGCGAGGCCGGCGGCATCACCCAGCACATCGGCGCCTACAACGTGGCGCTGCCGGGCGGCAACTCCATCACCTTCATCGACACGCCGGGCCACGAGGCCTTCACCGCCATGCGCTCGCGCGGCGCCTCGGTGACCGATATCGTGGTGCTGGTGGTGGCCGCCGATGACGGCGTGATGCCGCAGACCATCGAGGCGATCCGCCACGCCAAGGCGGCCAACGCCCCGATCATCGTGGCCATCAACAAGATGGACAAGCCGGACGCCAACCCCAACCGGGTGCGCCAGGAACTGCTCAGCCATGACATCGTGGTGGAGGAGATGGGCGGCGACACCCAGGACGTGGAAGTGTCGGCACTCAAGCGCACCGGGCTGGAGAAGCTGGAGGAGGCGATCCTCCTGCAGGCCGAGATCCTCGACCTCAAGGCCAATCCCGAGCGGGCGGCCGAGGGCTCGGTGATCGAAAGTCGGCTTGACCGCGGCCGCGGCCCGGTGGCCACCATCCTCGTCCAGAAGGGCACCCTGTTCCAGGGCGACATCGTCGTCGCCGGCGCCGAATGGGGCCGCGTGCGCGCCATGCTCGACGACAAGGGCCGGCAGATGAAATACGCCACGCCCTCCACGCCGGTGGAGATCCTCGGCCTGGCCGGCGTTCCCTCGGCCGGCGAGCCCTTCGTCGTGGTCGACAACGAAAGCCGCGCCCGCGAAATCAGCGAGTTCCGCCAGCGCAAGCTGCGCGAGAAGGCGGCCGGCGTGATGACGGCGGCCCGCGGCACGCTGGACGAGATGCTCGCCCGCATCCAGGCCGGCGCCCAGAAAGAGGTCGCGATCCTGATCAAGGCCGACATGCAGGGCAGCGCCGAGGCTCTCACCGCCACGGTCACCAAGCTCGCGCATGAGGAAGTGAAGGTGCGCGTCCTGCTCTCCGGCGTGGGCCAGATCACCGAGAGCGATATCCAGCTTGCCCGCGCCTCCAACGCCGTGATCATCGCGTTCAACGTGCGCGCCACTACCCAGGCACGCGAGATGGCGCAACGCGACGGCGTGGACATCCGCTACTACTCGATCATCTACGAGGTCGCCGACGACATCGAGAAGCTGGTGAAGGGCAAGGTGGCGCCCAAGGCCCGCGAGCGGTTCCTGGGCTATGCCGAGATCCGCCGCGTGTTCGACATCACCAAGACCGGCAAGGTCGCCGGCTGCATGATCACCGAGGGCGTGGTCAAGCGCGGTGCCGGCGTGCGCCTGCTGCGCGACGGCGTGGTGATCCACAACGGCGAACTGACCCAGCTGAAGCGCTTCAAGGACGACGTGCGCGAAGTGGCGCGCGGCTACGAATGCGGCCTGTCCTTCGCCAACTTCAACGACCTGCGCGAAGGCGATGTCGTGGAGTGCTTCGAGATCGAGATGGTGCCGGGTTGAGGCAGCCGCGAGCGGGAGTTGTGCAGGGGGCGAAGGCCCCCTCGCAACGCCAGCTTCGGGTCGCCGAGGAAATCCGCCACGTGCTGGCCGGCGTGTTCGGCCGTGGCGAAATCCGCGATCCCGAACTGGCCGACGTGACCATCACGGTGACCGAGGTGCGGATCGGGCCGGACCTGAAGCGGGCGACGGCCTTCGTCACCCGCCTCGGCCGGTCCGACATCGCCGACAAGCTGCCGGCACTGCGCCGCGCCGCGCCGTTCCTGCGAAGCCAGGTGGCCAAGGCGCTGCGCCTGCGCGTCGCCCCCGACCTGTCCTTCCAGGCCGACACCAGCATCGACTACGCGATGCACGTGGACGAACTGCTCCGCGCGCCCGACGTGGCGCGCGACCTCGACAAACAAGGCTGACCCATTGGCAAAGTACCGAAAGCCGCGCGGCCGTGCGCTCGACGGCTGGCTGATCGTGGACAAGCCCGCCGGGCTGACCAGCACCGACGTGGTCAACCGCGTGCGCCGCTGGTTCGACGCGCAGAAGGCCGGCCATGGCGGCACGCTCGACCCGCTGGCGACCGGCCTGTTGCCGGTGGCGTTCGGCGCTGCCACCAAGACCGTGCCCTACATCATGGACGGCACCAAGCTGTACCGCTTCACCCTGCGCTGGGGCGAATTGCGCGACACCGACGACGCCGACGGCCAGCCCACCGGCACCTCGCCGGTACGGCCGACCGACGAGCAGATCGCCGCCGCCCTGCCCCGCTTCCACGGCGACATCATGCAGGTGCCGCCGGTGTTCTCGGCCATCAAGGTGGCCGGCGAGCGTGCCTACGACATGGCGCGCGAGGGCCGCGCCCCGGTGCTGGAGCCGCGCCCGGCCCGTGTGGACCGCTTCGATCTGGTGGAGCACCTCGACTCCGACCACAGCGTGTTCGAGGTGCAGTCGGGCAAGGGCGTGTACATGCGCAGCCTGGCCCGCGACCTGGCGCTCGCCTGCAACACGCTCGGGCACATCGCCACGCTGCGCCGCCTGCGCGTGGGGCCCTTTACGGAAGCGCAAGCGATTCCGCTGGACAAATTGACCCGGGCGGAGGATACCCCGCCGACTTCCCCGGACTTCCTGCTTCCGGTCGCGACCGCGCTGGCCGACATCCCGGCGCTGGCCTTGACCGAGGCGGAAGCCTCCGGCCTTTCGCACGGCCAGGCGATCAGCCTGGTCGAGTTGATGGGCCGCATTCCACGGGCGGCCGACCCCGAAGGGGGTGTGGCCCGCGCCATGGCGGGAAACCGCGTGATCGGGCTTTGCCGTCTTTCCGACGGCTGGCTGAAACCCGAACGGCTCCTGTGAGCCCACGCGCCCTTCAACCCCGCATTCAGGAGTACCCTTGATGTCGATGACCGCCGAGCGCCGCCATACGCTCATCAAGTCCCACGCCACCACCGAAAACGACACCGGAAGTCCGGAAGTCCAGGTCGCCCTGCTCTCCGCGCGCATCAGCTCGCTGACCGAGCATCTCAAGATCCACGCGAAGGACTTCCACAGCCGCCGCGGCCTGCTGATGCTGGTGGGCCGCCGCCGCCGGCTGCTGGACTACCTGAAGAAGAAGAACCAGGGGCGCTACGAAGCGCTGATCGCCAAGCTCGGCCTGCGCCGGTAGCAGCGCACCGGCGGGAACGCCTGCTGCGTCGCACGCCGGATGTCCCTGGGATGCCCGGCGGCAGCGACGCCCCAGAGTTTCGTTCCCGCCTCTGGTTGCCCCGGTTGGCGCCGCCTATATAGGCGCGAACCGGTTCTGAACCTGGCGCCGAGGTGGCGCCAGGTATGACCCTTTCCTGGCGCCATGGTGGCACCAGGTATGACCATTTCGGGGAACATTCCCCGAACGCCGTCGATGCGGCGGACCGACAGGAAGCCGTTCCCTCCCCCGCCAGCGGAGGAAAGCACGGCGTTTCCGGCAACATGGTTGCCGTGGGCATCCCGCCCCGGCGCCGCGGACCCCCACTTCCCGCCGTGGTCCGCCCCATGCCGCCCGAGACGCCGTCTTCCGCACGACAGGAAGCGGACCGGCCCCGAGGGGTTCGTTGCATCGCATACCCATGAGGGATACGACGCGATGTTCAATTATTTCCGCAAGGAACTCGACTGGGGCGGCCGCAAGCTGGTCCTGGAAACCGGCAAGATCGCCCGCCAGGCCGACGGCGCGGTGCTCGCCAGCTACGGCGACACCATCGTGCTGTGCACCGCCGTCGGCGTGCGCACCGCCAAGCCGGGGCAGGATTTCTTCCCGCTGACCGTGAACTACCAGGAGAAGACCTTCGCCGCCGGCAAGATCCCCGGCGGCTTCTTCAAGCGCGAGGGCCGGCCCACCGAGAAGGAGACCCTGGTCTCCCGCCTGATCGACCGGCCGATCCGCCCGCTGTTCCCCGCCGGCTTCCGCAACGAGGTGCAGGTGGTGGCCACCGTGCTCAGCCATGACCTCGAGAACGACCCCGACATCGTCGCCATGATCGGCTGCTCGGCAGCCCTTACCCTGTCCGGCATCCCCTTCTTCGGCCCGATCGGCGCCGCCCGCGTCGGCTACATCAACGGCGAGTACGTGCTGAACCCGACCTCGGCCCAGGTCGATGCCTCCAAGCTCGACCTCGTCGTCGCCGGCACGAGCGAAGGCGTGCTGATGGTGGAATCCGAGGCCCAGGAACTGTCCGAGGACGTGATGCTCGGCGCGCTGAAGTTCGGCCACGAGAGCTTCCAGCCGGTGATCCAGGCGATCATCGAACTGGCCGAAATTGCCGCCAAGGAGCCGTGGACCCTGCCGGAGCCGAGCCAGGAACAGCAGGCCCTGTCCGCCCGCGTGGACGCGCTCGCCCGCGCCGCCATCACCGACGCCTACAAGGAGCCGCGTGAAGCAGGTGCGCCAGGACAACGTGGCCGCCGCGAAGAAGCAGGCCGCCGCGAAGCTGACCGAGCGAAGGACTGGAAGCCGACAAGGCCAAGGGCCTGTTCAAGGAGCTTGAGGCCGACATCGTCCGCAACGCCATCCTCGACACCGGCCTGCGCATCGACGGCCGCGACACCAAGACCGTGCGCCCGATCGTCGCCGAAGTGGGCGTGCTGCCGCGCGCGCACGGCTCGGCGCTGTTCACCCGCGGCGAGACCCAGGCGCTGTGCGTGGCCACCCTCGGCACCGGGCAGGACGAGCAGATCATCGACGCGCTGGAGGGCGAGTACCGCGAGCATTTCATGCTGCACTACAACTTCCCTCCGTACTCGGTCGGCGAGGCCGGCCGCATGGGCTCGCCCGGGCGCCGCGAGATCGGCCACGGCAAGCTCGCCTGGCGCGCCATCCACCCGGTGCTGCCGGAGAAGGCGAAGTTCCCCTACACCCTGCGCGTGGTCAGCGAGATCACCGAGAGCAACGGCTCCTCCTCGATGGCCACCGTCTGCGGCACCTCGCTGGCGCTGATGGACGCCGGCGTGCCGCTGCTGCGCCCGGTGGCCGGCATCGCCATGGGCCTGATCAAGGAGGATCGCGGCTTCGCCGTGCTGTCCGACATCCTAGGCGACGAGGACCATCTCGGCGACATGGACTTCAAGGTGGCCGGCACCGAGCAGGGCATCACCAGCCTGCAGATGGACATCAAGATCACCTCCATCACCATGCAGATCATGGAGGTCGCCCTCGGCCAGGCCAAGGACGGGCGCATGCACATCCTGGGCGAAATGGCCAAGGCGCTGACCGGCAACCGCACCGACGTGGCGGCAACCGCGCCGCGCATCAGCATCATCCAGGTGCCCAAGGAGAAGGTGCGCGAGGTCATCGGCACCGGCGGCAAGGTGATCCGCGAGATCGTCGAGCAGACCGGCTGCAAGATCGACATCGAGGACGACGGCACGATCAAGGTCGCCTCCAACGACGCCGACAAGGCGCAGAAGGCGATCGACTGGATTCGCGGCATCGTGGCGGAGCCGGAGATTGGCGTCATCTACAACGGCAAGGTGGTCAAGACCGCCGATTTCGGCGCCTTCGTGAACTTCCTCGGCGCGCGCGACGGCCTGGTGCATATCAGCGAACTGCAGCAGGGCCGCGTCAACAAGACCAACGACGTGGTCAACGTGGGCGACGCGGTCAAGGTCAAGGTCCTCGGCTTCGACGACCGCGGCAAGGTGAAGCTGTCGATGCGGGTGGTTGACCAGGCGACCGGTGCCGATATCACCGAGCAGGTCGGCGCCAAGAGCGGAGGCGGCGAGCGCGGAGATCGCGGCCCCCGCGACCGCGGCGAGCGTCAGCCGCGCGAGGCCGCAGCCTCCGACGACTGAACGTTACGCCTGAAGAAACGTCGTCCCGGCGGTGGAACTCGCCGCCGGGACGAATGTTGAGTTACCTTTGCGTGACACGGCCGTGGGATTGGCCCCGGCCGGTACAAGGCATCAGGGTACGATGAAGGCTATCAATGCAATCCGCATGGGCGGGGTGGACGTGCTGCCGTTGGTCGAGGGCGGCAAGGGCGTCGCCATCTCGAACGGCATCACCGCCGGCCATTGGGCTGCCGGCGGCGGCGCCGGAACCTTGAGCGCCGTCAACCCCGACAGCTACGACGCCGACGGCTGCCCGATCCCGCAGGTCTACCACGCCAAGACAAGGCGCGACCGGCACGAGGAACTGGTGCAGTACGGCATCGCCGGCGGCATCGAACAGGCCCGCCGCGCGCACGACATCGCCGGCGGCCAGGGCCGCATCCACGCCAACATCCTGTGGGAGATGGGCGGCGCCGAGCGCGTGGCCACCGGCATCCTCGAAGGGGCGAAGGGGCTTATCCACGGCATCACCTGCGGCGCGGGCATGCCCTATCGCCTGGCCGAGATCGCGGCCCGCTTCAACGTCCACTACTACCCCATCGTCTCCTCGGGCCGGGCCTTCGGCGCGCTGTGGAAGCGCGCCTACCACAAGGCCGCCAACCTGCTCGGCGGCGTGGTCTACGAGGATCCCTGGCTCGCCGGCGGGCATAATGGCCTGTCCAACAGCGAGGACCCCAACCGGCCGGAAGACCCGCTGCCGCGCGTGCTGGCCCTGCGCAAGCTGATGCGCGAGTTCGGCCTGGGCGAGACCCCGATCATCATGGCCGGCGGCGTCTGGTGGCTGGAGGAATGGGAGGACTGGATCGACAACCCCGACCTCGGCCCCATCGCCTTCCAGTTCGGCACCCGCCCGTTGCTGACCAAGGAGAGCCCGATCGGCGAGGCCTGGAAGCGCCGCCTGCTGACCTTGAAGGAGGGCGATGTCTTCCTCAACCGCTTCAGCCCCACCGGCTTCTATTCGTCGGCGGTGAACAACAGCTTCATCCAGGAACTGCGCCACCGCAACGACCGCCAGGTCGCCTTCACCGCCGAGCCGGTGGGCGAGCACCAGTCCGCCTTCGGCGTCGGCCCACGCAAGCGTGTGGTCTATCTCACATCCACCGACCGCGACCGCGCCCTGTCGTGGGAGGGCGCCGGCTTCACCGAGGCGCTGCGTACCCCCGACTCGACGCTGATCTTCGTCACCCCCGAGAAGGCGCGCGAGATCCTGGCCGACCAGGTCGCCTGCATGGGCTGCCTCAGCACCTGCCGCTTCTCCAACTGGTCGCAGCACGAGCCGGATTTCAGCAACGGCAAGAAGGCCGACCCGCGCAGCTTCTGCATTCAGAAGACGCTGCAGGAGATCGCGCACCATTCCGACCGCGACGAGGTGCTGGACAACAACCTGATGTTCTCCGGCCACAATGCCTACCGCTTCGGCGCCGACCCGTTCTACAGCAACGGCTTCATCCCCACCGTCCGCCAGCTGGTCGAGCGCATCCTCACCGGCCGCTGAGCAAGGCTCAGCGGCTGGGTGGCACGGGCCGCCGCAGCGGCTGCGGCGGCGGCGACATGGTGGGCGCGGTCGGCGCCGCCCCGGCAGGCGCGCCGCCCGGATTGTCCAGCGACTGCGTCTCCACCGGCCCGGGCGCGGGCGCGCTGGGCGAGGTGGTCTGCAGCGTGTCGCGCATCGCCCGGCGCACCTGGTATTCGAACTCGACGTTCATTTCCTTCATCATGTCGCGCACGAAGGCATACAGCTCCTCGCGCACATCCTGCGGCGCATCGCCGCCTATCGGCCGCACCTGCACCACCCGCGCCACCGCCTCGCCCACCCGCGCGCCGCTGGCGTCGGCGATATCCAGCCGCACCGCCAGCGAGCCTTCGTAATTGCGCGGCCCGCGGATGATCGAGGCGTCCTCGATCACGAACACCGCGCGCCCCGAATTGCCGCCCGCCACCAGCCGGTCCTCGGCCATCTGGCGCAGCGCATCGCGCGGACGCACCGGCGCCAGGTACTCCACATGCCGCGCCGCCCCACGCGGCGCCCAGCTGTCGTCGATGTCGATGCGGCCCACATCCAGCTTCAGCGTGGTCAGGTAGCCGTAGCTCAGCGGCGGATAGCTCTCCGGCGGCTCCTCGCCGCAGGCGGCGAGAAACAGCGGAGCCAACAGCAGGGTGCGGCGCGCGAGTTGGAATGCGGTCATGCTCGTCCGGCTTCGTAATGGGGCCGCCAGCCTGGGCCGGCCGGCGGCCGTGGGTCAATGCCCTTCGCTACGCCCCCGCATATCGGAACGGTCGAAGCGGAAATCCATGTTGCAGAATTCGCAGGTCATCACGATCCGGCCATCCACCGCCATATGGTCCAGGTCATCGGTCGGAAAACTCTCCAGGATGCCCGCCAGACGCTGGCGCGAGCAGCGGCAGCCATAGGCCAGGGCGCGCGGCATGTCGGTCGCCACCCCCTCGGTATGGAACAGCCGATGCAGGAGCCGCTCCGGCGCCAAGCCGTCGTCCAGCAGTTCCGCGTCGCTCACCGTATCGGCCAGGATGGTCGCGGTGCGCCAGCTCTCCTCCTGCGCCGCCTCGTCCAGCTCGGGGCTCACCCCGCCGCTGCCGGCCACGCGCTCCAGGATCAGCGCGCTCGCCCGCCACCCCGCAGCGGTGTGCCCGCACGCCAGGCGCAGCCCGCAGCGCAGCTGTTCGCTGGTGGCGAAATAATGCTGCGCCATGTCGGCCAGGCTGTCGCCTTCGATCGCGACGATACCCTGGTAGCGCTCGGTATCCGGCCCCTGGTCCACGGTGAAGGCCAGGTAGCCCTTGCCGAGCAGTTGCTTCGCGGTGGGGCTGGGGTCGCTGTCCAGCAACGCGCCCAGCCGCTCCGGCTCGGCGCGGGCATAGCCGCGCAGCGCGCCCGCCTCGGTGCAGTCGGCCAGCAGCATGCCAAGTGCCCCGTCGCCCTTGGCCTGCAGGCTGAACGAGCCGCGGAACTTCAACGCGGTGGCGAGCGCGGCCACCATGGCCAACGCCTCGCCGGCGATGCGCGTCACCACCGCCGGGTTGTCGTGCCGGGTCAGCAGTGCGTCGGCCAGCGGGCCCAGCCGCACCAACCGGCCGCGCACCGGGCGGTCGGGCAGGAAGAACGGCGTCACGCCACGCGGCACCACCATGTCCGGCACGTCGGGGCGGTCGCTGTCCAGGAAGGCGGGGGCGTGGAAGCGGGATGGATCGGTCATGACTGCTAGATAGGCAGAAGGTGGCGCCCAGGCTACCGTGCCGGCCATGGGAAATGGCCGCGAATATGTGCTGCGTCCGCTGCGCAATGCCGAGGCAGGCGCCGCCGCCGCCATCATCCGCGGCGCCTTCGCCGCCCAGAGCACCGCCACCGACCCGCCGCCATCGGCCCTGCACGAGTCCGCGGAGAGCGTGACGGCCCACCTCGCGGCGCATGGCGGCATGGGCGCCTGGGCCGGCGAGGCGCTCGCCGCCTGCGTGCTGTGGCAGGTGCAGCCGCGCGGAATGTATCTCGGCCGCCTTGCCGTCGATCCCGCCCACCGCCGCCACGGCCTCGCCCGCGCCCTGGTGGCGGCCGTGGAAGCCGAGGCCCGCGCCCGCGCCCTGCCCCGCCTGCTGCTCTCCACCCGCCTGGTGCTGGCCGACAACCGCCGCCTGTTCGCGGAATGCGGCTTCCGCGAGATGGCCCGACACGCCCATCCCGGCTACGCCCACCCGACATTCGTCGACATGGAAAAGACGCTGCCGCCGCCATGAACGCCGACCCGGCCTTCCTGTCGTGCCGCGACCTGCGCAAGACCTACCCTTCCGGTCCCACCGCGGCGGTGGCGGCGCTGGACGGCGTGTCCCTCGACATCGCCGCCGGCGCCTTCTTCACCCTGCTCGGCCCCAGCGGCTGCGGCAAGACCACGCTGCTGCGTGCCATCGCCGGCTTCGAGCGCCTGGATTCGGGCAGCATCCGCTTGGCCGGCGCGGCGCTGGACGGGCTGCCGCCGCACCGCCGCCCGGTGAACACGGTATTCCAGGGCTATGCCGTCTTCCCGCACATGACGGTGGCCGCCAACGTCGCCTTCGGCTTGCAGATGCAGCGCCGCCCGCGCGCCGAGATCGCCCGCACGGTGGAGCGCATGCTGGCCCTGGTGCGGCTGGAGGGGCTGGGCGGCCGCCGCCCAGCCCAGCTTTCCGGCGGCCAGCAACAGCGCGTCGCCCTGGCCCGCGCGCTCGCCGCCGCCCCGCGCCTGCTGCTGCTCGACGAACCGCTCTCGGCGCTGGACCAGAAGCTGCGCGGCGAGATGCGCCTGGAACTGAAACGCCTGCAGGCCGAGACCGGCATCACCTTCATCCTGGTCACCCACGACCAGCACGAGGCGCTGAGCCTGTCCGACCGCGTCGCGGTGATGCGCGCCGGCCGCATCCAGCAGACCGGCGCGCCGGCCGATATCTACGAGAACCCGGCCACAAGCTTCGTCGCCAGCTTCATCGGCGAGGCGAATCTGCTGAACGCCACACGCACCGCGCCGGGCCGCTTCCGCCTCGCCGGCGGCCAGGAAGTCGCGGTCACGGCCGACATCGCCGGCGCCCCGGCGGTGACCCTGGTGGTGCGGCCGGAATGCGCCAGCCTCGCCGAACCCGGACACGGGCTGCCCGCCATCGTCGCGCAGGCCATCTACGATGGTGCCGACACCACCTGCCACCTGATTCTTGCGGGCGGCCAGGCGATGCGCGTGCGCGTGCCGAACCGCAACGCTTCCGCCCGGCTCGCTTGCTCCGGCGCGGCGGTGGGAGTCGTATTCGACCCGGCTTCGGTGCGCGTGGTCGCACGGCAGGAAACCTGACATGCGGCGCAACACGGCGTGGATCTACCTGCTCTATGCCGCCGCCGTCGTGGCGGCGCGCGGCCCCGGCATGCTGTTCGTCGAACTGAACTGGGACGAGTCGCTGTACTGGACGATCGCCGGCGAGTTGCTGCACGGCCATGCGCCCTATACCGCCACCTGGGACCGCAAGCCGCCCGGCCTGTTCGCCCTGCTCGCCCTGCTCCAGGCCGCAGCGGGCGACAGCATCTCCGTCCTGCGCCTCGGCACAATGGCCGCGGTGCTGGCCAGTGCCCTGCTGCTGCGCGCCATCGGCCGGATTCTGCTGCCCGGCCTGCCCTGGGCCGCGACCGCCGCCGGGCTGATCTACATCGCCGCCTCGCCGCTGAACGGCGGCGAGGGCACCAATGCGGAGCTTCTCCTCGCCCCGTTCGCGCTTGGCGGGATGGTCCTGGCGCTATCCGCCCAGGCCAATGGGCGACTGCACCGCGCCGTCGCATCCGGTGTGCTGTTCGGCGCGGCACTGCTGATCAAGCCAGTGGCGCTGGCCGAAGGCGCGGCGGTCGCCACGATGCTGGCAGTGCTGCCCGCCCTGCGCGGCGAGCGCCAACGCCTCGCGGGGCTGGCGCGCCTCGGCCTCGCCATGGCGGCGGGCACCGCCCTGCCGGTGTTGGCCGTCGCCGCATGGTACGCCGCCATCGGCGCCTTCGCCCTGCTCGCGGGCACGCTCATGGCCGCCGGAGAAGCCGGGCTGGTCCACTTCAGTGCCTACGGGCTCGCCCAGGGCACCCGCACCTACGCACCGCTGATCGGCGCCGCCCTGCTCGGCATTCTCGCCCTCGCCTTCAGCCGCCAGCGGACAGCCGCCGCCGCCCTCGCGATATGGCTCGTCAGCGTCGCGGCGATGCTGGCGCTGCTGGCGCGCTTTGCCAACCACATGTTCCTCCAGCTCCTACCGCCGCTCTCCCTGGCGACGGCCGGCCTGCTGGCGCTGGGCGCCGCGTCGCTGCCCCGCTTCCTGTCCGGTTGGCCGAGAACCGCGGCCCTGGTCCTCGCGCTGGCCGCCATCTTCGCCTGGGGGGCCGGCGGCTTCATCGATGCCGGGCTGGAATCGGCGTGGCGGCGCGCGGTCGCGGGCCAACCTTTCTGGGGTGACCGCACCGCCACCGTCGCCGCCGCCCTGCGCAGCCGCATCGAAGGCCCGGGCGACCTGCTGGTGGTGGGCCGCAACCTCGGCCTCTATCGCGCCACGGGCACCGTCGCGCAGACCCGCTACCCCTTCAGCATGCATCTGTGGGAGAGCTACGCCCCGGTCGACGGACCCGCCGAGATCGGCCGCCTCCTCGCCCTGCGCCCCCGCTTCGCGGTGGTGGACGACCTCTGGCTGCCCGGCGGACCGCGCACCGGCGCGGCACAGGAACGGGTACTCGGCTACCTCGCAGCGGCGCTGGCGCACGACTTCGTTCCCGACGGCCACGCCGGGCGCTTCGTCAGCTGGCGCGGCGGCTTCGTCGGCGGCGGCGTCGGCGTCACCGTCTTCCGCCGCCGCGACGTGCCCCCCTATCGGCCGAACGGGTCGCGCCTGGGCTACGACCCGGCGCCCGCCGGCGGCTGATGCCTACCGCACCACCCCGCGCAGCCGCGGATCCAGGATATCGCGCAGCGCGTCGCCCAGCAGGTTGAACGCCAGCACCAGCAGGAAGATCGCCACCCCCGGCGCCACCGACAGCATCGGCTGCACCTCCAGGAACGGAAACGCCTGCTGCAGCATGTTGCCCCAGGTCGGCGTCGGCGGCGTCACCCCCACGCCGATGAAGCCCAGCGCCGCCTCGGTCAGCACCGCATAGCCCATCCCAAGCGTCGCCTGCACGATCACCGGCGCCAGCGAGTTCGGCAGGATGTGGCGGCGCATCAGCGCCATCGTCGAGGTGCCGGCCGCCTCGGCATTGGCCACGAAGTCGAGCGAGCGCACCGACAGCGCCTGCCCGCGGGTGATGCGCGCCAGCCATGGCACGTTGGCGATGCCGATCGCGACGATCACCGTGCCCAGCGAATTGCCGATCGCCGCCGCCAGCGCCACCGCCACCAGCAGGCTCGGGAACACCACCACGGCATCCATGATCCGCATCAGCACGTCGTCCACCCAGCCGCCGATCGTCACCGATACCAGCCCCAGCGGCACGCCGACCAACAGCCCCAGCCCCACCGCGCCAACGCTCACCTGCAACGCCACCTGCGTGCCCAGGATCAGCCGCGACAGCGTATCCCGCCCCAGCTGGTCGGTGCCCAGCGGATGCGCCAGCGTGGGTCCCGCCAGCAGCGATTCGAAATCCATGTCCTCGGTGCCGTACGGCACCAGCCAGTGGCCGAACAGCGCGCAGAACACCACCAGCAGCACCACCGCCAGGCCGAACACCGCCCGCGGCGTGCGGATCAACCGCCCGATGGTTGTGCCGTCCCTAGGAATCATAGCGGATCCGTGGGTCGAGCACGGCGTACAGCATGTCGGTCAGGAAATTCACCATCAGCACGGCGGTCGCCATCACCAGCACGCAGCCCTGCACCACCGGGAAGTCGCGCTGGAACACCGCCTGCACCATCCACAACCCCATCCCCGGCACCCCGAACAGGGTCTCGATCACCACCGAGCCCGCGAAGATGCGCCCGATCTCCAGGCCCATTACCGTGATCACCGGCAGCATCGCGTTGCGCAGCGCATGCACCATCACCACCGCCCGCCCCGCCAGGCCCTTGGCCCGCGCCGTGCGGATATAGTCCTGAGCCAGCACCTCCAGCAGCGCCGAGCGCATCTGCCGCATCACCACCGCCGAACTGGTGATGCCCAGCGCGATCGCCGGCAGCAGCATGTGCCGCAGGCTGCCCAGCGGGTCGTCGCCGAGCGGCACGTAGCCGCGCGTCGGCAGCCAGCCCAGCATCACGCCGAACACCAGGATCATCATGATCCCCAGCCAGAACCCGGGCACCGCCACCGCTCCCACGGCCGCCAAGGTCGCGATCACATCCGGCAGCCTGCCCCGGAACACCGCGGAGACCACGCCCGCCGGAATGGCGATCGCCGCGCCGATCAGCCAGGCGAAGATCCCCAGCTGAAACGTCACCCCGGCACGCAGCACCAGTTCCTCACCCACCCGCCGCTGGCTCGCAGTGGAGCGGCCGAGGTCGCCGGCCAGCGTGCGCTCCAGCCACAGCACGTATTGCACCGGCACCGGGCGGTCGAGGTTGTACTCCTTGCGGATCAGCGCAAGCTGCTGCTCGTCGAGCTGTTCGCCCGCCCCCAGCATCATCCGCGCCGGATCGCCCGGGATCGCCTGCATCAGCGCGAACACCATGAAGGTGATCAGCAGCAACGACGGGACAAGCTGCGCGAAGCGGCGCAGCACATAGCGCTGCACGTCTGGGTCCGGCCGTCAGGCCTTCTTCAGCCACATCCGGTGCAACGCCATCTTGGCGTCCCAGCCGAACACATGCTCCAGCCCCATCACGTGTTTCGGCGCCGCGGCATAGGTCACGCCATACAGCATCGGCACCATCCGCGCCTCGCCCAGCACCACCTCGTCGATCTTGCGATAGATCGCCTTGCGCTTCTCAATATCCGCGGTCGCCGCCCCCTGGTCGATCAGCGCGTCCAGCGCCGGATCGGGCACCTTGCCGGCGTTGTAGTAGCCGTTCGAGCGATAGATCAGCGCGGCATTCCAGCTCGGCTCCGGATAGCGGCTCCACGACGTGAGGTAGATCGGCGCCTCCTGGCCGTAGTTGAACTTCTCGGTCGCCACCGTCACTTCATAGACCTTGAGGTTCAGCTTGATGCCGATGGCGCCAAGCTGGGCGCGGATGATCTCGGCCATCGGCGTGTTGGTCTCGCTCGGCCAGATGATCGCGTCCATCTCGAAGCCATTCGGCTTGCCGCCCAGCTTCAGGTATTCGCGCGCCTTGGCCACGTCGTAGTGCGGCCGCTTCACCGTCGGGTCATAGGCCCAGGAGCCGGTCGGCCACATGCCGCCCTTGGCGATGATGGCGCGGTTGAAAAACACCGCCCGGTTGATCAGCTCCGGATTGATCGCGTGCGCCACCGCCAGGCGCAGGTTCATGTTGTCCATCGGCGCCTTGGCCGCGTTGTACTGCAACGTCAGCGCGATCGACCCGCCGTCGAACTTCTCGATGTTGTAGGTCTTGTTGCCGAGGAAATTGCCCACCTCGCGATACGGCAGGTAGATCAGGTCCATCTCGCCGGCCTTCAGCGCCGAGACCTGCACCGTCTGGTCCTTCACGGTATTGACGATGATCTCATCCAGATACGGCAGCGGGTTGCCGGCCTCGTCGCGCCCCCAGTACTTGTCGTTGCGAACGAAGCGCACATGGCTGCCGCTGACGAACTCGGCAATCTTGAACGGCCCGGTCGAGACCGGCTTGAACGCGTAGTCCGCCCCCAGCGCCTTTACCGCCGTGGGCGAATTCATCGCCCCGCCGCGATCGGCCAGCGTGCCCAGCACCGCACCCCAGGGCCGCTTGAGGTTGAACCGCACCAAGTGCTCGTCCACCGCGTCCACGCTCTCCACCGCCGAGAACGCGGCGCGCGGGGTGGCTTTGGTGGCGGGGTCCAGCACGCGGTCGATGTTGAATTTCACCGCCTCGGCGTTGAACGGCGTATCGTCGTGGAACACCACGCCCTTTCGCAGCTTCAGCACCACCTTCATCGGGTCCGACAAATCCCACGATTCCGCCAGCGAAGTCTCCGGCCGCGGATTCAGTGACGGGTCGGCATCGACCAACTGGTCCACGAACTGCCGCCAGTAATAGGCATCGCCGCCGGAACGGCCCAGCACCGGGTCCAGCGCACCGGGCGCCAACTGATAAGCCACCCGCAGCTTGCCGCCGTATTGCGGCTTCTCCGCCGCCGCCCGGCCGTGCCGCGCCAGCAGAACCGTGGAACCCGCCCCCGCCAGCGACGCCTTCAGCAACGTGCGGCGCCGCAGCTCCGTGCCATTCGCCATGACAGTCCCCTCCGTCGGTTTCTCCGGCCTGTCCGCCGGAAAAACCGGGGCGGCTGGTTCTGCACCAAAGTGTGCGAGCCGCCCCGGAGAGCCGTCAAGTACCGATTGTCGACAACCGCCGCTCAGCCCCGCTTCGGCTGGTGGAACTCGAACGGCGGGTAATCCTTGGCGATGTCGCTCACCACCTCGATCACCGCCGGCGCGTTCGCCGCCAGCGCTTCCTTCAACGCCCCGCGCAGCCCCGCCGCGTCCTCCACGCGCCACGCCGCCACACCAAACGATTTCGCATAGGCGACGAAATCCGGATTGGTCAGCACCGAGCCGGAATGCCGCCCGTCGAACAGCCGCTGCTGGTCGCGCAGCACGTTGCCATAGGCCGAGTTGTTCACCACCACGGTCACCAGGTTGATGCCGAACTGCACCGCCGTCGCCAGGTCCGAACCGCCATACAGGAACCCGCCGTCGCCGGTGATCGACACCACCGGCTTGTCCGGGTTGGCCACCTTCACCCCCAGCGCGGTCGGGAAGCCGTAGCCCAGCGTGCCGTTGAAGCCCGAGGTGATCAACGTGCGCGGCTTGTACACATCCAGCCCATACCACGCGATGTACGCCACCTGCGTCACCTCGTCCACGATCAGCCCATCCTCGCCCACCGCCTCGCGGATCGCCTGCACCAGCGAATACTGCGGCTGCGCCCGGCTGATCTTCGCCAGCGCCGTCTCCTTGGCCGCCGCGATGGCGGCACGCCGACCGGTGCCCGCGTTCTTCGCCACCGCCTCCGCCAGCGCCCGTGCCCCGTCCGCCGCGTCGGCCACGATCGCCACGTCCACCGCCAGCCTGCGGTGCTCGGCCGGATCGAGGTCGATGCGCGCCACCTTCATACCCGCCGGCATGGGCGCCCAGCGCGTCAGCGGCACATCCAGCCGCGTACCGATACCGATCAGCAGGTCGCACTTGTCCCAAAGCTCGAAGCCCGCGACGGTGCCCAGCGACAACTCGTGCCGGCTGTCCACCACGCCCTTGCCGGTGCGGAACGACACCACAGGCGCGCCGATCTTCTCGGCCAGCGCCAGCACCTCCGCCCCCGCGTCAACCGCGCCGCCGCCCACCCAGATCATCGGGAACTTCGCCCCATCCACCAGCTTGGCCAGCGCGGAAATCTTCTCCGGGTCCGGCACCGGGTTCCCCCACTTGCCCAGCGGGTCCATCGGCGTCACCTCGGCGGTCGCCGGGAACATGTCCCACGGCATCTCCACGGCCACCGGCCCCGGCCGCCCCGAGGTCATCGCCTGAAACGCGCGCGCCATCACCTGCGGCGCCTCGGTCGGATGCTCGATCCGCTCGGCGAACTTCAGCATCGATTTCAACGTCGCCAACTGGTCGGGCATCTCGTGCAACTGCCCGCGCCCGCGCCCGATCATCGCACTCGGCACCTGGCCGGTGATGCACATAACCGGCGCGTTTACCCCCCAGGCGGTGTTCAGCGCGCCCATCGTGTTCATCACCCCCGGCCCCGGCACCACGGTGTAGGCCGAGGGCTTGCCGGTCGACAGCGCAGCGCCCAGCGCCATGTAGGCCGTGGTCTGCTCGTGGCGCGCATTCATCACCCGAAGCTGGTTGGCGTTGCGCGCGAACGCATCGAACAGCCCGTACATCTGCACCCCAGGCAGACCGAAGATGGTGTCCACGCCATGGCGCAGAAGGGAATCGACAATGGCGTCGCCGCCGGTCATGCGAGGCATGCGAGTGCTCCTTGGTTTCCTGTCCCGGCCACGATCGTGGCACGATGCGGCGCCTGCGTGAATGCCACCGATGGCCGCCCCCGGCGAGAAACGCCGGCAGACTTGTCCAACACCCCCCGCAATGCGACGTTTCCCCGTCGCCCCCTCTCGCGCCAAGCCCAGGAAAACGCCATGGATTTCGAAACGCTGATCCAGACCCGCCGCAGCATCCGCGGCTACAAGCCCGACCCGGTGCCGCGCGCGGTGATCGAGGAAATCATCGCCACCGCCAAGGCCGCGCCCTCCTCGATGAACACGCAGCCCTGGCACGTCCATGTGCTGACCGGCGCGCCGCTCGAACGGGTTCGCCAGCGCAATACCGAGACCATGCTCGGCGGCGCCAAGGCCAATCGCGAGATCATGAGCCACGGCGAATACGAAGGCGTGCACCGTCAGCGCCAGGTCGCCATCGCCATCCAGCTGTTCAGCGCCATGGGCATCGCCCGCGACGACAAGCCCATGCGCCAGGACTGGGTGATGCGCGGCTTCCGCCAGTTCGACGCGCCGGTCTCCCTCGTGCTGACCTACGACCGCAATCTCGACCCCGGCGCCGTGGTGCATTTCGACCTCGGCGCATTGTCCTACGGCATCTGCCTCGCCGCCTGGAACCGCGGCCTGGGCACGGTGATCAACGGCCAGGGCATCATGCGCTCGGAAATCGTCCGCGAGGAAGCCGCAATCCCCGATGACGAGGTCATCATGACCTGCATCGCACTCGGCTACCCGAACGAAGACTTCGCCGCCAACACCGTCAAGGCCGACCGGGAGCCGAATGAACACTTCGTGCGGTATGTCGGGTTTACCGACTGAAGAATAAGCAAGGCTGGGCGCCGCCCAGACCCGCCAGGGGCCAAGCCCCTGGACCTTATGAGTAAGGGTCTAGGGAGCCTTGTCCGTCACGCGCAAGCGTGCTCTCGCACGACGCGGGTCTAGGCAGAGCCCAGCCTTCTTGGATTGCGAACTACAATATTTGGTTGGAACGTCGACAATGCTGAGAACCGCAACCGGGAATGAACCGCTGAAGACCACCACCCATCACCGAAGGAATATACAACAAAGGATGGACGTATAATGAAGGAAGTTGATAAAAATGTCCAGAAAAAGCGTGAAGAAATTATAGCGATAGAATACGACGGCATTTTCCCCGCCTACGAAATTTTTTACATCCATTCAATTATCTACGCAGCCGGGCGCTCCGAGTCCGCCTTCCAGAGGTTCGATGCGGCAAATACAGAACAAGCGCCGGCAGAACTTATTGTTGCCACTATTCAAGAAGCACTGACGCACGCAGGCGCGCTTTCTCGCTTTTTCTGGCCTGTCAAAAATAGAGACCCACTCGCAGCCGCCAGGGGGAAGCGGCTCCGGGGAGCATTCTCCATGGACGATGATTCTTCATTGAAATGGAGAAGTTTGCGGAATATTTTCGAGCATTTCGATGAATACTTAGATATATTTCTTCTAAGCGATCGGACTGGATATTTTTTTCCCGGTCCTTTAGTAGATAGCCATGGTCTTGCTGATCATTCTATCAGTCATATTTTCAAATTAGTTGATCCCGAGCAGGGCATTTGCGTGTTGCTGGGTGAGAAGTTCGAATTTCGTCCGATCCGACATGAGGTTCAGCGCGTCCTGGCGCGGGCAACGCAGATGGACAAAAACGGCTCCCGATTGTAAGTCAGCAACCAATTGTCGACAATGCGGCGCGGATCACTCCGGCAAGTACGACGGGAAGGAAACACCAATGTCCTGGCAGGAAGAGATCGACGAACTGAACGCGCGCCAGCGCATGGCCGAAGGCATGGGCGGCGCCGAAGGCATCGCCCGCCAGCGCAAGCAGGGCAAGCTGCTGGTGCGCGAGCGCATCGCCGCCATCGCCGACCCCGGCAGCTTCCAGGAGTTCCTCGGCCTCTCCGGCACCGGCACCTACGAAGACGGCAAGCTCAAGCACTTCCTGCCCAAGCCGTTCGTTACCGGAACGGTGAAGCTCGACGGCCGCAAGGCCATTGTCACCGCCGGCGACTTCACCGTGCGCGGCGGCTCCGGCGGCCACCGCGGCGGCATGGGCCAGGAACTCTCCGCCGCCGAGCGCGCCATCGAATGGCGCCTGCCCTATGTCCGCCTGCTCGACGCCGCCGGAGGCTCCGTCCGCACCTTCGAGGATTACGGCCGCACCTACCTGCCCGACGGCAACCAGTGGACGCAACTCGACGTCCGCCTGCTCAACATCGTCCCCACCGTCTCCGCGGTTCTCGGCTCCGTCGCCGGCCTGCCCGCCATCAACGCCTGCCTGTCGCATTTCTCGGTCATGGTGAAGGGCATCAGCCAGATCTTCCCCGGCGGCCCCCCGGTGGTGAAGGCCGCCCTCGGCCTGGACATCACCAAGGAGGAACTCGGCGGCGACCACATCCACACCAAGATCTCCGGCGCCATCGACAACGTCGCCGAAACCGAGCAGGACGCCTTCGACCAGATCCGCCGCTTCCTCTCCTACCTGCCCCCCAGCGTCCACGAAATGGCCCCGCGCGGCGAGGTCACCGACGACCCCGGCCGCACCGAGGAAGCCCTCCTCAGCGCCATGCCCAAGAATAAGCGCCAAACCTACGACGCGCGGAAGGTGCTCGGCGCCGTCATCGACCAAGGCAGCTTCTTCGAGATCGCGCCCCTCTACGGCCGCGCCCGCATCACCGGCCTCGCCCGCGTCGACGGCTTCCCCGTCGGCATCATGATCAACAACGGCCGCTACAACGGCGGCTCAACCGACGTCGCCGCCGGCTCCAAGGCCATGCGCCTGATGGCCCTGTGCGACCTGTTCCACCTGCCACTCATCTCGCTCGCCGACGAACCCGGCTTCATGGTCGGCCCCGAAGCCGAACGCCAAGGCATCGAACGCGCCGGCGCCCGCATGGTCGCCACCGTCTGCTCCACCCGCATGCCCTGGCTCACCGTGGTGCTGGGCAAGCTCTACGGCGTCGCTGGCCAGTGCCACCACCGCCCCACCGGCATGTTCCGCCGCTACGCCTGGCCCTCGGCCAACTGGGGCAGCATGCACATCACCGGCGGCGTCGCCGCCGCCTACCGCCGCGAAATCGCCGACGCCCCCGATCCCGAAGCCAAGAAGGCCGAAATCGAAGCCCGCCTCCAGGGCCTCGCCTCGCCCTTCCTCACCGCCGAATCCACCGGCCAGGACATCATCGACCCCCGAACCACCCGCCAGAAGATGGTCGAGTTCGTCCATGATGCGCAGCGCATCCTGGCCAGCCAGGTCGGCGTGCCGGGGTTGCCTTATCTGCCATGAAGCAAGGAAGGCGAGGGGCTTTGCCCCTCGACCCCACCAAAGGCAAAGCCTTTGGAATCCAAAAATTTAAAGAAAAGCTCGGAAGTCGTTAGACTTCCACAACCACGTAGCGGCGTTCCACCGTCACCGGCACCGTCTCGGCCACGAACGGCCCCTTCGCCAGCGAATTCCCCGCCTCCACCGACACGTTGAACGTCCGCGCCTTCACGTCGTTCGGATCGCACCAACTCTGCCCCGTGCGGATATCGAACTCCCAGCAATGCCACGGGCACCGCAGCATCTCGCCATGCCGCTCCAGCCGGTAGTCCCCCGGCCCGCCCGAAACCAACTGGCTCAGGATTGCCCCCTCGCACAACGCCGCCCCCTGGTGCGGGCATCGGTTGAACAGCGCGAAATACTCGCCGCCAATATTGAAAACCCCGATCTCGCGCCCCCGCACGGTGACGATCTTCCGCCCCCCCGGCGGAATCTCATCCGCCGCCGCCACCACATGCCGACTAGCCATCCAGGCCCTTCCTCCCGCACCAAAGCCCAGCCCCCCCCTTCATGAAGGTGCAGGGGCTCGGCCCCTGCTGGGGTCCAGGGGCAAAGCCCCTGGCCTTAGTTCTAATCCAGCCGATACAACGCCAAAGCATTGTCCCGATAGATCATCCGCGCCCACTCATCCGGCAGCCTCACCTTGAACGCGTAGCGCGGATCATCTTGGTCCCAATGCGGATAATCGGTCGAGAACATCACCCGCTCCGGCCCGATCCACTCGATCGTCGGGATCATATCCCCGGCCCGCTCCGGCTCCTCGATCGGCTGCGTCGTCACCCAGAAATGCTCGCGGATATATTCCGACGGCGCCTTCTTCAGCGGCACCTCCGCCCGCAGCCGCTTCCAGTGCTTGTCGAGCCGCCACGCCAGCGCCGGCAGCCAGGCGAACCCGCCCTCCACCATCACCACCTTCAGGTCCGGCACCTCGTCGAACACCCCCTCGCACACCAGCGACGTCACCAGCGTCTGCATCGACTGCACGTAGGACGGATGCTCCTCATGGTAGAAGCTCGGCCACCCCCCACCCGTCGACGCATGCCCGCTCGTCCCGCCCAGATGCAGCGAGATCGGAAACCCGTTCGCCGCGCACGCCGCCAGGATCTTCCGGTACCGATGCCGCCCCAGCGGCTCCAACCCCCGCGGCGGAATATTCACCTGCGCGAACCGCTTGTCCCCGCCGCGCTTCCCGATCTCCGCCAGCGCCAACTCCTCGTGCTCCAGCGTGATCTGCACCGAAGCCTTCAACCGCGGGTCAGGGTCGCAGAACTCCGCGCACTGCCACTCGTTCACCGCCACGGCCATCGCCGCCCCGAACTCCACGTTCCGCTCCGCCGCCGCCCCGCCCACCAGTGGCGCCAGCAACCCGTAGCGAACCTCGAACAGGTCCAGCAACTGCTCCTGCATCAACCGCAGATCGCTCCCCGGCGGCCCGCCATCCTTCGGCCATGCATCCATCCGCATCCCGTTCCCCGGCGACATCCGCGGATACAGCGATCCCTTGTGCAGCCCCTGCCGCGACCGGTTGCCGATCGTCACCCGATGCTCCCGCCACCGCGCCGACAGATACGGATCGAAATCCGCCGCCGTGCGAAAAAACGGATGCACATCGCAATCCACGAAACCCAGATGGCTCTGCCCCGGCTTGTCCAGGCGGGGTTCACGGAGCGTCACATTCATCGCGTCGTCTCCTTGCGTCATGCAGGCCCGCACCAAGGCGAAACGCCCGGGCGCCAGCCGCGGTTGCGGCGTCAGGCGGCAGCCAGCCTAGGATACGTCGCCAGCGGGTTGTCGATCATCATCTTTCGCACCAATCCCGGCGAAAGCCCCGCCGGCAGCACCTCGGCGTCATCGTAATGCCAATGCGGGTAGTCGCTGGCGAACAGCAGCATGTCCTCGCTGCCCAACTGCTCCAGCACCATCTCCAGCGATGCCGCATCCGGCGGCGCGTCCAGCGGCTGCACCGTCATCCGCACCCGCTCGCGTATGATCTCCGACGGCATCCGGTTCAGCCACGGCACTTCCGACCGCACTCCCCGCCACGTCTTGTTGATCCGCCACATGCTCGCCGGCATCCACGTCACCCCGGACTCGATCAGCACCACCTGCAGCGACGGGAACTTCTGGAACACCCCCTCCGCCAGCAGCGAATTCAGCGCCCCCGCGAACCCCTCCGCATACGAGACATAATCCTCCAGCAGCGTCGACCCCCACCCCCCCGCGCTCGGCGGATGCCGGAAGCTCGACCCGGCATGAATCCCGATCGGCAACCCATGCTTCTCCGCCGCCCGGTAGATCGGCCAGGTCTGCCGACGCCCCAGCGGCAACTCCGTCATCGCCAGCATCAGCACCTGAACGAACCGCCGGTCCCCGGCCATCCGCTCGATCTCCTCCGCCGCCAGCTCCCCGCTATGCACCGGCACCACGATCGAAGCCCGCAGCCGAGGGTCGCGGTCCAGCCACTCCGCCGCCAGCCAGTTGTTGATCCCCCGGCACATCGCCGCCGAAAGATCCTCGCTCATCATCACCTGCGCGCCATGCAGCACGTTGCAGATCGCATGCGAAACCCCCATCGGGTCCAGCACATGCCGCTGCATCGCCCCCAGATCGCTCCCCGCCGGGCCCTTCTCCAGCTTCCAGTCCGGCCGCGCGTTGATCGGCGCATTCACCGGGAACGCCGACAAATCGAAATTGTCCCGCTCCAGCCCCCGCCGCAGCATGTGCTCGCGCCAATACTCGTCCATGTAGGGCAGCAACGCCCGCGTCGCCGGCACCGCCGGATGAATGTCGCAATCGATCGCGCCCTGCGTCGCCGTCATGCACGCTCCCCCCGGGAAACCCCCGCCCCCCAATTCCGCATCCCCACCACGCCGATTGTCAACATCCCGCCCGCGCCAAACGGACCGAAACGCAGCCCTCGTTCTTTTTTGCAAAAAAGAACCAAAAAACTCTCGCCCATTCGCGCCGGGCCACCCCTGCCGCCTGGCCGGATTGACACCACCCCGGCCCGCGTCACCATACCCCCAAGGAAACACCTCAAGGAGCAGCCGAATGGCCGCCGACCACCCCCTCTTCGCCGGCCTCAAGGTCATCGACTGCGCCAGCTACATCGCCGCCCCCACCGCCGCCACCGTCCTGGCCGACTTCGGCGCCGACGTCATCAAGATCGAGGCCCCCACCGAAGGCGAACCCTGGCGCTACGCCCACACCCGCCCCGGCCTGCCCAACTCCCCCCACAACTACGCCTACCTGGTGGACAACCGGAACAAGCGCGGCCTCGCCATCGACCTCAAATCCCCCGCAGGCCGCGAAGCCCTCGAACGCCTCATCGCCACCACCGACATCTTCATCACCAACCTCCCCCTCCCCGTCCGCGAACGCCTCCGCGTCCGCTACAGCGACTTCGCCGAAAAATACCCCCGCCTCATCTACGGCTCCTTCACCGCCTACGGCGAGGACGGCGAGGAATCCGGCAAGACCGGCTTCGACCTCACCGCCTACTGGGCCCGCTCCGGCCTCATGGACCAGGTCCGCTCCGGCGCCAACGTCCTCCCCGCAGGCTCCGTCGCCGGCATGGGCGACCACCCCACCGGAATGTCCTTCTACGCCGGCATCGTCACCGCCCTGTTCCGCCGCGAACGAACCGGCCGCGGCGGCGAAGTCCGCTCCTCCCTCCTCGCCAACGGCCTCTGGTCCAACGCCTTCCTCGTCCAGGCCGCCCTCGTCGGCGCCCCAACCCCCCTGCGCCCCCCGCGCGAGGAAACCCAACGCCCCCTCGGCGGCCTCTACACCGCCGGCGACGGCCGACACTTCCTCCTCGCCCTCACCAGCGAAGCCCGCCAATGGCCCGCCCTCGCCCGCGCCATCGGCCTGCCCGAACTCACCGAAGACCCCCGCTTCATCGACATGAACGCCCGCCGCACCAACGCCCGCGCCCTGCAAATCATCTTCGACGCCGCCTTCGCCCAACACCCCCTCGCCTACTGGCGCAAAACGCTCGACGCCGCCGGCCTCACCTTCGGCATCGTCGGAACCGTCGAGGAAGCCGCCCACGACCCCCAAGCCAAAGCCGCCGGCTTCCTCAAACCCATGGCCGACAGCGACTTCCTCACCATCGACAGCCCCTTCACCCTCACCGACGAAGCAAAAGTCCCCCCCACCCGACACCCCGAACACGGCGAACACAGCCGCGCCATCCTCCGCGAGGCCGGCTACTCGGAAACCGAAATCGAACTCGATGCACAAGGCCGGCACCATCGGCGGGCCATAGGCAAAGACAAGCGGCAGAAAGGCGAGGGCTCTGCCCTCGACCCGCTGGGGCCGGCGGCCCCAGACCCCGTGACATCGAAGAACTATAGGATTAGCGCCGTTTACCGGGATCGTCCCGCTGCCCTCCAGCGCTCCTACTACGGCGCGGATGCTTATATTGGATGAGAGTCTAATCTATCATGGATAAGAATCCATACGTCTGCGTATGATTACGGCACGATTGACCTGGTTGGAGCAATTGCCTTGAATGACGTTACGGAGCCTCTACGAAAAATAGAACGTACATACGTTAGATTATCGCCGTTTGTTGCTGGTGAGCCGGAGAAAACGTTCAAAGAAAAATACTACAACGACGGAGAAATAGGGGGATATAACTGTAAGTATATTTTATTTGAAGGGTGCACTTTCAAGAAAATTAGATTCGAAGAGATAAATAATTGCAAGTTTGTTAATTGTAATTTTTCATTTAATAATTGGGAAAGTCATATTAATTTTTCACATTTTGTCAACTGCATTTTCGAATTTGAGGACTTCACAGGAACTACGATCTCTCATTCTGATTTTAGAAACTGCACTATAAGAAAGTCTTCCTTCAGTGTAAGGACGGTTATCAATAACATTTACTTGCAATCAATCGATGGCATGGAGACTTGTTGGGGGCTGCATAACGTAAGCGTCCAAACAGGAAGCAACCACATTGCACAAACAGAACCAGATCACCAAGTTGGAGCGCTAAATCTTCCGCGCATCACCCAGTGGGCATCTTGGTCTCGTCTGCGAGCTTTCGGTAAACTCCCGTTCTTTGGCGTTTCTTATTCGGGATTAGTCGGAATTCCTACTTTTTTATTTCTAATATCTATTTACAATCAACAAATTATTAGATTTCAAAATTTTTCAAATCAACTTAGAAACCATTCCGAGCAAGTCGTGTTTAACCTTCATCAAATTGCAATACCTCCCCTAAGTCTCACACTTCTATTTTCGTTTGTTTTGCTGGCGATTGCGTCCACGACTTATGCGATTTTTTGTCCTTCGAGAGTTAAGGAATTCTCGTACGAGCGCTGGGTAGACGAATTTCAGCGCTCCGCAATCAATTATGTCCCTTTAGGTTGGCAAAATCCACACGCGCGAGCTGTTTGTGCACTGTGTTACCCTTTAGGTGCGCTGGGTGTTGCGGGAGTCCTTTTACATAAGAGGCCATTTCGGAATTAATGCGGAACGGTAGATTTTGGGGGTTGGATGGCCGTGCCAGATGTGATTCCGGGCAGGTGTTCGAAGCCTTGCCGGAGATCTCATGTGGACGCCGACCACCCGCGCGCAGCATAGCCGCGCGGGCCTCCGCTATGGAAGTGACGTCACCGACGCCGAGTGGCTGATCCTCGGGCCGTTCCTGCCTGCCGCTTGCCGGTGCGGTTGCCCGCGGAAATGGGAGATGCGAGAGATCGTCAACGCGATCTTCTACGTGCTGCGCGGAGGGATCGCCTGGAGCCTTCTGCCCAAGGACTTTCCGCCCGTGCCGACGGTCTATCGCTGGTTCGCCCGGTTCCGCGACGACGGCACCTGGGAGCGGATCAACCATTACCTGGTGATGCTCGACCGCGAGCGGACGGGGCGCGAGGCAAGCCCAACTGCGGCCGTGATTGACAGCCAGAGCGTCAAGACCACCGAGAGTGGCGGCGTGCGCGGCTACGACGCAGGCAAGAAGATCAAGGGTCGCAAGCGGCACGCCCTGGTCGATACCGACGGCCGGGCACTGAAGTTGCAGGCCCATTCGGCCGCCATCCAGGATCGGGATGGCGCCGGACCGCTGCTGCGGGCGTCTCGCGCAAGTTGGCCGTTCGTGGCGTTGGGCTATGCGGACGGCGGCTATGCCGGTCCCAGGGTCGCCGATGCCAGTCCGATCCGCATCGAGGTGGTCCGCAAGGCCGACAACCAAGTCGGCTTTGCCGTCATCGCCAGACGCTGGGTGGTCGAGCGGTTCTTCGCCTGGATCAACCGCAATAGGCGCTTGGCAAAGGACTTCGAAGCTACTCTCGAAAGCGTCGAGGCGTTCCTCTACGCTGCATCCAGCGTGCTGCTGCTACGAAGGCTGGCTCGATCGTAAAGCGATTCGAAATGGACTCTAAGATCGTTACCGCAGCCTCTTACATCGTCGAGTACAGTCCAACATCTTGGTTAGCACACTAGAAGTCGGCGAGCTTAGGACTTCATATTTTACTATGAAGCACTGCTATCTTATCCTCTCAATGCTACTTACCCCGCCCAATCCTCCCATCATAAACCCACTTCCGAACTTTCCGCCCCACCACCCCCGCCGCCTCCGAATGCGCCGGGTTGATCAGCACGTTGAACTCCTCCGGCACCAGCACCGAGGGCACCACCAGCACCGCTTCCCCCCGTCCCGCCAGCCAGCCGGTCCCCATCTCGATGCTCGTCAGGCTCGCCGGCTGTGCGTCCCACCCCACCGGCAGCCCCGCCGCCGTCTCCCGCCGTGCCGCCTTCCACAGCGCCGCCGGTATGGTGATCTCAACCAGATAGCGGTTCAGCGGCAGCCCCCCGGCGTTCAGATGCACCACCGTCTCCAGGCACGCCAGCGCTCGCGTCGCCGAGGCATACACCACCGCATGCCCCTTCGCGTTCCACCGCCCGCCCGTCGCCTTCGCCCCCGCACCCGTCATGTCGTCGGCCGCATACGCCGCCGTGTCCGCGGCGATCCGCCAAACCGTATGGCTCACCGTCCCCCGATCCGGCGCCGCCCCGCCTCACGCATAAGCACCGCTCGCCACCTGCGCCAGAACCTGACTCACCAGCGCCTGCCCCTCCATCGTCCCCATCAGGTCGATCGGCCGCACACCCCCCAGCGCCGGCAACTCCCGCACCAGCCAATCCGCCAGCCACGCCTGCGCGTCGAAATCCGCAGCCCCCCCACCTTCAGCCACCATCGCCTCAACCTGCCCCACCAGCCGCGCGAACCCGATCACCCGCTCGCTCTCCGCCGGCGACAGCCTGGCATCCGCCGCCACCTTCCGGTTGAACGTCGCCACCGGCAAATCCAGCGCCTTCAGCGTCGCATTGCGCCCCAGATGCGAAATCTCCAGCCACTCCTTGGCCTCCGCCGCCCGAACCCCCTCGCCGATCAGCCGTATCCGCTCCATCGCCTGCGCCCGGTACAGCCGCCCGAACGCACCCCCCGACCCACTCGCCGCCGCCCAACTCCGCCGTGCTGTCGTCTGGCCCATCGCATTCGCTCCTTTGAGCAGATCTTATACCCAAATGAGCATCGCCACCAACGGCTTCAACGTCCACGCCATCACGGTCTCACCCCGCCACAGCCACCGCCCGATATTCCCCCTCCTCCACCGCCTCCAGCCAGGTCGTATTATCCGCCCCATCGCTCTCGATGAACGAGATATGCGCGAACAGATGCCCGGCGATCGACCCATGCCAATGCACCACCCCGGCCGGCACCTCCGCCACATCCCCCGCCCGCAGCACCTGCGCCTTCTGCCCCCGCACCTGAACCATCCCGGTCCCCTGCGTCGCCACCAAAATCTGCCGCGTCTTGTGCGTATGCCAGTTCGTCCGCGCCCCCGGCGTGAACGTCACCAGCGTCGCACTCGTCCGCGACGGCGCCACCGGCACCGCCAGCGAATCCTGCAGCACCGTCCCGGTAAAACTGCTCCCCGGCGCCACCTTCGTCGCCCGGCTCGCCGCATTGCGGATTGTAACGTCGCTCATATTCAGCCTCCTTGCCCTATGTCGTTGCCCGAAACCATACACGATCGCCCCCACCTCCAGGCCAACGCCAATCACGCCGGCAGGCAGCGAAATTTCTCCCGTATCCTGAAAATATTCCTTATCGCGAACAACGATCCGGCATATTATCCCATCGTGCCGATTCCGCCCCCCACCCAGGCCACCACCGCCGCCTGCCTGCGCGCCGCCCTCCGGGCCGACGCCGCGGCCGCCCGCGCGCACCGCACCGGGCTGGCGGCCCTCATCCTCGCCCCCCTGATCCTGGCCCTGCTCCTCCGCCTCTTCGGCCGGACCGAAGCGGCCTGGCGCCTCTCCACCGCACACATCGACGCGGTCGCGCCCACCCCCCATCCCCATTTCATCATCGTGCCCGCCATCGGCCGCGCCCCGCACGCCGCCGCCATCGAGGCCGGCCTCGCCCCCGACTGGATTCTCCCGGGCACCCCAAACCGCGGCATGAATCCGGCCGCCACCCCCGCCCGCCCACGCCGCGTCACCCAACCTGCGCGCGCGCCTCCCTCTGCCTGCTCCGCGCCATGCTGAAATCACCCCCCAAAACGGGGGGCGTCAACTCACGCCCATGCCATTGCGCCGCACAATCAACGCCGCTCCGGCCCCGGTTGCCAGAACGGCCGGCAGTCCCCCCCCCGCGAAAGCAATATCCGATCGGGTGGAATCACTCGATCGGAAGATTTGCGTTCTTGAACAAAGTGCTAGAGCGGTAGCCAAGCGTCTGCCAGCACGGCTACCGCTCTAGAAACGCCCCCAGCCGACCTCCGCGGCCGCCCATCCTTTTGTTCAGCCGGTCATGGTAAATACGATAGCGAAACACCACTTGCACAAGTGGCGTCCGTGCCGCCGATCGAATGTCGGTTTCTCGCGGATTGGATCGAAAACTGAAAGATTCCGCGATGTGGAACAGCCGTATCTCTTTCGTCGCCGGGGTCCTCGCCATGGCGGTGATTGGCCTGAGCATCTGGCTCTATCAGGAACGCCAGCGCCCCTCAGGCATCGACATCACCATCGGCAAGGGCGGAGTCTCCGTCGAGTCACGCTAACCGGCACGGCGCGTCATGCCGCGCCACAACGCCACCAACTCCTGCCCCGCCCCCCGCGCCCATAGGGAACAACAGCCAGTGTCCCGCCTTCTGCTCGTCCTCTTCGCCATCGCCACCATTCTGCCCCTCAAACCTCTCGCCGCCGCGGAACCCGGCTGGCGCCAGATCGCCATCCCCGTCCCCGGCAGCCCCCCGATAGCGGTCGCCCTCTATTACCCAACCCAAGCCACGCCACGGCCCATTCCCATGGGCCCTTTCACCCCAACCATCGCGATCCAGGCGCCCCCGGACGCGACCGTCAAAGGCCTGATCATCCTCAGCCACGGCACCGGCGGCAGCGAGCTCGCCCACTCCAGCCTCGCCGAAGCCCTCGCCCGTCACGGCTATCTCGTCGCCGCCCTGCGCCATCCCGGCGACAACTGGCAGGACCGCTCGCTCCTGCAACAACACCCCGATCGCTTTTTCGCCGAACGACCCCAACAGGCCTCGCGCGTCATCGACGCTCTCCTGGCCGACCCGCTCTGGAAAGACCGTATCGCCAGCGACGCCCACGGCCCCCGCATCGGTGCCATCGGCCATTCCGCCGGCGGCTACACCGTCCTCGCCCTCGCCGGCGCCGAGCCGGATCCCCAGCGCATGGCCCGCCATTGCGCAGCCGAACGCGCCGACGACCCCATCTTCTGCGGCATGGTCCACCCGCCGCCGAGCCTCACCGCCGCAGGCGCCCCCACCGAATCCATTGCCGACCCCAGGGTCCGCGCCGTCGTCGCCCTCGCCCCTCTCGGCGTGATCTTCACCGCCCCCTCGCTGGCCCGCGTCGCCATCCCGGTTGCGATCTACACCGCGGAGCTGGATCGCTTCCTGGTCCCGCGCTTCCACGCCGAATGGATCGCCGCCAACATTCCCACCGCCGCCCACCATCGCATCGCCAACGCCTGGCACTTCGCTTTCGTCGATCCGCCGCGCTCAGCCATCCCCAGCGAGGACGGCGACCTCCGCGCCGACCCTCCAGGCTTCGACCGCCCCGCCTTCCTGCAACAACTGGCCCGCGACCTCCCGGCCTTCTTCGACAACGCCTTCCAATAGCAACGGCGGCCCTGCACCCCACCGCTTCCCCAAATCCCAAAGGTCCAGTGGCTTGGCCCGTCGCGCGAAGGCGCGCAACGGACCTGGCGGGTTTGGGCAGCGCCCAGCCTTGCTTGTCCCGGTCCCTGCCCGCCCCTACGCTTTGCCGTCCGAGAACCGCGCATCCCGCCACGCCAGCGCCGCCTTCAACCCCTGTTCCCGCCGCAACCGCCCGAACTCCGCCTTCTCCTCGCTCGGCGTCGAGTTCAGGATGATGTCGATATCCAAGGACGCCAGCAGCGCCTGTCGCATCCCCATCATCTCATACGTCCGGTTCATCGCCCGCTTGGTGAAGAACACGCTCGGCCCCGCCGCCGCCGCGATGTCCCGCGCCATGCCCTGCCCGAACGCCAGCAACTCATCCCCCGGCACCACATGGTTCACGATGCCAATGGCATGCGCCCGCGCCGCGTCCATCTTGTCGTTGCCCGTCAGCAGCATCTCCTTGGCATGCTTCGGCAGCACCGCCCACGGCAGCAGCATCGCCACGATCCCGGTCCCGAACCGCACCTCAGGCTCGCCGAACCGCGTGCCCTCCGCGGCCACCGTGATGTCGCACGCCAGCGCCACCTCGAAAGCACCGGCCATGCAGAACCCATGCACCAGCGCGATCGTCGGCTTCGGGCAATCCCAGAACGCCATGATGAAGTCGAACTGGAACTCCATCTGCCGCCGCACATGATCCACCGTGGACATGTCGCGCTCGGCCGAGGCCTTCATGTCGAACCCCGCCGAAAACGCCCGCCCCTCCCCGCGCACCAGCACCGCCCGCACCCGGTCGTCCTCGGCCAGCTCCTTCAACGCCGCCCGGCACTCCGCCATCGCCTCGTTGTGGAACGCGTTCAGCACATGCGGCCGGTTGAACACCAGCGAGCCCACCGGCCCATCCACCTCCACCCGAACATGCTCATACGCCATCGCCGCCTCCCCCGCCCCGGCAATCCGGCCACTGCCCTCAGTCCCGGCGCCCGCTGCACCCGACCATAGCGCCCAATCCGCCGCCGCGGCGAGCGGCCACGCGGCGGAAGCGTTGGCGCGGAGCCGCCGGAACGGCTACGATCTTCCATGGAGAAAAATCCGCTCCCCTGGATCGTCGCGATCGGTGCCTCGGGGTCGGCGGGGCTGAACGACATCAAGGAACTCCTCGCCGCGCTCCCCGGCGGACTGCACGCCATCGTCATGGTCGTGCTCCACCGCCCGTGGAACGCCCCTACGCATCTGCGCTCCGTTCTCGCCCGCGTCTCCACCCTGCCCGTCGTCATCGCCCGCGACGGCGAGCGCTTCGCGGCCGGCACAGTCTACATCGGCGCCCCCGCCGAACACCTCACCCTTGCCATCAACAGCTTCGGCAAGCTGGTCGACGACCCCGACCGCCACTTCGGCGGCAGGACGGTTGATCTGCTGTTCAAATCCGTCGCCGCCGCCGCGGGGCCGCGCATGATCGGCGTGATCCTCTCCGGCGCGCTGGATGACGGCGCGCGCGGCCTGGCGGCAATTCACAAGGCCGGCGGCCTCACCATGGTCCTCACCCCCTCGCACCAGCCCGGCCCTCTGGGAATGCCGGAGAACGCCATCGGATACGATGGCCCCATCGACTTCATCGGCAATCCCGCCATCATCGCCCGTGAAATCCGCGCAGCCTGCGGCATGTACAACCCAGGCCGCCAGCAGGCTTAGCAAGCCCTTACCGCCCTCGCCTCGCCTTCCTCCCCCGCCCCCCATGCGCTAGCCTCCGCCACCGCCAAACGGAGCCCTGCCATGCCCCCGCAAGACCGCATCACCCAGCTTCAGCCCGAGATGACCGCGTGGCGCCGCGACTTCCACGCCCATCCCGAGATCGGTTTCGAGGAGCACCGCACCAGCGGGATCGTCGCCACCAAACTGGCCGAATGGGGCATCGAGGTCCATCGCGGCCTCGGCGGCACCGGCGTCGTCGGCGTGCTCCGCGGCAAGAAGGGCGCCGGCCACGGCAACCGTGCCATCGGCCTGCGCGCCGATATGGACGCACTGCCGATGGACGAGGCCAACACCTTCGCCCACCGCTCCACCATCCCCGGCCGCATGCACGCCTGCGGCCACGACGGCCACACCTCGATGCTGCTCGGCGCCGCCAAATACCTGGCCGAGACGCGCAACTTCTCCGGCACCGTCCATTTCGTCTTCCAACCGGCGGAGGAGGGCCTGGCCGGCGCCAAGCGGATGCTGGATGACGGCTTGTTCGAGAAATTCCCCTGCGACGCCATCTACGGCATCCACAATTCCCCCAACGTCCCGCTGGGGAAGGTCCGCGCCGTCACCGGCACCGCCCTCGCCGCCATCGACTATTTCACCGTCACCCTGCGGGGCAAGTCCACCCACGGCGCCACCCCCCAGAACGGCATCGACACGGTCTCCATCGCCGCCCAGGTCATCAACATCATCAACGCCATCCCCTCGCGCCATGTCGACGCGCTGGACTCCGCCATCATCAGCATCGGCATGATCCACGGCGGCACCAGCAACATCGTCATCCCCGAAACGATCGAGCTGCGCGGCTCCGTCCGCACCCTCAAGCCCGGGGTGCGCGACCTGGTCGAAGGCCTGTTCCACCACGGCGTCACCCATTGCGCGCTCGCCCATGGCGGCACGGCGGAAATCGACTACCGCCGCGCCTATCCCCCCACCATCAACACCCCCACCGAAACCGACCGCGCCGCCCAGGCCGCCGGCGCCGTCGTCGGCGACGCCAACGTCATCCGCGGCGGCCAGCCCATCCTCGCCGGCGAGGATTTCGCCTTCTATCTCGAACGCACCCCCGGCGCCTTCCTCCTCTTCGGCCAAGGGGAGGGCGAACGCTTCACCGTCACCCCCCACAACAATTTCTACGAGTTCAACGACAACCTGCTGCCCATCGGCGCCAGCTTCTTCGCCCGCATGGTCGAACAGGAACTCGGCTGACCCGTACCTGGCCCCCGCCTACCACGCCCAAGCCACGCCGGCCCCGCCCCGGGGGTCGGCCCCCGCCTGCCACTCGCCCAGGGCGCCACGGCTGCCACCGCCCAGCCAGATCGCATGCGCCCGGCTCATTGTCGGGTCGAAGGAATGCGGGCTGTGGCGCACCTCGTGCCCGCGCGCCCGCAACGCCTCCACCACCGCCCCCTGCACCCGGGCCTCGGCGAACACCGGCCCGGCCTCGCAATGGATGCGCGCAAACGCCACCGCCTCGGTCGCCGTCATGCCGAAATCCACGATATTGATGATCGTGGTCAACACCGCCGTGATGATCACCGATCCCCCCGGGGCGCCGACCACCAGCACCGGCCGCCCATCCTTCAGCAACATCGTCGGCACCATCCCGGTGGTCCGGGCCTTGCCCGGCGCCATCGAATTGGCCCGTCCCGGCTGCGGGTCGAACAGCTTCATTGCATTGTTCCACTGGAACCCCAGCCCCGGCGTCACCACCCCCGCCCCGGTCCCCAGCGTATGGGTCACGGAAACCGCATTCCCGGCGGCATCCATCACCGAAAGATGCGTGGTGCACGAAGGCGGCGACCCCTGCCGATGCCCCGGCAGCCAGCCGCGGCGGATCTCATCGGCCCAATGCGCCCCTCGTTCCTTCGAAATCATCGTCGCCACCGGCACGTCCACGAATTCCGGGTCCGCCAGCCAGGCCTCCCGGTCCACATGGGCGGCGGCGAGTGCCCGGGCCAACAGGTCCATGTGTTCCACGCCCCCCGGCGGATGCCGCCCCAGCTCGAACTGCTCCAGGATGTTCAGCATCTCGATCAACACGGCCCCAGACCCCGGCGGCGGGTTCGACGCCACCTCGAACCCCCGGTAGCTGCCGATCACCGGCATCCCCTGCCGAACCCGGTAGTCGCGCAGATCCTCCGCCGTCACGAACGCCCCATTGGCCGCGAAATCCGCCGCGATCTCCCGCCCCAGCGCCCCGGTGTAGTATTCGTCGGCCCCACCCCGCGCCACCCGCTCCAGCGACCGCGCCATGTCGTCCAGCTTCAGCGTCTCGCCGATCTCGTGCACCTGGCCCTGGCCGTTCAGGAACACCGCGGCCGAGGCAGGCGTGCGGGTGATGCGGGTGAACCCGTCCGGCACGCCCGCCATCGGCGTGCCCGCCAGGAAGCCCCGGTAGAACGGCGTCACCACCATCCCCGCCCGGGCCATCGCCACCGCCGGCGCCAGCAGGTCGGCCCATTCCATGCTGCAATACCGGTCATGGAACTCGGCGAACCCCCGCACCGTGCCGGGGATCATGATCGCCGTGTAGCCAAGCTCGGAGCGGTTGTCGTCGAAGAACGAATACCCGCTGATCTCACTCCGCCCCTTCTGGTCGGCCGCCCACATGTCGGCGGTCACCTTGCTGCCGCCCCTTGTATGGAAGTCGATCATCTCGTGCTTGCCGTCGCTGGCGCGGAACACCTGCAACGTGCCCATGCCGCCCATGCCGCACATGAACGGGTCCTGCACCATCTGGCAGAACGCCGTCGCCACCGCGGCATCGAAGGCCGTGCCCCCCTTGGCCAAGATCTCGGCCCCCACATCGGCGGCACGGGGCTGCGGGCAGACGACGACACCCTTCATGGATCTTCCCTCCGGTTTCCTGCCGACACTTCACGGCAGCCGCACCAGGCGCGCAAGCCACCCTCAGGCCGCGAACTGCAACGCCGCCAGCCGGGCGTACAACCCGCCTTCCGCCACCAACGCCTCGTGCGGCCCGGTCGCCACCACCCGCCCGCCATCGATGACCACGATCCGGTCGGCCCGGCGCACCGTGGCCAGCCGATGCGCCACCACCAGCGTGGTCCGCCCCACCGCCAACACCGCAAGCGCATGCTGCACCGCCCGCTCGCTCTCGGCATCCAATGCGCTGGTCGCCTCGTCCAGCAGCAGGATCGGCGGATCGCGCAGGATGGCGCGGGCAATCGCGATGCGTTGCCGCTGCCCACCGGACAGGCGCACCCCCTTCTCGCCCATAAACGTGTCGAACCCCTGCGGCAGGGCATCAAGGAACCCGGCCGCCGCCGCCGCCTCGGCCGCCTGGCGCACCTCGGCGTCGGTGGCTTCCGGCCGGCCATAGCGGATATTCTCCCACGCATCGGCGCTGAAGATCACCGGGTCCTGGGCCACCAGCCCGATCCGCCGCCGCAACTCGCCCGGATCGACGCGGGCGATGTCCACCCCGTCGATGCGGATGCTGCCCGATTGCGGGTCGTAGAAGCGCAGCAGCAATTGCAGGATGGTGCTCTTCCCAGCCCCCGAAGGCCCGACAAGGGCCACCATCTCGCCAGGCTCGACCACCAGCGAAAGCCCGTGCAAGGCGGCGGCGTCCGGGCGTGCGGGGTAGTGGAAGGTCACCCGGTCGAACGCGATACGCCCCCGTGCCGGGCTCGGCAACGCCACCGGCGCGGCCGGCACGGCGATGCTCGGCTGCTCCTGCATCAGTTCGGCGATGCGGTCCGCCGCCGCGGCGGAACGCTGCAACTCGCCCCAGATCTCGCTCATCGACGCACCCGACGTGGCCAGCAACACGGCGTAGAACACGAAGGCCGACAACTCACCGCCGCTGATCCGCCCGGCCAGCACGTCGTGCCCACCCACCCACAGGCTGAAGGTGATGGCGCCGAAGCCCAGCAGGATCACGATCAGGATCAGGATCGCCCGCGTGCGGATGCGCGCCTGGGCAGCGGCCACCGAGTTCTCCACCCGCTCGCCGAAGTGCTGGCGGTCGATCGCCTCGTGGGTGAAGGCCTGCACGGTGCGCAGGAACGTCACCGCCTCCTCGGCATAGGCCCCCAGGTCGGCGATCCGGTCCTGGGCGGCACGCGACAGCCGTCTCTCGCGCCGGCCCATCAGGATCGCCGGCACGATCACCACCGGCACCACCAGGACCACCACGGCGGCAAGCTTGGCGCTGGTCACCACCAGCATGGCGAAGGCGCCCACCAGCATCAGCGCATTGCGCAGCCATTGCGAGATCGCCGAGCCGATCAGGGCCTGCAGCACCGCTACGTCGGCGGTCATGCGCGACAGGATGTCGCCGGTGCGCGCGGTCTCGAAGAAATCCGGCGACAGGGTCGTCACCTTGTTGAACACGTCGCGCCGCAGATCGGCCGCCACCCGCTCGCCAAGCCAGGAGACCAGATAGAACCGGCACCCCGTCGCCACCGCCAGCGTGGCCACCACCCCCAGCATCAGCAGCGCGGCCTGGTCGAGTTGGACGGTGCTGCCAAGGCCGAAGCCCTGGTCGATCAGCCGCCGCAGCCCCTGCCCCAGCCCGAGCACCAGCCCGGCCGCCGACAGCAGGGCCACCCAGGCGCCGGCCACCCGCCAGCCATAGGGGCGCAGATAGCCCAGCAGCATCCTCAATGCGCCGAGATCGCGGCGCCGCGTGGCCTGTTGCATCACCGCACTCCCCTGACCATCCCGAAGCCGCTTGTCATGCCCCATCGTCATGCCCGGGGGCGCGGTGCTTCGCAACGCAGGCTGCGGGAACTATCGTGGCAGCAGGCTTCGCCCCATCAACATCTCGTCGACCGCACGGGCACATTGACGCCCCTCGCGGATCGCCCACACCACCAGCGACTGGCCACGCCGCATGTCGCCGGCGGCGAAGATCCGGGCCTCGCTGGTGCGGTAGTCGCGGTCGGTGGCGGCGACATTGCCGCGCGCGTCAAGCGTCGCGCCCGACTGCTCCACCAGGCCCGGCACCCGCGGGCCGGTGAAGCCCATGGCCAGCAGCACCAGGTCGGCGGGAAGACGGAAGCCGCTGCCCGGCACCTCCTGCATCGCCATGCGCCCAGCCGCGCCGCGCACCCATTCCACGCGAACACATTCCAGCGCCTCGACACGGCCGTGCACGCCCACGGCCTTGCGGGTCAGCACCGCGAAGTCGCGTGCCGCCCCTTCCTCGTGCGCGTGGCTGGTGCGCAGCTTCAACGGCCAGTGCGGCCAGGTGAGCGCCTTGTCCTCCATCTCCGGCGGCTGCGGCATGATCTCGAGCTGTACCACCGACTTCGCACCCTGGCGGATCGAAGTGCCGATGCAGTCGCTGCCGGTGTCGCCGCCGCCGATTACCACGACATGCTTGGCGCGCGCGGTCAGCGTGCCGGAAGGGGCGGCCACCGCCTCGTTGTCGCCGGCGTTGCGCTTGTTCTGCTGGGTGAGGAAATCCATGGCGAAGTGGATGCCGTCCAGGTCGCGGCCGGGCACTTCAAGGTCGCGCGGCTGCTCGGCGCCGCCGGACATCACCACCGCGTCATATCGGTCGCGAAGCGAAGTGAAGGTGACGTCGCGCCCCACATCGACGCCGGTGCGGAACTCCACGCCCTCGGCGGTCATCTGCGCCATGCGCCGGTCGATCAGGTGCTTGGCCATTTTGAAGTCGGGGATGCCGTAGCGCAGCAGCCCGCCGATACGGTCGGCCTTCTCGAATACCGTTACCGCATGGCCGGCGCGGGCGAGTTGCTGGGCAGCGGCCAGCCCGGCCGGTCCCGAACCGACGACCGCGACGCGCTTTCCGGTTCGCCGCACGGGCGGCAGCGGTAGGATCCAGCCTTCCTCCCAGCCTTTGTCGACAATGGCGCATTCCACCGTCTTGATGGTCACCGGGTTGTTGTCGATGTTCAGCGTGCAGGCGGCCTCGCAGGGGGCGGGGCAGATGCGGCCGGTGAACTCCGGGAAGTTGTTAGTTGAATGCAACATGCGCAGCGCGGACTCCCACTGCCCGCGATGCACCAGATTGTTCCAGTCGGGGATCAGATTGTTGACCGGGCAGCCATTGTGGCAGAACGGGATGCCGCAATCCATGCAGCGCGTCGCCTGCGTGGCCACGCCCTCGTCGCCGAGCGGGAGGATGAATTCGTCGTAGGAGCGCACGCGTTCCTCGGCGCGGCGGTAGCCGCGGTCGTGGCGCTCGATCTCCAAGAAGCCGGTGGGCTTGGCCATCGTTCTCTCCCCCTTACTGCGCGGCCACGAGCAGGGCTTCGCGCTCGGCGCGCAGTTCCTGCATGGCACGGCGGTAATCCCGCGGCATCACCTTCACGAAATGTCCGAGCGCGACCGGCCAGTCGGCGAGCAATGCCGCGGCACGGGCGCTACCGGTCAGGCGTGCATGGCGCTCGACCAGGATGCGCAGCCGTGCCGTGTCGAAACGCAGCGGATCGCCCATGCCGCTGTCGGCGACCGAGGGTGGCTCGGCGACGGGACGGCCGGGATCGTCAGCATCACCCTCCTCCGGCGCGATCGTTTCAAGATCGACCTGGGCGGTGTTGCACTGGGTGGCGAAACTCCCCTTGGGGTCGTGGACATAGGCGATGCCGCCCGACATGCCGGCGGCGAAGTTGCGGCCGGTCTCGCCGAGGACGACCACCACGCCGCCGGTCATGTATTCGCAGCCATGGTCGCCGGTGCCCTCCACCACGGCCACGGCACCGGAGTTGCGCACGGCAAAGCGCTCGCCAGCCACGCCCTGGAAATGCGCCTCGCCGGCAATGGCGCCATAGAGAACCGTGTTGCCGACGATGATATTTTGCGCCGGATCGCGCGCCACGCCCTCGGGCTGGCGCACGACCACGCGCCCGCCCGACAAGCCCTTGCCGACATAGTCGTTGGCGTCGCCCTGCAGGTCGAGAGTGATGCCGTGGGCGAGGAAGGCGCCGAAGCTCTGGCCCGCGGTGCCGCGCAGCGCGATGGCGATTGTGCCCGCGGGCAGCCCGGCATGGCCGTGAACCTGGGCCACCTCGCCGGACAGCATGGTGCCGACGGTACGATGGACGTTGCGGATTTCTCGGCTGACGCGCACGCGCTCGCCACGCTCCAAGGCGGGCCGGGCCGCCGCGATCAGGTCGACATCCATTGCGCGTTCGAGATGGTGCTGCTGACGCTCGCTGTTCCAGGTGGCCACGTCCGCGCGCGCCGGCACCTGGTGCAGGATGCGGCCGAGGTCCACGCCGGCGGCCTTCCAGTGGTCGAGCGCGCGGCGCATGTCCAGCCGGTCGACCCGGCCGACCATCTCGTTCAACGTGCGGAAGCCCAGCTTCGCCATGATCTCGCGCACCTCTTCGGCCACGAAGAACAGGTAGTTGATGACGTGCTCGGGGGTGCCGGTGAAGCGCCGGCGCAGCACCGGGTCTTGCGTGGCGATGCCGACCGGGCAGGTGTTGAGGTGGCACTTGCGCATCATGATGCAGCCGGCGGCGATCAGCGGGGCCGTTGCAAACCCGAACTCGTCGGCGCCGAGCAGCGCGCCCACCGCCACGTCGCGCCCGGTGCGCAGCCCGCCATCCACCTGCACGGCAATGCGGCCACGCAGCCCGTTCAGCACCAGGGTCTGCTGCGTCTCGGCAAGGCCGATTTCCCAAGGCGAGCCGGCATGGGTGAGCGAGGTGAGCGGCGAGGCGCCGGTGCCGCCTTCGAAACCGGAGATGGTCACGTGATCGGCGCGCGCCTTGGAGACGCCGGCGGCGACCGTGCCGACGCCGACCTCGGAGACCAGCTTCACCGAGATGCGGGCGCGGGGATTGGCGTTCTTGAGGTCGTGGATGAGCTGGGCGAGGTCCTCGATGGAATAGATGTCGTGGTGCGGCGGCGGCGAGATCAGTCCCACGCCCGGCGTGGCGTAGCGCACGCGGGCGATGTTCTTGTCCACCTTGTGCCCGGGAAGCTGGCCGCCCTCGCCGGGCTTGGCGCCCTGGGCCATCTTGATCTGGATGTCGTCGGCGTTGGCGAGGTACTCGATGGTGACGCCGAAGCGGCCAGAGGCGACCTGCTTGATGGCGGAGCGCTCGGAATCGCCGTTGGGCAGGCGCACGTAGCGGTCGGCTTCCTCGCCGCCCTCGCCGGTGTTCGAGCGGGCGCCGATGCGGTTCATGGCGATGGCAAGCGTGGTGTGGGCCTCGCGCGAGATGGAGCCGAAGCTCATCGCACCGGTTGCGAAACGCTTGACGATCTCGCTCGCCGGCTCCACCTCCTCCAGCTTCACGGGACGCTCGGCGGGGCGGAACTGCATCAGGCCGCGGATGGTCAATAGCCGGCCGGAGGGATCGCGGCTGCCCTGGTCGTTGATGCGGGCGGCGAAGCGACGGTAGGCGTCCTGCGAGTTGCCGCGCACGGCGTGCTGCAGGTCGGCCACCGTGTCTGGCGACCAGGCGTGGTCCTCGCCGCGCAGGCGGAAGGAATAGTCGCCGCCTGGATCGAGCATGTCGCGGAAGACGAGTTCGTCGCCATAGGCCTGGCTGTGGCGCAGCACCGTCTCGGCGGCGATCTCGGCCATGCCGGCGCCCTCGATGGTGGTGGCGGTGCCGGTGAAGCATTTCTCGACAAAGCCGCTGGACAGGCCGACGGCGTCGAAGATCTGCGCGCCGCAATAGGACTGGTAGGTGGAGATGCCCATCTTGGACATTACCTTCAGGATGCCCTTGCCGATCGCCTTGATGTAGTTCTTGCGCACCTCGTAGGCCGATTGCTTCAGCCCCTCCTGCACGCGGATCTGCTCCAGGGTGTCGAAGGCGAGCCAGGGGTTCACCGCCTCGGCGCCGTAGCCGGCGAGCGCGCAGAAATGGTGCACCTCGCGCGCCTCGCCGGTCTCCATCACCAGGCCGGTGCCGGTGCGCAAGCCCTGGCGTATCAGGTGGTGGTGCACCGCGGCGGTGGCCAGCAGGGCGGGCACGGGAATGCGCTCGGCGGAGATGGCGCGGTCGGACAGGATCAGGATGTTGAAGCCGGCCAGCACCGCCTCGGTCGCCTCGCGGCAGATGCGCTCGACCGCCGCGGCCATGCCCGCCTCGCCCTCGGCGGCCGGCCAGGTGGCGTCGATCGTCTCGGCGCGGAAGGCGCCGCCGATCTGGGTGGAGATGCGGCGGATCTTCTGCAGCTCGCCGTTGGTCAGGATCGGCTGCGCCACCTCCAGCCGGTAATGCGTGCCGGCGTGGTGGCCCAGCAGGTTGGGGCGCGGACCGATCATGGAGACCAGCGACATCACCAGTTCCTCGCGCGTCGAATCGATCGGCGGGTTGGTGACCTGCGCGAAGTTCTGCTTGAAGTAGTTGTACAGCAGCTTGGGCTTCTTGGAGAACACGGCGATGGGGGTGTCCACGCCCATCGAGCCGATCGGGTCGTCGCCCTCGCGGGCCATCGGCTCCAGGAAGAACTGCATGTCCTCCTGGGTGTAGCCGAACGCCTGCTGGCGGTTGAGGTGGGAGGCGTTGTCGCGCGGCGCGGCCGGTTCCTCGGCCTCCGGCAGGTCCTCCAGCTTCACCTGGGTGGCGCGCAGCCACTCCTCGTACGGGTGCTCGGCGGCAAGGGTGGCCTTGATCTCGGCGTCGTCGATGATGCGGCCCTGCTCCAGGTCGATCAGCAGCATGCGGCCGGGCTGCAGCCGCCACTTGCGCACGATGCGTTCCTCGGCCACCGGCAGCACGCCGGTTTCGCTGGCCAGGATCACCATGTCATCGTCGGTGATGACGTAGCGTGCCGGGCGCAGGCCGTTGCGGTCCAGCGTGGCGCCGATCTGGCGCCCGTCGGTGAAGGCGATGGCGGCCGGGCCGTCCCACGGCTCCATCAGGGCGGCGTAGTATTCGTAGAATGCGCGGCGCTGCGGGTCCATCAGCGGGTTGCCGGCCCAGGCCTCGGGGATCAACATCATCATCGCATGGGCCAGCGAGTAGCCGCCGGCCAGCAGGATCTCCAGCGCGTTGTCCAGACACGCCGTGTCGGACTGGCCGTGCGGGATCAGCGGCCACATCTTGTCCAGGTCGGCGCCAAGCAGCGGCGAGGACATGGAGTGGCGACGGGCGAACATCCAGTTCACGTTGCCGCGCACGGTGTTGATCTCGCCGTTGTGGGCGACGAAGCGGTACGGGTGGGCGAGCCGCCAGGAGGGGAAGGTGTTGGTGGAGAAACGCTGGTGCACCAGCGCGAGCGCCGAGATGGTCAACGGGTTGCGCAGGTCGGCGAAGAAACTCTGCACCTGCGGCGCCAGCAGCAGGCCCTTGTAGACCACCGTGCGGGTGGAAAAGGAGGGCATGTAGAGTTCGGCCAGCCCCGGCAGGTGGCTCTGGTCCGACAGGGCGCGAACGTTGTTCAGCACCTGCTTGCGGATGGTCAGGATCTTGCGCTCGAAGGCATCCTGGTCCCGCGTGGCGGCGGGGCAGGCGACGATGGCCTGGCGGATCACCGGCATGGTCTCGATCACCCGCTCGCCCAGGCCGGAGGTGTCCACCGGCACGTCGCGCCAGCCCAGCAGCGCCTGGCCCTCGGCCTTGGTGACGGCGCCGATCAGCGCCTCGGCGGCGGTGCGCGAGGCATCGTCGCGCGGCAGGAAACACATGGCCACCGCGTAGCGGCCGGGCGGCGGCAGGACCGATGTCGTTCGCCCCGGCCCAGTGGCGCAGCAGCGCGTCGGGAATCTGGATCAGGCAGCCGGCACCGTCACCCACCAGCGGGTCGGCGCCCACCGCGCCGCGATGGTCGAGGTTCACCAGGATTTGCAGGCCGCGACGGACGGTATCGTGCGACTTCACGCCTTTGATATTGGCAATGAAACCCACGCCGCATGCATCATGCTCATTGATGGGGTCGTAGAGTCCCTGTTTCTCCGGCATATCCATCGCCACAGCCTCCCTTGCCCGCCGCTGGAAGCGGCAGGCCCTGTCCGTCGTTCATCTGGGCTCGTCCAGTCTGGGTTGGCGCGGCAGCAATCATGCCATTCCGCCGCGCCAGGATTGCCCGCCCGTCGCGGGCAGCCTAGTGCCGTGGCGATTGCGTGGCAATTTTGCGCTGCAACGGCCACGACAGCGCTTATGATGGAGCATCGGCGCGGCGGCGACCACGCCCCAATCGAGAGACGAGCCATGCGCAGCGGCGCCAGCGGCACGGCCTCGCCACTTGCGCGCCGGCGGAAATCGGCGTCTTCACCGGCAGGAGGGCCGAACAGGGGGCATGCGCCGATGGACCGCGACGAACTGACCAACTGGGCGCTGGCCAATGGCTGGCAGATGATCGCCGGCTGCCCCAGCCTCACCAAGCCCTCGGCGCCGAAGGAGGCGATCGTGCGGATGGTGCTGAAGGCGACGGTGGTCAACATCGAGGTCAAGAAGCCGGCCGGCAAGTGGGAGAAGGTCTCGGGCGAGAGCTACGCCAAGGTACTGCCGGACGAGGAGAGCGGCATGCCGCTGGGGCTCGGGTTGGAGACGATCCCCGGCTTCACCATGCTGATGCGCGACAACAAGGACCGGCAGGTGTTCGCCAGGCTGACCGGCGGCGCGCCCCGGCGCTGACGGAGCTACCGCTGCGGCAGGCCGCGCGCCGCCTCGGCGAGGAAGTCGCTGGCATAGGCGGCAATCGATCTGCCCATCTCCACGCGCCATTCGTGCACGCCCAGGCGCCACAGCACGATGCCGATGCGGCCCAACAGGGTGCGCGTGGCCATGCCGACCGGGAATGCGGGAGCATCGAGGTCGAGCGGGCAGCCGGCGCACAGCAGCAGCGCTGCGCGGGGTCCGGATACCAGCAGGGCCACGTCGCGGTCCGACACCTCAACAAGGCTGTGCGGCGTCGCCGCCAGGACATCGCCCAGTGCAGCGGCGATCGCGGGGGCATCGGACGCATCGCCGAGCAGCAGCCATTCGTCGGGTCCCAGCCACAACGCAGCGCGCCCGCCCGACCGCGCGGACCGGCAGGGTTCATTGGGCAAGTCCACGCCGAACGTCGTCCCTGCACGAAGCGCCACCGCCCCGTTGCCGCGCAGGATGTCGCCGCGCAGGATGAAGCGGGCGGCGGGCGGCGCATCGCGCACCAGCGGCGCGTCGTCAGCCATGCAGACGCTCCCCCTGGGGGTCCAGGAATGCCGGGCTGGCCACCGTCACCGCCACGCCGCCGCCGGGCATCGGCACATGCAGCCGCTCGCCCATCCGCGCCCGCCCGCCTTCTACCAGGGCCAGGGCAATGGAGCGGCCCAGGGTGGGGCTGGCATAGGCGGAGGTGACGTGGCCGAGCGCCCGCGTGCCGGGCGATGGATCGGCTATGGCGGTGACCTGCGCGCCTTCCTCCAGCACCAGGGCGGGGTTGTCGGTCAGAAGCCCCACGAGTTGCCGGCGGTCGGGCGCCAGCATGTCCAGCCTGGCGAGCGAGCGGCGGCCGACGAAATCGCGTTTGGCCGCTGCGATGCGCAGGCCGAGGTCCAGCGGCGCCACCGTGCCGTCGGTTTCCTGGCCGACAATGATGTAGCCCTTCTCGGCGCGCATGGCGTGCATCGCCTCGGTGCCATAGGCCACGCCGCCGTGCCGTTGAGCCGCCTGCCAGACCGCGAGCCACACCGCGGCACCCTGGCTCGCCGGCACGTTGATCTCGAAGCCCAGTTCGCCGGTGAAGCTCACCCGCATCAGCCGCGCCGCCACGCCGGCCACCGCCATTTCGCGCACCGTCATGTGCGGCATGGCGGCGCGCGAGATGTCGCCGTCGGCCAATGGAGTGAGCACGGTGCGGGCGGCCGGGCCCTGCAACGCGACCACGGCCCATTGCTCGGTGACGGAGGTCAGCCAGACCTTCATCCCTGGCCACTCCGTCTGCAGGTAATCCTCCATGTGACCGAGCACAGCGGCGGCGCCCGTGGTGGTGGTGGTGACATGGAAGCGGTCCGGCGCCAGGCGCGCGACGATGCCGTCGTCGATGACGAAGCCGGCCTCGCTGGCCATCACCGCATAACGGCAGCGCCCGGGCGGCAGGTTGGCGAGGCGGGTGATGTACATCCGCTCCAGGAAGGCGGCGGCGTCCGGCCCCACCACCTCGATCTTGCCGAGGGTGGAGGCGTCGAACACCCCGACGGCGGCACGGGTGGCGAGCACCTCGCGCCGTACCGCCACGTGCATGTCCTCGTGCGGGGCGGGGAAATAGCGCGCGCGCTTCCATTGCCCGACATCCTCGAACACCGCGCCCTGCGCCGCCGCCAAGCCGTGCATCGGCGTGGTGCGCACCGGGTCGAACAGGTCGCCGCGCGCCGGCCCGGCGAGGCTGCCGAAGGTCACCGGCGTGTAGGGCTGGCGAAAGGTGGTGGTGCCGACGGCCGGCACCGGCGCGGCCAGGGCGGCGGCGGCCACCTCCAGCATGTTCATGTTCGACGTCTTGCCCTGGTCGGTGGCCATGCCGCCAGTGGTATAGCGCTTGACGTGCTCGATTGAGCGCATGCCCTCGCGCACGGCGAGATCGATGTCGCTGGCCAGCACGTCGTTCTGGAAATCGACGAAAATCTTGCCGCGTGCCGGCGGGACGGCAAGGGTATGCGCCGGGGTCAGCGCCGCGTCGCCGCTCACGGTGGGTGCCGCGGGCGGGCACCCGCCGCCCGCCGCCGCATGGCCGGCCTCGGTGCCTTGCGCCAGAGCCTCGGCAATGCTCGTGGCACCGTTGCAGGCACCGGCCGAGCGTTCGCGCTGGGCGGATTCGCCCGGCAGGAACACGCCGCGTACGGCATCGAAGGCCAGCTTGCCGCGCGACTGGGCGAACAGGTGCACGGAGGGTGTCCAGCCATTGCTCATCAGCAACGCGTCGCAGTCGAACCAGCGCTCGCGCCCGTCGGCCCGGCGCACCAGCGCGGCATCGATGCGCCGGCGTCCGCGCGTGGCGGTGACATTCGCGCCCTCCAGCACCCCGATCCCGGCCGCGCGCGCTGCCTGCGGCAACGGGCCGTCGGCATGCGGGCGCAGATCGGCCACCAGCTTCACCGTCACCCCCGCCGCCGCAAGGTCGAGCGCGGCGCGATAGGCGCTGTCGTCGGCGGTGGCGACAACTACTTGGTGGCCCACTTTCACGCCGTAGCGGACCAGGTATTCCCTTGCCGCACCGGCCAGCATCACGCCGGGCCGGTCGTTGTGGGCAAAGAGCAGCGGCCGCTCGATCGCCCCGGCCGCCAGTATCACCTCGCGCGCCCGCACCCGCCACAGCCGTTCGCGCGGCAGGTCGGGGCCAGGCGCGGGCAGATGATCGGTCACCCGCTCGCACAGCCCGACGAGGTTGTGCGGGTAATAGCCGAAGGCCTGGGTGCGCGGCAGCAGCCGCACGTTGTCCATGGCAGCGAGGCGCGACAGGCTTTGCGCCAGCCAGTCCTGGGCCGGCAGCCCGTCGATGGCGGCAGCGGTTTCGGATAGCAGGCTGCCGCCAGGCTCGGCCTGCTCGTCGCAGAGGATCACGCGCACGCCAGCCGCGCCGGCGGCCAGAGCCGCGGCGATGCCGGCTGGCCCGGCACCCACCACCAGCACCTCGCAATGGGCGAAGAAGCGGGCGTAGCGGTCGGGGTCCGGGGCAATGGGCGCGCGGCCCAGCCCGGCGGCGCGGCGGATCAGCGGCTCGAACAGCCGCGGCCACAGCTTCGCCCCGCGCGGGCCCATGAAGGTCTTGTAGTAGAACCCCGCCGGCAGCATCGGCGCGGCGAGGGCGGCCAGCGCCCCGGCATCGAAGCCCAGCGACGGCCAGCGATTTTGACTGTGCACCACCAACCCGTCATGGAGTTCCACCTGTGTGGCGCGCAGGTTGGGCGTGGAGCGGGCGCCGCCGCGGGTCACCGTGACCAGTGCGTTCGGCTCCTCGGCGCCGGCCGACAGGATGCCGCGCGGCCGGTGATATTTGAACGAACGCCCGACCAGGTGCACCCCGTTGGCCAGCAGCGCCGAGGCGAGCGTATCGCCGGCACAACCGAAATAGGCATCGCCGTCGAAGGTGAACCGCAGGTCCCGCTTGCGCTCGATCCGCCCGCCCGCTTCGGTGCGCATGCCGTCGGCCACACGCCGGGACAGCAGCTTGCCGGTCAGCAGCCGCTCCATCATCCGCTCGTGCTTCGACGCGCCGATCATCGCGGGGGCGCCTCGCCGGGACGATACGTGGCGAGGATTCGGTCGCTCACCGTGTCGCGCTGCACATTGAAAAAGCGCCCGCAGCCATGCAGGTGTCGCCAACGTTCGGCAATCACGCCGCGCGGATTGCTGCGGTGGTAGAGGAAATCAGCCCACGCGGCATCGTCCACGGCGGCGGGGTCGGGCGGGCGGGCGATATGCGCCTCGCCGCCATGGCGAAACTCGATCTCCGGGCGATCCATTCGGCAGAACGGGCAGTGGATGAGCAGCATCAGTGCGCCACCGCGGCCGCCGCCGCCTCGTCGATCAGCCGGCCGGTGCGGAAGCGGTCGAGCGAGAACGGCGCGGCGATCGGGTGCGGCGCGCCCTTGGCAAGGGTGTGGGCGAAGACGTGGCCGGAGCCGGGTGTCGCCTTGAATCCGCCGGTGCCCCAGCCGCAATTGACGAACAGGCCCGGCACCGGGGTCGCGCCGATGATCGGCGAGCGGTCGGGCGTCACGTCCACGATGCCGCCCCAGCTTCGCAGCATGCGCAGCCGCCGCACCGTGGGGAACAGCTCACACACCGCCTCCAGCGTGTCGGTGGCGATGTGCAGCCCGCCGGTCTGTGAATACGAGGTGTAGGCGTCGGTGCCCGCACCGATCACCAGCTCGCCCTTGTCGGATTGCGACATGTAGGCGTGGATGGTGTTGGACATCACCACGCAGGGCATCATCGGCTTCACCGGCTCGCTCACCAGCGCCTGGAGCGGAAAGCTCTCCAGCGGCATGCGCACCCCGGCCATCGCCATCAGCACCGAGGTATGGCCGGCGGCGACCACGCCGACGCGGCCGGCGCCGATGAAGCCGCGCGCCGTCTCCACGCCGGCCACCGCGCCGGATGCGTCGCGGCTCAGGCCGGTGACCGCGCAGTTCTCGATGATGTCCACCCCCAGCGCCGAGGCGGCCCGCGCATAGCCCCAGGCCACCGCATCGTGCCGCGCTGTGCCGCCGCGCCGTTGCAAGGCCGCACCGAGAACGGGATACCGCAGATCGGGCGAAATGTTCAGCAGCGGACAGAAGGCGCGGGCCTCGCGCGGGTCCAGCCACTCGTTGTCGATGCCCGCCAGCCGGTTGGCATGGACGTGGCGCTTGATCACCTGCACGTCGTGCACGTTATGCGCCAGCATCATCACGCCGCGCGGCGAATACATGACGTTGTAGTTCAGCGCGTGCGACAGCCCCTCCCACAGCTTCAGCGAATGCTCGTAGATCGCCGCTCGACTCCTCCCACAAATAGTTGGAGCGGATGATCGTGGTGTTGCGCCCGGTGTTGCCGCCGCCGAGCCAGCCACGGTCGAGCACGGCCACGTCGCGAATGCCAAGTTCGCTGGCCAGGTAGAATGCCGTGGCCAGCCCATGGCCGCCGGCGCCGACGATCACCACCTCGTAGTGCGGCTTCGGCTCCGGACTGCGCCATTGCTCGGGCCAGCCGCGGTGCCCGCGCAGCGCCTCGCGGACCAGGGACAGGAGGGAGTGGCGCACCGGTCTACAGGGTCAATCGGCCGATCGCCGTTTCCATCTCCCGTCGCGCCTGCTCCACGGCGGCGCGTGCCGCGTCGATCTCGCGGCGCAGGTCCTCCGCCCGCGTCTCCTGCGCGTCAAGCTGGCGCAGCAGGCGGCCGTGCAGGGCGTCGTTCTGCGGAACCGCGGCGAGGTTGCGGCGGATGCGCTCCTGGTCGCGCTCGATATCGGTGAACTGCTTCTCCAGCCGCTCCAGCGCCGCCTGGCGGGTTGCCACCGCATTGCGCAGGTCGGCCACGCGCTGCAACGCCGCGCGCGCCGCCGGGTCCAGCCCCTGGGTGCCGAGCAGCTGCGCCACCGCCGCCTCGTTCTGCAGCAGCGCGATCTGCTGGCGGGTGATGCGGTCCATCCGCACGGTCAGGCTGCGCGTCTCGTTCGGTGCCAGGGCGACGGCGAAGCGCCAGGCCGATGCCGTCTCCTCGGACGGCGTCAGCGACGGGTCGGGCACCAGCGAATAGCCGGGCCGCTTGGCGATCTCCACCAGCAGGTCGCGCGGTTCCGCCACCGGGGCGGCCAGCGTCACCTGGATTGTCAGGCGCCGCCGCTCGTCCAGCCGCAGCACGCCCTGGCTGGCGGTGAGCGCTGCGATGCTGGTCGCCTCGTCCTGTTTCCAGGTGGCAGTGCTGCGCAGGTCCTCGGCGAAGGACAGCAGTCGGGATTCGCCCGCCGGCAGGCCGCCGAGGCGCGCATCGCCCGCGAACATCGCCGGCGAGGCGGGGTCGTACAGGGTCAGCACGCCGGCCGGCAGGCTGGTGGGAGTGTCGTTGACGAGGCGGATGGAGGCCAGCGGATGCCGCCGCCCCTGCTGCACCAGGCCGATCCGCCTGGCCGTCGCCTCGCGGTCGAGGATCGGCATGGTGGCCGTGTGGCCGGCGGCGAGCGACACCTTCGACGGCAGCACCGAACACCGTCTCCTGCGCACCCTCGCTGGCCGCGGTCGCCTCGGTGGGGGCTGCCATCGCCGGCTGGCGCGGGGCTGCCTCCGCGAGCCCGGCGAAGGCCCGCGATCGCGTGGCGGCGGGGGCCTGCGGCGCCCGGGCTGGCGGTGGCGGCGGGGCGCCTGCCATGTCCATTTTCATTGCCCGCGTGTCCACGCCTGGCAACAGCCGGCCAAGCACCTCCACCGGCACCTCCGGCCGCTGCACGAAATAGCTGCGGTACAACGCCTGGCGGAAGGTGACGGGGTTGCCGTATTGCAGGGCGAGTTCCACGCCGTTCCAATCGGCCCCGGTGGTGTTCTCCAGCACCGCCCAACCCTGCAGCCGCGCCTTGGCGGCGTCGCCCTGCGGCAGCACCAGCCGGTACGACACCTTCCACAGCGGCGCGCCCACCACATAGCCCACGCGCACCGTGCGGCTGCCGTCGCCGGGCGCGCGCAGGGTGATCAGGCGGGTGCTCTGGGCAGCGTCGCCGCGCAGCGATTCCAGGGCGCGCGCGACGGCGGCACGCAGCGCCGGGTCGGCCACCTGCACCGCCTCGACCTCCTCCAGCACGAACTGGCGCAGGCCCATGTCGGTCAGCAGCGTCACCCGCGTGCGCTCCACAACCGCCGGGTCACCGCTGTTGCCGGACACCGCCTCGGGCACGCGTTCGGCGCGCAGCAGGGTGCCGGTCATCGGCCGCGGGCCACGCACCTCCATGGACACGCCGCGCAGCGCGTTGAGGAAGGCCAGCGGGTCGGCCAGCGCCGCGCGATCGAACGGCACGTCGCCGAAGGCGGCATGGGCGGCATCCAGCCCGGGCAGCGTCGCGCCGCCCACCCCGCCGGCGCTATCGAACACCACCAGCGACTTCAGCACGTCATCCACCTGGTCCAGCGGCACCGGCAGGCGCAGCGTGGCGTTGCCGGTCACATCGGCGGCGTATTCCACATAGCCCACTCCGCCCGAGGACAGCATAACGCGCGAGAGTGCGAGCCCACCGGTCTGCTGATCACCAGCCTGGGCGTGTGCCGGGGCCGTCCAGGCCGCGGGCGCGCAGGCCAGCATCACAACCAGCGCCAGGGGGCGGTGAAGGCGGGAAGGTCGCATGCGGGCATCCTCTCGGAAGGCAGGCCGGCAACATGCCACGGCCGGGGCCGCCGGCACCACCGTTGCGCCGGATGCTTGCCCACCGCCGTGGCGGCGCGCACTCTTTGCCCTCTGGCCAGGGAGGCTGACCAAGGAGGCACGCCATGAACGACGCCACGCTCACCCAGGCGATACCGCAGGCCGAGGCGGCAGGCTGGCTGGACGCGTTCGCGGTGGCGCTGGCCCACGGCGACGCCGCGGCGGCCGCGGCGCTGTTCCTGGAAGACGGCCACTGGCGCGACGTGCTGGCCTTTACCTGGCAGATCGGCACCGCCTCGGGCCGCATTGCCATCGCCGCGGAGCTGGGCCGCATGGTGACGCAGGCCCTGCCCAAGCGCTTCCACATCCCACCCCAACGCACCGCCCCGCGCGCCGTCACCCGCGCGGGCCGGGCCGTCACCGAGGTGATCTTCGCCTTTGAGACAGCGTCCGGCCTCGCCGCCGGCGTCGTTCGTCTGGTTGCCGACCCGCAATCGCCGGTGGGCGTCAGCGCCTGGACGCTGGCGACGACACTGGAGGAACTGCACGGCCACGCCGAACCGCGCCCCGGCGCGCGCTGCGGCGACCCCGATTACGCGCGCGATTTCGGGGCCGAGAACTGGCTCGACAAGCGCCGCCGCGCCGCCGCCTATGCCGACCGTGAACCGGCGGTGGTTGTGGTGGGCGGAGGCCAGGCCGGGCTGGGCATCGCCGCGCGGCTGAAGGCGCTGGGCGTGGACACGCTGGTCATCGACCGCGAGGCGCGCGTGGGCGACAACTGGCGCCGCCGCTACCATGCGCTGACGCTGCACAACGAGGTGCACGTCAACCACCTGCCCTACATGCCGTTCCCGCCGACCTGGCCGGTATTCATCCCTAAGGACAAGCTGGCCAACTGGTTCGAGGCATACGTGGACAGCCTGGACCTCAACTTCTGGACCGGCACCGAACTACGCAGCGGCGCCTACGACGAAGCGGCGGGGTGCTGGAGCATCACCGTGGCGCGCGACGGCGCCGAGCGCACGCTGCGCCCCCGCCACCTCGTGTTCGCCACCGGCGTCAGCGCCATCCCTGTGATGCCCGACCTGCCGGGCCTGGAGGATTTCCGCGGCACGGTGATGCATTCCGGCAGCTATGCCGAGGGCCATGCCTGGAAGGACCGCCCCGCCGTGGTGCTGGGCACCGGCAACAGCGGCCACGACGTGGCGCAGGACCTGCACGGCGCCGGCGCCAAAGTCACCATGATCCAGCGCAGCCCGACCTACGTAGTCAGCCTGCGCGAGGCGCAGAGCGTCTATGCCATCTATGCCGAGGGCCTGCCGATGGAGGATTGCGACCTGCTGGCCATCGCCATGCCCACGCCGGTGCTCACCCAGGCCTACAAGCTCGCCACCGCCGCCTCCGAGGCCGCCGACCGCCCGCTGCTGGAGGGTCTGCAACGGGCCGGCTTCCGCCTGGAAAGGAGCGACGGCACCGGCTTCCAGATGATGTACCTGCGCCGCGGCGGCGGTTACTACTTCAACGTCGGCTGCTCCGACCTGATCGTCGCGGGCGAGGTGGGCCTGGTGCAGTACGACGACATCGACCGCATGGTGCCGCAGGGTGTGCGCCTGCGCGACGGGCGCGTGGTGCCGGCCGACCTGCTGGTGGCAGCCACTGGCTACCTGAACCAGCAGGAAACCGTGCGCCGCCTGCTTGGCGATGATGTCGCCGAGCGGATCGGCCCCGTCTGGGGCTTCGACGAAGGCGGCGAGCTTGCGAACATGTGGCGCCGCACACCGCAGCACGGCCTCTGGTTCACCGCCGGCAGCCTGGCCCAGTGCCGCATCTGGTCGCGCTACCTGGCACTGCAGATCAAGGCGGCCGAGACCGGGCTGCTGCCATAGAGGGCGCCAGTCCGGGCACGAAAAAGCGGGGAAAGGCCCTGCCCTTCCCCGCTCCATTCGGCCAAACCGCGCAGGTTCAGTCGTAGATGAAGGCCTTGTCCCCCAGATCGATCTTCGGGAACTCCTCCTTCTCGGCCCAATAATCCTGGGTATGCGCCCAGTCCCGCTTGTCGCCACGCTTCGGCATCAGGTGCATCGAGCGCTTCAGGTAGTTCGGGTTGAAATTGTCCTCGTCGATCCACGGCAGGATCTTCATGTCCCGATCCTCCTCCCGCAGCGCCACTTCCACCTGCTGCTTGCCGGTAGCCTTCATGTGGTTCAACAGGCGGCACACGAAATCGCCCACCATGTCGGTCCGCAATGTCCAGCTGGCGCGGAAATAGCCGAACACCCACGCCAGGTTCGGCACGCCGGTGAACATCATGCCACGATAGGTGACCGTCTCCGCCCAGTTCACCGGCTTGCCGTCCACCTCGAAGTCGATGCCGCCCATCACGCTCATGTGGAAGCCGGTGGCGGAGACGATGATGTCCGCCTCCAGCACCCCGCCGCTCTTGAGCTCGATGCCGCCCTGGGTGAAGCGCTCGATCTCGTCGGTCACCACGCTCGCCTTGCCGCTGGCGATGCCGTGGAACAGGTCGGCGTCCGGGATGAAGGCGATGCGCTGCTGCCAGGGGCGGTAGCGCGGGGTGAAGTGCTTGTCGATGTCGTAGTCGGGGCCCAGCACCGCGCGCACCGCGGCCAGCAGGTCCTCCTTCACCTTGTCCGGCTCGTCGATGCAGCGCTGGGTGAAGACCGCACCCTCATAGGTGATCTTGCGGCGCACGATCTCGTGCACCCAGGCTTCGTCCACCTTCAGCTTGCGCAACTCGTCGGCGATGTCGATGGCGTTGCGCCCGGTGCGGAAGAAGGTGGGCGAGCGTTGCAGCATGGTGATGTGCGCGGCCTTGTCGGCCATCGCCGGAATCAGCGTGGCCGCGGTCGCGCCCGAGCCGATCACCACCACGCGCTTGCCGGTGTAGTCCAGGTCTTCCGGCCACTTCATGGGGTGGATGATCGGCCCCTTGAAGTTCTCCATCCCCGGCCACTCCGGCGTATAGCCCTCGTCGTGGTTGTAGTAGCCCTGGCACATGTAGAGGAAGTTGCAGGTGAAGGTCTTCGCCTCCCCCGTCTCGGTATTGGTCGCCTGCACCGTCCAGCGCTTCGCCGCACTCGACCACGATGCATTGGCGATGCGGTGGTGGTAGCGGATGTGGCGGGCGATGTCGTTCTCCTCGATCACCTCGCCCATGTATTTGCGGATCTCGTCGGCCGTGGCGATCGGCGTGCCGGTCCACGGCTTGAACCGGTAGCCGAAGGTGTACAGGTCGCTGTCCGAGCGGATGCCGGGATATTTGTGCGTCCACCAGGTGCCGCCGAAGAATCCTGCATCTCCAGGATCACATAGCTGGTGCCGGGGCATTGCTGGGCGAGGTGATACGCCCCGCCCACGCCGGAGATGCCGGCGCCCACGATCAGTACGTCGAAATGCTCGGTCGTCTGCATCGCCGGTCGGGCGAGGGTCGAGGTATCGTTCATGGCGTCCGGGTTCCCTGGCGGTGAGCGCGATCCCAATTATAGGATCTGGGGTTGCTGAAGGACAGTGGCGCTACGTGCCGCCCGGAGAGACCGGCCCGCCACCGCCCTTGACGGAGCAAAGTGGGCGGGCGGCGGCACCGAGTTACATCCCGCCGGGATAAACCGGCCCGCCGCCGCCCTTGACGGAGCAAAGTGGTCGGGCGGCGGCACCGAGTTACATCCCGCCGGGATAAACCGGCCCGCCGCCGCCCTTGACGGAGCAAAGTGGTCGGGCGGCGGCACCGAGTTACATCCCGCCGGGATAAACCGGCCCGCCGCCGCCCTCCGGCGTCACCCAGTTGATGTTCTGCGTCGGGTCCTTGATGTCGCAGGTTTTGCAGTGCACGCAGTTCTGCGCGTTGATCTGCAATCGCGGATGGCCCTCCTCCGCGCCGACGATCTCGTACACCCCGGCCGGGCAGTAGCGCGTCTCCGGGCTGCGGTACTTCTCCCAATTCACCGTGATCGCCTTGGCCGGGTCCTTCAGTTGCAGGTGCGGCGGCTGGTTTTCCTCATGGTTGGTGTTGCTGATGAACACCGAGGAGTTGCGGTCGAAGGTGAGCTTGCCGTCGGGCTTGGGATACTCGATCTGCTTCGCCTCGGCCGCCGGGGTGAGCGTTTCGTAGTCGGGATGCGGATGGTGCAGCGTCCAGGGCGCGCGGCCGCGGAACAGGTAGGTGTCCACGGCGGCGTTCACCAGCCCGCCGAACAGGCCCCACTTGGCGAAGCCCGGGCGGATGTTGCGCACCGCCTTCATTTCATCGAACAGCCAGCTTTCGCGGAACTTCGTCTCGGACAGCCGCGAGCTCGGCCGGGCGAACTTCCTCGGCCAGGCATCGGCCACCGCCTCGGCGGCCAGCATGCCCGACTTCATTGCCGTGTGCGTGCCCTTGATCTTCGGCACGTTCAGGAAGCCGGCGGTGTCGCCGATCAGGCAGCCGCCGGGGAAGGTCAGCTTCGGCAGCGACTGCGCGCCGCCCTCGCTGATCGCCCGCGCGCCATAGGCGATGCGCCGTCCGCCCTCGAAATGCTTGTGCATCGAAGGATGCGTCTTGAGCCGCTGCATCTCTTCGAACGGCGACAGCCAGGGGTTGGTGTAGTCCAGCCCCACCACGATAGCCGTACGACACCAGGTTCTTGCCCCAGTGATACAGGAACGAGCCGCCATAGGTGGTGCTGTCCACCGGCCAGCCGATGGTGTGAATCACCAGGCCCGGCTGATGGTTCTCCTCCGGGATCTCCCACAGCTCCTTGATGCCGATGCCGTAGGTCTGCGGGTCGCGCCCCTCGCGCAGGCTGAACCGCCCCATCAGGTGCTTGGACAGCGAGCCGCGGCAGCCCTCGGCGAAAATCGTGTAGGTGGCGCGCAGCTCCATGCCGGGCGCGTAGTTCGGCCCGGCTCGCCCTCGCGGTTGATGCCCATGTCGCCGGTGGCGATGCCGACAACGCGGCCCTCCTCCTCCAGCACTTCAGCCGCGGCGAAGCCTGGATACACCTCCACCCCCAGCGCCTCGGCCTGTGTCGCCAGCCAGCGGCACAGATTGCCCAGCGAGGTGATGTAGTTGCCGTGGTTGTGCATGGTCGGCGGCGTCGGCAGGCGGATGTCGGCCACGGGCGTGAGGTACAGGAACTTGTCCTTCTGCGCCGGCGTCATCTCCGGCAGGCCATCGCGCTCGCGCCAGTCGGGCAGCAGCTCATCCAGTGCGCGCGGCTCGATGATCGCGCCCGACAGGATGTGCGCGCCAACCTCGCCGCCCTTCTCCACCACACAGACCGCGGCATCCGGCGCGAGCTGCTTGAGCCGGATTGCGGCCGCCAGCCCCGACGGGCCAGCGCCGACGATCACGACATCGAATTCCATCTGCTCGCGAGCAGTGCCGTCAGACATGCATCCTCCTTGGCCGGACCGGCGCGGCGGGGAATCCGCGGGCCTGGCCGATCCGCCGTCCCCACGCTGCCCCCGCGTACCCGTCCGCTGCATAACAGTCTGCCCGGGAATATGGGGGCGCGTGCAGGTTACGGACAGACCGGCCAATGCGCAAAACCTCGCCCAAGGCGCGGCGCGCGGGCTATAGCTCGGCCATGGACGTACTCGAGGCATTGCGGCTGCAACTCGACTGGGGAGCCGACGAGGCCCTGGCGGAGATGCCGGTCGACCGGCTGACGCCGCCCGCCCCGCGCGCGGCCAGCCGCGAAGCCCGGCCGGCTCCTCCACCGCCGTTTCCCGTCACACAGAGCCCTGCCCCGCCGCATCCCGCCGCCCAGCGCCCCGCCGTCACGGCGGCGGCCAGCCCTGCCGCCGGCCCGGCCCAGGCCCAGCGGGCGCGCGACATCGCCGAGGCCTGTGCCACGCTGGAGGAACTGCGCGCAGCCCTCGCCGCCTTCGAGGGCTGCGCGCTCTCGGCCACCGCCACCAACCTGGTGTTCTCCGACGGCAACCCCGAGGCCAGCCTGATGCTGGTGGGCGAGGCGCCAGGGGCCGACGAGGACCGCCTGGGGAAACCTTTCGTCGGCGTCTCCGGCCAGTTGCTCGACCGCATGCTGGCCAGCATCGGCATCGACCGCACGCGCTGCCTCATCACCAACCTGCTGCCATGGCGCCCGCCGGGCAACCGCAACCCCACCGACGCGGAGGTGCAAGTGTGCCTGCCTTTCGTGCAGCGCCACATCGCCCTGGTCCGGCCGCGCCACCTCGTCCTGGTCGGCGGCATGTCCACGCACGCGCTCACCGGGGTACGCGGCGGCATCACGCGAATGCGTGGCAAGTGGCTGGAAGTGACAGTCCCCGGGCTGCCTGCGCCGGTCCGCGCGCTGCCCATGCTGCATCCCGCCTACCTGCTGCGCAACCCGGGCGCGAAGCGCGATGCCTGGGCCGACTGGATTTTGCTGCGACGCAGCATGGACGAATCGTGATCAAGAGTTTGATTTCATTCAGTCCCGCAACACGCTGATTTAAAAGTTACAGCCTCATTTACGTTCCTGCGTCTCATTTCCGAGGGGTTGCCGCGACGGCCGGCGCCGTATAGGGCAGCCGCCATGCGAGGGATCGGTCGCACGCTCTCACGCCTTCCCACCGTCCGGGCACTACTTGCCGGGGCCGTGGTCCTGGTCACGATGGTGGCCCCGAAGGCGTATGGGCAATCCACACCAAACGCGAACGACATGGCGCTTGCCATCCCGCGGGTGGCGCCGCGTGGCGGCGGCGCGGGCATCGGCCTGCCCCACCTGCTGGCACCGAGCGACGCCAGCCGGCTGCGCCGCATCTTCGCCCGCCAGGGCCGCGGCGACCTGCCCGGCGCGCTGAAGGACATCGCCGCGCTGGACGGAGACGATCCGGTGATCGCCGGCATCCTCGGCCACCTCGCTGCCGACCGGCTGCTCGGTCCCTACACCCGCGCCACCGTGCCTCAGTTGAAGGCCTGGCTCGACCGCTGGCCTGGCCTGCCCGACGCCCCGGCGATCCATGCACTGCTCACGATCCGGCTACCCAAGGGCGCGCCGGTGCCGCCTGAGCCCGAACTCGACAGCCTCGACCAGCCGGCCGAATCCAAGCGCGCCGTGCCGGTGCCCGAGGAAACCGACCCTCCCGGCAAAACCCTGGCCCGGCACCCGGCAATCGACCAGCAGGTGCGCAAGGCTGCGCGCAGCGGCGTCTATGGTGCCGCATCCAAGGCCATTCTCGCCCAGCGCGGCCTGCCGCCCGGCTATGCCGCCATGCTGCGTGGCGAGACCGCCCAGATCCTGTTCGCCAGCAACCGCGACCGCGAGGCCTACGAGGTCGCCGCGGTCGGCGCCCAGTCCTGCCAGCGGCCGCACCGCGCCCCCCCTGCGTCACGGTCGCCTCCGCCGGATACTGGGCGGGGCTGGCGGCCTGGCGGATGGGCCGGTTTGAGAAAGCGCGCACCATGTTCGAGCTTGCGGGGAATGCCGAGATCGGCTCGTCCTCCCAGCACGCAGCCGCCGCGTTCTGGGCCGCACGCGCCCATCTGCGCCTGCGCAACCCGCAGGGCTACTACCGCTGGATGGACAAGGCCGCCGCGGAGAAGCGCACTTTCTACGGCCTGATCGCCCGCCGCGCCCTCGGCATGGGGGTGGAGAACGACACCGCCACGCGCGAGACGCTGGGCGAGGCCGATCTCGCCGCGGTGGCCGCCAAACCCGCCGGCCAGCGCGCCTTCGCCCTGCTGCAGGTGGGCCAGCGCGCCCGCGCCGAGGCCGAATTGCGCCTGCTGGGCCCCGATGCCCAGGCCTCGCCCAGCCTGGCGCGCGCATTGATGCTGGTGGCCGAACGCGCCGGCCTCTCCGATCTCGCGGCCCAGCTTGCCGACATCGTGCAGACGGCGGACGGGCGGCCGCGCGAGCGGGTGCGGTTCACCGTGCCGCGGCTGCAGCCGGCCGGCGGCTTCACAGTGGATCCGGCGTTGGTCTATGCGATCGCGCGCACCGAATCGAATTTCGACCCCACCGTGGTCTCGCCGGCCGGCGCCCGCGGACTGATGCAGATCATGCCGGCAACCGCCCGCTTCGTCGCCGGCAAGCCGCACACCCCCGCCAACCGGCTGCAGCTCCACGACCCGGCGGTGAACCTCAAGCTCGGCCAGCGCTACCTCAACTTCCTCGCCGAGACCGACCCCGTATCGGGAGATAAACTGCGCCTGCTCGCCGCCTACAATTCCGGCCCCACCGCCTTCGCACGCTGGAGTGCCGACATGCGGGACAATGGCGACCCGCTGCTGTTCATCGAGTCGATCCCGATCGACGAGACTCGCGCCTTCGTGCCCCGCGTGCTCGCCTATACCTGGATCTACGCAGCCCGGCTCGGCCTGCCGGCGCCGTCGCTGGATGATCTGGCCGCGGGGGAGTGGCCACGCTATTCTGCGCCGGACACAACGCCCGAGGTCCAGGCCCGCCTGAACTGAGCGGACCGGGCCCGGCAGCCGGGGAGCCACGCCATGGCCCGCATCGACGAACTCACGCCCCTTCCTGCCGGTGAACATCGCCGTGCTCACCGTCTCCGACACCCGCACGCTGGAGACCGACACCTCCGGCGCCACGCTGGCCGCCCGCATCGAGGCAGCCGGCCACAAGCTGGCCGTTCGCGCCATCGAGAAGGATGAGCCCGATGCGATCGAGGAGCTGCTGAGGCGCTGGATCGCCGACCCGGCGATCGACGTGGTGATCACCACCGGCGGCACCGGCATCACCGGCCGCGATGTGACGCCAGAAGCATTCGACCGAGTGCTGGAGAAGCGCATCGAGGGCTTCGGCGAGCTCTTCCGCATGCTCAGCTACCAGAAGATCGGCACCTCCACGATCCAGTCGCGCGCCATCGGCGGCGTGGCCGGCGGCACCTACCTGTTCGCCCTGCCAGGCAGCACCGGCGCGGTGAAGGACGGTTGGGACGACATCCTGCTGGCCCAGCTCGACAATCGCCACCGCCCCTGCAACCTTGTGGAACTCATGCCGCGGCTGCTGGAGCACCTGAAGGCGGCCGAATAGCGAAAAAGATGGCCGGCGGCGCCGGGCCCCATTACCGACGCAGATGAAATGCACCGGGCAGCTCTCCCGGCAGCCGCTGCTCCATGTCCTTCGCTATGTCCACATCGTTGAGCGTGCGCAGCAAGGCCACTGTTCGACCTGCAAAATTGGCCAGCGTATCCGCCAGCGCGTGCTCGCTCGACCAGCGCACCCCGGCGAAGGGCCGGGCCGGACGGCGCGGACCGACCGCCACCAGCCAGTAGCCGCCATCCGCCGCCGGGCCGAAGCAGGCATCGGCACGGCCAAGGGCGCGGAAACAGGTGCCAAGGTCAGCAGGCATCGCTGCGGGTATGTCGCTGCCGACGATGGCGGCCCGGCCACGGCGGCTGCGACGCAGCACCCGTGCCATGCGCTGCCCCAGGTCGCCCCGACCCTGCGCCACACGCGCCACGCCGGGAAGGCCGGCAAGGAAGCCATGGTCCGGGGTCACGGCCAGCACGGTGCGGAAGCGCCGGTCACGCGCGAGCGCCCGCACCAGTCGGCGCAGCGTGGCCAGATAGAACCGCAGCGCCGCCCGGTCGCCGATGCCGCGCGCCAGGCGCCGCTTGACCGCCCCCAGCCGGGGCGCGCGAGCGAAGACGTAGACGGTGTCCCTAGCCATACAGTCGCACGATCAACCGTGGCGGCACGCCAAGAAAATAGAGCGACAGGCACGACAGATTGCGCGCCGAACGCCGCCACCAGCCGTCGCGCCGCCAGCGAGCGGCGGAGGTGACGGCGGCCGCGTCCAGCCCTTCCAGCCGGGCGCGGCCGATCCGCCTCACCAGCTCGACGTCTTCCATCAGCGGCAGGTCCGGCACGCCGCCGGCCTCGACCAGCAGCGCGCGCGGCAGCAGCAATCCCTGGTCGCCATAGGGCAATCCGAGCCGCCGGCAACGCCAGGCCACCAGCCGCTCCAGCCGTCGTGCCTGAGGCTCGTCGGCGGCGAGCGCAAAGCGAAAATACGCGGCGCGGCCCGGCCGCTCGGCCATGAACCGCCAGGCGGCAGCGGCCCAGCCGGGCGCCAGCCGCGTGTCGGCATGCAGCAGCAGCAGCCAGTCGCCTCGCGCCGCGGCCACACCGGCAGCCATCTGCCGCCCCCGCCCGCGCGGCGCGTGGAGCACCAGCGCCCCCAACCGCGCGGCGGTCTCGGCCGTTCCGTCGGTGCTGCCGCCATCCACCACCACCACCTCGCCGGGCAAGCCCGCCAGCGCTTCGACGCACCCCTGCAAGGTGGTGGCCGCGTTCAGGACGGGGATGACGACGGAAAGTGCCATTCCGGCTTTGTGTTCTCTAACTGTTCTTGACTGCCACGCCCAGCCGGGGCAACCTGCCGACAGAACGGATGGGGAACACCTTCATGCGCACCCATGATCCCAGGGCAGATGCTTCCAGGGTAGATGGTCCCAAGGTAGATGGTCCCAGGGCGAATGGTCCCAGGATGAACGCTGGCCACAGCGACGATCTCGCGCGCGAGATCGACCTGCAGGAGATGGCCGCCCTCGACCGCGCCGGCGAGCCTGATCCGCCGCCCGGCGAGGTCAGCCGCTCGCGCTCGAAGGCCGCCGCCCTGGTCATTCCGCCGCCTCCTGCCAGGGTCGCCGCCGCGCTCCCCAAGAAATCCGCCATTGTCGGCGGCGCCGCATCAGCGTCCGACACTCCGGTGGTGGTACGCAAGGGGCGTGGCGCGGTGACCAACCCGCCAAACCGGTTCGATGCCCGCCAGCCCGCCGTCTTCGACGATGGCTGGGGCACCATGGCCGCCGACCTCGCCGACCTGCCGCCGCTGCCGACGTCACTGCTGCGCGACACCACGCGGACGGTCATATCGTACAACCAGTCCGCCGATATCGGCTTCGACCGCGCCATCAATCCCTATCGCGGCTGCGAGCATGGTTGCGTCTATTGCTATGCCCGCCCGACCCACGCCTATCTCGGCTACTCCCCCGGTCTCGATTTCGAGACGAAGCTGGTCTACAAGCCCGAAGTGGCGGAGCTGCTGGAGAAGGAGCTGCGCAAGTCCGGCTACGTGCCGCGGCCGATCGCGCTGGGCAGCAACACCGACCCCTACCAGCCGGTGGAGCGCACGCTGAAGCTGACTCGGGCGGTGCTGGGGGTGCTGGACCGGTTCAACCATCCCGTCACCATCGTCACCAAGTCGGCCGGCGTGCTGCGCGACCTCGATATCCTGGGTCCCATGGCCCGGCGCAACCTGGTGCGGGTGTGCCTCTCGGTCACCACGCTGGACCCGGTGCTGGCCCGGCGCATGGAGCCGCGGGCCGCTTCGCCGGCCCGGCGTCTGCACGCGATACAGGAACTGACCAAGGCCGGCGTGCCGACGGGCGTGATGGCGGCGCCGATGATCCCGGGGCTGAACGACGCCGAGTTGGAGCGCATCCTTGAGATGTCGGCCCGGGCCGGGGCGCGGACGGCGGGGTATGTCCTGCTGCGCCTGCCGCATGAGCTGAAGCAGATGTTCGAGGACTGGTTGAACAGCCATTTTCCCGATCGTGCCGCCCGCGTGCTCGACCTGGTGCGCCAGACCCGCGGCGGTGCCTTGTACGACGCTGGCGCCGGCCAGCGCTTCACCGGTACCGGGGTCTATGCCGACATGCTGGCGCGCCGCTTCAACGGCGCCGCCCGCAAATGGGGGCTGGACAGCGCGGAGCCGCTGGACTGCGCCGCCTTCACGCCCCCGCCATCGGCTCGCTCGGGCATGGCCGAAGCCCAGCTGTCATTGTTCTGATCGTCGCGCCGTCTGCGCAAGCGTGCCCGGCGGCGGCGGAGGTTGTGCGCGCGCCACATTCAGGCGAGTTTCCCCGACCTAAACGGACCGGCCGCCGGGAGAAACGCCTTTCATGACCAGCCCGATGCGGCGCAACCTGCTGTTGCTGGCCTGCTGCCAGGCCCTCGGCCAGGCCGCCAACACCATGATGTTCGCGGCCACCGCCTTGTCGGTGGCCACCTTCCTGCCGCAGCACCGCGAACTGGCGACCCTGCCGGTCACCATGCAGCATGTCGGCGTGATGCTGTTTGTGTTTCCCACCGCGATGCTGATGCAGCGCCTGGGTCGGCGCTTCGGATTCCGCGTGGGATCGGTGACCGGCATGATCGGGGCCACGGTCTGCGGAACCGGGCTGGTCATGGGCAGCATCGTGGTGATGTGCCTGGGCGGGCTCATCCAAGGCTATGCCGTGGCAAGCCTGCAGATGTACCGCTTCGCCGCCGTGGAACTGGTGCCCGGAGCGATGCGCGCCAAGGCAGTGTCGTGGGTCACCGCGGGCGGTATCGCCGCCGGCTTCATCGGGCCGAGCCTGGTGCGCGAGACATACGATGTCATGATGCCGTTCTATCTCGGCACCTACGCGTCGATGTTCATGGTGCATGTTGCCGTTTTCACGGTGATGTCCTTCATTCGCTTCCCTGCCATCCAGCCCGGCGAGACCACCGCCTCGACGACCGGGCCACAGCGGCCGCTGTGGGAGATCGCCACCCAACCGCAATTCGTGGTGGCGGTGATCACGGCGATGATCGCCTTCGGCACCATGTCGTTCCTGATGAGCGCATCGCCGCTGGCCATCGTGTCCTGCGGTCTGCCGCACACCGAGGCGCATTTCGTCATCTTCATGCACGTTATGGGCATGTTCGTGCCGTCGCTGTTCACCGGCAACCTGATCCAGCGTTTCGGCACCGTGCCCATGATCATGACCGGCGCCGCGGTGTTGATACTGGGCATCATTCCCGCGCTGACGGGGGTGACCGAGTGGCATTTCCGCATCTCGTTGACGCTGATCGGGCTTGGCTGGAACTTCATGTTCATCGGCGCCACCACACTGGTCACCACCACCTATCGGCCTTCCGAGCGGGGCAAGACCCAGGCGCTGAACGATTTCCTGATCTTCGGCACCACCGCGGCATCAAGTTTCCTGGCGGGATACCTGGAGGAGAAGGTGGGTTGGGAGGCAATCAACTGGATCGGCCTGGTCATGGTGATCGTTGCGGTCACGGCGGTTGCCTGGCTGCGGCTTGCGCACAGGCCGGCGGCCGCGGAAGCCTAGGGCGCGCCGCCGGGGCGCTCTACGCGCTGCCCGGCTGGTGGGCTACACTCGCCGGCCAGGGAGGGCCGCCATGAAATTCAGCTTCTCGAGCGAGCAGGACGAGTTCCGCGCCAACCTGCGCCGCTTCCTGGCCGATCGGTCGCCCACCAAGGAGGTCCGGCGACTGATGGAGACCAAGGCGGGATGGGATCGTCCAGCCTGGCAACGCATGAACCGCGAACTTGGCCTCACCGCGGTGCACATCCCCGAGGCCTATGGCGGCCAGGGCTTCGGCTTCGGCGAACTCGGCATCGTGCTGGAGGAGATGGGCCGCGCGCTGCTCTGCGCGCCCTATTTTGCCACCGCCGTGCTGGCGCCACCGGCGCCATCATGAACGCCGGCACCGAGGCGCAGAAGCGGCCCTGCTGCCTGGCGATCGCCGGGGGCGACGCGATCGCCACACTGGCCTGCCGCCGAGCCGAACGGCCGCTGGGACGCCGGCGGCGTCGACGCTGACCGCGCCGCGGCCGGCGGCGAATACCGCCTGACCGGCCACGAAGAGCTTCGTGCTCGACGGCCACACCGCCGACCTGATCGTCGTGCTGGCCCGCGCGCCCGGATCCGCGGGCGAGGACGGGCTGTCGTTCTTCACCGTGCCCGGCGATGCCCCCGGCCTGTCGCGGCGCGCGCTGAAGGTGATGGACCCGACGCGCAAGCTGGCGCGCCTGGAATTCGACGACGTTGAAGCGCGACCCTGCTGGGCGAGGAGGGCGGCGGCGCCGCACCGTTCGCCCGAACGATGGCGGCAGGCCGCGGCGTGCCTGGCCAACGAAATGGTCGGCGGCGCCGAGCGGCTGCGCGAGGACGCGCTGGACTACGCGATGATGCGCGTGCAGTTCGGCCGCACCATCGCCTCGTTCCAGTCGATGAAGCACAAGCGGCCGACATGCTGCTGGACGTGGAACTGGCGAAATCCGCCGCCTATTACGCCGCCGCGGCGCGGCCGATGGACGATGCCGGACTGCCGGCGCTGCGCCTCGCTGGCCAAGGCCGCGCGCCGCGAGGCCTATCTGCAGACCGCGATCCACACCATCCAGATCCACGGCGGCATCGGCTTCACCTGGGACAACGACACGCATCTGTGGTTCAAGCGCGCCAAGAGCTTCCGAGGTGTTCCTGGGCGACGCCGGCATTGGCACCGCGAGCTGCATGATGCGGCACTGGACACGTGCTGAGCGGAGCGGCATAGGAGGCGATCATGAGCGAAATCACCGAAGCCGCCGTCCGCGCCGAAGTCCGCGCCTGGCTGGAGGCGAACTGGAACCCGGAATCACGGCCTGGTCGAATGGCGCAACAAGCTGATCGATTCCGGCTGGGGCGTGCCGCCCTGGCCGAAGCCAGTGGTACGGCCGCGACCTGCCGGTCGGGCTGGAGCCGGTGGTCGAGGAGGAGTTGCAGCGCATCGGCGCGGTCGGCGTGGCCAAGACCGGCATCCGCCGCCTGGCCGCGGCGACGCTGCTGGCGCATGGCACCGACGCGCAGAAGGAGAAATTCCTGCGCCGCATCCTGACCGGCGAGGACACCTGGTGCCAGTTGTTCAGCGAGCCCGGCAGCGGGTCGGACCTGGCCGGCGCGACCACGCGGGCCGAGTTCAAGGGCAACCGCTGGGTGGTCAACGGCCAGAAGGTGTGGACCACCAGCGCGCACCAGGCCGATTGGGGCCTGCTGCTGGCGCGCACCGACTGGGACCATGCCGAAGCACAAGGGGCTGTCGTATTTCGTCATCGACATGAAGCAGCCGGGCGTGACAGGTGCAGCCGCTGCGGCAGATGAACGGGCACGCCTCGTTCAACCAGGTGTTCTTCACCGACGCCGAGGTGCCGCCGGAGATGATCGTCTCCGACCGTCGGCGACGGCTGGACGGTGGCCACCACCACGCTGATGCACGAGCGCCGGGGCGCGGACGGGCTGCGGCAGCTGGGGCGGGACGTCCGACAAGGTTGGGCGGATCTACGACGAGGAGCGCGCCGAGATCGCCACCATCGATGGAGCCTTACAAATGGTATCCGCAGCGCGCCGGGCGGGTCGACCTGGTGATGCCGCGCGCCAAGGAGACCGGGCCATCAATGATCCGGCGATGCGCCAGGAGATCGCGAGGCTGCTGATGCTGGCCAAGTCCGCCGAATGGACCGCGCGGCGCGCCCGCGCCGCGCAGGAGCAGGGCCGGCCGCAGGGGCCGGAAGGCTCGCTCGGCAAGCTGGCTTCGAGCAATGTCGCCCGTGCTGCCGCGCGGGTGCATACGCTGATCTCCGGCGCGGATGCCATGCTCGCAGGCGAGGACGGTGCTGGCGGGTGGTCTGGTGGCCGAGATACTGCTGTCGGTGCCCGCGACCTCGATCGCCGGCGGGACGGACGAGATCCAGCGCAATATCATCGCCGAACGGGTGCTCAAGATGCCGCAGGAGCCGAGCGCGGATACCGACCAACCATTCCGCGACGTGCCGCGCAATACCGTGGGCTAGGCGTCACAGCATTGTCGTTGCATGGCGCCCGCCGGGGCGCCTAGGCTGCGGCCCAGATTGCCCGAAGAAGCGATCGCCGAACGAAGATCACAGAACCGTCCCCCCCTCGGCATCCGGCAACAACAGAAAATCGCGAGGCGGGACTTATCGTCGGCTTGCGTGATGACCCAACCAGACAATGCGGAGGAGGCGACATGGACTACCCCTATGATCTCGGCCCCTATTCGCGCAGGGTGAGCACGGCGTCCGAGGACGCCCAGCGATGGTTCGACCGGGGGCTCAACTGGTGCTTCGGCTATCACCACGAGGAGGCCGTGGCCTGTTTCGAGAAGGCGCTGGCGAGCGACCCGGGCTGCGCCACGGCGCTCTGGGGCCTCGGTTATGCGGCGGGGCCGAACTACAATTTTCCGTGGGAGCTGATGGACCCGGCGAGCAAGGCGGCGGCGCTGGCCCGCGCGTACGATGCCAGCCGCGCGGCGCTGAAGGTGGTGGACGGCGTGACCGCGCCGGAACGCGCGCTGATCGAGGCGCTGGCCGTACGCTATCCGCAGCGTGAGCCGATCGACGATCAGCGCCCCTGGAACGACGCCTTCGCCGATGCCATGCGGGAGGCGTACCGGGCGCATCCGGATGATGTCGACATCCGCACCATCTTCGCCGAGGCGATCCTCAATCGCACGCCGTGGAAGATGTGGGACCTGCGCACCGGCGAGCCGGCGCCCGGTGCGGGGACGCTGGAGGCGCGCGAGGTGCTGGAATCAGCGTTCCGCGACCTGCCGGGCGCAATGGACCATCCCGGGCTGCTGCACCTGCATGTCCACCTGATGGAGATGTCGCCGTTCCCCGAGGTGGCGCTGGCCACTGGCGACCGGCTGCGGGAACTGACGCCGGACATGGGGCACCTGGTGCACATGCCGACCCATATCGACATCCAGTGCGGCCATTATCGCGACGCGATGCACTGGAACCAGAAGGCGATCGTCGCCGACCGCAAATACTACGACCGCGCCGGGCCGATGAATTTCTATTCCGGCTACCGCGTCCACAACTATCACTTCGCCGCCTACGGGGCGATGTTCCTGGGGCAGTTCGCGCCGGCCATTGCCGCGGCCGACGAGTTGATCGAGACGATGCCCGAGGAGATGCTGCGCATCGTTTCGCCGCCGATGGCGGATTTCTTCGAGAGCTACGTCTCGGTGCGGCAGCATGTTCTGGTGCGCTTCGGCAAGTGGCGCGAAATCATTGCGCAGGAACTGCCCGAGGACCGCGAGCTGTACTGCAATACGGTGGCGATGATGCACTACGCGCGCGGCGTCGCCCATGCGGCACTTGGCGACGTGAAGTCGGCCGAGGCGGAGCAGGCGCTGTTCCGCGAGGCGGCGAAGCGGGTGCCGGAGTCGCGCTACATGCACAACGTGCCCTGTGTACGGGCGCTGGCGGTGGCGGAGGAGATGCTGGAAGGCGAGATCGCCTATCGCCGCGGCGAACACGACGCGGCCTTTGCGCGGCTGCGGGCGGCGATCGCGCTGGAGGACGACCTGCCCTACGACGAGCCATGGGGGTGGATGCAGCCGGTCCGCCACGCGCTGGGGGCGCTGCTGCTGGAGCAGGGACGCGCGGCCGAGGCGGAGGTGGTGTACCGGGAGGACCTTGGACTCGGCGGATCGCTGCCGCGGGCACAGATCCATGCCGACAATCTGTGGGCGCTGCGTGGGCTGCTCGACTGCCTGGAACGGCGGGGCGAGACGGCGGAGGCCGGGCTGATTCGCCAGCGCGTAACCTATACCGCCGCGCGGGCAGACGTGGCGGTGGCGGTGTCGTGCTTCTGCGCCACTGCGACAATGGCCGCCGCACAACCGGCGGCGGCGGGGGCTTGCTGCTGCGGCTGAGCGCCTGGGTCATACCGGCCGCCATCGACCGATGAAGGATCGGTCGATGGCAGCCGGTATGGGTGTTGGTTCTGCGCGCCGCCGCCGGCCAGCCCGGCGCGCGATACCAGGCGCCCCAAACGCCGGAAGAGTTGGCGTTTGGGGCGCTTGGTATCAGATCTTCACGGTCATGCCGCCATCGACCACCAGCACATGGCCGGTGCAGTAGGCCGAGGCGTTGCCGGCCAGGAAGACGACGGCGCCGTCGAGTTCGTCGGCCTGGCCCCAGCGGCGCAGGGCGGTGCGCTGGGCGAAGAAGCCGGCCCGCTCCGGGTCCGCCCGCAGCGGGGTGGCCATGTTGTCCGGCGTCATCATGTAGCCGGGGGCGATGGCGTTGACCGTGACGCCCCCGGGACCCCACTCGACCGCCAGCGCGCGGGTCATGCCCTCTAGCCCCGCCTTGGCGGCACAATAGCTGGCGTTCGCCTCGCGCGCGATGTGGGCATTGACGGAGGAGATGTTGATGATGCGCCCCCAGCCCCGGCGCAGCATGCCGACCGAGGCGCGCCGGGCCAGGCGGAAACAGGCGTTGAGATCGACGTCGATGATCTCGTTCCACTCGGCGTCGGTGGACTCGCTCGCGGTGCGGCCGTTGCCGTAGCCGGCGTTGTTGACGAGGATGTCCAGATGGCCAAGCTCGGCCTCGATGCGGTCGACCGCCGCGTCGGCGGCCGAAACGTCGGTGGTGTCGAAGGCCATCGCGGTGGCCTGGCCACCGGCCGCCGCGATGGCCGCCCGCGTCGCCTCGATGCCCGCCGCGTTGCGGCCGTTGACCACGACATGTGCGCCGCAGCGCGCCAGGGCCAACGCCATCGCCCGGCCCAGGCCACGCGACGCGCCGGTGACCAAGGCAACACGGCCATTAAGCGAAAAAATGTCGGTCATGCGATTCCCTCCCCTGCTTGGCTGAGGATGGCGGATGCGGGAAGGAAGGCAAGGCAAGGCAAGGCAAGGGCGCTGCCCTTGACCTGCCAGGGTCCGTGGCGCGCCTTCGCGCGACGGGCCAAGCCCCTGGACCCTTAACAATCCGATAATGCAACATTATGAGCGTGGGTTGGCGCAGGTTCAGGAGTTGGAAAATTGCGGGAACGGGTGTCTGCGGATTTCAGGTGACGGGCTTGGCCGTTTGCGCGGCCTTGCCCGATCCGGCCTGGGGAGAATAGGTCGTGGGCGAATAGGCCCGGGGGGTCTGGGGGGTGCCGGTGGTGGGCGCAGTGCCGCGGGCATCGGACGCACGGCGAGCATGCGGCAGAGCGGGCGCAGGATGCGGGCGGCTTGGGGCGCGGCGGCCAGGAGTTCGGCCATCTCGGGGCTGGCGCAAAGCTTGCCCAGCGCCGGGCAAAGCTGGGCGGCGGGCAGGACGAGGCGAACGAGCCATCCGTCGCCCGTGGGCAGGCGCTTGCGCGGGCAGGGCTCGGCGGTGGAGGGGGCGTCCCTCGGGGCGCGCGGACGGGGCTGGCGCGGCCGGGGCTGGAGCGGCTGGCCGGCACGCCAGCGCGCCTCCAGCGTTGCCAGCCGGCGAACCGCGCGGCCGATATAGCCCCAGATCAACACGAGCAAGGGCGAGAGGGCGCGGTCCTTGGCGGCGTGGTGGGCGATGATGTCGCGGACCAACTCCATCATCACGCCGAGACGCGCGGCGGGCGATGGCGGTGGAGGGGCGGGGCTGGTCTGCACGTTAGTTATTTATGATAACCGTTCGACCGTTGCAAGAGGAACGGGGCATGGGCGCTGCCCTCGATCTGCTGCCTTCAGCCCGGCAGGACGGCGCGGAGCGAGGAGTGGACGACGGCGAAGAGCGGGCCGGGGGCGACGAGGGCGTCGATGAGGGCGGGGAGTTGCGATTCCTCGCGCACGGTCATGACGGGGTAGCCGTAGGCGGCGCCGATCATGCTGAGGTCGGGGTTGGCGAGGTCGGTGCCGGAGACGCGGCCGGGGTGGGCGCGTTCCTGGTGGATGCGGATGGAGGCGTAGCTGCCGTTTTCGCTGAGCAGGATTTTCAGCGGGGCGCGACGGGCAGCGGCGACGGCGAGTTCGCTGCCGGTCATGAGGAAGCCGCCGTCGCCGACGGCGCAGATGACGGGGCGGCCGGGGTGGCGCAGCGCGGCGGCGACGGCGGCGGGAATGCCGTAGCCCATGGACCCCGCGATGGGGGCAAGCAGGCGCTGGCCGGGTTTCCAGGCGATCTTGCGGTAGAACGGCGCGCCGAAGGTTCCGGCGTCGAGCGTGACGATGGCGTCGCTGGGCAGGCGCGGGCCGAGGGCGGCCACGAGGTTGGGGAAGACGACGCCGTCGGGCGCGGTGCGCGGGGTCCAGGCGGCATCGGCGGTTTGCAGGGCGCGGAGTTCGGCGGTCCAGGTGGCGCGGACGGCGGGCGCGGCGGCGTTGCGGTGGGCAAGAGCGGCGAGGGTTGGGATGGCGTGGGCGGCCAGCGCCAGGTCGGTGGCAAAGCGCCAGCCGAGCCACGATGGGTCGGGGCAGACATGGACCAGGTGCTGGCCGGGTTCGGGGAAGCTGTAGCCCTGGGTTGTGATGTCTCCGAGGCGGGTGCCGAGGGCGATGACGAGGTCGGCGCGGTCGAAGGCGTCGCGCTGGGCGCGCGGGTTGGAGAGGCCCATGTCGCCGGCGTAGAGCGGATGGTCGTTGGGGAAGAGGTCCTGGCGGCGGAAGCTGACGGCGACGGGGACCTGCCAGCGTTCGGCGAAGGCGAGGAGCGCTTCCCTTCCGCCCGGCCGGTCGAGGTCGCCGCCGGCGATGACGATGGGGCGTTCGGCGGCGCGCAGGAGGTCGGCAAGGCGGTCGGCGGACGCGGCCGAGGGAGCGGCGTCGCCGGCGATGGTGGGGGCGAGCGGGGAGCGTTCGCAGGCTTCGGCCAGGATGTCTTCGGGCAGGGCGAGGATGGCGGGGCCGGGAATGCCGGTGAGCATGGCGGACCAGGCGCGGGAGAGCAGCTCGGGCACCTGGTCGGCGTGGGTGGCTTCGCCGATGAACTTGGCGATGCCGTCGAACATCCGGGAATAGTCGATTTCCTGGAAGGCTCGGGCGCGCAGGTCGCGGGCTTCGACCTGGCCGACGATGAGCAGGACGGGGACGGAATCCTGCTGGGCGGTGTGGATGGCGATGGCGGCGTTGCAGGCGCCGGGGCCGCGGCTGACCAGGGCGATGCCGGGGACGCCGGTGAGACGGGCATCGGCCAGGGCCATGAAGCCGGCGCCGCTTTCATGGCGGCAGGTGACGAGGTCGATGCGGGGGTGGGCATGCAGGGCGTCGAGCACGGCGACGTAGGATTCACCGGGGACGCAGAAGGCGCGGGTGACGCCCTGGGCGGCGAGGAAGGCGACGAGGGATTGGGCAGCGGTTTGCATGTTGCAACGTAGTCGCGCGATCAGCCCCGTGTCGAGCGACGGCCGAGCCAGCGGCTTGTGGTGGCGGCGTAGTTGCGCCAGGCGCGGCCGAAGCGGGCGTTGAGGTGGGCCTCCTCGCGGACGATGGCGAGTTGGGCGACGGTGACGGCGGCGGCGAGGGCGAGCGGGAGGAACCAGGGGATGGCGGCGGCGAAGCCCACGCCGGCCAGCAGGATGGTGTTGCCGAGATAGATGGGGTTGCGCGACCAGGCGAAGGGGCCGTGGGTGACGAGCGCGGTGGCGGCGCGGTGGGGGAGGATGTTGGCACGGTGGCGCCACATGGTGACCATGGCCCAGAGGTCGAAGCCAAGGCCGAGGGCGATGAGCGCGGCGCCGAATAGCTGGGCGGGCGGCCAGAAGGCCAGCACGAGGCCGGGCGGCAGCGGCATGGCGCGGTGGAGGAGCCATGCGAGCACCGCGGCGCCGGCATAGACCAGCGGCGGCCAGGGGACGGTGTTGGGGGTGGCGCTGTGGTCGCGGCTCATGGGGGTAGCATAGCCGATCGGCGAGGGTTGCCAGAAGACCAGAGAAGGCCACGCGCCCTGCCCCCCCGTAAATGAGGTGCAGGGGCGTGGACACCGCTTTACCGAACTGGAGTGGGGTAGCGACATAATGCGCAAGGACGTGCGGTTTCGCCTCCATTGTTTACGCGATCAACATGCAGCCAATCGCTGTCGGTTTGGCGATTCGATCCTTGAAACGGCCGGTTCCCAGGGGGTATCGCGGCGGATTGCCGCTCGGAGGCACCGTGTGGGTAAACTGGTCGGGCGTGGATCCGGCCCCGCCGCCGTGGGGGCGACCGCATTTGTGGATGTGTGGTTCGGCCCCGAAGGTGCGGCACAGGGCGCGGTTGGCCTAGGCGTCGTAACCCTTGTCCGCGAACACGGCCTGGGTGAGGGTTATGACGGCGAAGGCGGCCAGGAACAGACGCTCGAACGCCACGGTGTCGTTGACGTTGGCCGCGGTGGGAAGTAGGCGGCAGGCACACCGTCTCCGGTGACCGCGATGTGGTATTTGGTGCCCCGCTTGCCCCAGACGGTCGGGTTCGGCCCGGTCACCGCACCCGCGCGCTTCGCACGCACCGAGTAGTTGTCCAGGATCAGCGTCGGGTTGCCCCGCAGCGACGTCACCAGCAGGGCGCCCACCCGCGCCAGCACGCCGCCGCGTGCCCAGGCTTCAGGGCGTCGACGCACCGTCGAGCGGCTGGATCCGCTTGGGCTCGCCAGCAGGCCGCGCCACCGGGTGCCTTCCCGCTGAAACCGGCGCAGCGTGGCCAGCACCCGCACCGTGGCTGCGGGAGGGCGGCCCGGTCCAGGTGCGCTCCACCTCTCGCAGCACTCGATTACCATCGCGAGCAAGTCCAAGATCCTTCGGTCTACGCCCATCCTCGGCTTCCAAAAGACCAGAGGTGGGGGCGGCATGGTGGGCTGGCTATCGCCTCAGCTCAACCCGGGGTAGTTGTGAAAACCGGCTCTCAGGGTCGCTTCCAAGTGCCGAACACCTTCTCGATGCGACATCGGAACAGCCTGACCTTGCAATTGTGCACCTCGAGCCGCGCCATTTCTCGGGTTCGGGACCAAGCCGCGTGGCGAGGGTAGGGCAGGAGGTCCACAAACTGACGTTCGCCCTGGTGCTGGCGTGCCAGCGATCAACAAGGGCGCCATTACGGCGCTTAACGAGGGTTAACGCCGACGCACAGGGCGCTTGCGCGGATCTGTTGTTTGCTGCCATGTTTGTTAGGTGAAACGTAAACAGGCTTGCTAGCCGCCGTTTGGAGGTAAAAAAAATGAATAGCCTCGATACTCCAATGACCAATCGGGAAAAGTTTAATTTTCTTCTTCGTCATCACGTGAGAGGCTACCGAGAAGATGGAACACATAGAATATTTGAAGATATCGCACCAGATCTTCAAGAATGGCGGGCTAAGTGGGTGCCACACTCTCATACAACACTTAGCGAGAAAAATTCAAATGACGTAGAGTATCTACTAAATGTCAAAAATTCATGGTCCGCCAGCATATCTAATTCAAAATGGACCAAACCAGTTATCATAACAATTTGTAAATACTTCAATATTACCCAAGACATACTGAGAGGCCATTTCGTAATTAATGCGGAACGGTAGATTTTGGGGGTTGGATGGCCGTGCCAGATGTGATTCCGGGCAGGTGTTCGAAGCCTTGCCGGAGATCTCATGTGGACGCCGACCACCCGCGCGCAGCATAGCCGCGCGGGCCTCCGCTATGGAAGTGACGTCACCGACGCCGAGTGGCTGATCCTCGGGCCGTTCCTGCCTGCCGCTTGCCGGTGCGGTTGCCCGCGGAAATGGGAGATGCGAGAGATCGTCAACGCGATCTTCTACGTGCTGCGCGGAGGGATCGCCTGGAGCCTTCTGCCCAAGGACTTTCCGCCCGTGCCGACGGTCTATCGCTGGTTCGCCCGGTTCCGCGACGACGGCACCTGGGAGCGGATCAACCATTACCTGGTGATGCTCGACCGCGAGCGGACGGGGCGCGAGGCAAGCCCAACTGCGGCCGTGATTGACAGCCAGAGCGTCAAGACCACCGAGAGTGGCGGCGTGCGCGGCTACGACGCAGGCAAGAAGATCAAGGGTCGCAAGCGGCACGCCCTGGTCGATACCGACGGCCGGGCACTGAAGTTGCAGGCCCATTCGGCCGCCATCCAGGATCGGGATGGCGCCGGACCGCTGCTGCGGGCGTCTCGCGCAAGTTGGCCGTTCGTGGCGTTGGGCTATGCGGACGGCGGCTATGCCGGTCCCAGGGTCGCCGATGCCAGTCCGATCCGCATCGAGGTGGTCCGCAAGGCCGACAACCAAGTCGGCTTTGCCGTCATCGCCAGACGCTGGGTGGTCGAGCGGTTCTTCGCCTGGATCAACCGCAATAGGCGCTTGGCAAAGGACTTCGAAGCTACTCTCGAAAGCGTCGAGGCGTTCCTCTACGCTGCATCCAGCGTGCTGCTGCTACGAAGGCTGGCTCGATCGTAAAGCGATTCGAAATGGACTTTGAATCTCACCTCGCGAAGCGACTTCTGCGAGGCTGCCGTCGCAGCGATCAAAGCAGCCACCAAGTTCAGATATCCCTCACCAGGATACCGGCAGGAGCTTGTTTGGCCGAACCAAGATGTCTGGGATCTTCGTGATACGGGCATCCCGATGGTTCTTGAAATCATTCCGGCAAACGAAGAAGCTTTGTATGATCCAGAGGATGAAGAACCTGATTATCCGAAATTTGATTTAGGCTCTCTCGTGCAAATCCGGATCTCTGTGAAGTTTCCGGCCAAATTCATCCTCCTGTGGAAGCCTCCTGTTGACCAAATGATGCTCATGTCTCCATCCGCCTTTTTGAAAGATGGTCTAATTGGCAGCGGCACAACGATCTTTCCTGCTGCCATGATGACACCGCGAGCCGACGGGAAGCCCGGGGCGAGATCGCTGAGAACAGGGCCCGTCGGCTGGCACACCTTGATTGCCGTCGCTGTAGAATGTGAGGCACCAATTGAACTTCCAGCGCCTGGCGCTGACGGAAAAGCGCGCGTTTTTGAAGGTCAGGAGGACACGCTCCTATTCGAGCAGCTCCGCCGCCTTCGTGCGTCCGAAGTTCAGCTTTCCGCGGGCATCACGCATTTCCGTGTTGTCGAATAGCAGAATGCTGATGATGACCAGTTCTCTATCCACCGAGGCGTCGTGCAGCGACAGCCGTCTTTCTGGCTATGAACTCTTAGCTCTACGCCGTCTCTGCGGGGTATGGCCGCCCGAATTGATCGGGGAGCGTCGTTTTCGACAGATGTCGCACAGGCTTGCGGCCTGCCCCGACGCGCTCGCCATACTCCGTCAGGCGCTGCGGTTCGCACCGGATGCGCCAGATGCACATGAACGACTTGGGCATGCGCTTCGGCTTGCCGGATTGTTGCAAGAGTCCGTGGCGGCTTATTGCGTTGCGCTGATCCACGCGGGTCCTGTCGCGCGAATAGTCGGAGCGCTAGCATCTGCCATGGAGCGGGGTGGCGCTCTCGCCGAAGCGGCACACTTCTTTGAGTTCGCCGCCGCACTGGAACCCTGGTGCAGCGAACACAGAGTGGGTCTGGCGCGCTCTCTGGTGAGCGACGGAGACAGGGAGCGTGCTATCTGGCTTCTCCTCGCGATCGTGCGCGAGCGGCCACGAGATGCGGCCTGCGTGCCCGACGTTGGCCCGGTGCGCGCTCGACCTCGGTAACCGGACGTGGCTCTGCGTGCGGCGTGGAAGATACGGTTCTGGACGGCCGTTCGCTGGACGTATGGCTCGCGTCGCCGACGCGGCCCATGCCGCTGGCCTCCTGTTGGAGTTCAGCGTAGCCACGCAACCGCTCGGCAACCGGCTACGGCGCTGTACTCGCCGTTGATTCCCGGCCGGACGCCAGCAAAGTTTGAGATGATGCACCGGGACGCTGATAGTATCTGGAAAGCCAAACGCTGGCTGACGTCTTTGCCAAGCGGGCGCAGCGCCGTCCGGGACGGTCGGCTCTTGGAGTTCGAGGCGGCCTTCCGGCGGGCCATCGAAATCCTCGAAGGATGCCCGGAGGCGCACGGCAACCTGGTCATTCGCTGCTCCGGCTAGACCGGCACGCGAGGCGAAGCCGCCTACCGTCACACCATCAAGCTACGCGAGGGCTATTCCGACGCGCACATCGGCCTGGGCATTGTGTTGTCCAAGCAGGGCCGGTCCGCTGAGGCGGAATTGGCCTATCGGCGCGCCGTCAAACTTCGCGGAAACGATGCTATGGCGCACTACAATCTAGGAGTTATGCTGTCCGACCAGGGCCGGTTCGCTGAGGCTGAAACGGCCTGTAGGCGCGCCATCAAACTCCGCGAGGTCTTCCCCGAGGCGCACGTAGAATTGGGCCGTGTGCTGGTTAACCAGGTTGCCTCGGGGAGGCGGAGGCGTCTACCGCCGCGCCATTCAACTCCGCGAGGGCTATTCCGACGCGCACGTCGGCCTGGGCGTTGTGCTGTACGACCAGGGCCGGCTCTCGGAGGCGGAGACTGCCTATCGGTGCGCCGTCAAACTCCGCGAAAACGATGCCATGGCGCACTACAACCTGGGCATTTTGCTGTTCCGGATCGGTCGGCACTACGAAGCTGAGTCCGCCTACAGGCGCGCCATCGAACTTCGCGAGGACTACTCTGCCGCTCACACCCGCCTGGGCCAAGTGCTTTCCCAGCTCGACCGCCTCATCGAGGCGGAGGCCGCGGACAGATGCGCCATCGAACTTTGCGAGGTAAACCATTGGGCATACAGCGGCCTGGGCGGCCTACTGGCCATGCTCAGCAGGTTCTCAGAGGCTGAGGCCGCCTGCAGGCGCGCCATCAATCTCCGCGAGGACTACCCCGAGGCGCACTGCAACCTGGGCGGCGTGCTGTCCGAGCTCGGCCGGTTCACGGAGGCAGAGACCGCCTGCCGGCGCGCCATTGAACTTCACGAGGATTACCCCGAAGCGCACGGCAACCTTGGCAGCGCGCTGGTCGACCTTGGTCGGCTTGTGGAGGCAGAAGCCACCCTGCGGCGCGCCCTGGAACTCCGCGAGGACCTTTCTGGTGTTGATTTCCGCTGAGATGTGACCCGGGTTTTCCACCGAGAACTGACCCGCCTTGTGCGTGTGTTTCTCGGCTAGAGAACGGGTCAGGTCATGGCTTTTTCCTCTCGGCTTTGGTGGTTGCGGCACTGGCCTTGAACCGGAAGCTGTCGTTGCCGGTTTCGAGGATATGGCAGTGATGGGTGAGGCGATCGAGCAAGGCGGTTGTCATCTTGGCGTCACCGAACACCCCGGCCCACTCGCTGAAGCTCAGATTGGTGGTGATGACGGCGCTGGTGCGCTCGTAGAGCTTGCTGAGCAGGTGGAACAGCAAGGCACCGCCGGAGGCGCTGAACGGCAGATATCCGAGTTCGTCCAGGATCACGAGGTCTAACCGGACCAGCCGCTCGGCAATCTGGCCTGCTTTGCCCTGGGCCTTCTCCTGTTCCAGCGCATTGACAAGTTCGACGGTGGAGAAGAACCGGACCTTCTTGCGGTGATGCTCGACGGCTTGGACACCGAGCGCCGTGGCGACATGGGTCTTGCCTGTCCCTGGGCCGCCGATGAGGACAACGTTGTAGGCGCCGTCCATGAACTCACAGCGATGAAGCTGCCGGACCAGTGCCTCGTTGATCTCGCTGGCGACGAAGTTGAACCCGGCGAGGTCCTTGTAGGTCGGGAACCGGGCGGCCTTGAGCTGGTAGGCGATGGAGCGGACTTCGCGCTCGGCGGTTTCGGCCTTCAGCAATTGGGACAGGATGGGCACCGTGGCGTCGAAGGCCGGCGCCCCCTGCTCCATCAGCTCGCCGACGGCCTGCGCCATCCCGAACATCTTCAGGCCACGCAGCATGATCACGATAGCGGCGCTGGCGGGATCATGCCGCATCATGCGCCTCCCGCTTGTCGGGCCCGCTCCGAAGCGCGTCATAGCGTTCGACGTCGGCCTTTGGTTCCCGGCTCAGGGTCAAAGCCTGGGGTGCGTTGACGGCAGCAGCCGTTGTCTTGCCGTCGACCAGCCTGTGCAGAATATTCAGGATATGGGTCTTGGTCGGCAGCCCACCTTCCAAAGCCAACTCGACGGCGCACAGCACGGCCTCCTCGTCATGCTGGAGAACCAGGGCCAGAATTTCCACCATTTCCCGGTCGCCGCCAGGCCGCTTGAGCAGACTGCCCTGCAGACGCTTGAAAGCCTCGGGCAAGTCGGCGAACGGCGCGCCGTTGCGCAGAGCGCCCGGCTTGCGCTGGATCACCGCCAGATAGTGGCGCCAGTCGTACACCGTCCGTCCCGGCAGATGATGCGACCGCTCGATGATCCGCGGATGCTCGCAGAGGATCAGCCCCTCCGCCGCCACGACGATCCGTTGCGGATAGATCCGCACGCTGACCGGCCGGTTGGCGAAGGAGGCGCCCCCCCCTCGGCACGCTGTAGCGGTTGCGTTCCAGGTGAACCAGACAGGTCGGCGACACGCGCTTGGTGTGCTCGACGAAGCCGTCGAAGGCAGGCGGCAACGCCATCAGGCTGGGTTTTTCGCTTGCCCATACCTCAGCAATGGTTCCGGGCAAGGTGCCATGGGGGACTTGTCCCCAGAGATCGACGCAGCGCCGTTCCAACCACGCGTTCAGGGCCTCGAGATCGGCAAAGCATGGCATGGGCTGCCAGAGCCGATGGCGCGCGTCCTGGACATTCTTCTCAACCTGTCCCTTTTCCCAGCCGGCTGCTGGATTGCAGAAGTCAGGATCGAACAGGTAGTGGCTGGCCATGGCCAGGAAGCGGGCATTGACCTGGCGCTCTTTGCCGCGACCAACCCGGTCCACCGCCGTCCGCATGTTGTCGTAGATCCCGCGCTGCGGCACGCCGCCCAGAACCCGGAACCCATGGTAATGGGCGTCGAACAGCATCTCGTGCGTCTGGAGCGGATACGCCCGGACGAGGAAGGCGCGGCTGTACGACAGCTTGACGTGCGCAACCTGCAGCTTGGTCCGCTCACCGCCCAGGACCGCCCAGTCCTCGCTCCAGTCGAACTGGAAAGCTTCCCCGCTCGGAAAGACCAGCGGAACGAACGTGCCTCGCCCACTGCTCTGCTGCTCCCGCTGCCGGTCAGCCTTCCAGGCCCGGACGAACGCCGCCACCCGGTTGTAGGACCCCTCGTATCCCAGCACCACCAGATCGGCGTGAAGCTGTTTGACCGTTCGTCTCTGCTTGCGGGATTTGCCGGCCTCCGCCTTCAGCCAGAGCGACAGCTTGTCCGCATACCGGGCCAGCTTGCTCGGCCGATCAGGAACTCTGAACTTCGGCTCCACCGCGCCCGATCGGAGGTATTTGCGGATCGTGTTCCGCGACAGTCCCGTGCGCCTTGATATCGCTCGGATCGATACCCGATCCCGAAGCGCCCAGCGCCGGATAACACTCAACAATGCCATGTCGATCACTCCATGGACCCCCGCTGTTCGCAGCAGGGGGAGGTTCAAACATGGGTCAAATCTCGGTGGAAAATTCCCGCCTGAACGGGTCAGATCTCAGTGGAAATCAACAGTCACGTCTCTCCTGCCACCCCTGGGGACGCCCGAGCCGGCGGATGCCGGTGCCCCTGATCAAACCCCTCTGGTTCTCGATGAAGACATGCCGGCCCTGCTGTCGCCCGCCGAGCTGGCGGCGTGGCTCGGCGTCTCGCCGGAGACGATCCGCCGGCGGATTCGCGCCGGACGGCAGCCGGTGGTCGAGGCCCTCGGCATCACCCGCATCCAAGCAAACTCCGCGGTCGCACAGGTGCGCGCTCGGGTCATCCGGCGCCTGCCGGCTCGCTACAGAAAGTTGAAGCGGACCGACGCGGCGCAGCAGTCGACGTGCGACGACGACGCGTCCGCATCTCAGATTTCCCAGACAGACGAATAGTGAAGTCAAGATTAATCAACACAGCACGCTAATTGTACCCAATGACAACACTCACATCCAGTTCGCGGCAAACTGGAACATACTGTACATACGAATCGATGATTTCGTGCGTATCGCTTCTCCACCTTACTTTTGACGGCAATCAACCTCAACAGGAGCTCGAAGACAATGAAGATCTCGCCGCCTGCCACCCCCTCCACCACGAGCCAGTCCACCGCGACGACACTCGCCGCGGCGCTCGCCGCCGTTGACACCTGGACCGATCTGCTGCCCGCGCGCCGGAGCCTGCTCAAGCACTCGCTGCTCTCCATCGCCGACATGCTGGGCGACCCGCCGACCCTGATCGTCCTGACGCCGGACTTCATCCGCGCGCGCCTGCGCACGCCGGCGCCTGCGGCCTTCGGCATCAGCGATGGAACGATGCGCAACCGTCTCTCCCACCTGTGCAAGGTGATGGAGCGGATGGAACTCATCGACGCCTGCCGCGCACCGCGCTCGCCCGCCTGGGTCGCGCTGCTCGGGCCGCTCACCAGCCGCCAGAAGGCCCCGCTGGCCAAGCTCGTCGACTTCGCCACCCTGCGCGGCATTGGGCCGGAGGAGATCACGTACGACAACTTCACCGAGTTCTCCGCGTGGCTCACGACGCGCACGCTCATTGCCAACCCAAAGAAGCTGGCCGGCTCCTGCCGCCGCGCCTGGAACGGTTTCGCCGCCAAGGTCGCCGGCTGGCCCGCCGTCCAGCTCGCCGCGCCGCCCGGCCCCCACCAGTATATCCTCCCGTGGGACCGCTTCACGCCGACGTTCCGCACGAACAGCGAGCGCTTCGGCGAACGGCTCACCGGCAAATCCGCTCCATTCAAGCCCGGCGCTCGGTCCGTGCACGCGCGGCCGTTCAAGGCCAACAGCAAGACGAACCGCCGCTCCAACAGAGGCGTCGGCCTGCGCAAGATCTCGGCGGACGGGCGCGTCGACCACCTGCGCTGGGCCGCCAGCGCCCTGGTCGCCTCAGGTGAGGTGGCGATCACCGAGATCAACAAGGTGACCGACCTCGTCGAGCCGCCAGATCGCGCCCACGCGATCATGAAATTCCTCGACCAGCTCCGAGGCAGCGTCCCCAACGCCAACGCCCTGCGCGTGCTGGAGGTCCTGCTGATCTTGGCCAAATACGAGGCGAAGCTGCCCGAGGAGGAGATCGAGGACTTGCGCAGCTGGCGCGAGGACGTGGAGCCGGAGATGAGCGGCATGTCCGCCCGCCGCCGTGACCGCATCCTGGCCGCGATGGAGCCCGCGCGCCTGCAGGCATTGCTGCAGCTGCCGACGACCTGCATGGATCAGGCGCTGACGCTGCTTGCAGAGTCGCCCCAGAACGCCGTCGCGCTCGCCATGCGGGCGGTCGCCGTGCAGATGTTCCTGATGACACAGCTGCGGCTGTACAACGTGATCACGCTGAAGGTCGGACAGCACCTGCAGTCGCACGACCCCGCCCGCCGCCGCTACCAGCGCCTCGACATCGCTGCCCAGGAGGTGAAGAACTCCAACGCGATCACGCGCCCGATCGACAGCGCCACCCGCTCGATGATCGACCTCTGGGTCCGGCACTTCCGGCCCCTCTTGGCCAGCGATGCCGAGGGGTACCTGTTCCCCGGCCGCGGCACGCCGCACATCACCCGGCAGGGGATGCGCGACGCGGTGAAGTCGATCACGAAGCAGATCGTCGGCGTCGCCCTTGGCCCGCACGACTTCCGTGGCCTGGCGGGCGAGATCTTCCTACGCTGCAACCCCGGCGACTACGGCACGCTGATGAACCTGCTCGGGCACAAATCCATCGCGACCACCATGAACTCCTACACCGCCAACGAGGTCGCTCGCGCCGTCGATGAGTTCGACCGCACCATCCTGCGCCTGAGCCGTGGCGAGATGCGCAAGCCCGGGCCGACCAGGAAGGGGCCGCCGAAGCCCCCGCGGCCGCCTCGCCCGCCATCGGGCGGCAAAGGTCCCCGTGGGCGGGGGCGTCGGTGAGCGTCACGGCGAAGCAGGCGAGGGCCATCTGGCCCTCGCTGAAGCTGGCCGACTGGCCGGAGACGGACCGGGCGGCCTTGGAGGCGAATACGGTCAAAGGCCGCCGCAACCGGCGGTCCACGCCCGGCGGCCACTATGCCGAGGCCTCGCTCCAGAAGTTCGCCAAGGGCTATGCCCGCTGGCTGGGTTTCCTCCAGCACCGCGGCTGGCTGGACACCGGCGTGCCCGCGGGCGAGCGCGTGACCGGGGAACGACTCAACGACTACTTCAACGCCCTCCGGAGCGCCGGCAATGCCGACAATACGGTGGTGGGGCGCTTTGAAGAGCTCTCCAGGGCGCTGGCTATCCTCGAGCCGACACACGACTGGCGCTGGGTCAGGGGCCCGGAGGGCGGAGTCATCCCTCGCCGCCTGCGCACAAGGCGCGCACTCGTCGTCCCCCACCCGCGGGTGCTCTACCGCTGGGGATGCGGCCTGATGGACAAGGCGCACACCGTCGGCAGCAAGCTGGCCGGCGCCCTGCAGTTCCGCGACGGGCTGATCATCGCCATGGAGGCCGCGCGCGCCCGCCGCCTGCGCTCCATGGCCGGGCTGCTGGTCGGCACCGAACTCGCCCGCCAGCCCGACGGCCTCTGGCGCCTCGCCCTGCTGCCCGCGCGGGTCAAGACCGGGAAAGCCGACAGTTTCACCTTGCCGGCGCATCTCTCGCCGTACATCGACCGCTACCTCGGCGAGATCAGGCCGTTCCTGCTGCGCGAGCGCGAGCGCGAGAGCAGCGCCATGTGGATTGGCAAGGACGGCCAGGTTCTCGCGAAAAAGAGCTTTGGCGAGAATTACGGCCAGCGCGCCAGGAAGCGCTTCAAGGTCCGCTTTGGTCCCCACCGCAACCGCCATGCCATCGTCACCGCCGCGGCGATCGACGCCCCCTTCGACCCGACCCTCGGCGCGCGCGTTATCAGGATCACGGTGCAGGTTGCCGACGACCACTACCGGCGCGCGGGCCAAGCCAACGCCGCCAAGGCGTACAACAACCTGGTGGGGCAGCTCCAGGGCGAAGCCGTTGCACGTTTGGGCTACCGGCGGCAGCCGCGACTCCGCCCCACAGCGTAGAGATTGACGCATGACCCAGCGCGCCATCCTTTACGCCCGCTTCTCGTCCGACCTGCAGAGCGCCGCCTCGGTCGAAGACCAACTGCGGCTCTGCCGCGTTCGGGCCGAGCGCGAGGGCTGGATCGTCGTTGGCGAGCATTCCGACAAGGCCATCTCCGGCGCCGTGCGCGACCGGCCCGGCCTCAACAAGCTCCTCGCCGGGATCGAGCGCGGGCACGCCGACATCGTCCTCGTGGAGAGCCTGGATCGACTGTCGCGCGACCTCGAGCACGTCGCCTACATCTACAAGCGCGTGACCTTCCACGACGCCCTGATCGTGACCCTCTCGGAAGGGCCGGTCAGCGACATGCACATCGGCCTGCGCGGCACCAAGGCCAGCCTCTACCTCAAGGACCTCGCCGCCAAGACATGGCGGGGGCAGGAGGGGCGCGTCCGCCAGGGCCGCGCCATCGGCACTGCACCTTACGGCTATCGGATGTTGCGGCGAATCGGCCAGGACGGCGAGCTGGAGCGCGGCCTGCGCTCCATTGACGAGATGGAGGCGGCGGTCGTCCAGCGGATCTTCCAGCTCTATGCCGAGGGCGTGAAGCCGCTGCGGATCGCGCGCACCCTCAACGGCGAGGGTATCCCCGGCCCCTCCGGCGGTCCCTGGCTGGCCGACACGATCCGCGGCCGCGGCAAGCGCCGCGAGGGTGTGCTCAACAACCCGATCTACGCCGGCCGCCTCGTCTGGAACCGCATGCGCAACCTCAAGGACCCGGTCACCGGCACCACCCGACGCCGCGTCAACGGCCGCAACGAGCACGTCGAGGTGCCGGTTCCCGATCTTCGCATCGTCGATGAGGAGCTCTGGCAGGCCGTCCAGACCCGCCTGAAGGAGAACGCAGCGGCACCCAATCCGGCGGCCCCCGGGCGTGAAGGCGGCTTCTGGACCCGGCGCCAGCCGCGCCACCTGCTCACTGGCAAGGTGTTCTGCGGCACCTGCGGCCGCCACTTCGCCGCCGTCGGCAAGGACTATCTGCGCTGCGTGGATGCCCGCCACGGCAATTGCCCCAATCGCGTCTCCCTGCGCCGTGTCCACCTGGAGCACCGAGTGTTGCGCGCGATGGGCGAGCGCCTGATGGCACCGGCCCTCTTGAACACCCTCATCGAGGTATTGCGCGAAGAGATCAACCGGATGACGCTCGAGGCAAGCGCCGCCAAGACAGCCACCAGCCGGGTCAAGGCCGTGCTCGAGCGGCGGATCGCAAATCTCGTCGATGCACTGGCGGATGGCGACCGCAGCACCAGCCTCCGGAGCCGGCTCGCGGAACTGGAGCAACAACTGGAGCTGGTCAACCAGGAGCAGACGCCCGAAAGCCTCAATATCCCAAAGATACCCGACGACCCCGCCGCTCTCTACCGCTCTCGGATCGCCGAATTCGAAGCAGCCCTTTCCGAAGACGCGCTGCCCGACCTGCGCGAGCGGGCCCGGGCCTGTATCCACCGGCTGGAGATCCAACCACCCTGCGAGGAGGGCGGCCCGCCGAACATCATCCTGGAGGGCGATCTGCCCCGGATGATCCAGCTTGCCAACATCGGCACGACGCAGAAGGGCGCCGCCAATGGCACCGCCCTCCTTGATCAGCTCGTCGAATGTTCGGTAAAGCGGGATCCAGGGGCTCGGCCCCTGCTGGGGTGCAGGGGTGAAACCCCTGGCCTTCCTGCCGCTTGACCGCTGCCACGCGCCCTGCCCATGATTTGTTGACAATCGCGGCAATGGCGAGGGCTGGAGGGAACGATGGTGGGGGCGCTCGCCGGGATACGCGTGCTCGATCTCAGCGACAGTATCGCCGGGCAGTTCTGCGGGCGGATGCTGGCCGATTATGGGGCCGAGGTGTTGCTGGTGGAGCCGCCGGGCGGGTGCGCGATGCGGCGAGCGGCGCCGGTGGGGGCGGACGGGGAGTCGTTCGCGTTCCTGCATCTGAACACGGGCAAGCGATCGGTGGTGCTGGACTCCTCGCCGGCGGGGCGGGCGCGGTTGCTGGCGCTGGCGGGTGCGGCGGATGTGATCGTGATGGGGCCGGAGAGCGACCGGGTGGGGTTGGCCGCGGCGGCGCCGGGGGCGGTGCTGGCGGTGGTGTCGCCGTTCGGCACCGATGGACCGTGGCGGGACTGGGCCGGGTGCGAAATGGTCTATCAGGCGGTGGCGGGGCTGATGCATGGCTCGGGCAGCGGGGTGCGCGAGCCGCTGTATGGCTGCGGGGACCGGGCTTCGTATGGCGCCGGGGCGGCGGCGTTCATCGCGGTGCTGGCGGGGCTGTTCGCGCGCGGGCGGTGGGGGATGGGGCAGGAGGCCGCGGTGGATGTGGCGGCGACGGCGGCCTGCATGGCCAATCCGTTCGTGACGCAGTTTCTCTACAACGGGATGGTGGAGAAGCGGGCGCAGCGGCGGATGCCGTTGGGGTTGCTGCGGTGTCGTGACGGGTGGGTGGGGTTCTGGCTGCACGTGCATCTGTTCGGGCCGATGATGACGGCGCTGGGGCGGGCGGATCTGGTGGCGGACGAGCGGTTCGCGGCGGCGAAGACGCGGCTGGAGAACTGGGACACGTTTGTGGAGGTGTTGCAGGCACAGGCCGCCGGGATGGAGGCGGACGCGTTGCTGGCGGCGTTGCAGTCGGCGCGGGTGGTGGCGGCGCGGTGCTACAGCCTGACGGAATTGCGCGATGCCTGCGCGCACCTGGCCGAGCGGGGGTATTGGGAGAGCGTGGCGGCCGGGGCGGGGGCGCGGACGATTTTGGGGCCGCAGTTCCGGATGGGGGCGACGCCGCGGGTGGTGCGGGGCGGGCCGCCGGGGCTGGGGAATGCGGAGGGGTTTGTCGGCGGGCGGCGGGAGGTGCCCTGCCCTGCCCCGCCGCCGGCTGGGACGGGGCCGCTTTCGGGGTTGCGGGTGGTGGAGTTCACCACGGCCTGGGCGGGGCCGATGGCGGGGCGGATCCTGGCGTGGCTGGGGGCCGAGGTGATCCATGTGGAATCGGCCTCGCGGACGGATTCGTGGCGGATGGTGGGGCAGGTGTTCAATCCGACGCGGTTTCCGGCCGATGGGGCCGGGGAGCGGGCGTGGGATCGGTGCGCGCTGTTCAATTCGCAGAACGCCAACAAGCTGTCGCTGGCGCTGGAGTTGAAGCAGCCGGAGGCGAAGGCGGCGATGCTGCGGGTGCTGGCGCAGGCGGACGTGGTGCTGTGCAATTTCACCGCGGGAACGCTGGACCGGATGGGGTTCGGGCATGCGCGGCTGAAGGAGATGCGGCCGGATATCATCGTGGCGGAGATGCCGGCCTTCGGGTCGCGGGGGCCGTTGTCGCATGCGACGGCGATCGGGCCGTCGATGGAGATGGCGGCGGGGATGGCGGGGATGATCGGGTATGCCGGCGGGGCGCCGACGGTGACGGGGCCGACCTACCCGGACCCGATCGGGGCGTTGCATGGGGCGGCGGCTGTGATGACGGCATTGTTGCATCGGCAGGCGACGGGGGAAGGGCAGCAGGTGGAGGTGCCGCAGGTGGAAGGGGCGATGCACTTCATCGGCGAGCATATCCTGGCGGCGCTGGCGAGCGGGGTGAACCCGGTGCCGGCGGGGAACCGGGTGGACTGGGCGGCGCCGCATGATGCGTTTCCGGCGGCGGGCGAGGACCAGTGGGTGGCGATCGCGGCGATCGGGGATGGGGCGTGGCGGGCGCTGTGCGGAGCGATGGGGCGGGCGGATTTGGCTTCGGATGCTCGGTTGGCGTCGTTGGCCGGGCGGCGGGCGCATGAGGACGAGATCGGGGCGGCGGTGGCGGGGTGGACGCGGGGGCGGGACAAGCACGAAACGGCGGCGCTGTTGCAGTCGGTGGGGGTGGCGGCGGCGGCGGTGCATGACGGGGGGGATGGGGCGCGCAGCCCTTACCTGTCGGCGCGCGGCTGGTTCACCGAGCTGGTGCACAGGGATATCGGGACGGTGGTGCAGGAGGGGTTGCCGATGGCGCTGTCGCGCACGCCGGGAAGCAATCGGTTCGCCGCCCCCTGTTTGGGGCAGGACACGCATTGGGTTCTGCGCGAGGTCGCCGGGCTGGACGAGGGCGCGATCGCGGCGCTGGATGCGGCGGGGGCGACGGCCTCGGTGCCGGTATAGGACACAGCATGACAAGCTATCGGACGATCCTGGTTGAGACCGCGGACAATATTCGCACCATCACACTGAACCGACCGCAGCAGCGCAATGCGCAGAGCACGGAGCTGCTGACGGAGTTGGACCAGGCGATCGTGGCGGCGGGGGCGGATCCGGCGGTGCGGGTGATCGGTACTGGCGGGGGCGGGGGATCATTTCTCGGCCGGGCATGATCTGGGGACGGCGGATGAGATGGCGTATCGGGAGGCGAATCCGATCGAGCCGGGGATTCGCGGGTTCTATGACCGGACCTGGCAGCTTTACGTGGACATGCATCTGCGCTGGCGGAACGTAGCGACGCCGATGGTGGCGGCGGTGCAGGGATACTGCATCTTCGGCGGATGGATGGTGGCGAGCACGGCGGATGTGGTGTTCGCGGCGGATGACGCGATGTTCCTGGGGTCGCTGTTCCAGTATTTCTCGATCCCGTGGGACGTGCATCCGCGGCGGGCAAAGGAGATGCTGTTCCAGAGCCGGTTCGTGGATGCTGGGCAGGCGAAGGAACTGGGGCTGGTGAACCGGGTGGTGCCGCGGGCGGGGCTGATGGAGGCGGTGAGGGCCTATGCCGCCGATGTGGCGGCGAATGATCCGCAGCAGATGCGTATGGTGAAGCGGGCGGTGAATTCGGCGCAGGACACGATGGGGTTCACCGCGGCGGTGACCGGGGCGCATAGCCACTACATGCTGACCTGGGCGACCGAGAAGGACCCGGGGTTCGCACTGGCCGTGCCGGGAGTGAAACGGCGGCCGATGGTGCAGGTGGCGCTGGATCGGTACCGGCGAGATAAGGAAAAGTAAGGCCAGGGGGCTTTGCCCCCTGGACCCCCACCAAAGGCATGGCCTTTGGAATCCAATAATTAGTGGGGGTCTGGGGCCTCCAGGCCCCAGCGGGGTCCAGGGGCAGAGCCCCTGGCCTTTCTACCTGAGAGGAAACAGCGAATGCCAATTACTCGCCTGCTCATCGCCAACCGGGGCGAGATTGCCATTCGCGTGGCCCGCACGGCGGCCGAGATGGGGATTGCCACGGTGGCCGTGCATTCGGCGGACGATGCGCAGTCGTTGCATGTGCGGGCAGCCGACGAGGCGCGGGCGCTGAGCGGGAGCGGGCCGGCGGCGTATCTGGATGCTGCGCAGATCGTGGCGGTGGCGAAGGAGGCGGGGTGCGATGCGGTGCATCCCGGCTATGGATTCATCAGCGAGAACGCGGGGTTCGCGCGGGCCTGTGCGGATGCGGGGATTGCGTTCGTGGGGCCGCAGCCGGAGGTGCTGGACCTGTTCGGGGACAAGGCGCAGGCGCGGCGGTTCGCGGCGAAGCATGGCGTGGACATCGTGGCCGGGACGGATGGGCCGACAACGCTGGAGCAGGCGCGGGCGTTCCTGGCGGAGCTTGGGCCGGGCGGGGCGGTGATGGTGAAGGCGCTGGCCGGGGGCGGCGGGCGCGGGATGCGGCCGGTGACCGACGTGGCGCAGTTGCCGGGGGCGTTCGAGCGGTGCGCGGCGGAGGCGCTGGCGGCGTTCGGCAATGGTGATCTGTACGTGGAACGGCTGTTCGTGCATCCGCGGCATGTGGAGGTTCAGGTGCTGGGCGACGGCACCGGGGCGGTGGCGCATCTGTGGGAGCGCGAGTGCTCGGTGCAGCGCGAGCGGCAGAAAATTTTGGAGATTGCGCCGGCGCCGTTCCTGCGCGCGGCGGTGCGTGACCGGCTGCTGGTGGCGGCGGTGAAGCTGGCCTCGGCGGCGAAGTACCGCGGGGCCGGGACGTTCGAGTTCCTGGTGGATGCGGCGGTGGAGGGGGACGGTGCCGCCATTGCCTTTATCGAGGCGAATGCGCGGTTGCAGGTGGAGCACACGGTGACCGAGGAGGTAACGGGCATCGACCTGGTGGCGGCGCAGCTTGGGATCGCGAGCGGGGCGACGCTGGCGGGGCTGGGGCTGACACAAGCAGAAATACCGGCGCCGCGGGGGATGGCGTTGCAGGCGCGGGTGAACCTGGAGACGATGCAGCCGGATGGATCAGTGCGCGGGGCGGGCGGGGTGTTGAGCGCCTATGACCCGCCGAGCGGGCCGGGGGTGCGGGTGGATGGGTACGGCTATGCGGGGTACCGCACCAACCCGCGCTTCGACAGCCTGTTGGCCAAGGTGATCGTGCATGCGCGGGCCGGGGATTTCGCGTTGCTGGCGGGCAAGGCGGTGCGGGCGCTGGCGGAGTTCCGGCTGGCCGGGGCGGCGTCCAACATTTCGTTCCTGCAAGCCTTGCTGCGTCATCCCGCTTTGCTGGCCGGAAGGCTGCACACGAATTTCGTGGCCGAGCATATCGGCGAGTTGACCTCGGCACAGGCGGCGCCGGCGAAGTTCTTCGAGCCGGCGGGGGCGGCGGCGGCGCGGCGGCCGGGGATGCGGCTGGACTCGCGGGATCCGCTGGCGATCGTGGATCTTGGCAAGTCCGCGGCACCGCAGGCCGAGGCGGTGGAGGCCGAGGAGGCGATGGGGCCGGAGGGCACCGTGCCGCTGCGCGCGCCGATGCAGGGGACGATCGTTTCGCTGAGCGTGGCCGATGGGGCGACGGTACTGCCGGGCCAGGAGGTGATGGTGATGGAGGCGATGAAGATGCAGCACAGCATCGCCGCCATCGCGCCGGGCATCGTGCGCGCCTTCGTGGTGGAGGCGGGGGAGACGGTGTTCGAGGGCGCGCCGCTGGCCTTCGTGGAGGAGCGGCCGGAGCTGGGCGGCGCGGTGCGGGAGGAGAAGAAGGTCGACCTGGACTACATCCGGCCTGACCTGGCGGAGGTCCTGGAGCGGCACCGGCGCACGCAGGACGACGCGCGGCCGAAGGCGGTGGCGCGGCGGCGGGCGACGGGGCAGCGCACCGCGCGGGAGAACATTTCCGACCTGGTCGATTCCGGAACGTTCGTCGAGTACGGTGCGCTGACCCTGGCGGCGCGGCGGCGGACGCATACGGTGGAGCAGTTGGTGGAAGAGTTGCCGGCGGACGGCATCATCCTTGGCCTGGGTACGATCAACGGCCAGGACTTCCCCGAGGAGCGGGGGCGCGCGGCGGTGGCCAGCTACGACTACACGGTGATGGCGGGAACCCAGGGGCGCAACGGGCACCGCAAGCAGGACCGGTTCTTCGAACTGGCGCATGATCTGCGCATTCCGCTGGTGCTGTTCGCCGAGGGCGGCGGCGGGCGGGGCAGCGACAGCGATGCGATCGGCGGGTCGGAAACCGATACGTTCTATCGCTTCGCGGCGCTGTCAGGGGGCGCGCCGCTGATCGGGGTGGCGTCGGGCAAGTGCTTCGCCGGCAACGCGGTGCTGCTGGGGTGCTGCGACGTGATCATCGCGACGGCGAATGCGAATATCGGCATGGCCGGGCCGGCGATGATCGAGGGCGGCGGGCTGGGAGTTTACCGGCCGGACGAGATCGGGCCGATGTCGGTGCAGGTGGCCAGCGGCGTGGTGGATGTGGCCGTCGCCGACGAGGCCGAGGCGGTGCAGGTGGCCAAGCGCTACCTGTCGTATTTCCAGGGCCCGGTGGCGGCATGGTCGGCCGAGGACCAGCGGCACCTGCGCCACATCGTGCCGGAGAACCGGCTGCGCGGCTACGACATGCGGCGGCTGATCGAAATACTGGCCGACGAGGGTTCGGTGCTGGAGCTTCGGCGCGGCTGGGGGCACGGGATGGTCACCGCGCTGATCCGCGTGGAAGGCAAGCCGATGGGGGTGATCGCCAACAACCCGATGCATCTGGGCGGCGCGATCGACAGCGATGCGGCGGACAAGGCGGCGCGGTTCATGCAGATGTGCGACGCGCACGACCTGCCGATCCTGTCGCTGAACGACAATCCCGGGAACATGGTGGGGCCGGAGGCGGAGAAGACGGCGCTGGTGCGGCATTGCTGCCGCAGCTACCTGATCGGGGCGAATATCGAGGTGCCGCTGTTCTTCGTGGTGGTGCGCAAGGCGATCGGGCTGGGCAAGCTGGCGATGACCGGCGGCGGCATGAAGAAGGGGGTGTTCGCGGTCTCGTGGCCGACCGGCGAATATGCGGGAATGGGAATCGAGGGCCAGGTGAAGCTGGGGCGGCGCAAGGAACTGGCGGCGATCGCCGATGCCGATGAGCGTATCGCCACCTATGAGCGGTTCGTCGCCGAACTTTACGAAACCGGAAAGGCGCTGAACATCGGCAGCCATTTCCAGGTGGACGACGTGATCGACCCGGCGGAGACGCGGCGCTGGATCGTGTCCGGGCTGCGCTCGGTGCCGCCGCGACCGCTGCGGACCGGCAAGAAGCGGGCCTGGGTGGACGGGTGGTGAGGACGGGGGCGAGCGAACCGGGTTTGTAAGGCGAAGGCGAAGCCAGGGCGCTGCCCTGGACCCGCCGGGGCCGCCGGCCCCGGACCCCATTGCAGGTGCGGCCGGGGCTTGGGCGAGACATTCGGCTTGACATTGTGGTAACTGCGGCCGCCGTCCCTGCTGGGGCGGTGCCCGGGAGTGGGCTGTTGCCGGACAGCGGGCCGGACTGACAGGAGGGTTGCAGGTGCGCGCCATGGCGCTGGCGGTTCGCGCGATCAGCGCTTTCAATACCGCGCTCGGCTATTTCTTTTCCTGGTTCGCGCTCGGCGTGGTGCTGGTGTGCTTCACGGTGGTGGTGCTGCGCGACGTGTTCTCGGTGGGCTTCATCTGGATGCAGGACCTGTATGTCTGGCTGAACGGCGTGATGTTCACCGGCATCGCCGGCTACGCCATGCTGCGGGGCCAGCACGTGCGGGTGGACATCTTTTATCGGCCGGCCTCGGCGCGGAGCAAGGCGTGGGTGGACCTGTTCGGCACGGTGTTCCTGCTCGCCCCGTTCATCTACGTGGTGCTGGTGTGGAGTTGGCAATACGTGATGCGGTCGTGGCAGTTTGCGGAGAGTTCGAGCAACGTGGGCGGTATGCCCGGGCTGTATGTGGTGAAGAGCTTCGTGATCGTGTTCGCCGTGGTGGTGGGGTTGCAGGGGATCGCGCTGGCGTTGCGCAGCATCCTGGTGCTGGCGGGGCGCGAGGCGCTGTTGCCGGATTCGCTGCGCGGCGAGGCCTAGGCGGTGGGCGCGTTGATGACAGGCGAGTTGCTCGCGGTCGCGATGTTCCTGGGCATCATCGTGGTGCTGATGCTGGGCTTTCCGGCGGCGTTCACGCTGGCGGGCACGTCGCTGGTGTTTGGGGCGATCGGGTATCTGCTGGGCGCGTTCGACCTGTCGAACCTGGGCAGCGTGGCCAACCGCTATGTCGGCGCCATGACCAACGAGGTGCTGGTGGCGGTGCCGCTGTTCATCTTCATGGGCGTGATGCTGGAAAGCTCGAAGATCGCCGAGCAGCTTCTGGTGACGATGGGGAGGCTGTTCGGCTCGCTGCGCGGCGGGCTGGGGCTGTCGGTGATCGTGGTCGGCGCGCTGCTGGCCGCCTCGACCGGCATCGTGGGCGCGACCGTGGTGACGATGGGGCTGCTGAGCCTGCCGGCGATGATGCGGGCGGGGTACGACCCGAAGCTGGCAACCGGGGTGATCGCGGCATCGGGCACGCTGGGGCAGATCATTCCGCCCTCGACGGTGCTGATCTTCATGGGCGACATGCTGGCGGGCATGAACGCCCAGGTGCAGATGGCCAAGGGGAACTTCGCGCCGACGGCGATTTCGGTGGGCGACCTGTTCGCCGGCGCCTTCCTGCCGGGGCTGCTGCTGGTGAGCCTCTATGCGGGCTGGGTGGTGGTGAAGGCGATCATCGATCCGCGCAGCTGCCCGGCGCTGGTGGTGACGGAGGAGGAGCGGCGCAACCTGGGCCGCGACGTGGCCGTCGCGCTGGTGCCGCCGCTGTTGCTGATCGTGGCCGTGCTGGGCAGCATCCTGCTGGGCATCGCGACACCGACCGAGGCGGCGTCGGTGGGCGCGGTGGGGGCGATGGCGATGGCGGCGGCGCGTGGGCGGCTGAGCCTGGCCGCCTTGCAGCACGTGACGATGACGACCGCGCTGATCACCTCGATGGTGTTCGTGATCATCTTCGGCGCCGCGGTGTTCTCGATCGTGTTCCGCATGCTGGGCGGCGACCAGTTGGTGGTGGACGCGCTGTCGCAGTTCCCGGGGGGTGTGACCGGGGCGGTGGTCGCGGTGATGGTGCTGATGTTCGTGCTGGGCTTCATCCTGGACACGTTCGAGATCATCTTCATCGTGATCCCGATCACCGCGCCGGCGCTGCTGGCGATGGATGTTAGCCCGCTGTGGCTGGGGGTGATGGTGGGCGTGAACCTGCAGACCAGCTTCCTGACGCCACCGTTCGGCTTCGCGCTGTTCTATCTGCGCGGGGTGACGCCGCCCGAGATCGGCACCGGGACGATCTATCGCGGGATCATCCCCTTCGTGGTGCTGCAGGTGGTGGCGATCGCGGCGCTGTTCCTGTTCCCGGGGTTGGCGACCTGGCTGCCCGGAGTGGTGATGGGCCATTGAGGCGAAGTCCGGCGGGCCTGGCGGGCCCGCCGGGGATGGTTCAGGTCAGGCGATCTTGAAGTATTTCTCGCGGGCGGCGACGTAGGGGCTGTCGATCAGTTCGGTACGCGTGCGCAGCATGTTCAGCGCCGCGACGAAGCTTTCGGCGGTTTTGCGGGTGAGCGGGTCGTCGCTGTTGCGCACGTCCGTCAGGACGGCGAGGGCGGCAGCGGCGCCAGCCTTGAGGATTTCGTCGGGGAACGAGTGGACCTTTACACCGTGCTTGTCGACGAGGGTTTTGAGGGCGATGGGGTCCTTGGCGTAGAAGTCGCTGGCGACCTGGTCGTATTCGGCCTGGCTGGCGATCTCGATGATCTGCTGCAGGTCCTTGGGCAGGGCGGTGAATTTGGACTTGTTCACGGCAAGCTCGGTGGCCAGCCCCGGCTCGATGAAGCTGGGGAAATAGTAGTTCTTGGCGATCTGGTAGAAGCCGAGGGCGAGGTCGTTGGTGGGGCCGACGAATTCGGCGGCGTCGAGGCCGCCGGACTGGAGCTGCTGGAAGATCTCGCCGGCGGCGAGGTTGGTGACGGTGGCGCCGAGTTTCGCCCAGACCTGGCCGCCGAGGCCGGGGGTGCGGAACTTCAGGCCCTGGATGTCGGCAACGCCGGTCAGCTCCTTCTTGAACCAGCCGCCGGCCTGGGTGCCGGTGTCGCCGGACAGGAAACCCTTGAGGCCGAATTTGTCGTAGACCTCGTCCCAGAGCTTCTGGCCGTCCATGTAGCGCACCCAGGCCGCCAGCTCGCGCGAGGTCATGCCGTAGGGCACGCCGGTGAAGAAGTTCAGCGCGCGCGACTTGTTCTGCCAGTAGTAGGCGGCGCCATGGCTCATCTCGGCGGAGCCCTGGATGACCGCGTCGATCGATTGCAGCGGCGGCACCAGCTCGCCGGCGGCGAAGACGCGCACGTTCAGGCGGCCGCCCGACATGTCGGTGATGCGGCGGGCCAGGCGCTCGGCGCCGACGCCCAGGCCGGGGAAGTTCTTGGGCCAGGTGGTGACCATTCGCCATTCCTGGCGGCCCTGCGCGATGGCGGGGGCAGCCAGGGGGGCGGCAAGGGCGGCGGCGGCGACGGCACTGGTGCCGGCCGACCTCAACAGATTTCGACGTTGCATTCGTTCCTCCGAATTGGCGTTCCGCGCCCTAATAGGGAATGCGGCTGTAGGCTGACCAGTCCCTCTTGCGAGGATTTGTCAAGGCGGGGACAGTTGCGACAGGGGGAGACGATGGCATGGACACGGAATACCTGGTAATCGGCGCGGGTTCGGCGGGCTGCGTGGTGGCCGCGAGGCTGGCCGAGAGCGGGGCGCGGGTTGTGCTGCTGGAGGCAGGGCCGCGCGACACGATGCCGTGGATCCATATTCCCGCGGGCGTGCTGAAGCTGATCCACAACCCGAAGGTGAACTGGATGTTCGCCAGCGAGCCCGAGGCGGGCACCGCGGGGCGGGCGATCCATTGGCCGCGCGGGCGGGTGCTGGGCGGCAGCAGTTCGATCAACGGCATGCTGTATGTGCGCGGCCATGCCGCCGATTTCGACGGCTGGGCGCAGATGGGCTGCCGCGGCTGGAGCTACGAGGACGTTCTGCCGTATTTCCGCAAGTCGGAGAACTACATCCAGGGCAGCGGCGGGCTGCGCGGCAAGGGCGGCGTGCTGCAGGTGGAGGACTACCGCACCATTCTTCCGCTGACGCACCGGTTTGTCGAGGGCGCGCAGCAGGCCGGGCATCCGTTCCGCCACGACCTGAACGACGGCGAGCAGACGGGCGTGGGGTATTCGCAAAACACGCGGCTGGGGCGGTGGCGGGGCTCGACGGCGCGGACCTTCCTGGCCTCGGTGCGGCACCGGCCGAACCTGCGGGTGGAGACGGATGCGCAGGCGGGGCGGTTGCTGTTCGACGGGCAGCGCTGCGTGGGGGCGACGTATCGCCAAGGGGGCCGCCAGGGCGGGGCGATGCGCGAGATTCGCGCCAGCCGGGAGGTGATCGTGAGCGGCGGGGCGGTGAACTCGCCGCATCTGCTGCACGTGTCCGGCATCGGGCCGGCGGCGCATCTGGAGTCGATCGGGGTGGAGGTCCTGCACGACCTGCCGGGCGTGGGGGCCAACCTGCAGGACCACTATGTGGCACGGGTGTCGCACCGGGTATGCGGCACGATCTCGACCAACCAGCTTGCCACCGGGCCGGGGCTGGTGGGCGAGGCGCTGCGGTTCGCGCTGACCGGGCGCGGCGCGCTTACCTTCGGGGTGACGACGGCGCAGGTGTTCTGCGCCTCGCGCGAGGGGCTGGCGAGCCCGGATCTGCAGTTGCTGTTCACGCCGGCCAGCTACGACCCCGATCGGTTCGGCAAGCTGGAGCGCGAGGGCGGGATGACAGTGGCGGTGTGCCCGGTGCGGCCGGACAGCCGGGGCACGATCATGGCTGCGTCGTCTGATCCGCTCGCGCGGCCAGCGATCCGGCCGAACTACCTCTCGGCGGCCTCGGACCGGATGGTGCTGGCGGCGGGGATACGCATGGCGCGGACGATCTTTGCCAGCCCTGCCCTGGCGAAGCACAGCGTGATGGAGACGCTGCCGGGGCCGGCGGTGCAGAGCGACGCGGAGATGGAGGATTACATGCGCCGCTTCGGCAATACGCTGTACCACCCGGTGGGCACCTGCCGTATGGGCGAGGGGCCGGGTGCGGTGGTGGATTCGCGGCTGCGGGTGCGCGGCATCGGCGGGTTGCGGGTGATCGACGCGTCGGTGATGCCGGCACTGACCTCGGGCAACACCAATGCGCCGACGATCATGATCGGGGAGAAGGGGGCGGCGATGATCCTGGAGGATGCGCGCGTGGCCTGAAGGGGCGGATCAGGCGGCGCCGTAGAGGTAGAGATAGGGCGTGGCCGGGTCGATCGCGCCGTAGCTTACCTGCAGCCGCCCGTTGGTGACGTCGTCCAGCGTGTAGTCGGCCAGGGTGAGCGCCGCCGTCGGGCCACCCGGGGCGGTGGCCAGCATGGTCAGTCCGGTGGCGCCCGTCGCACCCAGCCCGTCCTGCCAGGCGATGGTGAAGTCGTCGCGCGACACGCCCCAGACGGTGGCCGAGTCGCCGGCGCCGAAGCCGAGCACCGTGCTCCAGATCTCGGCGGAGGCGCCGCGGGCATCGAGGAAGAAAGTGTCCTCGCCGGACGCGCCGACCAGGAAGTTGGAGCCGGCGCCGCCATCGAGCACATTGCGCCCGCCATGGGCGGCCAGCGCGTCGGCGCCGCTGCCCGAGCGGATGAACCAGTTGGCGCCGCTGGCGCTGACGTTGATGTTGGCGGGGGTGACAAGGATGAACTCCTTCTCGATGCCTGCGACCGGCCCGGTGTAGAAGTCCGGCGCCGGGACCAGAGCCTGGTTGGTGCCGGTGTCGAGCACGGCAAGGTCGCCGGCGAGGTCGTCCGCCCGGATCGTGCCGGTGGCCGTGGCGGTAGCCAGGCGCGTGCCCGGCTCGGGCGCGGCGAGGATGACCTGGAAGGTCTCGTGCGTCTCCACCAGCGTGTCGCCGGCGACCGCGATGGTGATGGTCCGGGCGGTCTCGCCGGCAGCGAAACTGACGGTGCCCGATGGCAGCGATGCGCCCGCGAAATCATCGGCCGAGGCCGGGCGCAGGCCGCTGCCGGCGACCGTGTAGCTGGCGCCGGCGGCGGTGCCGGTATCACCGGAGCGGGTGACGGTGAAGGTGAAGAGGGTCGTGCCGCTGTCGCCTTCCGGCCGATCGGCATCGGCGGGGGCGATGGACACGAAGGCGGTGTTCGGATCGGCGTCGTCGTCCAGAATGGTGGCGGAGGCGGCGGCGACGGCGGCGGCAATATCGGTGACCGGCGAGAGGGTGAGGGTGAAGCCCTCCTCCGGCTCGGCCAGGCTGTCGCCGGCGACCTGGATGGTGATTGTGCGCTGCGCCTCGCCGGCTACGAAGGTGATGTGACCGGCGGGTAGCGCGGCGCCGACAAAATCGGCCGCGTCGGCGGGGTTTGGCCCGCTGCCGGCGACCTGCCAGGCGAGGCAGTCGGCACGCGAGAGGTCGCCGGTGCGCGTGACAGAGAAGGTGAAGTCGGTCGTGGCGCCGCCTTCGGCGAGGGCGAGCGGCGGGCCGTCCAGCGCCACGGCGGCGGAGGCGGTGGGTGCGGTGAACAGGAAGTCGCCGGCGGTGAGGCTGTGCACGTCGATGCCGGCGAGCACGACGCGCAGTGCGCCGGTGGAGTCGAGGATGGCGCCGCCGGTGGCATCGCCGACCAGCGTCAGACCGGCGAGGCCGGCCACGCCCAGGCGGCTCACGTCGAGCAGGTCCTGGCCGGACGTGAAGTTCAGCACCACGTCGGTGGTGCCGCCGACGCGGAAGATGTCGGCGCCATCGCCGCCGGCCAGCAGGTTCTCGCCGCCGCCGCCGTCGAGCAGCTTGTCGCCTGTGCCATTGCCGGCGAACAGCAGGTCGTTCCCGGCGCCCCCGAACAGGCGGCTGCGCCCGGCACCGCCGATCATCAGCGTGTTGCCGCTGCCGGCGATTAGCAGCGTGTCGCCGGCGCCGCCGAAGAGGAGGTCGTTGCCCGGGCCGCCCAGCAGCACCGCGTTGCCGGCACCGGCGGAGATGAGATTCCTGCCGCCGATACCGGTGAGGATGTTGTCGCGCCCGTCGCCGGCGATGGAACTGCCGTCCGGGCCACCGGTGATGTCCTTGGCGTCGCCATGGGCGACCAGCATCGACAGCCCGCCGCCGCCCAGGCCCGCCAGCAGGCTGGAATGGATGGTGAAGGCAGTGTCGAGCATGGCGGGGTCGAAGCCCGGCTCGGTCGGCAGCGGCGCGGGCGGGGCCAGGTCAGCGCCAGTGCGCGGCAGGGCGTTCCAATCGGCGAGCGAAGTGCCGCCCTGCAGGTCGCTGATCCAGAGTGCGCCGGCGCCGGCCTGGCTGAGGAGATTGCCGGTGAAGCCGTTCGACGGGTCGGACGCCGCGGCGGCATCGATCTGCACCGCCGCTCCGTAGCGCGAGTTGGAAGCGGCGGTGTTGCCGGAGAAGAGGTTGCCGGTGGCCAGGCCGGGTGCGAGGTCGGTTTCGCCCAGGAAAAGTTCGGCGCGGGCGGCCACGTGGGTGCCGCCGGCATCGGCCATGTTGTCGTGCACGATGTTGTCGAGCACCTGGTTGCCGCTGGAGGACAGCAGGCTGATGCCGCTGCCGTCGTTGCCGAAGACGTGGTTGCCGCTGACCAGCGTGTCGCCCGACCAATGGTCGAGCATGATGCCGTTGCCGTCCACCGAACTGCCGTCGCGCTGGAAGGCCACGGTGTTGCCGGTGATGGCATTGTGGCGGCCGGCAGGATCGCCTTCGCGCACGCCGAGGGCGTGGATGCCGCTGAGCCCCGGAAGGCCGGACAGGCCGTTGTTGACCACGGTGTTGCCGTCGGCCACCACCCAGCTGCCGTGCAGCAGGATGCCCTGCTGGCCGTTGCGCCAGATGGTGTTGGCTTCCAGCCGGATTTCCTGCCCTTCGGCGGCGATGGCGCTGTCGAGCCAGATGCCGGCGTGGTCGTTGTCGTGGATGTCGCAGTCCTGGACGGCGATCGAGAGCGCGCCGGCACCCTTCACCGACACGCCGCTCATGCCGTCGTGGATTTCGCAGTCGCGCACGGTGACGGCGCTGCTGCCGCCCTCGATGATCACGCCGATGCCGTCGCCACCGCGTATGTCCAGGTTCTCCACCGTCACGTGGCTGGCGCCGGCGAGCACAACGGAGCCTTCGACGATGGCGCGGCCCGCGCCGTAGGAGCCGACGGTGATCGGCTGGCCGGCGCTGCCCTGGGTGGTGATGGCGAAGCTGCCGGTGGTGGTGTCGCCGCGCTGCAGCACGGTGTCGCCGGCCGACAGCAGGAACGTGCCCCAGGCGTTGTAGGGCGAGTTGAGGGAGCCGTCGCCGCCCGCGGGGGCGGTGGGGTCGATGTGAATGACGCGCCCGCTCACCGTGCCGCTCATGGCCGGTTGCGCAGAAGCATGTGTGCCGGGAAGGCCGTCGGGGCTGCGGTGCCGCCCGGGCACGGGCAGTTCGGCGACGCGGGTAAGGGCAAAACGCCTCCAGTCGGGCAGGACGCCGCGCGGAGCGGAGCGCGGCAGAATACCATCGGCTGGAGTTCTTAAAACATCGTTTCGAAATCTTCAATCATGCTGGGCGCTCAGCGGGAGGGCGGCCGGCTGGCGAGAAGGTCCAGGCCGATCTCAGCGCGGCCAGGCCGGGTCGCGGAACGTCTGGAATTCCAGCAGGTAGCCGTTCGGGTCGCGGGCAAAGAAGCAGTAGACGTTGTACTTGTCGCTGTGGGTCGGGGCACCTTCCGGCGTGACGCCTTGGGCGAGCAGGTGGCGGTGCCAGCCGTCCACGTCAGGGGTCACGAAAGTGATGACGACGCCCTTCGGCTCGCTCCAGCGGCCCGGGCGCACGGCGCAGACGCCAAGGAAGCTGGTGGGGCTGTGCCGGAAAATGCGGCAGCCGCCGCCGCCCGCCACCACCTGGTCGAGCACCACCTCCAGCCCCAACGTGGTGCCGTAGAAGCGGCAGGTGGCATCGACATCCTCGGTGTAGATCCAGGTGACGGACTGGTCGACGGGGGGGTGCGGCACGGCTGCCTCCTCAGAAGTCGAGGTCGGAATAGTGTTCGGGCGGGGTCATGCCGGGCACGCGGTCGGCCAGCAGGGCGCGGAAGCTGGGGCGGGACTTGATGCGGGCATACCATTCGCGGGCCGCGGGACTGCGCTGCCAATCAACATCCCCGGTGAAGTCGAGCACGGAGAGATGGGCGGCGGCGCTGAAGTCGGCGAGCGAGATGGTGGCGCCGGCAAGGTATTTGCGGTGCTCGGCGAGCCAGCCGAGATAGTCGAGATGCGGCTTGATCGCGCCGTAGCCGGCGCGCAGCAGGGCGGCGTCGGGTTGGCCGCGGCCGGCCATGCGCTTGAGGTACTTCTCGCCTGTAAGATTGCGGGTGACCTCGCCCTCGAACTTTTCGTCGAACCAGGCGAGCAGGCGACGCACCTCGACCCGCTCGGCCAGCGTGGTGCCCATCAGCGGGGTGTCCGGATAGGCTTCCTCCAGGTATTCGCAGATTACGCCGGAATGCGGTACGGCGAGGCCGTTATCCTCCAGCAAAGTCGGCACCGTGCCGGCGGGGTTCAGTTCCAGATAGGAATCGTGCTGCTCCCACACCTTTTCGAGGCGCAGCTCGAAGGGCAGCCGTTTTTCGGCCAGCACCAGCCGCACTTTGCGGCAGGGGGCGGAGAGCGGGAGGTGGAAAAGGTATCGCATCGCCCGCGGTTATCGCATCGCGGCGGCATGACGCCAATAAGGGCTGGGGGATGAGGCCGCGCGAGAAAAGTTGCCGGCGCGAATTGCAGCCGATATGCTCGCGCAGCCAACGGCGCCACCAGAGCGCCATCCCGGGGAAACATCCGCCATGACACGAGTGACTCGTCGCCATCTCCTTGCCGCCGGTGCCGCCGCGGCCCTGGCCTCGCCGGCGGGGGGCAGCCGCACCGCCACGGCGCAGGCCGCGCCCGCGGCCGGGGGCAAGAGCCGCACCCTGATCTATGTGCCGCAGGCGGGGATGGCGAGCCTGGACCCGGTGTGGACCACGGCGGTGGTGACGCGCAACCACGCCCACCTGATCTGGGAGACGCTGTACGGGCGCGACGAGCGGCTGGAGGCCAAGCCGCAGATGCTTGAAGGGCATCTGGTGGAAGATGGCGGCCTGCGCTGGACGATGAAGCTGCGCGAGGGCCTGATGTTCCACGACGGCACGCCGGTGCGGGCGCAGGACTGCATCGCCTCGCTGCGGCGATGGATGAAGCGGGACCAGATCGGGCTGATGATCGAGGCGCGGCTGGACGAGCTTTCGGCCAAGGACGACCGCACGATGGTGTGGCGGCTGAAGAAGCCGTTCTCCTCCCTGCCCTATGCGCTGGCACGGACCCAGCCCTCGCCGGTGATCATGCCCGAGCGGCTGGCGCTGACCGATCCGTTCAAGCAGGTGCCGGAGGTGGTGGGCAGCGGGCCGTTCCGCTGGGTGGCCGACGAGTATGTGGCCGGCAACCGCGCCGTCTATGCGAAGAACGAGAAGTACAATCCTCGGCCGGAGCCGGCCAGCTTCTGCGCCGGCGGCTATCGGGTGATGGTGGACCGGGTGGAGTGGCGGTTCATCCCCGACGCGGCCACGGCGGCGAATGCGCTGGTGAACGGCGAGATCGACTGGCTGGATGCGCCGCTGCCCGACCTGTTGCCGATGCTGCGGCGGGCGAACGGGGTGCGGGTGGAGCCGGTGGACATCTACGGCACGTTCGGCGCGATCCGGATCAACCAGTTGCATGGCGCGACCGCCAATGCGGCGGTGCGGCGCGCGATGATGTACGCGGTCGACATGGTCGAGGTGATGACCGCCGTGATGGGCGAGAACAAGGACCTTTACCGCGCCCCGGTCGGCTACTTCCTGCCGGGCACGCCCAGCGCGAACGATTCGGGGATGGAGGCGGTGACGAAGCGGCGCAGCGAGGCGGAGATCCGCGCGATGCTGAAGGAAGCGGGCTATGGCGGGGAGCGGATCGTGTACCTGCATCCGACAGACCAGACGTTCTACGACGCGATGAGCTCCGTGGTGGTGGCGGCGTGGAAGAAGGTCGGGCTGAACATCGACGAGGTGCATACGGATTGGGGCACGGTGGTGCAGCGGCGCACCAACCGCGAGCCGCTCGACAAGGGCGGCTGGTCGGCCTTCCCCTCCGGTTTTCCGGCGGCGGAGTACCGCAACCCGATCTTCGCCACGAATATCCGCGGCAACGGGCTGAAGGCCTGGTTCGGCTGGCCCAACGACCCGAAGGTGGAGGAGATGCGCGACCGCTGGACCGACAGCACCGACCCGGCCGAGCAGAAGCGGCTGGACCGCGAGATCCAGGCGCGCAGCTTCGAGACGGTGCCGTTCATTCCACTGGGGCAGTACATGCCGCCGGCGGGAACGCGCAAGGAACTGACGGGCATCCTGAAGGGGGCGGTGCCGGTGTTCTGGAACGTGGAGAAGGCGTAGCGGACCCGCTGTTCGGCTTGAGCGGCGGAAGTATTGGGCTGGCGCGTGGATGCGGGGCCAGGGAGCAGCGCCCCCTGGCCTTCCTCTCCCCCTATGGCGTGATCGCGACCTTGAGGACGCCGTCGCGCTGGTGGCTGAAGAGATCGTAGGCGGCTTCGATGTCGTCGAGCTTGAAGCGGTGGGTGACCATGGGCTTGAGGTCGACGCGGCCGCTGCGGATGACGTCCATCAGCCGGCGCATGCGCTCCTTGCCGCCCGGGCAGAGGGTGGTGACGATGCGGTGGTCGCCGAGGCCGGCGGCGAAGGCGCCGAGGGGGATGCGCAGGTCGGCGGAATAGACGCCGAGGCTTGAGAGAGTGCCGCCGGGGCGGAGCACGCGCAGGGCACCTTCGAAGGTGGCCTGGGTGCCGAGCGCCTCGATGGCAACGTCGACGCCGCGACCGTCGGTGAGGCGCATGATTTCGTCGACCGGATCGGCGTTGTGGTAGTCGATGGCGATGTCGGCGCCGACCGAGCGGGACATGGTCAGCCGCTTGGCGATGCCGTCCACGCCGATGATGGTGGTGGCGCCCATGAGCCTGGCGCCGGCGGTGGCACATAGGCCGATCGGGCCCTGGGCGAAGACGGCCACGGTGTCGCCGATGCGCACGCCGCCGCTCTCGGCGCCCGAGAAGCCGGTGGACATGATGTCCGGGCACATCAGCACCTGCTCGTCGGTCAGTTCGTCCGGCACGACCGCGAGGTTGGCCATGGCGTCGGGCACGAGCACGTATTCGGCCTGGGTGCCGTCGATGGTATTGCCGAAGCGCCAGCCGCCCATGGCCTTGAAGCCATGCTTGGCGTGGCGGCCGTCCTGGGAGTGCCAGCCGCAGAGGCAGGCATTGGAATATCCCGAGGGGGTGATGGCGCCGGCGATGACGCGCTGGCCCTCCCGGTAGCCCTCGACGGCCGAGCCGAGCTTCTCGATGACGCCGACGGGTTCGTGGCCGATGGTGAGGCCGCGTTCGACGGGGTACTCGCCCTTCAGGATGTGCACGTCGGTGCCGCAGATGGTGGTGGTGGTGATGCGCACCAGGGCGTCGAGCGGGCCGGGCTCGGGGATGGGCTTTTCGTCCAGCACGATGCGGCCGGGTTCGACGAAGATGGCAGCTTTCATTCGCTTGGGCATGGCGGGTTCTCCTGCGCGGCGGATGAGGGAGGATGTAGTGTGCGACGCGGGCGCGGCGGGTTCATTGACCAAGGTCAAATCCGCCTTCCACCGGCGGATGTTCACGCGATCGTCAGGGATGCGGCGCGATTGACCGGCGCGCGCCGTGCACGCAGGCTCCGGTGCATGAGACCCCCCGTCTGGCTGCTTGCCCTGGGTGCCACGCTGCTGGCGCAATCGACCTCGTCGTTCATGGGCCAGGCGTTGCCGGTCGTGGCGCCCCTGCTGACGGCGTCGGCGGGGCTGGCGCCGGAGCGGATCGGCAACCTGTCGTCGCTGGTGTCGCTGGGCAGCGTGGCTTACCTGGCGTTCGGCAGCCCGATCCTGGCGCGGCTCGGGCCGGTGCGCAGCCTGCAGATGGGTTCGGGCGTCGCGATCCTGGGATTGTGCGTGGCGGCCATCGGGGCGTGGCCGGCGCTGGTGGCGGGCGCGCTGCTGCTGGGCCTCGGCTATGGGCCAACGCCCCCGGCGGGTAGCCGGATATTGCAGGCGACGGCGCCACGGGCGCACCGGTCGCTGATATTCTCGATCAAGCAGGCCGGGGCGCCGCTGGGGGGTGCGCTGTCGGGGCTGGCGATCGCGCCGGTGGCGGCGATGTTCGGCTGGGTGGCGGCGCTGTTGGTGGCGGTGGCGGCCGGGGCGCTGACGGTGCTGGCGATCGGGCCGCTGCGCGGCACACTGGACGTGGAGCGGGACCCGGGGCGGTCGGTGCATCCGCGGGCGCTGTTCGCGCGGTCGAACCTGGCGCGGCCGTTCGCGGCGCTGCGGCGGGCGCCGGCGCTGTTGCCGCTGACAGCGCTGGCGTTCTCGTTCTCGGTGGTGCAGGGGGCGCTGTTCAGCTTTTCGGTCACCTACCTGACCCAGCGCGGGCTGGCGCTGGCGGAGGCCGGGTTCGCCTATGCCTGCCTGCAGGGGGCGGGGGTGGTGGCGCGGGTGCTGTTGGGATGGCTGGCGGACCGGACCGGGCGGCCGGCGGTGAACCTCGCGGTGCAGGCCTATTTCGCGGCGGGCGCGATCGCGGCCTATGCGGTGATTCCCGCCGATGCCTCGCTGGCGCTGACCGCGGCGCTGGCGGCGGCGGCGGGGTTCTTCGGCGCGTCGTGGAACGGCATCTACCTGGCCGAGGTGGCGCGGCTGGCGCCGCCGGATGCGGTGGCCGATGCGACGGCCGGTTCCACGATGCTGACCTTCCTCGGCTATGTAATCGGGCCGTCGCTGTTCGCGCTGGCGGTGCCGCATCTGGGCTGGCAGGTGCCGTTCATGCTGTGCGGGGCGCAGCTTGCGGCGATGGCGCTGGTGCAGACCGGGTTGCTGCTGCGGCGGTAGCGGGCTGGTGGTTGCAGCGGGGGTCGTTGCAGCGGGCGGATCGCGCCCGATATAGGGAGCTTCGCCGCCGCCGCCGAGAGGAGTGCATGGCGCCATGCCCGAGACCGACACGGCCCAGCGCACCAAGGTTCAGCCGAAGACCGAGCGGCCGAAGCTGCACAAGGTGATCCTGCTGAACGACGACTACACGCCGCGCGAATTCGTGGTGCGTGTGCTGAAGGGCGAGTTCTCCATGAGCGACGGCACGGCGCACCGGGTGATGCTGACGGCGCACCAGCGCGGGGCGTGCGTGGTGGCGGTGTTCACCAAGGACATAGCGGAGAGCAAGGCCACGCGGGCAACGGACGCAGCGCGCAAGGCGGGGCATCCGCTGACGTTCACGACGGAGCCGGAGGAGTAGGCGGCGGCGCGGGGAGCCACGCCGCCGCCCTGGCGCTAATTGGTGACGTGGACACCCGGCACGCGGCCGCCGTTCCACTTTCCGGTGAGCGCTCGTTCGACCTGGGCGCCGAGTTGCAGCAGCAGGCCGTCGTTACCGATGCGGCCGAGGGCCTGGATACCGAGCGGCAGGCCGTTGTCGTGTGCGGCCATGGGCAGGGACAGGCCGGGAATGCCGCTGAGGTTGGCGAGCGGGGTGTAGGCATACATGCCCCAGAGCTTGGCGAACCAGTCGAGCGCGGTGTCGGTGTTATTCAGGGTGACCAGGTCGCGCTCGAACAGCTTGTGGGTGGTGCGGGTGGAGATCGGGGTGAGGATGATGTCCCAATCCTCGAAGAAGGTCCCGAAGGCGCGCGAGGTGTCGTTGAAGGCGCCCTGCATGTCGGTGCGCGCGGTGTAGGGCAGGCCGATGCCGGCCTCCCAGATGCGCATGTTCATCGGCTCGATCAGGTCGGCGGGCGGGCGCGGGTGACCGCGCAGACGAGCCAGACGGTCGATGTTCTGGGCAATGTTGGTGATGTAGCAGGTGGTCTGGGCGGCATAGGCGGCGCGGAAATCGATCTCAGGGGTCTTCCATTCGACATGGTGGCCGAGGCTCTGCAGGAAGCGGGCGGCCTTTTCCAGTTCGGCGGCGATGTGGGGGGAGGCGCGGTAGTCGCCCCATTCATGCGAGACGGCGATGCGCAGGCGGGCGGGGTCGCGCTGAACAAGGCTGGCGTAGGGTTCGGGCGCGGTCCAGTACGGCATGAACTCGCCGGGGGCGCCGCCGCGGCAGGCATCGACGAAGGCGGCGGTGTCGCGGATGGTGCGGGTGTGGCAGCCCTGGACGGAAACCACGGCCATGAGGTCGGAGGCGTAAGGGGCGGCGGAAAAGACGCCACGCGAGGGCTTGAGGCCGATATTGCCGTTGATGCCGGCCGGGATGCGGATGGAGCCACCGCCGTCGGTGGCGTGGCTGATGGGGATGACGCCAGCCGCGACGATGGCGCCGGTGCCGGCCGAGGAGCCGCCGGTGGTGTAGTCGGTGTTCCACGGGTTGCGCGAGACATAGACGCGCTCGTTCTCGACCGAGCCGCAGACGCCGAATTCGGGGGTGGTGGTGCGGCCGAGGATGTTGAGGCCGGCGGCGCGGATGCGCGTGGTGAGCCAGGCGTCGGCGGTGGCGGTGTTGCCCTGCATGAGCAGCGCGCCCATCTCCTGGCGCCGGCCGCGCAGGGTGGGGCCGAGATCCTTCATGAAATATGGCACGCCGGCAAAGGGGCCAGCCGGGTTCATGCCGTCGCGCGCGGGGTCGGCGACCACGTCATCGAACAGCTCGATGACGGCATGAATGGTTGGGTTCACCTCGGCCACGCCATCGGCGACCTGGGCGGCGAGCTCGGCCGGGGTGACCTGGCCGGCGCGGACGAGGCCGGCCAGCGCGGTGGCGTCGTGGCGAACCCATTCGTCCCAGCCCATCACGGTGCTCATGCGGTATCCTCCCGTTGGCGGCGGCGCGGGATCAGCGCCATGCCGCAAGGTAGAACCGGGGCAGTTCGTCGGGATAGGGCTTGAAGGCGAGGTTGCGCGAGAAGCCGTAGGTGGTGACGTAGGTATTGAGCGGGACCATGTAGGCGCGCTCGGTGATCAGGCGGATCGCCTGGCTGTAGAACTTGCGGCGCTCGTTGGGATTGGTGCTGGCCCCGCCCTGGCGGATCAGCGTGGCCAGCGCGGGGTCGCGGGCATAGTCGCTGGGGCCGCCGGTGAAGAAGAAGGGGAGGATCGCCGAGACGTCGTTGATGGAATAGCTGCCCCAGGCGGCCTGGCCGACCGGCACTTCGCCGGCGACGGTGCGGCGCACGGCCTGGCTGACCGGCAATTGCGTGACCCGGGCGCGGATGCCCACCGCCGTAAGGTAGTCCTGGATGGCGGCGACCCATTGCGGCAGGACGTAGGTGACCAGCTCGGTGTCGAAGCCGTCGGGGTAGCCGGCCTCGGCCAGCAGGGTGCGCGCCTTGGCGGGATTGTAGTCGTAGCGGGTGGCGGCGGTGGCGTCGCAACCGAACTGGGTGGGGAAACAGGGCACGTCGAGCGCCCGCGAGCCGCCCTGGACCACCTGGCGCACGAAGGCCTGCTTGTCGATGGCGTGCGAGATGGCCTGGCGCACCTTGTGGAGGGTGAGCGGGTTTTCGGCCCCGGTGCGTCCGGCGGCATCGAGCATGAGGTAGCCGATGCGCATGCTCTCGGCGCGCAGCGCCAGCAGAGACGGGGTGCGGGCGATCACGTCGAAGTTCTCACCGACGAAGTTCCAGATCCAGTCGGTGCGGCCTTCGAGCAGGGAGGCGAGTTCGCTGCTTGCGTCGGGAACCTGGTCGATTTCCAGCCGGGCGATGGCGGGGCGGCCCTTGGGGCTGTCGGCGTAGTATCCGTCGAACCGTTCCAGCACGAGGCGCCGTGGCGGCGCGGCCGGGGCGAAGCGATAGGGACCGGCACCAACCGGCGCCCGGGCATAGGCGGCGACACCCATGCGCTCGCGGGTGTCGCGCGGCAGGATCGGCAGCACCATGGCCACGTATTCAATGGCCGCGGGAAAGACGCGCTTGAGGCGAATGCGCACGCGGTGGCTGTCGAGTTTTTCGGCGCCGGCGATCCAGGCATAGTTGCTGGGCACCGACACGTGCGGGTCGCCGAGCACGGTCTCGACGGTATAGACCACGTCGTCGGCGGTGAACGGGCTGCCGTCGTGGAAGGTGACGCCGCGGCGAAGTTCGAATTCTAGTGTCGTATCGTCGATGTAGCGCCAGGACGTGGCCAGCAGCGGCTTGATGGTGAAGCTCTCGGGGTCGCGGTGGACCAGCCCGTCCCAGCCGTGATGCGCCAGGATGAGCCCGGTTCGCTGCTGGTTGTAGTAGGGATCAAGGTTGATGACGGCGTCGCGCCAGGCGATGCGCAGGGTGTCGGCGGATTTTTGCGCGCGGGCGGGCGGTGCTGCGGCAACGCACGGCATGGCGATGGCGGCCGCGATGAACGACCGCCGGGCCATCGGGGGCACTACGATCCTGCCGCGCATCCACGCCTCCTCCCTGCCGGGGTGAAGCTATGGGCAGGGCCACGCCCCGGCAAGCCGCCGCGACGCGACGCCAACGATTGGCGCCGCGCGGCCCTGCCGGAGCGGGCGGAAGTCAGCCCAGGGTATCGGTCGGCGTGGCGATATCGGCGTGGCGGCGGCGGCGCGGCTTGTGGACTGCGGCCTTCTTGGCCGCCTTCTTGGGACGGCGGGCGTGGCGCGAGGTGGCGGCCTCGGCGGCCGTCACTGCCGCGAGCGGCAGGGCGAGGCCGAGGGCGGCGAAAAGGCTGCGACGGGAGAACATGGTGGTCAGGCTCCGTGCCATACCGCGCCGCACCTGATCCTGTGATCAGATAGTGCACGAACTTTGGGCCGTATGTTACTAGAAACACTTGTAAACAAAGAGCCGTCGGTGCGCAAGCAAATGCTTTGGCGGCTACAGCAATCCGAGCCCCTCAAGCTCGCGCCGCAGGGCTGCAGGCAGCGCATCGCTGCCCTGGGCGGCGAGGTTGGCGGCGAGGTCCGGGGGGGCGGCGGCGGGGTCGAGATAGCGCCAGCCCTGGAAGGGCCGGGTGGGCCGTGCGGCGACCGCCACGAGCTCGGCATCGAAGATCAGGCCGGCACAGCGCGAGCCATCCTCCCAACGATCCTCGACGACATCAACCACGCGCTGGCGCACTACGGTCGCGCCGGCGATCACCCAATAGAGCGAACCACCGTCGATGATTTCGGCAGCCCGGCGCGGAAAGCTGCGGGTACGGTGGCGCAGTTCACCGCCCTCGGCCAGCCGGGCCTGTTGCAGGCCGCGAAGTTGGCCGACATCGGAGATGCCGACGCAGAGCTTGGTCAGGTGCAGCATCAGCCGGCGTTGTCGACCCGGTGGCGGGCGAGTGCCGCCTCGTCGATCTCCAGCCCCAGGCCGGGGGCCGTTGGCAGGTGGAACAGGCCGGCGGAATCCGGTTTCGGCGGGTTGCGGAAGATGGCGTGCATGCGCGGCGATGGATCGTTCAGTTCGACCGGCTTGGTGGCATGCAGCAGGGTCGCGGCGAGATGCAGGTTGGCGAGGTGGCCGACGGTGGGCTGGGTCTGGTGCGGCACCAGTTCCACGCCATGGGCCTGGCACAGCGCGGCACAGCGCATCAGGCCGGTGATTCCGCCCATCTTGACGATGTCCGGCTGGACCATGCGCACGCCCGCGGCGATCAGGTCGGCGACCGAGGCGAGGGTATAGTCCTGCTCGCCGGCGGAGACGGTTATGGCGAGCTTGGCGGCGAGTTCGCCCAGGGCGCGGGTGTGGTAGTGCTGGACCGGCTCCTCGAACCACGCAGTAGTCCGAGTTCCTCCAGCACGCGGCCGACCCGCAGGGCGCCCGAGGACCGAGTAGCCGTTGTTGGCGTCGAAGGCCAAGGGGAAGTCGGCGCCGACGAGGCGGCGGACGGCGCGGGCCTTGGCGATGTGGTCGGGGATCTCGGTGTCCAGATCGACGCGGTCGTTGTCGAAGCGGATCTTGATCGCGGCCGGCTTGTCGGCCAGCCGGGCTCGACGACGCGCAGCACCTCGGCAAGCGGGCGCGCGGCGCCGTTGCCGCCGATCGAGGCATAGAACGGCAGCGTGGTGCGCCAGGCGCCGCCGAGCAGCTTGTGGATGGGCTGTCCGAGAAGCTGGCCCTTGAGGTCCCACAGTGCGATGTCGATGGCCGCCAGCGCGCCGCTGAGGGCGCCCTCGGGGCCGAGCTTGACCAGGCGGTGCATCAGTCGGTCCTGCAGCACGGCGTGGTCGAGCGGGTCGGTGCCGATGAGCGACGGGGCGATGTTGTGGGCGATCATGTCGAGCGAGGCGCGGCCGCCCTGCATGGGCGAGGCCTCGCCGAGGCCGACGCGGCCGTCATCGGTCCAGACGCGCACGAAGGCGCTGCGCTGAGCCGGCGTGTCGGCCGGCTGCCATTGCACCTGGAAGGTCTCGACCCGCGCGATCCGCATTGCCCGAACTCCATCACCGCGGCTGAACCAGGCGAGTGTGGGCCGACCCGCGTGTCGCCTCAAGCGGGCTTGGCGGCACTGCGCCCGCGGTCAGGGGCGAACGGGGTCGCCGAGGAAGCTGCGGTAAAGGCGCTTCAACACGGGCTTCAAACCCACCGTCTCGGCGGTCGAGCGGAGCCAGGGCATTACCACGTGGTTCCATTCCACCGCCCACAGATAGGCGAAGGTGCCGGCCGGGTTGCGGGTGAAATAGCGCCAGATGAAGCGGCGGTATTGGGCGCGGGTGAAAACCTTCGCATTGCCGCCGAACTTGGCGACGATGGGGGTGAAGCGCGGATACAGCGTGGCGTTGGTGAGGTTGACCTTCATGAAGTTGCCGATCAGCAGATCGTCGATATAGCCCCACTGCAGCGTTTCCAGCAGCGAGTGGCGGGGCACGAACAGGTTCAGCCCTGCCGGGTCGGCCCCCGCGCCGCCGGGCTTTTCGACCCGCCGCGTCTCGCCGCCGACGGTGACCGCGACGAAATCCATGTAGTCCCACATCATCTCGAAGCGGCGGAAGAAGACCTCCACCCGGCCCCATTCCTCCTCGGACAGGCGTTCGTCCCAACTGTCGTCGCCACAGCGGTCGGTGATCTGCGACGCGTCGGAGGTCTGGCTGGGGTGGTTGCGGGTGATCGCGCCGGTGGCGAGGTCGGTGGTGACGAAAGCCTCGATCAGGCGGATTTCCGGCCGGGTCCAGTAGCGCTGGATGTCGGGCCAGGTGACGCGATAGGGGTTGGCCCAGACCGTGTCGGCGCGCACATAGATGTGCTGGGAGGACGAGCAGCAGAAATTCCTGACGCCGAGCATCGCGGCCTTGCGCGCCACCGACGCCACCACCCCGGGCTTGCGCTCCTCCGGCGGGCCGACGATGGAGCGGCCCCCGGGGTCAACGAAGTTGAACATGTCGGCGTCGAAGGCGCAGAGCGCGAACAGGTAGGTCTTATCGTTCGGGTGGCTGCGCACCAAGCCCTTGAGGAAGCCGACCTCGCCATCGATCGGCGAGTTGTTGATGTTGACCAGCAGCGCGTCGCCGGCGCGGACGACCAGCACGCCGTCCTGGTTGATGTTGTCGATGCACAAAACTTCGACCTGTGGTGAGAGGCGTATCCACTTGCGGTAGGGCATCACCGTGACTTCGAAGCCACGCTCGCGCAGCGACACTGCGATTTCGTCGCAATAGTGGTCGGGAACCAGAACCTTCTGGCCGGGCTTCATCAGATCGAGCGATTCGTGGTGCAGATGGTCGGGATGGCCGTGCGAGATCCACAGGTATTCGGAGCTGGTCGCGTTGGCGACCTGTTGCTGGTCCATCGGGTGGTCGAGCGCCCAACTGCCGAAATAGCAGGTGCCCACCAGCCATGGATCGGTGATCAGGACGGGCCTTCCGTCCTCGAACACTTGGATCGACGCATTGCCTAGTGTCTCGAAGGAGCATGCCATAGACGGTACCCTCAGGGGCAGGACGCGCGCGCGAACCGGTCAACGCCCGCCGGTCAACAGCGAAATCAACGTGTACAGCCGCCACCGTTGCGCGGCAATGGTTCCGGCCGACTGTTGGAGGCACATCGTTTCGTGTGCAGGAACAAATATCCGTGACTGCCCGGGTACCCTGGCCCAGCCGCCCCCCGTGACGTAGCGTTCGGTCGAGGCGGGCCGAGCCCATGCTGCCCCATTCCGCCAGCGCGCGTCGCGCCTGGGATGACATGCGGCCGTGGCGCCTCGGCCCCCGCCCCTGGTCGCGGCGCCGCGGACAGGGCAAGATCGGTCACAGCAGAAGCAGGGTCCAGCCATGAACGCACCTGTCGTTCCTTCCAGCCAGTCCACACGCCCCGCGACGCCGTTGCTGGACCGCGTGACGGTGCCGTCCGACTTGCGCAACTTCGCGCCCGAGCAGTTGCGCCAACTGGCCGATGAGTTGCGGGCCGAGACGATCGACGCGGTTTCCACGACAGGCGGCCATCTCGGTGCGTCTTTGGGGGTGGTGGAACTGACGGTGGCGATCCATGCCGTGTTCGACACGCCGGCCGACCGGCTGATCTGGGACGTTGGCCACCAGTGCTACCCGCACAAGATCCTGACCGGCCGGCGGGAGCGCATCCGCACGCTGCGCCAGGGCGGCGGGCTATCGGGTTTCACCCGCCGCGCCGAGAGCGAATACGATCCTTTCGGGGCGGCACACTCATCGACGTCGATCTCGGCGGGGCTGGGCATGGCGGTGGCACGCGACCTGAAGGGCGCGATACCGGACGCCCCGCGCGACGACCGGCACGTGGTGGCGGTGATCGGCGATGGAGCGATGAGCGCCGGCATGGCCTATGAGGCGATGAACAATGCCGGGCACCTGCGCTCGCGCCTGGTGGTGGTGCTGAACGACAACGACATGTCGATCGCGCCGCCGGTGGGTGCGATGAGCGCCTACCTGTCGCGGCTGTTGTCGTCGCAGAGCTTCCTGTCGCTGCGCGACCTTGCCGCGCGCATGGCAAAGCGGTTCCCGCGGGGTATCGAGCGCACGGCCCGGCGGGCCGAGGAATATGCCCGCGGCATGCTGACCGGCGGCACGCTGTTCGAGGAACTGGGGTTCTACTATGTCGGCCCGATCGACGGGCACAACCTCGACCACCTGCTGCCTGTGCTGCGCAACGTGCGCGACGCGGAGGAGTACGGGCCGATCCTGCTGCATGTGATCACGCAGAAGGGCCGCGGATACGCTCCGGCCGAAGCAAGTGCCGACAAGCTGCACGCGGTGAGCAAGTTCAACGTTCTGACCGGCGAGCAGGCCAAGGCACCGCCCGGGCCGCCGACCTACACCCGCGTCTTCGCCGATGCGCTGGTGGCCGAGGCGGACGCCGACCCCACGGTGGTGGCGATCACCGCCGCCATGCCCTCGGGCACCGGGCTGGACCGCTTCGCCAAGGCGTTTCCGACCCGGTGCTTCGACGTGGGCATCGCCGAGCAGCACGCGGTGACCTTCGCCGCCGGAATGGCGACCGAGGGGCTGAAGCCGTTCGTGGCGATCTATTCCACCTTCCTTCAGCGCGCCTACGACCAGGTGGTGCACGACGTGGCGATTCAGTCGCTGCCGGTGCGCTTCGCCATCGACCGGGCCGGGCTGGTGGGGGCGGACGGCGCGACCCATGCCGGCAGCTTCGACCTGGCCTATCTCGGCTGTCTGCCGGGCATGGTGCTGATGGCGCCCGCCGACGAGGCGGAGCTGGCGCATGCGGTGGCCACCCTGGCGGGCATCGGCGACCGGCCGAGCGCGGTGCGGTTCCCGCGCGGCGAGGCCACGGGGCTGGTGGAGGTGCCGGCGCGTGGCAGTGCGCTGCCGCTTGGGCGCGGGCGGGTGCTGCGCGAGGGCAGCCGGGTGGCGCTGCTTTCGCTCGGGCCGCGGCTGGGAGATGCGCTGAAGGCGGCGGATGAGTTGGACGCGCTTGGCCTGTCCACCACCGTGGCCGACGCGCGCTATGCAAAGCCGCTGGACACCGCGCTGGTCGAGCGGTTGGCGCGGCACCACGAAATGCTGGTCACGATCGAGGAGGGCGGCGTAGGCGGTTTCGCGGCGCAGGTGATGCAGCACCTGGCCCTGCGCGGCCTGCTGGATGGCGGGCTGAAATTTCGGCCGATGACGCTGCCGGATGTGTTCATCGACCACGATTCGCCGGCCAAGCAGTTGGCGGCGGCACGGCTGACCGCACACGACATCGTGGCGACGGTGCGCGGGGCACTCGGCGGCGGCTGAACCCGTTCCCGCTTTAATGTCATGAAGCAGCGCGCCGATGTCGCCCTGGTGGAGCGTGGCCTGGTGGAGAGCCGGGCGCGGGCGCAGGCGCTGATCCTGGCGGGCAAGGTATTTTCGGGCACGTTGCGCATCGCCAAGGCCGGACAGGCGGTGGGGCCCGACACGCCGCTGGAGGTGCGCGGGCAGGACCATCCGTGGGTGTCGCGCGGAGGACTGAAGCTGGCGCATGGGCTGGCGCATTTCGGGCTGACGCCGGAAATGCGGGTGTGCCTGGATGTCGGCGCCTCGACCGGGGGGTTCACCGACGTGCTGCTGGCGCACGGGGCGGCGCGGGTGCACGCGGTGGATGTGGGGCACGGGCAGCTTGCCTGGAAGCTGCGCAGCGATCCGCGGGTGGTGGTGCACGAGCGCACCAATGCACGCCACTTGGCCGCGGAGGTGATCGGCGAAGAGGTGGACGCGGTGGTGTGCGACGCCAGCTTCATCGGCCTGCGCACGGTGTTGCCGGCGGCACTCGCGCTATGCCGGCCCGGGGCGTGGGCGGTGGCGCTGATCAAGCCGCAATTCGAGGCCGGACCGGGCGAGGTGGGCAGCAAGGGCGTGGTGCGCGACCCCGCGGTTCACGCCGCCGTCTGCGCCACGATCCGCGACTGGTGGAGCGCCCTGCCCGGCTGGACGGTGCTGGGCATTGCCGAAAGCCCGATCACCGGGCCGGAGGGAAACCGCGAGTTCCTTATTGCCTGCCGCTTCAGGAATTAGGCGCGCCGGAGGGGGCGGCGCCGGGCGGGGCAAGGGGAAGCTGGCGCATCTCGGCCAGCAAGGTCCAGACCCGCCCTGCCTCCAGCCGCACATCGGGGTCGTTCAGCAGGCGGTCGATCTCGGCGAGCTTGCGGCTGTAATCGGCCTCGGTCATGGGGGCGGCTCCTGGTGCGAACGCAGCTTCCATGACCATCAATTAATGCCGCTACCATGGCACGTCGATGGCAGATTGTGACGAACACAATGACCTTCACGTGAACGCAGTCAATGACACGTGAGTAAAATCAATAGGATGTGAGCTGTGTCAGAGTGGCGTGCCGGCCAGGAAGGCAGCCACTGCGGAGTCTCGGTGCCATTTCCGCCAGCTCCGCCTCGCTGGGCAGCACCGGGCGGTCGCGGATCTGGTTGACCATGCACAGGAAACCCATCGGCGCACCGGCCGTGGCGCGGAACTGATGCCAGACCAGGGGCGGGATGGTGACCAGATCGTTCTGCCGCACCACGCGCACCTCGCCGCCAAGCAGGCAATGGCCCTCACCGCGCAGGATCAGCACGGCGTGCATGTGCTCGTGCCGCTCCAGGCTGGAATGGCCGCCGGCCGCCATTTCAAAATAGCGCAGTTCGCAGCCGAAGCCAGGGTCGTTGAACAGGGTTTGCCGGGTGATGGCGTGGAAGGGAGCGTCGCCCTCCTCCTTGTAGGGGTGCAGGGGCACGCCCTCCCAGCGATGGTCGCGAAAGGCGCGAACCTGCGCCAGATGGCCATTGTCCACTTGGGAATCATTTTCCATGAGCAGCCTCCGGATAGGCATGGCCGGCGACGGTGGCCACGAAGGCGGCGGTCTCCTCGGCCAGGCGCTCGCCGGCCTCGAGCAGGCTGCCGCCGATCAGCAACATTGCTTCGGTGCCGTAGAAGTCAAGAATGCCCGGGGTGCGGGCCAGGGTCATGCCGCCGGCCGGCACCGGCATGGAGCCACGCAGCCCGTGCCAATCCTGGCGGGCACGGGCGGCGAGGTTGGCGCAGTCCTCGGCGGTGTAGCCGAAACGGCCGCCATGGTTGGGGAACACCACCGCATCAGCGCCGATCAGGCGGAACAGCCGGCCGATGAGCAGCGCAGGCGCGATGCGCGCGGCCCCGCCCATGCTGGGATGCGCCAGGAACGTCATGTCCGGGTTCTCCCGCACCAGGGTCTGGACGGTGGAGAAGCCGGCCACCATCGGCGCGATCACCACGGAATCCAGGCCGGCGTCGCGCGCCTGGGCGATCTGCCGGCGCATGGTGTCGAGGTTGCCGGACAGGCTGGGGGCGTAGCGGGTGGGGTGGCCGGTCTGGCGCGCGGCAACCCGCACCGCTGCGGCGCAGGCGGCCATGCGGTGGGCGAAGCGGCCATAGCCCTGGTCGGCCATGCCATGGTCGTCCTTGATCCAGTCGATGCCGCCCAGCGCGAAGCGCCCCGCCAGGCGCGCCAGCAGCGGCACCGGCAGGCCCTGCGGCTTGAGCGCCGAGCAGGTCAGCGCCCGCCCGGTCGCGCCGACGCGCGCGCGCATGCCGGTGGCACCATGGTTCGGGCCACCGAAGGCGGCGGCCACGGCGGGGGGCAGTTCCATGTCGTGCAGCACCACGTCCTCGTGCAGGGAGGTGTTGCCGAACAGCATGTTGAGCAGTTGGCCACCATCCAGCCCCACGGTGTCGACCGCCAGGCCCACGCGCACTTCGAAGACGCCGCCGCCGCGGTCGGCGATGTCCTGCACCTCGCCCACCACCTCGCGCAGCACCGCAGCGTCGGTGATGGCGGCGAGCGGCATCTCGACGCTCTGTTCGACGGCGATCGCCTGGGCGCGCGCGGCGATGGATGCGGCCTCGCCATGTATGCGGTAGACCGCCTGGATGCGGCCGCTCATCGCCAGCCCCTCATGGAACGGCGGTCAGATCGACGACAGCACCGCGGGCGCGAGGCCAGGCGCCTTCGCTGCCGGGTGGGCGGGGTTGCGGAAGCGCATCTCGCCGTCCGGCGCCGCATCCGGTGCCTCCGCGCCCAGCAATTCCAACCGCGAGGCGCAGGTCACCGCCACCACGCCGCGCGAGGACGGATGGGCGAGGAACTGCCGCGTTTCGCCCTCCAGTTCCAGCCGCTCGCGCAGTTCGCGCCATTCGGTACGGTCGGTGTCCTCGACCAGCATGGCCAGGATGCCCGGCCGGGTGCCGGTGAGGCGCATCGGCGCGATCGCCGCCAGACGCCGGCGAATTGCCGCCGCCACCTCGTTGGCCCGCCCGGCGCGCGCCGCAAGCACGAAGACGCCGCCGCCGGCCGCGGTGACGGCCAAATTCGCCTCGGTGCCGAATTCCCGGCGCAGCGAGCCCATCAGCCCGCGCTCGGCCAGCCCGGATTCGGCCGCCTGGGCGCCGGCGAGCATCAGCGGATCGAGCCGCAGAACGGCCGCCTCGTCGTGGTCGGCGCGGCGGCTGCCCTCCAGCATGGTGCGGATGCGCTGGTGCAGCACGGCCAAGCCCTGCTGGTCGTCGCGCAGGCCCTGCGGCAGGGTCAGCTTCAGCAGATAGCGGCCGGGATGTGCGGCCAGCCAGGTCTGCAGGTCGGGATCCACGCGGTCCATCAGGTTCACCCAGGCGCCGCGGTGAACGTCCCGCCCCTCCTCGGCCGAGATGACGTCGCAGGCGATCTCGGCCTCGGTGCCGTCGCGGCGGATCAGCAGGTCGAACGGCGCCTCGTCCTCAAGCCCGGACTGCCGCACCTCGAACCCGCGCGAGCGCTGCAGGGCGGCGATGTGGAACAGGTGCATGATCGGCGCCAGCGTGCCCTCCGCCTCCAGGGCCGCGTGCAGGCGGGCGCACAGCCGTGCACGGCCGCTGGCGGAAAGCGCGGCATGGGTGGCGACCGCCTCGGCCGCAAGGCCGGCGACGCAATGCTCGGCGCGGACCAGCGGCGCGGCGCCGCGTGCCTGTCGATCGATGGCGAGTTCAATGGCGTGGCGCTGCGCCAACGCCTTGGCACCGCGCTGCCCAACCTTGGCGCGGGCGGCGATCGCGGCAAGGCGGCGCTGCCAGATCCTGGTCCCGCAAATCTGGATGAAGGCCGCGCAGGTCCCAGGGCGCGACGCAGGCAAGAAGGAACCGGACACGATGGACATGCCAACCTCGATCAGTCAGTCAGGCGCCGGAACGGCAGGATCGCCATAGATGGCACAGCTTATGGGTGCTCGACAAAGGGAAACGCCAGGAAGGCAGCGGGTGAGGTATCGGGACGAAAGGACGAAGGAAGAATGTTCTTTTTTGAAAGAAAGAACCAAAAAACTTCTATCCCTTAAGCCAACTTAGGGACGAGATTGAGCATATTGCAAAATTCATAAAAATCTTTTTGCTTCTTTTTCTTCAGAAAAAGAAGATTCTTTCTACTTCCTTCAACCCACCGTTCACCATTCTCCCTTAGTTCCGCGGAAGCCGCGCCTCATGGGGGGAATATGGGTTCTGCGCCCGGTTGCGCAACAGATGGTCGGCCAGCACGCATGCCAGCATGGCTTCGCCCACCGGCACGGCGCGGATCCCCACACAGGGGTCGTGGCGGCCCTTCGTGACGATTTCCACCTCCTGGCCCTGGTCGTCCACGGTGCGTCGGGGGGCGAGGATGGAGCTGGTGGGCTTGACCGCGAATCGCGCCACGATCGGCTGGCTGGTGGAGATGCCGCCGAGGACGCCGCCGGCGTGGTTGGAGGCGAAGGCGACGCGGCCCTCGCGCATGGTCATCTCGTCGGCGTTGTCCTCGCCGGTGAGGGCGGCGGATGCGAAGCCGTCGCCGATCTCCACGCCCTTGACGGCGTTGATGCTCATCAGCGCGCCGGCGATGTCGGCATCGAGCTTGGCATATATTGGCGCGCCAAGGCCGGGCGGCACGCCGTCGGCCACCAGTTCGATGACCGCGCCGCAGGAGGAACCGGCCTTGCGGATGCCGGCCAGGTATCCCTCCCAGGCGGTGGCGGCCTCGGGATCGGGGCAGAAGAACGGGTTGCGTTCCACTTCGGCCCAGTCCCAGCGGGCGCGGTCGATGCGGTGCGGACCCATCTGCACCAGGGCGCCGCGAATGGTCACGCCCGCCAGCACGCGGCGCGCGATGGCGCCGGCGGCGACCCGCATGGCGGTTTCCCGCGCCGAGGAACGGCCACCGCCGCGATAGTCGCGGATGCCGTATTTGAGCGCGTAGGTGAGGTCGGCGTGGCCCGGGCGGAAGCGCCGGGCGATCTCGCCATAGTCGCGCGAGCGCTGGTCGACGTTGTCGATGACGAAGGCGATGGGGGTGCCCGTGGTCTGGCCCTCGAAGGTGCCGGACAGCAGGCGGATGGTGTCCGGCTCCTGGCGCTGGGTGGTGAACTTCGACTGGCCGGGGCGGCGGCGGTCGAGCCAGGGCTGGATGTCGGACTCCGAAAGCGCGATGCCCGGCGGGCAGCCATCGACCACGCCACCGATGGCGGGTCCGTGGCTCTCGCCCCAGGTGGTGACGCGGAACAGGTGGCCGAAGCTGTTGTGCGACATGTTCGGGTGGCGCCGGGCTACTCGTTCACAACCGAGATGTCGGGCGCGTCGGGGTTCTTCATGCCGACCACGTGGTAGCCGCTGTCCACGTGGTGGACCTCGCCGGTGACGCCGGCGGAAAGTTCGCTCAGCAGGTAGACCCCGGCGCCGCCGACATCCTCGATGGTGGTGTTGCGGCGCAGTGGCGCGTTGTACTGGTTCCATTTCAGGATATAGCGGAAATCGCCGATGCCGCTGGCCGCCAGGGTACGAATGGGGCCGGCGGAGATGGCATTCACCCGGATACCGTCGGCGCCGAGGTCGGTGGCGAGGTAGCGCACCGAGGCCTCCAGCGCCGCCTTGGCCACGCCCATCACGTTGTAGTGCGGGGTGACGCGCTCGGCGCCGAGATAGGTGAGGGTGAGCATGGTGCCGCCCGGCTTCATCATCGCCGCCGCGCGCTGGGCCACCGCGGTGAAGCTGAAGCAGGAGATATCGAGCGCCTGCTGGAACACCGCGCGCGGCGTGTCGACATAACGACCGCGCAGGAACTGCTTGTCGGCGAAGCCGATGGCGTGGACCAGGAAGTCCAGCCCGTCCCACTGCTCCGCCACGGCGGCAAATGCGGAGTCGATGCTGGCGTCGTCGGCCACGTCGCAGGGTAGGACGATGCTGGAGCCGACGCTTTCGGCCAACGGCTTCACGCGCTTGCCCAGCGCCTCGCCCTGGTAGGTGAAAGCAAGCTGCGCGCCCTGGGCGGCACAGGCGGCCGAGATGCCCCAGGCCAGCGAGAGGTTGTTGGCCACGCCCATGACCAGCCCCCGCTTGCCCGCCAGCAGGGTGCCCTTGACCGGGCTCGGGGATGCTTGGCTGTCTGGCATGGTGGGGGATCCTGCTTGTCTGCCGTCGTATCACCGTGTGTGGTGGCATAGGGGCGGGCCGCACGGCAAGGGGCGGGATGCCAAGGCACCCCGGCTAAGGCCGTGGTCTTGGCGAAATCACCCAGCGGAGTCACAAGGTTCGTATCCAAACGGAGTCCGCGCGATGCCCGATGCCGCCGCCCCCCTGGTTTCTCTCGACGTGCCCTTCGCACAGTTCGCCACCTGGCTGCAGGACGCGACGGACAGCGAGCCGAACGACCCCAATGCCATGACCCTGGCCACGGCCACGCCGGACGGGCGGCCGTCGGCGCGCACCGTGCTGCTGAAGGGCTGGGATGCCGCTGGCTTCGTCTTCTACACCAACACGCAAAGCCGCAAGGGGGCGGAACTGGCGGCCAACCGCCATGCATGCCTGCTGTTCCACTGGAAAAGCCGGCGCCGGCAGGTGCGCATCGAGGGGCCGGTGATGGACGCGACGGCCGCCGAGGCCGACGCCTATTTCGCCTCGCGCCCGCGTGTCTCGCGGCTCGGCGCCCATGCCTCGGACCAGTCGCGGCCGCTGGCCGGCCGCGCGGTGCTGGAGGCACGGCTGGCAGAGGCCGAAGCGCGGTTTCCCGGCGACGAGATACCCCGCCCGGCCTACTGGTCCGGCTTCCGCGTCATCCCCCAGGTGATCGAGTTCTGGCAGGACATGCCGTTCCGCCTGCACGACCGCACCGTCTACACGCGCGTGGCGGATGCGAGGGATGGGGCGGCATGGTCGGTGCAGAAGCTGTATCCGTAGGCGCGGCGGGCGCGGGGCGGCCATGAGCATTCCCGCGGAGCAGCGCGACACTGCCGCACTGCTGGAGGGCCTGGCCGGGCGGCCGCCGATCGAGACCCATATCTCGGCAGTGTTCGTCGGCCGCGACACGGTGTGGAAACTGCGGAAAGCGGTGCGGCTGGCCTTCGTCGACTTCACGTCGCTGGCCGAGCGCGAGCGGACGGCGCGGCGCGAGTTCGAGTTGAACGCGCCAGCGGCACCGGGGCTGTACCTGGACGTGGCAGCGGTGACGCGCGGGCCGGGTGGCGCTGTCGCCCTGGCTGGACCGGGCGAGGTGGTGGACCCTGGTGAGGTCGTGGACTGGGTGGTACGGATGGCGCACGTGCCGGAAGGCGACTTCCTGGACGCGGTGGCAGCGCACGCGGGTTTGTCGGATGGGCTGCTCGACCAACTTGGCGACGCGGTGGCTGCGCTGCATGCGGCCAACCCGGTGGTGGAGCGCGACCAGGCCGAGGCGTTGCGGATGGTGGCACTGGGCAATGTCCAGTCGGCGCTGGACGCCGAGCTGGAGCCGGGGGAGGTGCGGCGCTGGCAGGAGGGCATGCTGGCCCTGCTGGCGCGTCACCGCGACTGGCTGCGGGGACGGGGAGCGGCGCCGGAGGCGGGGGGCGGCTTCGTGCGCCGGGCGCATGGCGACCTGCATCTGGGCAACATGTGCCTGTGGCAGGGGCGCCCGGTAGCTTTCGACGCGCTGGAGTTCGACGAGGACCTCGCCACCATCGATGTCGGCTACGACCTCGCCTTCCTGCTGATGGACCTGGATGTGCGGGCGGGGCGGGCGACGGCGAACCGGGTGATGAACCGCTATCTGGCACGCACCGGCGACTGGGCGCTGGTGGCGGGGCTACCGCTGTTCCTGTCGATGCGCGCGATGGTGCGGGCGCATGTGGAGGCGGCGAAGCGGCGGACGGTCGAGTCGCGGCAATACCTGGACCGGGCGCTTGCGTATCTGACCCCTGCCCCGGCCTGCGTGGTGGCGGTGGGCGGGCTCCCGGGCACGGGCAAGTCCACCCTGGCGCGTGCGCTGGCGCCGGCGATGGGCGCGGCGCCGGGCGCGGTGATTCTGCGCAGCGACGAGATCCGCAAGCGTCGGCGCGGCGTGGCACCGGAGCAGAAACTGCCGCAGTCCGCCTACGGCAGCGCGGTCAGCCGCGCGGTGTTCGCGGAGTTGTTCGCCGCCGTGCGCGCTGTCGCCGCCGGCGGCCATGCCGTCATCGCCGATGCCACCTTCCTCGACCTGGGTCACCGCGCCGCGGTGGCGTTGGCCGCCCGCCCTGCCCCGTTCCTGGGCGTGTGGCTGCAGGCTCCGCTGGCGGAACTGGAGCGCAGGGTGGCGGCGCGCACCGGCGATGCTTCGGATGCCGATCTCGCGGTGCTGCGGCGCGTGGCCGCCGCCGATCGTGGCGCCGGAATGTGGTTGGCGGTAGATGCGCGCGATGCCGGGCAGGCGCTGGCGGTGGTGCGCGCTACGCTTCCGGCACAAACGTGCTAAAATCGTTCATGGGCTTTGTTGGGGAGACTGGGTCATGGCTATCCGCAAGCTGCTGCTGCCGCTGACCGGAACCGCCGCGGGCGAGGCGGCACTGGACACAGCCGTACGCATTGCGCGCATCTGGAAGGCGCATGTCACCGCGCTGCATGTGCGCGTGGACAGCCGCGACGTGGCGCCGCTGGCCGGCGAGGGCCTGTCGGGGGCGATGATCGAGGAGATGATGTCGGCCACCGAGAAGGAGAGCAGCGACCGCGCCCATGCAGTGCGCGCCATGTTCGACCGCTACGTGACCGCCAACCAGGTGCCGGTGGGAGAGGCGCGGCCGGGCGAGATCAGCGCCAGCTTCGCAACCGTCGTGGGACGCGAGGAGGATCTGGTGGCGCAGCAGGCCCGGCTTGCCGACCTGACGGTGGTTCCGCACCCCGAGGCGGGCGAGGACGTTTCCTCGTCGGACGCACTGCATGCGGTGCTGTTCGATTCGGCCCGGCCGGTGCTGGTCGCGCCGCTGGTGGCGCCGGCGCGGATTGGCACGCGGGTGTGCATCGCCTGGAATGGCACCGCCGAGTCGGCGGCATCGGTGTTGTCGGCAATGCCCTGGATGCAGCAGGCCGAGGCGGTGCGGGTGCTGACCGCCGACGAATACCAGCGGCGTGGCCCTGGGGCTGCGGACCTGCTGTTGTACCTCGCCCTGCACGGGGTGACCGCGGATACCGCGGTGTTCCGCCCGATCGACCGTGAAGTGGGGGCTGGGCTGTTGCGCGCGGCCAAGGAGTTCAACTGCGACCTGCTGTCGATGGGCGCCTATTCCCATTCGCGGCTGCGCCAGTTGATCCTGGGCGGCGTGACCCGGCACGTGCTGGAATACGCCGACCTGCCGGTGATGATGACGCGCTGACGCGAGCTTTCCCGCCGCATGTACGGCGTGGACGATCCCGCGGTGGTAGCCGCGGTGCGTGCCTATGTGAAGCTGATGCGCGCCACACGCAGCGTATCGGCCCGGCTGGAGCCTGCGCTGGCCGCCTGTCAGCTGACGCTGACTCAACTGGGGGTGCTCGAAGCGGTGCTGCATCTGGGCCCGCTCGCCCAGCGCGAACTGGGCCGCAAGTTGCTGACCAGCCCCGCCAACCTGTCGGACGTGGTGGACAAGCTGGAGAAGCGGGGGCTGGTGGTCCGGCAGCGCGACGCCGCCGACCGGCGCCAGGTGCGGGTGGCGCTGACCGCGGCCGGGCACGCGTTGATTGAGGATGTGTTCCCCCGCCATGCGCACGACATCGCCCGCGCCATGTCCGGGCTGGACACGGACGAAATTGCGGCGCTCGGCGCGCTGCTGCGCAAGCTGGGCACGGCTGACCGGCCGGCGGCAGGGCTGCGCGGAAAAGGGGGGCTTGCGAAGCGGTAGCGGCGTGCCCAACTCAGGGGTCAATCGTTCGATATCGAATGATCAACCGGGAGAGCGACCGTGATCGATGTCCAACCCTTTGCCAGCCTGGGCGGCTTTCGCAACGAGTGGCTGAATGCCCGCCACCACTTCAGCTTCGGACACTACCACGACCCCGCGCGCATGGGCGTGGGGGCGCTGCGGGTATGGAACGACGACGAGATCGCGCCGGGCCAGGGATTCGACCCGCACCCGCACCGCGACATGGAGATCGTTACCTATGTGCGCGAGGGCGCGATCACCCACCGCGACTCGTTGGGCAACGAGGGCCGCACCGAGGCGGGCGACGTGCAGGTGATGCATGCCGGCAGCGGCATCGTGCATGGTGAGTTCAACCAGGAGAGCACGCCTACGCGACTGTTCCAGATCTGGATCATCCCCGGCAAGCGCGACGTGGCGCCGGGTTGGGGCACGCGCAGCTTCCCGAAGAAGGCCGACGGGCTGGTCGCGCTGGCGGACGGGCGGGCAGATGCCGACGGCGGGGCGCTGCCGCTGCATGCCGACGCGGCAGTGCTGGCGGCGACACTGGCGCCGGGCCAGAGCGTGACCCACGCGCTGGCGCCCGGGCGGCTCGCCTACCTGGTGCCCGCCGCCGGCACGGTTCGGGTCAATGGCGTGGCCGTGGGCACGCGAGACGGCGTGACAGTGCGCGAGGAGGACGCCGTGACAGTGGAGGCAGGCGACGAGGGCGCCGAGGTGGTGCTGGTGGACGTGCTGGCCTGACGCGAAACGCCCCGCCCGAGACGCCGCCTATTCGCGGATGCCGGCGAGTCGAAGGCCGCGGACGAAATGTTCGCGGTCTTCGGCGCGCTCGAAGGGGCTGGCCTGGATGAACTGCGAAATGCTGAACTCGGGCTCGATGTCCAGCAGGCGCGTGCGCACCGAATCCGCCTCCGACTTCTGCCCGAGATGGCCGAGCGCGGCGAGATAGGGTTTGCAGGCGGCCGAGAAGGCCGGGTTCATCTGGCTCACCTCGCGGCCAATCTCGACGGCCTGCTCGTGCGCACGCTTGAGCAGGGCGATGATGATGCGCGCGGTGTCGTAGAAATAGGCCTGGGGGTCGAAGGGCGACAACTGCTTGTAGCGCGCGATCCGGCGTTCGGCTTCGGCGAGGTCGCCGAGATAGGCGTAGGCGACGCCCGAGAGATTCCAGGCCATTGCAAGGTTCGGGTTCAGCATCAGCGCCCGCTCGTGCAGGGCGATGGCCTCGCGCAAGCGGTGATGCAGGAAGGCGCGCACGTGGCCGGCGATGGTCAGTGCCTTGGCGTCCTGCGGGTCGAGCGTAATGGCACGCTCGGCCAGGCGCCCGGCCTCGGCCATGGCCTCGGCGGGGGCGTCGCTCCACCCCTGGCCAACCAGGAACATGTGCCAATAGGCGAACCAGGCATGGCCGGCGGCGTAGTCCGACTCAAGTTCGGTGGCGCGGCGCAGCAGGTCGCCGGCCTCCATGAACAGGGGCTTGTCCAGCCGGCTGATCAGCGGCATGGCGCGCAGCACGAGATCGTAGGCGTTGGAATCGTGCGACGGCCGGGCAGCGACGCGCTGGGACTCGATGAGCAGGATCTCGGGGTCGATCTGCGCCACCACCTCGGCGGCGACGTCGTCCTGCAGGGTGAGCAGGTCGTCGGTGGCGCGGTCGAAGCGGTGCGACCACACCACCTGGTTGCCGGCGCGCAGGTCGAGCAGGCGCAACGCGATGCGCAGGCGCTCGCCGACGCGTTGGATGGTGCCGTCGAGCAGGAAATGGATGTCGAAGGCGCGGCGGATCTGCATCTCGTCGCGCGTCTGGGTGGCGTAGCGGGCGAGCGAACTGGACGAGACGAGGAACATCCAGCGGAAGCGCGCCAGCGCCGAGGTGATCTCGTCGGCAAGGCCGGTGGAGAGATGGACCTCCGACTCGGTGGTGCCGATCATCTGCAGCGGCAGCACGCCCACGCGGGCGCCGCCGCGGGTGGTTGCGCGCACCTCGCCACGGTCGGTGCTGCGGGTATCGCGCGGCTCGCTACGGGGTTCGCTGCGGGGTTCGGCGCGCGGCTCGAGGCGCGCCTCGCCACGGCCGGTGGCGCGGGGCTCGGCGCGCGGCGGCGGAGGCGATGGCGGCGGGGCGGTGGCGCCGGCGCGGGGCGGTGGCGGGCTGGAAGCGCGAATCTCGGCCAGCAGGCGCAGCGTTTCGTCGGAGGGCTGGGCGTCGAGCAGGTCGGAAAGCACGCTGCGGCAGCGTTCGAAGGCCTGGATGGCCATGCCGCGCTCGCCACGGCTGGCGTAGGCTCGCATCAGCGCACGCCAGGCGCCCTCGTGCGTGCGGTCGATCAGCAACAACTGCTGGGCCGCAGGGATGACGGTCTCGGGGTCGTCCTTTTCGCGCAGCAGGTTTTCGGCCAGCGTCCGGGCGCGGTCGCGCAGGCGTTCGCGCTCGCCGGCCAGCCAGCCATCGAAGCTGGGGTCGACGCCGTCGAGGTCCTCCAGCAGTTCGCCGTCCAGCAGCGACAGGGCCTGCGGCTTGCTGGTGGAAGCACGCAGCACCTCCTCCACGTCCACCCATACGGTGCCAGGGCGCAGCGTGAGGTGGTCGCGCTGAACAGCCATGATCTGTTGGCCGACGGGATTCAGCGCCTCGAGCAGGCGATGGATCTCCTGGCGGAGCGAAGCGCGCGCCTGCTCTTCCGGCCGGCGGCTCCACAGCAACTCGGCGAGCTTGCTGCGCAGCACCGGGCGCGGCGAGGACAGGGCGAGAATCGCCAGCAGGGCGCGCGTCTTGCGCCCGGTGGGCAGGATGCTCTCGCTCGTCAGGGTCCACGCCTCCATCTGCCCGATTAGGCGCAGGCGGACGAGGACCGGATCGGCGGGGGTTGGAAGGCTGGAAGACGTGACGCGGCGCTCCGGTACGACGAGGACGAAACAGCATCAATAAAACGCGCATAAATCGCGTCGTGACAAGCCATCAATGGCATTGGTAGCAGACCTGTCACATCACACAACCGCGTGCGCGATCAGATGGCGGCCTCGCGCAGCATCGGCGTGACATCGCCACGCCAGGGACCATGGTAGCGCTCGAGCCAGCGTTCGGCCTGGGTGGGGCCACCGGCGGCGATGGCTTCGAGCGGCGCCAGGTGCAGCGTCTCGTCGCGGCCCTTCGCGTCGCGGCGTGCGCGGGCACGCAGGCCATCGCGCGAGATCGCCAGCGCCTCGCGCATCAGGTCGCGCAGGGTGCCCTTCTGCCAGGGCGTGTCCAGCGCGGTACGCGGCACCAGCGGGCGCAGGGCGGCGAACTCGCTCCAGTCGTGACGGCGCACCAGCGCGGCGGCGGCCTCCAGCGCGGCATCGTCGTAGAACAGCCCGACCCAGAAGGCGGATTGGGCGATCATCATATCCGCACTGCCGGCATCGGCCCCGCGCATCTCGATGTAGCGCTTGAGCCGGGCATCGGTGAAGGCGGTGGTCATGTGGTCGGCGAAGTCGCCCACGGTGGCCGGGCCGACCTCGTTCGAGCCGAGCCTGCCGTCCATGAAGGCGCGGAAGGAACGTCCGGCGAGGTCGAGATACGCGCCGTCGCGGTAGGCGAAATACATCGGCACGCTGTCGATGAGCCATTCGACGTAGCGCTCGAAGCCAAATCCGTCCTCGAAGAACACGCCGGGGATGCCGCTGCGGGCGCCGTCGGTGTCGGTCCAGACATGGCTGCGGTAGGAGAGGAAGCCGCTGGGCTTGCCCTCGACGAAGGGCGAGTTGGCGAACATGGCCGAGGCGAGCGGCTGCAGGGCGAGGGCCACGCGCATCTTTCGCACCATGTCGGCCTCGCTGGCGTAATCGAGGTTGACCTGCACGGTGCAGGTGCGGGTCATCATGTCCAACCCGAGATCGCCGACCTTGGGCATGTAGGCCTTCATGATGGCGTAGCGGCCCTTGGGCATCCACGGCATCTGGTCGCGGGTATTGAGCGGGTGGAAGCCGAGCGGGGCGAAGCCGAGGCCCAGCGGGTCGGCGGCGGCGCGCACATCGGCGTAGTGCGCCTCCAGTTCGGCGCGGGCGGCGTGCAGGTCGGGCATCAGCCCGCCCGACAGTTCGAGCTGCCCGGCCGGTTCCAGCGAAATGGCGGCATAGCCGGGGCCATTCAGGCCGATCGGGTTGCCGCGGTCCAGGATCGGCGACCAGGTGCCCGCCGGTGCATTGCGGGCAATGCCTTCGAGTACCCCGCGGATGGAGCCGGGTGCATCGGGAGCCGGCTCATAGGGCGGTGTTGCCAGGGTGGCGGTGGAGAAGCCGAACTTTTCGTGCTCGGTGCCGAGGCTGAACTGCTCGCGCGGTTTGCAGCCGGCGGCGATATGCTCGGCAAGCTGGCGCACCGACGTGATCGGCGTCGCGTCGGCGTCTCCGGGATTGGACATGGGCGTTCCGTTCGTTCTGGCCGATTCACACCGCCGCCCTTCGCCGGGCGGCGGCTGTTTCTTACCCGTCCCCGGCCCGCGGCAACAGGGGCGACTGCAACAGGGCAAGCCCCACGATGGCAGCAGTCTCCGCACGCAGGATACGGGGACCAAGCGAGAATGTTCCTACATCGGCGTGATGGCGCAACAGTTCAACCTCCGCCGGCGCGAAACCGCCCTCAGGGCCCACCAGCAGCGCGGCCGGCCCGGCGGCAGGGTCAAGAGGGGGCGAATCGCACCGTTCAAGGGCGACGGCCAGGCGGCGCCCGGTGGGCCACCCGGCCAGCATCTCCGCCAGCGATTGGGGGTCTGCCATGCGCGGCACGGTCAGGCGCTCGCTCTGCTCGGCGGCCTCCATGGCGATCATGCGCAGGCGGTCGAGGTTCAGGCGGGTGGTGTTGGTGCGCGCAGTGAATACCGGCAGGATGGCAGAGACGCCAAGCTCGGTCGCCTTCTGCACCACCAGGTCGGTCGCGTCGCGCTTGAGGGGGGCGAAGGCGAGCCATAGGTCGGGCTCCGGCACCTGCGGGCGGATCCGCTGTTCCACGGCGAAGCTGGCGCGGTCGCGGCGGATGGCGGCGAGGCGGGCGAGATGCTCGCCGTCGCGGCCGTTGAACAGGCGCAGCACCGCGCCCGCTCCCTGGCGCAGCACCGTGCCGAGATAATGCGCCTGGGCCGGGGTGGCGGGAAGTTCGGCGCCGGGGTGCAGTGCGTGTTCGACGAACAGGCGCGGAGCGGTGCTGTATGACGGGCTCATGGCAGGGGGCAGAATAGCACCGATGGCGCATACCGACATCGATCGTACGGGCTGGGTGGCGCGGCTGCCGGCGGCATGGGTGCCTTTTGCCCTGTTGGCGCGGGCGGACCGGCCGATCGGGTTCTGGCTGCTGTTCCTGCCCGGGCTGTGGTCGATCCTGCTGGGCGCGCGCACCGCGGGCGAGGCGGCATGGCTGGCGGCGCTGTTCCTGGCCGGCTCGGTGCTGATGCGCGCGGCCGGGTGCGTGGTGAACGACATGTGGGACCGCGACCTGGACCGCCAGGTGGCGCGCACGGCGGGGCGGCCGCTGGCGGCGGGCACGTTGCGGATGCGCCAGGCGGCATGGTTCCTGGCGGCGCTGCTGGCGGCCAGCCTGCTGATCCTGTTGCAGCTGAACGAACTGGCGCAGGCGCTGGGGGTGGCATCGCTGGTGCTGGTGGCCACCTACCCGCTGGCCAAGCGGGTGACGTGGTGGCCGCAATTGATGCTGGGCTTCACCTTCGGCTGGGGCGCGCCGATGGGATACGCGGCGTCGGCGGGCGAACTGGGGGCCGCGGCGGGCCTGCTGTATGCCGCGGCGATCGCCTGGATTCTCGGCTACGACACGATCTACGCCCACCAGGACCGCGAGGATGACGCACTGGTGGGGGTGCGGTCGACGGCGCGGCTGTTCGCCGGGCGTTCGCGCGGCTTCGTGGCGGGCTGCTACGCCGCGACCGTGGCGCTGCTGGCCGCGGCGGGCACGGTCGCGGGGCTGGGCTGGGGCTTCCATGCGGCGCTGGCGCTGCCGGCGGGGCTGCTGGCGTGGCAGGTGGCGCGGCTGGACATCCACGATCCCGGCCAGTGCCTGCGCCTGTTCAAGGCGAACCGCGAGGTGGGGCTGGCGGTGGCGATGGCGATCGTGCTGGGGCGGCTGTGAGCGCCGCCGATTTCGTGATGCGGCATACGCTTCCTGGCGGCGCAGCACTGGTGCCGGAAGTGCGACTGTATTTGGCCAGCGAGATCACGCCGATCTGGCACGCGACGGAGGCGTGGCTGGCGGCGCGCAATGTCGCCCCACCCTTCTGGGCCTTCGCCTGGCCGGGCAGCCAGTTGCTGGCGCGCCACGTGCTGGACCGTCCCGCGACGGTCGCGGGCAGGCGAGTCCTGGATTTTGCGGCCGGCGGGGGGCTGGCGGCGATCGCCTGTGCGATGGCGGGGGCCGCGACGGTGGAGGCGGCCGAGATCGATCCGCTGGCCGAGGCGGCGATCGCGGTCAACGCGGCACTGAACGGCGTGGCCGTGGGCATCGCGGGGGACGTGGTGGGACAGGAATGCCGCTGGGACCTGATCCTGTGCGGCGATGTCTGCTACGAGGCGCCAATGACGGCGCATATCATGCCCTGGCTGCGGCGCATGGCGCGCCAGGCCGAGGTGTGGGTCGCCGATCCGGGCCGGGCCTATGTGCCGCTTCAAGCCATGACGGCGTTCGCGCGCCGGCAGGTGGCGACGACACTGGAGCTGGAGGACCGGACCGAGCGGGAGGTTACGCTATACCGGCTGGCGGCCGCGGAAGAATGACTTCCTTGCGGCATGCATCAGAATTGCGAATAATTCTCAATCGCGAATCTGAGAGCAAGCGAGGCCCCATGCACCCGACCCGTATCCTGCGCCTCCCCACCGGGATGACCATGACCCTGGGCTGCGGCCGCCCGACGCCACCCCACGCGCCAGCCTCGCCCCACCCGGCCATTCCCCACTCGGCCACGCGCGAGCCGTCCAGGGCCGACGCCGCGGAGGCGGCCTTTGAAGCGCCGCACGCGCCTGCAAACAAGGCTTGACCCGACGAAGCGGCAGCGGCTTCACTCGGCCTGCCGCAACCAGATCGGGCAAGGCCATGCAACCGGCACGCTCCCGACCCGCCCCTGCCCTGCGCTGGCTGGCGCCGGTGTTGCTCCTGGCGATTGTCATCGGGCTGGCGCCGCTGTGGTGGCAGGTGACGGCGCCGCCGATCCTGGCCACCGCACGGCCCTGGCGGGATGGCAGCGGCGTGCTGCGGGTGCCGTTCGCGGCGGTGCGCCCGGTCGGCCCGGGTCCGGACCGCAAGCTGGTGGCGGCCGGACCGGCCAATGTGTTCGTGATCGAGGACGGGGTGGCGCGGCTGACGCCGGTGCACCTGGGGGCCGTGGAAGCACAGTCGGTGGAAATCCGCGACGGCCTGGCCGATGCCGCGCTGATCATCGCCAACCCACCGCGCGGACTGGAGGACCGGCATCGCGTGGTGCCCAAGGCCAAGGCACCCGGAAACTGACCCCGGAAATTATCTGGGCGACGGGTCACCGCCCCTACGGAAACAGGCCACGCACCCTTTTGGCCTCGCGCACCTTCTGCACGCCGATTGCCTGGGCGGCGGTGCGCGTGCCGATGCGGTCGTGGGTGGCGCGCTCCATCACGGCGTTGAAGCTGCGCGCCAGCACCTGTTCGAGGCGGGCGCGCACTTCCGGTCCGGTCCAGAAGAACTGCTGCAGGTCCTGCACCCATTCGAAGTAGCTGACGATCACCCCGCCGGCGTTGCACAGGATATCCGGCACCACGAAGATCTCCGGGCGCTGCGCAAGCACCGTGTCGGCGTCCGGCGTGGTGGGGCCGTTTGCGGCCTCGGCCAGCACGCGGCAGCGCAGACGGGCGGCCATGGCGGCGTCGATCACCCTCTCCATGGCCGCGGGGATGGCGATGTCGCATTCGGTGGCCAGCAGGTCGGCGGGGTCGGCGAGCAGTTCGGTGGAGAAGCCGGCGAGCACGCCGGAGCGCGCGACATGGCGCAGCAGGGCGGGCACGTCGAGCCCGCGGCGGTCGGCATAGCATGCGGTGTGGTCGGATACGCCGATCACCCGCGCGCCGCGTTCAGCGAGGGTGGCGGCGGCATACGAGCCGACGTTCCCAAAGCCCTGAACCACGGCGGTGGCCCCGTTCATGGGCCGTTGCAAGGTTTCCAGCGCCCGCTCGGCCAGGAACACCACGCCGCGGCCGGTGGCCTCGCGCCGCCCCTCGGTGCCGCCGCAGGCGACCGGCTTGCCGGTGACGATCTCGGTGACGGTACGGCGCTGGTACATCGAATAGGTGTCCATGAACCAGGCCATGACCTGTTCGTTGGTGCCCATGTCCGGCGCCATCACGTCGACATGCGGACCGACGAAGGGGATCATCTCCTGCATGTAGCGGCGCGAAATGGCTTCAAGCTCCACCAGCGAGATCGCGTGCGGATCGACGGCGACGCCGCCCTTGGCGCCACCGTAGGGCAGGCCGACAAGGGCGCATTTCCAGCTCATCCAGATCGCGAGCGCGGCGACCTCGCCCATGTCGAGGTTGGGGGCAAAGCGGGTGCCGCCCTTGGTGGGGCCGAGGGTGAGGTGGTGCTGAACGCGATAGCCCATGAACACGGTTTCGCTGCCGTCGTCGCGGTGGATGGGGCAGGACACGGCGATGGCGCGCTTGGGGTAGAGCAGGCGCGGACGCTCGTCTTCAGGGATTTCCAGGTGGTCGGCGATGCGGTCGAACTGCTGGGCGGCCATGTCGAAGACCGGGCCGGTGTAGATGCTCATTGCTGACTCCCCTGCCAGTGCCACGCCCCTGCCTGGTCAACGCCGCAGGGCGCGGAAAGGACCCCGTCCGCACGAAGACGTAAGCCGTGCTCCCCGCGCCTCAACGCGGGGGCTGGTCTTCAGCATGCCGGCGACGTTAGCGCACCAGGGCGCCGCCATCGACCGGCAGTTCCACGCCGGTGATGAACTGGGCCTCGTCCGAGGCCAGGAACAGCGCCGCGTTGGCCACGTCCCATCCACTGCCCATCTTGCCGCGCAGGGGCACGCGGGCGTCGCGCTCCGCGGCGACTTCGGCGCGGCTGCGGTTGGTGGCCCGGGCGCGGGTGTCCACCGCCATCGGCGTGTCCATCAGGCCGGGCAGGATGACGTTGGCGCGGATGCCGTACTGGGCGTTCTGGATGGCGAGTTGCTTGGTGAACTCGACCATCGCCGCCTTGGTCGCCTTGTAGGCGACGTAGGGGTAGTTCTCGTACGCGGCGACGGACGAGATGTTGATGATCACCCCCGAATTCTGCGCCTTCATGATCGGGATGGCGTGCTTGGCGGCCATAATGCAGCCGCGCAGGTTGATGGCACAGAGCCTGTCGAACGCCTCCTCGGTGAAGTCGGCGAGCACAGTGTCGCCGCCGCCGAGGCTGACGCCGACATTGTAGTGCAGGATATCCACCCTGCCCCAGCGCTTGTGCGCGGCGGTGATGGCGGCGGCGAGCGAGGCCTCGCTGGTGACGTTGCCTTCATGCGCCTCGCAGGTGCCGCCGGCCTGTGTGACGAGGGCGGCGGTCTCCCCGGCAGAGTCGAGGCGATGGTCCACGGCCCACACCTTCGCGCCCTCCTGGGCGAATCGCAGCACGGTGGCACGGCCGTTGCCGACGCCCTCGCCGGGGCTCTGGCCGGCGCCGATCACGACCGCGACCTTGTTTTCCAGGCGCATGGGGTTTCCTCCGCGTTGCTTTATGGTGGGCACGAGATCAGCACCCGCCCACTTCACGGTCAATCGCGCGCCCGATGCAGCATTACGACGTCATCATTCTGGGGGCCGGCGCGGCGGGGCTGATGTGCGCCATGACGGCGGGCGCGCGGGGGCGGCGGGTGCTGCTGCTGGACCATGCCGAGGCGGCGGGGAAGAAGATCCTGATCAGCGGCGGCGGGCGCTGCAATTTTACCAATCTGGGCGTGGTGCCGGAGCGGTTCATCTCGGCCAATCCGCATTTCGCCCGCTCGGCGCTCGCCCGCTACACCCAGCACGATTTCATCGCCCTGGTGAGGAAGCACGGCATCGCGTTCCACGAGAAGACGCTCGGGCAATTGTTCTGCGACGGCTCGGCACGGCAGATCGTGGCGATGCTGCTGGCGGAATGCGAGGCGGCCGGGGTGGATTTGCGGCTGGGGCACGAGGTGGCAGAGGTCTCCGGCGGCGCCGGGTTCCGGGTGCAGACCGACCGCGACGTATTCGAAGCACCCGCGCTGGTGCTGGCCACCGGGGGACTGTCGATCCCGAAGATAGGGGCGACGGGGTTCGCGCACGGCGTGGCGGCGCGGTTCGGGCTGGCGCTGACGGATATCCGGCCGGGGCTGGTGCCGCTGACCTTCGCGGGGGAGGATTTGGCGCTGATGCAGCCCCTCAGCGGGGTGGCGGTGGAAGTGGAGGCGGGCTGCGGCCGGCGGAAATTCCGCGAGGCGATGCTGTTCACCCATCGCGGGCTGTCCGGGCCGGCGATTCTGCAGATTTCCTCCTATTGGCGCGAGGGCGAGGCGGTGGGGCTGGACCTGTTGCCGCAGGTCGATGCGGGCGCGGCACTGCAGGCCGCCAAGCGGGCACGGCCGAACGCGGCACTGCGCACGGTACTGGGTGAGATGCTGCCGGGGCGGCTGGCCCACGCCCTGGCGGCGCGGTTCGGCGACGGGGCGATGGCGACGCTGCGCGATCGGGCGCTGGCCGAGGTGGCACAGGGGCTGCGCGCCTGGCGTCTGGTGCCGTCGGGCACCGAGGGCTACGCCAAGGCCGAGGTGACCCTGGGCGGCGTGGATACTGCCGGGCTGTCGCAGAAAACGATGGCGGCCAGGGCGGTGCCGGGCCTGTTCGTGATCGGCGAGGCGGTGGACGTGACCGGCTGGCTCGGCGGCTACAATTTCCAATGGGCGTGGTCGAGCGGATGGTGCGCGGGGATGGCCGTATAGCCGGGGCCTTCACGGCGGCGCACGAACCAGCCAGACTTCACGAAATACCAGACTTCACGAAAAGCCAGACTTAACGAAACGCCAGACTTAACGAAACGCCAAACTCGGCGAAACGATGCAGGAGGGGGCGGCATGGCCCGACGGTCCAAGGTTTTCGGCAGCTTTGCGGAAGCGGTGGCGGATATTCCGGATGGCAGCACGATCGCATTCGCAGGCTTCGCCTATCCCGGCGTGCCGTTCAACCTGATCAAGGCGCTGCTCGACCAGGGCGCCAAGGGCCTCACCTGCATCACCAACGGCACCGGCGGCGCAGCACCCGACCGGATGCCGGACATCGGCATGCTGGTCGAGCGCGGGCAGGTGAAGAAGGTGGTGGCCGCCTTCACCGCGCCGACGCGGGCCTCGGACAAGATCCCGCTGACCGAATACGTTGCCAAGGGGCTGGTGGAGGCCGAGCTTGTGCCGCAGGGTACGCTGGCCGAGCGGCTGCGCGCCGCCGGCGCCGGCATTCCGGCCTTCTACACCCCGACGGCGGTGGGCACGGAACTGGCAGCCGGGCGCGAGACGCGGGTGTTCGGCGGGCGCGAATACCTGCTGGAACACGCGATGCCCGTCGACGTGGCGTTCCTGCGCGCCTGGAAGGCCGATACGGCGGGCAACCTGCTGTTCCGCCGCAGCCAGCGCAACTTCAACCCGATCATGGCCATGGCGGCCAAGCTGGTGATCGTGGAGGTGGAGGAGGATTTCGTGGAGCCGGGCGCGATCGACCCCGACGATGTGCACACGCCGGGCATCTTCGTGCAGCGCATGGTCAAGATCCCGCCGGCGCCGGAGGGTCTGTGGCCGGGGCGTCGGCCGGAACGCGCGGCACCCGCCAAGGAGAAGCAGGCATGAGCGACACGAAGGGGCTTGCCAAGGGGCTGGAGCGGCAACAGGTCGCCGACCGGCTGGCGCAGGAATTCCAGGACGGCTGGATCGTCAATCTCGGCGTGGGCATGCCGACAATGTGCTCCAACACGCCGATCGAGGCCGACATCATCTACCACTCCGAGAACGGGGTGATCGGCTACGGCCCGGTGCTGCCGGCCGGGCAGGAGGACCTTCACCTGGTCAATGCCGGCGGACAGAATGTTTCGCTGAAGCCGGGGGCGGCGGTGGTGCATCATGCCGACAGCTTCGCCATCATCCGCAGCGGGCGCATCGACGTCACCGTGCTGGGCATCTACGAGGTCGCCTGCAACGGCGATTTCGCCAACTGGAAGGTAGCCGGCGCCAACGGCGGCGGCATCGGCGGCGCGATGGACCTCGCGGCCTGCGCCAAACAGGTGTTCGTGATCCTCGAGCACAGCACGCGCGACGGCAAGCCGCGGCTGCTGCGCGAATGCGCGCTGCCGGTAACGGCGCGCGGCGTGGTGACGGTGATCGCCACCAACCTTGGCCTGTTCAAGCCGCTGGGCGACCGCTTCCTGCTGCGCGAGATCGCGCCCGGCGTGAGCGTGGAGGAGGTGCGCGCGGCGACCGGGGCGCCGGTGGAGGTGCCGGCGGACCTCAAGACAATCAGGACGCTGTAGGGAATTGTCATGAGCGACGCGCGCGCGAAGATCGGCGGGCCGGATTGGGCCCACGAGATGTACGACTACCTGCGGGCCCAGGGGGTGACGCAGATCGCCTATGTGCCCGATGCCGGCCACCGGGTGATGATCGACCGGTCGCTGGCCGACCCCGATGCCCATTCCATTCCGCTTACCACCGAGGAGGAGGGCGTGGCCCTGCTCGCCGGCGCCGATCTCGGCGGGCAGAAGGGCGTGCTGCTGATGCAGTCCTCCGGCGTGGGCAACTGCATCAACATGCTGTCGCTGACCAACGGGGCGCGCTTCCCGTTCCTGACGCTGGTGTCGATGCGCGGCGATTTCGGCGAGGGCAATCCCTGGCAGTTCCCCATGGGCCGGGCGGTGCAGACGGTGCTGGAGGCGATGGGCGTGGTGGTGTTGCGCGCCGACAGCCCGGCGGACGTGATGCCCACCATCCAGGCCGCCAGCACGATGGTGTGGGGCTCGGGCGAAGCGGTGGCGGTGCTGCTGGGGCAGCGGCTGCTCGGCGCGAAGAAGTTCTAGGGGAGCGGGACCATGGCACAGTTGAAGCGCATCGCCGGGGTCAACCAGCCGCCGGCCACCCTGGACCGGCGCGAGGCGGTGCCGGCGCTGATCGAGCGGCCAACGGATTGGCTGGTGGCCGCGGGGCTGGCCGGCACGGCGCAGGAATTATGCGCCATGACCGATGACGGCCCGAACGTGTTCGGCCTCGGCGGCGCGATGGGCGCGGCGCCGATGATGGCCCTGGGCCTCGCGCTGGCGCAGCCCGCCCGGAAGGTGCTGGGCATCACCGGCGACGGCGAGCTGCTGATGAACATCGGCGCCTTGGGCACAATCGCGCTGATGGCGCCCGCGAACCTGAAGATCGTCTGCGTGGACAACGGCCACTACGGCGAGACCGGCAACCAGGACAGCCATACCGGCCTGGGCGTGCAGCTTGACCGCGTGGCCGCCGGGTTCGGGTTTCCGGTGGTGCACACGATCAACACGATGGCGGAAATCGATGAAGGCAAGCGCATCCTTGCCGCGCCGGGCCTCGCCTTCATCCTGTTGCGCGTGAAGGACGGGCCGGCATTGCGCAAGGCCCGCAGCCTGCGCCCGCACGTCGTGCGCGACCGGTTCCGGTCGGCGCTGCTTGGGGCCTGACCTCGCCGTCGTCATTGGCGCCGCGGGCGGCGTCGGTGCGGCGCTGGCGACGGCGCTGAGCGAGGGCGGGCACCACGTGGTCGGCCTCGGACGCGGCTCGGCACCTCCGCTCGACCTGCTGGACGAAGCCTCGATCGCGGCGGCGGCGGCGCATGTGGCGGGGCTCGGCGCGCCACGCCTGGTGATCGACGCCACCGGCTTCCTGCATGGCGGCGGCTACGTGCCCGAGCGGTCGTGGCGCGACCTCGAGCCGGCGCACATGGCGCATGCCTTCGCGGTGAACGCGATCGGGCCGGCGCTGCTGATGAAGCACTTCCTGCCGCTGCTGCCGCGCCAGGGGCGCAGCGTGTTCGCCACCCTATCGGCCCGGGTGGGCTCGATCGGCGACAACCGGCTGGGCGGCTGGTACGCCTACCGCGCCAGCAAGGCAGCACTGAACCAACTGGTGCGAACCGCCGCCATCGAGTTGCGGCGGCGGGCATCGGAGGCGATCTGCGTCGCGCTGCATCCGGGAACCGTGGAGACAAAGCTGTCGGCGCCGTTCGCGCGCAGCGGACTGGAGGTGCGCCCGGCGGCCCAGGCCGCGGCGGAATTGCTGGGCGTGATCGCGGCGCTGACGCCCGCCGACAGCGGCGGCTTCCGGGATCACAAAGGCGCCGTCGTGCCCTGGTAGCACCGCTACGCCTTGCCGCCCTCCACCGGCGCCGCGGTGCGGCGGGCTTCCGCGGGCACGCGCAAGGCCAGCCGGAACTCGCTGCCGTCGGCCGTGCTGCGCACCAAGCCGACATCGCCGCCCTGGGCGCGCACCAGGTCGCGGGTGATCGCCAAGCCGAGCCCGGTACCGCCCGGCTTGCCGCCGGTGATGAAGGGCGTGAACAGGCTGCGCCGCACCGCCTCAGGCAGGCCGGGGCCGTCGTCGGCGATGGTGACCACCACGAGGTCGCCCTCGGCGCGGGCCGCCACCTCGATCCGGCCGGCACCGGCCTCCGCGGCATTGCGCATCAGGTTGGCGAAGGCGCGCATCAGGCCAGTGCGGTCGGCATGGATCACCACGTCGGCGCCGACATCCACCGCGACGGCGAGCGCTGGGTGCAGGGTGGCGACATCCGCGGCGACCTGTTCCACCACCTCCCGCAGCGTCACCTGTTCGCGCGGCGCGACCGGCATCTCGCCGGCGAATTCCAGGGTGCTCTTCACCAGTTCGGTGGCGCGTTCCACCGTGCGCACCAGCAAATCCCCCGCCCTGCGAACCGTGGGGTCGGCGCTGGCCTGCAGCCGCTCGGCGGTGAGCAGCGCGGGCGAGAGGATGCCGCGCAGGTCGTGGCTCACCTTGGCAACCGCTGTGCCGAGCGCTGCCAGCCGCGCATTGCGCCACAGCGCCGCACGAAGTTCGCGCTGCATGGCGCCCAGTTCGCGCCCGGCCACCGCCACCTCGTCGCTGGTCGCCGGCGACGCGCCGCCGTCGTCGAGCGGGGCGGCGCGTTCGGGGTCGGCGCGGAACGCGGCGATGCTGCGCGTCAGGCGGCGCATCGGGCGCACCAGCATCAGCAGCAGCGCGACATAGACCAGCGCGCCGGTCGGTATCGCCACCGCCAGGCCATGCAGCGCCACGCTGCCCGCCGCGTGCTTGATGTGGTTGTCCAGGTCGCCCTCGTGCACCACGATCGACACCACCGCCGACGGGCGTTTCGGACTGCGCGCCACCACCAGCAGCAGCCGGTCGCCCGAGCGGGTGAACGCGGCCATGGTGGCACGCAGGCGCGACCACGCCGATTCGCGGCGCAAATCCAGCAGCACGGGCGCGTGCACCTGGCCCACCGGCGACAGCACCACCATCGGCCGGCCCGGCTCCTGCACGCGGATCGAAACGACGCCGGCGAGGCGCAGCAACTCCTCGCGGGCGGCGCGATCCAGCAGGGCGGTGCTGGCCAGACCCGGCTGCGACAGGGCAGGATTGGGGCCGGCCGCACCCAGCGACGGCAGCGCCTGCACGGCGATCTGCGCGGCGACGATGCGGTCGGCGAGCCACTTGGCACGCTCGGACTGCATTGCCGGAAGGAACAGCAGCAATTCCGTTCCGGCCATCACGGCGAGGGTGAACCAGACCAGCCGCCACGAGAGGCTGCGGCGCGGCGCGGGCGCGGCCTTCGGCATCATCGCCACTCGTCGCGGGGTGGGGCTTGGCTCATGCGACGATGGTGATGCGCTCCGCGCCTAGACGCAACAACGGCATACACATCATGGCAGGCGGGTCATGGAAGGTGGGCAAGCTGGCGCACCAGCCAGCGCGTGGTGGCGGAGAACAGGCGCGGGGTGAACCAGGTGCCGGCGGCCCGCTTGCCGGCCTCGGCCAGGGTCGGATAGGGCACGATCATGCCGGCCAGCGTCGAGAGTTTCGTCCCTTGCGCGATGGCCAGGGTCCAGGTGCCGATCATCTCGCCGGCATGCGGCGCCAGGATCCCGGCGCCCAGCACCCGGCCGCGCCGCGAGACCACCAGCTTGACCAGCCCCTCCGGCCGGCGCTCGGCCTGGGCGCGGTCGTTCTCGGCCAGCGGCCAGCGCAGCAGGCGGATGTCCCGGTGCCCGGCGGCCCGCGCCTCGGCCTCGGTCAGCCCGACCTGGGCCAGTTCGGGGTCGGTGTAGGTCACGCGCGGAAGGGCGGCATAGTCCAGCCGCGCCGGCAGGCGGAACAGGGCGCGGCGGATGACGATGCCGGCATGATAGCTGCCGACATGGGTGAACCGGCGCACGCCTATGCCCTCGGGGTCGGCGATGTCGCCCACGGCGAAAACGCGCCGGTTGCTCAGGCTGCGCAGCCCCGAGTCGGTGGCGATGCCCGCTTCGGTGGCGCGCACGCCGCCGGCCTCCAGCCCCAGCGGCTCCAGGTTGGGTCGGCGGCCGAGTGGCCACCAGCAGATGGCTGCCTTCGACGCGCCGGCCATCCTCCAGCACCAGGACAGGGCCCGGCTCGACGGCAGCGACGCGAACGCCCTCCATTATGGCTACGCCGCCCGCCTGCAATGCGGTGCGCAGCCCATCCACCAGTTCCGGGTCGTCATGCCCGCCGATGCGGCTGCGCTGCACCACGGTGACGCGGCAGCCCAGGGCCGCATGGGCCTGGGCCATCTCCAGCCCGATCGGGCCGCCGCCCAGGATCAGCAGGTGCTCGGGGCGCGGCGTCAGGTCGAACATCTGCTCGTTGGTCAGGTGCGGCACGCGGTCCAGCCCCGGCAGGTCGGGGCACCAGCGGCCGGCCGCCGGCGGCAATGACGATGCGCCGTGCGGTCAGCCGCCATGGTCCGGCCGCCAGCGCCACCTCCAGCGTGTCGGGCGCGACGAAACGCGCCGTCCCCGGCAGCACGTCGGCGCCCAGCGCGGCGAAGCGCGCCACACTATCCACGGGCGCCAGCGCGGCGATGGCACCATGCACATGCGCCTGCACCGCACCCCAGTCGATCTCCGGCTCGGCGATGCGCAGGCCCAGACGGCCGGCGGTGCGCGCGGACTGGGCGGCGTGGGCGGCGGCCAACAGCGCCTTGCTGGGCACGCAGCCGGTGTTCAGACAGTCCCCGCCCATGCGGCCCCGCTCGATCAGCACGACGCGCAGGCCGAGCTGGGCGGCAACCGCGGTCACCGACAGGCCGGCGGCCCCGGCGCCGATCACCGCAAGGTCATACGCATCCATTTCGGTCCTTCCAGCGCTCCCACAGCGCGGGCATCAGCGACAACGCGGCCAATGCCAGCAGCGGCAGCAGCACGGGGGCGGACAGGACGAGCCAAGGTCGGGCGCGCCGCCGGCATCCAGCACATGGCCGAGCCCGCGCCGACCGATGCGAATACCGCGGTGCCGGGGATGATGCCCAGCAGTGTCGCCGGCGCGAAGGCGGCAGCCGCATGCCGACCAAAGCGGCGGCAAGGTTGGCCAGCCAGAACGGCACCACCGGGATCAGCCGCAGCGCCAGCAGGTAGTTGAAGCCGTCGCGCTCCAGCCCCGGGCGCAGCCGGTCGAGCAGCAGTCCGGCGCGCGTGGCCAGCAACGGGCCCAACGCGCTGCGCGCGGCCAGGAACAGCAGCACCGCGCCGACCGTCGCCCCTGCCACCGCCAGCGCCGCGCCCGCCACCGTGCCGAACAGCAGCCCGCCCGCTACCGTGATCACCACCGCCCCGGGAGATAGAGACGGCAACGGCCGCGGCGTAGATGGCGACATAGGCGATGCCGGCCAGAAGAGGTTGACCGTCCACCATGGCCTGCAGGGCCGCGCGCTGCAGGCCGAGCGACTGCCACGACAACGCGCGGTGCCAGCCCAGCGCGTAGGCCGCGCCGAGCAGCGCCAGAATGGCGACCAGCGGCAACAGCCGCCCAAGCTTGTTCATCGCCATCCTCTCGTCGATCTCCGCCGCCCGGTCCACGACCGCGCAGACCGGTCCGGCGTTACGCAACGGCCGAGCGGTTGACGGGCAAACCCGCCTCCCCCTATAAGCCGCGGCCTGCAACGGGGCCTCTGGTGGAGGTCTCGCTGCCGCATTTTGCCAGCCCGGCCGTCGTTTTGGCCATACGGCAGGCTTCGGCCATATCCTGGCCAGATCGGAGAGAGCTCGTGAAACGCACCTATCAACCGTCCAAGCTGGTCCGCAAGCGTCGCCACGGCTTCCGCACCCGCATGGCGACCGTTGGCGGCCGCAAGGTGCTGGCAAATCGCCGCGCCAAGGGCCGCCAGAAGCTGTCGGCCTGACCCACAAGCCCGCGGAGACGACCATGGTGGCGCCTCCGCAACGCCTCAAGCGGCGGGCCGAGTTTCTGCGCGTGGCCGCCAAGGGGCGGCGGGCCCCCGTCCACGGGCTGGTGCTTCAGGCGCTGGAACGTGGCGATGCCGCGCCGGTGCGGCTGGGCTTCACCGTGACCAAGAAGGTTGGCAATGCCGTGGTGCGCAACCGCACGCGCCGGCGCCTCAAGGAGGCCGCGCGGCTGCATCTGCGCGACCACCCGGTGACCGGATTCGACCTTGTCCTGATCGGCCGAGACGCCACGCGGGGGCGCGAATTCGCTGACTTGGTCCACGACCTGCGCCGCGCGCTCGCCCGGGCAGGCGTGGCCGAGCCCGTGCCGGACCGGGCCCCATGACCCCGGCGGCGGCCGTGTTGACCGGCGCCGTGCGCGTCTACCAATGGACGCTGCGGCCCTTCATCGGCGCGCATTGCCGCTTCGAGCCGTCGTGCAGCCATTATGCCTGCGCGGTGCTCGCCAGCCACGGCGCGCTGCGTGGCGCCACGCTGGCCACCCGGCGCGTGCTGCGATGCAATCCCTGGAATCCCGGGGGCTACGACCCGCCCCCCTCCTCCCGGCACACACCCTCCCCGCAAGCCCGCTCCCGCCAAGCCCCTCCCAGAAATTCCCGGACGACCTGCTGATGGACCAGAAGCGCCTATTCATCGCGATCGCCATCTCGGTGGTCATCCTGCTCGGGTTCCAGATGCTGCTGCCGCACCGCCCGGCCGTGCCACCGCCCCCGCCTCCCGTGGCCGGCGCCCCGGCCAGCACGCAGCCCAGCGGCATCGCCGCGGGGACCAGCCCGGCCGCCGTGCCCGCGGGCCCCGCCGTGCAGGCCGGCGTGGCTGGCCCAGCCGGCGCCGTACCGCCGCGCGAGGTACCGCGCCTGCCGATCAATGCGGCCCGCGTTTCCGGCAGCATCAGCCTGCTCGGGGCGCGCATCGACGACCTGGTGCTGAAGACCTACCGTGTCACCGTGGAGCGCGACAGCCCGCTGGTGCACCTGCTGGAGCCGCGTTCCGAGCCGCAGCCCTACTACATGCAGGTGGGCTGGACGGCGGAACCCGGCAGCAACGTGAAACTGCCAGGCAGCGACACGCTATGGCAGGGCAGCGGCACGGTCACCACCACCACGCCGGCCGTGCTGACCTGGGACAACGGCGAGGGCCTGGTCTTCGAAATCGAGATCGGGGTCGACGCCAACTACATGTTCACGCTGCGCCAGCGGGTGCGCAACAGCACCGGCCAGCCGGTCAACCTGTTCCCGTGGTCGCGCGTGCGCCGCGACTACAAGCCGGTCACCGCCGGCTACTACATCCTGCACGAGGGCATGATCGGGGTGCTCGACGGGCGGCTGAAGGAGGTCACCTACGACCACGCCAAGTCGGAAGGCGAGAAGCGCGGCGGCGTCGCGTTGGAGCAGACCACCCAGGGCGGTTGGGCCGGCTTCACCGACAAATACTGGCTGACGGCAATGGTGCCCGACCAGTCGACGGCACAGACCGCCACCTACCGGCACGTCAGCGAGGCCGGCACCGACCACTACCAGGTCGATTTCGTTGCCACGCAACCGGTCGCCGCGGCGGCCGGCGGGGTGGCCGAGAACACGTTGCACGCGTTCGCCGGCGCCAAGGAGGTGCATCTGCTGAACCGCTACGAGGAGCAGCTGGGCGTTCCCATGCTGTCCTACGCGGTGGACTGGGGCTGGTTCTTCTTCATCACCAAGCCGTTCTTCTACGCCATCGACTGGATCTACGGCATGACCGGCAATTTCGGCATTGCCATCCTGGTGTTCACCCTGCTCGTCAAGACGCTGTTCTTCCCGCTGGCGAACAAGTCCTACCGCTCGATGAGCAAAATGAAACTGCTCGCGCCCAAAATGACGGCGCTGCGCGAGCAGTACAAGGACGAGCCGCAGAAGCTCCAGCACGCGATGATGGAGATGTACCGGGCCGAGAAGGTGAACCCGGCCAGTGGCTGCCTGCCTATCGTCATCCAGATCCCGGTGTTCTTCTCGCTCTACAAGGTGATCTTCACCACCATCGAGATGCGCCACGCGCCCTTCTTCGGCTGGATCCGCGACCTCTCGGCGATCGATCCGACCAACGTGTTCAACCTGTTCGGGCTGCTGCCGTTCGACCCGGCCCAGTACAGCCATTTCCTGCATCTCGGCGTGTGGCCGCTGATCATGGGCCTGACGATGTGGGGCCAGATGAAGCTGAATCCCCCGCCGCCCGACCCGATACAGGCCAAGGTCTTCGCCTGGATGCCCGTGCTGTTCACCTTCATGCTGGCCTCGTTCCCGGCGGGCCTGGTGATCTACTGGGCCTGGAACAACACCCTTACCATCGGGCAGCAATGGCTGATCATGCGCCAGACCCGGCTGAACAAGCCGGCCGCGGCACGGGTGTGACCCAGACGGACCAAAGCCCGGAGGAGGAACAGGCGGCGGCGCTGGAAGCGGGCCGCCTGCTGTTCGCCGCTGAGTGCCGCTTCTTCTTCGCCGCCCAGCAACTGGACAAGCTGCCGCCGGCGGCGAATCCCGAGCTGGCCTTTGCCGGCCGCTCGAACGTGGGCAAATCCTCGCTGATCAACGCGCTCGCCGGCCACAAGGCGCTGGCGCGTGCCTCCAGCACCCCGGGGCGCACCAAGCAGCTCAACTTCTTCGATCTCGGTGGCCGCCTGACCCTGGTGGACATGCCGGGCTACGGCTACGCCCAGGCCGAGCGCAAGGTGAAGGAGGACTGGCAGGGGCTGATGTTCGAGTTCCTGCGCGGACGGCCCACCCTGATGCGCGTGGTGTTGCTGCTGGATGCGCGCATCGAGATCAAGGACTCCGATACCGCGGTGATGGACCTGCTCGACCGCGCGGCGGTGACGTACCAGCTGGTGCTGACCAAGGCCGATGCGGTGAAGCCACCGGCGCTGGCGCGTAAGCAGGAGGAGGTGGCCGCCCTCGCCCGCCGGCATCCGGCCGCCTTCCCGCGCATCGTCACCACCAGCAGCGAAACCGGGGTCGGCATCGCCGAACTGCGCGCCGAACTGGCGATGCTGGCAGCACCCGCCGCCGGCTGAGCCCGTCTTGACCCGCCGTTGCGCGCGCCGCACAAGGCCCGCGCGTGACCGCGATCGCCTGGAGGAGCCCGCATGACCCACCCGACACCCGCGACTGCCGATGCCAAGTCGGTGGGCGCGGACGCCCGCAAGCGCGCCGCCGAGGAGCAGGCGCGCATCCTGGCCCATGCGCTGCCCTTCCTGCGCCGCTATGCCGGTGCCACCGTGGTGGTGAAATATGGCGGCCACGCCATGGGCGAGGAGCACCTAGCGGCAATGTTCGGCAGCGACATCGCGCTGCTGAAGCAAGTGGGCGTCAATCCGGTGGTGGTGCATGGCGGCGGCCCACAGATCAACGCCATGCTCAAGCGGCTGGACGTGAAGTCCAGCTTCGTCGACGGCCTGCGCGTGACCGACCAGCAGACAGTGGATATCGTCGAGATGGTGCTGGCCGGCAGCGTCAACAAGCACGTCGCCGGCCTGATCAACCGTGCCGGGGCGTTGGCCGTGGGCATCTGCGGCAAGGATGGCGGGCTGATCCGTGCCCAGCGGGTGAAGCGCATGCGCCGCAACCCCGAGACCGGGCTGGAGGAGCCGCTCGACCTCGGCTTCGTCGGCGAACCCGCGCATGTGGACGTGCGGGTGATCCACGCGCTCACCGGCGCCGGGCTGATTCCGGTGATCTCGCCGGTCGGCGTGGGCGAGGACGGACAGACCTACAACATCAACGCCGACACGGTGGCCGGCGCGGTGGCCGGGGCACTCGGCGCCACTCGCCTGCTGATGCTCACCGACGTGCCGGGCGTGCTGGACAACGAAAAGAACCTGATCCCTGAGATGACCCTGGCGGACGTGGATGCCGGCATCGCCAGCGGCATGATCACCGGCGGCATGATCCCTAAGGTGGAGAACTGCGTGGACGCAGTACGCCGCGGCGTGAAGGGGGCGGTGATCCTGGATGGCCGTCAGCCGCATGCCTGCCTGCTGGAACTGTTCACCGAGGGCGGCTACGGCACGCTGATCCGCAACTGACACCGGATCGCGGGCAGGACCGCGGGCTGCACCCCCGATATTGGCGGCCATGCTTCTTGCGGTCATGCCGCCGCCAGCCTACCGCCCCATGTCGCGCAAGAAGTCGATCTGCCAGCGCATCTCGTCCACCGCCAGCGGAAAGCCGCCGGCGGCGGTGGGGCGCAGCACCGCCGCGGGGTTGAGGCGGGCGAGCAGGGTCTGCAACGGCCCCGCCACGCGCATGGAGTAGCCGGCCCTCCATACCACGCTCACCAGCCCCTTGGCGCTGCGCAGCGTGGCCGCGCGATCCACCGCCGAAGCCGGAAGCTCCGCCGCCAAGGCGAGGATGGCGGTGGCCATGCGGGACTCGCCGCGTTGCACCGCGGCCAGCAGAGTGTCCTCGTTCAACTGGTTCTGCGCCTGAAGTTGGCGCGCTTCCACGATCGCCTGGTCGATGTCGGGGTCGCGCCTTGGCCGTGGCGTGTCGGGATTGAGCCGGGCGTCCAGCCGTTGCCGCAGTTCTGCGGTCAGCGCCAAGGAAAGGTCGGCCCGGCCGGCAAGCTCGTCGAGCAGTTGGGCCGCGACATATCCCGACAGCGCCCGCGCCGCCCGATCCGACAGGCGTGGCCGGCCCACCAGCGGCCGGTGCCACGCCTCGTGCGGTGCAGCCCCCATCGCCAGCATGTCCAGCGTCGCCTCGCGGATCGCGGCGGTGCTGTTCTCCAGCAGCGCCGTGACCGCGCGTACGTTGCGGGTGGCCGCGACGGCGTCGGACACCTCCTCCGGCAGGGAGGGCCGGTGGGCCACCGAAACGGCGACCTCCTCGGCGGGCGCGGTTGCCAGCAGCGCCAGCAGGTCTTCCGAGCCCAGCAATGGCGACAGCCGGATCACCGGGTCGAAGACAGTGATGGCGGCATCGCGCGCCAGTGCCAGGATGATGGCGCGCGGCGCCTGCGGCATGTCCTTCAGCACGTCGGCAATGGCCTCGCGCACCCGCAGCGCCTCGTCGCTGACCAATTGCTGCAGCGTGCCAAACGCCCGGTCACGCAGCGCGGTGCGCTCGTTGGGCGCCAAGCCAGGCACCAGCGCGGCCAGCTTGCGGGCCAACAGCGTGCGCACCCTTGCGTCCCTATCCTGGGCCAGAACGGTATCCACGTCACCTGGCGCAGCCGGGTTCATGGCCACCGCCGCCCGCACGGTCACGGCGGGATCGCTGGCCAGCGACAGCAGAACGTCGGGCGCGGTATCGGTGGCGGCGCCCAGTCGAACCCGGGCGGCCACGTCCGCGCGCAATGCGACGGGCTGCGCCAGCGCGGCGGCGCTGCCGGGCGGTGGCACCATCTAGACTACCTCCGCGCGCCAGGCACGCCACTGGCCGCGGCCGGCACGCTTGGCCTGGTACATCGCCTGGTCCGCGCGCTGCAACGTGTCCTCAAGCGCCTCGTGCAGCGCCGGCCACTTGGTGGCGATGCCGATCGACATGCCCAGCCGGATGTCGTGGCCGCCGGCAAGCTCGCGCAGCATGCGCGGTGCGGCGATGGTCAGGTGCTCGGCCCGTTCTGCGGCGGTCAGGTCGTCGGCGCCATCCATCCACACGGCGAACTCGTCGCCGCCCAGCCGCGCCACAAGGTCGGCCGGGCGCACGGTATCGCGCAGCAGGTCGGCCACCAGGCACAACGCCTCGTCCCCAACATCATGGCCGCACCGGTCATTGAGCTGCTTGAAGCAGTCGAGATCGACGAACAGCAGCGTACCGGGCTGGCCCTCGCGATGCAGCCGGTCGATGCGCCGGGCCATCTCGTCCATGAAGGCACGCCGGTTGAGCAACCCGGTCAGCGGATCGGTGCGGGCCTGCTGGTTCATGTCGCGCTGCATGGCCTCGTGCTGCAGGATGATCCGAACGATGCTGTTGGCCGAGACCGCGAGCATAAGATCGTCGCTGTCCCACGGGCGGTCGCCCATGCCCCGCCACAGCACCAGGGCGGCCTGTTCCGTGCCGCTGCCATGCGCCGGGCAGACGAGGGTCCAGCGCCCGTCATTTGCCATGGCGTGGCTTGGCCTGTCGGGCGTGTTCTCCAGCAGCGTCATCGCGGTATGCACCACCGGCGGCGAGGGCTGGCCCACCTGGTGCATGAACGACGCCTGGATGCCGTCGCCCAGCATGTCCACCACCACGCAGCCCTCCGCCCCCATGGCGGTTACCATGCTGCCCAGCGCCGCCCTCATCATCCGCGGCGCCTGAACCTCCCGGTGCATGCAGGCCAGGATCTGGTCGACCATCTGGCTGCGGCGCAATGTGGCGGCCAGCCGGGCCTCGTGGTTGTCCTGCTCGGTGATGTCCTGGCCCACGCCACGCGCACCGACGATCTGGCCCAGGCTGTCGACGATCGGCGCGGCGGCGAACACCAGGCATACCGGGCTGCCGTCCGGCCGCTTCAGCCAGGCGCGCCGGCCGCGCGTCGTCGTGGTCGGGTGGAACGGGTTGAAGCCGGTCAGCCCCGCCGCGTCGGCAAGCAGCAGGCCGGCGGGCTGACCCAGCAGCAGCGCGTTCGGCCAGCCGAATGCCGGATCGGGCGACAGGAAGACAAATCGTCCATGCGCATCCGTCTCGAAGGCGATGTCGGCCGAGAGATTGACGAAGTCGCGCCAGCGCTGCCGGCTTTCCAGCAGCGCCCCGTTCAGGGCTTCGGCGCCAACCTTGGCGAGACCGCTGGCGCACTCGCCGCGGGGTGGCAGCAGCTCGCCCGGCATGGCAACCGCAGGCGCGACCGACTGGGGTGCGGAGGGGCTGGGCGCGGGTTCCTGCGCCGGGGGCAGAGGCACCGCGGATGGCGCGCCGCTGTCTGGGACCTTGTGCATCGGACGACGTTCCTTGGGGAGCACCATCCAAGGCGATAGATATGAATGCTTGGTTAGTACCGCACAATTCCCGGTATCCGCGGCACCCCTGCGGATCAATTGACAGCGCCATCCCGCCTGCGCATGGTCCGCCAATCTGACCAGGAGGCGCCGCCGCGATGACCGATCACTCTTTGCGCTCAACGATCGACGACCTGTGGGAGCGGCGCGACTCGCTGGGCGCCCACACCAAGGGCGCCGACCGCGAAGCGGTGGAGCATGCGCTGGCGGGGCTGGAGGCGGGCAAGTACCGCACCGCCGAAAAAATCGGCGCCGAGTGGGTCGTCAACGAGTGGCTCAAGAAGGCCGTGCTGCTGTCGTTCCGGCTGTACGACTCGCAGATCATGGAGGGCAACGGCGGCGCTCCGGTATGGGACAAGGTGGCGATGAAGTTCGCCGGCTGGGATGCCGAGCAATTCCGCCAGGCTGGCTTCCGGGCCGTGCCCGGCGCCATCGTCCGCCGCAGCGCCTATATCGCGCCCGACGTGGTGCTGATGCCCAGCTTCGTGAATGTCGGCGCCTATGTCGGCCCGCGAACAATGGTCGACACCTGGGCCACGGTGGGAAGCTGCGCCCAGATCGGCGCCAACTGCCATCTCTCCGGCGGCGTGGGCATCGGCGGCGTGCTCGAACCGCTGCAGGCCACACCGGTGATCATCGAGGACGACTGCTTCATCGGTGCCCGCTCCGAGGTGGTCGAGGGCGTGATCGTCGAACGCGGCGCGGTGCTGGCGATGGGCGTGTTCATCAGCGCCACCACCAAGATCATCAACCGCGACACCGGCGAGGTGCATATCGGCCGCGTGCCGGCCTATTCCGTCGTCGTACCCGGGTCCATGCCGGGGCCGGTCGGCACGCCCTCGCTCTACTGCGCTGTCATCGTCAAGCAGGTGGACGAGCGTACCCGGGCCAAGACCGCCATCAACGAACTGCTGCGCTATTGAGCGGCGCGCCGGCCAACGCGGCGAGCGACCCGCTGCCGCTCGCCCAGGCACTGATCCGCTGCGCCTCGGTCACGCCCGCCGATGCCGGCGCCCAGGATGTGCTGGCCGCGGCGCTGGCAGGGCTCGGCTTCACCGTCACCCGCCTGCGCTTCGGCGGAATCGAGAACCTGTTCGCCAGAATCGGCACGCAGGCACCGCACATATGCTTCGCTGGCCACACCGATGTGGTGCCGGAGGGCGCGGCGAACTGGACCAGCGGCCCATTCGCAAGCGAGGTCCGCGACGGCGTGCTGTACGGCCGTGGCGCGTGCGACATGAAGGGCGCGATCGCCGCCTTCGTCGCCGGCGTTGCCGACCACCTCAAGGGCGGCGCCCCGAAGGGCTCGATCTCCCTGCTGATAACCGGCGACGAGGAAGGGCCGGCCATCGACGGCACCGTCCGCGTGCTGGAATGGATGCAGGCCAACGGGCAGGTGCCGGATTTCTGCATTGTCGGCGAGCCGACCAACCCGGCCGCCCTCGGCGACATGATCAAGGTGGGCCGGCGCGGCAGCGTGAACATGACGCTCACCGTCCACGGCACCCAGGGCCATGTCGCCTATCCGCACCGCGTCGACAACCCCGTGCACCGCCTGGTGCGCATCGCCGCGGCGCTGACCGCCGCCCCCATCGATGCCGGCAGCGAGTTCTTCGAGCCGACCAGCATCCAGCTCACCAGCATCGACGTCGGCAACACGGCCACCAACGTGGTGCCGGCCAGCGCGCGAATGATGCTCAACATCCGCTTCAACGAACGCCACACCGGCGCATCGCTCGCCGCCTGGGTGCGCGCCACCGCCGAACGCCATGCCGAGCGCTTCGATCTCGACGTGTCGATCAGCGGCGAGAGCTTCCTCACCGCCCCGGGCCCCGAGATCGAGGCGCTCGCCACCGCGGTCGCTTCCGCCACCGGGCGGCAGCCGAAGCTGGACACCGGCGGCGGCACGTCCGATGCCCGCTTCATCGCGCGCTACTGCCCGGTCGCCGAGTTCGGCTTGGTGGGTGCCACGATGCACCAGGTGGACGAGCGGGTGCCGGTGGACGAATTGCGCGGCCTCGCGCGCATCTATGCCACGGTGCTGGACCAGCTGCTGAAATGAGCGACCGCCCCCCGCGCGGCACTGCCGGCCCGGCCGGAGGGGCGCCGGAAGGGCGAAGCGTGGTGCGCGGCATTTTTCGCCTCGCCCGCTTCCGGTCGGACGGCCTGGCCGAGTTCACCCCTACCCGACAGGCCTTCCTCAACTCGCTTGCGCCGCTGATCGCCTTCCCGCTCGTGGGGTGGCTGCTGATGATGATGGGTGGCGGCGGAGCCGCGGCGCTGACCGATCTGCTGGTGACCATCGTGGCCCTGCTGGCGCCCCCGGTCATCTCCGCCAGCCTGGCACGGCTATGGGGGCGCGAGCCAGCCTGGCTGCGCTATGCCGTGGCGTTCAACTGGTGCCAGTGGGCGGTGCCCCTCGCCGCCGTGGTGGTGCTGCTGGTGATGGGCATGATGACGCGCCTCGGCCTCACCGAGGTACAGGCGGCAATCGGCTCGCTGTTCGCCATCGCCGGCTACGGCCTGGCGCTGCACTGGTTCCTGGCCCGCCACGGACTGGCGTTGTCCGGCGGGCAGGCGGTGCTCTTCGTCGTGCTGCTGAACGTCGGGACGGTGGCGCTGGTGGTGGCGCCACGGCTGGTCGTCGAGTCCGTCCAGTGATCCTCGAGTTGTTGCCCAGCGGCCTGCGCGCGGCGCTGCTGCTGGCGCGCGGGCGCGAGGAAGGGGTGGGGCTGATGGAGGCCGAGACGCCCGCCCGCAGCCTGTTGCTGGCGCGGCATAGCTTCCTGGCGATGGCGCTGTGCCTGCCGGTGATGCTGGCAATCCACGCCCTGGAGGCACCGGCCGCGGACGCTCCCTCCTTTCCGCTGGTGCGCGACATCGCCGGCTTCACGCTGGGTTGGCTGGGCTATGCCGTGCTGTCGCAGATTCTCGCCGCGAATCTCGGCCGCGCCGCGCTGTGGCCGCGGTTCATCGTGCTGTGGAACTGGTGCAACCTCGTCCAGTACGCCCTGCTGGTCGCATCGCTGCTGCCTGGGCTGCTCGGCCTGCCCGATTTCGTCGCGCAGACCGCCTGGCTGGCGGCGGTCGGCTGGGCGCTGTGGCTGCAATGGTCCGCAACCCGCCTGGGCCTGCGCCTGACGGGCGGACAGGCGGCGCTGCTGGTAGGGACGGACATGGCGCTGGGCATCGTGGTGGTGCTGGTCACCGGCGGCGGGTAGTCGCCCGCCACCCCCCGCCCGGTTCGCCCCGCCCGGTTCGCCCCGCCCGGTACGCCTCACCCGGTATGCCCCGGCCGCTACGCCGCGAACGGATCCTCGGGATAGCGCACCCCAATCAGCGCCAGGCCATCGGGCGGTGCGGTCGGGCCGGCCGCGGCACGGTCGCGCGCCGCCAGCGCCGCGGCCACCCGCGCCACCGGCCAGGCCCCCTCCCCCACCAGCTTGAGAGTGCCGACGATATTGCGCACCTGGTGGTGCAGGAAGCTGCGCGCCGCCGCCGCCACGGTGATCACGTCGCCATCGCGCGTCACCTCCAGCCGGTCGAGGCTGCGCAGCGGCGACTTGGCCTGGCACGCGGTGGCGCGGAACGAGGTGAAGTCATGCGGGCCCAGCAGCGCACGGCCCGCCTCGTGCATCGCCCCGGCGTCGAGCGGATGCGATACGTGCCAGACTTGGCCGGCGTCCAGCGCCGGGCGGGCGCGCCGGTTCAGGATGCGATAGCGATACTCGCGCTCGACCGCCGAGAAGCGCGGATTCCACCCCGGCCGCGCCAGCGCCGCCTGCAGCACCACCACGGCATGCGGCTTCATGTGGAAGTTCAGCGCATCGCACAGTTTGTCCGGAGCAATGTCGCGCTCAAGCGACAGACTCGCCACTTGTGCGCTGGCATGCACCCCGGCATCGGTGCGCCCGGCCACGACGCTCGTCACCGGCCGGCCGCCGACCAGGGGCGACGCCGCCGCCTCCAGCACCATCTGCACCGACAATCCGCTGGCCTGGCGCTGCCAGCCGACGAAGCCCGTGCCGTCGTATTCCAGCTTCAACGCATAGACGGGCATCAGCCCAGCCTGGTGCCAACCGGCACCGCCCGCCCGCGCAGGAACTCGGCCGCCGCCATCGCCGCACGCCCCGGTGCCTGCACCCGCAACAGCCGCAGCGCGCCGCTGCCGCAGGCCACCAGCAGCCTGTCGTCCAGAACCGTCCCAGGCGCGCCATTTCCCTCCTCGGGCGCCGCCGCCAGCACCTTCAGCACCGCGTCTCCCAGGGAGGTGAACGTGCCGGGCCACGGATTCAGCGCCCGCACCTGGCGGTCGAGCGCCGCGGCATCGCGCGTCCAGTCGATCAGCCCGTCCTCACGCGACAGCTTGGCGGCATATGTCACCCCCTCCACGGGCTGCGGCACCGGCACAGGATTCTCCACCAGCGCCCGCAGCGCCAGCCGCGCACCCATTGCCGCCAGCGTGTCGTGCAGCGCCGCCGCCGTGGTGGCCGCGGTAATCGGCACCGCCTCGCGCAGCAGCATGGCGCCGGTGTCGAGCCCTTCGTCCATCTGCATGATGGTCACGCCCGTCTCGGCGTCGCCGGCCAGGATGGCGGCCTGGATCGGCGCCGCCCCGCGCCAACGCGGCAACAGGCTGGCATGGATGTTCAGGCACCCCCGCCGCGGCGCGGCAAGCATCGCCGCCGGCAGTATCAGCCCATAGGCGGCGACCACGGCGACATCCAGCCCCAGTCCCGCGAAAGCCGCCTGCGCCCCGGCGTCCCGGCGCAGCCGCGCGGGCGTGCGCACCTCCAGCCCAAGCTCAAGCGCCGCCAAATGCACCGGACAGGGCCGCACAGCATGCCCCCGCCCGGCCGGTCGTGGCGGCTGGCAATATACGGCGGCAACGTCGTGCCCCGCCGCGTGCAGCGCGCGCAACGCCGGCACCGCGAAATCGGGCGTGCCCATGAAGGCCAGCCGCAGCGCCGCCTCGCCGGCCATCGTTATCTGTCCTTCTCGTCCTTATCCTTCTGGCGCAGCTCCTTGGCCAGCTTGCGCATGATCATGTTGCGCTTCAGGGCCGAGAGATGATCCACGAACAGCACGCCGTCGAGATGGTCCAGCTCGTGCTGCAGGCAGGCCGCCAGCAGGCCGTCGCCCTCGATCTCCCGGCGTGCGCCCTCCAGGTCGAGGTAGCGCAGCTTCACCTGCGCCGGGCGGGTGATCTCGGCGAACATGTTGGGCAGCGACAGGCATCCCTCCTCGCGCGTCGCCTGCTCCTTGCTGGCGGCCACGATCTCGGGATTGACCAGCACCTGCGGCGCGGGCTTGCCGTCGGGCGCCAGGTCGATCACCGCCACGCGCAACGCAACGCCCACCTGCGGCGCCGCCAGGCCGATGCCGGGTGCATGGTACATCGCCTGGAACATGCGCGGCACGAGGTCGCGCACGGCCGCCTGATCGCCCGGCCCCACCGGGCGGCAGCGCAGTTTCAGCGTCGGATGGGGCGCGATCAGGATCGGCAGAAGCTCGACCCGGGGCGCCGTCGTGGTGTCAGCACTCATGACAGGGATGTAGCGGCGCCAGCGCCGCCAATCAACGCTCACCCGCGGCATGGCCGCCCCCGTGGCGATCGATGCCAACCCCCTGCAACCGCCAACCTCTTGCATCCATGGGCCGCCGCGCCAAAATACTTCTCCGACGGGTTGCCGCACCGGGGCCCGTCATCGCTTCGCTCGCATGAGGAGGCTCGTTGTGACGACCCGACTGTTCACGTCCCCGCTGTTCCTGGGCTTCGACCATCTCGAGCAGATGCTCGAGCGTGCGTCCAAGTCTTCTTCGGAAGGCTATCCGCCCTACAACATCGAGCAGACCGGACCGACCGGCCTACGCATCACCCTGGCCGTCGCCGGCTTCACCATGGACGACCTGCAGATCACGCAGGAAGACAACCAACTCGTCATCCGTGGCCGGCAGAACGACGACACCCAGGGGCGTGTTTTCCTGCACCGCGGCATCGCCGCGCGGCAATTCCAGCGCGCCTTCGTGATGGCCGAGGGAATCGAGGTGACATCTGCTTGGCTCGACAACGGCCTGCTGAATATCGACCTCGCGCGGCCGCAGCCGGAGGCACGGGTGAAGACCATCCGTATCGGCCGGCGGGACGCCAACGGAACCAGCCCCGTGGTGGACGGTTCTCCCGAGTGATCGAGGCTTAGGCGAAGCCCGGGCGCACCCTCCGCAAGGGCCGTGCGACCCGTTCCAGCTTTCCACCACACGGCGGCATTTCCCGCCACACGTGGGCCGGCGGCCATCATGGCGCCGGCACAGCCCAGGAGGTTCGTCATGACAGACGATGACACCGACGACGTCGCCACCGCGGCGACCATGCTTGTCGATATCCGCAAACTCAGCCCCGACGACCTCGGTCGCCTCGGCCTGCAGGAAATCGCCTATGTGAAGCCAGTGGTGGTGAACGGCGCCCATGCGTTCGCCATCCACGCAGCAGACGGCACGCCGATGGCGCTGGCGCAGGACCGCAGCCTCGCGGTCGCCGCCATCGTGGAGCACGAGATGGTGGCCGCACAGGTCCACTGACCCGCCTCGCCGCCAAGTGCCCTGGCCCCGCGGCATCATCCGGGGGGCCAGGGTGGCGGCGCCGCACTCCCGTCAGCCGGTGCCGTTCGGGTCGATCCAGCCGACATTGCCGTCGCTGCGACGGTAAACCACGTTCAGTTCGCCGGTGGCGCTGTTGCGGAACATCAGCACCGGCTGGTCCGCAAGATCCATGCGCATCACCGCGTCGCTGACCGTCAGCAGCGCGATCTCAGCCGGAACCTCGGCAACCACGGTGGCATACGTGGCCGCCTTCACGCCGCCATTGGCCGGCGCCTCCTCCTCTTCCTCCTGGCGCAAGGTGTACTGCCGTCCCGCCTCGGGGCGGGCGCGGTTGGCCAGGTCGCGGGCATGGTCGTTGACGCGCCGGCGGTAGCGGCGCAGCCGCTTGGCGATGTGCTCGGCCGCGTCGTCGAAGGCGCCGTTGGCGTCGGCCGCCTCCCCCTCCCCGCGCAGCATCAGGCCGGGACCGGCGTGAACGTTAATGTCGCAGGTGAAAAAACTGCGCGCCCGGCTGAAGGTGACATGCGCCTCCAGGGCATGGTCGAAGTATTTCGCGGCGATCGTATCGAGCGACTGCGACACGCGCGTGCGCAGCGCGTCAGACAGTTCGACCTGCTTGCCCGAGACAGTGATCTGCATAGGCGTTTCCTTGTGCCCGTTCGTTCGGGACCGCCTGCCAGCCTGTTGCCCGTCAGGCCGGCACGGCCTTCTCCCGTTTGCGCTGCACCGAGCTTGGGATCCGCAGCGCCTCTCGGTATTTGGCCACGGTCCGGCGCGCGATGTCCACGCCTTCGCCGCGCAGCACCGCCACGATCGCGTCATCCGACAGCACCTCGTCGGCCTGCTCCGCCTCGACCATCGCCTTGATTCGGTGTCTTATCGACTCGGCGCTGTGGCTCTCGCCGCCCGCCGTCCCGGCGATCGCGGTGGTGAAAAAATACTTCAGCTCGTACGTGCCGCGGGGCGTGGCGATGTATTTGCTGGATGTCACCCGGCTGACGGTGCTCTCGTGCAGTTCCGTCGCCTCGGCCACGTCGCGCAGGATCAGCGGGCGCAGATGGCCGACGCCCAGCCGGAAGAACGCGTCCTGCCGCCGCACGATCTCCGAGGCGACTTTCAGGATCGTGTGAGCCCGCTGCTGCAGCGACTTCACCAGCCATGTCGCGGTCTGCAGCTTGTCGTTGAGGAAGGCGCGGTCCTCGCGGCTGGCCTGCGGCAGCACCCGCGCAGTGAAGCTCTGGTTCACCAGCACGCGCGGCATCGTCTCGGGATTGAGTTCCAGCAGCCAGCCGCCATCGGGCGACAGGCGCATCAGGATGTCCGGCACCAGCGGCTGCGGCGGCGCGGCGTCCCAGGTGGCGCCGGGCTTGGGATCCAGCCGGCGGATCTCGGCCATCATTTCGGCCAGGTCGGCGGCATCCACGCCGCATACCGCCATCAGCCGCTTGTGGTCGCGCCGGGCGAGAAGTTCCAGGTTGTCGAGCAGCGCCTGCATGGCGGGATCGAGCCGGTTCTTCTCGGCCAGCTGCACCGCGAGGCACTCGGCCAGAGAGGTGGCGAACATCCCGGTCGGATCGAATCGCATCATGCGCGCCCGCACCGCCTCGACCCGCGCCAGGTCGGCGCCCATCGATTCAGCCAGGGCCTGCGGCGATGACGACAGCCGCCCCGACGGCTCCAGCATGGCGAGCAGGCATGCGCCGATCAACCGATCGGCCGCGTCGGCGAAAGACAACCGCACCTGTTCGTTCAGGTGCTCGCGCAGCGTCGGTCCGCCCATGGCGAGGTCGTCGATGCCGCGTTCATCGTCGTCGAAGGTGTGATTGCCGCCGCTGCCGGTGCGCATCCCGTCGCCGGCGCCGCCGGGGTCGTAGCTGTTGGAGTAATCCGCCTCCAGCGGTGCCGCATCAGCCGACGGCAGGTCGGTCGAGGCCGCGGCGGCGGCACTGTCGGCCGGAGCGGCCACCACCGCCGCCTGGTCCAACGCCGGGCGCTCGGCGGCGGGGCCATCGCCGCTCTCGTCGCGCTCCAGCAGCGGGTTGCGCTCCAGCTCCGCCTCCACGAAGGCCGCCGCTTCCAGGTTGGAATATTGCAGCAGCTGGATCGCCTGGCGCAGCTGCGGCGTCATCACCAGCGTCTGCGACTGGCGCAAATCCAGGCGCGGGCCGATCGCCATCAGCGATCCCCCAGGCCGGCACGGCGCCCAACGCCCACCGGAACGAACGAGGCGTCAGGGCAGGGTGGCAAGCGACGGAAGCAAGAACTGTGCTGAGCAAGTGGCATGCCAGCGATACTAGAGCGAAAACCTTTCACCCAGGTAGACGCGTCGCACATCCTCGTGTGCCACGACCTCCTGCGGCGCCCCCTCCATCAACACTTGGCCATCATGCATGATATAGGCGCGATCAATGATCTCAAGGGTTTCGCGCACATTGTGGTCGGTGATCAAAACTCCGATACCGCGATGCTTCAAATGTGAGACAAGATCTCGAATTTCACCCACGGCGATCGGATCGATGCCCGCGAGCGGCTCGTCCAGAAGAACATAGCTGGGTTGCGTTGCCAGCGCCCGCGCGATCTCCACCCGCCGCCGCTCACCGCCTGACAGCGCCAGCGCGGGCGTGCGACGCAGGTGGCCGATGCCGAACTCGGCCAGCAGCGCTTCCAGCATGTGCTCGCGCCTCTCGCGCTCGGGCTCCACCACCTCCAACGCCGCCATCACATTCTGCTCCACATTCAGCCCGCGGAACACGCTGGCCTCCTGCGGCAGATAGCCGATGCCCAGGCGGGCGCGGCGGTACATCGGCAGCGAGGTGATATCGTGCCCGTCCAGGCTGATCGTGCCGGTGTCGGGCTGCACCAGGCCAACGATCATGTAGAAGGTCGTGGTCTTGCCGGCGCCATTCGGTCCCAGCAGCCCCACCGCCTCCCCCCGGCGCAGGGTCAGCGAGACGTTCCGCACCACCGGGCGCTTGCGGTACACCTTGCCCACGCCGCTGGCCGCGAGCCCGCCCCCGGCGCCCGCCGAAACCGGCGACGCGGCAGGGGCCCCAGGCACCACGCGCAAAGTCGTGGTCATCGGCACATCCTTATCCACCCTGGTTCACCGGCGTCCTGCCGGGCCGGCGCCACTTGCCGGCGGTGTGTTCGCAGGCGGCGTCTTCGCCGGCGGCGTGCTGTTGGGCACGATCACCCCCTGCACCCGCCCGCCCGGGTCGGCGATGATCCGCGCCACCCCGGTGCGCATGTTCACATCCGCCGCCGGGCCGTTGATCTGGTTCTCCCCGCTGGTCACGCGGACATTGCCGATCACTCGCGCCACGCCGGTCTCTGGCACATAGACGGCGCGGTCGCCGCGCACCACGTCGGTCACCGTGCGCGCCTCGACATGGCCATAGGCCTCCATGCGCTTCAGCTTACCGCCCGCCATCGGGGGAGCCGCCCCGCCAGGCCGGGCCGCCGCCTGCGGCGCGCCGCCGTCGGCGCGATCGTCCATATAGGCAACCAGCACGTCGGCAGCCAGCCGCCGGCCATCGGTCGTCACCGCCACCGCATTGCCGCGGCCCACCGCCATCTGCTTCTGCGCCCAGTATTCCAGGCTGTCGCGGGCGGTCAGCACCTGGGTCGGCGTGGTCAGCCGCAGCGCCCGGCCGGTCATCACCATCACCGCCTGGTCGATGTCGTAGATGGCGCGGTCGCCAACCGCCTCGTCGGTGGCGGTGAAGATGCGCACGTTGCCCTCCGCCTCCAGCCGGTAGATCTCATTGCCGCCGGTCTGCCCGCCCAGCAGCGGCCGCGGGGCTCCGGGTGCCGGCGCCTCCGCGCCTGCCTTCTTGCGGTAGCGCGCGATCAGGCGGTCGGCCACGACGGTCACATTGTCGCGTACGGCACGGGCATCGCCGATGGCCAGCACCATCTGCTCGTCCTCGCGCCACTCGAACCCTTCGCGCGCGGTGATGGCCACGGGCCCGCCGCTCGACAGGTCGATCTGCTGGGCCAGCGCCGTCCGCACGCCTGGCCGAAGCCCAAGCGCCGAGGCGAGCGCCGCCAGCAACAGCCCTATCCGGACGGCACGGCTCATGGGGAACTCCCGCTCAGCACCAGCCGCGCAGGACCGGTGAACTGCACCACCGCCCCACGGTCCAGCACCGTGAAGCCCTGGGCGTCCAGCACGCCGAACGGTCCCTCGGCATGCACCATCTCGCTGCCGGCCGCCGCGTTGGCGCGCAGGTCCATGCTCGCCGACGCCGTCTGCAGCATGGTGCCGTCGTCGCGATAGAGCGTCACGTCGCCCGAAAGATCCAGCCGGTTTGTCTTCTGCTCGAACACCCCCTGCCGCGCCTCGACCATCAGCCAGGTGCCCGAGGGTAACTCCATGTCCGCCTTCGGCTCCTCCAGGTCGGTCCGCTCCGGCCCTACCTGGCGCACCTTGGCCGCGGTCACGGTGAAGGGCCGGCCGGCGGCATCCACGCCCTGGTAGTGCGCCTCGGTCAACTGTCCGCCATCGGGCATCACCTCGCCACGGCGCAGGCCGAAGCGGCTGCCATCGATTGTGCTGGAGATCTCCGGATACAGCACCAGCAGCGACAACAGCCCCAGAGCCACCACCGGCAGCACCCGCTTGGCCAGCGCCACCGCCCAGCGCCGCCGCGGCACCGCCCGCCGCACCGCCGGGCCACGCATCTCGGCGAAGCTGCGCGCCCGTGGCCGCCGCGCAGCGGCGTCGGGCGGCGTGGGCCGGCTCGGCAGTGGGGAGGTGCCCATGCGCGCGCCTATGCCAAGCCAGCGCGCAGCAGGTCGTGGATATGCAGGATGCCCAGGGGCCGCCCTTCGCCATCCACCACGAACAGCGCGGTGATCGGGCGCTCCGGCGTGTTCATCACGTGCAGCGCCTCGGCGGCGAGCATATCGGGGCCCACGCTGCGCGGCACCGGATTCATCACCTCGCCCAGCCGGCGCGACAGCAAGTCGCCGCCCATGGCGCGGCGCAGGTCGCCATCGGTGAAGATGCCGCACAGCCGCCCGCCGGCATCCACCACGCCCAGGCAACCGAAGCGTTTGCCGGTCATCTCCACCAGCGCCGCATCCATCGGCGTGTCCGGCGTCGCCAGCGGCAGGGCGTCCTCCCCATGCATGATCTCGCGCACCCGCCGCAGCCGCGCCCCCAGCTTGCCACCCGGGTGGAACCGGCGGAAATCGGCAGCCCCGAAGCCCCGCCGCGTCAGCAGCGCCACCGCCAGCGCATCGCCGAGCGCGATCTGCATGGTCGTCGAGGTCGTCGGCGCCAGGCCCATCGGGCAGGCCTCCCGCGCCGCCGGCAGCAACAGCGCGACATCCGCGGCGGCGGCAAGCGCGCTGCCGGCGCGCGCGGTGATCGCCACCAGCGGCAGGCCGAAACGGCGGGAATGGGCGATCAGGTCGGCAAGCTCGGCGGTTTCGCCCGAATTGGACAGCGCCAGCACGGCATCGCCCGGCACGATCATGCCCAGGTCGCCGTGGCTGGCCTCCGCTGGGTGGACGAACAGCGCCGGCGCCCCGGTGGATGCCAGGGTTGAGGCGATCTTGCGGGCGACATGCCCCGACTTGCCCATGCCCGAGACCACGATGCGCCCGGTGGCCTCCGCCAGCAGCCCCACGGCGCGGGCGAAGCTGCCGTCCAGCGCGGCCGCCAGCGCCTGCAGCCCGGCCGCCTCGGTGGCCAGCACGTCCCGGGCAACATCCAGATCGCGTGGAAGGGAGGCGAGGGCGAGGGTCATCGGCGATGGGTTCCAGCCAGGGACGCGACAGTCAGGACCGAAACGACGAAGCAGTCGCGGCACCACGACATATGGGGTGAGTTAGGGGTGGCGCAGCCCGCCGGTCAAGCAAGCTGCCCCCGCAATTTGTCATGCATCGGCCAACGACGCGGCCGCGGTCACCGGCGGGCGCGCCCCTCAATGGGCGAAGATGTCGGGACTGTCCCAGCCCAGCACGTCAAGCCGCCCGCGCGCGGGCAGGAAATCGAAACAGGCCTGCGCCAGTTCCAGCCGCCCTTCGCGCACCAGCAGGCCCTCCAGCTTGGCCCAAAGCGCATGCAGGTGCAGCACGTCCGAGGCGGCATACGCCAATTGTTCGGGGGTCAGCTCGGCCGCTCCCCAGTCGGAAGTCTGCTGCTGCTTGGACAGATCCACCCCCAGCAGGTCGCGGCACAAATCCTTCAGCCCATGCCGGTCGGTGTAGGTCCGCACCAGCTTGGCCGCGATCTTGGTGCAGCGCACCGGCGCCACCCGGATGCCCAGCGCGTGCTGCAGCAGCCCCACGTCGAAGCGCGCGAAATGCATCAGCTTGACCACGTCCGGGTCGGCCAGCAGGCGCTTGAGGTTGGGGCAGTCGGCGCCACGCCCGCCCAGTTCCGGCGGCACGATCTGCACCAGATGGACATGTCCGTCGCCGGCCGACATCTGCACCAGGCACAGCCGGTCACGGCGCGAATCCAACCCCATCGCCTCGGTGTCCACGGCCAGCACCGGGCCGAGGGCAAGTCCCTCCGGCAGGTCGTGCCGGTGCAGGTGCAAGGTCGCATTGGCCATGAATTGAACCGTGTCCGCCATCGGGGATGGTCCCGCCGCTATCCGTATGGTGCCCAGGAGAAGACTCGAACTTCCACGACCTTGCGGCCACAGGTACCTGAAACCTGCGCGTCTACCAATTCCGCCACCTGGGCAATCCGGACCGGTCCGCGGAGCGGGACGGACGGTGGGCGGGCGATGTAGCCGCCGGCCATCGTTCCGTCAACTGCCCCGGCGCAAGAATCGTCGCGCAATCGTGCGCCAGGACCCCCGCACGCCTTGAGGCGGCGCCGCGCCGCCAATATCAAGGTAGCGGAATTATGCAGGAGCGGATCATGCAAGCACACAGCGTCGCCACCGTGTTCGGCGGCACCGGCTTCATCGGCCGCCATGTCGTCAAGCGGCTGGTGGAGGCCGGGCACCTGGTGCGCGTCGCGGTCCGCGACACCGAGGCCGCCCTGGTGCTCAAGCCGCTCGGCGTGGTCGGCCAGGTCGTGCCCTTCTACGCGCCGGTCACCGCCGAACCTGAAATCGGCCGCGCCGTCGCCGGCGCCGAACTGGTGGTGAACCTGGTCGGCATCCTGGCCGAGAGCCGGCCCGGCGATTTCGACCGCATCCATCACGAAGGCGCGGGCCGGGTGGCGCGCGCGGCGGCAGCGGCCGGCGCGGCGCGGCTGGTCCATGTATCCGCCCTCGGCGCCGACCCGGCCAGCCCCAGCCTCTACGCCCGCAGCAAGGCCGCCGGCGAGGCCGCGGTGCTGGCGGCCTTCCCCGCCGCCACCATCCTGCGCCCCTCCATCGTGTTCGGGCAGGAGGACTCCTTCTTCAACCGCTTCGCGCGCATGGCCCAGCTGCTCCCGGCCATGCCGGTGATCGCCGGCGACACAAGGTTCCAGCCGGTGCATGTCGGTGACGTGGCCGATGCGATCATGGCAGGGCTGACCCGCGCCGATGTGCAGGGCCGGGTGTTCGAACTCGGCGGCCCCAAGGTCTGGACCATGCGCGAACTGATGGCCTGGATCGTCGCCCAAACCCAGCGCCACCGGCCGCTGGTGCAGGTGCCGCTGCCGCTCGCCCGCTTCCAGGCCGCGGTGCTGGAACGTCTGCCCGGCAAGCTGCTCACCCGCGACCAGCTCCTGCAACTCCAGCGCGACAACGTCGTCGCCGCCGGCGCACCCGGCCTGGCCGAACTCGGCATCACCCCGCTCGCCATCGAACAGGTTGTGCCGTCCTACCTGGCCCGCTACCGCCCCGGTGGACTGCGACGGAAAATCGGCATGGCCTGACAGGGCCGAACCGGACCTTCTTTGCTGCGTCCCGAGGAGAGGCAGCGCGCGACCGTCCAGCCACCCAGCGAAGAAAGACAGCCTTGCTGCCGCATTTGGACTCGCATGTCGCGCGGCAATGCGGTAGAAGACATGCGCACCCTCCCACCGCGACCATCATGTCCGGAGCTGTCCGATGCCCGAACGCATGTTGCAGTTCGTCTCCCTGCCGCAGCAGACCCCCGCAAAGCGCGCCGCCGACAGCCGCCGCCACGATTTCGCGGAAATCTACGACGACTACGTCCCGGCCGACGCCGCGGCACAGGCGAGCCGCTGCAGCCAGTGCGGTATTCCCTTCTGCCAGGTGCACTGCCCGCTTTCCAACAACATCCCGGACTGGCTGAAGCTGGCCGCCGAGCAGCGCCTCGAGGAGGCATACGAGCTCAGCAGCGCCACCAACAACTTTCCCGAGATCTGCGGCCGCATCTGCCCGCAGGACCGTCTGTGCGAGGGCAACTGCGTCATCGAGAAGGGTTTCGACAGCGTCACCATCGGCGCGGTGGAGCGCTTCATCACCGACAACGCCTTCGCCCAGGGCTGGGTGAAGCCGTTCCGTCCGCGGCGCGAGCGCGGCCAGTCGGTGGGCATCGTCGGCGCCGGACCCGGCGGCCTCGCCGCCGCCGAGCAACTGCGCCGGCTTGGCTACCAGGTCCACGTCTACGACCGCTACGACCGTGCCGGCGGCCTGATGATCTACGGCATCCCCGGCTTCAAGCTGGAGAAGCCGATCGTGCTGCGGCGCTGGAAGCTGCTGGAGGATTCCGGCGTCGTCTTCCACCTCAACTGCGCGGTCGGCCGCGACGTCACGCTGGCCGAGCTGCGGGTCCGGCACGACACCGTGCTGATCGCCACCGGCGTCTACAAGCCGCGCGACATCGGCGGCCCCGGCGCCGGCCTGCCGGGCATCGTGCCGGCGCTCGACTACCTCACCGCCGCCAACCGGCACGGCCTGGGCGACGCGGTGCCGGCGTTCGCCGACGGCACGCTTGATGCCAGCGGCAAGCGTGTGGTGGTCGTGGGCGGCGGCGACACCGCCATGGACTGCGTGCGCACCGCGGTTCGCCAAGGCGCCACCTCGGTTGCCTGCCTGTACCGCCGCGACCGCGCCAACATGCCCGGCTCGATGCGCGAAGTGCGAAACGCCGAGGAGGAGGGCGTGCAGTTCATGTGGCTCGCCGCCCCCGAGGCCTTCCTGGGCGACGCCAGCGTGAGCGGCGTGCGCGCCCAACACATGCATCTCGGCCTGCCCGACGCCACCGGCCGCCAAGCGGTGGAGCCGGTCCCGGGCAGCAGCTTCACCGTGCCCGCCGACCTGGTGATCAAGGCGCTGGGCTTCGACCCCGAGGACCTGCCCGGCGCCTTCGGCGAGCCGGCGCTCGCGGTGTCGCGCTGGGGCACGCTGTCCATCGATCATCGCAGCTTCATGACCAGCCTGCCCGGCGTGTTCGCCGCCGGCGACATCGTGCGCGGCGCCTCGCTGGTGGTCTGGGCGATCCGCGACGGGCGCGACGCGGCGGCGGCCATGCATGCGCATATGCAACAGGCCGCCCCGGCCGTGGCGGCCTGACCATGGCGCGCCCCATCGCCGCCCCCCTGCTGGCAACCGCTCTCGCCGCAGCCACGCTGGCCGGCGCGGCGCTGGCCCAGGGCACCCGCCAGGGCGCCACACCGATGCCGGCCATCGAGGAGAACCGCCGCGAGGCCCGGCTGCTCGCCGACATCTTCGACATCACCCGCCAGGCCGAGGCGCTGCTGGTGCGCGTGCGCAGCGAGATCATTGCCGCAACGATCAAGCAGAGCGGCCTGCCGCAGCCGGAGGCGGAGCGGATCGTCGACGAAATCATGATGCCGAACTTCCGCGCCCGCCAGGCCGAGCTGGAGGCACTGATGATCGAACTGCTGGCGGAAAACTTCACTTACAGTGACCTGCGGGCCCTGCGCGCCTTCTACGCCTCGCCGCTGGGCCAGAAGCTCCAGCGCACACTTCCGGCGGTCCGCGACCAGGGCGCGCAGGCAGGGCTGGCGTGGAGCCGGCAGGTGTTCCAGGATTCGGTTGACCGCCACGCGGATGAGCTGCGTGCACGGGGCCTGAAATTCTAACGGAGCTTCGAAATGATCCATGCATTCCGCACGGCCGCCGGCGCGCTGCTACTGGCCGGCGCATTGACGACAGGCACCAGCTACGCCCAAACCGCCCCCGCACCCACTCCCGCACCCGCCCAGGGCGCCGCCCCGGCCGCCCCCGCCCTGCCCCCCGCCAGCGAGGCCAGCCGTCGCGAAGCCCGCGCACTGGGCGAGAAGCTGGGCTGGGAAGCCCAGGTGCGCGGCATCATCAACTCGGTGCGCACCGCCGTCATCGTTAACCTCGCCCAGGTCAACAAAAAGACCCCGCAGGAAATGATCGCGGTGGTCGACGACGTGATGATGCCCGATTTCGTCGGCCAGGCCGGCAGCCTCACCGATGCCATCATCGAAGCCTGGGCACAGGCCTTCACCCCCGAGGAACTGCGCAACCTTCGCTCCTTCTACAACACCCCGCTCGGCGAGAAGCTGCTGCGGACCATTCCGCAGCTGAACACGCGCATCAACCAGGCCGGCCAAGCATGGACCCAGCACGTCTACCAGATGGTGCAGCAGAAGCACGCCGACGAGTTCGCCAAGCGCGGGCTGAAGTTCACCCCCTAACCCAACCCAGCGACCCAACCCGCCCCCCGGAGGGGGTGGCAATCGGGCAAGGACCCACCGCCATGTCCCAGCCTCCCCCGCGCGCGTCCACCGGCCACGACTTCGTGCGAGACTGGCACGAGAACGCCACCCGGCTGGCCGCCACCTACAGCCCGTCGCAGGAACACGACGCCTGCGGCGTGGGCCTGGTGGCCGCGCTGGACGGGCGGGCCCGGCGCGATGTCGTGCAGGCCGGCATCGACGCGCTGAAGGCCGTATGGCATCGCGGCGCGGTCGATGCCGACGGCAAGACCGGCGACGGCGCCGGCATCCACGTCGAGATCCCGCAGGATTTCTTCGCCGATGCCGTGCGCCGCGGCGGCGACCGCCTGCGCCCCGGCCCCATCGCCGTCGGCCAGGTGTTCCTGCCCAAGACCGACCTCTCCGCCCAGGAGCGCTGCCGCCAGATCGTCGAGAGCGAGATCATCGCCTTCGGCTACGCCATCTACGGCTGGCGCCAGGTGCCCATCAACACCGCCTGCATCGGCGAGAAGGCCAACGCCACCCGCCCCGAGATCGAGCAGATCATGATCTGGTCGCCCAAGGGCGCCGAAACCGATGTCGCCGCCTTCGAGCGCGACCTCTTCGTCATCCGCCGACGCATCGAGAAGCAGGCCATCGCCGCCCAGATCCCCGAGCTCTACTTCTGCTCGCTGTCGTGCCGGTCGATCATCTACAAGGGCATGTTCCTGGCCGAGAGCCTGTCGGAGTTCTACCCCGACCTGCTCGACGAGCGCTTCGTCAGCCGCTTCGCCATCTACCACCAGCGCTATTCCACCAACACCTTCCCCACCTGGCGCCTCGCCCAGCCGTTCCGCGCGCTGGCCCACAACGGCGAGATCAACACGCTGTCGGGCAACGTCAACTGGATGAAGAGCCACGAGACCCGGCTCTCCCACCCCGACCTCGACCCGTTCATGGACGACATCAAGCCGGTCATCCAGGCCGGCGGCTCCGACACCGCAACGCTGGACAACGTCTTCGAGGTGCTGCTGCGCGCCGGCCGCGACGCGCCGATGGCCAAGGCGCTGATGATCCCGTCCAGCATCGGCAACGACGCCACGATGAAGCAGGCCTACCGGGACATGTTCCTCTACTGCAACGCCGTGATGGAGCCGTGGGACGGCCCCGCCGCCCTCGCCGCCACCGATGGCCGCTGGGTGATCGCGGGGCTGGACCGCAACGGCCTGCGCCCGCTGCGCTACATCGTCTCGCGCCGCGCGCTGCTGGTCGTCGGCTCCGAAGCCGGCATGGTCAAGATCGACGAGAGCGACATCGTCGAGAAGGGCCGCGTCGGCCCCGGCCAGACCATCGGCATCGACCTCGACACCGCCACCTTCTTCGGCGACGAGGCGATGAAGGACATGCTCGCCGCCCGCCAGCCCTTCGGCGAATGGGCCAAGCGCATTCGTCGAGATAGACCACATCGTCAAAACCGACGCCCCCGAGCCCGTCCTCTACGAACGCGAGGAACTGCGCCGCCGGCAACTGGCGGTCGGCACCACGCTCGAAGAGCTCGAATTGATCCTGCACCCCATGGTGGAGGAGGCGCAGGAAGCCGTCGGCAGCATGGGCGACGACACCCCCATCGCCGTGCTGTCGGAAAAATACCGCGGCCTGCACCATTATTTCCGCCAGGGCTTCTCCCAGGTCACCAACCCGCCGATCGACAGCCTGCGCGAAACCCGGGTGATGACGCTCAAGACCCGCCTGGGCAACCTCGGCAACGTCATGGACGAGGACAGCAGCCAGTTCGACCTGCTGCAACTCGAATCCCCCGTCCTCTCCACCGCCGAATTCGCCGCCATGCGCGAAACCATGGGCCGCAGCGCCTGTGTCGTGGACTGCACCTTCCCCGTCGCCGAGGGCGAATCCGGCCTGCGCGCCGCATTGGAAAGCATCCGCCGCGAGGCCGAGGAAGGCGTGCGCGCCGGCTGCACCCACGTCATCCTCACCGACGAGGCGATGGATGCCGGGCGCGCCGCCATTCCCATGATCCTGGCCACCGGCGGCGTGCACACGCACCTCGTGCGCTCCTCGCTGCGCACCTTCACCAGCCTGAACGTCCGCGCCGCCGAGTGCCTGGACGTGCACAGCTTCGCCGTGCTGATCGGCGTCGGCGCAACCACCGTCAACGCCTACCTGGCGCAGGAAAGCATCGCCGACCGCCACCGCCGCGGCCTGTTCGGCCCGATCACGCTCAAGGAGGCGGTGCAGCGCTTCAAGAAGGCCGTCGACAAGGGCCTGCTGAAGGTCATGTCCAAGATGGGCATTTCCGTCCTGTCGTCCTATCGCGGCGGCTACAATTTCGAGGCGATCGGCCTGTCCCGCCAATTGGTCGGCGAGTTCTTCCCCGGCATGCAGTCGCGCATCTCCGGCATCGGCCTGTCCGGCATCGCCCGCAAGGTCATCGCCCTGCACGCCACGGCGTGGGATTCCGACATGCCCGCCCTGCCCGTCGGCGGCATCTACAAGCTTCGCCAGCGCGGCGAAACCCACGCCTTCGACGGCGGCTTGGTGCACATGCTGCAACAGGCGGTGGCCAGCGACAGCTTCCAGCTCTACCGCCGCTACGCCGAGGCCGTCCGCCGCATGCCCCCCGTCGCCCTGCGCGACCTGCTCGACTTCCGCAGCGAAGGCCGCGTCCCCGTGCCGATCGACGAGGTCGAGAGCATCACCGAAATCCGCAAGCGCCTGCTCGCCCCCGGCATCTCGCTCGGCGCCCTCTCCCCGGAGGCGCACGAGACGCTGTCCATCGCCATGAACCGCATCGGCGCCCGCTCCGATTCCGGCGAGGGCGGCGAGGACCCCGCCCGCGCCAAGCCCCGCCCCAACGGCGACAACGCCAATTCCGCGATCAAGCAGATCGCCTCCGGCCGCTTCGGCGTCACCGCCGAATACCTCAACAACTGCCGCGAGATCGAGATCAAGGTGGCCCAGGGCGCCAAGCCCGGCGAGGGCGGCCAGCTGCCCGGCTTCAAGGTCACCGGCCTGATCGCCAAGCTGCGCCACTCCACCCCCGGCGTCATGCTCATCAGCCCGCCGCCGCACCACGACATCTACTCCATCGAGGACCTCGCCCAGCTCATCTACGACCTCAAGCAGATCAACCCGGATGCCTCGGTCTGCGTGAAGCTGGTCGCGCGCAGCGGCATCGGCACCATCGCCGCCGGCGTCGCCAAGGCCAAGGCCGACGCCATCCTCATCTCCGGCCATTCCGGCGGCACCGGCGCCAGCCCGCAAACCTCGATGAAATACGCCGGCCTGCCCTGGGAGATGGGACTGTCCGAAACCCACCAGGTGCTGATGCTCAACCGCCTGCGCCACACCGTGAAGCTGCGCACCGACGGCGGCATCAAGACCGGCCGCGACGTCGTCATCGCCGCCATGCTCGGCGCCGAGGAATTCGGCATCGGCACCGCCAGCCTCGTCGCCATGGGCTGCATCATGGTCCGCCAGTGCCACTCCAACACCTGCCCGGTCGGCGTGTGCACCCAGGACGAGAAGCTGCGCGAGAAGTTCGAAGGCACGCCGGAGAAGGTCATCAACCTGTTCAGCTTCATCGCCGACGACGTGCGCCAGATCCTCGCCTCCCTCGGCGTGCGCTCGCTCGCCGAGGTGATCGGCCGCACCGACATGCTGCACCAGGTCAGCCGCGGCTCGGAGATGCTCGACGACCTCGACCTCAACCCGCTGCTGGTCCAGGCCGACCCCGGCCCCTACGCCCGCTACTGCACGCTGCAGGGCCGCAACGAGGTGCCCGAGACGCTCGACGCCCAGATGATCGCCGACGCCCGCGCCTTGTTCGAACACGGCGAAAAAATGCAGCTCGAATACAACATCCGCAACACCGAGCGCGCCATCGGCACCAAGTTCTCCCACCGCATCGTGCGCAAGTTCGGCATGGCCGCCCTCAACCCCGGCCACGTCACCGTCCGCCTGCGCGGCTCCGCCGGCCAGTCCCTCGGCGCCTTCGCCGTCCAGGGCCTGAAGCTGGAAGTCTTCGGCGACGCCAACGACTATGTCGGCAAGGGCCTGTCCGGCGCCACCATCGTCGTCCGCCCCGCCCCCTCCTCCACCCTGCAGAGCCACCTCAACACCATCATCGGCAACACCGTGCTCTATGGCGCCACCGCCGGCCACCTGTTCGCCGCCGGCCAGGCCGGCGAGCGCTTCGCCGTGCGCAACTCCGGCGCCACCGCGGTGGTCGAGGGCATCGGCTCCAACGGCTGCGAGTACATGACCGGCGGCACGGTCGCCATCCTCGGCGCCGTGGGCGACAATTTCGGCGCCGGCTTCACCGGCGGCATGGCTTTCGTCTACGACCCCGAAGACCTGTTCCGCCTGCGCGTGAACCCCGATACGCTGCTCTGGCAGCGCGTCGCCACCCAGCACTGGAACGGCGTGCTGCGCGACTTGGTGGCCCGCCACGCCCAGGAAACCTCCAGCCGCTACGCCACCCGCCTGCTGCACGACTGGGAACGCGTGCTGCCGCAATTCTGGCAGGTGGTGCCAAAGGACTTCGTCCGCTACCTCGACCAGCCGCTCGGCGACAGCATCGAGAAGCTGCGCGCCTGACCATCGCCCCCTCCCGCACGCGGCCCGTTCGCGGCGGGAGGGGCAGCACTGCCGGGAACGATATGGCTGCCGCACCGGCGGCACGCCATGATGCGCCATGCCCGCTCCCCTGGCCTCCTTCGCCCCCGTCCTCATCGGCGTCGCCAGCGCACAGGTGGCGCAAGGCCTGCTCGGCCCGCTGATCCCCCTGCTGCTGGTGCGCGACGGGGTGGCGACCTCGCAGATCGGCATGGTCGCCTCGGCCTACTCCTTCGGCTTCCTCATCGGCGCGCTGTACTGCCAGCGCATCGTGCTGCGCCTTGGCCACGCCCGCGCCTTCGTCGCCTTCGCCGTCCTGGCCGCCGACGCGGTGCTGCTGATGGCGCTGTGGCAGTCGGTATGGGGCTGGGCGCTGCTGCGCGCCGTCTCCGGCGTAGCCTATGCCGGGCTGTGCATCGTCGCCGAAAGCTGGCTGAACGCCCAGGCGACCAACGCCAGCCGCGGCCGCGTCTTCGCCCTCTACATGGTCGCCTCCTGGGGCGGCGCCGTGGCCGGCCCGCTGATCATGAGCATCGCCCCGCCCTCGGCCACCCTGATCGCCGCGGCCGGCATGGCCTATGCCACAGCCCTGCTGCCGGTGGCCCTGCGCGCCCCAGTCAACCCCGTGGCCAACCAGCAATCCCGCATGGGCTTGATGGCGCTGCTGCGCCTCTCCCCGGTGGGCCTGACCTGCGGCCTGGCCGCAGGCCTGGCCAACAGCGTCTTCTACGCGCTGTCCCCCGTGTATTTGCAAAGCCTGGGGCACAACGCCGCCGTGGTCGCGCTCTTCGCCACCACGGCAAACCTGGCCGGGCTGGCGATCCAGATGCCTGCCGGTATGCTGTCCGACCGCATCGGCCGCCGCCCGGTGGCTGTCATGGCGCTGCTCGGCGGCGGCACAGCGGCCATCGGCTTTGTCACCGCAGGGCCGGCTGACATCCTAGTGCTGCTCGCCCTCGGTGCTGCGTTCGCCGGGCTGGCCGCGCCCCTGTATGGCCTCGGCGCCGGGCTCATCAACGACCGCATGGAAAGCGGTGACGCCGTCGCCGCTGCGGGCGGGCTGCTGCTGGTTTGGTCGATGGGCGCCACCATCGGCCCACTGGCCGCCGGCTTCGTCATGGAACGCATCGGCCCAGCCGGCCTATACTTCTACTTGATCGCCGTCTTCGCCATCATGACCCTGTTCATCCTCTGGCGCATGGCGCTGCGCCCCGAAGTGCCCCGCGACGAACGCACCCCCTTTGTCCCCGTCTCGCGTCCGCCCGCCGGCGTGCGCGCCGCCGGCCGCCCCGCCGACAGCAACGCGTGACATCAGCCGCGATTCGGCGATGATCGGCCGATGCCGCGAGGAGAGAGTTCATGAGCACATTGCCGCTTGCCCGATTCAAGGTCCTCGACCTCACCCGCGTCCGCGCCGGCCCCACCTGCGTGCGCCAACTCGCCGACTGGGGTGCTGAGGTGATCAAGATCGAGGCGCCGGAGGGCGATGCCGGCCTCGGCGGCGCCCGCCACGGCCCCGACTTCTGGAACCTGCACCGCAACAAGCGCAGCCTTACCCTCGACCTCAAGGCGCCCGAAGGCCTCGACATCTTCTACAAGCTCGCCGCCCGGGCCGACGTGGTGGTGGAGAACTACCGCCCCGACGTGAAGGACCGCCTGCGCATCGACTACGCCACGCTCGAAAAGATCAACCCCCGCCTCGTCTATGCCTCCATCTCCGGCTTCGGCCAGGACGGCCCCTACCGCGACCGCCCGGGCTTCGACCAGATCGCCCAGGGCATGGGCGGGCTGATGTCCATCACCGGCCTGCCCGGCCAAGGCCCCGTCCGCGTCGGCATCCCCGTCGCCGACCTCACCGCCGGCATCTTCGCGGCCCAGGGCATCCTGATCGCCCTGCTCGACCGTGAAACCTCCGGAAAGGGCCAGTGGGTGCAATCCTCCCTGCTCGGCGCCCAGATCGCCATGCTCGACTTCCAGGCCGCGCGCTGGACGATCGCGGGCGAAGTGCCCGAACAGGCCGGCAACGACCACCCCACCTCGATCCCCACCGGCGTCTTCGCCACCTCCGACGGCCACATCAACATCGCCGCCGCCGGCAACGCCATCTACCGCCGCCTCTGCCAGGCCATCGGCCGCGAAGACCTCGCCGGCCACCCCGACTACGCCACCGACACCGCCCGCTCCACCAACCGCAAGGCGCTGAACGCCGAGATCGAGGCCGTCACCCGCACCCGCGCCTCCGCCGACTGGATCGACGCCCTCAACGCCGCCGGCGTCCCCTGCGGCCCGATCTATTCCATGGACCAGGTCTTCGCCGACCCTCAGGTGAAGCATCTCGGCATGTCCCGCGAGGTCCAGCACCCCACCCGCGGCACCGTCGGCCTGGTCGGCCAGGCCATCAGCATGAGCCGGTCGAAATGGGAAGTCCGCAACACCACCCCCGAACAAGGCGAACACACCACCGCCATCCTGCAAGAACTCGGCCTCGACGATGCCGCAATCACCAAGCTGCGGGAGAAGAAGGTGGTCTGAAAGCCCCATTGACGAAGCTGCGCAGAAGGCGGCAGGAAGAGGTTCTTTTTTGAAAAAAAGAACCAAAAAACTTCTATGGATTAGAAACTTCCGCCGCCCGGGAATGTTGACCAAAAAGCCAAGGCGCCTCCGCACGCAATCGAATAAAGTCTTTTTGCTTCTTTTTCTTCAGAAAAAGAAGATTCTATCCTACAAACTTCCTCACCCCAGTTCGCGCTTCAGCGCCGCGTTCACCAGCGCCGGATTGCCCTTGCCGGCCATCGCCTTCATCACGTTGCCGACGAAGAAGCCGAACAGCTTGTCCTTGCCGCCCTTGAATTCCGCCACCTTATCCGGATTGGCCGCCAGCACCGCCGCCACTGCCGCGTCGATCGCCGAGGTATCGGTCACCTGCCGCAGCCCGCGCTCGTCCACGATGGCGCCGGGCTCGCGGCCCGTCTCCAGCATCGCCTCGAACACCTCCTTGGCGATCTTGCCGTTGATGGTGCTGTCGGCCATCAGGTCCAGCAGCCCGCCCAGCGCCGCCGCCGTCACCGGCGGGTTCTCGATCGTCCGCCCGGTCCGGTTCAGGGCCGCGAAGAAATCCCCCATCACCCAGTTCGCCGCGGCCTTCGCATCGCGCCCGCGCGCGACGTCCTCGAAGAACAGTGCAGTCGTCTGCTCCGCCACCAGCACCCCGGCGTCGTAGCGCGACAGCCCGTACTCGGCCATGAACCGCGCCTGCTTGGCGTCCGGCAATTCCGGCAGCGCCGCGCGCAAAGCATCCACCCAGCCCTGCTCCAGCACCACGGGCAACAGGTCGGGGTCGGGGAAATAGCGGTAGTCGTGGGCATCCTCCTTGCTGCGCATCGGCCGCGTCTCGCCCCGTGCGGGATCGAACAGCCGCGTCTCCTGCTCCACCGCCCCGCCGCCTTCCCACACCGCGATCTGCCGCAGCGCCTCGGCCTCCACCGCCTGCATCACGAAGCGCACGGAGTTGACGTTCTTCACCTCGCAGCGCGTCCGGTACCCCTCGCCCGCGCGGCGGACGGACACGTTCACATCGGCCCGCAGCGAGCCCTCCTCCATGTTCCCGTCACAGGTGCCCAGATAGCGCAGGATCGAGCGCAGCTTGCGCACATAGGCCCCGGCCTCCTCGGGCGAGCGGATATCAGGCTCGCTCACGATCTCCATCAGCGGCACGCCGGAACGGTTGAGGTCGATGAAGCTCTTGCTCGAGTGCTGGTCGTGCAGCGACTTCCCAGCATCCTGCTCCAAATGCAGCCGGGTGATGCCCACCGATTTGGTTGAGCCATCGGCCAGTTCGATCGCCACCACCCCCTCGCCCACGATCGGGTGCTCGGTACTGGCTGATCTGGTAGCCCTGCGGCAGGTCGGCATAGAAATAGTTCTTCCGGTCGAACCGGCTCACCAGGTTGATCCGCGCATTCAGCCCCAGCCCGGTGCGCACCGCCTGCGCAATGGCCTCGCGGTTCACCACGGGCAGCATGCCGGGGAATGCCGCGTCCACGAAGCTCACCTGCGAATTCGGCGGCGCCCCGAACGCCGTCGCCGCCCCGCTGAACAGCTTCGACCGGCTGATCACCTGGGCATGGACCTCCAGGCCCACCACCACTTCCCAGGGCCCGCTCGCCCCCTCGATCATGTATGCCATCGCTCAGGCCCCCGCCCGCAAGCCGGGCAGCGCGGTGAAATTCGCCGCCCGCTCCAGCGCCGCCCCCACCGCGAACACCGTCTCCTCGTCGAACGGCTTTCCCAACACCTGCAACCCCAGCGGCAACCCCTGCGCGTCCAATCCGGCAGGCACGGAAATCCCGGGAATGCCGCTCATGTTTGCCGGCACCGTGAACACGTCGTTCAGATACATCGTGATCGGATCATCCATCTTCTCGCCCTGCGCGAACGCCGCGGTCGGCGCCGTCGGCGTCACCAGCGCGTCCACCTTCGCGAACACATCGGTGAAATCCTTCAGGATCAGCGCCCGCACCTTCTGCGCCTTGAGGTAGTAGGCGTCGTAATACCCGGCCGAAAGCACATAGGTGCCGATCAGCACCCGCCGCTTCACCTCGTCGCCGAACCCGTCGGCCCGCGTGTTCTCGTAAAGCTCCGCCAAGTCGCCGCCCTCGCTGCGCGCCCCGAACCGCACCCCGTCATACCGCGCCAGGTTCGACGACGCCTCCGCCGGCGCCACGATATAATACGTCGCCAGCCCATACTTCGTGTGCGGCAGCGAGACATCCACGATCTCCGCCCCCTGCTCGCGCAGCCACCCCAGCCCCTGCTGCCACAGCGCCTCGATCTCCGGCGCCATGCCGTCCATTCGGTATTCCTTCGGCACGCCGATGCGCAGCCCCTTCACCCCCCGCCCGCACGCCGCCGCGAAATCCGGCACCGGCAAATCGGCACTGGTCGAATCCTTCGCGTCGAACCCGCTCATCGAGCCCAACAGGATCGCCGCGTCCTCCACGTTCCGCGCCACCGGCCCCGCCTGGTCCAGCGACGACGCAAACGCCACGATCCCCCAGCGCGAGCACCGCCCATAGGTCGGCTTGATCCCCACGATCCCGCAGAAGCTCGCCGGCTGGCGGATCGAACCCCCGGTATCCGTCGCCGTCGCCCCCAGCGCGATCCGCGCCGAAACCGCCGCCGCCGACCCGCCCGACGACCCGCCCGGCACCAGCGGCCGGTTGTCCCCCCGCCGCGTCCACGGCGAGGCAACCGGCCCGAACGCCGAGGTCATGTTCGACGAGCCCATGGCGAACTCGTCCATATTCGCCTTGCCCAGGAAGATTGCCCCGTCCCGCAGGAGGTTCGCCGTCACCGTGCTCTCGTACGGCGGCACGAACGGCGCCAGGATCCGGCTGCCCGCCGTCGTCCGCACCCCTTCGGTGCAGAACAGATCCTTGATCGCCAGCGGAATCCCGGTCAACGCCCCGTGCTCGCCCCGCGCCAGCGCCGCATCCGCCGCCACCGCCTGCGCCCGCGCGCGCTCGCCGGTCACCAGCACATAGGCATTGAGCTTCGGGTTCAGCGCCTCGATCGCCGCCAGATACGCCTCGGTCAACTCGACGGCCGAGAAATCCCGCCGCCGCAGCCCCTCGCGCGCCCGCGCCAGCGTCAGATCGGTCAACATCACTCCACCACCTTCGGCACGGCGAAATAGTCGCCATTGCGATCCGGCGCGTTGCCCAGCACCGCCTCGGCCCTGTCGCCATCCGTCACCACATCCTCGCGCAGCCGCAACGCCATCCGCGCGCCGCCGGTCAGCGGCTCCACCCCTTCGGTATCCACCTCGTTAAGCTGCTCGATCCAGCCGAGGATCGAATTGAGATCGGTCCGCAACGCCTCCACCTCGGCTTCGTCCACACGGATGCGGGCGAGCCTGGCAATGCGGCGAACGGTCGCGGGGTCGAGCGACATCGGTTTTCCTTGGCGAAGGTGGGGCGCGGGACCATAAACGCCGCCATGCCCCTGTTCAACATGACCGACCTGCGCGCCCGGCTCCTGCCCGGCCAACGCCTGCTGGGAATCGACCCCGGCGCCCGATCCATCGGCCTCGCCCTGTCCGACGTCACCCTCACCGTCGCCAGCCCGCACAGCACGCTGCAGCGCGCCAAGCTGCGCGACAATGCCGGCTCCATCGCCCGCATCGCCGAAAAGGAAGGCGCCGGCGGCCTCGTCGTCGGCCTCCCCCTCTCCATGGATGGCACCGCCGGCCCCGCCGCCCAGGCCGCGCGCGACTGGGCCCACGCCCTGTCGGCCGAAACCGGCCTGCCCGCCGCCCTGTGGGACGAACGCCTCACCTCCAGCGCCGTCAACCGCTTCCTCATCCAGGAAGCCGACATGACCCGCAAGCGCCGCGCCGAAGTCGTCGACCGCATGGCCGCCGCCTACCTGCTCCAGGCCGCGCTGGACGCCAGCCGGCAGTCTGGCTAGACTCCCCGCAACAATACATAAAAGGGGGACAATCCCATGGCCTCGATCACCGAAACCGCCCAGGCCTTCTTCGAAGCCTGCGAGACGGGCAAGGGCGCGGAAGGCTGCCGGCAATACTGCACTCCCAACGCCAGCTTCGCCGCCCAGGCGGAGCCGCTGGCCGAAATCAAGACCCTGGCCGCCTACTGCGACTGGATGAAGGGCCTGCTCGTCATCATGCCCGACGGCCGCTACGACCTGAAATCCTTCGCCACCGACACCGCCCGCAACAACGTCTCCGCCTACGCCGTCTTCCACGGCACCCACACCGGCGCGGGCGGCCCGCCCCCCACCGGCAAGAGCACCAGCACCGACTACGTCTATGTCATGCAGTTCTCCGGCGACAAGATCAGCCACATGACCAAGATCTGGAACGCCCCCTACGCCTTGAAGGAACTCGGCTGGGCCTGACGCGGCACGGAAGGCAGCCGCCGCCCTACCCCGGCTCCCGCAGCCGGCTGGGCAGCAGAACGCCTTCGTTCTTCAGCACCGGATAGGCGGCGGCGGCCACCAGGTGGGCATTCACCTGCTTCAGGTCGCGCAGCACGTCCAGGTGAAGCGCGCCGGCCTCCGCCCGATCGGCATGGCCGGCGCGCAGCCGGGCGAAATGCGCCCGCGTCGCCGCGTCCTCGGCATCGCGGAACACCTCCTTCTCCGCCGCCAGCGCCCGCGCCGCGCGCACATCCTCGGTCATGAACACGGCACCGGCGGCGTGCAGGTTGCCCAGCAGCCTGTCCACCAGCGCCAACAGCGTGGCCTGGTCGTCGGCCGAGAAAGCCAACCCACGCTTCAGCCGCTTCGCCGCCGCCCCCATCAGGTTGCGTTCCACCACGTCGGCCGCGTGCTCCAGGTTGTGGGCGAACACCAGCACCTCCTCCACGCGCCGATGGTCGGCCTCACCCATGGCGGCGGCGTCCAGCCCGGTCAGATAGGATTTGATCGCCGTGTTCAGCCGGTCGATCACGTCGTCCAGCCGCCGCGTCTCGGCAATCGGCCGCCTGTCCGGCGCCTCCAGCGCCGTGCGCAGCCCCGCCAGCATCGCGTCCAGCACATCGGCCAGCCGCAGCGCCTCGCGCGCCGCCGCCCCGATCGCCACCGCCGGCACTTCGCGGGCCGCCTCGCGCAGATAGATCGGCCGCGCCGGATCCACCTTTTCCACCCGCTCCGGGAAGATCCGCCGCAGCAGCGCCGCATAGGGCCCCAGCAGCGGCAGCATCACCGCCGCCAGCGCCAGGTTGAACCCGGTATGGAACAGCGCCACCAGCCGCCCCGGCGCGTCCACCACCTGCACCAGCCCGGCCGCCAGCGGCCCCAGCCCCGCCAGCACCACCACGCATCCCGCCGCCCGCACCAGGAAATTGCCCACCGACAGCCGCCGCGCCAGCGGATCGTCCCCCTCCGCGCCCTCCAGGATCGGATTGACGGCGGTCCCCAGGTTCGCCCCCAGCACCATCGCCAGCGCCGCCAGCGGCGGCACCACCCCCTTGGCCGCCAGCGACATCACCAGCAGCACCACCGCCACCGACGAATGCGCCGCCCACGCCGCCACTGCGGCCAGCAACAGCGCCAGCACCGGCTCGGTCGCCAGCGTCCCCAGGAACAGCCGCAGGCTCGGCACATCCTCATATGGCGTGACCAGCCCCAGCAGCAGGCTTAGCGCCAGCAGCATCAAGCCCAGCCCGATCGCCACCCGCCCCAGGTCGCGCGTCCGCTCCGTCCCGCCGCGCCGGAACATCAGCAGCCCCACCAGGAACAGCGCCGGCGCCAGCCCGGCCACATGGAACGACAGCACCTGCACGATCAGCGTCGTGCCCACCCCCGCCCCGAGCAGAACCGCCAGCGCCGGCACCAGCCCCACCAGACCCAGCGAGGCGAACCCCGCCACCATCAGCCCGGTCGCCGTGCTGCTCTGCAGCACCGCCGTCACCCCCAGCCCGGCCAGGAACGCGGCACCCCGTCCGCGCAGCGCGCCGCCCAGCAACCGCCGCAACGCCGGGCCGAAGGCACGCTGCACCCCGGTCTGCACCATGCGCACGCCCCACAGCAGCAGCGCCACCGTGCCGGCGAGGTCGATCACGCTCAGCGGAAACCCCATCGCGCCGTCCCTCCAACCGGCTACCATGCGCGCAAGTCTCCGCCAGATGGAAGCGCCGCATGAACCTCCGCCCCTTCCGAATCGCCATCCCCGACGACGCCATCGCCGACCTGCACACCCGCCTCGACCGCACCCGCTGGCCCGATGAGATCAACGACAACGACTGGGGCTGGGGCACGCCGCTCCCCTGGCTCAAGGACCTGGCCGACCACTGGCGCCACCGCTTCGACTGGCGCACTCACGAGGCCCGCCTCAACGCCCTGCCCCAGTTCACCGCCACCATCGACGGCCAGGACATCCATTTCGTCCACCTGCGCGGCCAGGGTCCGAACCCGATGCCCCTGCTGCTCATCCACGGCTGGCCCGGCAGCTTCGTCGAGTTCGAGAAGATCGCCCCCCTGCTCACCCAGGGCCCGGATTCCTTCGACCTCGTCATCCCCTCCCTGCCCGGCTTCGGCTTCTCCGCCCGCCCCACCAATCCCGGCATGAACCCCGCCACCATCGGCGCGCTGTTCGCCAAGCTGATGGCCGGCCTCGGCTACAACAGCTACGGCGCCCAGGGCGGCGACTGGGGCTCGGCCATCGCCACCGCCGTCGCCCAGGCGGCCCCTGACCGCGTCGCCGGCATCCACCTCAACCTCATCATGCGCCTGCTCGCCGTCCCGCCCCGGGAAAGCCTCAGCCCGGCCGAGCAGCAATATCTCAAGGAACTCGCCGCCTGGACCGAGGCCGAGGCCGGCTACTCCCACATCCAGGGCACCCGCCCGCAAACCCTCGGCTACGCCCTCACCGACTCACCCACCGGCCTCGCCGCCTGGATCAGCGAGAAGTTCCGCGCCTGGAGCGACTGCGGCGGCGATCCCTGGCGCTGCTACACGCCCGACGAGCTGCTCACCAACATCTCCATCTACTGGTTCACCGGCGCCATCGCCTCGTCCCTGCGCATCTACAAGGAACGAAACCTCGCCGCCCCCCAGTTCGCCCCCGGCGAGCGCCTGGCCACCCCCATGGGCCACGCCCGCTTCCCCAGGGAGATCTTCCGCGCCCCGCGCGAATGGGCCGAACGCCTCTACAACGTCCGCCACTGGACCGACATGCCCCGCGGCGGCCACTTCGCCGCCATGGAGCAGCCCGACCTGCTCGCCCAAGATATCCGCGCCTTCTTCCACCTCGTCCGCTGAACGCGGAAACGGGGAGGCGGTCGCCCGCCTCCCCGCCCAGATCAGCCGGCCGGCTCAGCGTCAGGCGGGAATGCGCCCCATCGACACCAGCCGCTCGCGCAGCCGCCGCGACGACATGCCGTGCTCGATCGGGCTCGACAGGTCCATGATCTTCGACATCGCCCCCTCCACCATGTCCAGGGTTACCGGTTCGGCCGGATCGAAGAACACGCCCGGGCTCTCGAAATACTTCACCCGCCGGAAATGCCCGGCATTGGCCCCCAGGATCTCGCCCGAGAAATCGCACTGCTCGCTGCACATATACGCCACCGCCGGCGACACCAGTTCCGGCTTCATCCACTCCGCCACTTCCGGCGGCATCAGGTTCTCGGTCATGCGCGTGCGCGCCGAGGGCGAGATGGCGTTGGTCTTGATGTTGTAGTTCTGCGCCCTCGTGGCGCAGCACGTTGATGAAGCCGTTCACCGCCATCTTGGCCGCGCCATAATTGGCCTGGCCGAAATTGCCGACGGTGCCGGAGCCCGAGGTGGTCACCACGATGCGGCCGTACTTCGCGTCGCGCATGATCTGCCAGGCCGCCTTGGTGCAATAGACGGTGCCCATCAGGTGCACCTGCATCGACGAACTCGAAATCCTCCATCGTCATCTTGTTGAAGGATTTGTCGCGCAGGATGCCGGCATTGTTCACCAGGATGTCCAGCCGGCCCCAGGTGTCCATCGCCGTCTTGATGATCGACTCGGCCTGCCGTCCTCGGCCACCGAGGCATAGTTCGCCACCGCCTCGCCGCCCGCCGCCTTGATCTCGGCCACAACGCGATCCGCGGCCGAATTGGCGCCGCCGGTGCCATCCACCGCCCCGCCCGGATCGTTCACCACCACCTTGGCACCACGGCTGGCCAGCAGCTTGGCATGCTGCTCGCCCAGTCCGGCGCCGGCGCCGGTCACGATCGCCACGCGGTTGTCGAAACGGATTGCCATTGGATGTTCTCCTCCTGTTGGAACGTCCGATGCTACTCCCGCCCGCAGGGCACCGGAAGCACCCCCCACACCGCACGCGACAACCATCAGGCGCGACAATCCAATATTTCGGTCTCAACCCCGGTACCGTCCCGCCCCAAGGGATTCAAACAGGCTCCACTAGTCCTTCGTTAACCTTTTCGTACGATCCTGCCTTCGGTCACGGCACCGCGCCGTCGCAGGAGACCCGCCATGCCCCGCAGTTTTGCCGACGACACCTCGCTCGCGTCCGGCGACCTCGCGTTCCCCGCCACAGGCCAGCGCGACCGCTGGCGCCCCGGCATCGCAGTGCCGGTGATTGTCGCCATCTCGCTGGCTGCCTGGACCGGGCTGTTCCACCTCGCCGGCATGCTGCGCCTCGCCATCGACTGATACCAAGCGCCCGAAATGCCGACTCTTCCGGCGTTTGGGGCGCTTGGTATCGCGCGCCGGGCTGGCCGGCGGCGGCGCGCAGAACCAAGACTCATACCGGCCGCCATCGACCGATCCTTCATCGGTCGATACTTAAGGAGGTTGGTATGACACGCCCCCCGTCCAGGGGCGCCGAACGCGACGGAACCGTACAGCAAAGGGGCGGCCTCCCATCGGAAGGCCGCCCCTTGAAGTATTCCAGGCTAGCTGGGAAAGGGCCGGACGACGCCGACCCTCCCAAGTTGCCTCAGGCCGCGTTGGCCTGCTCCGTTGCCACCAGTTCCAGCACCGTGCCACGCGGCAGGATCGGCGCCAGTTCCAGGGTCAAGCTGCGCAGCGGCGGAAGCTGGGCAATGCCGGTGGTCCAGCGCAGCCCGTCCTCCACCTTGTACCAGCCGGCCCGCAGGAACGGGGCATCCAGCGCCACGGGATTGCCATCGATACGGATGCCAGCAACCGGCACGCCGAGGCAACGCTGATCCACCGAGCCCTGGATCGTCATCGCCGGCACGCCACAGAACGACACCAGCTTCAGCCCCGCCGTCGTCTCCGGCAGATCGAAGTGCCAGGCGCCATCAACCAGGGTCGGGCGGATCTCAAGCTCGCCAGCGCGCAGCCGCAGGTCCGGGTTCACGTCGCGGCCCACGCCCATCTCGGCGGCGCGCTCGGCCAGCAACAGGCGGGCGGCGGCAACCGCCGGGCCGCTCGTGTGCAGCGGTGCGCACGCCTGCTCCGCCCAAACCTGGCGCGCCATGCTCTGCATCTCGCCGGCAGCGGCAATGCCCCGGCTTACGCCCTGGAAGTCGCCGCGGTTGCCGGTGTCGAGGTAGCTCTCGGCCGGCATGCCTTCGGCCAGCAGCACGTCATGGCGTTCAAGCTCGACATGGAAGTAGGTCACCGCGTCAACCGGCGCGCGCGCCACGGTGATGCCGTTCTCCAGGTAGCGAACCGGGATCAGCGAGCCGTTCACGAACACCGCGTGGTCCGGCGACAGGATCAGGTCGCGATGCGGCCGGCCGGGACCGAACGCGCCGGCGCTGACGCACAGCGGCCACAGGCTCGCCGGGCTGCTGGAACCGGCGCAATCCACGGTGCGGCTGCCGATCCACTTGATGGCGGAATAGCCGCCGCCCACCAACGCCATCGCCTCGTCGCCCACTTCCAGATCTTCCACGGCCACTTCGCCGCGGCGGGTCAGGATGCGGGTGCCGGCGGCAAAGCAGGGCACCACGAAGGCGCTGTTGAAGCCGGTCTCGGCGAACGTGTAAACTTGGCCCACCGCCGCCGTGAGGTCCGTGTTGGACACCGCGTAGAACTGCGGCGTGTTCAGATCGCCATCGGAGAAGATGATCGCGGTCGGGTCGTCCAGATTGGTCACGAACAACGTCAGCGAACCGCCCGAGCCGAGCGTCGCGATGACCAAATCGCCTTCAGCGTTGAGGGTGCCGGAGAGCGTGACCGTATCGCCCAGCAGGCTCAGGACGAAGACATCCCCCGCGCCACCGATCAGCACATTCGCAACGAAGTTCGACGGATAGACGAAGTCAGGGGTGAATGTAAGCGCCAAGGAAACCTCCCGTTGTGCGTTGGTTTCTAAACCGACACTGCGGACTTAAGGTGTCTGCACGCCGACCGTCAACCCATATGTCGGAGTGTTGCATTTGATTACGCGATGACCCAAAAAATAGATCGTCGGTCACGTCGCCAAAAAATCACGACCAGGCTCGCGGGGAGCGATCAAAACTCACCGTTCTCAACGCAGACTTAATAATACTCCGCGCCCGCATTTGGTGCCACCCGGCACGGTACCTCCCGCACCTGCAGAGCGCCGCGATGGCATGCATTTGATTTACCACGCTCCGCTGGCCGCCAAGCCCCCGCAGGCCATCCGTGGCGGCACTCGCCGCCCGCTCAGCCCCGCGCCAGCCGCCGCTCGACGAATTCCAGCCGGTCCTGGCCCCAGAATATTTCCTCGCCGATCACATAACTGGGAGCACCGAACACCCCCCGGTCCAGCGCCTCCCGCGTATCGGCCAGCCGCCGCTCCTGCCACCGCGCCTCGCCCCCCAGCGCCAGCACTTCCGCCAACTCCAGCCCGCATTCGCCGATCAGCCGCGCCAGCGTATCGGGGTCGGAAATATTTCCGTCCTCCTCCCACACCGCCTTCAGCACCCGATGCGCCAGGCGGATCGCCGGCCCGTCCCCCATCGTCTCGCGCACCGCGATCACGCTCCCCGCCGCAAGAAGCTCCGGGGACGGGAAGTGCTTCGGCTGCAGCTTGATGGGAATGCCCAGGTGGTCGCGCCACCGCACCAGCTCCATCATCCGATACGCCTGCCGCTGCGGCGCCCGCTTCGGCAGCGGCAACCCGCCGGAGGCCGGAAAGATCGCGCCGAAATCCACCGGCAGAATGCGCAGGCTGGCGCCGTGCCGGGCCGTCATCGCCTCGATCCGCGCCGCGCCCAGATGCGTCCACGGCGAATTGAGCGAGGCGTAGTAGTCCACATGCAGCGCCATGGCGTCTCTCCCTGGATTCGCGCCGATCGTGGCCGCACCACGGCCCAACGGCAAGCCCAGCCGCCGCCGCCTCAGCGCCGCCGCACCGCCGCCACCGCCGCGCGCACCATCCGCGCCTCCTCGCCATCCTCCGGCAGCACCGCCAGCAGCCGGTCCCAGTAGCCCACCGCCTCGTCCATCGCCCCGCGCTTGGCCGCCTCCACCCCCAAATGCCACAGCGCCGCCGGCTGCTTCGGCTCGGCCGCGATCACCCGGCGCAGCAGCGCCAGCGCCCGCGGCGGAAACGGCGCCTCCGGGGCCAGCCCCTCCAGCAGCACCTGCGCCTCGGCCAGCGCGATCGCCACGTCGTCCGGCCGCAGCGCCCCGGCCCGGGCATAGGCTTGCGCCGACTTCTCCCGCTCGCCCATCACCGAATAAGCGCGGCCCAGCCGCAGCCAGCCCTCGGCGTCGTCCGGCTGCGCCTCCAGCCGGCTCGCCAGCCGCTCCACCATGCCGCGGATCATCGCCTCGCGTGCCGCCGGGTCGGGCGGCGGCGCACCCGCCGGCAGCTTCGGCACGGCGATACCGGCCGCTTCGGCACTGGCCGCGATCCGCCTTGCCACCTCGTCGCGGATCGGCGCGCCTTCCGGCAGGTCGGCGGCCAGCGCCTGCCACGCGGCAATCGCCGCCGCGTGCCGTCCCGCCTGGGCCTGCGCCACACCTATATAGAATCGGGCGATCGGGTTGCCCGGGTCCTCGGCCAGCACCGCGGCGAACCCCTCCCGCGCCGCCGGCGCCACCGTGCCGCCCGCGGCGAGCACCGACGCCTCCAGCGCCGCAACATGGATGTCGGGCGTGACCGGCACCAGCGCCATCGCCTTGCCATAGGCATCGGCCGACTCGCGCCACCGGCCCAGTCCCGACAGGGCCCGCGCCAGTTGCAGCCATGCCTGCCCGTCGCGGGGCTCGGCCGCCACCTGCCGCGAAAGTTCGGCCGCCGCCGCCCGCAACTGCGTCTCCGCCGGATCGGCCACGCGCCGCGCCAGCGGCAGATCCGGCAGGTCCGGCCGCCCGGCGGTCACGTACAGCCCTCCCGCACCCCCGGCCACCAGCAGCGCCAGCGCCACCGCCAGCGCCGGGTGCCGTCCCCGCCGCGGCGCCGGCGCCGCATCGCCGCCACCGGCGCGCGCCAGCAACCGGCGCTGGATCTCCAGCCGCGCCGCCGCCGCCTCCGCCGGCCCCACCATGCCCCGCGCCTCGTCACGCTCAAGCTCGCGCAGCTGATCGCGATAGACAGCCCGGTCGAACGCCGCCCGTTCCGGCGGCGGCGGCGGCTCGCGCAGCAATGGCAGCAACACCAGCGCCAGCACCGCCCCGGTCAGCGCTGCGGCCACGATCAGGAACAGGATCACCCCTCCTCCTCGCGCAGCAGCCGCTCCAGCCGCACCCGCTCCTCGGCCGTCAGCGGCGGCGGCCCCGCTGCACGGGCGCGGCGGCGCAGGGCAACCCAGGTGCCCGCCCCCGCCCCCACCAGCAGCACCGCCGGCCCGAACCACAGCAGCCAGGTCGCCGGGCGCACCGGCGGGCGCAGCAGCACGAAATCGCCATACCGCGCCACCAGGAACCCCACCGCCTGCGCATCCGTATCGCCAGCCGCCAGCCGCTCGCGCAACAGCCGGCGGATATCGTGGGCCAAATCGGCATTGGACTCGTCGATCGACTCGTTCTGGCACACCACGCAGCGCAACTCGCGCGAGATCGCCCGCGCCCGTGCCTCCAGCGCCGGGTCGGCCAGCCGCTCCGCCGGGGTCACCGCCAGCACCGGCCCGGCCACGAGCACCAGCAGCAACAGCAACATACGCGGCAGCAACCGCATCATGGCCGCCCCAGCCCGCGCAGCAGCGGCAGCAACTCGCGCTCCACCGCCTGCGCCGTCAACGGCCCGACAAACCGCTTACGGATGCGCCCCTCACGGTCCACCACATAGGTCTCGGGAACGCCGTACACGCCGAAATCGATACCGGTACGCCCGTCGCGATCGATGCCGACCTGCCCGTACGGGCTCCCCAACTCCGCCAGGAAGCGCCGCGAATCCGCCGGCTTGTCCTTGTAGGCGATGCCCACCAGCCGAACCTTCTCATCGCGCGCCAGGCGCAGCAGCATCGGGTGCTCCACCCGGCACGGCACGCACCACGACGCGAAGAAGTTCACCAGCGTCACCTCGCCCCGCAACGCGGCGTCCGAAAGCCGGCCCTCGCCATCCAGCCGCGGCAGGTCGAACCCCGGCACCGGCCTGTCCAGCAGCGCCGACGGCAGTTCGTGCGGATCGCGCCCCGAGAACAGGGCCGCCGCGAAATATCCCGCCAGCGCCACGAACAGCAGCACCGGCACGGCATAGGCCAGCCTTCGCATCGGCAGCCCGCGCATCGCTACTCCGCCGCCGCCGGCGCCGCCGCCGAGCGCGCCCGCGAGGCAACCCCCACCCGCCACCGCCGGTCGGACAGGCTCACCATGCCGCCCAACGCCATCACCACCGCACCCAGCCATATCCACGAGACGATCGGCTTGTGGTACGCGCGCAGCGTCCACCCCCCGGCCGCGTCGCCCTCGCCCAGCGCCAGGTACAAATCAGCCACCAGGCCCGAGCGGATGGCCGTCACCGCCGTCGTCTGCCGCTGCACCGTGAACAGCCGCCGCTGCGGCCGCATCACCGCCACCACGGCGCCGTCGCGCCGCACCTCCACCTCGGCCTCGTCGGCGATCCAGTTGGGCCCCGGCAGCCGCCGCACGTCGCGCAGCACCAGCTCGTACCCGGCGATCGACAGCGTGTCGCCAAGCCGCATCGTCTCGATCCGCTCCTGCTCGAAGGCCGATGCGGCAACCCCGGCCACCAGCATCGCCATGCCGAAATGCGCCACCGACATGCCGTAGGCCGCCCGCGGCAACCCCGCCGCCCGCCGCCAGCTTTCGCGTGCCGGCAGGCGGAACAGCCGCACCCGCTCGGCCCATTCCACCACCACCCCCACGCCGATCCAGGCCGCCAACCCCAGCCCCAGCAGCGCCAGCACCGGCCCGCCGCCGGCCAACCACAGCCCGCCCAGCACCACGGCCGCCGCTAGCGCGAAGGCCACCCACAGCCGCTGCACCGCCGCCACCAGGTCGCCGCGCTTCCACGCCAGCAGCGGCCCCACCGCCATCGCCACCAGCAACGGCACCATCAGCGGGATGAAGGTGCGGTTGAAGAACGGAAACCCCACCGACAGCTTCGGCCCGCCCACCGCGTCCATGAACAGCGGGTACAGCGTGCCCAGCAGCACCGTCGCCGCCGCGGTCGCCAGCAGCAGGTTGTTCAGCACCAGCGCCCCCTCCCGCGAGATCGGCGCGAACAGCCCGCCCCCCTGCAACGCCGGCGCCCGAATTGCATACAGCGTCAGCGACCCGCCGATCGCCAGCAGCAGCAGCCCCAGGATGAACACCCCGCGCTCCGGGTCCACCGCGAAGGCGTGCACCGAGCTCAACACCCCCGAGCGCACCAGGAACGTGCCGATCAGCGCCAGCCCGAAGGTGATCAGCGCCAGCAGCACCGTCCAGCTCTTCAGCGTGTCGCGCTTCTCCACCACGACAGCCGAATGGATCAACGCCGTGCCCGACAGCCACGGCAGCAGCGAGGCATTCTCCACCGGGTCCCAGAACCACCACCCGCCCCAGCCCAGCGTGTAGTACGCCCACCAGGACCCCATCGCGATCCCCACCGTCAGCGCACACCACGACACCAGCGCCCAAGGCCGCACCCACCGCGCCCACGCCGCGTCCACCCGCCCCTCGATCAAGGCCGCCACGGCAAACGCGAACGCCACCGACGAGCCGACATAGCCCAGGTAGAGGAACGGCGGATGGAACGCCAACCCCGGGTCCTGCAGCACCGGGTTCAGCCCCCGCCCATCCGCCGGCGCCGGAAACACCCGCAGGAACGGGTTGGAGGTCAGCAGGATGAACAACAGGAACCCCGCCCCCACCATCCCCTGCACCGCCAGCACCCGCGCCCGCAACTCGCGCGGCAGGTTGCCCCCGAACCACGCCACCGCCGCCCCGCACAGCGCCAGGATCAGCACCCACAGCAGCATCGAGCCCTCGTGGTTCCCCCACACGCCACTTATCTTGTACAGCAGCGGCTTGGCGGAATGGCTGTTCTGCACCACGTTGGCCACGCTGAAATCCGACGTCACATAGGCATGCGCCAGCGCCGCGAACGCCAGCCCCACCAGCCCGAGCTGCGCCATCGCCGCCGTCCGGCCCACCTGCATCCATCCCGGCAGCCGCCGCGCCGCGCCCACCATCGGCACCACCGCCTGCACCAGGGCCAGGAACAGGGCCAGCCACAGCGCGAAATGCCCCAGTTCAATAATCATTCGATGATCATCCGGGCAGGCTCTACAGCGCGTCCATCTGGGTCTCGCCGGTACGGATGCGCACCGCACGGCCCAGATCGGTGACGAATATCTTGCCGTCGCCAATCCGCCCGGTCCGCGCCCCGCGGGCGATCGCCTCCACCACCAAGTCCACCATGGCGTCGTCCACCACCACCTCGATCTTGGCCTTGGGCAGCAGGTTCACCGCGTATTCGGCCCCGCGATAAATCTCCGCATGCCCCTTCTGCCGCCCGAACCCGCGCGCCTCGGTCACCGTCATCCCGGCCACCCCCAGCGGCGCCAACGCCTCGCGCACGTCGTCCACCTTGTGCGGCTTGACCACGGCAATCACCAGCTTCACCACATTCTCCCGCACAAATTGGGCGTCACACTGCTTTTGCCACCGCCCGCGCCGCCGCGCAGCCTGAATTTGCGCGCACCCCTGCCCCCTCTCGCCGCCCATAACGGGTCTGGACGCCGCCCCGCTTGTGCCCGATGCTCCGCGCCAGGTGCGCCGTCCCTGCAAAACCGCCGCAGCCGTCCCGCGCCAGAGGACCACCAGGAAGCCGGAGACACGACAAGATGACCCTCTCCCGCCGCACGCTGCTGGCCGCCGGCACCCTCGCCATCCCCCTCGCAGCCCCGGGCACCATCCGCGCCCAGTCCGGCGCCCCCATCCGCATCGGCGAGGTAAACTCCTACACCGCCATCCCCGCCTTCACCCTGCCCTACCGCCAGGGCTGGCAACTCGCCGTCGAGCAGATCAACGCCGCCGGCGGCATCCTCGGCCGCAAGCTCGAAGTCATCAGCCACGACGACGCCGGCAAGCCCTCCGACGCCGTCCGCCTCGCCGGCGCCCTGCTCGACGAGGACCGCGTCGACCTCATCGCCGGCACCTTCCTCTCCAATGTCGGCCTCGCCGTCAGCGACCTCGCGAAACAGCGCAAACGCCTCTTCGTCGCCAGCGAACCCCTCACCGACGCCCTCGTCTGGGACCAGGGCCACCGCTACTGCTACCGCCTGCGTCCCTCCACCTACATGCAGGTCGCCATGCTGGTGGACGACGCCGTCAAGCTCGGCGCCAAACGCTGGGTCACCGTCTCGCCCAACTACGAATACGGCCAGTCCCTGGTCAAATGGTTCAAGCTGCTCATGCAGCGCCGCCAGCCCGGCGTGGAGTTCGTCGCCGAGCAATGGCCCGCCCTCGGCCGCATCGACGCCGGCGCCACCGTCGCCGCCCTCGAACAGGCCCGCCCCGACGCCATCTTCAACGGCACCTTCGGCCCCGATCTCACCAACTTCGTGCGCCAGGGCAACACCCGTGGCCTCTTCGAAAAGCGCGGCGTCGTCAGCGTGCTCACCGGCGAACCCGAATACCTCCAGCCCCTCGGCGACGAAACCCCCGAAGGCTGGCTCGTCACCGGCTACCCCGTCGAAGCCGTCACCGACCCCGCCAACAAGGCCTTCATCGACGCATACCGCGCCCGCTTCAACGAACTCCCCAAGATGGGCTCCGTCGTCGGCCACGCCCTCATCACCGCCATCGCCGCCGGCATCGCCAAGTCCGGCTCCACCGACACCGAGGCGATGGCCGACGGCTTCGCCGGCGCCACCTTCCCCACGCCCTTCGGTGCCGCCAAATGGCGCGGCATCGACCACCAGGGCACCCTGGGCACCTATGTCGGCCGCACCGCCCTGCGCAACGGCCGCGGCATCATGACCGACTGGCGCTACATCGACGGCGCCAGCGTCATGCCCAGCGACGAGGAAGTCCGAAAGATGCGCCCCACCTGACGCGCCCAGTGAGAAGCAAGGCCAGGGGCTCCGCCCCTGGACCCCGCCGGGACCGGCGGCCCCAGACCCCCGATACTTTATTTTCGGATTCCAAAGGCTCCGCCTTTGGTGGGGTCCAGGGGCAACGCCCCTGGCCTTACTTTTCTCCCTAAATCCAATGGACTTCCTCCTAGTCCAACTCCTCACCGGCCTCGCCACCGCCTCCACCCTCTTCCTGGTGGCCTCGGGCCTGACCGTCATCTTCGGCGTCACCCGTGTCGTGAACTTCGCCCATGGCAGCCTGTTCATGCTCGGCGCCTTCATCGCCTGGACCATCCTCTCCCGCCTCCCCCGCGACCCCGCCTGGTTCGCCGCGGGCCTTCTCGCCACCGCCCTCGCCACCGCCGCCATCGGCACCCTGCTTGAATTCCTGCTCCTGCGCCGCCTCTACCGCGCCCCCGAACTCCTCCAGCTCCTCGCCACTTTCGGCATCGTGCTGATGGTCCAGGACATCGCACTTTACCTCTGGGGCCCGGTCGACCTCGCCCTCTCCCGCCCCCCCTGGATGCGCGGCTTCGTCGCAATCGGAACCCTCCGCTTCCCGCTCTACGACCTCGTGCTCATCGCCATCGGCCCTGCCATCCTCGCCCTGCTGCTCCTGCTCTTCCACCGCACCCGCTGGGGCCTTCTCGTCCGCGCCGCCACGCAAGACCGCGACATGCTCGCCGCCCTCGGCGTGGACCAGCGCATCCTCTTCACCTCCGTCTTCGCCCTCGGTGCCGCGCTGGCCGGCCTCGGCGGCGCGCTCGCCCTCCCCCAGGGCTCGGCCAACCTCCACATGGACCTCGCCGTCATCACCGACGCCTTCGTCGTCGTCGTGGTCGGCGGCCTCGGCAGCCTCGCCGGCGCCTTCCTCGCCGCCCTCCTGATCGGCATCCTCCAGGCCTTCGGCATCGTACTGCTGCCCAAGATCACCCTGGTCCTCGTCTTCCTCGTCATGGCCGCGGTCCTGGTCCTGCGCCCGCACGGCCTCCTCGGCCGCCCCCAGCCGATCGCCCGCGCCGAGGCCGAAACCCTCGCCCCCATCCGCCCCGCCACCCCCGCCCTGCGCTGGCTCGCCCTCGCCGCGCTCGCCCTGGCCATCGCCGCCCCCTTCCTCGCCGGCCCCTATTTGCTCTCCGTCCTCACCGAAGCCGCCATCGCCGTCCTCTTCGCCGCCTCCCTGCACCTCATGATGGGCCCCGGCGGCATGGCGAGCTTCGGCCACGCCGCCTGGTTCGGTATCGGCGCCTACGCCGCTTCCCTCGCCACCAAGGCCCTCGCGACCAGCATGGCCCTGGGCCTCCTCCTCGCCCCCCTCGCCGCCGGCGCCACCGCCGCCCTCCTGGGCTGGTTCGTCGTCCGCCTCTCCGGCGTCTACCTCGCCATGCTCACCCTCGCCTTCGCCCAGATCGCTTGGGCCGTCAGCTTCCAATGGGTCGACGTCACCGGCGGCGACAACGGCATCCTCGGCATCTGGCCCGACCCATGGGCCGCCGCCCCCCGAACCCTGTACCTGGCTCGCCCTCGCCCTCTGCACCGCCGCCGCCCTGCTGCTCCGCCGCGCCCTCTTCGCCCCGTTCGGCTTCGCCCTGCGCGCCACCCGCGAACTTCCCGCTGCGCGCCGACGCCATCGGCCTGCCCGCCACCCGCCTGCGCCTCGCCGCCTTCACCATCGCCGGCGCCGCCGCCGGACTCTCCGGGGCCGTCTTCGCCTATGCCAAGGGCAGCGTCTTCCCCACCTACCTCGCCATCCCCCACTCGGTGGACGCCCTGGTGATGGTCCTGCTCGGCGGCGTGCAGACCATGGCCGGTCCCATCGTCGGCGCCGTCTCCTACACCCTGCTGCAATCCTGGCTGCTCACCAGCGATCTCTGGCGCCTCAAGCTCGGCCTGCTCATCATCCTGCTCGTGCTGTTCTTCCCCACCGGCATCGCCGGCGCCGCCCAGCGCGCCTGGGCCGCCCTGCGCCGCGCATGAACACGCTTGAAGTCCACGACCTGCGAAAAAGCTTCGGCGGCATCCAGGCCGTCGCCGGCATCTCCTTCGCCGTCGCCCCCGGCGAGATCCTCGCCCTCATCGGCCCCAACGGCGCCGGCAAATCCACCTGCTTCAACATCCTGAACGGCCAGCTCCGCCCCAATTCCGGCCGCGTCCGCCTTGCCGATCACGACATCACCTTCCTGCCCCCCCGTGCCATCGCCCGCCGCGGCGTCGGCCGAACCTTCCAGATCACCGCCACCTTCGCCTCCATGACCGTGCGCGAGAACGTCCAGACCGCCCTCCTGTCCCACCACCGCCGCATCTGGCGCTTCTGGCGCCCCGCCGACACCCACTACACCGCCGAGGCCAACGCCCTCCTCGCCCAGGTCGGCATGACCAGCCAGGCCGACCGCCCCGCCGGCATCCTTGCCTATGGCGACCTCAAGCGCCTGGAACTGGCCATCGCTTTGTCCAACGCCCCCCGCCTGCTGCTCATGGACGAACCCACCGCCGGCATGGCCCCCGCCGAACGCACCGCGCTGATGGCCCTCGCCCGCACCCTCGCGCGCCAGAACCAGATCGCCATCCTCTTCACCGAGCACGACATGGACGTCGTCTTCGGCACCGCCGACCGCATCCTCGTCCTCAACCGCGGCGCCCTCATCGCCGAAGGCACCCCGCAACAGGTCCGCGACAACCCGCACGTCCAGGCCATCTACCTCGGCACCTCTGCATGATTCTCGAAGTCCAGGACCTCCACGCCCATTACGGCCGCGCCCACATCCTGCACGGCGTCTCCTTCGCCCTCGCCCCCGGCGAGGCCGCCGTCCTGCTCGGCCGCAACGGCGCCGGCAAAAGCACCACCCTGAAATCCCTCATCGGCCTCGTCCGCCCCAGCGCCGGACGCATAACCTTCGCCGGCCACCACCTCGCCAGCAAGGACATCGCCGGCCTCGATCCCCACCGCATCGCCCGCCTCGGCCTCGGCTACGTCCCCGAGGAACGCCGCATCTTCCCCGACCTCACCGTCGCCGAAAATCTCGAAACCGGCCGCCGCCCCCCCACCGGCAACCGCGCCCCCTTCACCCCCGACCGCCTCTACACCCTCTTCCCCAACCTCGGCCCCCTGCGCGACCGCCCCGGCGGGCGCATCAGCGGCGGCGAACAGCAGATGCTCACCATCGCCCGAACCCTCATGGGAAACCCAAGCCTGCTGCTGCTCGACGAACCCAGCGAAGGCCTCGCCCCCGTCATCGTCGCCCAGATGGCCGGCGCCATCGCCGAACTGAAAGCCGAAGGCGTCACCCTGCTCATCGCCGAACAAAACCTCGCCTTCGCCAGCCGCGTCGCGGACCGCGCCATCATCCTGGAGACCGGCCGCGTGGCCTGGGACGGCACCATGGCCGCGCTCCTCGCCGACAACGAAGCCCGGGCACAGCACCTGCAGGTCTAAGGCAAGGGGCGCTGCCCCTTGACCCCGCTGGAACCCGAGCGCGCTATCGCGCGACGGCCGGCGGCCCCAGACCCGCATCTGCTTGCAACGGACCGAATAGTTAGATATACTACGAATAATGTCAACGACTGCGCCACAGGCCCTGACCGCCGCCGAACGCATCCACATCATCGTGGAGGGAAATCAGCGCGATCGTCGCGCACCACGCCTCGGCCAACCACGCCCTCGGCCTCTTCGCCATCCTGCTCTGCAACTACCTCAGCCGCACCCGCCTGCGCCTGCACCGCCTGCTCGCCCGCTGGCAGGCCGGCCGCCTCCCGCCGTCCCGCCCACTAACGCACCGCACCACCCAGCCGCGCCCCGCGGCCACCACTTCCCAACTGCGCCCCGCCAAGCCCCGCCTCCCCACCCGGCACGCGTGGCTGATCCGCCTCATCCAGCCCACCGCCCAGTTCGGCCCGCCGCTCGCAATCTTCCTCGCCACCCCCGAGATCACCGCCCTGCTCGCCGAGGCGCCCCAAATCCGCCGCCTGCTGCGCCCGCTCTGCCGCATGCTCGGCCTCCCCGCCATGCGCCCAGCCCCGCGGGCCACGCCGCCGGCACCCAAGGCGCGAACAATTCAGCCGCCAGCGTCGCGGCCCGGCCACGCCGCGCCTGCACCCCTGCACGAGCCAAATTCCAGCCACACGCCACCCCCGCCGCCCGGCTGCCGCTTTTCAGCCGCCTGACCCGTGCCGCCCAGCCATGTCCATTTTGTTACGATATAGGTCCGTTACGACCCAGCCGGCACCCTACCGCGCCCCCGTGCTGCCGAACCCGCCCGCACCGCGCGCCGTCTCGTCCAGCCCGGCCACCTCGTCCCACGCCACCCGCACCACCGGCGCCAGCACCGCCTGCGCGATCCGCATGCCCCGCTCCACCGTGAACGGCGCATCGCCCGCGTTCATCACGATCACCTGCACCTCGCCGCGGTAATCCTCGTCGATCGTCCCCGGGCTGTTCGCCACCACGATGCCGTTCTTCAGCGCCAGCCCCGACCGCGGCCGCACCTGCAACTCGTATCCGGGCGGCAGCGCGATCGCGAGCCCCGTCGGCACCAGCCGCCGCTCCCCCGGCCCGATCACCACCGGCCCATCCACCGCTGCCAGCAGATCCATCCCCGCCGCCCCCGCCGTCGCATAGCCCGGCAACGGCAAGCCCTCGGAATGGGGCAATCGCGCCACCCGCACCGAAACGGTCACGCCAGCGCCTCCCCGATCCGTGCGGCAAGCCGCGTCGCAACCTCGTCCTTCGCCAGGCGCGGCCAGTCCTCGACGCCCGCCGCGGTGATCAGGTGCACCGCGTTCTCCGCCCGCCCATGATGCCGGTGGCCGGCGAGACGTCGTTCGCCACGATCCAGTCGGCGTTCTTGCGCGGCCGCTTGGCCTGGGCATTGGCCATCAGGTCGTCGGTCTCCGCCGCGAAGCCGATCACCAGACGCGGCCGGCGCGGCCCGGCCGCGGCGATGGTGGCCAGGATGTCGGGATTCGGCACCAGTTCCAGCGCCGGCGGCGCGGCGCCCGGCCGTCTTCTTGATCTTGCCGCGCGGACGCCGACGCCACGCGCCAGTCCGCCACCGCCGCCGCGAACACCGCGACATCCGCCGGCAGCGCCGACTGGCAGGCGTCCAGCATCTGCTGCGCGCGTCTCCACCCGCCGCACCGTCACGCCGGGCGGATCCGGCATCGATAACCGGCCCGCTGACCAGCGTCACCCGCGCGCCCAGCGCCGGCCAGCGCCGCGGCGATGGCGTGGCCCTGCCGGCCGCTGGAGCGGTTGGCGATGTAGCGCACCGGGTCGATCGGCTCGTGCGTCGGGCCGCTGGTGACCAGCGCGTGCCGGCCGGCCAGCGGCTGTCGGCGCGTCCAGCAGCGCCTCGATCGCCGCCAGGATCGCCGGCGGTTCGGCCAGCCGGCCGGGCCCGAACTCGTTGCAGGCCATCGCGCCCTCGTCCGGGCCGACGACATGGATGCCGCGCGCCGCGCAGCGTCGCCATGTTGGCCTGCGTCGCCGGCGTGCAGCCACATGCGCACGTTCATCGCCGGCGCCACCAGCACCGGCTTGTCGGTCGCCAGCAGCAGCGTGGAGGCCAGGTCGTCCGCCAGCCCCGCCGCCATCTTCGCCAGGATGTCGGCCGAGGCCGGCGCCACCACCACCAGGTCGGCGCTGCGCGACAGCTGGATGTGGCCCATCTCGCTTTCGTCGGTCAGCGAGAACAGCTCGGCATAGACCTTGTTCTCGCTCAGCGCCTGCAGCGACAGCGGGGTGACGAACTGCGCGGCGTTGCGCGGTCAGCACGCAGGTCACGCCGCAGCCGCGCGCGCGCAGCAGGCGGACCAGTTCCAGCGCCTTGTAGGCGGCGATGCCGCCGGAGACGATCAGCAGCACGCGCTTGCCGGCCAGCAGCTCACAGCCGCCACCCGCTGTGGATCGCGGCGATGCCGCCGGACAGGTTGCGCACGCTGCACCCGGGCGAAGCCGGCCTGCCGCATCATCGCCGGCCAGCGTCTCCTGGTCCGGGAAGGTGCGGATGCTTTCGGCCAGGTACTGGTAGCTCTCGCGCATCCTTCGCCACCAGCTGGCCGAGCCGCGGCAGGACCTTGAAGGACCAGGCATCGTAGAGCGGCGATGGCGGCGGCCACCTGCACGCGGGAGAATTCCAGGCAGAAGAACCGGCCGCCGGGCTTCAGCACGCGCCGCGCCTCGGCCAGCACCGCGTCCTTGTCGGTGCAGTTGCGCAGGCCGAACGCGATGGACACGCGGTCCACCGCCCGGTCCGGCAGCGGCAGGCGTTCGGCGTCGGCCACCAGCGAACGACAACCCGGCCGCGATGCCCGCGCTCCAGCGCCCGGTCGCGCGCCACTGCCAGCATGGAGGCGTTGATGTCGGACAGCAGCACCGGCCCGCCGCCGCGTCTCCAGCCAGCCGAAGCTGATGTCGCCGGTGCCGCCCGCCAGGTCCAGCAGCGTGTGCTGCGGCGCGCGGGTCCAGCGCGGTGAGGAACACGTGCTTCCACGCGCGGTGCACGCCCAGCGACATCAGGTCGTTCATCAGGTCGTAGCGCGGCGCGACGCTGTCGAACACCGCGCGCACCATCCCGGCTTCTCTGGCGGCCCACGGGACCTGCGGAAGCCGAAATCGAGTCGTGGCTGGGTCATGCCGGCGTGGAGGAGGCAGGGTTGTCGGACTCATGGCCGGCGACCCGTATAGCGTGCCGCCCCATGCCGGAACTCCCCGAGGTCGAGACGGTGATGCGCGGCCTGCAGGCCCGCCTGGAAGGGCCGGCGTGATCGCGCCCGGCCGAGGCGCATCGGCCCGACCTGCGCTGGCCGTTGCCCGCCGACCTGCGCCGGCCCGCCTGACCGGCGCCGCGCGTGGTCGGCTTCCGCCGGCGCGGCAAATACATCCTGATGCGGCTGGACGGCGGCGACAGCGTGCTGCTGCATCTGGGCATGTCCGGCCGCATGGTGCTGACCCCGGCAGTCGCCAACCAGCCGCGCTGCACGAGCACCTGGTGCTGGAGACGGACGACGGCTGGCGCGTCGGCTTCGTCGATCCGCGCCGCTTCGGCTCGGTGGACCTGGTGCCGCACCGCGCGGAGGACCGCCACCGGCTGCTCGCCGGGCTGGGCCCGGAGCCGCTGGACGACGGCTTCACCGCCGCCCGCCTGACCGCCGCGCTGGCCGGGCAAGCGCACGCCGATCAAGGCGGCCCTGCTGGACCAGAAGGTCGTCGCCGGCCTGGGCAACATCTATGTCTGCGAGGCGCTGTTCCGCGCCCGCCTGTCCCCGCAGCGGCTCGCCCACACCATCCCCGGCGCCCGGGCCGCCCGGCTGGTGCCGGCGATCAAGGCAGACGCTGCGCGGAGGCGATCGCCGCCGGCGGCTCCTCCCTGCGCGACTATGTGCAGCCGGATGGGGAACTGGGCTACTTCCAGCATGCCTGGAAGGTCTATGGCCGCGAGGGCGAGCCCTGCGAGCGCTGCCCCGGCCCGCCGGCCTGCCCGGGGTGACCGCGCGTCGTGCAGTCGGGGCGCAGCACGTTCTATTGCCCGCGCACGCAGCGCTAGCTATCAACCCTGCGACGGAATGGGGAGACGGACATGGCCGAGATGATCCTGGTGGAAACCCACGGCCCGGTCGGGCTGATCCGCCTGAACCGGCCCACAGCGCTGAACGCCCTGTGCGACCAGCTGATGGAGGAGCTTGGCACCCAGCTCCTCGCCTTCGACGCCGACCCCGCCATCGGCGCCATCGTGCTGACCGGCAGCGACCGCGCCTTTGCCGCCGGCGCCGACATCAAGGAAATGCGCGACCGCACCTACCCCGCCGTGTTCCACGACGACTTCATCGGCAAGCGCTGGGAGACGGTGCTTCAGGTGAAAAAGCCCGTCATCGCCGCGGTCGCCGGTTTCGCGCTGGGCGGCGGCTGCGAGCTCGCGATGATGTGCGACATCATCCTGGCCGCCGACACCGCCAAGTTCGGCCAGCCCGAGATCAACCTCGGCGTCATGCCCGGCGCCGGCGGCACACAGCGCCTGACCCGCGCGGTGGGCAAGTCCAAGGCGATGGAGATGATCCTCACCGCCCGCATGATGGACGCGGCCGAAGCCGAGCGCGCCAACCTGGTCAGCCGCGTAGTCCCGGCCGCCGAGCTGGTGGCCGAGGCGATCAAGCTGGGCGAGAAGCTCGCTTCGCTGTCCCCGGTGGCCGTGGCCATGGCCAAGGAGACGGTGAACCGCGCCTTCGAGATGACGCTGACCGAGGGCGTGCGCTACGAACGGCGCCTGTTCCTGTCGCTGTTCGGCACCCCCGACCAGCGCGAGGGAATGGCGGCCTTCGCCGAGAAGCGCAAGCCAGCCTTCGGCCCGCGATAGCCGCGGCGGGGGAGGCCTGCACGCGGCTTCTTGACTCCGTGCGCCCCCGCCCATAGAACGCGCCCCTTGCCGCGAGCTCGATGAACCTGCAATCTGTCATCCTCGCGTCACTTTCGCCCTTTGCGCCCCCAGATAGCCGGATCACAGACAGCTCATGGCCAACACCGCCTCCGCCCGCAAGCGAATCCGCCAGATCGAACGCCGCACCGAGCGCAACCGGGCCCGCACCTCGCGCATGCGCACCTTCATCAAGAAGGTCGAAGCCGCGGTGGCGAGCGGCGACAAGACGGCTGCCGCCGAGGCGCTCCGTGTCGCCCAGCCCGAGCTGCAGCGCGCGGCGGGCAAGGGTGTGATCCACAAGAACACCGTGGCCCGCAAGATCTCGCGTCTGTCGGCCCGCATCAAGGCGATCGCCGCCGCCTGACCGCCCGCATGGGCGACCGGTGCTGCATTGCGGCACCGGCGGGCCGATGCCTGACGCTGGTGCGTCGCCTGGCATCAAGTACTTGCCTCCATGCGCTGAGGCAATTCAGCACCGACACTGCTAAAGCAGCTACGAATACTTGTGAAGATTGGCAGTTCTTCTGAACCCGCTCCAATCACCGCAGATTTGGATTGCTTTGAGGCAATTTTCGGCCTAGTCATTTCTCTGCCGGCGGGCGCCGAGGATTTGGCCCGCCCCGGTCGGGACGGACCATCGCTCCTTCGACGATCGAGGCCGACGAATTGGGCCGACGGTCGCATGCGCAGGTGCGCCTCCGATCACTGGACGGGATGCCGATCGCGCGCAGCGGCGGAAGGCTGACCTGTGTCCGCCGCAGGAGGGATGATGGCATTCAATCGCGGGATCGAAGGGGAGCATTCGCAAGCGATGGACCAGCCCGCCCCTCTCGAGCCTCAACTCGCCGCCCAGTGGGCGCGGGTGCGCGGGCGGTTGCAACAGGAGGTCGGCGAGGTCGAATACCGCACATGGCTGCGGCAGATGACCCTGGTCGGCCTGGATGGCGACGAAATCACCGTGCACCTGCCCACCCGCTTCCTGCGCGACTGGGTCCGCGCGCAGTTCGGCGACCGCCTGACGACACTGTGGCAGGAACAGCGTCCGCGGGTGCGCCGGGTGGAAATCGGGGTCGGCACCGGCGGCGGCACGGGCCTGGCCGAAAGCCTCGCGCCCCCACCCCGGCCGGTACTGCCATCGCCCGCCGCACGGGCCGACGGACGCGTTGCCGATGGTCGGGGCACCGATGCCCGGCTCACCGATGGCCGGCCTACTGATGGCCGCCCTACTGATGGAAGGCCCGGGGAGGAACGCGTGGGCGATGCAGGCATCGCGCCGCTGGACCCGCGCTTCACTTTCGAGAACTTCGTGGTCGGCAAGCCCAACGAGTTCGCCCATGCCTGTGCCCGGCGCGTGGCCGAGCAGCCCGCCTCGCACGGCTTCAATCCGCTGTTCCTCTATGGTGGCGTCGGACTGGGCAAGACCCACCTGATGCACGCCATGGCCTGGGAGCTCACCGCGCCCGACCGGCCCGGCCCGGCGGTCTCGGTGGCCTACATGTCGGCCGAGAAGTTCATGTACCGCTTCATCGCCGCCATCCGCAGCCAGTCCACCATGCAGTTCAAGGAGCAGCTGCGCAGCGTCGACGTGCTGATGATCGACGACCTGCAGTTCCTCATCAACAAGGACGCCACCCAGGACGAGTTCTTCCACACCTTCAACGCGCTGGTGGAAGCCGGCAAGCAGATCGTGGTCTCGGCCGACAAGTCGCCGTCCGACCTGTCCGGGCTGGAGGAGCGGGTGCGCACCCGGCTGGGCAGCGGCATGGTGGCCGACCTGCACGCCACCACCTTCGAGCTGCGCGTCTCGATCCTGGAGGCCAAGGTGGCGCGCGCCGGGGTGCCGGTGCCGCCCAAGGTGCTGGAGTTCCTGTCGCACAAGATCACGTCGAACATCCGCGAGCTGGAAGGGGCGCTGAACCGGCTGATCGCCCATGCCAACCTGTTCGGCCGCACCGTGACCCTCGAGGCTACCCAGGAAGTGCTGCACGACGTGCTGAAGGCACACGACAGGCGGGTGACGATCGAGGAGATCCAGAAGCGGGTCGCCGAGCACTGGAATATCCGGCTCACCGACATGTCGTCCGCCCGGCGCGCCCGCGCGGTGGCCCGGCCGCGGCAGGTGGCGATGTACCTGTCCAAGCAGCTCACCAGCCGCTCGCTGCCCGAGATCGGGCGGCGGTTCGGCAATCGCGACCACACCACGGTGATGCATGCGGTCGCCAGGGTGACCGAACTGATCGAGCGCGACGCCGCCTTCGCCGAGGATGTCGAATTGCTGCGGCGCATGCTGGAGAACTGACCGGTTTGCCGGAACCGCGTGCAGCTGTGCCAAATTGGCATGATGTTTCCCGGCACAAGAAAGCGCAGTAAACTCCGCGACCGATTCGCGACAGCACGGCGAGGCCGGTCTCAGAGGATGATGCGATGAAGTTCAAGGTCGACCGCGCCACCCTGCTCAAGGCGCTTGCGCACGTGCAGAGCGTGGTCGAGCGCCGCAACACCATCCCCATCCTGGCCAATGTCATGATCGCCGTGCGCGACGGCAAGCTGACCCTGACGGCGACCGACATGGAAATCGCCATTGTCGAGGACGTGGCCGCCGACAGCTCGCGCAACGGCGCCTGCACCGCGCCCGCGGCAACCCTGTACGAGATCGTGCGCAAGCTGCCGGACGGCGCGGTGGTGGAGCTGGACTGCCCCGGCGGCGACGCGCCGCTGGCCCTGCGCGCCGGGCGCTATGCCACCAGCCTGGTGGTGCTGCCGACCGACGATTTCCCCTCGATGACCGCGGGCACCCTGCCGCACAAGTTCGCGCTACCGGCGCAGACGCTGCGCAGCCTGATCGACCGCACCCGCTTCGCCATCTCCACCGAGGAGACACGGTACTACCTGAACGGCATCTACCTGCACCAGACCGAGAGCGAGGGCGCGCATGTGCTGCGCGCCGTGGCCACCGACGGCCATCGCCTGGCCCGCGTGGAGGAGCCGCTGCCGGAGGGCGCCGGCTCCATGCCCGGGGTGATCGTGCCGCGCAAGACCGTCACCGAGCTTCGCAAGCTGCTCGATGAGGTCACGGGCGACGTGGAGGTGGCGCTGTCGGACACCCGCATCCAGTTCCGCGTCGGCACCATCACGCTGACCAGCAAGCTGATCGACGGCACCTTCCCGGAATACGAGCGCGTCATCCCGCGCGACAACGACAAGGTGCTGCGCGTGGGCCGGCAGGACTTCGCCGAGGCGGTGGCCCGCGTGGCGGCGATCTCGTCGGAGCGGTCGCGGCCGGTGAAGCTGTCGCTGGCGCGCGACCTGCTGGTACTGTCGGCGGCCAGCCCGGAGCAGGGCACGGCCAGCGAGGAGTTGGACGGCGAGCGGGTGAAATACGATTCCGGCCCGTTGGAGATCGGCTTCCAGGCCCGCTACCTCAACGACATCACCGACCAGATCAGCAATGTCGTCGAGTTCCGCTTCTCGGACGGCGCCGCGCCCACGGTGGTGCTGGACAGCGCCGATGCCAGCGCGCTCTACGTGCTGATGCCGATGCGGGTGTGACGCCGGGCTTTCCGGTCCGCCCCACCTGACCGCAATGGCTGCCCCCACGCTCCGCCTCGCCCGCCTGGCACTGACCGAATTCCGCAGCTATCCCGCCCTCACCTGGCATCCGCGCGGGCGGATGTCGGTGCTGTTCGGCCCCAACGGCAGCGGCAAGACCAATCTGCTGGAGGCGATCTCGCTGCTGGTGCCCGGGCGCGGCCTGCGCGGGGCACGCATCGCCGACCTGCCGCGGCACGGCCACGCCGTCTGGGCGGTGGCTGCCCGCTTCGAAACGCCGCTGGGGGCGATGGATATCGGCACCGGATCGGCCGCGGAGGGGCGTGGCGAGCGCCGCGCCTTCCGCCTGGACGGAATGCCGCCGCGTAGCCAGGCAGAGGTGGCGGCCCGGCTGGCGGCGGTGTGGCTGACCCCGCAGATGGACCGGCTGTTCCAGGAGGCGGCCAGCGGACGTCGGCGCTTCCTGGACCGCTTGGTCTATGCCCTGGAGCCCGGCCATGCCCGCGAGGTGGCGGCGCACGACACCGCCATGGCCGGGCGCAACAGGCTGCTGGCCGAGGGGCGGGCCGATCCGGCATGGCTGGCGGGGCTGGAGGATTCCATGGCACGGCACGCGGTGGCCGCCGCGGCGGCGCGCATCGCCGTCGTCGCCCGGCTGAACGCCGCCCCGCCCGAGGGCGGTTTCCCCGCCGCCAGCCTGGCGCTGGACTGCCCGATCGCCGCCCGTCTCGCCGGGGAACCGGCGCTGGCGGTGGAGGACTGGCTGCGGGCGGAACTGGTGGCCGCGCGTGGCGCCGACGCCGCCGCGGGATCGGCGCGGCTGGGGGCGCATCGGTGCGACATGCTGTTGTCGGACGCGGCGACCGGCCTGCCGGCGGGGCTGGCCAGCACCGGGCAGCAGAAGGCGCTGCTGGTCGGCGTGGTGCTGGCCCATGCCGCCCTGCTGGCCGAGGCGCGCGGCTTCGCACCGCTGCTGCTGTTGGATGAGCCGGCAGTGCACCTGGACCCCGACCGGCGGGCAGGCCTGTTCGCAGCACTGCGGCGCCTGCCGGCCCAGGTTTTCCTGACGGGCACCGACAAATCCGTCTTCGCCCCCTTGCGGGGCGTGGCCGAAGGGTTGCTGGCAGCGGGCGGGGCGCTGCATCCGGACCCGGATTTCCCGCCGCCACCGCCCGGTTGAGCCGCCGGCGGAAAGGCCCGCGCGCGGCCCGGCGAAACTGGCCAAACTCAGGGAAATCCGTTATATTTGCCGAATTCCCCACGCACCCCGGAGCACCCGATCGGCATGAGTGACAGCGCCGCGCCGAAACCCGATTCCACCCTTCCCGAAGACGTTGCCCCCGATGCCAATGCCGTGGGAGGCGACGCGTACGACGCCGCCTCGATTTCGGTGCTGAGGGGGCTGGATGCGGTGCGCCGCCGGCCGGGCATGTATATCGGCGACACCGACGACGGCTCCGGCCTGCACCACATGGCCTTCGAGATCATCGACAACGCGGTGGATGAGGCGCAGGCCGGCTTTGCCCACCAGGTGTCGAGCTGATCCTGAACGGCGACGGCAGCGTGACCGTGCGCGACGACGGCCGCGGCATCCCCACCGACATCCACCATCGAGGAAGGCGTCTCGGCCGCCGAGGTGGTGCTGACCCGGCTGCACGCCGGCGGCAAGTTCAACCAGAACTCCTACAAGGTCTCCGGCGGCCTGCACGGCGTCGGCGCGGCGGTGGTGAACGCGCTGTCGGAGTGGATGGAGGTGCGGATCTGGCGCAACGGGCAGGAGCATTTCATCCGCTTCCGCCACGGCGACGCCGAGGCGCCGCTGGCCATGGTCGGCCCGTCGGACCGCGCCGAGCGGCACGGAAGTGACGTTCAAGCCAAGCCCGGCGACGTTCACCAAGACGGAATTCGACTACGCGCTGCTGGAGCGCCGCCTGCGCGAGCTGGCCTTCCTCAATTCCGGCCTGACGATCGTGCTGCGCGACGAGCGCCATGCCCGAGCCGGTGGAGAGCCGGCTCATCTATGAGGGCGGCCTGATCGCCTTCGTGCAGTGGCTCGACCGCGCCAAGACGCCGGTGTTCACGCCGCCGATCAGCGTCACCGCCCGCGAAGGCGCGCCCGGCGTGAACATGGCCGATATCCGGGTGGAGTTCGCGCTCTCCTGGAACGACAGCTACCACGAGACGATGCTGTGCTTCACCAACAACATCCCGCAGCGCGACGGCGGCACCCACCTGGCCGGCTTCCGCCAGGCGATGACCCGCGTGGTGACCAAGTACGCCGAGGGCATGGGCAAGAAGGACCAGCTCTCGCTGGTCGGCGACGACATGCGCGAGGGCATGACCGCCGTTCTGTCCGTCAAGGTGCCGGACCCGAAATTCTCCAGCCAGACCAAGGACAAGCTGGTCTCCTCCGAGGTCCAGCCGGTGGTGCAGGCCGCCGTGGCGGATGCCGTGGCGCACTGGTTCGAAACCCACCCGCGCGAGGCCAAGGGCATCATCCAGAAGGTGATGGACGCCGCGGCAGCCCGCGAGGCCGCCCGCAAGGCGCGCGAACTGACCCGCCGCAAGGGCGTGCTGGACGTCTCCACCCTGCCCGGCAAGCTGGCCGACTGCCAGGAGCGCGACCCGGCGAAGTGCGAGCTGTTCATCGTCGAGGGCGACAGCGCCGGCGGCTCGGCCAAGCAAGGCCGCGACCGCAAGATACCAGGCGATCCTGCCGCTGAAGGGCAAGATCCTGAACGTGGAACGGGCGCGCTTCGACCGCATGCTGGGCTCGGCCGGAGATCGGCACGCTGATCACCGCGCTGGGCACCGGCATCGGCCGCGGCGAGCCGGAGCAGGGTGGCTTCGACATCAGCAAGCTGCGCTATCACCGCATCGTCATCATGACCGACGCGGACGTGGATGGATCGCATATCCGCACCCTGCTGCTGACCTTCTTCTTCCGCCAGATGCGCGCCGCTGATCGACCGCGGCCACCTCTACATCGCCCAGCCGCCGCTCTACCGCGCCAAGCGCGGCAACGAGGAGCGCTACCTGAAGGACGACGCGGCGCTCGAACGCTTCCTGCTCGACAAGGTGCTGGGCGAGGCCAAGCTCGCCTATGCCGACGGGCGCCGGTTCGAGGGGCCGGAACTGGATGCCGAAGCCGTGTGGCTGCGCGAGGCCAGCCTGCGGCTGCACCGCCTGGCCGTCGGCATTCCCGTCGAACTGCTGGAGCAGGCGGCGATCGCCGGCGCGCTGTCGCCGGACGAGGAGCGTGTCACCGCGGTGGCCAGCGATCTCAGTGCCCGGCTCAACGCCATCTCGCTGCCGGCCGAGCGAAGCTGGGTGGCCTCGGCCAACAAGGGCGGCGGGCTGACCATGGCGCGGCTGGTGCGCGGAGTGGCGGAGATCCACAAGCTGGATGCGGCGGCCATGCGCAGCGCCGAGGCGCGCTGGCTGAACGATCGCGCCGCCGAGCTTGCCCGGCGCTTCGCCGAGCCCGCGACCCTGGTGCTCGACCGCGGCGAGGCGCCGGCGCTCGGGCCGGCCACCGCCTTCGACCGGATCATCGCCCAGGGCCGCCGCGGACTGTCGATCCAGCGCTTCAAGGGACTGGGCGAGATGAACCCCGACCAGCTGTGGAAGACCACGCTGGATCCGGCGGTGCGCACGCTGCTGCAGGTCGAGGTGGGCGACACCGAGGATGCCGAAGGGGTGTTCTCCACCCTGATGGGCGACGTGGTGGAGCCGCGGCGGGAGTTCATCGTCGGCAACGCGCTGAAGGTGGCGAACCTGGACGTGTGATCCGGCGTCAGCAGCTTGCCGGCCGCGCCGGACGGCGCGGGGTGGCGGCGCGGCTCACCCGCCAGCGGCAGGCAGGTCGGTGCCGCCATCGCGCAACAGCTGGCCGAAATACTCGATCGTGCGGGCCAGCCCCTCGCGCAACGGCACGCGCGGCTCCCAACCGAGCACCCGCCGGGCCAACGTGATGTCGGGGCAGCGCTGCAGCGGGTCGTCCTGCGGCAGGGGGCGGTTGACGATGCGGGAACGCGATTCCGTCAGTTCCAGGACATGACGGGCAAGCTCGCGCACCTGGATCTCGTGGGTGTTGCCGAGATTGACCGGGCCGATGACGGCGTCGTCGCTGTCCATCATCCGCAGCAAGCCATCGACGAGGTCGTCGACGAAACAGAATGACCGGGTCTGCGTGCCCTCGCCGTAGAGCGTGATGTCCTCGTCGCGGAGCGCCTGGAGGATGAAGTTCGACACCACCCGCCCGTCGTCGGGATGCATGCGCGGGCCATAGGTATTGAAGATGCGCACGACCTTGATCCGCACGTTGTTCTGGCGGTGGTAGTCGAAGAACAGCGTCTCGGCACAACGCTTGCCTTCATCGTAACAGGCTCGCGGGCCGGTGGTGGACACGTTGCCGCGGTATTCCTCGGTCTGCGGGTGCACCGTCGGGTCGCCATACACCTCGCTCGTCGAAGCCTGGAGAATGCGCGCGCCGACGCGCTTGGCGAGGCCGAGCATGTTGATGGCGCCGATGACCGATGTCTTGGTGGTCTGCACCGGGTCGTTCTGGTAATGCACGGGGGAAGCCGGGCAGGCCAGATTGAAGATTTCGTCCACCTCCACGGCCAGCGGCACCGTCACGTCGTGGCGCATCGCCTCGAAGTTGGGGCTGGCGAGCAGATGGGCGATGTTGTCCTTGCGGCCGGTGAAGTAGTTGTCGACGCACAGGACATCATTGCCCCGCGCCACCAGCCGCTCGCACAGATGGGAGCCGACGAACCCGGCGCCACCGGTGACCAGCACGCGCTTGCGGGTGAGATGCTTCATGTCGTCTCCGTCTCCTGCGCCGCCCTGTCCCCGGCGGCGACCGTGCCAGGCGAGGCGCCGTCCGGCAGGCCGGCCAGTTCGTCGACCATGCGGTCGATGCCCTCGACGAACACGTCCCAGGTAAAGTGGCGCACCCGCTCCATGCCGGCAATCCCGAGCCGCTCCGCCAATTCCGGGTCGTCGGCCAGCTGAACCATGCGTGCGGCGAAGGCGTCGGGATTGTTCGCCTCGAGGAAGCCGGTGCGGCCGTGCAGGATGCTCTCCCTCGGCCCGCCACGGTCGACGGCGACGACCGGCTTTCCCGCCGCCATCGCCTCCAGCGGGACCAGGCCCCAATCCTCGTTGAAGGCGGTGAAAAGCACGCCCGCGCAGCCGTCGTACAGGGCACGCATCTCGGGGTCCGACGGCCCCACGCGAAACTCCACGCCGCCGACCTCGGCCGCGAACTGGCGCAGCGACGCCATGTAGGCCTGACTCTTCTCGTCCACCATGCCGGCGATGACCAGCCGCCAATCCGGTCCCAGCCGGGCGCGGGCGCGCGAGAAGGCCTCGATGCCGAGCTCGATGTTCTTGGTCCACATGATGCGGCCGGCGAGCAGAAAATACGGCTGCCGGCCGGTCGGCGCGCGGATCTGGGCCGCATCCATGCCGGGATAGAGCACATGGATCTCATCCGCCGTCCGCAGGCCACCGGCCACGATGCGCTCGCGCACCGTCTCGCTGATGGCCACCACGCTGCCGTAGCGGCGCCAGCACAGCCGGTCGACGAAGCGGAACACCGCCTCCGCCAGCAGGGCGAACGGCTTCATCCGGCCGGCCCGGGCCAGGGTGCGCGCACGGTAGTCGGCATCGAAGGCGGCGCGCAGCGGCGTGAAGCACAGGCAACCCACCGGACGGTCGGTGTTGCGCAAGGTCATCAGGTCGCCGATGCCTTCGCAGGATACCACCATCACGTCGAAGCGGGCCGGGTCCAGCCGGCACAAGGCAATGGACAGCGCACTGCGTGCCACCGAGAAATAGGTGCGGCGGACCGACACCCGCTCAAGTTCGACGATGCGTGCATCGGCCAGTTCAGGGTAGGTGCCGTCGCGGTCGTAATGGCTGGTGTAGAATGTCCAGTCGTGGCGCGAACGCCGGTTGATCTCCAGGATCGTGCGTTCCAGGCCGCTCTTGAGATAGATCCACGGATGGTAGAGCGCGACGCGCATCAGGCCGCGACCCTTGCCGCACCGGCGGCATGCCCCGCCAGCACGCCTTCGTAGATCGCCAGCAGACGGTCGGTATGCACCGCCCAGGTGAAGTCGCGTGCCCGGCGCAGGTTGGCCTGCCCGGCCTGGCGCAGGCGCTCGGGATCGTCCCACAGGGTGCGGATCGCCGCGATCATTGCCGCCTCGTCGCCGGGGGCGATGCGCGCGCCGTCGAACGCGATGGTGTCGATGCTGGAGACGACAGCCGCCCCCGAGGCCATCGCCTCGGCCACCACGATGCCGAAGGTTTCCGAATACGACGGAAAGAAGAAGATCGCGGCGCGCCGGAGATAGGCAAGGAAGCGGTCGTCGCCCGCGGACTCCACCAGTTGCAGGTTGGCCGGTGCGCGGGCACGCAGCGCTTCCATGTCATCGGCCCAGCCGGTGGCCACGAACGGGATGTCGGGCAGCGCGCGGGCCGCGGCGAGCACATGGTCGATGCCCTTGCGCGCCTCCATCTTGCCGCCGAACATCACGATGGGTGCCGAACGGTCGGGTGGCAGCAGGCGGGCGTGGTCGATGCCGGGGTTCAGCACCATCGCGCCCCCCGCCGGCGCGCCGAGGCGGATCGCCTGCTGGCGCGAGGGTTCGCTGAGGTAGAGCGAGCGGTCGAAACGGCGTCGGATCATGAAGCGTTCATAGGCCTGGAACAGCCGTCCGACCACGGGCCCGCGCATCGTGCGCCAGGCGTCGCCGAACAGGGCGAGCATGCCGCAGACCACCGGCACGCCGATGCGGCGGGCCGCCAGCAGCGACGGCAGACAGGCGTGATAGTTGAACGTGTGGATCAGGTCCACCCCGCGCGCCGCCCGGGCGATGGCGCCGGCCTGGAGGTTGAAACCGTAGCGGCTGGTGGCAAGGCGCTCGGTGGGCACGCCCTCGAACTCGGTGATGGCCGGGTCGCCGGCGGTCAGCACGCGCACGTCCACGCCGCGCGCCAGCAGGCCCTGCGCCGTGCGCAGGACGATGTATTCGCCGCCGCCGCCGAAATCGGGCGGGAACCGCTCATGGGTGATCAGCACACGCATAGACATCAGACTATAGCACCAGCCGCCGCGCGCGTAGCGACCCGGTGAGCAGCGCCCAGGCCATCATGGCGGCGCGCGGCAGCCCGAACAGGAACCGGGCCAGCAGGATGTGCGGCGCGCGGAAGCGTCCGCGGTCGTGGAACCGCAGCCAAAGGTAGGGCAGGCACAGGACCAGTGCGGCGGGGTGCAGCAGGATGGCCGCGACCAGCCCCAGCGCGAAGGCGTCGAACGCGGCGGTGAGCGGGGTGAGGAACCAGCCGAGGAACAGCGCCTGGCGCATGGAGGGATGGGCGCGGACCGCGCGCGGCAGCATGTGCACCACGCCCACGGCCCGCAGCCACTCGGCCACCGAGACCTTGAAGACCTCGTGGTACACCAAGGCATCGGCGGCGAAGCCGGTGCGGTAGCCAGCATCGCGCAACGCCCAGCCCAGCGTGGTGTCCTCGGCCGAGGAGAGTTCGCGGAACTCCTCGGGGAACCCGCCCACGGCCCGGAACGCCGCGGCATCGTAGAAGATGTTGCAGGTCTCGAAGAACATGGTGGGCCCCTCGACCTGCACCGTCTTCTCCAGCAACCGCCGGGGCTGCGCGGGGTCGGGCAGGGTGCGGCCCTGGACCAGGGCGAACCCGCGCTGCAGCGCCGCCACACCGGCCGAGATCCAGCCCGGCGTGGCGCAGCAATCGTCGTCGGTGAACGCCAGCACGCTGCCTTGCGCCCGCTCCGCGCCGTACTGCCGCGATGCCCCGGGCCGGCGGAAGTCGGTGCGGTGGTAGTGGATGGGCACCTCGCTGGCCGCCGCCATCTCGGCTACCAGCGCATCGGTGCCGTCCGGGGTGTAGTTGTTGACCACGATGATCTCGTAGCGGTCCGCGGGCCAGTCCTGGGCGAGCAGCGACTCGAGCAGCCGCGCGAGCAGGGTGCGCCGGTTGTGGGTCGGAACGATCACGCTCACGAAGGGGCGGGCCTCGGCAAAGCTCATCCCTACCTCGCCACCTGCCGGTCGTCCCGGCCCTCGGCGAGGTAGCTGCCGGGGACGGCCCGCCGGCGCAGGCCCTTGAGGCGCGTCGGCGGGAACCAGGTACGTTCGAGCATCGCCGCCACATCGCGGTCGGGCCGCCGGCGCAGGGCCTGCGCCGCCTTGCGCAGGCGCAGCGTGTCGCCGAGATGAGCGACATTCCACCACAGCGCCTGGAGCCGCGCCAGGCGCGGGCGCCGCAGCGCCACGTCCGCCGCGGAGAATGCCGCGTTGAGGGCGAGGAAGGCGATCAGCCGCGGCCACGCCCACAACTTCAGCCCCATGCGGATGCGGTTCTTGGTGATGTGGAAAATGATGTTCGGATGGGCTGGCGGGATGCCGGTGCCGACATGGTGCAGCGCAACCGCATTCGGAACCACACGGGCACGCCACCCCGCAATCGCCAGGCGCAGACCGAGGTCCGGCTCCTCGTAGGCCAGGAAGAATGCCTCGTCGAAACCGCCGGCGGCCAGCACCGGCGCGGGCCGCACGAGCAGCGCCGAGGTGTTCGTCCACAACACGTCGCGCGGGGCGGCGATGCCGTCGGCGGCCGCGCCCTCGTTCAGGTCCCAGCTGAGGCCGAGGAAGCCGGTGGCCCCTCCGAAGCCGTTCAGCAGCGAACGGTCATGGCCGAATACCAGCTTGCCGCCGACCATGGCCAGGTGCGGATCGGCTTCCATGGCGTCCACTGTCGCACGGGTCCAGCCGCGGTCGAGCTCGACATCGCTGTCGACCAGCGCGACCAGCCCTCCAACCCCGCGGGCGATGCCGATGTTGCGCGCCACCGTCGGGCCTTCGGGGGCCTTGCACAGATACTCCACCCGGCACGGCAGGCGGCGGGCGAGGCCGGCGACCACCTCGGCGGTATCGTCGGTGGAGGAATTGTCCACCACCAGCACCGCCTGGCGGTCGTCCGGCCAGTCCTGCGCGGCGATCGCGCCCAGGGTGCGCGGCAGGTCGGCGGCGCGGTTGAAGGTCGGCACGACGTAGAGCACCGGAGGGCAGGTGGCGGCGGTGTCAGGACGGTCGGTCACGTCATCCCACCCGCAGCGCCTCGAAACGGAGCAGTTGCAGGCTGTGCGGCGGGACGGTGGTCTCGACCTGCGCCGCCGCGGCGATGGAGCCCTGCTCCAGCCGGATTTCCGACGGGGCGCCGCGGTCGATGCGTCCCTGCGGCCCCATGCGCCGTGGCGTGGCCCAATTGATGCCGGGGATCCTGGGCAGTTCGGTGCCGGTATTGGCGTCGGTCGCGGCCCCGGTGAGGGTCTGCGTCGTCACCTTCGACGCACCGTTGGCCCCGGCCAGGCCGATCTTCGCGGCGACCGGGCGCGTCAGGCTCTTGTTGATCAGCAGCACGGTAAGGGTGCGGCGGTCGTCCGACAGTGTGGACAGCACGTCGAGGTAGGGAACCTTGCCGACAGCCTCGATCATGCCCATCGCCCGGCTGGCGTAGCCGGGCACGTCGACGGCCGATTCCAGCAGGCCGGGCTGCATGTCGCGCGACACCATGCGGAACGCCATGTAGGGCGCGGTCGGCGCCCAGGCGCCGTTGCGGCGGCCGATCAGGCCCATGTAGAGCAGGTCGTTGAGCTTGAAGAAGTTGGCAAGTTCAAGCTGGGGCGACATGCAGAACACGCGCAGGGCGGCCGCGACATATATCGCCGAGCCGAGGGTCTTGGAATGGTCGAGCCAGGGCGAGGCCGGGTTGATGGCGAACAGCGGCCCCCACTCGGTCACGCCCAGGCGGATGCGCCCGGCGTGGGAAGGGGCAAACTTCTCCACCTCCTGCCACGTCTCGGCAAGGTTGGCGGCCAGGTTCTGCGGGGCCGCCCACATCGCCGAATACACGTCGGCCGGGTCAAGATTGCCGTCGTCGCCCACCGCCGGCGCGTAACCGTTGTGGACTGTCAGCAGGTCGATCGCGGCACCGGCGCGGCGCAGCAGCACCTCGTTCCAGTTGTCGTACCGGTTGAGCCGGTAGCGCCCGCTGTTGTGCAGGCCGATCGCGCCGATGCGGATCGCCGGGTCGGCCGCCTTCATCGCCGCGGCATAGGCGAGGAAGCGTGCGGCATAGGCATCCGGCGCCAGGTGCCCACCCGAGGCGTCGCCCTTCATGTACAGCTCGTTGCCGACTTGCCACAGCGGCACCCGCGGCTGCCCCCCAGCCCTTCCTTGCTGCACGTTGACGTAGCGCACCCACTCCGCCGCCAGGGACGGGTTGTTGTTCGCGGCGTTGACCGTGATCAGCAGTCTGCTGTCGACGGCATCGGCGAACTGCAGGGCCTCGTCGGTGCCGAACTGGTTGGCGACCATCTCGCCGGCGCCCGGATGGGTTGGCCTGGGGCGCCGTGCCGCGCGGGGACCAACGCCGTCGCGCCAGTCGTACGCATCGGACCAGACGCCGCCGGGGAATCGGATCGGCCCAGGGCGCAGGTCGCGCGCAAGCGCCACGATGGTGGGATCGAGCCTTGCCTGCGCCGGATTCCACAGCCCGTTCGCGTCGCGGATCACCTCGATGTTGACGCCGAACAGGGAGCGGGGGATCCGGCGCACGACACGTCGCGTATCGACCTTCACCGTGGCCGCGATGGCAGGCTCCGCCGCGCCGGCCGGCACCGTGCGAACCGCCAGAGATGCCGTCGCAGCAGCCAGGATTTCGCGTCGCCTCATGCTTGCCTCGCTTTCGGTTGGGCACACGGCTTGCGCATCACCGACGCACCAGCAGGGCAATGCCCGCGGCCAGGGTGGTATCGATGCGCAGGACGATCCGCGCCGCGATCGCCAACGCAACAGCGTTGCCGGACAGCGCCAACGCCGTAGCCACCGCCGCACCGGCAGGGCCGTAGAGCGGGATCAGCACCAGGCACAGCACCAGGTCCGCGCCCGCCGTCGCCAACATGATCCGCACCAGCACCTTGTTGTGGCCCGACACCGCCAGCAGTCCGCCGGCAGGCCCGGTAAGCATCAGCACCAGTTGGCCCAGCACCAGGATGCGCATCAGCGGTTCCGCATGGCCGAAACCGTGGCCGAATGCGGCCAGCAGCAATGGCGCGGCCAGCACCAGCCCCGCTATCAGCATGCCCCCCGCGCCGCAGTAGAGCAACGCCGCCTGTCCCATCAACCGCTGCAGCGCCTGGTGGTCGCCCTTGGCGAGCAGCCGCGCGGCGCGAGGCGCGGCCAGTGCCGAGACCGGCGTCAGCGCCACGCTGACCAGCAGCACAAGCCGTGCCGCGACACTGTAGGGACCGGCCTCCGCGGGCGAGGTCAGCGAGGCGATCAGCAGCGTGTCCAGCCGCTCGACCAGGGCAAAGGCCAGGGTGGCGGTGAGGAATGCCGCGCCGGAGCGCAGCCAGGCCGCCCGCTCGTCGAACCGGGACGCACCGCGCCAATGCGCCCCGGTCGCGCGCGACCAGACGCCAAGCTGGAACACCAGCACGCACAGCGAGGCGACCGTCGTGAGCGCCACCGCCGTTTCCACCCGCAGTGGCGCAAACAGATAGGCCGCCCCGCCCACCAGCACGATCACCAGGGCGGTGCGCACGATGGTCAACGCCGTCTCGCTCATCAGCGGCCGATGCGCCGCAAGCAGCGCCCCATGAGCCAGGGTACTACCGCCGAACAGCGCGACCAGCAGGATGCCGGAGGCCATGGCCGGGACCGCCTCGCGCAGGGCGGGGACAACGGCGAAAACCCCGAGCGCTGCCAGCCCCACCGCCACGGCCGAGAACAGGACCAGCCGCGCGGCCATGCGCATGAAGCCGCGGTACAGTGGCCATTCCCGCCGCTCCGCATAGGTGGCGAAGAAGCGCACCCCGGCCTGCGGCATTCCGGCGCCGGTCAGCATCGACAGCAGCGTCGTCCAGGTCAGCACGGTGACGTAGATACCGAAGGCCTCGACTCCCAGGCTGCGTGCCACGATCACCTGGCTGCCGAATGCCAGCACCACGCCGCCGCCCTTGACGACGAGCATGAACAGGCTCTGGAAGACCATGGACGAGCGTAGGGGTTCTCGTGCCGGCTGCCCCGGATCGGCGCGCCGCTCGGTGCCATCGTTCAACCGGGACTGACCGGCGGCCGGTGGGCTGGCGGCCCGTTGGCTGGCGGCCCGTTGGCTGGCGGACGGAGGGCTGGCGGACGGAGGGCTGGCGGACGGAGGGCTGGCGGGCGGAGGGGCGGGGGTACGCGGCATCGGCGCTGCGAGAGGTTCAGGCATCGCGCGCGCCCCCCGGCTTCAGGGCGGCGCCCGTCATGCGGCGCTGCGCACGGCTGTGCCATCTGGCATGAGGAGCGCGGAATAGCGGGGGCCGAGGCGGTCCCAGCCGAACGGCAGGGCGTGCGCGCGGCACAGGGCTTCAGTGCGCGGGTCCTCGGAAAGCGCGGCTACCTGCAGCACGGCATCGGCGAGCGCGGAGTGGTCGGTCGGCGCGTGGCGCTCGATGGCGCCCGGCGCGAACAGACGGCCCACCTTCGGATCGTCAACGATATCAGTCACGCCCCCGTGGTCGCAGGCGACCACCGGGGTTCCGGTGGCCAGCGCCTCCACCAGAACCATGCCCTGCGCCTCCCAGACGGCGGGGTGCACGAGCATGCTGGCCCGGGCATAGCGGGCGGGCAGATCCTCCGGCGTGCCGACGCCCAGGAACGCGATGCGATCCCGGTCAGCGGGCGCCGCGGCCGCAAGAATGGCGGCCATGGTGGCGGGCGACGCAGCACCGCCGAAGAGCAGCTCCGCATCGGGGCGGGCGGCGCGCACCGCCCCGAAGGCGCGCGCCATCAGGCAGGCCGCCTTGCGCGGCTCGTCCGCGTCGGCGGCGAACAGCAGACGGAGCACGCCGTCTGCCGGAGGCTTGGGCGTGGCGTGCCATCGCGCGAGGTCACATGGCGCCGGCAGCAACACGCTGTGCGCCGCGAATTCGCGCAGCAGCACCGATTGGGCATGGCGCGACACTGTCGCCACCGCCTCGGCCTCGCGCAGGACCCGGCGGAACATCCAGCCGTCGTGCGGCACGCGGCGGAAATAGGCGCGGGTCGGTATGCCAGCGCTATGGTAGACGAGACGCGGCCGGCCGGCGCCGGCAAGCAGCACGCCGAAGGCGTCGTGGTAGTTAAGGGAGTGTACCACGTCGAATGGGCGCCCTTCGCCGGCGGCTTGGCGTGTTTCGTCGCGCACCTGGAAGGCGAAGGCATGCCAGGGGCCAAGCCACCGGTTGCGCTGGCCCAGTGGAGATCGCTGAGGCAGCAGCAGGCGGCGCACCCGCCCGTTGCGCTCCTCCACGCGGGGACCGCAATGGGTGGAAATGACGGTCACGTCATGGCCTGCCGCGGCATGCCACGCGGCGTGCTCGTGCAGGTGTCGCTCGGAGCCGCGCCTTACCTCGGGCCAGCAGGTCGGATTGGTCAGTGCGATGTGCAATGCATCGAGCCTCGCGGTGATTCATGTGGGCGTTGCGACGGACGGCGCCACGCGCCCGTGGACGGAGCGGCGCGCGATCCGGTGATGCCGATGGAGCGACCTGCCATCACAAACGCTGCCCCGTCGCTAGAGCACAAGGGTGCGGAAGCGGATGCTGCCGTAGATCAGCGCCCCGATCATTACCAGCATGCGTGGCAGATGGGCCACCACGCGCAGGCTGTGCCGCGCCAGCACGAGCGGATTGAGGCTGCCGGTTCTGACGACCCCGCGCACCAGCAGCGCCGCCGGCAGCGCGGCGAGGTAGAGCGGGTTGACCCAGGCCAGCGCGACCGCCGCCGGAATGGCCAGGTAAAGCAGCAACGCCGGACGGTAGAAGAACAACCCCCAGGAGAGCAGTTCGCGGCGCAGCTCGGGATGGCGGCGGACCAGTTCGGGCACGACGAACACGCGGCTGGGGCTGATGATCCAGAACCACAGCGACTCGTCCTCGACTTCGTGCTCGATCACCGCTGTATCGAGGAAGGCACGCCGGTAGCCGGCTTTCAGGACCCGCCAGGCGAGATCGGTGTCGGCGCATTCGGAGGCCCGGGCAAAAGGGTCCACGAAGCTCAGCGATGCATCGAAGCCGCCGAGTTCCTCGAAGGCCGAGCGGCGCATGACGAGGTTGGCGGTGGGAAAGCTGGGGTGCTCGGTGGGCGTGATGAAGGTGCGGCGGGAGGTGAACGTCATCGTCTGCTCGGGCTTGGCCAGCACAGGACCGGTCACGAAGCCGATCTTCGGGTCGTCGAACGCGGGCAGCATGGTTGCTAGCCATTCAGGGGTGGGGCGGCAATCGCTGTCGGTGAACGCGATGAGGGGGGCCTGCGCCAACTCGGCGCCCAGGTTGCGCGCCGGTGCCGGGCCACGGTCCTCACGGGTGCGGGCCGAGCGGATCTTCAGCCCCATGTGGCGCGCCTCGGCAACCACGGGCGAGAGGTCCTCGGTGGAACAGTTGTCGATCAGGATGACCTCGAAATTCTCCAGCCCGATGGTCTGGCGGGCGAGGCCGCGCATACAGTCGGCCACCATGCCCGAGCGGTTCCGCGTCGGGATGACGACCGAGATCGCCGGACGGGTGGCCTGCCCCCGGCCGAGGCCGCCTTCGGTGCCGTCTTCGCGCAAAATCGCCTGGCTGCCGCCGGCGTCCGACAGGAAGTGGGGCTTGGGGTGTTGGACAGGCACGGCCACGCGGCTGACTCCCCGCCGCTCGTTACCGCGTGCACCGCAGCGCGGGCTGCGCAAAACAACGGACCATGACAGCCTCCTCAATTTACATGCCGATGCTGCAGGGAATATCGGACGCGGCGCCGAGAGCGAAAGAAACGACCGGGAGCAGATCGCACGCGTGCGCCGCGCAGCACAAGCGATAATCGAATGAACGCCAGAACGTCATGCGGCGCGGCGGCGACAAATCGCTGTGATCATGTCACAAATCCGATGAACGTCATCGGAAGCAAGATCGGCGTAGATGGGCAACGCGAGCACGCGCGCCGCCGTGCGTTGCGTGAGTTCGAGCGGATCCGCCGCTTTCAAGTGCCGGAACGCCGACATGTTGTTTGCGGCAGGGTAGAAATATTTTCGAGTCAATACGTTCTGTTCGCGCAGGGCGTCATGCAGCGCATCGCGGTCGATACCGGCCATCGCCGGATCCACCAGGACCGGCGCGTAGGCGTGGTTGACCTGCACCCCGGCGGACGGCGGCGCCAGGCAATCGATGCCCGGCAAAGAACCCAGCCGTTCACGGTAGATCGTCGCGATGGCGCGGCCTCGCTCGATGATGTCGGGCAGCCTGTCGAGCATCAGCAGGCCGATCAGCGCCTGCACCTCGGTCATTTTGGCGTTGGTCCCGGCCTCGACCACGTCGCCCTCGGCATCCAGACCATGGTTGGCCAGCCGTTCCAGGTCGGCGCGCAGGTCGGTGCGGCGATAGGTAAGGGCGCCGCCCTCCAGGGCGTGGAACGGCTTGGTGGCATGGAAACTGAACATCGACAGGTCGCCGAAACGTCCGATCGGCACGCCATCCACCGTAACGCCGAAGGCATGGGCGGCATCGTAGATCAGGCACAGCCCATGCCGTGCCGCGACCGCCTCCAGCGCCGCGACGCGGCAGGGATGGCCGAACACGTGCACAGCCAGGATGGCGCTGGTGCGCGGAGTGATCGCCGCCTCGACCCGCGCCGGATCCAGCGTGAGATGCTCGGGCTCGATGTCGGCGAACACCGCGGTGAGACCGCTGCGGACGATGGCGTTGACGCTGGCGGCGAAGGTGAACGGCGTGGTGATCACCTCGCCGGAAAGGCCGAGCGCCTGCAATCCCAACTCCAGCGCCAGGGTGCCGTTGGTCATCACGCTGACCTGCGGCAAGCCGAAAGCGTGGGCGAGCCTGGCCTCGAACCGCGTCAGCACCGGACCGCGGTTGGTAAGCCAGCGATTGGCCCAGATCTCCGCCAGCCCGGCCGTCACCGCCTCCAGAGACGGCAGGTTGGGACGCGTCACGTAGATTGGCTCGTCGAAGGGCTTGGTCATCCGCGGTCCGCTCCTGCGGGGGCTGTCGGCAAGGCCGGGGCGGGGTCTGCTTCGGCTCCGGCATCGGGCGATGCGCCGGCGCGGCGCAGTTTCATCGGGCGAGGCACCAGCACCGTTCCACCAGGCACCGCGGCGCCGACGAAGCAGCCGGGGCTGATCCACACGCGATCGCCGACCTCCGGGCAGCCATAGATGCCGGAATGGTGGCCCAGCGACACGTCCGCCCCCAGCACCGGCGAGGCGGACAACGGCGGCAGCCGGCCGGACGCATCGACCAGCGGGCCGATGCCGGACTGCACCAGCACCGTCAGGTTTGCACCGGCCGTTGCGTGCAGGTACAGCCCCGCAGGATACGGGACCACAAGCCCGGGGCCCAGCAGGCTTTGCGGCGAGATGTCGGCGCCGGTCAGCAATTGGTTGGCAAGCCAGGCCCAACGCGCGCCGCGCCGCCAGCCGCGGGCGTGCAGGGCGTGCGCCAACCGGTGCAGGCGCACGCACATCGTGGCGGCGAAATCCGGCCGGTGCGGCGCCGCCATGGTCCTGAGGCGACCGAGATCGACCCGCGCTGCCGCCCGCCCCGCCGCGGCCGCCTGCGCCCAGGACGGGCGGGCTACGGGGGCGTCGGCCGCGCGCGGCGCGTTCATGCCCGGTCCGCGGCGCTCGGCGAAACGCCCCATCGGGCTGAAGGCATCGGCATCGTCCGGGATTGCCCCCATCGCCTGGAGCTTGGTGGCCACCCGGACGCGGCTGCCGACCACCACCGGCCCGATGACCGCGGCATGGCCCGCGACCATCACGTTGTCACCCAGGACCGGTCCCGCCCGGCGGCCGGCCACGGCATGGGCGGCCAGGCCGGTGGGCGCGCACAGCGCATTCGCATAAAGCGTGAGCCCATGGCCGGCAGTGCCGCAGAACATTGTTCCGCCGAGATGGGGGACGAAGAGGCCGCCCGCGATGCAGCTGTCGCTGGTGATGGTAACGCGGTGGATGAGGCGGTTTAGCCCGGCGAGGGCGCGGCCCAGGCGCGGATGCCCGCTTGCGTGCTGCCAATGGGCGATCCGGTAGAGGGCGGTGGCGAGCACCGGGTTCATCAGCAGGGCACTGAACCGCGCCCGTTGTGACCGTGGCCCGGCCTGGTAGCGCGACAATTCGCCGATGAATCGGTTGATATCCGCACCGATGTCGTGCCGCACCCGCGCCCAACTGTGATGCGGACAGGGCGGCAGCGTGGCATGGGGTGGCGGGTCGGCGGGCGGGGCGTCGGCCTGCAGCGGCGTGGAGGCAAGCGTCATATGGCCGCCAGGCGCCACGTCCTTGAGCGCGCCGGCCCCGCCCTCGATGACCGCGCCGTCGCCGATGCGGATCGCCTTCTGGATGCCGCAGAACGGCCCGACCACGACGTTGTCGCCGAGCACCGGCAGGCCGGGTCCGGCGCCGATGTCAGGTCCATCGAGACTGCCGCCACTCCCGCCAAGCGCCATCACCGTCAGGTTTGCGCCGGCCTTGCAGGACAGCGTGACACCGCAGGGCGTAGGGAGCAGCAATCCCGGGCCCAGTTCGGCGGCCGGATGAATGTCCGCTCCCGTCGCCAGCGAGTTCGCCTGCATCAACAGCCGTCCGGTCTTGCGGTGGCCTCTGCGCCAGGCGAAGGCAGACAGGCGGTGCAGCAACACGGCCCACCAGGACGGATCGATGAACCAAGCCCAGAGGCAATAGCCGAACTTGGATTGCTGGAAGCGCCGCAGCCGCACGGCATCTGCGGCCAGGCGGGTGCGCAGCCCGCGCCATGTGGCGGCGGACGGATCGGCTGCGCGCGCCTCGCTGGCAATCGGCATCCGGCGCCAATGCTCCCCTGGTTCATGGCCGACGTGCGACCGGCTGCCGGAACATGCCATGAAACGCGCGCCGGCACAGCGTCACCGGTTCCGGAACTAGCGAAAAAGGCCGAACAACCGATGGCGGCAGCGAGACCATGCACGACCGGCACGTGCTGCCGCCGCCATCCCGCCGGAGAAGTCGGCATCGGCCAATCACGAAATGGTGAAAAGCGCCTTGGGAACGCCTCGGCTGGTGCGGTTCGCCGTGACCGGTAGGAGCTGGGCTGTGGCGTTGGCATGCTGTTCATACCATCATGCCCTAATTCGCCGATCACGTCGCACCCGGGGCGATCGCCAGCCGGATCGCGTCGGTTCGGGTTCGCCATCCAGGGTCCGCGGCCCGCGTGCATGCCTCGGCGCCGGAGTGGGCAGCGACCAAACCGCCGCGCCCGGGGGCGGGGCGTGACAAATTCGTTTGGGCAAGGGAATGCCATTGCAGTCAGGAGTATCGCCATTGCAGTCAAAGGGGGATGTCAGTTAGCTTGCCGGCGAATTCGGAACGGGCGGAGGTTCAATTGGGCTGATGCGGTTGATGGAGGAATGATGGCGGCCAAGGCCCTAACCCGGCGGCGCTTGGGCGCAGTGGCAACCGCCCTGCCCCTCGCGGCGACTAGCTGCAATTCCCCCGCGACGTTCCGCAAGGAAGTCTCGACTGACGTCGTTCGCTCGCTCAATCGTTATACTCGTGAATATATCCTGCAGCCCGGCGACCAGATCGAGGTCAGCGTTTTTCGCGTGCCGGAGGCTTCGCGCACGGTTACCATCCGGTCTGATGGGCACATCTCGTTGCCGATCATCCGCGAGATCCGCGCGGCGGGGCAGACCGTGCCCGCCTTCACCGCCGATCTTGAACGCGGCTACGCCACCCGGCTGATCGATCCGGACGTGTCTGTCAACGTGCTCAATCCGCGCGACGCGAGCGTGTACGTGTTAGGCGAGGTGGCCAAGCCGGGACCGGTCCCGTTCCGCACGGTTGCCACCGCGGCACAGGCCATCGCCACGGCCGGCGGCATCACCCGCACCGGATCGCAGAGCCGGGTGGGACTGGTGCGGCTGGACGACGACGGGTTTCTGGTCGGTCGGGCCGTTGATTTTTCGGGTGTCGGCGACACCGCTTTCTTCGCGGCCCTGCAACAGATGATCCTGCAGCCGGGAGACCTGATTATTGTGCCTGAGAGTGGACGCTCGGAATTCGTCCGTGCCATCAACGATTTCGTGACCACGCCCCTGGGCGCTTTGAACCTGATATTGGCACCGTATTATCAGTTCAAGCTGCTTAGCCTGGTCGGCGGGTGAGCAAGCAAATCCGCGCCCGCCCGCATGTCGTGGCGTCTGGACGAAAGGGCTAGACGAAATGCCGTCGATGAGATTGCCAGATAGCCAGACAATGCGACCAATGGCCCTTTCCGCGGCTCCCGCATATCACGCCGCGCAGGACTCGTTCGACTTCCGGCGGACGCTGCTGTCGCTGTGGCGCAGCGTGCGGCGCCACTTGCTGCTGATCGCGGCCACCACGATTCTCACACTGGGTGTTGCGATAGCCTACATCATCATCTGGCCGCCGATCTTCAGTGCCGACGTGCTGCTCGCCGCCGAAACCGACAAGGATGCAAACCGCGCCGAGTTCTACCACAACTGGCACATGTTCCGGCGCAATCCGCTTGCCGACGAGGTGCAGCTCTTCACCGCGCCAAGCGTACTCGGCCGCGTCGTGGACCGGCTCGGCCTGACCTACGATGAAGTCTACCACCCGTTCATGAGTCATGTGACGTATCTGTGGATGGAATCGAGCGTCGGAAAGACATACCGCCAGTTCAAGGCTTGGTTCTTTCCGCCCAAGCCGAGCCCCTACGCGCCAACACCCGAACAGATCGACCGGTTCCGGACGATTTCGGATTTCCGCAGCGGCGTTTCGGTAGAGTCGGCAACGGATTCCGGGGTGGGACGGCTGGTGGTGCGCGGTCCGTCGCCGCGCGTGGCCGAGATCGCCAATACGGTGGTTGATGTCTATCTCGAAATGCGGATCGAGCGGCAGCAGCGCGAGGCGGAAAGGGCCTATGAGGCGCTGAGCAAGGAGGTGGCGCTGGCGCGCGACGACCTTCGGGCCTCCGAAAAGCAGATGGAGGAATATTACACGAAGAACGGCATCGTCTTCTCGGGCGAGAAGGACAGGCTCGAGGTCACGCGCGTCCAGACCCTGCGGGCGCAGATTGCCGAAATCGAGGCGAATTTGGCCATCAACGAGCGGACCCTGGAGGAGGTGGAGCGCCAGCTTGGCGCCGAGCAGCGTGAAGTCGTCAGCGCGCGGGTCATGCGCATCAATCCCGTGCGCGAGACGCTCACTGACAAGCTCGCGCAGTTGAACCTGCAGCGCCGGCAGATGCTGCTCCACTACCGCGGCGATTCTCCCGAGGTGCGCGACATCGAGCGCCAGATCGCCGTTGTGCGCGGCGAACTGGGGCGGTCGGCAAGCGAGCAGGTTTCCCAGTCCAACCTTGTCCTGAGCGATACTTACGAAACGCTGCGCCGCCGCAAGGCCGAGTTGCAGGCCGAAATCGCGGGACAGAAGGCCGGCCTCGAGATCAAGCGGGAGGAAGAGGCGCGGCTGTCGAAGATCGTGCAGACCATTCCGCAGAAAATGGACCGCAGCCACGACCTGGAGCGGGACCGGCTGCTGCTGGAGAAGCGCTACTCCATGCTGCAGGAGAAGCTGATGGTGGCCATGGTGTCGCGGGCCACCGCCGCCACGGCACCGGCAACGATCCAGGTGATCGACCGGGCGACGCCGCCTGACAAGCAGTCCTGGCCGCCGACCAAGTGGGTGCTGGCCGGGGCAGTGCTGGCCGGAATCCTGGCCGGAATAGGTTTGGCCGTTCTTCTCGACCTGATGTCCGGCCGTGTCGACCGCTATCAGGTGGCGTCCGGTCCATCGGGTTTGGACATCTATGCAATCCTGCCGCCCGACCGACGGTTTGCCGCGCAGGTTTTTCCGGTGAACCTCCCGCGCAGCAGCAGCAGCCCGCAGATCGGTGGAACGTGAGGGCCCTCCCGCATGGCGCGGATCCACGGCATCCGTCCCATCCGCCGCACCGCGGCGGCGTGCCGAGTCGTCCGGTGCCCCACGCCTCCTCCCCACCTGGCCCTCGACATCGACGAGGCTGCCCGCATGACCATGACCGCCCACGGACCGAGACGCCATGAAACCGGATGCGATGACGTTGTCCCGGCGCACCGGCATCGGTAGGACCGGTATTGGCGCTTGGTTACGCGGGTTGTTCTCGCGCTCCACCCGCTCGCGCACGAGCGGCGACGATCCCGCTTTGCAGCCTTATCGGTTGCTCGCGCGCCAGTTGCTGGCCGACGTGCCCAGTGCGGAGGGCGGCAGGGTAATATTCGTCGTTGCGGTATCCGACCTTCCGACCGGCACGCTGCTGACGATCGCCTATTTCATGCGCGACGAACTCGGCAGCCGGCTGCTGGTCGCGGACGCGACGGGCCGCCCGGACGGAGCCGGCGCCTGGCTGGGCGGGATGGGCATGGCGGGCTTATTCGACTTGGCGAGAGACGCCAAGCGGCGCCTCTCGGACGTCGTCCAACCGACCGTGCGGCCGGGTATTGCGGTGCTCACCACCGGCCGCCCGTCGAGTGAGGGCGTGGGTGCGGTTCATGCCGCCAGGATCGAGAGCGTGCTGGAAGAGGCGCGCACGATGTACGACTACACCCTGGTCCAACTGCCCCCGATCCTTGACGATCCGGGATTCCTGCGCTTCGTCACGCTCGCCGATACCGTTCTGCTGGTCGTGGCCGAGGGGCAGGTGGGGATTGAGGATCTGGCGCGCGCCCGCGCACTGCTCGACAGTCAAGGCGCGCCGAGCGTGCGGATGGTGCTGTGCAGTACTACCTGAACCGGGTTGCCGCGCAGGATGCCATTATCCCGCCGCCTTCGGGACCATGCCTCGCCGGATGGCCGATGACAGTGGCCCGGTCAATGGGCCTCGGCATCTGCCATTGGCGGCGCAGGCGCTTGTCGCTGCGGCATGATGCGGCCGGCGCCGGAGGCTGGGTCGGGCGGGCGGGATGAACGCGGTCGACGACCTTCTCCGCCGCTCGCTGCTTGTGGTGCTGACCAGCATCGTGGCGAGCGGGTTGGTGATCGCGGCGTTTCATTCGACACGATGGGGACTGGTGGTCGGCGTCGGCAGCATCGGCGCCGTGGTCACCTTCCTGCTCGCCGGCAACCACCGGCTCTATTGCCTGTACGGCATCGTCCTGTTCGCCCCGCTCGCGCTGGCATCGAATTTCCGCCAGATCATTCATATGGGCGGCGCGATGTCGTTCACTGTCGACGCGATCGATCCGTTCATAGGCATGCTGATCGGCTTCCTGTTGCGGGACATGGCCTACGGGTGGCGCCGGAACCTTCGCCTGACGCCGTTGGCTCCCTGGCTGTTCGGGATGATCGCTCTTGGGCTGGTGGACGTGGCGTTCAGCCCGTTGCGCGTCCTGCCGGCGCAGGAAACCCTGCGGATGATCAAGTGTTACCTGCTGTTGTTTGTGCTGGTGAACGAGATCCAGCGCGAGCGGCAGTTTATCCATGTCCTGACGGCACTCATCATCGGCGTAGCGCTCCAGAGCACGTTGGCCATCGCGCAATGGGTGATCAAGGGCAGCCTGGGCCTGCAGGCTCTCGGCGAGGCGGATCTCGTGGTGATCGAGGCGGCGGCCCTCGGCACCTTCACGGGCGGCGGACTGAACAGCGCGTTTCGCGCCAACGGATTGATGGGCCACCCAAACCTGCTGTCCGCCTATCTGGCGATGCTGCTGCCGTTGTGCATCGCGCTGCTCTTCAGCCGCCTGTCGATGTTGGCGAGGGTGGCGATCGCCGGGGCCACGGTACTGGGCCTTGCCGCGCTGATGATGACGCTGTCGCGCACTGGGTGGCTCTCGTTCGGCGTCGCCGTGTTGCTTCTATTCGTGCTCTCCTTCCTCCATCCCCGCCTGCAGCGGCGTTACCTGTTCGCCCGCGTGTCCGCGATCGGTTCCATGGTGGTCGTGGCTATCGCCTTCTCCGGTGCGATCCTGCGGCGCCTATTGGAGAGCGACCCGGGGGCGGTCAACTTCCGGGTCGAGTGGAACTGGATCGCGTGGGACATGGTCAAGGAGAAGCCGTTCTTCGGCTTCGGCCTGAACACTTGGGTCTACCACCTGCCCGGCCGCACGCGATTTGGCGGGATCACCGGGCTCACCGACATGTTCGGATCGAACTGGCCGGTGGTTCACAATGTCTACCTGTTGACGTGGTCGGAGCAGGGGACCATCGGCATGCTCTGCTTCCTCGGCTGGCATTTCGCGCTTTTCGGCGCCGCGCTGCGCAACTTGCGAAGGTACTACAACGACGTCCTGTTCGCGATCAACCTGGGCTGCCTGTGCGGCGTGATTTCGGTGATGATCGACGGCCTGGCCAGTTTCTATCTACGGATTCAGGGCAGCGCCCGAAGTTTTTGGATCGTTGCGGCACTGATCATCGCCATCGACTATTGGAACCGGAACAATACGCCGCACCGGGCGCTGCCTGATGCCGCCCCCCCAGACCTGGCCGGAGCCTCGCATCGCCTGGAGTAGCGCCGATGAACCCGCACCGCGGGGGCCACACCAGTCTCCATTTGCGCAACTTTCATATCCGCACATCGCGTCGATGTCGCTCTGCATCGTCTTTGGCATGCGCCGTTCCAGTTCGGCGTCATTGCCGGCCCGCGCGGGTTGCCAGGGCAACGGGTTTGTTTGGTATGGGCATCGCCGACGTGTATCCGCAATACAACCGATGGGCTATCGTCCCGGCAGGTCCGCCATGGCGGCGGCCGCCCCGATGCGGGCGAAGGAGGGATGACGCGATGGCGCGGTTCGGCCGGCCCGGTGTCCGGCGCACCTTGCATGGCCGCGGACGAAGGTAGTTCCGGATGGCCGACGCCTGCGCCGTGCCGCAATTCTCCATCATCATGAACGTCTATAATGGCGCGCCCTATCTGCGAGAGGCCATCGGCAGCGTGCTGGCGCAGACGTGCGGCGACTGGGAGCTGGTGCTGTTCGACGACTGCTCGACGGATGGAAGCGGCGAGATCTGCCGCAGCTTCGCCGACCCGCGCATCCGCTACGCGTTGGCCGAGCGCCAGGTGCCGGTGGCGCAGGCGCGCGAACAGGCCATCGCGCTGGCGCACGCGCCCTGGCTCGCCTTCCTCGACCAGGACGACATCTGGCTGCCGCACAAACTGGCCGCCCAGGCACGATTGATCGCCGCCGACCGGGATTGCGATCTGGGCCTTGTCTATGGCCGAACCGATTGCTTTGACGCCCAAGGACGGCGATGGCCGTTCGACCGTTGGAGCGGTCCACGCCCACAACCCGAAGGCGAGATCGCCACCCTGCTGCTCGAACGCCCCTCCTTCATCAATCTCAGTTCCGTGGTGCTGCGGCGCAGCGCCGCCGCCCGCGCGCTGCCGATGCCCGCGCATGTGAAGCACTGCCCGGACTACCACCTGTGCCTGGAGGTTGCGCGGCATTCCCGCGCGGCCTGCGTGCAGGACCTTTGCACGATGTACCGCGTCCATCCCGATAGCATGTCGCACCGATTCCTGCGGGAAATCCACCTGGAGGTCCTTGAGATCATCCGGCATGCCGCCGGGCCCGGGGACGCAGCGATCCTGCGCCGACGCAATGCCGTCCATCACACTTGGATTGCGGTGGACGAGATGGTCGTCGGCCCGTCCCGGCTGCGGGGCGTGCGCCGTCTGCTGCTTCAGGGATCACCAGTCTATCTGGCTGGACGGCCGGCGCTCATGCTGGGCCGCCGCCTGCACCATCTGCTGGCTGACGGACAGTGGAAATACCGCATCATCCGGGCGCTGCGACGGCACGGCCTGCTGCAGACGGCCGACCGGTTGAAGCTCGCCGTCGCACGGCTGGGGCTGCATGGCCGCAACCGCCGCTTCCGCCTTGCCCACCCCGATTTCCCGGTGCCGCCCGCCAGCTTGGCCTTCGATGCCTACAATACGATCGACTGGCAGGCCTATCGCGATGTCGGGCTGGAGCAGGCGCAGGTGTTTGCCGGCCTCATCGCCCTCGGAGCGCCGGCGGGGCGACTGCGGATTCTCGAATGGGGCTGCGGGCCGGGCCGGCTGATCCGCCATATGGCCCGGCTGCTGGCACCCCGCGTCGCATCCCTGGCCGGCGCGGACTACAACCCCCACAGCATCGCCTGGTGCCGTGCGAACCTGCCGGGCATCGCCTTTTTCGACAACGGGCTGATGCCGCCGCTTCCGGCGGAACCCGGAAGTTTCGATGTCGTCTATTGCTTCTCGGTGCTGACCCACCTCTCTGTCGCGGTCCAGACGGCATGGATCGCGGAACTGCGGCGTGTGCTGGCGCCGGGCGGCCTGCTGATCTGCACGACGCATGGCGAGCACTTCCAGGTACCTGCTCACCGATCCGGCTGAACGCCAGCGCTTCGATGCGGGCGAGGTGGTGGAGCAGGCGCAATATGCCGAAGGCCGGAAATGGTTCTTCGCGATCCACCCGCCGGCTTATGTCCGTGACCGGCTGCTGGCCGAATTCGGGTCCGTGCAGAAGGTGGCGACGTCTCCGCAGGCGTGCATCCAACAGGATGTCTGGCTCGCCCGGAAGCAGGCGGCATGAGCGCGCCCGCCCGGCTTCGGATCGCCGTAGTGGGCGATCGCGGCATTCCCGCGCGCTATAGCGGGTTCAGCACGCTGGTCGAGCAGCTGGCGCCGCGGCTTGCGGCCGAACACGGGCTGGATGTAACGGTCTACTGCCGCAATCACTATTACGAAGACCGGAGCGTCGAATACCAGGGAGTGCATCGGGTTTTCCTGCCGGCGCCGGGCGGGAAGAATTTCGAGAGCATCCTGCACAGCACGCTGGCGATCTTCCATGCCGCGGTGTCACGCTTCGACCTGGTGATCATCGCCGACCCTGGCAATGCCCCGTTCGGGGTGCCGCTGTGGCTGAGCCGCACGCCCACCCTTTACCTCACCGACGGCCTCGGCTGGCAGCGACGCAAGTGGAGCGCGGCGCAGCGACACTACTACCGCTGGTCCGAGGACGTTTGCGTCCGCCTGGCGACCTGGCTCGTTTCGGATTCGCGCGCGATGCAGGAATACTACCGGACAGCCCACGCCGCCCCGAGCACCTTCATCCCCTATTCCGGCGAGGTCGGCGATCCGCCGGATGTGGCGGCGCTGGCCCGCTATGGCGTCAAGCCCGGCGAGTATTATCTGGTCGTTGCGCGGATAGAACCGGAGAACAATGTCGACCTGATCATTCGCGAGTACCGGGCAGCGGGCGTGACGTGGCCGCTCATCGTGGTCGGGTCGAGCCCTTACCGCACCACCTACTCGCGCGCCGTCTCCGCCCAGGCCGATGACAAGGTGCTGTGCCCGGGCGGCATTTTCGAATCGTCAGTGCTGAATGCGCTGTACGCCAACTGCTATGCCTATCTGCACGGGCACGAGGTGGGCGGCACCAACCCGAGCCTGCTGCGCGCCATGCATTGGGGCGCGGCGTGCATCCCCATCGATGTCGTCTTCCACCGCGAGGTGGTCGGCGAGGACGCGCCGTTCTTCGCCAAGGCGCCGGGCAGCCTCGCGGCGGTGCTGTCGCGCATCGACCGCGACCCACGGGAGGCCGACCGCCTGGGCCGGGCTGCGCGCGCGCGGGTCAATGCGCTGTACCGCTGGGACGCGGTGGCTGCGGCCTATGCCGGGCTGATCCGCGCCATCGTTGCCGCCCGCCGTTCGGGCCAGGACCTACGGGCGCTAGACGGGATGGAGCTGTACCTGCCGGAGGAATTCCCGCGCGCGCGCGCCGCCACCCCCGGCGCCACCGGGCTCGTCGCGCGCTCGCCCGCGGCAGGGCCATGAGGGTTCTGCATCTCTTCAACAGCCATCGCAGGGGCGGCGGATCCGACAACAGCTGGGCGGCAACGATCCGAGCCTCCCGTGCCGCCGGCATCGAGGTACAGGTGCTGTCGCGCGACAGCACCGGCATTGCACCCACCCTGGCCGGGCGACTTGGTGCGGCGCTGTCGGGTCTGTACTCGGCGGGATCGGTGGCGGCCACGCGTGCGGCCATCGAGGCATTCCGACCAGACGTGGTGCACACGCACGAACTTTACCCTCTTCTCTCGCCCTGGGTGGTGCGCGAAGCCGACCGGATGGGAGTGGCGGTTGTACATTCCTGCTATGACTATCGGCTAACGTGCCCAACGGCGACGCATTTCCGCGCCGGCATGCCCTGCTACCGCTGTGCCGGCGGACGCGAATACCAGGCCATCCTCGCCAACTGCCGGGGCAACTACGGCGAAAGCATTGCCTTTGCGGCTCGCGCTGCCATGGCCAGCAGGTTTGGCTTGTTCACCCGCCATGTCCACGAGTTCATCGTCGTGAGTCCGTTCCATCGCGCGTGGCTCGAGCGGGACGTCGGCGTGTCGCCCGACCGGATCACCGTCGCCCCCTGTATCGTCGGCACCCCAACGGCGCAGGGCGACCCGGCACGGGGGAAATATATCGGCTTTGCCGGCCGCTTCGTGCCCGAGAAGGGGGTGGAGTTGCTGGTCGAAGCGGCACGGCGCACCGGTCTTCCGGTCCGGCTGGCCGGCAACGCGCCCAGCCATCCCGCAGTGCGGCCCGGCGATCCGGTCGAATGTGTCGTCACGCGCTCACGCGCGGAACTGGAAGCGTTCTATCGCGGTGCGCGCATGCTGGTGGTGCCGAGCCTGTGGAACGAGACTTTCTGCATCGTCGGCGCCGAAGCCATGGCATGCGGCGTGCCCGTAGTGGCCGCGCGGCTGGGCGCGCTGCAGGACCTCGTCTCTGAGAACGAAACCGGACTTTTCTTTACGCCAGCCGATGTGGCGGACCTGGCGGCGCAGATGCGGCGCCTGTGGGACGATCCTTCGCTGTGCCATCGCATGGGCGAGGCCGGGCGGAAGTGGGTCTCCTCGTTTTTCAGTGAAGAGGTGCATCTCTCGCGGCTGAACTCGGCGTACCGGCGGGCGATCGAACGGCGCGCGATCCAACGACAGTCGCACGCCGGCAGGCGCTGAACGCGGTCCACCATCCGGCGGATGTGGTCAGAACGCGCCGGAGCCGAAGAAACCGCGAAACACCGTGCGCCACAGAATTCGGATGTCCATGCCTACCGACCAGTTCTCGACATAGGACAAATCCCAGGCCACCCGGCCCTGGGCCTTCTCGACCGAGTCGACCAGGCCGCGATACCCGTTGATCTGGGCAAGACCAGTGATTCCGGGCTTCATGCGGTGTCGCTCCGGATAACGTGGCACGACGTCATGGTAGTGATGGCCGAGCACCCGCATCTCCACCGGATGCGGGCGCGGCCCTACCAGCGACATGTCGCCCTTCAGCACGTTTAGCAATTGCGGCAGTTCGTCCAGGCTGGTCGACCGCAGCACACGGCCCACGCGGGTAACACGCGGATCGCCTGGCACGGTGGCCCGCATGCCCGAGACATCACCCTTGTCGTGGTACATGGTACGGAACTTGTAGACTGGGAATGGCGCGTTGCCGAAGCCGAACCGGCGCTGGCGCAACAGCACCGGGCCGCGGCTGTCCACCGCCACCGCCATGGCGGCCAGCAGCATCAGCGGCGCGAAGGCCATCAGCAGAAGTGTGCCGAGCACAAGGTCCTCGATCCGCTTCGCTACTCCCCGCCAAGCGCCAAGCGGCCGCAGCGCCACAGGAAGCAGCGGCACGCTTGGCAACAGTGACGCCCGCGCCGCAATGCAGGCCGGGCTCTGCGGATCGGGCAGAAGCCATACATCGACGGGCAACCACCGCAACGCCGCGCATCCTTGTGCCACCAGGTCCGGCTTGGACCAGGGCAGCGCCACGATGACGGCGTCGATTCGGCCCAATGCAGCGTCCTGCCGCAGCATCTGCAATGACGCCTCGTTAGATATCGTCTGGACGGAATGACGACCGGAAAGCGCGACGCCGCAGTCCGCGCCCGCGTGTGCTATGGCAGCCAGCAGCGCCTCGGCCTCCGTATCGCCCACCACCGCGACGCGGGTGGTCAGTTCTCCGGCCGCTCGCCAGGCCGCAGCGCGCGCCGAAAGCCAGACACGCCACGCGACCAGGCCCGCCGCCGACAGCGCGGCCCAGGATGCGAATCCCGACCAGTCGGCCGCGGTGGCGTCAATCAGGGCGAGGAGGGCCACCGTCACCGCAGTGCCCATCGACCATGCAAGCCCAAGGTTCGTTGGTGCCGGGGTGGTGCCGTGTTGGCCATACTGGCCGGCGGCAAAGGAGACAAACAGCAATCCGAACCCCGCCAACGCGGGCACCCAGGCTGTTTCCAGTGCCACAGCGGCCCAAAGCACCGCGGCCAGCACCAGCACCGCTGTATCACCTAGTGCGACGACGCCGCCCAGCATGGCATGCGAAAACCGCACCGGCGGCGTGGACTGGGCCAGCGGCAAGGGAGTCGCGGGAATCTCCGCCACCCCGTTCGGGTCGGCATTCAGCGGAGCCGAAGGGAACGAACCATTGGCCCGCTGGCCGGCAGGAAGGGGCGTTCCGGACACGCCAGGAGAAACCGTGGTCGGCCTGACATCCGCAAACTCCTTCCACATCAGGAACCTCTCTGGCATTAAAAATGCAATTCGTGAATCGTGGGATTGCCTCGCCGCCGCACCCGAATCCAGCATTCGCGAGACGCTCTACGCGCCAAGTTTTTTGATCCTGCGGCCGAGATGATGCATCGTATCAACGATCGGCAGAAGCATCACATAAAATACGTCAATCAATTTTCCGTCATACGCCGCCGAACAGCAGCGCGCGCGACCGCCTCCCGCCTGCGGCTCGCGCCCATTCCCGAAACGGCTCAGGCGGCGATGAAGCGATCCCGCTTGTAGTTGCTGAGGTCGAACCCCTCGATGCGCAGCAGCGTGGTGGAGTTGTCGCGGCGCGGCGAATGCAGCACACCGGGCTCGTAGAGATAGGCCATCCCAGGGGTCAGCGTGTAGTCGCGCACCCGGCGGGCCTGGCCGGGCTTGTCGCCGCTGGGCGCCGCGACCTTCTCCCAGTCGGTCATAATGGTGGCGCCGGTCGCCTGGCCATAGATCGCCCAGGTGGGACCATGGTCGTGCGGGGAGCTGTCCTTCGCGCCGTGGTAGCTATGCGCAAGGATGGCGAATTTGTGCACGGGATCCTGGTAGAGAACCTTCCGCTCCGGCCCGTCGGCCTTGATATTTGCGGCGACGAACTCAGGATCCTTCAGCACCTCGCGCACCAGTTCGCACACCTTCTGGCGTCCGCCCGGGCCGGGGTCCGCCGAGATTGCCGCGCTGCAGGCTGCAGCGAAACCTTCGAGCGTATGGGCCATCTTTGGATCCTCCCGTGATGTCGTTCCGCCAGAGTCTAGCGCGGAAAGCGTTTGCGGCAAAGCGGCCAGGCAGCGCCGCACGGCATCAGGCGGTGCGGTCGCCGGCCGCCCCAAGTGCCGCCTGAGCCGCCGCGAGCCGTGCGACCGGCACCCGGTAGGGGCTGCACGAAACATAGTCGAGACCAACCTGCTCGCAGAACTCGATCGAGGCGGGATCGCCGCCGTGCTCGCCGCAGATGCCGAGCTTCAGCCCCGGCTTGGTGCTGCGCCCCCGCTCCACCGCGAGGCGGATCAGCGAGCCCACGCCCTCCACGTCCAGCGAGACGAACGGGTCCTTCGGCACGATCCCCTGCTCCACATAGGCGGGCAGGAACTTACCGGCATCGTCCCGCGACAGGCCGAAGGTGGTCTGGGTGAGGTCGTTGGTGCCGAAGCTGAAGAAATCGGCCACTTCCGCGATCCGGTCGGCGGTGACGCAGGCGCGCGGCAGCTCGATCATGGTGCCCACGCTGTATTCGATGCTCATGCCCGCCTCGGCAAAAACCGCGGCGGCCACCCGGTCGATCTGCGTGCGGGTAATCTCCAGTTCGCGGCGCGTGCCCACCAGCGGGATCATGATCTCCGGCACCGGGGCCGCAGCCCCGGAGCGCGCGACCTCGATTGCGCCCTCGAAGATGGCACGCGCCTGCATGGCGTAGATCTCGGGGTAGGAGATACCCAGTCGGCAGCCGCGATGGCCCAGCATCGGATTGGCCTCGGCCAGTTCGGCGGCGCGCTGGCGCATCGTCGCCATATCAGTGCCCAGCGCCTCGGCAAGCTCCTTAAGCTCCGCGTCGGCGTGCGGCAGGAATTCGTGCAGCGGCGGGTCGAGCATACGGATGGTCACCGGCAGCCCGGCCATGATCCGGAACAGCTCGGCGAAATCGTGGCGCTGGAACGGCAGCAGTCGCGCCAGCGCCGTCTCGCGCCCGGCAGTGTCGCCGGCCATGATCATCTGCCGCACCGCGCCGATGCGCTCAGGGTCGAAGAACATGTGCTCGGTGCGGCACAGCCCGATGCCCTCGGCACCGAACTTTCGCGCCGTGTCGGCGTCGAGCGGGGTTTCCGCATTGGCTCGCACCCGCAGCCGCCGCGCCTCGTCGGCCCAGGACATCAGGGTGGCGAACTCGCCGGACATCTGCGGCTCGATCATTGGCACGGGGCCGATGAACACCTCGCCGGTGGTGCCATCCAACGTGATCACATCGCCGGCGCGCACCACCCTGCCGCCGCCGGTCAGCACCTGGGCGCCGTAGTCGACCGCAATCCCGCCGCAGCCGGCCACGCAAGGCCGGCCCATGCCACGGGCAACCACCGCGGCATGGCTGGTCATGCCGCCGCGCGTGGTCAGGATGCCGCGGGCGGCGTGCATGCCGTGGATGTCCTCCGGAGAGGTTTCGATACGCACCAGGATCACCGCCTCGCCCTTCGTCGCGCGGGCCTCGGCCTCGTCGGCGTTGAACACCACCGTGCCGCAGGCAGCACCCGGGCTGGCCGGCAGGCCGCGGGCCAGGGGCGAGCGCTGGGCATTGGGGTCGATCATCGGGTGCAGCAGCTGGTCAAGCGAGGCCGGGTTCACCCGCAGTATCGCCTCGCGCCGGTCGATCAGCCCTTCCTGCGCCATCTCCACCGCGATGCGCAGGCTGGCAGGTGCCGTGCGCTTGCCGTTGCGGGTTTGCAGCATGTACAGCTTGTTGCGCTGGACGGTGAACTCGATGTCCTGCATGTCCTTGTAGTGGCGCTCCAGCTTCTCGCGCACCGCCATCAGTTCGGCATAGGCGGCCGGCATGGCCACCTCCATCGGCGTCTCGCCCGGCTTGGCGCGGGCGCTGGACATCGGCTGCGGCGTGCGCGTGCCGGCGACCACGTCCTCGCCCTGGGCGTTCACCAGGTACTCGCCGTAGAAGATGTTCTCGCCGGTCGATGGGTCTCGGGTGAAGCACACCCCGGTGGCGCAGTCGTCGCCCATGTTGCCGAACACCATGGCCTGAACGTTCACCGCCGTGCCCCAGCTGGCGGGAATGTCGTGCAGCCGGCGATAGGTGTTGGCGCGCGGGTTCATCCAGCTGCCGAACACCGCACCGATGGCGCCCCAGAGCTGCTCCTCCGGGTCCTGCGGAAACGGCTTGCCGATCTCCTGCTCTACCATCTCCAGGTAGCCGCCGACCACGCGGCGCCAGTCATCGGCATCGAGCGCGGTGTCCTCGGTGACGTATTTCTCGCCCTTGATGTGGTCGATGATCTCCTCGAACCGGTGATGCTCCACGCCCAGCACCACGCCGCCATACATCTGGATGAAGCGGCGGTAGGAATCCCAGGCGAAGCGCTCGTCGCCCGACATGGCCGCCAAGCCCCGCACCGAGGTGTCGTTCAGCCCGAGGTTCAGCACCGTGTCCATCATGCCCGGCATGGACACCCGCGCGCCGGAGCGCACGGAAACCAGCAGCGGATTGGTGGACGAGCCGAACTGCAGCCCGACCGACTTCTCCACCTTGTCCAGCGCCGCGCGCACCTGTTCGCGCAGATCGGTGGGGTATTGCCGGTCGTTGTCGTAGAAGGCGGTGCAGACCTCTGTGGTGATGGTGAATCCGGGCGGCACCGGCAGGCCGATGCGTGCCATCTCGGCCAGGTTGGCGCCCTTGCCGCCCAGCAGGTCGCGCATCTCCGCACCGCCTTCGTCGTGGCCGGCGCCGAAACTGTAAACCCACTTGGTCATGGTCTGGCTCATGATGTCAGCCTTCAATCCGTGAGAAATCGGCCGCCATGTTCATGGCGGCGCGCAGGTGGAACAGCAGTCGTAGCCGATTCTGGCGCAATTCGGGCCGTTCGGCATTCACGAGGATGGCATCGAAGAAAGTGTCCACGGGGCCACGAAGGTGCGACAGCGATGCCATGGCATCGGTAAATCTTTCCTCAGCGATGGCATTCGCCACGTCCGGCCCGGTGCGGCCGATGGCCAGCGCCAGCTCGGCTTCCGCGAATTCCTCCAGCAGGTCGGAGTCGATGGCACCATCGAACTCCTTCTTGTCCTTGCGGGTTTCGATGCGAAGGATGTTGTTGGCGCGCCGGTAGGCAGCAAGCAGGTTTTCTCCGGCTTCGGCTTCCAGGAACGCGGCGACGGCCTCGGTGCGCGCCAACAGGCGGACGATGTCGTCGTCCTGGCCGGCTCCGAGCACGGCGTTGAGCACGTCGTGCCGGGCGCCATCGGCGCGGAGCTGGACGCGCAGGCGCTCAATGAGGAAAGCGAGCACCTCATCGACGACTGGCGCCCTGTCCGGACCCGCCGCCACGATCATACCATGCAATGCGACGCGTAACCGCTTCCCCCGCACGATGCGGATGATCCCCAGCGCCGCGCGCCGCAGCGCGAATGGATCGCCGGAGCCGGTCGGCTTCTCGTCCACCGCGAAGAACGAGACGATCTGATCGAGCTTGTCGGCGAGCGCCACCGCTTCGCCGACCGGGTTCTCCGGCAGCGCGTCGCCCGAGCCCTTGGGCAGGTAGTGGTCGCGCACCGCCGCGGCCACCGCCGCCGCCTCGCCGTCATGCGTGGCGTAGTAGCCGCCCATGACGCCCTGCAACTCGGGGAATTCACCGACCATCCCGGTGGTAAGGTCGGCCTTGGCGAGCAGCGCGGCTCGCTGGGCCAGCGCCACGTCGGCGCCCACCACAGGGGCAATCGTGCCGGCCAGCTTCACCAGCCGCCGCACCCGGTCGCCCTGCGTGCCAAGCTTGGCATGGAAAGTGATCCCGTCCAGCGCAGGCACCCGGCTCGCCAGCGTTACATTTCGGTCCAGATCCCAGAAATGCCGCGCGTCGGCGAAGCGCGCCCGCAACACCCGCTCGTTGCCGGCGACGATCGTCTGTCCGCCGTCCGGCGCCTCGATGTTGGCGACGAAGGCGAAGAACGGCGCCGGCCGCCCGAGCGCATCGCGCAGCGCGAAGTAGCGCTGGTTCACCCGCATCGAAACCTGCATCACCTCGGGCGGCAGGTCCATGTGGGCTGCGTCGATGGCGCCGATCAGCGGCACCGGCCATTCCACCAGCCCCGCCACCTCGTCGAGCAACCCTGAATCCTCCACCACTGCCAGGCCGCGCGTCGCCGTGGCGTCGCGCAGTCCGTCGGCAATCATGGCCCGGCGCTCGGCAGCATTCGCCACTACCCGCCGCGCGCGAAGCTCCTTTTCCCATTGGGCGCAGGACGTGACAGCGAAGGGCTCGGGGGCGTGGAAGCGATGCCCCTCGGTGTGGTTGCCGGACGCCAGCCCGTGCCCGTCATCGTCGCCTTCGCGCAGGTCGAACGGCACCACCGCCGCGTCGAGCAGGCAAACGATGCGCCGCAGCGGCCGCACCCAGGTGAAGCTGCTGGTGCCGCCCCAGCGCATCGATTTCGGCCACGGGAAGCGCCGCAGCAGCCCCGGCATAACCCCGGCGATCATCGCGGAAGCCGCGACACCCGGCACGATGCGGTCGAGCACCCAGAAATCGCCTTCCTCGCGCAGGTCGGCACGGTCAGCCCCGTGCTTGCGCAGAAAGCCGGCCAGCGCCTGCTCGGGCGCGCTGCGCCGCGGGCCGCGCTCCACGCTGCGGCTCTCCTCCACCCCCGCCCCCACCGTGGCGCAGGCGGCGATGCGGCGCGGGCCGCTGAAGCCGCGCATCGCGGTGGGCACCAGCGGCGCCAGGGCCTCGCCCAGCAGGCGGCACAGATCGTCCGCCGCCCGCGCCTGCATGCGCGCCGGAATTTCCTCGCAGAACAGCTCGACGAACAGCTCAGGCAACGGCCGTCTCCCCCGCGAGCCATGCCTCGCAGCAGCCCTTTGCCAGCGTCCGCACCCGGCCGATATAGCTCGCCCGTTCGGCCACGCTGATCACGCCGCGGGCGTCGAGCAGGTTGAACAGATGGCTGGCCTTGATGCACTGGTCATAGGCCGGCAGCGCCAGCTTCTCGGCCAGCAGGGCGGCGCATTCGCGCTCGGCATCCTCGAAGTGCCGCGCCAGCATCGCGGTGTCGGCGTGGGTGAAATTATGGGCGCTGTATTCGCGCTCGGCGCGCAGGAACACGTCGCCGTATTTCACCCCGCGGCCGTTGAAGTCGAGATCGTAAACCCGCTCCACGTCCTGCACATACATCGCCAGGCGCTCTAGCCCATAGGTCATCTCGAAACTCGGCAACTCGACAGCAATGCCGCCGACCTGCTGGAAATAGGTGAACTGCCCCACCTCCATACCGTCGCACCACACCTCCCAGCCCAGCCCCCAGGCGCCCAGCGTCGGGCTTTCCCAGTCATCCTCCACAAAGCGGAAATCGTGCAACATCGGGTCCAGCCCGATCTCGCGATAGCTTTCCAGCAGCAGCGCCTGCGCATCGGCGGGCGATGGCTTCATGATCACCTGGTACTGGTAGTAGTGCTGCAGCCGGTTCGGATTCTCGCCGTAGCGCCCGTCGGAGGGGCGCCGGCTGGGCTGCACATAGGCCGCGGCCCAGGGCCGGGGGCCCAGGGCGCGCAGGGTGGTGGCGGGGTGGAAGGTTCCCGCACCCATCTCCACGTCGTAGGGCTGCAGGATTACGCAGCCCTGGCGCGCCCAGAAGGCGTGCAGGCGCAGGATGAGATCCTGGAAACTGTTCGCAGCAGATGTCGCAGAAGGTTGGGTCGCAGAAAGTTGGGTCATCGTCCGCCGGCCGGGTGGAAACGGGCGCACACTAGTGCCCGGACCCGCCGAAGCAAAGCGCGGGAAGCCAGTAGCGGCCGTTCCGCACGCCTTCGCATGAGGAAGTCGTAACGTGGCTTGAACCGTTCCGGGGGGCGGGCCACATCCGCGCGAGGTTCAGAAGCCCGCAACCAGGACCATACAGGGACGCACATGACCAACGAGGAACGCGACCTCATCACCCAGTTTATCGCGCGCGTCGGCGGCGCGCAGGCCGGACGGGGCGCCCCGTCCGGGTCGGTGCCGTCCACCCAGCCTGCCGCCAGCCCGCTGCCGGCGATCGACCCGGAGGCAGATGCGCTGATCGCCGACCTTTTCGCGCGCCACCCAGAGGCGCGCTATCGCCTGACCCAGATGGCCTTCGTGCAGGAACACGCTCTTGCCGAGGCGCAGAACACGATCAACCGCCTGCAATGGGAACTCGACCAGGCTCGCACACAACAGGCGCCTGCCTCCCCCTGGGGGGCGGCGGCCCAGCCGCAGCAGCCCGCGCGCGGGTTGTTCGGTGGCCTGTTCGGCGGCCGCCAGGAGGCAACGCAGCCGCCGCCGTCGCGCTATGCGCCGCCTCCGCCACCACCGGAGCACGCTCCCGGCTACCAGCCCGGCATGTTCCAGCGCCAGGGATCGGGCTTCCTCGGCTCGGCGCTCACCACCGCGGCGGGCGTGGCGGGCGGCATGGTGGTCGGCAACATGCTGATGAACGCCTTCTCGGGCGGCGGCGCGGCCCATGCGGCGGCGGCCACCAGCAGCCCCTGGACTAACCCCACCGGGGCCGCCGACCCCTTCGCCCAAGGTGGCGAGCCGAAGGACGGCGCTGCGGCGGACAGCGGCTGGAGCGATGCCAGCCCGGTCAGCTACGAGGGGGATTCCACCGATTCCGGCTGGGATGACGTGGGCGGCGACGAGGATTTCTGACCAGCCATGCGGGCCGGGTGGGGCGGCGTCGTATGGCGCCGCTTTTTTCGGGTTTTTGATGCACTCCATGTCGAAATCCCAGCATCGTGGGGCTCATCGCGACAGGTGCCGGAAGTTCGGCACCGCGGCGCCGGAACACCGGCGCCGGCACGCGAACCGGAGAAACTGCGCCATGCAGTACATGCTCGTCTTTAACGAAACCGCCAAGGATTTCGCCGCCCGCTCAGATCCGGCGAAGGCAGGTCCGCACATGGCCGCCTGGATGGGCTATATCGATGCCATGTCGAAGGCCGGCATCATCGTCAACGGCCACGGGCTGCAACCGCCGCACACCGGCACCACGGTGCGTGTGCGCGACGGCATGCGGACACTGGCAGATGGCGGGGCGCAGGTGCAGGACGGTCCCTACGCCGATAGCAAGGAGCAGCTTGGCGGCTACTTCGTCATCGAGGTGCCCGATCTCGACACCGCCCTCGACTGGGCAGCCCGCAGCCCTTCGGCCAGCTATGGCAGCACGGAGGTGCGGCCGGTGATGTCGCCGATGAAGGGGTGATGCCACGGCGGACAGCATGACGTCCGGGGACGCGCGCCGCACTGCCGAGCGGGCAGCGCGCGACTCCTATGGCCGGTTGGTCGCCATCCTGGCTTCGCGCACCCGTGACGTGGCGGCCGCCGAGGATGCGCTGGCAGAGGCCTTCGGCCGTGCGCTGCGGGCTTGGCCGGTGCGCGGCGTTCCAGCCAAGCCCGAGGCCTGGCTGCTGACCACAGCGCGCCGCGTGTTGGCGCACGCCACCAGGCATGGCCGCGTGCGCGCCGCCGCCGCGGCGACGCTGGCGATGCTGCACGAGGAAGCCGCCGCCGCCGGGCAGGCTGCCACTCCCGACAGCCGGCTGAACCTGATGTTCGTCTGCGCTCATCCCGCGATTGACGAGGCGATTCAGGCACCGCTGATGCTCCAGGTCGTCCTCGGCCTCGACGCGGCGCGGATCGCTACCTGCTTTCTGGCTGCTCCCCCGGCCATGAGCCAACGCCTGGTGCGGGCGAAGGCGAAAATCCGCGATGCCGGCATCGCCTTCACCCTGCCGGAGCGGCGCGACCTGCCGTCGCGCCTGGATACGGTTTTGCGTGCCGTCTATGCCGCCTACTGCACAGGTTGGAATTACGCCTTCGCGACCGACGCACGCCACCAGGGACTTGCGGAGGAGGCGATCTGGCTCGCCCGGCTGCTCGTCGCCCTATTGCCCGAGGCGCCGGAGACCAAGGGCCTCCTCGCCCTCATGCTGCATTGCGAGGCCCGGCGGGACGCGCGACGCGACCCCGATGGCCGGTTCGTACCGCTCGGCCGCCAGGACACTTCACGCTGGTCGCGCGCAATGATCGACGAGGCCGAGACACTGCTGCACGATGCCGCCCGGGGCGGCACCCCGGGTCGACTGCAGGTCGAGGCGGCGATTCAGTCGGTTCATGCCCAGCGCGCCTGCACTGGGGCGACCAATTGGCCAGCTATCGTGGCGCTCTATGCCCTGCTGGACCGGCTGTCGCCAACCGTGGGCGTGCGCGTCGCCCGGGCCTCGGCCATGGCCGGGGCGGGAGATCCAACGGCAAGCCTTGCACTTCTGGATGCGCTCGGCACCGCCGCGTCGTCGTACCAGCCGTGGTGGGCCTGCCGCGCGAGGGTGCTGACGCTGCTCGGCCGCGCAGGGGAGGCCGGTCGCGCCTATGCGACGGCCGCCGGGCTGTCGGTGGACCCGGCAGTGCGCGACCACCTGTTGCTGCAGTCCCGGCTGGCGTAAGGAAGCCGGCAGGGCGTGACGCCCGCTACTCCATTTCCCATCCGCGGTTGCGCAGTGTCGGCACCGTGGCGCGGGCCAGGCGCGCCGCCTCGTCCATCCCAAGCCACAGCATCAGCTGGTCGAGCACCTGGGTGGTCGGCGGGCTCGACCGCGCCAGCGCCTCTTCCAACGAATACCAGCTCAGATCCTCCAGCTCTCCCGACCCGGCGAGGTTGCCGGAGACATGCTCGGCAGCCACCACCAGGAACCGGGCGTCGAACCGCATGGGCGAGTTCTCGGGGGTGATGGCGCGGCACAGATAGTCGAGTCCGTGCAGCGCCGGCGGCAGGCCGAGGCTGAGGCTGGTCTCCTCCTCCAGTTCGCGCGCGGCCGCGATGCCGAGCGCGCGCGCCAACGATTCGTCGGCGGCGCGGGCCAGCAGCGACTGGACATGCGCGCGCAACGGGCTCGCCGGCTCGGCCAGATAGTCCTCGGGGTCAACGCGCCCGCCCGGGAACACCAGACGATTCGGCATGAATTTATGGCCCGCCCCCCGCATGCCCATCAGCACCTGCGGCGTGCTGCCCGACCGCAGTACCAACAGGCTGGCGGCGTGCCGCGGCACCACTGGCACCCTGCCCTGCTCCGGCTGTGGTCCTGAACGGCTGGCGGCCTGTGCTTCGGGGCGATGGGCTGGTTGGGGGGCCGGCTTGGTATCGGGCATTCAGCGCTCCTTCGTGCGCCAGCTTGCCTCAGACGGCGCCGCGCGCAAACGCCCCTTCGCTCAACCCTGACCGCCACCCGATGGACAGGCCGCCGATGCGACTCAGCCGGCAGTCTCCGCCAGGGCCAGGCGCACCTCGCCTGCAATGCGCAGCGCCTCTGGGCTGCCATAGGCTTCCAGCCGCTGTGCGACGTCGTGCAGCCCCTTGCGGGTGCGCGTCGGCCGAGCGTACCAGAAGCAGAAGGCGTCGAACCGCGCCATGGCCTCATCGTACAGCGCATCCAGCCGCGATGCCGATTTGCTGACCTGTGGGGCGACGAAGCCGGACCCCAGCATCGCCGCGCGCTGTTGCTCCGGCATCAGCACCATCATCGGCACCAATCCGGCTTCACCGCTAGGTCCATCACCCCATCTACTCTCGCCCGCCCGGCCTGCTGACTCCATCGGTCGCCTCCATCCTGCTGCGTAACCGCGGGAAGAATGTCCCCATGATGATGAAGGGCGGGTAAACCCGGCGTGCGGTTCAGCGCAGGGCCAGCAGCGCGTCGGCCATCACCACGCCCTCGCCCTCGGGCAGGACGATCAGCGGGTTGATCTCGGCCTCTGCCACCTCCGCCAGCCCTGCCAGACGGGAGAAGGCGGCCACGGCGCGGGCAAGGGCGACCAGGTCGCCCTTCGGCAGACCGCGATAGCCTCGCGCGGGGGCAAGCCCCTTTACCTCGGCGATCATCTCCATCGCAGCCGCCTCGTCCACCGGCGCGGCACGCAGCACCACGTCGCGATAGACCTCCGCCAGCACGCCGCCGGCGCCCAGCGCCACCACAGGCCCCACCAGCGGATCGCGGCGGTATCCCAGGATCGCCTCGCCCACGCCGCGCACCATCGGCTGGGCGATGAAGCCGCGGATGCGCGCGCCCAGGCGTGCCCGCATTTTGGCGCAGGCATCGCGCAGCGCGGCCTCGTCAGCCACGTTCAGCGCAACGGCGCCCGCCTCGGTCTTGTGGGCGATCTCGGCAGACACCGCCTTCAGCGCCACGGGGTAGGCGAGCGCCGGCGGATGGGCCGGATCGACGGCCACCGCGCGGTTGCCGATCCCCAGCGCGGCGAAGACTTCGCGCGCCCCGGCCTCGTCGTCGGCACCCGCGAGAAGGGCGCGCGCCGGCTCCATCCCTGCCGCCACCGTTGTCGGGCGTGGCGACCGCCAGTCCAGATAAGCCCGGATACCGTCGGCACAGGCTTCTGGCGTGCGGAAGGCAGCAATTCCGGCCTCGGCCAGCAGCTTCATCGAGGCATCGGCCTGCGGCAGCAGGAAGGCGGCAAGCGGGCGCGGCCCTTCGCTGCCGATCACGCCGGCCACCGCCTCCTGCGGCCGGAACTGCGCCGACGAACCGACCACGGCCACGGCAAGGTCCACGTCCTCGTCGGCGCGCGCGGTGTTCATCTCCCTCACCACGGTGTCGCGGTTGGCGCCGGCCAGGGTGGTGTCGACCATCGTCGGCACGGCGATTCCCATGGTGCCCAGCCGGTCCACCACCATCGCGCCGCCGCCGCCGGTGGTGGTGACGATCCTCACCGCTCGCTTCGGCGCCACGGGCGGTCGACGGCCCAGCAGCAGCGGCGGCAGTTCCAGAAGGGTCTCCAGCATGTCCACGCGCACGATGCCGATGGCTCGGAAGAACGCATCCGCCGCGGCGTCGGAGCCGGTCATGGCGCCGGTATGGGTGGTGGCCAGCGCCGCCCCCGCCTCGGATCGGCCGAGCTTGTAGGCCACGATCGGCTTGCCCGCGGCGTGTGCGCGCCGCGCCGCTTCCTCGTAAAGCTCGGGACGGCGGACCGTCTCCAGGAACAGCAGGATTGCATCGGTTGCGGGGTCATCCACCAGCAGTGAGACGAGCTCGCCGGCAGAAAGGTCAGCCTCGTTGCCGGTGCCCACCACCTTGGCGAAGCCGAATCCGCGCGCCGCCGCCCGCGACAGCAGGGTGCCCATCACCGAGCCGGACTGCGACACCAGCGACCACCGGCCCGGCAACAGCGACTCCGCCTCCAGCGCCGCGTTCACCGAACAGGCGGTGGCGGCCGGCACATTGATCACGCCCATGGAGTTCGGCCCGAGCACGCGCACGCCGCCCGCCTTCGCGGCGCCCAGCATGCGCGCCTGCAGCGCCACGCCCTCGGGCCCGGCCTCGGCGAAGCCGTCGGCCAGCACACAGGCCACCGGGACGCCACGCGCCGCACAATCGGCGATCGCGCCCTCGACCTGCCTGGTATTGACCAGCACATAGGCGAGGTCGATCGGCCCCGGCACCTCGGCCAGCGAGGCATAGGCGCGCTCGCCCAGCACCTCGGGGGCGCGCGGGTTCACCGGGAACAACTCTCCGGTGAACCCGTGGCGGCGCAGATAAACCTGGGCGCGCGCGGTCAGACGCTTCGCGTCGGTGGAGGCGCCGATCAGCGCGATGCGCCTTGGGTTGAACAGCGCATCGGCAAGCTTGCTCATGGGGTCAGAATGTCTTCCGTCGGCGCCAGCGGCGCGGGTTGTCGCGGGGGAAAGCCAGGCCGCTGGCGGAAACGCCGAGATTGGCCAGCAGCTTCGCCATCTCGATGGCGCAGCGGTAGCCTTCCAGCACCGGCACCTCCCAGCCCGCCTCGCGCAGGCGGCGCTCCAGGTGTGGGCGCATCCAGTAAATGGCGGAGCAACCGAGGATGATGCTGTCGGCCCCGTCCTCCTCGATCGCCGCCTCCGCCTCGGCCACCGCCCGGTCGAGCACGGCCGAGGGCCGGCCAGCCGCCACAACCTCGCGTTCCGCCTGCACATGACAGGCCTCGGGGCGCGAGGGGCGGGGCAGCGGCGCATCAATGCAGCGTACCGAGGCGGCACGGTCGGTGAACCGATACTGCACCACCAGGTTATACATCTGCATGTTGTGCGCCTCGGACACGTCGATCACGCTGAACCTGTTGCCCAGCATGGCCGCCACCGTCATCTGCGCATGGGCGCAGGCCACCACAGGGATGTCGTGCTGGCGGCCGATCTCGCGCGCCTCGGCGAAGCCCGGGTCGCCGCCGCCCAGCAGCACGATCGCGTCCCACTGCCCGCTCGCCGCCGCCTCGCGCACGATCGGCAGGCGCAGCACGCCGACGGTGGCGAACTCCTCGCGCGTCTCCACGAAGGAATCGCCGAACGGGCCAATCGGGCCGGGGTGAACGTCCCAGTCCACATCGGCCAGCAGATGGCCGTAATCCTCGAAATTGATCAGCCGCGCCTCGCGCGAGGCATCGCGCGGCGGGACGTAGAGGGGCGAGTCGGTAGCGAAGGTATAGGGCTGGATCAGCAGCAAACGCTTGCGCATGATACGTCCTTTAGGGAAGGATTCTTCTTTTTGTGCACAAAAAGAAGCAAAAAAACTTTATCCGATTGCGCCCGGCTCTGATCGAAAAGCCGGGCCGTTCCGGAGGCGGATAGATGAAAGTCTTTTTGCCTCTTTTTCTTCAGAAAAAGAAGGTCTTCACTTACACCGGATCCCAGGTGAACACTTCACCCGAGCGGTCGAGCGGCATAAAGCTGCCCTTCAGCGCCGGGATCGCGATCTGGCCGACCTCGGTCGGCGTCCAGCCGCCGTCGTGGTGCACGCCGCGCACCGGGCGCGAGGACGACATCAGGAAGATCTCGTTATGGCGGGTGGCGAAGACCTGGCCCGACACGCCCTCGGCCCGGTCGGAGGTGAGGAACACTGCCATCGGCGCGTTCTTGTCCGGTGTCATCTGCTGGATCTTGGCCATGCGCGCCTGCTGCTCCGGCGTGTTGACCGGGATCGAGCCGGTCATCCGGCTCCAGGCGAAGGGCGAGATGCAGTTGCTGCGCACCTTGTAGCGCTGCATGTCCAGCGCGATCGACTTGGACAGCGCGGTGATGCCCAGCTTGGCGGCGGCATAGTTGGCCTGGCCGAAATTGCCGATCAGGCCGGAGGTGGACGACATGTGCACGAAGCTGCCGCTCTCCTGCTTGCGGTAGTGCTCGGCCGCGGCGCGGGAGACGTAGAAGGCGCCGGACAGGTGCACGTTGATCACCGCGTTCCAATCGTCCTCGGTCATCTTGTGGAAGATGACGTCGCGCAGGATGCCGGCGTTGTTGACCACGCCGTCGATGCGGCCGTAGGTGTCGAGCGCGCACTGGATGATGCGGCGGGCCGAGTTCCACGAGGCGACGCTCTCGGTGTTGATCACCGCCTGGCCGCCGCGCTGCTCGATGATCGCCTTGGTCTGCTCGGCGGGTGTGGCCGAGCCGCCATCGCCGGTGACCGACACGCCCAGATCGTTGATCACCACCTTCGCGCCCTCGCCGGCCATCATCACCGCGATCTCACGGCCGATGCCGCCGCCCGCGCCGGTCACCACCACCACCTTGCCTTCGACGATCCCGGCCATTTGTTTCCTCCGTCTTGGATTTGAATGGACGAAACTAGGCGCAGCGGACGGGATTGTGAACCCGCGGCCGAACCCGGCGCCTCAGTGCAGCGCCAACTCCTCGGCGCGGTTCATCAGGTCCTCCTCGGCGGCCAGGTGCAGCGCGATCACCGCCTCCATCACGTGCAGCAGGCGCCGCAGTTCGCGCACCTCCGCATCTCCCGCGCCGCCATCGGGCGATAGCCTTGCCACCATGGACGTGTATCGCCCTGCCAGTTCGTTGATCGCCTCGTGCATCCGCGTCATCGCCCCCAGCGGGTCGGTGCCGCCCAGGCGGCGCGCGAGTTCGGGGAAGGTTGTCCGCTCCTCAGCGCGCTGATGCGGCAACAGCAGATCGGCGAGGTCCGCGTCGATGCTGCGCAGCGCCTCCTGATCCGGTACGGCCCCCGCATGCATCGCGTCGGCGGTGCGGCGCATCCGTGTCAATAGGGCCCGCAGGCGAACGTGCTCCTCCAGCACGCGTTCCGCCCCGGCGCTGGCGGGCAGCGTGGCGGCGCGGCGACCGCCCAGGGCGCGCAAGGCGTTAAGGATAACGGCCACGTCGATCGCCTCCTGGGTGACCGCGCCGACCACTGGCGGCAGGTAGCCGGCCGCCGCCACCGCCATCGCCGCCAGCGACAACCCCATCCCCACGGCGATCGACTGGCGGGCGATCGCGTGCGAACGGCGGGCCACGGCGATGGCATCGGCCACCCGGTCCACCCGGTCGACCAGCAGTACCACGTCGGCCGCCTCGGCCGCAGCCGCGGCGCCGCGGGCGCCCATCGCAACCCCGATATCGGCCGCCGCCAGCGCCGGGGCATCGTTGATGCCGTCGCCGATCATCATCACCGGGCCGAGGGCGCGCTCGCCTCGCACCGTCTCGATCTTGCCCTCCGGCGTCTGGTCGGCATGAACGGCGTCCAGGCCGAGCGCCTCGCCGACCGCTTCAGCCGTCGACGCGCGATCGCCGGTGACCATCACCACGCGCGCGATGCCAGCCGTGCGCAGAGCTTGCAGCGCACGCGGCGCCTCGGCACGGATGCGGTCGGCGAGCAGCAGCACGCCGGCGACGCGTCCGTCGATGGCCACCCAGGCAACCGCCGGGGCAGACTCGGCCAGCCGCGCGAGCACGCCGTCCTGCGGCGGCGCCAGCCCCTGGCCGGTCAGCATTCCCGCCCCGCCGACCACGACATGCCGCCCATCGACCACGCCGGACACGCCGCCGCCAGGCACCTCCTCCACCGCCTCCGGCAGGGCCAGCGGCAGGTCGGCGGCCCGCGCCGCCGCCACGATTGCCGACGCCATCGCGTGCTGCGACATCTGGTCCAGCGAGGCGGCGAGCCGCAGCACCTCGTCAGGCGCAAAGCCGTCCAGCGCCTCCACCCCCTCCACCTGCGGTGTGCCGGTGGTCAGCGTGCCCGTCTTGTCGAACAGCACGGTGGAGACGCGGGCCAGCCGCTCCAGGGCGCCACCGCCCTTGACGATCACGCCATACCGGGCGGCGCGCGACACACCACAGACCAGCGCCACTGGGGCTGCCAGAAATCAGCGGGCACGGCGTCGCCACAACCAACACGGCCAAGGCACGCTCGGCGCTGCCGGCCCACCACCAGGACGCCCCGGCCAAGCCGAGCGTCAGCGGCAGAAACCACAATGCCCAACGATCGGCCAGGCGCACCAGCGGCGCGCGCTCGCCTTCCGCTGCCTGGACCAGCCTGACGATGGCGGAATAGGTGCTGTCCTCGGCCGTGGCCGTAACGCGCAAGCGAAACGCAGCGCCGGCGTTCAGGCCGCCGCTGCGCACCACCTCGCCCGTCCCGCGCGTCACCGGCAGCGGCTCGCCGGTCAGCGCCGATTCGTCAAGCACCGCTGAGTTGCCCTCCACCAGGCCGTCCACCGGCACGATCTCGCCGGGCTTCACCATCAGGCGCTCGCCGGGACGCACCGCCTCCACGGCGACATCCACCAGCGCTTCGCCATCCAACCGGTGCGCCTGGCGCGGCACGCGTGCCAGCAGGGCCGAGAGTTCGCCGCGCGCCCGCCCCTGCGCGTATTCCTCCAGCGCCCCGCCGCCGGCCACCATCAGCGCGATGAGCGCCGCGGTGAAGGTCTCGCCCAGGGCGACCGCGCCCCCAATCGCCAGCAGGGCGATCACGTCCACGCCGGCCGAACCCCCGCGCAGGGCGCCCCAGGTATCGCGCGCCACCACCAGCGCCACCGGCAGCGCCGCCAGCACCCAGGCCGCGCGGGCGAAGTCGGGAACTGCCGCGAACCACAGGCCAACACCCAGGGCCATGAGACCCAGCACCACCAGAAGCATCATGCGTCGGCGCGGCTGGTTCACGTCACTGCCCTGCCCTTCATGGGCCTTCGTGGCGCCGCAGCCTCAGCTGCGGCCGTAGGTATCCTCAAGGCGGACAATGTCATCCTCGCCGAGATAGCTGCCCGACTGCACCTCGATCACCGTCAGCGGGATGCGCCCTGGGTTCTCCAGGCGGTGAATGCAGCCCAGCGGCAGGTAGATGCTTTCGTTCTCGCGCACCAGCTTCTCTTCGGCGTCGCGCGTGACCAGCGCGCTGCCCTGCGCCACCACCCAGTGCTCGGCACGGTGGAAATGCTTCTGCAGCGACAGCTTCTGGCCGGGGTTCACCACCATCCGCTTCACCTGGAAGCGCTCGCCCTGGATCAGGCTCTCGTAGAAGCCCCAGGGGCGATAGACACGATTATGAGTCGTGGCTTCTGGCCTTTTCAGCGCCTTCAGCCGGTCCACCACCTTCTTTACGTCCTGGGCGCGGTCACGATGCATGGCCAGCACCGCATCCTCGGTGACCACCAGCACCGCATCCTCCAGCCCCAGCACAGCGGCGACCTGGCCGTCGCTGCGGACGTAGCAATTGCTGGCGTCTTCGAACAGTACGGTGCCGCCCGCCGTGGCGGCGGCGACATTGCCCCGTGCGTCCTTCTCACCCAGTTCCCACAAGGCGCCCCAGCTTCCCACGTCCGACCAGCCCAGGTCGGCCGGTACCACGGCCGCCCGGCTGGTGCGCTCGGCCACCGCATAGTCGAGGCTGATTGAGGGACACGCGCTGAAGGCGGCCGGGTCGAGCCGGATGAAGTCGAGATCGGTCACCGCGGCGTCCAACGCCGCGCGTACCGCCACCACAACCTCCGGCGCGTGGGCCTGCATCTCGGCGATCAGCGCCTCGGCGGTGAAGACAAACATGCCGGAGTTCCACAGGTGCCGGCCGGAGGTTACGAATCCGGCGGCGGTCTCGGCGTCCGGCTTCTCCAGGAATCGCCCCACCGAGAACGCGCCCGGGACGGCGGGGAGCGCGCCGCCGAGCTCGATATAGCCGAAGCCGGTCTCCGGCGCGGTCGGGCGCATGCCGAAGGTCACCACATGGCCCGCCCGCCCCGCGGCAACCGCCAGGTCCAGCGCGGCATGCAGCGCCGGCACGTCGTGGATCGCCGCATCGGCCGCCATCATCCACAACACGGCATGCGGATCGGTCTCGGCCACCACCAGCGCGGCCGCCAGGATCGCCGGGGCCGAGTTGCGCCCGACCGGCTCGAGCAGGATCCGCGTGCCGGCAATGCCCAGCGCCCGCAACTGCTCGGCCACCACGAAACGGTGCTCCTGGTTGCAGACCACGATCGGCGGAGCGAAGCCGGGCCCGCGCGCCCTGGCCGCCGTCTCCTGGATCATGGTCAGGCCAGAGACCAGCGGCCAGAACTGCTTGGGAAAGCTCTCGCGTGACACCGGCCACAGCCTGGTGCCGGAGCCGCCGGACAAGATGACGGGAATGATCGGGCTGGCAGCATCCATGAACGGCATCCTGACGGGGCTTGGCTGTGGTTCTAGGGTTCCCGCACCGGAGATGTCCAGGCAAGCGGCGCATCTCCAGGCAAGCAGGGCTTGACCGCTGACGGCGACGGCGCACATGAGTTTTGCGGCCTTCGCCTGCGCGAGGCCCGCCAGGAGGGAAAGATGAAGATCGAAATCGAATATTGCGGCATGTGAGGCTATGAGGCGCGCGCCCGTGCGGCCCGCACCCTGATCCTGTCGCGCAAGCCCGACGCCGATGTCACGCTGCGCCGCTCAAGCGGGGGTGTCTTCGAAATCACCGTGGACGGTGCCGTGCGGTGGTCCAAGAAGCAGACCGGCAGTTTCCCCAGCGATGCGGACGTCGGTGCTGTAGTGGCGTGAACCGGCGCCGCTTGCCCGGGCGGGCCCGCTGAGGTTGCAACCTTGCCGGGTCCGTTCCAATTGCCCATGTATTGCACTGCCGCGCGCGGCGAAGTTGGCAGGGGGCATCATCGTGTCGATTATTGCTTGGCTCGTCCTGGGCCTGATCGCCGGCTATATCGCCGGCAAGATCGTCAATGACAGCGGACAGGGCTTCATCCTCAACATCGTGTTGGGCGTGATCGGCGCGTTCGTCGGCGGCTTCATCTTCAGGACCTTCGGCGGCGCCCCGGTGACCGGCTTCAACATCTACAGCATGTTCGTCGCGACAGTGGGCGCGGTGGTGGTGCTGTTCCTGTACCACCTGATCGCAGGCGGACGGCGCAAGGCGTGACAGGCCGGTTTCCGACGGCGCCCGCTTCGTAGTAGGCCGGAGGCCTGTCCGCAACCTGCCCCGGAGGATGTTCTCCGCATGAAGATCGCAGTCTATGGCGCCGGGGCGATCGGCGGGCATCTTGCGGCGCGCCTGGTGCGCGGCGGTGCCGACGTGGCGGTGATCGCGCGGGGCGCCCAGCTTGCGGCCATTCGGGCCCGTGGCATCCGAATCATCGCACCCGACCTCGACGAGGTGGTGCCCGTCGTGGCATCAGACAATCCGGCGGCGTTCGGCGCAGTGGACGCGGTGCTGGTGACAGTGAAGGCGCCGGCACTCGCATCTGTGGCGGCCGGGATCGGCCCTCTGTTGCGCGCCGGCACCCCCGTGGCATTCGTGATGAACGGCATTCCCTGGTGGTATTTCCACGCCCATGGCGGCGCGCTGGACGGCCGGCGGCTGGCGTGCGTCGACCCCGGCGAGGCCGTGTGGAACGGCGTGGGCCCGGCGCGGGCGGTCGGGGGCGTGGTCTATTCCGCCTGCACGGTGATGGAGCCCGGGGTGATCCGGGTCGCCAACCGGCGCAACCGCCTGATTCTTCGGTGAACCCGACGGCACGCTCTCCGCCCGCATCGCGGCAATCGCCGCGCCGTTGCGCGCCGGCGGCATGATCGTCGATGAGAGCCCACGCATCCGCGAGGCGGTGTGGGAGAAGCTTCTCTCCAACCTCGCCTCCGGCCCCATTTGCGTGCTGGGCCGCGGGGCACCGGAGGACCTGTATGACGACCCCGTGCTGGAACGCACGGTGCGTGCCGGCTACGAGGAGGGAATGGCGGTGGCTGCGGCCATGGGCTGCCCGGTGAAGGTGGACATCGACAGTCAACTCGCCCATGGCCGGGCCATGAGCCACAAGCCGAGCATCCTGCAGGACCTGGAGCAGGGCCGGCCGATGGAGATCGACGGCATCTACGGCGCGGCGCTGGAACTCGCCCGGATTGCCGGCATCGCGACGCCGGCGCTCGATCTGCTGGTGGCCCTCACCAAGGTGCGGGCAAGGGCGGCAGGTTTGTACTGACGGGCGACTCCGGCACGACGGGCACCGCGGTCTGGCCGAGCACGAACCCCTCCCAGCTGCGCAGCCAGGGGTCGGGTGGCGGATGGTCGGGACGGTTCCCCGCCAGCACGTTGATCACCGCGAGCACGCCCAACACGCAGTCCAGCCGGTCCTCGCCGTCCGGCCGCGCACCGAACCCGTCACATATAGCAGCCAACAGGGCGGGGTCGGGCACCACGCCCAGCCGCGCCATTGCGGCCGCCAGGCTGCTCCCCAGCCCTGCCCGGTCCGACTGCCGCCGCTTGCTGCCGGCCAGGCGCAGGTTGAGATGGCGCAACGCCTCAGCCGGATAGGTCTCGGCGATCGCCACGGCCCCTGGCGCCAGCAGGGCAAGCAGGTCGCCCTCGAACGGCCAAAGCCGCGGCGGGTCGGGCGCGGCCAGGGCGGGCAGCAGCCAGTCCCGCCACGCCGCGATCGCGGCCTTGCCGGTCTGGTTGGCACCCAGGGTCCAGAACAGCGGCGCGCCGGCCGGCCGCTCGGCGGTGGCACGGTCGCACAACCGCGACAGCTCGCTCGGCCCGCGCAGGCCAAGGGCCGCGGCATGGCCGGCGCGCGTCATCCCCCGCACGCCTCGCATGGGATAGAAAGGCCGCTGCGACGAAACCTCATGCAGCGCGGCACAGACCTCGAAGAACGGCGCATCCGCGGCCAGCCCCCGCAGGAAGCGCGGAAAATCGCCCTCCAGCCCGTGGCGGATGACGAAGGCGCGCGGCAGTCCGAGCGGCAGGTCCACGCCCAGGGCCACCGCCCCGCCGCCAGACAATTCCCGCAGCCGAGCCAGCATGGTGCCTAAATCGCCCACCGGCGCCGGCACCGCCAGCCGCCAGACTGCGCCGTGTCGCCGGGCGATGGCGATCCAGCGCTTCCGCGCATCGATGCTCCAGTCCGCGTGCGCCGCGATTGTTGCGGCGCTCATGGCGAATATGGGAGCGTGAGCGCCGCACAGTCGCCCCATCGCCCACCGGAAGGTTCCGCGCCATGACCGATACCGGCCGCTATGTCGCCCCGGCCCGCTGGCTGCACTGGCTGACCGCCGCTTCGATCCTCGTCATACTCGTCGCGGGATTCTGGATGACGTTCTTCGAACCGGAGGACGAAGCATTGAAGTTCCGCCTCTACAACATCCATGAGAGCTTCGGGGTGACGGTCTTCGTGCTGGTGCTGGCACGGCTGTGGGTGCGCTGGCGCAATCCGCCGCCACCGCTGCCGCGCGGCATGCCGGCGTTGATGCGCCTGGCCGCCGCGCTCAACCACGCCGCCCTCTACGTGCTGCTGCTGGTGCAGCCCGTGGTCGGCTTCCTGGGCACCAACGCCTGGGGGTTTCCGCTCACCTGGTTCGGGCTGGTGCCGATCCCTTCGCCACTCGGGCGGCACGAGACGCTGGCGCCCGTGCTGTCCCAGCTCCACTGGTTCGGCGCGGTGGCGATGCTGGTGCTGCTGGCGATGCATGTCGGGGCGGTGATCCACCACACCCTCATCCGCAAGGACGGGCTGTGGGGGCGAATGGCCTGACGCCAAGCTATTTCAGTGGCTTGTGCGCCTTATCCAGCAAACGGGCGAAGAAGCCGGGCGGCTTGGCCGGCACCACGGGCTTGACCGCCTCCTCGCGCGCTTTCGCCTCCTGCGCGCGCTCCTTGTCCTTGACGGCCAGCCACTTGTCCAGGCTCATGCCGGCCTTGGCCGCACGCTTGGCCTCGTACGCGCGCTGCCCCTCGGTCAGTTGCTTGCTCATCGGTCCCTCATCCGCATGGCGGACTTCTGGCAGGCCGTCACCGCGGGTTCAAGCCTCCCCACGGCGGCGCAACAACCAGCGTGCCACCACGCCGAGCGCCGCGTTGATGGCGATGCCGGCGGCGGACAGCAACACCAGCGCGGCGAACATGCGCGGGATCTGCAGCCGGTAGCCGGATTCGAGGATGCGATAGGCCAGGCCCGAGGCAAACCCGCCCGCGCCGGCCACGAATTCGGCCACCACCGCCCCCACCAGGGCCAGCCCGCCGGAGATGCGCAGACCGGCCAGGAAATACGGCAGCGAGGCCGGCAACCGCAGGAGGCGCAGCGTCGCCCAGGCGCCGGCGCCGTTCAGCCGGAACAGGTCGAGCAGTTCCGCTGGTGGCGAGGCCAGCCCTATCGCAGTGTTGGAGAAGATCGGGAAGAACGCCACGATCGTCGCGCACACCACCAGCGCGGCGAACGGATCGCCCACCCACACGATGATCAGCGGCGCGATCGCCACGATCGGCGTCACCTGCAACGCCACCGCCCAGGGCTGGATCGCCGCCCGCGCCCAGGGGCTGGCGGTCATCGCCACCGCAAGCGCCACGCCGAGCACGGCCGAGACAGCCAGCGCGGTGAAGGTCACCAGCAGGGTGGACAGCAGCGAACTCAGCATCAGCCCGGGCACGGCAAGGAATGCCTGCACGATCGCCAGCGGGCCCGGCACCAGGTAGGGCGGCACGCCGGTCGCCCAAACGGCCACCTGCCACAACGCCAGGAAAACCAGCCCGGCCGCCGCCGGCGCCCATCGCACGGCAGCACCGCTCACGCTGGGGCCATGGCGTGTTGCAGCACGTCGGTGATCTCGCCCACCAGGGCGGCATATTCCGGCGTGAACCGCGTCGCTGCCTCTGGCGGCAGCGGCGAGCCGATCTCGCGCGCGATGCGCCCCGGCCGCGGCGTCATCACCACAATGCGCCGGGCGAGGAACGCGGCCTCGTAGATCGAGTGGGTCACGAACACCACGGTCGCGCCCGTGCGGCGCCACAGGTCGAGGAAATCCTCCTGCAGCCGATGGCGGGTGAACTCGTCCAGCGCCGCGAACGGCTCGTCCATCAGTAGAACACGCGGACCGGCCCCGGGTGGCGCCACCAGCGCGCGAGCGATGGAAACCCTCATGCGCATGCCACCGGATAGTTCGCGCGGCCGCGCGCCCTCGAACCCCGCCAGCCCCACCTGCGCCAGCGCCGCCAGCACCTGGGCGCGCGCCTGGTCCCGGCCCACGCCGCGCAGCCGCAAAGGCAGCCATACGTTCTCCTCCGCCGTCGCCCAAGGCAACAGCGTCGCGTCCTGAAAGACATAGCCAATGCCGCCCGGCACCGGCGGCCCGGCATCCCAGCGCAGGGCACCAGCGTCCGGCTGGTCCAGCCCCGCGATCAGGCGCAGCAGCGTGGACTTGCCGCAGCCGGACGGGCCGAGCAGCGCCACGAAATCGCCGCGCTCCAGCCGCAGCGAGGCGTCGCGAAGTGCTTGCGTGCCATTGGGGAAACGGCGCTCGACGCCCGAGATCGTCAGCATGGCTGGGAGAGGGGAAGGCGAGGGCTCTGCCCTCGACCCGCTGGGGCCTGAGGCCCCAGACCCCCAATACCCGGGCACGGGAGGGATGTGCCTTCGACGGCAATGTAGGGCAGAACCGTGAGCCCGTTGTCCAATCGGCAATGCACCGTTGCGGCTACTTCGGCAGGCCCACCCTCTTGTTTACGAATTGCAGCGTGTAGGCGCGCTTGTAGTCCAGATCCTTCGGATAGAGATTCTGCTCCACCATCTGGTCGAAGAACGCCTTCCAGCGCGCATCGGTCATGGCGCCGATGCCCAGCGTGGCCGCATCGCCGGAGTCCAGGATGCCGTGCTTCTTCATCACGCCGTGACCATAGGCCAGCAGCGCGTCGGTCATCTCCGGGTTGGCCTTCTTGATCAGCGCATTGCCCGGGGCGGGATCCTTCAAATATCAGTACCAGCCCTCGATCGACGCGTCCACGAAGCGCTGCACCAGGCCCGGGTTCTCGCGGATCATCTTGTCGCTTGCGGCAAAAAGCTGGGCATAGCCGTTGAACCCGCCATCGGCGATCAACATCACCACCGGCTCGAACCCCGCTTCCTGGCGAATGGAGAACGGCTCGCTGCCCAGGAGACCCTGCTGGATCGCCTTCTTGTCGGCCAGGAATGGCTGGAGGTTGAAGTTATAGGGGCGAATCTGGCTGTCGCTGTAGCCGTACTTGGCGCGAAGGAAATTCCACCATCCCACCCGCGTGTCGCTGCCGATCATGATCGGCTTGCCCTTCAGCGCGGCCAGGTTGTCGTTGCCCTGGCCGGGATGGGCGATCAGCACCGCCGCCTCCTTCTGCCACATCGAGGCGACCGCGCGGAACGGGATGTTCTCCTTGACGAAATTCAACGCGGTGAAGCTGTTCGACGAGATCGCCATGTCCAGCCGCCCTGCCAACAGCAGTTGCGTCTGGTTCACGTTCGGCCCGCCCTGGCGCACCGTCACGTCCAGCCCGTGCCTCTGGTAGATGCCGGTGGCGACGGCCTGATAGTAGCCGCCGTATTCGGCCTCGGCGACCCAGTCCACGCCAAAGTTGATCCGATCCTGCGCCGAAGCTCGATCGGCCAGCGCGGCGCCGGCAAGGACGAGGGCGGCCGTCAGGCCGGCTCTGAGCAGCTTCATGGTCACTTCCCCCTGGAACGGATGATGCGGTTGGCGTAGCGGGACTACTTTGCGGCACCCCCAGCATGTTGGCTGTCAGGCGGGCTTGTCGAGGCCCAACACGCAGCGGCGCGCATGCCATCGTTATCGGTCAGGCACAAACAGCGCCGCCGTTGAGCGAATTGATACACGCCAGATCGCTCATTCCTGAGAACGGCCGCTCCAGCCAAGTCAATTCCCCATATCTTGGAATGTTATTCTTGCCACAAATTCGCTTGATTCAACGGTATTTAATAATTTCTCCAGGCACTAACATTTTGTGGTGACAGAACCTCAACTCTTCGTCATATCGTCCTCAACACACCGCGATGGATATTCGTTCCGTTAGCTGAATACTCGAATCGCCCTGAAGACCGCGTGTCCTGGCCAGTTCGCGCGCCTGCGCGACAGCCGGACGGCGATCTGCTGCCAAAGGAGACTTCCGACAGATGGCTATTCTCACCGTCGGTGCCGGCAAAGCCTTCACCAGCCTGAAGGTCGCGATCGGCGCTTCGTCAGCCGGCGACATCATTCGCATCGACGCAGGAAGCTATATCAATGACTTCGCCAGCATCACCCACGCGCTGACGATCCAGGGCGTCGGGGGGTTGGCCCGCCTGGTTGCGACCACGCCCCCGCCGAACGGCAAGGCCATCCTCACCATCAACGCCAACGTGACGCTCGAGCGGCTGGAGTTTACCGGTGCGGCCGTGCCCGACGGCAACGGTGCGGGCATCCGCTACGAGGGCGGCAATCTCTCCATCAGCAACTCATGGTTCCATCACAACGAGAACGGCCTCCTTGCGGCTTCCTCACCCGGCGGGACCATCACCATCGACCACAGCGAGTTCGACAACAACGGCACGGGCAGCGGCAGGACCCACAACCTCTACGTCAACGACATCGCCAAGCTCACCGTCAAGAACAGCTATTTCCACGATGTCGTCGGCGGCCACGAGATCAAGAGCCGGGCGCGCGAGACAGTCATCACTAACAATCGCATCGCCGACGGCCCGAACCAGTCCGGCAACTACGCCGTTGACCTTCCCGATGGCGGGGCGGGAACCGTCAACGGCAATATCATCGAGAAGGGTCTGCTGGCGCAGAACCGCACCTTCCTGCATCTTGGGGGTGAGTTGTCGCCGTCCTACGGCAACACCTCGCTGATGGTGCAGGGAAACACGTTCATCAACAGCCAGACCGGCGGGCCGCCGACCGTGGTGCGCAATGACTCCAGCGTGGGCGGAAACAACGCGCCGGTCACCCTCTCCAGCAACGTCTTCTACGGCGTGACACAAGCGCAACTGATGATCGGGCTAGGCACCGCCGACGCCAATTCATTCCCCGCAACACCCGCGCCGACAGTGAGCATCGCGCCTGCCTATGTCACGGAAGAGGCAGCTTGCTTCCGCGCCGGCACCCGCCTGGCCACGCCCGACGGCCCGGTGGCGGTTGAGGACCTGGACCCGGGCGACGAGGTGCTGACGACGTTCGGCGCGGTGCTGAAGGTGCGCTGGGTCGGCCACCGCTGGCTGGAATGTCGGCGCCATCCGCGCCCATGGGATGTGATGCCGGTTCGCGTGGAGGCCGGCGCCTTCCGGCACGGCCATCCCCAGCGCAACCTGTGGTTGTCGCCCGACCATGCCCTGTTCGTCGACGGGGTCCTGATCCCAGTACGATATTTGCTGAACGGCGCCACCATCGTGCAGGAGGCCACCGACGAGGTAACCTACTTCCATGTCGAAGTGGCGCTGGCAAACGGTGAGCCGACCCACACCGTGCTGCTGGCCGAAGGTCTGGCTGCCGAGAGCTATCTGGACACCGGCAACCGCAACTCCTTCGCCAACGGCGGTGGCGACATGCAATTGCATCCCGATTTTGCGCTCGACATCTGGCGGCGCGCAGGCATTGCCCCGCTGGTGGTTACCGGGGAAGACCTGCGGCCGGTGCGCCATCGCCTCGCGCTGCGTGCCATCGCCATGGGTCACCGCCTGGTCAACAATCCGTGCCTGACGCTGGAGGTTGATGGCCGTCTGGTACCCCAGCAGCCCGGCGACGGTCCCCTGCTGTTCCTGCTGCCGCCGGGCGCGCAGACCGGGCTGCTGCATTCGCGCAGCTTCGTGCCGGCGCATGTCATCGCCGGCAGCGACGATCACCGCAGCCTGGGCGTGGGCATCGCCTCGATCATCATCGACGGCGTGCCGTTGGATCTCGCCACCCTCGACGAGGGCTGGCACGACAGCGAGGAGGGCATGCGCTGGACCGACGGCGCCGGCCGCGTTCCGCTCAATGGCGCCCGGCGGGTCGAGGTCGAGATCGGTGTGCCCGGGCTTTATTGGGAGCGCGAGGCGCCGCGGCAGGTCCGCGCCGCCGTGCCCGCCCGCAGCCGCCCTCGGCCCGTCGCGGTGTAGGCCGTGTGCGGGCTGCCCTTGCCAATCGGGCGGCCCGCCGCAACTCTGCGGTCATGAGCACTTCTTCCGCCGCACATCCTGCCTTCGGCCTCTCGGGCACCATATCGTTCGGGCTGGCCGGGCGGCGTGCCATCGTCACCGGCCACCGCGGCGGCATCGGCGGCGCAGTGGCTGCCCTGTTCGCCGCCGACGGGGCCGAGGTGATCGGGCTCGACCTGCCCGACTTCAACCTCGCCGACACCGCCACCGTCGAGGCCCGCGCCGCCGGCCTGATCGCCGAGCACGGGCCGGTGGACATTCTGGTCAACTGCGCCGGCGTCACCATTCTGGGCAGCGTGCTGGAGACGGACCTGCCGGAGGTGGAGCAGGTGTTCGCGGTGAACTTCCTCGCCCCATACGCCCTCATCCGCGCCGTGTTGCCGGGCATGATCGCGCAGAAGCGCGGCGCGGTGGTCAACGTCGCTTCCGACCAGGCGATCATCGGTAAGCCGGTCAGCGCCGCCTACGGCGCCAGCAAGGCGGCGATCGCCCAATTGACCCGCTCGGCCGCGCTGGACTGGGCCGCGCACAACATCCGCTTCAACTGCGTCGCCCCCGGCAGCACCGACACCGCCATGCTCGGCCAGGTGATCGGGCAACTTGCGGCGCGCTACCCGGACCGGTTCTCCAACGACTCCACCGCCGCCTACACCGATGCGGTGCCGCTGCGCCGCTTCGCCGCCCCGCAGGAGATCGCCGCCGCCATCGCCTTCCTGGCATCGGACGCCGCCAGCTTCGTCACCGGAGTGGTCTTCCCGGTCGACGGCGGCACCACCGCAGCCTGAGGAGCGACGGCATGAACGGACCCACCACCCGCCTCGCGGTCGTGACCGGCGGCACCCGCGGCATCGGGTTGGCGATCGCCCGCCGCCTGGTCTCCGACGGCTTCGCCGTCGTCGCCGCCGCCCGCCATCCGGCCGACGACCTGCCATGGGGCCTCACCTACGCGCCGCTCGACGTCACCGACCGCGCGATGGTTGACGCGCTGTTCGTCGGCCTGCCGCGGCTAGACCTCCTGGTGAACAACGCCGGGCTGGCCGGCACGCAGGACAACGACGACAGCGACGCCTTGTGGCACGCGATACTGGCGACCAACCTCACCGGCGCATGGCTGTGCGCCCGCGCCGCCCTCGCGCGCCTGCCGGACCGCACCGGCCGCATCATCAACATCGCCTCGGTGCTGGGCTTGCGCGGCGTTCCCGACCAGCCCGCCTATGTGGCGGCCAAGCATGGGCTGATCGGCCTCACAAGGTCGCTGGCCATGCGCGCCGCCCCGCGCGGAATCACCGTGAACGCCATCTGCCCCGGCTGGGTGGACACCGACATGGCCGCCCAGCGCTACGCCGAGATTGGCATCACCGCCGAACAGGCCGCTGCCGGCGTCCCCACCGGGCGCATCGCCTCACCCTGGGAGGTTGCCGATACAGTCGCCTTCCTCGCGCGCGCCGGGGCCGGCTCCATCACCGGCCAAGCCATTGTGGTTGACGGTGGGAGCACGGCCCGTGCCTGAGCGCGAGGCACGGATCAAGGCCGGCATCTGGGTGTCCATGGCGCTGCGCATGGGTAATTCATCCGGGCGCTACGGTGCCGTGCTGCGCAAGGGCGACCCCGATTCCGGCGGCGTGCTGGTCGTGCTGCGCGGCCCGCGCGGCCTGTCGGTGCTGTCGCAGATGCGCGCGGCCGACGGCAGCGCCGCCTGGATGCGCGCCACCGGGCCCGATCCGGTCGACCAGGCGGCAGCGGACGCCTATGTCTCCCGCCAGGTCGGCTTCGATCCCGATCTGTGGGTGCTGGAGTTCGAAAGCCCGGATTTGCTGCCGCCCTTCGAGGGCCGGATCGTCTGACGCTCCAGCCTGTCAGGCTCTCCGTCACGCCCCCTCGTCACGCTCCTTGGGCGACGGTGCCTCCGCTGTGCCGGCCGCGCAGCCGGAACGCCAGCACCAGCAGGGCGATGCCGAACACGATAGCGTAGCCGCCGAGCCACCAGGTCAACACCACGGCGCCTATAAGCGGCGCCAGTACCAGCAGCACGCCCCAGACGATCGACACGATGCCGCCCAGTGCCAGCCACCAGCGGCCGTGCCCCGCATCCAGGCGCAAGGCCGCGACCAGCATCATCCCGCCGGTCAGCAGCGCCCAGGCCGCGGTGACCAGCACGAAGCCGAGCACCGCTCCGGCCGGAAACAGGAAAAGAATGACCCCGACACCAATGTTCAGCAGCCCCTCGCCAAGCAGCCATCCCCAACGCTCGTGGGCCTGTGCCGCCCGCACCGCCGCGATGATGCCGAGCACGCCGTCCACCAGCAGGTAAAGCGCGAACAGCAGCGCAAGTGACAGCATCACGGCTGACGGAACCAGGAAGGCGACAACGCCCAGCAGGATCGCCGCCACGCCCCGCAACGCGACCGCCCACCAGTTCCGCGCCAACAGGGCACGCATGGCACCGTCGCGCTCCACCTTCAGCGCGGACGGGGATGCCGGCCCGCCATTGGTCTGCATGCCGTTCCGCTGCATGTCGGATCTCCCTGCCTGCGTCAGCGTGTGGCGCCGGTCGTGCCGGTCCAGGCTGGCGGATCGCTGGCCGGGAACGATTCCTGGCTGGCCTCGTCGACCGGATCTTCCGCCATCTTCGGCTGCACGGCGCCTCCGCTCTGCTTCGGCGCGTTCTCGACCCCGCCGGCCGGGTTGGGGCTGGATGCCTCTGTGCCCATGCTGCCCGGCTGCGGCTGCTCGCCGGCCTGAATGGGGATGCGCCCCCCGCCGCGCTGCTGCGGTGGCCTTGGCAGCACGATGTGAAGAACCCCCTTGTCGAACCGTGCCTGCACCTGCTCAGGATCGGGGGTGAAAGGTAGTCGGAAGGCCCGTTGGAAGCGCCCGAAGCTGCGCTCCGTCAGGTGCAGTCCTTCCTTGTCCCGGCCGCGCTCGTCCTTCTTCTCGCCCGCCAACGTCAACAGGTCGCCCTCGATCCGCAGGTCCACATCCTGTTCGGACATCCCGGGCAACTCGGCAGCGACCTCGAGCCCCTGCTCCGTCTCCCGCACGTCGAGATCCGGGGCAAAGCCGCCGATCAGCGCCGCACTCCGTGCGGCGGCTGCCGGGAAGCCGCGGAACACCTCGTCGAAGACCCGGTTCACCTCGCGCTGCAAAAGACTGAACGGGTCGCCAGCCTGCTTGCCACGGCCGGCGTCGGGGCCGAAGAACCGGGAAACCATCGGATGCGCTCCTTCCTGTTGACCATGCCATCGTGGCGGAAACCAGGAGAAGCGATGGGAGGAGGCGCAGGTTGCCTGCCGCGACGGCCAGGCTGTTCAGGACGCCTTGGCGTGTTCCGATGCGGCCGGATGGCCGCCACGGTCGGGCGCCACCTCGAAGACATAGGGCGCCAGCGACTCCTGTGCGGCGGCGCGAAGCTCGTGCCATTTCCGCGGTCCGCCATAATAGGCGAGGCTGCCGGGCTCCGCATTGCCGTCGCCGTTGTAGTAGGACAGGCAATCGCGCAGCGGCCGGGTCCGGATATCGGCCTCCCGGCAATGTTCGGCGTAGCCGTCCTCCGGCTCCTTCCTGATATCGACGATGCCAGCGCCGTGCGCGCGCATCGTCATCGAGCATCCAGACGACATAGTCGGTATGGCCTTCGATCCCGCGGGTGAAGTTGAACTGCCCGCCGCCGCCTTGCGGCCCCGACATGATGAACAGATTGGGGAAACCGTGGCTGTGCAGGCCCAGGAAGGTGCGCACGCCTTCCGTCTGCCACTTCTCCCGCAAGCTCTGCCCGTCCCGGCCGGTGATCATGTTGAACGTGGCCGTCGCCATCCATTGGAAGCCGGTGGCGTAGATCAGAACGTCCACCGGATACTCCACGCCGTCATGAACCACGCCGCGCGCGTTGATCTCGCTGACCCCGATGGGCGCAGTATCCACCAGTGTCACGTGCGGCAGATTGAAGCTCGGCAGGAACTCGTCGTGGAAGGTCGGGCGCTTGCAGCCATAGGGATAGTATGGCTTCAGGGCGGCCGCGGTCTTCGGGATCCTTGACGATGGCATCCACGCGCGCGCGGATCTGCTCCATGATGCGAAAGTTGCTTCGAACTGCATCTGGATCATCTCGTCCGGCGACAATTCCCGCTCATGCTGCTTGCGCACCTTGAAGTCGGTCGACCTTGCCCGACAGGAAGTCGTCGTTGCCCTGCAAAGCGGTGCGGCCGGACGAAATCGTCGCCAGCCGTTCCCGCCGCGCCTTCGCCCAGCCGGGCTGGCGCGACCATTCCTCGATCTCCTGCGGCGTCGTCGTGCGCTGGTCGCGCACGTCGATGGTCGAAGGGGTGCGCTGGAAGACGTACAGTTCCTTCACCACCTTGGCGATTTCCGGAACCACCTGCACCGCCGTGGCGCCGGTGCCGATGATGCCGACACGCTTTCCCTCAAGGTCCACGGTATAGTCCCAGCGCGAGGTATGGAACGCCTTGCCCGCGAAGCTCTCCATGCCCTTGATCCGCGCCAGCTTCGGCGTCGTCAGGATGCCGTTCGCCAGCACGACGAAACGGGCGCGCATCGCGGTCGCCCCGGTCGGTGCGCACGTCCAGCGCCCGCTCGCCTCGTCCCAGGTCGTCTGCTCCACCGTGGTGTGGAACAGGCAGCGGTCGTAGAAGCCGGTCTTCTCCGCCATGGCCTGGCAGTATTCCAGGATCTCGAAGCCGGAGGCGAACTTCATCTTCGGGAAGTAGCCCATCTCCTCCAGCAGCGGCAGGTAGCTGTACGACTCCACGTCGCAGGCGATGCCGGGATAGCGGTTCCAGTACCAGGTGCCGCCGACATCGCCGCCCTTCTCGCAGAACCGCACGTCGCCGAACCCGGCGGCGCGCAGCTTGTACCACAGCAGCAGCCCGGCGAAGCCCGCCCCGATCACCAGGATTTCGCAATCGTCGGCCAGGCTGTCGCGTTGCACCGGTGGCGCGGAATAGACGTCCTCGAGATATTTCGCGAACTCGCCTTCCATCGGCATGTAGTCGGCGGCACCGCGGCGCGCCTCCTTGAAGTCGTCGTACTTCGCCTGCTCCTCGGCGGTGAAGGCAACGCCCGGCGGAGGCGGCGGCAGCGTCTTCAGCGTCTCGTCGGCGATCGGCGAATATCCCTTGCCGGCGATCCGCTCGGTCGCCTTGGCGGCACGGGTATTGAACAGCTTGAAGCCGGTCGCCTCGTCGGTACGGATCGCGGGCATCATGTCTCGTCGGCCTCCCAGGATAGCTCGCGCCGCTTGACCAGGCCGCGCACGCACGCACGCCCTGAGGGCCGATTGCCCGGAAGCATAACCAGCAGGATCATCCGCCCGCAACCATCGGCCAATCCGTGCGGCACCCCGATCACCAGCAGGGGAACGCCGTGGCGCCGTCGAACGCGGTCTTGCCGCCGAAGTGCACCATTGCCGTTCCATTCCCGCCGCCGGCGCACCGCGGAAATCTGCGGGACATGTCATTTCCGGTTGCTCCGGATACCTGCGGCATGGCCGCACCGACGCGCCAGGTTAGGCGGCGTCCAACCGGCTTGCAAAGCGCCTCGCTCCATCCAATCTGCTGCCTGACGATGTCACCCCTCAAGCTTGGCCTGCTCCTGACCGCACTGCTGCTCGTTCTGCCGCTCGGCCTGTCGGTGGTCCGTTACTACCGCGACGGGATCGGTGCGGGCTGGTGGCATGCCGATCGCACCAGTGCTGGCCTGCTGCCGCCGGCAGCGGTGCACCAAGCCGCCGTGGTGCGCGTCTTCGCCGCGCCCACCGTGCGCTGGCGCGGAATCTTCGCCGTGCATTGCTGGATCGTGCTGAAGCCCGAGGGCGCAGCGGCCTACACGCGGTACGACTACACCGCGTGGGGCGATCCCATCCGCGTGAACGGCTTCGAGCCGGACGGAAGATGGTTCGGGCGCAACCCCGACGTGGTCTTCGCCGCCGATGGTTCGGCCGCCGCGGCGCTGATACCCGGGATGCAGGCGGCCATCACCAGCTACGCCTGGCGCAACCGGGGCGACTACCGGCCCTGGCCCGGGCCGAACTCCAACACCTTCGTCGCCGCCGTCATGGATGCGGTGCCCGGTGTCGCGTTCGCGTTGCCGCCGACCGCGATCGGCAAGGACTATCCGTATGACGGCCGATGGTTTCGCATCACGCCGTCCGGCACCGGCATCCGCCTTACGCTGGGTGGCTATGCCGGCGTGACCCTGGGCTGGGTGGAGGGGATCGAGGTCAACATCCTCGGCGCCGTGATCGGCATGGACCTGCGGCGCCCCGCGCTCAAGTTGCCGGGCCTGGGCCGCATCGGCATGGGCGCGGACGGCGCGGCGGGCGTCCCCGCGAACCCTTCGCTACCAACCACCGCCACAGGCTGATGGTGGAATCCAAACGCTGGATTCCCAAGCATTTGGTGAATGACCCCACCCAGTGGATCCAGCCGATGCGGGTCACACGTCCCACTGGCGGCATTGCGGCACCGCTGTTGCGCACGGGAACCCAACCCGCGCCCCAGTGTTTGGAACCCGCAGCGCCTTCCCCGCCCCGGTCGCCTAGCGGTCGTCCGGAGCGGCAGGCGCCAAATCATGCCCAGGTCATGCAGGGAGACGCCAATGCAGGACGCGATGCCGTCGGCGGACGCCACGCCATTGCAATGCAGCGCCACCGGGCGACGCGAGGTGCCCAGGTGAGCAGCGCGCTGCAGGCCACCCGCACGGGGCTCCTTGACGCGTTCATGTCCGTCCGCGACGCGACCGAGCGCCTTGCCGCGCCGCTCTCGGATGAGGACCAGTGCGTGCAATCCATGCCCGACGCCTCGCCGGCGAAGTGGCACCGCGCGCACACGACCTGGTTCTTCGAGACCTTCCTCCTCGGTCCCCATGCGCCGGGATACGAGTCCTTCGATCCGGACTTTGCCTTCCTGTTCAACTCCTACTACGAGGCCGCCGGCGCCGCGGCACGCTCGCCCGTATCGCGGGATGATCACGCGGCCCGCGGCGGGGCGCGTCACGCAGTACCGCGCCCATGTGGATGCGGCCATGGCAACCCTGCTCGCGCGTCCGCACGTGCCAGCCGAGGTCGCCACCTTGGTAGATCTCGGCCTGCGTCACGAGGAGCAGCACCAGGAGCTCCTGCTGACCGACATGCTGCACCTGCTGGCGCAGAACCCGCTCCGTCCTGCCTACGACGCCGCCTGGCAAGAGCCTGCTTTGCCGCACGGCCCCGCCCGCTGGCTAGACGGCACATCCGGTGTCGTCGAGATCGGCCACCGCGGCACCGGCTTCGCCTTCGACAACGAGACCCCACGCCACCGCGTGTTCCTGGAACCGTACCGCATCGCCGATCGTCCCGTCAGCAACGCGGACTGGCTCGCCTTCATCGCCGATGGCGGCTACCGCACCGCGACGCTGTGGATGTCCGAAGGCTGGACGGTGCGGCAGGCCGAGGGATGGGAAGCGCCGCTCTATTGGGAACAGCGCGCCGGGGAGTGGCTGGCCTTCACCTTGTCGGGGCTGCGCCCGGTCGATCCGGCGGCGCCGGTGCGCCATGTCAGCTGGTACGAGGCTGACGCCTTCGCCCGCTGGGCTGGCCGCCGGCTGCCCACCGAGCAGGAATGGGAAGCGGCGTGCGACCTGCCCGGCTTCCTCTGCCGGCAAGGGCCGGTGTGGCAATGGACCGGCAGCGCCTACCGCCCCTATCCCGGCTTCCGCCCCTGGCCAGGTGCGGTGGGCGAATACAACGGCAAGTTCATGATCAGCCAGATGGTGTTGCGCGGCGGCTCGCTAGCCACGCCCCCCGGCCACACCCGCGCCACCTATCGCAACTTCTTCGCCCCCGACAAGCGGTGGCAGTTCGCCGGACTCCGCCTCGCCGAGGACGCCGCATGAGCGCGGATGGCCCGGCCATGTCCCCCGCCGACGCACGGCACCAGGATCAGACAGGAACACAAGCCGAGTTGCTGCATGATGCGCTTGCCGGCCTGTCCGGGCCTCGCAAGACGCTGCCGTGCAAATGGCTGTACGACGCCGAAGGGGCGCGGCTGTTCGAAGAGATCACCCGCCTGCCCGAATACTATCCCACCCGCACCGAAATGGCGGTCCTGGGAGGTTGTGCTGCCGAGGTGGCGCAGGCTGCCGGGCCCGGCGCCGTAGTGGTCGAGTTCGGCTCGGGCAGCGCCGAGAAGGTTGGCATACTGCTCGACGCGCTGACGGCATGCACTGCCTATGTCCCTGTGGACATCGCGCCCGCTTGGCTGGCCGACGCCGCCGCGCGCATCGCCGCGCAATATCCTGGCCTGGCGGTACTGCCGGTGGCGGCCGATTTTACGCAGCCTTTCGCCCTGCCCCGCACCCTGCCCGCCGACGCCCCGATCCTGGGCTTCTTCCCCGGCTCCACCATCGGCAACTTCGCCCCCGACGATGCCGCCGACTTCCTGCGCTCGGCGCGCCGCGCCCTCGGCCCCGGCGCACGCCTGCTGATCGGCGCCGACCTGGTAAAGGACCGGACGGTGCTGGAGGCCGCCTACGACGACGCCGCCGGCGTGACCGCGCGCTTCAACCTCAACATCCTGGCCCGGCTGAACCGCGAATGCGGCGCGGATTTCGAGCAATCCGCCTTCCGCCACCGGGCGCTGTGGAACGCGGCCGAGGAACGCATGGAGATGCATCTGGTCTCGCTGTGTCCGCAGACCGTGACGATCGCCGGACACACGCTCCGCTTCACCCCGGGCGAGTACATCCACACCGAGAACAGCCACAAATACCGGCCCGAGCGCTTCGAGGCCCTGTGCACCCGGGGCGGATGGCGCGCCGAGCGGCACTGGACCGACCCCGACCGCCTCTTCTCCGTCTGGCTGCTTGCTGCCGGGTGAGGGTCGCCGGCGCTATCCGGTGAAGACGTTGTTGCGTCCCGTCGTCCACGGAAGGTCGAAAGGCGTGATGAACTTCAGCGTGAACTGCATCCGGCGCATGCGCCAGCCTTGCGGGGTGCGCACATACTCGTCCTCGGTCACCGCCGACATCAGCATGGCACGATCGCCCTGGGTGCGCGTGCAGGGCTGCCACAGCATCCATGAGCCGCGCGCGGTGTCGCCGGACAGCGTGATCACCGGGCTTACGAAGTAGTGCAACGCGAATGTCCAGCCGCCGGCGCGCAGATGGTCATAGATCGCCTCGCGGCCCTCGCGGATGCCGAACTGCGCCCCGCCATCCCACACCGCGTCGGGCGTGAAGCTGGCCTCCACCTGGCGGCGGGTGATCGCGTCAACCTCCTGCTGGCTCTTCCGCCGGTGGTCATCGGTGTATTTCTCGTCGGCGCAGCGCGCGTAATAGGCCTTCAACGCCCGGATCGCCTCGCGATCCTCCAGGGTCCGGAGCCGGTCTTCCAGGGCTGCCATGTCGTACCTCCGCGCAAACGGGCCAACGCTCCGCGGCCCATCAACCGAGCCTGCGTGATCTCCGGCGCGGGGGTCAACCAGGGCTTCGTCGTGATCGGGCGTCGCACATTGGTGAACGACCCCGCCTGCAATAGCATCCGTGGCAATGACCCACGATCAGATCCTCATCCTTCTCATCATACTGGCAACGGTTGCCCTGTTCCTTTGGGGCCGCCTGCGCCACGACGTCGTCGCGGTGACCGCCCTGATGGCCTGCGTGGTCGCGGGGCTGGTGCCGGCGGCGACCGCCTTTGCCGGGTTCGGCCATCCCGCCGTCATCACCGTGGCCTGCGTCCTCGTCCTCAGCCGTGCCCTGCTGTCGTCGGGTGCGGTCGATGTCCTTACCCGCAACGTGCTGCCGAAGGGAGCGGGCCGCGTGCCCAGCCTGGCCGCGCTGATGGGGCTGGGCGCCCTGCTGTCCAGCTTCATGAACAATGTCGGGGCGATGGCGCTGCTGATGCCTGTCGCCGTGCAACTGGCGGGCCGCCTGCAGATGACCACGGGGCGAATCCTGATGCCCCTGGCCTTCGGCACCATCCTGGGGGGCATGACCACGCTGGTCGGCACGCCGCCCAACCTCATCGTTTCCGGCTTCCGTGCCCAGTCGGGTCTCGGGCCGTTCGGCATGTTCGACTTCACGCCGGTCGGGCTGAGCGTCGCCGCCCTCGGCGTGGGCTTCGTGGTGCTGGTCGGCTGGCGTCTCGTCCCGGCGCGGAGTTCCGGCAGCGGGGACAGCTTCGAGACCGGCACCTACCTGACCGAGGCCCGGGTGACGAAGGACGCCAAGGCCGTCGGCATGACCCTGCATCAGATCGAGATGGCGATCGACGAGGCCGGCGCGCAGGTGGCCGGCCTGATCCGCAACGAGGTGCGCATGACCGCTCCCCGTGGCGGCCGGATCGTCCGGCCCGGGGACATCCTGGTGCTGGAGGCGCATGTCGGCGCCCTTCCCGATGCATTGACCGAACTGGGCCTGCGGCTGGAGGAGCAGAAGCCGCCAGACGCGGAGGACGAGTCCGCGCCGGCGGCGACCGAGGCGTCGCAGGGCACGACGGAGGCGCCAGGCACCAAAGCCGTCGCGGACGCAAAGGGTCCGAGGAACGAGACGGAGGATGCCGACATCGTCCTGCGCGAACTGGTGGTGCGTCCCGGTGCCGCCATCGTGGGCCGCTCGGCCACCGATCTGATGATCCGCACCCGCTATGGGGTCAATCTGCTGGCGGTGTCGCGCGACGGACGGCGCTCCCAAGCCAGGCTGCGCTCGCTCAAGCTGCGGTCTGGCGACCTTCTGCTCATCCAGGGAGCGGCCGACGTGGTGGCAGCCTTCGCCACCGAAACCGGCTGCATCCCGCTGGCCGAGCGCGAGCTGCGCATCCCAGACAAGCGACAGGCCATCCTGTCGGTGGCCATAATGTCGGGCGCGATCGCCGCCGTCACTGCGGGGCTGTTGCCGGCTGCGGCGGCTTTCATGCTTGCCGTGCTGGCTTCCGTCATCTTGCGCACGATTCCCGCGCGCGCGATCTATTCCGCGATCGACTGGCCTGTCGTCGTGTTGCTGGCCGCCCTCCTTCCGGTGGCGGGGGCGATGGAACAGAGCGGCGCGGCGGCGCTGCTGGCGGGCCTGCTGGTCGACTCGGTGGCGCGGGGCCACCCGGTGGTGGCGCTGGCGCTTGTTTTGCTCGTCACGATGTTCCTCTCCGACGTGATGAACAACGCCGCGACCGCGGCGGTGATGTGCCCGATCGCCACTGGCATCGCGGCCAGCCTCGGCGTGAGCCCCAACAGCTTCCTCATGGCGGTGGCCATCGGCGCCTCCTGCGCCTTCCTGACTCCCATCGGGCACCAGAACAACACGCTTATCCTGGGGCCCGGCGGCTTTCGCTTCGGCGACTACTGGCAGCTGGGGCTTCCCCTGGAGATCATCGTGGTTGCCGTCAGCATCCCGCTACTGCTGGTGGTATGGCCGCTTTAGCCGGTATCGCCGCCGTAGGGGCGGCGGGCCGTTGCCGCGGAGGCGGAACGGAACACCGGGGCCCGCAGCGCGTTGGAGTGGTCTCATGAGCTCCCTCACCACGACTCCGGACCCGACCGCACAACCGCCGGCCACCACGGCCGAATTGCCAGCAGAGGCGCTGCACGACCTCGCCCGCGCCGCGCAGACGCTCGAGCGTCCGTCGCTTGCCATCCGCTTTGCCGCCATGGCCGGCGCCCCGATCGAGGCACTCAAGGCGCGCCTGCCGGCCACGGTGCAACAGATGATCGACGGCGCGGTACGCCGTGCCTTGAAGACGGCGGTGCAGACCGCCCTGGTGTCGGGACCGGGCCGCGCGGGGTGGGCGCGGTCGGGTTGGCTCCATCGCGGCCTCACGGTGGCCACCGGCGTGGCCGGCGGCGCGTTTGGCCTGCCGGGGACGCTGGCCGAACTGCCGGTGTCCACCACATTGCTGCTGCGCCAGATCGCCGCGATCGCCGCCGAGGAGGGCGAGGACCTGTCCAACCCGGCCACAGCCGCGGAGTGCCTGGAAGTGTTCGCCATCGGCAGCCGCGAGCCGGATGTCGCGCCGGAGCGGACCGACTACTTCACGACGCGCATGGCCCTGGCCGAGGCGTTGCGCGCCGCCGTCTCCCGCGGGGCAGCCGGCATCATGATGCCGGGCTTCATCGGTACCATCGCCGCGCGCTTCGGCGGCCCGGTTGCGCTGAAGCTGTCGGCACAGGCAGCCCCCGTCGTCGGCGCGGCGGCCGGGGCGGCGGTGAACCTGGTTTTCCTGGAGCATTTCCGCGACGTCGCCCGCGCCCACTTCACCGTCCGCCGCCTGGAGCGCCAGCACGGCGCCGCGGCGGTGCGGCAAGCCTATCGCGCTGTCATGCCGCCGAAGGACGCTGGCTGAGCCTGGCCGCAGCGCAGCGCTCCCATCCCTCGTTGCGGCACCTGGCGTTTCGCGCCTCGAGCGGTGGCCGTGCTGATGGACGCACGGCCGCTGCTCTAGTGCTATGTTTTAGAACGCAAATCTTCCGATCGCGCGATTCCACTCGATCGGATATTGCTCTAACCTCGCGACGGTGGCACGCAGGCACCATGCGCCGGGAGAGGGACGGGGATGAAGCGCCGAGCAATCGCCCTCCTGGCCATATGCGAAGTGCTGGCAATGTCGCTGTGGTTCGCGGCCGCCTCGGTGCTGCCCCAGTTGCGCGCCGCCTTTCCGCTATCGCATGCCCAGGAGGCGGCGCTTTCCAGTTCCGTGGCGCTCGGCTTCGTCCTCGGCACCCTCACCAGCGCCACGCTCGGCCTACCGGACCGGCTCGATCCACGGCGGCTGTTCGCGGCCTGCGCGGTGGTGGCCGCGCTGGCCAATGCCGCGACCACGGCGATCGACCCGACCTCGCCCGCGGCAATCCTGCTGCGGATCATCGTCGGCGCGTGCTGTGCCGGCATCTACCCGGTCGGCATGAAGCTTGTGGCCGGATGGGCCACGACCGATATGGGGCTGCTGGTTGGCCTGCTGGTCGGGGCGCTGACCCTCGGCAGCGCCTCATCGTTCCTGGTTGCCGCGTTCGGCACATGGGGCTGGCGCCTACCACTGCTGGCGGCCTCCGCGGCGGCGCTGCTCGCCGCCGGCCTCATCATGTGGTTTCCCCTCGGCCCGCGCACCGGGCGGGCGGCGGCGTTCCGCCCCGCAATGGTTGCCGTCGCCTGGCGCACCCGGCCGCTGCGCCTGGCCAATCTCGGCTATTTCGGCCACATGTGGGAACTCTACGCCATGTGGGCCTGGATCGGCGTGTTCCTCGACACCAGCTTCACAGCCGCCGATCCCAGCCTGGCCGGCAGCGTCTGGGCCAAGCTGGCGACCTTCGCGGTGATCGGCATGGGTGCGGCCGGCAGCCTCGCCGGCGGCTGGTTCGCCGATCGCTGGGGCCGCACGCGGCTGACGATAATGTCCCTGGTCACCAGCGGCGCCTGCGCGGTGCTCGCGGGGCAGTGGTTTGGGGCCGCCCCGGGCGCCGTCGTGGCGCTGTGCCTGCTATGGGGCTTCGCCGTCGTGGCCGATTCCGCCCAGTTCTCATCGACCGTGATCGAACTCTCCGACCCTTCGCTCGTCGGCACCATGCTGACCGTGCAGACCAGCATCGGTTTCCTGCTGACCATCGTCTCGATCCACCTGCTGCCCCTGGTGGTCGCCACGGCGGGATGGGCCGGCGCATTCGCCCTGCTGGCGGTCGGCCCGTTCCTGGGTGCTTGGGCCATGTGGCGGCTGCGGCAGGATCCGCAGAGCCTGCTCATCGCCGGCGGCAAGCGCTGACACCCCCGCGCGCTCACCGCGGCAAAGTCACGGTTAACTTCAGTGGGCGTCAGTCGTCCAACAGTATCCGCACCGCCTGATGATACGCCACCTCGGCCCGCGCCTTAAGCTCCGCTGGCGAGCAACTGCCGATCGGGTGCTGCACCATCAGGAACGGATAGCTCGGCAGGCCCATGATCCGGGCAATATTCCTCGCCGTCACCTCGAACGGTTCGGTGCACAAAACCACCGCCCGTTTGCCCAGCTGTTCGAAGCTTATGCCGTCATGCAAACTGCACGTCGAGCACGAGCCTCAATCGCCGAGGCCGGTCACCAGGAAATCGACCTCTTCCGCCGCCTTGGCCAGGGTGCCGGCAGGCGCCGGCGCGCTGGCGTTGGATTTGGAATAGACCGCGCGGATCGTGCAGCCGTGCCGCGCCGCGAACAATGCCGCGACTTCACCCAGCATCTCCTCCGCGTTCAGCTTGCCGTTCTCGAGGATGCCGATTGTCCTGCCCTCCAGCCCGGCGAGCGGTGCCGCGCGGGACAGCGTCCGTTCCGGCCCGGACGAGGTGGGGTCATAGAGCCGCATGGTGTCTGGTGCTCCTTCGCTCAATCGCAGTCGATGCACACGCCGATTGGCTTGTGCTGCATGATGGAGCCGCGGCCGCGACTCCACGACGGAATGAAGCAGGAATGGCCGCCCGCGTCGCCGCCGCCCATGGTGATCAGGATATCGTCCGGCGTCAGCCCGCGATGGATGAAATCCGGTGTCACCAGGGCATGTGCGTCCGCATCATGCTGCCGGTCGTATTCGCCCTGCCGGTACTTGCCCACGCTCCTCATGCCGTCCACCGGCCGCTTTGCCCGCGCGAACAGGAATGCCTGGGCGTCCTGGCGGCTCCAGCCGGCATCGGCAAGGATGCGCATATGTTCGGGTGCCAGCACCACGGCACTTTGGCCAAGCGTGATGCAGCCGTAATTGGCCATGGCGTCGGCGACTGAGCCGAGAACCTCCTCGGGCGTACCGCCACCGTGATTCTCGACATTGCAGAAGCCGCCACCCGCGAAAACCGTGACGCTTGACACGCCGGCCGGATAGCCTTGCGCCTCGCAAAGCAAGGGCCATGGATTGCCGCGCGACCGCTCGGCGATGCAGAAGCTGTATTTGCCCGGATTGCCCTGCGTGGACTTGTCGGAGATCCCGGGAATCATCTGGAACACGTTGCGCAGCACCAACCGCGTCGCGCGCCCGATCGTCGCATTCGCCCGGTTGCCCGGTCCGAACAGGTTCACATCCGCGTTCATGCCGATGTCGTCGGCGTAGGACCCGCTGACGATCAGCAATGGCGCCGACCCGCCGGTACTGGCGGTGGAGCCGTGGAAATTGAAGTCCGGCTGGTCCATCGCCTCGAACGCGGCCACCAAAACCGGAAAATACTCCGGCAGGCAGCCGGCCATCACGGCATTCACCGCGGCTGAATGAAGGCTCAGTTGCAGCCCGGTGGCCGGATGCGTGGCGATCACCGCTTCCGGCGGCCGCCCTTCGAACGCGAGCATCGCCGCGACCCGCTCCACCACGGGCGGGATGACCGGCAGCCCGTCGGTCCAACCCTGCTCGTAGCAATAGTCCATGGCGGCGAGCAGGTCGTCCGGCACCTCATGGATACGCTGCGCATCAAGCGGCATGGCCCTGGGCTCCCGATCCGTCAATCCGATGGTCCGGATGGACAGTGCCTCATGATCGGCGAGGCATGATAGGGGCAGCCTGCCACGGCAGTGGCGACCACGGCAAATGGCTGCCGCAACGGCGCGGCCGCTCCATCTCGTCAGTTGGCAGGGGCAGATGGCGGGGCGACCGGCCCCGAACAGCTATCCCGCCAAATAGGCGACCGCGTCGCCTAGCCGATACAGCCGGTGGGTGTCCGCCTCCGGGATGTCGCGGCCGGTGCGCTCATGCAGGGCGATGACAAAGTTGGAGAAGTCGATCGAATCGAGGTCCAGCGCCTCGCGCATGTCCTCGTCGTCGCGCAGGCGGGCGGTGTCGGCCTCCGGCGCGATCTCGGCAACGAGATCGCGGATCAACTGGCGGGCTTCGTTCGGGGTCATAGCGACTGCGGCTCCTGCAGGTGGCGGGCGAGCGCGGCGAGGAACTGGCCACCGGTATGGCCATCGGTGACGCGGTGGTCGGCGGCGAGGGTGGCGGCGACGGCCGGGCGGGCCTCCACCTTGCCTCCGACGACCAGGGCGCGCGGGGCGATGCGGCCGAAGCCGACGATGGCGACCTGCGGCGGATAGATCACGCCGGTGACGCTCTCGGCACCGCGCTCGCCGAGGCTCGTGACAGTAACGGTCCCGCCGGTAAGCTCCGAAAGGCGCAGCCCGCCGCCACGGGCGCGGCCGACCAGGTCGCGCAGCGCCGCCATCAGCGCGGGCAGGCTGGCGGCGTCGGCATCGCGGATGGCCGGCGCCACCAGCCCGCCGCCACGCAGCGTGATCGCCCAGCCAGGGTGAATGCCGCTCCCGGGGGTGAAGCGCCCCTCCTCGTAGGTGCCATTCAGCGCTGGCACGTCGCGCAGGGCAAGCGCGGTTGCCTTCAGCAACAGCACCGCAGGCAGCAGCCGCTCCGGCGGCGGCACGGCTTGGTTATGGTTCTCCAGCCAAGCCATGACGGCGGACAAGTCGATGGTCTCGCCCAGGTAGTAGTGCGGGATCTCGCGCTTGGCACGGGCCATGGCGGCGGCGATGGCGCGGCGCATCTCGGCGGGATCGAAGCCGCGCCGGGCGGACGGCGGACCGGCGGCGAGCACGTCGGCGCGGGTGACCGCCCCCTCCACGCCGGTGCCGCGCAGCCGGGCGGGGTCGATGCCGCGCGCAGCGGCAAGCACCCGCGCGGCCGGCGAGATGCGCGAGCGCTGCCCTGATGAAACGGGCGACGGGCGCGCGCGGCCCGGCGATGCCGCCATGGGCGCCGCGGGCGCCGGCACCTGCACCGCCCCGGTCGCCGCCGGCGGGGGTTCCGCCGCGACGGCAGCCGGCGCCGCTCCGTCGTCGATCTCCGCCAGAACCGCGCCGACCGCCACCTTGGTCCCCACCGGCACCACGATCTCGCGCACCGTGCCGGTTACGAACACCTCCACCTCGATCGCACCCTTCTGCGTCTCCACAACGGCGATCACGTCGCCGGACCGAACGCGGTCGCCTTGCTCGACCAGCCATTCAGCCATGGTGCCGTCCTCCATGTCGGCACCCAGGGCAGGCATGCGGAAGGCGGTCATGCGGCGATGGTCTTGGGGGCGGCGGGCGGGCTGCCGCGGACAATGCCGCGCGCGGCGGCGACGATCGCCTCCACCGAGGGCAGCACGGCGTCCTCCAGGTGCGGTGCGTAGGGCATCGGCACCTCGCGCGAGCAGACGCGGCGCAGCGGGGCGTCGAGGTCGAAGAAGCTGTCCTCGGCCAGGCGCATGCCGATCTCGGCGGCGAGCGAGCCGCTGCACCAGCCCTCGTCCACCACCACGCAGCGATGGGTACGGGCGACCGAGGCGGCGATGGCGGCACTGTCGAGCGGGCGGAGCACGCGCAGGTCGATGACCTCGGCTTCAATTCCCTCGCCGGCCAGCGCCTCGGCGGCGGCGAGCGTCTTGCCAAGGCTGCCGCCATAGGTGACCAGCGTGACATCGCTGCCCGGGCGGCGGATGCGGGCGCGGGCGATGTCCACTCCCGTCACCGCCGGGTCGAGCGGCTCCTCGACGTTGTAGAGCATGACATGCTCGAAGATGAGCACCGGGTTCGGGTCGGCCAGGGCCGCGGCAAGCATGTGGCGCGCATCCTCCACCGTCGCCGGCGCCAGTACCCGCAGGCCGGGAATATGGGCGTACCAGCCCTCCAGGCTGTGCGAGTGCTGGGCGGCCACGCGCCGGCCGCCGCCGGTGGCCATGCGGATCACCAGCGGCACGGCGAACTGGCCGCCGGACATGTGCGGCAGGCTGGCCGCCGTGTTCATGATCTGGTCGAGCGCCAGCAGGGAGAAATTCACTGTCATGATCTCGACGATCGGGCGCATGCCTGCCACGGCGGCACCGATGCCCATGCCGGTGAAGGCACCCTCCGACAGCGGCGTGTCGCGGATGCGGTCCGGGCCGAATTCCGCCAGCAGCCCCTTGGTGACAGCGTAGCAGCCGCCATAGGCGCCGATGTCCTCGCCCATGAGGAACGCGCGCGGGTCGGCGGCGAGCGCCGCGCGCAGCGCCTCGCGACAGGCCTCACGGTAGGTCGTGCGCGGCGGTGCGGTCATGCGGGCGCCTCGTTCATGGTCACGAAGTGTTCCAGTTGTTCCACCGGTTCCGGCGTCCCCGCCTCCGCCTCGGCCACCGCGGCGGCAATCTCGCCATCCGCCTCGGCCTCGATTGCCTCGGCCTCACCGGCGTGCAGCATCCGGTTCTCCAGCAGCCAGGTGCGGAAGCGCACGATCGGGTCGCGCGCCCGCCACGCCTCCACCTCCTCGCGGCTGCGATAGGCCTGCGCGTCGAACATCGAGTGTGCGCGGAAGCGGTAGGTGCGGCATTCCAGGAACTGCGGCCCACTGCCCTCGCGGATCGCCGCCACCGCCGCGCGCGCCGCCGCCTCCACCGCCACCACGTCCATGCCGTCCACCTGACGCGCCGGCATGCGGTATCCCTCGGCCTTGCGAGCGATATTGGTCTCGGCCTCGGCCACCGCCACCGCGGTGCCCATGCTGTAGAGGTTGTTCTCGCACACGAACAGCACCGGTAGGCGCCACAGCGCGGCAAGGTTCATCGTCTCGTGGAAGGCGCCCTCATCCACCGCCCCCTCGCCGAAGAAACACGCAGTAACGGCATCGCGCCCCTGCATCCGGTCGGCCAACGCGATGCCGCCGGCCAGCGGCAGCCCGCCGGCGACGATGGCATTGCCGCCGAAGAACCGCGACGCGCGGTCGAAGATGTGCATCGAGCCGCCGCGGCCACGACAATACCCCTGCTCGCGCCCCAGCATCTCGGCCAACACCGAGGCCATCATCAGTCCACGCGCCAAGGCCTGCCCGTGTTCGCGATAAGTGGCGACCACCGCGTCCTGCGGGCCAAGCGCCTGCATCACGCCCACCGAAACCGCCTCCTCGCCGTCGCACAGATGCAGGAAACCGAGTATTTTCTGCTCCTGGTAAAGCTGCACGCATTTCGCCTCGAAGCGGCGGATGCGCACCATCCCGCGCAGCAGGTGGCGGACATGGGTGTGGTCCAGGCGGGGCTTGGCGCTCACTTCCTCTCCTCGCTCTCAAGAGTGGACAGGTCGCCCTCGGGCAGGCCGAGTTCTCGCGCCTTCAGCAGCCGGCGCATGATCTTGCCGCTGCGCGTCTTGGGCAGGTTGGCGCGGAAATCGATCTCCTTGGGCGCCACCGCGGCCCCGAGGCGCTTGCGGGCATGGCCCAGCAGCTCGCGGTGCAGCGCCTCACTGGCCTCGAAGCCGGGCTTCAGCGCCACGAAAGCCTTCACCAGCTCGCCCACCATCGGGTCGGGCTTTCCGATCACGGCGGCCTCGGCCACCGCCGGATGCTCCATCAGCGCACTTTCGACCTCGAATGGGCCAATGAGGTGGCCGGCGGACTTGATCACGTCGTCGGCGCGCCCGACGAACCAGTAGTAGCCGTCGGCATCGCGCCGGGCGAGGTCGCCGGTCAGGTACCAGCCGTCGGCGAAGCATTTGCGGTAGCGCGCCTCCTCGCCCAGATAGGCCCGCATCATCGAGGGCCAGCCGGCGCGCAGCGCCAGTTCGCCCTCCTCATCCGGATCGGTCACCTCGCGCAGGCTGCCGTCGGCATCGCGCTTCAGGATGCCGGCGTCGATGCCGGGCAGCGGCAGGCCCATCGAGCCGGGCTTCACGTCCACACCGGCGTAGTTGGCGATCATGATGCCGCCGGTCTCGGTCTGCCACCAGTTGTCGTGGAACGGCATGCCGAAGGCCTCGATGCTCCACTGCACCGCCTCGGGATTCAGCGGCTCACCCACGCTGGCCATGAAGCGCAGGGCGGCAAGATCGTGCGCCCGCACCGGCTCGCTGCCCAGCTTCATCATCATGCGAATGGCCGTGGGCGCGGTGTACCACACCGTGATCCGCTCGGATTCGAGGATTCCGTACCAAGTGGGCGCGTCGAACTCAGCCTCGGCAACCACGTTCGTCACGCCATGCGTGAGCGGGGCGATCACGCCATAGCTGGTGCCGGTGACCCAGCCCGGGTCCGCGGTGCACCAGAAGACGTCGCCAGGATGCAGGTCGAGCGCGTAGAGGCCGGTGACATGGTGCGTGACCACGGCCTGGTGCACGTGCACTGCGCCCTTTGGCTTGCCGGTGGTGCCGCTGGTGAAATGCAGCAGCGCGGGGTCCTCCGGCGAGGTGGGCGGAATGACGAAGTGGTCCGGCAGGCCGGCAAGCGCCTCATCCCATGCCAGGGTGCCAGGTGGCGAGGCAGCGGCGTCCACCAGCAGCACGTGGCGCAGTTCCGGCAGGCGCGGGCGCAACGCCTCCACCTTCCGCCGATACAGCGCCTCGCTCGTGACCAGCACGCGGCCGTGGCCGAGTTCCAGCCGCATGGCGATGGGTTCCGGGCCAAAGGCGGAGAAAAGCGGGCAGACCACTGCCTTGGCCTTCAGCGCGCCGAGCATGGCGATATAAAGCTCAGGCACCCGCCCGAGCAGAAGGAACACGGTGTCGCCCTCCGCCACGCCCAGGCGCCGCAGCGCATGGGCAAAACGGCTGGTCTCGCGCGCCAGGTCGGCATAGGAAATATCCCGAGGAGAGCCATCGCGGCCGATCCAGCGAAGCGCGACACCACCCGCGCCGGCATGGCGGTCCACTGCCTCGTGCGCGATGTTGAGGCCGCCGCCAGGCAACCCCTCCAGCCGAGCGCGGGCGGCTTCCCATGAGAAGCCCGCGCGGGCGGCAGCGTAGTCGGCGAGGTTTGGCGCAACGCCGGCCGGGGCCGATTTTCGGAACACCGGATAGGCACCTGACTGCATGACCCGCCCCGTCCATTGCCCTGTTTGCGGCAGGAGGGTGAGCGGAACGCCCGGCGATTGCCTTGACCTGCGTCAACCCGATGCGGCTGGCACCACGCTGCCGATGTCTGCTACTTGCCAACGATCGGGTCGCGAGCCCGCGACAGCAGCGGATGACCGTAGCTTCCCGTTCGTCGAACGCATCGTCGCGGGCGGCGCACATGCAGCCCCGCGCGCCACCTGGATCACATCAGGACAGGGGACGAGGTGGTCTTGCCCAATTTCTGAATCCTGGCCTGCTGCCGGTTCGGTGGCAGTTCAGCATGGACTGTTCGGGTCGGCTGCTCGATCAGCATTTAGCCCAGGTAGCCGATGGCAGAGTTGCGGCGCCGCGCATTGCGAAAGCGTTCGATACCATCGAATTCGCCAGCCTTGGCTTGGTCGCGGGTGCGGCACGCCTTGCGGCCGACACGTTCAAAGCTCAGCAATGAGAAGAAGCTCTCCATCGGCCCGTGTCCTGCGATCGGAAGCGCGATAGATCGCAAGACACGAACAGATGCCAGGAGCCAGCTTCAGCCAGATACCAACTTCAGGAAGTCTGGGACTTGAGTTCGTTGAGTTCGGCCCGGGCGCCTGCGACCATGCATGACAGATCGGACGTCAGCATCACCATGTCGAATCCACGCTTGACCGCGCCGGCCGCGAACGCCGCGCCGGCACAGTGCATCACGCATCTTATGCCGTGCCGATGCGCTGTTTCCAGGATCTTGTCGCACGTGGCCAGATGCAGCGGGTCGGGATTATCGCCGCGCGGCTCCAGTCCCAGCGCGAACGACAGGTCGGCCGGCCCGATATAGACGGCGTCGAGGCCGGGCGTAGCGCAGATCGCCTCGAGATTGGCGAGCCCCTCCTTCGTCTCGATCATGGCCATCACGACAATCTCGTCGTTCGCGTGGGCGACGTAGTCGGCGCCGCCATATTGTACGGCGCGGACTGGGCCGGACGAGCGCATGCCAACGGGCGGATAACGGCACGCGGCCACCGCCATCGCCGCTTCCGCGGCGGTGTTGACCAGGGGCACGATGATGCCATAGGCGCCAAGGTCCAGCGCCTTCATGATGGCCGCCGGCTCGTTCCATGCGACCCGCACGACCGGGACCGTGTCGGTCTGGGAAATCGCCTGGAGCAAGGGCGCGACGTCCTTCATTTCCGAGGTGCCGTGCTGCAGATCCACGCATAAGGCATCGAAGCCTTGTCGCGCCATGACCTCGGCCGTGAACCCATGAGACACGGACAGCCAGCCTAGCGTCACGTATTTTCCGTCGCGCCACATCTGCTTGATCTTGTTCGGTCGCATCCTCGCACCCCCGGCATTGTTGATTGAACCCACGGACGGACCATACGCGATCCATCCCGATCGCGCGCTCGACTCAATCGAGGGCGCCGACACGCCAATACAACAAGTCGGCAAGAGCCGACAGCCGCGCGCCCGCCGGGAGAGGCGGGGCCGGAAGGCCAACCCCGGCCGCTGTCGGCCGACTGGTTTGCAGGCCATCGCGAAGCGCGCGCCGGACCGACGGCGCAATGGCCGCGTCGCCGGTGCGGGCGAATTTTGGACAGGTCGTCAGGTAGCGGTCGGATGCATGCCGACCAGCGACTCCGCCCGCAGGCATCGCGCCATGCGCCCTGCCGCCGGGAAACGCGGCTCGGGTACCGTGGTCCGACAGAATTCCATTGCCTGGGCGCAGCGCGGACCGAAAGCGCAGCCGCTCGGCAGGCGGCGAAGGTCGGGCGGGCTACCGGGAATTGCCATGATGTCCTGGTCGCGGCCCTGGCCGTGGACGGTGGAGGCGAGCAGGCCCTGGGTGTAGGGGTGGCGGGGATCGGCCAGCACCTCGGCCACCGGGCCTTCCTCCACGATGCGGCCGGCGTACATCACCGCCACCCGGTCGGCGATCTCGGCGGCCACACCGAGGTCGTGGGTGACGAAGATCGTTGCCATGCCCATTTCCCGCTGCAGCCGGCGCAGCAGGATCAGCACCTGGATCTGCACCGTGGCGTCCAGCGCCGTGGTTGGCTCGTCAGCCAGCAGCAGGCGCGGCCCGCAGGACAGCGCCATCGCGATCATAACGCGCTGGCGCAGGCCGCCGGAAAGTTCGTGCGGATAGGCATCCAGGCGGCGTTCCGGCGAGGGTATCTTCACCAGTTCGAACAGTTCCAGCGCCCGCGCCCGCGCATCGGCCTTGCTGCCGCCCTTGTGGCGGCGGATCGTCTCGATGATCTGCTGGCTGATCGTGTAGACGGGGTCGAGCGCGGTCATCGGCTCCTGGAAGATCATCGAGGCCAGACCGCCGCGATAGTCGGTCAGTGTCCGCCCCTTCATCGCCAGCACGTCCTGTCCGTCCACGCGCAGCCCGCCGGTGATCTGCGCCCGACCCGGCGGCAGCAGGCGCATCAGCGCGCGCAACGTGACGCTCTTCCCCGAACCGGACTCGCCGAGGATGCACAGCACCTCGCCGGCCCTGACCGCGAAGCTGACACCGTTGACCGCGTGCACCGTCGCCTCGCGCGTGACGAAACGCACGGTGAGATCGTCGACCTGCACCAGTGGAGCCGCGGCCGCTATTGATCCGTCCATCACGCCCGCCCCGCGGCGCCGGCGCGGGAATGGCCCGAGCCGGGGGTGTGGATGTGGCACGCGGCCACATGCGAGTCGCGGTCGAGCCAGTCGCCCAGCGCCGGCACCTGCTCGGCACACACCGCTTCGGCGTGCGGGCAACGTGTGCGGAAGCGGCAGCCGGAGGGCGGGTCGATCGGGCTCGGCGGATCGCCGATCAGCGGCGGTTCCTCGATGCGGCGGGCCGGGTCCATCGAGGGGCGGGAGCCAAGCAATGCGGCGGTGTAGGGATGCAGCGGTCGTTCGAAGATCTCGTCCACCGGCCCCATTTCCGCGACGTGCCCGAGATACATCACCAGCACACGATCGCTGATGTACTGAACCACGTTGAGGTCGTGGCTGATGAAGACGTACGTCAGGTTGAAGCTGCGCTTGAGCTGGCGCAGCAGGTTCAGCACCTGTGCCTCGATCGACTTGTCCAGCGCCGAGACAGCTTCGTCCAGGATGACCATGCGCGGGTTGATCGCCAGCGCGCGGGCGATGTTCACCCGCTGCTTCTGGCCGCCCGAAAGTTCGTGAGGGTAACGCGGCCCGAACAGGGCGGGGTTCAGCCCGACCTTGAGCAGGATGTCGCGGGCGACGCCTCGCGCCTCGGTTTGGCTGCGGCCCTGGACATAGGGGCCGAAGGCCACCGAATCCTGGATGGGCATGCGCGGGTTGAGCGAGGAATAGCTGTCCTGGAACACCATCTGCACCTGGCGGCGCAAGGCCTGGACGGTAATGCCGTCCGGCGCGCCGACCGTGTCGCCGTCGAAGATCAGTTCGCCATCGTCAGGGGCGATTAGGTGCAGCAGCAGCCGCGCGAGGGTAGACTTGCCGCAGCCGGACTCTCCGACGATGCCGAGCGTCTCGCCCTTGAACAGGGTGAAGGAGACGCCGTCCACCGCCCGCACCGCGGCCTCGCGGCTGCCCAGCAGGCCGGGCGCGCCGGCCTTGACGCGGAAGTGCTTGCGCAGGTCGCGCGCGATCAGCAGAGGTTGGGCGGCGCCGCCGCGATCGCGGAAGTCGGTGTCGGGATTTCCTGGATCAGGGATCGGGTGGTCCATCACATCCTCACGTCCATCGCCGCGCGAATGCCGTCGCTGACCAGGTTGAAGCAGATCGAAGTAACAAAGATCGCGATGCCCGGCACGGCGCAGACCAGCGGATTGACGTAGATCGACTGGCGCAATGTGCTGAGCATCAGCCCCCAATCCGGCTCCGGCGGCTTCACGCCCAAGCCGAGGAACGACAGGCCGGAGGCGAGCAGGATCGACACGCTCACCAGGCTCGACGAATAGATGAAGACCGGGCCAAGCACGTTGCCCAGCACGTGATGCCGGATGATGGTCAGGGTTCCCGCCCCCGAGGCGCGCGCGGCCTCGATGAAGTCGAGGTTGCGCACCTGCGCGGTCGCCGTCTCGGCCACGCGGCACAGCGCGGGGGTGAACACTAGCGACAGCGCGATCATGCCATTGGCGATGCCGCCGCCCATCGCGCCGCTGATGGCCACCGCCAGCAGCACCGAGGGGAAGGCGTAGAACACGTCCATCGTGCGCATGATCGCCGTGTTCGTCGCCCGCCCGCCGAAGCCCGCGACAACGCCGAGCGTGCCGCCGACGATGGTGGCAATCACCACCGGCACGATGCCCATCAACAGCGAGATCCGCCCGCCATGGATCAGGCGCGAGAGCAGATCGCGGCCCAGCTCGTCGGTTCCCAGCAGGTGACCGCGCCAGCCGAACGGCTTGAGCCGGCCGATGACGTTTTCCTTGTAGGGATCCATCGGCGCCACCCAGGGAGCGAAGATGGCAGCCAGGATGATCGCCAGCGCGATGGCGCCGAACATCATCGTCACCGGATCGTGGCGCAGGCGGAAGCCGACGGATTGCCAATAGCTGCGCACCCGGGTGGCGGGCAGCGCCTCGGCGTCCCAGTTGGAGGTGTCCGGTGCGGCCGTGGTGGTGGCTTGAGACATTGCGCGATCCCCTTCAGGCGCGGCGGATGCGCGGGTCGATGGCCGACTGCAGCAGGTCGACCAGCAGGTTCGTCGCCACGAACACCATCGCCAGCAGCAGTATCGAGCCCTGCAGCACGGGAATGTCGCGGTTGATGATCGACTTCGACAGCAGGTAGCCGCTGCCCGGCCAGGTGAAGACGGTCTCGATCAGGATCGAGCCGCCCATCAGGTAGCCGAACTGCAGCCCCATCACCGCCAGCACGCCGGGCATGGCGTTCTTGACCACGTGGCGGATCACGGCGAATTCGGACAGGCCCTTGGCGCGCAACGTGACCACGAAATCCTGGCCGCGAATCTCGGCCACGGCGGCGCGGGTGGTGCGCGACAGGATGCCGATCGGAACCATCGCCAGGGTCAGCACGGGCAGGACGAGGTAGCGCAGATCGTCGAGCCGCAGCACGCTGAACGCATCCGAGCCCGAAGGGCCCATGCCGGTTGCCGGCAGCACCATGAACTCCACCGCGAAAACGATCACCAGCACAATGCCCAGCCAATAGTTCGGCAGGCTCACGCCCATTACCGCGACACCGGTAACAAGGCGGTCGACGGTGCGGCCAGGATAGCATCCGGCCACCGCACCCATCGTGAAGCCGACGAAGAATGAAATCGGTATTGCAAAGGCCGTGAGCACCAGGGTGTTGGACAGCGAACCCACCACCTCGTCGATCACAGGCCGGCGCGAGGAGATGGAGATGCCGAAATCGCCCTGCACCACGCGCGCCAGCCACAGGCCGAACTGCACCGGCACAGGTTTGTCGAAGCCATAGGCCTTCTTGACGATCTCGATGGTTTCGGCGTCGGCATCGGCCGGCAGGATCGTCTGCAGCGGATCGCCGGGTGCGAGGTGAACCAGCGAGAAGCACACCACGCTCACCCCGAACGCGATGGGAATGACATAGAGGATGCGGCGCAGGATGTAGGCGAGCATGGGCAGGCTCCGGAAAGCGGGGGAGCGGGGCCGCGCCGGAGCGCCGCCCCGCTGGGCACGCGCCTAGGGCGTGATGGTGATCGGCGTCAGATCCTGGAACCAGCTCTGCGCCTGCACGAAGCCCTTCACCTTCGGCGACAGGGCGCGCGGATTCACGTCGTGCGCCACCCACAGCAGCACGGCCTCTTCGTTCATCCGCTCATTGAGCTGCTTCAGCATCGCCAAGCGGTTGGTGGCGTCGAACTCGGCACCGATCTTGTCGATCAGGCTCTCCATCGACGCGTCGTAGTAGTGGCCCCAGTTGGCTCCGGCCGGCGCCCACTGGGTCTTGGTTACGTGGCGGATCAGCCCGTACCACGGGTCCTGCGCGGCGCGGCTGATGTTGATGCCGTGGATGTTGGGATACTTGTCCACCCCGCCACGGCCCACGTCGAGCAGCGCGTTCCAGTCCATCACCTCGAAGTTCACCTTGAAGCCCGCTTCCTCAAGATTGGATTTCACCAGCTCGTTCATCGGCAGCGGCTGCATCTGGCCCGAGCCGGAGGTGGAGATGGCCAGCGTGATGGCGCAGGGATAGCAGCCAGCCTCCTTCAGCAGGGCAGTGGCCTTTTTCGGATCGAACTTGTACTCGATCGGCTTGCCGTAATAGGAGGTGGACCGCGGCACGGTGGCGTAGCCCTCCTCCATCAGCCCGCCCAGCAGCTCCTTCATGTCCGGCCGGTTGATGGCATAGTTGGCCGCACGGCGAACCCGCACGTCCTTGAACGGGCCGTTCACGAAGTTGAGCTGATAGCTCCAGTTGTGGGGATAGGAGTTGGTAACGATGTTCATCCCCGCCGAGCGCAGGCGCGGAATGGTGTCGGGCGAGGGCGCCTCGACAAAGTTCACCTGGCCGGACAGCAGCGCCGCGGTGCGGGTGGCGGCCTCCGGCATCGGGATCAGCACCAGCTTCTCGAACTTGGCGCGGCGCTTCTCGTCCCAGTATTCCTTGTTCGGCACCATCTCCATGCGCTCGCGCGGCACGGAACGCACGAAGCGGAACGGCCCTGTGCCGGACGGCTGGGTCATCAATGCCTTGTAGTCGTATTTCAACGCTTCGGCGCGACAGCGGCTGGCCATCACGACGAGGCTGAGGTTGTAGTAGAACAGGCTGCTGACCTGCTTGGTGGTTATCGCCACCGTGGAGTCATCGATTTTTTCGATACCGTCGAAGTTGGTGAGGTACGCGCGGGTCAGCGCGAACTGGAAGGTGTCGAACTGCGGCGACTTGTTGTCGGTCAGGCGCTGGAAGTTCCACACCACGTCATCCGCGGTGAATGGGCAGCCATCGTGCCATTTCACGCCCTGGCGCAACTTGAAGATCCAGCGCTTCGGGTTGGCGGGATCGATTGCCCAGGAGGTGGCGAGCCCCGGGGTGACGTCGGCCGCCACGTCGGACTTCGAAAGATCCCAGTTCACCAGCGCGTCGTAGAGGTTGTAGGCGACGAAGCGCATCCCTTCGAAGCCCTGGTCGGCGGTGCCTGTCGCAATCGGCAGGTCGCCGGCGGTCATCGCCACGGTCAGCGTGCCTTGCGCCTGGCTGACGGAGGGCACCGCCAATGGCACGGTGAACGCCGCCGCCATGATCAGGGAGCGGAAGAATTCTGTCATTATGAGATCACCTTGATGGGGGTCATGTCCTGGAACCAGTTCTGTGCCTGGGCGAAGCGCTGACGCTTCGGCGGAGCGCCGCGCGGGTTGATGTCGTGGACCGCGCCGATCAACGCCGCATGCTCCTTCCCCGCCTCATGCAGTTGCACCGACAGCGCGGACCGCTTGACCGGGCCGAACGCCGCAAAGTCCTCTCGCCGGGAAGCCGCCGCGGCGAATGCTTCGGTGTCGCGGGGGAGGGAGAAAACTCCACAGTGCCGGCGCCCCGGAATGTCTTGCTCAGCGACGCAATTCGGGCGTTCACCAGGTTCGTCTCCGCCGCATCGCCCGCGAACATCGCCACCTTCAGCACCGCCCCAGCCCGCGCTGCCCCTGCGGCTGCCATCCTCCGCCGCAGCCACCAATTCGGCGCGACCACGCGGAAACACACCAGCACCCCATCCCCATCAGCCCTGCCTCCGTTGCGGTCGTAAATGAGGCAAAGCAACATGCGTGCCATGAAATTGGGCGCCGTCATCTTCCAAATCGTCCTTAATTAAGGCATTTATGAAAAGTTCATGACTATTTTTGCATCATATTGCACATTTAATAGTCTTCATGATGAACGGACGCGGCATTCTTGGGCGCCTCCTCTGCTCGGGCGGCACTTTGCGCGGTTGTCGTGCACCCCGGGCGTCCTACACCGCCACCATTGCTGCCCCACGGGCGGTTGCCACCGCCGTCGTCAAGCTCTCATCGCGCGCGCCAGGGGCACTGCGCCGGACCAATCGGCGCTAAGCAGTAGCCGGGGCAAAATCCCGGGCAGATTTTCCAAAACCCACATCCGATGCAGAGGCGGACCACGCAACGGGCGCAGAAATCCACCATTTGTTTCAACCGACGTTGCGCGTGTCGAACTTGGGCGCCCGGGGTTTTGCCCCGGCTACCGTTAAGCACGCCTATCTGGCTGGCGAGGCCCGCGGCTGTCGAACCTACTGGCGCCTCCGAGGGATAAGCCTCGCGGGTAATGACGCGGATGAGTTCGCCAAATGGCGAAGACAGCGTGCGGCAGGCGAGGCGCGCGGCGATTCTTGTTTTTTGACTCGTGTCACCGCCGCGACGGACGCGGCACAGCATTCCTCACGCCCCGGCCGCCAATGAGCCTCGGGTGGCGCGATTGCGTCTTTCCTCCTGGGAACAACGCGGCTGCATGGCCGCGTTCTGGAAATGGCAACGAAGGATCGGCGCTCCAGAACCATTCGACACCAGTTTGGCGCGATCCTCCGATTTGCCTACAGAAGTCGCATCGTCGTCTGTTCGTCCGAGAGGTTCAGGGGCAGCATGTAGCTCCCGATACCATCGTGGCCACGCGCCCGCGTTTCCGTAAGTTGACACATCGCTGTAACGATTGCCGCTGCATGCTGGCCTATGCGCCCCTGACGGCGGGTTGGCATGGGCACCACTGTGAGGCAGCGATCCGGATGGGCCATTCTCGGAAAATCCGCCGGCATGATCAGCGCTTCGTTGCGTAGCCGGTTGCCCATTCGCGCTGCATTCACGGGTCGGGTGTCAGGTCCATGAGGGTCGCCGCGCCGTCCAGCGTGGCGGAGTTGATTGCCCAGGCCCTGCGGGTGATCCACATCGACCCCACCGCCGCGGCGGGCGGGGACGGCTCGATCGACGCGCCGTTCAATTCATGGTCCTCGTTCACGTTGCAGGCTGGCGATGCCGTGCTGCAGCGCGGCGGCACGGTGAGTGGCGGCTTCGCCGTCACGGTGCACGCGAGCGCCGACCAGCCGATCTTCATCGGATCCTACGGCACCGGGCGGGCGACGGTGGAGGGCACGGTGGCGTTGAGCGGCGCTGCCAACGTGGTGATCGATGACCTCGATATCACGGGAGGCAACGGCGCCGGCGTGCTGTTCGTCAACGGCACGACCGACTGCACCCTGCGGAACAGCGACATCCATGGCGGAATGGCCGGGGTAGTGGTGACGGGCCGGGGCATGCTGTCGAATACGATCGCCGACAGCCGCATCTACGAGAACGACTACGCCGGCATCTGGTTCGATGAGGCGATTGCCGAGGCGGGGCGGGAACTGCGGGTCACCGGAAACACGATCTACCGCAACGGCCAGCAGGGTATCCTGCTGCACGGCAGCTTCGTCGTGGTCGATGACAACACGGTGGTGAACAACGGCCTGTCGGGACTGCCCGGCTTGAGCGCCATCCATGTCTATGCCACTTCCGCCGACGATCTGGCGGGCCGAAACAACACCATCAGCAACAACGCTGTCGCCTGGCAGCGGGACGGCAGTTCGCCGGACGGCAACGGAATCATGTTGGATCACTGGTCCAGCGGCCAGACGGTGACCGGCAACCATGTGTTCGGCAACGACGGGGCCGGCATCAGCATTCTCTCGTCCAGGGACAACGTGATCGAGGGCAACACCGTCGAAGGCAACATGCTGGACAGCGGCGGCACGCATGTCGCCGCGCGGGCGGAGATCTTTCTCGGCGATTCCGACCTGGCGCCGGGGCTGACGACCGGCAACAGGGTCGCGGACAACACCGTGGCAGCCGCCAGCCGCTATGGCGCGGCCGTACAGGTGGCGGCGCCGGTTTCGGCAGACCCATCCAATGCAATCACCGGCAACTTCCTCGTCCAGTCCGGCCGGGGGACCCTATGGATCTGGGGCGGGGAGAGCGGCAGAACGATCGAGGGATGGAATGCCGTCGGGCACAACGGCACCGACAACGCCGCTGGCATCCCGTCGGCGGCAATGCCCGTGCTGGACGAGGCGCTGCTGGATCGCAGCTTCACGCTGCATTCGGACCTGCTCCGCACCGGCGGAACGGCCGCGCGCAGCATGCTGGTGGCGTATGGCGAGACCAAGGACCTGTTCGGCAGCCCGTTGGGAAGCTGGATGGCTGGGGACGGCAGGGACAACGTGCTCACAGCGGTGGGGGGAAACAACCTGATCGCCGCGGGTGCGGGCAACGCAACGCTGATCGGCGGCCCCGGCGACGACATCCTGCTGGGCGGTGCCGGCAGTAACCTCATGATCGCGGGCAGCGGCAACACCATGATGATCGGCGGTTCCGGCGCCAGCCGGATGATCGGCGGCAGCGGCAATGATGTGATCTTCGCCGGCAACGGCACCGCGACCAAGGTCCTGGCGGGCGGCGGTGGCGAGAACATACTGGTGGGCGGCGACGGTGCCGACACATTCGTCGTCGGCGAAGGACTCGCCTCGATCATCATCTCGTTCACCCCTGGCCACGACCTGATCGATGTCGCCAGCTTCGGGGCGGCGGATTTCTACGGCATCCGGGTCTATGGAGATTCATCCGGAGGAGCCATCGCCGACGGGGCTGGCGTGATTCGCGCGTTCCTCAACGGCGGTGACGTGTTGGCGCTGTCGGCCGCCGACTTCATATTCTCCGCACCGGCCGCAACTGCCACGATCTCGCTGGCCGACACGCCCGTGTCGGCAATGGAGGGCAACGGCGGGCGCGTGTCGTTCAGCTTCGCCGTGACGCGCACGGGCGACCTCTCGCGGGCCGACAGCGCGCGGTGGACTGTCGTGGGGGCGGGTGCCGCGCCTGCCGATGCCGCCGACTTCGACGGCGGCGCGCTGCCCGGCGGCATGGTCAACTTCGTCGCGGGCGAGGCGATCCGGACAATCACCGTGGACGTGGCGACCGACACCGATGCGGAGCCGGACGAGGGCTTCACGGTCGCACTGAGCGCACCTTATTCAGGGCTTGAGATAGGCACCGCGACAGCCAGTGCCACGATCGTCGACGACGACGGCACGGTGAATTGTTTCGCGACCGGCACGCTGGTGGCGACCCCGTTCGGCACCCGCCCCGTTGAGACGCTGCGCGCCGGCGATCCGGTGTTGACGGCCGACGGCGCGGCTCGCCGGCTGACCTGGACGGGGGCGTGGGACGCGTTGGCCGCCGATCCGGCGCACCGTGCCGTTCGTGTCCGCGCCGGCGCCTTCGGTAGCGGCCAGCCGTCGCGCGACCTGGTTGTCAGCCCGCTGCATGCCCTCTGGCTGGAGGGAGTCATGGTGCCCGCGATCTGCTTGGTGGACGGACGACGGGTGGTGCGCGAGGCCGCAGTGGCGCGCCGCTACCACCATATCGCGACGGAAACCCACCAGGTGGTGCTTGCCGAGGGCCTCGGCGCCGAGACGTTCTGCCCCATCGGCCGTCCCGCGCACCCCCCGGAGTTCCCCCATGTGCGGGACCCGCTGCCACGGTTGGAGCAGGGCGACGCCCTGCGGCGTCTGCGCGCCAGGCTGGGCCTCGCGGAGCCTGACCCGGTGCGGGGCCCGCTGCTTGGACTGGTCGAACGCGTCCTGCCGGACGGTGACGGCATCATCGTCGAGGGCTGGGCGACCGAAGGGCCGGAAGCGGCGGAATTATGCGTCCGGGCCCACGGGCTGGCATTCGGTTTTCCGGCCAACGAGTGGCGGGTCGACCTGGACCGTGCAGGCCTCCCGGCCGCCGGATTTCGGGTGCGCCTGGCGGTTCCGCCGGGCACGCCGGTTCATGTCGTGAGCCGGCGGTGCGGCGCGGCGCTGATGGCGGCATGAGCAGCGTCGTCAGCCTGCATCGGCATCCGGCGGAGCAAAGACGCGCAGGGCCGATCGGTGCACGCGGAACAGGGCGGGCGTGGTGGCGGTCAGTTCGCCGTCGGCGTTGACGCGCCGCGGCTGGCGCGTGTGCACCTCCAGTTCCGTGGTGCGGAAGGTGCGGACCTTGGTCCACTGGCCCTGGGTGCCGCTGCGCAGCCACGGGATCATCGCCACTAGTTCCCACCAGTGCTCGACCTCCAGGCTATAGACGTCGAGCACGCCGCTGTCCGGCCTGGCATCGGCCGATACGGCGATGCCGGCGCCGTGGTATTTGCCGTTTCCAACCGACACCTGCACCGTCCTCACCCGCTCGGTCCGCCCGTCATGCTTCAGCAGCGCGGTGAAGGGACGCACGCGCCACAGCAGGCGCAGGGCGGAAATGCCGTAGCCGAGCACGCCCCAGCGGCGCTTGCTTTCGTGCTTCAGGTCGCGGGCGAGCGAAGTGCTGAAGCCGATGCTGGCGACGTTGAGGTAGTGGTGGCCGTTCACCTCACCGACATCGACGGGGCGCGGCGGCATGTCGGCAATGACGCGGGCCGCCTCGTCCAGGTCCGAGGGGATGCCGAGGCTGCGCGCGAAATCATTGGCCGTGCCCAGCGGCAGGATGCCTAGCGGCAGCCCGACCTCCAGCACGCCGGGCAGGCCGGCGTTGAGCGTGCCGTCGCCACCACCCAGCACCACGAGGTCGATGCCGCCCTGTGCGGCGCCCTCGATGACGGCCGACGTGCACGTCTTGCCCTCCAGGGCATCGTAGCGGGCCACGGTCAGCCCCGCGCCTTCCAGCGCCGCGCGCGCGGCATCGGCCGCATCGGCACCGCGCCGGGAATGGCGGTTGACGATCAACAGGGCGCGGCCGCGTTGCCCGGCGACGCCAGCGCGGTCGCGGAGCGGGGCCGGTGCGGCCTTGGGGAAGGAATGCGCGGGCGTAGCCCCCGCCGCAGGACCGCCCGCCCCGGCGGCGGCGGGGTTGGAAAGGTCGTCGTCGCCAGTGGTGGGAACTGTGCCGTTCATCCTGTCAGCAAAGCTTCTGCGCGGCCGTCCGTTCCGGTGGGGCGGTGGCGTTTGCGGGGTATGGCCATGTTGACCATACTCCGCGCCACGGCCAGGGGAGGAACGCAGCCATGAAGATCGTGGCGGTCGAGACGCATCATATCGCGGTGCCCTTCAATATCGGTTCGCCCGTGGTGCGCTTCGCCGGGTCCGGCTGGCCCAGCATGAACACGTTGTATCTGCGCGTGGTGACCGACCAGGGCCTGGAAGGCTGGGGCGAGGGGTTCGGGCATGCAAGCTGCCCGGCGACGCGCGCGGTGATCGACACGCATCTGGGGCCAGCCCTGCTGGGCCAGGATGCGCGCGACATCGCGGGGCTGTACCGCCGCATGGGCCAGATGCTGCACGTGTTCGGGCGCAACGGCCCGCACGTGCACGCGCTGTCGGCGCTGGACGTGGCGCTGTGGGACATCGCCGGCAAGCAGGCGGGGCTGCCGCTGTGGCGGATGCTGGGGGCGACGCCCGTGGAGTCGCACATGGCCTATGCCAGCCTGCTGCGCTACGGCGATACGGCCAACATCGCAGTCGCCGTTGAGCGGGCGGTTGGGCAGGGCTATCGGCACCTGAAGCTGCACGAGATCGCCCATGAACCGGTGGCCGCGGCGCGGGCCGCGGCGGGGGCGGAGCCGCGCATCATGCTGGACACCAACTGTCCGTGGACGGTTGACGAGGCGCTGGAGATGGCCCGCCGCCTGCGCCCGCTGGACCTGACCTGGCTGGAGGAACCGGTGTGGCCGCCCGAGGATTTCCAGGGCCTCGCACGCGTGCGTCGCGAAGGCGGCATCCCCATCGCCGCCGGCGAGAATGCCCAGGGACTGATGGATTTCCGCGCCGCCTTCGACGCCGGCGCGCTTGACGTCGCGCAACCCTCGGTGGCCAAGATCGGCGGCGTGACCGGCATGCTGGCGATCGCCGGGTTGGCGGAGGCGCGCGGCGTGCGGCTCATCCCGCATTGCGCCTATTTCGGCCCGGGCTTCCTCGCCTCGCTGCACCTTCATGCGCGCCTCGCCCCGGCGCAGCCCTTCGAACGTCTGTTCATGGACCTCGACGCCAGTCCCTATCATGAGGCGGTGGTGGCCAAGGACGGACGGATGGCAGTGCCGCAGGGGCCCGGCTTGGGGCACGACCCGGACATGGACGTGATGGCGCGCTATGCGGTGTCGCCGCCGACAGTGCTTCGTGGCTGAAGTGCGGGGAAGAGTCTTCTTTTTCTGAAGAAAAAAAAGCAAAAAGACTTTTGCCTGTTTTTCTTGATTACACCGACAGCGAGGAATTGGCGAAAGTTTTTTGGTTCTTTTTTTTCAAAAATGAACGCGCCCCCTTCGCCTGCGCCCTGCTTTGCATCCCAGTCACGCCATCCAGGTCCGCCGCAGCCAGATGTGGCCAGCCGATAGCGAGTTGCTCTAGTCTGGCCCGAAACGGGACGCGGGAGGGCGCCGGACATGACCTATCGGACAATCGAGGTGCGCAAGCTGACGCCCACGATCGGCGCGGAGATTTTCGGCGTGGATCTCGGCGGACAGGTTGGCAACCAGCAGTACGACGAGATCCATCAGGCGTTGCTGGACAACCTGGTGATTTTCTTCCGCGACCAGGCGATGACGGTGGAGCAGCACAAGGCGTTCGGCGCCCGGTTCGGCAAGCTGCACATCCATCCGAACGCGCCGAAGGCGATCCCCGAGCATCCGGAGATCCTGGTGATCAAGGCGGACGCGAACTCCAAGCGGGTGGCTGGCGAGGTCTGGCATTCCGACGTCTCGTGCGACGAGGAGCCGCCGATGGGCTCCATCCTGCACCTCCATGTGGTGCCCGAGAATGGCGGCGGGGACACCAGCTTCGCCAACATGTACGCGGCGTTCGAGGCGCTGTCGCCGGCGATGCAACGCTTCCTGGAGGGGCTAACCGCCCTGCATACCAGCCTGAAGTCGGCCAATCACCAGTATCGAGAGAAGACCGACGAGATGCGGTTTCCGGAGTTGGAGCACCCGGTGGTGCGAACCCATCCTGAAACCGGCCGCCGCGCGTTGTTCGTCAACCGCGGCTTCACCAGCCGGATCGCGCAGCTTTCGAAGGCGGAGAGCGACAGCGTGCTGGGCATGTTGTTCGATCATGCCGAGCAATCGCGGTTCCACTGCCGGTTCAAGTGGCAACCGAACTCCATCGCCTTCTGGGACAACCGGGCGACGATGCACCAGGCGATGTGGGACTACTACCCGCAGCGGCGCTACGGGCACCGGGTGACGGTCCGCGGCGACAAGCCGTTCCTGCGCGCCTGACGCAGGGAGCGGGGACATGACTTTCTCGATCCTCGCCCGCTGCCCGGCCACGCGCATGCTGGGAATCGCCACGGCCACACGTTCCTTCGCGGTGGGCGCGCGGGTACCGTTCGCCGCGGCGAGGCTGGGCGTCGTCGCCATCATGTCGCGGGCCGATGCGCGGCTGGGCCACTACGCCATGGGACTGCTGGCGCAGGGCCACAAGGCCGGCATGGTTGTAGACATGCTGGCCCGCAACGACCCGCATGCCGAGCACCGCCAGCTCGCCGTCATCGACGATGACGGCGATGCCGCCGCCCGCACCGGCGCCGCCAACACCGCCTGGGCCGGGCACCAGATCCACGACGGCCTCATCGTGCTGGGCAACGTGCTGCCGGGGGTGCAGACGCTGGAGGCGATGCGGGCGCGCTACGTGGCGACGGCCGGCCAGAAGCTGGAGGACAGGCTGCTGCAGGCGCTGGAGGACGGCCGCGACGCCGGCGGCCAAGTGGGCGGCCAAGTATCCGCCGCGCTGCTGGTCTACGACCAGGACCGCTTCGCCCGGGTGGACCTGCGCGTGGACCAGCACGACGAGCCGGTGGGCGAGTTGCGCCGGGTCTTCGAGGCCTACCGCCCGTACATTCCTTATTACGTGCAGCGGCAGCGCGATCCGCGCATCGCGCCATGGCACGAGTGGCGGCCCGGCGGCTGAGGCGCTGCCGGCTGCATTATTGCTGTGGTGGTTTTTGTGTCGCCGGCCCTTGCCCCAGGCGGTGGGGCCGCATAGGGTGCCTCGCCCATGCTCAAGTTTTTCCTCCGACGCTTCGCAGTCGCGGTGCTCGTCGCCTTGACGGTGCTGACGATCACCTTCCTTCTGACGCGGCTCTCCGGCGACCTGGCAATCTCCATCGCCGGGCCCGACGCCTCGATGGAGGACATCGAGAAGATCCGGCGCGTACTGGGCCTCAACCGACCCCTCTGGATCCAGTATTTCGACTGGCTCGGCCGCGCCGTGCAGGGTGATTTCGGCGAAAGCTTCTTTTTCCGCGACCGCGTATCCAACCTGATCGCCGCGCGCATGCCGGTGACGATGACGCTGGGCCTGGTCGGGCTCGCCATCGCGCTGGTGGTTGGGCTGCCGCTCGGCATCCTGGCGGCGGTGCGCGAGGGCACGTGGGTTGACCGGGTCGTCACGCTGGTCGCGCTCATCGGCCAGGCCATGCCGTCGTTTTGGCTCGGCCTGATCATGATGGTCTTCTTCGGGCTGCAGCTGGGCTGGCTGCCGATGTCCGGCACCGGCTCATGGCAGCATTACGTGATGCCCGGCATCGTCCTTGCCTTTTCCGCCATCCCGTCGCTGACGCGCCTGACGCGCAGCGGCATGATCGAGGCGCTGTCGTCGGACTACATCCGCACCGCGCGGGCCAAGGGCCTCACGCGGCTCTCGGTCCTGGTGAAGCACGGTTTCCGCAACGCGGCGATCCCGGTGGTGTCGATCGCCGCGGTTCAGCTTGGCTTCATGCTGGGCGGCTCGGTGGTGATCGAGACGGTGTTCGCCCTGCACGGCGTCGGCTTCCTGGCCTGGGAGAGCATCAGCAAGAACGATTTCCCCGTAGTGCAGGCCGTGGTGCTGGTGCTGGCGCTGCTCTACATCGGCCTCACTCTCCTGGCGGATCTGCTGAACGCCGTGCTCGACCCGAGGCTGCGCAGCGCATGAGTGACACAACCGCCCTGTCCGCCAACACACGCAAGCTCCTGGGCAACTGGGGCTTTCTCCTTGGCGCGTTCATCGTCGGCACCTGCGCGATCGTGGCGGTCATTGCGCCGCTCATCGTGCCGCACGACCCGTTCACCATCGACCTCGACCGCCGCCTGGTGCCACCCTTCTGGATGGAAGGCAGCGATCCCCGCAACCTCCTGGGCACCGACCAGCTCGGGCGCGACTATTTCTCGCGGCTGATCTACGGCGCGCGGATCTCGATGCTGATCGGCGTGCTGACCGTGATCACCTCCGGGCTGATCGGCATCACCATCGGCATTCTCGGCGGCTTCTACGGCGGCAAGATCGACGATGCCGTGGTATTCGCCATCACCACCCGCCTGTCGATTCCCGCGGTGCTGGTGGCGCTGGCCGTGGCGGCGTTGCGCGGCACCAGCCTGACCCTGGTGATCCTGGTGCTCGGCCTGCTGCTATGGGACCGCTTCGCCGTGGTGGCGCGGTCGACCACCAGCCAGATCCGCAACCTCGACTACGTGGCGGCGGCTTGGTGCTCGGGGGTGTCACGCTGGTGGGTATTGTCGCGCGAGGTGCTGCCGAACATCGCGACTCACCTGGCTGTCGTGGCCACGCTCGAGATGGCGCTGGCCATCCTGCTGGAGGCGGCACTCTCCTTCCTGGGCTTGGGCGTGCCCGCCCCGATTCCCTCCTGGGGGCTGATGATTTCGGAGGCGAAGGAGTACATGTATTTCAGCCCCTGGGTGATCATGATCCCCGGCGCCGCGCTGTTCGTGCTTGTGCTCGGCGTCAATCTGCTGGGCGATGCCCTGCGCGACATGCTTGGAACGGACCTGACGCGATGAGCGCGTTGCTGGAAGTGCATGACCTGCGGGTCACGATCGGCAGCACGGCGGCCGTTCGTGGCACCGCGATAACCGTGAACAAGGGCGAGACGCATTGCCTGGTCGGAGAGAGCGGCTGCGGCAAGTCGATCTCCGCCCTATCGGTCATGGGCCTGCTGCCGAAAGGCGCAGTGCGTGAAACCTCGGCGCTGCGCTTCGCCGGCGAGGAGATCGGCACCTACAGTGAGCGCCAGATGGAGCGCCTGCGTGGCGACCGCATGGCGATGATCTTCCAGGAGCCGATGACCAGCCTGAACCCGGCCTATACCGTCGGCTCGCAGATGACCGAGGTGCTGCGTCGCCACCGCGGCACACCGCGCAGCCAGGCGGTGGACCGGGCCGCGGAACTGTTGGCCCGCGTGGGCATCACCGCGCCGGGGCTGCGCCTCGGCCAGTTTCCGCACCAGCTTTCCGGCGGCCTGCGCCAACGCGTGATGATCGCCATGGCGCTGATGTGCGACCCGGAACTGTTGATTGCCGACGAGCCCACCACCGCGCTGGACGTGACGGTGCAGGCACAGATCCTGCGCCTGCTCGCCGGGCTGCAGAAGGATCTGGGCGTGGGCATCCTGCTCATCACCCATGATCTCGGCGTGGTGGCGCGCGTCGCCGACCGGGTGTCGGTGATGTACGCCGGAGTGGTGGTGGAGAGCGCGCCGACAGCCGAACTGTTCGCGGCACCCGAGCATCCCTATACCCGCGGCCTGCTGACCTGCGTACCGGTGCCCGGCAAGGTCCGGCGCGACGAGCCGCTCGGCAGCATTCCCGGTGTGGTGCCGCGTATCCAGCCCGGCTTTGTCGGCTGCGCGTTCCGCGACCGCTGCGACCATGCGCACGCGGCCTGCGAGGGCGACCTGCCCACACAGCACGCCGGCGGCGACCATGAAGTGCTGTGCACCCTTTCGCCCGGGTGGGGCAGGAAGGCGGCAGCATGAGCGAGATGACCGCAGCCATCGAGGTTCGTGGCCTGCGGCGCGAGTTCCGCGTCGGCCAGGGGCTTTTCTCGCCGCCCAAGCAGGTGGTGGCGGTGGACGATGTCTCGTTCTCCGTGCCGGCCGGCAGCGTGCTGGGCGTGGTGGGCGAGAGCGGCTGCGGCAAGTCCACGCTGGCGCGGCTCATCCTCAATCTGCTGACGCCGACCGCGGGCGACGTGCTGGTGGACGGCAAGCAGCTGGGCGGAATGGACAGGCGCGCGCGGGCACGGCTCATCCAGCCGGTGTTCCAGGACCCCTTCGCGTCGCTCAATCCGCGCCGGCGGGTACGGGACATCATTTCAATGCCGCTGATCGCGCAGGGCGACATCGGCAGGCAGGAGATAGAGCGGCGGGTCGCCGAGGCGATGGAGCGCGTGGGCCTGTCACGCGACCAGGGCGTGCGCTTCCCGGCGCAGCTTTCGGGCGGGCAGCGGCAGCGCGTGGCCATTGCCCGCGCCCTGGTGCTGCGGCCACGCATCGTGGTGTGCGACGAGCCCACCAGCGCGTTGGATGTCAGCGTGCAGGCGCAGATCCTGAACCTGCTGGCCGAACTGCGGCACGACCTGGGCCTCACCTACCTGTTCATCAGCCACAATCTGGCCGTGGTGGAGCATATCGCGACCGAGGTGGCGGTGATGTATCTCGGCCGGATCGTGGAGCGTGCCGAGTCCGAGCAGCTTTTCGCCGCACCGCGCCATCCCTACACGCGGGCGCTGCTCGCCTCGGTGCTGACGCCGGAGCCCGGCCTGGGCGTGCCGGATGTGGGCCTGGGCGACGTGATGCCCGACCCGGCCAACATCCCCTCCGGCTGCCGCTTCCATCCGCGCTGCCCGGTGGCGGTGGCGCAATGCGCCACCCAGCCGCCGCGGACGACGACGGATGCCGCAGGCCTGGTGGAATGCCACCTTGTCGAGCAGGCGGTAATGGAGAGGGTCGGCTAAGCCGACCCTCTCCGCCCCGTGCCTACTTCCACTTCGCCAGGTAGAAGCGCGGCAGCTCGTCCGCGAAGGTCGGGAATTCGAGCTGCTTGTTGAAGGCGTAGGTGCTGACATAGGTGTGCATCGGAACGATGTACGCCTGTTCGGTGATCCGCCGCAGCGCCGCGTCGTAGTTCTTCTTGCGCTCGTCCTCGTCGGCGGTTGAGCCGCCCGCCTCGATCAGCTTCGTCAGCTCCTCGTCGCGCGCGTAGTCGCTCGCCCCGCCATTGAAGTAGTTCGGCAGGATCGCAGCCACGTCGTTGATCGAGTACGAACCCCAGGAGCCCAGCTGCAGGGCCAGTTCGCCAGCCAGCGAGCGCCGGATCTGCGCGGCCACCTGCATGAAGTTGAACTTGGCGCGGATGCCGACCGCGTTCAGATAATTCTGCACCGCCTCGGGCCACTGGCGCGGCTGCACATAGCTGACGAACTCGATGTCGAAGCCATCGGGATAGCCGGCTTCGGCAAGCAGCTGCTTGGCCTTGGCGGGATTGTAGTCGTAGCGCACGGCCACGTCCTGGTTGCAGCCGAACTGGCTCGGGTAGCAGGGTACGGCCGGCACGCGCGAACCGCCACCCACAAGCTTGTTGGCGATGGTCTCGCGGTCCAGCGCGTGGAACACCGCTTGGCGCACCTTCTGCTTGGTCATCGGGTTGTCCTTGCCCGACCGCCCGGCCGCGTCCATCTGCAGGAAGCCAATGCGCATCGACTCCTGCCGGGTCGCCGTCAGGAACGGCATGCGATTGACATTGTTGATCTGATCGGGGTTGACGTTCCAGATCCAGTCGAGCCGCTGCGCCAACAACTCGTTGAGCTGGGTGGTGGGCTCGGAGACGTACCGGGCGACGATCTTCCGAATCGCAGGTTTTCCCTTCGGGCCGCCGGCGTAGTAGTCGTCGAACCGCTCGTACTCGACGCCCGTGGCGACATCCACCTTGGTGTAGCGATACGGGCCGGTGCCGATCGGCATCCGCGAATACCCGTCAGCGCCCACCTTCTCGCGATAGGCCTTGGGCCAGATCGGCGTGACCATGGCGAGATAGTCCAGTGCCGCCGGCGTCGGCCGCTTCATGTGCAGCCTTACGCTGAAATCGCCGGTCTTCTCCGCCCGGTCGATCCACGAGTAGTTCGCCGGCGTGGACAGCCGCGTGTCGGGATGCACCACGGTATTGATGGTGTAGACCACGTCGTCGGCGCTGAAGCCGGTGCCGTCGTGGAACTTCACGCCCTGGCGCAGGGTGAAGTCGAGGGTCTTGGCATCCACCCATTTCCACTCGGTGGCCAGCGCCGGCACGTTCTTGAATGTGTGCGGGTCGCGGTGCACCAGCCCGTCCATGGCGTGATGGGCGATGATGATGCCGGTGCGCTGGCTGTTGAAGTAGGGGTCGATGTTCGGCACCGCATCGGTGAACGCGATGCGCAGGGTGTCGGCGCTGCGCTGCGCCTCGGCGTCGCGGGTGAAAAGACCGGGAAGCGCAAGCCCGCCCGCGGCCGCCGCAATGCCCTGGCCGAGCCGCCGTCTATTGATTGTCATGGTCGTGTCTCCTCTGTGATGGGGGGGAGCCTAGGGAAGCAAGGGCATCGACGGCAACCCCTGTCGCGCCGATAGCGTGCGGCGAGCTGGCTGTTGCGGTCCTACCGCTGCAGCGCGCGCCATCGCGCCACGTTCCGGTTGTGCTCCTCCAGGGTCTTGGCGAAGGCATGCCCGCCGGTGCCATCGGCCACGAAGTAAAGGTCGTCGCCGCCGGCAGGATGGGCCACGGCGGCCAGTGACGCGGCGCCGGGGCTGGCAATGGGGCCCGGCGGCAAGCCGGTGATGCGATAGGTATTGTAGGGGTGCGGCCGATCCAGGTCGGCGCGCGTGAGCGGGCGGTCGAGCACACCAAAGCCGCCGCTGGCGGCATAGACCACCGTCGGATCGGATTGCAGCCGCATGCCGCGGTTGAGGCGGTTGATGAACACCTGTGCCACCCGGGCGCGTTCCTCGGGCTTCCCTGTCTCGCGTTCGACTATGCTGGCCAGGGTCAACATTTTCTGGGGAGAGTCCAGCGGCAGCCCGTCGGCCCGACCGGCCCAGGTCTCGGCCAGTTCGCGGTCCATCGCCCGTTCCGCGCGCTCGAGCATGGCCGCGCGGGGGGTGCCGCGCTCGTGCAGATAGGTTTCGGGCAGCACCGCGCCCTCGGCGGGCACCACGGCCTCGCCGGTCAGCGTCTCCGTTTGGTCCAGCAGCACGGCGATCGCCGCGGCGGTCAGGCCCTCGGGGATGGTCAGGCGGTGCTGCACCGGCCGGGCCGTGCGCAGCACCGTGAGCACCTCACGCAGGCTGGCGTGGGCGGGGAACATGAACTCGCCGGCGCGCAGCGGACCTTCGCTGCCGGTCACCAGGGCGGCAGCACGAAGCGCCATTGGCTGGCGGATGACCCCGGCCTCGCGCAACACCTCGGCGAGCCGGGCGGGGCTGCCACGCGGCACGACCACGGCGCGGTCCTCGCCCAGCGGGCCGCCGCGCGTCAGTTCCTGAAGCGCCAGCCACGCCATGCCGGCGCCGCCGCCGGCCGCCAGCACGACCAGCAGCAAGGCGCGCAACAGGATGCGCCGCATCGGCGCCTCCCGACCCAGAGGGTCAGGCAGCCCTCTTGAAGATGATGCTGGCGTTGGTGCCGCCGAAGCCGAAGCTGTTGGACAGCGCCATGTCGATGCGGCGCGGCTGCGCGGTGTGGGCCACCCGGTCCAACACACTGGCGCGGCTTGGCTCGTCGAGGTTGAGAGTCGGGGGGGCGACGTTGTCGCGCACCGCCAGGATCGAGAAGATCGCCTCGATCGCCCCGGCCGCACCCAGCAGATGCCCGGTGGCCGACTTGGTGGAGGACATCGCCAAGCCCTTGGCGGCGTTGCCGAACAGCCGTTCCACCGCCTCGAGTTCGAGGTCGTCGCCCAGCGGCGTGGAGGTGCCGTGTGCGTTGATGTAGTGGATCTGCTCGGTGTTCACGCCGCCGTTGCGCAACGCCGCCTTCATCGCGCGGAACGCCCCGTCATGGCCCTCGGCCGGTGCGGTGATGTGGTGGGCGTCGCCCGACATGCCGTAGCCGCTCACCTCGGCATAGATCTTGGCGCCACGCGCGCGGGCATGCTCGTATTCCTCCAGCACCACCACCCCTGCCCCCTCGCCCATGACGAAGCCGTCGCGATCCTTGTCCCAGGGGCGGGAGGCGCGGGTGGGCGTGTCGTTGAACCCGGTGGACAGGGCGCGCGAGGCACAGAATCCACCCATGCCGATCGGGTTCACCGCCGCCTCGGCGCCGCCGGCCACCATGACGTCGGCGTCGCCGAACTGGATCAGCCTCGCGGCGTCGCCGATGGCATGCACGCCAGTGGCGCAGGCGGTCACGACCGCATGGTTCGGGCCCTTGTAGCCGTACTTGATGGAGACGTGGCCCGAGGCCAGGTTGATCAGGGCGGAGGGGATGAAGAACGGCGACAGGCGCTTGATCTTGCCCTGGGCGATCTGCAGCGACGCCTCGTAGATGGTTTCCAGCCCGCCGATGCCGGAGCCGATCATCACGCCGGTGGCGCAGCGATCGTCCTCGGTCTCGGGTTTCCAGCCGGAGTCCTCCACCGCCTCGGTCGCGGCGACCAGGGCGAACTGGATAAACCGGTCCATCTTCTTCTGGTCCTTGACCGGGATCCACTCCGCGAGGTCGAGCTTGCCCTCGGCACGCGTGCCCTGCGGCACGGCACCGGCGATCTTGGCGGGCAGTTCGCTGACATCGAAACCCTGAATGGCGGTGATTCCCGAATCGCCATTCAGCAGCCGGGACCACACGTGTTCCGTGCCAAGCCCCAGCGGGCAGGCGATTCCCATGCCCGTCACCACCACGCGCCGCATTGCTGTCATCCTTGCCTTGCGTCTATCCTGGAACCGACCGGGGCACGGGCCCTGGTCAGGCCGCCTTCTGCTTCTCGATGTAGTCGATGGCATCCTTGACGGTGCCGATCTTTTCGGCGGCGTCCTCGGGAATCTCAACGCTGAAGGCCTCCTCGAAGGCCATCACCAGTTCCACCGTGTCGAGGCTGTCCGCGCCCAGATCGTCGATGAACGAGGCTTCCGGGGTCACCTTCGCCTCCTCGACGCCGAGGTGCTCGACCACGATCTTCTTGACCCGCTCCGCGATATCACTCATCGCCGTATGCACTCCTGCCTGACTCTAGTTTGATTGCGTGTGAAGGTAGTTCTGTCTGCAGATGGTCCGCTTCCCGGCCCGACTTCCGGCCGGCAAGCACCCCGGGAGGTTTCCTCGGGCACCGCGCATGAACCCCGAACAAGGATCAGCGGCGATTAGCATGGTTTCTTCGCGTGCGCCAACACGCCCGGCCGCGCGTGCGGTGGGTGGCTCCACGGTTCGGCGAGGGCCCGCATCAGATCATCGCCATGCCGCCGTTGACATGCAGCGTCGCCCCGGTGACCCAGCCGGCCTCGTCGCTGGCCAGATAGGCGACGGCGGCTGCGATGTCGGCCGGCGCCCCCATGCGCCCGAGCGGGATCGCCTCCATGAGCTTGCCCTTCTGCGCATCGGTCAGGGCATCGGTCATGGGGGTCGCGATGAAGCCGGGTGCGACCACGTTGACGGTGACGCCGCGGCTGGCAACTTCCTGCGCCAGCGCCTTGCTCATGCCCACCATTCCCGCCTTGGCGGCCGCGTAGTTGGCCTGGCCGGGGTTGCCGGTGGCGCCGACGATGGACGAGATCGAGACGATCCGCCCGGCGCGCCGGCGCAGCATGCCGCGCAGGGCGGCGCGCGCCAGCCGGAACGGCGCGGTCAGGTCCACGTCCAGCACCGCCTGCCAGTCCTCGTCCTTCATCCGCAGGGCGAGCATGTCGCGGGTGAAGCCGGCGTTGTTCACCAGGATGTGGAGCGGGCCGATCTTCTCCACCTCGGCCACCAGGGCGTCGGGCGCGGCGGGGTCCTTCAGGTCTGCAGGGCAGGCATGCGCGCGCGCGCCAAGCTCGCCGGCCAGGGCCTCCAGCGCGTCGCGCCGGGTGCCGGACAGCGCCACCGCCGCACCCTGGGCATGCAGCGTGCGGGCAATGGCGGCGCCGATGCCGCCGGATGCGCCAGTGACCAGGGCGAGTTTTCCCTCGAGGCTGAACATGGCGGCTCCTACAGGGCCTTGAGCAGGGCTTCGATCTCGGCCGGCGTGCCGGCGTTGGCCGCCGCGGCGTCGGGGGTGACGCGCTTGACCAGGCCGGAAAGCACCTTGCCGGCGCCGAGTTCGACGAAGCTCGTCACGCCGAGACTGGCCATGGCCAGCATGCATTCGCGCCAGCGCACCGTGGCGGTGACCTGCCTGACCAGCAGGTCGATGATCTCCTGCGGGTCGGTGGCCTTGGCGGCCGAGACGTTGGCGACCACCGGGACCACGGGGGCAGCGGGCGGGGAGGCGCGCAAGGCTTCGGCCATCACCTCGGCGGCCGGGGCCATCATGGCACAGTGAAAGGGGGCGGAGACCGGCAGCTTCATCGCCCGGCGCACGCCCTTCGCCGGGGCGAGGGCGATGGCGCGATCGATCGCCGCCGTGGCGCCGGAGATCACCACCTGGCCGCCGCCGTTGTCGTTGCCCGGCTCGATCACCTCGGTGCCGCCACCGGGCGCGGGGGCGGCCTCGGCGCAGATCTCCTGGGCCAGCGCCATCTCGGCGCCCAGCAGGGCGGCCATGCTGCCGGTGCCGGCGGGAACTGCCTTCTGCATGGCCTGGCCGCGCAGCTTCAGCAGGCGGGCAGCCTGGGCGATGCCGAAGGCTCCGGCCGCGGCCAGCGCGCTGTATTCGCCGAGCGAATGGCCGGCCACGACCACGGCCCTGTCGGCGAGCGTCCAGCCGCCCTCGCGCTCCAGAACCCGCAGCACCGCCAGCGAATGGGCCATCAACGCGGGCTGGGCGTTCTCGGTGAGCGTCAGCGTTTCCGCCGGCCCCTCGAACATGATGGCCGACAGTTTTTGCTCCAGCGTGTCGTCGACTTCCTGGAACACCTCGCGTGCCGCACTGAAGGCTGCGGCGAGGTCGCGACCCATGCCGGGGGCCTGGCTGCCCTGGCCGGGGAAGATGAAGGCATGCACCGCCATGGACATTTCCCGAACAATTGGGCCGGGTATCGCCTTGCTGTCACGCGGCTGTCAATCGGGCCGCGCGCCGAAGCCGGCGGCGCCATGGGCATCGCCGATCACAGGACGCCTCGCGGGGGCCAACTTGCATCCCGGCGCGTGGCGTGTATAAGCGCCCGCTTCCCTGCCGGGACGGACGGCACCGTTCCCGGCTATGCCCAGCGCCATCCCGGCGCGGGTCCTGATCCAGGCCCGGGGCGGAGACAAGCCAGAGGGAGCTACATGCCGCTCTATGAATGCGTGTTCATCGCACGCAACGACGTGACGCAGCAGCAGGTCGAGGCGATCGCCGACGACGATCGCCACCCAGCTCGACGCCGACAACGGCGTGCCCAACGGCGGCTCGATCAAGAAGCGCGAATACTGGGGCCTGCGCAGCCTGGCCTACCGGATCAAGAAGAACCGCAAGGGCCACTACATGCTGCTGGGCCTCGACGCCAAGCCCGCGGCTTCATCACCGAGATGGAGCGCCAGCTCGGCCTGAACGAGGACGTGCTGCGCTTCATGACCCTGCGCGTCGAGCGATCGACGAAGCGCCCGTCCGCCATCCTGTCGCGCAAGTCCGACGACCGCGAGCGCGGCTTCCGCGGCCCGAAGCCCGCCGGCCGGTTCGATAGCGGCCGCAGCCGCGGCTACGACGACCGCGAGGAATTCCGCGCCCGCGACGAGGGCGGCAATTTCGGTGATCGCGAGCGCGAGCGCGAAGGCAGCTTCCGCGGCGCGGGTCGAGGAGTAAGCCACGATGTCCGAGACCGCCGAAGTCAATCCCGCCGCCCGCCGCGCCGCCGTCGGCGCCCGCCGGCCGTTCTACCGCCGCCGCAAGTCCTGCCCGTTCTCCGGCCCGAACGCGCCGAAGATCGACTACAAGGACGTGCGCCTGCTGTCCCGCTTCCTGTCGGAGCGCGGCAAGATCGTGCCCAGCCGCATCACCGCGGTGTCGGCCAAGAAGCAGCGCGAGCTGGCGCTGGCCATCAAGCGCGCCCGCTTCCTGGCGCTGCTGCCCTACACCGTGAGCTGAGGAGGCACGCACCATGGCTGCCGTGGAACTGATCCTGCTCCAGCGCGTGGAAAACCTGGGGCAGATGGGCGAGCTGGTGAAGGTGAAGCCGGGCTATGCCCGCAACTACCTGCTGCCCGAGAAGAAGGCGCTGCGCGCCACCAAGGATAACCTGGCCCGCTTCGAGCAGCAGCGCGCCCAGCTGGAGGCGCAGAACCTCAAGCGCCGCGAGGAGGCCGAGCGCGTGGCCGAGCGGGTGCACGGCCTGTCGGTGGTGATCATCCGCCAGGCCGGCGAGTCGGGCAGCCTGTACGGTTCGGTGTCCGCGCGCGACATCGCCGACGCGACCACCGAGGCCGGGCTGAGCGTCACCCGCCAGCAGGTGGTGCTCGACCATCCGATCAAGTCGCTGGGCCTGACGCAGGTGCGCGTGGTGCTGCACCCCGAGGTGAGATCCCGGTTACCGTCAATGTCGCCCGCAGCCCGGAGGAGGCCGAACGGCAGGCCCGCGGCGAAGCGGTGAACCGCGACGACGAGGACGAGGACGAGGAAATCCCCGAGGAAGAGCTGCTCGACCCCTCGGTGGCGCCGCAGCCCAACGTCTGAAGCTGCCTGCACCAACGCTGGCGTGAGCCGGACGGCCACAGGCGTGGCCGTCCGGCTTTTTGCTGAGCGTGCGCCTGTGCCGCGCCTTCCGGATTATGGGCGCCGGCGAGGGGTATGGGCGCTGTCATGAAATCCCGGCTGGTGGCGCAAATTCGTGCGACCAGCCATGCAGGGCTTGAAATTCGGCCGAACTAAACGGAACCTTCCGCCATCCGATTCCTTCCTGTGGCTGAAGGGGGCGTGATGCGGACAGCACTGCACCAGATTTTTCGTCGGTTCATCGTCGTTGGCCGTCTGGATGTCACGTGGCCGGACGGAGGCACTACTACCTATATCGGCGAGCCCGGCCCGGCAGCGGGCATGGCGCTGCGCGACCGCAGAACGGTGCGGCGCCTCGTCAGCAACCCGTCGCTTGCGTGCGGCGAAGCTATATGGATGGCGGCTTGGTGCCGGTCGGTTGCTGCATCTACGAAGTGCTGGACGTGCTTGTCACCAACCTCAACCAACCGAAGTCGCATCATGCCGGTGCTGCACGTGCGTGCGAAGCTGGCACGCCTGCTTCGCACGATGCGCCAGTTCAACCCGGCGGGGCGTTCGCGCCGCAACGTCGCCCACCACTACGACCTGAACGGCCGGCTCTACAGTCTGTTCCTGGACCGTGACCGGCAATATTCCTGCGCCTATTTTCCCACGGCAACGAAACGCTGGAGGACGCGCAGATCGCCAAGAAGCGCCACATCGCCGCCAAGCTGCGCCTCGACCGGCCCGACCTGACGGTGCTGGATATCGGCAGCGGCTGGGGCGGCATGGCGCTGACCTTGGCGCGCGACTTCGGCGCGAAGGTCACGGGCATCACGCTGTCCAGCGAGCAGTTGGAAGAATCGCGCGCCCGCGCCGCGGCCGAGGGGCTGGCGGACCGCGTCAGCTTCGAGTTGCATCGATTATCGCGCCATGACACGGTCGTTCGACCGGATCGTGTCGGTGGGCATGTTCGAGCATGTCGGGCGTGAACCACTACCGCCAGTTCTTCGAGTTGGTGGAGCGCTGCCTGGAGCCGGACGGCGTTGCGCTGCTGCATGCCATCGGCCGCATGCGACCCGCCCGGCATCACCAACCCGTGGATCGCCAAGCACATTTTCCCCGGCGGCTATTGCCCGGCCTTGTCGGAGGTGCTGCCGCCGATCGAGAAGTCCGGGCTGATGACCATCGACGTCGAGATCCTGCGGCTGCACTACGCCGAGACGCTGCGCCACTGGCGCCGTCGTTTCGCCGCCAACCGCGACGCTATCGCATCGCTGTATGACGAGCGGTTCTGCCGCATGTTCGAGTTCTACCTGTGCGGCAGCGAACTTGCGTTCCGCCGCGAGGGCCAGATGATCTTCCAGATCCAGCTGGCGCGCCAGATCGACGCCCTCCCCATCACCCGCGACTACATCGCAGCGGCGGAACAGATCGCGTCGCCTGCGTGGACCATGGGGCAGCAGGAGGCGGCGCAATAGGGGGCGCGGCCCTGCCGCCCCCGTTTTCCACGTTGTCCACAGGCGCGGGCGCGGCGATGCTGCGCTATGCTGCGGGCATGAACACATTCGACCCGAATCTGTCGGAGGCCGGTGCGCCCCTGCTGGGCCTGTCGCAGCGGTTGCCGCCGAGCAACCTGCAGGCCGAGCAGGCGCTGCTGGGCGCGCTGCTGGCCAACAACAAGGCGCATGAGCGGGTCAGCGAGTTCCTCCGCCCGGAGCACTTCGCCGATCCCATCCATGGCCGCATCTACCATGCCATCAGCCGGCGCATCGACCAGGGCCAGCTTGCCGACGCGATCACGCTGAAGGCCGAGTTCGAGCATTCCGGGGTGCTGGAGGAGGTGGGCGGCGCCGCCTATCTCGCGCAACTGCTCACCGCCATGGTCGGCATCATCAACGCGGGCGAATACGGCCGCGCCATCCACGACGCCTGGCTGCGGCGCGAACTGATCGACATCGGCGAGACGCTGGTCAACAACGCCTTCGGGGCGGAGCCGGAGCTGAACGGCGAAGGGCAGCTGGAGTCCGCCGAGCAGTCGCTGTTCGACCTTGGCGCCAAAGGGGTGAGCGATGGCGGGTTCGTGACCTTCGAGCGGTCGCTGACCGAGGCGCTGCGCACGGCGGAGCGGGCGTTCCACCAGCCGGGTGGGGTGTCGGGACTGACCACGGGGCTGCGCGACCTCGACAAGAAGACCGGCGGGATGCATCCGTCGGACCTGGTCATCCTGGGCGGGCGGCCGGGCATGGGCAAGTCGGCGCTGGCGACCAAGATCGCCTTTGGCGCGGCGCGGCATTTCCTGGACGAGGCGCGGGCGAAGGGCGCGGACGTGGCGCCGAAGGCGTCGGTGGCGATGTTCTCGCTGGAAATGAGCGCCGAGCAGCTGGCGATGCGCCTGCTGTCGGAGGAGTCGCGGATTTCGGGCGACCGCATCCGGCGCGGCGACATCGCGCAGAAGGATTTCGACCGGTTCGTCGCGGTGAGCCGGGATATCGGCGCGCTGCCGCTGATGATCGACGACACGCCGGCGATCACCATGTCGGCCATGCGTACGCGCTGCCGGCGGCTGAAGCGTACGAAGGGGCTGGCGCTGATCGTGGTGGACTACCTGCAGCTGATGCGGCCGGGCGTGGGCACCCGGCCGGAGAACCGGGTGCAGGAGATCAGCCAGATTTCCCAGGGGCTGAAGGCGCTGGCCAAGGAGCTGGAGGTGCCGGTGCTGGCGCTGGCGCAGTTGAGCCGGCAGGTTGAGAACCGCGAGGACAAGCGGCCGCAGCTGGCCGATTTGCGCGAGTCCGGCTCGATCGAGCAGGACGCCGACATGGTGATGTTCATCTACCGGGACGAGTACTACCTGCAGCAGCGCGCGCCCAAGCAGCTGGCCTTCGACAACGACGAGAAGTTTCACACCGCGGTGGAGAAATGGCAGCGCGACATGGAGGCGGTGCACAACCGCGCCGAGTTGCTGATCGAGAAGCAGCGCCACGGCCCCACCGGCAAGATCGACCTGTTCTTCGAGGGCGAGTTCACGCGGTTCGCCGACATCGACCTGCAGCACAGCGGGCATGACGGATACTGACGTCGCCCGGTTGGACATCGACCTTGCCGCCATCGCCGCCAACTGGCGTGCGCTGGCGGTGCGGCACCGCGCGGGCCCGGTCGCCGGCGTGGTGAAGGCCGATGCCTATGGTCTCGGCGCGGCGCAGGTGGTGCCCGCGCTGCTGGCTGCCGGTTGCCGGCACTTCTTCACCGCCCATCTCGCCGAGGCCGTGGCGCTGGCGCCGGTGGCGGGGGGTGCGATGCTGGCGGCCCTGAACGGCATGGTCCCCGGCAGCGAGGCCGCGTTCCTGGCGCATGGCATCCTGCCGGTGCTGGGCACGCTGGACGAGATCGGGCGCTGGGCGGCGCTGGCCCGCCGCGAGGGCCGCGCGCTGCCGGCGCTGCTGCACGTGGATACCGGCATGAACCGGCTGGGGTTGGACGGGCGCGAACTGGCCATACTGGCCCGCGAGCCGGAGCGGCTGGACGGCATCGCCCTGCGCTATGTGATGACCCATCTTGTGGCCAGCGAGGTGCCGGACGATCCGATGAACCAACGCCAGCGCGACCGCTTCGCCGCGTTGCCGCCGGTGCTGGCCGGCATTCCCCGCAGCTTCGCCAATTCGTCCGGCATCTTCCTCGGCGACGGCTTCGCCTCCGACCTCGCCCGGCCCGGTGCGGCGCTGTATGGGCTCAATCCCGTGCCTGGGCGGCCGAACCCGATGCGAACGGTCGTGCGGCTGCGCGCCCGCGTGCTGGCCGTGCGCGATGTGGCCGCGGGCGAAAGTGTCGGCTACAACGCCACGTGGCGCGCTGCGCGGCCCAGCCGTGTCGCCACCGCCGCGGTGGGATATGCCGATGGCTGGCTGCGCAGCCATTCGGGCCGTGGCCACGCCCTTTTTGACTGCGCACCGGTGCCGCTGCTAGGGCGTGTTTCCATGGACCTGTCCACCTTCGACGCGACCGACCATCCCACGCTGGCGCCGGGCGACTGGCTGGAGCTGATCGGCGCCGCGCGGCCGCCCGACGACGTTGCCGCCGCCGCCGGCACCAACGGGTATGAGATCCTCACGTCCCTCGGCCACCGCTATCGCCGCGCCTGGCACGGCGGGCCATCATCGCCGGAGGCGGGCCGGGCGTGACGCCGGTGCTCGACATGGTCGCGGCGTTGGGGCGCGGGGCGCTCGGTGTCTGCGGCGCGACCGGGCGGGTGACGCTGTTCGCCGCGCTGGGGCTGTCGCACATCCTGCGCCCACCCTTCTATGGCCGCGCCTTCCTGCGCGCGCTGCTGGAGATCGGCTATTTCAGCCTGCCGGTGGTGGCGTTGACCGCGGTGTTCACCGGCATGGTGCTGGCGCTGCAATCCTCGATCGGGCTGTCGCGGTTTTCCGCCGACAGCGCCGTCGCCTCGCTGGTGGTGCTGTCGATCACCCGCGAACTGGGCCCGGTGCTGGCCGGGCTGATGGTGGCCGGGCGGGTGGGTGCCGCGATGGCGGCCGAGATCGGCACCATGCGGGTGACCGACCAGATCGACGCGCTGAGCACGCTTTCCACCAACCCGATGAAATACCTGGTGGCGCCGCGGTTGCTGGCGGGGCTGATCGCCCTGCCGCTGCTGGTGGTGGTGGCTGACGTATTGGGCGTGATGGGCGGCTTCATCATCGCGGTGGCCAAGCTGGGCTTCAACCCCAACACCTACCTCGCCGACACGATCCGGTTCATGGAGACCGGCGACGTGGTGTCCGGCCTGGTGAAGGCGGCGGTGTTCGGCTTCATCATCACGCTGATGGGCTGCTTCCAGGGCTACAACAGCCGCGGCGGCGCCCAGGGCGTTGGGGCGGCGACGACGGCGGCCGTGGTCGCCGCCTCGGTGCTGATCCTGGCATCGGACTACGTGCTGACCGAGATGTTCTTCTCGCCGATGAGCAGCCATGCCGAAGATCCGCCTGCGCGGCGTCACCAAGCGCTTCGGCGACAAGCTGGTGCTGGACGGCATCGACCTGGAGGTTGCGCCGAAGACGTCGATGGTGGTGATCGGCGGCTCCGGCTCCGGCAAGTCGGTGCTGATCAAGTGCATCCTCGGCCTGATCGAGCCGGATTCGGGCAGCATCGAGATCGACGGGCAGGACGTGCTGCGAATGCTGCCGCGCGAGCGTGACGCCATCCGGGCGCGCATCGGCATGCTGTTCCAGAACGGTGCCCTGTTCGACAGCGTGACGGTGGCGGACAATGTGAGTTTCGGGCTGCTGGCTCAGCGCAAGGCGATCGCGGGCGGAGGCGCGCCGCGGGCGGACGAGGTGCTGGCGCAGGTCGGGCTGGCGGCCAGCGTGGGCGACCTGTATCCGGCCGAGCTTTCGGGCGGCATGCAGAAGCGCGTGGCCCTGGCGCGGGCGATCGCGGCGACGCCCGACATCCTGTTCTTCGACGAGCCAACGACGGGGCTCGATCCGATCATGGGGGCGGTGATCGACGGGCTGATGGTGGAGCAGGTGAAGCGGCTGGGCAGCACCGCCATCGCCATCACCCACGACATGGCCAGCGCCCGGCGCATCGGCGACCGCGCGGCGATGATCCACAAGGGCCGAATCGTCTGGGAAGGTCCGGCCGGGGATCTGATGGACAGCGGCAACCCCATGGTGGACCAGTTCACCCATGGCCTTCGCGAAGGTCCGATCCAGATGGAATTGCGGCGCTGATCCGATCGCTGCCGCCCGGCCGATGGATTGATGCGGAACAAAATGAAATCGTAACATTCTTGGCGCGCCAAGGCAGCTTGGTCACGCGGGCTGGAAATTGACGGGCGGGTCTGGCTGGCGGGCCGGGTCGCTCTGGGACGGAACCTCGGGCGGACGCGGCGCCGCGGCCGGGCGCCGGGATCGCGGCACCGAGCCGCGATGGGGGCACCGCCGATGGGGGCACCGCGCAGGGCGGTGGCGGGGTTCGGCGCAGGGGCTCGGGCAGGTCGATGCCGAGCATGTGGCAGAGGGCGCGCATGGTGCGGGCGGCGCCCGGAGAGGCGGCGAGTATCGTCGCGGCCTCGGGGTCGCGCAGGACGCGGGTGAGCTGGGCGCGATAGCCGGCGGCCTCGTAGCCGAGCAGGTGGACAAACCAGCCGCGGCGCATGGGAAAGGCGGCGGCCTTGCGAACCGCGCCGGCGCCGTGCGTGCGGCCGGCTTGGGGAGGGCGGGGCCGCGGCAGGCGGCCGGTGGCGCAAGCGGCGAGAAAGCGGGCGAGGCGCTGCCGGGCGCGGCTGACGCGGCGCCAGAGCGGCATGGTGAGCGGGCCGAGGATGCGGAACCGGGCGGCGATGAAGTCGAGCAGATGCGACAGGGCGAGATCGAGCGGCACGGCGAAGGCGATCGCCGGGACGGTGGGCGCGGAAGCTGTCTCGGGAGCGGGCGCCGCGATGTTCATGTTTTGTTTCTACCGCGGCGCGGCCGCCGTTGCAACGACAAGCTGGCGTGGATATCCGCTGGGCAATCGGTGTCGCGGCTGCTGGCGCCGCCGAGGCTCAGCCGCCGGCGTTGATGCGGCGGATGGTGTTGCTGGTGCTGTGGCCGGCCTCCAGCCCGATCAGTGCCACCCGGCCGCCAGCCGCCTGCACCAATTCGGCGCCCACCACCTGGTCGACGGTATAGTCGGCGCCCTTGATCAGCACGTCCGGCAGCATGGCGCGGATCAACTGCTCGGGCGTGTCCTCGTCGAACAGCACCACCAGGTCGGCGGCGGCCATGCTGGCCATGACGGTTGCGCGGGCCGCCTCGTTCTGCACCGGCCGGTCGGGGCCTTTCAGGCGCTTGACCGAGGCGTCGGTGTTCAGTGCGACCACCAGCCGGTCGCACTGGGCGCGGGCGGCGGCGAGCAGGCGGACATGGCCGGGGTGGATGAGGTCGAAGCAGCCATTGGTGAAGCCGATCCGCTCGCCACGGGCGCGCCATGCGGCGATCTGCGCCAGCGCGGCCTCGGTCTCCATCACCTTGCGGTCGATCGCCAGCACCTCCTCGCGGTGCAGCGCCGCGGCCAGTTCGGCGCGCGTCACGGTCGCGGTGCCGGGCTTGGCGACGGCGAGACCGGCGGCGAGGTTGGCGAGCAGGGCCGCCTCGGGCATCGGCGCGCCGCAGGCCAGCATCAGGGCGAAGGCGGTGACCAGCGTGTCGCCGGCGCCGGACACGTCGGCGACCTCGACGGCGCGGGTCGGCACGTGCTGTGCCGGCTGGCCGGCGCGCACCAGGGTCAGGCCCTTCTCGGAGCGCTTGACCAGCACCGCGTCGGCCTGGGCCTGGGCCAGGGCGGCTTCCCCGGCGGCGGCGGCGCGGTGGTCGTCCTCGGCGGCGATGCCGGTGGCGCGGCCGACCTCCAGCACGTTCGGCGTGAGCACGGTGGCGCCGGCATAGGCCTCGAAGCGCGCGCGCTTGGGGTCGACCACCACCGGACGGCCGGCGGCGCGGGCGGCGGCGATCGCCTCGCGCAGCACGGTGTCGGTCAGCGCGCCCTTCTCGTAGTCGGACAGCACCACCACGTCGGCGCCGGGCAGGGCGGCGCGGAAGGCGGCGAGCAGGCGCTGCTCCGCCTCGGGCGAGGCCTGGCCGTTGTCTTCCTCGTCCAGGCGCAGAAGCTGGTGCCCGCCCGACATGAAGCGCGTCTTGACGGTGGTCGGCCGCCCGGCCAGGCGCACGAGCGCGGCGGCGATGCGCGGGTGCAGCGCCGCCTCGATCTCGCCGGCCGCCGCGTCGTCGCCGACCAGCCCGACCAGCACCGCGCGCGCGCCGAGGGCGGCGGCGTTCTCGGCGACGTTGCCCGCCCCCCCCGGCACGGCGCGGCGCGTGACCGCGCGCAGTACCGGGATCGGCGCCTCCGGCGAGATGCGGTGGACGTCGCCGACCACGTAGCGGTCCAGCATCACGTCGCCCAGCACCAGCACGGTGCGCGCGGGAAAGCCGGCGAGGTGGCGCGCCAGCAGGGCTTCGGCGGCGGGGTCGGGAGAGGGCGGGACGTCCAAGCTCGCGTTCCGGAAGCAGGGTGGGCGGCGACTATACCGTCGCGGCGCAGCCCGCCATAGGCGAAGTCGCGCGGAATCCGGTCGCCTGGAATCACTGTGATCGAAACTGTTATCGAAAGGGCCGAATTTCCGCGTTCCTGTCGGCGCGCCGGCACCACCGCCGGTCAGGGATAGCCGGCCAGGGATCGCCGGTCAGGGATCGCCTTTCGGAAGGGTGGAGCAGGGAGTTTCGGTCATTGGCCGCGGAAGGCGGCGGATTTGTCGAAGGCCGCCGACAGCAGGGCATGGCGGTCGTCGATCATCGAGCGCATTTCCGGGTGGGTGAAGATGTAGAGGTCGCGGTCGCGGATGCCGGCCAGCACCCGGGCGGCGACTTCGCTGGGGGGGATGCCGTGGTCGATGGTGATCTTCCTGCCTTCGGCCATGGCGCGGGCCTCGCGGCTGTTGGGCGGGGGCGGCGGCACGGTGGGCGGGGCGTTGCGGCGGCTTTCGTAGAACGGGGTGTTGACCGAGCCGGGGCAGAGCACGCTGACGCCGATGGCGGTGTCGGTCAGTTCGCTGGCGAGGGCTTCGGACAGGCTGACGACGGCGGCCTTGCTGGCGCAGTACGGGCCCATGCCGCGGAAGCCGTTCATGCCGGCCATGCTGCCGGTGTTGACGATGTGGCTGGGCTGGCCGTGAGCCTTCATGTGCGGCACGAAGGTGCCGAGGCCGTGGACCACGCCCATCAGGTTCACGCCCATCAGCCAGTCCCACGCCGCAGGCGGCACTACGTCGATCTTGCCGCCGGTGCCGACCCCGGCGTTGTTGCACAGGATGTGGACCGGGCCGAAGGCGGCGATGGCGGCGTCGCGGGCGGCTTCCACCGAGGCGCGGCTGGTGACGTCGCAAGCCACGCCGCGCACGCGTGTGCCGAAGCGCGACAGCGTCGCCAGGGCGCGGTCGCGGGCCGGGGCCTCGATATCCGCGATGACGGCGTTCATGCCGGCTTCGAGGAAGGCTTCGACCATGGCCAGGCCGATGCCGCTGGCGCCGCCGGTGACCAGCGCGGTCTTGCCGCTGAAATCCTGCATGATGGATCTTGCTCCCGGGTCGTTCTTGTCGTTGCAGCCGAGGCTAGCCGCACCGGCCATGCGGCAACAAGCGGCGCTGGACAGATGCGGCGGCGGCGGACAGGGTTCGGGGAACAACGCGCGGAGGGAACAGCCATGACGCAGGACACGCAAAGCGTGCCGGACACGCAAAGCGTAATCGTGACCGGGGCGGCGAGCGGCATCGGCCTGGCGATGACCCTGGCGCTGCTGGAACATGGGCATGGCGTGACCGCCGTCGATCGCAACGGCGCGGCGCTGGCGGAACTGGCGACGAAGGCGGCGGGGCTGCGCGGCGAGGTGAACCCGGTCACCGCCGACCTCGCGCACCCCGATGCGTTCGCGCAGGTGACGGCGGCGGCGTTGGTGCGGTTCGGGCGCATCGATGCGCTGGTGAACAATGCGGGGATCGGCCAGTTCGCGGTGCGCGCGGACCAGCGCAGCCGCCCGATCCGCTTCTGGGAAACCACGCCGGAGCAGTGGGGGCGGTTCATGGCGATCAACGGCGCCGGGCCGATCAACATGGCGCGCGCGGTGCTGCCGCACATGCTGGCGGCCGGGCGCGGGCGGATCATCAGCGTCACCACCAGCCTGGGCACCATGGTGCGTGCCGGGCACCTGCTCTACGGCTCGGCCAAGGCGGCGGCGGAGTTGGCGATGGCGGTGCTGGCGGCCGACCTGGAGGGCACCGGCGTCACCAGCAACGTGCTGGTGCCCGGCGGCACCACGAACACGGCGCTGGTCGGCAGCGAGGCCGGCGATCCCGCGCGGATGCTGCAGCCGGAGATCATGAACCCGCCGCTGCTGTGGCTGTTGTCGCAGGAGGCCGCGGGCGTGAACGCGCGCCGCTTCGTCGCCGCGGACTGGGATACGGCGCTGCCGCCGGCGGCTGCGGCGGAGAAGGCCGGCGCGCCGATCGCGTGGCTCGGCATCGCGCGGATGCCGATTGAACCGCGATAGATTTGTTGCTCAGGCGTGCTGCGGCATCACTTCGGCGGCCAGCAGTTCCAGGGTCTCGGTGTCGTTGCGCCAGGCGCTGGCGATGAACAGGTCCACGCCGGCATCGGCGTAGCGGCCGACGAGGTCGCTGGCCTGGGCGGGCGTGGCGGCGATGCCGCGAAACCCGTCGCCGGCGCCCAGCCGGGCGCGCTTCGCCGCCAGCGACGCGGGATCGCGGGCGAGCAGCAGGCCGATGGTGTTGGTGCGCTCGATGCTGTCCGGGTCGCGGCCGGCGGCCTCGCAATGGCGGCGCAGCACCGCGAATTTGTGGCGCACGGTGTCGGGGTCGCCGAAGACGTTGCAGGCGTCGCCGTGCCTGGCCACGGCGCGCAGCGTCATCTGCTCGCCGCTGCCGGCGATCATGATCGGGGGGTGCGGGCGCTGCACCGGCTTGGGCTCCAGGATCGCGTCCTCGGCGTGGAACCAGCTTCCGTGGAAGGTGGTGCGGGGCTGCGTCCACATCGCCTTGATGAGGCGCACCGCCTCGACCATCTGGCGGATGCGCGTGGCGGGTTCGGGCGGGAAGTCCCAGCCGTATTGGCGGTATTCCTCGGCGAACCAGCCGGCGCCGATGCCCAGGGTGAGGCGGCCGCCGCTGATCTGGTCCACGCCGGCGGCGATCTTTGCGAGGTGGGCGGGGTTGCGGTAGGCCACTGACGACGCCAGCGTGGCCAGGCGGATGCGGCTGGTCACCGCGGCCAGGGCGGACAGCACCGTCCAGCCTTCCATGAACGGCTCGTCCGGCGCGCCGACGCCGCCGATCTGGATCAGGTGGTCCATGACCGAGAACCAGCAGAAGCCGTGGTCCTCGGCCCAGCGCGCCTTGGCGGCGACGGCGGGGAAGATGCCGGCGGGTTCGGTGCCGAACTGCCAGGACGGGTTGTGGATGCCGAATTTCATCGCCCCTGCTCCGCGACGGTTGCGTCGATGCGCGCGATCAGCTCGGCCGGCAGCTTGCCGGCTTCGGCGGCGGCGACGCATTCGGCCAGCTCGCGCCGGTTCTTGACCCCCAGCACCAGGGTGTCGATGTCCAGCGACAGCGCATAGCGGTGGGCCAGCACCGCGGGGTTCTCGCCCAGCTCGGCGCACAGCGCGCGGAAGCCGGCGGCCCGGTCGTAGTCGCTAAGTTCGGCATGCCCGGGCGGCAGGTCGCGGTCGATCGCGGCGGTCAACGCACCGGCCTGCACCGCGCGGATGCCCATCACGCCGACGCCGTTCGCCCGCGCCGCCGCGATCACCGCGCGCGGCTTGGCCGGACCGTCGAAGAACTTCAGGCTGCCTGGGGAATCCAGCAGGTTGGCGATGCACTGCACCGCGGCCGGGCGCGGCGCCTCGCCCAGCAGGCGGATGATGGTGTCGGGATGGCCGATACCGGTCAGGCCCCAGGCGCCGATCAGCCCCTCGCCCACCAGTTGCTCGAACAGCGGGCGGACGTGCTCCACGAAGGTGGCGTACGAGGTCATGCGGCTGGCCGCGTCGGCGGGGCGGGCGGCGATGAAGGCTTCGTCTGGCACCACGTTGGAATGCAGGAAGAACAGGTCGAGCCGCGGCAGGCGCAGGCGGCGCAGGCTGGCGGCGATCGAGTTGCGCACCGCCGCCTCGATCTGCGCCGGCGCCATGTTGCCCAGGTTGCACTTGCTGGTCACCCTGACACCCGAAGGCAGATGGCCGGCGAAGGCGGCGCCCACCACCTCCTCGGCCTTGCCGTCGCCATAGCGGGGGGCGAGGTCGAGCAGGGTGATGCCGGCGGCGACCGCTTCGTGCACGGTGGCGACGCATTCCTCGAAGGTCGTCGCCCCCCACAGCATGCCCAGGCCGCCGCCGCCGAGCGTCAGGGTGGAAACGGGGGGCAGCGAGCCGAAGCCGTGTTGGAGCATCGCCTGGCCCTCCGTGTCAGCCGGTCTCGATCGGCAGGTTAGGGTCGCGTGCCCATTCGCCCATCGAGGCGTCGTAGAGCGTGATGTCGTCGTAGCCGAGCTGGTGCAGCAGGAAGAGGTCGATGGTGGTGGAGATGCCGCCGCCGCAATAGCAGATCACGTGCTTGTCGGGGGTGACGCCCTTGGCCGCGAACTTGGCGCGGGCGTCGTCCAGGGCGGTGAAGCCCTTGGTGGCAGGATCGATCAGGGTGGCGGCCGAGACCTGCACGCTGCCGGGGATGCGGCCGGGGCGGCCGTAGCGGCTGGGGCCGCGGCCGAGATGCAGGTCGTCGCCGAGGGCGTTGACGATCACCGTGCCGGGCTGGTGCAGGGCGGCCAGCACTTCGTCGCGGCCGACGAACATGCCGGGGCGCGGGGCGGCCGCGAAATTGGCGGGTGGGTAGGCATGGGGCGGGCCGCTTTCGGTGGGGCGGCCCTCGGCCTGCCACTTGTCGAAGCCGCCATCGAGCACGGCGGCATCGAAGCCGAGGGCGCGCAGCATCCACCAGAAGCGGGTGGACATCCACATGTTGCCGCGGTTGTACAGCACCACGCGCGTGCCGGGGCCGATGCCGTGGCGGCCGAAGGCGGCGGACATCTGGTCCACCGGGGCCATCATGAACAGGAATTTGGTGTCGCGCGCGGCGAACTCGCCCTGGATGTCCAGGTGGTCGGCGCCGGGGATGTGCGCGGCCTCGAACCCCTCGCGGCCGGAGACGGCGACGTAGGGCACGTCGCTGCCTTCCGGCGGCGGCACCGTGGTGGTGGTGCAGTCGAACAGGCGCAGCGTGGGGTCGCCCAGGATCGCGGCCAGTTCCTCGGTGCTGATCAGAGCCTGCGGATCGCGCATTGTCTTCTCCCCTCGCTGTTGCCGCCAGCGTGGCACTTCCAGGCGGCCGGCGCCACCCGGCGCCCTTGCCCGCTGGGGACGGCTATGGCCTGAATGTACCGGACCGGCCGAAAGGAAGAGACGATGAGCGAGACGACCGACCTGTTCGAGATCATCCGCAGCACGCGCTCGATGCGCCGGCTGAAACCCGACGCGGTGCCGCCGGCGCTGCTGGCGCAGGTGCTGGAGGCTGGGACCTGTGCCGCGAGTGGCGGCAACCAGCAGAACTGGCGCTTTCTGGTGATCCGCGATCCCGCCATCAAGGCGGCGGCGGGGGCGTTCTATCGCCGCGGCTGGCACGAGGTGGTGGGGCCCCGCTATCGCGCCGGCGGCTCGGCGCCGGGGACGTCGCCCGAGGGGTTCGAGCGCATGCTGGCCGCCGCCGAGTATCTGGCCGACCATATCCACGAGGCGCCGGCGTGGATCGTGCCCTGCCTGTCCGGCCCGCGCGGCTCCGGCGCCTCGATCTATCCGGCGGTGCAGAACATGCTGCTGGCCGCCCGCGCGCTGGGGCTGGGGGCGACGCTGACCACCCTGTACCTGATCCACGAGAAGGAGGCCGAGGCGGCGATGGGCATCCCCGAGGGGTTCCATTCCTACGCGATCCTGCCGATCGGGTTTCCGCGCGGCAAGTTCGGCCCGGTGCGGCGGGCGCCGCTGGCCGAGGTGGTGTATGACGATGCCTGGGGCCGCGCCTGGCCGGCTTGAGCGCCGGCGCGACGCCACCGGAAGGAAACAGCCAAGGAGGTCGCAATGACCCTCGCGATGATCGCCGGACAGGCGAGCTGAAGATGAGCATCGTCAAGCGCATCACCACCCATGTCGTCTCGGCGCCGATCGCGCGGCCCTTCACCTCCTCGCGCGGCTGGCTGTACCGCAGCCGCGGCACCTGCCTGGTGGAGATCGAGACCCGCGACGGCGTGGTCGGCTGGGGGGAATGCTACGGCCCCTCGGCGGTGGCCAAGGCGTTCATCGACACCCAGCTCGCCGCCCGCGTGATCGGCCGCGACGCCTTCGACGTGGAGGCGATCTGGGAGGAGCTGTACAACCGCATCAAGGATTACGGCCCCAAGGGCATGTCGATCGCGGCGATCAGCGGCATCGACATCGCGCTGTGGGATGTGGTCGGCAAATGCGCCGGCAAGCCGGTGCACAAGCTGATCGGCGGCGCCTGCCGCACCGAGGTGCAGGCCTATGCCACCGGGATGTATTTCAGCGACATGGACCGGCTGGTGGCCGAGGCGGTGGCGGAGGCCGAGGGCTATGCCCGCGCCGGTTTCCGGGCGATGAAGATGAAGATCGGCCTGGGCTCGGTGCGGCGCGATATCGAGCGCGTAACCGCGGTGCGCCAGGCAATCGGGCCGGACATCGCGCTGATGGTCGATGCCAACCACTCGTTGACGGTGCCGGCCGCGATCCGCATGGGGCGGGCGCTGGAGGAGTTGGATATCGCCTGGTTCGAGGAGCCGATCTCGCCCGAGGATATCGACGGCTATGTCGAGGTTTCCCGCGCGCTCGACATGGCGGTGGCCGGGGGCGAGAACGAGTTCACCCGCTGGGGCTTCCGCGACACCATCGCGCGCAAGGCGATGGATATCGTGCAGCCCGATGTCTGCGCCGCCGGCGGCATCAGCGAATGCCGCAAGATCGCCACCCTGGCCAGCACCTTCGGCGTGGAATGCGTGCCGCATGCCTGGGGTTCGGTGGTGGGGCTGGCCGCCACCATCCAGTTCCTCGCCGCCCTGCCGGACCAGCCGCCCTGCCTGTTCCCGGTGGCACCGATGCTGGAGTTCGAACAGGAACAGAACCCGTTCCGCGACGAGCTTTCGCCGACGCCGATCGTGCAGGTGAACGGCATGGTCCAGGTGCCGGCGGCGCCGGGGCTGGGGGTGGAGGTGGATCGGGCGGTGCTTGAACGCTATCGCGCCGAGTGAGGGCGAGGGCTTGGCCCCGGCCTTCCCGCGCATTGACACGCCACGCCCGTGGAGTGATGCAGGACAGCGCGGGGGAAAACAGCAATGACCAGAACGACCGGGACCAGAATGACCGGCGGCGAGGCGATTGTCGCGAGCCTGCGGCAGCATGGCGTTGACACCGTGTTCGGCCTGCCGGGCGTGCAGCTCGACAATCTGTTCGATGCGCTGCACGGCGCCCGCCAGGCGGTGCGCACCCTGCATGCGCGCCACGAACAGGGGGCGGCCTACATGGCGCTCGGCTATGCCCAGGCCAGCGGCAAGGTAGGGGTGTTCACCGTGGTGCCCGGCCCCGGCCTGCTGAATGCCGCCGCCGCGCTGTGCACCGCATCGGGCTCCAACGTGCCGGTGCTGGCGCTGGGCGGGCAGATCCCGTCGCGGCAGATCGGGCTCGGACTGGGCATTCCGCACGAGATCCTCGACCAGCCGCGCGCCATGTCCGGCGTGGTGCCATGGGTGGGCCGTGCGGAATCGCCGGGCGAGGCGCCGGCCAGGATCGGCGAAGCCTTCCGCGCCATGCTCGCCGGCCGCCACCAGCCGGCGGTGTTCGAAATGGCGCCCGATATGATGGGCGCCAGCGCCGAGGTGGCGCTGCCCGACGCCGCCCCGCTGGCCCTGGTGCAGCCGGACATGGCAGCGATAGACAGCGCGGCGCGGTTGCTCGCGGCGGCACGTTTCCCGGCGATCTTCGTCGGCAGTGGCGCGTTCGGCGCCGAAGCGGAGTTGCGCGCCGTCGCCGAACGGCTGGGCGCCCCGGTGGTGATGAGCCGCACCGGCCGCGGCGCCCTGCCCGACCGCCATCCGCTCGCCCTGGGCATGCTCGGCGGGCAGGAGATCTGGGACGAGGTGGACGCCGTGCTGGTGGTGGGCACCCGCTTCCTCGCCCCCGCCCTGTCCTGGGGCCGGGCCGCCGAGGTGCAGGTGGTGCGCATCGATATCGACCCGGCGCAGATCGAGAAGCCGCGCCCGGCCGGCATCGCCATCACCGCCCACGCCGCCCCGGCGCTGGCCGCCCTGGCGGCGGCACTCGGCACGGGCAGGCCGCCGGACCGCACGGCACGGCTCGACGAGGTCCGCGCCAAGGTGGGCGCGGCGCTGGCCGCGCTGGAACCGCAGCAGGGTTTTGCGCGCGCCATACGCGACACCGTCGCCGAAGACGGCATCATCGTTACCGACGTGACACAGATGGCCACCTTCCTGCAATACGGCATGCCCGTGCAGTTGCCGCGCACGCTGCTGACCCCGGGCTACCAGGGCACGCTGGGGTGGGCCTATCCGGCGGCGCTGGGTGCCAAGGTGGCGCTGCCGTCGCGACAGGTGGTGTCGATCTCCGGCGATGGCGGCTTCATGTTCAACGTGCAGGAACTCTCGACGGCCATGGCGCACGGCATCGCCGTGGTGGCCGTGGTGTTCAGCGACGGCGCGTTCGGCAACGTCAAGCGCATCCAGCGCGACAGCTTCGGCGGCCGCAACATCGCTGTCGACCTGCACAATCCCGATTTCGTGGCGCTGGCCAAGAGCTTCGGCATGGCAGCCCACCGCGCCGAAAGCCCGGACGAGCTTGCCGCTGCGCTCCGACGCGCCCTGGCCAGCGGCGCCCCAGCGCTGATCGAGGTGCCGGTGGGCGAGATGGCGAACATCTGGAAACTGATCCGCCGCCCACCCTCGCAAGGCCCGGCGCCGGCCGCCGGTTAGCAAGCAAAACCTTCTGTTTCTGAAGAAAAAGAAGCAAAAAGACTTTGTCCATTTACAACAGACCAAATGGTTGAAAGTTTTTTGGTTCTTTCTTTAAAAAAGAACACGCTTTCTTCCCACAGGGAGCCCATGACATGCGCTACGGCTTCTACCTGCCCACCCGCGGCCCGATGGCCACCCGCCAGGCGATCATGGCCCTGGCCCGCGCCGGCGAGGCCGCCGGCTTCCACAGCGCGATGATCGCCGACCACGTGGTGTTCCCTGTCAGCAGCCGCTCGCGCTATCCCTATACCGTGTCCGGCGAGCATCCCGGCCACGGCGACGCCCTCGAACAGCTCGCCATGCTCAGCTTTGTCGCCGGCGCCACCGAGACCCTGCGCCTGGTGACCTCGGTGCTCATCCTGCCCTACCGCAACCCGGTGGTGACGGCCAAGACGCTGGCCACCGCCGACGTGCTCTCCGGCGGCCGCGTCACCGTGGGCGTTGGCGTCGGCTGGCTGGAGGAGGAGTTCGAGGCCCTTGGCGCCCCCGACTTCGCCAGCCGTGGCGCGGTCAGCGACGAGTACCCTGGAGATCATGCTGAAGCTCTGGCGCCAGTCCCCCGCCGAGCATGAGGGCAAATTCTACCGCTTCGGCCCGATACGCTGCGAACCCGCGCCGCTGCAGACGCCGCATCCGCCGATCTGGGTGGGCGGCCACAGCCTCGCCGCCCTGCGCCGCACCGCGCGCTACGGCAATGGCTGGCACCCCGTTGGCGCCGTTGCCGCCGTGCCCCTGCCGCCCGAGGAGATGGTCGCCAAGCTCGCCACCCTCAAGCGCCTCACCGAAGCCGAGGGCCGCGACTTCACCGCACTCGCCATCTCCTACAAGGCCCCCCTCTACGACACCGCCATCGCCGCGCCGGATGGCCAGCGCCGCCCGTTCTCCGGCAGCCCGGCCGAGATCGCCGCCGACATCGCCCGGTTCGCCGCGATCGGTGTCCATGAACTCATCTTCGACTTCCGTGCCGATACGCTGGGCGACAGCATCGCCCGGCTCGACAAGTTCGCTCGGGAGGTGATGCCGTTGGTGAAATAGGAGGGAAAGCGAAGCCAGGGTTGCGCCGCAGGAAGGAAGAATCTTCTTTTTCTGAAGAAAAAGAAGCAAAAAGACTTCATCCATTTCCCTTGGTATGGCAACAATTCGCATTCAAAGGCGAATGGATAAAAGTTTTTTGGTTCTTTTTTTCAAAAAAGAACGTGCTTTCATCCATCCGCCGCGAATGCCTTCAGCCCCTCAGCACTTCCATCACCTTGGGCGGCGACATCGGCAGGCTGTAGAAGCGCTTGCCCAGGGCATTGTAGACCGCGTTGTTGATGGCTGCGAGCGGCGGCACCAGCGGGGCTTCGCCGGCACCGCGTACGCCTTGGGGGTGCTTGGGGTTGGGCAGTTCCAGCACCACCGGCTCGATCATCGGCACGTCTGAGCAGACGGGCATGCGGTAGTCGAGGAAGCTGGCGTTGTCGAGGCGGCCTTGCTTGTCGAACAGGTATTCCTCCGACAGCGCCCAGCCGATGCCCTGGACCACGCCGCCCTGGATCTGGCCCTCGACATAGTCGGGATGCAGCGCGCGGCCGACATCCTGGGCGGCGGTGTAGCGCAGCACCCTGATGATGCCGAGTTCCTCGTCCACTTCCACATCGACCACGTGGGTGGCGAAGCCCGGGTCGGCGCCGGCGGTGGTGAGTTGCACGCCGGCGCCGATGGGGCCGCCCATCTCGTTGGCCTTGGCGGCGAGGTCCTTGAGGGTCAGCGGCGGGAACTGCCCGGCGTTGGGGCCGGCGGGGCGGGCCTCGCCATTGGCCCAGGCCACCGCCTCGGGGTCGATCTTCCAGATCTTCGCCGCGCGCTCACGCAGCTGGGTGATCACCTTCTCGGCGGATTGCGTGACGACCATGGCCGAGGCGAAGGTGACGCGGCTGCCACCGGTGAGGTTGGAGAAGCCGATCGAGGAGGTGTCGCCGATCAGCACCGAGACCCGGCTGTGCTCGATGCCCAGCAGCTCGGCGGCGACGTTGGCGATGGAGGCGCGGCTGCCGCCGACATCGGGGTGGCCGGTGGTGACGGTGACGTTGCCGTCCTCGGTGATGTTGAGCTGGGCGCTGCTCTCGCCGCCGGCATTGTACCAGAAGCCGGAGGCCACGCCGCGGCCGCGGCGCACGCCCTTGGCCGGCGCGTGGTCGAGCGGGGCGGTGTAGTGCGGGTGGTTCTTGATGGCCTCGATCGTCTCCTTGAAGGTGACGTCGCCGAAGACCGCGCCATAGGCGGCCTTGGTGCCCTTGCCGGCGGTGTTCTTCAGGCGCAGTTCGAGCGGATCGATGCCGAGCTTTTCGGCCAGTTCGTCGACCACGCTTTCGGTGGCGTAGGCCCCGAGCGGTGCGCCCGGCGCGCGATAGGCGGCGACCTTCGAGCGGTTGGACACCACGTCGTAGCCGACCGAGAGCACGTTGGCGATTTCGTAGGGGGCGAAGGAGCAGCCGACCGGCCGCGCAGGGGGCCGCCGGGCAGGCAGCCGGCCTGGATGTGGAAGGTGCCTTGGGCGGCGACGATGGTGCCGTCTTTCTTCGCGCCGATCTTCACCGTGCTCATCGAGCCGGAGGTGGGGCCGGTGGCACGGAACACCTCGTCGCGGCTCATCACCATCTTCACTGGCCGCCCGGTCTTGCGCGACAGCACCACGGCGATGGGTTCGAGGTAGATGATGGTCTTGGCGCCGAAGCCGCCGCCGATCTCGGCGGGGATGGCGCGAATGCTGCTTTGCGGAATGCCGGTCAGCAGCGAGGTCATCGCGCGGACCATGAACTGGCCCTGGCTGGACGACCAGATCGTCACCTTTCCGTCGGCGGTGCAGCTCACGGTGCAGGCCTGCGGCTCGATGTAGCCCTGGTGCACCGGGCGGGTCTTGAAGCTGCGCTCGATGACCACGTCGGCGCTGGCGAAGCCGGCCTCGATGTCGCCGAGCTTGTTGACCATGGTGGCGGCGATGTTGGACGGCTTGTCCTCGTGGCGCAGGAAATCATGCAGGATCGGCGCGTCCGGCTTGATCGCGTCCTCGATCTCGATGACGTGGGGCAGCACCTCGTAGTCCACCTCGATGAGGCGGCAGGCTTCGGCGGCGATCTCCTCGCTGATGGCGGCGACGGCGGCGACCGGGTGGCCGTGGAACAGCGCCTTCTCGCGCGCCAGCACGTTGCGGCACATCCAGCGCATGTCCTGGATGCCCAGCATCACCGGCTTGTCGAGCGGGAAGTTCACCAGGTCCTGGGCGGTGACGACCGCCTTCACCCCGGGCAGCGCCGCGGCCTTGGCCGTGTTGATGGCGCGGATATTGGCGTGGGCGTGCGGGCTGCGCAGCAGCTTGGCCCAGATCATGCCCGGCATGCTGTTGTCGGCGGAATAGCCGGCCCGGCCGGTCACCTTGTCCGCGCCGTCCGGCCGGATGGTGCGGCTTCCGATCCACTTGTTGTCGATGGCGTTCATCAGGCAGCCCCCCCTCATGTCGGCGGCGGTTTCGAGCACGGCGCGGACGATCTTGTCGTAGCCGGTGCAGCGGCACAGATTGCCGGCGAGCCAGAAGCGCACCTCGCTCTCGCTCGGGTCCGGGTTCTTCTCAAGCAATGCGCGCGCGGCCATCAGGAAGCCCGGCGTGCAGATGCCGCACTGCAGCGCGGCCCGCTCCAGGAATTTCTGCTGCAGCGGGTGCAGGTGGTCGCCCTGGGCCATGCCCTCGATCGTGGCGACCTGCCGGCCGCGGCTCTCGGGGGCCAGCACCAGGCAGGAGCACACCAGCCGCCCGTCCAGCGTGATCGAGCAGGCGCCGCAATCGCCGGTGCCGCAGCCTTCCTTGCTGCCGGTCAGGCCGAGCGTGTTGCGCAGCACGTCCAGAACGGTCTCGGTCGGGTTGCACAGGAACTCGACCGGCTCGCCGTTGATGGTGGTGGTCACATGGATCTTGGACATTGGCTCAGTTCCTTCCGGCACGTTCGGCGGCGATGGCGACGGTGCGGCGCAGCAGCACGCCGGCGGTGCTGACGCGGTAGGCGATGGTGCCGCGCTTGTCGTCGATCGGCTTGCAGGCGGCCCGGCACGCCGCCGCGGCGGCTTCCACCGCCGCGTCGTCCAGCCGGCTGCCGACCAGGGCCTTGGCGGCATCGGCGACCAGCAGCACCGTCGGCGCCACCGCGCCCAGGCCGACGCGCGCCGCGGAGACCACGCCGTTTGCCATGGTCAGGCTGACGCCGACGCCGACCACCGCGATGTCCATTTCGGTGCGCGGGATCATTCGCAGATACGCATCGCCGGAGCCCGGCGGGCGCGGCGGGAAGGTGAAGCTGGCGACGATCTCGCCCGGCGCCAGGTTGGTGCGGCCCGGCCCGGCGGCGAACGCTTCTCACCGGCATCTGCCGCGCGGCCGTTCGGACCCTGCACCGTCACCACCGCGCCTGCCGCCACCAGGGCCGGTACGCTGTCGCCGGCCGGGGAGGCGTTGCACAAATTGCCGCCGGCCGAGGCGCGGCCCTGCACCTGGGTGGAGCCGATCAGGTTGATCGCTTCCAGCACGCCGGGCCAGACCGTGCCGAAGCGCGGATGCTCGGCCAGCACCGCGCCAGAGACGGCCGCACCGACGGTGAAGCTGCCATCGGCCGCCTCGGCGATGCTGGTCAGTTCGGCGATGCCCTTGATGTCGATGATCGTGGCCGGGCGGACCACCCCATTGCGCATCTGCACCAGGAGATCGGTGCCGCCGGCCAGGATGCGCGCGGCACCCTGGGCGGAGGCAAATGCGCCAACAGCCTCGTCAAGCGTTCGGGGCGTCAGGAATTGGATGTCGGTCATCTTCACTTCCGCGGTCGTTTCCACATTCCCGCGCATCCGGCGTTCTGGCGTTTCCGAACCGGCCGGCAGCACAAGATCTGCACAAAACTAGCCCGCCCGGGAGGCGCACGATAGTGCCCCGCGTCGCGTGGGCGAAATGGCCCGTGGGCCGCTGAGGCGCCTTGGGGCACGGCCGCCATATTGGCGGGGCGACGTGGGGACGGCTGGGTGGCCTGCTGCCGGTTTCGTGGGCACCTGGATAGGGCTTTCACCCGATTAGAGGGGCAGGACGGGACGACGAGTATCCGGCCGCGAGTTCAGGCTTGAGGCGGTGACATTGGTCAGGGACCAACTCATGGTGCCCTCGGCTGTCGCCAAGCGGCGTGCGTCCTGGCACAGGTCGAGATGTCTCATAACCTGCGACACCGCGCACCGGGGCAGGTCACCAAAACCCCTTCCACTTCAGGGGGATTGGCGCGCCCTACAGGACTCGAACCTGTGACCGACAGCTTAGAAGGCTGTTGCTCTATCCATCTGAGCTAAGGGCGCGGCTGGCCCGGCGGAATTTCAAAGGTAGCGGATCGCGCGTCGCCTGCCGAGAGGCTGTGCGCAGCGCCGACGCGATGTTCGCCGCGGCACCCGGAACCGGCCGCGGCCGACGCTGCTTGCCCCGTGGCATCCGGAGGCGTCGATGGTTCGCTCGTCATCGCCCGTTCGCGCCGCCCAGCCTGCTTGCGCCGCACAACCCGCTTCCGTCGCACAGAAGGTGGCCCTGTGACGGCACAGGACGCGCTGTCGCTCGGCGTGGCGGCGGCCTTCGCGGCCGTGCATGTGTTCGGAGGATTGCTCGGCTTCCTGCGCGACATTCCTCGCAGCGCCTGGCTCTCGATGGCCGGCGGCGTTTCGGTGGCCTATGTGTTCGTGCACGTGCTGCCCGAACTGGCGCGCAGCCAGCGGACCATCGGCGAAAAATTGCCGGCCGGCGGGTGGTTCGGCGCCGTGGAATCGCATTCCTACCTGATCGCGCTGGCCGGGCTGGCGCTGTTCTACGGGCTGGAGCGGCTGGCGAAGTCGCGGCCGGTGCGAACGGCGCCGAATGCCGGCCGGCACGGGTCCAGCGCCGTCTTCTGGATCCATGTCGGGTCCTATGCCACCTACAACACGCTGATCGGCTACCTGCTGCTGCATCGCGAGGAGGCCGACCTGCGCGGCCTGGCGATCTATGCCGTGGCGATGGGGTTGCACTTCGTGGTGAACGATCACGGGCTGCGGGTGGCGCATGGGGCAGTGTATCACGCCTATGGCCGCTGGGCGCTGGCCGCGGCGCCGTTGCTGGGGTGGCTGGTCGGCTGGATGACGGATATCCCGGCGCTGGCCACCTCCGCACTGTTCGCCTTCCTGGCCGGCAGCGTGGTGCTGAACGTGCTCAAGGAGGAGTTGCCGGAGTATCGCGAAAGCCGGTTCTGGGCGTTCGGGCTCGGTTGCGCCGCCTACGCGGCGCTGCTGATGGTGACGCGATAGGAGCGCCCGGACTGCCTACATCCTCGTGACTGCGGCGCGGCGGAACAGGTGGCGGCGCTGGTGGGTTGCCCGGGTCAAGCGACCTGACCGGAGACCTGCCCGCCATGCCACCCCCTGGAGCCCCGTCGCGCCGCAAGAAACCTGCCTCCGCCGCGGGAGAGGATGGCGCGCCGGCCGCACGCACCCTGCCCGGTGGGCAGGTGAGCGAGATCACGCTGACCGTGAATGGCACCGAGCATGCGCTGGCGATAGCGCCCAGCATGTCGCTGCTCGATGCGTTGCGCGACCATCTGGGGCTGGCCGGCACCAAGAAGGGCTGCGACCTGGGCCAGTGCGGCGCCTGCACGGTGCTGCTGGACGGGCGCAGCGCGGTGGCCTGCCTGGTGCTTGCCGTGATGGCCGAGGGCCATGAGATCACCACCATCGAGGGATTGGCACCCAACGGGGAACTGCATCCAGTGCAGGCGGCCTTTGTCGAGCACGACGCATTTCAATGCGGCTACTGCACGCCGGGCCAGGTGATGTCGGCGGTGGCGCTGATCCGCGAGGGCCATCTCGGCAGCGACGACGAGATCCGCGAATACATGAGCGGCAATATCTGCCGCTGCGGCGCCTACACCAACATCGTCGCCGCGGTGCGCGACGCCGCGGCCAGGAAAGGCTGAGACATGGGGTTGTTCGCCTATTCCCGGGCGGCGGCGCTGGGGGATGCCAGCGCCAGTGGCCGCCGTGACGGCGCGATGTTCATCGCCGGCGGCACCGATCTGCTCCAGTTGATCCGCGAGGGTGTGGCCAGCCCGGACGAGGTGGTGGATATCAACGCCGTTGTTGGCGGGACCATCGAGGCGGGGCCGGACGGCGTGCGCATCGCCGCCGGTGCGCGGCTGGTGGATGTGGCCGCGCATCCGGCGATCCGCCAGGGCTATGCCTGCGTGGCCGAGGCACTGCTGGAGACCGCCTCGCCGCAGGTGCGCAACATGGCCAGCGTTGGCGGCAACCTGCTGCAACGCACGCGATGCCTGTATTTCCGCGATGTCGCGACGCCGTGCAACAAGCGCGAGCCGGGTTCCGGCTGCCCGGCGATCGGCGGCCAGAACCGCATCAACGCCATCCTGGGCGGCAGCGAGAACTGTATCGCCACGCATCCTTCTGACCTCGCGGTGGCCCTGCTTGCATGCGACGCCGTGGTGGTGGCCGAAGGGGCGGACGGCGAGCGGCGCATCGCGCTGGCCGATTTCCACCGCCTGCCCGGCGACACGCCGCATATCGAGACCGCGCTGTCCGCCGGCGAGGTCATCACCGCCATCGAACTGCCTGCCGCCGCGGCGGGCCGGCGTTCGCGCTACCTGAAGGTGCGGGACCGCGCCAGCTTCGAATGGGCGATCGCCTCCTGCGCTGTCGCGCTGCGCCTGGATGCCGGGGCGGTGGGCGATATTCGCGTGGTCGCGGGCGGCGTCGCCACCCGGCCGTGGCGGCTGGAGGCGGTGGAAGCCGCCCTGCGCGGCCAGCCGCTGACCGACGATGCCATCGCCACGGCCGCCGCCCTGGCGACGCAGGACGCGGTGACGCATGGACGCAACGAATACAAGGTGCCGCTGCTGACCGGCACGGTGCGAAAGGCGCTGCGGGAGATGGCGGCATGAGGAACGCGGTTGTCGGCAGCCCGATCTCGCGGGTGGATGGCCCCGCCAAGGTGCGCGGGGAGGCACGCTACGCCGCCGAGTTCCGGCCCGAGGGGCTGGCCCATGCCGCGCTGGTGCTCAGCACCATACCCGCTGGCCGCATCCGCGGGATCGACACCGCGGCGGCCGAGGCGGCATCGGGCGTGCTGGCGGTGATTACCCACCGCAACGCGCCGCGCCTGCCCTATGCGCCGATGCAGAAGCGCCCGCAGGTGGACCCCAAGGCGGGCGCGCAGCTGCGGGTGTTCCAGGACGACCACGTGCTGTTCAGCGGCCAGCCGATCGGCGTGGTGGTCGCCGAATCCCAGGACCAGGCGCGCGCGGCGGCGGCGCTGGTGCGGGTGGAGTACGAGACCCAGGCCGCCCATACCGCATTCGAGACCGGGCGCGGCCGTCCGCCCGCACCGCCGACCCAGCAGGGAGGCCGGCCCGGCGACGTTCAGCGCGGCGCCGCCGATATCGCCATCACCGGCGCCGCCGTGCAGGTCGATGCCCGCTATATCCAGCCGCGCGAGCATCACAACGCCATGGAACTGCACGCCACCGTGGCCCAATGGGGCGGCGCTGACGGGGACGAGACCCTGACGCTGTGGGACAAGACGCAGTGGGTGGACAACGACCGGCGCGAGATCGCCCAGGTCTTCGGCCTGCGCGAGAAGCAGATCCACGTGATCTCGCCCTTCGTCGGCGGCGCCTTCGGCTCGGCGTTGCGAACCTGGCCGCATGTCACCATCGCGGCACTCGCAGCCCGGGTCGCTAGGCGGCCGGTGCGGCTGGAACTGACCCGGCGCCAGCAATACACCCATACCGGCTTCCGGCCGCAGACCGAGCAGCGCGTCGCCCTCGGGGCGCAGCCGGACGGCGACCTCGTCGCATTGGTGCACGAGGCGTGGGGCCAGACCTCGGTCTATGAGGAATTCGCCGAGACCACGCTGGATGTGCCGCGCCAGACCTATTCCTGCCCGAACGTGCGCACGCGCTACCGGCTGGTGGAGATGAACACCAACACCCCCTGCCCCATGCGCGCGCCGGGCATTGCCACCGGCGTGCTGGCGCAGGAGATCGCCATGGACGAACTGGCCGTGGCGTTGCGCATGGACCCGGTGGAACTGCGGCTGCGCAATCATGCCGACCGCGACGAGCACAAGGACAAGCCCTGGTCCAGCAAGGAGCTGCGCGCCTGCTACCACACCGCCGCCGAACGCTTCGGCTGGGCGGACCGGGTGGCGGCGCCGCGCTCGATGCGCCGCGACGGGCAGCTCGTGGGGTTCGGCATGGCGACGGCACTGTATCCCTCGCATCGCGCGGCGGCCCATGCGGCGGTGCGGATGCATCGTGACGGCCACGTGCTGTTGCGTGCCGCCGCATCGGACATGGGGCCGGGCACCTACACCTCGATGACCCAGGTGGCGGCCGATACGCTGGGCGTGGCGGTGGAGCGGGTGCGGTTCGAGCTGGGCGATACGGATTTTCCCCAGGCGCCGGTGCATGGCGGCTCCATTACCATGGCCAGCGTCGGCACCGCCGTGCTGGCCGCCTGCCAGGCGTTGCAGGCGAAGTTCGCCGACTTGGCGCAGGCGGCCAGCGAGGGTCCGTTCCAGGGCGCCGCACCCGGCGAGATCGACTGTCGCGACAATGCGCTGGTGCGGCGCGACACCGGCGCCAGCATGGACTGCCCCGCCTTTCTCGCCGCCCACAAGCTGGATTGGCTGGATGCCGAGGGGGCGTCCCAGCCGGGCAGCGAGACGCAGACCCATACCAGTTCGGCTTTCGGCGCGGTGTTCGTGGAAGTGCGGGTGGACCCCGACCTCGGCACGGTGCGGGTGCCGCGAATCGTCGGCGCGTACGACGTGGGACGCGTGGTCAATCCGAAGATCGCCCGCAGCCAGTGCATCGGCGGCATGGTCGGCGGCGTGGGCATGGCGCTGATGGAGGCGGCGGAGTGGGACCCGCGCTATGGGCGGGTGATGAACGCCAATCTCGCCGAATACCTGGTGCCGGTTTGCGCCGACATCGTTCAACTGGAGGCGGATTTCGTGCCGTCGGATGACACCATCTTCAACCCGCTGGGCGTGAAGGGGCTGGCCGAGGTGGCGATCTGCGGGGTGGCGCCGGCGATCGCCAACGCCGTGTATCACGCCACCGGCCGGCGGGTGCGCGAGGTGCCGATCCTGCCCGAACGATTGTTGCCGTAGCGCGCGCTTGGTCCGCTGAAGGTTTCAGCCTCTTCGATGCGAGGCTAAGCAAGGGCTGAGCTCTGCCCAGACCTGCCAGGGGCCTAGCCCCTGGACCTTTTGAATTTGAAAACAATATCTTCAGGGGCCGCCAAGCTTTGTAGTGTGCGTGTTCGAGCAGCTCAGAAAGTTAATGGGATCGAGGGGCCTGCGGCCCTTTGCGGGTCGAGGGCAGAGCCCTCGCCTTTCTTGATCTTTCCACCTATGCAGCTTGCCCCGCCGTGCGTGGCGGCATTATGAACCCGCCGCCGAGCACGCGCGCGCCGTCGTAGAACACGCAGGCTTGGCCGGGGGCGGGCAGCACCTTCTCGTCCAGATGGACCTCGGCGCCCGTGGCGGTCGGCACCACTTCGGCGGGGCGCAGCGCGTCGCGGGCGCGCAGCTTGACGGTGCAGCGCAGGCGCGCCGGCGGGACCAGCCAGTTGACCTCCCGCAGTGCCACGGTCCGGGTGCCGCCATCGGCGGGCCCGACGACAACGCGCCGCCGCGCCGGGTCCAGGCCGACAACCACGCGCCGCCCAGTCGGCCCCTGCACCGCCGGGCCGAGCCGCTTGGCCTGGCCGACGGTATAGCGGGCGATGCCGTCATGGGTGCCGACGACGTTGCCCTGGGCGGTGACGATCTCGCCCGCCGCCACGGCATCCGGGCGCAGCTTGGCAACCACGTCGGCATAGCTGCCGGACGGGACGAAGCAGATATCCTGGCTGTCCGGCTTGTCGGCCACCGGCAGGCCCATGCGCGCCGCCTCGGCCCGCACCGCCGCCTTGTCGGCCATGCCGCCCACCGGGAACAGCGAGCGCTCGAGCTGGCCGCGGGTGGTGGCGAAAAGGAACCAGCTCTGGTCGCGCGCGGCATCGACGGCCCGGTGCAACTCGGCCCCGCCCGGCCCGTCCAGGCGCCGCACGTAGTGGCCAGTGGCCAGCCGCTCGGCGCCGAGGTCGCCGGCCATGCCCAGCAGGTCGCCGAACTTCACGCTCTGGTTGCAGCGCACGCAGGGGACCGGAGTCTGCCCGGCGGCGTAGGCATCGGCGAAGTCACCCATGACGGCCTGGCGAAACCGCGCCTGCGCGTCGATCACGTAGTGCGGGATGCCCAGGTGGTCGGCCACGCGCCGGGCGTCATGGATGTCCTGGCCGGCGCAGCAGGCGCCCTTGCGCCCGACCGCCGCGCCATGGTCGTACAGCTGCAGGGTGACGCCGATCACCTCGTGGCCGGCCTCGGCCAGCAGCCCGGCCACCACGGAGCTGTCCACGCCGCCCGACATTGCGACCACCACGCGCATGGGTCCCTCCCGGGCCGGCTGGGCGGGCCTTGCGGGCCCTATCCGTTCAAAAGGTTGCGGCTGCCGGGCGGCAGGCGCACGACCAGCCCGTCCAGCTCCTCGCTGATGACGATCTGGCAGCCGAGGCGCGAGGTCTTTTCCAGCCCGAAGGCGAGGTCGAGCATGTCCTCCTCGTCCTCGGTGGGCGTGTCCAGCCTGGCGAACCAGTCCCCTTCCACGATCACATGGCAGGTGGAGCAGGCCAGCGAGCCCTCGCAGGCGCCTTCGATGTCCACGCCGTGCTTATGCGCGATTTCCAGGACCGACAGGCCCACCGGGGCATCCACTTCGCGGCGGGTGCCGTCACGCTCGATGAAGGTCATTTTCGGCATGGATCGGGTCAGGCCTCGGTTCGATTGGCGGCGAGGGAATGCGCCCGCGCCAGCATGGCGGCCGCGGCGTCGATGTCGGCGGGGGAGGTAAAGCGTCCGATCCCGATGCGCAAGGTGCGCCGGGCCGCCTCGTCCGGCAGGCCGAGGGCGCGCAGCACGTAGGAGGGCTCGACCTCCGCCGAGGAGCAGGCCGAGCCGGTGGAGACGCACAGGTCGGGCGCGGCTTCCATCATTTCCTGTGCGCTCGCCGCGGGGAAGGTGAGGTTCAGGTTGCCGGGGATGCGGTGGTCGGGGTCGGCATTGAGTACCAGGCCGGGGATCTGCGCCCGCAACTGCTCCATCATGCGGTCGCGCAGGCCGGCGATGCGGGTTTCGTCCTGCTGCATTTCAGCCGCGGCGATGCGGCAGGCCTCGCCCAGCCCGACGATCAGCGGCGCCGGCAGCGTGCCTGAGCGAAAGCCGCGCTCCTGCCCGCCGCCGGAGAACAGCGGCTCCAGCCGCACCCGCGGCCGGCGGCGGACATACAGCGCGCCGACACCCTTGGGGCCGTACAGCTTGTGGCCGCTGATCGACAGCAGGTCGATGCGCATCGCCGCCACGTCGAGCGGGATCTTGCCGGCCGCCTGCGCGGCGTCGGTATGGAACAGCACGCCGGCCTCGTGCGCCATCGCGGCCAGGGCGGCGATGTCGTGGATCACCCCGGTCTCGTTGTTCACCGCCATCACGCTGAGCAGAACCGTCGGCACCGCGAGGGCCGCGCGCACCACCTCGGGGTCCAGCGTGCCGTCGGGGCGCACCGGCAGCACCACCGGCTCGAAGCCTTCCTCGGCCAGGTCGGCCACCGATTCCAGCACGCATTTGTGCTCGGTGGCGGCGGTGACGACGCGGCGGCGCTCGGAACCCGACTTCGCCGCGTGCCGGGCCGCGCCCTTGATGGCAATGTTGTTGCTCTCGGTAGCGCCGGAGGTGAACACCACCTCGCGTGCCTCCGCCCCGATCAGGGCGGCGACATGGCCGCGCGCCGTCTCCACCGCCGCCTCGGCGAAGCGGCCCATGGCGTGCTCGACAGAATGCGGGTTGCCGTAATGCTCGGTGAAGAACGGCAGCATGGCCTGGACCACGCGCGGGTCGCAGGCGGTGGTGGCTTGGTTGTCGAGGTAGATCGGGCGGTTCGGTCGTTGGGTCATGCGGTTCAGGTGCCCTCAGGCGGCGCGGCGCAACAGGCGCCCGGTCATCTCCACATAGGCAGCCATGAAGGCGCGTGCATCCTCGGCCTCGGCATTCCACGGCAGCGACACGCGCACGGCCGATCCGGCCAGCGCCTCCAGCCCCATTGCCGCCAGGACGTGGCTCGCCGCCACCCGGCCCGAGGAGCAGGCGGCGCCGGACGAGACCTGGAAGCCGGCGAGGTCGAGCGCGATCACCTGGGTGTCCGCCCGTACGCCCGGCAGGGCGAGGCAGGTGGTGTTGGGCAGACGCGGCGCCGCCGCGCCCACCGCCACCGCCCCGGCGGCACAGGCGGCTTGCTCGATCATGTCGCGCAGTGTGCTGGTATTGGAGCAGTCGGCCACCGCCGTCGCGGCAGCGGCCGCGAACCCGGCGATCGCAGGCAGTGCCGGGGTGCCGCCGCGGCGGCCGCGTTCCTGGCCGCCGCCGGCGATCAGCGGCGTGATCGCCCGGTCGTCGGCGACCAGCAGCGCCCCGGCGCCAGGCGGGCCACCCAGCTTGTGGCCGGACAGGGCCAGGCTGTCGGCGCCCAGGGCGGCCAGGTCCACGCCGATCCGCCCGGCGGCCTGGACCGCATCGACATGCAGCAGCGCGCCGGCCGCACGGCACAGCCTGGCGGCCTCGGCGACGGGGTGGATCACGCCAGTCTCGTTGTTTGCCAGCATCAGGCACAGCAGCGCCGGGCCCTGCGCCAGCAACGGCGGCAGCGCGGCGAGATCGGCCACGCCGTTCGCATCCACCGGCAGCACCGCGGCATCCGGCGCCGCCGCGCGCACCGCGTCATGCTCGGTGGCGCCGATGATGACGCGGCGGCCCGATCCGAGAGCATGCAGGGCCAGCGCGTTGGCCTCGGTACCGCCGGAAGTGAAGACCACCCCGGCCGGCGCCGCCCCGAAACAGCCGGCAATGCGCTCGCGCGCTTCCTCCATCAGGCGGCGTGCGGCGCGACCGGCGGCATGGACCGAGGCGGGGTTGCCGACCGTGTCCAGCGCGGCCAGCACGGCAGAGCGCGCGGCGGGGCGCAGCGGTTCGCTGGCATTGGCGTCGAGATAGGCCATCACGCGGCTCCGTGGTTCGTGGCCGCCCGGTTCCCGATGGGTGGGGCCGCCGTGCAGCGTAAACGTGGCGGGAAAAAGATGCTTGGTGTCACTTATATGATGAACCCGCGCGGCTCGCGGTGTATCGTGTAACCGGATTGCATCATGCAATTCGCAAGCGGTCCGGCCCGGGCCGCATTCAATCATCGCGATGCAGGATGGTTTTCGCCACAACCGCAGCAATACGCCAGAACTCATCGTTCGCGCCTGCGAACGGCAAACCGCGCGCGTGCATCGTGTCCAGGCACCGAGGCCGTGCGGCAGGGATGGTCGGCACAAAGCGTAGCGATATGCTCAACTATTCGTCAACGACAGCCGGCTTGACGGGGCCTGCAAGGGAGGCATGCCTTTCTGGCGTTGGTATCCGCCCCTGGCAAAGGCGCAGTTTATGGCGGTCTTGCGAGGGCGTCTGTACCGTGCCCAGGGCGGTCCCGCGGTTTATCGCTTGTCCTGGGGCAGCCGGGCCGACAGGAACGTGACGCTTCGATGTATTGGCCCATTGTGGCCGGCAGCAAACAGGGAACGGATTTCCGCACATCATGCCTGAAGTCATGTTTGCCGGCCCGGATGGCCGGTTGGAAGGTCGCTACCACCATTCCAAGGAGACCGGCGCCCCGCTGGCGCTGATCCTGCACCCGCACCCGCTGCACGGCGGGACCATGAACAACCGCATCGCATATACGATGTACCAGTCTTTCCAGAAGCTCGGCTTCTCGGTGATGCGGTTCAATTTCAGGGGCGTGGGCCGCAGCCAGGGCCGCTACGACGGCGGTATCGGCGAGATCAGCGACGCCGCGGCGGCGCTGGACTGGATGCAGGCGGTCAACCCGAACCATGGGGGGCTATGGATCTCCGGTTATTCCTTCGGCGCGTTCATCGGCATGCAGCTTTTGATGCGGCGGCCGGAGATTTCGGGCTGGGTCAGCGTTGCGCCGCCGGCCAATCACTATGATTTCGGCTTCCTCGCCCCCTGCCCCTGTGGCGGCCTGATGCTGCATGGCGACACCGACGAACTGGTGCCCGAGCCCGCCGTGCGCAAGCTGGTGGACAAGCTGAACACCCAGAAGGGCGTGAAGGTCGACTACCGTATCCTCGCCGGCGCCGACCACGTCTTCGCCGCCCACGCCGATCCGGTCGCCGAAGCCATCGAGGACCATGTCCGCAAGACGATGGCGCGCCGCACCATGGCCCTGGCCGCCGACTGACCACGCCACACGCCGACCCATGAAGAAGCCCCGCACCCCCCAGGGCGCGGGGCTTCTTCATGTCGGCCGCCTGGATTAAGAACGCGCCGACCCTTTGCCGGAACCACGACATGCCCAGCAGCGAATTCCTGCACGAGGCCACCGAACGCGGCTTCGTCTTCCAGTGCACCGATGCCGATGCGCTCGACGCCGCGCTGAAGGCGGGCCGGGTCAGCGGCTATATCGGCTTCGACGCCACGGCCAATAGCCTGCATGTGGGCAGTCTGGTGCAGATCATGCTGCTGCGCCTGTTGCAGCGCACCGGGCACAAGCCCGTCACACTGATGGGCGGCGGCACCACGCGAATCGGCGACCCCTCGTTTCGCGACGAGGCCCGCCAGTTGCTGAGCGACGAGCAGATCGCCGCCAACCTCGCCGGCATCCGCCGCTGCTTCGACCCGTTCATCCGGTTTGGCGAAAGCCCCACCGACGCCAGCATGCCCAATAACGCGGATTGGCTGGACAAGCTCGGCTACATCCAGCTGCTGCGCGAGGTGGGCATCCATTTCAGCGTCAACCGCATGCTGTCCTTCGACAGCGTGAAGTCGCGCCTGGACCGCGACCAGGGACTCACCTTCCTGGAGTTCAACTACTCCATCCTGCAGAGCTACGATTTCCGCGAGCTGTACCGGCAGCACGGCGTGACGCTGCAGATGGGCGGCTCCGACCAGTGGGGCAACATCGTCTCCGGGGTGGACCTCGTGCGCCGCACCGACGCCAAGCAGGTGTTCGGCCTGACCACGCCGCTGATCACCACCGCCTCGGGCGCCAAGATGGGCAAGACCGCCCAGGGCGCGGTGTGGCTCACCGCCGACCGGCTTCCGGTCTTCGACTACTGGCAGTTCTGGCGCAACACCGAGGATGCCGATGTCGGCCGCTTCCTGCGCCTGTTCACCGATCTGCCGCTGGGCGAGATCGCACGGCTGGAAAAGCTCGGGGGTGCGGAGATCAACGAGGCCAAGAAGATCCTGGCCACCGCGGCAACCACGCTGGCCCATGGCGCGGCCGCCGCCCGCGCGGCCGCCGAAGCTGCCCGTGGCGTGTTCGAGGCCGGCACCGGCAGCGACGCGCTCCCCAGCGTGGCGGTGAAGCTGGAGCAGGCGGGGGCGGCGATGCCGGCTTTCCGCCTCGTCGTCCTCGCCGGCCTGGCCGCCAGCAATGCCGAGGCGCGGCGCCTGATCCGTGGCGGCGGAGTGCGGATCGACGACACGGTCGTGTCCGACGAAGCGCTGCCCGTCGCGGCTGGCCGGCTTGAAGATGGGGTAAAGCTGTCGGTCGGCCGCAAGCTGCATCGGCTGGTGCGCGCGGAGTAGCGGGCCGCCCGCCTCATCCCACGCGGTTCGCCTTCAGCCAGTCCAGATGTTCGCGGGCATGGCAGACGGTGAAGATCTCGCGCCGCCGGTCGCCACCGAACCGGCGGATGCGCCGCTCGGCGATTTTCTCCATCACCGCCAGCAACTCCTCCGCCGCATCCAGGTCACCCACGGCGCAGGCATGGTTGAACGCCGCCAGGACCTTGTCGGAAACGCGCATCCCGTTCGGGTATTCGGCCGGTGCGACCGCCGCCGAGGGCGAGGACTGCAAGCCCTGCTCCAGCTTCGCCGGCGTATCCTTCATGGTCGGGTCCCCCGATGCGAGGACGCGATGCTAGTGCCCAACCATCAACGAGCGGTAAACGCGCGGCGGTCATACCAGCCGCCTCAAGAATCGACCGATGAAGGATCGGTCGATGGCGGCCGGCATGAGTCCTGGTTTTGCGCGCCGCCGCCGGCCAGCCCGGCGCGCGATACCACCCGCCCGTAATGCCGAAAGAGTCGGCATTACGGGCGGGTGGCATCAGACTCCCAGGCGGGTAGCCATGTCCTCGATGTCGGTGGCCACCACGTCCCAGTCGCCGTCAGCGGCAAAGTCGCGCTGTTGCAGCGGGCCGTATTCGGTGACCCGTGGAAAGAACGCGGTGCGCAGGCCGCAGGCGCGGGCGGCGGCGAGGTCGCCGTTGTGGGCGGCGGCCATCATCACCTGCCCGGGCGCGAGGCCGAGAATGCGGGCCGCGCCGAGGTAGGTCTGCGGGTCCGGCTTGTAGTGGCCGAACAGCTCGGTCGAACACACCATGTCCCACGGTAGCCCGGCCGACTTGGCCATGTTCACCAGCAGCGCCACGTTGCCGTTCGACAGCGGGCCGATGATGTAGCGGGTACGCAGCCGGGTCAGCCCGGCAATCGCATCCGGCCACGGCTTCAGCCGGTGCCAGCCGCGGTTGATGTGGTCCAGGTCGGCATCGGACAGGCCGCTTATGCCAAACTCCGCCACCAGGCGGACGAGCGTTTCGCGGTGCAGGTCGTCGAGGATGGTCCATGGCCGCTCACCTTTGCGCACCCGGTCCATCGACGGCGCATAGGCGGCGCGCCAAGCGTCCACCAGGCCCGCCCAGTTGCCCTCAATACCGCGCGACGCGGCCCAGCCGCCGAGATCGGCGATCAGGCTGCCGCGCCAGTCCACGACGGTGCCGAAAGTGTCGAACAGGATGGCCTTGACGCCGGCCAGTGGATCGGTGGCTGTGTTCATGCCGCCACCATCCACCATTGGCCGATGCGGGTGCAAGCCCGGCCAGGGCACGCCCGGCCCGTCATCGTCCTCCGCCGGCCGGCAGCGAGTTGCTGGGGCGTGGTGGCGGGGCGTCGGGCGCGCTGTCGGCGCCGCCGCCCGGCGTGCCCTCCACCGCGCCGAACAGGCCGCGCAGGAAGCCCGGCGTCACCGCGGACAGCGGATTGACCGACACCGCCGGGTCGTCGAGCGGCCCGCGCACACCGAACGACATGGCGATCAGCCCGCCGCCGGTCTCCGGGCTGATCAACTTGCCGAGCAGCGGAATCCGGCCGAGCAGCGAATTGAGAAAATAGGCCGGCACCACCGTGCCCTGCATGTCGATCGTGCGGCGGGCGAGGTCGATGCGCCCCTTCGCGGTCAGGCCGAGCGAGGCGCTGAAGGCACGCGCGTCGCTGAGGGTGACGACATCGCGCGCGTACTGGAACGGCGCGACGAGGCGGCTGAAGCTCAGGTCCGGCCCGCTCATCGCCTCGATCGCGCCATAGACGGTGATTGCCTGCAGCAGCTTGCCGATGACCGGCGCATTGCGCATGCCGAACTCGTCGACCTGCACGCTGCCTGTCAGCGGACGGTCCGGGCGGGTGTCGTCATAGGCGGCGTTGAGGGTCAGGCGGCCGCCGCGCAGGTCGTCGGTCACGTCCAGCGCCCGCAGCAGCGCGCCCGCGTCCTGCGCCACCACACTGACCTGCCGCCGCGCCGCCTGTCCGGCCGCGGCGGGGGTGATCATCGCCTCGAACGGGCCGGTGCCGGCCTGTCCGGCAATCGCGGCCGACCGGATCACCAGCCCGTCGTTCTGCACCCGCAGGTTCAGGCTGGCGAGGCTGCGGCCGGGGCCGAGGATCAGCCGGTCGAGCCGCGCCTCGGCATACCAGGCGGGGCCCCGCTTTCCGGGCGTCGGGTCGCGGTGCGCGAGGGCGCCGCTGATGTCCAGGCTGGGGCCGGCCAGGCGCGCCACCCATGGCTCGCCGGAGGCGCGCGGCCATACGATTTCGCCATGCACGTCGGTGCCGGGCGCCAGCGTTGCGCGCGTGAGCCGAAGCCGCTGCGGCGCGCCCCCGGCCACATCCAGCGCGCCGCGCACCGCGATTCCCGTGCCCTCCACGCTGATCCGCGGCACACTGGCAAGCCGGCTGTGGTCGAGCGTGATCTGCGCCTCGGCCACCGCCGGGGCGCCGGCTGGCTTTTTCCAGGCGAGCAGGTCGGCGCCAACAGCCATCGCGGCAAGATCGGCGTGCAATTCCAGCTCCGAGCGTCCGCTCCGGTGCTCCACCAGGTTCAACTTGACGGCCGCGGTGCCCGCCATTGCAAGCTCCGGCAACTCCACTCCCAGTGCCGCCAACTGGGCGGCGGTGGCAACCCCTGTCACGCCGACCTTCTGGATCACCTGGCCTGGCGGCCCCTCGGTGAAGTCCATGGCAAGCTGCAGCCGCGACGGAATGCCGGCCAGCCGGGCGGTGCCATTCATCGTCAGCCCATCATTGCCGGCCTGGAAGTCGAGGTCGCCGCCGGTCAGGTCATGGCCGGCTGCCACGCCACCGAGGTTCAGCGCGCTCAGCTGGCCCTTGGACGACAGGCGCACCTGTTCGAGGGTGAGGTCGCCCTCAAGCGGCAGGGCGGTCACCATCACCCGCCCCTCCACATGACCCGAGGGGTTGCGCATCGGAATTGGCCGCCGGCTCAGCAGGTTGACGCGCGGATGGTTCAGGATGTCGAGCACACCCGCGACCGGCCCGGCCAGTTCCACCGCGATGTTCGCGTACTGGTCGCGCGCCGCCAGGCCGGTCAGCGTCACCTGCCCGCCGGTCAGCGCCATCGGCCCCTGCTTGCCAGCCAGCAGGTCGATATCGATCTGGTTGACGGAGGCGAAGGTCAGCCGCGCCGCGATGTCGGTCGCCGGCGGCAGCGGGCGCAGCCAGTGGATCACCATGTCGCGGCCTTCGACCGTGCCGCTCAGCGATGTCACCTCGCCATCGGAAAGGTCGGGCGCGGCGATCACCCGCAGGTGCAGGGTCAGGTCGCGGGCGGTGCCGCCGGTGATGTTGCTGGTCACCCAGTCCTTGGCGCCCTTGCCGCCCACCCCCTCGGGCCACAGCGGGCCCAGATCGACGAAGGCCACGCGGTCCAGGTGCAGGTCGAGCACCCCGGCGAGCGTGGCGCCCTGCGGCTGCAACGTGGCCGTTCCGGTCAGCACCGTCGGTTCGGGCGCGGCCGTGCCCGGCAGCGCGAGGCGCCGCAGGGTCAGCCGCACGGCATCGGCGGTGCCCTCGATCGCGGCCTCGCCGTCGAGGACGGGGATGCGCCCGGCGCCGATGCGCAGCTCGCCCGCCCCCAACCGCGCCTCCAGCCGCGCCTGACGCGGCAGCAGGTCGGGCCCGAGCTCGGCGATGGCGGTGAGCCCGACCGGCGCCTGTACGGCGGCCAGAGGCGCGAACGCAGGCGCGATCCCGGCGAACTCCGCCGGCACGACGGTCGGCATGTCCGCTTCCACCGTCAGCCCCGGCCCCGGCCCCTCGGTGCCGCCGGGGGTGTTATGGATGGAGGGCAGCGCGATCCTCGCCGTCACCGAAAGCTCGCGGTTGGCGACCCGCAGGTCGAGTGTCGCGGTGCCCTCCACGCCACCGGCGGCGCCCCGGCGCACATCCAGTTCCAGGCGCGGCACCCGCCACACGACGCCCAGCGCGTTGTCGTGCAGCGTGACGGCGGTATCGCGCAGTTGCAGGCGACGCAGCTGGCTGAGCAGCGACGCCTGGGGACCGAGATCGGTGCCGGGCGGATTGGCGAGCACGTCAAATACCCAGCCGAGCACCGGCCCGGTGGGGGGCGTATCTGCCGGCGCCGGGCTGGCGCGCGCCGCGCCGTCGGCACCGGTGAAGTCGATGGCGAGCGTGCCGTCCACCCGGCGCACCGCGCGCAGCCGGGCGCCGTGCACGGCCAGCGCACGCGCGGCGATCCGTCCCGTCGCCAGGGCACGCAACGACAGCGACAGGTCCACGGCCGGCACCCGGGCGATGCGCCGGCCATCGGCATCGAAGATCGCCAGGTCGGTGGCACGAATGTCGAGCGGCCGGTCCACGCCGCGGCTGAAGCCTTCCCAGACCAGCGACGCCTCACCCATCTCCACGTGCAACGGCGCGATCTGCCGGTTGATGGCCGCGGTCACCTCGCGCGACAGCCAGGGCAGGGTGAGCGGACCCTGGTCGAGCCGCCAGGCGAGCGCGCCGAGCCCGGCCACGGCGAGCAGCACCAGCAGCAGCGCCAGCCGCGACAGCAGGTGCAGCTGGCGGCCGAGCCGCCGGGTTGCCGGCCCGATCACGCGTCTTGACCGATCATGCGCGCCATGGCCAGCCTTGGCCATCATGGCGACAGCCTCGACGCACCCCGATCCAGCGGCTCCACCCCAGGCGGGTTCCCAGGCCCTGCTGGCGGCTGATTGGCCGCTTGCGGCCGATGCGGCAGCCGCGGCGCGCCTGGTGGAGCGCTTCACCGAACTCGGCCGCCCCGAGGCCCGGCTGGCCCGCGACCCCGCGCTGCGCGCCATGCTGATGGCGTTGGGCGGCAATGCCCCCTACTTGGCCGACCTCGCGCTGCGCGAGGCCGCCACGTTGCGGCTGCTGGTGCGCGACGGGCCGGATGCCGTGGTGGCCCGCGCCATGGCGGGCCTCGCCGCCCTGCCCCCCAACACCGCACGGGCGCCGCTCGCCGCCGCCCTGCGCCAGGCCAAGCGCGTGGTGGCGCTGGCCGTGGCGCTGGCCGATATCGGCGGGCTGTGGAAGCTGGACCGCGTGACGGCGGCGCTGTCGGACCTGGCGGAGACGGCGCTGGGCCTGTCGGTCGCCCATCTGCTGCGCGCGGCGCATGACGCGGGCGAACTGCGGCTGCCGGACCGCGCCGCCCCCTCCGATGCCTGCGGCTTCACCGCGCTGGGCATGGGCAAGCTGGGCGCCCGTGAACTGAACTATTCCAGCGATGTCGACATCATCCTGATCCATGACCCGGGCGCGGGAGTCTACCATGGCGACGCGGCGGTTGCATTCTACACCCGGATGGCACGCGCACTCGTGACGCTGATGGAGGCACGCGACCCCGACGGCTACGTCTTCCGCACCGATCTGCGCCTGCGCCCCGACCCGGCCGCCACGCCCCCCTGCATCGCGCTGCCGGCGGCCATCGCCTACTACGAGAGCATGGGCCAGAACTGGGAGCGGGCGGCCATGCTGAAGGCGCGCCCGGTGGCCGGCGACATCGAACTTGGGCATTGCTTCCTGGAGGCGATCCGCCCGTTCATCTGGCGCCGCCATCTCGACTTCGCCGCAGTCACCGACATCCATTCGATGAAGCGGCGGATCGACGCGCACAGGGGCACCCGCGACGCTGGTCAGGTCGGGGGTCAGGTCGGGGGTCAGGTCGGGAGCCATGGGGGTGGCCAGGGGGGTGGCCAGGGGGGTGGCCAGGCGGGCGAAGCGGCCAGCCCGGTCGCGCGCATCGCAGGGCACAACGTGAAGCTCGGGCAGGGCGGCATCCGCGAGATCGAATTCCTGGCGCAGACCCTGCAGCTGGTCTGGGGCGGGCGCGACCCGTCGCTGCGCGTGCTGCGCACCATGGATGCCCTGCGCCAACTGGTGCGCGCCGGCCACGTGCCCCGCCGCACGGCCGGCGAACTGGCCAGCGCCTATCGCTTCCTGCGGCGCGTGGAGCACCGGCTGCAGATGGTGCACGACCGGCAGACCCATTCCTTGCCCGACCGCACCGAGCAGATCGAGGCATTCGCCGTGTTCATGGGCTATTCCGACGGGACCGCCTTCGCCACCGTGCTGCTGCGCCAAATGGCCCGCGTGCGCACTGCCTATGGGGCGGTGTTCGAGCAGATACCCGAGTTGGCACCGGCCGCCACCGGGCTGGTGCTGGACTTTCGCGGGGTGGGCGAGCCGCCGCCGGAAACCGCCGCGAGCCTCGCCGGCCTCGGCTTTCGGGAAGTCGAGCGGATCGTCGCCGCGGTGCGCGCCTGGAAGGCCGGGCGGGTGCGCGCGCTGCGCTCGCCGCGGGCGCAGGAGCTGATGGACCAGGTGCTGCCCGCCCTGTTGGCCGCCCTGGCCCGCCAGGCGCAGCCGGACGCGGCATTCGCGCGCTGGGACAGCTTCCTCGCCCGGCTGCCCGCCGGGGTGCAGTTGCTGTCGCTGTTCCAGCGCAACCCGGCACTGCTCGACCGGGTGGCCGGGGTGCTCGGCGCCGCACCGCTGCTCGCCGATTATCTCACGCGCACGCCGGCAGCCCTGGAAGGGCTGCTCGATCCCATGGAGACACCCGACCACGCACGAATGCTGCGCATGCGCCTGGGCGATGCGCGGGTGCTGGAGGACGCCATCACCATCATTCGCGCGACGGTGCGCGAGGAGGAGTTTTCGATCGCGGTCGCCACCATGGAAGGACGGCTGGACGCCGACGCCGCGGGCCTGCAGCGCACCGCGCTGGCCGAAGCCGCGCTGGCCGCCCTGCTGCCGCTGGTGCTGGACGATTTCGCCCGCCGTTTCGGCCGGGTGCGCGGCGGCGGCATGGCGCTGGTGGTGATGGGCAAGGCGGGCGGGCGCGAGATGATGGCCGGCTCCGACCTCGACATGATGCTGATCTACGACCATCCCGAGGCGGTAACCCAGAGCACAGCCCGTGCGCCGGCCCGCCCGCTGGCCGCCAGCCAGTGGTTCATCCGCGCCGTGCATGCCTATGTCGCCGCGGTGACGGCGCCGGATGCCGAGGGGCCGATGTTCGCGGTGGACATGCGGCTTCGCCCGTCGGGCAACAAGGGGCCGGTCGCGGTGTCGCTGGCCGCCTTCGAGCGCTATCATGGTGCTGTCAAGCAAGGCGGGGGCGGACAGGGCGAGGGCGGCGCCTGGACCTGGGAGCGCATGGCGCTGACTCGCGCGCGCGTCATCGCCGGGCCCGCCAGGCTGCGCGCGCGCGTGTCACGTGCGATCCAGGCGGCGATCGCCGGCGCCGGCGATCCCGCACGGATACGCGCCGATGCCGCTGCCATGCGCGCGCGCCTGCTGCGCGACCTGCCGCCCGGCGGGCCGTGGGACGTGAAGCTGCGCGTCGGCGGCCAGATCGAGGTGGAGTTCGTCGCCCAGGCCCTGCAGCTGATGCATGCCGACCGGGTTGCCGGCAGCCCCACCACCCGCGAGGCGCTGGCCCGGCTGCGCGACCAGGGCGTGCTGCCGGCACAGGACGCCGAGCTGCTGATCCGCGCCGACCGGGTGTGGCGCACGGTGCAGAACATCCTGCGCATCACCTATGGCCGGGCGCCGGCCGCGAAGCTGTCCGAGGCCGCGGCGGCGACCCTGTTGCGCGCCGCCGCGGCCGCGGGCGTGCCGGCGGTTGACTTGGCCGAATTGCACGCCACCTTGGCCACACTGGCGGAACATGTGCATGCGGTCTTCGCACGCCATCTGGAAGCGCAGAACATCGGGGAGAGCACGGGATGAGTGTGGGTGAGGGGGATCCGGCGCCGGATTTCAACCTGCCGGCCAGCGGTGGGCGCGTAGTGAGCCTCGCGTCCCAGAAGGGGCGTCCGTTCGTGCTGTATTTCTACCCGAAAGCCGACACCTCGGGCTGCACGAAGGAAGCCTGCGCCTTCCAGGAGGCGCTGCCGCAGTTCGAGGGCATCGAGGTGATCGGCGTCTCGCCGGATGCGATGGCGCCGATCGAGAAGTTCGCCACCAAATACGCGCTGACCTTCCCGCTGGCCTCCGATACGGAGAAGCAGGCGGCCGAGGCGTTTGGCGTATGGGTGGAGAAGTCGATGTACGGCAGGAAATACATGGGTATCGAGCGCTCGACCTTCCTGGTCGATTCCGCCGGCCGGATCGCGCGCGCATGGCGCAAGGTGAAGGTGGACGGCCACGCCGCCGAGGTGATGGCGGCGGCCCGGTTGCTCAAGTAGCCGACGCGCGTCGCGGCTTCGCGTGGCCGGCACCGCCAGGTGCGGGCTTGGCGCGGCGGGGCCACGGCATCCGGCGCAGCGCCGCCACCGCGAGCACGGCGAGCGCGAGGGCGAAGACCTGTGACGCCGGCCGTTGAGCGGGGTCGAAAGCCAAATTCGCCTCGGCCACGCGCCAGGCGCTCACCTTGGTGGCAAGGCCGTACCACGCCACCTCCAGGCCCGCGGTCGCCGCCATCGTGGCCGGGGCCAGCAGGGCAATCGCGCCAAGCCCGGCCCGTCGGCCACGCGGCAGCAGGCGCCACAGCATCAGCCAGACGAAAATGCCGGCATAGAAGACCGCATCGGCGACGTTGAGCTTGGCCTGCAGCGCGTAGTGGAACAGCGCCAGCGCGGTCAGCGGATAGGCCAGCAGGTGCAGCTTCTTCCAGCGCTGCCGCAGCCGTTTCTGCCAGCCATCGGTGGAGGTGACCGCGAGCGCGCCGAGGCCCAGCAGGGTGCCGAAGCCGATGGTCAGGTAGAAGCGCAGCACGATCTCGCTGGCCACATCCCACAACTTCCACTTCATGTCGGCGATGTACAGCAGCAGGTGCAGCGTGGCGTAGAGGGCTGCGGCTACGCCGAGCATGCGGCGCAGCAGCAGCACCCGCGGCCAGTTCAGAACCGCGCGTGCCGGGGTGACGGCGAGCGCCAGCACCAGGAATCGCACCGCCCAGTCGCCGCTGCGATGGATCGCCTCGGTGAGCGGCCGGCTGCCGAGGTCGCCCAGCCCCCACCGCGCCAGCAGCAGCGCCGCCGGATAGAGCACAAGCAGCAACGTCGCGGCCTTCAGCGGCGAGAACCGTCCGGCGTGGTCGTTCCATGGCATGGCGCCAAACACCCCCTTCACTTGAGGGGCGGCGGCCGTACCGGTAGGGGGCATGGTGCGGGAAATCGGGATCATGGCGTGCATCCGCGGTCAGAACTCTGCGCCGAAAACTCCGGCGCAGGCGCATCGTGACAGCAGACCGGCTACTTACCGGGTGCCGGGCGGGCGCCGGGTGCTTCCAGCCTGGAATATCCGGCGGGCGGCTTGAACAGGGCAGCCGGCTGGCGGCCATATTTCACCGCCTTTGCCACGATACCGCCCCGGCCGCCGCTGCCCCTGCCCCGCAACAGCACGCCATCCGCGGTAACGCAGACCGTGCCGTTGCCGTCGTCTGAGGTAACCTGCCACTCCGTGCATTTCAGCCCGGCGACGGTGGCGCCGCGGCCGCGCACGAAGGTCATGGAATCGTTGAGCAGGAAACCGCGCGCGAAAACGTCATTGGCAGGCAGATCCAGGTAGCGGCGGTCCTGCGGCAGCACCATCGTCATGCGCTGGGTCTTGCGGTTGACGATGACATAGGCGCCGTCCGAGGCCCCGCCCATGCCCTCCACGCGCATCATCGCGCCGCCCGCGGTGATCGCCACGCGCACCTCGCGCTGCTGTTCCCGGCCCTGGACGGGCGCGGTGGCGCGGTAGGTGACCATGACATCGCGGGTGGGCACGGTGAGCGGACCCTCCCGTGCCGCGGCGGGCAAGATCCAGCCCAGCGACGCGACAATGATGCCAACCGCTAAAATTCCGCGCCGCATCCGCGCCCTCCGTGGTCAGGCCGGCAGGCTTTCATCCGGTCGGGGCGGCGTCAATGTGGCCTTTGCCGATCGCACGGATCTCGGCCTCCAGAACCTCGGGCGCCAGCCAGGCCGGCCAGTGCGCCGGCACCTCCAGCGCCGCAGCCAGAAGCTGCTTGTAGGCGTCGCGGGCAACCTCCATCGCGCCGAACCGCGTCAGGTGGCTGGTGACGAACTGGGTGTCCAGCAACGCAAATCCGCCTAGCCGCAGCCGCGCCACCAGATGCACCAGTGCCACCTTGGACGCATCGGTGACGCGGCTGAACATGCTCTCGCCAAAAAAAGCACCGCCCAGCGCCACGCCATACAGCCCGCCCACCAGTCGCCCATTCTGCCAGGCCTCCACCGAATGCGCGACGCCGCGACCGTGCAATTCAACGTAGAGATGCTCGATCAGCGGGTTGATCCAGGTATCCTCGCGCCCCGGCCGCGGCTCGGCACAACCGGTGATGACGCCAGCGAAATCCTGGTCCACCGTGACCGCGAAGGCGCCGGACTCGACGGTGCGCAACAGGCGGCGCGGCAGATGGAACCCGTCCAACGGCAGCACGCCGCGCTGCTCGGGGTCCAGCCAGTACAGCCGGTCGCCCTCGCGGGTTTCGGCCATCGGGAAGAAGCCGGCCCGATACGCCCGCACCAAGAGTTCCGGCGTGATCTCAACCGTGCGACGGGACATGGCAACACTCTGCCCGAGTGGTGGCCGACATTGCCAGCGACTTCACCGCCGGTCCCGGGCGCGACGGGGGCATATCGCCCGATCGTGACGGGATTCAGCCCAGAACCCAGCTGCGGAACAGGTCGAGATCGATGTTGCCGCCACACAGCACCACGCCGACCCGCCGCCCCTTCTGGCGATCCGCCTCCTGCAGCAGCGCCGCCAGAGGCGCAGCGCCGGCGCCCTCGGCCAGGTTGTGCGTATCGGTCCAGTAGGCGCGGATGGCGCCGGCCACTTCGTCGTCGGTGACGGTGACGATGCGCGCCGCCCCGGCACGGATGATTGCCAGCGCCTCGGCGTCGGGCTGGCGGGTGGCCATGCCGTCGGCGAGCGTGTCGGCACGATCGGTCTCCACCACGTGCCCGGCGGCAAACGACAGCGCATAGGCGGGCGCGCCGGCGCTCTGTACTCCGACGATCTCGGTCGTCAGCCCCAGCAGGTCGCGGGCGCGGATGGCGCCGCAGATGCCCGAGCCCAGGCCGATGGGCACGTAGAGAGCGTCGAGCGGCGGAGCGGCGCGGAACAGTTCCAGCGCCCAGGTCGCCACGCCCACGACAAGGTCGGCGTGGAAGCTGGGGGCGAACAGCAACCCGTCGCTGTCGGCCAGCGCGCGGGCATGCGCCCGGGCCTCGTCGAAATCGGCACCGTGCTCCACCAGCGTCGCGCCGAATGCCCGCATCGCGGCGTTCTTCTCGCGGCTGTTGCCGTGCGGCACCACGATCGTCACCGGCACGCCCGCGCGCTGCCCGGCATAGGCGAGCGACTGGCCATGATTGCCGCGCGTCGCCGAGACGATGCCGCGTGCCACTGTGCCACGCTGGCGCAGCCGGTCGAAATAGGTCAGGCCGCCGCGCACCTTGAAGGCGCCCGTCGGGGTGTGATTCTCGTGCTTCACCCACACCTCGCACCCGGTTCGCTGCGCCAGCAGTGGCCAGGCAATGGCAGGGGTGGGAGGAAACGCGGCATGGACCAGCCCAGCCGCCGCCTCGAGTTCGCTCATCGAGAACATGATGACCCCCGCCGGCTTTTTGGTGAGGTGAACGGAAAAGGGCCGCCGCGGGGTTCCACGACGGCCCTGTCCCGGTATCCGGGAGGCTTCAGGCGAGCTTCAGGTTGGTGGCGGCGGCCTTGCCGCGCTCCATCACCACTTCGTAGCTGACCTTCTGCCCGTCATTCAGGCCCTTCAGCCCCGCCGCCTGCACGGCGGTGATGTGGACGAACACGTCCTTGCCGCCGTCCTGCGGCATGATGAAACCGAAGCCCTTGGTGGCGTTGAACCACTTCACGGTGCCGATAGCCATGAGGGTAGACTCCTGCGTTCAGCGGCGCGACAGCGCTACTGTTGATGTGGATTTGGGGGTGAAGGGGGCAAAGCCGGTCCAGCACGGTCGCCGCGGAGGGTCAACCGCCGGGCTGGAGTGGCCAGGGGATGCAAGGGTGCAGAGGCGCACTCCGCCGAGGCCATACCCCGGGATGAGCGGCGCAGAGGGCGCAAGGCCAGCGAGGGCACGCATATTGGCACCCTCGCCGAAACCGCAGACGTCCAGCGCAGTTCCCATGTGGGCAAAAGCCCGCACGAGCTAGCGAAACGAAACGTCACGGCGCGCGCTAACGGATGAACGCCGCCAGCCTCAACGCAGGCGAATCAGGCCAGCTTGAGGTTGGTGGCGGCGGCCTTGCCGCGCTCCATGGCCACCTCGTAGCTGACCTTCTGGCCCTCGTCGAGGCCACGAAGCCCGGCAGCCTGAACCGCGGTGATATGGACGAACACGTCCTTTCCACCGTCCTGGGGCATGATGAAACCGAAGCCTTTTGTGGTGTTGAACCACTTGACAGTCCCGATAGCCATAGCTGCGTCGAACTCCGTCCAGGTAACCGCGCGATCAAGCGCAGCGGATGAAGACAACCGGACATTTGGTCGTCTTGAAGGCACCCGACGGACTTGGCCTGGAAGGAGGATCCCCTCACCAGGGCAGCAAAATCGCGGACCGGAAGCACACCAAGCGTAGCCAAAATACGATTGCGGCAGCAATTTGGCGCAGAAACGCCGGGTAAAGTCAATCATTACCGCACGCGCTGTATCGCATGTGCGTCACAAGGATGCAATCCGGGCATCCGACCCTGGGAAACGGCACAAGCGGGCATCGCACGTCCCACGGCAAAACGGCCCCAGCGTTGCCGCCGGAGCCGCCCTGTCGAGCCGCCACCCTTGGGAAAGGGTGAAACCCGACGCTCCTCGCCAGACGGCGGAGAGCGTCGGGGAGCGATCAGAAGTCCATGTCGCCCATGCCGCCCATGCCGCCCATGCCGCCGCCCGGAGGCCCGCCGGCCGGTGCCTTGCTTCTCCGGCTTCTCGGCGACCATGGCCTCGGTGGTGATCAGCAGGCCGGCGACCGAAGCCGCGTCCTGCAGCGCCGTGCGCACGACCTTGGTCGGGTCGATGATGCCCGCCTTGACCAGGTCCTTGAACTCGCCGGTCTGGGCGTCGAAGCCCCAGTTGGTCGTCCTTGCTCGAGCAGCTTGCCGGACGACCACCGCGCCGTCCTCGCCGGCGTTCTCGGCGATCTGGCGCAGCGGCGTCAGCATCGCGCGGCGCACGATCTCGATGCCGACCCGCTGGTCGTCGTTGTCCGCCTTCAGCTTGGCGAGCGCCAGCGACGTAGCGGGCCAGGGCCACGCCGCCACCGGGGACGATGCCCTCCTCGACCGCGGCGCGGGTGGCGTGCATCGCGTCGTCGACGCGGTCCTTGCGCTCCTTCACCTCGACCTCGGTGGCGCCGCCGACGCGGATCACCGCAACGCCGCCGGCGAGCTTCGCCAGCCGCTCCTGCAGCTTCTCGCGGTCGTAGTCCGAGGTGGTCTCCTCGATCTGCGCGCGGATCTGGTTGCAGCGGCCCGGTGATCTCGGCCTTCTTGCCGGCGCCGTCGACGATCGTCGTGTTCTCCTTCTCGATCATGACCCTCTTGGCCTTGCCGAGCATGTCGAGCGTGACGTTCTCGAGCTTGATGCCGAGGTCTTCGCTGATCACCTGGCCGCCGGTCAGGATCGCGATGTCCTCGAGCATCGCCTTGCGGCGATCGCCGAAGCCCGGCGCCTTCACCGCCGCGACCTTGAGCCCGCCGCGCAGCTTGTTGACCACCAGGGTCGCCAGCGCCTCGCCCTCGATGTCCTCGGCGATGATCAGCAGCGGACGGCCCGACTGCACCACGCTCTCGAGCAGCGGCAGCATCGGCTGCAGGCTCGAGAGCTTCTTCTCGTGGATCAGGATGTACGGGCTCCTCCAGCTCGGCGACCATCTTCTCGGCGTTGGTGATGAAGTACGGCGAGATGTAGCCGCGGTCGAACTGCATGCCCTCGACGACGTCGAGCTCGGTCTCGAGGCCCTTGGCCTCCTCGACCGTGATCACGCCCTCGTTGCCGACCTTCTGCATCGCCTCGGCGATCATCTTGCCGATCTCGCGCTCGCCGTTGGCCGAGATCGTGCCGACCTGGGCGATCTCGGCCGAGGTCGTGACCTTCTTGGTGCGCTTCTCGAGGTCCGCGACGACGGCGTCGACCGCCATGTCGATGCCGCGCTTCAGGTCCATCGGGTTCATGCCGGCGGCCACCGACTTCGCGCCCTCGCGCACGATCGCCTGGGCCAGCACGGTCGCCGTCGTGGTGCCGTCGCCGGCGATGTCGTTGGTCTTCGAGGCCACTTCGCGCACCATCTGCGCGCCCATGTTCTCGAACTTGTCGGAGAGCTCGATCTCCTTGGCGACGGTCACGCCGTCCTTGGTGATGCGCGGCGCGCCGAAGCTCTTGTCGAGCACGACGTTGCGGCCCTTCGGGCCCAGCGTCACCTTCACGGCGTCGGCGAGGATGTCGACGCCGCGCAGCATCCGCGTCGCGGGCGTCGCCGCCGAAATTGTACGTCCTTGGCAGCCATGTCTGTATTCCTTCGTCTGATCAGTCGTGCCAGTTGAATCAGGCGCGGCCGATGCGCCGATCCGGCCGGTCAGGCGGCCTTCTTCTTGGCGGCGCTACCCTCGATGATGCCCATGATGTCGGACTCCTTCATGATCAACAGGTCCTCGCCGTCGATCTTGACCTCGGTGCCCGACCACTTGCCGAACAGCACCCGGTCGCCGGCCTTGACGTCGAGCGCGACGATCTGGCCCTGTTCGTTGCGGGCGCCGGGGCCGACGGCGACGACCTCGCCCTCCATCGGCTTCTCCTTGGCCGTGTCGGGAATGATGATGCCGCCCTTGGTCTTCTCTTCGGCCGACAGACGCCGGACCACGACCCGGTCGTGCAGGGGACGGAACTTCATGCGGATCGCTCCTGGATATTGATGGCCGCAACCACCCCACGCATTGCTGCGCTGGCGGGGCGACCAGGTTGTTAGCACTCTCGTTCAGAGAGTGCCAGCGATCTAGGCGCTTGCCGGAACGGAGTCAAGGGATCGGCAGCAGTCTAATTTGGCGAGTGCCAAAGTGCTGAAATAACTGTGTTTTTTCTTGCCTTCCGCAACCGCATACGTGCCATGCTCAATCGCCCGCGCCGCCTACGGCACAGCAACACAGGGATCGCCACCGGCGGCGCGGCATTAAAGCAGCAGCAAGATGCGGAGACGCGCATGCAGACGCAGACCCAGATCCACCGGCAATTGCACGGCTACCGGCTGACCACGGCTGAAATCCTCTACCACCTGCCCGACCATCCGGCCGTGCTGCAAAGCTACACCTGGCAGCAACTCGACATTGCCCCTGGCTACCCCGAATTGCACAAATTCCTCAAGTTCTGGACCCGCGAAATCGAAGGCAAGCTCCACTCCGTTCGCGTCGGCGCCGTCACCCTCATCACCCCGCCGCGCTGGCGCCATACCGACCACGTCCTGCGCCTGCACTAACCCGTCTGGCGAGCACTGACCCAGCCGGCGAGGCCTAGGCCGCAGATTCCGGCAGGCGCATCCACGGCGCGGGCTGCGGCAGCAGCCGGGCCCCGCCGCTTGACAGCACGCCGCCCAGCGCATCGATCCGCAAGGTCGCCAGCGCCACCCCGTCGCGGCCCGAGCGGAGCGTGCCCACCTCCACGCCATCCGCCCGCAGGACGGGCGTGCCGGCTGGCGGCAAATCCCCCTCCACGGCCACCTTCACCAGGCGACGCTTGATCAGCCCGCGATACTTGGTGCGCGCCGTGAGCTCCTGGCCCATGTAGCAGCCCTTGCTCCACGACACGCCGCCCAGCTCGTCGAACCCCGCCTCCAGCAGCACCGTCTTGTCCGCCTCCAGGTCGCGCGAGCCCTCGGGCAGGCCAAGCCGCAGCCGGTGCAAGTCCCAGTCCGCCGCGGTCGCATTCGTGTCGAGCGGCGCCGGCGACAGCAGCCGCGTGCCCGCCTCCGGCAACCGCGGATCGGCCGCGGCCACCACATCGGCCGGCACCTCCGGCTCGCCGCCCCACGCGACCTGCACCCGCCAGGTCTCAGACAGGTCCGCAAGCGTCACCTTGGAGCGCAGGCGGAAGCGCGACAGCTTCTGCATCACCATCGCCGCCTGAGCCCGCTCCAAATCCAGCAGCAGACGCTCGCCATCGGCCAGGATGAAGAAATCGGCCAGCCATTTGCCCTGCGGCGTCAGCAGCGCCGCCCACACCGCACGGCCGGGCGCGGCCTGTTCCACGTCGTTGGACACCAGCCCCTGGAGGAAGGCCATCCGGTCCGGCCCTTGCACGGCCACAACGCCACGGTCGGGCAATTCAGCGATTTGTGTCATCCAGTCGAAGTGGTTGCGCGCCCAGCGCTCAGCAAGAGGCCCCGCCCAGGGCTTGCATTCGGCGCCTTGCATCGGGGGCTTGCATCGCGTCGCCGCGTGGCCGAAACGCAGGGGCGGCAGCAAAAGGGGCATGGCATGGCACATTTCGACCTGGTGATCCGCGGCGGCACCTGCGTGCTGCCCTGGGGGATGGAGCAGACCAGCGTGGGCGTGCGCCAGGGCCGCATCGCCGCCCTCGGCATCGGCGCCGACGCCACCGCCGATGAGACGATCGACGCCACCGGCCTGCACGTCCTGCCCGGCCTGATCGACCCGCACGTGCATCTGCGCGATCCCGGCGACGCCAGCGTGGAGAGCATCCCCACCGGCACCAAGGCCGCCGTCCTCGGCGGCCTGGCCGCCGTGTTCGACATGCCCAATACCAACCCGTCGATCACCGATGCCGAGCGTCTGGCCTGGAAACAGGGCTATGTCGAGGAGAAGGCCTGGTGCGACATGGGCCTCTATGTCGGCGGCACCCGCACCAACATTCCGCAACTGGCGGAACTCGAAACCGGCCGCGGCGTGTGCGGCATCAAGGTATTCGCCGGCTCCTCCACCGGCGACCTCATGGTCGAGGACGACGAGAGCCTGGAGCGGGTGATGCGCGCCGGCCGCCGCCGCATCAGCTATCACAGCGAGGACGAGTACCGCCTGCAGGCCCGCAAGCCGATGTTCAAGTCCGGCGACCCGTATTCCAGCCACATGCTCTGGCGCGACGAGGAGACCGCTTTCCTCGGCACCCGTCGCCTGATGGCGCTGGCCCGCCGCACCGGCCGCCCCGCGCATATCCTGCACGTCTCCACCGCGCAGGAACTCGACTACATGAAGGACTACCGCGACATCGCCACGGTTGAGGTGCTGGTCAACCACCTCACCCAGGTGGCGCCGGAGGTGTACGACAACCTCAAGGGCTTCGGCGTCATGAACCCGCCCATCCGCGGCCCCGAGCACATGGAGGCCGCCTGGCGCGCCGTGCGCGACGGCACCGTCGACACCATCGGCAGCGACCACGCTCCCCATCCCCGCGCCGCGAAGCTGAAGCCCTGGCCCGACTGCCCCGCCGGCCTCACCGGCGTGCAGACCCTGGTGCCGGTCATGCTGAACCACGTCAACACCGGCCGGCTCAGCCTGATGCGCATGGTGGATCTGCTCTGCGCCGGCCCGGCCCGCGTCTATGGCGTGGCCGGCAAGGGCCGCCTGGCCGCCGGCTATGATGCCGACTTCACCCTGGTGGACATGCGCCGCCAGCGCACCATCGAGGAATCCTGGATCGTCTCGCCCTGCGGATGGACGCCGTTCGCCGACATGCCGATCACCGGCTGGCCCGTCGCCACCATCATCCGCGGCCACGCCGTGATGCGCGAGGACGAGGTGCTCGGCGAACCGCGCGGCAAGCTGGTGAAGTTCCTGTAACGCCACACCGCCGGGCGTGTCATGCTGGAGAGGCAGAGGAAGCGAGGCCATGGCGCAAATCGACGACATCCCTGAACCAACCCGATCGGCGATCCTGGCGCTCGACGTGCCGGCAGCCGACAGAAAGCCCTTCGTGGCTGGCCCCAAACTCGCCGCCCGCCGCGTGGCGATCGTCAGTTCCGCAGCCCTGGTCCGCCGTGGCGACGCGCCCTTTCCGCCCGGCAGCGGGGAGTTCCGGGCGCTGCCCGCGTCGCTGGCGGCGGACGACATCGTCATGAGCCACGTGTCGATCAACTTCGACCGCACCGCCTGGTCGCGCGACCATAATGTCGCCTACCCGATCGACCGGCTACGCGACCTCGCGGCCGACGGCACGATCGCCGCGGTGGCCGACACGCATTACAGCGTGATGGGCTCCACCGACCCGCGCGCCATGGCCGACAGCGCCGACGCAATGGCCGCCGCGATGCACGCCGAAGGCGTCACCGCCGTCGTGCTGAGCCCCGTCTGACCCTTCTGCACGCGCGCCGTGTGCGCGCTGGCGCAGATGCTGGAAGACCGGGGCCTGGCGACGACGGTGATCGGCCTGGTGCGGCCGCACATGGAGCGCAGCGCCAATCCACGCGGCCTGTTCGTGCCCTTCCCGCTCGGCCGCCCGCTGGGCGAGGCCGGCGATGCCGACTTCCAGCGCCGCGTGCTGATGCAGGCACTGAGCCTGCTTGAACGGGCCGGCGGCCCCGTGATGCTGGAGGATTTCACCGAGGACGCGCCGAGCCAAACCCTGGCGCCCGGCTGGTCGCCATCCTTCGCGCCGCGCCTGAGCGAACCCGCCACACCCGCCGACTGGGCCGGGGCGCTGGCCGGCGAAATCGCGCTGGCACGGCCAGGCTGGGAGCGTGCGCGGGCACGCAATGGCCGCAGCGCGGTGGGCGCGTCGTTCCAGGCGCCCGAGGCATGGCCCGGCTATGCCGCCTCGTTCCTGGCCGGCGACCTGCCGGCCGCACCCGCCCCCCTCGCCTCGCCGGCCTTGGGCCTGCGCTTCCTCGCCGACGACCTGCGCGCCTTCATCGCCGAGGCCGCGCTGGCGGAGGGGCCGGTGCTGCCGCCCGACCAGTTCAACACCTGGTTCTACCGGCACACCATGTCCGGGCGCCTGCTCGTGGCCTTGCGCGCCGCCGCCGTCGCCAGCCCGGACAACGGCTTCAAGACGATGGGCATCCGCTTCCTGGTGCCGACGCCCTGGCTGCCTCCCGCCTGAGTGCCGCGGCGACGCGGGCGATCACCTCGCCCCACTCGCCGGGCGCGGCCTGACGGAACTGGCGCAACGTGGGATACCACGGGCTGTCGTCGCGTCCGCGCAGCCAGCGCCAGCAGGAAATCGTAGCGGTTCAGCAGCCACACCGGCCGTGCCAATGCGCCGGCCAGATGCGCCGGCGCGGTGTCCACGCTGATCACCAGGTCCAGCGCCGCCATCAGCGCCGCCGTGTCGGCAAAGTCGCCCAGTTCGCCCGTCACGTCGTGCAGCACCAACCCCGCCGGCGCCGAACCGGCCTGCGCCGCACCTTCGCCCACCTGCAGCGACACGAAATCCACGCCGGGCACCGCCACCAGCGGCGCCAGCATCGCCAGCGGCGTCGAGCGACGCCGGTCGATCCGGTGGGCGTCGGCGTTGTCGGGCCGCGATGCGCCGGCCCAGACCAGCCCCACCTTCAGCCCCGCCAGTCCCGACAAGCGCGCCCGCCACGCCGCCACATCCTCCGGCGGAACGGCAAGATAGGGCACCCGGGCCGGAATGGTCGCCAGCGTGGTGCCGAACGCCCAGGGCAGGTGCATCAGCGGCACTGCCGTGTCGTGCGCCGGCACCGCCTCGCCGCGTGCCACCACCGTCACCCGGTCCGACACCGTCGCGGCAAGCCGCCGCAACGGCCCCGGCACTTCGAGGATCACCTCAGCCCCCGCCGCCACCACCATCGGCACATAGCGCAGAAACTGCAGCGTATCGCCGAACCCCTGCTCCGCGAACAGCAGCACGCGCCGTCCGCGCCAGCCGGCCGGGTCGGGACGGGCATGGGGATCGGCCGGCGCCCGCGCATGCGTGCCGGCCATGCTGGCCCAGCGCCACGCGTAATGCGGCCATGCCTCCGCCAGCGATCCGCAGGACAGCAGCGCAGTCGCCAACGCGGTGTGCCGGTCGGCGTCGCCGGGCCGGGCGGCCACCGCGTCCCGCAAGGGCCCGACCGCCTGCGGCCCCCGCTCGTACCAATGCACCAGCGCCAGCGCCCGCCCCAGCCATTCGTGCGCCGCCGCCAGCCCCGGCGCCCGCGCCACCACCGGTTCGAGCACCGCCACCGCACGGGTAGGCTGGCCCGCCAGCACCATCGCCATGCCAAGCCGCAGCGCCACCGCCGCATCATCCGGCCGCCGCGCAGCCAGCGCCGCATAGGTGCCGATCGCCTCCGCGTGCTCGCCCAGTTCCCATTGCCGCGCAGCAAGGGCGGCGCAGGCCTCGGCATCGTCGGGATTCGCGGACGCCCGCCGAGCCAGCGCCGATACCAGCGCATCCGGCACGGCCTGGCTCATCCCGCCCGTTCAGCCAGTGCGTCGGCCACGCGCCCCACCACTCCATTCCAGTCGCCCGGCGAGGCTTGCCGGAACTGGCGCATGGTCGGGTACCACGGGCTGTCGTCGCGCTCCATCAGCCAGCGCCACTCCGCGTCGAAGCGGTTGAGCAGCCATACCTGCCGCCCCAGCGCCCCCGCCAGATGCGCCGTCGCCGTGTCCACCGAGATCACCAGGTCCAACGCCGACATCAACGCGGCCGTGGCGGCGAAATCCTCCAACTCGGCCGTCCAGTCGTGCAGCACCATCCCCGCCGGCAGCGTGGCCGCCTGCACCGCCGCTTCGCCCTTCTGCAACGACACGAACACCACCCGCGGCACCCGCGCCAGCGGCGCCAGGCTCGCCAGCGCCATCGAGCGCCGCCGGTCCACCATCGCGCCCAGCGGCTGGTCGCGCCAGGGAGCGCCCGCCCACACCAGCCCCACCTTCAGCCCCGGCAGCCCCTGCATGCGGCGCCGGAACGCGGCGGCGCGCGACAGGTTGGGCCGCAGATACGGCACCACCGCAGGGATGCTCTCCAGCCGCGTATCGAACGCCCAGGGCAGGTGCAGCAACGGCACGGCCACGTCGAATGCCGGCACCGGCTCGCCTTGCGCGAACAGGCCGGCAACGCCCGGGATGCGGGCGGCCAAGCTCTTGAGCGAGCGCTGCACTTCCAGCAGCACGCGGGCGCCGGTGGCCACCACCAGCCGGACATAACGCAGGAACTGGATGGTATCGCCCTGGCCCTGCTCGGCGTAGAGCAGCACCGTTCGCCCGGACCATTGTGCAGGGTCGGGGCGCAGCAGCGGATTATCGGGCCGGCGCCCCACCGCCTTGTTCTCGATGCGCCACCGCCAGGCGTATTCGGGCCAGCCTGCCGCGAAATCGCCCTGCGCCAGCAGCACCGTCGACAACGCGAAACGCCACTCGGCCTCGTCGGGGCGCATCCGCACCGCCGCGCGCAACTCGGCCAGCGCCTCGTCCGGCCGTTGCAGCGTGCGCAGCGCCATGCCCACGCCGGCCCGCGCCACCGGCAGCGCCGGATCAAGTTCACGGGCGCGGCGCAGCGCCGCCAGCGCCTCCTCATCCGGCCAGTCGGCCATCAGCGCACGGGCCAGGCCGAGCAGAACATGCGGCTGGTCGGCCCGCAGGCCGAGCGAGGCGCGGTAGCTCGCGGCCGCCGCCGCCATGCGCCAACCCTTCGCCAGCAGGTCGCCCAACAGGGCGTGCAGCGCCGCATCCGCGGGCGCGAGTTTCAGCGCCGCGCGTAGCGCCGCCTCGGCGCCTTCATGCTCGCCACGCTCGGCCAGCAATTGCCCCAGCAATGCCTGCGCGCCCGGATGGCCGGACCGCATCGCCACCAATCGCCGCAGCACGGCAATTGCGGCGTCGCGGGCCGGTCCCGCCCAGTCGTCGGCGACTGCCCCGGAGGGCGGCGCAAATCGCGCCGCCACCAGCGCCTCCGCCAACCCGGCAAGCGCCTCGGCCTCACGCACCGGCCCCGCTTGACCAGCCGCCTCGGCCACCGTCTGGCAGCCCCGCACCACCGCGGCCACCCCGCTCCACCGCTCGGGCATGTCGGCTTGCGCCGGCTCTGCCAGGGCGGCCAGCGCCCCCTTCTCGTCGGACTGCAGTGCCAGCGCCCGGCGGTACCAAGCCCGCGCGGCCGCGGCGGCTCCCGCGATGCCAAGCATCTGCCCCACGTCGCGCGCCGGCACCGCCGCCTGGGGCTGCAGCATCGCGGCCTGCAGCATGGCCAGCAGCCCCTCCAGCGTGCGCCCGCGCCACGCCAGCATCACCCCCAGCCGGCCCAGCGCGTCGGTGTCGCCGGGCGCCTCGGCAGTGGCGCGCACATAGGCCGCGATCGAAGCGTCGTGGTCGCCAAGCTGCCACAGCAGCGCCGCCAGCCGCCCCTCGATCTCCGCCCGCCGTGCCGGCCCGGCATCGCCGCCGGCCCGCGCCGCGACCGCGCGCGCCGAGCACAGCGCCGCCACCGCTTCGCCATGCAGCCCCGCCACCTCGCAGGCCGTCGCCAGGTTCAGCAGCAGGTCGAGCAACTCGATACCCGTCGAGATCCGCACCAAGTCCGCCGCCCGCCGCAGCGCCGCCGCCCCTTCGGCCGCCGCACCGCGCGCCAGCGCCACCACCCCCTTCATCTCCCAGAAGGTTGGTAAATCGCCCGCCACCGGCTCGGCCCGCGCCAGCGCCGCCGCCGCCGCCTCCAGCCGCCCCGCGGCATAGTCGGCCGCGGCCTGGGCCATCGGCGTCGCACCGGCCGTGTTGTCCACGGCCGATCCGTCAGCCGAACTCGACATCCAGTGCCTCCCCAACCTGCGCCAGCACGCCGTCCCAGTCCCGATACGCACGCTGGCGGAACAGGCGCGCGGACGGATACCAGGGCGTGTCATCGCGCCCCAGCAGCCAGCGCCAGTCCGGCTCCTGCGGCAACAGCACCCATACCGGCCGCCCCAGCGCCCCCGCCAGGTGCGCCACCGAGGTGTCGACCGCGATCACCAGGTCCATGGCCTCCACCAGCGCCGCCGTGTCGGCGAAGTCGCCGATCTGCGGATGCACCGTCGCCAGATCGCCCAGCAACGCCGCGTCGCCCTCGCGCAGCCGATCGGCCAGCACATGGAATGCCACGTCGTCGCGCGCCAGCAGCCGCCGGAACCGGGCCAGCGGGATCGACCGCAGCCGATCGTTGCCGAAGCTCGGGCTGCCCGACCACACCACGCCAACCCGCGGGCGTGCATCGTCAGGCGCGCGGCACTGGTCCAGCCGCGCGCGCCACGTCACCCGGCGTTCCGGTGGAACGGCAAGATACGGCGTGTTGGCCGGTATCGTCCCGATATCCGTCCCGAACGCCAGCGGCAGGCTCAGCAGCGGCACCACCACGTCGGCCGGGGGCTCGCTGTCGGCCCGTTCCACCAGCGCCGCCACGCCGGCTGTCTCCGCCAGCAGCGGCACGAGCCCGGGGTGCGAGCCCGCCGCCACCTCGACCCGCGCGCCACGCGCGGCCAGCAGCCCGGCGTAGCGGATGAATTGCAGCACGTCGCCATTGCCCTGCTCGGCCACCAGCCGCACTGTCCGTCCCGCGAACGCGGCGGGCGCGATCCAGGGCGCGGCATTCGGGTCCTGGGGCTGCGGCAACTGCGGCAGCATCAGCCGCCGCCACTCATAGCCCCGCCAGCCAGCAGCGAAGTCGCCCCGCAGCAGGTCCAGCAGCGCCAGCGCCACATGGGCCGTCACATGGCCTGGCTGGCGCGCCAGCACCGCCCGGCAGGCGTCCTGCGCCGCCGCATGTTCCTGAAGCCGGCTGCGCACCGTGGCCAGCCCGATCAGCACCGCGGCGGCATCGGCATGCGGGTGATCCAGGTCGATGCCGCCCAACACCGCGCCCGCGCCAGCCAGGTCGCCGGCGCCCAGCAGCACCATCCCGATGCGCGTCAGGCTGGCCGGATCATCGGCCCCCAGCGCCAGCGCAGCGCGCGCCGCCAGCGCAGCCTCGTCCTCCGCCCCGCCAGACGGTGCAGCCCGCGCCATTTCCGACAGCGCCTCGGCGAGGCTGAGATGAACCCGCATCAGTGCCGCGCCGACGCCCGCATGGCCGTCCCGCTGCAACAGGTCGCGCGCCGCCCGCAGCAGCTTCACCGCCCGGTCCGGCGCGCCGCTTTGGCGCAGCGCGTCGCCCAGCGCCCACTGCGCCATCGCGTCCGCGGGCTGGCGCCCGACCAGCCGCTCATAGGTCGCGATCGCCCCGTCCCGATCGGCCAGTTCCCACTGCGCCGCCGCCAGCGGCCGATATGCCTCCAGCACCTCGGGCCGCCGCCGCACCAGCGGCGCCAGCAAATCCACCACCGCCGCGTGCCGCCCCAGCGCCGCCTCCGCCATCGCCAGATGCAGCCGCGCCTCGTCATGGTCGGGTTGCGAGGCGAGCACCTCCCGCAACAGGGCTGCCCCCTCGTCGATCGCGCCTACGCCCAGGCGGCATGCCGCCAGAAGGTGGCGCGCCGCTCCGCTGTCCGGTGCCACCGCCAGGGCCCTTCGCGCCAGGGCCTCGGCCTCGTCCAGCCGACCGGCCGCGTGGGCCTCGCCGCCGCGGGTCAGCAGCGCAGGCAATTTGTCCGGCGCGCCCACCGCGCTCACCCCGCCGGCTGGCCCCGCACTGCCGCCATCACCGCCTCGGCCACCGGCGCCCAGTCGCCGAAGCCGGCCTGGCGGAACAACCGTGCCGTCGGATACCACGGGCTGTCCGCGCGCTCGCGCAGCCAGCGCCAGTCGGCGCCAAAGGGCAGCATCACCCACAGCTTGCGCCCGAGCGCGCCGGCCAGGTGGGCAACCGCCGTGTCCACCGAGATCACCAGATCCAGCTGCTCCATCACCGCGGCCGTGTCGGCGAAATCGGCCAGCTCGCGGCGCAGGTCCACCACCCCCGGATAGGCGGCCACGATCGCGTCGTCGCCGCCCGCGATGGTGGTCTGCAGCAGGTGCACCTCCAGCGCCGGGTCGGCCAGCAGCGGGCGCAGCATCTCCAGCGGCATCGAGCGGAACCGGTCGGCGCTGTAGCCGGGGCTGCCGGCCCAGCACAGCCCGATCCGCCGCCGCCCGCTGCGCGGCAGACGCGCGCGCCACCGTGCCCGCCGCTCCTCCGGTGCCTCCAGATAGGGAACCGCGCCCGGGATCGACTCAAGCCGCGTGCCAAAGGCCAGCGGAAGGCTCATCATCGGACAGGCGAAATCGAAGCCCGGCGCCGCCGCGCCCTGTGCGGTTACCCCGCCCACGCCGGCCATGCCCTCCAGCAACGGCACCAGCGGTGCCTGCACCTCCAGCAGCACCGTCGCCCCGCGCGCGGCCAGCAGCGGCGCGTAGCGCACGAACTGCAACGTATCGCCCATCCCCTGTTCGGCTGTCAGCAACACCCGCCTGCCCGCCATCGGCCCCGCTTCCGCCAACGCCGGCAGGCGCGGCCCCGCGCCGCGATAGGCGGCAAGCTGCGGCATGTCGAAGCGCGCCTCCAACCCGGTCAGCCCCTCGGCGAAGTCGCCCTCGGCCAGCTGCATCATCGCCAGCGTGGTCCGCGCCGTCGCATCGCGCGGATCGAGCGCCAGCACCGCCTCGAACGTCGCCTGTGCCTCCTTGTAGCGTCCCTGGACATAGCGGATGCCGCCCACGGCCGACCGCGCCGCCACCGACGAGGGGTCGAGCGCCAGCGCCCGCTGGCAGGCATTGATCGCCTCGTCCAGCCGCCCGGCCGCCGCGAGCGCCTGGGCCAGCCGCAGCCGGTTCGCCGCCACCGACGGCCGGCGCCGGACCGACAGCAGTTCCAGCTCGATCATGTCGTCCAGCCGCCCGGTCTCGCGCAACAGACCGGACAGCACGTCGTACGCAGCGGCCGGGTCGGCCAGCGTCTCCACCGCGCGGTGCAGGCTGGCGATCGCGGCGTCGATATCGCCTCGGGCCCGCAACACCTGACCCAGCGCCAGATGCGCCTCGCCTTGCTGCGGCAGCGCCGCGGCGGCGCGGCGCAGATGCTCCAGCGCCTCCTCCTCCCGGCCCGCCAGCAATTGCGCCAGGCCCAGGTTCAGCACGGCCTCGGCATAGTCGGGGCGCAACAGCAGCGCGACGCGAAAGCTGCCGATCGCCTCCTCCACCCGGCCCAGCAGCCGCTGCGCCACGCCCAGGTTCATGTGGATCGCCGGACTGCCCGGGTCCAGCCCCAGCGCGTGCCGCAGGCTCGCCTCCGCCTCCTCCACCCGGCCCTCGCGCAGCCGTGCCAGCCCCAGGCCGACATGGGACGGCACCTCGTCGGGCGCGATCTGGACCGCCTGCAGGAAATGCTCGGCCGCGCCCGCCGGATCACCCTGCAGCAGCATGGCATAGCCGAGTTCGCGCTTGGCCGCCGCCCGCTCGGGGTTGGCGACGACCCCTCTCTGGAACACCGCCAGCGCCTCGTTCGGCCGGTTCAGGTAGCGCAGCATCTTGCCGAGATTGGCGGTGGCCGACAGAAAGCCAGGCGCTCGCTCCACCACCCGGTTCAGCAGGTTCACCCCTTCATCCATCTCTCCCTGGCCGAAGCGCACCAGGCCCATCAGGTGCATGGCGTCGGTGTCGTCGGGATGTCCGGCCAGCACACCCTCCAGGATGGTCCGCGCCTCGTCCAGGCGATCCGCCTGATGATGCTCCATGGCCGCCCGCAGTGCCTCCTGCACCGCCGGATCCTGCGTCCCCTCTGCGGCGGCATTCGTCCCAGGTGCGGCAGCGGAAGAGGTGGCGGCGGAAGACGGGGCGGCGGAAGACGGGGCGGCAGACGACGGGGCGGCAGACGACGGGGCGGCCATGGCGGAATCTCCGGTCAGGCGTTAGCGGGCGCGTCGCGCCATCGGCCGCACGACGATGTGGTCGAGCCGCGGCAGCAGAGCGATCAGCAGCCCGATGAGCGGCAGGTATGCGGATATCTCATACACGAATTCAATGCTCGTGGCGTCCGCCAGCCGCCCCATGCCAGCCGCCCCCAGGCCGCCCAGCCCGAAGGCGAAGCCGAAGAAGATGCCGGCCACCAGCCCCACCCGCCCCGGCATCAACTCCTGCGCATAGACGACGATCGCCGAGAACGCTGACGACATCACCAGCCCGATCAGTATCGTCAGCACCACCGTGAACGGCAGGTTGGCGTAGGGCAGCGCCAGGGTGAACGGCAGCACGCCCAGGATCGACACCCACATCACCGCGCGCGTGCCCAGCCGGTCGGCGATCGGACCGCCCATCAAGGTGCCCACGGCATTGGCCGCCAGGTAGATGAACAGCAGCACCTGCGCGTCGCTCACCGCCATGCCGAAGCGGTCGATCAGGTAGAAAGTGTAGTACCGATCCCAGGCTCGCGCCGTACACGCTCTTGGAGAACATCAGCGCCAGCAGGATGGCGATGGCGAACGCCACCCGCCCGCGCGGCAGCACCGGGCCCGTCTTGGCCGCCGCCGCCCGCGCCCGCGCCGCCACCGCGTTGGCCGCATACCAGCGCGACACCGCCCCCAGCACCAGCATCGCCAGCAGCGCCGCCAGCGAGAACCAGGCGATCGCCCATTGCCCGCGCGGCAGCACCACCAGGGCCGCCAGCAGCGGCCCGATCGCCCCGCCGGTGTTGCCGCCCACCTGGAACAGCGACTGCGCGAAACCGTACCGCCCGCCGGAGGCCATGCGCGCCACGCGCGACGATTCCGGATGGAACACCGCCGAGCCCACGCCCACCAGCATCGCCGAGGCCACCACCATCGCGAAGGAATGCGCCGTGGAAAGCAGCAACAGCCCCGCCAGCGTGAAGCCCATGCCGATCGGCAGCGAATAGGGCATCGAACGCCGGTCGGTCGCGAACCCAACCACCGGCTGCAGCATCGATGCCGTCATCTGGAAGGCCAGCGCGATCAGCCCGACCTGGGTGAAGTTCAGCGCGAACTCCGCCTTCAGCAGCGGATACAGCGACGGGATCAGCGACTGCATCATGTCGTTGAGCATGTGGCTGAAGCTCAACGCCACCAGCACCGGCAGTGCCGCGGCGCTGGCGGCCGGCGTCGACGGCGCGACGGCAGAGGCCAGGGGCGGGGCAGCAACACCAGCCAAGGGAGCCACTTGAGCCACGGGAGCCTCGGTGACGGCTTTCTGCATCATGCGGTTCCGCTGCGGACAGGAGGGGCGCAGCAGTATGCCGCCGCCGCCGCTGCCGCAACCACCCCCGCCGCAGCAGGGCTGCCCAATTCTGCGCTGCTACCATGCCCGCACCGCTACCAGAGTGCCGGCCAGCGCCGCTTGCGGTTTTCCTCCTGCGCCGGCGTCAATTCGCGCGCGCCGGCGGCCACCTCCGTCACCGGCACGCCCAGCGCCTCGGGGTTGGTCCAGCAATCCACCGTGCCCAGGCTGCGCGTGCACACCAGCGGCCGCGCCGGCGGCGGCTCCTCCGGCGCGCAATAGGGTTTGCCGGCATCCAGCCGCACCAGCGAGCAGTCCGCCCCGGCCAGCACCGACACCACCATGTCCGGCGCCGTCCGGCCCACCAGCGGCACCATCGCCAGGCTGCTGCCCAGCGCCAGCCCCAGCGGCTCCAGGCAGCCGCCCAGCGGCAGCGCCAGCAGAAGCAGCGCGGCAAGGCGGCAGATCGGCGATGTGCGGCGGGCGGGCATGCCCCCACCATGCGCCGCCGGGGATGAACGCCGCGTTGACAAGTCCTGGCCGGACCGCCTCGACCGGGTTTGCCCCGGCACCGCGCCATCGCTATGGTCCGCCCGCGCCGCGCACGCCCTTGTGCATCCGCGCCGCATCCATAGCCTGCGCCGCGCCCAACGCCTTCAGCTGGAAAGGACCAGCGTGCCCGACATCTTCGACGAGGTCAGCGAAGACCTGCGCGCCGAACGCGCCCAGAGGCTGCTGAAGCAGTATGGCGGGTTGTTGCTGGTCGCCGCCCTGGCGGTGCTCGCGGCCACCGGCGGCTGGCAGGCCTGGCGCTGGTACGAGGCGCGCGAGACGAACCGCGTCGCCGCCACCTATCTCGCCGCGCTGCGCGCCGCCGACGCCCCGGCCGGGCCGCAGCGCGACGTGGCGCAGAAGGAGCTGGCCGAGGTCATCACCGAAGGCGGCAGCGGCTATCGCACCCTCGCCCGCCTGCGCGCCGCGGCCCTGCAGGCCAATGCCGGCGACCTCCCCGGCGCCCTTGCCCAGTACCGAGCAGGTCGCCGCCGACCGCGCCGCCGACCCGCTGCTGCGCGACCTCGCCACCCTGCAATGGGTCACCCACCAGATCGACAGCGGCGACCCTGCGCGTCTCGAGGCCCGCCTCGCCCCGCTCACCGGCGCCGACAATCCGCTGCGCGCCTTGGCCGCCGAGGCGCAGGCGCTGCTGGCGATCCGCCAGGGCCGTACCGACGCGGCCCGCGACATCCTCAAGCGCCTTGCCGAGGATGTCACCGCGCCCGATGGCGTGCGCGCCCGCGCCAACGGCCTGCTGGCACAACTCGGCGGTGGAACGACCCCATGACACGCAACACGCTCCCTCCCCGCCCGCTCGCGGCGCACCCACCCGCAGCGCACCCGGCCGCCTTGCCACGCCGCCTCGCCCTGCTCGCCGCCCTCGCCGCCCTGCCCGGCTGCTCGATCTACGACAGCATCTTCGGCGCCGAAAAGAAGGGCCTGCCCGGCACGCGCGAGCCGGTGCTCGTGGCCGGCAAGTCGATGCACGACAGCATCCTGCCCGGCCAGGTCGTCACGGTGCCGCCCCCGGCGCCGATGCCCGAGTGGCCCCAGCCCGGCGGCACCCCGGCCCACGAGGGCGGCCATCTCGCCATGCCTGGCGGCTTCCAGCGCGCCTGGACCGCCGATATCGGCGAAAGCACCGGCTATCGCCGCCGGATCACCGCCCAGCCCGTCATGGCCGGCGGCCGTGTCTTCACCATGGACGCCGACGGCGTGGTCGCCGCCTTCGACGCCGGGAGCGGCCGCAACGTGTGGCGCAGCGCCACCGAGCCCGAGGACGGCCGCAGCACCAATGTCGGCGGCGGCATCTCGGTTGCCGGCGACACGCTCTATGCCGCCACCGGCCGGGCCGAGATCCTGGCGCTGGACACCGCCACCGGCGCCGTGCGCTGGCGCGCGCCGCTGGCCGCCCCGGCGCGCTCGGCCCCCACCATCGCCGACGACCGCATCTTCGTCGCCACGCTCGACAACCAGATCTTCGGCCTCTCGGCCGCGGACGGCAAACGCCTGTGGTCGTACCAGTCCAGCTCCACCGAAACCCTCGTGCTCGGCCTGCCGGCGCCGGCCTATGTCGACGGCATCGTCATCGCCGGCTTCGGCTCGGGCGAACTCGCGGCCCTGCGCGCGGCCAGCGGCACCGTCGCGTGGTCCGACAGCCTGGCCGCCGCGCGCGGCCGCACCTCGCTGGTGGACCTCTCGGCGGTGCGTGGCCTGCCGATGGTCAAGGACGGGCGCGTCTATGCCGCCAGCCTCGGCGGCCAGTTGCTCGCCGACGACCTGCGCTCCGGGCGGCGGCTGTGGGAACTGGAAGTGGCCTCGTCGCAAACGCCGTGGATCGCCGGCGACTGGCTCTTCGTGGTCAGCACCGATGCCCAGGTCGCCGCCATCCGCCGCAGCGACGGCGCGATCGCCTGGGTAACCCAGCTCGACGCCTACGAGAACACGGAGAAACAGCGCGACCCCATCCGCTGGGTCGGCCCGGTGCTGGCCGGCGGGCGGCTGGTGCTGGCCAGTTCCACCGGCCGCGGCACGCTTCTCGACCCCACCACAGGTGAGGTGGCCGGGTCGTTCAACGTGCCGGGCCCCGTCTCCCTCGCTCCCATCGTCGCCGGCGGCACCATGTATTTCGTCGCCGACAACGGCACGCTTCTCGCGCTCAGATAAGGATACAGCCCATGCTGCCCGTGGTGGTCATCGCCGGGCGACCGAATGTCGGCAAGTCCACCCTGTTCAACAAGCTGGCGGGCCGCCGCCACGCCCTGGTCGCCGACACGCCCGGCGTCACCCGTGACCGCAAGGACGCAACCGCCATGCTGCGCGGCCGCGAGGTGCGCCTGGTCGACACCGCCGGCCTGGAGGAAAGCGCGCCGGAAACCCTCTACGGCCGAATGCGCGCCAGCAGCGAGGCCGCCGTCCACCAAGCCGACCTGGTGCTGTTCGTCATCGACGCCCGCACCGGCGTCACCCCGGCCGACGAGCACTTCGCCGACTGGCTGCGCCGCCAGGGCCGCCCCATCCTGCTCGTCGTCAACAAGGCCGAGGGCCGCGCCGGCGTTACCGCGGCACTGGACGCCTACTCCCTCGGGCTCGGCGAACCCGTCGCCGTTTCGGCCGAGCACGGCGAGGGCCTGGCCGACCTCATGGGCCACATCGCCGACCAGCTTCCCGAAGGCCCGTCGCGCGAGGAACGCGCCCAGACCCTTAAGCTCGCCATTGTCGGCCGCCCCAATGCCGGCAAATCCACCCTGCTGAACCGCATGCTAGGAGAGGATCGCATGATCACCGGCCCCGAGCCGGGCCTCACGCGCGACGCCGTGGCGGTGCGCTTCCACGACGACCAGGGCGCCATCGAACTGGTCGACACCGCCGGCCTGCGCCGCCGCTCGCGCGTGGATGCGGGGCTGGAGAAGATGTCCACCTCGTCGACCATCGAGGCGCTCAAGATGGCCGAGGTCGTGGTCCTCGCCGTGGACGCCACCGAGGCCGAACAGGGTCGCGGCCTGCACGACCAGGACCTGCAGATCGCCCGCCTGATCGAGCGCGAGGGCCGCGCCTGCGTCATCGCCATGACCAAGTGGGACGCGGTGGCCGACCGCAACTTCGCCCGCAAGGCGGTGTCCGACCGGCTGGAAGCCAGCCTCGCCCAGATGAAGGGAATTCCCGTCGTCACCCTCTCCGGCGTCACCGGACAAGGCGTCGACAAGCTGCTGCCGGCCGTCCGCCGTGCCCACGAGATATGGAACCGCCGCGTCGCCACCGGCGAGCTCAACCGCTGGTTCGAGACCGCGCTGGAACGCCACCAGCCCCCCCTGGTCGACGGCCGCCGCCTCAAGATGCGCTACATCACCCAGGCCAAGGCGCGCCCGCCTACCTTCATCGTCTTCGGCACCCGCGCCGAGCAAACACCGGACGACTACCAGCGCTACCTCGTCAACTCCCTGCGCGACACTTTCGAGCTTCCCGGCACCCCTGTCCGCTTGCAGTTCCGCGGCACGAAAAACCCCTACGCCGAGGAGTAGGCCGGCAAGGGCGCGGATACGGTTGTCGGCGGATTTTACACTCCGGCACCACACGGCGGGATTTTGCACGCGGAAAGATTGTATTCGGAAGGCTCCCGACGGCATTTCGGACGAATCCGATGGCAGCGTTCGGCCCGCGCCATGCAGGCGGGCCATGTTACGTCGGAGAATTTTACACCCGCGAACATTGGCCTGTTTTTGCGACGAGTTGTCGTGACAATTTTCAGCCCCAATTCATGCACTTGGGCGCCCAGCGCACGCGTGGCCCAAAAATTGCTCGCTTGACCGATAATTCTTGCCCGCTGGGGCAGTGCACATTGGAGCATCGAACATGCGCAAGTTCATCCTCGCCGCCACCGCCCTGGCCGGCCTCGCGGCCATCCACCCTGCTTCCGCCAGCCTGTCCGTGCTGCAGACCTTCACCGGCCAGGTCGATGTTTCGACGGACGGGTGCGGATCGATCGCCCAGTCCTGCGTACTCACGCTGAACGCACCGGTCGGCGCAGTCGTCAGCGGCGCCTATCTCTACTCGTCGACCTACCTCGAACCGTTCGTGGGCGGAGGCACCTTCGGCGGCAGCGCGGTGTCCTACACCAGCCTGGGCAGCAACAACGGGCTTACCGCCGCGCGCGCGGACGTGACCAGCATCGTTGCCCCCATCGTCAACGGCGGCATCGGTGGCGCCTACAACTTCACCTACACCGAAACGGACGCCTCGCAGGACGGCGCCGCCCTGGTGATGGTCTACGACCTGGCCGGTCTGCCGACGACGACGATAGGAATCCTGGACGGCTTCTCCACCTCGTCCGGCGACAGCGCCTATATCAGCTTCGCCGGCGCACTCGACCCGGGTGCGCCAGGCTTCCGCGCCGAAATGCGCCTGGGCATCGGCTACAGCTTCGACGGCACCAATCCGAATGCCCCCGACTCGCAGGGACAGGTTTCACAGGTGACCGTGAACGGCTCGCCCCTCACCAACGTCGCCGGCCATTGCGACGATGCGGTGGACGCAGGGTGCGACAACGGCAACCTCATCACCATGGGCGGCGACAACGATCCGTTCTCCGCGGTGCTGCCCGCCGTCGGCGACGACCACGAGCGCTACGACCTCACCTCCTTCATCACCGCCGGCGACACCCAGATCGCGGTGAACACCCTCAACGCTTCCGGCGACGACAACATCTTCCTGGCCGTCTTCGCGGTTTCCGGCGAGGGCCAGGTGACCACCGAGGAGCCGACCGCCACCCCGGAGCCGCTCTCGCTGGCGATGTTCGGCATGGGACTGCTCGGCCTGGGCGCCATCCGCCGGCGACGCTGACGCCCACGCACGGCAACAAGGGGCGGCGCTCTCGGGTGCCGCCCCTGAGCTTCATTCCATCGCGGGCCGCCCGGCGCGCAGCATTTCCGCCAACTCCCGCACTGCGTTGGTCAGCGCCAGCACCTCCTGCTCGCGCAGCGCGTCGATCTTCTGGTGCAGCAGTTCGATCTCCAACTCGGCCTTGATGTTGATCCGGTAGTCCTCCTGCGCCGCCTGCCGGTCGATCTCCTGCTGCCGGTTCTGGCTCATCAGGATGAACGGCGCGGTGTAGGCGGCCTGGAACGACAGCGCCAGGTTCAGCAGGATGAACGGATAGGGGTCCCAATGGGCGACCCAGCCCACCACGTTCATCACGATCCACAACGCCAGCAACATCGACTGCACGATGATGAAGCGCCACGACCCGACCAGGCCGGTGACATTGTCCGCGAAGCGCTGCCCGCGCGATAGCGGCAGCCGCCTCGGCCGCTCGCCCGCTCGCACCCGCTGGCTGCGTCGCGCCACCCGCAACTCGTCGAGCAGCCGACGCTCGGTTTCCTGAAGCTGGGCTTTCACGTGGGTGGGCATGGCGGTCTCTCCGGCAAGGCGAATGACCCGCAACGTGGCACAGCCTATTGCGCCGTCCAGCCCCCATCCACCAGCAGCGACGTGCCGGTCACCAATGCCGAGGCATCGCTGGCCAGATAGGCCACCGCCCCCATGATGTCCTCAACTCCGCCCAACCGCCCCAGCGCGATCTTGCTCAGCACCGCCTCGCGGAACCCCGGCACCTCGAAATAGGGACGGGTCATCGCCGTCTCGATGAAGGTCGGCGCGATCGAATTTACCCGGATGCCGTGCGCCCCCAACTCCACTGCCAGCGCCTTGGTGATCCCCTCCACCGCGTGCTTGCTGCCGCAGGACAGTGTCCGGTTAGGCCCGCCCACATGGCCCATCTGCGACGAGATGTTGATGATCGAGCCGCGCGCCCCGGCCGCCAGCATCCGCCGCACCACCGCCTGCGTTGTCACGTACAGCGCCCGCACGTTCAGTCCGAACACCGCGTCGAAATCGTCCTCCGTCACGTCGGCCATCGGCTTGGGCCGATTGGTGCCGGCGTTGTTCACCAGCACCCCCAGCACCGGCAACGCATCCACCGCCGCCCGCACCGCCGCCGCGTCGGTCACGTCCAGCACCAGCGGGCTCGCCCGCCAGCCCGACGCCCGCAGCGATTCGGCCACCGCCTCAACCTCGTCGCCGCTGCGCGCGGCCAAGTGCACATGCGCGCCCTGCTGCGCCAGCGCCGCCGCGATCGCCACCCCGATGCCACGCCCCGCGCCGGTCACCAGCGCATGCCGCCCCTCCAGCCGGAACGACGGTGCCCGCGGCAACTCCACCCGCGTCATGCGCCCCGCGCCGGCCGGCGGCGCCGTTCACCCGGCATGGGGGCTGAAGATCAGGGTCGAGTGGAAGTTCAGGATGCCGCCGTTGCCGCTCACCAGGATGAAGTCGCGGTTCGGCACCTGGCGCGCCCCGCCCTGGCCGCGCGCCTGCACCACCGCCTCCGACATCGGCGTGAACGACCACATGTAATAGCCTGAAAGCTGCCCGCCCCCGGTATTCGTCGGCAGCGCCCCGCCCGGCCCCAGCTTGCCGTCGGCCACGAACGGCCCGCCTTCGCCCTTGGCGCAGAACCCGTAATCCTCCAGCGTCACCAGTACGGTGTAGGTGTAGCAGTCGTAAAGCTGGCAGCAGCCGATATCGTCCAGCCCGATGCCCGCCATGCGCAGCGCCACCTCGCCCGACTGCTTCGCCCCCGTCGCCACGCCCGGGTGGCGCGCCGTGTCGTGGTTGTCGCCCGGCGCGCACTGGGCGTAGCCGAGCACATGCACCGGCGGCTGGCGCAGGTCCCGCGCCCGCTCAGCCGACGTCACGATCACCGCCACCGCCCCGTTCGACACCAGGCAGCAATCGAACAGCCGCAGCGGCTCGGCGATCCAGCGCGAATTGTGGTGGTCGGCCATCGTCATCGGCGCCTTCATCTGCGCCCACGGGCTCATCTGCGCCCATTGGCGCTGCCCCACGGCGATGATGCCAAGATGGTCCTCGGTGGTGCCGTACAGATGCATGTGCCGCTGCGCCGCCATGGCATAACCGAGATTGGCGCCGAAATCGCCATAGGCCGCCTTCAGCCCGGCCATGCCGCCCAGCGGAAACCGGTGCGGCCCGGCATAGGACTGCCCGGCGCCACGGCTCGGCGTCAGCGGCGCGTCGGCATAGGCCAGCACGATCGTGCTCGCGAGCCCCTCGCGGATGGCCATGCACGCATACTGCATCATGCTGCCGCCGGTGGAGCCATAGGCGCTCATCACGTTCATAAGGCTCAAATTCTCGAAGCCCAGGGTCATCTGCGCGCGCGGGTCCATGTCGTTGGGGATGTTGGCGTTGATCAACAGCCCGTCCACGTCGCCCTTCGCCAACCCGGCATCCTCAAGCGCCAGCGCGATCGCTTCGGCCGCGAAATCCACCGCGCGGCGCCCGTAGATCCGCCCCATCGGCGTCACCCCGAGCCCGACGATCGCGCCCTTCGACTTGCCTGCCATCGCCGCCCCCTACGCCGCCGCCGGACGGAACCTGGGCACCCGCACGCCCTCGCCCGCCGTCTCGAACACCGCCTCCAGCCGCATGCCGATCCGTAGCTCCTCGTTCGCCACGCCAACCACGTTGGCAACCATCCGCACGCCCTCGTCCAGGTCGATCTGGCTCACGTTGTACGGCACCTCGGCGGCAAAGCCGGGATGCATCACCTGGTGCATGATCGCGAAGGTGTACAAGGTCCCGCGCCCGCTCGCCGCCCGCCATTCAAGCCCCGGCGCCAGGCAATGTGGGCAGCGTTCGCGCACCGGAAAGCTCCACCGCCCGCAGCGCCCGCAATGCTGCAACATCAGCCGCCCCTCGCGCGCCCCGTCGAAAAAGGGGCCACTGATGTCATCGGGCACCGGCACCGGCCTGGAAACGGTCTGCGACATGGATCTTTCTCCCCGGCCGCGATCCTGGGGCGATACCGCCCCGCAATGCAATGCCGCCTATGGCTAGGTCGCCGGCTCCAGGTCGACGCACACCACCCGGTTGTCGGCAAAGCACACGATCGCCCCGCGCACGCCCGGCGGCCGCCTGCCGCGCGAGCGCAATTCGTGCAGCGGCACCTCCCGCCAGGCATCCGGCGCGGTCGGCCCGAAGCTCCGCTTGTCGATGAAGGCGAACACCCGCCCGTCATCGTTGGGCGCAATCTCCGCCCGCCGGCAATGGCTGATCTCGCAGCACGACCAGCCCTCGCGGCTGCGCAGATTGTCGAACCACCCCTGCGTCGCCGCATCGGGCACCACGCCCTCCGGCGGCCCTGCGCGCAGCGCCGCAGGCCCAGCCAGAGCCAATCCCAGCACCAACCCCACCCCGAGAACGGCCCGCAGCACCACAGCGATCACACCCTTTCGCGCCACACGCCGCCACAGGCTATCGCCGACCGCCGCCCCGCCACAACAACCCGCTCGCCTCAGGCACCGCCGCCACGCTAGCGTCGCCGCTGCTCATGCGGAGGCAGCCATGCCGGCACCGGCAGCACAGCGCGGCGGCAGGATGCGGTGACCGGACGCGTGTCGCTCGGGCCCGCCCTCGCCGTGCTGCTGCCGCTCGCCGTGCTGACCGCGGTCGCCGGCAACGAACTGGTGCTGGCGCTCGGCGTGGTCGCCAACCCGGGCATCGCCGGGGTGCTTGCCGGGATGGCGCTGGCGCGGCTGCCGGGCGCGCTGTTCCGCCCCTTCGCCGCCCCGCCGATGCAGGCGCTGGCCCAGGCCGTGGCCACCGCGGCCAGCATGGGCGCCGGCCAGGCGCTGCTGCTGCCCGCTTCCATCCCCTTCGCGCTCGGCCGGCCTGACCTCGTCGGGCCGATGTTCCTCGGCGCCTTCCTGGCCCTGCTGGTCGATGGCTGGCTGATGTGGCGGCTGTTCGCCACACCCTCCTTCCCGGCCGACGCCCCCTGGCCCCCCGGCATCGCCGCCGCCGCCCTTATCCACGCAGGCCCTGGCCGCGACCATCCACGTGCGATGCTGCTCGCCGGCATGGTGGTGGGTGCCTTCGGCGCGCTCAACCGGGCCCCGATGGCGGGCTTCGGCGTCGCCCTGCTCGGCAATGCCTGGGCGCTGTCCCTGTTCACCGCCGGGGTGCTGCTGCGCGCCCATGGCGCCCCGCTGCTCGGCTGGCTCGGCCCCGGCGGCGACCTGATGCAGGCCCAGTTGCCCCAGGGCATGCTCGCCGGCGCGGCAGTGGTGGCGCTCGGCCAGATGCTCTTCCTGTCGCGTGCGGCCCCTCGCGTCCTGTCCCGGGCGGCCGCGGCGCACCTCGCCATCGCCATGCTGCTGGCGTTCGCCGGCGGACTGCACGCGGGCATGACTGCCGCGATGCTGGCGCAGTTCGTGCTGTTCGCCGCTGGCGCCGCCCTGCTACATGCGCTGGTCGTGGGGGTCACGGCGATGCATGCCGGTTGGCTGCCCAACCTCGCGGCGGCGCTGGTCGTGCTGGCAGGCGGCCGGCTGATCGGCTTCCCGCCCGCCGCACTCGCATTGTTGGTCGGCCTCTCCGCCGCGACCGGCCCCGGCTTCGCCGCCATGGGCCAGGCGCTCAGAACCGCGCACGGCATCGGCGGCGACGCCCCGGCGCTGCGCCAGCAGGCACTTGCGGTCATGCTCGCCTTCGCCGTGGCCGCCGCCGTGGCATGGCTCAGCCTTGGCCCCTATTTCGCCGCCGACCGCATTCCCCCCGCCGCCCACGTCTTCGCGGTGGCAATCCGCGCCGGCATCGCACCCGGCGTGATGGAAAAGATGGCGCCCTGGGTTCTGGCCGGCGCGGCGCTGCAACTGGCCGGCGGCCCGCGCCGCCATTTAGGCCTCATGCTCGCCGCCGGCATGCTGCTGCTCGCCCCGGCGGTCGGCTGGGCCATCCTGATGGGCCTGCTGCTGCGCGCCCTGGTCCTGGCGATCCGCCGCGAGGACACCTACCGCAACGCCTTGCAGCAGTTCGGCGCCGGCATCATCGCCGGCGACGCCCTGGTCGCGCTCTACTTCTCGCTGGACCGCACCCTGGCGCGGCGCTGACGCAGCGCCTGATCATGTTACCCCCGCCTAATCCGCCGCCGCACCGTACGGCACATTGCGCCCGCCATAGCGCCGCACCCGCACATTCGCCTGCTCGGCATGGCCGACAAAGCCCTCCAGCATGCACAGCCGCGAGCAGTATTCGCCCATCAGCACCGACGCCGCATCGGTGGTCACGCGCTGGTAGGTAACAGTCTTGAGGAACTTCCCCACCCACAGCCCGCCGGTATAGCGCGCAGCCCCCAGGGTCGGCAGCGTGTGGTTGGTGCCGGTCACCTTGTCGCCGTAGCTCACATTGGTGCGCGGCCCCAGGAACAGGCTGCCATAGTTCTTCATGCGGGCCAGGAACACCTCTGGGTCGCGCGTCATCACCTGCACATGCTCGCTGGCGATCCGGTCCGCCTCGGCCACCAGTTCGTCGGTGGTGTCGCACACGATCACCTGCCCGAAATCCGCCCAGGCCTGCCGCGCTATCGGCGCCGTCGGCAGAATGCCAAGCAGCCGCTCCACCTCCGCCATGGTCTCGCGCGCCAGCCGCTCGCTGTCGGTCAGCAACACCGCTGGCGAGGTCGGCCCATGCTCGGCCTGCCCGAGCAGGTCGGTTGCGCACATCTCCGCATCCACGCTCTCGTCGGCGATCACCAGCGTCTCGGTCGGCCCCGCCAGCAGGTCGATCCCCACCCGCCCGAAAACCTGCCGCTTGGCCTCGGCGACATAGGCGTTGCCCGGCCCCACCAGGAAATCCACCGCCGGGATCGTCTCGGTGCCATAGGCCATCGCCCCGATCGCCTGGATGCCGCCGACGATGTAGATCTCGTCCACCCCGCCCAACACCATCGCCACGATCACCGCCGGCGCCGGCTTGCCCTCGAACGGCGGCGTGCAGGCCACGATCCGCCGCACCCCGGCCACCCGGGCGGTCACAATGCCCATATGAGCGGAGGCAACCAGCGGATACTTCCCTCCCGGCACATAGATGCCAACCGTATCGATAGGGATGTTCCGGTGCCCCAGCACCACCCCCGGCATCGTTTCTACTTCGATATCGCGCAGCGCCGCCTTCTGGTGCTCGGCGAACCCGCGCACCTGCGCCTGCGCGAACTTGATGTCCTCGATTTGCCGCGCCGTAAGCTGCGCGAAGCAACCATCGATCTCCGCCTGCGACAGCCGGAACGCCGCCGGGCTCCACCGGTCGAACTTTTCTGAATACTCCCGCACCGCCGCATCCCCGTGCGACTGGATATCGGCCAGCACCGCTTCGACCGACTGCTTCACTCGCGCAGCATCCTCCGCCTTGGCATCGGAACTACGGCCAGCCTTGAGCATGCGGATCATCGTTTCGCTCCCTTGAGAATCTTACGACGCTCTAACAATCACCAGAAGAAAACGGTTCTTTCTTGAAAAAAAGAACCAAAAACTTCTATCCGTTCAGGCAATTTGATCCAACTTCCCGCACCAAATGGACAAAAGTTCTTTTGCTTCCTTTTCTACAGAAAAAGAAGGCCTTCCCTTTCTGCCTTTGCGCCACTAGCTCACCCTCACCAGCGCCTTGCCCAGGTTCGCGCCGCCGAGCATGCCGATGAACGCCGCCGGCGCATTCTCCAGCCCTTCGGTCACCGTGCGCCGCCACACCAGCTTTCCGCCGGCGATACGATCGGCGAGGTCCGCCCACGCCGCCGGGAAGTGCTCGGCATGATCGGAGATGATGAACCCCGTCAGCGTCGCGCGGCAGGTCAGCAGCCCCGTCGTATCCGCCATCGGCTGCCGCCGCGCCGCATAGCCGCTGCTGATCAGACCGCACAGCGCAATCCGTGCGAAGGTGTTCAGCCGCCGCATCGCCGCGTCCAGCACCGCGCCGCCGACATTCTCGAAGATGCCGTCAATGCCGTGCGGCGCCGCCGCGGCGAAATCCTCGTCCAGCTTGCCCGCCTTGTAGTCCACGCAGGCGTCGAACCCGAGTTCCTCCACGACATGCCGGCACTTCTCCGGCCCCCCGGCCACGCCGATAACCCGCGCGCCGGCCTGCTTGGCGATCTGCCCGGCCACCGACCCCACGGCACCGGCCGCCGCCGAAACCACCACGGTGCTGCCCGGCTTCGGGGCGATCAGCTTCAGCGTGCCGTACCACGCCGTCACACCCGGCATCCCCGCCGGTCCCAGATACGCCTCCAGCGGCAGCTTCGCCGCATCCACCTTGCGCAGCATCTTGCCGTTGACCGACGAGAAATCCTGCCAGCCGCCCGGCCCCACCACCGCATCGCCGGGCGCGAACCCGTGGTGCCGGCTCTCCAGCACCTCGCCAGCCATGCCGCTGCCCATCACCTGGTCCAGCCCCTGCGGCGCCACATACGACTTCACGTCGTTCATCCGCATCCGCATGTAGGGATCGACGGAAACGAATCGATGCCGCACCAGCACCTCGCCCTCGCCCAGCGCCGGCCCGTCCACCGTTTCCATCCTGAAGTTAACGACGCTCGCCGCCCCATCCGGCCGGCTGGCCAGCACGACGCGCCGATTGCGCATGTTCCCGTTCGTCACAACCATCCCCTCAATACGTCGCGCGCCCGCCGGAGCAATCGAACACCGCCCCGGTCGAGAAACTCGCTTCCTCGCTGCACAGCCAGCCCACCATCGCCGCCACCTCGTCCACCGTGCCGAACCGGCCCATCGGGATCTTGGAGAGCATGAAGTCGATCTGAGACTGCGCCATCTGATCGAATATCGGCGTCGCCACCGCCGCCGGCGTCACGCAGTTTACCCGCACCCCGGTCTGCGCCAACTCCTTGCCCAGTGACTTAGTCAGCCCGATCACCGCGGCCTTGGACGCCGAATAGGCCACTGCGTTCGGGTTGCCCTCCTTGCCGGCGATCGAGGCGATGTTGACGATCCGCCCCCACCCGCCTTCCAGCATGTGCGGCACCACCGAACGATTGCAGTAGAATACCCCGTTCACGTTCACGTCGATGATCCGCTGCCAATCGGCGATCGGATATTCCCAGGTCGGCGCGTTCGGCCCGGCGATGCCGGCACTCGCCACCAGGATGTCCAGCCGCCCCAGCGCCTGCGCCGTCAGCACGCCGGCCTGCATCACCGCCGCCGCATCCACCAGGTCCAGGCACTCGGCATGCACCGCCACGCCCAACTTCGCCGCCACCCCGTCCAGCGCCGCCCGGTCGCGATCCCAAACCGCCAGCCGCGCCCCCTCGGCCGCCAGCCGCCGGCAGATCGCCAAGCCGATGCCCGACACCCCGCCGGTCACCACCGCCACCCGCCCCTCGAACCGCCCCGCCATCGCCAGCCTCCCTCGCGTCCCCGCCAATTTGGCCTTCCGCGCGCCCCCTGCCCAGCCCCCCGCTCTTGCCGCGCGCCATGCCCGGTCTATGCTCCCGCCATCACGGAGGACACCCGCCCATGCCCATCCCCACCGACTCCTGGGTCGCCATCGGCGCCGCCACCACGCCGGTCTTCTCGAAGGACGGCACCCGCCTGTTCCACCTGCGCGGCGCCGGCCTGCCCCAGGTCTGGGTGATGGATCTCGACGGCAGCAACGCCACCCAGCTCAGCCACCACGACGAGAAGGTCGGCACCCTCCGCCGCGCCCCCACCGACGACCGCCTGCTCTGGTCCATCGACGCCGGCGGCGACGAACTCCACCAGTTCTGGCTGCTCGAACCCGGCGGCAGCCCCCGCGCGCTCACCACCAACACCGAGGTGATGCACAATTTCGGCGGCTTCTCCCCCGACGGCACCCGCATCGCCTACTCCGCCAACGACCGCGACCCGCAATACTTCGACGCCGTGGTGATGGACCTCGCCAGCGGTGGCACCGTGCGCCTGCACCACGGCCCCTGCGTCATCTCCGTCGCCGGCTGGTCGCCCGACGGCGCCCGCATCGCGGTGGTCGAGGACCATGGCGGCATCGACCAGCACCTGATCCTCGTCACGGCCGCCACCGGCGCCGCCCACGAAGTCCCGCGCACCCGCCCCACCCGCTACAGCGCCGTGCGCTGGACCCCCGACGGCACGCTTATGGCCATCACCGACGCGCCCGACGCCGACTACCTCCGCCTCTGCCGCATCGACGAGCAGACCGGCGAAGCCACCCCGGTCTTCGCCCCACTCTTCCGCGAGGTCGAGGCCTGGTCGCTCTCGCCCGACGGCAAGCAACTCGCCACCATCGAGAACGACCGCGGCTACGCCACCCTGCGCATCGGCACCCGCGACGCCATCCGCCCCGCCGTCACCGGCCTGCCTAGCGGCATCGTCGCCGACCTCGCCTGGAAGCCCAACTCATCGGCCCTCTTCTGCACCGCCCAGAGCCCGGTCAACCCGCCCTCGCTCTACATGGCGCGGGAAGGCGCCGCGAAGCCCCTCGCCCTGCCCGACCCGCTCGCCCCCGCCGGCCTCGCGCCCGACAAGCTGGTCGAGCCCAGCCTCATCGAATGGGTCAGCTTCGACGGCACCCGCACCCCCGCCTTCTACGCCCTGCCCAAGACCCCCGCCCCGCCCGGCGGCTACCCCGCCATCATGTGGGTCCATGGCGGCCCGTCCAGCCAGACCCGCGCCAACTTCCGCCCCGATACCCAGATGCTCCTCGACCAGGGCTTCGCCGTCCTGCTCCCCAACATGCGCGGCTCCACCGGCTACGGCCGCACCTACATGGAAGCCGACGAACTGCACCTGCGCGAGCACTACATCGAGGACATGGCCGCCGGCCGCGCCTGGCTCGCCGCCCGCCCCGAGATCGACGCCGCGCGCATCGGCATCATGGGCCAGTCCTACGGCGGCTGGGCCGTCAACGCCGCCATCGCGCTCCAGCCCGAACTCTGGCGCGCCGCCGTCAACTACTACGGCCTCAGCGACTTCGTGACCTTCTACAACAACACCTCCGCCTACCGCCGCGACCACCGTGCCCGAGAATACGGCTTCCCCGGCCAGCACGACGACCTGTTCGCCCGCATCTCGCCGATCCACCACGTGGACAAGGTGCGAACCCCCACCCTCTTCCTGCACGGCGACCGCGACCCCCGCGTGCCCATGAGCGAATCCGACGCCATGGTCGCCGCCCTCGAGGAACGCCAGAAGAAGGTGAAATACGAAAAGTTCACCTACGCCGGCCACGGCTTCATCCGGCCCGACCACCGCCGGCGGGTCTATGCCACGGTTGCCGCCTACTTCCACGAAAACCTATAGAAAGGAAGAATCTACTTTTTCTGAAGAAAAAGAAGCAAAAAGACTTTTATCCATTTGCTTCCCGCTAGACACCGTTGCAAATGAATAAGAGTTTTTTGGTTCTTTTTTGCAAAAAAGAACATGCTTTCTTAGGGAGCCGCCCAAGATGTACCTGATCCCCCGCACCCACCGCCCCCTCATCATGGGCCGCCGCGGTGCCGTCGGCGCCAACCACCCGCTCGCCACCCAGGCCGGGCTCGACATCCTGCGCGCCGGCGGCAACGCCATCGACGCCGCGGTCGCCATCTCGCTCTCCTACGGCGTGGTCGAGCCGATGATGTCCGGCCTCGGCGGCGACGGCTTCTACAACGTCTTCATCGCCAACGGATCAAGGAAGCTCGTCTTCAACGGCACCGGCCCCGCCCCGGCCGCCGCCACCGCCGAGCGCTTTGCCAAGGGCATCGAAATCAAGGGCCCGCTCAGCGTCTCCGTCCCCGGCAAGCTCGCCGGCATCGGCGCCATGCACGCGGCCCACGGAAAGCTGCCCTGGGCGAAACTCGTGCAGCACGCCATCGGCTACGCGCGCGACGGCTACGCGGTCACCCACCGCCACCGCGACATCACCCGCGACTGCCAGCCCCTCCTTGCCGCCGATCCCGACAGCGCCCGCACCTTCCTCGGCCCCGACCTGGCCAATGCCCAACTCGGCGCCCTCGTCGTCCAGCCCGAACTCGCCCGCTCGCTGGAAATCATCGTCTCCGAGGGCTGGGAAACCTTCTACCGCGGCACCCTCGCCAAATCCCTCGCCCGCGGCATGGCGCAACGCGGCGTCCTGGTCTCCGAAGCCGATCTCGCCGCCTGCCAGGCCGAAGCCGGCACCCCCATCGCCATCACCTATCGCGGCTACGAAGTCACCCAGACGCCGCCCAACTCCACCGGCTTCGTCATGCTGCAGATGCTCAAGATCGCCGAGCGCTTCGACCTCGCCAAGCTCTCGCCCGCCGAACGCATCCACGTCCTCGTCGAGGCCAAGAAGCGCGCCTTCGCCGACCGCGAGCGCTACGGCGCCGACCCGCGCTTCGAAACCGTCCCGCTCGACCGCATCCTGTCCGACGCCCACGCCGACGCCCAGGCCGCCTCCATCTCCATGACCCAGTCGAGCACCGTCGACCTCAACGTTCCCATGGCCGCCGGCGACACCACCTATTTCTGTGTCATGGACGAGGAGGGCAACTGCGTCTCCGGCATCCAGAGCCTCAATTCCGGCTACGGCTCAGGCGTCACCGCCGGCGACACCGGCATCCTGCTCAACAACCGCATGGCCTACTGGCACCTCGCCCCAGGCCACGCCAACCGCCTCGTCCCCGGCAAGCGCGTCCGCCACACCATGAACGCGCCGATGGTCTTCAAGGACGGCAAGCTCTGGGCCGCGCTGGGCACCCCCGGCGCCGACAATCAGGTCCAGGTCAACACCCAGGTCCTCACCGCCATGATCGACCTCGGCGCCGACCCGCAGACCGCCCTCGAATCCCCGCGCTGGACCTCCAGCCAGGCCGGCCAAGGCGCCAACTGGCCGCACGAGGGCGACGGCGCGCTGACCATCGAGGAGGATTTCGGCCCCGAAACCCTCGCCGACCTCGCCGCCCGCGGCCACACCATCAAGAAGGTGCCCCATCTCGGCGGCCCCTGCGCCATGCAGGCCATCCGCCTGCTCGAGAACGGCGTGCGCATGGCCGGCTCCGACCCCCGCCGCGACGGCTGGGCCGGCGCATACTGAATCCGCCCCGTGGAACTCCCACTTCATCCCGTCAAATGTAGTGGGATCCAAGGGCCGCCGGCCCTTGGTGGGTCCAGGGCAAAGCCCTGGCCTTACCTTGGCCAGACCGGCATGAGCCCCCACAACACAAGGAGCACCCCATGCGCGTCGGCGTGATCGGCCTAGGCACCATGGGCATGGGTGCCGCGCAGAACCTGCTCAAGCACGGCCACGAGGTCCACGGCTGCGAGCCGCGCGACACCGTCCAGGCCGCGTTCATCGCCGCCGGCGGCCAGGCCGTCGGCCGCGCCTGCGACCTCCCGCAAGGGTTGGACGCGATTGTGGTCTTCGTCGTCAACGCTGTCCAGGCCAACGACGTGTTGTTCGGCGAGCATGGCTGCACCACCCTGCTCTCCCCCGGCGCCGTCGTCCTGTGCTGCACCACCGTAGCCCCCGAAGCCGCCCGCGCCATCGGCGCCCGCCTCGCCGAGGCCGGCCTGCTGATGCTTGACGCCCCGGTCTCCGGCGGCGCGGTGGCTGCCCGCGGCGGCAGCATGACCGTCATGGCCTCGGGCCCCGCCGATGCCTTCGCCAAGGCCGAACCCGTCCTCAACGCCATAGCCGGCAAGGTCTGGCGCCTCGGTGACGCCATCGGCGCCGGCAGCACCGTCAAGATGGTCAACCAGCTTCTCGCCGGCGTCCACATCGCCACCGCCGCCGAGGCCATGGCCCTCGGCATCCGCGCCGGCGCCGACCCGCAGACCCTCTACGACGTCATCACCACCTCGGCCGGCAATTCCTGGATGTTCCAGAACCGCGTGCCCCACATCCTCGACGGCGACGACACCCCTCTCTCGGCGGTGAACATCTTCGTCAAGGACCTCGGCATCGTCCTCGACCAGGCGCGCAGCCTCACCTTCCCCCTGCCCATGGCCGCTGCCGCCCATCAGCTTTTCCTCGCCGCCGCCGCCGCCGGCCACGGCAGCCGCGACGACGCCTTCGTCATCCGCTTCTGGGAAGCAATAGCCGGCATCACCCTGCCAGAACCAAAGGACAAGACATAGCAAGCACCAAGGCTCTGTCTTGATCAGGTGGGGAGGGGCCCCACACCCCCACCAACTCATGAAGGTGCAGGGCATCGATACCGCCTATCTGAACGACGGTCTGGTAATACAGCCCAATAGACCTGTTGCGGAAGTCGGTCATCCTGGCCGCGGGAGCGCCGGGAAAAGAGGGGATTCCCTAGTCACGGAACGATAGGATTCATAGGGCTCTTTGCGTGCGAAGCGGTTGCCGAAGTAACGCGCCGTTTGTACTTGCCGCAGTTTCGCGGCAGCGCCTGCCTTCGGCGCCTGACAGGCGTCAGCTAGAGCAATATCCGATCGAGCGGAATCACTCGATCGGAAGATTTGCGTTCTTGAACAGAGCGCTAGAGCGGTAGCCGTGCGTCTATCAGCACGGCTACCGCTCTAGTCGATATTCGGCCGGATGTTGGCGCAACAGCGCACCCCTGGGAGGCTGCCGAGCGACGCAAGGCCAAGTCGGGCCGCCTCTGGTAGGTTGACGGTCTGGGTACCCGGGGCAGATTCCTGGGCGTGACGGTTGCGCGGGCTCGTGCGATGTGATTCGCGCTGCCCATGTCCTTGCCCGCCACCCGCACGCTGGCGACCTCGTCTCTTGCCGAGTTGCGTGAGCTTGTCGGCGAGCTGCTGGTCGGGGTTGCCGAATCTACCTCGGAAAGCCGGGCGCTACGGGCGGAGGTGGCCCGGCTGAAGGGCCTGCCATCGCGACCGCCGTCTCGGCCTTGGGGAATGGAGAGGGCGACCGGCGATGGTGCCAAGCGGGATCGTGACGCAGTGAACGCCGAGGTGTTGGTGAAGGCCGCGCCGCCGCCCGAGTTGCGCTTCAAAGGCTACCATGACATCCTGGTCCGCGAGTTGGCGATCTCGGCCGAGGTGGTGCGCTATCGCCTGGAGCGCTGGGCGGCGCCGTCGGGTGAGAGGGTGCTGGCGCCGATGCCGGCAGGCATCGGCGGCGGTTTCGGGCCGGGGCTGCGGCGGTTTCTGCTGGTGGCGCATGCCCAGGGCCAAGTGACGACGGAGCGGCTGGTGGCTCTGCTGGGCGGGATCCGCATCGAGATCTCAAAATGCCAGATGGCGAGGCTGCTGACCTGGCGGCTCGATGGGCTGATCGCCGAGGACCAGACCGTGCTGCAGGCCGGCTTGTCCACCGCGCGCTGGGTGACGGTGGACGACACCGCAGCCCGGCATGCCCGGCGGGACGCCTTCACGACGCAGATCGGCGACGCGCGCTTCACCGCCTTTCGCACCGGTGCCTCGAAGTCGCGCCAGGCCTTCCCGCCGCTGCTCCCCGCCGGCTACGGCGAGCACGCGCTGTGCTGGGTCGAAGCCGAGCGGCTGGTGCACACGCCGGTGCCTGCGAACAACCAGCAGCGGCGCTCGGTCGAGCGTACCCAGAACTTGATTTGGTGGCTCGATGCCGACCTGAAGGCCTGGAAGCGTGATCGCTGTCGCCGGCGGGCTGCCGCGCTCAGGGCCCGCTCCGATCGCATCTTCACCCGCCACACCGGCTACGTCCTGCTCGACCGCCTGTTGGCCCGGCTGCGACCGCGCACGGCTGAACTGCTGCGCGTGCTGACGCGAGCGGATATCGCGCTGCACACCAATGGCTCCGAGAACGACATCCGTGCCTGCGTCACCAAACGCAAGGTCTCTGGCGGCACCATCAGCGCGGACGGGAGAGAGGTGGCTCGGCTTCTCGCTACAGTGTTTCAGTCCCGCTCAGTGGATCGCCCGCCGGTTGATACGCACGTTTAACCGCTTCCGTGGTGCCGCGCAGGGCGGGCGTAGCCCAGGTGATCCCTCCGCGCAGCACGTAGAAGATCGCGTTGACGATCTCTCGCATCTCCCATTTCCGCGGGCAACCGCACCGGCAAGCGGCAGGCAGGAACGGCCCGAGGATCAGCCACTCGGCGTCGGTGACGTCACTTCCATAGCGGAGGCCCGCGCGGCTATGCTGCGCGCGGGTGGTCGGCGTCCACATGAGATCTCCGGCAAGGCTTCGAACACCTGCCCGGAATCACATCTGGCACGGCCATCCAACCCCCAAAATCTACCGTTCCGCATTAATTCCGAAATGGCCTCTGAGTACACACGGAGCGGACGACCTTCTGGCCGTGGCCACAGTCCTCAACGGCAGGCCGCGCAAGACGCTTGGCTGGCGAACGCCTGCTGAGGCACTCGACTTGGCATTACAGGCAGCGCACACAGGCGTGCGACGACCAATTGAACCCAAGGTGTCTGCCAAAATCACAACCAATTCAACGCGCAGAGTTTGTTGCTAAATTGATACTAAATGAGGGCGCATCGGGGGCAAGGGCAAGGGCCGCAGAGCTACCCTCATTTCTCCGGTAGGTGATACGGGCCAACCGAGTGCCTGCCCTGCCGAGCGAGCGCCCACGAGGTGTTTCCGCTGCAGCGGAAACTGCTCTAGGATCGGAAATAGTGGGGCGTCGCCAAGTGGTAAGGCAGCGGATTTTGATTCCGCCATGCGGAGGTTCGAATCCTCCCGCCCCAGCCAGCCCCCGAGGGCGATGCCGTCTCCATGGCCTGGCAGACGCCAGAAAAATGCGTGATTTCAGAAGGGTTTGCCGGTGGCCGGTTTGACTGGCCTCAGCCCCGAGAGGCTGATTTTGGGTCTCTGGAGGGCCAACGTCTCCGGACGGTTTGCCTAGCGTGATTTAGTATGGCGACAGAAACTCGTTGTAGATCAAGACGTTGATCCGGCGGCGTGGTGTGCCGGTTCGATTCCTCTCTGGACCGCCAGATCATTCACGGCGCGTGCTCTTGGCTTGATCGGCCGGCACTCCGCTGTCGGTCGCTATTGGTTTTTGAGCCGCCGTCGCGCCATACTTGAGACGGCATAACAACTATCGATTGCATCCCTGTATGCGCACAGCCGTATTCGCGACACCTGACCAACGATCGGGCGATGGAGCCCGCGCGAGCTTCCGTGCTCGTTGCCATGCCATGTGAGAAACATCGATCGGACAACCGCTGATGCCTTTGACGCTGCCCCAGCTTGAGCGCCACCTGTTCAAGGCTGCCGATATCCTCCGCGGCAAAATGGATGCTTCGGAGTTCAAGGAATACATCTTCGGGATGCTGTTCCTCAAACGCTGCTCGGATGTGTTCGATCAGCGCCGGGAGTTCGTCATCCAGTCAGAGCTTGCCACCGGCAAGACCGATGCCGAGGCACAGGCGTCAGACAGATCGTCCCACTCCGCCAGAATGTCGGCCAATGCGACGTCCCAGAAGGGCGGCCACGAGCGCACGATGCTGGGTTCGGGCCTCGGCCGCGGTCAGGAGCGGCAGGGTGAAGCGGGCGACGCGCGGATTGGCAAGAGCGGGGACCGGGAACTCGGCTCCGGTCAGTGGATCGCGGTCGCGCCGGTCGAGCACCTCGCGCCCCTCCTGCACGCCGTACGCCACCGCCCGCGAGACGCGCCACAGCGGCCCGGCGACGAGGCGGCCGATGTCGATCACTGCCGCACCGAGAGAGACAACCTCGACCAGAAGATAGCGGCCGGTCGCGGTGGAGGCGCGTAGCAGGACCACGTTGCCCTGCCGCGGCGGCTACGGCATGCCCGATCGCGGTATTGGCGGTCGAGGTCGTGGTGACGCGCTTGTTGGTGTTGTCCCAGAACACCCGGGCGCCGACGGCGATCACCAGCGGCGCCTCCTTGGTGATGTCGAACACGCCGTTCACCGCCACCTCGGCGGTGACGCCGGTGAGCGCATCGACGGCGACGACACCGAACAGCGCGCCGACGAGCACGCCCTGGCCGGAGATGCGGTCATAGGGCATGGGAAGGGACACCGAGAGGCCCGGCTGGACGAAGTTCTTCATGGGATGATCTCCGGGATGGTGGGCCGCCGCCCTTGCCGAAGGCCTGGCGCGGCGTTACATGTAACAAGGAATGGAGGGTGAATGATGGCTCGATCAGATGTCCGGAGCAGGGTGGCTACTCACCGCGCGGAGTTGCGGCGGCGCGGACTGCGCCCGATCCAGATCTGGGTTCCGGACACGCGCGCGCCCGGCTTCGCCGCGGAGGCGCGCCGCCAGTCGCGTCTGGTGGACGCCGATGACGAGTTCGATGACGTGATGGGCTTCATCGAGCGTGTATCGGTGTTCGACGAGGACGACGAAGCACCCGGTGCCGATGCGCCGCGGTGACGTCGTCATCGTTGCCGATCGGGCGGGCGGTGATTATGCGAGCAAGCCGCGTCCGGCGGTGGTGGTGCAGTCTGACCTGTTCGACGGAACAGAAAGCGTCGTTGTCTGTCCACTGACCACCCGCGCGCGGGATGCCCTGTTGCTGCGCTTGCCAACCGCGCCCAGCCCCCAGTTCGATCTGCAAGAGGCAAGCTGGGTGATGGTCGACAAGATCACCAGTATCCGGCGCGACCGGGTTCGGCAGGTCCTGGGCCGACTGTCCGACGAGGAAGCCGTGGCGCTCAATCGCAGCTTGGCGGTGTTCCTAGGCTTCGCTTGAGCGCCCGGCATCAGGTCCTCGGGTTGAACCAGGCACCACGCCAGTCGATGGCACCCACGCCGAAGTCGAAGATCACCGACACCTCGACGCCATCGACACCGGAGACCGGCCCCGTGGTGACCTGCGGCCCCTCGGGGCCGTTGAGGCAGCCGTAGACATAGACCGGGGCGGACAGAGCGTCGGAGAACAAATACCAGCGGTTCGCCGGGATCCGCGGTTCTCTAGTGCGACCTGGGTCCCGGACCTCATCAGAACCCGCTCGCGCGCCGCTTGAACCACGTTGCCCGCGGTTTTGCCCCGGCTACGAGTAGACCGCGTAAATCCTTTGAAAACCTAGTGTTTTTCGGGCCGTCTCACCGGCGGAGAGCGGTTCGCTCCCTGGGTGGTGGCGTTCGTGGTGGGATTCGAACCTGCAACCCCGAGAGAGGCGTACCGGAGACAGCGTTTTTTCGCCCCCAGCACCTCTCGCGAGGTCGATAGGTTGATGCGAAATCGGCGCCCCGCCCACCACCCACAACGCATTGAAATAGCGTCGCTTTCGAGAAGCGTACTGAAATCACGCCAGTCCACAGGTCCGGAGACATCCGGGCCGCAGAGACCCGATTTCAGCCCTCGTTGCGCCCCTGGCGGTCAACAGGTCTGCCCGGAAAACCGCAGGAAACCTGCGCTTTTCGTGGCCCACCGAACGAACGGAGAACGGGTTTGTCGTGGGAAGTTGGCGGAGGGAGAGGGATTCGAACCCTCGGTACGCTTTCACGCACACACGCTTTCCAAGCGTGCGCCTTAAGCCGCTCGGCCATCCCTCCTGCGGCGGCGCTGAATAGCAGTGCCGCGCCTACACGTCCATGGCCCTGAAGGCGGTTCCGCCCTCACGCATCCATCTTCAGCGCGGCCAGAAAGGCACTCTGCGGAATCTCCACCTTGCCGAACTGGCGCATCCGCTTCTTGCCTTCCTTCTGCTTGTCCAGCAGCTTGCGCTTGCGCGAAATATCGCCGCCATAGCACTTCGCCGTCACGTCCTTGCTCAGCGCGCCGATCGTCTCGCGCGCGATCACCCGCCCGCCGATCGCCGCCTGGATGGCAATCTTGAACAGCTGCTTTGGAATCAGGTCCTTCAGCTTTTCGCAAATGCTGCGCCCGCGCCGCTCAGCCTGGCTCTTGTGGGCAATGAACGACAGCGCATCCACCGGGTCCTGGTTCACCAGAATGGAGATGCGCACCAACTCGCCCTCCACATACCCGTCCATCGCGTAGTCGAAGCTGGCATAGCCGCGGCTCACCGACTTCAGCCGATCGTAGAAATCGAACACCACCTCGTTCAGCGGCAGCCGATACACCGCCATCGCCCGGTTGCCCACATAGGTCAGGTCCACCTGCTGGCCCCGCCGCTCGCTGCACAAGGTCAGGATCGAGCCGAGATACTCGTCCGGCACCATGATCGTCGCCTTGATCCACGGCTCCTCGATGCGGTCGATCTTCGTCGGGTCCGGCATGTCGGCCGGGTTGTGCAACTCGGTCATCGTGCCGTCATTGGCGAACAGCCGGTACACCACGCTCGGCGCGGTCGCGATCAGGTCCAGGTCGAACTCGCGGCTCAAACGCTCCTGGATGATCTCCAGGTGCAGCAGCCCCAGGAACCCGCAGCGATAGCCGAACCCCAGCGCCGCGCTGCTCTCCGCCTCGTAGTGGAAGCTGGCATCGTTCAGCCGCAGCTTGGCCAGGCTGTCGCGCAGCTTCTCGAAATCGTCGGCATCCACCGGAAACAACCCGCACCACACCACCGGCACGCTCGGCTTGAACCCCGCCAGCGCCTCGGTGGCCGGATGCCGGTCATCGGTGATCGTGTCGCCCACGGCGATGTCCGCCACCGTCTTGATCGCCGCGGTGATATAGCCCATCTCGCCGGGCCCAAGGTCGTCCACCGCCACCATGCGCGGCGTGAACACCCCCACCTGCTCCACCGGGTGCGTCGCCGCCTGCGCCATCATGCGGATCTTCTGGCCGCGGCGGATCCGCCCGTCCTTCACCCGGATCAGAACGATCACGCCGAGGTATTGGTCGTACCAGCTATCGACCACCAGCGCCTTCAGCGGCGCGTCCGGGTTGCCAACCGGCGGCGGCAGGCGGGTGACCAGCGCCTCCAGCACGCCTTCAATGTTCAGCCCCGACTTCGCCGAGACCATCACCGCGTCGGAGGCATCCAGCCCGATCACGTCCTCGATCTGCTGGCGCACCCGGTCCGGCTCCGCCGCCGGCAGGTCGATCTTGTTCAGCACCGGCACGATCTCGTGATTGGCCTCGATCGCCTGGTACACGTTGGCCAGCGTCTGCGCCTCCACCCCCTGCGACGCATCGACCACCAGCAGCGACCCCTCGCACGCCGCCAGGCTCCGGCTCACCTCATAGGCGAAGTCAACATGCCCCGGCGTGTCCATCAGGTTGAGCACATAGTCCTGCCCGTCCTTCGCTCGATAGGCGAGGCGCACCGTCTGCGCCTTGATGGTGATGCCGCGCTCCTTCTCCAATTCCATGTTGTCCAGCACCTGCTCGGTCATCTCGCGCGCCGTCAGCCCACCGGTGGCCTGGATCAGCCGGTCGGCAAGCGTGCTCTTCCCATGGTCGATATGGGCGATGATCGAGAAGTTGCGGATACGCTCGAGCGGGGTGTTGGTCATGGCGATCAGATAGGCTGTTTGCCTCCCAATGTCAGCCGCGCAATACGGCGCCGGTCGCCTTGGCCACGGCAACCACCACCTTCTGCCCCGCCGCCTCTATCTCCTGATCGGTCAGGGTGCGCTCGCGCGGCTGGAACACCACCTCGATGCCCAGCGACTTCTTCCCCGCTTCCATCTTGTCGCCCTCATAGGCGTCGAACAGCGACACCCCGGCGATCAGGTTGCGCTCCGCCCCGCGCGCCGCCTTCAGCACTGCCTCGGCCGCCACGCCGCTATCCACCACGAAGGCGAAGTCGCGCCGCACCGGCTGGAACGCCGGCAGGTCGGGCGCCGCCTTCTTGCGCCGCTTGGGGTCCTGGATCGCATCCAGATACACCTCGAACGCCACCGCCGGCCCGCCCAGGTCGATCTCGCCCAGCACCCGCGGATGCAGCGCGCCAAATGTCGCCAGCACCGTCTTCGGCCCTTGCCGAACCACGCCGGAGCGGCCGGGATGGTAGAAGCCCGGTGCATCCGCGGTCACGCTCAGCGCCTCCATCGGCACGCCCAGCGCCGCCAGCACCGTCCACACATCGGCCTTGGCGTCCATCGCGTCCACCGCCACGGCCCCGCCCTGCCAGTGCCGCGGCGCATGGCCCGCCCGCACACCAGCGGCCACCAGGCGCTGGCCCTCTGCCTCGGGGAACGCCGGCCCGATCTCGAACAGCCCCACATCGGCATACCCGCGCGCCGCATTGCGCGCCGCCGCCAGCGCCAGGGTCGCCACCGGCGTCGGGCGCATCTGGTCCAGGTCCGAGGCGATCGGGTTGAGCAGCCGCAGCGCATCCGGCGCCGTGCCGAACAGCTTCGCCGCCGCCGATGCCATGAAGCTGAACGTCACGCACTCCGCCAGCCCCTGCGCCGCCAGCATGCGCCGCGCCACCGCACTGCGCTGCTGGCGCGGCGTCAAGGTCGCGACCGGCACCGCGCCCATCACCGGCAGCGACACCGGCGGCACGGAGTCCAGTCCGCACAACCGCAGCACCTCCTCGACCAGGTCGCATTCCGGCTCGACCACCGCCCGCCCCTCGGCCGCCTTGGCCGCGCGGTCCGCCGGCAGGCTCGCCGACGGCTCCAGCGCCGATGCCCCGGCCACATCGTTGCGCCACGACGGCACCGCGACCGTCACCTGCGCCTCGCTGCGCGCCAGCACCGCGAAGCCCAGCCGCTCCAACGACGTCACCGCCTCGTCCGCCGGCACGTCCAGACCGCCGAAATCGCGCAACTGGGCGAACCGCATCGACGCCTGGCGCTGCCACGCGGGCTCCGCCCCGGCCGCCACCAGCCCGCTCGCCTCGCCGCCGCAAAGCTCCTGGATCATCCGCGTCGCCGCTTCCACCGCGGCGGGCATCAGGGCGGGGTCGATTCCGCGCTCGAAACGCTGCCGCGCGTCGGAGATGATCTGGTGACGCCGCCCGGTCAGCGCCACGCCCACCGGGTCGAACAGCGCGCACTCGATGAACACCGAGGTGGTGCCCTCGTCGCACCCCGTCGCCTCGCCGCCGATCACGCCGGCCAGCGACTGCACCCCGTTCGCATCGGCGATCACGCAGTCATCCACCGTCGCGGTGTAGTCGCGCCCGTTCAACGCACGGAACGTCTCGCCATCGCCGGGCCGGAACACCAGCCTTCCCCCGGCCACCTTGTCGGCGTCGAACACATGCAGCGGCCGGCCGAGATCCAGCGTGAAGAAGTTCGTCACGTCCACCAGCGCGTTGATCGGCCGCAGCCCCACCGCCAGCAGCCGCTCCTGCAACCACTTCGGACTCGGCCCATTCTTCACGCCCCGAACAGTCCGCCCCAGCACCCAGGGGCAGGCCAGCGGCATCTCGATCGCCCAGTCGATCGGGCTCGCGAACCCGCCGGCGACCGGCTCCGGCGCGAACGGCACCAGCGCGCCCAGCCCCGCCGCCGCCAGGTCGCGCGCCACCCCGCGCACCGACAGCGCATCGCCCCGGTTCGGCGTCACCGCGATCTCGATCACCGGATCGTCCAGCCCCGCCCAGGCGGCGTAGGGCACGCCCACCGGCGCCGCCTCGTCCAACTCCACAATCCCCGAATGGTCCTCGCCGAGCCCATCTCCTTGCGGAGAGCAGCATCCCCGCACTCTGCACGCCGCGGATCTCGCCCACTTTCAGCGTGATCCCGGTCCCCGGGATGAAGCTGCCCGGCGGCGCGAACACGCCCTTCATCCCGGTGCGCGCATTCGGCGCCCCGCACACCACCGACACCACCCCCCCGCCCGCATCCACCTTGCAGGCCCGCAGCCGGTCGGCGTTCGGGTGCTGCACCGCCTCCACCACATGGGCGATCACGAACGGCGCCAGCGCCGCACCCCGGTCCTCCACGCCTTCCACTTCGAGGCCGATGCGGGTCAGCGCCGCGGCGATCTCATCCAGCGACGCCTCGGTGTCCAGATGGGTCTTCAGCCAGGACAGGGGAATTTCATGGGAGACTAGACCCCCTCGTGCAGCATCGCCGGCGCCAGCGGATTGAACCCGTAATGCCGCAGCCAGCGTATATCGCTCTCATAGAACGGCCGCAGGTCGGGAATGCCGTGCTTCAGCATCGTCACCCGCTCGATCCCCATGCCGAACGCGAAGCCCTGCCACTCCCGCGGATCGATCCCGCAATTGGCCAGCACCTTCGGGTGCACCATCCCGCTGCCCAGGATCTCCAGCCAGTCGCCGCCGCCGCCAAGCTCGCCCGTGCGCCGGTTCCAGCCGATATCCACTTCCATCGACGGTTCGGTGAACGGGAAATAGCTCGACCGGAACCGCACCGGCAGAGTGTCGATGCCGAAGAACGCCCGCAGGAAATCGATCAGGCAGCCCTTCAGATGCCCCAGCGTGATGGCGCGGTCGATCACCAGCCCCTCCACCTGGTGGAACATCGGCGAATGCGTCGCATCATGGTCGGCGCGATAGGTCCGGCCGGGCACTATCACCCGGATCGGCGGCTCCTGGTTCAGCATCGTGCGCACCTGCACCGGCGAGGTGTGCGTCCGCAGCACCCGCTGCCGCCCCTCGGCATCGATCCCCGGCACATAGAACGTATCCATGTCCTGCCGCGCCGGATGGTGCGCGGGGATGTTCAGCGCCCCGAAATTCCGCCAGTCGTCCTCGATATCCGGCCCCTCGGCGATCGCGAAGCCCATCGCCCCGAAAATCGCCGCCATCTCCTCCATTGTCCGGCTGATCGGATGCACCAGCCCGGCCGGCGACAGCCGCGGCGGCAAGGTCACGTCCATCCGCTCGGCCGCCAGCCGCGCCTCCAGCGCCGCCCCTTCCAACGCCACGCGCCGCGCCTCGATCGCCGCGCCCAGCGCCTCCTTCAACTCGTTCAGCGCCGCCCCGCGCGCCCGCCGCTCCTCCGGCGCCGCCTTGCCCAGATCCTTCAGCAAGCCCGTCAGCGAGCCATTGCGCCCCATCACCGCCACGCGCACCGCATCCCACGCGCGCAAATCGGCGGCGGCGTCCAGCGCCGCGTCGGTCTCGGCCTTCAGGGCCAGCAGGTCATCGGTCATTTGCATCATCCGAAGCTTGTCGCGCACGAAAAAGGGCCGCCCGGTGCGGGCAGCCCTTTCTGCATCGATCGCGGGCGCCCTTGCGGGAAGCGATCAGGCCAAGCCGGACTATGCCAGGGCGGCCTGCACCTTCTTGACGATCTCGCCAAAGCTGGCGGGGTCGTCATAGGCGATGGCGGCGAGCACCTTGCGGTCCATCTCGATGCCGCTCGCCTTCAGCCCGGCGATAAACTTGGAATAGGTGATGCCGTGCTCGCGCACCGCGGCATTGATGCGCTGGATCCACAGCCCGCGGAACTCGCGCTTCTTCACCCGCCGGTCGCGGTACGCGTACTGGAGCGACTTCTCCAGCCGCTGCAGCGCGATGCGATAGTTGGTCGACGAACGACCGACAAAGCCCTTCGACTGGGCCAGAACCTTCTTGTGACGGGCGTGGGTGGTCGTGCCCCGCTTGACGCGTGCCATCTACCTGCTCCTCAACCCAGACCGTACGGGGCCCATTGCTTGACGGTCAGCGCGTCAGCATGGGTAAGAACCTGGGTGCCGCGACCCTGGCGCTTCATCTTCTGCGGCCGGTTGATCAGCCCGTGGCGCTTGTTGCCCGGGCCGGCCAGCACCTTGCCGGTGGCGGTGATCTTGAAGCGCTTCTTCACAGAAGACTTCGTCTTCATCTTGGGCATTTTGTTCTCCTATGTCGGTTCCCGCCCCCGCCTCAATGGCGGGCGCAGGCGTCGCGGCCGGGCATGCCCACACAGGCCCGGACCCACAGACGAAGGCGCGCATATACCCATCCGCCACCCGCCATGCAAGCGCCACCCTTTGCCCCCGCCCCCCGGCCCCATATAAGCGGCACCCATGGAAGCACCCTTCCTCAAGATGCACGGCTGCGGGAACGATTTCGTCGTGTTCGACGAGCGCGCCCGCCCGCTCGGCCTCACCCCCGCCCGCGCCGCCGCCATCGCCCACCGGCGCACCGGCGTCGGCTGCGACCAGTTCATCGCCATCGAGCCCCCACCCCCCAGCTCTACCGCCGATGCCTTCATGCGCATCCGCAACCCCGACGGCTCCGAGGCCGGCGCCTGCGGCAACGCCACCCGCTGCGTCGTCTCCCTCCTCGCCGCCGAATCCGGCCGCGCCGACATCACCATCCAGACAATCTCCGGCCTCCTCCCCTCCCGCATGCTCCCCGACGGCCGCGTCACCGTCGACATGGGCCCCGCCCGCCTGTCCTGGCAGGACATCCCGCTGGCCCACGAAGCCGACACCCTCCACCTCCCCCTCGCGCTCGGCCCCCTCAGCGACCCCGCCGCCTGCTCCATGGGCAACCCCCACGCCACCTTCTTCGTCCCCGACATCACCGCCCTGCCCATCGAAACCCTAGGTCCCGCCCTGGAAACCAACCCCCTTTTCCCGGCCAAGGCCAATATCGGCTTCGCCCAAATCCTCGCCCCCGACCGCATCCGCCTGCGCGTCTGGGAACGCGCCACCGGCCTCACCCTGGCCTGCGGCTCCGGCGCCTGCGCCACCATCGTCAACGCCGCCCGCCGCGGCCTCACCGCCCGCCGCGCCACCATCATCGTGGACGGCGGCACGCTGGAAATGGAATGGCGCGAAGACGGCCACGTCCTCATGACCGGCCCCGTCGCCACCAGCTTCCGCGGCACCCTCGATCTCGCGGCCTACCCCGCATGACCGTCCAGGTCATGACCTTCGGCTGCCGCCTCAACACCTACGAATCCGAGGTGATGCGCGGTCATATCCAAGCGCAGGGGGGCGCCGCCACCCTCACCAACACCATCATCGTCAACACCTGCGCCGTCACCGCCGAGGCCGAGCGCCAGGCCCGCCAGGCCATCCGCCGCGCCCACCGCGAAAACCCCGAAGCCCGCATCGTCGTCACCGGCTGCGCCGCCCAGATCAATCCGCAAGCCTGGTCCGCCCTCCCCGGCGTCACCCGCATCCTCGGCAACGAAGACAAGCTGAAGCCCGAATCCTGGGCCCCCGACGCCCCCTCCGCCGTCTCCGACATCATGGCCGCGAAGGAAACCGCCCCCCACCTCGTCACCGAATTCGCCGGCCGCGCCCGCGCCTTCGTCCAGGTCCAGCAGGGCTGCGACCACCGCTGCACCTTCTGCATCATCCCCTTCGGCCGCGGCCCCAACCGCTCCGTTCCCATCGGCGCCATCGCCGACCAAGTCCGCACCCTCGTCGCATCAGGCTTCCAGGAGATCGTGCTCACCGGCGTCGACATCGCCAGCTACGGCCCCGACCTCCCCGGCCGCCCCACCCTCGGCCAGATGGCCCGCCGCCTCCTCGCCGCCGTCCCCGACCTGCCCCGCCTGCGCCTCTCCTCCATCGACCCCGCCGCCATCGACGCCGACCTCTGGCGCCTCATCGAAACCGAACCCCGCCTCATGCCCCACCTGCACCTCTCCATGCAGGCCGGCAGCGACCTCATCCTCAAGCGCATGAAGCGCCGCCACCTCCGCCAACAGGGCCTCGACATCATCGCCCGCGCCCGCGCCCTGCGCCCCGGCATCGCCATCGGCGCCGACCTCATCGCCGGCTTCCCCACCGAGACCGACGCCCTATTCGCCGAAACCCTCGCATTCATCGAACAGGCCGAAATCCCCTTCGTCCACGTCTTCCCCTACAGCGAGCGCCCCGGCACCCCCGCCGCCCGCATGCCCGCCATCCCCGTCCCGCTGCGCCGCGAGCGCGCCGCTCGCCTGCGCGAAGCCGGCCGCACCGCCGCCCGCGCCTTCCTCGCAACCCAGCTCGGCCGCACCCTCTCGGTCCTCGCCGAAACCGAAACCGGCGGCCACTCCGAACACTTCGCCCCCGTAAAAATCGCCGCCACCCCCCACCAAATCCAGCCGGGCCAGCTCCTCCACGCCCGCGTCACCGCCGCCCACGACGACCACCTCCTCGCGGAGCCCGCCTGAATGGCCCTCGGATTCTTCTCCCGCCTCAAGGAAGGCCTCTCGCGCAGCACCGCGAAGATCAGCCAGGGCATCACCGGCGTCTTCAACAAGCGCAAGCTCGACGACGACGCCCTGGAAGAACTCGAAGACATCCTCATCTCCGCCGACCTCGGCACCGACGTCGCCAGCCGCATCATCGCCAACTTCCGCCGCTCCCGCTTCGGCACCGAAGTCACCGACGACGAGATCAAATCCAGCCTCGCCCAGGAAATCGCCGCCATCCTCGCCCCGGTCGCCCAGCCGCTCACCATCGACCGAACCCTCAAGCCCCACGTCGTCCTCGTCGTCGGCGTCAACGGCACCGGCAAGACCACCACCATCGGCAAGCTCGCCCAGCAGTACCGCGACCAGGGCCTCAAGCCCATGCTCGTCGCCGGCGACACCTTCCGCGCCGCCGCCGTCGAACAACTCCAGATCTGGGGCCAACGCACCGGCGCCCCCGTCATCTCCGCCCCCGCCAATTCCGACGCCGCGGGCCTGGCCTTCGACGCCCTCTCCCGCGCCCGCGCCGAAGCCATCGACGTCCTCCTCGTCGACACCGCCGGCCGCCTGCACAACAAGGCCGCCCTCATGGACGAGCTGTCCAAGATCATCCGCGTCATGAAAAAGCAGGTGCCCCAGGCCCCCCACTCCATCCTGCTGGTGCTCGACGCCACCACCGGCCAAAACGCCATCCAGCAGGTCGGCGTCTTCAAGGACATGGTCGAAATCACCGGCCTGGTCGTCACCAAACTCGACGGCAGCGCCCGCGGCGGCATCGTCGTGGCGCTGGCCGAAGCCTACAACCTGCCCGTCCACGCCGTCGGCGTCGGCGAACAAGCCACCGACCTGCGACCGTTCGACCCGATGGACTACGCGCGGGGGCTGGTCGGAACATAAGAAAGAATGTTCTTTTTTGAAAAAAAGAACCAAAAAACTTCCATCCATTTGAAGCCCCGCGTCTGCCAGACTGCAAATGGTCAAAAGTCTTTTTGCTTCTTTTTCTTCAGAAAAAGAAGACCCTCACTTCCTCCTTCAGCCGAGTAGCCAAATGCCCAAATCCCCGCCCAACTGGTCCCGCCGCACCCAGCTTGCCCAGGCTCTCGGCCACATCGACGCCCCCACCCGCGCCGTCGTGCCTCCCATCCACCTCGCCACCACCTACATCCGCGACCCCGATAACGAGTACAGCAGCGGCTACATCTACGGCCGGCCGGACAACGCCACCATCCGCGAGGCCGAGGCCGTCATCGCCATGCTGGAGAACGCCGAGGCCGCCATGGTCCTCGGCTCTGGCATGTCCGCCGCCACCGCTGTCTTCCTCGCCCTCAAGCCTGGCGACCACATCCTCGCCTCCTCGGTGATGTACTGGGCCCTGCGCAACTGGCTGGTGAACGACGCCACCGAATGGGGCCTCAAGGTCGACATCGTGGACACCGCCAACCTCGAAGCCGTCCGCGCCGCCATCCGCCCCGGCGAAACCAAGCTGGTCTGGCTCGAAACCCCCTCCAATCCGCTCTGGTCCATCACCGACATCCGCGCCGTCAGCGACCTCGCCCACCAGCACGGCGCCCGCGTCGCCGTGGACTCCACCGGCGCCACCCCCATCCTCACCCGCCCGCTCGACCTCGGCGCCGATATCGTCATGCACTCGGCCACCAAATACCTGAACGGGCATTCCGACGTCATCGCCGGTGCCCTGGCCATCGCCCGCGCCGACGAGTTCTGGACGCGGATCAAGCGCGTCCGCTCCACCCTCGGCCAGATCCTCGGCCCCTTCGAAGCGTTCCTGCTCATCCGCGGCATGCGCACGCTCGACCTGCGCGTCCGCGCCGCCTGCGCCTCGGCCCTCGACCTCGCCCACCGCCTCGCCAACCACGCCGCCATCGCCGAAGTCCTCTACCCTGGCCTGCCCACCCACCCCGGCCACGAACTCGCAAAGCGCCAGATGCAAGGCGGCTTCGGCGGCATGCTCTCCATCCGCGTCCGAGCGGGGGAACAAGCCGCCATCGCCGCCGCCGCAAAAGTCCAACTCTGGAAACGCGCCACCTCCCTCGGCGGCGTCGAAAGCCTCATCGAACACCGCGCCAGCATCGAAGGCCCCGGCTCCCCCTGCCCGCCCGACCTCCTGCGCCTGTCCACCGGCATCGAGGACATAGACGACCTCTACGCCGACCTGGACCAGGCGCTCAAAGCGTAACAACACCAAGAATCTTCTTTTTGTGAACAAAAAGAAGCAAAAAAACTTCACCCACTTGCACGCCGCCGCCCGGGCTGAAAAATCAAATACCGGGCGGCGGCGCTGCGAAGCAACAATCGCCTATACCACAAAACCACACCTGAACTACGCCCGCGCCTGCTTCACCGCCCAACCCTCGCCCAACTCTCTTTCTTGCCTTGCCCATTCGTGTCTTTGTGCCCACTTTCTTTCCTTCCCCCGCCCAGCCTCCGCACAAGAACCAGCAGCCACCCCCAAAACCCTTGCATTTCTAACTTAAGTTAGGTATAATACCACGAATGTCACCCCCGCCCCCCACCCTGGCCGACCGGATCGCCAGCCTGCACACCGCCGCCCAAGCGGAACAGGCCCGAATCCACGTCCCCGCCGGGCTGGACGCCCTCCTCCTATGCCTCATCACCGCTCTCTTCGGCCGGATGGAACGCATCGCCCGCACGTGGCACCCCGCGCCCGATCCCACGCACCCCACCGAACGGCCCATCCCGCTCCACACCAGGCTGCCCACCGACGGCACCCACATCAGCCTCGCCTGCCCGTTCCTCTACGTCCTCGGCCCCGGCCCCAATCGCGGCCTCACCCCACACGCCCGCCCCGCCCCCAGGCTGCGCCCCCGCTCCGCCCGCGCGCCTCCCGCGCCGATCAGCCTGCGCACGAAAGACCGCCCCGAAACCGGGCCGCGAACGCGCGCCTTATTTATTATGTTATCGTAATTATAATCCACGGCCGTCGCTTGCACCCGCCGCGCCTCGCCCTCATTCTTCCTTCACCGGAGGAAACCAGTGATGCCAATCAAAATGACCCGCCTGTCCGGCGCCATCGGCGCCGAGATCCACGGCATCGACCTCGCCCGCGCCACCGACGCCGATATCGCAGAAATCCGCCGCATCTGGCTCGACAACAATGTCGTTTTCTTCCGCGGCCAGAACCTGCCCCCCGCCGAATTCCTCGCCCTTGCCCGCCGCTTCGGCCAGCCCATCGAATACCCCTTCGTCAAGGGCATCGAAGGCTTCTCGGAAATCATCCCGGTCCTGAAACTCCCGCACGAGACGGTCAATTTCGGCGGCATCTGGCACACCGACACCAGCTATCTCGAAACCCCGCCCATGGCGACGATGCTGGTCGCCCGCGAGGTTCCGGCCTATGGCGGCGACACCGTCTTCGCCAACATGTACCTCGCCTACGAAACCCTGTCCGCCGGCATGAAGCGCCTGCTCGATGGCCTGGCCTGCATCAGCTCATCCGCCAAGGCCGACGTCTCCCGCACCCGCGAGGACCGCATCAAGGACAGCGCCCGAGCCGACGCGAAACAGCTCTACGAAGCCACCCATCCCGTCGTGCGAACCCACCCGGAAACCGGCCGCAAATCCCTATACGTCAACACCGCCCACGCCCTGCGCTTCGACGGCATGACGGAGGAGGAAAGCGCGCCCCTTCTGAACTACCTGTTCCAGCACCAAATCCGCCCCGAATTCACCTGCCGCTTCCGCTGGACCCCGGGCGCCCTCGCCCTGTGGGACAACCGCTGCACCCTGCATAACCCGATCAACGACTACCACGGCCAGCTCCGCTCGATGCACCGCATCACCCTGGCCGGCGACCGCCCCACCTGAGCCGCCTCAAACCGCGTGGATCGACAGATACGGAATGTCCGAAGCCGTCCCATAGCTGCTCACCAGCCGCCCGCTATCGAGATCCGCCTGCGACCACCCGGCCAGCGTCACCGAAACCATGGGCGAGAACGGCAATCGCGCATGCAACGTCAGCCCACTCGCCCCCGCCGCCCCTTCGTCGTCCCGCCAATACTGGATCAACCCGAACTCCGGCAGCCCCCAAACCGTCACCGAATCGCCGGCCCCCAGTCCCACGATGGTGTTCCAGGTCGGCGCCGCCACCCATTGCGCGTCCACGAAGAACGTATCCTCCCCCGCCCCGCCGACGAGGAAGTTGGAGCCCCGCCCGCCATCCAGCACATTAGTCCCGCCATAAACCTGTATCGCATCGTCGCCGTCGCCGGTGCGGACGTACCAGCTATCGGTCGCCGCCGAGACCGCGACATTGTCCGGCGTGATCGACGCGAACTCGTTCACGATGCCGGCCACCGGCCCGGCATAGGCACCGGGCGTGGGCGTGGACGTGTCGCCGGTCGTGCCGTTGGCCACCGCGATCGGCGTCACCGGCACCGCCGGCACATAGGTGTAGCTGACCTCCACCACGGCCCCCGCGGTCGCGTTCAGCTGTGCCAGCAGGTCGGCCATCCCGCCGAGACTGCCCGAGCCCGTGGTGCCCACGGTCAGGTCCAGCGTGGAGCTGCCGATGAACGGATCAGCGGCGCTGCCCGACAGGTGCACCATGGTCGACGGCGCCTTCGTCGCGGCGGTCACCTGCGTGCCGCCGCTGCCGGTGAAGTCGTCCGATCCGTCGGCCGGACCGAGATACGCGAACGCATTCGTCTGCGCCTGGGCCGTGGCCAGCACCGCACCCGAGAGCGACAGCGCGGTCTGCACCGACTGCGTCACCGACGGGTATCCGTACAGAGGAGCGGTGGCTCTCCAGCCGGGCCGACGTGGTCAGGTTGGTGGAGAGCCGGACATTGACAGCCGACAAGGTGCCCAGGGTCGGGTCGAACTGCGTCGCGCCGATCAGGTCGCTCCATCCCGTCGCCCGGTCGGCCAGGGCAAAGCGCTGCACCGTGCTGGTGACCGTCGCGGCACTCGCCGCCTGCACGCTGGGCACGGTCGGCTCGGTCGGCACATAGGTGAAACTGCCGCCCGTGGTGGTGGACACAACTCCAGCCGTGTTGGTTGCGTCGCCCACCGGCGTGTAGTCGTAGCTCAGCGCCACATCGGCGGAAAACGCGGAGGTGGCCAGCAGCCGCATATTGGCGCCGCCGGCAACCGCCAGGTCAAGGCTCCCATAGCCGGAGACGTTCACCGATCCCGTCCCGACGTAATAGCTCTGGACGTAGAAGTCGCCCGCCGGCACCGCCATCGAACTGGCCGCCCCCGCCGTGTCCTGCGCCGCGAACGCTATTCCCGATGTCCCGTAAAAATCGACCGTGCCATCGAACGCCGCAAGGCTCGCGCTGCGCTCCACCGACGCGCTGACCTGCAGGTAATTGTAGGATGGGCCATAAAAGCTGTAGCTCGCCGTGAACACGCCAGACAGCGCCACCGGCGCCAGGTCCATGTTCTCCACCGACAGCGCCCCGCCCAGAGTCGGCGTCACCGTCAGCGTCACCCCCGCCAGCGTGCCCAACGCCGGGTCGAACTGGTCGAAGGTCACGTAGCCATAACCATGCGCCCCCGAGTCATAGCTCCGGTGCTGGGTCGCCGTGACTGCCGTGGCCATCCCGCCATTCCTTCGATGCGCCGCAACGGCGCAAGGCATCATGCCCGCGCAAACCGAAACTGCACCGTTACAATAGCACCGCGCCGGGCCGAGAGGAACGGCCTCCACCGACGGGGGCGCGGGTCAGCGCCCCGCTCGTGCAATCCAAATCCCAACAGCTTTGACGCCCGCCGCCGCCCCGGCCAAAGTCACGCCTTGGGGAAGGAATCGTGATGGAACAGTTCGATTATATCGTCGTCGGTGCCGGCGCTGCCGGCTGCGTGCTCGCCAACCGGCTCAGCGCCAACGGCCGCCACAAGGTCGCCGTGCTGGAAGCCGGCGGGCCGGACCGCAACATCTTCATCAAGATCCCCGCAGGCTTCAACAAGACCGTCTACAACCCCGCGCTGAACTGGGGCTACGAAACCGCCCCCGGCCCGCACATCGACAACCGCCGCATCCCCTACCCGCGCGGCAAGGTCATCGGCGGCTCCGGCTCCATCAACGGCCACCTCTACGTCCGCGGCCAGGCTGCCGACTACGACACCTGGGCCCAGCTAGGCTGCCGCGGCTGGTCGTGGGACGACGTGCTGCCGTTCTTCAAGCGCGCCGAAACCCGCGGCAACGGCGGCGGCGACCCTTCGGTCCGCGGCAGCGACGGCCCGCTGAACATCCAGGACCAGCGCGACCCCCACCCCCTGTCCGACGCCTACATCGCCGCCAACGAGGCCCTCGGCCTCAAGCGCACGCCGGACTACAATTGCGGCGACCAGGAAGGCACCTTCCTCTACCAGCAAATGATGAAGGATGGCCGCCGCTGGTCCCCCGCCGACGCCTATCTGCGCCCGGCGCTGAAACGCCCCAACGTCACCCTCATCCAGCACTGCATGGCCCGCCGCCTCGTCTTCGAGGGCCGACGGACCGTCGGCGTCGCCGTCTCCATCAAGGGCGGCCCGGAACAGGTGCTCCGCGCCGGCCGCGACGTCGTGCTCTCCGGCGGCAGCATCAACACCCCCCAACTGTTGCAGATCTCCGGCATCGGCGACCCGCAATGGCTGGCCGATATCGGCGTGCCCACCGTCCACGCCCTGCCCGGCGTCGGCCGCAACCTCCGCGACCACTACGCCGCCCGCGTCTCCGCCCGGGTCAAGGGCGCCGGATCGCTCAACGAACGTTCAAAAGGCATCCGCCTGGTTGGCGAGGTGCTGCGCTACGCCATCTCCCGCAAGGGCCTGCTCACCGCCAGCCCCAGCCACGCCGGCGGCTACCTCAAGACCCGCGAGGGGCTGGAAACGCCGGACATGCAGCTCTACTTCGCCCCCGCCAGCTACGCCGCCGGCAACTACGGCACCTCCGACCTCGACCACCTCCCCGGCATGACCCTCGGCTGCTCGCAACTCCGCCCCGAGAGCAAGGGACACCTCAAGGCCGTATCCTCCGACCCCATGGTCAAGCCCGAAATCCAGCCCAACTACCTCGCCGACCAGATGGACCGCGACGCCCTGCTCGCCGCCCTCAAATACCTCCGCAAACTCCTCCACACCCGTCCGCTCGCCGACTACGTCGACCACGAGAACTTCCCCGGCGACAAGGTCGTCACCGACGTGGACTGGATGGCCCACGCCCGCGCCACCGGCTCCACGACCTACCACCCCGTCGGCTCGTGCAAGCTCGGCACCGACCCGATGGCCGTCGTGGACCCGGCCACCATGAAGGTGATCGGCGTGGAGGGCCTACGGGTGGCCGACGCCTCGGTCATGCCCACCATGGTTTCGGGCAATACCTACGCCGCCACCAACATGATCGCCGAGAAAGGCAGCGACCTCATCCTGGCAGGCTGAAAGCGAGCCCCCGCCATCTCCTGTCACAAGCTTCAACCGGCGCCAGCCTGATCCGCCATCGCTCCGGGCCGCGCGGCGGTGGGCCATCGGTTCCCTGGACAAGTGAATGGCCTGCTCGCCACACTCGTTCCGTGAAGAGGAGCGCCTCCAATGCCGATCATCGACTCTCAGGTCCATGCCTATGAGGCAAACACCCCGAAGCGGCCGTGGCACACCGTGCCGAACTGGCCCGCTCACGTCACCGGCGACGAGATGGTTACGGCCATGGACCAGGTCGGGGTCGACGGGGCGATCTTCATCTCCGCCTTTTCCATGTACCGCTACGACGCGAGCTATGCCGTAGAGGTGCAACACGCCCATCCCGGCCGGTTCGCGCTCGTCAAGCCGGTCGACCCCGACGATCCGGCAGTGGCAGAGGTCATCGCCGAGTGGAAGACGACTCCGGGCGCAGTCGGCGTGCGCATCATGATGCCGAAGGAAGCGGGGCGCGACCCTGATCACCCGGGCATCGGCCGCATCCTGCGCGCGGCCGCCCGCCACGACTTCCCGGTGAACCTCCTCTGCTGGGGAAACCTGGACGCCGGCGCGATGCTGATCGACCGCCATGCCGGCACCCGGTTCATTCTCGACCATCTCGGCATCCTCCAGCCGCGCGTGCCGCCCGCACCGCCGGAGCCCTGGGCCGAACTTCCCAAGGTGCTGGAGCTTGCCCGCCGGCCGAACGTGGTGATCAAGGTGAGCGGCGCCTGCACGCTGTCCCGTGAGCCCTATCCGTTTCCGGACATCTGGGACCCGCTGGCTCGGCTGTTCGACGCCTGGGGCTTCGACCGCTGCCTGTGGGGCACGGACTGGACCCGCGCCCACGCCGTCGTCAACTACGAGCAGGCGGTCGAGCCCTTCCGGCAGACCGATCGCCTGAGCGACAGCGAGCGGGCGATGCTGATGGGCGGCGCTTGCGCAAAGACCTATGGATGGTCGCCGCAACGGCAATGAGGAAATCACCGGCAAGGTGAGATGGATATGCAGCGGCAACGGTTGTCAGGCTTCGGTCGGCGATGCAGCGCAGCCCGCGGGGTCCGGGGCCGATGAAGACCTTGGCCTGGGCAGCGCAAGTCGCCCCGGCCTGCCAGCTCTGCCATACAGATGACGAATGCAGCGGCTCGCCCTTGAGCCTTTGAGGAGGACGAGAGCATGTTTTCGGTGGGGCAGAGGGTGTGGCACCGCGACGGCAAGCGCAGCGGCAAGGTGCTGGAGTGCGGCGGCGGCCGGGTCTTCATCGAACAGGACAACGGCTCCGAGCTGGACTTCCCGGAGAGCGAACTGACCGCGGCTCCGCCGGCCGCCGGGCACGACTCACAAACCGGGTCGAAGGAGAGGCGCTCGACGCCGAAGCAGGCGGGACATGTCATGCCGAGTCGCAACCTGGTCGCCGCCGACATCACGCCGGAGCACGCTCGCGTGCTCGGGATCGTCCCCGCTCGCACGGTTCAGGCGGTGGCAGCTCTTTACGAGCGGAGGTCTGGCGCCAGGAAGTTCAGCGCGCTCGACGTGGCCGGAAAGCTGAACGTCATCGCCGAAACCACCGCGGTGCCCTATCGCACCATGCGGGAGTATCGCGATAGCCCTGGGGAACTGGGCCTGCTCATGGGCAAAGGCCTCGCGGACAGTCAAAGGGACAGCCGATAACGGCCGGGGCGGAATTCCGCGGCATGGAGATCCCGACTGGATTTTCAGGCCTTTGGAATTTACGGCTGAAAGCTTTGACTTTGGAAAATTGCAGAAACCCCTCCGGCCACAAATGCAGGCCGGAGGGACCAATTCATTCCAGCATCAGAAATCCAACCCCTCGTCGTTGCTGCTTCCGCGTGCCGCGACGGACTTCGAGCCGCCCGTATGTTCGCCAATCATCGCCTGGGTGGTGATCATGAGCGCCCCGATCGAGGCTGCATGTTGCAGCGCCGCTCGGACCACCTTGGTCGGGTCGATGATGCCGGCCTTGACCATGTCCTTGAATTCGCCGGTCTGCGCGTCGAAGCCCCAGTTGTACTCGTCCTTGTCGAGCACCTTGCCGGAGATCACCGCACCGTCCTCGCCGGCGTTCTCGGCGATCTGGCGCAGCGGCGTCAGCACCGCGCGGCGCACGATCTCGATGCCCACGCGCTGGTCGTCGTTGTCCGCCTTCAGCTTGGCGAGCACCAGCGACGAGCGGGCCAGGGCCACGCCGCCACCGGGCACGATGCCCTCCTCAACGGCCGCACGGGTGGCGTGCAGCGCGTCGTCCACGCGGTCCTTGCGCTCCTTCACCTCAACCTCGGTGGCGCCACCGACGCGGATGACGGCAACACCGCCAGCCAGCTTCGCCAGGCGCTCCTGCAGCTTCTCGCGGTCGTAGTCCGAGGTGGTCTCCTCGACCTGCGCGCGGATCTGGCTGCAGCGGCCGGTGATGTCGGCCTTCTTGCCGGCACCCTCGACGATCGTGGTGTTCTCCTTCTCGATCAGGACCTTCTTGGCCTTGCCGAGCATGGCGAGCGTCACGGTCTCGAGCTTGATGCCGAGGTCTTCGCTGATCACCTGGCCACCGGTCAGGATCGCGATGTCCTCGAGCATCGCCTTGCGGCGATCGCCGAAGCCCGGCGCCTTCACGGCGGCAACCTTCAGCCCGCCGCGCAGCTTGTTCACCACCAGGGTGGCCAGGGCCTCGCCCTCGATGTCCTCGGCGATGATCAGCAGCGGACGGCCCGACTGCACCACGCTCTCGAGCAGCGGCAGCATCGGCTGCAGGCCCGACAGCTTCTTCTCGTGGATCAGGATGTACGGCTGGTCCAGGTCGGTGACCATCTTTTCTACATTAGTAATGAAATAGGGCGATGTGTAGCCGCGGTCGAACTGCATGCCCTCGACAACCTCGAGCTCCGTTTCGATCCCCTTGGCTTCCTCAACGGTGATCACGCCCTCGTTGCCGACCTTCTGCATGGCGGCAGCAATCATCTTGCCAATCGACGCTTCGCCATTGGCGGAGATCGTGCCCACCTGCGCCGTCTCGGCCTGGGTAGTCACCTTTTTGCTGTGCAATGCGAGTTGGCTCACCATTGCAGCCACCGCCTTGTCGATGCCGCGCTTGAGGTCCATCGGGTTGATCCCCGCCGCCACGGCCTTGGTACCTTCGCGCACAATCGCCTGGGCCAGCACAACCGCCGTGGTGGTGCCGTCGCCGGTGATGTCGTTGGTCTTCGAGGCCACTTCGCGCACCATCTGGGCGCCCATGTTCTCGAACTTGTCGGACAGCTCGATCTCCTTGGCGACGGTCACGCCGTCCTTGGTGATTCGCGGCGCTCCGTAGCTCTTGTCGATCACCACATTACGGCCCTTGGGGCCCAGCGTCACCTTCACCGCGTTGGCGAGGATGTCGACGCCGGCAAGCATCCGGCCGCGCGCGTCACTGCCGAAGCGAACGTCTTTTGCTGTCATGTTGGTTGTCTTTCTGGTTCGTCGTGATCGCGATGAAGCGAGTCGAACGGCGTCTTATGGGGTCAGGCTTTCGCCAGGCTTGCGGCGCCGGTGGCGGGCGCGGCCACCTTGGCAGCAGCAGGCGCATCGATTACGCCGAGAATGTCGGATTCCGTCATGATCAGCAGATCGTCGCCGTCGAGCTTCACTTCGGTGCCGGACCACTTGCCGAACAGCACGCGATCGCCAACCTGGACGCCAAGCGGTGTCAGCACTCCAAGGTCGTTGCGCTTGCCTGAACCCGCTGCAACGACCTCGCCTTCCATCGGCTTCTCCTGCGCCGTGTCGGGAATGATAATCCCGCCCACCGTCGTCTCTTCAGCTTCGAAGCGGCGGATTACCAGGCGATCATGCAGAGGGCGGAATTTCATCGTTATAGGTTCCTTATCGAGCGGTGCGGCGGTCCGCGGCAGCCACTTGCAGCAATCGAGGTCGATCGCATACCCGTTGGCGACACTCTTAGCACTCTTACCGGCAGAGTGCTAAAAATAATAAATGCGAAGGCGATTCAGCGGCAAGAGCTGGAACCCCGCTCAGCCTCGCTTGAATTGACCGAGTTCCCGGGGGTCGAAATATGAGCACCCGCGATCCGCGCGAGACTGCCAAGCGTGCTTAGAGTCCATTTCGAATCGCTTTACGATCGAGCCAGCCTTCGTAGCAGCAGCACGCTGGATGCAGCGTAGAGGAACGCCTCGACGCTTTCGAGAGTAGCTTCGAAGTCCTTTGCCAAGCGCCTATTGCGGTTGATCCAGGCGAAGAACCGCTCGACCACCCAGCGTCTGGCGATGACGGCAAAGCCGACTTGGTTGTCGGCCTTGCGGACCACCTCGATGCGGATCGGACTGGCATCGGCGACCCTGGGACCGGCATAGCCGCCGTCCGCATAGCCCAACGCCACGAACGGCCAACTTGCGCGAGACGCCCGCAGCAGCGGTCCGGCGCCATCCCGATCCTGGATGGCGGCCGAATGGGCCTGCAACTTCAGTGCCCGGCCGTCGGTATCGACCAGGGCGTGCCGCTTGCGACCCTTGATCTTCTTGCCTGCGTCGTAGCCGCGCACGCCGCCACTCTCGGTGGTCTTGACGCTCTGGCTGTCAATCACGGCCGCAGTTGGGCTTGCCTCGCGCCCCGTCCGCTCGCGGTCGAGCATCACCAGGTAATGGTTGATCCGCTCCCAGGTGCCGTCGTCGCGGAACCGGGCGAACCAGCGATAGACCGTCGGCACGGGCGGAAAGTCCTTGGGCAGAAGGCTCCAGGCGATCCCTCCGCGCAGCACGTAGAAGATCGCGTTGACGATCTCTCGCATCTCCCATTTCCGCGGGCAACCGCACCGGCAAGCGGCAGGCAGGAACGGCCCGAGGATCAGCCACTCGGCGTCGGTGACGTCACTTCCATAGCGGAGGCCCGCGCGGCTATGCTGCGCGCGGGTGGTCGGCGTCCACATGAGATCTCCGGCAAGGCTTCGAACACCTGCCCGGAATCACATCTGGCACGGCCATCCAACCCCCAAAATCTACCGTTCCGCATTAATTCCGAAATGGCCTCTTACAAAGAGTTCGCATTTACGAATAAAGGGAATTTGTCTGGCGAAGCGTGCGCCAGATCCGGGCAGGATAGCCGATAGCTGCACCTATCCGACGGACCTTGTCATGCGGTCCGCTTGACGTGACCCCCTGAAACTCCTCCACGGATGAGTAGAGTCCGCCCGACGAAAGGGACGGACAGATGAAGCGTTCACGGTTCACGGAAGAGCAGATCATCGGGATCCTGCGGGAGCAGGAGGCTGGCGCGGCCACGGCGGATGTGTGCCGCCGGCACGGCGTCAGTTCGGCGACCTTTTACAAGTGGAAGGCCAAGTATGGCGGGCTGGAGGTGTCCGAGGCGAAGCGGCTGAGGGCGCTGGAGGACGAGAACGGCCGGCTAAAGCGGATGCTGGCCGACGCGATGCTCGACAACGCGGCGCTGAAGGATCTGCTGGGAAAAAAGTGGTGACGCCGGCCGCAAGCCGCGAGGCGGCGGCGTATCTGCGGTCGGCGCACGGGATGAGCGAGCGCAGGGCGTGCCGGGTCATGGGCTGCGACCGGACGAGCATTCGGTATCGCTCGAGGCGTCCCGACGACGCCGAGTTGCGCGAGCGACTGAAGGCCTTGGCGCAGGAGCGGCGTCGGTTCGGCTATCGGCGGCTGCACGTCCTGTTGCGCCGCGAGGGGCATGTGGTCAACCGCAAGCGCATCCAGCGGCTGTATCGCGAGGAGAAGCTGATGGTACGCCGTCGTGGTGGCCGCAAGCGGGCGCTGGGGCTGCGGCGGCCGATTGAGGTGCCGCAGGGGCCCAACCAGCGCTGGTCGCTGGACTTCGTGTCCGACCAGCTCACCGATGGGCGACGCTTCCGCATCCTGGCGGTGGTCGATGACTTCACGCGCGAATGTCTGGCGCTGCTGGCCGACACCTCGCTCTCGGGGCGGCGGGTGGCGCGGGTGCTGGACGACCTGGTGCAGCGTCACGGCCGCCCTGCGGTGGTAGTGAGCGACAACGGCACGGAGCTGACCTCGAACGCCATCCTTGCCTGGGCGGACCAGCACCGGGTGGGGTGGCACTACATCGCGCCGGGCAAGCCGCAGCAGAACGCTTATGTCGAGAGCTTCAATGGCCGCCTGCGCGACGAGCTGCTCAACGAGACGCTGTTCCGCTCGCTGCCGCACGCCCGCGAGGTGCTTGAGCACTGGCGGCAAGACTACAACGAGCATCGGCCCCACTCGAAGCTCGGCTGGATGACGCCCAGGGACTATGCGCTCGCCCTCCTGGGAGAGGCCGGCCGGGGCGCTGCGCTACGCCAGGGCTCCGCGCCCCGGCCTCTTGGCAACCACCAAAATCACGGTTCAAATCACCCGCGGACTCTATCAATCGCTGGATGAAAGATGGGGGTCACGTCACGCTCCATGAGCGTCGATCCGCTGGAGAATCTCCCCGTTCCATTCTTCCGCAAATCCCAGTGTCTGGCGTTGCCGTATCGGAGCCGGGGCCCGTTGTTGCTGTCTGCGGCGATACTCTTTGTGGTGATCAGCCGGGCGGCAGCGGTGGCGGCATTCAACCGACGCATGACGCTGACCAGGTGACGCCCCTCCGATCCATCGACGTAAAGATTCCGTGTTGTCGGGTATCTATGCAAGAAATGACTTCCTACATTTGAACCATTCATGCTATCGGTTGCTCCACAAGAGCATGATGCGCTCTCCGTGCCAATGCCGGCGATAGTTATGAATCGCACACTTCTCCTAAATTTTGTGCATTTCTTGATCGCCATCATCCGGATTTAGTGAAATTTGTTTTGGTTCTGAGAAATTTTCGACCGCCTTAGGCGAGCAGCTCCTCAGAGCCGAGTGTTGAGGCTGACATGCGTTCCTCTGCTGCGGAGGGCCACGCAGGTCACGTACCCGTTTTTCGCCCGAGCCGTCCGACTTCATCCGACTCCCTGGCCACTCGGCACGGGGCTGCAACAGGACCCTTACGCAATGAGCCTTGGTACCATCCTTCTCCTCATCATCATACTGGCGCTGGTCGGCGCGTTACCGACCTGGCCGCACAGCGGGGGCTGGGGCTACTATCCCAGCAGCGGGTTGGGCTTGATTCTCGTGGTGGTCGTGATCTTGCTCGTGCTTGGCCGGATCTGAAAACGCATCCTCGATATCTGACGTATGAAAGGCATGCGCCACGCATCCAACGACGAAATGGCTGGTCGTGCCCAACCGCACGCCGTTTGCTCCGCAACTCAGGCCGGCGATGCAACGACCGGCCTGAGCGAGACAGCGATCGTTCGAACCGTAAATTTTACGAACAGAGTTGGAGCGCACTCGTCCTGAACCGTCTGTCCGGCGCTGGGGCTACGCCAAGGGCGGCAATTGGGAGTCTGTATGTATCCACCCCCACTTGGTCACTGCCGCAGCCCGACCCTGACGCCACATGGACCATACAGCGCGAGAACGACACCATCTCCAAGACGCCCGGCGCGCCTGACCGATACGGCAGCGGCGGGCTTTGCTGGACATCGGAAAAAGCGGAATACCCGACATTGCCGCGCGCACAGCGCAATCACTCCGGAGCGGCGGCGTTATCCGCATCCTATTGGATAGAACCTGACGGAAAGTGCCGTCAGGTTCTATCCAATAGGATGGTTTGGTGGTGCGATCCAAACGCTTGGGTAGCAAGCGTTTGGATCGCACCACTATGTGCAGGCCGACTTGTGAAGCGCGTCGGCCAGGGATTGGAGCGCGGCTTTGATGTTGCGGGGATCCGGCCCGCGTTGACGGGCGGCGTTCCTCGCGCACCCGACTGGATTTGCCTCGTACGCCTTCGCCAGGACCAATGGCCAAGCGGTGGCACACCGCGTGTTCTTGATGAGCGGCCTGCGGCAACACTCCGCACATGCACAGCGAGACCGGTTGCGCGCCGGTATGCAAGCGGGCGAGGCGATGACCTGGCACGGCTTTCGGCCGAGCTTTACCCAAACCTCGAATGTTCAGTTGTTCAAGAACCAGGAGGGCATCTTGGGTAATTCCGGCCAACTTGCGAGGTCGGTTCGGCCCCAAGGATATTTGGCTGTTCTGTAGGATAATATATCGACAGCACCTTGCGATCTGTAATTTCACTCCCATATGGCAATGGTAGCCTGGTCGACCAAAAAGAACACCGCCTCCTGCGGGAGCGGCTTTCGATCGGCTTCCGACATGCATTTCCTAATCTCTTCATCGGCCGTCCGATGTCGAAGTGTCTGATGCACGCTGTATGCTTTCCACTATTGGAGCTGCAAATTATGAACCGTGCGATCGCGAATACTGTTCTGATCTCTGGCCTTGCTCTCGCCTTGGCGGCCTGCGGGCACACGACCGGCGACCGTGCCGTCTCGGGCGGCCTGCTCGGCGCCGGAGCCGGTGTGGCCGTCAGCGCCATGACGGGCGGCGCGCTGGGCTCCGGCGCACTGATCGGCGGCGCGCTCGGCGCAGCCGGTGGAGCCATCACCAGCCCCCGTGCCGTCAATCTGGGTAGGCCGGCATGGCGTTGAGCACCCGCGTCATGAACCGCGCGACTATGGCCAACACGGCCTTCGCACTGCCTCGGATGGTGGGGACTGTCCAAAACCTGGCGCTCGCCACCACGCTCCTCTGCGCGCTGGCCAGTACAGCCGCGGTTGCCGCACCGACCGCGACGAAAGCGGCAGCTGAAAGGTCCAGCCCCACTCCGACGCAGGCCGACAGGGTGGAACAACGCATCGCCGCACTGCGCGCAAAGCTGCAGATCCTGCCGGACCAGCAGGTCCAGTGGGATCAGTTCGCGAACGTGATGCGCGCCAATGCGCGCGCCATGGACGAAACCTTCGCGCACCGCGCCCACACACTCGCCACGCAGACCGCGGTGCAGAACATGGCGTCCTACGCCGAGGTCACGGCTGCCCATGCCAAGGGGATGCAAGACCTGCTCCCAGTGTTCACGTCGCTTTATGCGACCATGCCCGACTTGCAGAAGCGCGCGGCTGACCAGGTGTTCCGCGACGACGCCCATCGAAACGATGCGCCGGTCCGCGGCCGGGGAGCATCGAGATGAGACAGCAATCGCGCATCCTGCGGGTACTTCCCCTTGCGCTCGCCAGTGGCCTTCTGGTCGGCCTGCTGGCTGGATCCGCCCAGGCACAGCCGCACGACAATCGGCACGGCCAACGCAACGACCAGCGCCATGAAAACCGGCGCCCGAAGGATTGGGCGTCCGAGCACTGGCGGCAGGACCACCGCTACCGCGGACGCGGCCCGGAGCACTACAGGCGGCCCGACGTCTATTACAGCGCCCCTCCTGTTGTGCACCTGCCGCCGCCATACTATGCGCCGCCTCGTCCCCAGCCCGGCCTGTCGCTGAACTTCGGGTTTCCGCTGTATTACTGACCTCGTGCCGCGGATGCCGTGCGCGGGACCACCCCCTGCGCGCGGCCTTTCGGCGTTTGTCGCTATCGACGGTTCGCACCGGCGGCCCCCGTCAGCAATCAGACCCCCGCCCGCCGACGCCATCATCATCCAGCATCAGTGCGGGATACGTCTGCTGGCATCGATCCAACGGGACGGATCGACCTGCCTCGAACCAGGCACGGACAAAGCGGCAAAGTCGGAAAAGACCGCAGTCCAGGAACTTTGCCTTCGAGTGGGTCCGGAGTGAAACCCTGGCCTTGCCATGTTTCCACAGGTTGCGATCAGTGAGCCTCAGCCCGGCGCGGTGTACCGCCGCTGCACTGCGTTGCGCACCTGCGCCCGCGCCCTTTTCACCGCCGCGTCACTCGCTTCCACCGCCGCCACCTCGTTGGCGAGCGCGGAATCCTTCACCTTGTCGCGGATCCAGGCCGAGTAGTCGCCACGCCGACGGTGGAATTCCCACGTCTCCTCGTCCACTCCATCGCCCATGTCGAGGAACAGGATCAGGTTGTGGGCCCGCAGGTTCAGCTTCCCCTCGCGCCCGTGGAAATAGAAGCTGGTATCTTCGCCGAGATGTCCCTGGGCGTATTTCAGCCGGTGGCGCCGCCGGTCGCCGATGCCGGGAATCGACCGCAGCCGGCGCACCACCCCCTCGGCCGGATCGAACATCAGCACCTCGCCGGGCTTAAGTTCAGGTATCGTCACCGGTATCGGGATGCCGCGCGCCCGGCAGAACGCCGCCACCGACGGCCTGGCGTGCGGCCCGACCACCAGCAACCGGCCCACGCAGTCCAATACCCGGCGCGCGACCTGGTCAGGCGTCGTGGTGACGAACAGGAACCCCTCCAGGTCGGCCGGCACCGTGGCCCCGCCCGGGTCCCAGTCGCGCGACAGCATGTGGTGCGCCTCGTCCACCACCACCACGTGCGGGCGGCCGATCTGCTCGCGCAGGGCCAGGATCTCCGGCAGCAGGCGGGCCAGGAAGGCCGACCGGTCGGCGATGCGCATCGCCAGCATGCTGGACACCACGCCCCGCCCGGTGCGGCGCAGCAGGTTGAGCACGTGCATGGCGTTGGGCGGCACGTCGGCGTCGCCCTCGCTGACCGCGCCCTCGGTGTCCTCGTAGTCGCCTTCGGGGTCCAGCACGCACCACTGGAAATGGCGGGCGGTCAGACGCTCCAGCAGCCCCAGGACCAGTGTGCTCTTGCCACCGCCAGACTGGCCGGTCAGCAGCAGGCTCTCGCGGTGCGGCACGAACGGCACCTCGCGGCCGGCCTCGTCCTGCGCCAATGCCACCTGCCAGCGGTAGCGGGCGGCATCGACATCGGCGAGGTCGCCGACAACCAGGCGTTCCACCAGTTCGGCCACGCCCGCGCCGCGCGCCGCATTGGTAACCACGGACGCGCGCGCCTTCACCGACGGCAGCGCATTGGCCACCGCCACCACCTGGCCACAGAGTTCCAGGAAGGCGAGGTCGTTCTCCGCGTCGCCTACGCCCACGCAGTTCAGCGGCGAAAGCTCCAGCCGCTCCAGCGCCGCGCGCAGCCCGCTGGCCTTGGTGACGCCGCCTGGCAGCACCATTACCGCGCCCTTGTTGAAGGTGATCTGCAGGTCGAGCCCAAGCTCGTGGATGGCGTGCAGCACCACGTCCTCGTTCGGCTCCCACGTGGCGACGATCGCCCGCCCGACCGACAGCGGCGAGATATCGGCTGCCCGCAGCCGCGCGACAAACTCGGCCGGTGGCGGGTCGGCCAGCAGTTCCTCCTCGCCACTCGCCGGGTCGAACAGCAGCGCGCCGTTTTCGGCCACCACGAGGTCGAACACGTCGAGCCGCGGCATCACCGCCTGCAGCTCCGGCAGTTCGCGCCCGGTCACCAGGATCAGCCGCCGTGCGCCGGCTCGCAGGCGCTCCAGCGCGGCGATGGTGGGCGGATCGACCCTTCCGTTGTGGGCGATCGTGCCGTCGTAGTCGACGGCGACTGCGAGGTAGTGCATGGCGCTCCCGGCTCGTCGGGTGGATCGACGGACAGTTTGCGGCAGACGGGCAGGCGCGCCGTCTCACGAGCGCGCGAGGGGGGTCAGCCGGTGCGGAACGGCGCGATGCGCGAGGGGTGCAGTCCCGCGGTTTCGGCCAGCAGCTTGCGCCGGATCGCCAGGATCAGGCTCTCCTGGTCGTTGGCCGGCAGCACGAAGCAGGCGGGGCCGCCCACCACCTCGGCATCGAAATAGGCGTCGAGGTGCGGGTCGAGTTCCAGCACCGGCAGGCCGTTGATGACAATGCCCTGGGCCACGGCGGCATCGCGCGCGTCCTTCACCGGCCGGCCGTCGTTGTTGCGGCCGTCGGCCATGATGTCGATCATCCGCCGCGTCGCCGGCGGGGCCACGTGCAGCAACTGGTCGGCGCAGAAGTCGATGGCGCCGGAAATCGAGGTGAAGCCGGCGTTCGGCCGCACCGCGCTGCGCAGCCGGCTGGCCCATAGCGCAGCGGATTCGGGGCCGTCCACCACCTGCCACGGCACCAGGTATTGCTGCCGGTCGTGGTTGGACCAGGCGACATAGGCCAGCGCCATGCGCCCGGTGGGCAGGTTGGAGACCGCGGCCACGAACCGGTCGGACGTCACCGCCTGGGCATGCCCCTCGATCTGGATGGTCATGCGTTCGTTGCTGATGCTGCCCGAACTGTCGGAGGCGAACACCAGCGCCACATCAACCGGCCGCTGCCCCGCCGCCCCGCCACCCACGCCCTGCCGGCCGCTCATGCCTGCTCCCCTGTACCGTTTTGCGCGCAACCCTACACGATATGCCTCGCCTGCCGCCGCAACTCTTGACGTTCGCTCCGCCCCGCCCGACCGTATTGCCATGACCCAGACCCCGGACCACCCCGCCCCCGATGCCGCCGCTGCCGCCGCCGCCGATGCCATGGCGCTGCACCGCAGCCTGCTGACCATCGATACCCATATTGACATCCCCTTCCCCGACGGGCCGAGCTTCTTCGATGAGACGCGGCGCAACGTGGACCTGCCGAAGATGAAGCGCGGCCACATGGCAGCCGGCTGCTTCGCCGCCTTCGTCGCCCAGGGCGCGCGAACGGCCGAGGCCAATGCGGGCGCCTTCGCCCGGGCCACCGCCATGCTGCGAACGATCCGCGAGATGGGCGCGACCAACCAGGGCGCGCGGGTGTGTTCCACGGCCGACGAGATCGAGCAGGCGCACCGCGACGGGGTGACCGCCGTGGTGCCCTGCGTGGAGAACGGCCACGCGCTGGGCGGCCGGGTGGAGAACCTCGCGGCACTGAAGGAACTCGGTGCGATCTACCTCACCCTCACCCATTTCGGCCACAACGCGCTGGGCGACAGCTCCAACCCGCGCGCCGAGCTGCGCGACGTGCCGGAGGAGCATGGCGGGCTGTCGGAGTACGGCCGCGCGGTGGTGGGCGAACTGAACCGGCTGGGCATGTTGGTGGACATCGCCCATACCTCGAAGAAGACAATGATGCAGGCCGCCCGCCTGTCGCGCACGCCGGTGCTGTCCACCCATTCCTGCATCAAGGCGCTGTGCGACAACCCGCGCAACCTGGATGACGAACAGCTCGACCTGCTGGCCGAGGTAGGGGGCGTGGTGCAGGTGACGGCGGTGCCGGGCTTCCTGAAGAAGGGCGGCAAGATCGAGACCGTCACGGTGGCCGATTTCTGCGACCATATCGACTACGCGGTGCGCCGCATCGGCTTGGACCATGTGGGCATCTCGTCCGACTTCGACGGCGGCGGCGGCTTCACCGGCTGGCGGGACGCCTCGGAGAGCCCGAACCTCACCGCCGAACTGCTGCGCCGCGGCTATGGCGCCAGCCAGATCGCGGCGCTGTGGGGCGGCAATTTCCTGCGCGTGCTGCGCCTGGCAGAGCAGCGGGCCGGTTGAGCCGATGCGCCAGATTGCCCTGCCCGACGGGACCAAGGTTGCGGCGGTCGGCCAGGGCACCTGGCGCATGGGCGAAGGACAGCGCAGCGCGCAGGACGAGGCGGCGGCGCTGCGCCAGGGCATCGACCTCGGCATGACGCTGATCGATACCGCCGAGATGTACGGCCACGGCAGCGCCGAGGAGGTAGTGGGCCAGGCGATCGCCGGGCAGCGCGACCGCGCCTTCGTGGTCAGCAAAGTCTATCCGCACAACGCCTCGCGCACCGGCGTGCCGGCAGCCTGCGCGCGCAGCCTCAAGCGCCTGGGCACCGGCCATATCGACCTGTACCTGCTGCACTGGCGCGGCGGCACCCCGCTCGCCGAGACGGTCGCGGCGTTCGAGAAGCTGAAGGGCGAGGGCAAGATCCGCGCCTGGGGGGTCTCCAACCTCGACCCCGCCGACATGCGCGAATTGCTGGGCGTGAAGGGCGGCGGCAACTGCTTGGTGAACCAGGTTCTGTACAGCCCGGAGCATCGCGGCATCGAGTTCGACCTGCTGCCGTGGCAGGCGGAACAGGGAATTCCGGTGATGGCCTATTCCCCGGTGGGACAGGGCGGGCGGCTGCTGCGCAGCGCGGCTCTTGCGGCGGTGGCGCAGCGGCACGGGGCGACGCCGGCGCAGATCGCCATCGCCTGGGGGCTGCGCCATCCGCATCTGATCTCGATCCCCAAGGCCGGCGACCCCGCCCATGTGCGCGCCAACGCGGCGGCGGCGGAGATCGTGCTCACGCCACAGGATCTGGCCGAGATCGATGCGGCCTATCCGCCGCCGCGGCGCGCGACGTCGCTGGCGATGCTCTGACTCCGTCGCGGACCTTCTCCGCGACCTCCTCGGGCACGGCGGCAATGCCGTGACGGTGCAGCCAGGCGGAGACGCGAGGGTCGGCGGTGGCAACGCAGAACGGGATGGCGAGCAGCAATCCGCCGGCGAAGGGCAGCGCCCACAGCACCGCCACCCATCCGGCCTGGGCGAAGCCGGCGAACACCGCCACGCCCACCAGCGTGTGCGGCCAGAACATGCGCGCCGCCTCGCCCCAGCCCACGCCGCGGTCGCTGCGGTTCTGCGGCAGCCAGGCAGCGCGGTAGCCCAGCGACAGGCGAATTATCGCCAGCGTCTTGTGGACCTGGGCGATCGCGTCCAGCAGCAGCATGAAGACGAATTCCAGCGCCGCACCCAAGGCGAACCGCAATCCGCCGCCGTAGCGGGCACGCCGGCCGGGGAACATCAGCACCTCCGCATAGCCAAGCAGCTTCGGCGAATAGAGGGCGAAGGCCCAGGCCAGGGTCAGCGCCAGCAGCGGCCCGCGCGGCACCTGCGCCGCCTCGCCGGTGGCGGTCAGCAGGGCGGCCAGCAGCAGCACGGCGACGTACAGCGGCGCACCGACGAACATCATGATCGCCTGCACCAACTGCCACCGCCCCATCACCCGGAAGCCAGGCAGGCGCAGCAGGTGGCGGTACTGCAGGTTGCCGGCAAGCCAGCGCGCGTCGCGGCGCAGGTATTCCGGCAGCGCCGGCGGATTGGCCTCCTGCGAGCCGTCCTCGCCGGCCCAGACGCAGACGCGCCAACCGGCGGCACGCATCCGCGCCGCCTCCACCTGGTCGTGCGACAAGATCATGCTGCCGTCGGGCAACGCCTCCAGCCGGCAGTGGTCGCGGAAGGCCTGGGCGCGCAGGATGGCATTGTGGCCCCAGTACGGCCCCTCGTCGCCCTGCCACAGCGCCTGGCCGGTGGCCCAGACCCGCATGCCCGCGCGCATGCCGAACTGGAACAGCCGCGGGAAGGCCGCCGCCGCCGGCCGGCCTACAGTCAGGTGCTGCACGATGCCCATGCGCGGATCAGCCTGCATGATGCGCACCAGGCGCAACGCCGATTCGGCACTCATGGCGGAATCGGCGTCCATCATCAGCACAAGGTCGATGCCCTCGGCGTGGTGGTCGAGGAAGTCCATGACATTGCCGGCCTTGAAGCCGGTGTTGGCGGCGCGCCGGCGGTAATGCACGCGGTCGGGGTGGCGGACGGCGGCGCGGAAGGCGGCCACCGCCTCCTCCTCGGCCGCCGCGGCGCGCGGGTCCTGGGTGTCGGACAGCACCCACAGCACGAAACGGTCGCCGGCGCCGGCGGCGTCCAGCGCATCGAGCAGCCTGCGCTGCGGCGGCAGCACGGCCACCATGTCCTCGTTGCGCACGGTCAGCGCGATCGCGGTCATCGCCGTGACCGGGCCTGCCTCGATTTCGCCCTCCACCGGCAGCACCGCGCGCGGCGCATCGCGCGACAACACCAGCCACAGGAAGCCGGGCAAGGCATTGCCGAGGCATACGCCGAGCCAGGGCGCGATGCCGAGGAAGCAGGCGAACACGAGCACCTCGCCGGCCTGCCAGCCGCCCGGTGCGAGCACGCGCAGCATCAGCCAGGTGAGCGAAACGCAGGTGGTGGCCAGGATCAGGAAGAAGGCGGGGCGAACGGAGGGCATGCAGCAGCATTGCCGCGAATTGTGGCAATAGGATAGATGCTCGCCATGCAGAACCCCGCCGCCGCGCCGGCTGTCGCCATCGTGCTGCCGTATCGCGAGTTCTTTTCGCCGGGCAGCAGCGGCGCGCTCGGCCTGCTGGTGCACCGGCTGGCGACATGGCGGGGGCAGTTCGCACCGGTGGCGATCGGCCCGCCGCCGCCCACGCCGCCTTTCCACGACGTGCCGTTCCATCCCGCCCGCGCTATCTGGTGGCCGCCGGCCAACGCGGCACGGCGCTACGGCCATGCCGTCGCGCGGCTGCTGGCGGCGGATCCGCCGGCACTGGTGGAGGTACACAACCGGCCAGAATTGGCGATCTTCCTGGCGCGGCGGTTCCCTGGCCTGCCGGTATCGCTGTTCCTGAACAACGACCCGCAAGGCATGCGCGCCGCCCGCACGGCCGCCGAACGCGCGGCACTGCTGGAGCGGCTGGCGATGGTGGCGACAAGCTCGGCCTGGCTGCGCGGGCGGCTGCTGGCGGGCGTGGCGGCCCCGGCGCGCGACCCCGTGGTGCTGCACAACTGGCTGGACCTGGGCGAGGTGCCGGCCTCGCCGCCCGAGCGCGAGCGGACCATCCTGTTCGCCGGCCGGGTGGTTGCCGACAAGGGCGCGGACAGCTTCGTCGCCGCCTGCGCCGCCGCCCTGCCCGACCTGCCGGGCTGGCGCGCGGTGATGATAGGCGCCGACCGCTTCGGGCCGGACAGCCCTGACACAAGGTGGATCCAGGCGCTGCGCCCGCGCGCCGCCGCCGCCGGGGTGGAGATGTGGGGCTACCGGCCGCACGGCGAGGTGATGCAGGCGATGGCCCGTGCCGCCATCGTGGTGGTGCCCAGCCGCTGGCCGGAGCCGTTCGGCCTGACCGCGCTGGAGGCGATGGCGGCCGGCGCCGCCCTGTTGTGCGCGCCGCGCGGCGGGCTGCCGGAAGTGTTCGGCGACACCGGCATCGCCATCGACCCCGAGGACCCGGCCGCATTGGCCGCAACCATCCGGGCGCTGGCGGGCGACCCGGCGCGGCTGGCGGTGCTGGGCGCGGCGGGGCGGGCACGGGCGCGGCTGTTCGACCTGCCGGTGGCCGCCGCACGGCTGGACAACCTGCGCCGCGCCATCCTGGCGGAACGCGCCCGCCCGCGCGGCGCCGCGGCCTGAGCGACAGCATGACCGCGACCGTCGCAATCGTCCTGCCCGATGCCTCCAACCCCGCCTGCACCCAGGCCGCGGCGATGGTGCGGGCGCTGTCGCCCTTTCCGGGCGGGTTCCGCCGCGTGGTGATTGGCCCCGCGGCGGCGCAGGCCGGAATCGAGGGCGAATTCCGCCCCGCCCCGCCGCTGTGGTTCCATGGCTCGCCCGGCCGCCGCTATGCCGCCGGCGTGGCGCGGGTGCTGCGCGGCCTGCGGCCCGACGTCATTGAGGTGCATGACTGTCCGCAGATGACGCTGGCGCTGGCCGGGCCGTTTCGCCCGGTGCCGGTGATACTGATCCTGCACACCGATCCGCAGGCAAGGCGCGGCGCCCACGATGCCCCGTCGCGCACCTATCTGCTGGCGCAGGCGACCCGGGTGGCCACGGTCTCGCCCGCCCTGCGCGAGCGGATGCTGGAAGGCGTGCACCCGGCCATGCGCCACTGTGCCGTGCTGCCGGCCTGGGACGGGCCGGCGCAGGCCACGCTGGCAGCCAATGCGGTGGACGCGCTGCGCCTGGATGCGCTGCAGGCATGGTCGCGGCGGCTGCACGCAACTATATAACAGCCAGCAGGATAACAAGCAGCAAGCCCAACCGGAGCGACAAGCCATGTCCGACGCGACCGCAACCCCGCCGACCGAGTCCCAGGGCCAGATTCCCGTCACCGTGCTGACCGGCTATCTCGGCGCCGGCAAGACGACCCTGCTCAACCGCATCCTGACCGAGAACCACGGCCGCAAGTATGCCGTCGTCATCAACGAGTTCGGCGAACTGGGCGTGGACAACGACCTTGTTGTGGACACCGACGAGGAGGTGTTCGAGATGAACAACGGCTGCATCTGCTGCACCGTGCGCGGCGACCTGATCCGCATCGTCGGCGGGCTGATGAAGCGGCGCGACAAGTTCGACGGCATCATCGTGGAAACCACCGGCCTGGCCAACCCGGCCCCGGTGGCACAAACCTTCTTCGTCGACGACAACGTGCGCGCCAAGACGAAGCTGGACGCCATAATCACCGTGGTGGACGCCAAGCACCTGCCGGCCCGCCTCGCCGACAGCCACGAGGCCGAGGACCAGATCGCCTTCGCCGACGTGATCGTGCTGAACAAGATGGACCTGGTGAGCCCCGCCGAAGCCGCCGAGGTGGAGGCCATGATCAGGAAGATCAACAAGTTCGCAAAGATTTACCACGCCACCAAGTCGAACGTGCCGATCAGCGAACTGCTCGACCAGGGCGCCTTCGACCTCGATCGCGTGCTGGCGCATACGCCCGAATTCCTCTCCGACGACGAGCACGAGCACAACGACGACATCGCCTCGATGAGCTTCGAGGTGGAAGCCCCGATCGATCCCGAACGCTTCAACGCCTGGATCGGCGCGCTGCTGGCCGAGAAAGGCCAGGACCTGCTGCGCACCAAGGGCATCCTGAACTACGCCGGCGACGATCGCCGCTTCGCCTTCCAGGCCGTGCACATGATCGCCGACGGCGACTTCATCGGTCCGTGGAAGGAAGGCGAACCGCGCACCAGCCGCCTGGTGTTCATCGGCCGCAACCTCAACCGCCCGCAACTGCGCCGCGGCTTCGAGTTGTGCCAGGTGGCGTGATGCCGGGGGAAGAAAGGCCGGGGGCGCTGCCCCTGGACCCCGCCAGAGGCAGCGCCTCTGGACTCCCGGACCTTTTCCGCCTTCGGCGGGAGGGGCTTGCGGGGCCTGTGTCACGTGCCGTGACGGCCCCTCCCGCCGAAGGCGGAACAACGATTGAGGGTGCAGGGGGCTCGGCCCCATGCTGGGGGTCCAGGGGGCGACGCCCCCTGGCCTTCCTTTCTCCAGGAATTACGCCATGAGCCAGACGATGACGCCGGATCGGTTGCTGGAGGAGCGGGGCGACGTTCGCACGCTGGGGGCGTTCGTCGTTGGTGCGGCCTATGACCGCAGCGGGTCGTGTGCCTTCGCTTTGGGGGACGGCACGCTGCACATCGCACGCAAGGGCGGCGAGTGGATGAAGGTGGAGGCGCATGACGGCGCCTCCCTGGCGCTGGCCGCGGATTGCCGCCCGGCCGGCTGGATCAGCGGCGGCGACGACGGGCGGTTCGTGCGGGTTTCCACCGACGGCACGCTTTCGGCGATTGCCGAGTTCGGCATGATGAAGTGGGTGGAGCATGTCGCGAGCACCACGGATGGCAAGGGCGTGCTGGCCTGTTCCATCGGCAAGGCGGTGCATGTGTTCGACGGGGCCGGGGCGAAGCTGAAGACGGTGCAGCACCCGTCCAGCGTCACCGGCCTGACGTTCGACGCGAAGGGCAAGCGGTTCGCCGCCAGCCACTACAACGGCGCCAGCATCTGGTTCGTCGGCTCCAAGACCGACAACCCGCGCAAGCTGGAATGGAAGGGCAGCCACACCGGCATCGCCATCAGCCCGGACGGCGACTGCGTGGTCACCGCGATGCAGGAGAATTCGCTGCATGGCTGGCGGCTGTCGGACGGGCAGCACATGCGCATGACCGGCTATCCCGCCAAGACGGAGGCGCTGAGCTTCACCAAGAACGGCAAGTGGCTGGCGAGTTCGGGCGCGGATTCGGTGGTGCTGTGGCCGTTCTTCGGCGGCGGGCCGATGGGCAAGCCGCCCACGGAACTGGCCGGGGGCGACGGCGTGACCTGCACGCGGGTGGCAGCCCACCCGACGCACGACGCCATTGCCGCGGGCTTCGCCGACGGCCTGGTGGTGATGGCCGACATCAATTCAGGCCGCATCTTGCCGGTGGCGGCGCCCGGGCGGGGCGGGGTCTCGGCGCTGGCGTGGAGTGCCGATGGCACGCACCTGGCGCTCGGCACCGAAACCGGGTTCGCCGCCGTCGTCGATTTTTCCAAACGGACGTAGGAACGCATCCATGCAGACAGTCGCTGCCCACGGCATGACCATGCCCAAGCTCGGCCTCGGCACCTGGCGGTTGAGCGGCGAGGAATGCACCACGGCCGTGCTGGGGGCGCTGGAGCGCGGCTACCGCCACATCGACACGGCCCAGATGTACGGCAACGAGGAGGCGGTCGGCGCGGCGCTGGCGGCAACCCCGGTAAAGCGCGGCGACATCCACCTGACGACGAAGGTGTGGTGGGAGAACCTGGCGCCGGAGGCGATGCAGCGGGCAATGGAAGCCAGCCTGAAGAAGCTTCGCACCGGCTACGTGGACCTCTACCTGATCCATTGGCCGGCGCCGGACATGGACCTGGCGGCGTCGCTGGGCCAGCTGGTGAAGTTCCGCGAACAGGGGCTGGCACGGCATATCGGCGTATCGAATTTTCCGATCGCCCTGCTGAAGCGCGCGGTGGAGGAGATCCGGGCGCCGCTGGCCTGCAACCAGTTCGAGTACCACGTGCTGCTGGACCAGACGAAGCTCGTCACCTACGCGCGCAGCAAGGGCCTGGCGGTGACCGCCTATTGCCCGCTGGCGCAGGGGCGGCTGGCGGACCATCCGGTATTGGGCGAGATCGCGCGCAAGCACGGCTGCACCCCGGCACAGGTGGCGCTGTCATGGCTGCTGGCGCAGGACGGCGTGGCCGCCATCCCCAAGGCGGGGCGCGCGGAGAGCCAGCTCGCCAACCTCGCCGCCTTCGACGTGAAGCTGGACGATGCCGACCGGGTGGCGATTGCGGCGCTGCCGAAGAACCAGCGTTTCGTCTCGCCGGGCTTCGCGCCTTCCTGGGACGCGGCGGCCTGATTCTGCCGGCACCCGGGCAATGACGCGCGGGGAATGAACGGGCGCGGAATGGCGCCGTTACGCACCGCCCCACCCGCCATGGCGTTGCCGCTGGCGCTGGCCCTGGCCGGCCATGTCGCGGTGGCGCTGATGCTGGCACGCATGCCCGCGCGGGACCTTGCCATCCCGCCGGATGGCCCCGCGCTGGATTTCGTGGTGGCCGTCGTGTCGGGCAGGGAGGCCTCGGAAGTGTCGCCCGACGCGCCCTCGCGGGAGGCGGAGACGTCCTCGGGCGAACCGGCAGCGGCGGCGCACGCCGCGTCCGCGCCTCACCCCACCGAGAACACTCCGCCACCTGCCCAGACCACGCCGCCCCTGGCCCAGTTCCCCGCCGCGCCGCCTCACCCGGCCGCACCCGTACTGGTGCGCCCCCGGCCCGCCGCCCAAGCGGTGCGTCAACTTCCGGCGCCTCAAACTCCAGCCGGCAGGACTGGTCGCGGCTCGCCGCCAGTGGCGACCGGCGCGGCGTCGGGCGCCGCGCCCTCGCCTGCGATCGCCAGTGGGGGGGCGGGGATGCGCGCCGGCAGATGGCCGACCCCAGCGCCGTGGCGGCGTGGCAGGCGGCGCTGTCGGCGTGGATCGATCGCCACCGGACCTATCCCGCCGCGGCCCGGCGCCGCGAGGTGGAGGGCGTGGTTCAGGTGCGCTTCGAGATGGACGCCGAGGGACGGGTGACCCGTGTGGAACTGCACGGCCCGTCGGGATCGGCGATACTGGACCAGGCCGCCATGGCGCTGTTGCAGGCCGCGCGCCTGCCGCCGCCGCCCCCGAATATCGAGCCATCGCGCCGCACGGTCACGGTGGGGATCCGCTACCGTCTGGAGTAAGCGGCGCGGCGCCGATCACCTGCGGTAGCGATCCCGGTACTCGTCGTCGCCGCGCCAACGCCCACCATGACCTTCCCGCTGGCCCCTCTCCTCGTCACCCCTCTCCCGGTCACCACGGCCCCGATCGCCACCGTAGCCGCGCCCCCCATAGCCGCGCCCCTCATAGCCGCCGCCATGTTCGCCCGGCGGACGGCCGCGCCCCTCCTCGTAGCGGGCGCGGGACGAGAAGCCTCGGTCCTCGTCCCGATGCTCGTCACGCTCGGGGCGACCGTGCCCTTGGCTCTCGCGTCCGCGATATCCCTCGCCTGAAGGACGATCGCGGTACTGCCCCTCGGACCAGTCCCCACCCCGGCCACCATGCATGCCGGAACGCCCGTCGCGGCCCCGTTCGCCACTCCACCGGTCTTCGTCCCGGTGCCGGCCACCGCGCTCGGCGCCGTAGCCGCCGCGGTCGCGGTCCCTGTCCTCGTCACGGCCGTAGCCTTCCCGCTCGCCGTACCCGCCGCCATACCCACCTCCGGGGCCGCGGCGCTCGTCCCAGCCCCGGTGCACATCCCAGCCCTCGCGTTCCTCCCGGCGCCGCTCCTCCCGCCAGTCGTCGCGGGCCCCGCCGATATAGCGCTCGCGCCCGCCATAGCCGCCGCCTATCCCGCGCCGCGCGTCCCAACCCTGCCGCGCGTCCCAGCGCCGCTCGGGGCCTTGGCGGCGGTCGTCGTAGCCGCCGCCGATGCCGCGGCGCTCATCCCAGCCTGGGTCGCCCCCGCGCTCGTCCCAATCCGCCCGATCGCGCCCGCTCGTCCGCTCGTCGTAGCCGCCGTAGCGGCGTCCATGGTCATCGTCACCGTAGCGGCGTCCATGGTCGTCATCGCCGTAGGGGCGTCCGTGCGGCTCGCGATAGCGATTGCCGTAGTCGTCCTCCCGTCGGTCGCCACGGCCGCCGAATTCGTCGTTGCTGACGAAGCGGCGCCTGTCGTCCCGTTCCCGTCGGTCGTGTGCCATGGTGCTGTCCTCGGTGCTGTCCTCTCGGGCACGCATCGCGAACCCGGGTTCGTGGTGGATGGAGGGCGCCAGGAGTGGTGCCGCCGCGTCGTGCGACGCCTCCTTTTCCAAGGCGGCGCGCTGCTCGCGAAGACGGTGGGCGAGTTCACCGCCATCGATCCTGGCCGCCGCCATCGCGGCCAGAAGGCCGCGGCGAGGTTGCTGCTCGCTGGCGATCCGGCGCTGCACCAGCCGGCCGAGGAAGGCGGTGCGCGCGCCGCGCAGCCCATCCGTCGGCGCCCCTTCCGCGAGTCCTTCGAGCAGGTGGTGCGCGATCTCCTCGCCGACCTGGGCCTCGGCAATCACGTCCGTATCCACGCCGGCCTCCGCGAGGGTGGGGTAGAGCACCGCCCATCTCGTTTTCATCTGCATGCGCAGTTCCGGGGCCAGGGCGCGCACCGCCTCGTCCCTGGCGGCCGTATCGCCCTCGGCGCAGATCGTCGCCAGTTTGGCGAGCCGGCGGTGCTCGGCACGCACCAGCTTCTGCAGCGCCGCCGAACGCACTGCCCCGGGTCTGGCGCCCCCTCGCGGCGGAGGCGCGGTGTCGGGGGCGCCTGCGCCGGTGGAGCGCTCGCCCTCGCCAGCACGCTCACCCTCGCCGGAGCGGGCCGCCTCGCCTGTCTGGGCAGTCGGGAGGTTCCCGTCGGATGGTGCGTCGGAGGTGGAATGGGCCATGTTTGCCTCGCTGGCTGGAACCGGCCCGCTGGGGCCATGCTGCTCGCTCACTCGCGGGCGGAACGCGGCGCGGCCCGGCTGCGATGCATCTCGGCCAGCACGCCGGCGGGGGTGACGTTGGCGATGGCCGCGCGCAGCTTGTTCATCCAGCCGGCCACCACCTCGCCGTCGCCCGCCATCATCGCATCGAAGCCGGTGCGCGCGACTTCGGCCGGGTCGGCCTTGCTGGACTGTCCAAGCTTGGTGTCGAGCATGTCGGCGCGCTCGAAGAACTCGGTTTCCGTGGCGCCGGGCATGAGGCAGGTGACGGTGACGCCGCTGTCGGAAAGTTCGGCGCGCAACGCGAAGGAGAAAGAATCGAGGAACGCCTTGGTGGCGTTGTACACCGCCTGGTAGGTGCCGGGCATGAGACCGGCGATCGAGCCGGTGATCAGGATGCGCCCGGCGCCGCGGCTGCGCATGTCGCCGGCGACGCGGTGCAGCAGATACAGCGTGCCGGTGATGTTGGTGTCGACAATGCCGCGAACCTTGGAGAAATCCTGGTCGAGGAAGGCGCCGCCCAGGCCCCGGCCGGCATTCGCGAGCAGCGCGGCGATCGGCCGTGGGCCGATGGCGTCAAGAAGCGTGTCCACCCCCGCCAGCGTGGCGAGGTCCGCCTGCACCCGGTCGACATGTACGCCGAATTCGCCGGCGATGGCATCGGCCGCATCGGCAATCTCCGACTCGTCGGCCACGATGAACAGGTCGAAGCCCTCCGCGGCACAGACTTTGGCCAACTCGTAACCGATGCCGCTGGATGCGCCCGTGACAACAGCGAGACCCTTCGGCGTGGCGGGCGTATCGGCCATGACAGCTGCCTCCTGATAAGCGTCGAGGTCGCGGGACCGGCAGGGCGCGGATGCCCGTCCGTCGGCCACCCCGGCCGCGCTTCCTGTCGGTCAGCCAACGGGCCGGCGGGAAGCGCGTTCCCTGACGAGGAGTTGACGGGGACGAGGCGTCGACGGCCACCGGCAAACAGGGCAGCGCCTGCGCACCGCCCACGCCCACCCTGCCTAGGGAGCGGCCCCTCCTCCCTCCTCCACCCGGCCGAAGCCGGCAAGCAGCATCGTCAGGTGCCGCTGCCCGAACGGCTTGGTCAGCACGGGAACATGGGCATAGCGAGGCAGGATATGGGCCTGACCGTACCCGGTGATGAAGACGAACGGGATGTCCCGCTCCATCAGGCGGTCGGCGATCGGATAAGCCGGCGCGCCGCCGAGGCTAAGGTCCAGAAGCGCCCCCGAAAGCCGCTCGCTCGTGGCCAGTTCCAGGGCTTCCGCAGCGGTGGCGGCGGGTCCCACCACCTGCGCCCCCATCTCCTCGAGCAGATCGACGAGCATGAGGCCGATCAGCTCCTCGTCTTCGACGACCAGCAGACGCCGGCCCTGAAGGTCCGGCATCCCGGACGTTGCACTGGTCATGACATTACCTTGGTGGCCGTACCGGGTAGGCGTACGTGATGGAGACGCATGGTGAGCGACCGGGCACCGCGGCGCGGAGCGACGGCACCCAGGGGCCGCGGAACTCAGGGATCAAGCTTCTCGCGCTCGATCTCGTCGCGCACCTCTGCCTGGCATTCGGGGCTGCTGAAGTCAGGCGTCGCTTCCCGTTCGGCCATCGCGGGGAAGGCCAGCGCCTCCAGCGCCTTGAGCGCATGCTCCACCAGCGGCCGCTCATCGTGGGCGGCAGCGGCGAGGCGCTCGCGCAGATCGCGGGTGACGACGTGATAGGCGAACTCCACCGGCGGCATGTCGAGTGCCTCGCGCGCCTCGCGCACCTCGTGCAGATCTCCCGCCGGCTCGCCGCCGCCCATGCCCTCGGCCGCGGATTCCTCCAGCCTGCGGGCATCCTCCTCCAGGTTGGCGAGCGCGCGTTCCTTCTCGTCGTGCGACAGCGCGGGATCGGCGACCACATCCTCCGGCTTGTCATAGCGCGAATACGGCTTGTTCACCTTCGCCTGAAGTTCGGGCGCGCGGGGATCGGGATTGGCGCGGTCGGCGTCGCGCGGCTCGGGCTTCTGGGAAGCGCGGTTTTGCGGCATCGTACAGTCTCCTTGACTGGCTGGCCGGTTGACTGGCTGACCGGACGGGGCCGTCGGCGCAACGCACCCGCCGCTTGGCAGGCGGATGCATTGGTCCGGCGGGAATGGGCGAATGGCGCGGGAGGACGTGGCGCACCTGCGCAAGAGTTCGCGGCGCAGTCGTCGCGGACCCCGCAGCGTGACCGCCGGCGCATCAGGTCCTCCAGTCCCCGCAAGGCATCTTTCGTAAACCCGCGATGGTCCCGAAAGTTCCCGCACGATGCCGTGGCCCTGCAGGCGTACTTGCTGCGCGCGGAGTGCTGCCGTAAGAGACGCCCGGTCCAGTCCATATTCAGGGTACCGCACCTTGGTCCGGACAGGGAGTTGCGGCGATCCGTGAGGGCCTTCGTGGGAGGCGCAATGCGAGCCCTGAACCGGCAAGCCGAGGCCTTCCTGTCGCGGCTTTCAGTCGGCTTCGGCTGGTTGTGGATCGCGGCACTGCTGCTGCCAGCCACTGCATTCCTCGTGATCGCCGACCAAACGTCGCGCAACGTGAATGCCGAGGCGCGGGCACGCATCGCCCGCACCGTGGATATGCTGCACGAACACGCCATGCTGTCCTTCGAGGCCCAAGAAGGGCTGCTGGATGCGACGATCCAGCGCATCAGGGGGCTCGGCTGGACCGAGATCGCCCAGTCGCGGGACGTGCATGAATTCATGAACGATGTGGTGGCGCGTGTGCCGACAGTGCTGACGCTGGGCATCGTCGCGCCCGATGGAAGGCTCGTCGTTTCCAGCCGCCGGGCACCGCCGTTGTTGCCGCGGGTGGATCTGTCGGCGCGGGAGTATGTCCAGGCGCACCACATGGCGGAGAGCCCCTTCATGTCGGAGCACGGCACCTATGTAAGCGATGTATTCGAGACATTCCCGACACGTTTCATCGTGGCGGTGCTCAGCCGTCCCACGCTGGACGCGGAGGGGCGGCCGGATGGGGGTGTTGTCTCCGCAACGTTTTCGCCCGCCCGGTTCGCCGCGTTCTACCAGCGCGTCGCCGAAGACCCGAACGATTCGGTGCTGCTGCTGCGCACCGACGGCGCCGTGCTGTCGCGCTACCCCCTGCCACGCTCCATCACGGGCATGCGCTTCCCCACTCAGCATCCGCTGACGGCGGCGATGGCGCGGCCAGGGGCCAGCAGCGGCATTGTCGAGGCGATGGGCGTCATCGAAGGCCGCCAGAGACTGTATGCGTTTCGCCGGATCGACGGCTACCCGGTCCATGTGGCCTATGGCCTGGATATGCGGGTAATCCACGCTGCCCTTCGCGAGCGTCTGGTGGGGCCCGGCGTCGTGGCGGTGCTGTCGATGCTGTTCCTGCTGGCCTCCACCGCCCAGGCCCAGCGCGCCACCACCCGCCGACTTGCCTCCGAACGCGCCAGGTTGGAGGCAGAGGGCAAGCTGCGCCAGTTGGAACGTGTCGGCGCCTTCGGGGAACTAGCCGCCGGCGTGGCGCATGATTTCCGCAACGCCGCGCAGATGATGGAAAGCAGTGCGCTGCTACTGGACCGCAGCGCCGACCATCCGGCGCGGGTTCGCGAACACGCCGCCCGCGTTGGCCACACTGCGACACTGATCGCCACGCTGACCAACCGCATGCTGGATATCGTGCGCCGCCAGCCCGCCAGCAATCCCGCCGGTAATCCTGCCAGAGCGTTCGACGCGGTGCAGGCGACGGCAGAGCTGACGGCGCTGCTGAACCAGACTATCGGCCACGGCTGCCGCGTAAGCATCCGCCAGGGCGAAGGCCGGCCCCTCCTCGTCGCCGCCGACCGCAGCGAGTTCGAGTCGGCCCTGGTAAATCTGGCGGTGAACGCACGCGATGCGATGCCTCAGGGCGGGGAGATCACGCTGTCTGCGGGCAGCGCCGCGCCTCCCCAGGTGATGCCGTCCCTCCCGGCGCTGGCGGCCGGCGCGGTCAGGGTGGCGGTCACCGATCGTGGCATCGGCATGGACGAGGCAACGCGCGCACGCGCCGGCGAGCCCTTCTTCACGACCAAGCGCAACGGCACCGGCACCGGTCTCGGCCTTGCCGGCGCACGAAACTTCGCCGAGCGCTGCGGTGGCTGCCTGACAATCGACAGCCGGCCGGGCGCGGGCACCACCGTGGCGCTATGGCTGCCGATCGCCGCGGCCCGCAACCCTGAAGACGTCGAGGACGGGGATAATGCCGAGGACCAAGCCCACGGCCCTGGCACGGTCGGCGACCGCGCCGCCGCCCTGCAGAACAACGACCAGCAAGACCCGCCTCAGCAGGGGGCGCGCGTTCCGTCCCGACAGTAGACCACCGGCGAACCAGACGGCGGCACCACCACGGTGGCGCCAGGCTGGACCACCACCGTCTCCCGTGCCGGGGGCGGCGATTCGCTGAATCCGATGCAACCCGCAAGGGTCAAGCCCAGAACTGCTAGACAGACGAAGCGGCGCACTGCCTTCCTCCCACCATCGCCCGGACCAGGCGGCCATTTCGTCGTTGCACGGAGCATTCAGACGTCGACGGTGCCCCGCGCCGTCCACGCCTTATCCACCGCCGCATCCCAGGCGCGGTCCGTCTCCATCGGGTTCTGCGGCGCCAGGGCGAGGATTTCGGCAAGCTTGGCGCGCGCCCGGCTGGCACGGCTCTTCATGGTGCCGACCGCACAGCCGCAGATCGCCGCCGCCTCTTCGTAGGAAAGGCCGGAAGCACCGACCAGGATCAGCGCCTCGCGCTGCTCGTCGGCCAGCATCGCCAGGGCATCGCGGAATTCCAGCAGCCGCATGTGGCCTTCCTGCGCCGGGCGGGTGGCCAGGCGGGCGGCGAAACGCCCCTCCTCATCGCCCACTTCGTGCCGGCGCTTGCGGAACTCCGAATAGAACTCGTTACGAAGGATCGTGCACAGCCAAGCCACCATGTTGGAGCCGGGCTGGAACGAGGCCAAATTGGCCCAAGCCTTCACCAGCGTCTCCTGCACCAAATCGTCGGCGCGGGAAGTGCGGCCGCACAGCGAAACGGCGAAACCACGCAGCTTGGGAACCGCGGCGAGAAGTTCGTCCTTGGTTTTTACACAGGTAGATACTGTCATGATTTGCCCGCCTGCTTTCGTTCCAGCTCTGCTAGAAGCTTCACGAAGCGGTCGGGAATTGGTTCACTCACAACCTCGTCATAGATGGCGCGCAGTTGGTGGCTGATGTGCCGGTCAACCGGAATGTCGCCCCGCGGAACCTCCGGCCGCGGCTGGTCGCCGCGCGGTGGCCTGCCGCCCAAGCTCAGGCCGGGTTCGGCGCCGGTAGAATCATGCGCCCGCCCTCCCGCCCGCTCGGCGGCCGGCGCCATTCCCGCTCGGCGCTCGCGTAACTCGGCGGTTTGGCCCCCCTCGCCACGCCTAAACGGCGCGGCGGCGGGTGTGGCCGGCTTGCGTTGGTCCATTTGCACCTCCAATGCCGGCCCGTCGGCTGCGGCGTCGGCGAATTCAATTCCTCGCGATACAATGTTCATCACACACCTGCCCTCAATCTCGCATTCTTGAACGCAGCAGCCTGCATGTGGTTCCCATGTGTTCGTGACATTCCAAATTGGCCTTTGGTAAGGCTGGTATAGGCTGGCGGTGCCAGTGTTCACAGGAAACCTTGATGTCCATTACCGAGACTTTCGCGTCGCATATCCCCTATCTGCGGCGGTTCGCACGTGCGTTGACCGGAAACCAGGCGAGCGGCGATGCCTATGTGGTGGCCACCATCGAAGCGGTGGCCGAGGAGATGACGCGCAGCTCCGAGACACCCACCCGCAAGGCGCTGTTCCGAGCATTCCTCAAGATCTGGGGGTCGATCCCGGTCAATCACGGCATCACCGAAGACCCAGACAACCCGCTGATGCAGACCGCCCATACGCGCCTGGAGGCAATCACGCCGCTGCCCCGCGTGGCGTTCCTGCTCAATGCGCTCGAGGCGTTCAGCACCGACGAGATCGCCGAGATCATGGACCGCCCCCCCACCGAGATCCAGACGCTGCTCGGCGTGGCGAGCACTGAGATTGCCTCGAGCCTTCGCACCGGCGTGCTGATCATCGAGGACGAACCGATCATCGCGATGGACCTGGAGGCGGTGGTTGCCAGCCTGGGACACGACGTGCTGCACGTGGCGCGCACCCATGGCGAGGCGGTGGCGGCCATGTCGCACCACCGGCCGGGCCTTGTGCTTGCCGACATCCAGCTTGCCGACGGCAGCAACGGCCTGGATGCGGTCAAGGAGATCCTGTCGATCTGCAGCGTGCCAGTGGTGTTCATCACCGCCTACCCGGAACGGCTGCTGACCGGCAGCCGGCCGGAGCCCACCTTCCTGATCACCAAACCGTTCCGCACCGATGCGGTGAAGGCGATCATCACCCAGGCGCTGTTCTTCGACCGGCGCGCCTCGCTCGCCGACGGGGCGGCGGGGCCGGCTTAACGGGCGCGCGCCGGGCAGGGGCACACGGCCGGTGACACATATCCCACCGCCCGCCCGCGCGCCGGCGCCATGACGGGCGTGGCCGACCTCGACGCGGGCGCGACGGTCCGGGCGGCGCCCGACGAGGCGGCATGGCCGGGCCGCAAGCGCCGCCGGCGGGTGCTGCTGACCCTGGCCGCCGGCTTCCTGCTGCTGACGCTCGCCTGCCTGTTCGCCGCCTATCTGGCGTGGCGCAACATGCGCTCCAGCGACACGGTGCTGGAGGCGCTCGAATTCCGCCGCGCCGGCATGGACGTCCAGATTTCGCTGCTGCAGGCCGAGGCCGGGCAGCGCAGCTTCCTGCTGACCGGCGATCGGGCCTATCTGGCGCCCTATTCCGCGGCGACGAGCGTCCTTGCCGCCCGGATCGCCGATCTGCGGGGCCTTGTGGCGGGGGTGGCGCCGCGCGAGGAGCTAGTCGCCGAGCTGGCACGCGTCAGCGAGGCAAAGCTGGCCGTGCTGCAGCATGGCGTCGAACTTGCCGAGACGGGCCAGACCCAGGCAGCGCTGGAAATGGTCCGTTCCGGCGACGGCATACGCCTGATGGGCGAAGCACGCGCGCTGGCCGACCGCCTGGTAGCCGCAGGGCATACCGACGTGGTGCGTACCACCGCCACGCAGCACTGGCTGGGAACCCAGGTGGTGCTGTTGATCGTGCTCTGCCTGGTATGCGCCGGCGCGCTTGCCATGCTGCTGCTGCGCGACATGCAACGCCAGTTGCGCCGGCTGGCGGGCCGGGAGGCGCGGCTGCACGAACTCTCCACCACGCTCGACCTGCGCGTGGCCCAGCGCACCCGGGCGCTCAGCAAGACCAACCTTCGCTTCGAGGTAGCCTTGCGCGCCACCGGGGTAACCGTGGCCACCCAGGACCGCGACCTGGTGTTCACCTGGATCAGCCAGGGCGAGTTTGGCAGCACTGTCGAGGAGATCCTCGGCAAGACCGACGATCAGGTAAATCCCGACCCGTCGATGGCAGCCGTGGTAGCCATGAAGCGCGCCGTGCTGGAAGGCGGCGGGGCCAGCCGACGCGAGGTGCGGGTGATGCACGACGGGGCCGAAATGTGGCTCGACCTGTCGGTGCAGCCGCTGGCGGACGAAACTGGGGCAGTTGTGGGGGTGATCACCGGCGCCATCGACATCACCCGCTACAAGGAACAGGAGGCGCGCATCCGGCTGCTGATGCGGGAGGTGACGCACCGGTCGCTGAACCTGCTGGCGGTGGTGGAGGCGATCATGCGCCAGACCGCAAACAACGCCACGTCGCTGCACGACTTCGAGTTGCGGTTCTCGGCGCGGCTGCAGTCGCTCGCCGGCTCCCACGACCTGCTGGTGCAGGAGGACTGGTCGGGGGCCTCGCTGCGCGCGCTCGTACGCTCGCAACTCGGCCACTTCAACGACTTCGACGCGTCGCAGGTGGAGATGTCCGGCCCGCCGCTGCTGATCCAGCCGGACGCGGCGCAGCACATAGGCATGGCGCTGCACGAGTTGGCAGCCAATGCCGCGAAACACGGCGCCTTGTCGATCCCAAGCGGCAGGGTGCTGATTGGCTGGAGCCTCGCCCCCGGACCGGACGGGGTGCCGATCTGCCGGCTGACCTGGGAGGAGGTCGACGGCCCCCCGGTGACACCGCCCACGCGGCGCGGCTTCGGGCGCATCGTCATTGAGCGCATTGTGGCCCGCGCGGTGCACGGCGATGCAAAGCTCGAGTATCTCCCCACTGGCGTGCGCTGGGAACTGGCGTTTCCGGCTACCTACCTGGTCAACCCCTGATCCCCGCACCCGCCCGACGATCGGGGTGCCGCACATTGTTGTTAGAACTTCGTAATAGCATCGCGGAACCGCGGCGCCGGCCGGCGCATTGCATGGGCGGCCGCCGAGCGCGACGCGCGGCGCGGCCGCGCACGCCGCAACAAGGGACGCACCGGAATGAACGACGACGCCAACCGCGACGCTATCTGGGAGCAGGTGCGTTCCGTCAGTACCTGCATGATGGTGACCAGGGACGGCGACCAGATCCGCGCTCGACCGATGACGCACATCCTGCGCACCGGACATAACCAGATCTGGTTCTTCGCCGATGTGAACAACCACAAGGATGACGAGGTGGCCCGCGACCCGCACGCCTGCCTGACGTTCGCCGACCTGGACAACCACAGCTACGTGTCCATGTCCGGCGAGATTTCGCTGGTGCGCGACCGCCAAACGATGAACGATCTCTGGAACGAGGGGGCGGCGGCCTACTTCCCGCAAGGGCCCGACGATCCGCGCATCGTGCTGCTCCAATTCGAGCCGGAGATCGGGGAATACTGGGATTCTCCCTCCAGTTCGATCGCTCGGGCGTTCCATTTTCTCAAGGCCAAGGCAGCAGGCCGGCGGCCGGAGATCGGCAGCAGCGGCCGTGCCGAGCTGACCTGACCCGCGGCATCTGCACGACCCAACAAAGGAGTATCCGACGATGAAGTTCACCCGCCGACACCTGGATGAGGGCGCAGCCCGCGCACGCCACGGGCTCGACGAAGCGCGTCACCTGGTCACCGAGGGCGGGCGGTGGGCCGCCAATGCCGCAGGCGAGCTCGGCGACGCCGCGCATGACAGGAGCGAGCGAGCCGCGGCACGGGCAAGCCGCCAGATCCGCGACTACCCCATCAGGTACCGTGCTTGCCGCAGCCGCGCTGGGGCTGTTCACCGGATTCCTCATCAACCGCCGGTAGCCACTTGGTTGCGTTCGCCGCACCCTGTCGTGGCTGTGCCGCGTGATCACAGCTTTGCGCACCGCCGCGCCATTGCACCTGGCACCGGAACCGGACGGGATGTGTGGCGTTGCCCCGCCGTGCGGCTAACAGGCTTCCCGCTCCGCACCGCCGGGCGATCACCACCGCTTCCCCCACGGTGGATGGTCGCCCGGTGTCTTGTCTGCGGTCGCGGTCAAGCCCGAAGCACTCGGGCAGAAGCACTCCGCCCGCGTGGACGCGGACTTGGGGCATGGCTTGCGGCACGCCCCTGAGGGGGTGAGAAGAGTACAGCCCAGGAGCCGCCATGCCGGATGTCCGCATCGTCCACCGCACGCAATACGCCTATCGCTCTCCCGTACAAGTGCTGCCCCACCGCCTGATGATGCGGCCACAGGACAGCCACGACCTGCGCCTGCACAGCGCGACGCTGGAGGTCGAACCGGCACCGCAGACCACGCGCTGGGCGCACGACGTATTCGGCAACTCCATCTGCCTGCTGGAGTGGGACGAGCAGATGCGCACCGACCATCTGTCGATCGTGTCGCGTCTGGAGTTGACGCACTACCCCGCCGGCCCCGGCCTGCCGCGGGCCACGCTCGATCCGGCGGCAGAGAATTTCCCCTTCTCCTACGCCGCTGACGAAATCCCGGACCTCGCGCGCCTCGCCGAACGCCAGGTGGCCGACGCCGGGCGGCGGGTGGATGCATGGGTGCAGCAGTTCCTCCGCCCGGCCGGACAGCTGCGCACCATCGATCTGCTCGAGCAGATGACCCGGGCGGTGAAGGCCGAATTCACTTATTGCGCGCGCGCGATGGAGGGAACCCAGGCGCCGGTCGAGACGCTGGAACGCGGCAGCGGTACCTGCCGCGATTTTGCGCTGCTGATGATGGAGGCGGTGCGCAGCCTGGGGCTGGCCGCCCGCTTCGTCACCGGCTATCTCTACGACACCGGCACCCAGCAGGCCACCGGCGGCGGCGCGACCCATGCCTGGTGCAGTGTCTACCTGCCGGGAGCGGGCTGGGTAGAATACGACCCGACCAACGGCCTGGTCGCCGGCACCAACCTCATCCGCGTCGGCAGCACCCGCACGCCGGAACAAGCGGCCCCGGTATCCGGCGGCTTCGTCGGCGATCCGTCCGACCCGCTGCCGCTGCTGGTGGACGTCACCTCCGAAGTGTTGCCCCCCAATATGGCCAACTCCTCATCCGGCTGACCCCCGCGGTCGGTTTTACCCGCGCTGCCGCATTCCCGCGCCGCCTCATTCGTGCGGGGCCAGAGCGTTCTCCACCAGATCGGCAACATCCGGCAGCAACGCCGCCAGCGAGGAGAACCGGTCCGCCTCGCCGGCCCGCTGCGCCAGCGCCAGCCCCGCCTCCTCGGTGGCGGAGAACAGCCGCACCACGTCGGCGGTCTGGTGCGCCTCGCGCAGCCCGCGGGCCAGCCGGTGAACAGGCGGGGCGTCGGCGGCTACCAGCACCGCCACAAGGTACGGCGAAGAGTTCCTCCGGCGACAGCACCGCCGGCAGGCCCGCATCCTGAAACGCCACCACCACGGTCGCCGCCGCGGCCCGGTCCAGCGCTCCGCCCACCGGCAGAACCGCGATCTCCGCTTGCTGGTCCGGCGGTTCCACCACACTTTCCAACACCCGCAGCAAGGTGCGTGCCGCGCGCACCGCCAGCGCCGGGCCGAAGCCATCGTGCGAGCGGTCGCTGCTGATCTGCCGGATCGCCGGTAGCACCAGCTGTTCCAGCGCCGGGCGCACCCCGTCGTGCTCGAACTCGCTGGCCAGGGTACGCGTGCCCGCAGCCACGTCGCCGGCCAGCAGCCGCTGATAGAAGCGCGCTGGCGCCGGCAGCGGCGGCTTGTCGCCCAGCAGCACCTCCAGGAAGCCGAACGCCGGCACATGGCGGCCGATAATCACCATCACCGCGCTGAAGGCGGGCGCCAGGATCAGCCCGACCGGCCCCCACAGCACCACCCAGAACGCCGACGACAGCACCAGCGCCAGCGGCGTGATGCCGATACTGGCGCCATACAGCCACGGCTCCAGCCCATAGGTGATGATCGCGTCCACCACCAGGAACAGCGCCAGCACCATCAGCACCGTGTTCCATCCCTCCGAGGTGATGGCCGCCAGCAACAGCGGGAACAGCGCGGCCAGCGGCGCACCGAGATAGGGTACGAAGCGCAGCCCGAAGCCGAGCACCCCCCAGAGCGGCGCATTGGGAATGCCGATCAGCCACAGGCCAATGCCCATCGAGACGCCGAATATCCCGTTCATCGTCGCCTGCATCAGCAGGAACCGGCCCACACGGGCGGCCGCATCGGCCATGGCCAGGGTGGTGCGGTGCATCTCGTGCAGGCCCACCAGGCGCAGCGCCCGGTCGCGCACGTCTTCGCGCTGCGCCAGGATGAACCCCATCAGCAGCAGCGTGACCGCCAGCGTTGCCACGGGGGCAAAGACCACTGCCGCCAGGGCGAGCATGCTGGACAGCGGCCCTTCCGGGGTGGCAGCGAGCACCACGGTCGCCGCCGCCGAGTCCTCGGGGCCGGCCACCGACGCGCCGAGCCGCTGCACCAGGTGCACGACCCGCTCGATGGGGCCAGAGCCTTCGCTGAGCGTCGCCAGCTTCTCGCGCAGCACCGTCTCATAGCGTGGCAACTCGTTGGCCAGCGACAGCGCCTGGCCGACGACCACGAAGGCCAGCAGCGCGAAAACGGCGACGAAAAGCAGCAAAACCAGCAGCACCGCGGGTAGGCGCGGCATGCGATGCCGCTCCAGCCATGACACCAGCGGCAGCGCCGCCACGGTGAGCAGCATCGCCAGCGCAAGGGGCGCGAACAGCTCCCGGCCCAGATACAGCGCCAGCACGACACCGGCGATCAACAACAGCCGCCAGGGCCGGCCCGAGTCCGACACCCCGCGCGGTCGACGAAAGGGAACCATGTCCAAATCCCGCGGCACGCCATGCAACGCGCAACCACCCTTCCGCGTTGCGTTCCTGACCGACCGAAACGAACCCGGCGATGCGATTACTCTTGTGCTCGCAGTCGCCGCGGTTCATGCCTGCTGTCCTTCCGTATGCGGACGGATTTCGGGCGCGCCGGCCCAGACCTGCCGCAGCGTGGGGAAGGGTCGGTGCCGGATGCGTCACCGGTCATGCGCAACCAGGAGAACAAGATGAGCATCAATCCGACAACCCCCTCCGGCACCGACTCGCGCGCCGAGATCCAGGCGCTGCGCGAGAAGGTTGAGGCCCTGATGGAGCAGCGCGTGGGCCCCGCGGTCAGCGCCCTGGCTGGCGATGCCCAGGCCGCTGCCCTGGCGGCCGGCGATACCGTGCGCCATGGCATGCACCGACTGTCCGACACGGTGCGGGCACAGCCGCTCACGGCGCTCAGCGCGGCGGCATTGGCGGGCTTCGTGCTGGCCGCGCTGATCAGGCGCTAACGATGTCCGGCCTGCGCCTGCTCGAGGTCGCAGCCCAGGCGGAGATGCTGCGCCTGCGCCAGGAAGCCCGCCGTCTCGCGCGCATGGCAGCATTGCTGGTCGCCGCGGCGGTCTTCGCGCTGTTTGCCCTGGCATGGCTGCACACGGCCGCGTGGGCCGCAATTGCGGCGGAGGCCGGCCCCGTGGTGGCGGCGCTGTGGGTGATGCTGGCCGACGCGGTCATTGCGACGATTCTGCTGCTGGTCAGTCGCCGTGGCCCGGGGCCCGCGGAGCTCGAAGCGCTGCACATCCGTCGGCTGGCGATGGCGGAGCTCCGCACCGGTTCGCTGCTTGGCGACATTCTTCAGGTGGTGCGCAGCCAGCACCCGATCCAAGGATTCGGCGTCCTTGTGGTGGAAGCATTGATGCGCGCTGCCGGCCGCCGCTGACCGGCGGCCGGAACGAGGCCGCCGGCCCGTCCGGCGGCCTCGCCCGGTCCAGCTGCCGCGGTCCCAGCTGCAGTGGTCAGAGGGCGAGCCATGGAGTCTGTGCATGTCCGGCACGTGCAACCCCCACGCCCTGCCGCCGTTTCCTTGGCACGCGGTGGCCTGATCCTTTCGACGCCAGGCCCTGCAACAATCGAGAGAGGAATGATCATGAAGCGCATGGACAAGTTCCGTTTGCCGCTGTTGCCCGTCACCTTGCTCGCCGCCCTTGCGGCCGGCCCTGTGCTGGCACAAACCACGACGACCTCGCCCAAGGGCGTGAATACCCAGAACATCGGGCCAACGGGCGCCACCTGGGCATTCAACCATCGTCTCAGCCAGATCGTGGGCAGCAAGGTCTACGACAGCAATAAGCAGGTCATCGGCCAGATCGACGATATCCTGATCTCCGGCACGTCCACCGGCATTGGCGCCACCACCGCGATCCCGCCCTCCTCGCCGCGCACCGGCCAGGCCGGTATCGCCGCCGGCTCCACCGCCGGCACCGGCGTGGGCACATTGGGTGAGCCGCGGGGTTCCCAGCAGCCCATGGCGGTCATCCAGGTGGGCAGCTACCTCGGCACGGGCAACCATCTCATCACGGTGCCGCTGAACAGCCTTCAGAGTAACGCCGAGCTTCATGGGCTGGTGCTGCCGAACGCCACCAAGCAGTCGCTGCGGGAGCTTCCGACGTTCGACTACAGCATGCTCCGCCAGGGCTGACATGGCTGACCGGCGCGTTCAACTGACGCGCTGACCCGGGAGGCGGCACGGGAGACCCCGTGCCGCCTCTTTTGGCGACGCGCCATGCATCACGGGGCCGGCGAGGAAATGGCCCCGGTGGCATGGCGAAGCAGTCGACACCAAAAAGAACGCATCATTAATAACTACGCGAAAATAATCGGAGTTGCATTGCAACCGAAATCTTTTATTCGCGTTTCCTGCTCGTACCTAGACAGGAAGAACGACGAAAATGGTATTATCGAAACTCATAGTACTTGCGCTACTGGCGTCCGGCGTGGCGGCTTGCTCCGACAGCCGAATGGCCGGCGACCCGCCCGGAACGGTAGCGAGCCGAGCCTGGGACCGCGCCGCCCGCACCAACACCTCCGGCGCCTACCCGATGCAATCGGACGGCACGCCGGTGAACCCACCTGGCACGGAGGCGACCCGTGCCCTGGACCGGGCCGCCCAGACCAACGTCTCCGGCGCCTACCCGTCTCAGTCCGACGGCACCGCCGTAAATCCTCCGGGCACGGCCGCGGGCCGCGCGATCGACCGGACGCTCGATCCCGATTACGGCCGGCGCCCCCCCGTACCGCCGCGCCGCTGACCTTCACCGACAGCTGCCGCCGGGCGCGTCAAGCGCCGGCGGCGGCGCTCCCGGCAGGGGCATGATCATGCGGCTCGCGCACCTTGCCGACCTGCATTTCGGCGAACACACCGCCTTGATGGCAGCCCAGCTCGAAGAGGATATCCGCGCCGCGGCACCGGATGCCGTGCTGGTCAGCGGCGACCTCACGCGACGCGCCCTGCCCAGCGAATTCACCGAGGCTTTCCGCTTCCTGAACGCGCTGGGCGCGCCATTGCTGGCAGTGCCCGGCAACCACGACATCCCCACCTCCGACCTCTGGATGCGCTTCTTCCATCCGCGCCGCGGATGGAAGGCCGCAGCGCCCACCGAGGAGCCGTATCTGCGGCTCGACGGACTGCAGGTGATCGGGTTGGACACGGTGAGCCGCGCACAATGGCATCTCGACTGGTCGGCCGGCGCCATCCCGCCCCGGCGTCGCCGCAACCTGGCGGCCCGGCTGCAGGAAATGCCCTCCATTCCCACGATTGTCGTGTGCCACCATCCGCTCCGCCATGCCGGCTGGGCCCGCGCGCGCCGCCGTCCGCGCGGGGCCGACGCCACGGTGGCCCTGCTGCGCGAAGCAGGCGTGCGCGCGGTGCTCTGCGGCCACCTTCACTATCCCGAAGCGGTGGAACTGGGCACCCCCTGGCCAGTGCAGGTGATGGCACCCAGCGCCCTCTCGCCACGCGGCGGCCGCTCACCGAACGGCTGGAATCTTATCGAAATCGCATCGGACGGATTACGGGTGCAGACGCGGCTGAACGTCGGCGGCACCTGGAGCACCTCCGAACTGCTGGCCGATGCATGAAGGCGAACGCGCCACCGACGCGCCGCCCGCCGCAGCGGCACCCGGTCCGCACCGCTCGTCCATCCGCCGCGAACTCACCCGCGCCAAGCCCACCGTGCCGCACGCTGGCCCTTCGGCCGCGCGCGGCTGGCGGCATGGCGCGCTGGCATGGTCCAGCAGCGGAATGCTCTCCCGCGCCAGCTCGGGCGTCGCCACCACGGCCAGGCTGCTCAGGGCAAAGAACGCTGCTGTCGCCACGATGGTCTGCCTTACGGTTCCTTGCATCGCCGCACCGTCCGCAACATGGGCGGGTCTGCGCATCTCGCCGAATGTTTCCGCCGGCTACACGCGACCCATGAGGATCAGAACGACGAGAACCACCAGAATAATCCCGAGGATTCCGCTGGGATAGTAGCCCCACCCACCACTGTACTGCCAACTCGGCAACGCGGCGATCAGGGCGATCAGCAGGATGATGACGAGAATGGTGCCGACACTCATGGAGCGATCTCCGATGGGGAAGGGGACAATGGCCGGGCAACGCCCGACCGACGGCACGGCAGCTCATGTCCGGGAAAGGCCCCGGCCGGTCTCGATCTTTGTCTCGGCTTCACCCCTCCATCCCGGCGCCAGGCCGAAATGACGGGCCCTCCCCAGACACGCTACGGCGTCCGGGTGGTCAGATTACAGACAGTTCATTCTGGCAACGCGGCAACCGCAGGATGGTTCCACATCCGATGCGGTGCCCCGGCGGGTCAGGGTGCCGCCGCGAGCCCCGCGGGCCGGCGGGCATCGTTCGCCCCATAGAAGAAGCCGGCGCGCATGCGGCCCGACAAGGCCGTGTCCGCCGCCGCCGCACCCGCGTTCGCACCGGAGGCCGCAGGCGCCGGCACCGTGCCCGAACCCGCCTCTGCCGGGCGCGGCCGCACGATCGCCGCCACCGCGCCCCACGGCGCCTGCTCGGTTACCCGGTGGCCCATCGCCTCCAGCAGGCGCCGCGTATCGGCCGACAGCGCCCACGTTTCTGCATACAGCACGTCGGGCAGCCACTGGTGGTGGATGCGCGGCGCATTGACCGCCTCCTGCAACTCCATGCCGTGGTCGACCAGGTTCATTATCGTCTGCAAGGTGATCGAGATGATCCGCGCGCCGCCGGGCGAGCCCAGCACGGCATAGGCCTGGCCGTCGCGCAGCAGCAGCGTGGGAGACATCGACGACAGCGGGCGCTTGCCCGGCGCGATCGCGTTCGCCTCGCCCTGCACCAGCCCGAACATGTTGGGCACGCCGGGCTTGCTGGTGAAGTCGTCCATCTCGTTGTTCAGCAGGAAGCCGGTGTCGCCGGCGATCACCCCCGCGCCGAACCAGCCATTGATGGTGTAGGTCACCGCCACCGCGTTGCCCGCCAGGTCGGCCACGGAAAAATGCGTCGTCTCCGTCCCCTCATGCGGCGGCGTGCCCGGGCCAAGCTCGCGCGAAGGCGTTGCCCGCGCCGGGTCGATGCGGCGCACGGATCGCCAGCGCATAGTCGCGCGACAGCAGCCGCTCCAGCGGGTTGCGCACGAAATCGGGGTCGCCGAGCAAGGTGTTGCGGTCGACAGATAGGCGTGGCGCATCGCCTCGGTCATCAGGTGCACCGCCCGCGCCGAATGGAAGCCGGCGGCGCGCAGGTCGTAGCCCTCCAGAACGCCGAGCATCTCGCAGATCACCGTGCCACCCGAGGAAGGCGGCGGGGCGGAGACGATGTCCAGCTGCGATACGGGCAGGTGAGCGGCGCCATCTCGCGCACCTTGTAGGCTGCGAAATCGCCAGCCGTGAGGATGCCGCCGCCCGCGCGCGACGCCTGCTCCACCGCCGCCGGAATGGCGCCGCGGTAGAAGGCGTCCGGCCCGCCGGCGGCAATCGCCATCAGCGTGCGCGCGAGGTCGGGCTGCACCAGCCGGTCGCCGGGCCGAAGCTTGCTGCCGTCCGGGCGCAGGAAGATACGCGCCACGTTGGGCTGGCGGCGCAGCCGCTCAGCCCGCGAAGTCGAGCACATCGGTGTCGCCGCGCACCAGCACGAACCCCTCGGCCGCCAGGCGTATCGCCGGGGCCATCACCTGCGCGCGCGACATCGTGCCGTAGCTGGATCAGCGCGGCATCCAGCCCCGCTACCGTGCCCGGCACTCCCACGGCGCGCCAGCCACCAGGCTTGCGCCGCGCACCACGTTGCCGTGCGGCATCGAGATACATGTCGCGCGACGCGGCCGCCGGCGCCGTCTCGCGGAAATCCAGGAACGTCGTGCGCCCGCGGCCAGGCGCATCGTCATGAAGCCGCCGCCGCCGATATTGCCGCAGCACGGCTCCACCACCGCCAGCGCATAGCCCACCGCCACCGCTGCATCCACCGCGTTGCCACCGGCCCGCAGCACCTCCGACCCCGGCGGCGGTGGCAAGGTGCTGGGCGGAAACCACCATGCCCTTCTCTCCCTCCACCGCCGGCAGCGAGGCGGCGAGGGTCACCGACGAAACCAGGGGGCCGGCCAGCAGCAGCAGGGCAGCGAGCAGCAGGCGCATCACGACAGCCCTTTCACCGCCCACCGGCGGCGCCTTCAGCCGAGTTTGGGAAAAGTCACCCCGATCATATCGCCCTCGCGCACGATGGCGGCCAGTTGCGCCTCGCTCCAGCCCTCGGTCCCCTCCGGGCGCAGCGGCAGCACCATCCAGCGGTAGTCCGCCGTGCTGTCCACCACCCGCAGCCGCACCGTCTCGGGCAGCACCGTGCCGAACTCCACCAGCAACCCGCGCGGATCGCGCACCGCCCGCGCGCGATAGGCCGCGGACTTGAACCAGAACGGCGGATAGCCCAGCACCGCGCGCGGATAACACGAGCACAGGGTGCAAACGACCAGGTTGTGCTCCTCGGCGCTGTCCTCCAGCACGCCCAGCGGCGGCATGCCGCGCATGGGAATGCCCAGTTCCTCCGCCGCCTTGGCGCCATCGGCCAGCATGCGCGCGCGATAGGCCCGGTCGGTCCAGGCCTTGGCCACCATGCGCGCGCCCTGGGCCGGCGAGGCGTTGTCGGTGACTTGGATGCGCTCGGCGATCTCCTCGCGCGTGAGAATCCCCTTGTCGGTCAGAAGCTGGCGCACCGCCGCCAGCAGCCGGTCGGACGGGGTTTCGAGCAGGGTGCTCATGCGGCCTCCAGCCAGGATTCGAACAACTCCACCACCACGCAGTCCCCGGCGCGCGCCTCCGGCCAGATCGCGGCGGGCGCGAAACGCACATGATAGAGGTTCAGCACCGCCGCCGGCCGCGCGAAGGCGAGGTCCTCGGGGTTGGGAAAGGCGCCAAGGTGCTTCTCCACCACCCCCGTGGCGCCGCGCAGGTAGTGTGGCGTGCGGATATGGCAGGGTCCGCGCGTTTCCGGCCAGTCGTCGCGCACGCGCACGGCAGTGCCCGGCGCAAGAAGCTGCGGCGTCACTTCGTGTCCTCCAGCGCCGCGCGAAGCTCCGCCTCGGAGAACACACCCTTGGCCAGCATGTTGTCGGCAATCGAGCGGATCCAGCGCTGGTAGGTACGACAGGCGCAGGTAGTCGGCTTCCGGAATCGCCTCGATGCCACGGCGCAACTCGTCCACCGACATTACCTTGCTCGCGCCGAGCAGGCCGCGGATCGCATCCACCTCGCGATCGAAATCATTCAGCGCGTGCGGCTCCACATCGACAGCGTCGCACATGAACTTCGACACGCCACCCATGTCGTGGCTGGCGCGCGGGCGCGCCTCGGGCAGCTTGGCGGCATCCGGGGAAGGGGTGCTGGTGCTCATGGCCGGAGAATAGCGTCATCGCCCGGCGCGGGAAATGTTCCTGTCCAACTGAATCCGCAATTCTCGGAACGGCAATTCAGTTGCCGACCGCCTCCCCGGCCGACAGCCCCCACAGCCCGTCGCGCTTCAGCCAGCCGCGATAATCGCCCACGCGCACCTCGCACCACGCGGAGCCGGCCGCACAGCCGCGGATGCGCCCCACCACCCCCGGCTTTAGGATCGCCACCGGCGCGGCATCCTCGGCCGCCGAGCCGCGAAGCACACGGTCGGCCCCCGGCACCATGAAGGTCCGCCGCCCGGTAAGGTTGGACTGGTGCACCCAGCCCTTCACGCCGTCGTGATCCTCGATCAGCCGCCAGGTCTCGAATTCGCGCAGGATCCGCACGGGCTGGTCGGGCCGGCGATAGATCCACTCCACCGGATAGCGCTGCCCCGGCCCCACGCGCAGCTTCACCCCGTCATACTGGATGCCGGCCCAGCGCGGCAGCGGCTGGCCGGTGACCGTGCCCTTGCTCGGCTCCGGCGGGCGCGGCAGGGCAGCCGCCGCGCCCGCACCTGCCGCCACCCCGGCGGCGGCACCGGCGGCCGCCCCAGGCTTGGATGGTACTGCCTTGGAGGTCGCCGGCTTGGCCGGCTGGGCGCCCGCCTTGGCCGTAACTACCGGCGGCTTCGCGCCCACGGCAGGGGCGCCCAGCGCGGAGCGGGGCGGCACCGGAACTGCCGGCGAGGCCATGGGCGCCACCCGCTGCACCGGCGCCCGCGGCGCGGCGCTCGGTACGGTGGGCGGGCGCGGCGGCGCCGGCGAATGAATGCCCTTGTGCGGCAGTTGCAGGGACCCCGCGGGCGGCGACATCTGGGCAAGCGCGGGGCCGGTCGCCAGCATCGCGCTCAACAGGGTGGCCATTCTTGCGCTCATGGCGCCCATCCCTGCCAAGCCGGCCGGGGTCGGGTCAAGGCCCGAAACGCTGCACTGCTTCTCACAGCGTCACGATCTGGCCGGCGCCGACGGCCTCCAGGAAGGTGGCGATGCCCGCCACCTCCACGCCCGGCGACAGCGCCTCGCTCGCCGTGTCGATCATGCGCAGCCCGGCCTCGCAGGCAATCCGCCGCACCCCAAGCTCCGCGGCGGCCTCGGCCAACTCGGCCAGCCCGGCCACCCCCCGCGCCCGCGCCGTCTCCTCGCGCGGGTCGCCCGCCAGCCCCTCCGGCATCAGCGCGCGGCATCCCTCGTTGGTGGCGAACAGCACCACCAGCCGCCCCAGCGCCGCCGCCCCCGCGGCCATCATGAAGGCATAATGCGCCCGCTCATGCCCGCCCGAGATCAGCAGGATGCCGAGCGGATCAGCCGCCACGGGACGGAACGGCGCATGCCGCCGCCGCGCTGGCCGCATGTCCCGACAGGTCACGCAACGTGGCATCTGGGCCGCAGGCGACGCAGGCGGGGTCGGGCTTCAGCCGGATGGTGCGGAAGCGCGTTGCCAGCGCATCCCATATCAGCACCCGCCCGGCCAATGTCTCGCCAATGCCCATGATCTCCTTCAGCACCTCGGTCGCCTGCAATGTTCCCATCACCCCGGTCACCGCGCCCAGCACCCCCGCCTCGCTGCAGGTCGGCACCAGCCCGTCCGGCGGTGGCGCCGGATACAGGCAGCGGTAGCAGGGGCACTCCGGCCCGGCATGCGGCTTGAAGGTCGAAAGCTGCCCGTCGAAGCGCAGCACCGCGGCCGAAACCAGGGTCCGCTTCGCCAGCACGCAGGCGTCCGACAGCAGAAACCGGGTGGGGAAATTGTCGGTGCCGTCGCAGACGATGTCGTAGCCCGCCACCAAGTCCAGCACGTTCTCCGGCCCCAGGCGCAGCCGGTGCGGCACCACGTTCACCAGCGGGTTGATCGCATTGGCCCGCGCAATCGCCGAATCCACCTTCGCCACGCCGAGCGAGTCCGTGGTGTGGGCGATCTGGCGCTGCAGGTTGGACAGGTCCACCGTGTCGTCGTCCACCAGCCCGATGGTGCCCACCCCCGCCGCCGCCAGATACAGCAGCAGCGGACTGCCCAGCCCGCCCGCGCCGATCAGCAGCACCTTCGCAGCGCGCAGCTTCGCCTGCCCCACGCCGCCGACCTCGCGCAACAGGATATGGCGCGAATAGCGGCTGATCTCGTCTTCGGTGAAATCGAGGTCCATCCCCGCAACATAGGGCGCCGCCGCCGCCACACGAAGCCCCGGCGCCACGCAAATGCGGTACAGGTGCCGCCAACCGGACGCAGCCACCCGAAAAAGGGCACCATGACCGACACCCCCACCGCCTTGGCCAACGACACCGCCCTGGTCCTATTCTCCGGCGGCCAGGACTCCGCCACCTGCCTCGCCTGGGCGCTCGACCGCTACGGTCGCGTGGAAACCGTGGGCTTCGCCTATGGCCAGCGCCACGCCGTCGAACTCGCCTGCCGCGCCCCCCTGCGCGACGGCATGGCCGCCATGGCCGGCTGGGGCAACCGCCTCGGCCCCGACCACATGGTGGACATGGGCGCCAGCCTCTCGGCGATCGGCGCCACCGCGCTCACCAGCGACGCCGAGATCACCATGACCGCCGAGGGCCTGCCCAGCACCTTCGTGCCCGGGCGCAACCTGCTGTTCCTCACCTACGCCGCCGCCATCGCCTTCCGCCGCGGGCTGCGCCGTATCGTGGGCGGCATGTGCGAGACCGATTACTCCGGCTATCCCGACTGCCGCGACGACACCATCAAGGCCATGCAACTGGCCCTGAACCTGGGCATGAACCGCCGCTTCGTGCTGGAAACCCCGCTGATGTGGACCGACAAGGCCGGCACCTGGTCCCTCGCCCACCAACTCGGCGGCGAGACCCTGGTTGAGATGATCGTGGAACACAGCCACAGCTGCTACCGTGGCGACCGCACCCGGCGCCACCCCTGGGGCTACGGCTGCGGCGACTGCCCGGCCTGCGACCTGCGCGCCGCCGGCTGGGCGCGCTGGTCGGCCTGAACCGGTCCCGGCGAGCCCCCTACGCCCCCGACACCCGCACCAGGAACGGCACCAGCGCCGCCAGGAACCCCTTGGTGTTCTGCGACGGCACCCCGTGCCCCGCCTTCTCCACCGTCACCAATTCGCCCTTCGGCAGCGCATCGCGCAGGCGCTCGGCGGCGTCCGGCGCCAGGATGTTGCTGGTCTCGCCGCGCACCACCAGCACCGGCAGGTCGAATTTCCGGCAATCGTCCAAGGTGACGTTGTCGCCCGGCCGCTGCCCCGGCCGCAGCCCCAGCCGGCGCGGCGTGGCGTCGCACTTGCTGATGTATTTGCCGTCCACCCGCTCGAACATATTGTATTTCACCGTGCGCTCGATGTGCTCGCGCGGCCGGTACGGGTCGTATTTCCGCACGTTCTCAACGAAGTGCTCCAGATTGTCGAACTCGTTGTTGGCCGCCACGAACCCGGCGATCTGCTGGCGACCGGCATCGGTGATTTCCGGCCCGATATCCACCGCCACCAGCGCCCGCATCAGCCCGGCATGGTCGCGCGCCAGCAGCATGCCGTTGCGCCCGCCCATCGAATGCCCGACCACCACCGGCGCCTCGCCGCAAACCGCCTCGATGAACGCCGCGGCGTCCAGCGCCATCGCCCGCCCGGAATAGTCCACGTCGCGCGCCCACTCGCTGTCGCCATGCCCGCGCTGGTCCAGCGCCAGCACGCGATATTTCCGCGCCAGGTGCAGGCTCACCAGGTCCCACGAATGCGCCTGCTGGTGGCCGCCATGCAGCAGGATCACCGTCGGCGCATCCGCGCGCCCCCATTCCAGATAATGAAACCGGTGCTGCCGCAGCACGATGTTGCGCGAGGCATAGGGCACCGCCGGGTCGTGCGCGATCCCCAACTCCCCCGCGCTGGTCAGCAGGCTGCGGAACTCGTCCGTTCCGGTCATGTCGAGCGCCTCGGTGCCCGGGGCGAAGATGTTGAGGTTCATGCGCGGTCCCGCTGGTCGTTTCCTGGACAGCAACCTTATACCAACTCGCGCCGACCGCGACTCTTCCGCAGGCAGCGCCAGATGCGCCGGGCTCGCCGTAACCGCCGGTGAAGACCCACCATGTCAGGGAGTTCATCGGGCCACTGCGGCAGAAAGATGAAAGAAAAAATCTTCTTTTTCTGAAGAAAAAGAAGCAAAAAGACTTTTACTACTTGTATTATGCGCCCCCGGCACGCTAGGCGCCATCATCCAACCCGCCTCACCCTAGAGGCAACGCGCCATGGATAAAGTTTTTTTGCTCCTTTTTGTTCACAAAAAGAAGACTTCCCCTCCCCCTTCGGATTTTCCCCCCGCCTGCTAGTCTCCCGGAAAACCTGCGGAGACGTCCCTGATGCCTGCCGATTCCCCCACCGCCGGCCGCCGCCTGTTCCTCGAATTGCTGAAGCAGGAGGGCGTGCGCGTGATGTTCGGCAATCCCGGCACCACCGAACTGCCGCTGATGGACGCGCTCGCCGGCGAGGACGACATCCGCTACGTGCTGGCACTCCAGGAAGCGCTGGTCATGGCCATGGCCGACGGCTACGCACGCGCCAGCGGCTCACTCGCCTGCGCCAACGTCCACGTCGCCCCCGGCCTCGGCAACGCCATGGGCATGCTGTTCGACGCCCACAAGGCCGGCTCCCCCGTCCTGCTCACCGCCGGCCAGCAGGCCCAGGGCTTCGGCATCACCGAGCCCAACCTCTACGCCGAATTGCCGCCCATGGCGCAGCCCTTCGTGAAATACGCCGTCGAGGTGCGCCGTGCCCAGGACCTCCCCCGCCTCCTGCACCGCGCCGCCAAGACCGCGCTGGCCCCGCCGATGGGCCCGGTCTTCGTCTCGCTGCCCGTGGACGTGATGAACGCCGAGGCCACCATCCCGCTCGGCACCCCGTCCCGCGTCGCCCCGCGCATCGCCGCCGACGCCGCCGAAATCGCCAAGGCCGCGCAACTCCTCGCCGCCGCCGCCAACCCGGTCATCATCGCCGGCGACAGCGTCGCCCAATCCGGCGCGGCGGCCGAACTGGTCGTCCTCGCCGAGGCCCTCGGCGCCCCGGTCTGGCTGGAGGGCGAGCCCACCACCCTGCCCTTCCCACCCGCGCACCCGCTTTTCCGCGGCCCCATCACCCGCCTCGGCCGCTGGATCAACGACATGCTATCGCCGCACGACCTGGTGCTGTCGGTCGGCGCGGACATGTTCACCCTTTCCCTGCCGCCCGAGATCGAGCCGCTGCCCGCCGGCATCAAGGTTGTCCAGCTCGACACCAACCCGTGGGAACTCGCCAAGAACTTCCCCGCCGACGCGGCCCTTTTCGGCGACCCGCTGCCCACTCTCCCGGCCCTGACCGCCGCCCTGAACGCGGCGCTGGGCCAGGACGGCATCGCCCGCACCCAGTCCCGCCGCGCCCAGATCGCCGCCGCCGTCGCCGCAGATCTGGAAAAGCTCACCGCCCAGGCCGAATCCCTCGCCGACCGCAGCCCCATCGCGCCGCTCGCCCTGATGAAGGCCCTCGGCGACACCCTCCCCCCCGAGGCGGTGGTGGTCGACGAAAGCATCTCCTCCGGCGCCGGCATGTTCCACTTCCTGCGCAACGCGCGCCCTGGCAGCCTGTTCGGCAACCGCGGCGGCGGCATCGGCTGGGGCCTGCCCGCCGCCGTCGGCATCCAGCTCGCCCTGCCGAACCGCCCCGTCGTCGCGGTCATCGGCGACGGCAGCGCCATGTATTCCATCCAGGCGCTCTGGACCGCGGCGCACGAGAAGCTGCCGATCACCTTCGTCATCCTCAACAACCGCTCCTACCGCATCCTCAAGCAGCGCCTCTCCGCCACCAAGGGCACCGCCGCCCAGCGCGGCCGCTATGTCGGCATGGAGCTTGCCGAACCCGCCATCGACTTCCCGGCACTGGCGAAATCCATGGGCGTGGACGCCCTGCGCGTGGAGACCATCCCCGCCTTCGTCGCCGCGCTGAAACAGGGCCTCGCCGGCCCCGGCCCGCTGCTGATCGACGCGGCCACCGACCCGAGCTACCAGCCGGTCTGAGCCGCGCCGACACCATCAGCGCGCAACGAAGCCGGACCACTGCACGCGAGGATTCCCAACCCCGCGCGAGCGGTGCAGGCAAGGCTTGACCCGCCCCCCGATCCCTGGCTCATGGTGGCGTCACCTCTAACCACTGGGAGAGACAACATGCGTCGCAGAACGCTGATGCAGGCCGGCGCCGCCGCGGCCGTTGCGGCCTCGCTGCCCGCCCCCGCCATCGGCCAAGGCAACGCCAAGGTGCTCCGCTGCGCACCCGAAGCCAACCTGGCCAGCATCGACCCCGTCTGGACCACCGCCACGGTCGCCATCAACCACGGCTTCTGCGTCTACGACACGCTCTACGGCTCCGACCTAAATCTCGTGCCGCGCCCGCAGATGGCCGAAGGCCACACCCTGTCCGACGACAAGCTCGTCTACACCTTCAAGCTGCGCGACGGCCTGCTCTTCCACGACGGCGAGCCCGTCCGCTCGCGCGACTGCATCGCCTCCATCAACCGCTGGTCCAAGCGCTCCTCCTGGGGCCAGGCGCTCGGCGCGCGCATCGAGGAGATGAAGGTCGTCGACGACAAGACCTTCACCATGCGCCTCAAGAAGCCGTTCTCGCTCACGCTGAACGCGCTGGGCCAGGGCTACAGCTTCATCATGCCAGAGCGCGTCGCCCAGACCGACCCGTTCAAGCAGATCACCGAAACCATTGGCTCCGGCCCGCTCATCTTTAAGAAGGACGAATGGGTCTCCGGCGCCCGCGCGGTTTGGGTCAAGAACGAGAAATACGTCCCCCGCGACGAGCCGCCCAACATGTGGGCCGGCGGCAAGCGCGTCTATGTGGACCGCGTCGAACACTTGGTCATGCCCGACGGCGCCACCGCGGCGGCCGCCCTGCAAAGCGGCGAAATCGACTGGGTGCACGTGCCCACCATCGACCTCGTGCCCATGCTCAAGGCCAGCCGCGGCGTCAAGACCATGGTCAACGACCCGTTCGGCTGGATCGGCGTCATCCGCCCCAACTTCCTCTACCCGCCCTTCGACAACCGCAAGCTGCTGCGCGCCATCCTGCCGGCGGTGGACCAGAAGGAGTTCCTCGCCGCCGTCATCGGCGACCAGCACGAACTGGGCAAGACACCGGTCGGCATCTTCACCCTCGGCACCCCCATGGCCAACACCGCCGGCCTAGAGGCACTGACCGGCCCGCGCGACATCGAACTCGCCCGCCGCCTGGTCAAGGAAAGCGGCTACAAGGGCGAAAAGGTCGTGCTGATGTCGCCCTCCGACCAGCCCGCCCTCAGCCAGACCGCGCAAGTCACCCGCGCCCTGTTCCAAAGCGTCGGCATCAACGTCGACTACCAGAGCATGGACTGGTCCACCCTGGTCTCCCGCCGCGCCAGCCGCGAGCCGCCGGACAAGGGCGGCTGGAACGCCTTCTGCACCTCCTGGGGCGGCCTGTCGGTCAGCGACCCCGGTGGCCACTTCCCCATCCGCGGCAATGGCAAAAGCGCCTGGTTCGGCTGGCCCGACGACCAGAAGATGGAGGATCTGCGCGACGCCTGGCTCGACGCGCCCAACATCGAGGCCCAGAAGAAGCTGGCCGAGCAGATCCAGATCCGCGCCATGGAGATGGTGCCCATCATCCCCACCGGCCAATGGTTCTACCCCACCGCCATGCGCGACAACGTGCACGACCTCGTACGCTCGGCGCTGATGCTGAATTGGGGCGTCAAGAAAGGCTGAACCGAACCAAGCGCTCCGCGACACCGGAGGGCGAGCGGGCGGCGGGAAACTTCATCCCGCCGCCCATTGACTCCAAGACCGAGGCTCCGCCCCACGTCCCGCCAGGTGCCGGGCCTCAGAGGCGCGAAGAATGGAAGGGCGAGGGCTCTGCCCTTGTATTTTGTTGTCTCCATATCTTGTCACCTCCTGATCCAATTACGATTTCGGGATCGAGTGTGCCGGAAGCTATTTTGTTTAACGCAGGCCGCCATGGGGTTGATTGTAGACCTAACCTTGGACCACCCGAAGGTAGAGTTTCCGGGCTTCATCGCGACGGCGAGCCGGTGATGCCGTGCTGCGCAAGCGGTTGAAGGCCCGGGCGCAGCCGTTTCTCGACATCAACGTATTTGAATAGTGATCCAGCCGCAGCGAAGCAGCGCGGCTGCCGGTTCGATGGTCATTGCGCCCAGAGCCGACAACCGGACGCAGTGACCGAGGCCGTATGCTGGGTGTCAACGCCGACTGAAAAATCCCCAGAAGCGGCAGAGCAGAGTTCCCCAGTTCCGCCGGTACGACATTTGGCTGGCGTGGCTGTTCCTGGATGGTCTGCCTGTGGGGCTTGGAATTGGCGCCGTTGTCGGCGGCGTGACAACCGCCTTGGAGCGGGCGTGCTCAAGAATGAGTTCAGCGTGCTGGCGCAGCCTGTAGCTTTCCGCTACTCGCGCATGCGCCTATGGTATGCGCACAATTCACAGGAGTCCCGTCATGGTCAGCCGCCGAGCCCTGCTGTTCGCCGCCACCGCCACGCCGTTCTTTTCGCTCGCCGGCGAGGGCTGGGCCGCCACCCCGAACGACACGCTGGTCATCGGCAAGGCCATCAACGACATCATCAGCCTCGACCCCGCCCAGGCCTTCGAGTTTTCCGGCGGCGAAGTCTGCGGCAACTGCTACGAGCGCCTGGTCGTCCCCAACCCGTCGAACCCCAGCCAGATCATCGGCGAGCTTGCCGAATCCTGGACCGTCTCGCCCGACGGCCTGGTCTTCACTTTCACCCTCAAGCCAGGCATGAAGTTCGCCTCCGGCGCCCCCATCACCGCCGAGGACGCCGCCTTCTCGCTGCAGCGCACGATCAAGCTGAACAAGTCCCCGGCCTTCATCCTCAACCAGTTCGGCGCCAAGAAAGACAACGTGGAGCAGATGATCCACGCCACCGGCCCGCACACGCTTGTCTTCACCATCGCCGAAAAGATGGCCCCCACCTTCGTGCTCTACTGCCTGTCGGCCAATTGCGGCAGCGTGGTCGAGAAGGCCGTGGCGATGAAGAACGAAGCCGACGGCGACCTTGGCAACGAGTGGTTGAAAACCCATTCCGCCGGCTCCGGCCCGTTCTCGCTGCGCTCCTGGAAGGCCAGCGAGAGCGTGATCCTCGACGCAAACCCGCACTCGCCGCTGCACACCAAGCCGAAGCGGGTCTTCTACAAGCACATCGTCGACCCCTCGGCCCAGCAGCTCCAGCTCCAGCAGGGCGACCTCGACATCGCCCGCGACCTGCTGCCCGACCAGCTCAAGGCGGCGCAGTCCAACCCCGACTTCAAGCTCACCTCGGCGCCGCTCAGCTACATCATGTACCTGGCCCTGAACCAGAAGGACCCGAACCTCTCCAAGCCGCAGGTTCGCCAGGCCATCAAGTGGGCCATCGACTACGACGGCATCCAGACGAACATCGTGCCCACCACCTACGACGTGCAACAGAACTTCGTGCCCAAGGGCATGCTGGGCGCCATCGCCGACCGGCCGTTCAAGAAGGACGTCGCCAAGGCCAAGGCATTGCTGGCCGAAGCCGGCCTGGCGGACGGCTTCGAGATCACCATCGACCACGCCAACACCCAGCCCACCAGCGACATCGTGCAGGCGATCCAGGCCAATCTCGCCGCAATCGGCATCAAGGCCAACCTGCAAGCCGCCGAGGCGCGCCAGGTGCTCACCCGCTACCGCGCCCGCCAGCACCAGGCCGTCCTGCAGTCCTGGGGCATCGACTACTTCGACCCCAACACCAATGCCGAGACCTTCTGCGTCAACATCAACAATGCCGACGATGCGCGCAACAAGACGCTCGCCTGGCGCAATTCCTGGAAGGACGACGACCTGACCAAGCGCACCCAGGACGCTGTGAAGGAAAGCGACGCCAAGGTGCGCGAGAAGATGTACGCCGACCTCCAGCGCGACCACCACCAGCGCAGCCCGTTCGCCCTGCTGTTGCAGGCCACCGGCTGGGCGGTGATGCGCAAGAACGTCGGCGGCTTCCACCTCGCACCGCTCGGCCTGCGCACCCGTTTCGAACAGGTGGTGAAGAGCTGAAGGCGGGCCGGATGGCGTCACCTCGCCTGAAGGCGCTGGCGGCTACTGCCGCCAGCGTGCCTATCACTCTGCTGGGCCTCGTGCTTGTCACCTTCCTGATCGGCCGGGTGATGCCGATCGACCCGGTGCTGGCCATCGTCGGCGACCGCGCCCCGGCCGACGTCGTCGCCCAGGCCCGGCTCGATCTCGGCCTCGACGAACCTCTCTGGGTCCAGTTCCGGATCTATCTCGGCAAGCTCGCCCATGGCGACCTCGGCCGCTCGGTCATGACCTCGCACACCGTGGTGGACGACATCATCCGCTTCTTCCCCGCCACCATGGAACTGGCCACCGCCGCGATCCTGATCGCCGCCCTGGTCGGCATCCCGCTCGGCGTTCTCGCCGCGGTGAAGCAGGGCAGCCGCATCGACCATGCCATCCGCGTCGTCACGCTGGCCGGGCACTCGCTGCCGATCTTCGTGCTCGCACTGCTCTCCCTGCTCGTCTTCTACGCCACCCTGCAAATCGCCCCCGGCCCCGGCCGTCAGGACATCCTGTTCGACGACATGGTGCCCACGGTGACCGGCATGCTGACCATCGATTCGCTGATCGCCGGAGAGTGGGAGGTGTTCCGCGACGCACTCGCGCACCTTGCCCAGCCCGCCGGCGTGCTCGCCTATTTCAGCATGGCCTATCTCGCCCGCATGACCCGCGCCTTCATGCTCGACACGTTGCGCGGCGAGTTCATCACCACCGCCCGCGCCAAGGGTCTCTCCCAGGCGCGAATCATCTGGAAGCATGCCTTCGGCAACATCGCGATCCGCCTCATCACCATCCTGGCCCTGGCCTATGCCGGGCTGCTGGAAGGCGCCGTGGTGACCGAGACGGTGTTCTCCTGGCCCGGCCTCGGCCAGTACCTCACCGTGTCGCTGCTGAACGCCGACATGAACGCCGTGCTCGGCGCAACGCTGGTGGTTGGCGTCACATACCTCGCCTTCAACCTCCTCGCCGACCTGCTGTACCGCCTGCTCGACCCGAGGGTCAGCGGATGAGCGCGACCACTCCGCTGGCGCCGCCGCGCCCGCTCTCCTGGCGCGAATGGCTTCTGACCGACACGCCCGCTTCCCGCTCCCAGGCCGCCTGGGGCCGGCGCTATCGCCTGTGGCGCGACTTCCGGGCGAACCGCCTGGCTACGGCGGGCCTTGTCGTCGTGGTCGTGCTGATCGCAGCCTCCCTCGCCGCACCGCTGCTCTCCGCCTACGACCCCGGCGCCCAGAACCTCGCCAACCGCCTCGCCAAACCCTCCGCCGCCCACTGGTTCGGCACCGACGAACTGGGCCGGGACATCTTCGCGCGCATCCTCTATGGCGGGCGCGTCACGCTGGGCATGGTCGTCGCCGTCGTCATCATGGTCGCCCCGCTCGGGCTGGCCATCGGCTGCATCGCCGGCTATTTCGGCGGCGCGCTCGACCGCGTGCTGATGCGCATAACCGACGTCTTCCTGTCCTTCCCGCGCCTTATCCTGGCCCTCGCCTTCGTCGCCGCCATCAAGCCCGGCGTTTCCAGCGCCATCTTCGCCATCGTGCTCACTGCCTGGCCGCCCTACGCCCGGCTGGCCCGCGCCGAGACGCTGACGGTGCGCGGTACCGACTACATCGCCGCGGTCCGCCTCACCGGCGCCTCCTCGGCACGCATCATCCTGCGGCATATCGTGCCCATGTGCGTCGGCAGTCTGGTGGTGCGCGTCACGCTGGACATGTCGTCGATCATCCTCACCGCCGCCGCCCTCGGCTTCCTCGGCATGGGCGCGCAACCGCCCTCGCCGGAATGGGGCGCCATGATCGCCACCGCCCGCCGCTTCATCCTGGACCAGTGGTGGGTGCCCACCATCCCCGGCATCGCCATCTTCGTCGTATCGCTGGCCTTCAACCTGCTCGGCGACGGACTGCGCGACGTGCTCGACCCCAAGCAGCGGTGACGCGAATGGAAATCGTCATCGACAACCTCACCATCGACTTCCCCACCGCCCAGGGCCTCAGCCAGGCCGTGCGCGGCGTGTCGATGACGGTCGGCACCGAGAAGTTCGGCATCGTCGGCGAGTCCGGTTCCGGCAAGTCGCTCACCGCGCGCTCCATCCTGCGCCTGCTGCCCGACAGTGCCGTCGTCCGTGCCGATCGCCTGACATTCGACGGCATGGACGTGATGAGGGCCGACGAAAAGGCCATGCGCGCCATCCGCGGCCGGCGCGCCGGCCTCATCATGCAGGACCCGAAATTCTCCCTCAACCCGGTAATGACCGCCGGCGAGCAGATCGCCGAGGCGGTGCGCGCCCACACCAAGGCCGGCCGCCGCGAGGCGCGCGAGAAGACGCTGCACCTGCTCGCCCAGGTGCAGATCCGCGACCCCGCCCGCGTCGCCGCCTCCTACCCGCACGAGCTTTCCGGCGGCATGGGCCAGCGGGTGATGATCGCAATGATGCTGGCACCCGACCCGGAACTGCTGATTGCCGACGAACCGACCAGCGCACTTGATGCAACCGTCCAGGCCGAGATCCTGCGCCTGCTCGACCACCTCGTCTCCAGCCGCGGCATGGCCCTGATCCTGATCAGCCACGACCTGCCGCTGGTCTCGCATTTCTGCGACCGCGTGGCGGTCATGTACGCCGGCCGCGTTGTCGAGGAGCTGAAGGCCGCCGATCTCACCCAGGCCAAGCATGCCTATACCCGCGGCCTTCTCGAATGCCTCCCCACCCTCAGCCACGCCCGGCCACGCCTCAACGTCATGACCCGCGACCCCGCCTGGCTGTCGTGACGAGGCCCGCATGAGCATGATCAGGGTCGAGAACCTCGGCGTCCGCTTCGGCAGTTTCGAAGCCGCGAAGGGCATCGCCTTCTCCGTCGAGAAGGGCGCCTCCTTCGGCATCGTCGGCGAGAGCGGTTCCGGCAAGTCCACTGTGCTGCGCGCCCTCTCCGGCCTCAACCCCGACTGGTCCGGCCGCATGGAGATCGCCGGCGTCGCGCTCACGCCCCGCCGCCCCAGGGACTTCTTCCGCCGCGTCCAGATGGTCTTCCAGGACCCCTACGGCTCGCTGCACCCTCGCCAGACCGTGGACCGGGCGCTTGCCGAACCGCTGAGGTCCACGGCATCCCCGATCACGAAATGCGCATCCTGCGCGGCTTGGCAGAAGTCGCCCTGCCTCCCACTGTCCGGTTTCGCTATCCGCACCAGCTTTCCGGCGGCCAGCGCCAGCGGGTCGCCATCGCCCGCGCCCTGATGAGCGAACCCGATGTACTGCTACTTGACGAGCCCACCAGCGCATTAGACGTCTCCGTTCAAGCGGAGGTGCTGAACCTACTGATGGACCTCCAGGAACGCCGCAACCTCACCTACGTTATGGTCAGCCACAACTTGGCTGTCGTCTCCCATCTATGCGGCACGGTTGGCGTGATGAAGGGGGGAGAGATGGTTGAAACTCTCTCGTCCTCCGACCTGCGCGCCGGTCAGGTGACCCATCCGCACACGCGCGAATTGCGCTTGCTGTCGATGGAACTGGAAGAGCCGTAGTTTGGACTTCCTCCGCATTCGCGGGCAGTGTTTCGCGGCTGATGCCACAGGATGGAACGCCACTGCCTTTTGCCCGGGTGGGAAATACCCGGGCGTGGAATGCAAGCGGCGCATATAGTAGAAGCCTTCGATGTAGTGGACCACATCAGCCGTTGCCTGGTCGCGCGCCTGGTAGTCGGCTTCCTCGACCAGTTCGCCCTTCAGCGTGGTAAAGAAGCTCTCCATCGGCGCATTGTACCAGCAGTCGCCCTTGCGGCTCTTTGAGCAGAGCACGTCGTGCGCGAGCATGCGGGCGCGGTGGCGATGAGCAGCATATCGCACCCCGTATACCAATCCTCATGGCGCGTGACTCACGAGGGGGCTTCCCCGACGCGTTGCATCTGTGATTCTCGGTTCGTCGGAGGTGACCCATGTCCGACGTGGTCCTGCTGTCGCGGGCGCAGATGGCCCGCTTGGCCCCGCACTTTCCACGTTCACGTGGCAAGCCACGCGTCGATGACCGGCGGGTCGTCAGCGGGATCATCTACGTCATCCGCAATGGGCTGATGTGGAAGGATGCGCCGCGCGGCTTCGGGCCGCACAAGACGCTCTACAACCGCTTCGTCCGCTGGAGCCGCATGGGCGTCTTCGAGCGCATCTTCGCGGCCCTGGCCGCCGAGGCTGGCATTCCTGAGCAACTGATGGTCGACAGCACCCACATCAAGGCGCACCGCACGGCCGCCAGCCTGGCGCAAAAGGGGGGCGATCACTCTGCCTCGGTCGCACCATGGGCGGGCTGAATTCCAAGCTGTACGCCGTCTGCGACCAGCAGGCCCGGACCGTGCTGATGCTGCTCACCGAAGGCCAGCGCAGTGATCATGTCGGAGGCGCCCTGCTCCTGCCGCATATGCCACACGCCGAGGTCCTGCTCGCCGACCGTGGCTACGACAGCAACAGCTTCCGAGCCGGTCTGGCAAAGCGCGGGATCACAGCCTGCATCCCGCCCATGCCGGGGCGCCGCAATCAGTTGGCCTACGACAAGGTCCTCTAGCGCCAACGCCACAAGGTTGAGATCATGTTCGGCCGTCTCAAAGACTGGCGGCGCATCGCAATGCGCTACGACAGATGCGCCCACACCTTCTTCTCGGCCATCTGCATCGCAGCCACCGTCATCTTCTGGTTGCGATAGTGAGTCCTGAGCCTAGATGTGCGCCGCCCGGTCACCGATGCAGCATGGATCGGTAGATGTGAGGTGATCGTGAGACAGCCCTGTCCCGGGATGGCGCTCATTCGGCATTGCTTGGCCGCGGGAGCAAAATGGTCCTGCTTTGCCGATCACCCGACTGATATCCGGCCGAGCCGCCAGGCGGAACACCGTCGATGGAGCACTATTCGGTAAAGGTGTGTCCACGCCGCTGGACCTCGAATATCAAGAATTCATGGATTCCAAAGGCTCCGCCTTTGGCGGGGTCCAGGGGCGGCGCCCCCGGGCCTTTCTCCTTATTTCGCGTCGTGGAAGATGATTCCGAGCGTATGCCGCTGGCCGGTGCGCAGGCGGCTGACGCCGTGGCGCATGGTGACGCGGTAGGAGCCCTTTGTGCCTTGTACAGGCCGCTGGTTGACAGCGAAGATCACGCCCTCGCCCTGTCGGAGGGGCACCACTTCGGCGCGGGATTGCATGCGCGGGCGCTGTTCGGTGAGGACGAATTCACCGCCGGTGAAGTCGCTGCCAGGGTCGCTGAGCAGGATGGCGACCTGGAGGGGGAAGGCGAGGTCGCCGTAGAGGTCCTGGTGCAGGCAGTTGTAGTCGCCGGGGCCGTAGCGGAGCAGCAGCGGCGTGGGGCGTGCCTGGCCGGCGGCGTGGCACTGGGCGACGAAGCCTGCATGCGTGCCGGGGAACGTTTCGGAGCGGCTGAGGGCGGCCTGCCAGCGGTTGGCGATGGCGGCGAGGGGCGGGTAGAGGGTGGTGCGCAGGGTGGCAACCAGGGCCGGCAGGGGGTAGGCGAAGTATTTGTATTCGCCGCGGCCGAAGCCGTGGCGGGCCATGACAATGCGGCTGCGGAATTTCTCCTCGCCGTCGTCGTAGCTGGCGGCGAGGGCGGCGCAGGTGCGGGCGTTCAGCAGCACGCCGGTGGTGGCGCAGCCATTGGCGTCGAGGTCGGCGGCGATGCGTGGCCAGTCGAGGGTGGTGGGGTTGGGGTCGGGCATGGGGTCGCTCCGGACGGTGCGCCGTCAAACTATGCGCTGGCAGCCGCGCCGCACCGTCCGGATGTTGCGACGGGCCGTCCGGCGGCAGCACCGCCGGACGGCTGGCGGCCCCCTGTCGGGGGCCTGTTGGGGGTGTGGGGACGCGGGAAGTGGCCTTTTCTGCCTGGGCAGGGCTAGCCGGCGCGCTTGACGTTCCAGAAGACGGGCAGGCCGGTGAGCACGCCTTCGAGGCTGGTGCGGTGGGCGCTTTGGGCGCGGACCTGGCCGAGGGGGATGTAGGGGACGTCCTTGAACGCCTGCACCTGGAGGGCTTCGCAGACCTTCTTCTGGGCGGCGAGGTCGGGGGCGAGGAGCCATTCGGCGCGCAGGGCTTCGATGGTGGGGCTGACGGGCCAGCCCATGATGCCCTGCTTGCCATTGCCGCGCAGGAAGGCATGGACGGCGGGGTTGAACTGGTCCACGCCGCCCCAGGAGGTGTGGAAGACGCTCCAGCCGCCCTGGTCCACCGGGTCCATCTTGGTGCGGCGCTGCACCAGGGTGGCCCAGTCCATCGCCTGGGCTTCGACGTTCAGGCCGATGCGCTTGTAGAGGTCGAAGCTGACCTCGGCGATGACCTTTGTGGAGGGGATGTCCTGGGGGGCGAGGAGGACGACCTTCTCGCCCTTGTAGCCGGCCTCCTCAAGCTCCTGCTTCACCGCGTCGAGGTTGCGCGGACGGGTGATGTTTTCCATGCCGGCGTCGCTGGCCATGGGGGTGTCGGGGCAGAAATAGCCGACGCCGTCGCGCCAGGTGGTGCGGTCGTCGCCCTGGATGGCGATCATGTAGTCGGACTGGGTGACGGCATGGACGATGGCGCGGCGGATGGCCGGGTTGTCGAACGGCGGGTTCACCTGGTTGAAGCGCATGGTGGCGATGGTGCCGGTGGGCACCATGGTGAACAGGTGCACGCCGCGGGCACGGGCGAGCAGCGGGCGCAGGTCGGCGTTGGGGGTGCCCCACCAGTCCACCTCGCCCTGGGTCAGCGCGTTGCCGGCGGCGGAGACGTCGGGGATGAGGGTCCATTCGATGCGGTCGAAATGGACGACCTTGCCGCCGGCGGTGCGCTGGGCGGGTTCGTTGCGGGGAACGTAGCCGGCGAACTTCTCATAGACGACGCGGGAGCCGGGGACGCGCTCGTCGGGCTTGAAGCGGAACGGGCCGCTGCCGACCATTTCGGTGACCTGCTTGGAGACGTCGGTCTCGGCCAGGCGCTTGGGCATGATGGGGAGCATGTTGGGCGAGTAGTGGCCGAGCGCGGCGGGCAGCAGGGGGAAGGGGTGCTTCAGGCGGAAGCGAATGGTCTTGTCGTCGGGCGCGTCGATCTCGTGGACGGCGGCCATGAGGGCCTGGCCGAAAGAGTCGCGCTTGCCCCAGCGCTGGATGGAGGCGACGGCATCGCGGGCGAGGACGGGTTCGCCGTCGTGGAACCTGAGGCCGTCGCGCAGCGTGAGCTTCCAGGTCTTGCCGTCGTCCTCGACGACGTGGCCTTCGACCATCTGGGGACGGATAATGTATTGGTCGTCCTGGCCGTAGAGACTGTCGAACACCATGAAGCCGTGGTCGCGGGTTTGGTAGCTCGTGGTCAGCATGGGGTCGAGGATGGCGAGGTCGGCGTCGGGCACGAACTTCAGCACGCGCTTGTTCTGCGCCTGGGCGAGGGAGGGAGCCGAAAGGGCGGCGGCTGTGGCCGCCATGCCGCCGAGAACCTGACGCCGCTTGACCATGGTGTCTCTCCTGTCGGGATGATCCGCGCGATGTAGGGTGAACAGGGCCGGGGGGCAACATAATCCGTCCGCGATGGCTCTTGCGCGACGGGGCGGTCCCGGCTTGGGTGCGGGGTGGAGGGCGCTATGGAAGACGTGGATTGCGTGGTGGTTGGCGCGGGGGTGGTCGGCATCGCGGTGGCGCGGGCGCTGGCGCAGGCCGGGCGCGAGGTGATCGTCCTGGACGCGGCGGAAGGGATCGGGACGGAGACCTCGTCGCGCAACAGCGAGGTTGTGCATGCCGGGATCTACTATCCCAAGGGCAGCCTGATGGCGCGGTTCTGTGTGCGGGGCCGGCGGATGCTGTACCGGTTCTGCGACGAACGGGGCGTGCCGTATGCGAATTGCGGCAAGCTGATCGTGGCCACCAGCGCGGCCGAGACGGAGATGCTGGCGGGCATCAAGGCGCGGGCCGAGGCGAACGGGGTGGAGGGGATGCAATTCCTGACCGCCGCCGAGGCGGTGGCGCTGGAGCCGAACCTTTCGTGCACCGGGGCGCTGCTGTCGCCGACGACGGGGGTGGTCGACAGCCATGGCTATATGCTCGCGCTGCAGGGCGATGCCGAACATGCCGGGGCGGTGTTCGTGTTCCACTCGCCGGTGACGGGCGGGGTGGCGCGCGAGGATGGGGTGGAGCTGGCCGTCGGCGGGGCCGAGCCGATGCGGCTGCGGGCACGGCTGGTGGTGAACTCGGCGGGGTTGCATGCCTGCGCGCTGGGGCGCGCGATCCAGGGGATGCCGCGGCAGCTGGTGCCGACGGAATACTATGCCAAGGGCAATTACTTCACGCTGACCGGGCGGTCGCCGTTCACGCGGCTGATCTATCCGGTGCCGGTGCCGGGGGGGCTGGGGGTGCACATCACCATCGACCTGGGCGGGCAGGCGCGGTTCGGGCCGGATGTGGAGTGGATCGACCGCATTGACTACACCGTGGACCCGCGGCGGGCGGACAGCTTCTATGACGCGGTGCGGCGCTATTGGCCGGCGCTGCGGGACGGGCAAATCCAGCCGGGATATGCCGGCATCCGGCCGAAGATCGTGCCGAAAGGGGCGCCGGGGCAGGATTTCGTGGTGCAGGGGCGGGCGGTGCACGGGATTCCCGGGCTGATTAACCTGTTCGGGATCGAGTCGCCGGGGCTGACGGCGGCAGTGGCGATTGCAGAGCATGTGGTGGAGCTTGCGGAGGGGTAGGAAGATGTTCTTTTTTGAAAAAAAGAACCAAAAAACTTTTGTCCATTTGGATCGCGGCTCAGGCGGTCGAGTCGCGATGAAAGCGGATAAAAGTCTTTTTGCTTCGTTTTCTTTAGAAAAAGAAGATTCCTTTCTTCGCTGCGCCTCTGCGCGGTGTGGCGTCTAGGTCGCGTCAGATGGCCGGGACGCCGACTTTCGCGACGCGCCCGTCGTTCATGGGCGTCCCGTGGGGCGAGGATGCCGCCACCGTGGTTGCTGGTGTTCCGCTGGACGTGGGCACGACGAACCGGGCAGGCGCGCGGTCCGGGCCGGCGGCAATTCGCGCGGCGAGCCGGATGCTGGTGGATGGGGATCATCCGAGTTGGCGGGTTGATCCGGTGGGCACAGGGGTGGCCGATGCGGGAGAATTCGCGATCGCGCTGGGCGACATCGCGGCGAGCCTCGCGCTGATCGAGGAGCAGGCGGCGCGGCATGCGCATCTGGTGGCGCTGGGCGGGGAGCACGGCGTGACCTTGGCGCTGTTGCGGGCGTTGCGGCGGCGGGTGGGGGTGCCGTTGGGGCTGGTGGTGTTCGACGCGCATGTGGACACCTGGCCAGACAATTTCGGGCAGGTGTGGGGCCATGGCTCGGTGTTCTTCCACGCCATCAACGAGGGGTTGGTCAATGCGGCGCGGATGGTGCAGGTGGGCATCCGCTCGCCGGTGCAGCGCGAGGTGATGGACTGGACGCTGGCGCAGGGAGTGACGGTGATCGACGCGATGGCGGTGCACGAGGCGGGGCCGGCGGCGGTGGCCGCGCGCGTCCGCGGCGTGGTGGGGACCGAGCCGAGCTATCTGTCCTTCGACATTGACGCGCTGGACCCGGCATTTGCGCCCGGCACCGGCACCCCGGAGGTGGGGGGGCTGGCGACCTGGCAGGCGCAGGCGTTGCTGCGGCAGCTGGACGGGGTGGCGTTCGTGGGGATGGACGTGGTGGAGGTGGCGCCGGCGCATGACGTGGCCGAGATCACGGCGCTGGCGGCAGCGACAATGGCCTGGGAATACTTGGCTTTGCGCGCCATGCGCTGAGGGGGGAACCGAGGTGCCGAGAATGCACCCCCGCCTGGGTCTGGGGGCGCTATAAGCCCCGTCCCGCCGCATTGTGCGCGGCGGATTGCCAGCGCGATCGCACGTGCCGCCAGGTCCCAGTGGGCCGCGAGCCCCCCGTGGGAGAGTCTCTCCCGGGGCACAGCAACGACGTAAGCGTTCTGTCTGACCGGTCCGGTCCCGCCTCGGGTCCGGAAATCGTTTGGGGAACGAATATGGTTGATGTTGGGCACGGTGCCGCGCACCTCCCCTTTCCGCGTCCGGGCCACAGCCTGGAAGAACGATCAGGCCGCGGCGCGCGCCATTGAGGCCGCGCGCCGCTTCGTTTGCCTGCGCCCTTGTTCTTCCCGCTGCTGTCGCGAGGACTGCTTGATGACCGAGATCCGCTACCGTTCCGCCGTGGCGCCGCTGCGCCGCGACGCCGATGCCGCCGCCGCTGCCACCCTCATTGCCACGACTGTCGACCAGCTGGTTGCCGAGCTGCAGCCGGCCGAGCCGCTGCATTGCCTGCGGCCGGGGGTGATCGCCGATGCCGCCGCGGGCTTTGTCGCCGCATTTCCGGGCGAGGTGCTGTATGCCGTGAAGTGCAACCCGGAGCCGGCGGTGCTGCGCGCGCTGTGGGCGGGTGGCGTGCGGCATTTCGACTGCGCGTCGCAGGGCGAGGTGCTGCTGGTGCGGCAGATGTTTCCGGATGCGGTGATCCACTTCATGCACCCGATCAAGGCGCGCCCGGCGATCCGCGAGGCGTTCTTCCGCCACGGCGTGCGCGACTTCGTGCTGGATAGCGCGGAGGAGCTGGCGAAGATCCTGGCGGAGACGGAGCCCGGGGATCTGGGGCTGGTGGTGCGGCTTGCGTTGCCGAAGGGGCGCGCGCGGTACGACCTGTCGGGCAAGTTCGGCGCGGCGCTGGAGGAGTGCGCGGCGTTGCTGCGCGCGGCGCGGCCGCATGCGGCGCGGCTGGGCATCAGCTTCCACGTAGGGTCGCAGTGCATGGACCCGCTGGCCTGGCGGCGGGCGATGGCGCTGGCGGGCGAGGCGATCGGGCTGGCCGGGGTGGCGGTGGATATCGTGGACGTGGGCGGCGGGTTCCCGGTTGCCTATCCGGACATGCAGCCGCCGCCGCTGGGGGCGTTCATGGCCGAGATCGAGGCGGCGTTCGAGGCGCTGGGGTTGCCGGAGGCGGTGCTGTGGGCCGAGCCTGGCCGGGTGCTGGTGGCCGAGGGTGCCTCGGTGGTGGTGCAGGTGCAGGGGCGGCGCGACGGCATGCTGTTCATCAATGACGGGGTGTACGGCAGCCTGTCGGATGCCGGGGCGCCCGGCTTTCGGTTTCCGGTGCGGCTGCTGCGGGACTCGGCGGCGCCGATGGTGGAGTTCGGCTTCTTTGGGCCGACCTGCGACAGCGCGGACGTGATGCGCGGGCCGTTTGCGTTGCCGGCGGACGTGGCCGAGGGAGACTGGATCGAGGTGGGGCAGCTTGGCGCCTATGGAGCGTGCCTGCGCACCGCGTTCAACGGGTTCGACCGGGCGCGGATCGCCGAGATCGGCGACGCGCTCCCCGCCGAGGTGCGGGCGGCGGCTTGACGTGGCCGCCGCTTGACGTGGGCCGGTGGTTTCGCCATAAGCCCGGGCTTCCGATCGCTGGCTGGCCCTGCTTGATGGCGGGGCCGGCGGTGCTTTCATTCTGAGGATCCTTACGATGTCCCGCCGCTGCGAAATCACGGGCAAGGGCGTGCTCTCGGGCAACAACGTCAGCCACGCCAACAACAAGACGCGCCGCCGTTTCCTGCCGAACCTGCAGGAGGCCTCGATGCTGTCGGACGTGCTGGGCACCAATGTCCGGATGCGCCTGTCCACCCGCGGCATCCGCACGGTGGAGAAGAACGGCGGCATCGACGCCTTCCTGCTGGGCACGCCGAATTCGCGCCTGCCGGAAGAGGCGCTTGTGGTGAAGCGGCAGATCGAGAAGGCCGCGGCGAAGAAGGCCGACCGCGCGGCCTGACGGAGGCTTTCGCCTGTCCATCGGCATGGCAGGCGTTAGCGGCTGATTCAGGATTTGGCGCTAGACCGGCGCCATGATCCTGGACATTGCACCCTATCTCGGACTGCTGATTGCCCTGGCTGGATGTGTCGTGCTTGCGGCACGGAGCGGGCGATTGCGGCGCGATCTGGCGCGCGCCGAGGCGGCGCGGGAAGCGGCGGTTGGCGTGGAGCAGACCGCGACCCGCCTGTTGCGACTGGCGGCCAACGAATTGCGCGGCATCGGCATGACGCTGCACGGCCATGCCGACCGGCTGGCCGCGCCGGGCGAGGCGGTGAATGTCGCCTCCCACGCCATGGGACTTGCCGCCTCGTCGGCCCAGTTGCTGGGGCTGGCGGACGAGCTGCAGGACCACACGATGCCGGATATCGGCACGCAAGGCCTTCGCGAGGAGCTGGTGGATCCCGCCGAGGCGCTGGCCGCAGCGGTGGCGGCGATGAGCTTGGCGCTGGAGCCGGGGCGGCGGCACTGGCGGGTTTCGGGCGCCGATACGGGGCTGTGGCTGTGGGCCGACCGGCGGGCGGTGCGTCACATTCTGAGCCGGGTAATGGGCGATGCGGCACGCAACACGCGCCAGGATGACACGATCGACCTTGCGGTCATTCCTCATTCCGAGGGTCTGTGCCTTCAGGTGGAGGATGAGGGGATGGGGCTGGCCAATCCAGAGCCGGCCAATCCGCAATGGGGCATTCCTCCGGCGCGCGACAGCCGCGGCATCGGCCTGCGGCTGGCGCTGGCGCGGGCGCTGATGCTGGCGCATGGCGGGCGGCTGGAGGTGGAGGCGGCGGCGAAGGTCGGAACGCGAGTGCGGCTAATCTTCCCGGCGGCGCGGCTGCGCGATGCCATGGGGCAGAAGCTGGGTGGCGGAGCACTGGCGGCAGCCGATTGATCCCGACTATCGGAACGGTTGACCCATCGGCAGGGACAAAACGATAGGCCCGGCTCCATAAGCGCGAACCCTAGAGCAATATCCGATCGGCGGGAATCATCCGATCGGAAGATTTGCTTTCTTTAATAAAGGTCTAGAGCTACATCCGTGCATCTGTCAGCACGGATGCAGCTCTGGCAAGGCTGGGCTCCGCCCAAACCCGTCAGGGGCAAAGCCGATACCTCTTCTTTCACCGAACTCTGCATCAAGCCGCCGCCAGACGGGCGCATCTCTCAAATCAAACGCAACTGCAGCGCTATCGCATCCCGGTAATCGACCCGTCCACCGCCCGCGGATCGCGCCGCGGCCACCGCCCGGCGTCCACCTGGGCCAGGAAGTCGCCCACGATCCGGTTGAACTGGTCCGGGTCCTCCAGGTTGATCCCGTGCCCGCAATTCGGCATCACCGCCAGCGCCGATGCGGGAATATTGTGCTTCATCAGCACCCCCGGCAGCAGGCACGGCCAATCCTCGTCCCCGGTCAGGATCAAGGTTGGCGCCTGCAGCGCCTTCATCTCGTCCGTCAGATCCCACAGCGAAGGCCGCTCCCGCTGCACCCCAGATTGGGTCAGCGCCGCCCCCACCGCATCGTGCTCAGCCAACTGCCGTTTGAACTCGGCAAACCCCCGCGGGTCCTTGTTCTCGAACTGCACCCGCGTCGGCCCATACGCATAGCGCTCGGCGAACGCCGCCATCCCCTTCTCGCGAATGAACGCCACCGTCGCCGCCCCCTCGGCGCGGAACTTGTCCCGCTCCGAGGGCTCGGCCCCATAGCCGCACCCCGCCACAACCAGCGACCGCGCCCGGCCGGGGTGGCGGAAGCCAAAATGCAGGGTCGCGAATCCCCCCATCGACAAGCCGACGACATGGGCCTGGCTGATGTTCAAATCGTCCAGCACCGCCGCGATATCGTCCGCCGCCCGCGCCTGTGAATACCGCCCCGGATCATCCGGCACGTCAGACGGCGGATACCCCCGCGCATTGAACGCGATCGCCCGGTAGCGCTGCCCGAAATGCCGCAACTGCGGCTCCCAGCTCCGGTGATCCCCGGCGAACTCGTGCACGAACACAACAGGCAATCCCCGCCCGCTCTCCTCGTAATACAGCCGGACCCCATCATCCGTCGTGATATGCGCCATCAGTTCCTCCCTTGCGCCGGCGGATGCAGTATGGCCGCCGCCCGGCTGAACGTCAGCCGCCCCGCCTTCATCCCCCAGACCGGCGGCGCTATCTCCGCCACCGCCCCTTCCGGCGTCGTCGCGTCGAACAGAACCAGGTCCGCCGGGTTGCCCACCGCCACGCCGTAATCGCCCAGCCGCATCATCCCCGCCGCAGCGTCCGTCACCATCCCAAGACACCCCGCCAGCTCCTGCGGCCGCCCGACATGGGCCACGTTGGCGTAGAGGTTCGCCATTCGCACCAACGACCCGTCGCCATAGGGCGTGAACGGATTGAGCACGTTGTTCGTGGCCACAGAACAGCACACCCCCAGCGCCCGCAGCGGCTCCGCCACCACCACGCCCCGCGGCACCGCATGGCCGAAGCCGCGGCCCATCAGGTACAGATCCGTCGAAGGCAGGATCGTCACCGCCACCCCTGCCCCCGCCAGCCGCCGCCCCACCGCTTCGGCCCGCGCCGGCGGCAGCATCGACAACTGCGTCACATGCCCGATCGTCACCCGCCCGCCCCACCCGAACCGCTCGGCCAGGTCGCAGACATGCTCGGCCTGCATTCCCTCGGGGCTCTCGCCGAGGTCGAGGTGCATGTCGATGTCCACGTCGAAATCGCGCGCGATGGCGAAGATGCGGTCGATCTGGCCGCGCGGGTCGCTGTCGGTATAGGGCGCGGCCCCCAGCACCTTCGCCCCCCGCCGCAGCCCTTCCACCAGCAGCGCCTCGGTGCCGGGGTTGTTCAGCAGACCTTCCTGCGGGAACACGCAGATCTCCATCTCCACCGCCCACGCGAAATCCCGCGCCAACGCCTGCACCCCCTCGAAGCCGCGCATGCCGATCACCGGGTCAAGCTCCACATGCGTGCGCAGCCGCGTGGTGCCGCCGCAGATGCATTTCTCCAGGGTTCGCCGCCCGCGCGCATACACGTCCTCGGCGGTGAAGCCGCGCTTGGCCGTCGCCGTCTCGCGCACCGCCTCGGCCACCGATCCTTCGGCGGCGCGGCAGCGGTCGAGGATGCAGGTCTTGTCGAGGTGGATATGCGTCTCCACCAGCCCGCCGGTCACCAGCCGTCCACCGGCATCGACCGCCGGCGCATCGCAGGCAAGCCGCGGCGCCACCGCCGCGATGCGCCCGCCGCGCACGCCGATGTCGACCGGCGCGGTACGATCCAGCATGCGGGCTTGGCGAACCACGAGGTCGAGCATCGATACGTCCTTGGCGCGGGGCGGCGGGGAGGCCAGACTGCCACCATGCTCATGACCAATGCACGCCTGCCCGATGCAACAGGCACGCCCGGTGCGGTGGATGTGGCGATCAGCCATGGCCGCATCGAAGCCATCACCCCCGCCGCCGGCCGCACTGGCGGCATCGACCTTGGCGGCGCCCTGCTGCTGCCGGCGCTGGTGGATGGCCATGTTCATCTCGACAAGACGCTGTGGGGGCTGCCGTGGCGACCCAACAGCGGGGCGGCCAACGTGCGCGGCCGTGTTGAGAACGAGCGCCGGCACCGCCGCGACCTGCCGCCGGTGCAGCAGCGTGGCGCGGCCCTGTTGCGCCAGATGATCGCCTGCGGCACCACGGCGCTGCGCACCCACACCGACGTGGACGACGCCTACGGGCTGGACAATTTCCACGCCACGATGGATCTGGTCGCCAGCTTCAAGGGCCAGGCCGACATCCAGGTGGTCGCCTTCCCGCAATCCGGCATCGTCACCCGGCCGGGCGTCGCCGACCTGCTGGCCGAGGCGTTGCGCGAGGGTGCCGACCTCGTCGGCGGCCTCGACCCCGCCAGCATCGACGGCGACGCGAAGGCGCATCTCGACGTGGTGTTCGGCCTTGCCCAGCGCTTCGACCGCGGCATCGACATCCACCTGCACGACCGCGACCCCGGCGGCAACGTGCAGTTGCGCGACATCGCCGCGCGCACCGTCGCCATCGGCATGCAGCACCGCGTCACCGTCAGCCACGCCTTCAGCCTGGGCACGACAGATGAAAGCGACTTCGCCGCCACCGCCGACGCGCTGGCCGCCGCCGGGGTGCATATCCTGACCTCCTCGCCCTCCGCCGGGCCGGTGCCGCCGGTGCTGGCGTTGCGCGCGCGCGGCGTGGTGATCCATGCCGGCAGCGACAACATCCGCGATTTGTGGTCGCCCTTCGGCAACGGCGACATGCTGGAACGCGCTTTCCTCTTGGCATTGCGCCAGGGTTTCCGCGCCGATGAGGACATCGCCGTCGCCCTGGCGTTGTGCGGCGACGCCGCCGCCCTCGGCCTGCCGGCGCGCCGGATCGCGGTGGGCATGCCGGCAGACCTGATGGCAGTGGCCTGCGAAACGCCGTCCGAGGCAGTCGCCAGCCGCCCGCCGCGAAAGCTGGTCATAAAGGCGGGCGTGGTGCTGGCGCGCGACGGCCGCTACACCGGGTCGCAACAATAGCCCGCAACGATAGACGGAGGAGACAGCACATGCAGATTTCCATGGCCGGCCGCACGGCGGTGATCACCGGCGGCTCCAAGGGCCTGGGCCTCGCCATGGCCCGGCGCTTCCTCGAATCCGGCGCCGACGGCGTGGCGCTGCTGGCACGCAGCCAGGGGCCGCTGGACGAGGCCAAGGCAAGCCTGGCCGGCGTGGGCAGCGGCCGCGTGGCCGCCGTGTCCTGCGACGTGGCCGACGCGGCGTCGGTCAAGGCCGGCTACGACCAGGTGATGGCCGAGCTCGGCCGCGTCGACATCGTGGTGAACAATGCCGGCCAGTCGCGCACCGGCCCGTTCGAGAGCATCACCGACGAAATCTGGCAGCAGGACATCGACCTCAAGCTGTTCGCCGCCATCCGCCTTACCCGCCTGGCGTGGCCGCAGATGAAGGAACGCCGCTGGGGCCGCGTAATCAACGTGCTCAACACCGGCGCCAAGGCACCCAAGGCCAATGGCGCGCCCACCCACGTCACCCGCGCCGCCGGCATGGCGCTGACCAAGGTGCTGGCCGGCGAGGGCGCGCCGCACGGCATCCTGGTGAACGCCATGCTCGTGGGCCTGATCATCACCGACCAGATCGCCCGCGGCCATGCCGCCCTGGTGGCCAGGGGCCAGAACATCACGCTGGAGGAGCACATCGCGCGCACCGGGGCGCCGATCCCGTTGGGCCGCATGGGCCGGGCGGAGGAGTTCGCGGCTCTCGCCTGCTTCCTGGCTTCGGACGCCGGCAGCTACATCACCGGCACGGCCACCAACGTGGACGGCGGCGCCTCGCCGGTGGTGTGAGGCACGGCGGGCTGGCGCGGCGGCCCGGATCTGCTCAGCGCACGGTGTTGCGCATGCGCGGGTCCAGCGCGTCGCGCAGCCCGTCGCCCAGCAGGTTCAGCCCCAGCACCAGCATGGCGATGACCACGCCGGGCGACAGCGCGATCCACGGCGCTTCCACCATGTTGTCGCGCCCGTCGGCGATGATCGCGCCCAGGGTGGGCCGCGGCGGCGGCGGGCCGACGCCCACGAAGCTGAGCACCGCCTCGGCCAGGATGGCGACGGCGAAGATGTAGGTCTGCTGCACCATCAGCGGCGCCATGCAGGCGGGGATGACATGCAGCCGCAGGATGCGCCCGGTGCGCGCACCCACCGCACGGGCGGCCTCAACATAGTCCTGCGCGCGGGCCACCAGCACGGCGCCGCGCATCACCCGCGCGGTGCGCGGGGCGTAGGCAACGGTCAGGGCGATCACCGCCGTCATCTCCGACGGGCCGAGGGTGACGGCGAGTGCGATCGCCAGCAGGATGCCGGGGAAGGCCATCAGCCCGTCCATCACCCGCATCAGCCAGGCATCCACCTTCGGCCACCAGCCGGCCACCAGCCCGACCAGTCCGCCGGCCAGGGCGGAGGCGAGCGCCACCATCACGCCGATGCGCAGGCTGACGCGGGCGCCGAACAGCATGCGGCTGAGCACGTCGCGGCCGAAACGGTCGGTGCCCAGCAGATACAGGTCGTTCGGCTCGCCCAGCCGGTAGCGATAATTGTTCTTCACCGGGTCGAACGGCGCCAGCACGTCGGCCAGCCCCGAGGCCACGGCGACGGTGCCGACCAGCAGCAGCCCGACCAGGAAGGAGCGGCGCTTGAGGATCGCGGGGATCTTCACCGCGCCTCGCGCAGCCGGGGATCGACCCAGAAATACAGCAGGTCCACGGCGAGGTTCACCGCGACGAAGACGAAGGCGGTCAGCAGCAGCCCGCCCTGGATCACCGGCCAGTCGCGCCGCAGCACCGCGCCGATCACCAGCCGGCCAACGCCGGGCAGGGAGAACACCTGCTCGATCACCAGCGCGCCGCCGAGGGCGAGGCCGAAGCTGATGCCGGCGACCGTCAGGATCGGCACGGCGGCGGCGGCCAGCACATGGCGGGCGAACACGCGCGGTTCGGCCAGGCCCTTGGCGCGGGCGGTGCGGATGAAGTCGCTGTTGGAAACCTCCAGCGCGGCGGAGCGCGTCATGCGCGCCAGCGGGCCCATCTGGTTCAGCGCCAGCACGCCGGCCGGCATGGCAATTGCGCGCAGCCAGCCGAGGGGATCGTCGCCGAACGGCACCCAGCCGCCGCTGGGCAGCCATTGGAGCTTGACCGCCAGGACCCAGATAAGCAGCAGGCCAAGCCAGAAATCCGGCAGCGACAGGCCGACCAGCGACACGCCCATCGCCGCCTGGTCCTGCCAGCGATGGGCCTTGGCCGCGGCGAGCAGGCCGAGCGGAATGCCGATGAGGGCGGCCACGCCGAGCCCGAGGCCGGTCAGCGACAACGTCACCGACAGCCGCTCCAGGATCGCCGGGCCGACGCCCTGGTTGAGCAGGATCGAACGCCCGAGATCGCCCCGGGCGAGTCCGGCATAGTAGCTGGCCATGCGCTCCAGTGGCGGGCGGTTGAGGCCGAGCTGGGTGCGCAGCTGCTCGACCTCCTCGCGCGAGGCGGACTGGCCGGCCATCTCGGCGGCGATGTCGCCGGGCACCAGCAGGGTGAGCCCGAAGCTGAGCAACGAGACGACGAACAGCACCGGCACGGCGGCGGCGAGGCGGACGATGATCAGGCGGAGCAAGTCACAACGCCCCCGCCGCCGGCTTTCGCGTCACGCCGGATCAGGCGAACCACACGTCCCACATGCGCGGGATGCGGTAGGGGGCGAAGTTCACCACGTTGGCGCGGGTGGCCTGAATCCAGCCGGTGTCGCCGACCTTCAGCGACAGCGCCTGGTCGTACATGCGGTCCTGGAACATCTTCACCGCGGCGATGCGGTCCTCCAGCTTGAGGCTGGTGGTGAGCTTCTGCTGCGCCTGCTCGATGACCGGATCCTTCTTCATCATCGCCGGGCGCTCGCCGGCGAAGAAGCCGACCACGCCGTAGGGGCCTTCATAGGGCTCAATACCCATCAGCAGCGGCCACATGCCCCAGCCCTCGGGCTTGAGGCGGGCGGTGAAGATGGTGGGCCAGTCGGTGACGGTGAGCTTCACGTTCACGCCGATGGCGCGAAGCTGCTCGCTGACCACGGTGGCGGTGTCGATGTGCGGGCGGTTGGTGTTGTCGGCCATCATGGGGAATTCCTCCCCCTTGTAGCCGGCTTCCTTGAGGTATTCCTTGGCCCGCGCCTGGTCCTGCTTGAGGTATTTGGCGAGCCCTTCCACGCCGGGATAGTGGGCCGTGCCGGGGTGCTGCCAGGAGGGCTGCATGCGGTAGAGGCCGGAGGAGGAGATCGCCATGATCTCCTCGAGGTCGAGCGCGTACTGGATGGCGCGGCGGAAGGCGAGGTTCGCCGTCAGCCCCTGGGCGGTGTTGATGATGAGCGTCTGGTACGCCCAGGGCATCATGGTGTACGACTTGATGTTCTTGTCGCTCTCAAGCCTTTTCGCCACCGGGGCGTCGAGCGCCTCGATCACGTGGATCTCGCCGGTCTGCAGCCCGGCGGTGCGCGCGCCGCCCTCGGGCATGAAGCGCATGCGGATGCTGTCGAAATACGCGGTCTTGCGGCCGGCGAAACCGTCGCGCTCCTTGTAGTTCATGTTGGGCGAATACTTGTCGAAGCGATGCAGCATGATGTGGCTGTCGCTGCGGAACTCGCCCATGGTGAACGGACCGGTGCCAATGCGCCCGCCCTGGCCGGCGGGCTTGGCGCATTCCTCCTCCGGCATGATCGCGCAGGGCGCGCGCGGCGAGGACAGGCCCTCGATGAAGCCGGGATAGACGTTCTTGAGCTTCAGCACGACCGTCTTGGAATCCGGCGTTTCGATCGCTTCCACCGGGTTCATGATGAACTTCGACATGCCCATCTGGCCGTAGCGCAGCAGGCTGGCCTTCACGTCGGCCGAGGTCATCACCTTGCCGTTGTGGAAGTTCACGCCGCTGCGCAGCGGGAAACGGTAGGTCAGGCCGTCGGCGGAGATGTCCACGCCCTCGGCGAGGTCGGGCACCGGGTTGGCCTTCTCGTCGCGGGCGAACAGCGTCTCGTGCACGTGCAGCGAGATGTTGCGGCTGGCGGCGGCCGAGGAGGTCTGTGCGTCGACGGTGGGGGGCGGCGAGGCCTGGGCGGTGACCACCTCGCCGCCGCGCTTCTGGGCGATGACGGGGCGGGCCAGGGGGCCAGCGAGGGCCGCGCTGGCGAGCAGGCTGGCATTTAACGTCCGGCGCCGGATCATGTCTTTTTTCCCCTCTTGGCGACGCTGCGACAGCGAGCGGAAGGAATGCTGCGGCCAACCCCGACGCTTGGCAAGAACCTTGTCGTGGCGCACGATGTATGGGGTTCCATGCAGGAGGCTGCCATGTCCGCGATCGTGAAGTCGCTGTCCTCCACGGCGGCCGAGGAAGCCGAGTGGGCGCTGCGCGTCGACATGGCCGCGGTGTTCCGGGTTTGCGCACGGCTGGGCTGGAACGAGCAGATCGGCAACCACAACTCGATCATGCTTCCGCAGGCGCATGCGGACGACAAGCCGACCTTCCTGATCAACCCGCGCGGCTACCGGTTCGAGGAACTGACCGCCTCGTCGCTGATCGTCTGCGACCTCGAGGGAAACGTGTTGCGCGGGACGGGCGAGTTGCGGAAGGTCGCGTTCTTCATCCATGCCCGCATTCATGTGCGGAATCCGGCGGCGACCTGCGTGCTGCATGTGCATCCGCAATACCTGACGGCGCTGGCGCTGCTCGACGAGCCGGAGATCACGCTGTCGCATTTCAACGACCTGATCCTGAACGACCGCACAGCGTTCGATCTGGGCGCCCGCGCCGGCGCCGGTTCGGCCGAGGAAGGCGACCGGCTGGCCGCGGCCCTCGGCGACAAGTCGATCCTGGTGATGGGCAGCCATGGCGTGACGGTGATCGGGCCGGACATCGCCAGCGCCTTCGACGAATTGCACCAGGCCGAACGCACGATGATGTACCACATGACCGCGCTGGCCACCGGCAAGCGCCTGCGCCGCCTGCCCGAGGAGTCGCGCCGCCACTATCATGGCGCCTGGGGCGACAAGATCGACGCCCGCATGCATCTCAATTCCTGGCGCCGCATCCTCGACCGCGAGGGCAGCGACTACGCCACCTGATCTCCAGCCGCCAAGGGAGCCACCGACATGTCCGCCGTGATCAAGAACCTGAGCAACAGCGAGGCCGAAGCCGAGGAGTGGAAACTCCGCTGCGACATGGCCGCGGTATTCCGCATTTCCGCCCGCCTCGGCTGGAACGAGCAGATCGGCAACCACAACTCGCTGATGCTACCGGGCGAGGCGCCGCTGTTCCTGATCAACCCGCGCGGCATGCGCTTCGAGGAACTCACCGCCTCGTCGCTGATCGTGTGCGACCTGGACGGCAAGGTGGTGCGCGGCACCGGCGAGTTGCGCAAGGTGGCGTTCCATATCCATGCGCGCATCCACCTGCAGAACCCGGCGGCGACCTGCGTGATGCATGTGCATCCGCAATACCTGACCGCCATCTCCATGCTCGCCAATCCGCAGATGATCCCGGCGCACCACAATTCGCTGCTGCTCAACGACCGCATCGTCATAGACCTGGAGGGCGACGAGCCGGTGGGCGACAACAGCGAGGGCGACCGCATCGCCAGGCTGATGGGCGACAAAACCATCATGATCATGGCGAGCCACGGCGTGACCGTGGTCGGCCCCACGGTGCACGACGCCTTCGACGAACTTCACCAAGCCGAGCGCACGGCGATGTACCAGATCACCGCCATGTCCAGCGGCCAGCCGATCCGACGCCTGCCCGACCGGTTGCGCCGCCGCCACAACGGGGCGTGGAGCGAGAAGGTGGATGCGCGCATGCACCTCGATTCGTGGCGCCGCATCCTGGACAAGGAAGGCGACGACTACGCGACGTGATCGGAGTCGCCCACGCCTCGCAGCAGTGAGCGATGGTGTCGTTGCCGCGGGTGAAGATCTGGTTCGGTCATAGTCGTGACCGCAGGAAATCGCAGATCGCGGCATATTCCGCCCGCGCGCCGGCGCCCTTGAAGCGGGCACGCATGAAGCCGTGGATCATTCCGCGTGCTTCGCGATACGTCACGTCCACTCCGTCGAGTGCCAGGCGGGAGGCGTAGAGCCTTCCGTCGTCGCGCACCGGGTCGAACTCGGCGGAATGCACGAAGGCCGGCGGCAAGCCGCGGTAGTCGGCCGCCAGTGCAGGGCGGGCATAGGGCGGGGCATCGCCGGCGGGCAGCAGCATCCGGTAGTATTCGTGGCACGCCGCCGTGGTCAGTCCATAGCCGGAGGCGTTCTCCACATAGGACGGCATCGTCATATCGGTGCCCGTGACCGTGTAGATCACTGCCTGGGCCGCGATCGGTGGCGCGATGCGCTCGCGCGCCGCCAGGCACAATGCCACGGCCAGATGCCCGCCGGCACTGTCGCCCACCACCGCGATCCGTGCCGGGTCGATGCCGAACGCCCCGGGCTCGGCGGCGACGTGGCGCAGCACGCCGAGGCAGTCGTCGAAGGCGGCGGGATGCGGATGCTCGGGAGTGAGGCGATAGTCCACGCTCACCACCGTCGCCCCGGTCTCGGCGCAGAAGCCCCAGGCGATCGGGTCGGAACTGTCCAGGTCGCCCTTCATGAAGCCGCCGCCATGCATGTAGATCACGCAGGCATCCAGCCCGGTCGCCTGGGCGTGGCGATACACCCGCACCGGCACGTCGTGGGCGGACATCGCCAGCACCCGGTCGTCCACCCGCATCCCGGCCGGCGGCTTCTCGGCGATCGAGGCGGTGTAGCGGCGCCATGCCGCCCGCTGTTCCCGGACCGTCCGGCCGCCATAGGCGCCCTTCTGCGCCTTGGTCAGGATGGCCATGTCCGGGTGCAGCGCCATCAGGCGATGGCCCGTGCCAGGAAGGCATCGATGGTGGCGTTCGCCGCGCGCGAGACGGCGAGTGGGAAGGCGGTGAAACCGTGCGCGCCGCCAGGATGCACGGCGAGTTCGGCGATGTTGCCGGCCCGCGACCAGCGGCCCCACATGAACAGCGAATCGTCGATCAGAGCGTCCTTGGTGCCGATGGTGAACAGCGCTGGGCAAATGCCTTTCAGATCGGCATAGAGCGGCGAGATGTCGGGCACGCGGCGATCGTTCACGCCGGGCAGGAAGCCTTCGCAGAACTTCTCGATATCGAGCGTTCGCAGCACCAGCCGCTCGTTGCCGAACGCCTTCTGGCTCGGCGTCATCGCCAGGTCGAAGGCGCCGAACACCAAATTGGCGCCGCGGAACCCGGCATAGCCGTGCTTGTCGCGCATGCGCAACAGGGTCACCGCCGACAGGTGCCCGCCGGCCGACTCGCCGCCGATGGTCAGCTTGTCCGTGCCGAATTTTTCGCGGGCATTGCGCACCAGCCATAGGGCCGCCGCTTCGCAGTCATCCGGGCCGGCGGGATAGGGATGCTCCGGGGCGAGGCGGTATTCGACGCTGACGCAGGCCATGCCGGTGGAGGTGGCGATGCGCTCCAGCATCGGGTCCTGCTGGTCGGCCGCGCCGAGCACCCAGCCGCCGCCGTGGATGTGCAGGTAGACGCCGGTGGGCTTGTCGGGGGCGATCACCCGCAGCGGGATCTTGCCGCCTGGGCCGTCGATCTCCCAGGTTTGCGCCCGTGGCGAGGCGACGGGCAGCGGGAACGGTCCCTCGCCACGCCGCCGTGCCGCCCGGGTCTGCTCGGCGCCGACCACCCACCAGTCCGACAGCGGCGTCATCAGCTTCACGAGCATCTCGTTGAAGGCTTTCGTCTCCGGCGAGATCGCGCTGTCGGCGAACAGCGCGGGGTCGAGCGGCACGATGGCGGGCGAGAAGGGCATGGGCTTACTCCGCGGCTGATGCGGCCACGGGCCGCAGGTCTTTCGAGTAGGCGAGGCTGACGGGGGCGTCGGCCTCGAACGGCGAGTTCAGGCCCAGTTCATTGCCATATTCCCGCAGCGCCGGCATCACCTCCTGGCCCAGCAGGCGGATGCAGGTGCGGGTGTCTTCGGGGCTGACGTTTCCGTCGTTGCCCCAGAAGGCCATGATGCCCGGGCGCGTCTCGGCCATGATGTGCTTCAGCTTCGGGATCACCTGGTCCGGCGTGCCGGCGATGATCATGGTGCTTTCGAGCTGGTCCTCGAAGGTGGGGTTGCCGCGCGGCGACTTGGCGCGGCCGGTGGCGAACTGGACGAAGTTGCGGCGCTGGCTGGGCGAGAAATAGCCCGAGGGCGACGACCACACAGGATGGGCGAGACCGGTGAACTCGCCTTGCATCCACATGAACTGGCGGGCGTTCTTCAGCGCCTTCTCCTCGGTGTCGGAGACGTGCACGCGGATGAGGTAGCCGCGGTTCTCGGGGCCGGGGGTGTAGCCGACCTCGGCGGCGGCGGCGTCGTAGGTGGCCCAGATCTGCTTGGTCGCGTCCACCGAGGTGTTGAGGCAGATATAGGGGTAGCGTTGTTTCGCCGCCCAGATGACGGTCTCGCGGCTCAGCACGCCGGGGATCCAGACGCGCGGATAGGGTTTCTGCAGCGGCACCGTCCAGGGGTTGACCACGCGGTGCTGGTAATGCGTGCCCTCGAAGCGGAACGGGCCGGGCTGGGTCCAGGCGCGGACGATCAGCTCGTGCGCCTCCTCGAAGCGTTCGCGATTGAAGGCGGGGTTCACGCCGGTGGCCAACTGCTCCTGGCCGCCGCCGCGCACGAAGCCGGAAACGAGGCGGCCGTTGCTGATCATGTCGATCATGGCCAATTCCTCGGCCAGGCGCACCGGGTTCTCCGACAGCGGCAGCGGGTTGCCGAGGATGACGATCTTCACGCGCTTGGTGACGGCGGCGAGGATGGAGGCGAAGACGTTGGTCTTGGCCTGCATGCAGAACGGGGCGTTGTGGTGCTCGTTCAGCATGATGCCGTCCACGCCCATTTCCTCGGCGTAGACGTAGTCTTCGAGGTATTGGTTGTAGAGCCGCGCGCCCTCCTTGGGGTCGAAATGGCTGTTGGAGAACATCAGTGCGGTGGCACCGAACTTCAGGCCTTCCTGGGCCGAGTAGGCCGACATCGGCTGCTCGGTGAAATACATCATGTGCATGGCGTTTTCCTCCTTATGCTTCAGCCGATGAAGTCGGTGACGAGGCGAGTGAGGCGCTCGGGCTGTTCCATGTCCACGCAGTGGCCGCAGCCGGGGATGGTTTCGAGCTTCGCGTCCCGCAGGCGCTGGGCATAGGCCTCGGCGGCGCTGGGCGGCACCACGCGGTCCTCGGCACCGGCGACCACCAGGGCGGGGGCGCGGACGGCCCCGAGCAGGTGGGGCAGCGATTGGCTGTACATGTAGGGCTTCCAGGCGATGCGGAAGCACATCTCGCGGCAGATATCCCATTGCTCCAGCTGGTCGACGCTGGGTTCGGCGCCGTAGACGGCGTCGAACGCCTTCTGGTCGTGGAAGCCGGCGCGGGCATATTCGATGTAGTTGACCAGGGCTTGGTCCATGATGTCGCCGGATGGTGGCTTGATGCCCATTGGGCCGACCAGCACCAGGCGGTGCAGGGCGGCGGGGGCCATGGTGGCCATTTCGGCGGCGATCCAGCCGCCGAAGCCGAGGCCGATGATCGCCGGGGCCTCGGCCCCGAGATCGGCCAGCAGGGCCTGGTAGGTGACGGCGAGGTCGCGGGGGTGGCGCAGCCAGTCCTGGCGGGGCGAGACGCCGAAGCCGGGATGGAAGGGCAGCAGGACCTGGTAGCTTCTGGCCAGCGCGTCGTAGAACGGCAGCGAATCCGGCGTGCCGATGTCGTGGTGCAGCACCAGGACCGGGCGGCCCTTGCCGGCGCGGGCCAGTTGCAATGGGATTCCGGCGGGCTGGACCTCGCTGCGGGCCCAGGAAACGGACTGCGACATTTCGTCCCCTTTTCGGTTTCTTCTTGGTCGGCAGGCATTCGCAGGCTTGGACAAGGGGAGGTTAAGCCAGGGCCGGGCGCAGGGCCAGTGACAATGGACGTGTGCCGGGGACGGAAAGGTCCGGTAGAACGGAGTGGGTTTTCAAATATTCCGGAATGGAATGGATTCGGAACAAATTGAGCGCAAATAGGCGCTCGCTGGCAAGGCGCGTGTGAAAATTCGGACCCTGGTGTCGGGGCACGGGCGCGGTGAGGGGGCTCGGCGTGGCGCCGTATCGACGCGGCCCGCGCATTGCGCCGCTGCCGGCGGCAGGATGCGGCGCGGGGTTGTGGCGGGAATGGGCGCGGGAGTTCGGCTGTCGATGCGGCTCGGCGAACCGGTTCCCGGGTGGGAAAGCGGGCGCGCGCCTGGCTCGCCGGCAGTGGGACGGGGCTGGCGCGTGCGGGGCGGTCGGGAGACGGCGTGGCCGGGAGGGGGAAGCAGGCCGGAGCGCCAGAGTTCGATCATCTGCTCCAGACGGTCGAACAGGCGGGCCAGGGCGGCGAGGATGAGCACGTGCAGGGCCGCCACAACCCCGGCCTGGGCGGCGTGATTGTCGGCCTCGGCACGGATGGCGGCGGCAAGGTCGGCGACGTGCTGGGTCAGAGGAGGGGTGGGTAGCGCTATCATTAATGACAATATATCTAACGTGCGACGTCGCTTCAATCGATTTTTGTGGGAAGCTCCGGGGCCGTCGCGAAGCTGCCGCCATGATGGGCGTGTTCCCAGACGTTGCGGTCGGGGGAGTCCACGTCGATGCCCTTGGCGCGGAGCATGTCGCGGTGGGTTTCGGCGTTGTCCTGGGGGGCGTAGCCGAGGAAGTCCCAGCCTTCGCGCGAGGCCTTGAGGCGGGTGTTGTTTGAGTAGCCGTTGACCACCAGGGCACCGGGGTCGGGGTGCAAGAGGCTCGCTTCCGCCAGGCGGGTCATATCCGCCGGGGAGAGCCACGTGGCGAGGGAACGCTGGTCGATCGGCAGGTCGCGATAGGTGCCGATGCGCAGGCTGACCGAGGTGATGCCATACTTGTCGTGGAAGCTTTTGAGGATGAGTTCGCCGTAGGCCTTGAGCGCGCCGTAATGTCCGTCGGGGCGGGCGGGCATGGAGGGGGCGACTTCCACATCGATCGGATACATGCCGTGGGCGTGGTTGGAACTGGCGTAGACGATGCGCTTGGTGCCTGCGTGGCGGGCGGCCTCGAACACCTCGAACATGCCAAGGCCGTTGGTGCGCCAGAGGGTTTCGAGGTCGGTGCCGGCGGCGCCGGCGAGGTGAATGAGGCCCTGGGCGCCCTGCATGAGGTCGGCCATGGCGGCGCGGTCTGCGACGTCGGCGATGGCCCAGTTCTCGTGATCCGGCGCGTCGGCGGGCTTGTGGCGGTCGGTGAGGAGGAGGTTGGGGAAGCGCTTGGCGAGGCCGCGGCGCAGGGTGGTGCCGATGGCGCCGGCGGCGCCGGTGATGACGACGCGATCGGTGGTGGGGTTGATTGTCATCACGGATCCTCAGGAGAAACGAAAAGAGTTCGTCGCATGAAAAAAAATCAAAAGCCTTGGTCGCTCAGTTCGAATCCACAGAAGGACGTTCGACGATTGAACGGTAGATGGCAATGATCTCGGCGCGAGTGGTCCTGAACCATTCCTTGCCGCCTCCAACGACCTTTGCACCACGGTACTCCAAGATCGCGTGAACCGCCCGTTCCAGCGGCGCGCAATCGTGCGTCCGAATTTCGAGGAAGAGAACAGGCCTATCCGGAGTACTCGTGCCGATCTGGGCAATGATCCGCGGAACGGAATCGCCGGTCGTGAGACCCACCTTCAAGCGATCCGGTGCACACCGATAGCCATATGCGTAAACGATACCTTGCCCATCACCTACACGAAGCACGTCTGACGTATCTACTGCCTCTTCAATTGCATGGAGAGCCTGGGTTTCGCTGATCTCCGGACCGGCATCAGAAGAGACCTCTTGTAGATATTTCTCTACCTCTGAAACGGGATAGGGCTGTTCTTGTGTTATTTGCGCAACTGAGAATCCGTTTGCTGGCGCTGTTGCGACGTATTTAGCCATGCGCTTAGCAAAAAACTCCTGCCGCTCTACACTCTCGGCGAGGTTGTATTGGTTCAACGCCCAGGTGAACTGAGCGCGTTGGCCAGCAAGCGTTGGCATGCTTATCGCGCCCCTCTGGATTCAACGGCAATTCGCCACTCTGCGGTACCGGTCGCTTTGGCTGTCCGAGTAGCTTCGCGCCGTTGCGCCGGGACATCGTCGAGGTGGTCGGGCATCAGTCGCGGTCCGGCGCTGTCGGCGGAGAAAGGATGACGGGGAGAGTGTTCTTTTTTGAAAAAAGAACCAAAAACTTTTTTGACCATCTGCAGTGGGCGCAACGGCGAGGCATGGCCCAAATGGAAAAGTCTTTTTGCTTCTTTTTCTTCAGAAAAAGAAGGGCTTCCTTACGCTACCCTGCCCCGATCTTCGGGATAAGGACGATCTCGCTGTCGGGCTTCAACTGGGCGCTGTAGGCGTCTTGGAAGATCACGCCGTCGATGGCGACGGCCATGAACTCCTCGACATGGGCGCCCAGTCCGGGGAAGCGGGCTTCCAGCTCGTGGATGAGCCGGCGGAAGGTGTCGGCCGTCACCTCGAACTCCGTCTGTCCGCCTGTGAAGTCGCGGCAGGAGGAGCCGGAGATGACGACCTTCGGCACGCTTGCGAAACTCCTTAGCTTCGCAGGGGCTACTCGGCGGCCTTGGGCATGGCGGCCGCGTCGAGTGCCGCGCGGATGCGCGGGGGCGACATCGGCAGATGCTCCATGCGGATGCCGATGGCGGAGCGGATGGCGTTGCCGACGGCAGCCATCGGCGGCACGATCGGCACTTCGCCGACGCCGCGCACGCCGAACGGGTGGCGGGTGTTCGGCACTTCCACCATCACCGCCTCGATCATCGGCAGGTCGGAGGCGACGGGGATGCGGTAGTCGAGGAAGCCGGCGTTATCCATCAGGCCCTTGCTGTTGTAGACGTATTCCTCGTTCAGCGCCCAGCCGATGCCCTGTACGGCGCCGCCCTGGATCTGCCCTTCGACATAGGCCGGATGGATGGCCCGGCCGACATCCTGCACCGCGGTGTAGCGGGTGATGGTGGAGTGGCCGGTCTCGGGGTCGATTTCGATGTCGCAGATATGCGCACCGAAGCCGGGGCCCGCGCCCTGGGCGTTCACCGAGATTTCGCTGCCGATGGGACCGCCGGTCTTGGCGGCCTTCAGCGCGATGGCGGCCAGCGGCAGCGGGTCGAACCCGCCGGCGTTGGCGCCGGCCGGCACGGCTTCGCCGTCTTTCCATTCCACCGCTTCCGGGCTGATGTCCCAGATCATGGCGGCGCGCTTCTTCAGGTCCTCCACCACGGCCTGGGCGGCCTGGGTGACGGCCATGCCGGTGGCGTAGGTGACGCGGCTGCCGCCGGTGACGTGGGTGAAGCCGACGCTGGAGGTGTCGGGGATGACGGCGCGGACGCGGTCGTAGGGGATGCCGAGCACCTCGGCGGCCATCATGGCCATGGAGGCGCGCGAGCCGCCGATGTCGGGCGAGCCGGACACCACGTTGACGGTGCCGTCCTCGTTGACGAACACCGCGCCGGTGCTTTCGCCGCCGATGTTGAACCAGAAGCCGGTGGCGACGCCGCGGCCCTGGTTCTTGCCGAGGGGCGCGGTCCAGTGCGGGTGGGCCTTGGCGGCGGCGAGGACTTCCTCGTAGCCGATGACGCCGTGGGTGACGCCATAGGCGGTCTTGCTGCCCTGCTTGGCGGCGTTCTTCTGGCGCAGCTCGATCGGGTCCATGTTCAGTTCGCGGGCCAGGTCGTCGATGGCGCTTTCGGCCGCGAAGGAGGAGATGGGGGCGCCGGGGGCGCGGTAGGCGGCGACCTTCGGGCGGTTGCTGACCACGTCGTAGCCGAGCAGGTCGACGTTCGCGAGGTCATACATCGCGAAGGCGCACATCAGGCCGGGGTTGATGGGCGAGCCCGGGAAGGCGCCGGCCTGGTACTTCATCACCGCCTGGGCGGCGGTGATCATGCCGTCCTTGGTGGCGCCGATCTTGACTTCGATGGCGGCGCCGGAGGTGGGGCCGGTGGCGCGGAACACGTCCTCGCGGGTCATGACCATCTTGACCGGACGGCCGGCCTTCTTGGACAGCGCGACAGCCAGCGGCTCCAAGTAGACGAGGGTCTTGCCGCCGAAGCCGCCGCCGATCTCGGCCGCGACGACGCGGATGTTGGAAATGTCGATGCCCAGCAGCTTCGCCACGTAGGAGCGGATCATGAAATGACCCTGGCTGCTGGCGATGATGGTGACCTGGTTGTCGCTGTTCCAGGCGGCCACGCAGGCATGCGGCTCGATATAGGCCTGGTGGACGGGGGCGGTGGTGTAGCGCTGCTCGACGATGACGTCGGCCTGCTTGAAGCCGGCGGCCACGTCGCCGATGGTGAAGGCGACGCGTTTGGCGACGTTGCTCGGCTTGGTGGGCTTGGGGGTGACGCCGGCGGTGAACAGGTCGTCGTGCAGGATCGGCGCGCCGGGGGCCATGGCCTCCTCCACGTCGATCACGTGCGGCAGGACCTCGTATTTCACGTCGATGAGGTCGAGGGCCTGGTTGGCGATGGATTCGGAGGTGGCGGCGACGGCGGCCACCGCGTGGCCTTCATACAGCGCCTTGCCGCGGGCCATGCAGTTCAGGCTCAGGTCGCGGAAGTTCATCGGCCCCTCGCCGACGAAGGCTTCCTCGGAGGCGATGTTGGGCAGGTCCTCGGCGCTGATGACCGCCTTCACGCCGGGCAGGGCCAGGGCGCGGCTGGCGTCGATCGAGATGATGCGGGCATGGGCGTGCGGGCTGCGCAGCACCTTGCCGACGATCTGGCCGGCCATGTTGTAGTCGGCGCCGAAGGTGGCCCGGCCGGTCACCTTTTCGACGCCGTCGGGGCGCACCGGGCGGGTGCCGACGACGCGCAGATCGCTCTTGTTGCCGATGAACGTCATGGTTCAGCCCCCTCGCATTTCTGCTGCGGCGTCCTGCACCGCGCGGACGATCTTGTCATACCCCGTGCAGCGGCACAGGTTCCCGGCCAGCCAGTAGCGGATTTCGGTTTCCGACGGGTCGGGGTTCGTGTCGAGCAGGGCCTTGGCGGCGACGATGAAGCCCGGGGTGCAGAAGCCGCATTGCAGGGCGGCGTTCTCCAGGAACTTCTGCTGCAGCGGGTGCAGTTTCTCGCCGGTGGCGATGCCCTCGATGGTGGTGATCTCGTGCCCGCCGGCCTCGGCGGCGAGCATCAGGCACGAGCAGACCAGGCGGCCGTCGACCAGCACGCTGCACGCGCCGCAGTCGCCGGAGCCGCAGCCTTCCTTGCTGCCGGTCAGGTTCAGGGTGTTGCGCAGCGTGTCCAGCAGGGTTTCCTGCGCCTCGCACAGGAACTCGGTCGGGCTCGCCGTTGATGGTGGTGGTGACGTGAACTTTGCTCATTAGCGCCCTCCCGCGCGTTCAACGGCGATCGCGGCCGCTCGCCGGGCGAGAACGCCCGCTACCTTGACGCGGAAATCGATGGTGCCGCGCTTGTCGTCGATGGGGTTGCATTTTGCCCGTGCCGCCGCGTCCAGCCGCGCCAGGGCGGCGTCGTCGAGCTTGCTGCCGATGATGCAGGCGGGGTCGACCGCGACCTGCGTGGGAGCCACCGCGCCGAGCGAGATCTTGGCGGCCGTGATGGTGCCGGAGGCGTCGAGCGTGACGCTGACGGCGCAGCCGACCACGGCGATGTCCATCTCGGTGCGCGGGATGAAGCGCAGATAGGCGTCGGCGGTGCGGCCCTTCAAGGGGGGCAGGTGGAAAGAGACGATGAACTCACCCTTGGCGAGCGAGGTGCGGCCGGGGCCGGTGACGATGTTCTCGACCGGGGCGGTGCGGGTGCCGGACGGCCCGGCGATGGTGACGGTGCCGCCGGCGGCGATGACGGCGGGGACCGAGTCGGCGGCCGGCGAGGCGTTGCAGAGGTTACCGGCCAGCGAGGCGCGGCCCTGGACCTGGGTGGAGCCGATGAGGTTCGCGGCCTCGACCACGCCGGGATAGGCGGCCTTCAGCGCCGCGTGCTCGCCGAGCAGGGCGCCGGAGGTGGCGGCCCCGATGGTGAAGCCCTCGGCGGCGCTGCCGCTGATGCCGATGATCCCGGGGATCTTCTTGGTGTCGACGATAAGTTCCGGCTTCAGCCGGCCGGTGCGCAGCTGCACCAGCAGGTCGGTGCCGCCGGACATGACCCGCGTGGGACCGCTGGCATCGGCCAGGATCTTCACGGCGTCATTCACCGAAGTGGGTGCGACGTAGTTGAGACTGGGCATGTTTGCTCCCTCGTTGCGCGCAGCCCCAGGGCCTCAGCGAGGCATCCCGCGCCTCGCGGAAGCCTGCCGGACCGGCCAGCCGGCGCCGTTCGATGCCCCAGTGTGCCGGGAGGCCGCGGCAAGGGCAACCCACCCCCGCCGCGGAATGCCGGTTGACTGTCCCGGTTTCAGGCCTTCTCGACCTGCCAGAACATCGGGTACGAACAATTCGATGAAGTTTCGCAGCGTGGTGCGGTAGCCGGCGGGGCGGGTGAACTGGCCCCACATGACCGAGGGGGTCAGCTCGTAGCTGAGCTTCTGGATCTCGGCGGCCAGCTTGCGCTGGGCCTCCAGCCCTTCGGCCTTGGTGAACTGCTTCAGCAACACGGGGATGCGCGGGTCGCACGACCAGCCCGGATAGTCGGCGCAGGTGGAGGCGACATAGAAGTGGGTCAGCGGATTCAGCATGTCCGTGCCGTTGGAATAGACCGGGAACATCGACCAGCCTTCCTTCTTGGCGCGGCGGGCGAGCACGGTGCCCCAGTCCATCCGCTGGGCCTGCACGTTGAAGCCGGCCTGCTTCATGGATTGCTGCAGCACCTGGGACGCGGTTTCGGCGATGGAGCCGGCGATGTCCATGACGATGACGGGCTCGCCCTTGTAGCCGCTGGCGGCCAGCTCGGCGCGGGCGGCGGCGACGTCGAAGCGGGCCACGTCGGCGCCGACATCGGTGGAATAGGGCGTGTCGCACATCCAGAAGGAGTTGCAGCGGTTGAGGCGGTATTTCTCGGGGATGCCGATTGCCTCCAGGATCGAGGCCTGGTCGACCAGCTTCCACATCACCTGGCGCACCTTCGGGTTGTCGAAGGGGGGTGCGGCGTGGTTGAGGCGGAAATTGCCCTGGTACATGTGGATGCCCATGGCGCCGAACAGCTTGAGGCCCTTGGCCTTCTCCAGCAGCTCCAGCGTGTCGAATGGCAGGAACTGCATGTAGTCGATCTCGCCGGCGATGAGCGCGTTTGAGCCGGTGTTGGCGTCGGGCATGACGCGCAGGTCGAGCTGTTCGATCTTGACGTGCTTGCCGCCGGCGAGGAAGTCGGCGGGCTCGTCGCGGGGCACGTAGTCGGGGTTGCGCTCCAGGATCATCGAGGCGCCGGTCTTCCACAGGTCGGGGCGGAAGCGGAACGGGCCGGAGCCATTGGCCGTGGTTACGCGGCCGTCGCCGGCCGCGGCGATGACCTTGGCGGGCAGGATGACCGGGAGCGGGGCGTTGGGCTTGCCGAGCACCTGGAGCAGCATGGGGAACGGCTCGCTGAGCACCAGGCGGAAGCTGCGCGGGTCGGTGGCCGTGAGGCTGGCGGTGGCGGCCTTGAGCATGCGGCCGAGCGGGTCCTTGGGCATCCAGCGGGTGAGCGAGGCGACGCAGTCGGCGGAGGTGACGGGTTCGCCGTCGTGCCATTTCAGGCCGGGGCGCAGGGTGAAGTTCCAGGTGAGCTTGTCGGGCGAGGCGTCGTAGCCCTCCAGCATCTGCGGCTTGATCTCGCCCTTCTCGTTCATGCCGAAGAGCGTGTCGTAGATGTGGGTGGCGAAGGTGCGGGTGATGGTCGCCGTGGTCATGTAGGGGTCGAGGATGACGACCTCGGACTCCCATACCGCGACCACCGGCTTGGCCGCGCGGGCCTCGCGCGGGCGGATGATGCCCGCCGCCGCCAGCGCCGTGCCGCCGGCCAGGATGCCGCGCCTGCCAATTCCGTGCCGGGCAGTTCCGTTTTGCCGCATGTCGTGCTCCGCTTTCTGCATCGCGGGATGCTGCGGCGGTTTTCGCCTGTGGGTCAACCGCCCGGGGCGGGCAAATTGCCAGTCGTCGCCTGCGGGCCCATTGTCGCGGCGCCGCCGCAGGAGACGTTTGCGATGCCTCGTCACCCGCTGTTCGACCCCGCCGCTTTCCGGCTGCCGGAGGACGTGAGCCATGTGTGCGCCGGGGGCGAGCCAGCCTGGCTGTTGCGCCACGACGACGCGCTGCGGCAGTACGGCATCGACAAGGGCATCGGCATGCCCGGGCGCACCCGCATGGAGGCGCAGGTGGAGCGGGCGCGGGAGTTGATCGCGCGGCCCTGGGGGTGCAGCGCGGGGGATATCGGGTTCGTCTCATCGGTGGCCGACGGGGTGGCGATGGTGGCCGACAGCCTCGACTGGCACGAGGGCGACGAGGTGGTGGTGGATGCGCACGAGTATCCGTCGGTGGTGATGCCGTTCGGGCTGCGGCGGGCGCCGAAGCTGACCCTGCGGGTGGCGAGCGGAATGGCGCCGGGGCGGCTGGAGGCGCTGGTGGGGCCGCGCACGCGGGTCATCGGGGTCAGCGCCGTGTCCTACCTGACCGGGGAGAAATACGATCTGGCGCGCCTGCGGGCGGCGGCGGACCGGGTGGGGGCGCTGGTGGTGGTGGATTTCACCCAGATGGCGGGCAACCAGGCGGTGCCGGCGCAGCTTGCCGATTTCGGGTTCTCGGCCTGCTACAAGTGGCTGCTCGGCATGACCGGGGTGGCGGTGGCCTACTGGAACCGGGCGCGGCAGCCGGATTGGGCGCCGCCGACGGGGGGGTGGCACTCGCTGGCGCCGGTGCCGCGGCCGGACTACGTGGCGGGGACGGCGCTGCGGGCCGATGCGCTGCGGTTCACGCGCGGCAATCCGGCACATGGGCCGGTGTATGTTCTGGCCGGGGCGCTGGAATATCTCGCGCAGCATGACCCGGGAGAGACGACGAAGCATATCGCCGCGCTGTCCGCCGACCTGCTGGACCGGCTGGCGGAGGCCGGGATCGCGGCGACCACGCCGCGCGAGGCGGGGCGGCATGCGGCGAATGTGTGCATCGACTCGCCGTTGGCGCAGGAGTGGACGGAGTCGCTGTACCGGCAGGGGATCTGGGCCTGGAACGGGCATGGACGCATCCGCTTCAGCTTCCACGGCTACAATTCGACGCGCGACGTGGAGCGGATCGCCACGGGGATGCGCCAGCTGCGGCAGGGCTGACGGGCTGGCCGCGGCGATGATCCGCGCCGTGATGCTGGATGTGGACGGCGTGCTGGTGCGCGGCCGGCCCGAGGATGGCCGGCCGTGGGCGGAGCGGCTGGAGGCGGATCTCGGCCTGTGCCCGGCCGCGCTGCACCGGGCGTTCTTCGCGCCCCATTGGGAGGAGATCGTCGTAGGGCGGGCCGGGCTGATGGAGCGGCTGGGGCCCGCGCTGGCCGACATCGCGCCGTGGCTGCCGGCGGAGCGGTTGGTGGAGTACTGGTTCGGCCAGGATGCGCGGTTGGACGAGGGGCTGCTTGTGGAGCTGGCGGCGCTGCGGGCGCGGGGCGTGACGGTGCACCTGGCGACCAACCAGGAGCATCTGCGTGCGGCCCACCTGATGGGTCCGCTTGGGCTTGGCGCCCATGCCGAGGCGATCCACCATTCGGCGGCGATCGGGGCGCGCAAGCCGCAGCCGGCATTCTTCCGCCACGTGGCGGCGGCGGTGGGGCTGCCGCCGGGCGCGCTGGTGCTGGTGGACGATACGCCGGCGAACGTCGATGCCGCGGTGGCCGAAGGTTGGCGGGCACTGTGCTGGACGGGCGAGGACAGGCTGCTGGACCTGCTGAGGCCGCTGCTGGCGGAGTGACCTGGGCCGGGTTTCGGATGCAGGGCGGGTTTCGTTTGTGCCCGTTGCGTCGGAATGCGAAACTGGCATGCCGCAGCGGCGCGGCCTTGCTGGCTATCCGATGAACCCGCCGGTGAACCTGCGCACCGCCTGGATCGAGGGCAATCCGTGATCGACAATTCCGACTGGCCTCTCATCGTCGGCGCGATGCGCACGGGCGGCTATTTTGGCCGGGTGATGGATGCAGGGCCGGAGCTGGACCGGGTGAAGCAGTATCTGCGTGCCTTCGCCGGCGAGGCCCCGGTGCGCGTCGCCGATCCGGCGGTGAGTCCGACCTATCCCTGCTTTCCCGGGCTGGACCACCGGCGATATCACGATCCCGCCGGGTGCGCGGGCGCGGCGATGCTGGAGGCGGCGTTCCCGGCCATTCGCGACGAGGCGACGGCGCTGGGGGATGCGGCGCAGCTGGACTATACCGTTGCCTCGCGCCCTTGGCGAAGCTGGCACAACCCGCTGACCTGGCTGCGCCGGCGGGCGGCGCCGCGGGCGTGGACGGTATATCCGTTCTATCACATGGGGGTGGACGTGGAGGCGCTGACGCGGCGCTGCCCGCAGACCTTCGCGGCGGTGCGCGCGCTGCCGCGGGTGTGCCTGGACTATCCGTGGGGGGATGCGCTGTTCTCGGTGCAGGGGGCCAGGAGCCGGCTGCCGCCGCATTGCAGCGTGGACAATCTGCGGCTGCGCTGCCACCTGGGCGTCCGCATTCCCGCCGGCACCGGCATTCGCGTGGGCGGCGAGGAGCGGGAATGGCGCGAGGGGCGCTGCGTGCTGTTCGAGGACGGGTTCGAGCATTCGGTATGGAACGATTTCAGACGAGCGGCGGATCGTGCTGATCGTGGATTTCTGGCATCCCGACCTGACCGAGATCGAGGTGCGGGCGCTGACGGCGGGGTTCCGCAAGTCCGAGGTGCGGCGGATATTCATGCGCAAGCGGATCAGCCTGACCGATTCGCCCGCCTCGTATGTGCAGCACATGGAGGCGGCGCTCGCTGCACAGGACCAGGAGCCCTTGATCAGGGAGTTCTGGCCGGGGTGATGCGGCGCCCCCTGTCCGCGGGAGGGCGGAACCGGTATCTCCGGTTGCCTGGGCTGCGCGGGTAGGGGCCGATCCGCCCGCCCATGCGGCCAGGGGCCCTGATCGCTGTCTGCTGGAATCCATGAACCGCGCGACGACACAAAGCCAGGCCATGCTGTTGGGTGCCGCGGCGGCGGGCATGGTGGTGTCGGTGCTGTTGACCGCGCTGCTGGGGCGGACGCTGTCGGCCGAGGGGTTCGGGTTCGTGGCCCTGGTGGGCGCGGTGCTGTCGCTGGCGCGCGAAATGACCGATCTCGGCTCCTCCAGCGTGGCCGCCGCGCAGATCGCGCCGGAGCCCGCGCGCGAGCGGGCGGTGCTGGAGGATCTGCTGGCGCTGCGGCTGGGGCTTGCCGCCATCGGCGCGGCCGCCTGCCTGGTGCTGGCGGCCACGCGCACGCGCGGCGACGAGCAGGCGCTGCTGGTGCTGGCCGGGCTGGCGGTGCTGTTGCAGCATTTGTCCGCGTTCAGCGCGGTGTTCCTGGCGCGCCAGGCGCTGGGCGGGCCGGCGCTGATGACGGTGGCCGGGCAGGCGGCGAGCCTGTTGGCAAGCCTGGCGCTGGCGGCCGGCAGCGCGGCGGCCAGCCTGTTCGCCGCCGTGCTGGTGGTTCGCGAGGCGTTGCTGGCGCTTTGCGTCTCGGCGCTGGCGGTGCGGCGGATCGGCTATCGGCCGTGGCCGCGGCTGGCAGCCTGGGCGGGATCGGCGCTGCTGCGGCGGGCCACGCTCTATGGCTTGGCGGCGCTGTGCTACGGCATTGCCGTGCAGGGCGCGCCGCTGTTGATCGGCAGCATCTTCCCGCCGGAGGAGCTGGGCGTGTTCGCCGCCGCGTTCCGCCCGGCGGCGCCGCTGCTGTCCCTGCCCTGGCTGGTGGCGACGCCGCTGGCGCCAGCGCTGGCGGTGCTGTTCCGCGCCGATCCGGCCGCATTCGCCCGCCGCGCGACGATCGGGTTGAGCTTCGCCGTGGGCGCGGCGGCGGTGATCGCCTGCGCCGGGCAGGATTTGGCGGCACCGGCGCTGGGGCTGCTGTATGGCGGGCGTTTCGTGGAGGGGGCGCTGTCGGCGGTGGGCACGCTGCGCTGGCTGGCGGTGGCGCTGGCGGCGGTAACGGTGCTGGCCGCGGCAACCGCGATGCTGCTGGCGGCCGGGCGGATGCGCGCCATCCTGGCGCTGGCCGCTGGATGCCTGGCGGTGGATGGGGCGGCGTTGGCGGTGCTGTTGCCGGCGCGCGGGTATGTCGGCGGGGCGATGGCGCTGGCCGTGGCGACTTGTGCGGTGGCTGTCGTGTCGTTCGCGCTCGCCCGCCGGGTGGCCGGGCTGAGGCTGGCGGCGTTGCTGCGGCCGGTGGCGGAGGCGGTGCTGCCGGCGGCGGCGCTGGCGGTGGCGCTGTGGCTGCTGCCGGCGGAGGGGATTGCGCGGCTGGCGGCGGGCGGGGTGTTGAGCCTGGCGGCGCTGGCGGCGGCGTGGCGGATCTGCGAGACCGCGCACCGGCGGCGGCCTGGGTGATGAGCAGCGGGGCACGCGCGGGACTTTCTTCCCACCCTGCCGTTTCTTCCCACCGTCCCGTTTCTTCCCACCTTGGCCGCCCTGCGCTATGACGGCGCGACCGACTGGAGGCACCCACCCTTGAACGCACCCGCTTCGCGCTTTGGCGCCAATTCCCTGCGCAACGGGCCGGATGCGCGCGGCCGGTTCGGCGAGTTCGGCGGGCGGTTCGTCGCCGAGACGCTGATGCCGCTGATCCTTGAAGTGGAGGCAGCCTATGACGCGGCGCGGGCCGATCCGGCGTTCCAGCCGGAGTTGGACCGCTACCTGAAGGACTATGTGGGGCGGCCGAGCCCGCTGTGGTTCGCCGAGCGGCTGACCGAGCGGCTGGGCGGGGCGCGGGTGTTTTTCAAGCGCGACGAGCTGAACCATACCGGCGCGCACAAGATCAACTCGTGCATGGGCCAGATCCTGCTCGCCAAGCGGATGGGCAAGACGCGGATCATCGCCGAGACCGGGGCCGGGCAGCACGGGGTGGCGACGGCGACGGTGTGCGCGTTGTTCGGGCTGCCGTGCACCGTGTACATGGGGGCGGTGGACGTGGAGCGGCAGGCGCCGAACGTGTTCCGCATGAAGCTGCTGGGCGCCGAGGTGGTGCCGGTGACTTCCGGTGCCTCGACACTGAAGGACGCGATGAACGAGGCGCTGCGCGACTGGGTGGCGAATGTGCGCGACACTTTCTACATCATCGGCACCGTCGCCGGGCCGCATCCGTACCCGATGATGGTGCGCGACTTCCAGAGCGTGATCGGCAACGAGGCCAAGGCGCAGTTGCAGGAGCAGGCGGGGCGGCTGCCGGATGCCTGCGTAGCGGCGATCGGCGGCGGATCGAACGCGATGGGGCTGTTCCATCCGTTCCTCGACGATCCCGGCGTGCGGCTGCTCGGGGTGGAGGCGGCGGGGCATGGGCTGGACACGTTCCAGCACGCGGCCTCGCTGAGCCGCGGACGGCCGGGGGTGTTGCACGGCAACCGCACCTATCTGCTGCAGGACGAGGACGGTCAGATTCAGGAGGCGCATTCGATCTCGGCCGGGCTGGACTATCCGGGGATCGGGCCGGAGCATTCGTGGCTGCACGAGATCGGCCGGGTGGAATACGTGGCGGCGACCGACCAGGAGGCGCTGGACGCGTTCCAGCTTTGCACCCGCACCGAGGGGATCATCCCGGCACTGGAGCCGGCGCATGCGCTGGCCCATGTGGCGAAGATGGCGCCGACGATGGACAAGGACGCGATCATCCTGATGAATTTGTGCGGGCGGGGGACAAGGACATCTTTACCGTGGCCGAGGCGCTGGGAGTCAAATTGTGAGCAGGATCGCCGCCCGATTTGAAAAACTGAAGGCCGAGGGCCGGGGTGCGCTGATCCCGTTCGTGGAGGCGTGGGACCCGGACGAGGCGACCTCGCTGGCGTTGCTGAAGGGGATGCCGGGGGCCGGGGCCGACCTGATCGAGATCGGCTGCCCGTTCACCGACCCGATGGCCGACGGGCCGACGATCCAGCTGGCTGGGCGGCGGGCGCTGGATGCCGGGGCGAGCATGCGCAACACTCTGGCGATGGTGCGGGCGTTCCGCGCGGATGACGACGCGACGCCGATCATCCTGATGGGCTACCTGAACCCGATCCTGTCCTATGGCGTGGCGGCGTTCTGCCGGGATTGCGCGGGGTTCGGGGTGGACGGGCTGATCATTGTGGACCTGCCGAGCGAGGAGGCGGACCTGGTGCTGCCGGATGCGGCGGCGAACGGGCTGGACATCATTCGGCTGGTGGCGCCGACGACCGACGCGGCGCGGCTGCCGCTGGTGCTGGATGGGTCGTCGGGCTTCGTCTATTACGTTTCGATCACCGGGATCACCGGGACGCGCACGGCAAGCGCCGACGAGTTGGCCGAGGCGATTCCGCGCATCCGCCGCGCGACCGACCTGCCGATCGCCGTGGGGTTCGGGGTGCGCACGCCCGCACAGGCGGCCGGCGCGGTGGCGCATGCCGATGGCGCGGTGGTGGCCTCGGCGCTGATCGACATCATGAAGGCCGACCTGGACGCCAATGGCGGCAAGCCGAAGCCGGATACGGTGGCCAGGATTCTCGCCCAGGTGCGGGCGCTGGCCGAGGGCGTACGCGGGGCGCGGGTTCCCGCCTGAAGGAGCACGTTGGCATAAGGAGCACGGGGCGATGAACTGGCTGACCGAATATGTCCGGCCGAAGATCCGCACCTTGCTGGGGCGGCGCGACGTGCCGGACAATCTGTGGGTGCAGTGCCCGAACTGCCAGCAGATGACGTTCCATGCCGAGTTCGAGAAGAACCTGCGCGTGTGCGACCAGTGCGGGTACCACAGCCGGGTGCCGGTGGCGCAGCGCCTGGCCTGGACCTTCGACGACGGGCAGTTCACCCGCATCGAGTTGCCGAAGGTGCCGGCCGATCCGCTACGCTTCCGCGATTCCAAGCGCTACAGCGACCGGCTGCGCGATGCCCGCGAGAAGACGGCGCTGGACGACGCCATCGTGGTGGCGCACGGGCTGATCGGCGGGCACAAGGCGGTGGTGGCGGTGATGGCGTTCGAGTTCATCGGCGGCTCGATGGGTGCGGCGGTAGGCGAGGGGATCGTGGCCGCCGCGCGGCTTGCGGTGCTGCAGGATGCGCCGCTGGTCGTGTTCACCGCCTCGGGCGGGGCGCGCATGCAGGAGGGCGCGGTGAGCCTGATGCAGATGCCGCGCACGGTGATCGCGACCCGGATGGTCAAGGAAGCCGGGCTGCCGTTCATCACCGTGCTGACCGACCCGACCACCGGCGGCGTGACGGCGAGCTTCGCCATGCTGGGGGATATCCAGATCGGCGAGCCGGGGGCGGTGATCGGATTCGCGGGCGCGCGGGTGATCGAGCAGACGGTGCGGGAGAAGCTGCCCGAGGGTTTCCAGCGCAGCGAATACCTGCTGGAGCACGGCATTTTGGACATGGTGGTGAAGCGCGGCGACCTTGCCGCCACGCTGGCGCGGGTGATCGCGCTGCTGCGGGTGAAGGACGTGCCGATGCAGGCCGCTGCCGAGGAGCCCGCGCCGGCGGCGCTGCCCGCCCTGCCCGCCCCGGCCGCGCCGGCGGCCTGAGCAGGGCGCCATGCCCGAGCAGGCAGCCCGGTCGGGACGCATCGAAGCGGTGATCGAGCGGCTGCATTCGCTGTATCCGCGCCTGATCGACCTCAGCCTGGAGCGGCTTTTGCGCCTGTTGGCGCAGTTGGGGCACCCCGAGTGCCGCCTGCCGCCGGTGTTGCACGTGGCCGGCACCAACGGAAAGGGCAGCACCTGCGCGTTCCTGCGCGCCATCGGCGAGGCGGCGGGGATGCGGGTGCATGTGGCGACGTCGCCGCATCTGGTGCGGTTCAACGAGCGGATCCGGCTGGCCGGCACGGTGGTGGAGGACGCCGCGCTGGTGGCGGTTCTGGAGGAGATCGAGCGGGTGAACGCCGGCCAGGCGATTACCGTGTTCGAGGTGCTGATGGCCGCGACGTTCCTGCTGTTCGCCCGCGTGCCGGCTGACCTGGTGGTGCTGGAGGTGGGGCTGGGCGGGCGGTTCGACGCGACCAACGTGGTGGACCGGCCGGTGGCCTGCGCGATCGCCTCGATCTCGATGGACCACCGGGAGATGCTGGGCGACACGCTGGGCAAGATCGCGTTCGAGAAGGCGGGCATCATCAAGCCGGGGGTGCCGGTGGCGACCGGGTTGCAGGCGCCGGAGGCGTTGGGGGTGATCGCGGCGCGGGCGGCGGAACTTGGCGCGGAACTGCTGGCGCGCGGTCAGGCCTGGCATGTCGCCCCGCATGGCGGCGGGCTGCGCTACCGCGACGCGCGCGGCGAACTCGACCTGCCGCGGCCGTCGCTGCTGGGCGAACACCAGCATGACAACGCCGGCATCGCCGTGGCCATGATCCGCGCCAGTGGCCTGGCCGTGCCGGACGCGGCCATCGCCCATGGCATCGGTCACGCCGAATGGCCCGCGCGCATGCAGCGCCTCACCGGCCGGCTCGCCGCATTGCTGCCGCCGGGCTGGGAATTGTGGCTGGACGGCGGCCACAACCCCGGCGGCGGGGTGGCGATCGCCGAGCACCTGCGGGCGGCCTGGGCCGACCGGCCGGTGCATCTGGTGGTGGGGATGAAGAAGGCGAAGGACACGCACGAATTCCTCGCGCCGTTGCTGCCGCTGGCCGCGAGCCTGTGGGCGGTGGCGGAGCCGGGGCAGTATTCCGCGCTGCCGGTGGAGGCGATCGTTGCGGCGTCGGACGGACGGGCGCGGCCGGGGCCGACGGTGGAGGAGGCGCTGCTGGCGCTGCCGCCGGGACCGCCGGCGCGGGTGCTGATCTGCGGCAGCCTTTATCTCGCAGGCGAAATACTCAAGGCCGACGGGTGGCCCTACGATGCGAAGGATTGGGGGAAGGAATGACGATGAAGCGGATTCTGGTGCTGCACGGCGCGGGCATGGACATGCGCGGCAAGGTGATGGTCGAGACCTTCGGGCCGATGCTGTTGCCAGAGTACGACGAGAAGATCCGCGGCTATGCCGGGGAGCTGGGGGTGGCGGTGGAGATCTTCCACTCCAACAGCGAGGGCGCGATCATCGACAGGCTGTATGCCGCGCATGACGCGGGCTTCGATGGCGCGATCATCAACCCGGCGGGGTTCACGCGCGGCTATCCGGCGCTGAACGCCGCCATCAGCCAGGTGAAATTCCCGGTGGTGGAGGTGCATATCTCCAATCCGGCGCGCCGGGGCATGGTGAGCGATGTCGGCGCGGTGTGCGTGATGACGATGGCGGGGTTCGGGATACAGGGATATGAACTTGCGTTGCGCGGGTTGCGCGACCGGTAGGAAGGCAAGGGGCGCTGCCCCTTGACCCCGGCAGGGGGCCGAGCCCCCTGCACCCTCGTCTTCATCGGCTCATGGCGGAAAAATTATCGGAGTCCAGAGGCCCTGCCTCTGGTGGGGGCCCAGGGGGCGACGCCCCCTGGGCTTGCCTGCCTACGCCACGGCAATCACTTCGATCTCGATCTTGAGCGCCGGGTTGACCAGCCCGCCGACGATCAGCGTGCTTGCCGGCTTGCGGTCGCCCATGGCTTCGCCGCGGGCGGTGCGGCTGGCGCCGAGATGATCGAGGCTGGTGACGATGGTGACCATCTTCACGATGTTGTCGAGCGACATGTCCACGGCGCGAAGCTGGGCGGTGATGTTCTTCCACACCAGCCTTGCCTGTTCGGTGGCGTCTTCGGGGATGTTGCCGGACATGTCGGTGCCGACCTGGCCGCTGAGATAGACGGTGCGGCTGGCGCCGGTGACTTCCGCGGCGTGGGTGTACTGGCCCACCGGGGCGGGTGCGTCGGCGGCATTGCTGTGGCGGATGTTCATGACATTTCTCCTCATGGCAGGTTGGGGCGCCAGGCTTCGTGGAAGCCGCGGACGCGGGGGAGGGCGAGCATGTCCCACGGGCTGGGCATCTCGCCGACGCGGGCGTGGATCAGGGCGGGCTCGCCGCTGGCCAATGCCGCCTCAAGCGCCGGGCGCATGGCCTCGGGCGTGTCGGCGCGCCAGGCGCGCATGGCGAAGCTCTCGGCGAAGCGGACGAAGTCGGGGTTGGTGAGGTCGGCGGCAATCAGGCGGTTGCCGAAGCGCTCGGCCTGGATGCGCCGGACATTGCCGAAGCCGCCGTCGTCGAAGACGATCGCGACGACGGGCAGGCCGTGGTGCATGGCGGTGGCGAGTTCCTGGGCCTGGTACATGAAGCCGCCATCGCCACAGACGGCCACCACGGCGCGGCCGGGAAGGGCGGCCTGGACGCCGAGCGCGGTGCCGTAGGCCCAGCCGAGATTGTCCTGGTAGCCCGGCGAGATGTAGCGGCGGGGGGCGGCGACGGGGAAGGCGAGGCGGCCCATGAAGCCGACCTGCGTTACGTCCTCCACCACGATACCGTCCGCGGGCAGGGCGGCGCGGATGGCGCGCAGGAAGCCCATCTGCGGCTCCTGGCGGGCGATGCGCGCGGCGAACCACGCCTGGTGTTCGGCGATCTCCGGGCGCGGCGCGCGGGGTGTGGCGGGAAGGGCGGCGAGCAGGGCGCGGGCGCCCTCGGCGGCGTCGGCGTGGATGGCGATGTCGGGCCGGCGGAAGCGGAAATGCTCCTCGGGGTCGATGTCGAGGCGGATGATCTTCATGGCTTCGTCGGTGCCCCAGTTGGACTGGGCGAAGTGCATGCGGGTGCCGATGCCCAGCACGACATCGGCGTCCTTCCACAGGCGATGGGTGACGGGTAGCGAGGCCGCGAGGGGGTGGGTGGTGGGGATGACGCCGCGGCCACGGCGGTAGGTGCCGACGGGGGCGCCGAGGCGTTCGGCGAGCGCCAGGAGTTCGGGTGCGGCGTGCAGCGCGCCGCCGCCGGCGAGAATCAGCGGACGCTGGGCCTTGGACAGCAGGGCGGCTGCCTGTTCGATGGCGGCGGTGTCGATGGGCGGCGGGTCGATGGACAGCGGGGCGGTGGGGCGCACCTCGCCGGCACGGCCCCATGTATCGATGCCGCATTCGAGCGCGGCGGGGCGGGGGCGACCGGAGAGGGTGGCGCGGATGGCCTCGGCGACCAGGCGGGGAGCGTCGGCGGGGCCGCCGATGCGGGCGGCGTGCTTGGTGATGTGGCGCAGCAGGCCGAGTTGGTCGGGGATTTCGTGCAGATGCCCCCAGCCGCGGTCGATGGCATCCGAGGGGATTTGGCCGACCAGGGCGAGCACGGGGGCGCCGGTGCCGTAGGCGGTGAGCAGGGCGGCGCCGGCGTTCAGCAGGCCAGGCCCGGGGACGACGGCGAAGGCCTGGGGCCGACCGGTGGCAAGTGCGGCGCCGAGGGCCATGTAGCCGGCGGCCTGCTCGTGGCGGGGGTGGAGCAGGCGGATCTTGCCCGCCCCTTCCGATTGTGATTGGGCGATTGCGTCGAACAGGAAGTCGTTGTTCACGCCGGGCAACGCGTAGAGCGTGTCGATGCCGTGGGCCAGCAGGGCCTCGACGGTGGCTTCGGCGGTGGTCTGGCGGGGCATGGGCTTCCTCGTCGGCTTTGGGTGATCCTGCCACAGTGCCGCCGGCGTGGCACGGCCGGCGCCAAGGGCGTATGATCGGGGCGGATTTCGGGAGGCAGGGCGTGTATTCGCAGGCGCTGAACACCAAGGAGACACCGCAGGACGCCGAGGACCAGCAGGCGCTGGCGCGGTTCCAGGCGCGGGTGGATGCCGAGGAGAAGATCGAGCCGAACGACTGGATGCCGGCGGCCTATCGCCGCACGCTGGTGCGACAGATAAGCCAGCATGCGCATTCCGAGATTGTCGGCATGCTGCCGGAGGGTAACTGGATCACCCGCGCGCCAAGCCTTCGGCGCAAGGCCGCCCTGCTGGCCAAGGTGCAGGACGAGGGTGGGCACGGGCTTTACCTGTATGCCGCCGCCGAGACGCTGGGCGTGGCGCGCGAGGAACTGGTGGAGCAGTTGCTGAGCGGGCGGGCGAAGTATTCCTCGATCTTCAACTATCCGACGCTGACCTGGGCCGATATCGGGGCGATCGGCTGGCTGGTGGACGGGGCGGCGATCATGAACCAGATCCCGCTGTGCCGCTGCTCCTACGGACCCTATGCGCGGGCGATGATTCGGGTGTGCAAGGAGGAGAGTTTCCACCAGCGCCAGGGCTACGAGATCATGCTGACCTTGAGCCGGGGCACCAAGGCGCAGAAGGCGATGGCACAGGACGCGCTGGACCGGTGGTGGTGGCCGTGCCTGATGATGTTCGGGCCTCCCGATTTGGCCTCGCAACACTCCGACGTGTCGATGCGATGGAAGATCAAGCGTTTTACGAACGACGACCTGCGGCAAAAGTTCGTTGATGCGACGGTGCCGCAGGGGCTGCACCTGGGGCTGACCTTTCCGGACCCGGAATTGCGGTTCGAGGAGGGGCACTGGCGGTTCGGGGCGATCGACTGGGCGGAGTTCAAGCGGGTCGTCGCCGGCGACGGGCCGCTGAACCGGGAGCGGCTGGAGGCGCGACGGCATGCGCATGCAGAAGGCGCCTGGGTGCGCGAGGCGGCGCTGGCCTTTGCCGCCAAGCGGCGGGCGAAGGCGGCGTGACGATGGAAGCGCGCACGCCGCTTTGGGAAGTGTTCATCCGCAGCCGCAACGGTTTGTCGCATCGCCATGTCGGCTCGGTGCACGCCGCCGACGCCACCATGGCGCTGCAGGCAGCGCGGGATGTCTACACGCGCAGGGGCGAGGGGCTGTCGCTCTGGGTGGTGCCGTCGGCGGCGATCACCGCGTCGGACCCGGCCGACAAGGAAATGCTGTTCGAGCCCACCGGGTCGAAGATCTACCGGCACCCGACCTTCTACGAGGTGCCGGACGAGGTGGGGCATATGTGATGTCCGACCGGTTTTCCGCCCTGCTGCTGCGACGGGCCGACGATGCGCTGGTGCTGGGGCATCGGCTGTCGGAATGGACGGGCCATGCGCCGAGCCTGGAGGAGGAGCTGGCGCTGGCGAACCTGGCGCTGGACCTGATTGGCCAGGCGCGGGCGTTGTACACGCTGGCCGCCGCGCGAGGGACCGGGGAGGACGAGGACGCGCTGGCATACCTGCGGTCGGATCGGGAATACACCAATCTGCTGTTGCTGGAATTGCCGAACGGCGACTTCGCGGTGACCATTGCCCGGCTGTTCCTGTATGCCGCCTTCGCCGATCCGTTCTGGCGCGCCGCCGCGGCCTCGCGCGACCGCGACCTGGCGGCGATCGCGGCGAAGGCGGAGAAGGAGACGGCATATCACCTGCGCCATGCCGCGGAATGGCTGATCCGGTTGGGCGACGGCACGGCGGAGAGCCATCGGCGGGCGCAGGCGGCGCTGGACCGGCTGTGGCCCTATACCGGGGAGATGTTCGAGGCGGAGGACGACGTGCTGGTGGCGGCCGATATCTGCCCGGAGCCGGCGGGGCTGCGCGCGGCGTGGGACGCGACCGTGGATGCGGTGCTGGCCGAGGCGACGCTGGCGCGGCCGGCGGATGGCTGGATGCAGAGCGGCGGGCGGGCCGGGCGGCATACCGAGCATCTCGGGCACATGCTGGCGGTGATGCAGTCGGTGGCGCGAAGTTTTCCGGGGACGAAATGGTAGCGGGACTGCACCGGCGCGCATGGGAGGCGGCGGCGGAGGTGGTGGACCCCGAGATTCCGGTGCTGACCATTGCCGATCTGGGCGTGCTGCGCGAGGTGGTGGTGGATGAGCGGGGCGTGGAGGTGCGGATCACGCCGACCTATTCGGGGTGCCCGGCGATGGGGGTGATCGCGATGGAGGTGGAGTTGGCGCTGGCCCGGGCCGGGATCGCGCCCGCGCGGGTGACGACCGTGCTGGCGCCGGCGTGGACGACGGATTGGCTGACGGCGGCGGGGCGGGAGAAGCTGCGCGCCTATGGTATCGCGCCGCCGCCAGGCCGGGCATCGCGGCGCGCCCTGTTCGCCAATGAAACATCCTGCTGCCCGCGCTGCGGGTCGGCCGATACCGGGCTGGTCGCCGAGTTCGGGTCAACCGCCTGCAAGTCGTTGTGGCGGTGCAATGCCTGCCGTGAGCCGTTCGACCAGTTCAAATGTCACTGACCGGGTTCCACAGGCTGCGCATCGCCGACCTGCGGCGGGAGACCGAGGACGCGGTCTCGATCGCGCTGGCGGTTCCCGAGGCATTGCGGGCGGCGTTTGCGTTCCGGCCCGGGCAATACCTGACATTGCGGGCAACCCTGGATGGCGCCGAGGTGCGACGGGCGTATTCGATCTGCGCCGGGGTGGACGATGGCGAGTTGCGGGTGGCGATCAAGCATGTGCCGGACGGGCTGTTCTCGCGCCACGCCAATGCGGGGCTGCGGGTGGGCGACGAGGTGGAGGCGATGGCGCCGGAGGGGCGGTTCGGGGTGGCGCCCGATGGCGCCGGGCCAGGGCGGGTGCTGCTGGGGCTGGCCGCGGGGTCGGGGATCACGCCCATCATTTCGATATTGAAGTCAACGCTGGCGCGGGAGCCGGGCAGCCGATTCATCCTGTTGTACGGCAGCCGGAGCACGAGCCGGATCCTGTTCCGGGGCGCGTTGGAGGATTTGAAGGACCGGTATCTCGATCGGTTGACCGTGGTGCACACGCTGTCGCGCGAGGCACAGGATGTCGCGGCGCTCAACGGCCGGCTGGATGGCGCGAAGCTGCGGGCGCTGCTGCCGGGGCTGGCCGATCCGGCGGCGATCGGCCAGGCGTTCGTTTGCGGCCCCGCGTCGATGGTGGAGGAATTGCCGGCGGCGCTGGTGGCGATGGGAATGGCGCCGGAGCGGATCCAGGTGGAGCGCTTTACCCCGGCCGTGCCTGTCGGTCCGCGCCGGGCGGGGGTGGCGGCCGCCGAATTGCCGCCGGCCGCGATTGCCACCATCATCCATGACGGCACCACCCAGGCGGTGCCGGTGGCCGAGGGCGAGACGGTGCTGGATGCGGCGCTGCGGGCGGGGCTGGACCTGCCGTGGTCGTGCCATGGCGGGATGTGCAGCACGTGCCGCGCTCGCGTGACCGAAGGCAGCGTGCGGATGGACGCAAACTTCTCGCTGGAGAAGTGGGAGACCGAAGCCGGCTACGCCCTCACCTGCCAGTCCCATCCCACCACGGCACGGCTGACGGTGGACTACGACCACGTGTGAGCCGCGAATGGACGGGGCCCGGGGCTCGGCCGCTGGCGGGGTTCGGGGGCGACGCCCCAGCGGGTGCAGGGCAGCGCCCTGCCCGTTCTCGCCTCCGCTACGCCTGCTTCAACTCGATCAGGCTGCGCCGGATCACCCGGCCGCGCTCGATGCTGTTCTCGATGAAGCTCGGGTCGCCCCAGCGCACGGCGCGGGCCATGGCCTGGGCGTCTTCCATGAAGCGGGCCAGCATTTCCAGCAGGGCTTCGCGGTTGTTGAGGAAGATGTCGCGCCACATCACCGGGTCGGAGGCGGCGATGCGGGTGAAGTCGCGGAAGCCGGAGGCGGAGAATTTCAGCACCTCCTGGCGGCTTTCGTCCTCCAGCCCCTCGGCGGTGTTGCAGATGGTGAAGGCGATGAGGTGCGGCAGGTGGGAGACGATGGCCAGCACGCGGTCATGGTGGCCGGGCTCCATGCTTTCCACCATGGAGCCGCAGCGGCGCCACAGTTCGGCGATCTTTTCCACCGAATCCGCATCGGTGCCGGGCGGCGGGGTGAGCAGGCACCAGCGGCCCTGGAACAGGGTGGTGAAGCCGGCGTCGGGGCCAGAGTATTCGGTGCCGGCGACGGGGTGCGCGGGCACGAAATGAACGCCGGCGGGAACCAGCGGGCCGACGTCGCGGATGACCGACTGCTTGGTGGAGCCGACATCGGTGACGATGCATCCGGGGGCGAGGTGGGGGGCGATGGCTTCGGCCAGCGCGGCATAGGCGCCGACCGGGGCACAGAGCATGACGCAGTCGGCACCCTCCACGGCGCGGGCCGGGTCGAGTTCCACGCGGTCGGCGATGCCGAGTTGCAGCACGCGGTCGAGCGTGGCCTGGGTGCGGGCGTTGGCGACCACCTCGGCGGCGATCTGGCGCTTTTCCATGGCGATGCGCGCCACCGAACTGCCGATCAGCCCGATGCCGATCAGCGCGAGGCGGCGGAAGAGCGGCTCAGCCATTTGCAGCGGGCGACTTCATGAAGGTAGCCAGGGCATCGGCGACCAGGCCGCATTCCTCCGCGGTGCCGACGGTGATGCGCAGGCAGTGCGGCAGGTCGTAGGCGGCCATGCCGCGCACGATCACACCGCGCGACTTTAGGAACGCGTCGGCGGCAGTGGCGCGGGCGGCGGTGGCGAAGTCGGCGAGCAGGAAGTTGCCCTCGGTGGGCCACACCTTGATGCCTGCCGCTTCCAGCGCGGCGGCGAGCCGGCGGCGCCATTCGGTGTTGTGGGCGCGGCATTTCTCCACCCAGCCCGGCTCTTCGAGTGCCGCCACCGCGGCGGCCTGGGCGCCGAGATTGACGTTGAACACGCCGCGCACGCGGTTCAGCGCGTCGATGACGGCGGGCGGCGCGTAGCCCCAGCCGACGCGCATGCCGCCCAGGCCGAACACCTTGGAGAAGGTGCGCAGCATGACGGTGTTCTCGCCCGCATCGACCAGTTTCTGGCCGGCGTCGTAGTCGGCGGCCTCGACGTATTCGGCATAGGCGCTGTCGAGCACCAGCAGGATGTCGGGGCGCAGGCCGGCGCGCAGGCGTTCGACCTCGCGTTGCGGCAGCAACGTGCCAGTAGGATTGTTGGGATGGGCGACGAAGACGATGCGGGTCTCAGGGGTGACGGCGGCGAGCATGGCATCGACGTCGGTGGTGAGGTTCCTTTCCGGCACCTTGAGCACGCGGCTGCCGGCGAAGGTGCCGGCGATTTCGTACATGGTGAAGCCATGGGCGCTCATCAGGATATCGGTGCCCGGGCCGCCATAGACGTGGCAGAGCAGGGTGATGAGTTCGTCCGAACCGGTGCCGCAGATGATCTGCTCCGGGTCCAGGCTCCAGCGCGCGCCGAGGGCGTGGCGCAGGGCGACCGATCCGCCGTCGGGGTAGCGGTGGATGTCGCCGGCCACCTTGGCGTAGGCGGCCTGTGCGGCGGGCGGCGGGCCGAAGGCGCCCTCGTTGGACGACAGCTTGATGATGCGGTTCACGCCCGGCAGCTTCGCCTCGCCGGCGACATAGGCGTGGATCTGCACCACCGCCGCGCGGGGCTGCGGGCGCAACGGCGGGGCCGGAGCGATTGTTTCGGTCATGGGGTTTCTCCCTCCACGGGCACGGCATAGGCGCCCAGCACGACGGGCGGGCGCATCGCCTCGCCGAGTGCGGCCAGGCGGGGGTCGCCATCGCCGACCATGCCGTCCACCTCCACCAGCGCCTGGGCGATCTGCTCGCCGGGTTCGCGGCGCAGCAGGGTCCACAGCGGCGGCAGGCCGGCAGCGGTCAGCGCCGCGGCGAGGCGGGCACGGCTGGCCTCGGCGTTCAGTTCCAGGCCGATCAACGAACGGTCGTGCGAGCTGGCATCGGGCGGCACGGCGGCAACCACCAGGGCCTGGACCTGGGGCGCGCCCTCGGGCCGGGCGCTCCAGAACGGCAGGCGGGCGACGACGTGAATGCGCGGGTCGTCGCGGTGCATCAGCGCGGTCCACCACGCCGCCGAGGCTATTTCGCCGTCGGACGGCACCGGCAGGACGGCGGCGATGGCGGCGCCGGAGCTTACCTCGCCGATCGCCTGGGCAGGGGTGCGGTGCGTGCGCATCGGCGTCAGCGCGCCGAAATGTTCGCGGGCGGCCTGGACGAAGGGGCTGCCGGGCTCGGTTTCGCACACGGCCACTACATAGCTGCCCTGCATGCTGGTCGTGGCCGCGAACAGTTCGCGCCACCATCGAACCAGCAGGCGCCTGGGCAGGCGGCCGGTGTGGCGGGCCAACAGGCGGCGCACGATATCGGCTTCGCGACCCGGGCGGATGGCCACGCGGCCCTTGCCGCCCTCGGCAGCAACGCGCTCCACCACCCCTGCACGGCGCATCAGCAGGTCGTGGATGGCGTCGTCGATACAGTCCAACTCGGCGCGCAGCCCCGCCAGCGACGATCCACCGCCCGTTGCCGTGGGTGGTGCGGCCGCGTCCATGACGACGCGCCCGGCGGACGGGGGGGAGATGTCGGGGGCCGAGGACGTCATCGATGGGCCGTCATGCAGGTGGCACTCAGCGTTGGGCCGCCAGCCATAGCCGAACCCCGGCGCCATGCAAAGCCGCGCGGAGCCGGCCCCGCGAAACCGGCGGTTGCGCGCCAGCCGGCCTGTCCGCATATGCTGCGGCGGAATGGACCAGCAGGAACTCCCCGCCGTCGCCCATCAACACGCCGTTCTGCCCGGTGCGCTGCCGCTCGACTGCGGCACCACGCTGGGCCAGGTGGCGGTGGCCTACCGCACGTATGGCACGCTCAACGCCGCCCGCAGCAACGCCATCCTGATCTGCCACGCGCTGACCGGCGACCAGTACGTGGCCGAGCCCCATCCGATGACCGGCAAGGACGGCTGGTGGGACCTGGTGGTGGGACCGGGCAAGCCGATCGACACCGACCGGTTCTTCGTGATCTGCACCAATGTGCTTGGCGGCTGCATGGGCACCACCGGGCCGCGCAGCCCGCGCGACGATCTGGGCGCGGACGTGGTGCCGACCCCGTGGGGGACGGATTTTCCGCCGGTGACCATCCGCGACATGGTCCGCGCGCAGAAGCGGCTGGTCGAGCACCTGGGCATCGAACGGCTGTTCGCGGTGGTCGGCGGCTCGATGGGCGGCATGCAGGTGCTGCAATGGGCGGCGACGTACCCGGAGGCGGTGTTCGCGGCGGTGCCGATCGCGACCGCGCCGTATCATTCGGCGCAGAACATCGCCTTCAACGAGGTGGCGCGGCAGTCGATCTTCGCCGATCCGGACTGGCAGCAGGGGCGGTACTGGACGACCGGGAGTATCCCGGCGCGCGGGCTGGCGGTGGCGCGGATGGTGGCCCACATCACTTACCTGTCGGAGGAGGCGCTGACGCGCAAGTTCGGGCGGCGCATGCGCGGGGCGTCGCTGGCTGTGTTCAACGACATGTTCGAGGTGGAGAGCTACCTGCGCCACCAGGGCAGCACCTTCGTGCGGCGGTTCGACGCGAATTCCTACCTGACCATCACGCGGGCCTGCGACTGGTTCGACCTCGCCGCCGAGCGCGACGGCAATCTGTCGGCCGCGTTCGCCGGCACGCGCACGCGGTTCTGCCTGATCAGCTTCTCCAGCGACTGGCTGTATCCCACGGCGGAAAGCCGCACCGTCGCGCGCGCCCTGAACGGGGCCGGCGCCAATGTGAGCTTCGTGGAGATCGCCTCCGACAAGGGGCATGACGCCTTCCTGCTGGACGAGCCCGACTTCCACCGCACCCTGGCCGGGTTCCTGGCAGGATGCGCCGAGCACGCGGGGCTTTCGGCATGAACGACGCGCCGGCCAAGCTGCGCGCGCCCGTTCGCTACGTGGCCAAGAACATGCGCCTGGACCTGCGGCTGATCGCCGAGATGGTGGCACCGGGGTCGCGGGTGCTGGATATCGGTTGTGGCGACGGCACGCTGATCGACCACCTGTATCGCACCCATGGCTGCGACGCGCGCGGCATCGAGATCGACATGGCGGAGGTGACGCGGGCGATCGCGCACGGGCTGCCGGTGATGCACGGCGACGCCGACACCGACCTGGCGCAGTATCCGGACGATGCGTTCGACTATGTCGTGCTGTCGCGCACGTTGCAGGCGGTGGAGAAGCCGCGCGAGGTGCTGCAGCAGATGCTGCGCATCGGCCGGCACGCGCTGGTGAGCTTTCCCAATTTCGGCCATTGGCAGTTGCGCTGGCAGCTTTTCTGGCGCGGGCGGATGCCGATGACGACGGTGTGGGGCAAGGCGTGGTACGAGACGCCGAACATCCACCCCTGCACCATCCAGGATTTCTTCGCGCTGGCGGCGCAGGAGGGCTACGTCGTGGAGCGCTGGCTGGCGGTGGACGACGACGGCCAGCGCTCGCCATGGCGGCGCTGGCCGTCGCTGGCCAACATGTTCGGCGAGCAGGCGCTGTTCCAACTGCGCAAGGCGTAGCGCCGGGCCCGGTTGGGGCCGGCGGCGACGACCTCCTGCGGACTCAGTCCTTGCGCACGGGCACGGCCTTGCGGCGGCGGCGATACCAGACCGCAGCGGCGCCGACGGCGACAAGGGCCACGATCCACAGCATCTCCAGCGTGCCGTCGCCGCCGTCGGGAGAGATGCCGAAAAGCTGCTCGATGAAGTCCATGGTCCTGTCGTCCCCTTGCGGCGCCCACGGGCGCGTTCGGCGCCCCGCTGGCGCCGTGCGTCAGTGTTGCGCCATCCGGGCGACGCCGCAATCATGGCGCAACAACAAAGGTGCGCCATGACCCAGCGTTTCGCCGGCCAGACCGCCATCGTCACGGGCGCCGCGCACGGCATCGGCGCGGCCATCGCCCGTCGCCTGGTCGCGGAAGGCGCGCGCGTGGCGGCCATCGACCGCGAACCGATCACCGAAGCCGTGGCGCTGGCGGTGGCAGGCGACTGCACCGATGCCGATGCGCTGGCAGGCTTCATCCGCGAGAGCGAACGCGTGCTCGGCCCGCCCGACATCCTGGTGAACAACGTGGGCCAGAGTGCGCGCGAGCGCGGCAGCCTGTTCCTGGAGTTGCACGAGGAAGTGTGGCGCTTCGTGCTGGAGGTCTCGCTGCTGACCACGATGCGGGCCAGCCGGATGGTGGCGCCGGGCATGTTGGCGCGCGGGTTCGGGCGCATCGTCAGCCTGTCCAGCGACAGCGCGTTCATCGGGGATGTCGGGCTGACCGACTATGCCGCGGCCAAGATGGGCGTGGTGGGGTTCACCCGCTCGCTGGCGCGCGAGGTGGCGGCAAAGGGGGTGACGGTGAACGCGGTGGCCCCGGGGGCGGTGCGGACGCGAGCGCATGACCGGCTGCCGAAATCCACGGTGGACCGGGTGATCGCCGGCACTCCCGCCGGCTTCGTGGCCGAACCGGAGGAGGTGGCGGGGTTGGTTGCCTACCTGGCCAGCCGCGAGGCGCGCTTCGTGACCGGTCAAACCATCCTGATCGACGGCGGGCGCTGGATGGTGTGACGCGGGTGCGGGGCCTATCCTGGTCCCGACGACGGATGGGGGAGACGACATGAGCAATGCCATCGCCGATCTGGACACGGTCGCCCTGGCGGCCGCCATCGCCCGGCGCGAGGTTTCGCCGGTGCAGGCGGTGGAGGCGGCGCTGGCGCGGATCGAGGAATGCCGGCGCCTGAACGCCTTCGTCACGGTCTGCGCTGAGGAGGCCCGGGCTGCGGCACAGGCGATGATGCCGCGCTGGCAGGCGGCCGGCGACCTGCCGGACCTGTTCGGCGTGCCCTTCACCGCCAAGGACCTGACGCCAACAGCCGGCGTGCGCACCACGCTGGGCTCGAAATTGTTCGCCGACATGGTGCCGAAGGAGGATGCGCCGGCGGTGGCGCGGCTGAAGGCGGCCGGCGGCATCCTGCTGGGCAAGACCACCACGCCGGAACTCGGCCACAAGGCGTTCACGCAATCGAAGCTGTTCGGCCGCACGCTGAATCCGTGGAACGCGGATTTCACCTGCGGTGGTTCATCAGGCGGCGCCGGGGTGGCGGCGCTGATGGGCATGGCGCCGCTGGCGCTGGGCACCGATGGCGGCGGGTCGATCCGCATTCCCGCCGCGTGCTCGGGCATCGTAGGGCTGAAGCCGACCCTGGGCGCGATCCCGCAGACGCAGGCGCCGGACCTGTTCGGCACCAATTCCTTCATCGGCCCGATGGCGCGCAGCGTGGCCGACGTGACCCTGGCCTGGCGGCTGCTGCGCGGCACCGACCCGATGGACCCCTGGGGGCAATCCCCCCTGCCCGACCTGCCGGCCAAGCCGGTTGCCGGGCTGCGCGTGGCCTACCTCCCGCGCTGTGGTTCGCCGGCTATCGATACGGAGGTGACGGCGACAACGGAGGCCGCCGCCGACCACCTGCGTGCGCTGGGGGCGGTGGTGGAGGAGATCGAACTCGACTTCCACCGCTTCGAGGCGCCCTACCTGGTGATGCTGCAAAGCTCGGTCGCCGCCCGGGTCGCGCCCTTCCTGAAGGACCGGCGCGACGACATGGAGGAGAGCCTGGCGATCACCGCCGAACTGGGCCTGAAGCACTCGGCCGTCACCCTCACCGCATCGGCCGCCGCGCGCAGCGAGATGTTCCGCATGCTGCAAGGCGTGTTCGCCCGGTTCGACGTGATGCTCTCGCCAGTGACAACCGCGCCGCCGCTGCCGGTGGATACCGACCCGCATGGGCATTTGGTGATCGACGGGGTGGATTGCGGCACCCTGCGCGGCGGCTGGTATCCGTTCACCTTCCCAATGAACCTGACCGGGCATCCCGCCCTGTCGCAGCCGGCGGGACTGTCGCGGCACAACACGCCGATCGGGGTGCAGCTCTGCGGAGCCTGGCATTCGGAGGCGACGCTGCTGGCCACGGCGGCGGCGCTGGAGGAGCGGTTGCCGCGGATGGGGCGGCCGGAGGTTTGAAGGAAGCAGTTCTTTTTTGAAAAAAAGAACCAAAAAACTTTTTAACCATTTAAGCCGTGCCGGCGCCACAGGCCCGACCCAAATGGATAAAGTCTTTTTGCTTCTTTTTCTTCAGAAAAAGAAGGACTTCCTCTCTACTCCGCCGCCAGCGCCGGCCGCGCATCAAGCTTGCGCAGCGCCCGGTCGATCCACTGGGCCGTGAGCTTCTCGGGGAGCGCGTTCTGCCGCAGGCGTTCGTTGAGCGCGGGGAAGTCCACGCGGTCGAGCGCTTGGTCCTGGTTGAAGCAGGAGAACACCACGCTGCGCGCGCCGGTGGCGGGGTCGATCTGCGGCTGGAGGCATTGGGCGCAGACTTCCTTCATCATGCACTGCATGGGCGAGTTGATGGAGCCGATGGCGGAGTGGCCGGGCTTCAGGTAGGGCGCGAGAACGCCGTGCCGCGCCGCGCCGACGGCGGCCATCATGCGGTCGGAGCCAATGACGATCACGTGCTCGGCGTCGGCCAGAGGCACGGGTTGCGCGCCGAGCTGGCCGGAGGCGTAGGCCGCCATCGCCTGGACGATGTTGCCGACAAAGGAGAGATCCTGCGGGCGGGTGGGCGTGAAGCCGGGGGCTTCGTCGCAGCACCATACGATGACATCGGCGGCGCGTTCGATCTCCTCCACCTTGTAGCGGTCGCGCAACGCCTTGTAGCCGGCGAAGTAGATGACCTTGGAGCCGGCGGCACGGGTGGCGGCGCCGATGGAGAACAGCACCGCGTTGCCGAGGCCCCCGCCGACCAGGGCGACGGTGGTGTTGGCGTGGATCTCGGTGGCGGTGCCGGTGGGGCCCATCAGCACCACGGGCTCGCCGATCGGCAGCGCGGCGCAGAGGTCGGAACGTGCCGCCCATTTCCAGCGCGATCACCGAGACCAGGCCGCGGCTCGGGGTCGACCCAGGCGCCGGTCATCGCCAGGCCTTCCATGCCCAGCAACGTGGTGCCGATGCCGGGTTCGTCGAGGCGCAACGCGCGCATCTCGTAGTTCTGCAGGCGGTAGAACTGGCCGGGCCGGAAGGCGCGGGCGGCGGCCGGGGCGTGCAGCACCACTTCCACGATGGTCGGCGTCAGGCGGTGCACGGCGTGGACGCGGGCCTGCAGGGCTTCGCGGCAGCTTTCGATCAGGGCGGCGCCGCAGATTTCCGTGGGCGCGCGGGCGGCGAGGACGTTGCTCACCACGGGGTAGCCGCGCTTGGCGCCGCCCATGGCCTTCACGACGTTGCCGAAGAAGCTGGGGTGGAGGTCGCCGAAGAAGCTGATGAAGCGGCCATCGGGGGATCGGTGCATCAGCACGTCGGCGCGGTCGGGCTTGGAAGGCTGCGCTCGCGGCTCCACGCGGGCGCCGGCGGTGTCGATGGCCTCGAAGTAGCGGCCGTCGAGCTGGATGCGCCGGTCCTCGCGCGCCAGCACGGTGTTGGGCTGGGTGCCGGCGGCGACCAGCACGGCGCGCGCGGGCAGCACGGCCTCGCTGCCATCGGCGCGCGCGCACGCGCAACCCGGCGGCATGGCCGTGGCGGTCGGTCTCGACGGCGAGCGGCGTCAGGCCCTCGGCGAAGCGCACGCCCTCCTCCATCGCCTTGGCCACCTCCTCGTGGTTCAGCGTGTAGGAAGGCGCTTCGACCAGGCGGCGGCGATAGGCCAGCGTGGCGCCGCCCCAGGATTCCAGCAGCGGGGCGAAGCGGGGCGCCCTGCCCTCGCGCGCGGCGGCCGCGCGTTCGGCGGCCACGGCCTCGCCATGGGCGAGGAACTCGGCGGCGATTTCCGTGTCCTCGGCGGTCCAGCCGCGGCGCACCGCCGCCTCGCCGCGCTCCGCCACCAGCACGCGGTGGCGCAGGGCGAATTTCTCCACCTGCCGGATGTAGTAGGCGAGGCTTTCGGTGGCGGTGTCGATGGCCGGTCAGCCCGCCGCCGATCACCACGACGGGCATGCGGACCTGCAGGTTGGCGACCGACGACATCTTGGCGGCCCCGGTGAGCTGCAGGGCCATCAGGAAGTCGCTGGCCTGGCGCACGCCGCGGGCGAGGCCGTCGGGCATGTCGATGCACCGTCGGCCGGCCGGCGCCCATGCACAGGGCGATGTGGTCGAAGCCCATCTCCCAGGCATCGTCGATCGACAGCGTGGCCCCGCCGCCGAACCGCACGCCGCCGAACAGCGCGAATTGCGCGCGGCGCTCCAGCAACAGGCGGACCAGCTTCAGGTAGTTCTTGTTCCAGCGGACGGTGATGCCGTACTCGGCCACGCCGCCGAACCCGGCCATCACCCGGTCGTCGAGATTCTCGAACAGCGCCTCGGCATCGGCGGATCGGGCGCGGCGACATCGAAGCCCAGCGGCTCGATCTTCAGCCCGTCCACCGCCACCACGGTGTGGCCGTCGTTCATCAGGTGGTGGGCCAGGGTGAAACCGGCCGGGCCCATGCCGACGATGAGCACCTTGCGCCCGGTGTCGGACGCCGGAAGCGGGCGGCGGATGTTCAGCGGATTCCAGCGCGTCATCAGCGAGTAGATTTCCACGCCCCAGGGCAGCGCCAGCACCTCGCGCAGGATGTGCGTCTCGGCCTGGGGAATATCGACCGGCTCCTGCTTCTGGTAGATGCAGGCCTTCATGCAGTCGTTGCAGATGCGGTGGCCGGTGGCGGCCATCATCGGGTTATCCACGGCGATGGTGGCGAAGGCGCCGAGCAGGTTGCCCTGGGCGCGCAGCTTGTGCATCTCGCTGATCTTCTCGTCCAGCGGGCAGCCGGCGAGGGTGACGCCGAAGGGCGATTTCTGAAAGGCACCGGTCTTGCGGTCGCGCAGGCCCTTGCTGCAGGAATCCTTGCCCTGGGTATGGCACCAGATGCAGTAGTTCGCCTGGTCCAGCGCCTGTTGCGTGTTCATGCCTGGGTCGGTCAGGGCGAAGCCGTCGCGCACCCGCCAGTCGTCGGGCGGCAGGCGCAGCATCGTCACGCCGTCGCGCTCGACGGTCTCCACCGGCACCAGGTGCTGCGGGTCGATGCGGTGCGGCACGCGGAACAGGGTGCCGCCGGCGTGGGCGGCGCGGCCTTCGGGCGTGAGCGTGGCCCAGGCGGCGTAGCGCATCGCCTCGTCCAGCGCCGGGGCATCGGCGGCCTCCTCCCAGGCGGCGACGTGCCGCGCGAAAGCCAGTTCGCCGAGCGGCTCGCCCATGCGCGCCTCAAGCGCCGCGCGCAGGCTGGGCGCGTCGAAGGCGGCCGGGTCAGGGTATTTCTTCACCGCCTGGCGCTGCACGAACAGGCGCTTGCAGGCGTGGATGGGGTCCAGCCCGTGGGTGAGCGTAGCCACCGCTTCCAGTTCCGCGGCAAGGCCGAACAGTTCGGACAGGAAGTCCTCCAGCGGCGCGCCCAACGCCACCACCAGTTCGCCCTCATCCTTCGCATCAAGCGCATCCGGCGCGGCGCGGGCAGCCAGCAGGCGGGCGTGCAACTCCGGCTCGGCCGCCAGCCGATCCAGGAACAGGCGGTCGAGACGCACCAGCCCCTCGCGAGAGGCCAGCGTGGCGAAATCGAGTCCAAAGCCCAGGGTCGGCGGCGGCTGCATCGGTCAGGACATCCTGGCGAGAAGGGCGAGCAAGGTTCGGCGTTCGGCGGCATTCAGCGGCGACAGCGCCGCCTCGGCGACACGGCGCGCGCAGGAGACGAGGCGGCCGGCAAGGGCGGCGCCCGCCTCGGTGGGGGTCAGCACGGCGGTGCGCCGGTCCATCGGGTCGAGCGCGCGGGCCACCAGGCCACGCGCGGCCAGCCGGCGCACCACGCCCTGGATGGTCGCCGGGTCCATCGCGGCGAGGCGGCCAAGCTGGTTTTGCGTCACCTTGCCATGCGCCACCACCTGAACAAGGGCGGCGAATTGCGGCGGCGTCAGTTCGTCCTCGCCGGTGCCCTCGGCCATGCACGATTGGAAGATCGCCGCGTGACGCTGGTGCGCGCGGCGCAGCAGGAAGCCGACATGCTGCTCCACGTCGAAGCCATCCAGCACGTCGGCGAAACCGTCCGCCTCCGGCAAGGCGCCGGAGACGGCATGGACTGTCGGCAGGCTTGCGGGCGTTCGCGCCAAATCCGTCTCCCCAACAGCGAGTGCCCCCGTGGTTGCAGGAGCAGGAGGGATATAGGAGCAGGATCATTCGTAGGCAAATGATCGTGCATGCCGGGGCAGGCGCCCTTGGCATGTCCGCCCCACGCGCCGCGCGGGGCCCGCGCAAGAGACTGAAGAGGCGGGTATTCTCTGGCATCCGTGCCAATCAACATGCATTGCCGCTTGGCAAAATCGGCGTCGTGCAATAATATTCCCCGGTAAGTGATGCGATACGATCTCCGCGAAGGTGCTGATATTCGGAGATGTTACGGCTCTGGCCGATGGGTATCACGACGATTAATTCGCCAAGCGTGATGCAATCGGCGACCATGGCACCCATTTACGCATTGTGGCGAAAATATGCCGTGCCCGCATGAATGATTTTCCACCCCTATTCCAGGAGCGCACGATCATGAACACACTTTGGATCAAGCCGGCCGTCTGGGGCGCCCTGGGGGGCTGTGTGGCCACCGTCATCGTCGGGTTCAGCTACATGGACTGGCACACGGCAGGCTCCGCGGAACGCATGGCGGCCGAGCGCGCCGACGCGGCCGTGGTGGCCGCCCTGGTGCCGGTTTGCGTCGCCAATGCCCGCGCCGACGACGATCCCGCCAAGCTGGCGAAGTTCAAGACCGAGACCTCCTCGTACAGCCGCAGCGATCTGGTCCGCACCGCCGGATGGGCCACCATGCCGGGCGTGACATCGCCCGATTCCAGCCTGATCGACGCCTGTTCCGAGCGCCTGCGCAGCACCTCCGAAAGCTGAGGCGATGCGCACCGACAAGGCTCGCCTGGGCAGCAAGATCGCCTGCGCTGCCTGCGCCGTCCGCTTCTACGATCTGGACCGCAGCCCGGCCGTCTGCCCGGTCTGCGGCGCCGAACAGCCGCCGCCGCGCCAGGCCGCCGCCTACGCCTCCCGCGCCGGCGCCCGGCGGTGGCCCCAGCGCACGGCGACCACCGGGCGGACGGCGCCAGTTGCAGGAGCCGCCGCGGCCGAGGAAGATACGGCGGCGGAGGACGACACCGAACACGAAGCAACCCTGCTCGACAACGCCGACGCGGGCGAGGACGATGACGACACGGACGACGTCGCTCCGGTGTCCGAGGCCACGGACGAGCAGTGAGCCGCCCGCCCTGGTGAACAACCCCTGAAAGCCCGAGCGACAACATCCCATGATGCAGTTCACCCTGGTCCGCCACAGCGCCTATGCCACCGCTGCCGATCCGGCTTTCGAGGACGCGCTCGAGGTCTGCGAGGTGGACCGCAACCAGGCGTATCGCGTGCGGGCGGCCGGCGGGGCGCTATTCCTCACGCGCGACGCGGCGCAGGCGGCCATCGCCGGCGCGCGCGGCTATTTCTCGAGCCTGCGGATGAACGGCGCCGAAGTCTTCATCGCCGCTCCCGCCTAGCCGCCCCGCGCCACCGCAACGGCGCCCCGGCGTTCGTCGTTTGCGGCACGCGGCCGCAGCGTGGCAGATTTGCCTCGCCTGGAAGGGAGGGGAATGACGATGCCCGGGAGCCGATACGCCGAGGTCTATGCCGACTGGCAGCGCGACCCGCACGCCTTCTGGGCCAAGGCCGCGGAAGGGATAAGCTGGGACCGCAGGTGGGACACGGTGTTCGACCCAGCGCTCGGCCCCTACGGCCAGTGGTTCGCGGGCGGCATGCTGAACACCAGCTTCAACGCGCTGGACCGCCATATCGAGGCTGGCCGCGGCGAGCAGCCGGCGCTGATCTGGGACAGCGCGATGACCAACCGCGTGGAGACCTTCACCTATGCCCGTTTGCGCGACCGTACGGCGAAAGTGGCCGGCGCGCTGGCCGCCCTGGGCGTGGGCCGTGGCGACCGGGTGGTGATCTACATGCCGATGATCCCCGAGGCGGCGATCACCATGCTCGCCTGCGCGCGCATCGGCGCGGTGCATTCGGTGGTGTTCGGCGGATTCGCCGCTGCCGAACTGGCCAAGCGCATCGAGGATGCCGAACCGCGCGCGATCGTCTGCGCCTCCTGCGGCCTGGAGCCCGGGCGGGTGGTGGAATACAAGCCGCTGGTGGACGCGGCGATCGAAATGTCCGCCCACAAGCCCGCCGCCTGCCTGGTGTTCCAGCGCCCGCAGGCCGCGGCCACGCTGGTGGCCGGCCGCGACCACGACTTCACCGAGGCCGAGGCCAAAGCCGCACCGGCCGCCCCGGTGCCGGTGGCCGCCACCGACCCGCTGTATATCCTCTACACCTCCGGCACGACCGGGAAGCCCAAGGGCGTGGTGCGCGACACCGGCGGGCATGCCGTCGCCCTGCATGCTTCGATGAAGATGATCTACGGCGTAGAACCGGGTGACGTGTACTGGTCGGCCAGCGATGTCGGCTGGGTGGTCGGGCATTCCTACATCGTCTACGCGCCGCTGCTCGCCGGCTGCACCAGCGTGATGTACGAGGGCAAGCCGGTGGGCACGCCGGATGCCGGCGCGTTCTGGCGCGTCTGCGCCCAGCATGGCGTGCGCGTGCTGTTCACCGCGCCCACCGCCCTGCGCGCCATCAAGCAGCAGGACCCGGATGGCAAGTTCCTGCGGATGCACGACCTGTCGAAGCTGGAGGCGCTGTATCTCGCCGGCGAGCGCTGCGATCCGCCGACGGCGGTTTGGGCTGCCGAGACGATGAAGATCCCGGTGGTGGACCACTGGTGGCAGACCGAGACCGGCTGGGCGATCACCGCCGGGTTCCGCGGCCTCGGCCTGTTCCCCATCAAGCCCGGCTCCGGCGGCCGCCCCTCGCCCGGCTACGACGTGCAGGCGCTGGACGACGACGGCAAGCTGGTTCCGCGCGGCACCGCCGGCAACCTCGCCGTGCGCCTGCCGATGCCGCCCGGCGCGGCGCCCACGCTGTGGCGGAACGAGGAGGGCTACCGCACCGCCTATCTCGCCGACTATCCCGGCTGGTATCGCACCGGCGACGCCGGCGTGATCGACGCGGATGGCGACATCTGGGTGATGGGCCGCACCGACGACATCATCAACGTCGCCGGCCACCGGCTTTCCACCGGCGCCATGGAGGAGGTTCTGGCCGCCCATCCCGCTGTCGCCGAATGCGCGGTGGTCGGTGCCTACGATGCGCTGAAGGGGCAGGCGCCGCTTGGCCTTGTGGTGCTGAAGGCCGGCGTGAACGCCGACGAGGCCACCATCGCCCGCGAACTCGTCGCCCTGGTGCGCGAGCGCATCGGCCCGGTCGCCGCGTTCAAGGATGCCCGGGTGGTCGCCCGGCTGCCCAAGACCCGGTCGGGCAAGATCCTGCGCGCCTCGATCCGCCGCATCGCCGACGGCGAACCGGCGCAGGCACCGGCGACCATCGACGACCCCGCGATCCTGGACGAGATCGGCGCGGTACTGAAACGCTAGGCGGGGCGGTTGCGCCGCCGTGCGCGCTGCCTGTTGCCGGCACTGGTGCTGCTGGCCGGCTTCGTGGCGACGGTGGCGCTGTATGCCTGGGGCGGCGATGCCTATTTCGACCTGCGCGAGATGGCGGGGCTGAAGCCGTTCCCGCCGTTCCTCGACCTGCACAACATCATCGCCGCGATCGATTGCTGGCAGGAAGGGGTGGATGTCTACCACACCAACCCGTGCGACCTGCTGGGGCGGCCGCACATCTATTCGCCGCTGTGGCTGCGGCTGCCGTGGCTGCTGGGCGATCCCGGCCTGCTCCACCCGATCGGCATCGCCATGGACCTCGCCTTCGTCGTCGCGGTGGCGATGCTGCCGTGCCCGGCGGGTTGGCGGCAGCGGGCGGCGATGCTGCTGGGCGTGGTTTCGCCCGACACCGCCTATGCCATGGAGCGGGCGAACGTCGACGTGCTGATCTTCACGGCCGTGACGCTGGGGACGCTGCTGCTCGCCGGGCGGCTGGCGGCACGGGTGGCGGGGCATGGCCTGTTCCTGGCCATGGGTTTGCTGAAGTTCTATCCGCTCGTGCTGCTGGCGCTGATGCTGCGCGAGCGGCCGCGCGTGGCGCTGGCGTTGCTGGCCGGTGCGGGCGCGGTCGTGCTGTTGGCCGTGCTGCCGCTGGCCGGGGAATTCCGCGTGGCCTTGGCCGGCATCTATCCGCATCCCTGGTTCAGCGGCACGTTCGGCGCCGGCCAGCTTCCCGGCGGCGTGGCCCAGCGGATGGGCGAGGGACCTGCACTGGCCATGGTGTTCTGGCTCGGCCTCGCCGGCGCCGCGGCCGTGGCCACCTGGCGCCTCGGCCGCGACCCGGCCCTGGCGGCGCGCCTTGCCAGCCTGCCCACGCACCAGTCGAACATGCTGCTGGCCGGCGCGCTGCTGATCTGCGGCTGCTTCCTGGCCGGGCAGAGCGTGGAATACCGCGCGATCTTCCTGCTGCTCGCCCTGCCCGCCCTGCTGCATCTCGCCGGCGGCGGCGCCCGCGCCGGGGTGTTCGCGTTGGCATCTGCGGCGGTGGTGCTGCTGATGTGGGAGCCGGTGCTGCGCCGCCTGGTGGCCCATGGCTGGCCGGCGTCCGGCCTGGTTCTGTCGCCGCCGAGCTTCGCGCTGTGGCTGGCGCGCGAGGCGTTGTGGTGGCTGCTGGTGGCGGTGCTGCTCGCGCTGGTGGCCGCCGCGGTGCGGCGAGCGTGGATGGGCGGCTTGACACGCGACGGCATGGCCCGCCCATGATCCGATCGCATCGGAAGGGGCGGGCAATGACCGATCTGGCTGCGATCAAGGCGAAACTGTTCTGCGCGCTGCTGTCGGACGTGATGGACGCGCTGGGCCACATGCACCAGGCGCTGCCGCCGCGCATTCGCCCGCTGGACGAAAGTCTTGTCATGGTCGGCCGCGCCCGCACCGCGCTGTTCGCGGACCAGTACCATGTGGCCGAGGGCGAGAACCCATACGAGCTTGAAATCAAGCTGATCGACAGCCTGCAGCCCAGCGAAATTCCGGTCTTTGCCTGCGGCGGCACCGGCCGCATCGCGCCGTGGGGCGAGTTGCTCAGCACCGCCTCGAAGGCGCGCGGCGCCGCGGGGGCGCTTATGGACGGGCTTGTGCGCGATATCCGGGCGATACGGGCGATGGAATTTCCGGTGTTCCATGGCGGCATCGGGCCGCTGGACAGCAGGGGTCGCGGGAAGATCATCGCGCTGGACGTGCCGGTGGAGGTGGCCGGGGTGAAGGTCGCGACCGGCGACCTGGTGTTCGGCGATGCCGACGGGGTGGTGGTGGTGCCGCGGGCGATCGAGGACGCGGTGATGGCCGCGGCGTTCGAGAAGCTGAAGGGCGAGCATTCCACCCTGGCCGACCTGCAGGCGGGAATGAAGCTGGGCGACGTGTTCGCGAAATTCGGCGTGCTCTGAGCGGGCAGCGCCGGTGGCCGCCGATTTCAGCCGGCGGCTGGCGCCCTGGCTTGCGCTGTTGGCAGCGGCGCTGGTGCTGCCGCGTGTGCTGCTGATCGGCGAGCCGTTCCACTTCAACTACAACGAGGGCTGGAACCTCTACCGCGCCGCCCTGGTGCAGGCGGGCGGGCAGCTCTATGGCGCGCCGCCGGAGTTGTGGGTGGTGAATTACCCGCCGCTGTCCTTTCATGCCGTGGCCTGGCTCGGCCGGGTGGTTGGCGACCTGTCGCTGGCCGGGCGGCTGCTGTCGCTGGCGGGCCTGGCCGGCACCTGCGTCTTCGCCGGGGCCTGCGTGGCGCGGGTGACCGGCAGCAGTGCGGCGGCGTTGTGCGCGGGGCTGCTGCCGGCGGTGTGGATCGGGCTGTACCAGGCCAACCGCATCGCCATGAACGACCCGCAGTTGCTGGCCACCGCGATCATGATGGCCGGCATGTGGTGCCATCTGCGTGCCGGTGGGCGGGGCTGGGTAATTGCCTCGGCGGTTGCGGTGACCGTTGCCCTGTTCACCAAGCACAATCTGTTCGACCTGCCGCTGGCCATCCTCGTCCACCTGGCCTGGAGCCGGCGCTGGCGCGACCTGGCGCTGTGGGTGGCGGCCGGGGCCCTCGCGGGCGGGCTGTTGCTGGCGGCGAGCGCGGCGCTGGACGGGCCGAACCTGATGGCGCACCTGCTGGTGGCACGCGCGTACCTGCCGCTGAAGGGGCTGCGCATGACCGGCGGGTTCGTGCTGTATTTCGCCGGGGCGCTGGCGCTTGCGGCGCTTTGGGGCCGCCGGCATCTGTCGGCCACCCCGCGCGGGTTCCTGCTGCTGGCGTTGGCGTTCAGCTTCGCCATCGGCGCGTTGCTCGCACCGGGTGGCGGGGTGGACCGCAACAGCTTTTTCGACGCGATCGTGGCGTTGGCGATGGTGACCGGGGCGGCCTTGGCGGACGCACGCCAGTGGTTTCGGTGGCGGCATCCGGCGGCGGTCGCGATTCTGGTGCTGGCGCCGTTGCTGCCAGGCATCGGCAAGGTGGCGGAGCGGTTGTGGCAGGGTGTCGGGCTGATGCGCGAGGCGCCGGTGCGGCGTGCTGAATTCGATGCCGGCCGGCGGATTCTGGCCGCCGCGCGCGCGCCGGCGCTGTGCGAGAACATGCAGATCTGCTTCGCCGCCGGGCAGCCACTGGACTACGACCCCTTCTACCTGGACGACCGCATGCGGCGCGGCCGGCTGGACGCGGGGCCGATCACGGCGCTGCTGGACGCGCGGCACTGGGGGGCGGTGGTGCTGGACATCGCACCCGATGCGCCCCTGGTTCGCGGAACTGCGCGCGAGCGCTTCACCGCGCCGGTGGTGGATGCGATCCTGGCCGCGTACCGCCCCGCGCTGAGCACCGCCAGCTTCGCGATCCTGCTGCCCATCGCCCCGAAGGACACCGCGCAATGATCGTCGATTGCCATGTGAACATCTTCGAGGACCGGCACGTGACGCCGCTGATGCGCGAGCAGACGAAGTTCGCGCGGCCGGGGGCGATCGGCTATCGGGCGGATGCCGATACGCTGTACCGCGCGATGGCCGGGGTGGACCGGGCGATCATCTTCTCGCTGCGCTATGCCGACAGCACCGGGGTGGACGGGGACGACGAGGTGACCGCGGCGGCGGTGGCGAAATATCCGGACAAGTTCGTCGGTTTCGCCGCACTCGACCCGCGGCGCGGCGATGCGATGGCGCTGCTGGAGCACGCGGTGCTGGACCTGAAGCTGAAGGGCGTGAAGTTCGGGCCGATCTACAACGGCGTGTCGCTGCAGGACCCGCGGCTGGACCCGTTCTACCGGTTCATGGTGAAGCACAACCTGCCGCTGACCATGCACATGGGCACCACCTATGCCCGCAACGCGCCGGCCGAGTACGGGCGGCCGATCCATGTGGAGGAGGTGGCGTTGCGGTTTCCCGACCTGAAGATGGTGATGGCCCATATGGGCCACCCCTGGTACGAGGAATGCATCGTCATCGCGCGCAAGCAGCCCAACGTCTTCTGCGAGGTCTCGGCCCTGCACTACCGGCCGTGGCAGTTCTACAACATCCTGGTGGCGGCGCAGGAATACACCATCCACGACCGGGGGAAGATCTTCTGGGGCACCGACTTTCCCTATGCCGAAGTGGAGGAGTCGCTGGCCGGGCTGCGGGGGATCAACCACCTGGTGGAGGGCACCAACCTGCCGCTTGTGGCGCAGGCGACGATCGATTCGATCATCCATTCGAATCCGTTCGAGCATTGGTGGCATGGCGGGTTGAAGGTGGAGTAGAAGGAACTTCTTTTTCTGAAGAAAAAGAAGCAAAAAGACTTTTATCCGTTTGCCTGGTCCGTCGGCGAGTGCAGTTGGATTGAATTCATTTGCCTTGTCGCGACGCATAGTGAATTGTTTTGATAACGTAATGTCTTGGTCGTGCCTGGGCGTTTGGTGAGGGCGAGCTGAAATCAAAACGGGCGCGTGGCCCGGTGGCGTGGGCGCGCGACAACAGTGCATTTGGAAGACGGCTCGGCGGGCTTGGAAGGAACTGCATCCCTCGCGGGTGGATGACCAGCCCGGGCCGCCTGGATGGCCGATCATGTGACGCTGACGCGGCCGTGGCGGGCGCGGCGCGCGCGCAGGCGGGTCTGGCAGTGAACGTAGGGGTGCGCAGGGAGGTGGCGTTGCGGCCGGCGGATGGTGGCTGCGCGAGGGGACGGACCAGTCGCGGCCGAAGGGCTGGGAGCTGACCGGCCTGCCAGAGGTGGACCAGTCGTTCCAGGCGCAACAGAAGCAGGGCCAGGGTGGCGAGGATGAGGGCGCGGAGCGCCGCCACCAGGCCCGCCTCGGCGGCTTGCTCGTCGGCCTCGGCACGCATGGCACCGGCGATACCGACGATATGCTGGGCCAAGGGCGGGAACGTTTGATCTAACACGTGGATATCTTGCCTGACATTGCTGGCCGTTGCAAGCAGCTTGGCGGTACGGCGGACGCGGGTTTCGCTCCACGGTGGGAAGCGTCCGCCTGTTCCAACGGTCGGCCATATGGCTCCACGAAGACAGGAATTGCAGAATCCGTGAGGATGCTGCACCGAAAGTCACAAATTGTGCGCTGTCGGAGATTTTTACACTTTCTGACTGGCCGAAAGCGAGAGATCAGGTAAGGAATCCCTTATATAACAGAAGGATGTCGCTCTCCGCGGCGCCCACCGGGGTCACGCAGGCGGTTCGGGGATGTCGGGATTCCTTCCGAAATCCTTTGGATGCCGATTTAACATATTGAAAATACGATCTTTTGATCCTGGCACGCATTGTGCAACGCGAATAGCGTGCGATCAGGTCCGCACACCGCCCCAGAGGAGGCATGCGAATTATGGCTAGACGATCCCAGCAACGGACCACCGGCACCAGACCGGCGGGGCGATTGCGAACACTGTTAGTGGCGGCAGCGATGCTGCCGGCTGGCGGTGCATTCGCCGAGCCGGCGCCGGTGTGGAGCACGGTGGTGAACAACGGCGACGCCGCCCCGACTTCGGTTCCGCAACAGGATACCGACACGTTCTTCAGCTACAACCAGCCGGCCGTGAACGACGCCGGCCTCGTGGTGTGGCGAGGGCGTGCCAAGCCGACAAGTGGCGGAGGCGGCGGTGGCGGCGGGGCGCCGACGCGCGGGGTTTATACGCGCGACATGGCGACGCCTGGCGCACCGATCAACGTCGTCGTGGACAACCAGGGCATGCTGGTGCCGCCGCCCAATACCGAGGGCGCCACCTTCACCGAGTTCCCCTCGACGCCGCGGATCGACTCGGGTTCGCCGATGGTGGCCACGCGCGGCCAGTCGCAGCCGGTGTATTCGCTGCCGGATGGCACGAAGCTCGGCACGTCGGGCATCTACACCAACCCGGGCGGCACGCTGACCACCGGCGCGAGCCAACTGGGCGCGGTGCCGGGGCTTGAGAAGTTCCAGGTGCCGGGCGCGACTCCGGGCACCCGGTTCGACCAGTTTCCCGGCTCGCCGGCGGCGACCGGCGGCGACACCATCGTGTTCAAGGGCAACTACACCGACGGCGTGGGACAGACCGGCGTGTTCTACCGCGACGTGCTGGCCAATGGCGGCAACGCGCCGGTGGAAGCGATTGCCACGAGCGGGATGGCGATTCCCAATGGCGGCGGCGCGGTGTTCGGCTCGACCGCCCCGCCCAGCGCGTCGGGCGGCCGGGTGGCGTTCACCGGGCTGGATGTCGAGGCAGCCCCGACCACGGGCGGCATCTATGTCGCGCCGATCGCGCCGACGCCGACACTGACGCCGATTGCGACGATTGGCGCGGCGGTTCCTGGCGTGGCCGGAGAGACCTTCACGCTGTTCGGCGAAGGGCTTTCGTTCACCGGCAACCAGCTTGGCTTCTGGGGAGCGTGGGGTGCGGCGACGACGTCGTTCAACCTCGGTTGCCCGACCGACGGCAATGCCGACCTGATCGCCTATTGCGTGGCGCAGTTTCCGAACGGCGCCGACGTGGAGGTGCCGGTGAACCAGGGCATTTTCGTCGCCGACGTGACGACCGGCGCGATCGACCTGATCGCCCGCACGGGGGAGGACGGGTTCACCGACTTCCTCTACTGGACCTATTCGGGCATGCCGCCCGGCGTGGGGCCGGACGAGACCGATGGCGAACCGCCGCGCTGGCGTTCGTCCGCGTTCGTCGCCGTTGACGACAACGACGTGGCGTTCAAGGGCCAGAAGGGCTCGGTGGACGGGTTGTACGGCCAGATCGCCTCGTTGGGCGGCGGGCTGACGACGTTGCTGGACACGACGATGCCGGGAACGCTGGTGGATGCCGAAGCGCCGGCGAACTCGCTGATCAGCGCGATCGGGATCGAGCGGGACGGCTTCCGCAACAACCACCTGGCGATTTCGGCCGCGATGCTGGACGCCCAGACGAGCGAGAGCTGGGCGGGCGTGTATCTTACCGACGTGCCGGAGCCGGGTACGCTGGGGCTGCTCGCCGTGGGCAGCGTGGCGTTGGGCCTGGTGCGGCGGCGGCGGCGCGCCATGGCGGGCTGACGCGGCGGCTGGAGCACGCTGGAACGGCCGCGGCAAGGATCGCCGCGGCCGTTTTCATGTACGCGCGGCGCGCGGCCTATGCGGTTGGAACGGCAGGGAGCACCAGGCCGCGGCAGGGGCCGAAGCCGATGGTGGCGAAGCCGTTGCGGCTGGCGCGGGCGTGGAGGGTGATTTCGTCGCCATCTTCCAGGAATTTCCGGACCTCGCCGTTCGGCAGGGTGAGCGGTTCGCGGCCGCCGCGGGTGATTTCCATGAGCGCGCCCCAGCCGCCGGGTTCGGGGGTGGAGATGGTGCCGGTGCCGAACAGGTCGCCGGGGTGGAGGTCGCAGCCGTTGCTGGCGTGGTGGGCGACCATCTGGGCACAGGTCCAGTAGAGGTGCAGCGCGTTGCCGAGGGAGAGGCGGGCGGGGGGTGTGCCGTCGGCGCGCATCCTTTCGGTGTGGATGGTGACTTCGAGTTCGAGGTTCAGGGCGCCGCTTGCCTGGTCGGCCGGGTCGGACAGGTGCGGCAGGGGCGCGGGGTCGCCGTTGGGGCGTGGGGGTTGGGGGGCGCGGAAGGGGGCCAATGCCTCCGGCGTGATGACCCAGGGCGAGATGGATGTCTGGAAATTCTTGGCCAGGAAGGGGCCGAGGGGCTGCGATTCCCAGGACTGGATGTCGCGGGCGGACCAGTCGTTGAGCAGGCAGAAGCCGGCGATCTGGTCGGCGGCCCGGGCGATGGGGACGGGTTCGCCCGGCTGGTTTCCGGGGCCGATCCAGATGCCCATTTCGAGCTCGTAGTCGAGATTGCGGCAGGGGCCGTAGCTGGGGGCGGCTTCGTCGGGCAGCTTGCGCTGGCCGAGCGGGCGGCGGACCGGGGCGGGCGAGGGGCGGACCGACGAGGCGCGGCCGTGATAGGCGACGGGGACGTATTTGTAGTTGGGCATCAGGGGGTTGTCGGGGCGGAACAGCAGGCCGCCGTTCCGGGCGTGATGGATGCCGGCGTAGAAGTCGGTGTAGTCGCCGATCTGCGCGGGCACGTGCAGGGTGCAGGCGCTGGCGGGGTGGAGCAGGCGCTCGGCGGCGGCGCGCACCGGCGCATCCTCGGCCAGGAGGGCGAAGAGTTGGGCGCGCAGGGCGCGGCGGGGGGCGGGGCCGAGGGCGAAAAGGCCGTTGAGGGTCTCGCCGGTGGCTTCGACGGCGTGGGCGGCCTCGCCGGTGAGAAGGTTGGCGGCGAGGGCGGCCTTCAGGTCGAGGATGGCGTCGCCGATGGCGGCCCCTGCCCGCTTCCGGCCGTCCGGCGCCGCGAAGATGCCGAGGGGGAGGTTCTGCAACGGGAAGTCGGGGTGGCCAATGGCGCTGGGGAGCCAGCTTTGGCGGTTCGCGTCGTGCGTTTCGTCGGGGGTTGAGTTCGGGGGGTGGCGGGTCACCGGGTGAACCTTTTGGCGAGGCCGTTCCAGACCGAGTCGTAGGCGGGCTGGCGGTGGGGTGATTCCATGGCCAGGCGCGTGGGGCGGAGCACGGCGGCGGTTTCGAACATGAAGGCGAGCGTGCCGTCGATCCTGTGCGGGGCGAGGGTCGTGGATTCGGCGCGTTCGGTGGTGGCGGCGTCGGGGCCGTGGGCGGACATCATGGGGTGGAGGCTGAAGCCGCCGGGGAGGAAGCCTTCGGCCTTGCCGTCGTAGACGCCGGCGATGAGGCCCATGCATTCGTTCATGACGTTGCGGTGGAACCAGGGCGGGCGGAACGTGTCCTCGGCCACCATCCAGCGCGGTGGGAAGATGACGAAGTCGAGGTTGGCGCGTCCGGGGGTGGCGGTGGGGGCGGTCAGCACGGTGAAGATCGACGGGTCCGGGTGGTCGAAGCTGATGGTGCCGAGCGCCATGAAGCGGGCAAGATCGTATTTGTAGGGGGCGAGGTTGCCGTGCCAGGCGACGACGTCGAGCGGGGAGTGGCCGAGCGTGGTGGCCCATAGCGTGCCGAGATATTTCTGCACGACCTCGACGGGGCCGTCGTGGTCCTCGAACCAGGCTTCGGGGGTGAGGAAGTCGCGCGGGTTGGCCAGGCCGTTGGCGCCGATGGGGCCGAGATCGGGCAGGCGCAGGACGGCGCCGTGGTTCTCGGCGACATAGCCGCGGGCGGTGCCGGCGGGGAGCATGACGCGAAAGCGCAGGCCGCGGGGGATGACGGCGATTTCCCCAGGGGCCAGGCGCAGGCGGCCGAGTTCGGTTTCCAGCAGCAGCGCGCCCTGTTCGGGGACGATGAGCAGCTCGCCGTCGGCGTTGAAGAAGATGCGCTCCATGGAGCGGTTGGCGGCGTAGAGGTGGACGCTGACGCCGTGGTCGTGGGCGCCTTCGGCGGTGGCGAACATGGTGGTGAGGCCGGCGACGAAATCGGTGGGCTCGGTGGGCAGGGGGAGCGGGTTCCAGCGCAGGCGGTTGGGGTCGGGCGGCGCGAGGGGGGTGGCGAGGGCGCCGTTGGCGATGCGGGCGTAGGGTGGGTGGCTGGCGGAAGGGTGGATGCGGTAGAGCCAGGTTCGGCGGGCCTCGGCGCGCGGGACGGTAAAGGGGGTGCCGGAAAGCTGCTCGGCGTAGAGGCCGAGGGCCGGGCGCTGGGGGGAGTTGCGGCCCTGTGGCAGGGCGCCGGGCAGGGCTTCGGTGGCGAATTCGTTGCCGAAGCCGGACTGCATGCGGTCGGTGGCGGCGACGCCGGTTTCCATTGCGTGCTCCCTGGCGGTTGGCGGCGCGATTGCTGTGCGCATCGTAGTTTCGGGCGGTGGCGGCGGGAAGGACTACTCGTAGCGCACCACGCGCAGGGTGCGGCCGGCGAAGGGGCATTGGCCGAGGTCGCGGTGCGGCATGGCGCGCAGGGCGGCCTCGATGCGGCCGCAGCTTGTCATGGTTCGGGTGGCGTTGGGTTCGGGGGTCATTGGCGCGGTGTCGAGCAGGGCGAGCATGGGGCGGGGGGCGGCGGCGAGTTCGGCGGCGACGGTGGCGCCCCAGCGGCAGGTGTTCTGCAGGCCGGGCTCGTCGGCGAGGAAGCTGGTGGCGGGGCGGAGGTCGGGGCGGGCGACGTGGAAGAGCGGGGAATTGAAGAGGTAGCGCTCGTAGCTGGCTTGGCCGATGAACAGCGAGCGCGTGTCGGGGGGGATCAGGGGGGTGCAGCCGGCGGTCCAGCCGCCGGTGGTCCATTGCATGAGGCCGGCGCGCGGGATGGGGCCGATGGCGGTGGCGAGGCGGGCGGCTTCGCCGGCAAGCGGGAGTGCGAGGATCAGCAGGGCGAGGGCGGCGAGGCGGTGCGGGCGGATGGCCAGCGCGGCGATGGCGGCGGTGCCGGCCAGGAGGGTGAGGGGCAGGAAGTGCGACGGGTCGGCGCGGCCGAAGGCGTAGGGCAGCACGGAGAGCGGGACCGCGAGGAGCATGCCGGTTTCGGCGAGGCGGCGGGAGCGGGAGGCCCATAGCCCGGCCAGGGCCAGAAGGGCGAGGCAGAGCAGGGCGGCGGGCCACTGGGCCTGGAAATCGAAGGGCGAGGCCGGGAGGGGGAGCGGGAGGCGGCGGAATGGCAGGGTGGCGAGCGGGATCTCGACCATCCATGACAGCGCCCGCGCAAGCGTGCCGTGCCAGGATGCGTAGGCCAGGATGATCGCCGCGCCGGCCGCGACGCCGGCGAGGCCGGCGATCGCCGAGGCGAGGACGCGAAGGCCGTCTGTGCGCAGCACGATGAGGGCTACGGCGAGGGCGGACTGGGCGAGGGCGATGGCCAGGGCGCGGTCCCAGCGAAACAGGGTGGCCAGGGCGGCGATGGCGGCGATCAGCACCAGGAGCCGGGGGGTTGGGCCGTCGCGCAGGACCAGCAGGGCGGACAGCAGCAGGCTGGCCAGCAACCAGGGAGTGATCGGTTCGCTGCCCATGGCGCCCCAGAGCAGGGCCATGGCGGCGCCGAAGGCGAGCAGCAGGAAGGTGGCGGGGCCGCGCATGGCGGGGGCGGCGAGGCGCCAGAGCAGCGCGGCGTTGAGCGCGAGAAGGGCGAGGCTGAGCGACCAGGCGGCCATGAGCACCTGGCCGGGGCGGGTGAGGCCGAGGATCTCGCCGAACAGGAGGGCGGCGCCGGGCGGGTAGACGACGGCGAAGTCGCGGTAGGGGATGAGGCCGCGGGCGGCGAACATCGGCTGCAGGAGGAACAGGGCGCCGTCGAAGAAATTGGGCGGGTGGGCGCCCAGGGCGGCGGCGGCGTGGGCCCAGACGGCGAGCAGGGCGCCGCAAGCGGGCAGCGCGGCGCGGCGGAGGGTCACTCCGGCGCGGAGGTGACGGGGCCGGCTTCGCGGGCGAGGGCGATGGCCTGGCGGATGACGGCGGTGTCGCCGACGTGGTTGGCGAGGAGGAGGACGAGGCGGGCGTCGAGCCGGCGGGAGGCGGCGGGGTCGAGGCCCCGGTGGGCGTCCATCAGGGCTTCGAAGATGCCGTCGGGGTCGTCGAGGTTGGGGGTGGTGATCAGGTCATCCATGGCCGAGCGCCTTTTTCATCGCCGCTGCGATCGCCGGCGGGTCGCAGCGGTGCCAGCGGGCGGCGACGTGCTGGTCGGGGCGCAGCAGGATCACGTCGCCCGCGGCGGCGCCGTAGCGCTGGGCGGCGGGACCGTCGGCGGGCAGGTGGAGGGAGCGCACGCCGGTGGGCATCGGCGCTGGCTGGGTGGCGAAGAGCAGGGCGGTGAAGCTGCCGCCGGTGTGGTGGAGGAGCCATTCACCGTCGAGCGGGGCGTCGGCGGCGGGCGAGCCTGGGGGGATTCCGGTCGGCCACGGCGCGTCGTCCGGGGTGTTGAGGGGCGAGGCGGGGTAGGCGGCGGGGCGGGAGAGGCGGCCGGAATTGACCAAGGGGCGGGCGAAGGGGTGGCGGGCGGCGAGGGCGAGGACGGCGTCGCGGTAGGCGTGGGCGGCTTCGTTCTTGGGGGTGATGAAGTCGGTGCTGCGGGTGGAGGCGAGGATGTTCTCGTCGGCGGCGGGGATGCGCTCGGCGTCGTAGCTGTCGAGCAGGGAGTCCGGGGCCGCGCCGCGCAGGCGGGCGGCGAGTTTCCAGCAGAGGTTGTCGGCGTCCTGGATGCCGCCGTTGCCGCCGCGGGCGCCGAAGGGGCTGACCTGGTGGGCGGCGTCGCCGAGGAAGAGGATGCGGCCGTGGCGGAATTTCTCCAGGCGGCGGCAACGGAAGGTGTAGACGCTGACCCATTCCAGTTCGAATTCGGTTTTTGGGCCGAGCATGGCGGCGACACGGGCACGGACCTTGCCGGGTTCTTGTTCGGCTTCGGGGTCGGTGTTCCAGCCGAGCTGGAAGTCGATGCGCCAGACGTCGTCGGCCTGGCGGTGGAGCAGGACGGAGCCGCCGGGGTGGAAGGGTGGGTCGAACCAGAACCAGCGCTCGGCGGGGAAGGCGGCCTTCATCACCACGTCGGCGATGAGGAAGCGGTCGCGGAAGGTTTTGCCGATGAAGGGCAGGCCGAGGCTTTCGCGGATGAAGCTGCGGGCACCGTCGGCGGCGAGCAGCCAGTCGGCGTGCAGGGTGTAGGGGCCGGCGGGCGTTTCGATGGCCAGGGTGGCGCCGTCGGGCCGGGTGGAGAGGCCGACGACGCGGGATTTCCAGCGCAAATCGACGAGGCCGGTGGCCTGGCAGGCGCGGACCAGGCGTTCCTCGAGGTGGTATTGCTGGAGGTTGATGAAGGCGGGGAATTCGTGGCCCTGCTCGGCGAGCAGGTCGAAGGCGAAGACCTGGCTGCTGCCCGCGAAGACGCGGCCGGTGTTCCAGGTGACGCCGTGGGCGAGGAGGTCGGCGCCGAGGCCGAGGCGGGAGAAGATCTCCAGCGTGCGCTTGGCGTGGCAGATGGCGCGGCTGCCGACGCTGACGGTGTCGTCGTCGTCGAGCAGGACCACGGGGATCCCCTGCCGGGCGAGGTCGAGGGCGGCGGTGAGGCCGACCATGCCGCCGCCGACGACCACGACCGGATGGCGGGCGCCGGAGTCGGTGGCGGGGCGGAAGGGGTAGCGCGGCGGCTGGTGGACCATCGGTGCGGTTCCGTGCGGCAGGGCGAAGGTCCGTGCCCTACCCGCCTCCGCGGGCCGGGACTCCGTCGCCTGGACCGTTCAATACCACGCCTTGCGCTTCGCGCCGCCCGCCTTCGCGCGTGCTACCCCGCCCGTTGCGCCGCCGCCAGCTCCGGCACTTCCGGTTGCACCGGCGCCGGCAACTGCGGCACCCGGAAGCACAAGGCGTAGAGCGCCGGCACGAACACCAGCGTCAGCCCGGTGGCGACCGCCAGCCCGCCGATCATGGCGATGGCCATCGGGCCCCAGAACACGTTCAGGCTCAGCGGGATGAAGGCCAGGATGGCGGCCAGCGCGGTCAGCACCACCGGCCGGGCGCGGCGGACGGTGGATTCGACGATCGCCTCGGCGAGCGAGGCGCCTGCCGCCATGTCCTGGCGCACCTGGTCCACCAGGATGATGGTGTTGCGCATGATCATGCCGGCGAGCGCGATCACGCCCAGCAGCGCGACGAAGCCGAACGGCGGGTCCGCCAGCAGCAGGGCGGCCACCGCGCCGATGATGCCGAGCGGCGCGGTGGCCAGCACCAGCAGCACGCGGCCGATGTTCTGCAACTGCACCATCAGCAACAGCACCATGACCGCGATCATCATGGGGAACACGTCGGCCAGCGCGGCATTGGCCTTGGCGCTTCCTCGGTCGCGCCGCCCACCTGGATCTGCACGCCCGGCGGCAGCTTGATCGCACGGATCAGCGGCAGGGCGGCGGCGGTGACGTCGGGCGCCTGCAGCCCTTCCTGGATGTCGGCGCGCACGGTGAGGAAGGCCGCGCGGTTGCGCCGCCACAGGATCGGCTCCTCCGCCGTGGGCACCACGCGGGCGAGTTGGGAGAGTGGCAGCGGGCCGGCTTGGGTCATCAGCACCAGGTCGGCCAGGCGATCGAGGTCCAGCCGCTCCTCGGGGGCGGCGCGCAGCACCACGTCGACCAGCTTGTTGCCGTCGCGCAGCTTCGTCGCCGTGGTGCCGGAGACCAGGGCCTGCAGGCTCTGGGCGATCTGGGCCGGCGACAGGCCGAGGGCGCGGATGCGCGGCTGGTCGAGTTCCAGGGTGAGGCCGGGGGCGCGCTCGCCCCAGCCGATCTCGGCGCGGCGGGTGCCGGGGGTGGCGCGCAGGGCGGCGAGCGCCTGGTCGGCGACCGCGCGCACCGCCTGCATGTCGCTGCCGACGACACGGAACTGCACGGGGAAGCCGACCGGCGGGCCAAGCTCCAGGCGCGAGACGCGCACGCGGGCCTCGGGCACGCCCTCGTCGGCGACGAAGGCCATCAGCCGTTCGCGGGCGCGCTCGCGACCTTCGATGTCGGTGGTGGTCAGCACCATGGTCGCCACCGCGTCGTTCGGCAGGGCGGGGTTGACGGCGAGCGAGAAACGCGGGCCGCCGTTGCCGATATAGGCGGTGAACCAGCGCACGTCGCGCTTGAGGTCGGGGTCGGCAGCGAGCTTGTGCTCGATCTTCGCCACCGCCGCCGCCGTGGCCGCGTAGCTGGCTCCCTGGCGCAGGGTGATGTCGACCAGCAGTTCCAGCCGGGCGGAGGTGGGGAAGAACTGCTGCCGCACCTGGCCCATGCCGGCGCCGGCCACCACCAGCAGCGCCACCGTTCCCAGCACCACCGTGCGCCGCCAGCGCAGCGCGCCGCGCACCACGCCGCGCAGGCTGCGATAGACCCGGCTGTCGTACATGGCGGCATGCGCCGAGTGGCCGGTGGGCTTGCGCCGGCCGGGCTTGGGCAGCAGCAGCACGCCGAGGAACGGCGTGAACACCACCGCCACCACCCAGGATGCCACCAGCGCGATGCCCACCACCCAGAAGATGCCGCCGGCATATTCGCCGGTGGTCGAATTGGCGAAGCCCACCGGCATGAAGCCGGCCGCCGTGACCAGCGTGCCGGACAGCATGGGGAAGGCGGTGGAGTTCCAGGCGAGGCCGGCGGCGCGCACCCGGTCCCAGCCCTCCTCCAGCTTCACCACCATCGTCTCGATGGCGATGATGGCGTCGTCCACCAGCAGGCCGAGCGACAGGATCAGCGCGCCCAGCGAGATGCGCTGCAATTCGATGCCGGCGGCCTGCATGACGATGAACACCATCGCCAGCGTCAGCGGCACGGCGAGTGCGACGACGAGGCCGGCGCGGAAGCCGAGCGAGGCGAAGGAGACCAGCAGCACCACCACGAGGGCGGCGACGAACTTCATCAGGAACTCGCCCACGGCCTCCTGCACCACGTGCGGCTGGTCGGCGATCTGCTCCAGCTCGAAGCCCAGCGGCAGGTCGGCGCGCACCTCGGCGGAGGCGGCCTTCAGCGCCTCGCCGAAGCTGAGCGCGTTGGTGCCCTTGCGCATGGATACGGCGATCACCACCGCGCCCTGGCCGTTGTGGCGCACCTCGGACATCTGCGGGTCCTGGTAGCCGGTGCGCACGGTGGCGATGTCGCCCAGGCGCAGGGTGCGGCCGTTGCTGGCCACCGGCACGTCGAGCAGGGCGGCAACCCCGCCATCGGCGGCGGCGGCGAGCGCGCCGGTGACGCGCACCGGCACGCGGCTGTTGGCGGTGTCCACGATGCCGGCCGGGGCAAGCTGGTTCTGGCGGGCGAGGGAGGCGGCGATGTCGTCCACGGTGACGCCGAGGGAGGCCAGGCGGGCCTGGTTGAACTCCACGAAAAGGGCGCGCGGCACCTCGCCGAGGATGTTGATCTTCTCGGTGCCGGGCACGCGCAGCAGGCGGTCGCGGATCTGCTCCGCTTGTTGCACCAAATTGGCGTTGTTGGTGCCGGTGAGGGCGAAGACGGCGCCGTAGACGTCGGTGAACTCGTCGTTGGAGAAGGGGCCCTGAACGCCCTGGGGGAGGTCGGGGCGCAAATCGTCGAGCTTCTTGCGCACCTGGTAGAACAGGGCGGGCACCTGGGCCGGCGGGGTGTCGTCGCGGAAGCTGACCATGGTGGCGACGAAGCCGGGGCGGCTGAAGGTGTCGAGATGGTCGAGATAGGGCGTGTCCTGGAGCTTGCGCTCGATACGCTCGGCCAGCAGCGACTGGGTCTCGGTGGCGGTGGCGCCCGGCCAGGCGGCGGTGACGACCATCAGCTTGAGGGTGAAGGACGGGTCCTCGCCGCGCCCCAGCTTCTGGTAGGCGAAGCCGCCGGCGATGAAGAGCAGGGCGATGAGGAAGCCGGTGAGGCTGCGATGCGCGACCGCCCAGGCGGAGAGATTGAAGCGGCCCATGGCGGCTACTCCCCGGCGATGTTGGCGACGCGCACCCGCGCGGCCGGATCAAGCTTGTGCACGCCCATGGCCACAACGGTCTCGCCGGGCGCGACGCCAGAGACGAGGGCGCGGTCTTCGCGCAGGGAGACGATCTGCACCGGCCGCGCGACGACGCCGTCGCCGGCGATCGCCCACAGGATCGGGCCCTGGCCACGGTCGGCCAGCGCTGCGACCGGCACGGTGGCGAGGCCCTGCGGCAGCTTCGGGTGGAGGGCGAGCGTGGCGCTCATGCCGATGGCGATCCAGGGCGGCGGCGATTGGAGGGTGAAGCGGGCGGCGTAGGTGCGCAGGCCCGGGGTGGCGGCGGCGGCGAGTTCACGCAGATGCGCGGGCACGGCGACGCCGGGCTTTGCCCACAGCGTGACCTCCGCGCCAGCGGCGCTGGCATCGGCCAGCGCGGTCTCGGGCAGGTTCACCTCCACTTCCATCGCGTCGGCGCCGGCCAGACGCACCACCGGCTGGCCCTCGGCCACCACGGTGCCGCGGTCGGCGAGCACGGCGGTGACCACGCCGTCGGCAGGCGCGCGCAGGACGGCATGGCCCAGCCGGTTGCGCGCGAGGTCGAGGGCGGCGCGGGCGGCCTCCGTGCGTTGCGCGGCGGTGCGGGCGGCGGCCTGCTCTGCTCGTCGGTCGCCGCGGCGGCCCAGCCCTGGGTGGCGAGGGTGCGGCTGCGGGTGGCCTCGGAGGCGGTCATGGCGGCCTGTGCCTCGGCGCTGGCCAGGTCGGCCTCGGCGGCGCGGACACCCAGCGCGAGGTCGGCCTCGTCCAACCGCGCGATCACCTGGCCGGCGGCGACGCGGGCGCCGACATCTACTTCGCGCGCGACGATGCGCCCGTCGGTGCGGAAGCCGAGATCCGCCTCGTGGCGCGGGCGGATCAGGCCGGGATAGTGACGCGGGGCGGATTCGGTGGCGGCGGCGACGCGGACGGCCTGCACCGGGCGCACGCTCTGCTCCACGGTGGGTTCGGCCCGCTCCAGGCACGCCCCCAGGGTCAGCGGCAGCAGCAGGAGAAGGGGCAGGCGGGTGTTGCGCATGGGGCCACCTCGGCAATTCGTTGCCGGAGAGTGGCTGGGCAGATGATGGATGTCAACATTCGTCAGATTTGTAGGGGAGGTCAGACCCTCAGGGCGCGCAGCACCAGTTCGGCCATGCCGGCGGCCATGGCGGGCAGGTCTTCGTCGACGCATTGCTGGATCAGGGTGGGGTGGCAGAAATGCACGGTGGTGGCGTGGACCAGGCGGGCGGTGGCGTGGGGGTCGAGGTCGCGGGCGAAGGCACCGCTGGCCTGGCCGTCCATGACCACGTGGCGCAGGGCGGTGTCGATGTCGTGGATGTAGGCGTCGATGATCGTCCAGTGCTCCTGCATGGCGGCGTTGACCATGTCGTGCATGCGTTTCTCGTCGAAGAAGAGCTGCACCATCTTTTGGTGAAGTGCCTGGAATATCAGGCGAATGCGGTCCTCCGGCGCGGCCGGGCCGCGGGCGATGGCCCAGATGTCCTCCGACAGCCCGCCAAGCAGGCGGGTGCAGATCGCCTCGTTGATCGCGGTCTTGCTGGAGAAGAACCGGTAGACGTTGGCGGGCGACATGCGCAGCTCGCGCGCGATGTCGGCGACCGTGGTCTTCTGGTAGCCCATGGTGCGGAACATGCGCTCGGCGGTGGCGACGATGGCGCCGCGCGTGGCGTCGGCCCGGGCACCGCGGGGGGGATCGGCGACGTCGGAGGTGGGAGCGATGGGCATGGCTGACACATAGTGCCAATCGTCAGGGATTGCACGCGTTGGAACGCGATCCATGGCAGAAATGTGGCGCCGGGCTGATCTGCAAGGGGGAAGGAGCGGAGGCAAGAATCTTCTTTTTCTGAAGAAAAAGAAGCAAAAAGACTTTTGACCATTTGCTCTGGGCAAGAGCGCGTGCATGTGGGCGAATTGTTGAAAGTTTTTTGGTTCTTTTTTACAAAAAAGAACTGCTTCCTTGACTTCGGGCGGCGCTATTCCTGTTCCGTCGTGTCGCGGAACCAGGCTTCGACCGGCCCTGTCAGCTTCATGGTCAGTGGCTGGCCGCGGCGGTCCACTGTCTTGCCGACGGCCACCCTGACCCAGCCTTCGCTGATGCAGTATTCCTCGACATTGGTGCGTTCCACGCCTTTGAAGCGGATGCCGACTCCGCGTTCAAGCAGCGCCTGGTCGTAGAACGGGCTGCGCGGGTCGGCGGAGAGGCGGTCGGGTGGGGTGTTTGATGGGTCGCTCATGGTGGCCCCTGTATAGCCCGGCGCGTGGGCCGCCGCCTATGCTGCTGCGATCATGTCACGCCCGAATGCCCTCGACGGATTGCGGCGCCACGCCCTGGCGGCCGCGTTTCCGCGCCCGGCGAGCCTGCCGGCCGCGCTGGCCGGGCTGGGGTTCGTCCAGGCCGACCCGATTCGCGCCCCCGCCCGCGCCCAGGACCTGATCCTGCGCCACCGGGTGCAGGGCTACCGCGCCGGCGATTTGGAGCGGCGCTTCGCGCGGCTGGGGGTGGAGGAGGGGTATCTGCATGTCTATGGATTCATGGCGCGCGACCTGCATGCCCTGCTGCATCCGCGGCGCGATGCCGCCCTGCCCGACGGGGTGCCCGAGGGCGTGCTGGTGCCGGATGGATTGGCCGCGGCGGTGCTGGACCATGTGCGTCGCCATGGCCCCAGCCATCCCGCCGACGTAGCCGCGGCGATCGGGGCGGGGCAGACGGTGAATGCCTGGGGCGGGCAGTCGCAGGCGACGACGCGGGCGCTTGACCTGCTGCACCATCATGGCCTGTTGCGGGTGGCCGGACGGCGCGGCGGCATTCGCGTCTATGCGCCGGCGGCGGTGGCGGTGGCGGCCGAGGCCCTGCCGGCGGCGGAGCGGCTGGAACGGCTGGTGATGCTGCTGGCGCGGATGCTGGCGCCGGTGCCGCTGCCGACGCTGACCGGGCTTGCGGCGCGGCTGGCGCGGATGACGGTGGGGACGCAGGAGCGGCCTGGGGCGGTGGCGGCATTGTTGGAGCGGGGTGCGCTGGTGACGGTGGAGATCGATGGGGTGCGCTACCTGTACCCCGCCGATGCGCCGCCGCCCGCCCGCCGCGCGGCGGCGCGGCTGCGCTTTCTCGCGCCGTTCGACCCGCTGGTGTGGGACCGGCGGCGTTTCCTGCATCTGTGGGGCTGGGAGTACCGGTTCGAGGCCTATACCCCTGCGGCGAAGCGGGTGCGTGGCTACTACGCGTTGCCGCTGCTGTGGGACGAGGCGGTGGTCGGTTGGGTGAACGTCGCCCGAACGCCGCATGGATTGGATGCGGGTGCCGGCTTCGTGGCGCGGCGGCCGGATACGACGGCGTTCGCCCATGCCTTCGATGCCGAGGTGGCGGCGATGCAGGACTTCCTTGGCAGGCAGGAGTTGCTCGGCGCGCGGTGAGGGTGCGGGCGGGCGGGTCGCCGGGAATGCTGGCGGGGGGTGGCGCTGGTATTCTATGCTCGCCTGATCATGGCCCAACCTGCATCTGCCGCCGACATCGCCGACCCTACCGTCGCCGAGTTGCTCGCCGCCCGCCCGCATCTTTCCATGCACGCCCATGACGGGCTGATGCTGGAGGGCGTGGCGCTGAAACGCATCGCCGACGTGGTCGGCACTCCGGCCTGGGTGTATGGCGCCGGCACCATGCGCGCGCGGCTGGCGCGGCTGCAGGGGGCACTGGCCGGGCAGGATGCCCATGTCCATTATGCCGTGAAGGCCAACGACCACCTCGCCGTGCTGCGCCTGATGGCGGCGGGGGGAGCGGGTGCGGACGTGGTGAGCGAGGGTGAGTTGCGCCGCGCGCGCGCCGCCGGCATCGCGCCGGCCGACATCGTGTTCTCCGGCGTGGGCAAGACGGCGCGCGAGATCACGCTGGCCATCGCCGAGGACATTGCCCAGATCAACGTGGAGAGCCCGGCCGAACTGGAGATGATCTCGGCCATCGCCGCCGGCATGGGCCGCAGCATGCGGGTGGCGCTGCGCATCAACCCGGACGTGGATGCCGGCACCCACGCCAAGATCACCACCGGGCTGGCGGACAACAAGTTCGGCATCGCGCATGGCGACGCGCTCGCCGTCTATGCCCGCGCGGCCGACCTGCCGGGGGTGGAGCCGGTGGGGCTGGCGCTGCATATCGGCAGTCAAATACTGTCCATCGGCCCCTATCGCGCCGCCTATGCCCGCACCGCCGACCTGGTGCGCGCGCTGCGGGAAGCCGGGCAGACGGTGAGCCGGGTGGATTGCGGCGGCGGGCTGGGCATCGGCTATCGCGACGACCCGGAGGCGCCGGTGGAGGCCTATGCCGGCGCGCTGCGGGCCACGTTCAGCAATCTCGGCGTGGCGCTGGTGGTGGAGCCTGGGCGCTGGCTGGTGGGGCCGGCCGGCGTGCTGCTGGGCGAGGTGGTGATCGCCAAGGGTGCGCCCGCCACCCGCCGGTTCGTGGTGCTGGACGCGGCCATGAACGACCTGGTTCGGCCGGCGATGTACGACGCCTGGCACGGCATCGTGCCGCTGTCGCCGCGCGACGCCGCGGCGCCGGTGGAGATTGCCGACATCGTTGGCCCAATCTGCGAAACCGGCGACACCTTCGCGCGCGATCGTGCCCTGCCGCACCTTGCGCCGGGCGCGCGCGTGGCCATTCTTGATGCTGGAGCCTACGGCGCGGTGATGAGTTCCACGTACAATTCCCGTCCGCTACCGCCGATCGTGATGGTGGACGGCGACCAATGGGCGGTGGTGCGCGACCGCCAGCTTCACGCCGATCTCTGGGCCGGGGAACGCATTCCCGGCTTCATCCCTTCCTGATCCGAGGCATACCAGCATGAGCGCACCCCCGCCGCAGGACAGGTTGGACGCCCTGCTGCGCGAGGTGCGGCGCCGGCGGCGGCTGGCGGTTCTGGCGCTTTGGTACGAGCGGGCCTGGCCGGCGTTGTGGCCGGTGCTGGGGGTTGGCGGACTATATATTTGTGCCGCGCTGCTCGACCTGCCCCGGTCGCTGCCGGGGTGGGCGCATGCCGGATTGCTGGCTGCGACCGGCGTGGCGCTGGTGCTGCTGTTGGCGCGCGCGCTGCGCCGGCTTGCGTTGCCCGACCTGCCTGCGGCCGACCGGCGGCTGGAACGCGCTTCGGGGCTGTCGCACCGGCCGCTCGCGGTGCTGACCGACCGGCCGGCGCAACCGGGTTCGGAATTGCTGTGGCGGGCCCATGTGGCGCGCGCGATGGACCAGCTTGGCAGGTTGCGGGTGGGAATTCCCCGGCCGGGTATGGCGCTGCACGATCCGCGCGCGCTGCGCCTGGGATTGGTGGTGGCGCTGGCCGCCTGTGTCGGCATTGCCGGGGAGCAAGCGCCCGGGCGGCTGCTGCGCGGACTGGTTCCTGTGTTCTCGGCCGAGGCGGCGGCGCCGGCCACCCAGATCCAGGCATGGATCACGCCCCCTGCCTATACCGGCCAGGCACCGGTGTTCCTCAAGCCCGAGGGCGGCGAGGTGACGGTGCCCAAGGATTCGCGGCTGACCGTGAACCTCACCGGCGGCGGCAACAGCGAGCCGGCAATGGCGCTGGACGGCACGGCGATGCCGTTCCGGGCGCTGGATGCCACCAGTTTCCAGGCCGACGAGACGCTGACCGCAAGCGGCCGTCTGGCGGTGACCCGCCACGGCAGCGAGATTGCCGGCTGGGATGTGACGCTGGTGCCGAACGTGGCGCCGCAGGTGCGCTTCCCCGAGCCGCCCGGCGCCATGCGCGGCCGGGTGCCGGCCACGCGCCTGCCGTGGGAGGTGTCGCATGCCTACGGGGTGGTGGCGCTGCGGGCAGAACTGACCCTGCGCGACCGGCCCGGCGCGCCGGCGCTGGTGGTGCCGATCCAGTTGCCCGGCGGCACCACGAAATCGGCCCATGGCGCGCGGGTGCAGGACCTGACCGCCCATCCCTGGGCTGGCGTGGCGGTGCGCGCGCGGCTGGTGGCGAAGGACGCGACCGGGCTGGAAGGCAGCAGTGCCGTGGCCGAATTCGAGCTGCCGGAGCGCCGCTTCCAGCATCCGGTCGCGCGGGCGCTGATGCAGGTGCGCAAGGGGCTGACGCTGCATCCCGAGGGGCGCGGCGCGGCGCTGATGGAGTTGGACCGGCTGGGTGGGCTGGACGAGGTCTGGCAGGACGATCCCGGCGGGTTCCTGAACCTGCGCGGCATCGCCAGCCTGTTGCGGCGCGACCCCGCGGCGGCGGCGGTGGACGATGCCCAGGCGCGCATGTGGGAGTTGGCGCTGCACCTGGAGGAGGGCGCGCCGGAGCGCACCGCGCGGGCGCTGGAACAGGCCCGCCAGGCCGCGCGCGAGATGCTGGAGGCCGAGCGGCGCGGCGAGACGATCGACCGCGCCGAACTCGACCGCCGCCTCAAGGAGGTGGAGGAGGCGCTGCAGCGGCACCTGGAGGCGCTGGCCGAGCAGGCGCGGCGCGACCCCGGTTCGCGGGAGTTCGACCCCGAGCGCAACCCGCTCGATGCGCGCGACATGCAGCGCTTGGCCGAGCAGATGCGCGAGGCGGCGAAGGAGGGGCGCATGGACGACGCGCGCAACCGCATGGCCGAGCTGGAGAAGATGCTGGAGGAGATGCGCAACGCGCGTCAGGAATATGGCCGCCAGACCGAACGCCAGCGCGCGCGCATCGAGAAGCGCGAGCGCGGCCAGCAGCAGATGAACGCCGTACAGGACATGATCCGCCATGAGGGCGGGGTGCTCGACAACGCCCAGCTGCGCGCCGGCCAGCCGGAGCCGAGGCGCAGCTACATGGCCCCGCGCGGCAGCCAGCCGCGGCCGCCCACCCCGGAGGAACAGGAGCGCCAGGAGACGCAGCGCAGCCACGACCAGAAGGTGCAGCAGGCCCTGCGCCGCGCGCTGGGCGAACTGATGCAGCAGCAGGGCGACCTGACCGGCAAGATTCCCAAGGAACTCGCCGAGGCCGATTCCGCCATGCGCGACGCCACCCAGGCGCTGCGTGACGGCCGCGAACCTGCGGTGGCCGATGCCGCCCGGCGGGCCATCGAGGCGTTGCAGAAGGGCGGGCAGGCGATGAGCCAGGAGATGGCGCACCAGTTCGGCCGCCCCGGCGAGGGCGAGGGCGAGCAAGGCGGCGAGCAGGACGGCCAGGGCAGCGCCATGGGCGAGGGCGACGACGACAGCCAGGGCAACGGCCCGGGGAGCCAACAGGCCGGCCCGTCCGACCAGCGCGGCGACCGCCGCGGCGAGCGCGGCTACGGGCGCGGCCGCTTTGTGGACCGCCGCGCCGACGAGCGACGCGATCCGCTGGGCCGGCACCTGGACAAGGGCACCTCGGGCGCGGACGAGAGCGGCGATGTGCGCGTGCCCGACCAGATGGAGGAGGCGCGGAGCCGCGCCATTCAGGAGGAACTGCGCCGCCGCGGCGCCGATCGCAGCCGGCCGCAGCCGGAACTCGACTATATCGAGCGGCTGCTGCGCCAGTTCTGAGCGGCGGCGAGCGGCGCACCTGGGCGGAGCGGATCCGCCTCCCCCGGCCGCGCGGCGGCCGGGTCGGGCCCGGATGACGCCGACCAGACGCCGAACCGGCCAGTTTCATATCGTGTCAGGTTAGAACTGCATCCGTTGCAACCGGAGGATTTGGCTTGCGCGGCCGCCCAGCCCTGCCAGGGCGACAGGTTTTCGCCACATTCCGGTCACGGCAGCGTGAGTTTCGGCGGTTCCGCGAAAGGATATTCGTGCCGTCTCCATGATGAAAGGGTGCAATGGAACTCGAACAATGAGTGAAAGAAAACCAACGAGTACAGTAAAATGGTGGAATTTACGCGTTTGCGGCGACGGATGATCACAATAAGGAAATTAACGGTCCTTTACCTATACAGCAACCAGGACACCCAATAGACGTTGCGCTTGGGGGAATAGCGCAGGGAGATTGTCGATATGTTCCGTTCAGCCTTAGCCACCGCGACCCGGTACGCGGGGGCGGTGGTCGTCAGCGCGGCCTTCGCCACGTCGGCCGTCGCACTGCCTCAGTTCACATGGGATCCGTCTGCGGTGGGAGGCGGCTCGCCTGCCTTTACCGCCGACAACATCCTGCTGTCGGACTTCGCCACCGTCGTCTACACGCCGGACGGCACCGGAGGCGCGTCGTTCACGGAGACCGGCGTGCTGCCGATCACCGGGTTCCAGCTTGGCGGCAACCCGTTGGCGAACACCGGCCTGAATACAAGCTTCGGCTTGTATTTCGGCTTCGACGGCACCGGCACCGTCAATACCGAGGTGTTTGGCCCCACGACGGCCGGCGTGTTCGATACGCTGGACTACACGCTGTATGGCTACAACGTCACGGGCCCTGTCACGTACCAGGCGACCAACACGACGCCGACCGGCGTGGTGGACCCGGTTGCGCTGGCCAACGGGTCGCTGGTCTCGGGCGGCGTTGGCGCCACCGACCTGCCTGGCGTGGCGGCGGTGCCCAACGCCCAGACGCTGCTGACGTTCACGCCGACAGCGGCCGGGCAGCCGTTCTTCGCCAGCCCGGACCCGTTCTACTCGGCGGTGTTCTCGGCGTTCACCAACAATCCGTCGCAGGTGACCTTCACCGATGACGGGTTTGTCATCACCAATGGTGGCGGCAGCGCGAACTTCTTCGAGAACCAGGTGCCGGAGCCGGCATCGCTGGCGGTGCTCGGCATCGGGCTGGCCGGTCTGGGCCTGATCCGTCGCCGTGGTGGCGCCGCTGCGTAACGTGACGCAACCGCGTTCGCCGTGCCGACAAGGGAAGGCGGTGCTTCGGCACCGCCTTTCCGCTCGGTGAGCGGCGCAGGAATTGGGCCAGCGAGCCCAGGGTCCGACACCGCTTTCGACTACGCCACCGCCTTCAGCCGCAACCTCGGCTGGGTCACCGAATGGGAGCAGCAGGCGCTGCGGGTCCGGCGGGTGGCGATCGCCGGGTTGGGCGGCGTGGGCGGGTCGCACCTCGTCACGCTGGCGCGGCTGGGTGTTGGCGGCTTCAACATCGCCGACCTAGACCGCTTCGACCTGGTGAACTTCAACCGCCAGGCGGGCGCGCGGATGGATACGCTTGGCCGGCCGAAGGTGGACGTGGCCGCCGAGATGGCGCTGGGCATCAACCCGGAACTGCGGATCACACGGTTCCCGGAGGGCGTGAACCCGGAGAACATCGACAGTTTCCTGGCCGGCTGCGACCTGTACGTCGATGGGCTGGACTTCTTCGTGCTCGGCATCCGTGCGGCGGTTTTCGCGCGTTGCGCCGAATTGGGCATCCCCGCCATCACCGCGGCGCCGATTGGCATGGGCGTGGGATTCCTGGCCTTTCTGCCGGGCGGCATGACCTTCGAACAGTATTTTCGCCTGGCCGGCCACGCCGAGGAGGAGCAGTACCTGCGCTTCCTCATGGGCGTCGCACCGGCCGGGCTGCATCGCACCTACCTGGTTGACGACACGCGCGTGGACCTCGCCGGCAAGCGCGGCCCCTCCACGGCCGCGGCGTGCGAGCTATGTGCCGGCATGATCGCCACCCAGGCCACCAAGTTGCTGCTGGGCCGCGGCGGCGTGCCGCACGCGCCTGACCACCTGCATTTCGACGCCTATCGCGGCCGCTTGGCGCGCACCCGGTTGCGCTGGGGCAATGCCGGGCCGCTGCAGCGCCTGAAGCTGGCCGTGGCGCGGCGCATGTACCGCGGCATGACGCGCCGGGCCGCCGCCCCGCCACCGCCGCCGCAGCCCGATCCGCTGATGCGCATCCTCGACCTGGCGCGCTGGGCGCCCAGCGGCGACAACCAGCAGCCCTGGCGCTTCGATCCGGTGGACGGCCGCACGGTGCGCGTGCATCTCGACGCGCCCGACCCGGCCAATCCCTATGAATACCGTGATGGCGAGCCGATCCTGCTGGCCGGGGGCATGCTGCTTGAGAGCCTGCGGATTGCCGCGCGGGCCAATGGCCGGACCATGGAGTGGCGCCTCGAATTGGCCACGCCGCCCTGGCGCCTGCTGGCGCGCCTGGAGCCCGATCCGCAGGCGCCGGACGCGTTACAACCGGACCCGCTTGCCGCCGCGCTGCCCTTGCGCAGCGTGGCGCGCGGGCCGCTGGGCAGCCGCCGCCTCACCGCGCTGGAGAAGACACGCCTGCAGGATGCCCTGGGCAGCGATCTGGCGATCACCTGGCATGAGGGGCCGGGCGCGCGGCTGCGGGTGGCACGGCTCGGCCAGCGGGCCACCGACATCCGCCTGCGCGCGCCCGAGACCTTCCCGGTGCATCGCCGGATGGTGGATTGGGACCGTCCCCACAGCCCCACCGGCCTGCCTGCCCGAGCGCTGGGGCTGGACCGGCCGACGCTGCGCATGATGCGCTGGGCGATGCAGGACCAGTCTCGCATGGATCGTGTCAACACGCTGTTCGGCACGTGGTCGCCGGCGCTGCAGCTGGATGTGTGGCCGGCGCTGCGCAGTTCCGCCTTCTTCACGGTGCGCTTGGCGGACACGGCAGATCATGAGGGCGCGGCCGGGGAGGAAGGCACGCGGGCGATGCGCCTGCTGCGGGCCGGCGAGCGGCTGCAGCGGTTCTGGCTCACCGCCGTCGACATGGGCCTGGCCGTGCAGCCCTGGCTCGCGCCGCTCATCTTCGCCGACTACGGAAGGCGCGGCGCGGCCTTCACCAGCGATGCCCGCTTGCGCGAGAAGGCTGCCGCCCTGGCGCGCCAAGCCGGCGACACGCTGGGTCCGATCGACACGATGATCTTCATCGGCCGCATCGGCGTGGCGCGCCCTGGCCTGCCGGGGCCCCGGTCGGTGCGCCGCCCCACTGCGGAACTGCTGCGGCCGCCATCGCAGCCGCCAGGCGCCGTGCCGGATTGACGCCGACGAGGCCGGGCTGGCCTGCCGCGCGCGGCGGCAGGCCCCCGCGAGGACCGATGGATCGCCGGCCTAACCGAATTGCCGCATCGGCTGCTCGGTTTCCGACCACAGGGCACCGTTGCCGGTAATGAACGACCAGACCAACGGCTTCTCGTTGCGGATTCGGCCGAGCACGGTGGAGATGGCGCCAACAGCGGGCTGGCGGATGCCGTGGAACTCGACCGGCGGGCCGACCTGCTGGAAATGGATGGCGGTGGCGCGCAGCAGCCGCAGCAGGCTGCTTTCCATGATCGCGCACCAATGGCTGAGCTGGTGCATGCCGCTGATGGTGACGATGCCGCGCATCAGGAACAGGCGCATCAGGGCTGCCGCGCCGGGGCTGATGCCTGGACGGTCGCGGGTGAGAGCGAAGCGCGAGATCTCGCCGGTGGCCGAGAGCGGCAAAGGTGCGAGAACGTAGCGTTCGCATACACGTTGCATCGGAAAACTGGCCCCGTCGTCACGCTCCGATCCGATAACGATCCGCACCGTACCCAGCACCTCGCCAGTGCGGCGGGCGCGCACCAGCACGTGACGCGACACTGCGTCGTACAGGTCTTGCTCCAGGCCGTTCGCACCCGGCTCGAACCCCCGTTCCTCGCAGTAGACTTTATAGCGCAGCCGCTGGGCCTCCAGAATCTGCTCCGTGGACGTCGCGACCTCGACTTCCATTTCCTCGGTTGCGGCCGCGAGCGCGGGCCCGAAGGTATGGTGCATGGCAGGTATCCTCCCCTGGGGGTATGGCTTCCTCAAGCTCGCCTGCCGGCGGGTCGGAGGCAGGAGAGTGAAAGCTTAGTAACCCGCTCTTGATGGGCAGGTCATTAAAATCATATCGCGCTCTCCAGACGAGAAATACTCTACGAGTATAATATCGCGAAGCACGGGAGGCACCTATCCGTCCAAAAACATGCGACAAGAGCCACCGACCCGCGCAACCCGCCGCGCCGTCCACCGCCAGCGGCGAAGCGCCGATCTGTGCACCAAATTCGTTTTGATTACAGACTAAAATAAATTGAAAAATATGCTATCGCAGGGATTGGTTACCAAGGCATGCACGCGTCAAGGCGAATGTATGCCGGCTTTCGGGCCGCCTCGCGGCGGATCAGCGCCGTAGCAGCGCCTCCCGCAACGTGCCGGCCAGCGGCACGATCACCCTTCCGACCAGCGGCACCAGTGCGCCGCCGAGCGCCAGCCCGAGGATGCAGGCCGCCGCAGCGCCCGCCGCCCATTCCACCGCCGCCGCCACGGCCGGCACGCTGCTTCCCGCCGCCGATGCCGCGGCGTGGATGGCGTGCGCCGGGTAGGCAAAGCCCAGGTCCTCCAGCCCATGCAGGATGATGCCGCCGCCCACCCACAGCATCGCCGCCGTGCCGACCACACCCAGCAGCTTCAGCAGCGGCGGCATGCCCCGCACGAGACCGCGGCCGATCGCGCGGACAGGCCGGCGCAGCGCGCGGTCGATGGCCGAGGGCGGCCCTGGCCTGCGCAGCAGTGCACCGAGCGGCCGCTCCGCGAGGGCCAGCGCCACGCCGGCATCGTCGGCCTTGACGATCACCGCGACCCCGCCATAGACGAGCAGGGTCATCCCGGTGCCCACCAGCGCCAGCACCACCGCCTGTTGCCAGAAGCCGGTTTCCGGCACCGTTGCCAGGGCCATCGCCATGATCTCGGCCGACAGGATGAAATCGGTCTGGATCGCGCTGGTCACCCGCGCCTCCTCCAGCGACTGGGCATCCCGCGGGCCGGCGGCCAGGGTGCCGGCCGGCGGCGGCGGTTCGCCGCTGTGGTGGTGGTGCGGCCACAGTGCCTCCATCACCTTCTCGGCGCCCTCGAAGCACAGATAGGCCCCGCCCAGCATGAGCAGCGGCGAGACCAGCCATGGCGCGAACAAGCTCAGCGCGAGCGCGGCCGGGAGCAGGAACAGCAGCTTGTTGCGCAGCGAGCCCACGGCGATGCGGCGCACGATCGGCAGTTCGCGTTCGGCGGCGAAGCCGACCACGAAGCGCGGCGTGACCGCGGCGTCGTCGATCACCAGCCCCGCGGCCTTGACGCCCGCCTTGGAGGCCTGCGCGGCCACGTCGTCGAGACTCGCGGCCGCGATCTTGGCGATGCCGATCACGTCGTCGAGCAGCGCGATGAGGCCCGTGGCCATGGCGGCTCCCGTGGGATGCGGCGCCGTGCCCGGGCTGAGGCCGTCGCAGTGCGCGCGCGCGACAGAGCACAGGCGCCGCCATCGCGGCAAGCTCGACGCCTGCGGGTCTGGCATCCCCGCCTGCACCGGCGCCACCGCGCGCGGAAGGCGATCAGGCGGCGGCGCGCGCCTGGCCGGCGCCCAGGCGCAACAACAGGTCCAGCACCGAGGCGGCCTGTTGTTCCAGGCCGTAGCGCGCGGCCACCCAGTCGCGGTACAGCCCGGTCCGGGCGACGCGGATCATCGCGACGGCCTGCTCGATACTGGCGAACAGGCACTCCTCCGGCCAGATCTGGGCCGCGCCGGGGAAGTCGTGCACCACGGGGAAGGCGCCGACCGCCATCGCCTCGCCGATGTTCAACCCGAAGCTTTCATACATCGTGGTGGAAAGCAGCACGCCCTTGTCGGCGTACCAGGCGGGCATGTCGTCCACCGCGCCGTCGAAATGCACCGCCCCCTGCAGCCCCAGCGCCGGCACCATGCGCTGGAGGTAGCGCAACGTGCGCAGGTCGGTGAAGGCGCCGGCCACATGCACGCTGTAACGGGGGTCGGCGCGGCGCAGGGCATGGGCCACCTGCAGCATCAGCATGGGATTCTTCTTCGGCTCCACATGGCCGACCCAGGCAATGCGGAAACGGTCGGGCGTGGCGGGCCGGAAGCGGTCGAGGTCGATGCCGTTGGGAATGGTTTCGTGCAGCGCCGCCGCCGCCGTGCCGGGGAAGCGTTCCCGCACCAGGGCTGCGATGTCGGCGCCGACCGTTACCAGCGCATCCACCCGCGACCAGTCCACGCGGGCCGGAAAATCGGTTTGCAGCGCCTCGATGGAATGCAGGCGCACCACGCAGGGGCGGCCCGCGAGTACGCCTGCGGTGGTGGCCCAGGCAGCGTGGTCCCAGCACCATTCCAGCCAGACGATGTCGGCCCATTCGATCGCCGCCGCAAGCTCGGGCCCCGGCGGGCCGGCATGGAAACGCACCTCGTGGTGGCGCTCGAGGATCGGGATCAGCGGCGCGAGGAAACTGCCGCGCCGGTCCTTGACGCGGTCGGCCAGCAACAGGCGAGACATGGGCGATGCTCCCGGACAGGTCCGGCGGGCAGTGTCAGTCGCCGCTGATTGCCAGACCCTTAAGGTCGGGTGCCTTTACGTCGGGTGCGGGCGGCGCGCCCGCCGCGCCACCGGGCGGGCCTTGCCCGGGCGGCGCTGCTCCGGGTGGCCCTGCTCCGGGTGCGGCAGGAGCACCCGCGGCGACGATCGGGCGTGGGGCGTCCGTCGCCGCGTCCGGCGCGGCAGCGGTGGCGCCGCTGGGCGCACCCGGCGGGGGAATGCCGACCTGGCTGCGCTCCCACGAGCGATAGGCGTCGAGCTGTTCGCGGGTTGGGATGGTGCTGCGCACGGCGCCGCTGTCGTCGCGGAATTCGATCACGACCATGGCCAGCCCGGGGTCGAGCCGCAGCGTCGGGTTGGGGAAGGCGGTGGCCGGCCCGGGGGGCGCCGCAGGCTCCGGCGCCACCGGCACCCGCTCGCGCGACACGTCCGCCGCCGTGGAAGCGGACCCGACGGGGGGAACGGAAAGATCGCTTGGCATGGGAAGGGACCTTCATGGTGCAAACCGGCACACGGCACCCTTCTGGCGCGTCGGACAGACCATGGCGGAAAACGGTTAAGCAACCGCCAACGGCGGCGGCCCGCGTCAGAAATCCGTCACCCGTCCCTTGTGCTGCCAGTCGCCGTAGCGCGTGGGCTCGGGCCCCGGCGCGCCGCCGATCTCCTTTGGCAGCGCTGGCGCGGGCGGCAGGGCTGGCGCGGGCGGTTTCGGCGCCGCCGTACCGGCGCCTTCGGCCGTTGCGGCGGAAGGATTTTGCGGGATTTCGGGCAGTGGCGTTTTCCGCTGTGTCATGGCATCAACATGGCGTGTGGACGATGGATTGCAATCGGATTTCGGTTGCTGCGGCTGCCACCATTTCGCTCAGTTACTTGACCCGCCCGCCCAACGACACCGGAGGCTGATATGCGCTGGCGCCAGGCTGCAACGGTGCTGCCCGCCTTGGCGATACTGGCAACGCTGCTCGTGCAGGCCCCTGCCCTGGCGGAGCCGCCGCGCGGCGGCGCGCCTGGGCGCCCGGCGGCGGTGCCGCAGCACGCCCCCGCGGTGGGGCCGATCGGCGAGCGCGAAGTCACGGTGGCCAACCGCAGCGACCTTGCCATCAGCGAGATCTACGTCTCCCCCACCAACAACGATTCCTGGGGCGACGACCTGCTCGGCGAGGCGCTGCTGGAGGCCGGCAAATCGATGCGGTTGCGCCTGGGCCGGCTGCGCGACTGCGGCTTCGACATCCTTGTCATATATGAGGACGGCAGCCGCGAGGAGCGGACGCGCCAGAACCTGTGTCGCAGCCGCCAGGCCGGCTTCGACGGCAAGGCGCGCATCGCGCCGTTCTCCCCGGCCATGCAGCGCCGTGAGGTGATGCTGGCAAATCTTAGCGGCAGGGCGATCCAGCAGGTGTTCGTCTCCGCCGCCGACGCCCCGGATTGGGGCGAGGACCTGCTGCCGCGCGCCATCTCGGTGGGCGAGCAGGGCACCATCGCCTATCGCGGCGCCTGCACCATGGATATCCGCATCGTCTTCGAGAACCGCTCCGCCGAGGAGCGCCGCGGCGTCGACCTCTGTCGCGGTGCGGTGATGGCGATCCGCCCGGGCTGGACGACAACCGACCAGATCCCGATACCGCCGGCCTGATTGGCCACTGCCGCGGTGACGTCGCCCGTTAGAGCGGTAGCCGTGCTGATAGACGCACGGCTACCGCTCTAGCACTTTGTTCAAGAACGCAAATCTTCCGATCGAGTGATTCCACTCGATCGGATATTGCTCTAGGGCGCAAAGCGCAGCAGCAACGGTTAGGGCGTGTAGCGCAGCAGCATCGGGCGAAGCTGGTCGGCGATGATGTCCGCCGTCAGCGGCCCGGCATGTACCAGCGCACCACCCCTGTGTTGTCCACCAGGTAGGTTGCCGGCACTTCCTTCACCCCCCAGTCCAGCGCCACCCGCCCGGCGGCATCCAGCGCCACCCGGTCGTAAGGGTTGCCGTTGCGCTCCAGGTAGTCCAGCGCATTGGTGCGCGTGTCCCGGAACACGATCGACCAGAGTTCCACGCCCGAGGCCTGGAGTTCCATCAGCAGCGGCTGCTCCAGGATGCAGGCCGGGCTCCAGGGTCCCCAGAACTTCACCACCCGCGGCCGCCGGGAGTTGATCAGTTCGCCCGCCGACAAGTCGGGGCCGATCAGCCCGGGGAGCGAGAAGCCGGGCACGCGCCGGTCCTGCAGCCGCGTCGCGCTGCCCTGCAGCGCCACCGGCGTTACGGGCTGCGGCACCAGAACGTCCCACCAGGCGGCCAGCGCCGTTGCCGCCGCCACGATCACCGCGAGTACCGCCAGCACGCGGAACATGCTCAGGTGCCGCTCTTGCGCGGGGCCAGCGTGTTCCAGGTGGCTGCGGGCGGCGGGGCCGCGCTGCCGGGCTTCCACTGGCCCGACTTCTTCAGCGCCTCGGCCACCTCGGGCGGCATGTAGGTCTCGTCGTGCTTGGCCAGCACCTCGCTGGCGACGAAGTGGCCGTCGGGCTGGAGCATGCCCAGCGCCACCACGCCCTGGCCCTCGCGGAACAGGTCGGGAAGGATGCCGGAATACTCCACCGCCACCGTCGCGCGGCCATCGGTCACGCGGAACGTGGCCACCGGCCTGCCGTCGCGCCGGGCGCGCTCCACGCTGCCGTTCTCGACCAGCCCACCGAGGCGCAGCGTGCGTCCGGGCGGCGGATGCTTCTCGGCCAGGTCGCCCGGGGTCATGAAGAACACCAGGTTGTCGGAGAAGGCCAGCAGCGCCAGCCCGGCGGCGCTGCCCAGCCCCAGGCCGCACAGCAGCAGCACCATCAGGCGACGGCCCTTGCGGGTGCGCAGAAGCTTCATCGCGCCGTGTCCCGGCCACGGCGCCGCGGGTCGATCGCGTCCAGCCGCCGGCGCGCGCGGCCCACGCGCAGCCACGCCGACACCGCGAACCCCGTGGCCGTGGCCAGCGCCAGCCCATAGGCGGCGGCGATATAGGGAAGATGCGTCATGTCATGATGCCTGCTGCGCCTGTGCCAGCAACAGGGCGCGGATGCGCCGCTCCATCACCGCGGCACGCAGCCGGGCCGTGACGATCGCCGCGAAGCCCAGGCTGAAGCCCAAAACGCAGACGAGCAGCGGCCACAGCATGTCCACGTGCATGTTCGGCGCACCGGTGATGGTGATGGTGGAGGGCTGGTGCAGCGTGTTCCACCAGTCCACCGAGAACTTGATGACCGGCAGGTTCACCACCCCCACCAGCGCCAGGATCGCGCCCGCCCGGTAGCCACGAATCGGGTCGTCGAAGGCGCGCACCAGGGCGATGTGGCCGAGATACAGGAAGAACAGCACCAGGACCGAGGTCAGCCGCGCATCCCACACCCACCAGGCGCCCCACATCGGCTTGCCCCACAGGCTGCCGGTGGCAAGGCACAGCGCGGTGAAGCCGGCGCCGACCGGCGCCAGTTCCGCCGCCGCCAGGTCGGCCAGCGGATGCCGCCACACAAGGGACAGCGCCGAGCACACCGCCAGCGCCAGATAGCCGCCGCTGGCCAGCCACGCCGTGGGCACATGGATGTAGATGATCCGCACCGCGTCGCCCTGCTGGTAGTCCGCCGGCGCGAAGAACAGGCCCCAGACCAGCCCCGCCAGGGTCAGCGCCACGCCGGGAACGGCGAGCCACGGCAGCACGCGCCCCGACAGTCGCAGGAAGCGGCCGGGGTTGGCGAAACGATGCAGGCTGCGGCCGGCGGGCGCGGCGAGGGTGGGAGTGCTGTCCACACACCCACAATAGGCCGGTGGCGGTCCGGTTTGAAGCCGCCGCTGTTTGAACACGCCGCACGTTACGCCTATGTCATGCCGGTTCATCAATTCCGTAGGGAGCGCCGTGCCGATGGCCTACTGGCTGGTCAAGTCCGAGCCCGACGCCTTCAGCTGGGACCAGCAGGTGGCCAACGATATCGAGCCATGGACCGGCGTGCGCAACCACGCGGCCAAGCTGAACCTCAAGGCCATGCGCAAGGGCGACCACGCCTTCTTCTACCACTCCAACATCGGCAAGGAGGTCGTCGGCATCGTCCAGGTGGCCCGCGAAGCCTACCCCGACCCCACCATCGAGCCCGGCGAGAAGGGCGATTGGGTGTGCGTGGACATGAAGGCCGTCCGCCCGCTGAAGACCCCTGTCACCCTCACCCGGCTCAAGGCCGACCCGGATTTTTCCGAGTTGCCGCTGATCCGCCAGTCCCGCCTGTCGGTGATGCCGATCTCGGCGGAGCACTGGGCTGCGATCTGCAGGCTGGGCGGCATCGAACCGTAGCGCCCGGCCCTTGCTCATGCCCGGCCCTTGCTCATGACCGTTATGCGCGTGCTCTGCCGCCTCGCCGACATCCCCGACGGCGGCGCCCGCGGCTTCCCCGGCCCCGCCGGCACCTTCACCGGGCTGTTCGCGATCCGGCGCGGCGATGGCGTGTTCGTCTATGTCAATTCCTGCCCGCATATCGGCGTGCCGCTCGACTGGGCGCCCGACCGCTTCCTGTCCACCGACCGGCGCCGCATCGTCTGCGCCATGCACGGCGCCGAGTTCCGCATCGAGGACGGTGAGTGCACCAAGGGGCCTTGCCTTGGCGAGAGGCTGGAAGCGGTTATGATCCAGATAGAAGATGGCGAGGTGCTGGTGCCCGAGGATGCGGGCCTCTAGCTCTCCCTCAGCCCACCAACGTCCAGGACGGGAACCCAAGCGATGTCCGACACCCTGTTTCCGGTGAAGCCAGAAATCGCCGCGCACGCCCACCTCAACGCGGGCCAGCTTGCCGCCATGCAAGCCCGCCTCGTCGCCGACCCGCACCGCTTCTGGCTGGAACAGACACACCGCATCTCCTGGACGCGCCGTCCCACCCAAACCCTCTCCGGCGGCTTCGACGGCGACGTGCGGGTGAAGTGGTTCGAGGACGGCACGCTGAACGCCTCGGTCTCCTGCCTCGACCGCCACCTCGCCACATCAGGCAACGAGGTAGCCATCATCTGGGAAGGCGACGATCCCGACGTCGCCGAGAAGGTCACCTACCGCGATCTCTACGAGCGCGTCTGCCGCCTCGCCAACGCCTTGCGCAGCCTGGGCGCGAAGAAGGGCGACCGCATCTGCATCTACCTGCCGATGGTGGTGGAGGCGACCGTCGCCATGCTCGCCTGCGCGCGCATCGGCGCCGTGCATTCCGTGGTCTTCGGCGGCTTCTCGCCCGACAGCCTGGCCAACCGCATTCAGGACTCCGAGTGCGCCATCCTGATCACCGCCGACGAGGGCCGGCGCGGCGGCCGCAAGGTGCCGCTGAAGGCCAACGCCGACGACGCCCTGGCCCAGTGCCCCAGCATCAAGCACGTCATCGTGGTGAAGGTGACCGGCGGCGACGTGCCGATGCACGCCCGGCCGCGACCACGCTACGCCACCCTGGCCGCCGCCGCCGAGTTGCATTGCGAGCCGGAGGAGATGAACGCCGAGGACCCGCTGTTCATCCTCTACACCTCCGGCTCCACCGGGAAGCCCAAGGGCGTGCTGCACACCACCGGCGGCTACATGGTGTGGGCCAGCTACACCCACGAACTGGTGTTCGACTACAGGCAAGGCGAAATCTACTGGTGCACCGCCGATGTCGGCTGGGTCACCGGCCACACCTATATCGTCTATGGCCCGCTCGCCAACGGCGCCACCAGCCTGATGTTCGAGGGCATTCCCACCTGGCCCGACGCCGGCCGCTTCTGGCAGGTGGTGGACAAGCACCAGGTCAACATCTTCTACACGGCGCCCACCGCCATCCGCTCCCTCATGCGCGAAGGCGAGGCGCCGGTCCGCCGCCACAAGCGAACCTCGCTGCGCCTGCTCGGCAGCGTCGGCGAGCCCATCAACCCGGAAGCCTGGCTATGGTACCACCGCGTTGTCGGCGATGACCGCTGCCCGATCGTGGACACCTGGTGGCAGACCGAGACCGGCGGCATCCTGATATCGCCGCTCATCGGCGCCGTCGCGCAGAAGCCGGGCTCGGCCACCCTGCCCCTGCCCGGCGTGTTCCCGCTGATCGTGGACGGCGAAGGCAAAACCCTGGAAGGCGCCGCCGAGGGCAATCTCTGCATCGCCAAGCCCTGGCCCGGCATGATGCGCACCGTCTACGGCGACCACGAGCGCTTCATCCAGACCTACTTCTCGACCTTCAAGGGCCTCTACTTCACCGGCGACGGCGCCCGGCGCGATGCCGACGGCTACTACTGGATCACCGGCCGCGTGGACGACGTGATCAACGTCTCCGGCCACCGCATGGGCACCGCCGAGGTCGAGATCGCCCTCGTCGCCCACCCCAAGGTGGCCGAAGCCGCCGTCGTCGGCTTCCCGCACGACATCAAGGGCCAAGGCATCTACGCCTACGTCACCCTCAAGCTCGGCGAGGAACCCACCGACGCGCTCCGCAAGGAACTCGTCGCCTGGGTGCGCAAGGAAATCGGCCCCATCGCGGCGCCGGACGCCATCCAATGGGCGCCCGGCCTGCCCAAGACCCGCTCCGGCAAGATCATGCGCCGCATCCTGCGCAAGATCGCCGCCAACGAAACCGAAGGCCTGGGCGATACATCGACCCTCGCCGACCCGGGCGTGGTGACGGACCTTGTGCAGAACCGCGTGGGCTGAGGTACAGCGAAGAACAGGAAAGGGAGAGGTTCTTTTTTGAAAAAAAGAACCAAAAAACTTCTACCCACAGGCACTGGGAACAGCGCATCCCTCTAATGGGTAAAAGTCTTTTTGCTTCTTTTTCTTCAGAAAAAGAAGATTTTCCCCTTTCTCCCTTGCCAGGAGCCCAATCATGCGTCTCGCCGTCATTTCCGACGTTCACGGCAATCTCCTGGCGCTGGAGGCAGTGCTTGCCGACATCACCACGCGCGGCGTGGACGACATCGTCAACCTTGGCGACTGGGTCGCTGGCCCCCTCTGGCCGCGTGAGACGTTCGAGTTGCTTGCCGAGCTTGGCATTCGTTCCGTGCGCGGCAACCACGACCGCTGGGCCATTGACCGGCCGGACGACCAGATGCCCCCGGCCGGGCGCTTCGCCCGCGACGCGCTCGATCCCATTCAGCGCGAAACGCTCCACGCCCTGCCCGCCACCATCGACATGGGCGACATCCTCGCCTGCCACGGCACGCCCGCCGACGACATGCAGAACCTGCTTGAGGAACCCGCCGACGGGCGCCTCGGCCCGGCCCCGCGCGAGGCGGTCGCCGCTCGCCTGGGCGCGGAGGCCAGCCGGCAGGTGGTGCTGTGCGGGTACTCCCACCGCCAGGCACTGGTCACCGGCCCGAACGGCTGCATGATCGTGAACCCGGGCAGCGTCGGCTGCCCCGCCTTCGCCGACCTGCCCGTTGCCGCCAGTTGGGAGCACCGGTCGCCGCACGCCCGCTATGCGGTCCTGACAAAGCGCAACGGCCGCTGGGGTGCCGATCTCATCGCCCTGGAATACGACTGGGACAAGGCCGCCCAGCGCGCCGCCGACCTGGGCTGGCCGAAATGGGCAGCAATGCTCGCCACGGGGGCGGTCTCGTAGCCGCCAGCGGGCGCCCTATCCCGCCCGCACCCGCCACAGCGCCGCCACCTGCGCCTCCGCCACGAAGTAGAAGATGAACACATACGGATCCGACGCCTCGAAACTCGCCGGCGAGGGCAGTGCGCGCTGCAACGCACCCGCATCGAACCCTTCCACCGGCCACCACCCGCCATCCAGCCAGTAGAACCCGCGATACCCCAGCCCCGCCAGGAATGCCGGCACGGCCCGCGTGCTGCCCGCCCGGTGCCGTTCCTCGATTTCCACGGAAAGTACCCGGCATCCAACGCCGCAGCGTGGCTTCGGCGCCGCGCAGCACCTCCTCCTCCGCGCCCTCCGCATCCACCTTCATCGCCGTCACATCAGCCAGCCCGAGCGCATCCAGCGGCAGTACCGGCACTTCGTAGTGCAGGATGCGCTCCACCCGCGGGTCGGCCGCTGCAATCCCCGCGTAGTCCTTGGCGACCGACGCCCACTGCTCCTGCGCCATCCCGCCCACCACCGGCACGTCCAGCGACACCAGCCCGGCCGTAGTGCCCAGCGCCTCCGGCCGCAGCGAGATGTGCGGCGGCACCGCGCCGCCATGGGCGGCCCGCACCGCCGCCTCCAGCCGAACAAAGGCGGGCGGCAGCGGTTCGAACGCCAGCACCCGCGCGCCCGGCAGCGCCGCCAGCGGCAGGGTCAGCGCGCCGTCATGCGCGCCGACGTCCACGATCAGCCCCGGCCGGTAGAGCGCAGTGTGGAAGGCGAGTTCGTCCATGAAGGCTCAGCCGCCCAGCGCCGTCTCGAACATTTCCAGCGCCCGCGCCGCGAACAGCCGCATGTTGCGCGCCCGATCATCCACATCCGTGTCGATCTGCAAGGACACCGGCCTCGCCCCGGCCACCGCGAAGCATGCCCGCCCCGCCGGATGCCCGTACCGGTTGCCGCCAGGGCCGGCCGCCCCGGTCTCCGCCAGGCCCCAGGTGCTGCCGAAACGGTCGCGCACCGCATTGGCCATCAGCGCCGCCATGCCCACCGAGTTCGGGGCCACGCTCGCCAGGTCGGCGTCCGACAACTCCAGCAACAGGTTGCGCGAGAGCCGCGTGTAAACCACCGCCCCCCCTACGTAATACGCCGAAGCCCCCGGCACCGCGAGCAAAGCCGCCGAGATCAGGCCGCCGGCCGAAGACTCGGCCACCGCAACCTTGTCGCCGCGCTGCTTCAGCAATGCGCCCACGCGCTGGGCAATGGGTAACAGTTCCTGCATGTTTCTCTCCTTGATCCCCAGGAAGGGCAGTAAAGCAATTGTTCTTTTTTGGAAAAAATAACCAAAAAACTTTCACCCATTAAGAGGTCATTGGCCTCACACTAAATGGATAGAAGTCTTTTTGCTTCTTTTTCTACAGAAAGAGAAGATTCTTCCCGACCCTTTCTCCCACCATACGCCTCCCCGTGAGCCTGCCTTGCCGCGCTCGCATCTGGAACGGAGGCCGTCCTTGGGGCAGCCTACGACCAATCCGTGCTACACGCGAAGCGGTCAGGGAGTGATCAGCAATGTCAGGATTCGCCTCCACCAACGACATGGTCGAGAAGCAGGTTTCGTTCGACGAGCTTGGCCCCGGGCTGTACGCCTACACGGCCGAGGGAGACCCGAATTCCGGCATCATCGTTGGCCCCGACGGCGTTGTCGTCGTCGATGCCCAGGCAACTCCCCAGATGGCCGCCGAGGTTCAGGCGAAGGTTGCCACGGTCACCGACAAGAAGGTGAACCAGATCGTCCTGTCCCACTATCACGCCGTGCGCGTGCTCGGCGCCACCGGCTATCCCGCGCATTCCATCATCTGCTCGGATGTCTGCCGCGACATGATCGTCGAGCGCGGCCAGCAGGACATGGACAGCGAGATCGGCCGCTTTCCCCGGCTGTTCCGCGGCAAGGAGGGGATTCCCGGGCTCACCTGGCCCACGCACACCTTCCGCGAGAAGATGACGCTGTGGCTTGGCGAGCGCGAGGCCCAGGTGATCCATATCGGCCGCGCCCATACCGCCGGCGACACCATCGTGTGGCTGCCGCGGGAGAAAGTGCTGTTCGCCGGCGACACGGTGGAATTTGGCGCCACCCCGTATTGCGGCGACGCGCACTTCACCGACTGGCCCGATACGATCCGCAAGCTGCGCGATCTCGGCGCCGAGAAGATGGTTCCCGGCCGCGGCCGCGCGCTGATGAACGCCGCCGAGGTGAAGGAGGCGCTGGACGGCACCGAGGCGTTCACGAGCAAGCTTTTTGCCATCGTCAAGTCCGCCGCCGCCAAGGGGGCGGACCTGCGCGGCATCTATGCCGAGGCCATGGACAGGATGCGCCCCGAATTCGGCCATTGGGTGATCTTCGACCACTGCATGCCGTTCAACGTCAGCCGCGCCTTCGACGAGGCCCAGGGCATCGACACGCCGCGCATCTGGACCGCCGAGCGCGATGTCGAGATGTGGAAGGCGCTTCAGTAGGGCACGGGCGGTCAGCGCGTCGGGTAGCTGCGCGGAAAGGTCACCTTGTCCGGCGGCCCCGGCGGGCTGGGCGCGCCCTTCTTGCCGCAGCCGGCGAGCGGCAGAAGCGGCAGCAGCCAGAGGGCGCGCCGGCCCACCAGGCCGGCCGGTCGGGCCTCGCGCGCGGGCGGGCGGATTTCGGTGGGTTTCACGACTTCAGCGCCTCCAGCCAGCGCTTGGCCTGGGCCGCCACGTTGGCCGGCGCGGTGCCGCCCTGGACGGCACGCGAGGCGACCGAGGCGTCCACGGTCAGCACGTTGAAGATATCGGCGGTGATGCCGGCCTCCTCGGCCTGCATGTCGGCCAGCGACAGGTCGGCGAGGTCGACGCCGCGCGCCTCGGCCTTGGCCACCAGGCGGCCGGTGACGTGATGGGCGGTGCGGAAGGGCAGGCGCAGCACCCGCACCAGCCAGTCGGCCAGATCGGTGGCGGTGGCGAAACCGCTGCCGGCGAATTCGCGCATGCGATCGGTGTTCGCGGTGAGGTCACGCACCTGCCCGGCGGTGGCGGCGAGGCACAGGGCCCAGGCCTCGGCGGCGTCAAAGACCTGCTCCTTGTCCTCCTGCATATCCTTGGCATAGGCCAGCGGCAGACCCTTCATGACCGTCAGCAGCCCGACCAGCGCGCCGTTGATGCGCCCGGTCTTGGCGCGCACCAGTTCGGCGGCGTCGGGGTTGCGCTTCTGCGGCATGATCGAGCTGCCGGTGGTGAAGGCGTCGGACAGGCGGATGAATCGGTAGGGCGCGCTGCACCAGATGATGATCTCCTCGGCGAAGCGGGAGAGGTGCATGGCGCAGATCGCCGCGGCCGAGAGGAATTCCAGCGCGAAGTCACGGTCCGACACGCCGTCGAGCGAATTGGCGGTGGGCCGATCGAAGCCGAGTGCCGTCGCAGTCATGTCGCGGTCGAGCGGGAAGGAGGTGCCGGCCAGGGCCGCCGAGCCGAGCGGGCATTCGTTCAGCCGGCGCCGGCAGTCGGCCAGCCGGCCGCGATCCCGGGAAAGCATCTCAACATACGCCAGCAGGTGGTGGCCGAAGGTGACGGGCTGGGCGGTCTGCAAATGGGTGAAGCCGGGCATCGGGTCGGCGGCGTGCTGGGCGGCGCGGGTGGCGAAGGCGTGCATCAGGTCGGCGATCTGGGCATCCAGCCCGTCGATGGCGTCGCGCACCCACAGGCGGAAATCGGTCGCCACCTGGTCGTTGCGGCTGCGCCCGGTATGCAGGCGCCGGCCGGCATCGCCGATGCGCTCGGTGAGCCGGGCCTCGATGTTCATGTGGATGTCTTCGAGCGCCTCGTCGAAGGCGAATTTTCCCGCGTCGATCTCGGCGGCGATCTGCTCAAGGCCCTGCTTGATGGCGTTCTCGTCGCCGGCGGTGAGTATGCCGAGCTTTACCAGCATCGCCGCATGGGCCAGCGAGCCACGGATGTCCTGGCGCCACATCTTGCGGTCGAAGCCGATCGACGCATTTATCTCCTGCATCACCACCGAGGGGCCGGCGGCGAAGCGGCCGCCCCATTGCATGTTCGATTGGGCGTTGCGCAGATTGGGGCGCAGATCGGGCGTGTCGGTCACCGGTGCAGGCTCATCAGTAAGGGCGTTCCGTCATGAAAGTTGCAACCCGACGCACGATCCTGGCCGCCGGGGGCGTCGTGGCGGCCGGGACGGTAGCCGCCATGGCCCTGCTGCGCAAACCCGCGGGCCCACACGTCGCCACGCTGGTGCCGGGTGCGGTTCCAAGGTCTCCCTCCGAGGTGGTGAAGGTCAACGGCATCAGCCGCATGATCCCCGCCGTGCCGCCGGCCCCGCCCCCCGAGGCCGACTTCACCGATGCCGACGGCAGGAAGCTCACCCTGGCCAGCTATGCCCAGAAGGGACTGGTGGTGAACCTGTGGGCCACTTGGTGCACGCCCTGCGTCGCCGAAATGCCGGAACTCAGCGAACTCGCCCGCAAGGTGACCGGCGAGGGCATCCTGGTGCTGCCGCTGTCCAGCGACCGCGGCGGCGCGGAAGTGGTTCGCAGGTTCTACCAATCCCACGGCATCGCCGGCCTCCCCGTGCTCCTGGACCCCAAGGGTGTCGCGTCGCGGGCCTGGGGTGCGCGCGGCCTGCCGACCACGCTGATCATCGACCGCCAGGGCCGCGAGCAGGGCCGGGTGGAAGGCGCGATCGACTGGGCCAGCGAGGCAACGATCGCCGAACTGCGCCGTCTGGTCGGGTAGCGCCGCAGCCGCTATCCTGGGGGCCATTTCGCAACCAGGACGCCCCCATGCCGCAGGATGCCCCCCGCTCCGCCAACTACGTGATCGCCCCGCCCGCCGTCACCGCCGTGCCCGTGGCCGGCGGCGGCAGCTTCCCGGTGCGCCGCGTGTTCTGCGTCGGCCGCAACTATGCCGCACACGCGCGCGAGATGGGCAGCGACCCCGACCGCGAATCGCCGTTCTTCTTCATGAAGCCGGCCGACGCGCTGCTGCTCGACGATGCGGACATGCCCTATCCGCCGATGAGCAAGGACCTGCATCACGAGATGGAACTCGTCGTGGCCATCGGCAAGGGCGGCGCCAACATCGCCGAGGCCGATGCGCTGAAGCATGTGTGGGGCTATGCCGCCGGCCTGGACATGACACGACGCGATTTGCAGAACGCCGCCAAGAAAGAGGGCAAGCCCTGGGACATGGGCAAGGGCTTCGACCATTCCGCCCCGATCGGCACCATGGTGCCCGCCGCGGCCTTCCCCGACCCCACGAAGGGCAAGATCGAGCTGAAGGTGAACGGCGCGGTGCGCCAGATGTCCGACCTGTGCAGCTGATCTGGAGCGTGGCCGAGACCATCGCCTATCTGTCCAAGCCTGGTGACGCTGGCGCCGGGCGACCTGATCTACACCGGCACGCCCGAGGGCGTGGCCGCGGTGCAGAAGGGCGACGTGCTGGAGGGCGTGGTCGAAGGCGTCGGCACGGTGCGCACGAAAATCGTCTGATGGCCCCCACCGCCGGCGGGCGGCGGCTGCGAGTCGCCACCTGGAACATCAACTCCCTGCGGCTGCGCGCTGCCGCTGCTGCCGGCCTGATCGAGGCGCTGGAGCCCGACGTTCTGTGCCTGCAGGAGACCAAGGTGCCGGACGAGCTGTTCCCGCTCGAAGCCTGCCGCGCCCTTGGCTTCCAGCATGTCGGGTTCAAGGGGATGAAGGGCTACAACGGGGTGGCGATCTTCTCCCGCCTGCCCTTCGCCGCCTTCGACCTCGCGCCCGACTGGTGCAGCAAGGGCGATTGCCGCCACCTCGCCGTCACGCTCGACGCGCCGGGCGGGCCGGTGGAGCTGCACAACTTTTACATACCCGCCGGCGGCGACGTGGCGGACCGGACGGTGAACGAGAAGTTCGGCCACAAGCTCGATTTCGTGGCCGAGGCCACGCAATGGTTCGCGGCGCGCACCGGCCTGTCCCGCGCCATACTGGTGGGCGACCTCAACATCGCCCCGCTGGAACACGACGTCTGGAGCCACAAGCAACTGCTGGACGTGGTCAGCCATACGCCGCCGGAAACCGAGGCGCTGCTGGCCTGGCAACGCGCCGGATGGGTGGACGGCATGCGCCGCTTCGTGCCCTCCGACGAGAAGCTGTACACGTGGTGGTCATACCGCAACCGCGACTGGCGCGCCTCCGACCGCGGGCGACGCCTGGATCACGTGTGGGTCACCGACGACCTCGCCGGTGCATTGACCCGCCAGACCGTGCTTAAGGACGCGCGCGACTGGGAAAAGGCCAGCGACCACGTGCCGGTTTGCGTGGAACTGGCGCTCTAGGGAAGGCAAGGCCATGGGGCGCTGCCCCCTGGACCCCAGCCAGGCGCCGAGCGCCTGGACCTCGACCAATTAGATCCTACTCGCCCCGGCGCGGCTTCGGCCAGCGGCGGGCGGCTTCGGGCAGGACCTGCTCGATGAGCAGGCGGGTCTGGTGGATCACGTCGGCGCCGTCGTTCGCGAGGGGGCGGAGGATGAATTTCTGCGCCCCGGCCTCGATATAGGCGGCAAGTCGGGCCAAGATGGTCTCGGCAGTGCCGATGGCGAAATAGTCGTCCGGGTTGGCGCCGGTCCGCTTGGCGAAGGCGGCCTTGGCGCGGGCAATCCCGGGGTCGTCCTGGGCGCCGAAGCGGAACGGGAAGGCGGCGCCGTAATGGTCGTCGTCGATTGGGCGGCCGGCCTCCCGTGCCGCGGCGCGGATGGCGGCGACGATGGGCGCGAGCTGCGCGGGGGTTTCGGCGCCGGCCTGCCAGCCCGTGCCGTATTTCGCGGTCCGGCGGATGGCGGCCTCGGAGGCGCCGCCGATCCATATGGGCAGGTCGGGCTGCACGGGCCTGGGGCTGATCTGGGCGCCGGCGAGGCGGAAATGCTTGCCCGCATAGGTGACGGGCTCGCCGGTCCACAGGGCGGCGATGATCTCCAAGGCTTCGTCGGTCACGCGGCCGCGGGTGGTGCGGTCGAGATGGAGCGCATCCCATTCCGGCGCGCGCGGCGAGCCGATGCCGAAGCCGGGCAGCAGGCGGCCTTCGCTGAGCACGTCGATGGTGGCGCATTGCTTGGCCAGCAGCACCGGGTCGCGCATGGCCAGCGAGATGACGTTGACGCCGAACTTCAGCCGGCGGGTGCGCCCGGCCAACGCGGCCATCACCGACATGCATTCCAGGATCGGAGCGCTGGAGACGATGCGGTCGGTCTGCCACAGGCTGTCGATGCCACCCTGGTCGCACAGGTCGGCCCAACGCCAGAACGCGGCGGCATCGGCGAACGGGAATTCCATCATGCCGAGGCCGATCGCGACCTTGAGCGGCGCGCTCATGCGCCGGCCACCGGCGTGTCGTCGACAATCTGCCGGATGGCGGCGGGATCGGATTGTTCCATCACCCGCCGGGCGAAGCGGGCGCAGTCGTCGATGTCGACCGCGCGGATCGCCTGCTTCACCCGCGGCACCGCGGCGGCGTTCATGCTGAAGCTGCGCAGGCCCAAGCCCAGCAGCAGCGGCACCAGGCGCGGGCTTGGCGGCCATCTCGCCGCAGACCGAGACCGGCATGCGCATGCGCAGCGCCGCCTCGGTGGCGAACTGCACCAGGCGCAGCACGGCGGGGTGGATCGGATCGTACAGCTCCGCCACATCGGCTTCGGCCCGGTCCACGGCCAGGGTGTAGGCGGTCAGGTCGTTGGTGCCGATGGCGAAGAAGTCGGCCTCCAGCGCCAGCGCGTCGGCGGACAGCGCGGCGCCGGGGGTCTCGATCATGATGCCCAGCGGCGGCAGCTTGTCGGGAATGCGCTCGTTGCGGCGGCGCAGGCGGCGGGCGACGCGCTCATAGATCTCGCGGGCGGTGCGGACCTCGCCCACCGTGGTGACCATCGGCAGCATGCACCCGCACCGGGCCGCCGATCGCGGCGCGCAGGATGGCGGCGAACTGCGTCTCCAGCAGTTCCGGATGGCGCAGCAGCAGGCGCACGCCGCGCATGCCCAGCGCCGGGTTGGCGTCGGCGATCTCCGGCACGATGCCCGGCGCCGGACAGCGCCTCGATGTCCTTCTCGCCGCCCCAGTCCAGCACGCGGATCGCCACCGGGTCGCCGTTCATCGCCTCGATGATGGAGCGGTAGCTCTCGACCTGGGTCGTCCTCGTCGGGCATGGTCTCGCGGTTCATGAACAGGAACTCGGTGCGCAGCAGGCCGATGCCCGCTGGCGCCGGACTGGGCGATCAGCGGCAGCTCGAGCGGCAGTTCCAGATTGGCCTGCAGTTCGACCGCCTCGCCGTCCGCGGTTTCGGCCGGCAGCCGGCGCAGCCTGGCCATAGCGCTGCCGCTCGCGCGCGAAGGCGGTCACGCGCGCGGCGGGCGGCGGCGAGGTCGGGCGGGGAGGGGTTGAGCGACGACGGTGCCGGCGGTGCCGTCCACCACAGCCATGTCGCCCGGACGGATGGCATGCGCCAGCCCGGGCACGCCGAGCACGGCCGGCACGCCCAGGGCGCGCAGCATCACCGCGGTGTGGCCGTCGGCGCCGCCTTCCTCGGTGGCGACGCCGGCCAGCCGCGCCGGGTTCAGCAGCGCCGCGTCGGCCGGGCGCAGCGAATTCGCAGACCAGGATCGCGCCCTCGGGCAGGCCGGCGAAGCTGCGGAACGGGGCGCGGGTCAGGTTGCGGATCAGCCGGCGGGCGATCTCCCGCACTTCCTCGGCGCGGCGGTGCAGGCTGGCGCGTGTCCTCGGCCGTCAGGCCCGGTTCCGCCTGGTCCAGGATGGCCGCGGCGATCGCCTCGGACTTCGTCGACCACGGCGCTTTCGGCCGAGAGCAGCGTCTCCTCGATGCGCCGCCGGGCGCCGCGCACCAGGCGCGAGGGGCCGAGCATCCGGATATAGGCGTCGATCAGCGGGGCGATTTCCGCCTGGCTTTCCTCCGGCAGCACGGCCAGCCGGGCGCGCAGCTTGCGCCAACTGCTTGCGCGACTGGACGATGGCGGCTTCCAGCCGGGCGCCCTCGGCGGCGATGTCGGCGGCCTGGATCTTCTGCCGGGTGATCTCCGGCGACCGGTTCGGCGGCGCCGAACACCGGGCCGATCGCCACGCCCGGCGAGATCGGCAATGCCGGTGAAGACGCGCTCGGCGCGCGTCGCTCCGGCTGGTGGCGGCGCGACGCGAGGCGCCGGTGCTGCGGCGGTGGTGGGTCAGTCCGCTGTTCATCGAAGCCGGCCTCGACGAGGGCGGCGAGCGCGTCAAGCGCTTCCTTTGCATCCCAGCCTTCGGCCGCAGCTCCAGCGTGGAGCCGCGGCCGGCGCCGAGCATCATCAGGCCCATGATGGAGCGGGCGGAGACGCTCTGGCCGTCGCGCAGCACGTCGACCGAGGCGCCGAAGCGCTCGGCCACCATGACGAACTTGGCGGCCGCGCGGGCGTGCAGCCCTCGCTTGTTGATGATGGTGACGGTCCGGCGCGAGCACGGAGCGGGTCAGCGGCTGCCGCAGGCGGTGTCGGGGGCGTCGCCATTGCCCGTCCGGCCGCTCGGTCGCATCACGACCCAGTCAGTGCCGGCCGTGCACGACCGGAGCCGTTCACGACCGGAACCGCTCACTCACAGGTGCCACGACGACAGGAGCCGTTGCCGCGGCAGCCATGCAGCACGTGGGAGGCGGCGGCGATGTATTTTCGGCCCGCCTCCTCGGCGCAGTCCACCGCGTCGGCCAGCGGCTGCTTGGATCGCACCTTGGCCAGCTTCACCAGCATCGGCAGGTTGACGCCGGCGATCACCTCCACGCCTTTGCGCTCCATCATGGAGATGGCCAGGTTGGAAGGCGTGCCGCCGAACATGTCGGTGAGCAGGACCACGCCGTCGCCGGTGTCGCAGCGCCTGATACAGGCCTCGATCTCGGACCGCCGGTCCTCCATGTCGTCGTCCGGCCCGATGCAGACCGTATCGACGTTCCGCTGCGCGCCGACGACGTGCTCCATCGCCAGAGCGCAGCTCCTGGGCCAGTCGGCCGTGGGTCACCAGGACCATGCCGATCATGGAAGGCGAGAGACTTCCCTACCGGCTCCGGCACGGCGAAGCCCGCTGTCTTTGCTGGCCGCACATGGTCGTCTCAGGCCTCCTGTGCCTGAACCGACGAGGACCGCGTGGCCTCGCCAGGGTTCGCTGCCTCCCGGCGCGGCACCGGGCGCTCCGTCAGATACGCGGCTTCGTGTCCCTCGCGCGCCAGTTCACGATGGGTCACATGCTAGCCGCCAGCCAGACCTGCTTCACGTCAGCCGCCATGGCGCCACCAGGCGGCCAGATGTGCGGCCAATGCCTCGACCAGATATACAGAGCGGTGACGCCCGCCGGTGCACCCGAACGTGATCGTCGCGTATTTCTTGCCCTCTTGCACGAACCTCGGCAAGAGCAGCTCGACCAGTTCCGTCACCTTGCCGAAAAACGCCTGATAGTCGGGGTCGGCCTCGATATAGGCGCCGACCTCGGGATCCAGCCCCGTCCGCGGCTGTAATATGGGGTCGTAGTGCGGGTTTCGCAAAAAGCGTGCGTCGAATACCAGATCCGCTTCCCGCGGCAGGCCGCGCGGATAGGCGAAGGACATCAGCGAGACCGACCAGCCGGTCTGCCGGTCGCGTCGCTGGCCTCGGGCCGAAATGCCGCTCGATCAGCCGGCGCAGCTGCGGCCAGCGGCAGCTCCGAGGTATCCACCACCAGGTCGGCGCGCTCGCGCAACGCCGCGGTCACCGCCTGTTCGGCGGCGATGCCGTCCGCCACCCGGCCCTCGGGCGCCAGCGGATGGCGGCGGCGGCTTTCGGAGTAGCGGCGCAGCAGGGTGGTCTCGTCGGCCCAGGCATAGACCAGCTCGGCCGCAGCGCCGGGTTGGCGCGCAGCCGGTCCAGCGCGCCGCAGCACGCGTACTGGGCGTCGAAGCCGCGGGTGCGGGCATCCACGCCGATCGCCAGCGCGGCGCTCGCCTGCGCGCTGACCATCTCCTCCAGCATCGGTCAGCGGCGGGTTGTCCACCGCCTCGTAGCCGACATCCTCCAGCGCGCGCAGAATGGAGGCCTTGCCGCCCCGGACAGGCCGGTGACCAGGACGATGCGGCGGCGCTCGGGCGCGGTCGCGGTCGCGGTCATGGGGTCCCGATCATGACCGGCGAAGGCTCGTCATGGCGGTGAAGGCTCCGGCGGCCTGGCTACGGCGCCGAGCGGCGCAGTCCAGCGCCAGGGCCACGCGCTGCGGGGCGCCGAGGCGGCGTTGCGTCCACTGGCACGAGCGGCAGGTCGAGCCGGCGGATCACGCTCCGGCAGCGGCAGGCGCGGCGGGTTCGCGCACCAGCTCGCACCAGCAGCGCCAGACGGGCGCGCGCCAGGATAGGGCAGGCGCAGGATGCCAAGCCCGCGCACCTCCAGCAGCCCGGCCAGCGCGGCGGGCGGCCTGGCATAGCCCTGCCGTCGATCTCCACCCGGTCGTCGGCCACCAGCTGGAATCCGCGATCCAGCAGGCGCAGAACAAGGTCGGACTTGCCGGACCCGGCGTCGCCGGTACCAGCACGGCTTCGCCGTCCCGGGCGGCGCAGCTGCCATAGACCTGCCTTGGGCGTTCATGGATGACAATTGGCGCGGACTGGCGGCGCAACGGAAGCCCCATTCGCAGCACATCGGCGTCCGCGGCCTTGTGGCCACGGCGGCCGCATGCCAGCGTCCGGCGCATGACTGACCCGCTCCGACATCGCCGCCGCCGCCGCCCGCATCGCCCCTCATCGTCCGCCATACGCCGGTGCTGGCGATGCCGGCGCAGCGCTGGGCCTGGGCTTTCCCGTCGTGCTGAAGCTGGAACTGCTGCAACACGCCGGCAGCTTCAAGCCGCGCGGCGCCTTCAACCGCCTGCTATCCGGCCCGATGCCGGCGCGCTGCCGGCGGGGGGGTGTCGCCGCGTCCGGCGGCAACCATGGCGCGGCGGTCGCCTATGCCGCGCGCGGCGCTTGGGGCTGGCGGCGGAAATCTTCGTGCCGGACGCTGACGCCCGGCGGCCAAGGTCGCGCGCATCGCCAGCTATCGGCGCGCGGGTGCACAAATCGGCGAGACCTATGCCGAGGCGCTGGCCGCCAGCCGCGCGCCCGCCAGGCCGAGACCGGGGCGCTGGAGGTGCACGCCTATGACCACGCCGGCCGTGCTGGCGGGCCAGGGCACGGCGGCCGCGGAGTTCGAGCGGGACGCGCCGGACCTGACCCACATGCTGGTCGCAACCGGCGGCGGCGGCCTGATCGGCGGCATGGCGGCCTGGTACGCGGCAGCGCCGCAGGTGGTCAGCGTGGAGCCCGAAGGCTGCCCCGGGCTGCACGACGCGCTGGCCGCCGGGGCGCCGGTGACGCCCCGGTGGGCGGCATCGCGGCCGACAGCCTGGGCGCGCGGCAGGTCGGCGCGCTGATGTTCCCCATCGCGCAGCGCCCATGTGACGGCGGCGGTGCTGGTGCCGGACGCGGCGATCCGCGAGGCGCAGCGCCTGCTGTGGGACCGCTTCCGGCTGGTGGCCGAACCGGGCGGCGCGACCGCGCTGGCGGCGCTGCTGTGCGGCGCGTGACGCCGCCGGCGGGCGCGAGACTGGGCGTGCTGGTGTGCGGGTCGAATACCGATCCAGCCAAGGTCGTGGGCATGAGCGGGAGACAGGCATGAGCGATCTCGTCCTGTTGGATATCGACGCGCGCGGGGTGGCCACGGCCACGCTGAACCGGCCGGAGCGTCGGCAACGCCTATAACGAGGACCTGCTGGGCGAACTGATCGGGGGGCTGGATGCGCTGGCCGCCGACCCGCGGGTGCGCTGCCTGGTGCTGCGCGGGGCCGGCAAGCACTTCCAGGCCGGGGCGGACATCAATTGGCTGCGCCCGTGCCGCGCAACTATCCGCCCGACCAGTGCCTACGCGGCCTCGATGGCCACCACCCGCGCCATGCAGATGCTGAACGAGTTCCCGCAAGCCGACCATCGCCATGGTGCAAGGGCGCCTGCTTCGGCGGCGGCTGGGCATCGTGTGCTGCGTGGATGTCGCACTGGCCACGCCGGACGCGCTGTTCGGCATCACCGAAATCCGCGTCGGCGTGGCGCCGACACCGATCTCCACCCACATGGTGCAATGCCATGGGGCTGCGCCATACCCGGCGCTATGCGCTGACCGGCGAGCGCTTCGACGCGGCCGAGGCGGCGCGCATCGGCCTGGTGCACGAGGTGGTGGCCGCCGGGGCAACTGGAGGCGCGGCTGGCCGAGGTGGTGGATGCGCTGCTTCCTCAGCGCGCCCGGCGCGATCGCCGCCGACCAAGGACAGCTTCCTGGGCGCCAACGGCCTGCAAGCTGGACGCAGCGCCGGATGGCCCTGCTGGCGCATGAGAGCTGGATGCAGCGCAACGCGCCGGAAGGACACGAGGGCACGGCCGCCTTCCGCGACAAGCGCCGCCCCGACTGGTACGTGCCGGCGCCGCCGCAACAAGCCTGAGGCAGGTCGTGCGGCTGGAGCGATGCGCTGCACGCACGGCAGGCATTGATCTTTTGGGCTGTTCGCCACAATAGTGGTTTATCGCGGGGTGCGCCCCGTCCCAAAATAGGAGCTTCACCATGTTTCGTAAAACGGCCGGCGCAGGTACCTCGCCGGCGCCCTTTTGACCTTCGCCGCTGCCGGCGCCTGGGCCCAGGGAACCGGCTCGGCGACGCTGGATGCCATAACCAAGCGCGGCGAACTGAACTGCGGCGTGGCCGGAACCTCGCCGATGTTCTCGCTGCCAGACAGCCAGGGCGTGATGCGCGGGCTGGATGCCGATTTCTGCCGCAGCGTGGCCGCGGCCATCTTCGGCGACGCCTCGAAGGTGAAGTTCATCCCGACCACGGCGCAGAACCGCTTCACGGCGCTGCAGTCGGGCGAGGTGGACATGCTGTACCGCTCCACTACCTGGACCTTGGGCCGCGAGGCCAACCTCGGCGGGCTGTTCGCCAGCGTGAACTTCTATGACGGCACCGGCTTCCTGGTGAAGAAGTCGCTGGGCGTGTCGTCGGCCAAGGAGATGGACGGCGCCACCGTCTGCGTCGCCCCCGGCACCTCCACCGAGCTGGCCGTGGCCGATTTCTTCCGCGTCAACAAGATGAAGTTCACGCCGATCCTGATCCAGGACCCGAGCGAGATCCAGAACGCCTACCTCTCCGGCCGCTGCGATGCCTATTCGACCGACGCCTCGGCGCTGGCCGCGTTCCGCTTCCAGCAGGGCGCCAAGAAAGAGGAGCACGTGCTGCTGCCCGAGATCATCAGCAAGGAGCCGCTGGGCGGCATGGTGCGCAAGGGCGACGACAAGTTCTTCGACCTGGTGCGCTGGTCCTACTTCGCCATGCTGATCGCCGAGGAATACGGCATCACCCAGGCGAACGTGGACGAGTCGCTGAAGAGCAACGTGCCGGAAGTGCGGCGCCTGATGGGCCTGGAAGGCGACATGGGCAAGGCGCTCGGGGTGGACAACAAGTTCGCCTATAACATCATCAAGGCCGTGGGCAATTTCGGCGAGAACTGGGAACGCAACGTGACCCCGTTCGGCGTGCCGCGCGGCATCAACAACCTGTGGAACCATGGGGGCCTGCACTACGCCCCTCCGATGCGCTGAAACGCGACGTGCTGATCCTGCTGCGCTGATCCTGCGCCGCAGGTTTTGCGATGGGCCGCTCCGGACTGGTCCGGGGCGGCCCGTTTCGTTGGTGACGTCGCGCGACGACATGGCGAACGATGCCTGCTCGTCCCGCGCAACATTCGTGGATCGGATCCTGCCGGGATTGATCTGCGCCACAATTCTGTCGCAAAGTCGGTCAGAGCAGCGCTGCACGGGTCGCAGCCTCAACGGCGCGTTTCTTGCTTTAACCCTTTCGCCTACGAGACGGCCATGTATTGAAAGGCCAGCGGACGATGTCATCAACCTCCACCGACCCTCGCCTGTCCGGTGGGCGCCTGGCGCCCAAGAAGGGGATCAGCCTCAGCTGGTCCGACCCGCGGCTGCGCGCCATTGTCTGGCAGGTGATCATCGTCGGGCTGCTGGGCTACGGCATCTGGTACTTGGCGTCCAACACGGTGGCCAACCTGGAGCAGCGGCGCATCGCCACCGGCTTCGAATTCCTCGGCCGCACCGCCGGCATACCGATCGGCGAGCATCTGATCCCCTATGACCCCTCGGTGAACACCTACGCCCGGGCCTTCATCATCGGCATCCTGAACACGCTGATGGTCAGCGCGATCGGGGTGGTCCTGATGACGATCCTCGGCACGGTGGTGGGCATTGCCTCGCTGTCGAACAACTGGCTGCTGTCGCGGCTGTGCCGTGCCTATGTGGAGGGCATGCGCGACGTGCCGCTGCTGCTGCACCTGCTGTTCTGGTACGCGATCATGCTGACGCTGCCGACGGTGCGCGAGGCGCTGGAGCTGATGCCGGGCATCTACCTGTCCAACAGCGGGCTGCGGGCGCCGACGCTGATCTGGCAGCCGGCGCATTCGTGGGCGGCGCTGGCCTTCGTGGCCGGAGGCGTGGCGACCTGGCTTGCCGCGCGGCGGGCGACACGCATCCAGAACGCCACCGGCGAGCGGCCGCGCGTGTGGCCTGTGGCGCTGGGCGCGATGGTGCTGCTGCCGCTGGCGGTGTGGCTGGTGCTGGGGGCGCCGTTCCAGCTGGACATGCCGGTGCGCGGGCGCTTCCGGTTCGAGGGCGGGGGTGCGGTGACGCCGGAATTCATGGCGCTGCTGATCGGGCTGGTACCTGTACCACGCCTCCTATGCCGCCGAGATCGTGCGCAGCGGCATCCTGTCGGTGCCGTCGGGCCAGTGGGAGGCGGGCGGGGCGCTGGGGCTGAAGCGCGGCACCATGCTGCGCAAGATCGTGCTGCCGCAGGCGCTGCGGGTGATCATCCCGCCCATGACCAGCACCTATCTCGGCGTTGCCAAGAACTCCTCCCTGGCGGTGGCGATCGGCTATCCCGACCTGGTGTCGATCGTGAACACCACGCTGAACCAGACCGGCCAGGCGATCGAGGGCATCACGCTGATCATGGTGGTGTACCTCACCATCAGCCTGAGCATCTCGCTGTTCATGAACTGGTACAACGCGCGCATCGCGCTGGTGGAGCGTTGAGATGAGCACCGCGACCACAACCCACACCTCGGTCGCCCGGCGCGACCAGCCGCCGATATTGGTGGCCGGGCCGATTGCCTGGGCCCGCGCCAACCTGTTCAACTCGATCTGGTCGAGCCTGGTGACCTTGGCGCTCGCCTATTTCCTGATCAAGTTCGCCATCAGCTTCATCGACTGGGCGTTCATCAACAGCATCTGGACGGTGCCGGTGGACCCGGCGACCGGGCGGGTGGATTCAACCGCCTGCCGCGAGGTCAAGGGCGTGGGCGCGTGCTGGGCGGTGATCGGCGACAGGTACCGCTTCATCCTGTTCGGCCGCTATCCCTATGAGCAACAATGGCGGGCGGCGATCGTCATCGTGCTGTTCCTCGGCCTGTTCGTGGTCTCCGCCATGCGGCGGTTCTGGCGCAAGGAACTGGCGCTGATCTGGATCGCCATGCTGACCGCCATTGGCATGCTGATGTGGGGCGGCATCTTCGGCCTGGAATACGTGCCGCAGGACGAGTGGGGCGGGCTGCCGATCACCCTGATACTGGCCACGTTCGGCCTGGCCTTCGCCTTCCCCATCGCCGTGCTGGTGGCGCTCGGCCGGCGTTCCACCAAGCTGCCGGCGGTGAAGCTGATCTGCGTGGTCTATGTGGAGGTCATCCGCGGCGTGCCGCTGATCAGCCTGCTGTTCATGGCCAGCGTGATGTTCCCGCTGTTCATGCCGGTGGGGCTGAACCCCGACAAGCTGCTGCGCGCCCAGGTGGCGATCATCCTGTTCGCCGCCGTCTACTTGGCCGAAGTGATCCGCGGCGGGCTGCAGGCGCTGCCGAAGGGCCAGTACGAGGCGGCCGACGCTCTGGGACTCAGCTACTGGAAGAAGACCGCGCTGATCATCCTGCCGCAGGCGCTGCGGCTGGTGATCCCGCCGCTGGTGAACACCTTCATCGGCTTCTTCAAGGACACCTCGCTGGTGCTCATCATTGGCATCTTCGACCTGCTGACCTCGGGCAAGGTGGCGCTGGCCGAGCCGGCCTGGCAGGCCTTCTCGACCGAGGTCTACATCATGCTGGCCCTCGATCTATTTCTGCTTCTGCTACTCGATGTCGCGCTACAGCCGCGGGCTGGAGCGTGAGTTCGGCAAATCCGTGCGGCGCTGAGGAGACCTATGCAAATGAACGAAGCCGCCGACGCCATCGTGCTCGACAAGGTCAACAAGTGGTTCGGCCAGTTGCACGTGCTGCGCGACGTGTCGCTGACCGTGGCGCAACAGGAGAAGGTGGTGGTGTGCGGCCCCTCCGGCTCCGGCAAGTCCACCCTGATCCGCTGCATCAACCGGCTGGAGACGCACCAGGAGGGGCGGATCATCGTCGACGGCACCGAACTCACCGACGACACGCGCGCGCTCGACACCATCCGCAGCGAGGTCGGAATGGTGTTCCAGAGCTTCAACCTGTTCCCGCATTTGACCATCCTGGAGAACTGCACGCTGGCGCCGATCTGGGTGCGCAAGATGCCCAAGGACGAAGCCGATGCGCTGGCGATGGACTTCCTCACCCGCGTGAAGATCCCGGAGCAGGCGAAGAAGTTTCCCGGCCAGCTGTCGGGCGGCCAGCAACAGCGCGTGGCGATCGCGCGCGCCCTGTGCATGCGCCCCAAGATCATGCTGTTCGACGAGCCGACCAGCGCGCTCGACCCGGAGATGATCAAGGAGGTGCTGGACACCATGATCGAGCTTGCCGAATCCGGCATGACCATGGTGTGCGTCACCCACGAAATGGGCTTCGCGCGCCAGGTCGCCGACCGGGTGGTGTTCATGGACCAGGGCGAGGTGGTGGAAAGCGGCACGCCGGCACGCATGTTCGAGGACCCGCAGACCGACCGCCTGAAGCTGTTCCTGAGCCAGATCCTCAGGGGGCATTGAGGCAAGCAAGGCGAGGGCGCCGCCCTCGACCCGCTGGGGGCCGAGCCCCCAGACCCTCGACAATCGGGGCCGGGGCCGACGCCCCAGCGGGTGCTCTGCCCCTCGCCTTTACCCCTTGAACGCCGGCCTAGCCGTGCAGCGGCCCAGCCATTCCGCCACGCGCGGCCATTTCGACAAATCGAGTTTGGCCGGGAAGGCCCAGGCCAGAACCGAAGCCACGTTCAGGTCGGCGGTGGAGAAGCGGGTGCCCACCAGCCAGGCCCGCCCGGCGAGATGGTCGTTCAGCGCCTTCATCGGGCGCGCCAGCGCCTCCTGGTGTTCCGCTTCCTTGCCGTCGCCGCGGCCGAAGGCGGACATCAGCAGGCCGAGCAGCGGCTTCTCCACCTCGGTCATGGCCCACATGCTCCACTGGGTGACCAGGGCGTCGTGCTCCAAGGTGGGCGACTCGAACTCGGTCCCGGCGCCGTATTTCCTGGCGAGATACATGTTGATCGCCAGCGATTCGAACAGCGAGAAGCCGCCATCGCTCAGCGCGGGAATGCGCTGGTTCGGGTTCATGCTCAACAGCGCGGCGGATTCGCGGGTCTTGGTGAAATGCACCGGATCGTTCTCGTGCGGAACGCCCAGTTCGCGTGCCATCCACAGGCAGCGCGCAGCGCGGGACTGGGGAATGCCGTAGATCGTCAGCGTGGCAGACATCGACTTCCTCCGAAGGGTTGGTTTCGCCCGATCCTGCCGCGCCCGGGCGCGGTCGTCCACCGTGCCGCTCAGCTTCGCCGCAGCGGCACCAGGCACAGCAGGGCCAATGCCGAAACCACGCCCATCCCGCCCACGATCCAGGTGGCCGGCACAAACTCCACCACCGGGGCCAGCAGCGTGGGCGTCGCCGCCTGGGCGACCAGGCTGGGGAAGGACAGCTTGCCCATCAACGCGCCATAGCCGCGCGGCCCGAACAGATGCATCGGCAGCACGCCGCGGGTGATGGTGAGAATGCCGTTGCTGATGCCGTGGCAGATGGCGAATACCAGCGCCGGCGCACCGCCCAGCACCAGCGCCACCCCCACCGGCAGCGTCACCGCGCCGATCCACGCCGAGGCCAGCGGGCTGAGCCGCCGGCCAAGCTGCCATTCCACGATGCGGCTGCCCACCTGCGCCGGGCCAATCGCCATGGCGCAGAACACCGCCTCGGCGGTGGTCAGCCCAAGCCCGGTCAGCAGCAGCAGCAGGTGCACGTTCAACAGCGCGTTCAGCCCCTGGCGCAGGGTGAAGAAGGTGGCCAGCAGCAGGAACACGCGCCGCAGCCGCGCCGGGGCGGGGGCGGCCTCGCCCTCGGCGGCGCGCACCGGCACCGGCGCGGCAGGCCCGGCGCGCGGGATGCGCCACAGGATCAACGGCAGGATGACAAAAACCGCGATGGCGGCATACAGCACCAGCCCGGCGCGCCAGCCCCAATGCGCCACCAGCCACGAGCCCATGGGGAAGCCGAGCGTGCCGCCGAATCCGGCGATCAAGGTGACGCCGGTCATCGCCGGCCGCGCCTCCGCCCCCAGCAGGCGGCCGATGGTGGAAAACGCGGTGTCGTAGAGCGCCAGCGCCATGCCCACGCCCAATATGGTCCAGGCCCCGTACCACCAGGCCACCGAATGCGCGGCCGACAGCACCAGCAGGCCCGCCGCCGTCACCACCTGGCCCGCCGCCAGCACCGGGCGGCCACCATGGCGGTCGATGAACTGGCCGATCCAGGGCGCGCACAGGCCCGACAGCAGCACCGCCCACGAGAAGCCGCCCAGCAGCATCTGGCGCGAAGCCCCAAGCTCCTCGGCCGCCACGCCCACCATGGTCGCCGGCACGTAGTAGGTGGTGCCCCAGGCGAGAACCTGGGTGAAGCCCAGCGTCAGGGCCAGGCGGCGTTGCATGGGGGTCATCGGCGGCAGTCTGCCCTGGCGCATCCGGGTTGTCGCCCCGCCGCGCAAGCGGGTCCGTCAGAACCCGGCGATGCTTGCCAGCACCGGCGAAACGTCCTGGGCGCGCCCGGACCCGAGGAATACATCCGCCGCCGTCACGATGCGCCGCAACGATGCGGTCGGGCGTTCCGGCCCGACCGCATCACTGGCTTACTGAAATGAGTCCGAGTGGCTGAAATGACCTCGTGGGGCCGCTGCGGCCGGCGCGCTTGCGGTGGCCGCTCGGCCCCCTATCGCATCGCCGCGATGTCGATCACCGGCGACGCGGGCAGCCCGGCCACCTTGCCCGCGGCCATCAGCTTGCCGTCGGCCAGATCGATGCCATACAGCGTGCCGTCCTCAAGCACGAAGCCGGTATTGCCGCCCTGCCCATCGGCCATGATGTCGAAGGCAAGGCTCGGCGACACGCTCATCCCCAGCATGCCTTTCACCTGCTGCACCCCGTCGTTGGGCGGCGCCTGCAGATTGTAGGCAGCGAGCAGCGTGTCGAAAGTGTAGAGCGACGTCGCCTTGGTGCCGGCCACGCTGTTGGTATAGGCGCCGGCGGTCACCCGCGGGGCGGTGCCCGAATGCGGCGTGCCCGCCTGGTATTTCACCTCGCCGTCGCGGGCCACCTCGCCGGTGTCGACGTTGACGCGGAAGTTCACCCCGCTCATGCCCATCAGGCGCAGCCGGTTGGCCATCGGGTTGAAGTCCACCACCGCGCGCCCGCCGCTGTCGAACGCCATGTTCAGGCGCGACACCTGCACCGCCTTGCCGCTGGCGGGCTCGATCATCACGATCTGTCCGGTCTCGGTCACGCCATAGAGCCTGCCGTCGGCCGGCCGCTGGTCGATGCCCAGCAGGCGGCCATCTGCGCCGGTCACCCGCACGGGGGCCATGGCCTTGCGGGAATCGGTGTCGATATGCACCAGCGCATTGTCGGCGGTCAGGCCCACCAGCATGGCGGCCTCGGCGGCCGCCGGCATGGCCTGGGCGGCAGCCATCAGCGCGGCGGCGGCCAGCGCGTGGCGAGAAATGGGCGACATCTGCTCTTCTCCGTGTGCTGCGGTGCCGCGATGGCCTCGCTGCAGACGCTACGGAGCGCGAGACCGGCCGGACGCAGCGGCCACGAAGAAAATTTCAGGTGTCGGAAGCGGGCAGCAGCCTTCCGATGAACTGCAGCGGCCCGGTCGGCCGCCCGGTCGGCGACCCGCCAGGCGGCTCCAGGGTGATCTCGATCAACATGCCCGGGCTGGGCCGGATCGTGGCGGGGGACACGGTGATGCGGCCATCCGCCGGGATCAGGCCCAGCGAGGTCGGCGCGGTCGCACCCTGCGGCAGCGCCCAAAGCTCCAGCGCGCGGCCGGGCGGCGCCGGCCTCGTGTTCAGCGACGACAGCCGGATCGCCCCGCGATCGGCCTCCACCAGCCAGGCCGCCTGGTCGCGCTCGGTCAGCAGCACCGTCATCAGGCGCGGCTCGGGCGCGGCACGCAGCACGATGAAGGCGGCGAGCCCCGCAGCCACGGCCGCGCTCCCGATCGCCCCCGCGCGCCACGGATCGAGCAGGCGCCGCCACCATGTCGCCGCAGGAGGGGCCGGCGCACGCGGGGCCGGCGCGGGCGCGGTGGTCGGTTCCAGCGCCGTCGCGATACGGTCCCATAAATCGGCTGGCGGCGCCTCGGGGGGCGCCAGCGCGCCGAGCGGCGCCAGCCGCGACTCCCAACGCTGCACCGCCTCGGCCAGCGCCGCGTCGCGCGGCAGCGCCTCGGCCACCTCGCGCGCCGCGCGCGCCTCCAACGTGCCGAGCACGTATTCGGCGGCCAGCGCGTCGCGTGCCTCGGGGTCGGGCGGGATCATGCCAGGCACTCCCGCAATCGCTGCAATCCGCGGCGTATCCAGGCCTTGACGGTGCCCAGCGGCAGGTCGAGCCGGGCGGCGATCTGCGCGTGGCTCATCCCGTCCACGAAGGCGAGCACGATGCCGCGCCGGTTGCGCTCGTCCAGCGTGCCGAGGCATTCGTGCAGCCGCCGTCCCTCGTCGTTCTCCGCCAGCCGTTCCAGCGCCACCGGCTCCACCGCCTGGTCGCCAAGCGCCGGATCGTCCGACGGGATCTCCCGCCCGCGCGCCCGCGCCAGGTCCAGCGCGGCATGGCGAACGATGGCACCCAGCCAGGCGCGCGCCGGCCCGCGCGTGGCATCGAACTGGCCGGCCCGGCGCGCGATCTTCAGAAAGGCGTCCTGCACCGCGTCGGCGGCGCTGTCGCGGTCGCGCAGAATGGCGTTGGCCACGCCGAACATGCGATGGGACTCGCTGACATAGACCGCGCGCAGGGCTCTCTGCTCGCCCCGCGCCACCGCACGTATCAGCGCCGGAAGGTCCGTCTCGCCGCTGGGGGAATATCCTGTGGCCATTGGCAAAGCAGATGAAGCCCCAGGCGGGCGCCGTCAACCGCGGAATGCACCGGTCGCGTGTCAGCCGCGCGGCAGCCGCACCACGAACCGCGCCCCGCGCACCCGCCCCTGCGCGTCGCGGCGGTTCTCGGCGGCGATGCTGCCCTTCAGCGCCTCCACGATCTGGCGGCTGATCGACAGGCCCAGCCCTGAATGCTGCCCGAACCGCTCGCCCTCCGGCCGCTCCGAATAGAACCGGTCGAAGATGCTCTCCAGCTTGCCCTCGGGAATGCCCGGCCCTTCGTCCTCCACGCTGATCGCCACCCGCTTCCCCTCCACCGCGGTGCGCAGCACGATCCGCCCGCCCGGCGGCGAGAAGCTCTGGGCATTGCCGATCAGGTTGCGCAGCACCTGCACCAGCCGGCCCTCCACCGCCTGCACCACCGCGCGGCCGGCCGACGGCGCCAGGATCAGCCGCGGCCCATCCGGCGCGCGCGTCGCCTCGTCGATCTCCACCAGGGCGGCCAGGATCGGCGCCACGTCCACCGCCTCGGTCGCCGCGCGCGACAGTTCGGCATCGATGCGCGAGGCGTCGGAGATGTCGCTGATCAGCCGGTCCAGCCGCCCCACGTCCTCGGCGATGATGGCCAGCAGGCGGCGCTGCTTCTCCGGCTCCTCGATGCGCCGCAGCGTCTCGATGGCGCTGCGGATCGACGACAGCGGGTTCTTGATCTCGTGCGCCACGTCGGCGGCGAAGCGCTCGATCGCATCCATCCGGTTCCACAGCGCCCCGGCCGACTCGCCCAGCGCCTGCGCCAGGTCGCCGATCTCGTCGCGCCGGCCCAACAGCGTCGCCGGCACCGCGCCCGCCCGCCCACGTCCCTCGCGCATCTGCTCCGCCGCCCGCGCCAGGCGCAGGATCGGCCGCGCGATGGTCAGCGACAGGTACCACGACAGCGCCACCGTCAGCCCCAGTGCCAGCGAGAACAGCGCCAGGATCGACAGCCGCACCGCCAGCAGGCTGTCGTCCACCTCGCGCGCATCGCGCGTCAGCAGCACGATGCCCACCGTGGTGCGGTTGCGCACCACCGGCTCGGCCACCGACACCAGCAGCCGGTTGTCGGAGGTGCGGCGGATATAGGGCGGCGTCTCCCGGCTGTTGTTGGAGCCCGACAGGCGAAGCTCCTCCTTCACGTCGGGCTGCCAGTCGGGCCCCGCCGCCGAGGGGCTGGTGTCCAGCCGCGTGCTCCGCTCGCCATGCGGCAGCCAGCCCAGCAGCCGGTCGTAGATGGCGCCGATCGTGCCGAGCAGCGCCCCGCGCTGCACCGCCGGCGGCAACGGCTCGGTCACCACCGCCCCGGTCGCGCCGGTGCGCACCCGCGTGTCCGCCACCACCTGCCCATCCGGCGCATACAGCTTGGCCTGGGCGTTGGGCGTGGGCTCGGTCAGCCGGCGCAGCAGCGGCCGCGCCTGGTCGGGCACCAGCCGCGGCGTCTCCGTGCCCACCTCGCGCACCGCCGTCTCGCCCAGCGCGCCGGCATAGATGCGCGCCTGCTCGCGCAGCGCGTTCACCTCGGCCTCCAGCAGCCCGTTCTGGTACTGGTCCAGGTACAGCAGCGCGGCCACCAGCAGCGCCAGCGGCATGGCGTTGACCAGCAGGATGCGCCGCAGCAGCGGCGACATCCAGCCCGAGCGCGTGCGCCGCGCCGGCGCCACCGCCGGCCGCGGCACCGCCGGCAGGGCGCCACTGTCGGGCATTACCCGGTCTCGCTTCCTTGTAGTCACGCTTCCTTGTAGCGGTAGCCGATGCCGTACAATGTCTCGATGGCGTTGAAGCTGTCATCGACGCTGCGGAACTTCTTGCGGACCCGCTTGATGTGGCTGTCGATGGTCCGGTCGTCCACATAGATGTTCTCGCCATAGGCCGCGTCGATCAGCTGGTCGCGCGACTTCACCATGCCCGGCCGCGTCGCCAGCGTCTTGACCAGCAAAAACTCCGTCACCGTCAGCTGGATGTCCTTCGTCTTCCACAGGCACTGGTGCTTCGTCTCGTCCAGCACCAGGTCGCCGCGCGACATCACCCCGCTGGGCGCCGCCCCCGCCCCCTCGGCACGGCTCGCCTCGTTGCGGCGCAGCAGCGCGCGGATGCGCTCCAGCAACAGGCGCTGGCTGAACGGCTTGGTGATGTAGTCGTCCGCGCCCAGGCGCAGCCCCATCACCTCGTCCACCTCCTCGTCCTTGCTGGTCAGGAAGATCACCGGCAGGCTGGTGCGCTGGCGCAGCCGCTGCAGCAGTTCCATCCCGTCCATGCGCGGCATCTTCACGTCCAGCACCGCCAGGTCCACCGGCCGCGCGATGATGCCCTGCAGCGCGCTTTCCCCATCGGTATAGGTGCGCACCTGGAACCCCTCCTGCTCCAGCGTCATCGCCACGCTGGTCAGGATGTTCCGGTCGTCGTCGACCAGGGCGATCGTCTGTTTCATGCAAGCATTCCCCTATGGGATGCCCCAGGCCCGGAACGAGTTGGTCCCCGAGGCGACGACACCAAATATGGCAAGCGATTGTGGCCTATCTAGGATGGAGGGTGAACAGAATATGGCAGCATCTCCCGATGATCCGCGGCGAGGCGGGCCGCAGCAGGACGGACCAAAGCAGGACGGCCGGCAGCAGGCCGCCTGGCAGGCCCGCTGCCTGCTTCGCGCCGCCCGCATGGCCACCCTGGCCACGGCCACCGGCGGCCAGCCCTTCACCGCGCTCGTCACCCCCGCCTGTGCGCCCGACCTCTCCATCCTGCTGCTGCTCTCCACGCTCTCCGAGCACACCCGCCACCTCCAGGCCGAGCCGCGCTGCGCCCTGATGGCGGTGGGCACGCCCGACGGCCCCAACCCGCAGACGGCGCCGCGCATCACCGTCACCAGCCTCGCCTCGCCCGAGCCCGACCCGGCGCTGAAGCGGCGCTGGCTGGCCGTCCACCCCTACGCCGCGCTCTACGCCGATTTCGCCGACTTCGCCCTGTGGCGCATCCGCCCCGCCGCCGGCATGCTCGTCGGCGGCTTCGCACGCGCCACCCGCCTGCGCGCCGCCGACCTCACCCCCGACGCCGCCGCCGTCGCCCGCCTCGCCGCGGCCGAGCCCGACATCATCGCCCACTGCAACACCGACCACCCCGCCGCCTTGGCCGAACTGGCCGGCGCACCCGGCGACCCGCAACCGATCGGCTGGCAAATGATCGCCGCCGACGTCGACGGCTGCGACCTCGCGCAGGGCGAAACGGTCCGGCGCATCGCCTGGTCTGCACCCGTCGCCGATGCCGATGGCGTACGCAGGGAGTTGATCCTTGCGCTGCGGGGTTTGCGCCAGTCGCGAAGCTGACGTAACGGCCCGGGCTGGACCGGCTGGCCCGTGGCCTGTATCACGCCTTGGATGGCATCCGCCGCAAGGGATGCCCGTACCGATGCGTCCACGGGAGCAACGTCTTTGACCACTGCGTCGGCCGTGAAGGCCCACAAAGCCTCAGCATTGTCCGGCTCCGGTGTCCATGCCGGCCAAGCCGTCCACCCCAACCTAACCGCGCCCGCCCTCATGGCCGCCGCGATCCGCCGTGGCGAGGGCTCGCTCTCCGCCGACGGCGCGCTCATGGTGCAGACCGGGGTGCACACCGGCCGGTCCGCCCAGGACAAGTTCGTGGTCGATGAACTGTCCACCACCGCCGACATCTGGTGGGGCAACGTCAACAAGAAGCTGCCGCCCGACAAGTTCGCCATCCTCACCGCGCGCGTGCAGGCCTATCTCCAGGGCCAGGAACTGTTCACCCAGGACCTCTATGCCGGCGCCGACCCCGCCCACCGCATCCGCGTGCGCCTGGTCACCACCCAGGCCTGGTCGGCCCTGTTCGCCCGCAACATGTTCATCCGCCCGGCTCCGGCCGAGCTGGTCGGCTTCGAGCCGGACTACGTCATCCTGCACGCCCCGCAGTTCCAGGCCGACCCGGCCATCGACGGCGTGCGCAGCTCCACGTCGATCGCGCTCTCCTTCGAGAAGCGCCAGATCGTCATCTGCGGCACCGAATACGCCGGCGAGATCAAGAAATCGATCTTCACCGTCATGAACTGGCTGCTGCCGCCCAAGGGCGTGATGCCCATGCATTGCAGCGCCAACACCGGACCCGACGGCGACGTGGCGCTGTTCTTCGGCCTGTCCGGCACCGGCAAGACCACCCTGTCCTCCGACCCCGCCCGCCCACTCATCGGCGACGACGAGCATGGCTGGTCGCCCGACGGCGTCTTCAACTTCGAGGGCGGCTGCTACGCCAAGGTCATCAACCTCAGCCAGAAGGCCGAGCCCGAGATCTGGGCCGCCAGCCACCGCTTCGCCGCCGTGCTCGAGAACGTCGTCGCCGACCACCACGGCCGCCTCGACCTCGGCGACGACAGCCTCACCGAGAATACCCGCTCCTGCTACCCGGTGGACTACATCCCCAACTGCGTGCCCGCCGGGCGCGGCGGCCAGCCGCGCAACGTGGTCATGCTCGCCGCCGACGCCTTCGGCGTGCTGCCGCCCATCGCCAGGCTCACCCCGGCGCAGGCGATGTACCATTTCCTGTCCGGCTACACCGCGGTGGTCGCCGGCACCGAAAAGGGCGTCAGCGAACCCACCGCCACCTTCAGCGCCTGCTTCGGCGCCCCCTTCCTGCCGCGCCGGCCCGAAATCTACGGCCGCATGCTCGCCGACCTCATCGCCCGGCACGGCGCCGATTGCTGGCTGGTCAACACCGGCTGGAGCGGCGGCGCCTACGGCACCGGCAGCCGCATGGCCATCCGCCACACCCGCGCCCTGCTCGCCGCCGCGCTGGACGGCAGCCTGGCCAAGGTCAGCTTCCACCCCGACCGCTTCTTCGGCCTGATGATCCCCGAAGCCGTGCCCGGCATCCCGTCCGACATCCTCGATCCGCGCAAGGCGTGGGAGGACAAGGAAGCCTACGACCGCACCGCCCAGAACCTGCTTGCCCGCTTCGAGAAGAATTTCTCGAGCTTCGCCGAACATGTGGGCGACGACGTGCGGGCCATCGCCCTGCGCGCCATGGCATGACCCCAGGGACGTAACCCCGGGGACGCAACCAGGAGCGTTCCCCCAGGGCGGGCTACCCAGCCCGCCAGATGGGCTCCTTCAGCCGTGCCACGAAGGCCGCATGGGCCTCCAGTTCGGCCGCGTCCGGCACCACCAGGCGCGGCGAGCGCGGCCCCACCGCCGCATACTGCGCCACCTGCATCTGGCCCTGCCCGTCCGCCTCGTCGCCCGGCAGCAACGCCCGCTGCCGCCCGCCCGTCAGTTCGACATAGACCTCCGCCAGCAGCTTGCAGTCCAGCAGCGCATTATGCGTGGTGCGCTCCGACAGATCGATGCCGAACCGCCGGCACAGCGCGTCCAGGCTGTTCGGCATGCCCGGGAACCGCGCCTTGGCCAGCGCCAGCGTATCCACCATCCGCCCGCGCTCCAGCGCAGGCCGCCCGCAGCGTGCCAGTTCCGCGTTCAGGAACCCGAAATCGAACGGCGCGTTGTGCGCCACCAGCATCCCCTCGCCGAAAAACGCCAGCAGGTCATCCACGATCGCCTCGAACCGCGGCGCGTCGCGCACCTTGTCCATCGTGATGCCGTGGATGCGCACCACCTCCTCGGGAATGTCGCGCTGGGGGTGGATCAGCCGATGGAAATGGTTCTTCGTCGGCAGGTCGTTGACCAGCTCGATCGCCGCCACCTCCAGCACCCGGTCGCCGGTCAGCGGGTCCAGCCCCGTGGTTTCGGTATCGAACAGCACCGAGCGGCTCATCCCTGCCTCCCCTACCGGCCCAGCCAGGCCCGGCCCGGCAGCGCATTGTCCAGCGCGCGAACCTCGCGGACGCGCCGCACATGCGGCCGGCGCGCCAGGGTGCCGGTGCGCAGCCCCACCAGCAGCCGGCGCAACTGCCGCACCGCGCAAAACCGCGACAACCCGGTATGCACCACCGCATCCGCCCGCCGCCGCTTCTCCGCATCGGCCATCTGCCGCGCGATCACCGCCTCCACCTGCGCCCGGTCCATCCGCCGCCGCATCCCCACACGATGCACCTGCACCGCCCGCGGCGCCGACACCGCCACCACGAAATCGATCCGCCGGATGCCGTCGATCTCCAGCAGCAGCGGAATGTCCATCACCACCGCCCACGCCCGCTGCCGCCGTGCCCGCTGCACGAAGCGGTGCTCGGCCTGGCGCACCAGCGGATGAACGATCCGCTCCAGCCGCTTCAGCGCGCCAGGCTCGCCCAGCACCGCATTCCGCAACGCCCCCCGGTCCAGCGTCCGGTCATGCACCGTGCCCGGAAACGCCGCCCCGATCGGCGCGATCGCCGCCCCGCCCGGCGACTGCAACGCGTGCACCATCGCATCCGCGTCGAACACCGGCACACGGGCACGGCGAAAAAACGCGGCGGCGGTGGACTTGCCCATGCCGATGCCGCCGGTAAGCCCGATGATCTTCATGCCAGGATTCTCAACATGCCCGGAGTCTCAACCGCGCGCCGGCAATCCGCAAGCCGCCCGCACGGCACCGTCGCATGACGGCTAACCGCCGCCCTGCGGCACAGGCTCGCCCAGCGACAGCATCAACCGGTTGGCCCAGTTGAAGAAGGCGGCGGCCTGCACAACGTCGGCAATCGCCAAATCGCCCAGCCCGGCGGCGCGAAGCCGGGCCACGTGGCCGGCCCCGAAGCTCATCGGCATTTCCGTCAGCGCCACGGCGGCGGCAACGATCGCGTTCCAGCGCTCGCCCAGGTCGGCGCCCACGCCCTCGTCCAGCAGGCGCTGCACGTCGTCGCCGCGCTTCGAATAGGTGGTGGCATGGCGGGCATGGACCGAGGCGCAGTAGATGCAGCCGTTCAGGCGCGAGGCGGCGGCAGCGGCCAGTTCCCGCTCGGCACGCGGCAGCCCCCCCTCGGGGTTGTAGAAAATATCCTTGTCGGTGCGGGTGCGCGCCTCCAGCACCTCGGGGTCGCGCACCAGCAGGCGGAAATACGCCGACTTGGCACGCGCGGCATCCACCAGCCCCGCCATGTGCCGCGGCGTCAATTCTCCCTCCGCCAGCGGTTCGAGCCAGGGCAGCCAGTCCAGCATGGCGCGGGTGAAGACGGCCGGGACTTCGTGGCCCTCGGGCGTGTGGACGATGTCGGTCATGGCAGCCCTCACATCGACGGCGCGAGGGCACGCAGCCCCAGCACCACCCGTATCTGGAATGACAGGAAGGCGACGAGTTGCGACAGGGTGACGATCTCGCCCGCCGTCCACCCCCCATCGACCAGCGCCTGCAACCAGGGCGGGGCGGAGTCGCGGGGATGGAAGACCAGCATGTGCACATGCTCCAGCGCCGTGGCCAGCCGCCCGCCCAGGTCCGCCCGGTCGGCGGCGGTGGCGCGCAGCACCAGGCCATCGCTGTTCTCCGGCGCCAGCGGGCCGGGCGGGTAGCTGCCGAACGGCCCCTGTCCCGCGCCCCGCGCCGCCAGCGCGCCGACCGCCCCGCACAGCGCAGGGGCGGCACCGCTGGCGGCAAGCCCCTCGGCATAGAACCGCGCGGCATCGGGCTGGCCGTGCAGCCGCGCCACGAAGGCGGCAACCGCCCAGCGTTCCGCGACCGTGAAGCCACCGGGTTCCACCGGTGCGAACAGCGCCGCAAAACTCGCCTGCGCCTGGCTGCGCGCCTCCCCCCGTTGCCGCCGCACCGCATCCAGCCCCGAACCGGGGGCGATGCCCGCCAGCCGGTCGATCACGTCCTCCGCCGCATCCATTGCCGTTCCCCCCATCCCATCCATCAGGCCACCTGCCGCGCCGCGCAACCCCAGCCCAGCGCCGGCGCCACCTCACGCGCCACCAGTTCGATCGAGCGCAGCACCAACGGGTGCGGCGGGTCGATGGAATGCACCTGCACCGCAAGGTCGGTGGCCCGCGCCATCGTCGCATCGGCGCGCAGCGAGGCCACCACCTCGCCCGGCGTGCCGACATGGGCGTCGAACGCGGCGATCAGCTCGGCCACCGTGCCGCCGGCGGCCGGATGCCCGGCGGCAGCCAGGCGCGGACGCATCCGGGCCAGCCCCACTTCCGCCAGCCGCATCGCCTCGCCCCGGTCATCGGCCACGAACACGGTGCGCGAAGCCAGCACGCGCGGCTCGGCGCCATCCGGCAGGGCCGCGAAATAGGCGTCGAGCATCGGAACCTGCAGATCGGCGAGGCTCATCCGCCACTGCCCGCCCGGCCGCGGCTGGGTGCGCGACAACAGCAGCCCGTCGCCCGCCGCCCCGGCACGCCGCGCCCCCTCCACCCCGAAACTCGCCTGCCACACCCGCGCATCCAGGCTGGGATGAACAGGATACATGCGGTCACCCCCCGGCAACGCCCGCCCGGCCCAGGCGTCGCGCAGCAGCGCGAGATGCCCGGCGGTCAGCGCCCCACGGTCCTCGCTGTCCAGGCCAAAGGCGCGAAAGGCGCTCATGTTGCCGCCCGGCCCCACCCCCACCTCCAGCCGCCCGCCGCTCAGCAGGTCGAGCACCGCGGTGTCCTCGGCCACGCGGATCGGCAGTTCCAGCGGCAGCGTGATGATCCCGGTGCCTAAGCGGATGCGGCTGGTGCGCGCGGCCACATGCGCCAGGAACACCAGCGGCGCCGGCAGCCCGCCCTCGCCCTCATGAAAATGGTGCTGCGCCACCCAGGCACTGTCGTAGCCGCAGCGCTCGGCATGGGCGATCTGCTCGCCCGCCAGCCGGTAGCGCTCCGCCGGCGCCGCCGCGTCCAGCACGCGGGTGAAGAAGCCCAGCCGCCGCAGCAGCGGCAACGCGGTCATGAAGCGGCGGGCGCGGGCGGATAAACCACCGCCTGCGACCGCTTCAGCTCGATCTCGATGAAGGCCAGCGGCTCGTCGCTGCCGTTCATCACGTCGTGCTCGGCGCCGAACGGGCGGCCATAGGCGGTGCCCACCTCCACCTTGGTCTCCGTCACTTCCTTGCCGTTGTGCACGCGCATGATGCCCGCGGTCAGCAGCACGACGAAATAGGGCCAGGCATGCTGGTGCCACCCGGTCACCGCGCCCGGCGCGAAATCCCAGCGGGTGATGCGCACGTCGTCGTCGTCGCGCTGCACGGTGGGCACGGCGGGAATGGTGCAGACGAAGGCCATGGCTTGCTCCTGGATCGCGCCCCCAGGTTCCGGCGCGCCGCGCCCGCGGTCAACCCGGCCCGCGGTCAATCCGGCACATCGCGCAGGTGATTGCCCAGGAACAGGTTCATCTCGACACGGGGGCGCCCCGGCAGCGCGAACACCACCGGCGGCAACGTCTCGATGCGATCGAACAGCGCACCATAGGCGGCACGAATGCGCCCCTCGTCCTGGCGCGGCGCCAGTATCAGCACGTCCCGGCCGACCGCATCGCGCGCCGTGGCCGCATGGAAGCCGTATTGCCGGCAATCCGCATTCAGGCACAGCACCGGCGGCGCGCCCCCCAGCGCATAATCGAGCTTGCCGGTGTCCGACCAGCTCGGCGCGGCCAGCGTCAGCCCCAGCAGCCCACGCTCCGCCAGCGCGCCGCGCAACGGCCGCCAATCCAACCCCTGCCGCAGCGGATCGCCGCGCAGCGCCAGCAGGTTGAGGTTCAGCTCGGCGCTGGCAACCCCCACGCCCCCCAGCAGCAGCGCGGCCGTGCCGATCAGCGCGCGCCGCGCCAGCACCGGCCGCGCGTCAAGCTGCGCCGCCACCCAGCGCCCCAGCAGCGGGAACAGGAACAGATAGCCCGGCGCCGCCCAGTGGAACAGCACCCGCGGCGACCACAGCGAGATCGCCACGAACAGCACGATTGGCCCGAAACCCAGCCAGGCCAGCAGCCACGGCGCCCGCTCCCGCGGCCCCCGCCACAGCGCCATCACCCACAGCACCGCCAGCGGCAGCCAGATCCACGGCAGCAGGAACAGCGCCTCGCCCGCGAGCGTCACGAAAGGCGCGCCCAGGTTCAGCTTGCGCACCCCCGCCCGCGCGCCCTGGAACGCGAAGCTGGCCCACCCGTTCGCCGCGTTCCACCACAGCACCGGCGCGAACACCAACGCCGCCAGCACCGCCACCACCCAGGGCTGCGGCCGTGCCAGCCAGTGCCGCCCCAGCGTCAGCAACGCCACCCCCGCTCCGGCAAAAATCAGCACGGCGGTGTATTTCGACAACAGCGCCAGCCCCGCGCACAGCCCGGCGCCAATCCACCAGCGCCACGCCGCCCGTTCGATCGCGCGATGAAAACACAGCCCGAAGCCCAGCAGCGCCGCCACCAGCGGCCCGTCCGGCAGCACCCAGCCTCCGGTGGTGATACCCAGCACCGGCGCCATGTTCAGCGTCACCGCCGCCCACAGCCCGGCCCGCGCGCCGAACATGTCGCGCGCCCAGACGAACATCAGCCAGCTCGAAACCGCGAACAGCGCGATGAACGGCAGCCGCACCACCACCGCCGCCTCGCTGCCGAACAGCCGCGCGACGCCGGCCGACAGCCACCACGACAGCGGCGGATGGTCGAAATAGCCCCAGGCCATCTCGCGCCCGGCGGCCACCATATAGCTTTCGTCGACCCCCAGCCCCACCAGCCACCCCAGCACCACGCGCAGCAGCGCGGTGCCGAGGATCAGCAGGCCAACCCAGTGGGAGGAACGCAACGCCGGGCCGAACCGTGCCTCAATCGGCGCGCACGTTCTGCTTCTGCTCGCCCAGCCCCGCCACGCCCAGGGTCATCACGTCCCCCGCCTTCAGCCAGATCGGGTTCGGCTTCTTGCCCATGCCCACGCCCGGCGGCGTGCCGGTGGCGATGATGTCGCCCGGATGCAGGGTGATGAAGTGGCTCACATAGCTCACGATCTGCACCACGTTGAAGATCATGGTCTTCGTGTTGCCGTCCTGCATGCGCTCGCCGTTGATATCCAGCCACATATGCAGGTTCTGCGGGTCCGGCACCTCGTCCTTGGTCACCATCCACGGGCCGGTCGGGCCGAAGCTGTCGCAGCCCTTGCCCTTGTCCCAGGTACCGCCGCGCTCGGACTGGAAATTCCGCTCGCTCACGTCGTTGACCACGCAATAGCCGGCCACGTGGTTCATCGCCTCCGCCTCGGACACATACTTGGCCTTGGTGCCGATCACGATGCCCAGCTCCACCTCCCAATCCGGCTTGGTCGAGCCCTTCGGGATCACCACGTCGTCGTTCGGCCCGCTGAACGCGCCCAGCGACTTCAGGAACACGATCGGCTCGGTCGGCGGCGTGGCGCCGGTCTCGGCGGCATGATCGGCGTAGTTCAGGCCGATGCACACGAAGTTCAGCGGCCGGGCGATGCACGCCCCGATGCGCGGGCTGCTGCGCACCATCGGCAGCGTGGCCGGCGAATGCCCGGCGATCTTGGCCAGGCCGGCGGGCGACAGCGCCGCCGCGTCGATATCGCCGACAATGTCGGACAGGTCGCGCAGATTGCCATCGGCGTCCAGCACGCCGGGCTTCTCCGCGCCGGGGGCGCCGTAGCGAACGAGCTTCATGGATCCGTTTCCTCGCAAGGGTCGATGGCGCGAGAGACTACAGCGAGATGCCGCCGTCAATCACCAGCGCCTGCCCGGTGACGAACACACTGTCGTCGCTGGCCAGGTACACCGCCATCGCCGCGATCTCGTCCGCCCGGCCCAGCCGGCCCATCGGCTGGCGCGCGATGAACGCCGCGCGCGCCGCCTCCACCGACCCGGCCGCCGCCGCATTGGCGGCGATGCGCTCGTCCAGGCTCGGCGACTGCACCGTGCCGGGACAGATGCAGTTGCAGCGGATGCCCTTGGTGGCGAAGTCCGCGGCGATTGATTTCGTCAGCCCGATCACGGCGGCCTTGGTCGCGCCATACACCGCGCGCCCGGCAATGCCCTTCACCGAACTGGCCACCGAGGCCATGTTGATGACGCTGCCCCGCCCGCGCTCCAGCATGCCGGGCAGGAAGGCGCGGGTGGTGCGGAACATCGACTTCACGTTGAGGTCGAAGCCGAAATCCCACTCAGCCTCGCTCGCCTCCAGCACCGTGCCCTGGTGCACGAAGCCCGCGCAGTTGAACAGGATGTCCACCGCCCCCGCTTCTTCCGCCGCCGCCCGCACCGCCTCGGTGTCGCGCACGTCCAGCACCGCGGTGCGAATGCCCGGCCCGGCGATCTCCGCCAGCTTCGCCGCGTTGATGTCGGTGGCATACACCCGCGCGCCCTCGGCGGCGAAGGCGAGCGCCGTTGCCCGCCCAATGCCCTGGGCGGCGGCGGTGACGAAGGCGGTCTTGCCATGCAGGCGCAGGGACATCGGGCAGCGTCCGTTCAGGAAAGAGTTCTACAAGGCGGCACAAACCGGGCGGAACATCATGGCAATCGCGGGCAAAACCTCATCCCGTCACTGCAACCCACCGGCCCTGGCGATCTTCTCCACGCTGCCCAGCCAGCCGTCCAGCTCCCGGTCGGTAGGCTCCACCATCACATGGTCGACGCCGGCATCGGCATAGGCCGCAAGACGCGATTTCAGCGCGGCCTCGTCCTGCCCGTCCCACGATGTCCTGAGCGAGATGGTGAACTCCCGCCCCGGCCGCCCCGCCCGCAGCCTGGCAACCAGCGCCTTTGCCTCCTCCGGCGTCTGGCGCGTGCCGTGCCAGCCGTCATGCCGCAGCGCGCGCGCCAGCGCCGGCTCCGAATTGCCGCCGATCCAAACCGGAATCGGCGGCGGCAGCGGCCGCATCCGCATGTCCTCGATTTCCGCCTCGATGTATTTCGGCCGGAACGTGACCGGGTCCTCGGTCCACACCGCCTTCATCATCGCCAACCCCTCGTCCATGCGCCGGCCGCGCTCCCGGAAAGGAGCACCCAGCGCCTTGAACTCCGCCTCCATCCAGCCAACCCCGGCGCCCAGTATCAGGCGCCCCTGCGACAGAAGCTGCAGCGTGGCCAACTCCTTGGCCAACGGGATCGGATGGCGCATCGGCAACACCAGCACCGTCGTGCCCAGCCTGACCCGCTTGGTGAAGGCCGCCGCCCAGGTCAAGGTCAACACCGGCTCATAGAAGATCGGCGAAGGCGGATACGGCGCCCCGTTGGGAAGAATGATGTGCTCGCTGACCCAGACATCGGCAAACCCCAGCACCTCCGCCTGCTCGGCGGCCCGGCGGATCGACTCCGGCCCCGCCTTGCGGCCCACATGCGGCAGATGAACGCCCAGTTGCATGGCTCGGTCCTCCCTGACCCGATACTGGCGCGGGACCGGGAACAAAGGCCAGGGGTGACAGCCATCCACACGCGCAAGGAAAGGAAAGGCGAGGGCTCCGCCCTCGACCCGCAAAGGGGCAGAGCCCCTTTGATCCCGCAAATGTTAGCGCTCGCGCCGGCGACCCCGAGGGCTTCCAAAGCCCGGACGCCCTCGGGATATGGTGTTATCGAATTGAAAAAGTCCAGCCGTGCCCGGAAACGCCCGGCAGGCAGAACCTGCCGGGCGCACGGGCTGGCCGATGGAGGCGCCCTGCCCCCGGCACGGCGTCAGCCGTGGCCCTTGGCGTCATCCGCTCCATGGCCCTGGCCGCCACCGCGGCCGCCCCGGTCGTCGCCCACGTTATGCGCGGCACCGTCATCGGCACCGTGACGCGCCACGACCGTGCTGCCGGCCGGTGCCAGCCCCGAATGCCCCGCGCCGTCATCGGCGCCATGGCCGCCACGCGCGCCGCCCTTGTCGTCGCCGGCATCATGCCCGGCCCCATCATCGGCGCCATGTCCGCCGCGGGCGCCGCCGTTGTCGTCGCCAGCATCGTGCCCCGGCGCATCATCGCCACCGTGTCCACCCGAACCGCCGCCAGAGCCGCCCCCAGAGCCGCCCCCGGAACCGCCACCATGCCCTCCGCCGTCGTCTCCGCCACCGCCTCCGCCACGGGCCAGCAGCATGCCGCCCTTGGCGCCGAGCCCGATCGCCGTCTTGCCATCCATCATGGCATCGCCATGCCGGCCAGGCGTCGCCTCGGCCAAGGCGCATACCGCCAGCCCGGCCAAGAGAGTTGTCGTCATCAACAGCACTCGCATGGGTCGTCTCCTCGTTTGACCGGGCGAAACTGCCCGGATGCCCGCAACCCTAGGCAACGCGACCCCACAACCGGCTGACGCCTGCGGTCAGCGGCTGGTCAGGTCCTCGTCAGGCTTTTGTCAGCCGGCATCGGCTAGCCTGTCGTATTCAATGATGTCGCACCGACGCTCCTTTCTGCTCGCGGCCATAGCCTTGCCCTGCGGCGCGGCTATCGCGCGCGCGTCGAGCGGAGGGGGCGGCAGCAATGGAGGCGGAAGCGGCGATTCGGGTGGAGGCGGTTCGGGCGGAGGCGGTTCGGGCGGAGGCGGCTCGGGCGGAGGCGGCTCGGGCGGGGGAGGCTCGGGCGGAGGTGGCTCGGGCGGAGGTGGCTCGGGCGGAGGTGGCTCGGGCGGAGGTGGCTCGGGAAGCGGCGGGCCGGGTGGCAGCAGCGGCGAATCAGGCAGCAGCGGCAACTCGGGCGGCAGCGGCAGTTCGGGCGGACATGGCTCCGCGGGGGGGCAGGGCAATTCCGGGGGATCGGGCGGCTCCGGTCGGTCGGGCGGCGGCACCCGCGGCGGTTCAGGCAGCAGTTCGGGCAACGGAAACAATGGCCGCTCCGGCTTCGATGGGAGAGGCGGCACGCGCGCCGGCGGCACCCGCGGCCACGCCGACCAGTCGGCCCAAAACCGGGCCGCCGAAGCCGTGGCCAACGGCCATGCCACCCCGCTGAGCCAGGTGCTCGCCATGGTGCATCGCACCGTGCCCGGCGAGGTACTGGACATCACCCTCGACGACCGCGCCGCCGGCCTCTGGACCTACCGCTTCTCCGTGTTGACGCGCGATGGCGACTTCTGCGACGTCATCGTCGATGCCAAGCGAAACAAACTGATTCAGGTGACATATCGCTGATGCGCCTGCTCGTGGTCGAGGATGAACCCGCCATCGCCGACGACATCGCCGCCGCGGTGTCGCGTGCCGGCTTCGTGGCGGAGGTGGTACACGATGGCGAGGAGGCCTGGTTCCGCGCCGAGACCGAGGATTACGACGCCATCATCCTGGACCTCGGCCTGCCGCGGCTGGATGGCATCACCGTGCTGAAGCGCCTGCGCGCCGCGGGGGTTGCCGTTCCCGTGCTGATCCTCACCGCCCGCGCCTCCTGGAGCGAGCGCGTCGCCGGCATCGACGCGGGTGCGGACGACTATCTCGGCAAGCCCTTCCACAGCGAAGAGCTGCTCGCCCGCATCGGCGCCATCCTGCGCCGCGCCGCCGGGCATGTGACGCCGCTGCTGGAGGTTGGGCCCCTCTGCATCGACACCCGCCGCATGCTTGCCCATGTCGCCGGCCGCCAGCTGGCGCTGACCCCGCTCGAGTTCCGCGCCTTGCGATACCTCGCCCACCACAAGTCCCGCGTCATCTCCCAGGGCGAGCTGGCGGAGCACGTCTATGCGCAGGAGGAGCCGGACTCGAACGCCATCGAGGTGCTGATCGGCCGCCTGCGCCGCAAGCTCGGCACCGATCTCATCACCACCAGGCGCGGCTATGGCTACGTCGTCGAGGGCTGAGCCCCGTCCCGCGCCGGCGCTGCGCCTGCGCCTGCTGCTGGTCTCGGCCGCGACCATCGCCGCCGCGCTCTTCATCGCCGGCCTCGCGCTCACCGCCATCTTCGAGCGACATCTGGAGCGGCGCGTGGCGCAGGAGCTCCACATAAAGCTGCTCGAGCTGGCGCGCGCCTTCGCGCTCGACAAGGCGGGCGCTCCGGTGCTGACGCGCCCGCTCGTCGATCCGCGCTACGAACAGCCGAACAGCGGCAGCTACTGGCAGGTCTCCGATTCCAATGGCCCCGTGCTGCGCTCCCGCTCGCTGTGGGAGCATGTGCTGCGCCAGGACGACCCGCGCGGGCGCTTGCCCGAGGCCTACGAGACCACCGGGCCGGACGGCCGGACGCTGTACGTGCGCGAGCGCGACGTGCGCCTGGGCCATGACGGACTGCCCCGTTCCTTCCGCCTCACCGTGGCACTCGACCATGCCGAGCTGGAGGCCCTCGGCGCCTCCTTCCGGAGCGACGCGCTGCTGGCGCTTGGCTTCATCGCCGTCGTGCTGCTGATCGGCGCGTGGCTGCAACTCTCGCTCGGCCTGGCCCCGCTGCACCGGCTGCGCGACCAGATCGGGCGCATCCAGCAGGGCCGGGATGCCCGCCTGCAAGGCCCGTTCCCGGCCGAGGTGGCCCCGCTCGCCGCCAGCCTCAATGCGCTGATCGACCGGCAGGAGGACAGCGTGCGCCGCGCCCGGGAGCGTGCCGGGGATCTCGCCCATGGCCTGAAGACCCCGCTGGCCATCGTCGCGGCCGAAGCCCGTCGGCTGGAGGCTGCCGGCCAGGCGGAGGCCGCCGCACGCCTGCAGGAGCAGATCGCCCAGATGCGCGCCCATGTCGAACGCCAGCTCGCCCGCGCCCGCAGCCATGGCGCGGTGGCGGCCGGCGGAACTCACCACCGATGCCGCCCCGTCCACCGACCGGCTGCTGGCCCTGATGCGCCGCCTGCCGCGCGCCACGCCGTTGGACTGGCGCAATGCCATCCCCGCCGGCACCCGCCTGCGCATGGACCCTGAGGATTTCGGCGAGGTGATGGGCAACCTGCTCGACAACGCGCGGCTCTGGGCGCGCGCCACTGTTGCCGTCTCCGCCACGTTCCGCGGCGACGGCGCGTTGTGCCTTGCGATCGACGACGATGGGCCAGGCATCGCCCCGGGCCGGCGCGAGGCGCTGCGCGCGCGCGGCGCGAGCGGCGAGCCCTCGGGCGAGGGAAGCGGCCTGGGTCTTGCCATCGTGGGCGATGTGCTCGCTCTCTACGAAACCTCGCTGGACATCGCTTCGTCGCCGCTGGGCGGCTGCCGCATGGCCTTCACCCTGCCGGGCTGGCTGTCGTCGGCCGAATGCCCGGGGGCTCGCTCGTCCCAGGCGCCATGAATACCGGCGCGGTGACGATAGGGAGCACTCCGGGCAACCGGCGTGCAGTACCAACCGCCCTCAAGACCGACCGTTGAAGAATCGTTCAGTGGCGGCTCGCATGGGTCCGGGCTTCGGACGTCGTCGCGGCAGCGGAATCCGGGAGCGTGGCCCCTGGCGGGTCTGGGCGGAGCCCAGCCATCCCGAATACCGCGCCATCTAGAGCAATATCCGATCAGGCGGGATCGCCCGATCGGAAATTCCCCTAAGCCGCCTTCGCGAGCGACACGCCGCTCGCGTCGAAGGCGGCGAACAGGCGGGCTTCCTGTTCGTTGGTCAGCTTCAGGTGCGGCGGGCGAATATTCGTCCAGGCCGGGTTGCCGGTGTTGCGCGCCACCAGCGACTTCAGCGCCGGGATCAGCGGCACCGAGGTCACCGCCTTGCGGATCGCGGTCAGCGTCACCTGCGCCGCCTCGCCCTTCGCATTGTCCCAGTTGGCATACACCGCCTGGCTCACCGCGCACCCCACATTGGCCGCCGCGGTGATGCACCCGGCGCCGTTGTTGTTCAGGTTCGCGTGCAACAGGCTGTCGTCGCCGCAATACACCTCGAACCCGTCCTTGGCGAAGGCGTTGGCATAGCCGCTGGTGTTCGCCCAGTCGCCGCTGGAATCCTTGATGCCCTTCACCTTGCCCGGGTAGGACCGCAACAGCCGCCCCACCAGGTCCAGCCCGAACGGCACCGCCGACTGCGCCGGGAAATGGTACAGGTAGATCTTGATCTCCCCGCCCACCCGCTGGATCACCTCGCTGAAATAGTTGAACAGCCCCTCGTCGCTCGGCCCCTTGTAGAAGAACGGCGGCAGCAGCAGCACCCCGCGAATCCCCAGCGCCTCGGCCCGCTTCGTCAACAGCACCGTGTCGGTGATCGCCGTGGTCCCGGTGCCCGGCAGCAGCGTGCCGGCCGGAATGCCGCGCTCCACCATCCCCTCCATCACCGCGATCCGCTCGCTGATCCCTAGCGAGTTCGCCTCACCCGTGGTGCCCAGGATACCCAGCCCGTTGCAGCCATTGGCCAGCAGCCAGCGGCAATGCGCCGCCATGCGGTCCAGGTCCAGCGACAGATCTTCATGCATCGCGGACAGCACGGCCGCATTCACGCCGCCGAACAGGGCATCCTTCAGCATCGCATCGTCTCCTTCAAATCATACCGCCCATGAGGGGCGGGCAAATCATACCGCTCATGAGGGGCGGGCAAATCATACCGCCCATGAGGGGCGGGCAAATCATACCGCCCATGACGGGCGGGGGAACTATCCCGCCCGGGATGGGCGGCGGGGCCGCGGCATCTTGCCCGGCCATTCGGCGAGGTGGTGGTCCAGCGGCCCGGCGCCGCGCTCGCCCACCACCCGCCCACGCACCGATATCCCGGCCTGGTGCACGGTCTGCGGGTCGCCCGACACCAGCGGATGCCACCACGCCAGCTTCTTGCCCTCGGCCAACAGCCGATACGCGCAGGACGGCGGCAGCCAGTCGATCTCGCGCAACGTCTCGGCGGTCAGGCTCACGCAGTCCGGCACGAAGCGGCGGCGGTTGGCGTAGTTGGTGCACTGGCACGTATCCAGGTCCAGCAACCGGCACGCCACGTTGGTGAACCCCAACTCCCCCGTCTCGTCGTAGCGCAGCTTGTGCAGGCAACAGCGCCCGCAGCCGTCGCACAGCAACTCCCACTCCTCGCGGGTCATCTCCTCGAGGGTCTTGGTCTGCCAGAACGGGGCGGGTGCGGCCATCGGCGCCTAACCTATCCAACCAGCGCGGCGGACGCTACCACCCGGCAACCTCACCGGCCGGAATACTGCAACAACGTCTCGCGCAGCGGCTCCGCGCCGGGATTGTTGCCCGCATTGCTCAACACGATCTGCTCCGGCGACAGCGGCTGGCCGTAATACTCCCGGTTCCATTCGCTGCGCTGCGACAGGATGCTCCCATCCAGCGCAATCCCCGCGAACAGCCCCCGCGCCTGCGAAAACGCCACGATATCCGCCCGCAGCGCCGCGGTGGTCGAGCCCGATATCCCGGCCCCGATCGTCGCCACCGCCACCGACGCATCCGCGCCGATCTTGAACTGGCTGTCCATCAGCGCCGCCAGCCCTTTGTCGGTCAGCACGATGAACACGATCTGCGCATCCTGCACCCCGATTTGAAACCCGATGCTGCCGCTCGCCAGCCCATAGAACGCCGGGCTCGACCAGTTCCCCGCGCCATGCGCCGACAACACGCAACTCCCACCCTGCCCGCCGAGGATGAACCCCGCCTTGAACACCTGCGGGCACACCATCACCGCCTTGGCATTCTTCATCAGTTCGCGCGCCTGCGGGTTCACCTTGTCGGAAAACAGCTCCTGCACGCTCAGCGTGGCGCGGTCCACCAAGGTCTGCTGCTCGGTCTGCGCCTGGGCGGAAGGCGCTGCGGCCAGGGCCATAACGGCCAGCACGGCCGCGATCAAAAGGCGGGTCATGAACGATCTCCCGTAGGTGGCGGGCGTGGCGCGCCCGGGTCCGCGCAGTTCTACCCGGGCCACGCCCGCTTATCCAGCAAGGGCTTATTGATCAAGCTTGATGTATGTCATCAAATCATGGCACGCCCACGGCGCCACCCCGCCTGTTCCGCATCAAATCCCCCCCCCCCGCACCCAACTCCCCAAGGAGCGCGAGCATGTCATCCCTGCCGCTGGCCAACGCCGCCCTACGCCACGAAATCCTGCAATGGCTCGACACCTTCGCCGCCCATGTCCGCGCCGTGGACTACGCCGCCGCCCGCCCCATGTGGCACCCCGACCTGCTCGCCTTCGGCACCTACAACGACATCATCCAGGGCCTGGAGGCCGCCATCGCCACCCAGTGGGACAACGTCTGGCCCCGCACCGCCGACTTCGCCTTCGACCTCGCCGCCACCCACATCCTCGCCGCGCCTGACGGCACCCCCGGGGGCACCATGGCCGTCGCCATCACCCCCTGGACCAGCACCGGCTTCCACCCCGACGGCACAAGCTTCGCCCGCCCCGGCCGCGCCACCATGGTCTTCCAGCACGACGAAGCCGGCTGGCGCTGCGTCCACTCCCACATGTCCCTCAACCGCGGCGTCCCCCAGTCCAGCCACGCCACCCGCCCCGTGAAAGCCCGCTGACCCCATCGCCCGCGCCAATTCCGCCGCCGTTCCGATCAGTTGACTCCCCGCGCGCGCCACGCCCACCCTCCCCCCGAACGCGGCAGGAGGAGCACAACCATGGCCCACGACAAATCCGGCGACCCCCAATCCCCCGCCCCGAATGGCCTGCGCAGCCGGCGCTGGTTCGACAACCCCGCCAACCCCTCCATGACCGCCCTCTACCTCGAGCGCCAGCTCAACTTCGGCCTCACCCGCGAGGAACTCCAGGCCGGCCGCCCCATCATCGGCATCGCCCAGACCGGCAGCGACATCGTCCCCTGCAACCGCCATCACATCGCGCTCGCCGAACGCGTGAAAGCCGGCATCCGCGACGCCGGCGGCATCCCCCTCGAATTCCCCATCCACCCCATCCAGGAAACCCTCAAGCGCCCCACCGCGGCACTCGACCGCAACCTGCAATACCTAAGCCTGGTCGAGATCCTCCACGGCTACCCCATCGACGGCGTCGTGCTCACCACCGGCTGCGACAAGACCACCCCCGCCTGCCTCATGGGTGCGGCCACCATGAACATCCCCGCCATCGTCCTCTCCGGCGGCCCCATGCTCGACGGCTGGTGGAAAGGCCGCCTCTCCGGCTCCGGCACCATCGTCTGGGAAGGCCGCAAGCTCCACGCCGAAGGCCGCATCGACTACGACGAATTCATGGAAATGGTCTGCTCCTCCGCCCCCTCCGTCGGCCACTGCAACACCATGGGCACCGCCACCTCCATGAACTCCCTGGCCGAAGCCCTCGGCATGTCCCTGCCCGGCTGCGCCGCCATCCCCGCCCCCTACCGCGAACGCGGCCAGATGGCCTACTTCACCGGCAAGCGCGCCGTCGAAATGGTCCGCGAAAACCTCCGCCCCTCCGACATCATGACCAAAGCCGCCTTCGAGAACGCCGTCGTCGCCGCCGCCGCCCTCGGCGCCAGCAGCAACTGCCCCATCCACATGGTCGCCATCGCCCGCCACATGGGCGTCGAACACACCCTCGACGACTGGCAGCGCCTCGGCCCCGAAATCCCCCTCCTCGTCGACCTCCAGCCCGCCGGCCGCTTCCTCGGCGAAATGTTCCACCGCGGCGGCGGCGTCCCCGCCGTCCTCAAGGAACTCGCCAACGCCGGCAAGCTCAACCTCGACGTCATGACCGTGAACGGCAAAACCCTCGGCGAAAACCTCGCCCACGCCCCCGAACCCGACCGCGAAGTCATCCGCAGCTTCGCCAAGCCCATGCTCGAACGCGCCGGCTACGTCGTCCTCTCCGGCAACCTCTTCGACAGCGCGGTGATGAAAATCAGCGTCATCGACAAGGAATTCCGCAACCGCTTCCTCTCCGACCCCGCCCGCCCCAACGTCTTCGAAGGCAAGGCCATCGTCTTCGAAGGCCCCGAGGACTACCACGACCGCATCGACGACCCCGCCCTCGGCGTCGAGGAACAATCCGTCCTCGTCATCCGCAACTGCGGCCCCGTCGGCTACCCCGGCAGCGCCGAGGTCGTGAACATGCAACCCCCCGCCGAAATGCTGAAACGCGGCATCAACGCCCTGCCCACCATGGGCGACGGCCGCCAGTCCGGAACCTCCGGCTCCCCCAGCATCCTCAACGTCTCCCCCGAAGCCGCTGTCGGCGGCGGCCTCGCCCTCCTGCGCACCGGCGACCGCATCCGCATCGACCTCAATACCCAAAAGGTCGACGTCCTCCTCCCCGAAGGCGAACTCGAAGCCCGCCGCGAAGCCTGGACCCCACCCGCCCTGCTGAACAAAACCCCCTGGGAGGAAATCTACCGCTCCATGGCCGGCCAACTCGGCACCGGCGGCTGCCTGGAACCCGCAACCCTCTACCTCAACATCCTCGAAACCCGAGGCGAAAGCCGCGACAACCACTGACCCCAACGGCCGCCCGGGCAGGAAGAAAGGCGAGGGCGCCGCCCTCGACCCGCTGGGGCCGGCGGCCCCAGACCCCCTTTAGATCACCGAGATTTAGGTCGGCATAGGCCGAGCGCGATCGAGCGCTTCATGACCTGTCCCGATTGGAACGATTTTGAATTCTGCACAAACATAAATACCTTCAATCGCGGCCCACGCAAAGGTATGCTGAAGGCCGTTGTCCTCAGAGGTTGTCATGAAAGAACGCGCGGTCAATGCCGCAGGAGAATTGTCCATGTGCATGCGAGCCGAGGGACACTTTTTTGACCGTAAATCCGTGAAGGTTTCGGGCCAAAAGCTGCAAAAGATTGTTGTTGCATTCGCCAATGCAGATGGTGGAGAAGTAATAATTGGTATATCTGATGATAAAGACGAGCCAGACCCCAACAATAGGTGGGACGGTTTTAACGCCGTCGAGCAATTCAACGGTCACCTTCAAGCTATACATGCCTTAAATCCATCCGCTGACGTTCGTTATGAATTCGTCAAGAGCGAAACAAAAAATACCTTCGCGCTTCAAGTTTTCGTCGAACGGGGAGCTGACGTAAACAAAACTGGGGACGGGAAAGTTTACCAGAGGTCTGGGGCTCAATCTTTGCCTTTGAATTCGGAACAAACTACGCAATTAGGGTTTGCAAAAGGCGCTCGTTCTTTCGAGAATATGAAGTTGCCAGATTTGAAACCTGAACAAGTAGTGGACGGGAGAGAGTTGAGAGATTTCCTGCTTGATTATTCCCCGACAACGGATCCTCTCGATTATGCAGTTAATCAGCATCTTGTGGACGTGAACGATTGGAATCCATTGGTCGCTGGAGTTCTTCTGTTTGCGGATAATCCCACGGCTCTACTCCCGCGAAAATGCGGGGTGCGCATTTCCAGATATGAGACGAGGGAAAGCGATCCGGAGCGGGGGCAGTTGAAAGAATCTTATTATTTTGAAGGGCCCTCTTATCAGTTGATACAGACTTCTGTAGACAAAATTATTTCTATTCTCTCTGGCATGTCGATGTGGGCAGCACAAGGAACCGCCAAGATTGGATACCCCCCAGAAGCCGTATGGGAGGTTTTCGTGAATGCAATAATTCATCGGGACTATTCTATTTCGGATGATGTTCATGTTACGATTTTTAATGATCGTATTGTTATAGCCAGCCCAGGTCGGTTGCCCGGATACGTAAGAGTGGAAAATATACTCGATGCGCGATTTTCTCGGAATTCCAAGCTCGTCCGGTGCCTAAATCGATACAAAGATGCCCCCAACAAGGACATGGGTGAAGGACTAAACACAGCCTTCCAAAAGATGAAGGAATGGAAACTGAAACCGCCCGTGATCGAAGAGGATGGAAACTATATAAAAGTGACTATTAGGCACGCACCCCTCGCCCTGCCAGCGGAGGCAATAATGACATTTCTCGATGAGAATGTAGAAATTACAAACATGCAAGCGCGGGATTTAACCGGCATACAATCGGAAAATGCCGTAAAAAAAGAATTCTATAAGCTTAGAGACCAGAAATTAATCGAGCGAGTTCCTGGAAAGGGTGGAGGTCGGGCAGCATGGCGGAAGGTCAGTCCTTAATCACCAGGGCGTTAATCACCAGGGCGTTCAATACGCAAAAGTGATACGTACGTGTATGGTTGTACATCGTCTCGACAAACGTTGCATAGGTTGCGATGCGCCTCAGATGGAACCACCAATCGGTCACCGACGGCTCAAGCTTGCGCGACATTAGGTGAGCGGTTCCGTCCGCCTGATCACCAATCAGATTGTCGGTCGGCTTACGGGAAACCGCTCAGTGGCTGATACCATTCCCGTGCCGCCATGCGGCCCGCCGGAGTCTCAGCAAGCATAAAATGCGACGCGCTTTGGCATCGCGCCATCTTGCCGAAGCCCCATCACGCAGAGCTACGCAACCACGCTCCGTCTGACGCCAATACTCTCGGCCCTACGCTATGCTATCCCTCCCACATGCCGACCAACCCCCTTACCAACGCCCTCGCCCGCGCCGCCACTTGGCCCGCCGAAGCCCAGGCCGAAATGGCCGCCTATGCCGAGGAAATCGCAGCCGGCCTCGCCGCCGGCACCTACCACCCCACCAAAGCTGAACGAGATGGCATCGACCGCGGCCTCGCGGATGCCCACGCCGGTCGCTTCGCCACCGCAAAACAGGTCGCCGCCGTCTTCGCCCGCCATCGCCCCGCCTAGGGCCGCTCGGACCGGGCCAACCCTGCCTCGACCGCGGCGCCATCCTCCCCTACACCGCACCGGCACCCCGCCGCCGGGCACCAGCCACCACCCCGTCCCGGCCCCGTTCTTGCATGCCACACACCCCCGGCATGAACCGCCCCAGGAGTCCCGCATGCGCCTCGGCGTTTTCCTCTTTCACGAATCCCGCAACCCCGCCGCCGACCACCAAACGATCCACGAAGCCATCGCCGAGGCCCAACTCGCCGAATCCCTCGGCATGGACGCCGCCTTCCTCGCCGAGCATCATTTCGACGGCAACTGCGTGCTACGTGGACCCGCCCGCCTTCGCCGCCGGCCTCGCCATGGCCACCTCGCGCATCAAGATCGGCTTCGCCGTCCTGCAAACCTCCCTCTACCACCCGCTCCGCATGGCCGAGCAACTCTCCCTCATCGACAACCTCTCCAATGGCCGCCTCATCGTCGGCCTCGGCCGCGGCTCGCTGGTCAACCTCCACGAATTCGCCGGCTACGAGATTGACCCCGCCTCCGCCCAGGAACGCTTCGAGGAAATCGAGAAAATCCTCCTCCAGTGCTGGACCCAGGAAAAGGTCACGCACGCCGGCAAGTACTGGAACTTCGAAATCCCCATGCTCCGGCCCCGCCCCTTCACCCAGCCCCACCCGCAAATCCTGCGCTCCGTCGCCTCCGAAGCCTCGCTGGCCGCCCAGGCTCGCCAGGGCCGCCCCGTCCTCATGGCCGCCGCCACCGCCGCCGGTGCCGCCCGCAACATCGCCACCTACCGCGCCGCCGCCGCCGAGGCCGGCATTCCCCCCGCCGCCATCGACCACGCAGTTGCAGAATGCTGGGTCGCCCGCACCGTCGTCCTCGCCCCCACCGACGCCGAGGCCAACGAAATCGGCCTGCCCTATTTCAGGCAGATGCAACAATACCGGGCAGCCCAATCCACCGCCTTCGAAGCCCGCGCCGCCAAGGTCAACGCCCAGCCCACCCCCGTCCTCTGTGGCTCGCCGGAAACCATGCTGGAAGACTTCACCAGCCTGGCGGAAACCGGCATCGGCGGCGTCATCGTCCGCTTCCGCACCGGCCCCATGCCCGCCGAATCGTCCACCCGCGCCCTGAAACTCTTCATGGCCGAAATCGCCCCGCACATTCGCCAGCACGCCGCCTGAACCCCGCCAATTCAGCCGCCCCCGCGAATCCCCTTGGCGCGCCGCCATAGGTTAGATATATTAACTGTAATGCGACCCCTCGCCACCCATATGGTCCATATCCTGGACCGCTTGCGCGAACTCATCGCCCATCACGCGGCGCAGGACCGCGCGCGCACGGCCTTCCTCGTCCTCGTCTGGAACGTCGTCGGCCGTGCCGGCACCCGCCTCGCCAACCTCTTCGCCCGCTGGCAGGCCGGCACCCTGCCCAGGCCACGTCCCCGCCCCGGCCGCACGCGCAAGCCGTCCGCCCCCATCCCGCCCAACCGCCGCCTCCCGCGCACCGCGGCCTGGCTGCTCCACCACATCCCGCCGTCGGCCGTCGCCGGCAACCGGCTCGCGTCATTCCTCGCCCGCCCCGACTTCGCGGAATTCCTCGCCGCCGCCCCCCAGGCCGCCCGCATCCTCCGCCCCCTCTGCCGCATGCTCGGCACCCCGCTCCCGCCGGCCCTCCAACTTCCCCCACGCCCGCCACGCCGCCGCCCACCCAGGCCGCGCCCAGCCCAACCCGCTCCGGCCCCCGGCGCGCCGACGGGCACGCCCCCGCGCCCCCTGCCCGCCTACGTCCGCGCCGCCGCCCGCGCCTGGCGCTCGAAACCCGCCTGACCGCCCCTGCCCACCCACGCCCTTATTGTTCCACTATCAAAACTTTTGGCCTGCCCCCTCGCCAACCGCCCCGCAATCCGCCATGTCGATACGCCAGGAGGCACCGACATGACCGACATCCTGCTCGCCCGCGGCGACGCGCCCTGCCTGCTTCACCTGCCCACCGCCAACCGCCACGGCCTCATCGCCGGCGCCACCGGCACCGGCAAGACAGTCACGCTCCAGGTCACTCGCCGAGGCTTTCTCCAGCGCCGGCGTTCCGGTCTTCTGCGCCGACGTCAAGGGCGACCTCGCCGGCATCGCCATGCCCGGCACGCCCAACCCGAAGCTGGAGGCCCGCGCCGCCAAACTCGGCCTCGAGCCGACTACGCCTGGCGCGCCTCCCCGGCCGTGTTCTGGGATCTGTTCGGCCAGCAGGGCCACCCGATCCGCGCCACGGTCGCCGAAATGGGCCCGCTCCTGCTCGCCGCGCATGCTCGACCTCAACGAAACGCAGGAAGGCGTGCTCAACATCGCCTTCGCGCTGGCCGACGACGAAGGCCTGCTGCTGCTCGACCTCAAGGACCTGCGCGCCATGCTCGCCCACGTCGCCGACCGCGCCGACCGAACTCGGCACCGACTACGGCAACGTCAGCAAGGCCAGCATCGGCACGATCCAGCGCGGCTTGCTGGTGCTCGACCAGCAGGGCGGCGACCAGTTCTTCGGCGAGCCCGCGCTCGACCTCGCCGACCTCATGCTCCTCGCCCCCGACGGCCGCGGCGCCGTCAACATCCTCGCCGCCGACAAGCTGATCAACGGCCCGCGCCTCTACGCCACCTTCCTGCTCTGGCTGCTCTCCGAGCTGTTCGAGGAGCTGCCCGAGGTCGGCGACCTCGAAAAGCCGAAGCTCGTCTTCTTCTTCGACGAGGCCCACCTGCTCTTCAACGACGCCCCGAAGGCGCTGGTCGAGAAGGTCGAGCAGGTCGTCCGCCTGATCCGCAGCAAGGGCGTCGGCGTCTATTTCGTGACGCAGAACCCGCTCGACCTCCCCGACACCGTCCTCGGCCAGCTCGGCAACCGCGTCCAGCACGCGCTGCGCGCCTTCACGCCGCGCGACCAGAAGGCGGTGCCGCGCCGCCGCCGAAACCTTCCGCGCCAACCCCGGCCTCGACGTCGCCAGGCCATCACCGAGCTCGACGTCGGCGAAGCGCTCGTCTCCTGCTCGACGCCAAGGCCATCCCCGCCATCGTCCAGCGCGCCAAGATCCTGCCGCCAAGCGGCCGCATCGGCCCGATCACCCCGGCCGAACGCGCCGACCTCATCGCCCGCTCCCCCCTCGCCGGCCGCTACGAAACCCCGGTGGACCGCCAATCCGCCCACGAAATGCTCACCGGCCGCGCCACCACAATCGCCGATCTCACCCCCCGTCCCGCGCCCTACGACGCCTCGTCCCCCTGGGGCACCCCGCCCCCAGCCTCCATCCCCTGGAACCAACCAGCCGCCCCGCCGCCCCGCCGAACCCCCCGCCCGGAAGCCGCGGCCGACCCGGCTGATGTCCCTGCTCCTGGGCAGCGGCCGCCGTGAAGGCGTCGGCGAAGCCTTCGCCAAATCCATGGCCCGCAGCCTCGGCGGCCAGGTCGGCCGTTCGGTGATGAGAGGTCTCCTCGGCTCCATTGCCAAGCGGCGATGAAATCAGCGACCGGGCTGATTCCCGCAAGGCGACTGCCGTGGGGCGGCGACCCAAGCTGCGCTGCCGAAGCACCGGCGCCAGAAACGCCAACGGCTTCCATTTCTGTCCTACCTGGACAGAAACGGAAGCCGCTGCGAAAAACCATTCCTGCGCGTCGCCTCCCGCCGCCGGTGGCGGGAAGCGACGGCGAACTGGATCAGAAAACCAGAGCGTTGAACGCGTCGGTGATCTTGCCGCCCAGCACGCCGAAAGCAGCGACCAGGGCCGTGCAGAGGATGCCGGCGATGACCCCGTATTCCAGGGCGGTAACGCCACGGCGGTCGGCGACAACGTTCTTGGCAATCTTGAAGATGGTCAGCATGTCAGTCTCTCCTGTTTTCTTGTTCAAACCGACTTCGGTCAGTTTCCCGGAAATTCCGGAGTGGCAGGCGACCTTGTTTCGGCAAGGAGAGATTGGCCCTGATCGGATTACAACCGGCTTACAGAATTTTCAGAACTCCCACGTTTTTTGACGATACCGGCGTTTTCACGCACGCGGCCCGCTTCACCCGCCAACCTGCGCCGTCCGCGCCGCCGCCAGGTCCACCAGCCGCGCCCAGTTCCCCGCCGAGTGCAGATGGGCATACACAGCCGCCAGCCAGCCGCGCCGCCGCCATTCCAAAAAAATATTGTCCGCCACTTGGTCCAGCCGGTCAGGCTTGATCACCTTGAACCCCCGCACCCGGCTCGACGCCCCGCCCGTGAATTGCACCGTCGCCTCTTCCTCCTGCAGCACCCCCGCCGCATCCAGCGCCCGGGCAAAATCGGCCGAGGCGTTCAGGTTGTCGCGATACGCCGCACAGAACCGCACCGCCTCGTTCAACACCGCCGTCGGCGCCCCGCCCTCGAACAGCGGCTGCCCCGCCGCGGTGCCCAGGCACGCCGCCCGCTCCTCCATCCCGACATAGGTGGTCTTGCCCGCCGGATCCTCGACGAACACGAAAGGATAGGCGCGCACATAGGCGGGCACATAAGCACCCGTCTGCCACGCACCGTCCGCGGACACGAACAGATTGCCCAGTTCGTTCAGCCCTACCAGCGCCACCGGCGCCGGCACTGCCGCCGCGGCGAACACCACCGGATAATGCCGCGCCGCCACCGCGATCTCCCCCAACCCCAGCGGGATCGAGGCCGCCCCCGCGGCGAAGGCGAAGCCCGCCGACCGGTCCAGCCGCAACTCGCCATGTTCGGCCGGATTCACGCCGACAACCTTGGTGTAGAACAGCGGCAGCACTGGCGCGCCAGGTGCGGTTTGGGTGTTCGACATAGCCTAGCCCCGCCCGGCGGCAAACGCCGCTATCCGCCCGCCCAGCCCCGGCACCGCCGCCGAGCGCACCAGGGCGGCAAGGTCGGCATCCCGCGTATCCGCCCGGGCCGCGCTCGCCAGCGCCAGCGCCGCCGGCCGATCAACCCTGCCCAGTTCGTGCGCCATCGCCGTCACCTCGTCGCCCCATCCCTCCTGCGGCACGATGCGCGTCGCCAACCCGCAGGCAAGCGCGCCCTGGGCATCCAGCGACTGCCCACGGGCGGTCAGTTCCAACGCCCGCCACTCCCCCACGATCGCCGCCAGCCGCCGGGTTCCCAGCACCAGACCGAAGCGCGCGCCGGGGAAGGCGAAGCGCGCCGCCGGATCGGCCAGCCGCCAGGTGCAGGCGGCGAACAGATCAGCCCCGGCGCCGAACATCCGCCCATGGCCCAGCGCCACGGTCGGCACCGGCGCGTGGCGGATCGCCTGCAGCAGCAACTCGATCGCCACGAACCGCGCCAGCAGGTCGCCATCGCTCTGCGCCGGCAGATCGGTGAGGTCGAAGCCGGTGCACAGCGCCCGCCCCTCGCCCCGCAGCACCAGCAGCCGCACCGCCGGATCCTCGGCCTGCGCCACCGCCGCCCGCAACGCCGCCACCAGCGCCGCGTCCAGCGCGTTGCCCTTGTCCGCCCGGCAAAGGGTCAGCGTCAGCACGCCGTCGGCGAGGTCGATGGCGACCAGGCTCATGCGGCGGCCTGCGGCATCGACCACAGGTTCGGCACCACGTCGGCCGAATACCCCGACACGAACTGCTTCGCCGCTCCGCTCGCCGGGTCGAACACATGCCGGTGCACCATGCCGATATTGGCGCCATAGACATGGATGCTGATCGACGGCGCGTCGGCCACCGCATTGGCCACCACATGGATGTCGCCAATGCTGGGCGAGACGGCATCGACCATGCCCGGCCGCAGCGTTTCGGTACCGCCCGTCACCAGCCCGCCATCGGCGCCGCGCGTGAAGCTGGTGGCCGTCTCGGCGCCGCGCAGCATGCCGATCAGACCCCATACGGTGTGGTCATGGACCGGCGTGCGTTGTCCGGGGCCCCACACGAAGCTGACCACCGAGAACCGCTCCAGCGGGTCGCAATGCAGCGGGTACTGGGTGTAACGCTCGGGGTTCGGCGTCGCGAAGCTGTCCGGCAGCCAGTCGTCCACCGCAATCAGATCCGCCAGCAGCGCCCGCCCGCCCGCCAGCATCGCCGCCTCGTTGCCGTGATGGAGATCGGCGAGGCGCGTCATGCCTTGCACGAATTGCTTCAGCCGCGCGACGTTGACAGGTGCGCTCATATCACGCCTCCAGCGCGCAAGGCTGTGATCTCGTCGGGCCCGAATCCGACCGTGGCCAGGATGTCGTCGGTATCCGCTCCCAGGGCCGGCGCCACCCGGTCGAGCCGCGCCGCGCCATGGGCCAGCTTCACGCCGCTGCCGGCGAAGCGCAGCTTGCCGTACGGCGTGTCCACCGTTTGCATCAGGCCACGTGCCTGCACCTGCCGGTGCTCGATCACCTCCTCGATGCGCCAGATGCTGGCACAGGGGGCGCCGGCGGCGTTGAGGCGTTCTTCCCAGTTGCGCGGGTTGTCGGCGGCCAGCTTTGCCTCAATCAGGGCGCGCAGGGCGGCGGCATTCTCGTTGCGCAGGAACCAGTCCGCGAAGCGCGGGTCGGCGTAGGTATGTTCCAGCCCCAGCGCCTTCATCAGCGCCGCATATTGCTTGTCGTTGTTGACCGCGAGCAGCAGCCAGCCATCGCCGGCCCGGAACAGGTTGGCGGTGACGCGCCGGCTGACCGCCTGGTTGCCGGACTGCATCTGCCGGTGGCCGGCCACTGTCCAGTCGGCGATCGGGCCGGCGAGGAAGGCGAGCGTGGCGTCGAGCATCGACACGTCGACGAACTGGCCGCGGCCGGTATGGGTGCGCTGGAACAGGGCGCTGGCCACGCCGAAGGCGAGCGTCATGCCGCTGAGCGTGTCGCACACCGCGAAGCCGGCCCGCACCGGGCCGGTCTCCTCGTGGCCGGTGATCGACATGATGCCGCTCATCGCCTGGATGCGGCCGTCGTACCCGGCCTCGCCGCGGTCGGGGCCGTTATTGCCGAAGCCGGAAATGGCGGCGTAGATCAGCTTCGGATTGATCTTCGACAGCGCCTCGTAGCCGAGGCCGAGGCGGTCCATCACGCCCGGGCGGAAGTTCTCCATCACCACGTCGGCTTCGGCGGCCAGGCGTTTGATGATCTCTTGCGCCTCGGGCTTCTGCAGGTCGAGCGTGAGGCTGCGCTTGTTGCCGTTGATCGCCATCCAGCCGGAGGCCATGCCGCGATCCGCCCAGTCGCGGGACAGCGGAGTGCGGCGGGCATCCTCGCCCTCGCGGCGCTCCACCTTGATCACGTCCGCCCCCATCAGGGCGAGCTGGTAGCTGGCATAGGGGCCGGCCAGCACCTGGGTGAAGTCGAGGATCTTTACCCGTTCGAACGGGCGGGGGGATTCGGTCATCTTGGTTCCTGTCAGCAAGGAAGGCAGGGGTGTCGCCCTGGCCTGCCTACTCCGCCGCCACCCGGTTGGCCCGTGCCAGTTCCTTCTGGCGGTCGAATTCCTCGCGCCGGCGCTGCAACTCCTCCTCGCCGATCTGCTCGAGGTTGAGGTAGTCGAGCTTCCACATGCCGTCGGCGTTCCAGCGCAGCGGCGACTGCATGGTGGTGCGCGGCCCGGGAGCGGATTCCAGCAGGCGCAGCGCCAGTTCGAGCGTCTGATCCTGGCTGGCCACGTCGTGCGGGCGGCCGGCGCTGTTGCCGAGGGGGAAGTCGCTGAACAGGAAGCGGGGCGCGGCGGCGTGCTCGACGATGTCCTTGGCGCAGCCCATCACCACGGTGGCGATGCCGCCGGCTTCTAGTTCGCGGGCGGTGAGCGTCGCCGTTTGATGGCAGACCGGGCAGTTCGGCACGATCACCGCCACGTCCACCCCGTCCTCGCGGCAACGGCGCAGGATCTCCGGCGCGTCGGTGTCGATGGTGACGCGGTGGCTGCGGTTGGTGGGTGCGCCGAAGAAGCGCGGCGCCACCTCGCCGATGCGCCCGGCCGCGGCGGCCCGGCGCAGGGCGGGTAGCGGGAACCAGGTGCCGTTGTCGGTGGCCGTGGTGTGCTTGCGGTCGTAGCCGATATGGGAGATGCGCAGGTCGTGGTCCACCGACGTGTCCCCGTCGTACACTTGGTAGAATTTCGCCGAGCCGTTGTAGGCCGCACCCGGCCCCTGGTCGCCCTTGTCGGGCTGATAGGGGGCGGCGGTGGTGACGATGGCGACGCGCGACTTCGCCAGCGGCTTGGCCAACCTGGCGAACGGCGCGTCGAGGTAGTGCGCCCAGCGGTACGGCGTGGTGTAGCCGATCGCCTTGTAATACTCGCGGGTGCGGAACATGTACGGGATCGGCGAATCGTAGTCCGGCGCGAAGCCGAGCGGGTCGGTGGGTTGCGTGTCCATGGGCGTTCTCCCGGAGCGTGGCTCGTTCAGGGGCATGCTATGGGCTGGAGGCGGCGTTGTCACGGTGCCGGCGGACGGTTCGACTTCGGCGCGTAAGCTTGGCAGGCGACCAGCCAAAACACCGAAGGATGTTCTTTTTTGAAAAAAAGAACCAAAAAACTTTTGGCCATTTGGCCTCCCTGGCGAGTCTTCTACCAAGATTAAATGAATGAAAGTCTTTTTGCTTCTTTTTCTTCAGAAAAAGAAGGCCTTCCTCGATTCCCCACCCTAAGCGGGAACCAATTGGTCCGCTATCGAGTAGGCTGAGTCGACCCCGGCCAGGAGGGTGGCGATGCCAGCCAGGACCACGATGCGCTTGCCGCGGCGCGTCGCTCGATGATCCGCCGTGTGGCCTACGGCAAGGCGATTCTTGCTGGCGCGGCGGGGGCGCTGGCATGGGCGTTGCTGGCGCGGGTGTTGGTATCGGCCGGCATTCCCGTTGTTGAGTTCGTCCGGCTTGTGGGAGTGGTGGCGACGCCCGAGGGCGGGCCTTGGGCGCGCTGGATCGCCGGGACGCTGGTGCATCTGCTGGCGGGCGCGATCTGGGGCATTTTCTACGCATATTTTTTCTTTTCGCTACTGCGGTTGCGCCCGGTGTTGCAGGGCATCGTCTTTTCGGTGCTGCCGATGTTGCTCGCGATCTTCGTCCTGTTGCCGCAGCTCGACCTGATGCTGACGCAGAGTGCCGCGTTGGCGGGGCTTGTCGCGGCGGCGCCGGATGGTGGGCCGCGCGACCTACTTTCGATGGTGCTGGGGCATCTGGTGTGGGGGGCGGTGCTGGGCGTGATCTATGTCCGCCCGGTCGGCTACGCCGCCTCCCGGCCGCCGCGGCTGGGGACCGGGCACATGTTCCCGCCCGCCCGCGAGTTGCCAGTGACATCCGGCGGGCCGGCCGGCGCGCCGCCGGAGGGGGACCGCTTCATGTTCGCCACCGGGATCGAGTGCAGCTACCCGACCATTCGCGGCGGGCGCTGGCGGATGGACGAGATGGAGGCCTGCGGGCACTACCGCAACTGGCGCACCGACTTGGCGCTGGTGCGCGAGCTTGGGTTGCGCCACCTGCGCTATGGCCCGCCGCTGCACCTGATGTTCCTGGGGCCGGGGCGCTACGACTGGACCTTCATGGACGAGGTCGCCGCCGAGATGCACCGGCTGGGCATCGTGCCGATCATGGATTTGTGCCATTTCGGGCTGCCGGACTGGCTGGGGAATTTCCAGAACCCGGAGATGCCGCTGGCGCTGGCCGACTATGCCCGCGCCTTCGCCCGGCGCTATCCGTGGGTGCAGATGTACACGCCGGTGAACGAGATGTATGTCTGCACCAAGCTCAGCGCGCTGGAAGGGGTGTGGAACGAGCAACTTCGCGACGAGCGCGCCTTCCTCACCGCCGTGCGCCACGTGGCCCGCGCCAGCGTGCTGATGGCCCAGGCGATCGCGCAGGAGCGGCCGGACGCGATTTTCGTGAACAGCGAGAGCGGCGAATTCTACCAGCCCTGCTGCCCCGACCCCGAGGTGGTGCGCATCGCCGAATTCGAGAACGAGCGCCGGTTCCTGCCGCTGGACCTGCTGTATGCCCGGCCGGTGGATCCGATGATGCGCGAACACCTGCGCAGCCACGGCATGCCGGACGACGAGTACGACTGGTTCATGCGCCAGGACGTGCGGCAGCGCGCGGTGTTGGGGGTGGACTACTACCTGTGGAACGAAAAGCTTATCGACACCCAGGGCCATGCGCAGGCGCTGGGCGAATTGTTCGGCTGGTACGTCGTCGCCCAGAAATACTGGGAGCGCTACCGGCGGCCGCTGATGCACACGGAGACCAACCACCAGGACGCACGCGAGGCGCCGCGCTGGCTGTGGCGGCAGTGGCACAATGTTCAGTTGCTGCGGCAGAGCGGCGTGCCGATCGTCGGCTTCACGTGGTTCTCGCTGACCGACCAGGTGGATTGGGACATCGGCCTGTCGGCGGCGCGGGGGAACGTGAACCCGGTGGGGCTGTTCGACCTCAACCGGGACCCGCGGCCGGTCGGCCAGGCCTATCACCACCTGGTGCGCATCTTCGGGGCCGAGACGGCGCGCGACGCGACGTTGGAGACGGTGCTCCGCGCGGCGGCGTCGCGGCCGGCCGATTTTCAGCCCGCAAGGCCGGCGCCGGGACGGCTGGTGCCGGGGAGCATGGCTGGCGATGCTTAGCATTCTGCGCGCGCATGGGCTGGACCCCGGCTACACGCAGCGGCCGCTGTCGGCAGGCACGCTGGCGGGGCTGGCCGCCGCGGCCCCCGCGCTGGTGGTGCTGGTGGTCTTCGGCTGGATCGATGCGCTGGCCACCGCCCTGCCCGGTGGTTTGCGTGCGCTGGCCGTGCTCGCCTGTGCGGCGACGATGGCCGGCGGCGGGTTCCTCTACGGCCTGGTGTTCCGCCGGGCCGCCAACGACCCGGTAGGCGGCTGGCTGTTCGGTGTCGCATTCGGCTTCCTGCTGTGGATGGTGGTGCCGGTGGCGCTGCTGCAATGGCTGCCCGCGCGCCCGTCGTTCGTCGGCCGACCCGCGATGGGGTTGCTGGTTGGCGCGCTGGTGTGGGGAGCGGCGCTGGGCGGCGCATTCCCGTTCATCCACCGGCGGATGCGCGCAGGGCTGGACCGCGCCGGTGCCACCGAGGCCGCCCCGATCGGCCCGGAGGCAGCGGCCGTGCCGGCAACCTTCGCAACCAGCCGGCCCACCGAGGCAGGGAAATAGCCCTCGGCGCCACCGCCAACCCAACTGGCAGTTCACGCGTGCGCTTGACCCGCTCGCGGCACCCTGTCACTACTATAATAGTAGCGACTGGAGGCGCCGATGCAGCGCAAGACGTTCCGCACCATGGTCTGCCCCATCGCCCGCGGGCTGGACCGCGTGGGCGAGTGGTGGAGCATCCTGATCCTGCGCGACGCCTTCGCCGGCGTCGCGCGCTTCGAGGGTTTCCAGAAAAGCCTGGGCATCGCCCCGGGCATGCTGACGCGCCGCCTGAATGCCCTGGTCGAGGCCGGGCTGCTGGAGCGCCACCGCTACAGCGAGCGGCCGCCGCGCGACGAATACCGGCTGACGCCGCGCGGCGAGGATTTCCGCCCGGTGCTCATCACGCTTTTGGCGTGGGGCAACCGCCATTTCGCGCCCGAAGGCGCCAGCGTCGAGATCATCGACGCGCAGACTGGCGCCCCGGCCGAACCGATGCTGGTGGACCGCAAGAGCCGCCGCCCGCTGGCCGCGCCCGACTTCGTGCTGGCCGCCGGACCGGCCGCCGGCCCCGGTGTCCACGGCCGCGCCAAGCGCCGCAGCAACCTGCTGGGCGGAACCCAGGCGCCGGGCCCTGCCCCCGGCCCGCCCCAAACGGAGCCCGGCGCATGAACGCCCCCGTCGCCACCCTCGCACCCGCCCCCGACCCGCAGATGAGCCCGCGCACCCGCATGCTGCTGCAGGGCCCGATCGTGCCGACGCTGCTGCGCATGGCATGGCCGAACATCCTGGTGATGCTCGCCCAGTCCGCCACCGGGCTGATCGAGACGTGGTGGCTGTCGTTCCTGGGCACCGACGCCCTGGCCGGCATGGCGCTGGTGTTCCCCGGCTTCATGATGATGCAGATGCTGTCGGGCGGCGCCATGGGCGGCGGCATCTCCTCGGCGGTGGCGCGCGCGCTCGGCGGCGGGCGGCGCGGCGACGCCAATTCGCTGGTGCTGCATGCGCTGGTGGTAAACGGGCTGCTGGGCCTGGCCTGCACCGCGCTGTTCCTCGGCCTGGGCCGGCCGCTCTATGCGTCGATGGGCGGCGAGGGCGGTTCGCTGGCCGCGGCCCTGGCCTATTCCGACGTGGTGTTCGCCGGCATCGTGCTGGTATGGGTGATGAACGCGCTGGCCAGCGTCATCCGCGGCACCGGCAACATGCTGGTGCCGGCCGCGGCGGTGTGCGTCGGCGTGGTGCTGCTGGTGCCGCTGTCGCCGGCGCTGATCTTCGGCTTCGGCCCCATCCCCGCCATGGGCATCGCCGGCGGCGCGCTCGCGGTGCTGCTCACCAACGCGCTGACTGCCGCCTTCCTGGCCCTCTACCTGCTGGCCGGGCGCAGCATCGTGCGGGTGAGGCTCGCGCGGCTGCGCTGGAAGTTGTTCGCCGACATCCTGCGGGTGGGCGGCGTGGGCGCGGTCAGCACCTTGCAGACCACGCTGACGGTGGCGCTGACCACGGCCTTGGTCGGCATGGCGGCCGGGCCGGCGGCAGTTGCCGGATACGGCACCGGGGCGCGGTTGGAATACCTGCTGATCCCGCTGGTGTTCGGCCTCGGCGCGCCGCTGGTGGCGCTGGTGGGCACGAATATCGGCGCCGGCCAGCCGCAGCGGGCGCTGCGCATCGCATTGACCGGCGGCGCGGTGGCCTTCGTGCTCACCGAGGCGGTGGGGCTGGCCGCGGCGCTGTTCCCGCTGGCGTGGCTCGGGCTGTTCACCGACGATGCGGAGATGCTGGCGGTGGGCAGCGCCTATCTGCGCCATGTCGGCCCGGCCTATGGGTTCTTCGGGCTTGGGCTGTGCCTGTATTTCGCCTCGCAGGGCGCCGGCCGGCTGTTCTGGCCGCTGTTCGCCGGGCTGCTGCGCATGGTCGTGGCGGTGGGTGGCGGATGGGCGGTGCTGCGCGCCACCGGCTCCACCGACTGGCTGTTCGGGGCGCTGGCCGTCGCCCTGGTGATCTACGGTGCCACGCTGGCAACGGCGATCGCGCGCGGCGCCTGGTTCGCGCGCCGGCCCTGAGCGCAGGCGCTGACGGTCAGGAAGCCCGGCGTGCCCGCAGGGCGGCGGCCAAGGTGCCGTCGTCCAGCACGTCCAGCGCACCGCCCATCGGCACGCCCTGGGCGACACGGGTGACGGTCACGCCCAGCGGGCGCAGGCGTTCGGTCAGCCAGTGCGTCGTGGTGGCCCCGTCCACGGTGGCGCCGAGCGCCAGGATCACCTCGGCGACGCCCCCCGCCTGCACCCGCGCCAGCAGGCCGGGCAGGTTCAGGTCCTCAGGCCCCACCCCGCCCAGTGGCGACAGCGTGCCGCCCAGCACGTGATACAGGCCGCGATGCACATGCGCCCGCTCCAGCGCCCACAGGTCGCCCACACCCTCCACCACGCAGATCAGCGAGCGGTCGCGGTGCGGGTCGGCGCAGATATGGCAGGGGTCGGCGCTGTCCAGGTTGCCGCACACGCTGCACGAGCGCACCGCGCGCGCCGCTTCCTGCATCGCCTGCGCCAGCGGCAGCAGGCGCGTCTGCGGCTCCTGCAACAGGCGCAGCGCGGTGCGGCGGGCGCTGCGCGGTCCCAGTCCGGGCAGGCGGGACAGCAGCCCGATCAGCCGCTCGATCTCGGGGCCGCCCATGCCCGGGTCAGAATGGCAGCTTCATACCCGGCGGCAGCGGCAGGCCGGCGGTAAGCTGCTGCATTTCCTCGGCATTCGCCGCCTCGGCCTTGCGCTTGGCGTCGGCGTGCGCGGCGACGATCAGGTCCTGCAGCATCTCCACGTCGGCGTCGCCCATCAGCTTGGGGTCGATCTGCATGCGCAGCAGCTCGCCCTTGCCGTTCAGCACCAGGTTCACCATGCCGGCCCCGGCGGTGCCCTCCACTTCCATGGACTGCAGCCGGGCCTGCAACTCCTCCATCTTGGCCTGCATCTGGGAGGCCTGCTTGAGCATGCCGGCGAGGTTTTTCATGACGGGGGCTCCCAGTTGTCAAAGGAATCATCGGACGGATCGGCAACGGCATCGTCGCCCAGCGGCGCGGACTCGTCGTCGCCCAGCGGCGCGGACTCGTCGTCGTCCAGCGGCGCGAACTCCGGTTCGCCTTCGGCGGGCGCGGGGCCGGCCAACAGCGATTCCGCCGGCAGGCCATAGGCATCGGCGCGTGCGTCGTGCACCGCCTCGATCCTGGCGCCGGGAAAGGCCGCGAGGATGGCCTGCACCAGCGGGTGCTGCTCGGCGGCGCTGCGGCGCACCACGTCGGCGGCAACGCCCTGTTCGGCCAGGGTCGGCTCGCCCTGGGCCGCCGACAGGGCGATCGTCCAACGCATGCCGGTGGCGTCCTGCAGCACGGCCGAGAGGCGGGCGGCGAGGTCGCGCGGCGCCTCGGGCTGCTGGCGCAACTCGATCACCGGCGGAGCGAAGCGCACCAGGTGCACCGAATGGACAAGATGGGCGTGCAGGCTGGGCTCCCGCCGCTCGGCCACCAGGGCGGCGACCTCGCGGAAGCTTGAAAGGCGCGGCGCCGCGACAGGCACCGTGACAGCCATCTGCGCCGGCGCGCCATTCGCCACCGCCCGCGATCCGCCGCCGTTGCCACCCCCACCGTTACCATTGGGCGCCGGGCCGGCCGGGCGCGAATCGCCGCCCTCGGTCAGGCGGCGCACCAGTTCGCCGGGCGGCGGCAGGTCGGCCACGTGGCATAGGCGGATCAGCACCATCTCGGCGGCCGCCTTGCGGTCGGGTGCGGTCTCCACCTCGGCGATGCCCTTCAGCAGCATCTGCCAGGCGCGGCCCAGCACGGGTATGCCGAGCCGGTCGGCGAAGGCGGCGCCGCGGGTGCGCTCCGCCTCCGGCAGGTCCGCAGATTCGCGCAGGGCAGGCACCGAGCGCAGGCGGGTGACGGTGTGCACCAGTTCCAGCAGATCCTGCAGCATCACGCCCAGATCGGCGCCGCGCCCGTGGGCGCGGTCGGTGATCTCCAGCGCCGCCGCCGGCTTGCCGCCGACCACCGCCTCGAACAGGTCGAACACCGCCTCCCGGTCGGACAGGCCGAGCATGTCCGACACGGCGGAAGCCGTGATGGTCTGCCCCGGCTCCGTCTGGGCGATCGCCTGGTCCAGCAGCGACAGTCCGTCTCGCGCCGAACCATCGGCCGCCCGCGCGATCAGGGTCAGCGCCTCCGGCTCGATGGGTGCCGCCTCGCGCTCGCACAGCTGGCCGAAATAGGCCGCCAGTTCGGCCACCGCGATGCGCCGCAGGTCGAAGCGCTGGCAGCGCGACAACACGGTGACCGGCACCTTGCGCAATTCGGTGGTGGCGAACACGAACTTCACGTGCGGCGGCGGCTCCTCTAGCGTCTTGAGCAGCGCGTTGAACGCGTTGCGGCTGAGCATATGGATCTCGTCGATCACGAAGACCTTGGTGCGCGCCTGCATGGGGCGAAAGCGCGTGGCCTCGATGATCTCGCGCACATCCTCCACGCCGGTGCGGCTGGCGGCGTCCATCTCCACCACGTCGGGGTGGCGGTCGGCCAAAATGGCCACGCAGTTGGCGCAGACGCCGCAGGGATCGGCGGTGGGCCCGCCATTGCCGTCCGGCCCGATGCAGTTCAGCGCGCGGGCGATGATGCGCGCCGTGGTGGTCTTGCCCACGCCGCGCACGCCGGTGAGCATGAAGGCATGCGCCACGCGGCCGAGCGCGAAGGCGTTGCGCAGCGTGCGCACCATCGCCTCCTGGCCGATCATGTCGTCGAAGGTGGTGGGGCGGTACTTGCGCGCCAGCACGCGATAGGCCGGTGCCGCCAGGGCGGGGGCCGGTGCGGCAGGCAGCGCCTCGCCGAACAGCCCGGCGCCCTCGGGCTCCGGGTCGGGCAGCTTGTCGTCCTGCGCATCGGTGGGGAACAAGCCGGACATTTGGCGGTGCCGGTGAACGGCCCCGCCTGCCGGAACACAGGGGGCGGCCTGGTTGAAACGGTGGGAGGCCGAACGAACGACCCGAGCGGAAACTCGTTGCGGCTGCTTCCTTCCGGACCTGACCGGGTTGGCGAGGCGCCCGTCCGCCGCCGACCTCCCGCCCCTCATATCGTGCATCGCGGCGCCCGAGGCAAGGCAGAGTTGAGGCAAGGTGGAGTTGGGGGCATGGCGGAGTTGGCGCGGTTGCCGCCCCGGATACCCCGTGGCAGGGTCACGCCCTCATCCCGCCCGCAGGATACCGCCCGTGACCCTGATTCTCGCCAGCCGCCCAAACGTCTATTCCGGCAGCCCACTGGACCGCGCCGCCCACCACCGCGACGACGCGGCCTGGATCGAGGCGGCGCTGATGGCCGAGGACGCCATGTTCGCCCCGGTCTGGCGCGCCCGCAACCTGATGCGCGGGGTGGAGGAAGGCCGGCCCGAGGCGGTGTTCCTCACCGCCGCCGCCGCCGGGGCCCTGCGCCTGCGCGGCTGGCCCGATGGCGGCATCTGGGCCTTTCTCGGCCTGCAGGGTCCGCGCCCGGTGTTCGCCGTGGATATCAGCCCGGAGGACGACCCGCTGCCGCTGCTGCCGCCGGAAATGGGCGCCTTCAGCGACCTGCGCGCGGTCGCCGGCCTGCTGCCGAACAACGAGGCGTCGATTCTGGCGCATGCCCGCGGGCTGATGCACTGGCGCACCAAGCACCGCTTCTGCGGCGTGTGCGGCAGCGCCTGCACGCCGCGCAGCGCCGGCCATGCGATGCAGTGCTCGGGCTGCAAGGTGCAGCACTTCCCGCGCACCGACCCGGCCGTGATCATGCTGGTGCACCGCGGCGACCGCGCCCTGCTCGGCCATTCCACGCGCTTTCCCAACTCCACCATGTATTCCACCCTGGCCGGCTTCGTGGAGCCTGGCGAGACGCTGGAGGAGGCGGTGGCGCGCGAGGTTTTCGAGGAAGCCGGCATTCGCGTGGGCGCCGTGCATTACCACTCCAGCCAGCCCTGGCCCTTCCCCTCCTCGATCATGCTCGGCTTCTACGCCGAGGGGCTGACCGAGGAGATCACCATCGACCCCACGGAAATCGCCGATGCCCGCTGGTTCTCGCGCGACGACATGCGCCGGCACCGCGATCTCGGCTTCAACCTGCCGCGCGGTGACTCCATCGCCCGGCGGTTGATCGAGGATTGGCTGGCGGCCGGGTAGAGAAGGCCAAGGGGCTTCGCCCCCTGGACCCCCACCAAAGGCGACGCCTTTGGAATCCGATAATCTTATCCCGCCGACAGACCAAGCCGCGCCCTAGGTATCGGGGTCAAGGGGCGACGCCCCTTGCGGGTCCAGGGCAGCGCCCTGGCCTCCCCAATCTGGCTCAGTTGAGAAAGATCTTGCCCGGATTTCAGGATTCCCTTCGGATCCAGGCTGGTCTTCACCGCGCGCATCACCGCCAGCGCCTCGGCACCCACTTCCGCCTCCAGGAACTCACGCTTGCCCAGTCCCACGCCGTGTTCGCCGCTGCACGAGCCACCGAGGGCCAGCGCGCGGGCCACGATCTTCTTGTCCAATTCCCACGCCCGGTCCAGCCCGCCCGGTTCCGGCGGCACCAGGATCACCGTGTGGAAGTTGCCGTCACCGACATGGCCGACGATGGGCGCGGTGAGGCCGGAGGCCGCGATGTCCTCCTGCGCGCCCAGGATCGCCTCGGCGAGCCTTGAGATCGGTACGATGGCGTCCGTGGCGATGCCCTGGTGGCCGGGCTTCAGTGCCAGCGCCGCCCAGTACGCGTCGTGCCGGGCGCGCCACAGACGGGTGCGTTCGGCCGGGTCGGTGGCCCACTGGAACCCGTCGGCACCGAAGTTCTCCGCAATCTCCTCGGCCAGGGTCGCCTGCTCGGCCACCGAGGCGGCGGTGCCGTGGAACTCGAAGAACAGCGTGGGGGCGGCGCGCAGCCCGTCCAGCTTGGAGTAGGTAATGCACGCGCCCATCTGCACGTCGTCGAGCAGTTCAATGCGCGCCACGGGAATGCCGGCCTGCATCACTGCGATCACCGTCTCCACCGCGGCCCCCAGGCTGGGGAACTGGCAGATCGCGGCACTTGAGGCTTCGGGGATGCCGTGCAGGCGGAGCTGGATTTCGGTGATCACCCCCAGCGTGCCCTCGCTGCCGATGAACAGGCGGGTCAGATCGTAGCCGGCGGCCGACTTGCGCACCCGCCCGCCGGTGCGGATCACCCGCCCGTCCGCCAGCACCACGGTCAGCCCCAGCACGTTCTCGCGGATGGTGCCGTAGCGCACGGCGGCGGTGCCGCTGGCGCGGGTGGCGCACATGCCGCCCAGCGAGGCATCCGCGCCCGGATCGACCGGGAAGAACAGTCCCTGGTCGCGCAGATGGGTGTTCAGGCTGCGATGCGTCACCCCGGCCTGCACCCGGCAGTCCATGTCCGGCGCGTTCACCTCCAGTACCTGGTCCATGCGGCCAAGGTCCAGGCTGATGCCGCCGCGCACTGGGGTGACGTGGCCTTCCAGCGAAGTGCCAGTGCCGTAGGGCACTACCGGCACGCCATGGGCGTGGCACAGCGCGAGCACGCGGCTGGCCTCCTCGGTGGTCTGCACGAAGGCGACCGCATCGGGCAGCACCGGGGTCTGGGTGTCCTGGCCGTGCGAGTGATGGTCGCGCAACCCGGCATTGGTGGACAGGCGTTCGCCGAGCAGTGCGCGGGCGGCCTCGATGACCGAATCGACGGGGGGGGACATGGCGGCTCTCCAGCTTGCAGGCAACCTGTCAATTTGAATCGGCTGGGGTGGTCGCGCAAGCTGACTGCCACAATGCCTTTGGCATCGCTCGGGCGGTGAGGCTTCCTTAACCCCCCGCCCCCACACTGGCGGGATGTTCGGATTGTCCTTTCACGCCAGCACGCCGCCCGGCACCGTGATGGTGCCCGAACCGGTGGTGCACGACCCCGCCCAGGTCCAGGTGCTCGGCCTGCTGGTCACCGACACGTTCCGTTGGAAGCGGGAGTGGGCGGAATGGCGCGTCCGCTTCGCCTACAGCAATGAGCATCCGGGCCAGAACTTCCGCGACGTGGCCATCTTCGTGCGCGAGGCGGCGGCCACGCTGTGCCGGCATCGCTGCGAGTGCAACGAGATCGTGCTGTATGTCTCGCACATCGACGACCTGCGGTCGGTGTTCCGCGCCTACGGGTCGGTGCCGCACGGCATGGGCCAGATTTCGGCGATCCAGGGACGGGAAGCCTACCGCCAGGCCGCCGCGCTGGCCGCCGACCTCGCCGCCCTGTCGCGCGCGCCGGTCCGCGCCGCTGAGGACGAGGCGCTGGCGCTGCCCGACCTTTCGTGGGTCGTAACGGGCCAGGGCATGGCCCGCATCGCCACGACCCACCTGCGCAGCCGCCGGATCGTTGTGCGTCTCGGCGCGGTGTCCGGACAGGATGTGTGGCTGGTGGATATCAACGACGAACCCGGCTGCGCGCGCTTTCGCAGCCGGGTTGATGCCATGTCGAAGATGGGTGTCGCCGCGGCGCTCAGGGCCTACGAAACCCGGCCGCGACGCCGCTGACCGGAGGTTGGCGGCGGGGAGCGCACCAAGCGCCCCCCGCCGCCCTACGCGTCAGCGAGGCGCCGTTCCCGCCTGAGCCCCGGCACCGCCGGTACCTGCGGTGCCTGCGCTGGTTGGGGGAGTGCCGGGCGCGCCGGTCTGCGACTGCGGCCGCATCCCGGACGACTGGCCGGTGCCCGCGGACGGGTTGCCGGTGCTGCTGGCCGACGGCCGCGGGCCGGCGGGGGCAACATTAAGCGCCTGCAGCGTGCGGCCGTTCAGGCGCCCGGTGGGTTCCAGGCTGTTGGCCTGCTGGAAATCCATCGTCGCGCGTGCGGTCATCGGACCGTAGATGCCATCCATCGGTCCAGGGTCGAACCCGCGATCGGCCAGTTCGCGCTGCGCCTGGCGCACGTAACGGCGGCCCGCGGCGCTGTGCTGCATGACGTTGCCGTTTTCGTCGATACCGGGAATGCGCGCCTGCGGGTTGCTCCAGGGCGGCTGGCCCAGGTTCACCGTGTTCGGACTGGTCGTGGCACCGGTCACCGCGCCGGCGCCCGCGCCGATCGCCGCGCCCGCCAGCGCCCCTACCGGCCCGCCCAACGCACCCACGCCGGCGCCCGTTGCCGCACCTGCGGCAGCGCCACCGGTAGTGCGTTCCTTTTCAGTGAAGCCACAGCCTGCGACAGCCAAGGCAAGGCCGAATACGCCGACCAGTTTCCAAGTCATAATCGCTCCTTTCTGTGCTTCGGCGAAGCATATCTGTGCTCGTCCGGTGTATCCGGTACGACCATGTCGTTCTCCACCGGAACGCGGGCAACCCATTTTGGTTGCGACTGTTCGTCCCCATTCCGGATTCATCCGAAGGGTCGCGCAATCATGCCCGGAAGCCGTCCAACAGCACGCGAATACAGGCAAGCGTTGCCTGCCCCACAGAGCGAATGTTCCGGCCCGGCCGCGGCGGCCAGGCTCCTGCGTGCCGTACCAACCGCCTTAAGAATCGACCGATGAAGGATCGGTCGATGGCGGCCGGTATGAAGTCTTGGTTCTGCGCGCCGCCGCCGGCCAGCCCGGCGCGCGATACCAAGCGCCCGAAACGCCGGAAGAGTCGGCATTTCGGGCGCTTGCTATCAGTCCAGCGGATCACCGAACCGGTAGATGCGCCAGGCATTGTCGTGGAACAGCGCCCGCTGCTCATCGGCGGTAAATCCGGCAATGCTGGCGGCAAACGCCCGCACGTTCTCCACGAACCCCAGCGCCCGTCGCCCCACCGGATAGTCGGTGCCGAACATCGCCCGCGCCGGCCCGAACGCCTCCACGCAGGTCAACACCGCCTCGCGCAGCGCCGCTGGGCTGCGGTCGGCCGCATATGCCCCGAAATTCGACACCTTGATCGCCACGTTCGGGCATCGCGCCATCAGCGCCAGCCCCGCACGCCACCGTTCCAGCCCCGCCGCATCCCTATCGACCGGCGTGCCGCAATGGTTCACCACCACCTGCAGGTCGGGCATGTCGCGCGCCAGGCGATGCACGTCCGCGGCCTGGTAGGGGTTCATCAGCACGTCCAGCAGCATGCCCTGGCGCGCCAGCGCCGCGATGCCGCGCCGCGTCGCCGGCCGGTCGAGGATGCCCGCCTCGGTCCAGCGCTTGGCCGGGTCGGGATGCCAGCGGATGGTCTCGCGCACCCCCACCACCGGCCCCGCGGCCCGGTGCGCGGCCAGCTGCTCCGCCACGTCGGGCGCGTCGAGCCGCGCATACCCCACCAGCCGCCGTGCCACCCCGCGCGGCCGCCCGATCGACATCAGCCAGCGCGTTTCCTCCACCGGGTCGCGCGCCCGGTCCCACGCCGCCTCCACATGCACCGAACCGGCGAAATTCGTGTCCGCCACGTCGCGCAGATAATCGGCCGGCAGGTAGTCGTGGCGCAGGAAGTCCAGGTTGCCCAGCGAGGCCATCGCCGGGTCGCCGCCGGTGATCCACGGATGCCGGCCCATCGACAGGTCCCACAGGTGGTGGTGTGCGTCGATCACCGGTCCGCCATAGAGTGGTTCCGCGTATATTTCCGCCACCAACCCAGCCTCCCGCCATACTCCCGCAATTGACCGGCCTGCAGGGCAAGCCTAGCGTTCCGCAACCAAATCACGGGAGAAACAAGTCCAATGCCAACCAAGGTCGCAAAAATCTGGGCGTCGGGAAAGGCCGTCATGAACGGCTGGCTGGCAATCCCCTCGGGCTTCTCGGCCGAGGTGATGGCGCAGTGTGGCTTCGACAGCGTCACCGTCGACATGCAGCACGGCGCGCAGGACTTCCTGTCGATGCTGCAGTGCTTCCAGGCCATGCAGGCCCACCCCGTCACCCCGATGGTCCGCGTGCCCTGGAACGAGCCCGGCATCATCGGCAAGGTGCTCGACGCCGGCGCCATGGGCGTGATCTGCCCGATGATCAATTCGAAGAAAGAGGCCGAGGCCCTGGTCACCGCCTGCAAATACCCGCCGCTCGGCGCCCGCTCCAACGGCGCCTTCCGCGCCGGCATGTACGGTGAAGCCACCAGCTACCAGGCGACCGCCAACAGCGAAACGCTGTGCATCCCGATGATCGAAACCAAGGCGGCGATCAAGAACCTCGACGCCATCCTCGATGTCGAAGGCATCGCCGGTGTCTATGTCGGCCCGTCCGACCTCGGCCTGTCCTACGGCCTGGCGCCCAAGCTCGACCGCGACGAGCCGGAAATCCTCAAGGCCTACGACAAGATCCTCAAGGCCTGCTCCGACCGCGGCCTTTACGCCGGCATCCACACCGGCGGCAGCGCCGACGCCGCCCGCTGCATCGCCCGCGGCTTCCGCCTCACCACGTTGATGAACGACAGCGGCATGATGGCCAGCTTTGCCAAAACCTGCATCGCCGAAACGCGCAAGGGCGCCAAGGGCATCGCCTAACAAGAAAGGCAAGGGGCTCTGCCCCTTGACTCCGCCAAGGGCAACGCCCTTGGAACCCCACACTTAAGCAATGGGATCTGGGGCCGCCGGCCCCAGCCTTTCCCCTTCTTTTTCTGCTATCCTGCGCCCGTCCCATCGGAGCACAAGCCATGGCACCGCCCGTCGTCATTCGCCTGCACGACCAGGACTCCGTGGTCATCGCCCGCGCCACGCTGCTGCCCGGCACCGAACTCGCGCCGGGGGTCGCCGCCGCCCAGCGCATCCCCGCCGGCCACAAGGCAGCGATCCAGCCGATCGCCCCGGGCGAACCCATCCGCCGCTACGGCCAGATCATCGGCTTCGCCACGGCGGCCATCGCGCCGGGCGAACACGTCCATGTCCACAACATCGGCATGGGCGATTTCGCGCGCGACTATGCCTGGGGCATCGACGCCAAGCCCACCGACTACTTCAACGCGCCCGCCACCTTCATGGGCATCCGCCGCCCCGACGGCCGGGTGGCCACGCGCAACTACATCGGCATCCTCACCAGCGTGAACTGCTCCGCCCATGTCGCCGACATGGTGGCCATGGCGTTCCGCAAGAACCCGATCACCGGCCACAACCCGCTCGCCGACTTCCCCAATGTCGACGGCGTGGTGGCGCTGACCCACAAGACCGGCTGCGGCATGGCCCAGGGCGAACCGCTCGCCCTGCTGCGCCGCACCCTGGGCGGCTATGCCCGTCACGTGAACTTCGCCGCCGTCGTCGTGCTCGGCCTGGGCTGCGAGGTGAACCAGCTTTCCGGCCTCATCAGCGAACAGAAACTTGCCGGCCGCCTGCGCGCCATGGACATCCAGGAGATGGGCGGCACCCGCAAGACCGTGGAAGCCGGTATCGCCTTCGTCCGCGAAACCCTCGCCGAGGCCAACAACATCCGCCGCGAGCCCTGCCCGCTTGGCGAACTCACCGTCGCCCTGCAATGCGGCGGCTCGGACGGCTATTCCGGCGTGTCCGCCAACCCCGCGCTCGGCGTGGCCAGCGACCTGCTGATCCGCCACGGCGGCAGCGTGATGCTCGCCGAAACGCCGGAGACCTACGGCGCCGAACACCTGCTCACCCGCCGCGCCGCCGACCGCGAAACCGGCGAAAGGCTGGTCGGCCTGATGCGCTGGTGGGAGGATTACACCGCCCGCAACAACGCCGAGATGGACGCCAACCCCTCGCCCGGCAACAAGGCCGGCGGGCTGACCACAATCCTGGAGAAATCCCTCGGCGCCATGGCCAAGGCCGGCAGCACCAACCTGATGGAGGTGGTGGGCTATGCCGAGGCGCCTACCGCAAGGGTTTCATCTTCATGGACACGCCGGGCTACGACCCGGTCAGCGCCACCGGCCAGGTCGCCGGCGGCGCCAATCTGGTGGCCTTCACCACCGGCCGCGGCAGCGTGTTCGGCTGCAAGCCGTCGCCGTCGCTGAAACTCGCCACCAACACGCCGATGTTCCGCCGCATGGAAGAGGACATGGACATCAACTGCGGCACCATTCTCGACGGCGACGAAACCCTGGCCGAATGCGGCCAGCGCATCTTCGACCTGTTCGTGCGCACGGCATCGGGGGAGCGGAGCAAGAGCGAATTGTTCGACTTTGGGTCGGCGGAGTTCGCGCCCTGGGTGATCGGGGCGACGATGTAGGGCCTGCCGCCAGGGATCGAGGAAAGGCAGAGCGGGGCTTCGCCCCCGCACCCCAGCAGGGGGCCGAGCCCCCTGCACCCTCGATAATCTTGCCTAGCGGGCATCCAGGGCAGCGTCCTGGGCTTGCTTCAGTGCCTGATACGCCGCGTCCAGTCGCGCCAGCACACTGCGATGCCCCGCGGGCAATGCCGTGCCCAGATGCACATGGCGAAGCTCCGCCATGAAATCCTCCCACAGCGCCGGCCCGCCCTCCTCCAGCACCTGCGCACGGATCGCCAGTTCCGGCGTCACCGGCATGAAACGGCGCCCCCACGCCGCCATCGCCACGATCAGCGGCACCAGGGCAATCGCCTTCTCGGTCAGGCTGTAGATCACCTTTTGCCTGTGCGAAGGATCGTCGGCCCGCGCCAACAACCCCTCGGCCACCTGCCGCTTCAGCCGGTCGGCCAGGATGTTGCTGGCGATCCCCTCGATCGACCCCGCCTGCAACTCGCGAAAATGCCGCCGCCCGCCGAACATGATGTCGCGGATGACGATCAGGCTCCACCGGTCGCCCAGCGCCTCCAAACTCAGGTTGATCGGACAGCCGGACCGTACCTGCGACATGCTGCTTGCGAAATACAACCGGTTGCGACATCCTTCAACCGATTGCGATATGCAAGCGGAGTTAGCATCCCATGCCCCAGGTCCGCGTTGCCGCCTTCTCGGTCTCGCTCGACGGCTTCGGCGCCGGTCCGGGTCAGGACCTCGAAAACCCGATGGGCCGCGGCGGGATGGACCTGCACCAGTGGGTGTTTCCCACCCGCACCTTCCACGCCATGACCGGCCAGGAGGGCGGGACCGAAGGCGTCGACGATGGCTTCGCCGCGCGCGCAATGGAAGGCATCGGCGCCTGGGTGCTCGGCCGCAACATGTTCGGCCCGGTCCGCGGGCCCTGGCCCGACGAATCCTGGAAGGGCTGGTGGGGCGACGAACCACCCTACCATGTGCCGGTTTTCGTCCTCACCCACCACCCGCGCCCGCCGGTCGAGATGCGGGGCGGCACGGTGTTCCACTTCGTCACCGACGGAATCGAAGCGGCACTCCACCGGGCCAGGGAAGCCGCCGGCGAGCGCGACGTGCGCATCGGCGGCGGCGTGGCGGCCGTCCGCCAGTACCTGCAGGCCGGGCTGATCGACGAGATGCACCTGGCTGTCGCCCCCATCCTGCTCGGCCAGGGCGAGGCGTTGCTGGCCGGCATCGACCTGCCCTCGCTCGGCTGGCGGGTGACCGGGCACGCCGCCACCCCGCTCGCCACCCATGCCGTGTTGAACAGGAGGCAAGAATGACCCTGGCGCTCTACCTCCACCCGCTCTCGTCCTATTCGCAAAAAGCCATCACGGCGTTCTACGAAAAGGGCGTAACGTTCGAGGCTAGGCAGCTCGACAACGACGGCCCGATCAGTCGCGAATTCGCCGCCCTGTGGCCGATCGGCCGTTTCCCCATCCTCACCGACGGCGACCGCCTGGTGTTCGAGGCCACCGGAATCATCGAGTATCTCGACGCACGGCACCCCACCCCGCGCCTCATCCCCGCCGATCCGCTGCTGGCCGCCGAAACCCGCATGTGGGATCGCTTCTTCGACAACTACGTGATGACCCCGCAACAGCACATCGTCTTCGCTGCCATCGGTCGCGAGCCCGACCACGGCGCCAATTGGCGATCGCAGCTCGACACCGCGTACACCGTGCTCGACCGCCGCATGAATGGCCGCCTTTGGGTGGCCGGCGACGGCTTCACCCTGGCCGACTGCGCCGCCGCCCCGGCGCTGCACTACGCCGACTGGACCCACCCCATTCCCGCCGGCCTGGTTCACCTGTACGCCTACCGCGCCCGCCTGCTGGCGCGGCCGAGCTACGCAAGGGCGCTCGACGAGGCGCGGCCGTATCGGCACCTGTTTCCGCTCGGGGTGCCGGAGGGGCGGGATTGAAGGAAGGATTCTTCTTTTTGTTAACAAAAAGAAGCAAAAAAACTTTAACCCAAGGGCGAGGCATTCCCGCTGCCCTGCTCCAATGGACAAAAGTCTTTTTGCTTCTTTTTCTTCGGAAAAAGAAGACTCTTCCTCCTACCACCTCTCCACCCAAGGCCGAACCTCCACCTCCCAGCTCCACGCCGACCGGTGCTGCTGCATCACGTGCCAGTACGTCTCCGCGATCGCGTCGGGTTCCAGCAGCGAGTCAGGTGCATCGTTCGGGTTCTGCCGCGCATTGCTGCGGATGCCGCCGTCGATGACGAAATGCGCCACGTGCAACCCCTTCGGGGCAAGCTCCCGCGCCATCGCCTGTGCCAGCCCGCGTAGGGCGAACTTGCCCATGGCGAAGCTGGACGAGTTGGCAAAACCCTTTACGCCGGCCGTGGCGCCGGTGAGCAGGATCGCCCCTTCGCCTTTCGGCAGCATCCGCCGGGCCGCCTGTTGGGCGACCAGGAAGGCGCCGAAGGCGCTCACCTCCAGGGCGTGGCGGACGGCTTCGGGGTCTAGGTCCACCACCGGGCCGCGCGCCCGGGCGGAGGCGTTGTAGACCACCACGTCGGGGGCGCCGTGCCTGGCCTCCACCTCGGCGAACAGTCCGGATACCGCCGCCGGGTCGGTGGCGTCGCAGCCATGCACGGTGCAGCCGGTTTCGGCGGCCAGCGCGGCGAGCTTGTCGGTTCGCCGGGCGGCCACGGCCACGGCGAGGCCGTTGTGGGCGAACAGCCGGGCCAGCGAGGACGACAGGCCGGGGCCGGTGCCGACGATCAGCGCCGTGCGATAGGTCGGTGCGGTCATTTGCATCCTCCGGTGGCGGTCCTGTGCTATATTTGGTTCGAGACGCCGTCCTGCAACTGGAATGAAGGTATCCGCCATGACCCCGCGCATCGACATCGTCTCCGACGCCATTTGCCCCTGGTGCTATATCGGCAAGCGCCAGCTTGAGCGCGCCTTGCCCATGCTGGCCGAACAGGGACTGGAATTCGAGATCGCCTGGCACGCCTTCCAGCTCAACCCCGACATGCCGGCCGAAGGCTACGACCGCCGCGAGTACCGCATCGCCAAGTTCGGTAGCTGGGAGAAGTCCCAGGCGATGGATGCCCGCATCACCGAGACCGCGGCCGGGCTGGGGCTTGAGTTCCACATGGACAGGTTGACCCGCACCCCCAACACCGTCCAGGCCCACCGCGCCATCTGGCTCGCCGGCCAGCACGGCGTGCAGGATGCCGTGGTGGAGGCCGTGTTCCGCTTGTATTTCTGCGAGGGCGGCGACCTCGGCGACACCGCCCTGCTCACCGAAACCGCAGCCGCCGCCGGATTGGACAGGGCCGCGCTGCAGGAGATGTATGCCGGCGAGGCCGGCCAGGACATCGTGCTGCAGGAGGACATGGCCGCCCGCCGCGGCGGCATCTCCGGCGTGCCGAGCTTCCTGATGCAGGGCCACCTGCTGTTCTCCGGCGCCGTGCCGGCCGAACAGATGGCCCAGGCCTTCGCCCACGCCTGGCGCATCCTGAGCAGCCGCGCCGCCTAGTTTTCAGACCCCAGCCGCGCCACCGCCGCACGCAAGGGCACCGCGGCGGCGGCGAAGTCGCGCCATGGATCGGGCCCGAGCGGGCCGTGCAGCAGGTCCGGCAGATGCCACCGGTCGGGCGCCAGGCCTTCGCCCACCTCGCCCCATGCCACGGGCCGCGCCACCGGCGCGCCGGGGCGGGCCCTGGGCGACCAGGGGGCAATGGCTGTGGCCAGCAGGTCGTTGCGGAGGTAGTCGAGGAAGATGCGCCCCGTCCGCTTCGCCTTCGCCGTGGCGACGGTGTATCGCGCCGGGGCCTCGTTTGCCGCCGCGGCGCAAATCCGCCTGGCGAAATCCTTGGCCTCCGGCCAGTTGGCGTCGCCCGCCAATGGCACGACCAGGTGCATCCCCTTGCCACCTGTCACCTTGGCATAGGGCGCCAGCCCCGTCGCCTCCAGCCGGGCCCGCAGATCGTGGGCTGCGGCGATGACGCTGTCGAAGCCCAGTCCTTCGGCCGGATCAAGGTCGAAGATCAGCCGGTCGGGCGTATCCAGCGCCTCCGCCAGGGCACCCCAGGGGTGCAGTTCCACCGCCGCGACCTGCGCCAGGGCGACCAGCGCCTCGGCCGTGTCGATGCAGAGATATGGCCGAGCCTGTCCGCGCACCTTCACCTGGCGCACCAGCGGCGACTGGCCGCGACGGGGATGGCGCTGGAGGAATACCGACGCCTCGATGCCGCTCGGTGCGCGCAGGATCGAGAGCGGGCGGCCGGCGACATGGGGCAGGATCCGCTCGGCATACCTCGTGTAATAGGTGGCGAGGTCCGCTTTTGTGACCGAGGGGATGTTGCTGGCCGGAGGCCACAGCACCCGGCCCGGATGGGTCAGCGAGGGGTTGCCCGCTACAGGGAGCGGTGTCCGCATGGGGGCGGTCGCCGGCGGCTGCGAATGCACTTGCCGGATCGGCCGTTGCGCCATGTGAGCCCTCCCCCGCCGGAGGTGAATGCCGGCCCAGGCAGGGAGGTTCCGGTAACGGAGGTGGCAGCTGGCACCGGCTTCCCGACGAACAGGCCCAGACGTTTCGCCTGGTGCTATACGGGGCGCTGGCGGCGGGCGGGGTCAGGTGGGGCCGGTCTCCCGGTTGGCGAGTTTGGCGAAGGTCCAGCCGAGGGTGGCGCCGAAGAGCAGGTGGAGCAACAAGGTCAGCACCGGTGCGCCGAAGCCGAGGGCCATGGCGAACTGGTCGAAATTGCCCATGGGCATGAGCACGATCATCATGAACAGCCAGCCGACGACGGCGAGGGCGAGGCCGGCGAGGGTGGCACGGCCGGCGGTGGCCGGGGCGATCAGGGCGATGGCCAGGCCGTAGATGACGATGCCGATGACGAGGTGAACCACCCAGCCGACCGAGCGGGTAACCTGCAGCGTGGCGGCCAGCATGCCGATGATGTCGAGCTGGGGCATCCAGCTCAGCAGGGTTTTCAGTGCCATCAGAACCGACAGGAACAGGGTGGCGACAATTCCCGCCACGATGCCCTTTCCGATGCGTTCCATACCATCCTCCCCGTCGTGACGCGCACTCTCGTTGCACCATCGTAGTACCGACGTGTTACGAAATAAAGCGAGCGTTCCATTTCAGGGGCGAACGGACGAGGCGGGGGTGGGGTTCCGGGTCAGTCGCCCGCCGCGGCGGCCCGGGTTGGGGTGGGACGGATGTGGGGGCGCATGAGGAGGAGGAGGAACAGGGGGGGGATCACGACGAGGGAGAGCAGGCGGTAGTCGTTGTTGAAGGCGATTACCTGGGCCTGGTGGTTGATGAGACGGTCGAGCGTGGCGGCGCCGTGGGTGGTGGCGGGGTTGAGCCAGGTGCCGATGGCGTCGCGGCCCTGGAAGATGCGGTTGAAGGGGGTGGCGTAGGCGGCGAGGTCGGCGTGGGAGGCCTGGGTGTTGCGGACGAACATGAAGGAGGTGACGGAGACGCCGAGGGCCTGGCCGAGGCTGCGGCAGAGGGACTGGAGCGAGGTGGAATAGGGGCGCAGGTGGGCCGGCAGGGTGGTGAAGGCCATGACCGTCATCGGGTTGAAGACGAAGCCGATGGAGAAGCCCTGGGCGAGGAGGGTGAGCATGATGGTGTTGGCGGAGACGTCGGGGGTCCAGGCGCTCATGGAATGCAGGGATATGCCGAGGGCGACGAGGCCGAAGGCCATGAGGCGGCGGTGCTCGATGCGGCTGGCGAGGCGGCTGGCGGCCTGCATGCCGAAGACGGTGCCGATGCCGCGGGGGGCCATGGCCATGCCGGCCTGATCGACGGGGTAGCCGGCGAGGTTCTGCAGGTAGGGGGACATGAGCGAGGTGCTGGCGAGCATCACGGTGGCGGTACAGAAGACCATGGTGACGCCGCAGACGAAGTTGCGGTCGCGGAAGAGGCCGGGGGGAGGAAGGGGGCCTTGGCGGTGAGCATGTGGACGATGAAGAGGTAGAGGCCGAGGGCGGCGAGGACGGCGTAGGTGATGATCTCGGCGGAGTTGAACCAGTCCTGGCCCTGGCCGCGGTCGAGCATGAGCTGGAAGGAGGCCACCGCGGTGGCGAGGGCGGAGAAGCCGACCCAGTCGAATTTCAGCTCGTTGCGGGGGAGGGCGCGGGGGAGGAAGGCGAGGAGGCCGGCGATGGCGACGATGCCGACGGGGAGGTTGATGTAGAAGACGTAGCGCCAGTTCAGCGCCTCGGTGATCCAGCCGCCGAGGGTTGGGCCGGTGATTGGGCCGACCATGACGCCCATGCCGAAGATGGCCATGACCTGGGGGCGTTTTTCGAAGGGGTAGATGTCGAGCATCGTCGCCTGGGCGAGGGGGACGAGGGCGGCGCCGAACATGCCCTGGAGGAAGCGGAAGGCGACCATCTGTTCGAGGGTTTCGGCGGCGCCGCAGAGCATGGAGGCGACGGTGAAGCCGATCATGCAGGTGACGTGGAGGTTGCGGCGGCCGAAGCGCTGGGCGAGCCAGCCGACCGGGGCGGTCATGATGGCGGCGGCGATGACGTAGGAGGTGAGGACCCAGGTGATCTCGTCGGCGGTGGCCGAGAGAGTGCCCTGCATGTGGGGGAGGGAGACGTTGGCGATGGAGGAATCCAGCGCCTGCATGAGGTTGCCCATCATGACGCTGATGGTGATGAGCGTTCGGTTGGGGACGGGCGTGGTGCCGGACATCAGGGAGGATGGCGGATCATGCGGGCTGGCGGCTCCGGTTGGTCGCGGCGAACGTCAAGGTGGGGGAAGTCACGGAAAGGTCATGATGTTGGCGCGACCGGGGGCGGGACGCCAGCCGCACGGGGCGCAGGGCTGGGACGCAAGTTTTATGTTTTGATTTCGTAACGTTAAGGGCGTGGCTGGGGGTGGCGGGTCAGCCGAAGCGGGGGCGCCAGGCGCGGACGGCGGCGCGGACGTAGTCCGGCAGGGGCACGGGCGGGCGGCCGGCGGGGGATGGCGGGGTGGCGGCGCCGTTTGCCCCGGGGTTGGGTGTGGTGCGGGGCTTCGGCGGGCGGGGGGGTTTGGGCGGGGGCTGGAGGGCGGGCGGCAGATCGATGGCGAGCAGGCGGGCGGTGGTGCGGATGGCGCGGCCGAAGGCGGCGCGGGCATGCGGGGGGGCGGCGGCGAGGATGGCGTGGGTTTCCGGCCGGGCCAGGAGGTGGCGGAGCTGGGAGGCGCTGTTGCGAACCTGGTAGCCGGCGGCGTGGCCGAGCCAGCCACGGCGGCGCGGCAGGAAGGGCGGGGGCGGCCCGCCCTTGGTTGGCGGAACTTGCGGCGGGCGCGGGGCGCGCGGGGGCGGGTAGGTGCCGGCGGCGATGCGGCGAAGAATGCCGGCGAGGCGCACGCGGGTGCGGGAGAGGCGGGTCCAGGCGGGGTTGGTGAAGGGGCCGAGGATGCGGAAGACGGCGGCGACGTGGTCGAGCAGGCAGAGGAAGACGGTGTCGAGGCGGCGCGCGAGGTCGAGAGCCGGATGCTCGGGCGCGGATGCTTCGGGCGGGTTGGGTGAGGTTGGGATCACGATAGGGTTTTTCTCCTAATTCAAGGACCGTTGCAACGCATTCGGCGGCGGCGGGGCGGGAGGCGGGGCGATGGGTGCGCAATGAAGTAACACAGTAATATTGGAATAATCCGCGTGAGAGAACGGCCAGATGCTTGCGGAATCCGGTGGGTATCGGTAAGGATTTCGTAATGCATCGGCGCCTCCGAGAGGCTGTTGCATGCCGTTCCCAATCACTAACAGGGTAGTTCTATTGATGGCGCGTGCTCATATCGCCTTGCCGTTCATTCTGGCTGCGGTCGCTGTTGTTCCGCCGGCCTCGGCGGGCACTATTCCGACGGGGGTGTTCGACTGGAATCCACGGCCGCTGGGCCTGGACGGGCGGAAGTTGCGGGCGGATGCGGTGCAGCTTTCGGATTACGGGCGGGTGACGATGGACCCGTTGAGCGGCGCGTTCAGCGATGTCGGCATCATGCCGATCCTGGGGTTTTCGCTGGGCGGGCAGCCCGTGGCGGCGGACGGGTTCAACGACCCGAGCGGCGGCGGGTGGGGCGCGTATGTGGCCTATGAGGGCGTGGGCAGCCAGGCGGCGTCGCCGCAGGGGTTGGTGGCGACGTATTCGGCGCTGACGTACTTGATCTATGGGTTCAACGGGCTGGCGAGCTATGGGCTGGACCAGACGGGCAGCCCGTATGTGGCGGGCGGCACGGATTTGACGCTGCTGGGCCGGGGGTCGCTGATCGGTGGGGCGCTGACGATGTATCCGGCCGTGTTCGAGGACGGGCAGCCGGTGGCGTTCGGGGTGCAGGGCGGGATCAGCACGACGATCGAGGATGTGCCGCGGCAGTTCTCGTCGAACACGTTCCTGGGGTTCGACCTGGCGCTGGTGCATCAGCCCGGGGAGTTCTTCCCGGTTTCGCCGACGGTGTTCGTGGCCAATGGCGGGAGCAGTTCGACGGCGACGCTGATCGCGAGCCGGGGGAATTCGGCGCATGGGTTCCGGGCGGCGGTGGCGGATGCCGGGGTGGAGGGCGGCGCGATGGCGGCGACGGCGGTGCCCGAACCGGGGAGTGCGGCGCTGGTGGCGGGGGCGCTGGGGATGCTGGGGATGCTGGCGCGGCGGCGGCGCGGCGGATAGCGGGCGGTCGAGCCGCCCTTGCGGGGACGGCCCGGGCGAGCGCGGCCCGGGCCGGGGCGAGCGGGTGCTCACGGTGGTGGGTTGGAGGGTGCCGTGGAGGCATGCCCGGACGGGGCTAGCGACGGCGCCGGCCGGCGGGAGTGGGATTGCTTGTGGGCGTGAGACCTTTAACGTTAGTTATATTAACAATTGCGTCGCGCCGGCGCCGTCGACGAGGGAGCCACGACGCGAGCGGATGTCGGGCTGCCGGCAGCGGCGGGTCGACGACGGTGAGCAGGCGCCACCGCACCTCTGGTCTGGATGACGGGCCCATTTTCCACGTTCATGCTGCCGGGCGGCAGCAGGCCGGCCGAAGACCAATCCCAGCAAGAGGGAAGTGTTCGTTTGCGGCCCAGCGTCGAGCTGACATTGTATTTAACGATGAATATGCATTCGCGGCATTCCGGCATCGGGTCCGAGCGCCGTCAACAAATCCGGGCGATATGTCGTTGAGATTGGGCAACCATGGAGTCCAGCTATTGCATAAACGATCGACGGCCTCGCTTGCGCCAGTTGGTTGAGAAGGTATTGACAAACCGACGAAAATTTGAGACACACTTTGTCCATTATATCGCTAATATTAAACGAAGCCTGTGAAAAGACGAGCCTCAGACAACCGTCACATCGTCGTGAATATGACATCATTCTCAAGGCGGCGTGATAGCCTTTCAGTGTAAAATGAAAACCTCGGAGGCCGTGAGACCTGCTGACCCCGCCGTCCGGCGGAGGAGGGCATGCGGTGCAATGAGGACATCCGTTTTTTAGGGGCGGGAATTGGCAGTCATCGGCACAGACTTCCTCGCCAAGCGTGAAGCTGTGACGACAGGAGCGGAAATCGCCAACCCGGCTGCGCGCAACAAACGCCCAAGACGCCTCAGTGCGTTCCTGGTGGCCTGTTCGGTGGTGCTGCCGCTGGGGCTGCTGGCGGTGAGCGCGCGGCTGCACTGGGAGCAGAGGTGGCGGTCAACAACGCAGGAACTCCAGCGCGGCAGCGACGCCGTGGCGGAATATGCGCTGCGTGTCCTCAACGCCCACGCGGTTCTGGCAGAGCGCATAAACAACCTGACGGCCGGCCTGCCAGACGAGGAGGTGCGGGCGCGCGAAGCGGAACTGCACCGCGAAATGCAGATGCTCGTGGCGGAAATGCCGGAGGCGGAGGGGAGCTTCGTCATCGACAGGACAGGGCGGGTGCTGGCAAGCTCGAATGTCTTTCCCGTGCCACGAACCGGCCTGCCCGGGGCGGATCGGGCCGTCTTCCTGGCGTTACATTCCGATGATGCGCCGACGATGCACGTGAGCGGGACACATGTGGGCCGGCCGGACGATTCGCTGTTTTTCTCCGTCAGCCGACGACGCACCCGGACGGGTGATCGCGATGCCGCGCCGGGCGGTTTCGACGGAGTGGTGAGCATATTGCTCGACCCGCAGCGCATGGCGCCGCGCCTGGCGCGCCTTGCGGTGCACGCGACAGACGTGGCGTCGCTGTACCGGGAGGACGGCGAATTGCTGGCGCGCAGCCTCGGCCAAAGCAGCCAGGTGCGCATAACCGATCCGACCTGGGGCAGCGGCGGCGCGCGGCGGGAGCGACTGGTGTTCGAGCGCGCTTCCGGCGCCGACGGAAAGCGCCGCCTGTATGCGGCGACGCGGGTTGAGGACTGGCCAGTCTATGCCGTGCTCGGCCGGGAGCGCGCCGAGATCGTCGGCGAATGGCGCCAACAGGTGCTGAGGGACGTTCCGGTGGCGCTTCTGGCGATAACGGTGTTGCTGGGACTGAGCCTCGCGATCCGGCACCGCGAGCGGGGGCTGGCCGACAGCAACGTGCAACTGGCGTCGCAGGTTGCCGACCACGGGGTGCAACTGGCGGCGAGCGAGGCCCGGTTGCAGGTGGCGCTGGCGGCGGGGCGGGTGTTTGCGTTCGAGGTGGATTTCAGCAGCGGCCGAACAAGGCGGTCGGCGAATGCCTCGGTGATCCTGGGGCTTGCCGAGAGCGAGGCCACGGACCAGGACACCGATGCGGTGATCGACGCGGTTCTTCCCGAGGACCGTGCGATGCTCATGCGGGTTTGGGAAGGGCTCAGCCCGTCCGCGCCACAGGTCCCGCGCGACCGTGCGGTTCCGCAGGCCCGACGGCTCGATCGCCTGCCTGGAAAGCGAGGGCTTGGGGCAGTTCGACGACAAGGGCCGGCTGGTGCGGGTCAGTGGCTTGTCGCGCGATGCAACCGCCGAGGCGGAGGCCGACGCAGCCCGCCTGAGGGCGCAGGCGGGGCTGCAGGTGGCGATGGAGGGGGCGGGATTCGGCATCTACGAGTTCGACTTCGCACGCGGGAGCGCGTGGTTCGACGAGCGCGCGGCCGCGGTGCTGCAGGGCACGGTGCCGGGCGAGGCCTCGATCGCGATCGGTGGGCCGGATTGGCTCGGGCTGCGCGACGCGATCCACCCCGACGACCGTCCGGTGTTCGAGGGGGCGTGGCGCGACATCGTGCTGGGCTTGAAGCACGATTGCTGGCTGGAATTCCGTATTATGAGGCGACAGCGCGCGCCTGTCTGGGTGTGGTGCCACGGCACCGTGCATCATCGGAGCAGCGCGACCGGGCGGCCGGTGCGGCTGGTGGGCATGGTGCAGGACGTGAGCGCCCGCCGCCGGCTGGAGGCCGAGCTGCGGCAGGGCCAGAAGTTGCGGGTGCTGGGCGAGCTGGCGACGGGCATCGCCCATGATGTCAACAACGTGCTGCAGGTCATCGCGGGGCAGGCCGACCGGGCGAAGCGAGAGGTGGGGGATGCCGCGAAGGTCGAGAAACGGCTCGCGGCCGTGGCCGATGCCGTCGCGAACGGCGCCGCCATCACGCGGCGGCTGCTGTCATTCTCCCGGCAGAGCGAGATGCAGGTGGAGGCGCTTTCGCCCGCGGCGAAGCTGCAGGATGTCGCGGCGATGGTGGGACCCAGCCTGGGACGCGGCATCCGGATCGAGGTGCTGGCAGATGCCGGGCTGCCCGCCGTTTATGCCGACAGGGAACAACTCAAGACGGCGATGATGAACCTTGCCGCCAACGCGCGGGACGCGATGCCGGATGGCGGGGTGCTGGAGCTGGGGGCCGCTGCCGGCGTGCTCGGGGAGATGACGGCGCCGGCGTCGGGGCGGACGGTGCCGCGCGGGCTGGCGCCAGGGCGCTATGTGCGGCTGTGGGCGCGGGACACGGGGGTGGGCATGGATGCGGCGACGCTGGAGCGTGTGGCCGAGCCGTTCTTCACGACGAAGCCCGATGGGAGAGGGACGGGTCTTGGCCTTGCCATGGTGAAGACCTTCTCCGAACGGTCGGGAGGAGGAATGACGGTGGAGAGCGCCGTGGGGCGGGGCACCACGGTGGCGATCTGGCTCCCCTGCGAGAAGGTTGGAGGGGCGCCGAGGAAGGACGCGACGCCAGCCGCTGGTGAAGAGGCCCTGTCGGCGGCGATGGGGCCAGGGAGCTGAGGGGCCAGATAAGCCAATAAGGGTCCGGCGGCCCGGCTTCCTCGCGCGTCGAGGGGGGCGTACTCGGCTTGGCTTCTGGCGGGATTGGTGCGGAACCGCCCCCCAGCCGTTGTTCCGCTTTGCGGCTCAACGCCCACGAGGCGGAGGGGACGGATTTGTGGACGCGCGGCAGTCAGTCGTCGTCGTGCACGCGCCGCACGAGGATTTCGCGTTTGCCGGTGGGGGAGGCGGGGCCGACGATGCCTTCGGTTTCCATTTGTTCGACGAGGCGGGCGGCCTTGTTGTAGCCGATGGCGAGTTTGCGTTGGATGTAGCTGGTGCTGACCTTGCCGTCGCGGGCGACGACGTCCACGGCCTGGTCGAAGAGGGATTTGTCGTCGTCGCTGGCGCCGCCGATGCCGGAGAGGATGGGGTCGTCGTTGAGGGGGGCTTCGGTGACTTCCTCGACGTAGTTGGGTTCGCCTTGTTCGCGCAGGAAGGCGACGATGTCCTCGACTTCGCGGTCGGTGACGAAGGGGCCGTGGACGCGGGTGATTCTGCCGCCGCCGGCCATGTAGAGCATGTCGCCCATGCCGAGGAGCTGTTCGGCGCCTTGTTCGCCGAGGATGGTTCGGCTGTCGAACTTGCTGATGACCTGGAAGCTGATTCGGGTGGGGAAGTTGGCCTTGATGGTGCCGGTGATGACGTCCACCGAGGGGCGTTGGGTGGCCATGACGACGTGGATGCCGGCGGCGCGGGCCATTTGGGCGAGGCGCTGGACGGCGGCTTCGATTTCCTTGCCGGCGACCATCATGAGGTCGGCCATTTCGTCGATGACGACGACGATGAAGGGGAGGGTTTCGAGCGCGAGGGGCTGGTCTTCGAAGATGGGCTTGCCGGTTTCGAAGTCGAAGCCGGTCTGGACGCGGCGGTTGACGACTTCGCCCTTGGCGCGGGCGTCGGCGACGCGTTCGTTGTAGCCGCCGATGTTGCGCACGGAGAGGCCGGACATGGCGCGGTAGCGGCGTTCCATTTCCTTGACCGTCCATTTGAGGGCGACGACGGCCTTGGCGGGTTCGGTGACGACGGGGGCCATGAGGTGGGGGATGCCCTCGTAGACGGAGAGTTCGAGCATCTTGGGGTCGATGAGGATGAGGCGGCACTGGTCGGGGGAAAGCTTGTAGAGGAGCGAGAGGATCATGGCGTTGATGCCGACCGACTTGCCCGAGCCGGTGGTGCCGGCGACGAGGAGGTGGGGCATGCGGGCGAGGTCGGCGATGATGGGGGAGCCGCCGATGTCCTTGCCGAGGGCCAGCGCGAGGCGGCCTGGCTGGTCGTCCCATTCGGGGGTGTCGAGGAGTTCGGCGAGGTAGACGGTTTCGCGCTTGGAGTTGGGGACCTCGATGCCGATGACGTTGCGGCCGGAGACGGTGGCGATGCGGACGGCGGTGACGGACAGCGAGCGGGCGACGTCGTCGGCGAGGCCGATGACGCGGGCGGAGCGGATGCCGGGGGCGGGTTCGAGCTCGTAGAGGGTGACGACGGGGCCGGGGCGGATGGCGACGATCTGGCCCTGGACGCCGTAGTCGGAAAGCACGGATTCGAGCTGGCGGGCGGTGCCTTGCAGGGCCTCGGCGGTGGGGGAGCCGGCGGCTTCGCGGCGGGGGGCGGGGGCGAGGAGGTCGAGCGTGGGGAGGCGCCAGTTGCCTTCGAGGGGGAGTTCCTCCTGGCGGGCGGGGGGGAGCTTGCGGGCGGGGGTGGGCTTGACGGGGGCGGCGACGCGGGGGGCTGGGGCGGCGCGCGCGGCGGGGGGCGCGGGCGGGGCGGGCTGGCGCGGGGCGGGGGGGCGCGGGATTTCGATGGATGGGGACTGCTGGGGGGAGGTGGCGACGGGGACGGGTTCGGCGGGCGGGGTGGCGGCGCCGTTGACGCGGTTGATGACCCAGGCGCCGGCCCAGGCGACGCGGCGCATGAGGTAGTTGGCCCAGGCGAGGCCGTGGCGCAGGACGCGGGCGATGCGCAGGGCGGCGGCGACGGCGGCGCGCCATTCGCCCAGGCTGAGGCCGAGGGCGAGCAGGGTGAGGGCGATGGCGAGGATGGTGCCGAGGACCCAGACGACGACGCCGCCCCATGGGCCCATGAGGCCTAGGCCGGCGGCCATGGCGTCGGCCGCGGCGATCTGGCCGCCGGCGCCGCCAAGTCCGGCCGCGGTGGGCCAGGCCAGGGTGAGGCCGAGCAGGCGCGGCAGGGTGGCCAGCGAGGCGGCGAGGACGGGCATGGCGGCGAGCAGGGCGGTGATGCGGCCGAGGAAGCCGAATTGGGCCTGGCTGCGGCTGGCGCCGAGTTGCCAGGCCCAGGCGAGAAGGGTGATGCCGGGCAGCGCGCCGGCGAGGCCGAAGCCCTGGAGCAGGAGGTCGGCGGTGATGGCGCCGGGGGTGCCGAGGAGGTTGTGCGGGTGGGCGGCGGTGGCCGTGTTCAGCGACGGGTCCTGGGCGTTGTAGGAGACGAGGGTGGCGAGCAGGGCCAGCGCGGCGGCGGCCAGGGCCATGCCGGCCAGGGCCGACAGGCGGCGGCGGATGAGGGCCCGCAGCTCGGTGGAGGCCAGGCGGCTGATCGAAAGGGCCATCGCCATTGGCCTCGCTCCTTGTTGGGGCGCCGGGGCGCCGGTCGTGGGGGCGAACCTCGCCGGCCGGAGCCGGGAAGTTCGCGTGTCGGCACAGATATACAGGAGAAGGCGCTGACGGCGTAAGGGTTTGTTCCGCCTACGGCTCGGGCGGGGACCAGCCGGGCGGGGCGAGTTCGAAGCCCTGGAAGTGGAAGGCGGGGGCGACGGCACAGGTGACCAGGGTCCAGGCGCCGAGGGTTCGGGCGGCTTGCCAGGTGCCGGCGGGGGCGAGGGCTTGCAGCGACTCGCCGTGGGAAAGGGCAGGACCGAGGCGGGTTTCGCATGTGCCGGTGCCGGGGGAGAGGCTCAGGGCGAGGGGGGCGCCGGCCTGCCAGATCCAGAGTTCGGCGGCGTCGACGCGGTGCCAGTGGCTGGATTGGCCGGCGCGCAGGAGGAAGAGGATGGCGGTGCCGGCGCCGCGCGAGCCGCCGGGCGGGGAGTTGCGCCAGGTTTCGCGGTAGTGGCCGCCTTCGGGGTGGGGGGCGAGGCCGAGGGCGGCGATGACCGAGTCGGCCGGGGTGGCGGGGTCGCGCAGGTCTATCGGAAATTGTCCTTGCGGCTGCGCAGGTCGGCGAGTTCGGCGACGTCGGTGGCGCGCAGGAAGGGGTTGCAGGCGAGTTCGTCGGACAGGCGGCTGGGCAGGGTGGGCTGGCCCTTGGCGCGGAGGTCCTTCACGTGCTGGGCATAGGCCTGGAGGTCGGTGTTGCCGGGGTCGGCGTGCAGGGCGAAGCGGGCGTTGGATTCGGTGTATTCGTGGCCGCAGCAGACCAGGGTGTCGGGCGGCAGGGCGGCGAGGCGGGTGAGGCTTTTGTGCATCTCGGCGGGCGTGCCTTCGAGCAGGCGGCCGCAGCCGAGGCTGAACAGGGTGTCGCCGCACAGGAGGACGCCGCCGTCCTTGAAATAGTAGCTGACGTGGCCGCGGGTGTGGCCGGGGGTTTCGAAGACGCGGGCGGCGGAGGCGCCGAGATCGACCTCGGAGCCTTCCCAAACCTCGCGGTCGAGCTTGGGCAGACGGTGGACGTCGGCCTTCGCGCCGACGACGACGGCGCCGTAGCGGTCGCGAATGGCGTCGGTGCCGGCGATGTGGTCGCCGTGGTGGTGGGTAAGCAGGATCATGTCGAGCTTGCCGCCCTGTTCGGCGATGGCGGCGTCGATGGCGCTCACGACGGGGTCCACCTCGGCGGGGTCGACGATGGCGCGGCAGCCGCTTTCCTCGTCGAGGAGCAGCCAGGCGTAGTTGTCGGACAGGATGGGGACGGCGGTGACCTTGATCATGCGATGAGCTTAGCATCCGGAGGGCGCGCTTCAAACGACGATCGGGTGAATGCGGATTCTGGTATAAGGCGGCCATGGTGTCCGATGCCCATGTCGCCGCCGATTTCTATGCCACGCGCCGGGGCGCGCTGGCAGGGCATCTGCTGCGCCGGCGGCTGCTGCGGTTGTGGCCGGACCTGGCGGGGCAGTCGGTGCTGGGGATCGGCTATACCGCGCCATACCTGAAGCTGTGGCGCGAGCAGGCGGGGCGGTGCATCGCGCTGACGCCGGCGCAGGTGGGGGCGGCGCGGTGGCCGACGGGCAGCGCCAACCTGTCGTGCACGGCCGAGGAGGACGCCCTGCCCTTCCCCGATCTGTGCTTCGACCGGATCGTGCTGGTGCATGGGCTGGAGGCGGCGGAAAATGCGCGGCGGATGTTGCGCGAGGTGTGGCGGGTGCTGAAGGACGATGGCCGCCTGCTGGTGGTGGCGCCGAACCGCAGCGGGCTGTGGGCGCATGTGGAAAGCACGCCGTTCGGGCACGGCATGCCGTACTCGCCGGGCCAGGTGGGGCGGCTGATGGCCGACACCATGTTTCGTGTGGAGCGGCGCGATACCGCATTGTTCGTGCCGCCGGCGCGGGCGCGGCTGTTGCTGCGCGGCTCGCGGCTGTGGGAAAGCACGGGGCGCCGTTTCGTGCCCCGGCTGGCTGGGGTGACGATCACCGAGGCGGTAAAGGATGTGTATGCGGCAATTCCGGCGAGAGCGACCCCGCGGCGGCGGGTGGTGCTGGCGGAGGCGGCCTGACCTGAGGGCGCTGCTGCTGGTGGCGGCCGTCGCCCTGCTGGGCGGGTGCGCGGAGAAATGGGCCAAGCCCGGCGCCGGCGAGCCGGAGTTCCGGGCAATGGCGGCGCAGTGCGAATCCTACGCCGCCAGCCGGTGGCCGCCGCTGCTGCGCGAACAGGTGATGTTCCCCGGATACTGGACGGCGCCGGTGCGCAGTTGCGGCCCGCACGGGCGCTGCTTCATCTACCCCGGCTACTTCGTGCCGCCGCAGACCATGGTGGTGGACGACAATCTGGGGGCGCGAAGCCAGGACCGGCGGGCGTGCTTCGTGGCCAATGGGTGGGCACCGGTGGAGGAGTAGAAGAAATTCAGAACAGGAAGCACCTTCTTTTTCTGAAGAAAAAGAAGCAAAAAGACTTTGTTAATTTTTGACCTTGCGTGGCTTACGACATTTGGGCGAACGGATAAAAGTTTTTTGGTTCTTTTTTTCAAAAAAGAACCCTTCCTGCGGGGCTTCCTGGCTCGGCCGATGCTGGACGTGTCTCATTGAGAGGCGAGGCCTTCGTCCTGTAGGCTGTTGCGGGACAAACCCGGCCTGAACCGGGGGCAGAACGCAAGGGAGCGACGTCGTGCAACTGATCCAGGGGCTGAATCGCGCTGTGACTGTCAATCGTGGCGGGGTGGCGACGGTTTTCCGGGAGCGCCGGCACAGTTGGGGCGGGGTGGCGGAGCGCATTGCGCGGCTGGCGGGGGGGCTGGCGGGGCTGGGGGTCGGGCGGGGCGACCGGGTGGCGATCCTGGCGTTGAACAGCGACCGGTATTGGGAGGCGATGTATGCCATTCCGGGGCTGGGGGCGATCATGGTGCCGCTGAACACGCGGCTGGCGCCGCCGGAGATTGCCTTCATGCTCGCCGATAGCGGGGCCAAGGCGCTGGTGGTGGATGACGCGTTCGCGGCGATTCCGGGCCAGCTTGCCGGGCAGATGGGCGATGTGGCGACGGTGGTGCATCTGGGCGAGGGGGCGACGCCGGCGGGGATGGTGGGCTGGGAGTCGCTGCTGGGCGAGGCGCCGGCGGGATTTGGGGATGCGGGCGACGACGACGTGGCCGGTATTTTCTACACCGGGGGCACGACCGGGCGGTCGAAGGGGGTGATGCTGACGCATCGCAACCTGGTGGCGAATGCGGCGATGATCATTCCGGCGGCGGGGTATCGGTTCGACAGCGTGTACATCCATGCCGGGCCGATGTTCCATCTGGCGGACGCGGCCTCGACGTTCGCGATTACGGTGGTGGCGGGGACGCATGTGTTCATCCCGCGCTTCGATCCGGTGGACATGTTGGGGGAGATGCAGCGCTGCGGGGTGACCAACGCGCTGCTGGTGCCGACGATGGTGAACGCGACGGCGAACCATCCGGATATTGGGAAGTATGACATCTCCGCGCTGCGGATGATTCCGTATGGGGCGTCGCCGATGCCGGATGCGGTGCTGCGGCGGGCGAAGGAGACGATGCCGGGGGTGCGGTTCCTGCATGTGTACGGGATGACCGAGGCGGCGCCGCTGGTGACGGCGATGGACCGCCACCAGCCGGAGCCGGAGGGGCAGCGGGCGCAAAGCTGCGGGCGGCCGACGCTGCTGGTGGATGTGCGGATCGCGGATGCCGATGACCGGGAGGTGCCGCGCGGCACGGTGGGCGAGGTGCAGGTGCGCGGGCCGAACATCATGAAGGGCTACTGGAACCTGCCCGATGCGACCGCGGCCGCCTTGCGCGGTGGCTGGTACCATAGCGGCGACGGCGGGATGATGGACGAGGACGGCTACGTCTATATCGTGGACCGGTTCAAGGACATGATCATCTCGGGCGGCGAGAACATCTATTCGGCCGAGGTGGAGAGCGCGATCTCGACCCTGGACGGGGTGGCCGAGGTGGCGGTGATCGGGATTCCCGATGAGAAATGGGGCGAGGCGGTGCATGCGGTGGTGGTGCCGCGGGCCGGGCGGGAAATCACGGCGGACGCGGTGATCGCGCATAGCCGGGCGCTGATCGCAGCCTATAAATGCCCGCGAAGCGTGGAAATCAGAAGCGAGTCGCTGCCGCTGTCGGGGGCGGGAAAGGTGCTGAAGACGGTGCTGCGGGAGCCGTTCTGGCGGGGGCGGACGAAGCAGGTGAGTTGAGAAAGAGGAAGTTCTTCTTTTTCTGAAGAAAAAGAAGCGCAAAGACTTTTGCCCATTTTAGCCGCGCCCAAGCCGCGCGCGAATGGTTGTAAGTTTTTTGGTTCTTTTTTTCAAAAAAGAACGTGCTTTCTTCTACAGGAAGCTCACCGGGTCGATATCGACATCGACCTTGACGGCGCGGCCGGTCGGCACCGCGGCGAGCCATTCGCGGATCAGGGGTTGGACGGCGACATCGCGGCGTGCCTTGAGCAGGAGGCGGCGGCGGTGGCGGCCGCGCAGGATGGCCAGCGGCGCGGGGGCGGGGCCGAGAACGGTGATGCCGTCGCCCGAGGGGGCGGCGCGGCCGAGGTCGCGGGCGGCGATATCGGCGGCTTCGGCGGTGTCGGCGGAGACGATGATGGCGGCGAGGCGGCCGTAGGGCGGCCAGTGGCCGGGGCGGCGTTCGGCGGCTTCGTTCTCGCGGAAGGAGTCGAGGTCGCCGGAGAGCAGGGCCTGCATGACCTTGTGCTCGGGGGAGAAGGTCTGGAGCATGACCTTTCCCGGGGCTTCGGCGCGGCCGGCGCGGCCGGCGACCTGGTGGAGCAGTTGCACGGTGCGCTCGGCGGCGCGCAGGTCGCCGCCGGCGAGGCCCAGATCGGCATCGACGGCGCCGACGAGGGTGAGGTGGGGGAAGTGCCAGCCCTTGGCGACGATCTGGGTGCCGATGATGAGGTCGACCTGGCGGTCCTCGATGGCCTGGGCGGCGGCGGCGGCGGATTGGGGGCCGGTGAGGGTGTCGCTGGCCATGACCAGGATGCGGGCGTCGGGGAAGGTGGCGCGGGCTTCCTCGGTGATGCGTTCGACGCCGGGGCCGACCGGGGTGAGGCTGTGTTCGGCGCCGCATTCCGGGCACGCCGGCGGGATGGGGATGGTGTGGCCGCAATGGTGGCATTGCAGGATGCGCCGCGCGCGGTGTTCGACCAGCCAGGCGGTGCAGTTGGGGCATTGCATGCGGTGGCCGCAGGTGCGGCAGAGGGTGAGCGGGGCGTAGCCGCGGCGGTTGAGGAACAGCATGGCCTGTTCGCCGCGGGCGAAGGTGTCGTTGATGGCGGCGATGAGCGGGGGAGCGAGGAATTTGCCGCGCTCGGGCGGGGTTTCGCGCAGGTCGATCAGTTCGATGTGCGGCAGGGCGGCGCCGCCGAAGCGGGCGGGCAGATGGAGGCGGCGGTAGCGGCCGGCCTCGGTGTTGGCGATGGTCTCCAGGCTGGGGGTGGCGGAGACGAGGATGGCGGGGGCGTCGCACAGGCGGGCGCGGACCACGGCCATGTCGCGGGCGTGGTAGACGACGCCGTCTTCCTGCTTGAAGGCGGTTTCGTGCTCCTCGTCGATGATGACCAGGCCGAGGTCGGGGAAGGGCAGGAACAGGGCCGAGCGGGCGCCGACGACGACGGGGGCGGCACCGGCGGCGACCTCGCGCCAGGTGGTGCGGCGGGTGCGCGAGGACAGGTCCGAATGCCAGACGGCGGGGGCGACGCCGAAGCGGCGGGCGAAGCGGGAGAGCCACTGGGAGGATAGGGCGATCTCGGGCAGCAGGACGAGGGCCTGGCGGCCCTGGCGGAGGCATTCGGCGATGGCTTCGAGATAGATTTCGGTCTTGCCGGAGCCGGTGACGCCGTCGAGCAGGGTGACGGAGAACTTGCGGTCGCGCACGGCGGCGCGCAGGTCGGCAGCGGCGTCGGCCTGGTCGGTGGAGAGGCCGGGGCCGGGGTGGTCGGGGTCGGGGCAGGCGAAGGGGGCGGCGGTGGGGAGTGCCACGGGCACCAGCAGGCCGGCATCGGCCATGCCGCGGATGACGGTGGAGGAAACCTCGGCGGCGCGGGCCAGCGCGGGGCCGGGGAGGCTGTTGTCGCCGAGTGCTGCGAGCACGCGGGTGCGGGTGGGGGTGAGGCGGGCTTCGGGCAGGGGATCGGCGCGGCGCCAGCCGACGGGCGGGGGGTCGGGCTGGGCGGCGTTGATGCGCAGCGCCATGACGAGCACGTCGCCGGGCGGGGCGAGGGTGTAGGCGGCGATCCAGTCGACGAGCTGGCGCAGGTCGGGGCGCATTGCGGGCACGTCGAGCAGGCCGGAGATGGGGCGCAGGCGGTTGTCGCCGACGGTGCCCTCGGGCTCGCCGTCCCAGACCACGCCGACCTCGGTGCGGCGGTTGAGGGGGACCATGACGACGTCGCCCGGCGCCACATGCATGCCTGATGGCACGCGGTAGTCGAAGGGGCCCGGGAAAGGGTATGGCAGCAGCACCGGCACCACCGTGCCACGCCGGGCGGGGCCGATATCGGCGAGCAAGGGCGGCGTGGCCACGTCCATCGCCAGGGCGTTCTGTTGCGCCTGATTCCCTGGCCGCTTCTCTGGCCGCTTCTCTGGCCGCTTCCTGTTCTGCTCGGCCATCCGCTATGGTCCGTCCTGTCTATTGCTTGACCGAATGGCCCCGGTGCGCTGTGCGGGGCCCCAATCCGGAAAGATCGCCATGAAATTCTTCGTCGACACCGCCGATACGGCCGAGATCAAGGCGCTTGCCGCCTCGGGCCTGCTCGACGGGGTTACCACCAACCCCTCGCTGATCGCCAAGTCGGGCCGCCGCATCCTGGATGTGGTGGCCGAAATCTGCGCCCTGGTCGAGGGGCCGGTGAGCGCGGAGGTGGCGGCCACCGACTATGACGGCATGATGCGCGAGGCCGCGGTGCTGAAGGAAATCGCGCCGAATGTCACCGTGAAGCTCCCTCTGACCCCGGATGGGCTGCGCGCCTGCCGGGCGCTGACGAACCAGGGCGTGATGACCAACGTGACGCTGTGCTTCTCCGCCGCCCAGGCGCTGCTGGCGGGCAAGGCCGGCGCCACTTTCGTGAGCCCCTTCGTGGGTCGGCTGGACGATATCGGCCAGGACGGCATGGGGTTGATCGCCGATATCGTGGCGATCTACCGGAACTATAGCGCCATTAAGACTGAAGTCCTAGTGGCAAGTATCCGCCATCCCATCCATCTGATCGAATCGGCCAAGCTGGGGGCGCATGTCGCCACCCTGCCGCCGAACGTGCTGCGGCAGCTCTATCATCACCCGCTGACCGACAAGGGGCTGGCGGCGTTCCTGGCCGACTGGGCCAAGACCGGCCAGACGATCGCCTAGTGTCCCGATCGCCAAATCCTGCCAACCCGGAAATACCCGGTAGCGGGACACCAGCTCCTTGTTTTCAGTGGCCTGCTGATCCGCTACGTCCGTCCGAAGTCGGACGAACTTCGCGGGCAGGACACTAGTCTTGGAGGCGATGAGCCCGGACGAGCAGGTCGCGGCGTTCCTGCGCGACCACCCGGAGTTCCTGGCGCAGCGGCCGGAGCTGTACCGGGCGCTGACGCCGCCAGCGCGGGTGCATGGCGAGGTGCTGGCCGACCATATGGCGGCGATGCTGCATGCCGAGCGCGCCTATGCCGGGGCGATGGCGGAGCGTGCCGACGATGTGCTGGCGGCTGGGCGGGCGGCGGCGGGGCTGGCGCTGCGGGTGCAGGAGGCGGTGCTGGCGCTGATCCGCAGCGACAACCCGGCGGATTGCGTGAGCGGCGAGTTTCCGCCGCTGCTGGCGGTGGATGCGGCGAGCCTGTGCGTGGAGGGCTATGTGCCCGGGGCGCGCCATTTGCCGCCGGGCCATGTGACGCGGCTGCTGGGCCATCGTGCGGTGGAGTTCCGCCCCGGCGGCAGGGACGCGTTGTTGCTGCATGGCGAGGCCGCCCGGCTGGCGCGGCACGAGGCGTTGCTGCGCCTTCCCGGCGAAGGGCCGCCGGCGCTGATCGCGCTGGTGACGCGCGACCCGTTCACGCTCGATCCGGCGCAGGGGCTGGGGCCGCTGGCGTTCCTGGCGCGGGCGGTGGCGGCGGCGTTGGGGCGTTGACGGCCGACGCCGCGCGCGTGGCGTTCCTGGAATGGCTGACGCATGAGCGCCGGGCCTCGCCGCTGACGGTGGAGGCGTATGGACGAGACATCGTGGCGTTCCTGGGGTTCCTGACCGACCATCTGGGCGGGGCGCCGGACCTGGTGGCGCTGGGGGCGCTGCGGGCGGCGGATCTGCGGGCCTGGCTGGCGTGGGAGGCGCGGCAGGGCGCGGGGAATGCCACGCGGGCGCGGCACCTGGCGGCGGTGCGGGCGTTCTTCCGGTTCCTGGCGCGGCGGCATGGGGTGAACAACGCGCAGGTGGCGCTGCTGGCCACGCCGCGGGCCAAGGCGCCGCTGCCGCATGCGCTGACGCCGGCCGAGGCGCTGTCGGTGGCGGGCGATATCGGCGAGGTGACGGATACGGCGTTCACCCAGGCACGGGACGTGGCGCTGTTCAGCCTGTTGTATGGCAGCGGTCTGCGCATTGCCGAGGCGCTGGCGCTCGATGTCGCCGATGCGCCGCGCGAGGGCAGCGAGGCGATGCTGCGGGTGGTGGGCAAGGGCGCGAAGCCGCGCATCTTGCCAGTGCTGCCGGCGGTGCGGGCGGCGGTGGCGGCGTGGCTGCGGCAGCATCCCGGCGCGGGCGATCCGGCGGCGCCGCTGTTCGTCGGCGTGCGCGGCGAACGGCTGAACCCGGGGGTGGCGCAGCGGACCATGCGGGTGTTCAGGCAGCAGAACGGCCTGCCGGAGCACGCGACGCCGCACGCGCTGCGGCATTCCTTCGCGACGCACCTGCTGGCCGAAGGGGCGGATCTGCGGACGATCCAGGACCTGCTGGGCCATGCCAGCCTGTCAACAACGCAGCGCTATACGGCAGTGGATACGGCGCAGCTCATGGCGGTGTGGCGGCGGACGCATCCGCGCGGGTAGCGTCGTTTCGGGGCGCGATAGAAAGGAAGGGCTATCAAGAGGTTCTTTTTTGTAAAAAAGAACCAAAAAACTTTTGCCAATTTGATCGGTGCTGAATGCGTGATCTCGGCCAAAATTGATAAAAGTCTTTTTGCTTCTTTTTCTTCAGAAAAAGAAGGTTCTTACCTTCCCTCTTTTCCGACAGTGCGTGCTTGCCACAGCGCCAGGGCAAGCACGGCGGACAGGCCAAGGCTTGTGGTCCAGAACAACCGGCTGGTCATGGTTGCCGTGATGGGGAACAGCAGTCCGGTGCCGATTGCCGCGGCTTCGGGCCACGCCAGGCGGCGTGGGCGGCCGCTTGGCGTGCGGGCCAGCATCAGGATGGCCGGCGTGAGCATCGGCAGGTCGTAGAAGAAGGCGTAGGGCGTGGCGAGGAAGCCGGCCACGATCAGCAGTGCGATGGCGGCGGGGCTGACGCCGCGGCGCCAGACGCGCCAGACCAGCACGGCCATTGCGGCACCGGCGGCGGCCTGGACGGCGTAGGCGGCAGGCCGCGGCATGCCGGCCAGGACCAGGTTCGCCGAAAGTGTTGCCTTGCGGTATTCGCCGACGCTGTCGTCGATGCTGCCGGCGTGGCTTGCGAGGCCTTCGAGGAACAGGCGCCAGGGCTCCCAGCCGAAGGCGGCGGCCGAGACGAGGACCAGGGCGGCGGTGGTCGCGGCGGCGGCGGCCAGCGCGGTCCATTGCCGGGCGGCGAGCAGGGCGAACGGGATGAGCACGCCAAGCTGGGGCTTGATGGTGGCGAGGCCGAGCAGGATGCCGGCGGGGATGGCGTGGCGCGGCAGCAGGCGGAGGGCGCCGAGGATGAGGGCGGAGGTGAGGAAGCCGTTTTGGCCGTAGGCGGCGGTGAGCACGCTGAGCGGGGCGAGCAGCAGGAAGCCGGCCTCGCCGGGGTGCCAGCGCCCGGCCTGGGCGGCGAGCAGGAACAGCAGGAAGGTGGCGCCGGTCCAGACCGGCCAGCCGATCCAGGGGTCGAGCCAGCCGAGCGGCCAGACGGCGAAGAGGTAATGCGGCGGGTAGGGGTAGGGGTAGTTCAGGCGCAGGCGCGGGAAATGCGCGACCTGGAATTCGTGCAGCAGCACGGGGTCGTAGAGCCCGGCTGCCGGGTTCTGCATGGCGAAGCGGGCAAAGCTCCATTGCGCGTAGTTGTCGTTGAACACCATGGCGCCGTGCCACCACGGGCCGATGGAGCGCGGATACAGCCAGAGGGCGAACACGAGGAAACTGGCGAGCAGACCGGTGACCGCGAGCGCGAACAGCGTGCCGCGGGGCGGCAGGCCGGCGGACCAGAGCCGGCGCAGCGGGGCGGGGAGGCGCATGGCTTTCCTTCCCACATCGGTGCGCGACGTGGAAGAACCCTGCCCGATCCGATGGGGAACTCTGGCTGGGTGGTCTGGCGGGGCGGGGGCGGTTGGGGCGATACTGCGGGCAAATACGGAGGCCGCCATGCAATTCACCATCTCCCCCAATATCGAGGCCAAGCGCCTCGCCGTGCGCCGTTTCGTCGATGAGCGGCTGATTCCGCTGGAGAGCCTCGCCTCCAGCTACGACGCCCACGAGAACATCCAGCAGGGCCTGCTGCGCGAGTTGCGGCAGGAGACGCGGGCCATGGGCATCTGGGCGTTGCAGTCGCCCAAGGCCCGCGGCGGCGGCGAGATGAAGATGGCCGAGCAGGCGGTGCTGTACGAGGAGATGAACCGTTCGATCTTCGGGCCGGTGTGCTTCAACTGCTCGGCGCCGGACGACGGCAACATGCGGGTGATGGCGCAGGTGGCCACCAAGGCGCAGCAGGACTGGTGGCTGCAGCCGGTGATCGACGGCGCGGTGAACAGCAGCTTCATCATGACCGAGCCGATGGACGAGGATGGCGGCGGCTGCGGTTCGGACCCGTCGCTGACCAACACCGAGGCGACGCGGACCAATTCGGGCTGGAAGATCCATGGCAGGAAATGGTTCATCACCGGGGCGGAGACGGCCAAGCACTTCATCGTGATCGCCCGCACGTCGCCCGATGAGCGCAAGGGGCTGACGGCGTTCCTGTTCCATGCGGACCAGCCGGGCTGGCGGATCGTGCGGCGCATTCCGATCATGGGGCCGGAGGAGCATGGCGGGCATTGCGAGATCGAGTTCGACGGGCTGGAGATTCCGGACGAGAACCGGCTGATGGAGGTGGGCGACGGGCTGAAGCTGACGCAGATCCGGCTGGGGCCGGCGCGGCTGACGCACTGCATGCGGTGGACAGGGCTGGCGCGCCGCTCGATCGAGGTGGCGATGGAATACGTGCAGAAGCGGCGCAGCTTCGGCGGGCGGCTGATCGACCATGAGAGCGTGCAGACGTTGATCGGCCAGGCGGCGATGGAGATCGAGATCGGGCGGCTGCTGACGATGAAGGCGGCGTGGACGCTGGACCAGGGCGATTTCGCGCGCAAGGAAGTGTCTATGGCCAAGGTCGTGGTGGCCGACGCGCTGCACAAGGCGGCGGACACGGCGCTGCAGTTGCTGGGCGCGCGGGGCTATTCGAAGGATACGGTGATCGAGTGGATCTACCGCTACGCGCGGCAGGCGCGGCTGGTGGACGGGGCGAGCGAGGTGCACCGGATGGTGCTGTCGAACTTCATGACCCGCGAGGGCGGCGATTTCTGGAAGTGGCGCGTGGAGAACTGATTTCTCGCGCCGCCCGGGGGCGGCGATTTCTGGAAGTGGCGCGTGGAGAACTGATTTCTCGCGCCGCCCGGGGGCGGCGATTTCTGGAGGTGGCGCGTGGAGAACTGATTTCTCGCGCCGCCCGGGGGCGGCGATTTCTGGAAGTGGCGGGTGGAGCAGCGCCGAAACGGACGGTTTGCAAAGGCTCCGCCTTTGCTGGGGTCAAGGGGCAAAGCCCCTGGCTCCCCTTTTACCGAACTCTGGAACATGCCGAGAACCTGTTCAGCGAGGGCGGAGGATTCCTTGGTTCGAGTTGTCAGCCCGCCGATGCGTAACATACCGGCGAGATTGCCCACGAGCTCGACGTCGGGGTCTGTCCGGGTCCCGCCCGGCGTGACGACAACCTTGTCGATCAGGGCGCGGGCTGCCTCGCGCGCTTCGCTATTGTCCGGCCCCGCCAGCTCGCGCTGCAGGGTGGCCAGTCGCGCACGGTAGACCTCGGCGAGGTTGGGCGGCATCAGGGGCACGACGCTGGGAGGGGCCTTGCTGGCTTCGAGCAGCTCCGAGCGGCGGCTCTCCAGGTCGGCGAGGCGCTGGCGGATGTCCGGGGTGCGCAGGCCGTCGGCGAGGGCGTCGACCAGGTTGGCGATCTTGCGTTCGACCTGCTGGAGCTCGCGGCGATGGTGCTCGTGGTGTCCCTCCGCCTCGGCGGTGAGCTGGCGCCAGCTCTGTGTAAAAGCGGCGGAGAATTCCGCGGTCAGGACGGGGTCCATCAGCCGGTGCGCCAGGGCGGCGGCGACCTGGGCCTCGAGGGCGGGGCGGCTAGGCCGGGCAGGGTTGGTGCAGGCGCGCAGCGAGCCGGCGCGACAGGCGAGATAATGCTTGCCGACGGGATGGAACCGGCTGCCGCACAGACCGCACACCACCTTGCCCGAGAGCAGATGACGTGCCCGGCGGCGCTCCCAGAAGGGGCCGGAGGTCGGGCTATCGGCGGGGGCGTCCGTCTCTTCAGCCACCGGGGGAGCGGCCTCGCGGGCCAGCCGCTCCTGGGCGGCATGCCACACGATGGGCTCAACGATGGCGAGTTCCGGCACTTCGTGCTCGACCAGCGCGTCGGCGGCATTGGCGCGGCGGACGCGTTGGCCGTCGATAGGATTCTTGGCGCTTGCGAGGCGGTTCCAGACGAGGCGGCCGACATAGAGCGAGTTGCGCAGCAGACCATCGTGACGTGCGGCGCGGCCGCGGATGGCGGTGTCGTACCAGATGCCGCCGGTGGGGCCGGGGATGCCCTCCTGGTTGAGGGCGCGGGCGATGGCGCGCGGCGACTTGCCGGCGAGGTAGTCGGCGAAGATCCGCCGCACGATGAGCGCCTGGTCAGGATTGATCTCGCGTAGGCCGCGGTCCGGCTCGCCGTCGGCTTTGAGACGGCGCACGACGCGATAGCCATAGGCGGGCGCGCCGATGCTGCGGCCCTTCTCGATGCGGCCCGCCAGGCCACGATGGGTCTTGGCGGCGAGGTCCTTGAGGTAGATCGCCCCCATCGCGCCCTTGAGGCCGATGTGCAGGTCACCGATCTCGCCCTCGGCCAGGGTGATGATGCGCGCACCGCCGAAGCTGGCCTGCTTGTAGAACGCCGCGATGTGCTCCTGGTCGCGCGAGATGCGATCAAGGCTTTCGGCGAGGACGATGCCGATCCCGCCCTGACGCAGGCGGGCCAGCAGGGCCTGGTAGCCGGGCCGCAGCATGGTGGAGCCCGAGATGGCGTGGTCGGAGAACATCTCGACGACCAGCCAGCCCTCGCGTTCGGCGCGTTGCCGGCAGATTCGTTCCTGATCGTCGATCGAGGCGGCGTTCTGCAGATCAGATGAGTAGCGGGCGTAGAGGACAGCACGCATCAGGACTTCACCTTCGTCAGCGCCGGGAGGATCGGCTGGGCAGTGAAAATGTCCTTGATCATGACAGCGCGACCAACATGGCGGCAGCATCGAGCGGGCCCGCCAGTGGCCTGATACGTCATGGTCATCGGATCCGACGTGCCGGCGCCAAGGCGGTAATGGTAGCTTACGTTGCTCACTTGCCGATCCTCCTCGCCTCGAGCACCGCATCGTACCCGGCGGCCGGCATCAAGCTGGCCTGCCAGATTGTAGTACTTCTCGGACGGGTGCATCGAGGAATGCCACAGGGCCCCCTGGATGTCACCAACGTGCTCCGGCGTGTCAGTGGCGATCGTGGTCGCGGCGATGTGGCGGAAGCGGTGCAGGTTGATTGCGAGGCCAAACTTCTCCTTGGTGCGCGAGCGCACCTGGGCATCGATCGCCGCCTGCGTCATGTCGGTGCCGCGCTTGGATATCCACAGTGCTTGCGTCGGCTTGCATCCGCGGTGCGCACTCTTGAGCAGGACCTTGCGGTGGACGTCGAGGTAGCGCTCCAAGGCGACCGCCAATTCCTCTGGCCACGGACACTCCCACGGGGCGGCGTTGGCTGACTTGCCCTCATGGAAGCACAGCCACCACGTATCGCCACGACGGATGAGGTGGGAACCAATCAAGATTTCGGTGAGGTTGGCCGCGCGAGGCGCGCGGTGGACGAGCAAACCCAGGATCAGCCCGTCCCGGAACAACGAGGCGCGTTCGCGACCGGTGCGGAAGGGGTCGTTCTCTGCAGCGTGCATCATGGCGGAGGCAAGGAGCAGGATCTCCTCGGGTGGCCGCATGTTCTTTCGCTTGTCGCGCAACGGTGTTGCGCGGGCGTGGATGCGAGAGGCCGCACGCAGGATCTTCGACCAGTCGTGGTCCGGGACGATGGTACGCAAGGCGTTGCCAAGCTGCTGCATGCGGCCGGCGACCGTATAGGGCGCCAACCCCGTCGCCTGCAGCATGGCCAGGTAGTCTTTGATACGCGGCGGAGAAGCGCGGTCGCCCGGGTCTAAAGCGGGATCCCACTGGGCGGTACACTCGAGATATCCGAGCCACCAGCCGTAGCCCGTCTCGATCATGTTGCGCGTCGAAGCCTTCCAACGGCTGGCAAGACCGATGCTGGGGTCCAGGGGGTCGGCCACCTGTTGGGCGGCGAGCCACCTCTCCCGGTCGATCTGTGGCCACTGACCAAGCGGGACGCGGCGGTGCGAAGTCATGCTCGAGGGGGTCATGTGTGGTCTTTCAGGTTGCGGGCGTCGTGCTTCGGTAGGGCTGCCGCGGCCCGCTCAAGGCGATTTTTCAAGGTCTCGTCATATCGGCGGAATGCCTCCTCAGTCCGCTGTTCCGCATAGGAGCGCCGGGTGGTATCGGCCGAGCTGTGGGTGAGCATCTGGCGGGGCGATTCGATGTCGTGGGGGTGCGCATCGAGGTAGATCTTGACCATTAACTGGCGGAACAACTGGGGTGTCATGTCGATGCCGGTCTCGTGCGCGATAAAATTAGAGATCGCGCGGGAGAAGGCCATGGTGCTGCGCCGTTCGCCAGAATCGGACGGAAACAGCCATTGCGCCGGTTCGGTACAGATGCGGGGCCGGAAGGTTGCAAGGTAGGCGTCCAGCAGGACACCGGTCCGATGAGGCAGCTGCATTTCGAACGGCGATGATGTCTTGGACATGTGGGCCGGCAGCACAAGGTGCCGAACGCGCGTTCGCCCGCGGCGAAACTCGATGAAGTGCTGCTTGATATCCAGCGCGGTCACGTTGTCGATCCTGATGGCCGAGACGATCAGGAACTCTACGGCCAGCCCCAACAACAGCCGCAGCGCGTCCTTCCGGCTGCCGGTGTCTTTGCCTCGAACCTGCTCTAGCACCCGGTGCGGCAGCGACAGGATGGCATCGATGTTACCGGGTAGCGTGAATTGGCGCATCTTGCGGCGGCTTCGCTCGCCCATTGTCCGGCTCTTGATGGTCAGTCCGGCGACGTATTTCCGCAACGCCTCGACAACTTCCGGCGAGGCCTTGACCCAGTGGCGGGCGATAGTGCGCAGCAATTGGGCTTGCTGGCCGATAAAGGGGGTGATCGCACCATTCTTGCGATTCAGCAGATGCCGGAGCGCCGCTTGCGCATTGCAGGGGTGCACCAGCACGGCGAGGGAAATTACATACGCCGGCTCCTTCCCGGAGGCGACGAGGGCGCTGGCCAACTGGAGGATCTGTTTGCGTCGCATCGCGACGGTGCTCGGCTTGACGGAGGGGGCGTAGTTGTCGGCGAGTGGGTCCTGGTTGCCGGAATGGGCCAGAAAGGCCTCGGTATCGGCACGGAAGCTGTCCGGGAAGTGATCCCACGGCAGTGCGTAGCGACGCGGGTCGGGCGGCAAGGTGACGGCCACGTCCGGCAAGCACGACAGCTGCGTCGTGGCGTCGTGCCAGAGCCGGACGGTGGTGCGGTAGACGGAGTCGGGGGTGGCGTGAAGGCTGTTGCCGAGCAGGGACGCCTGGAACCGCGCCAACACACTCGCGTCGACCTCCGCGGGCTCGATCCCTGCCTGGCTGCAGAAGCTCATGAAGCGGGATAGACCGGTCAGGTAGTGCTTGCCCGGAAGGGCGGTGCATAGCGTTTGCCAGGAGCCACTCAAGCCCTCGGCGGCCCGGCCGCGCATGACACGGATGCCGCAGTCGTTCAACGCTGTGATGAGGAGGCTGCGGACCCGTGCCCACCGCGCCTGGGTCAGGCCGGCAGAGACTTGGGGTGGCGTCGGCGATGAGGGGGCGGAGGATCGCGGGGTTGGCCGCAATCGCGTCCAATGGCCGGTCGAGCACCCGAGCCAGGGTGCGCAGCGCGGACCGCATGTCGGCCTGCTTGCGCGACCGCGACCGCTGGCCTCCCAACAGTGCCAGGATGTCGGCAAGAGTTCTCTGGGCTATCAACGTCGGGGGAACGACAGTCCGCGGTCACCGCAGTCGCGCCGCTGGCGACAGCACGCACGGCCAGCACGGGCTCAACGTCAGCAATGGTGTTGGTGATGGTCTCGCTGACCGGCGCCGCGACGGGCTCCATGGACGCGCCCAGCGTGGTGGTGATCGTAGCGGCACTGTCGGCAGGTTTGACGATCAACGGCAATGGCATCGCCACATCGACGAGCATCAGGCTCAACTGAACCGGGACGGAAGCGGACTTCCTTGGACGGAGACGGACAGGAATGGACATTCGGCATTTCTCCAGGTCGGAAACGGATGACATTCCCAACCCTGAGTTCGACCGCGCTGAAAATTCCATGTGGACAAACAGTGACATGACGCGCCTCCAGTAGACCTAGCGGCGGCGCAGCGCGATGAAGATGCGGGCGTCATCTTCGTCGACGCGCAACTGCCGCCCGAGACGATGGGTGCGCAGGTCGCCACTCTTGACCCAGCGCCCGACGGTCTTGGTCGAGACGCCGACCAGATCGGCGAATTGCTTGAGAGAGAGCATCGGCACCAGCTTGGGGCGGGTGGATGAGGCAAGCGACGTCGGGGGCATGATCAGGTTTCCTTGGGCGTGGTGGGTTCAACCTGCGCTGCCCACAGTTCGGCGGCCGCCTGCCTGCCCAAGGCACGCGCCAGATCGACGAGCGGTGCTTGGGGGAAGGGCTGTGGACCAGCGGGCAAAGGCACCGCCGTCGATCGGCGCGACACCTTCGGGGAGGTGCCGGCAACAGTCAGAGCAGACGGAGGTGATCCTGGCGAGCGCATCCAGGAAAGGTTCCGTCACGACCTGTTTGGCGGAACTCGGAATGCGCCGCCGCCCCTTGGGCGACGGCGTCACGACTGACGAACTCTGAAGTTCGTCAGGGCCTAACTGTTTGAATTACAGGAAGAAAAATTTCGGTGGGTTCGCTAATTTCCTCTTGCCTCCAATTCCCATTGGCTCGTCCACCAGCATCGTAGATGTGCGACTCTGGAGGAGCATGGGCGGCTTCGGGGTGCGAGAGAACGCCGCCGCAGATCTGGCGACAGCCAGCAAATATCGTGGGGCTCACGATATGTGAATTGGTACTCTAACAATAATCTATAGGTCGAGCTTCGGTTGGGTCAGCGAGGACCGCTCTGGCTTTCGGTACGGTCGCCCGATGATGCTGCTGTTCGATGGCGAGACCAGCGAGGCGGGCGGGCGGCTCCCCGGGGTGCTTCTGCTGAAGCTCATTCAGCTGATGACGGTGTTTCGGGGCCAAGGTAATCCGCGCCGGCACGCCGATAGCTTGGCTCGCCGCACGACGCGCGCGGTCACGCTCGAGATTCACAGCGCGCGTCCACAACCCTTTTGCGCCAGTTAGGCTGGTTGCGCTTGCCGGATCGAGATACCGGTCCACCCAAGCGACCATTGCATCGGGAGGCGCTTCTGGCCCACGCGCTATATCAAAGGCGTCTACGGCCTCCAGCATTAAACCATCAACGGGGTCGACCAGCGGTACCGCACCGTCCTTGAGAATCAACTGTAGGGTCCGTGCGACCATCTCTGTGGCGCTTGGACTAGGAGTGGCGATGCGCGGCAGCACACGCTGAAGTCGGCCAGCCAAGTCCGCCACCACGCGGCTGCGACGCTCATCCGACAATCGACGGCCCATTCCCGCCTCCTTTAGCGTGAGACACACGATATTGGCGTGGTGGCATTGTAGCAAGTCGGCCGTGAACAACGCGGGTGTCCGCGGGATTCCTGAGGAGTTCGGTTGGCAGAAGTATTCGCCATTGCAAGGGGTGGCGTCGCGAAGGCTGTTGGAAATCGTGCGCGTTGCCTCCAGCGAGGTGAAAGTATCGGTTCAGGCGGCGAGGTCAATCGTGCCGGTGGCAATCGGCTGGCCGAGGGACTGCCAGCCATCGACCTTGCGCATGGTGATTTGGCCCGAGGCGAGCAGCGCCCAGAACAGCATCGCGGCGGTCTCGGCCGAGGGCAGCACGGTCTGTGGTCTGCCCCCCTTGAAGTGATCCACCCGCAATGGGGCAAGATTGCCCGAGGAGGATCGCATGGGACGCAAGCATCACAAGCCCGCGGCAGATCTCGCCCACCGAACGGCCCTGCGCCAGCTCAACTTCCCCCTGCCGCAGCAGCCCAATGATCTGCTCCGCCGTATGCCGCTTCCTCATACCCATCGCCTCCTTCACAGAAGGCCAACTCTCTCATCCAAACCGGACCGAGTTCAGGGGGGAAAAGGTCATGGGTTGTAGAGAGAACAGGAGTTCGTGCGGGACTCTGCCCCAGCGAACGAAACACGAACTCGATGTTGAGCCTGGAGGCCCACATACGCATAATATCAGTGCCTTACAACCTTGGGTGGTAGCCGGGGCAAAACCGCGGGCAATGTGGTTCAAGCGGCGCGCGAGCGGGTTCTGATGAGGTCCGGGAGGGCCGGGATAGAGGGAGCTATGATCCCGCCGATGCGGTCCGCGAGATAGTCCCACAATGCGATGCCGAGCTTGGTGCAGGTCTGGCGTAGCCCGAGGAAAGCGTCGCGGCAGTCTCGGCCGATATCGCTGTGGGTTCCGCCGCTGATTTTGCGCTTTGTCACCTGACAGCGGATGTCGTTTTCCGAACCGTTGGTGTGCAGCGGGATCTCGGGATGGTCGAGCACCATCAGTAACTCGGCCTTGTTGGCGTGCAGCCGCTGGAGCAGGCGGTCCAGAGTGGCGAAGCCGGTACGGCGGTGGAAGATGCGGTCGAACCGCGCCCGCATTTCACGTGCGGCGGCGGGCGTCGGTTCACGCCGGTAGAGCTTCAGGTCGGCGTAGTACCACCAGATCAGCCCGCGGATATGCTGCTGGGCGGCACGCTGCTGGTCGGTAAAGGTCTCCAGCTTGTGCACCAGGCGTTCGGCGTGGATCCAGCACAGCGCATGCTGGCCGATGTTGAACTGCCCGGCATCGTCGCTGACTATGACCGCCTCGCCGAGAAACCCGTGTGCGCTCACCGCGCCCCACAGCGCAGCTTCTGTGGCGATGCGCACCGGATCGGGCGTCACCGGCAGACCGGTCATGCCGAGCTGCTCAAGATGGGCATCCAGGCGGTCTGATCGGCGAAGCTGCCGCTGCCCGGGCCAGTCGCTGGATGAGCGGTCCGGCCAGGGCACGGTCACGCATATAGTCCAGCGCCGCGTCGTTGATCACGTAATCGGTGTGGCCGGCACGCAGCAGGTCGAGAAAGTTCAGGCGGCTCTTGCTCGCGCGTGTGCCGAACCAGGCGAACCTGTCGTTGCCGATCTGCGTGCAGAAGCCATTGGCGCCGCCATGGCGCGCGCCGGTGTCGTCGACGCTGACCCAGGCGCGCTGTGCCAGTCCGGCACGCAGCACCTCGCAGCTCTCCACCAGGAAGCCATCCTGGCCCTCGATCAGCAGGCGCATGACCTGCCGCTTGGAGATACCGACGCCGATCGCCTGAAGCTGTGTGACCAAACGCTCCACGGTCACCTGGCCCTGGTGGTACTGCATCAGCACGAAGCGGCGCAGCTCCGGCCCGAAATGGCCGCTGATGCCACTGCGGCAGCGGCGCCACGATGGTCTCGCCTTCGCGGCGTCAGCCAGCGCTCGCGGCGGTAGCGGATCGCCCGTGCCGCAGCACCAGGTCCTGCACCCGATACGTCTCGTAGCCCTTGAACCGCGAACCCGGCGGACGCGCCGCCCGCAGCACCCGGTCCTCGATGGACCCCCGGTGTCACCTTGCCGCGGCCGCGGCGCTTGCCCGGCGTGCCGCCGGCTTCGGCTCGGTGGCCTTCTCCATGCCGCTCGGCTTGATCGATGGGCGACCCTTGAGGCCCTTCAGCCACGCGATCTCATCGCGCTGTGCCGCCACCAGTTGCTTCAGCTCCGACACCTCGCCCAGCAGCCGAACCACCAGAGCTTCCAGCTCGGCGTGCGACAGACCCGACAATCAGTGGGCGGTGACATGCCAAGCGAATCAGTTCCCGTCCGCGTCGGGGGAAGCAAAATCGAACATCCGCCCGGGGTTTTGCCCCGGTTACCTTGGGTGTAAATCCGCCTACCCCCAAGCTTCGGAGAGAAATGCCCGTCCGGAGAGCGAGAACGGGGCTCTGGCGCCCAAGCCACCCCCAACCCCACGCGAAAAACGCCCAAATGTCTTAAGGTTCTACGTGCCATATCAGCTTGGAGAGAAGGGTGGGGTGGTGGTCATTGGAGTAGGATAGGGAACTGGGATCGAAAACTCTCTGTGCCTCCCGGCCACCGATGGGGCCCGCCGAGCGGTGCGTGAGTTTGGACCACGTCGGTGAGGATGAAGATAACGGCCTCCTTGTGAATCTTCCTTGCAGCGCTTCCGACCGCCCATCACCATCCATTTCTGACGCAACAAAGAGGCGACCATGACGTCCCTGCTAACGCGGCGCGCCCTGGCGCTGATCCTCGCCCTCCCTCTGGTGTTGGGCCTCGCCGGCGCCCACGCGCAGGACATGGTCAAGCGCCCCGGCCACTGGGCGCAGGACTCTTCCGACCGCAAGCCCGACCCCGCCATCCGCTTCGGCACGCTCCCCAACGGCATGCGCTACGCCATCCGCCACAACACCACGCCGCAGGACCACACTTCGCTGCGCCTACTGATCGGCTCTGGCTCGCTGGAGGAGCACGACGATCAGCAGGGCCTCGCCCATTTCCTCGAACATATGGCCTTTCGCGGCTCCACCCATGTCCCCTCGGGCGACATGGTCCGCATCCTGCAACGCCTCGGCCTCGCCTTCGGTGCCGACACCAACGCCCACACTGGCATCGACCAGACCGTCTATAAGTTCGACCTGCCGAAATCCGACCAGGCCACGCTCGACACCGGGCTGATGCTGCTGCGCGAAATTGCCGGCGAACTCACTCTCGACCCGAAGGAACTGGATGCCGAGCGCGGCGTGATTCTGTCGGAACTGCGCGTGCGCGACACGCCTGGCTATCGCGAAACCCTAGCCGAGACGACGTTCCAGCTCGAAGGCCAGCGCGTCGCGAGCCGCATGCCGATCGGCCTGGCGGACATCATCCGCACCGCGCCCGCCGCGGTCTTGCGGGAGTTCTACGAGCGGGAATACCGCCCAGACAACGCCGTGCTCGTCGCGGTCGGCAATATCGACGTGGCGGAGATGGAACGGGCAATCCGCGCAAAATTCGGCGACTGGGCCGCCAAGCAGCCGGCCGACGCCGATCCGGCGCTCGGCCCCATCCTGCGCCGCAGCGCCACCGTGCGCAGCATGGTCGAGCCGGCCCTGCCGCCCTCGCTGTCGCTGACCTGGGTTCGGCCCTACGACCCCGCCGCCGACACCATCGCCCGCGGCAAGCGCGACATCGCCGACGTGATCGCGATCTCCGTGCTCAACCGCCGGCTCGACCGGCTGGAGGAGGGCGCCGACGCCCCTCTGATCACCGCCCAGGGCGGCTCGGGCAACATCATCCGCTCGGCGGCACTCACCCGCATCAACCTTCAGCCCAAGCCGGGCGGCTGGATCCCGGCGATGCAGGCGGCGATCACCGTGGTGCGCCAGCTCGACGAGCTCGGCGTCCGTCCCGAGGAGATCGCCCGCGCGGCGACGGAAACGCGCACCATAATGAGCACCGCCGCCGAGGGTGCGGCCACCAGGACGTCCGACCGCATCGCCAACGCCATTGTCCGCGCTGCCAACGACGATGAGGTCTATGCCGACCCCGTGCAGGAACAGGCGGAGGTCGACACCATCCTGGTCGCATTGACCAAGGCGGACGTGGATGACGCGCTGCGCCGCCTGTCTCGGGCTCCGGCCCGCTGGTCTTCGTCGCCGGCCCCGCCCCCGTGCCGGGCGGTGACGCCGCGGTACAGGCCACCCTGTCCGTATCCCTCGCGCAGAAGCTCGCCGGCGCGGCGCAGAATGAGGCGGCCACCTGGCCCTATGCCCCTGCCGCGACGCCCGGCACCGTGGCCGAGCGTCACGACCTAGACGGGCTCGGCGTGACGGAGGTGCGCTTCGCCAACGGCGTGCGGCTGATGGCCAAGCCCACCGACTTCGCCAAGGACGAGATCCGCGTGCAGATCCGCGTCGGCTACGGCCGCCAGGGCATGGCGGTGGCGCAGGCGAAATCGGCCTGGATGGCCGGCTCCGTCCCCCTGCTCCGCCGCGGCGGCACGGAGGAGCTGACCTACGAGCAGATCGAGACGCTGACCGCCGGCAACCGCGTGGGGATGTCCCTGTCGCTCGATGACAGCGCCTTCGTGCTGTCCGGCACCACTCGCCCCGCCGATCTGGACCGCCAGTTGCAGCTGTTGCTGGCCTATATGGACCGCCCCGGCCTGCGCGCGCCGGCGTTCACGCGCATGATGGCGGCGGTGCGCAACGCTCTGCCGCAGTTCGGCGCCACTGCCTCCGGCGTGCTCGGCCGCGACGCCCCGGCGGCACTGCACGCTGGCGACCAGCGCTGGCAGGCGGTGCCGAGCATGGCCGAGCTGGACGCGGTGCAGCCCGGGGACCTCGCCGCCCTGGTCGGCCCTGCCTTCGCCCGCGGCCCGGTAGAGATCACTATCGTTGGCGACGTCACGCCCGAGCGCGCCGTGGCCGCGGTCGCCGCCAGCTTCGGCGCCCTGCCGCCGCGCTCAGAACGACAATAGCGATGGCAGCGCCGTAGGCGGTGACCCTGAGCGGTTCCGTCGCAGTGTCAGGGCCAGCGGGCCTACCTCCATTCCGGCAAGGCCGGAAAGCGATCCACGATGCGCCCCGCCGGCAAGCCGCCTAGCGCGGATTATGCACGAGGGTTGGCCTTGGCGGCATGATTTGACTGCCGGGCGCGATGGGGCACCCCCGGCGATGGGGGTGGGTGCCGCGCGGCGATGGCGGGAGTTGAAGGTTGATGTGACTGGCTGTAACGGGGCCGTGCGACCGCCGCGCGCAGCACCTGTCCCGCGGCCGCAGCCGGTGCCGGTGCCGGTGTAGGCCTTGCCCGGCGTCGAATTACCAGCTGCCGAGAGCGACGTCGCCGTGATTGTGCTGGGGCCGCTGCGGCTGACATAGATGGTGGTGACGAAGGTGTCGCCGATGCCGCTCAGCAGCATCGACTGCCCGCGCCGACGACGATGTGGTCCCATTCACCCCCGAAGGGGTCGGCGCTCACGCGGCGGCGGCAAGCGTCGTCGCGGCGCCTGCGACAGTGGTGCGCACCATGTGGCGACGTTCTGTCGTCGTCGCGAAGGGGGTGGCGCGGTGCAGCACGGCCCGATTGTCCCACATCAACAGGTCATGCGGCCGCCAACGATGCGCATAGGTGAAGGCGGGCTGCGTCGCCAGTTCCATCAGCCTCTCGATCAGCCGGCGGGACTGCGCTTCGTCCATGCCCTCAATGCTGCGCGCATGGGCGCCGAGATACAGCGCCGGGCCATGCGGATTCTCCTCCACGACCAGGGCTTGGCGCACTGGCGGGAGCTGGTTGCGTTCCGCCTCAGTCACCAGCGCGGCTTCGACCCGGGTGCGCGACCACCCAAAGTCATGAATGGCGACGCGGCCTCGCAAGGCCGCCTGTTCGGCCGGATCGAGTGCCGCGAATGCCGCGCGCATGGAGGCGAATTCGGTGTCTCCGCCCGCCGAGGGAATTTCCCGCGCCGAAAGCAGCGAGGCCCGTGCTGGCATCGGCTTGAACGACGAATCATGGTGCCAGACGCGGTTTGCCTTGTTGTTCAGCACCTGCTTGTCGGTTGGCGGCGCGATCTCGCCGGCCGGGCCGATGTTCGACAGAATGATCACCGCGCTGCCCGCCCCGGGCGCGCCAGGGCGGGTACGCTCCAGCGGCCCGAAGCCCTCGCTGAAGGCGATCTGCGCCGCGTCGTCGATGCGCTGGTCCGGGAAGACCAGCACCGAGAAGCGGTCGAGCGCATCACGCAGCGCGGCCATCGTTGTCGCGTTCACGCCGCGGGCGATGTCGAGGCCCGTGATCCGGGCGCCGAAGATGGGGGTGAGCGGTATTGTCTCGAACATGGGTTGTTTCCTCCGTCCCGCACCATGGCGCGTCGGCCCATCCAGGCGCTAGACGGTATTTTCGTGAAACACTCTGCTGTTAATCGGCAGAATGGGCGAAGCCGTCAGGCCGCCGGATCGACCTTCGCGAGCAGATGGGCAACGAAGGCGGCGATCTTGGCGGGAAGCCGATCAGCGCGGGCATGCACGGCGTGGATCTCGGCCTGGTAGCGTTCCGGCCAGGCGGGCAGCCCCGCCAGCAGCGCTGTCAGGTGGCCGGCTGCGACGTCCTCGCCGACCATCCATTCGGGCAGCAGCACCAGGCCCATGCCGTCCAGTGCGGCCAGGCGCAGCGCCTCTCCGCTGTTGGAGCGGAACGGCCCGTTAACCGCGATCTCCTGCCGCCCGCCGGACGCCGTGGCGAAGACCCAGACCGGCGCTTCCTCCTCCTCGCGATAGGTCAGGCAGGGGTGCTGGAGGACGGCGTCGGGCGTGGCCGGGGCGCCGTGGCGCGCGATGTAGCCGGGGCTGGCACAGAGAAGACGCCGGCCCGAAGCCAGTGGATGCCCGATGAAGGACTTGCCGGCCGGCAGACCGAGGCGGATCACGACGTCCACCCCATGCGCCGGCACCAGACCGGTCTGTTCCGTCAATGCGAGATCGATCTCCACCCGCGGATGCGCCGTGCGGAAACTGGCGAGATGCGGTACCACATGGCGCAGTGCGTAGGACCGCCGGGCGACGATGCGCAACGTGCCGGTTGCTTGCTCGTGCATCTCCCGCGCCTCGACCATGGCGGCGTTAAGGCCGTCGAGCAGCGGCGCGATGCGGGCGGCCAGACGCCGACCGGCCTCGGTCGGCGCGACATGGCGTGTCGTGCGGTCAAAAAGCCGCAATGCGAGGTCGTCTTCCAAAACGCGCAGCGCCCGCGACGCCGCCGTCGGCGACAAGCCGAGCGAGCGTCCCGCCGCCGCGATGCCGCCGCGATCGAGAGTGCGCAGGAAAAGCCGAAGTGAAGTCAGCCGGTCCATGCGGGCACGCTAGTGCGGCTCCGTCAGTGCCGGAAGCCAGGTTGATCGCATCGCGGCACGACGGCGGGCCGGCCGATGTCGATCGCGGCGGCCGCGAGGGAGACGGGAGCGACCAGGAGGTGGCGACCGGTCGTAGCGGAGGCGCTGGTGGCGCTCACGGTCGGCCGCATCGCCCAGTGCTATCAGGCTGGCTTCGGCCCATGCGGCTGCTGTGGTGTCGGCTCGCCAGCGGACGTCTGTGCGGCGGCAGGCGCCCGCGTCAGTATGGGGGTCCTCTCCCGGCGCCCGGAGAGGCCAACCCCGTGACCCGGCGGCATCGCCGGTGGAGGACATCCCGATGGCAGGTGCGTCCCTTCTGATCCGCAATTGCCGCCCGATGGGCGGCACGGCGGCCGACATCCTGGTGGCCGACGGCACGATCGCTGCGATCGGGCCAAATCTTGCCGCGCCCGGCGGGGTGCCGGTGGAGGATGCGGGCGGTGCGCTGGTGCTTCCCGGGCTAGTCGAGGCGCATACACACCTGGACAAGTCGCTATGGGGCATGGGGTGGCATCGCAACCAGGCCGGCCCGGGGCTGCTGGACAAGATCGACAACGAACGGGCGCTGAAACGAACGCTGGACATCGACCCGGCGCGACAGAGCGCGCGCCAGGCGGCGCTGTCCTGCGCTCACGGCTCGACGCATATCCGCAGCCATGTGGATGTGGATACCGACCATGGCTTGTGGGGGATCGAAGGTGTGATGGCCACGCGCGATGCCTGGCGCGAGGTCGTGGACATCGAACTGGTGGCCTTCCCACAATCCGGACTTATGCGACGGCCCGGCACGCTGGAACTGCTGGACGCGGCGCTGGCGGCCGGGGCCGAGATCGTGGGCGGGATCGATCCGTGCGGCATCGACCGGGACCCGAAGGGGCAACTCGATGCCGTTTTCGGGCTGTGCCAGAAGCACGGCAAGCCGCTCGACATCCATCTGCACGAACCGGGCGAAATGGGCGCGTTCTCGATGGACCTGATCCTCGAGCGAACGCGGGCGCTGGGGATGCTGGGGCAAGTGGTGATTAGTCACGCCTTCTGCCTGGGCTCGCCAGACCGGACGCTGGTGGACCCGCTGATCGACGAGATCGCAGCACTGGACATCGGCATCATGACCACGGGCTCGCCTAGCCGGCCGGTGCCGGCGGTGAAGGCGTTGCTGGCGCGGGGCATCCGGGTTTGCTCCGGCTCCGATGGTATCCGCGACACCTGGGGCCCCTATGGCAACGCGGACATGTTGGAGCGGGCGATGCAGGTGGGGCTGCGCAACAATCTCCGCCGCGACGAGGATGTGGACCTGGCCTTCCACGTCTGCACCCGGGGCGGCGCGGACGTGATGCGCATCCCGGACTATGGGCTTGCAGTAGGCAAGGCAGGCGATCTTGTCGTGGTGGACGGCGAGACGATCACCCATGCGGTGGTGGCTCATCCGCCGCGACGGCTGGTCGTCAAGCGCGGCAGGGTGGTGGCGCGGGATGGCATGTGCCTGCGGCCAGCGCCATGAGCCTCCCGCAGGCGGCACCCCGCCCGCGCGGGGTCGTCCTGATGACCGCCCGCTTCGTGATCGGGCACCGCGGCGGGCGGCACGTGCTGATCGAGAACGGCGAGGTGGCGTTCGCGGACGGGACGGTCATCTTCGTCGGGCGCGGCTTCGGCGGACCGGTCGCGCGCTGTGTTGACTACGGGCTTGCACTGATCGGGCCAGGCTTCGTGGACCTGGATGCGCTGGCGGACCTCGACACGACGATCCTGGCCTATGACAACCAGCCGGGCTGGCAGAAAGGGCGGGTGTGGCCGCGCGACTACATCGCGGCCGGCCCCGTGGAGATGTATTCACGCGAGGAGCTTCGCTTCCAGAAGCGCCACGCCTTTGCCAGCCTCATCCGCAACGGCATCACCACGGCGCTGCCGATCGCCAGCCTGTTCTACCGCGCCTGGGGCGAGACAGTGGCGGAGTTCACCGACGCAGCGCAGGAGGCGGCGGCGCTGGGGCTGCGCGTCTATCTCGGGCCGGCCTACCGCACCGGCAATCAGGTGGTCGACGCGGACGGAACCATCGGCACCCATTACGTCGAGGAGCGCGGGCTGGCGGAACTGGCCGATGCGATCCGCTTCTGCGAGCGCATGGAGAACACGGCCGGCGGGCTGGTGCGCACCATGCTGGCGCCGGACCGGATCGAGACCTGCACGCCGGCACTCCTGCGGCGCACCGCCGCGGCGGGTCGAGTGCTTGGCGTGCCGGTGCGCCAGCACGCCTGCCAGTCGATGATCGAGTACGAGCTGGTGCTGCGGCAGCACGGCATGAGCCCGCCCGAATGGATGGCAAGTCTGGGCTACCTGACGGAGCGGACGCTGCTGCCGCACGGGATATATGTGTCGGGAAGCCGCCATATCGACAGGCCGGGACGGGACCTGGAGATCATCCGTGATTTCGGGGCATCCATCGTGCACTGCCCGCTGGTCTCGGGCCGTGGCGGCAACGCGATCGATCATTTCGGTCGCTACCGGGCGATGGGGCTTAGGATCGGTCTGGGGACCGACACCTCACCGCCCGATCTGGTGGCGAACATGCAGCTGGGCATGATCCTGGCGCGGGTGATGGCGGGCGGTCCGCACGCCGTGCGCAGCGAGGACTACTACAACGCGGCGACGACGGGCGGCGCGGACGCGCTGCACCGGCCGGACCTGGGGCGGCTGGAGCCCGGGGCGCGGGCCGACATCACGGTGTTCGATCTCGACCGCTCGCACACCAGCCAGGTGATCGATCCGATTCAGACCATGATGCTGACCGGCCACGGGCGGGACTTCTCCACCGTGGTGATCGACGGGCGCTTCGTGATGGAGAACCGAGTGATCCCGGGCATCGACGAGTTGGCAGACAATGCCCGGGCGCAGGCGCAGTTCGAAGGAATGATGGCGAAGTATCCGCAGCGCACCCTGGGCCATCCGCCGGCGGGGGCAATCTTCTCCTCCAGCTATCCGGTTGACTGGGATGGCGACAGGCCACGCCTTTGGGGAGGTTCGGCCGTCGGCACCGACAAAGCATCTGCGCCTCCATCCGTCGGCGTTCCGCGAGCCACGATCTGAAGTATGCCGTCCGGCAAGGGCCGCTGAAGCTCCAGTGCCTCGGCCAGCGGCGCAGTCATCCAACGATCGCATTCCTCGATGGTCCGGAAGATAACCGGCATGGCCCGCGGATGGTAGGGACGGATGTCATCATTGGGCTCTGTCGTCAGGAAGGCAAAGAGATCGTTGGTGGTTGCGCCGTCCTTGACCTTGCGGATGGACGTCCAGCCGTTCACGTAGATCCCAGGGAAGCAGAACAGCGGTCGATCCTCGGCCATGGAGAACCACACGTTCTGGCTCTTGCCGGTGGCCAGCCGTTCGGGCTCGGCGAACGACGTCCAAGGGACGAGGCAACGGTTCTCCGGCTTGAGCCACTGGCGCCAGTGCGGCGATTTGAGGTTCCTGACATTGGTCTCTCCGGGGTCGCGCCCGCTCGCGGGGAGGAACTTCGCGGGCGTCGGCATGCCCCACCTCGCCATAGCGAGTTCGCGACCGTTGGGTGTGTTGCGCACAATGGGCGCCGGGTAATCCGGATAGATACTCGGCAGGCTGGGCAGGTTGCCCGTGCTATCGCGGATCGCCCTGGTCAGTTCGATGATGGCAGCCTGGCCGCGCGTCAGCGAGTAGAGATTGCACATCGGTCGGTTCGCTCCTCCGAGGGAGCTTCGCACAAGCCGCTATCAGACGCCGCATTGCCAAGCTACCGCCGGATGATGTTCTTGATTCGTTCGATGCGGTTCGCTAGCGTCCGGGGATGTTCGGCACACCTCCACCTCACCCGGTTCCTGAAGACGAGTTGGTAGCGCTGCTCGCAGCGATCATCCAGCAGGGCTGCGGAAGCTTGTCGCGAAGTGCCGACCTGTACTTGGCCACGGTGAGCGCGCAGCACATCGCAGATCGTATGGCGCTGGCGGGCTTGGTGGTGGTGCGGAACCGCTGCGTTTGCCATGCCGGGCGATGATGCCTGCGCCGATATGCTGGCGCAGCGGGAGGCCCACACGTGGCGGCCCATTTCGACGATCCCGAACGATGAACCCGTGTTGGTCTACATCCCGGCCAACCAGTTCGGCGATCAAGCTGGCCAGCGCGGCTGGATGGGGCAGGCGGCGCCGGGTGACTGGATCCGCCAGCATGCGACCCTGTGGCGACCACTGCTGGGGGTGCCCGCAGCGCTGCCTTCCGCGTCAAGCAGGTGCGACGGACCTGCTTTTCTCTTGTCCGGTTCGCCCTGGGCGGTAATCAGGCATGTGGACGAGATCGACATCTGGGGGGCGCGATTTTTATCTGACGCACTACGGTGAAGCGGGCGTGGAATTTGCGCTGCCTAATTTACTGGCCTCCGGCATCGCGGATCTTCTCGAGATCGAGCACGCCCTTCGCACCCCATCCCTTCGCATCGGGCGGCACCTCGGGCTGGAACTCTTCGTACAGCCGAAACCCGATCCGGTTCAGCTCCTGCGGGTCATAGCGGGCCGCCAGTTCGTCCATGGCCTCGCGGACCGCGGCGAGGTGCTCACCGAACGCCCTCTGGAGGTAAACCTTGACCGGCGCGGCCGGCGTCGGCTTGCCACCCACGTCAGCAAGCACCAAGCCGTTCTTGTCGTGCGTGAGTCGGATCTGCCGGCCGAGCAGCAGCGTGCTCTCCTGCGGCTTCGGGGGCGCTGCGTCGTGCCGGTCCTTTGCCTGGTCGCCCTCCTCGGCGATGCCGAGCCGCCGAGCCTTGGCCCGTGCTGACGTGCCGGCCACGGTCTTCGCAAGGCTCAGCGCCAAGTCCGGCGGATGCCCGAGACGTTCGGCAACTACGCTGGCCCAGAGAGTCAGGACCGGCGCGCGATTGACTTGTATCGACACTTCGGCGCCTACCGCGTGACGTGTGCCGCGACCGCGAGCCACTTGCCGCCGCGGCGCGCCCAGATATCGGTATAGCGCCCGTTGCGGACGTGCCTCTCCGCTGTCTTGTACTCGGTCCGGGCATGGATGATAGCCACATCGCCCAGGACGCGGACGACCACGTCGTGCGCCTCCAGCCCGCTGATCGTGACCGGCTTTGCTGTCTGTGCAAGGAACTTCGCACGGTCCACCAGCGTGCCGTCTGGGTTGGAGCACATGAAGTCGTCGGCGAGGATATGCTCGAACCGCGCCACGTCCGCGTTCTGCACCGAGGCGATGTAGTCGCGATTGAGCGCCAAGAGCGTGTCCCGATCGGTCATTCTTTTGCCCTCCTAAGCACATCTTAGTGGCAGTAGGGGCTGGATCGCAGCAGTTGAGCCATCGGCCTTGCCAGCAGTCAGATCCAGTGTGTCCAGCCCGGAACTTGGCACAACGGCTGCTGCTGGACGAGAGTGCGGGCATCGGTCCCATCAGGGCGGTCAGCCTGCTAGTGGCTCGTCCCACACCTGCCGATATATGCGCATCCAATTGCCGCCCATGATCTTGTATACATCCGCATCGGTGTAGCCGCGGTGCATCAGGCCGGCGACGAGGTTCGCGACCTTGTCCGGCGTCTCGAACCCCTTTGGGTAGTGAAACGGCGCGTGCCGATAAGTCTGCGGATCCCACAGCCCGCGGGCCACCATATCGTCGCGCATTTGCTGGGCTGCCTGCGGGGTAACGAAGGGCGCCTGCCAGCGGAAAAAATCGACAGCGATGCCGACGCAGTCGATGCCAGCCAGCTCCACCGTGTGGTCGATATGGGCGATATACTGATCAAGCGTTGGCTGGATGTCCGAGGAAACCATCGCCGGGAAGCCCAGGATGCCGATCACACCATGGTTCTGTGCGACCGCACGCAGCAACTCATCGGGCGCGTTGCGCGATACGGGGTGCACGGCGCGGGCATTGGCGTGCGAGAGGATCACTGGCTGGCTTGAGGTTTCGATTGCATCAAGGCTTGTCCGGAGCCCGGTGTGGGCGCAGTCGACAACCAGACGGGCATCATTCAGCCGCTCAACAAGCTTGCGCCCGAACCTACTGAGACCTGCATTACTCGGCTCCTCCGAGCCATCACCTACGCGATTGCGCACATTGTATGTGAGCTGCACCACGCCCACCCCCAAAGCCTTGTAGGCGTCGATCAGGTCAAGCGACTCCTCGATGGGGTCAGTGCCCTGAAGGTGCATGATGATCCCGAGCTTTCCGTCCCGCTTCGCTCGCTCGATATCCGCCGTTGACCGCACCAGCATCAAGTCAGGGCGGAGCCGCAACTGCTCCAGCCACTTGCCGATGCCACGGATTGTGAAGGGAGCGTCCTCGAAGCCGCCGACAGTCGCCGCGACAGCAGTCCAGCCGCCCTCGATGTAGAGGTCGATATATTCGCGCTTGGCATCACGCAGCAGCGGAGATGTCGCATCGATAAGGATGGCATCCCGCATGAAAGCGACCACCTGTTCCTGCTGGCTCTCCGATGCGTCATCGGTCCGGGTCCCAGGGATGGGCATGCTTGTCATGGGAAGGATGCTCCATTGGCGTGACCGATGGACGCCGAGGTTGCTTTGAGACTACCCGTGCTCCCTGTCTTCTGCCCAGGGCTGTCCACCACCAATCAACGGTCGGTGGTCGGTGGCGAACAGCCTTGTCGCAGGCTGGCTGCACCGGAGATGACCCCGCATGGGAGGTGACCCCGCGCGTCACTTCTTCTCGTGCTTGGACCACCAATCGACTGGCTGCTGTTCCGTCTGCTGAGGCGCCACCTTCGCACGAGGCGGCCGCTCTCCTGCCAAACGAGCGGAAGGCACGACCGGTTTGGTGAAGTTGCGAACGCGACGTTCGAGTGTTTGGCGCCGACCGATCTCCCTCTCCAGCCGCGCTTCAGCGTCCTGACGGGCGCTACCTTCGGCAGCCAAGGCCAACTCCAGCGACTGCCTCTCCCCGCTGGCTCGATCGACCAATTGCCGCAACTCCGCCAACGACATTTCCATATGGGCAAGCTGGGTCTGGAGGTTACGGATGGTGGCCTGTGCCGCGGTCAGGTTTCGCTCCACGTGGCTGCGGGCCTCGCGCTCCGACTGAACAGCGGCCTCGACTGCTGCACGGCTGTCGTCACTGCGTCCTCGCAACACTATTGCCGGTATCTCGCCATCCTTGGCGAACCGCCGCCGGTGCCCGGCAGAGGACGTGCCAACTCCTAATGTTCGACGCATGTTGCGTTCGAGGTCGTTGGTTTCGGGGTGCGGGGCTAGGGATTTGGATCGCGGATTGTAGGACATCGAAACTCCAGCCCGAACCGGGCTGCTATGTTGACAAACTTTAATGTCTTGAATCGGTGGCGCTTTCTCTGACGCCCACACCAAACCAATAGCAATTTCCTGAAGCGTCTACCAGCTTTTGCGTGCTTCTGGCTCAAGTGTTTGTCGAATACGAACTTCACATATGAGCGCGCCTCGCCGGCGCTCCAATTCAGCCCTGATGGTGCCTTGGTGGCTGCCCATGCTTGTTGACAGTCGTTCCAAGGAGGACACCATGCGCCGCCTTCTCGTTGCTACAGCATTCAGTCTCGGTCTGCTTACTGCAGGTGCTGCAACCGCCACCGCGGCACACTTTCGTGATGTGCCGTCATCTCGCGCGATCCATACCGTTGGTTCGCCCCATGACCAGCGTTTCCGCCACGACGATGGCCATCAGCGGGCGGACTACAGTCCGCCGCACCGATACAGCCATCGCTACGAGCCGCCACGGCACTACGGCCATCGCTACGAGTTGCACCGGGACGTTCAACGTCATCAGCCCTCCCACCACTATGGATATCGTTACTGAAGCTAGCGGGTGAAAATTAGATGCAGATCGACCAGTCAGGCCGGTAGTCCGGAAGGGTGTTCACCATCGGCCAAAGATCCGTGGTCGATGGTGAACATGGCGACCCGTCGGTGAGCCGGAACGCTGCGGAATGCCCCATCCCACCAAAACCTCCATCATCGCCGGACTGGTCAACATCGAAGCAGGGTTCAGCTTGGTCTGAACAGCGGACGACAGCCGCGGGCCGCCAGACCGACACTCAAAACCCTATCGGCAGCAGACTTTCGCAACAGGTCTATTCCATCAACCCATTAAAGGATCCATGGACCAGATCCATGGGGCGCAAAATTTAGGAAATTCTCAACGAACGGCAGTTTATCATGGTGTGGATCATGAAGTTTCCTAGGAGGTGACATGTCTATCGCACCAATCGCCGCGGGACTGATCAATCCCCTAAATCCCTACTATGGGAACACAGCTGCGCAGGACCGTAGTCTCTCAAGAAGTGCGATAGAGCCAGTTCAAACGAATCTCTGGCGGCGCCTGTTCGATTTGTCCGTCTCCATCCTGGCCCTTATCCTGCTATCCCCTATTATTTTGATGGTGGCGGCTGCAATAAAGATGGATTCGCCCGGGCCGATCATTTATCGGCAAGAGCGCGTCGGGCGCAACAACCGCCACTTCACAATGTACAAGTTCCGGAGCATGATTGACCGGGCTGAGCCGCATGGGCCGGTCTGGGCGCAAATCAACGACAGGCGTGTGACTCGCATAGGGAAACTTCTCCGCCAATTTCGTTTGGATGAACTTCCGCAGCTAATCAACGTGCTTAAGGGAGAAATGAGCATCATCGGACCTCGTCCTGAGAGGCCATGCTTCGTCCAGAATATTAGCGATACGATTCCGAATTTTAACTCCCGCCATGCCGTGCGGCCGGGCATAACGGGTCTGTCGCAGGTAGTTCTTCCGTACTGCGCATCTATCGAGGATGCTCGCAAAAAATTCTCGTTCGATCTTTATTATATCACGCACAGATCACTTGTCATGGATACCATAATTCTGGCTATGACCGCTCGCGTAATCATACTTCGACAGGGTGCTCGATAGGGTCTCCCAAGCGACGTGATTGTAGCGTCCGCTAGACGTCTCCACAGCAAATTCCTGGCAACACCGCATCTATTTAAAGAATATGTGGATACCCAGTCGGCGCGGACAAAACATAGCCAGATCTCGATTGGGACAAGTGAGTTTGACGAAACCGAGGAAGCTATCGCCTGTATGGTCGTATCTGGTCGCGAGGCGCTTGCGTTCTTAGAACCAGTTGAAGAACCGCCCGGTCTTATAGCTCATGGCTCAGAAGAAGTGGTTAACGGTGAATTGGACGTTGAGGTTGCGGTTGGTTGGGAACTCCCGGAGGGCACCGGGGCGCGTAGCTTGCCCGCGTATCGTGTGTGGCGTGAACCTTGCCGGCAAGCATGAAGTCCATCCGGGATCATTTTGAGTTTTGGCAGAGCTTTCTGACCATGAGCCTGATGGAAGCCCATCGGAGGAATGCGAGTGCGGAGCGGTTGAGGCACTCCCAGTCCTTGGCCAATCTGCGGCAGCGGTTGAGCCAGGCGATGGTGCGTTCGACGATCCAGCGCTTGGGTAGCACGACGAACTTGTGCAGGTCGCAGCGTTTGACGATCTCGATGTTTACCATGCGGCAGACCGCCTGCAGGCCATCCTGGAACTTGGGCCCCTGGTAGCCGGCGTCGCCATAGAGCTTGAGCAGGAAAGGATACAGGCCGAACAGCGTGCCCATCAGCAGCACGCCGCCATCGCGGTCCTGCACGTCGGCGGCATGGACGACCGCCTGCATCAGCAGGCCTTGCGTGTCGACCAGGGTATGCCGCTTCCTGCCCTTGATTTTCTTGCCGGCATCGTAGCCGGGCGGATCGACCGAGCGCCCCCTTTTTCCGCGCCCTTGACGCTCTGGCTGTCGATGTCCGGCACGCGACTTCGCGTGACGATCGCCGCGGTCGGGCTGGCCTCGCGCCCGGCCAGTTCACGGCACTGGACGTAGAGCGCGTGATGGATGCGCGCCAGCGTGCCGTCCCATTCCCAGCGCCGGAAGTAGTCGTTCACCGTGCTGCGCGGCGGCAGATCCTTCGGCAAGGCCGCCCACTGGCAGCCGGTGCTCAGCACATACATCACGCCATTCACTACCGCGCGCACCTCCACCGTCCGCTTGTTGCCGCCACGCTTCGCCGGCGGGATCAGGGGACCGATCAGCGCCCACTCATCGTCGGTCAGGTCACTCGGATAGCGCAGGCCACGACGGTCGTAGCGCGCTCGATTTTCGCTCGTCCACATGCCCGAAGCATCGACGTCGCCTCCGCGTCGGACAAAATCACAACCGATTCAACTCGCTAACCTTGTTCCCGGATCGACACTGACGTTCGGGTTAGCCTCTCACGCGGCATCGGGGGCTACGAATGCGGTGCAGTCATGGGGCTCACCCGGCGACAGCATCAGCACGACTGAAACGCCTCAGCATTGGGCCGGACATGTTTTCTGGCCGTGAAGCCACCTCGCAAACGGCCATGAGCCCGGTTCTGAGTACTGGCGGCACGGTGGTGTGCCCGGACCGGGGTACTGTCGCCATTCTGCAGCGCGTCGTTGCCGCTGCCGTCGACCATCGCCTCTAGCATGAGGTCCCATGGACCCCCAGGTCACCAACTTATAAACCGCCTTTAAATTCATGCTGCGGCGAGTTTGACAATGCCGAGAAAGTTGGCATCACATTTCGCGAACCGGACGGCGATCGACCCGAAATGCTTGAATACACCGAAAAGGTGCTTGACAAGATTTCGGTAGCCGTAGAGCCGGGGACTGAAAACCGGCACGTTCACCCAGTTTGGCATGGGCCTGATATTGGCTCAGGCGCCCCGCTCGGCCATCATCGCACGCAAAGCATTGCTGTCGCAGCGCCTGTCTGCGATCAATATCTGGCCCGCCTGGAGCGTGCCGAGCAGGTCGGCCGCGCTGCGACCGTCGTGCGCCAGGCCCTCGCTCAACTTGAGCGTGATGGGGTTGCCGTTGGCATCCACCACGGCATGGATCTTGGTCGTCAGTCCGCCGCGCGAGCGCCCCATGCATCGGGAAGCATCGATGTGCTCAGCGGCGGCTACCGACGTGCCCCCTTTTTGACGCTGGCCGCGTGCTGGTGGACGCGGATCGAGGAACTGTCGACCATCTGCAGATCGCCGTCGTAGGCGCGCGAGACGGCAGCGAACAGCCGATCCCAGACCCCGACCTTCTGCCAGCGCACGAAGCGGTTGTAGCAGGTGGTGTGGGGACCATACCGCTCGGGGATGTCTGCCCACGGAGAACCCGTCCGCAACTGCCAGAAAATGCCGTTGAGCACCTTGCGGTCGTCCACCCGCGCAATCCCGCGCGGCTTGTTCGGCAGCAGCGGCTGAATGATCGACCACTCGAAGTCACTGATCTCCTACCGGCGTGGTTTCATGGCGCACATCTCGCAACCTTGGATCATCCACAGCCGCGCCGACGCTAGGCCTTTATGAGTGCGTAACCTAGTAGTCCAGCGGTGATACTGCCGATGCGTGGAGTTCCAGTTGCAGAGTTTCTCGGGCAGGGCTCGCCAGGGCGCAAGGGTGCGGGCAATCCAAAAGATTGCATCCAGCGTGCGTCAGTGATCACAGGGCTGGCGGCCGCGTCGAGGGACCGCGTCAAATAACCAGCTGAGCACAACTCGCACATTCTTTATCGCTCAACGGATCCCGCACCTAAACTCGCCTTCACCGGGGAAAACTGCTTCAAATCCCAGCGCGTCGCGTGGGAACCGATTCCTCCAGAGAAATCTTCCACGACACCAAATGATAAGTAAATGATCCTTTAACAATATTATATAAGGCGGCCTTTAGCATCCGGCGCGGATTAGAAATGATGAATGAGTCGTAACGACGGTCCTAGTTATGAAAATTGGCGCATTCCCAAGCTTGGCAACTCGAAATTAATGCTGTTCGCGCATCGTTCGATCCGCTCAGTTGTCGAGAGGATCCGATGTTCCGTCGTTCGTTGCATGTCCTACTGTTCGTCGCTTCGATCCTGGCGGCTAGCGAAAGGCAGGCCTCGTCTGCCGTAATTTGGTTAGCTGCAGAAGATCCCATGACCGTTAAGCAGTTTGCGATCGGATCTAGCGTCGATTATATGAATCTTTTTTCAAATACCAATGACTGGACTACAACGTCGAGGTATGTCAGAGTTTTAAAGATCTACAACCAGTTTGCAATGGCTCCTCCGGAAATGCAACGGACCGTCTATCAATGGGCAAAGCAAAACGGAGTGTCCCTCGCTCTTGAGGATGGAATTTTACCAACCGCAAGTCCGCAGGATTGTGGTTGGGGTGTAGAAGGGTATAGCGGCCAAACTGCATGGAACATTGCGAGAATGCAAAGTCTAGGCGCGACCATATCGTTTCTTGCGATGGATCAGCCATTATACCACGGGGTGCAAGCAAATGGCCCGAATACCTGCAACCACACGGTCGAGCAGATTGCTCAGCAGGCTGCCAGCAGGGCGGTGCAGCTTAAGGCATTGTTTCCGGGGCTGCAGATAGGTGACATCGAGCCGGTTCCGTGGACGGACGACATTCCTAAATTTCTTGACCTCTTTGAGCAGTACGCTGGATTTCCTATGGATTTCTTCCATGCGGAGATTTTGCAAGTCGACGGGTGGCAGGAAACTCTTCACGAGCTTAGATTTGAACTGGACAGACGTAATGTCGACTATGGAGTCCTTTACAACGGGAGTTGGAAGGACTGCGATATTGGAGGCAGTCTCGCTTGGACCGCTGCCGCCATCGCTTTGTTCCGCCAAGTGGAGTCCGATCCGACAATTGCGCCGCAGACTGCCGTGTTTCAGACGTGGAACAAGTGCCCCGAGAACCTTCTTCCGGAAACGAGGCCTGGGACTTTGACTAACGTTGTTCTAACATATTTGCAGGAGTTCGAAATTCCGTCGACCCCGTTTGTCTTTCCCCCGCCAAGTCAGGAAAATTTCGAGTCAACGAGCGTGGATGAACCGAATTCTATATTTGGCGCGGCGTTCCTGCTGTTTGCCATTCTATTTCGTGTCGGTCCTGAATTATGGAGACGGCTCCGCCTGTTAATCATGCGCGTCGAGGCGCTGCATCACCGAAGCCCAGATGTCTGTCCGGGATCATTTGAGGTCCTAGAGCGCCATCCCTCCTGACCGAATTGCTAGGGGATTCCCGAAGCGGCTGAATTCTAACTCATCCTCCCTCCCGGATAGGAGGCCGGCAGGGATGTCGAAGTCGCTCTCGCTGGATCTGCGTCCACGGACGCTGGCGGCTCACACAGAGCACAAGCTCGACCGTGCGGCCATGGGATGGCAGGTCGAACAGGCGGCGTCGATGGACGCTGTGGATCCGCTCAGAGTCCATCCGGGATCATTTTGAGTTTTGGCAGAGCTTTCTGACCATGAGCCTGATGGAAGCCCATCGGAGGAATGCGAGTGCGGAGCGGTTGAGGCACTCCCAGTCCTTGGCCAATCTGCGGCAGCGGTTGAGCCAGGCGATGGTGCGTTCGACGATCCAGCGCTTGGGTAGCTGCACACCGTCGGGAGTGCCGAGGCGGCGCGCCAGGCAGTGGACTGCGGCGCCGATGTCATCGTCGCGCAAGGGTGGGAGGCTGGCGGGCATGTGCGAGGCACCGTGGCAACAATGGCATTGGTGCCGGCTGTCGTGGATGCAGTCGGCACTGTCCCTGTCGTCGCGGCGGGCGGCATTGCCGATGGCCGGGGCCTTGCAGCAGTGCTGGCTTTGGGTGCGGCGGGCGCCTGGATTGGCACCCGCTTTCTTGCCAGCAAGGAGGCGGCGGTTCATCCGGAGTATCAGCAGCGATTGCTGGCAGCCACGGAGAACGACACGATCTGGTTGGAAAACCTCTTTGACGTAACATGGCCCGACGCGCCCCATCGTGTGCTCCGCAACAGCACAGTGGCCAACTGGGAGGCGGCCGGCCGGCCCTTACAAGGCATGCGGCCCGGTGAAGGGGAGGTGATTGCCACATCGCCGACGCGCGGCAATGTGGTGCGATACCGTTCCTATACGCCAGGTCCCGACACATCCGGAAATCTAGAGGCGTTGCCCATGTGGGCAGGACAGGGCGTCGGCATTGTCCGCAACGTAATGGCGGCGGCGGACATCGTGCGGGAGATTGCCGGGGATGCCAAAGTCATCCTCCAGCTTCTCGGCCGTTAGAAATCTTCCAACCAGCAAACCCGAGGGTGTCACCTGCAACATCGAGAAATCGCCCTTGAAACTCCACGATTACCCCGCCCCGCGGCGCTCTTGAGCCATTAAACCGCGGTCTTCACGACCGTATTCCAGCCCATCCGGGTCAGGCAACACGACCAGGCGACGTGATCCGAAACCATGCCGCAGGTCTCCACCGGCACGATGGCATGATCTGTTCGTCGGCCGCCAGCAACCTTCGATGTCTATATGCAGCGACCAGGCAGCGGCCTCATGTTCAACCAGCTTGACGTTTGCGTATCCGCAAACCGTTTTGCCGATGCCGACCAGTCCACAACTGTATCTATCGAGCGTTTCGCCTATACACCCTATACGATCAATACAACGTATTCCGCTGATCTGACCTGCCGGGCTGTGAGTGTCCATCCGGGAACAAGGTTAGCGAGTTGAATCGGTTGTGATTTTGTCCGACGCGGAGGCGACGTCGATGCTTCGGGCATGTGGACGAGCGAAAATCGAGCGCGCTACGACCGTCGTGGCCTGCGCTATCCGAGTGACCTGACCGACGATGAGTGGGCGCTGATCGGTCCCCTGATCCCGCCGGCGAAGCGTGGCGGCAACAAGCGGACGGTGGAGGTGCGCGCGGTAGTGAATGGCGTGATGTATGTGCTGAGCACCGGCTGCCAGTGGGCGGCCTTGCCGAAGGATCTCCCGCCGCGCAGCACGGTGAACGACTACTTCCGGCGCTGGGAATGGGACGGCACGCTGGCGCGCATCCATCACGCGCTCTACGTCCAGTGCCGTGAAGCTGGCCGGGCGCGAGGCCAGCCCGACCGCGGCGATCATCGACAGCCAGAGCGTCAAGGGCGCGGAAAAAGGGGGCGCTCGGTCGATCCGCCCGGCTACGATGCCGGCAAGAAAATCAAGGGCAGGAAGCGGCATATCCTGGTCGACACGCAAGGCCTGCTGATGCAGGCGGTCGTCCATGCCGCCGACGTGCAGGACCGCGATGGCGGCGTGCTGCTGATGGGCACGCTGTTCGGCCTGTATCCTTTCCTGCTCAAGCTCTATGGCGACGCCGGCTACCAGGGGCCCAAGTTCCAGGATGGCCTGCAGGCGGTCTGCCGCATGGTAAACATCGAGATCGTCAAACGCTGCGACCTGCACAAGTTCGTCGTGCTACCCAAGCGCTGGATCGTCGAACGCACCATCGCCTGGCTCAACCGCTGCCGCAGATTGGCCAAGGACTGGGAGTGCCTCAACCGCTCCGCACTCGCATTCCTCCGATGGGCTTCCATCAGGCTCATGGTCAGAAAGCTCTGCCAAAACTCAAAATGATCCCGGATGGATTCTGAAACTTGCCATGACGGTGCTCTTGCACCACGCGGCACACTCACGCCACCCGGCAGGTCGATCACAACTGGCACTGACACACGCGGTTCCCGCTCGTAACCACTCAAACACCACTGTATCCGCGTCGCGACGGGTCTTTGACTGACTCACCCGTGCTCCAGGCACACCTCGCCGACGCCGATGTCCTTCCGGCTCTTTGCCTCCTTGCCCGCCCATTGGGGCGGCGCAGCTCATCGGCACACTTACATTACCGGTCTCCGCGATGTCGCGGCCGGCGGGGCAACAGCCCAACTTCCGGCCTCACGGGCCGCTCTTGAGCATTGCTCAGCGCGAGCGCACGGTTGGAACGTAAAGCATCATGTTGTCGAGCGCGTCGGGGCCGTGGGCGTCCTTGATCTGGTAGCCGGCCCACTGTTTGGCGCTACGCACCGGGTCCAGGTCAAGCTGGCCGCAACGCGGGTGACAACCCCACCAAAGCTGTTGAGCTGCGTCACTTCGCAGGAAATCTACATAGCGCGGCGGCGCATAGACCGACACATGGATGTGGGGATTAAAGTCGCGGTGCTCAAACATGCCAATTGCAGTGGGTCGGTCCGTGCCCGGAATGCGATGCCATCGTCGTCCATCCACCGCGGACTGCATGCGGTTCATGAACAGCTGGAAGACAGACTGCAGGGTATAGAAGTCGAGAGCGCGCCGGAGGTTGAAGGTCACGGCCAAGTCCGGCTGGCGATCAGCGATCATGCTGTGGAATGCGGCGCGGTGTGCGCGACGGTCAAACATTTTGGCATCCTCGGATTGAGTAGCGCAGCACAATTGCTGCCTGCAGCTCTTTACCGAGGTCCCATTAGTTGGCAGCGACCACCAGACCCTCAGGAGGCCCCGGCAGTGCGGATCTTCTCGAGGTCGAGCACGCCCTTCGCACCCCATCCGCGAGCATCGCGCGGCACGTCCGGCCGGAAGTGCTCGTAGAGGCGGAAGCCGACCCAATTCAGCTCCTGCGGAACGTAGCGCGATGCCAAATCCTCCATGGCCGCGCGAACCGCGGCGAGATGCTCGCCGAATGCCTTGCTGATGTAGGACCTCACCGGGCCGGCAGGCTCCGGCTTACCCCCCGTATCCGCCAGCACCACGCCATCCTTGTCGTGCGTCTGCCGGATCTCCCGGCCAAGCAGCCGCGTGGTCCGCTCTGGCGGGGCGGGCCCGGCATCGTGCCTGTCTTTCGCCTGATCGCTGTCCTCGGCGATACCCAGCCGGCGGGCCTTGGCGCGGGCCGCGGTGCCGGCCACAGTTTTCGCCAGGCTCAGCGCGAGATCAGGAGGGTGCCCAAGGCGCTCTGCGACCACTGCGGCCCACAGCGTCAGCACTGGCGCGCGATTGACCTGAACCGATGACACGTGAGTGACCATGCCGGGACAATATCCTCGTAGTTGCTTGGCTCCCACATCGATGTGGCGGTGAGGGTGTGTGCGCCGCACAAAGTGACTTCGTAGCCTCCACGTCGAGTGACCGACTCGTCTCCTCATGATGTCCCTGTGATGTTCTTCAATATGCAACAGGGTCAGCTCTTCATCCTGGGATACGCACCGCTACCGGATCACGAGAACGAGGAGGTCTTGGCCCGTGCCGTCGCCGCGGGAGGCCAACTCCCTCGCGCAGCGGAGGCTTATTTGCTTGAACTAACGGCCGCTCACCTCCTCAACGAACTGCGCATGTCAGGCTTGGAGATTGTTCGCCCTGCCGGCGCCGGGGATTATCCGGCGCCAGGCTTCGGCCTGCCCTGCTCTACGGGTCAGCAGCGAGGGCGCTAGGCTGCCGGCTGGAGCAGATCATCGACCGCGATCCGCACAAAGTACCAGTAGAGAATAGCCGCGCTGTCACGGGCATCTCGGACGCGGCTCAGGCGATCCTCGATTTCCTCGTAGACGAAGTGGCGGTGCCGCCCCAGCATGGCCTCGGCCATCTCCCGAATGCTGTCGTCATCAACCATTTCGACACGCCCGCCTTCCCGGTCAGTGGACGTAAGGGTAGCCTCTCTCGGTTAACCGCCGATTGGCGGATCGGCGGGACACGCCTGTCTCCACGAAGGGGGGCGCCACTTGGTCGAGCCTATCGATATCTGGCGTGTGGCCAACCTGGTGGTGCAGCAGCACGGCGCCGGTGCTCCGAACTTTGCCGCCCTGCGCATTTCCGAACTGACGATGCAGGGAGACCAGGCCGGCGCGAACGTTTGGTCCCAAATCCTGGCTGCCATATCGGTGCTGTCTATGCAGGAAGCGCCGGAATTGCGTATTCCGACGCAAACCAGCCGGTGATTCCGATCCATTCCAGCCGGTGATTCCGACGGAAGCCAGCCACTGACTCCGAGGCATTCCAGCCACCCCTGATTGGGTTTGGAGGCGGCGCGGTTCGCGAGCAGTCATTCACCGACGGCACGGTGTCTCTCCATCGATTTGGGGAGCGCCATGCCAGGCCAGAGACTGCCAATGCGTCAGGTTCGAGAAGTCCTTCGCCTCAAACATGTCTGCGGCCATAGCGGGCACCAGATCGCCGGCATGGTTGGCGTCAGTCGCTACACCGTGGCCGAGTATCTGCGCCGGGCTGGCGTGGTCGGCATCACCTGGCCGGTGCCGGCGGCGCTCGACGACATGGCGTTGGAGCGCAAATTGTTCCCTCCGCCATTCACGTCGGCGCAGACACCGCGACCGCAGCCGGAGTGGTCGCGCATCCACGCCGAGTTGCGCAAGCCGGGCGTGACCCTTCAGCTGCTGTGGGAGGAATACCGGGCAGGGCAACCGGATGGGTATGGCTACAGCCGTTTTTGCGATCTACATGCCGCCTGGCGCGGCCGCTTGTCTCCCACCATGCGCCAGACCCATCCGGCCGGGGAGCGGATGTTCGTCGACTATGCCGGGCAGACGGCGGAGGTGATCGATGGCGCCACCGGCGAGGTCAGGCGGGCGCAGGTGTTCGTGGCGGTGCTCGGCGCGTCCAACTACACCTACGCCGAGGCGCGCTGGACGCAGTCGCTGCCCGACTGGATCGGCTGCCATGTCGGCGCGTTCGCCAGCTTCGGCTGCGCCGCGCGGCAGATCGTTTGCGACAACCTCAAGGCCGGTGTCACCGCGGCCAGCCGCTACGAGCCGGGGATCAGCCGCTCCTACCAGGACATGGCGACCCACTACGGCACGGCGATCCTGCCCGCCAGGGTGCGCAAGCCTCGCGACAAGGCCAAGGTCGAGGTCGCCGTCCAGGTCGTCCAGCGCTGGGTCCTGGCCCGGCTGCGGCACCGGCGGTTTTTCTCCCTGGGAGAGCTGAACAGCGCGATCCGCGAATTGATCGCCGATCTGAACAACCGGCCCATGCGCCATCTCGGCACCAGCCGCCGGGCGCTGTTCGAGGCGATCGAGGCCGGCGCCCTGCTGGACATGCCCGCCGCGCCGTATGCCTACGCGGAGTGGCGGCGCTGCCGGGCGGGGCTGGACTACCACGTCGAGGTGCATGGCCACTTCTACTCCGTGCCGTACCGGCTGATGCGCGAGGTGATCGAGGCCCGCATCACCGACCAGACCATCGAGTTGTTCCACCAGAGCCATCGGGTCGCCTGCCACGTTCGCAATCCGCGGCAGCACCGGCACACCACGATCGCCGAGCACATGCCGAGCGCGCATCGTCGCCACATGGAGTGGACGCCGACGCGGCTGCTGCGCGAGGCCGAGGCGATCGGGCCGTCCACCATCGCCCTGGTGGAGCGCATCCTGGCGACCAAACCCCATCCCGAGCAGGGCTTCCGCGCTTGCCTCGGCATCCTGCGTCTGGTGCGGGGCTACGGGCCGGAGCGGCTAGAAGCGGCCTGCCAGCGCGGCATGGACATCGGCGCGCGAACCTACGGCTCGGTGCAGTCGATCCTGCGCAATGGCCTCGACCGGGCCTGGCGCCCCGAACCCGTGCCGGACGAGCCGCCGGTCCAGCACGAGAACATCCGAGGCAGCGACTACTATCATTGAGGAGATCATCCATGCTGACCCACCCCACCACGGACCGCCTGCGCGAACTCGGTCTCGCCGGCATGGCCAGGGCGCTCGAGGAGCAGCGGCGGCATGCCGATGCAGCCGATCTCGGCTTCGAGGACCGCCTGGCCATGCTGGTCGAGCGTGAGGCGGCGGAGCGCGACACCAAGCGACTGGCCACCCGTCTGCGCTTCGCCGGGCTGCGCCAGCAGGCAACGCCGGAGGACGTGGACCATCGTGCCGCCCGCGGGCTCGATCGCGCGCTGTTCCAGAAGCTGGCAGGCGGCGAGTGGATCGAACGCCATCAGGACCTGCTCGTCACCGGCCCAACCGGCACCGGCAAGACCTGGCTGTCCTGCGCCCTGGGGCACCGTGCCTGCCGCGACAACCGCTCCGTGCTGTATCAACGCGTGCCGCGGTTGCTGGAGGCGCTCGGCATCGCCCGCGGCGACGGACGCTATGCCCGCATGCTGAAAGGCCTGGCCAGGGTCCAGCTGCTGATCCTGGACGACTGGGCCATCACGCCACTGACCGCCGAACGGCGGCGCGATCTGATGGAGATCGTCGACGACCGCCACGACCGCGCGTCGACCATCGTGACCAGCCAAGTGCCCGTCGAGCGCTGGCACGAGCACATCGGCAACCCCACCATTGCCGACGCCGTGCTGGACCGATTGGTGCACGGCGCACACCGCCTCCAACTGAAAGGGGAGAGCATGCGAAAGCTGAAAGCAGCCAAAGCCAGGCTTGACGAAACCGCCGTCCAGTAGCCCAACTTCACCCGCTCGCGACACGCGCCGCTACCCGGCTGGGATCATCGGAATACCCGGCTGGCTTCGATCGGAATCGGTGGCTGGTTTCAATCGGAATCGATGGCTGCAATCGTCGGAATGCGCACGGAAGAGGCACGCAACGAGCGACAGAGCACCTCTAGGGCGCCAATGAGGGGGCACTTTTGCGTGCCGACTGACACTGCTCTGGTCATGCGACTGCCGCGGACACCGTGGCCTCCTTGCATCTACGGAACTCGCTGCCATCGGCCCACACGCGATAGGGGATCACGGCCAGCTCGCAGGTGCCCGCGACGCGAACTCGCGCGATGCCGCGACGTTGCGCGACATTCATCCCCCAAACTTGTACCGCCGACTACTCGGTTCTGCGGATCAGCAGCGAATGGACAGCTCCCAAAGAAGTGCGGTCCGGGCCAACTCGTCGCCGCACAGGCTGATGCGCCCCTGCACATCGGTCTCGCCGCACATGCAGCGTCGCAGTGCCAGTCCGAGATGTGCGCCGACATCACGCGACCGTCGAAAGCGATCCGGCTCGTCGATAGTCGCGCGGAACGCCAGCGCCATCAGCGTTTCGACGCCCGGCAACGACATGACGCGCCGGCAGGTCCGCTCAACGCGCACTTCGGCGAGCACATGCTTGGTCCCCACGTCCGTAGTATGCTTGATTGCCATTCCGTCACATGCGGGTGACATCGACGTCGCCCCCGAGACTAGAATGATCACTACCGGTTCGGCCCGCTAACTCTGTGCAGACTGGACACAGAAATGATTCTGTCTGAGAGTCTTGGAAATTCGCATATTTCTAACAAAGTCGGTGTGAAAACCCCTCAACGAGTTCAGCGTCGGAGGCGTATTAGCACTCCATTAATCTTTTCGAGCTACATAGCAGACCGGTTCTTTATCAGAAGGCGAAATATGTTTACGTTAAACGGACTGGGCCTCGGATCGGCTGTCCTAGCGGCAGTGCTGAGTGTTGCTCCATCATGCATGGCAGAAGTATTCTACGTTGGGCTGGCTAGCGCAGAATTTAGCCGGACTATCAGGGAGTCGCCGGGAGTTACATGGGAGTTTACGATTGCGCCAGGCAATGCACTGGAAATCGCAGGGGGTCTTTTTTCTTTAAAGCGATCTGCCATCACGACTGTGCCACTAGTTATGAACATTTACGAAGAGATCGCCGATGCGGAACACCTTCTCCGAAGCGCGTCGCTACCCTCTTCGGAGGTCAGTGTTTCCGCGTTCGGGCCGGTTTTTATCCCTTACGATAACGCGCTTCTCCTAAGCGGCGGCAGTGACGGCAACAAATATCTAATATCTTTGAGTTTAGACATTTCGAAGTCGACTTTAAGAGTTCCAGAAACAGTCCGATACATGGTATCGGCAGATTCACAGTCGGACGTAGTGCTTCTCGATAGTCAGCAGACGGTCAGGGGGACTCCGCAGAACACTGAATTTTCGGTTCAGATGCCGGAGCCAGACTCAGTTTGGTTGCTCAGTCTTAGCGTGTGCGGTATATGCGTTCTTCGACGCACTTTCTGGCTGAGAGTAAGTAGCAGCTGAATGAGATTCGCCCGGCGTGGCGTGAAGCAAACAAGGAGGACGCAATTAGTTGCCTGCCGATGTCCTGGCCCAGCGTGGATGTCATTGTTGCCACGGATACGCAGCGGATATCCGAACCACCTCTTTCGGTCTCGAACACTAAGAGGCCATTTCGGAATTAATGCGGAACGGTAGATTTTGGGGGTTGGATGGCCGTGCCAGATGTGATTCCGGGCAGGTGTTCGAAGCCTTGCCGGAGATCTCATGTGGACGCCGACCACCCGCGCGCAGCATAGCCGCGCGGGCCTCCGCTATGGAAGTGACGTCACCGACGCCGAGTGGCTGATCCTCGGGCCGTTCCTGCCTGCCGCTTGCCGGTGCGGTTGCCCGCGGAAATGGGAGATGCGAGAGATCGTCAACGCGATCTTCTACGTGCTGCGCGGAGGGATCGCCTGGAGCCTTCTGCCCAAGGACTTTCCGCCCGTGCCGACGGTCTATCGCTGGTTCGCCCGGTTCCGCGACGACGGCACCTGGGAGCGGATCAACCATTACCTGGTGATGCTCGACCGCGAGCGGACGGGGCGCGAGGCAAGCCCAACTGCGGCCGTGATTGACAGCCAGAGCGTCAAGACCACCGAGAGTGGCGGCGTGCGCGGCTACGACGCAGGCAAGAAGATCAAGGGTCGCAAGCGGCACGCCCTGGTCGATACCGACGGCCGGGCACTGAAGTTGCAGGCCCATTCGGCCGCCATCCAGGATCGGGATGGCGCCGGACCGCTGCTGCGGGCGTCTCGCGCAAGTTGGCCGTTCGTGGCGTTGGGCTATGCGGACGGCGGCTATGCCGGTCCCAGGGTCGCCGATGCCAGTCCGATCCGCATCGAGGTGGTCCGCAAGGCCGACAACCAAGTCGGCTTTGCCGTCATCGCCAGACGCTGGGTGGTCGAGCGGTTCTTCGCCTGGATCAACCGCAATAGGCGCTTGGCAAAGGACTTCGAAGCTACTCTCGAAAGCGTCGAGGCGTTCCTCTACGCTGCATCCAGCGTGCTGCTGCTACGAAGGCTGGCTCGATCGTAAAGCGATTCGAAATGGACTTTAATGCGTTGTTGGCCATTATGCACACCCAAAAGAAGAACGCAGGAAATCGAGGGCCGCGGCGGTTGTTCGCTCTTCAATTGCGTGGCCTACTCCATTCAACAGTGATGTCGTTGCTTTAATCCCTGCAGTCCTAAACATCTCGGCAGCGCTGATACTCTCCTCTACAAGTACCTCACGGTCCTCAGTGCCGTGGATCAGCAGCATGGGTGGCAGGCTCCTGATTTCAAGGGCCAAACTTGCAGGTGCCAACAGCCGTCCAGCGATGCTTACGACCGCGGCCGGCCCGTCGTGGCTGCGCGGCCCAGCATGGAGAACGGTCATCGCTCCCTGACTAAAGCCAACGAGAGCGCAACGTGACGCCGGCAGACCGAGACGCCTCAATTCGTTGCCGGTGAAATGCGAAAATGCTGACGCTGCCGCACGAACCCCGGCTTCGGCGAAGCCAGGTTGTTGGTTGTGATAGTCCCACCATCGCCGTCCAGGCAGCACACCTGATACTTCTTCTGGCCCGTCCGGCGCCACGAAAAGTGTATGCCGAAGTAGGGGACGTACGCCGGCGACAAAGCCTTCCCAATGGGCGCCGTACGCGCCAAGCCCATGACACATGACCACCAGGCTGTGCGGCGCCCCGGCGGAGGCCGGCCACCAACGCGTGGCATTCAGATCAGGCATTCTCAAGCGGCAGTTTCAGGTGCATTGGCGATCCAAACTCCCTTTTCATTTGTATCAGATTGTGGTTTCTAGCATCGCTCCTTGCCGTGCGGCAATGCTGTCCGGGCAGGTAAGGGATGTCGCGTCGCTGAATGTTGTGGGGGAAGGCTGTAGACCATGCGGGTAGAGACCAACGAGCGGTCGCCTGAGTCATTGCGACGTTTCGACACCCACCCACTGTCCAACGAAACTGCCGATGCGCGAAACGGCGACGCCGGCGATTCGCCAACAAAGGACGACGAACATCAATGGACTGCCCCGTCGTGGAGATCGACGGTGCTGAGCAGCCTATCGTGCGGCTGGCCCATTATTGTTGCTGTTAGCCACTCCCGCACCAGCCTGTTTGGCTCGCAGGATGCCTGTTCGAGCCCCATTATACTTGCTGCTGCGCCAGTCCATGCCTCCTGACATCGCAGCGAGTGTGCCTCCCAGAGTGTTCGATGGCGCGATCGAACTTTTCGATCGCCGGTGCATCAGTGGGTGGGCCAAGCACGCGGGCGGAGGCAAACAAAGTCCTCTTGACTTTGAACTTCACTTCGTGGATCGCCCGCCACTCGCGGTCACACGGATGACGTCGCGACGCGAGGGGGTCGGCTTCGTCTTCGATCTGCCGGCAGAGTTCCACGCTATGCCGTGGGAGGAGTTCATCGCTGCCTATACTGGCGTCCTGGTGCTCGCCACCCACGTCTCTCCGCCGCTACGATGGCGGCCGCTACTCTATAAGAATGCCCTTTTGCAGCTGCTTAACGACGTGCGGTCCCAGCTACATGACTTATTGCCCCGTCGTTTTGCTGGCGCTCCGCCCTGTAACGTAGCTGCGGTTACGCAAGCTACAGGCGCGGCCCCTCTGTTGACATATTGGGCACGTCATCATGCGGAAATAGTCGGCGCAGAAAATCTCTATATCATTGATGCCGGAATTAACGATGACGTCATTGCGCGCCTGCCTTGTGGCGCGAATGTCTTTCGCCTTTCAGCGGACAGAAATCCAGTAAAATTGTACGGCCGTCGGGTTGATGCCTGTCAACGCTTCCTCCTCGAAACCTACGACGCCGTCCTCAGTCTGCCGTCTAGCGCATTTCTTTGTATGGAACCGGCTCTAGCCGGTGATCGCTCAGCGCGCGAAGCGCTTCTTGCTATCCCGGCACCGGGCGCCATCGCTACGGCATGGTCGGTGTGGCACAACTTCGATGTCGAACCCGTGTATGATGACACGCGTCCAATTCTCTCTCAGCGGCACCTTCTCACTCGTGAGACCGCTTTAGATCGACCAGTCTTCGCTCGCCTTCCTGCGAGAGACGAAGCGTCCGGCGAGCCACTGGTTAAGGTTCCCGGGCTGCATGTTTTATACCTCGGGATGTGCGACCTCGACCTGGCCCTTGAAGGAGCATTTGATCCGGAAGAAGGACCTAAAATTGTGAATCAGCTTCGTATAATGGGCGCCGAGTTTGCCCGGCACAATCCGCGCTCGTTCGATCCTTCCGCGCCATTCACCGTCATCCCTAATTGGATGCGCGAGGTGCTGACGGTCTGACGGTGGCTTTTATTGAGCGGAGTCCCCATTCAGAGGATTTCCTCGACGGTCAGGGTGGTTCAAGATCTAGGAATTGGGACTCGACGATTGGGGCGACGCTGCAAGGCGGCGGTCGCCACCAAACGACCGTTGTCGACCGCAATACGCACCAAAAAAGACGCGGCACGGGGTCACGTTATCTTTGGCACCGCTGACGAATGCGGACACTGAAATCATATGCCCACGGGCTTGTTTGGGTCGGCAATCTGGCGGTGGCACGGGGTTAAATGCAAATAACGTGTTAACAGCCTCATACTCGGTAAGACGCGCAACCCCGGCGAGGCGCCACCTCACGTCGAAGTCATCTAACGGATGAAAGACGATACGCCGGCCACCTCCGCGGGGCTCCGCGTTGTAACGTCCCCGCCATAGGCGTGTTTCACGGATGTGCAGGTCATTCGGATTCTACGAGAGCAGGGGACTAGTTCTTCCACAGTGAAGTGTGTCATCGGATCGGCATCAGTTTTATTGTCGGCGATCAGGACATTTGTAGCGCTGTGGATGATCTGTGGCCGGCACGTGCCCCAAATCACGGGGATAAGAGTTATAAGAGTGACGGCCCTTACCTAGGCGTGCCGGAGCACGGGGTCGTGTCCCACCGCGTCGTGTAGGAGCGATGATCCTGGTCGGGCTGGGCTGCCGTGTCAGGCCGGCACAGCGGACAGGCTGACCGGCGCAGTGTCGCTGACGGCGCCGATGGTTTCCAGTGTCATGTAGCGGGCGCGCTGCGTGGCCCATTCGTCGGACTGTTCGAGCAGGATGGCGCCGACGAGGCGCACAACGGCCGCCTCGTTTGGGAATATGCCGACGACATCGGTGCGGCGCTTGATCTCGCCGTTGAGCCGTTCGATGGGGTTGGTGGAGTGAAGCTTGGCGCGGTGCGGGGCCGGGAAGTGCATGTAGGCCAGCACGTCTTCCTCGGCAGCATCCATCAAGGCGGCAAGCTTGGGCACCTTCGGGCGGAGCTGGTCGGCGACAGTGCGCCACTGGGCATGCGCGGCCGCGGCGTCCTCCTGGGCGTAGGCGGTGACGATCCAGGCCGAGACGATGCGGCGCTGCGTCTTGCCGGCATGGGCCAGCGCATTGCGGGCGAAATGCACGCGGCACCTCTGCCACGTCGCCCGCAGCACCTTGGTCACCGCGGCCTTGAGGCCCTCATGGGCGTCGGAGACGACCAGCTTCACGCCGGCCAGGCCACGGCGCTTGAGCGTGCGCAGGAAGTCGAGCCTGAACGGCTCCGCCTCCGAGCTGCCGACCGCCATGCCCAGCAATTCCCTGCGCCCGTCTGCGTTGACGCCGACGGCGATGGTCACAACCACCGGCACGATGCGGCCGGCCTCGCGCACCTTCACGTAGGTGGCGTCGAACCAGAGATAGGGCCAGTCGCCCTCGATGGGCCTGGCCAGGAAGTCGCGCACCCGCTCGTCGATCTCGGCGCACAGGCGGCTGACCTGGCTGCGGCTGATCCCCTCCATGCCCATCGCGCGCACCAGATCGTCCACCGAGCGGGTCGAGATGCCGTGCACATAGGCCTCCTGGATCACCGCCGTCAGCGCCTTCTCGGCCGTCCGGCGGGGCTCGAGGAAGGCAGGGAAGTAGGACCCGCGGCGCAGCTTGGGAATGCGCAGCTCCACTGTGCCCACCCGCGTCTGCCAGTCGCGGTCGCGGTAGCCGTTGCGCTGCACCAGCCGCTCGGGGCTGCGCTCGCCATGGCCGGCGCCGGTCACCTCGCCCACCTCCAGTTCCATCAGGCGCTGGGCGGCGAAGCCGATCATCTCGCGCAGGAAGCCCGCATCGGAGCCCTTTTCCAGCAGCTCGCGAAGCGTAATCTTGTCGTTGGTCATCATGGTCGATCCCAGGTTCGGGGTTGCAGGGTCTCAGCAACCCAACCCTACCGGGGATTACCGCGGTGGCCGCCGCACGGGGCGCTCCGCTTCGCTCAGCCAGAGGCTTCGCTACGCGCCCCGTGCTCCGAGCCTCCTACACCACCAGCCGGGACGTGACCTTAGATCAGTCGCGGCAAATGACCTGGGACACGCCCAACGGGCGGACTACGCTGGCGGCCGCAGCTAGTCTGGCGATGCCGGTAGGGTCATAAGCGACCAACATAGGACGCAAGCCCCGTTTGCCGCCTTGAGGTGTTCAGAACCTGGAGGCCGGTTGGCGCAGATGGCGCCAGCCGGCCGTTCCTGTCGGACCGACAGATCAACGATTTTTGATCCATGCCAGAAACTTAATTTCCGTTAACGCGCTCCGATGCTCTTGCGCCAGAAGGGCGGATGGGGAATGGATGTAGCATAGTTGCAGGAAGCCGAGGGGCAAAGCTTTGACCGCCATCGATGTAATGGTTGGAGACTCGGTCCGCTACCATAGAGAGCGACTGGGGCTATCAACCTTTGAGCTTGCTGCGGTCACGGGTCTTACAGAGACAATGATAGAGAAGGTCGAAGAAGGAAGTCTGCGTCCGACACCGCGCCAGATTATTGAAATTTGCCTGACGCTAGACATTGACTTTAGCGACGTCTTCCGAGGGATCATCCATCTCGATGAAGCGGTCACAAGAGAAATGGACTTCTGACGACGTTAGTTCTGACAGTGTTAGTGCAGAATGGACCCTTCTAGTAGGCGGTCGCCGATAATGTAGAGGCGCCGAATCACCTGCACGGAGGTGATTACATCGCCGGTAGCTTGCGCCCAGTCGAGTATCTCCATTAACTCGATGGGGTCTGTTGAATTCGAGATCGGGTGATTCTTTCGTGAATTGCTGAGACAAAGCCATGCCTGCCTGTGTTGAATATGGGGGACCTGTCAAGACACCTGGATGTTACCTAAGTCTTTGTCGTTGTAAATCAGAACAGAGTTCCGCGACTCGGAATTAACGTGAAGTCAACGCACAATTAACGAAATCGGGCAAAAATTGACGATTTATTGACAATTGGCTCGTGTAGATAATTAGTGGGGAATAGATAAATGGGGATATTCTCAATATAAGACGCATCGATCGCGCAAGGCGCAGGCTTGACGGGGGTGGACGCGCTGAAACAACCGCTAAATTTCTTTGTGGCGAAGGATGTGGCTATTACCGTCAGCTCATTATTTACGAGACGTCCAGTTTTTTGAGTGCTTCGCGCGCGATTGAGATTTGCGTCGAAGTGGCGGCAATCGGGGACTTGATGTCCCACGGGTATGCCATCTGCCTAGCATCCTCGAACTTCTGCGCAGATGGGCTGAACATGTTGCTGACCGGCAGGATGGGCGAACATAGTAGCGCGCCTAAGCTGGCCACCTCTGGCGCTGAAGCGGCGAACTCGGCTTCAGTATCGATACGCTCTGACGAAGTCCCTCCGCTTGAACTCGCCCTCCGCCTTCACAGTGTAAAAGCCGTGTCATCGTCTGAAGCCAGTGACGCGACCCCCATCTTTCATCCATCGATGGGTAGAATCCGCGGGTGATTTGAGCATTGGGGTTGATGGTTGCCAAGAGGCCGAGGCGCGGAGAGCTGGCGTAGCGCAGCGCCTCGGCCGGCCTCTCCCAGGAGGGCTAGCGCGTAGTCCCGGGGTGTCATCCAGCCGGGCTTCGAGTGTGGCCGTTGCTCGTTGTAGTCGCGCCGCCAGCGCTCGAGCATCTCGCGGGCGTGCGGCAGCGAGCGGAACAGCGTCTCGTTCAGCAGTTCCTCGCGCAGCCGGCCATTGAAGTTTTCGATATAGGCGTTCTGCTGCGGCTTGCCCGGCGCGATGTAGTGCCACCCCACCCGTTGCTGGTCAGCCCAGGAGAGGATGGCGTTCGAGGTCAGCTCCGTGCCGTTGTCGCTCACCACCACCGAGGACGTCCATGACGCTGCACCAGGTCGTCCCACAACCGCTGCCGCAGATTGGCCAAGGACTGGGAGTGCCTCAACCGCTCCGCACTCGCATTCCTCCGATGGGCTTCCATCAGGCTCATGGTCAGAAAGCTCTGCCAAAACTCAAAATGATCCCGGATGGACTCTCAGAGAGAAATTCCCCTCCGGAGAGCGAAAACTGGGCTCGGGCGTCCACGCCACCCTCAACCCCACGCAGAAAACCCCCAAAGATCCTGGGGTTCTACGTGACCTATCCGCCTGGAGAGAAAGGTGGGGTGGTGGTCATTGGAGCAGCGGTCGGAGCCGGGAACCAACATTCGCTGCAATCTGTGAGATGCGTCTCGCCGTTTGCGTCACATTCCTTTGCCCCGAACAGGAGGCTGTTTCGATGACAAGGCGGGTGCGCGCCTATCAAGCGTATCGCGCGCTGTCCGCCAATTCGAAGGCGATCACGTCCTTCGTGCACTGCGTAACTTGGCACTGGAAGCGGGCGCTCGGTGCGGGGCAACCAAAAGGCCGCGTGGCCTGTGAAAGTATGGCGCCGACCGCCGCACTGTGGCTGCCGTCCGACAACGTTCAGCGCCCGCATCACTGCGGTGGCCGCCGCACGGGACGCTCCGCTTCGCTCAGCCATAGGCTTCACTACGCGCCCCGTGCGCCGTGCCTCCTACACCACCAGCTGGGACGCGACTTATGAGGCTGAGTCGATAAATTGGGAGCCTCGCAGGCTGCGTTGTTTCTCACGTCCGATTCGGTGGCGTCTCGTCCACAGTGGCGAACTTTGCTATCTAGACGAGCGTCGGCACCGGAGCCGCCGCATTTCCGACGAGGGGATTCTCACCATCGGCGACGTCGCCGCCCTGCGGAAGGTCAGAGAGAAACGGTATTTCCGGCCGTTCGACATCCACGCGTAGGTCGCGGCAGGGTCGAGCATGCGAAGGATCGAGTCGAGAGCGGCGGAGGTGAAAAATGAGCGCAGCGCCGGTCCTCCTCACCTGGATCGCCGTAAACAACGACCCTTACGAGCGCGACGGCCAGTCGGGTTTGGCGCGCCTAGTCGACGGCGCACTGAGCCCCGGTCCGACTTTGACGCTCCTGTGCGACGAGGAATCGCCTTACGCCGGCCGGGTCAATGACGTCGTACTCCTGCATCGCGCGCCAATAGGGGGTGCGACCGAGCGCGAACGGCAAGCGATGCAGGAGCTCACGGACGCGCTCAGAGAGCGCTCAATTCGGGCGCACTGCGTGCCGTGGGACGGCGACGACCCGACAGACCATCGAGCGGTGTTCGAGTTCCTCCGCGACAAGCTCCCCGAGCTCCGTCGGCGCTTCGCGGGCCGCGAACTGGTCCTCCACATCAGCCCGGGAACTCCGTCGATGCACACGGTCTGGGTGTTGATGGCCGAGACGGGGTTCGTCGAGCCGCCGTTCACCGTGGTCAAGTCTTATCGGCGCGTTGAACGCCGTGGCCGCCCTGCCGTCGTCCCCGTCGAGCTTGGGATCGAGACCTTCTACAAGGTCTACAAGGCATCTAATCCTCGTCAGGTCTCTTCAGAGGATCAACGGGTCGTCTGGGATCCAGCGCGTTTCCAGACAAACGCCATGCGCAGGGTCTACGCAGAAGCCCGCCGCTATGCCCAGCTAAACGTTCCGGTGCTCATCCGCGGCGAGCGGGGTACGGGGAAGACGACGCTCGCCGGCTGGATCCGGTCGAACAGCCCCTTCAAGCGCGAGGAACAGGACACTAGGTGGCCGAGCGTCGCGTGCGGCCAATACAGCCCAGAAACCATGCGCGCGGAGCTGTTCGGATATAAGCGCGGCGCATTCACGGGCGCGACTGCTGACCGTGAAGGCCTCTTGGCTGCAGCCAATCGGGACACGCTCTTCCTAGACGAGGTTGGTGACATCAGCCGTGACCTCCAGCGGCTGCTTATCAAGGCGATCGAGGAGAAGAGGTATTTCGCCCTCGGTGACGACAAGCCGCGCGAGAGCGACTTCCGCCTACTCACGGCGACCAACATTGATGAGGTCGAGCTGCAGCGACGGCTCGACCCGGACTTCCGCGACCGGATCAGCCTCCTGACTCTCGAGCTGCCTCCCCTACGCGATGTACCCGGCGAGCTTCCGTGGCTCTGGGAGGTCGTGTATACAGAGGCCGCTCTACGAGCAGGCGTAACCAGGCGTCGTGCCACGCTCGGTGGTGCGCACCATAGTCGCGTTGTCACGCAGCTCCAGCGTCACGCGCTCCCGGGCAACCTCCGCGAACTCTTCCGCGTGGCATACCGCATCCTCGCCGCGCGGAACGACGTTGACGCTCCGCTACATCCTGCAGAGGCCGTCGAGTATGGCCTGGATGCCCTGCGTGATTCGTCCATGGGCGAGACTGGCACTGCGTCGATGTCGAGGGCGCTAGCTCGCGCGTTCTCAAGCGGGAGCCCCATCGACGACTTGCTTCAACTCGACGGGCGGATCGCGACGGTCGAGGTCCTCGCCGACTTCCGCTCCTTCATCGCAGATGAACTGCGCCGCGTCGCGGCTGCCCGCAGCCTGCCGATAGAAGAGCTCTGCGACGTCTCGGAGCGGTCGATCCGCGAATGGGCCAAAGGCCGGAAATCCCCTTCCGCCACCCGGAAAATTCCTTCCGATTCCGATGGGTAGTAGTCACTATAACCGCTCCACTTCGAGAGCACTCAACACCTACATGGCTTCCTTTTCAATAGGTTGCAGCCATCCATGTCTGCCCTGCCCATCGGTTGGCACGGGCCTCGCATTAGGGCTCTCGAGTGCGGACGGAATGGCCGTCAGCACGAGCCACGAGGGGCAAGGACATGGAAGCGGTTCATACGGCGATCGAACTTCAAGGCGGGTACAGCCTCACGCGGCACGCGTGGGCCCGGATGAGCGGGCGCGGGCTCTCCCCTGCTACCATCCGCTTGGTGTTGAACTACGGGCGCGCTGCCGACATCCGGGGCGCGACGATCTACGCCGTCGGGCGGAAGGAAGCCGAGCGCTACCGGCAGGACGGCATCGACCTCTCGCTGGTCGAGGGAGTGCAGGTCGTCTGCACCGACAGCGGCGCGATCCTGACCGTCTACCGCAATCGAGATCTCCGGGGGCTCCGCCCGCGCTCGCGTCGTGCTCGCCATCGTCACGCTTGCTGACCAAGCACCGGAGAGGACGGAAATGGGCTGGGCCAAATACCAAGAGGACATCGTCAGTCGGTGGGTCAACGACAACCACACGCGCCGGCAGATGAAAGCAGAAGCAACCTTCGCACAGCAGAAAGCGACTGCTGTCCCGAAGCAGGAGAAGCAGATGAGTAAGCTTAAGGAATTCACCATGTCGTCGGCGCGACCACTGCCGGTCATCGTGCTCGCTGACGTGAGCGGCAGCATGGGGGCGAACGGCAAGATCGACGCGCTGAACGAAGCGGTTTCCGAGATGATTGCAACCTTTTCGGATGAAGACGACGTCCGCGCGGAGATCCACGTCAGCGTGATCGCCTTTGGGGGCGGTGGCGCCTCGCTCCACAAGCCGCTGCGCCCGGCCCGCGAGACCCGGTGGGAGCCCATGTCGGCCTCTGGCCGGACGCCGATGGGGGAAGCGTTCGAGGTAGCGCGGGCCATGATTGAAGACCGGGAGGCAGTCCCAAGCCGCGCTTACCGTCCCACGCTCGTGCTTGTCTCCGATGGCGTGCCTACGGACGATTGGCGCACCGCGCTTGCTACGCTTCTGGCGTCGGAACGAGCGTCCAAGGCCACTAGGTTCGCCATGGGTATCGGCGATGACGCTGATTGTCCGTCGTCGAATGCTTTGAGACGGCGGAGGCGTTTGGCTAACGGAGGTTCTGGCCCATCGGGTTGGAAGGTTAGGCGGCGTGTTGGTAGTGGATCAAGCGCCGTTGCTGGATGGTCTGGCGCTTGATGCGTTCGCGCTCGAGCAGGATGGCCTGGCCCCGACCGAAGTAGACATCGGCCGGGGTCAGGTTGCGCAGGCTCTCGTGGCAGCGCTGGTGGTTGTAGTGCTCGACGAAGGTCTCGATCTGGGCCTCGAGGTCTCCGGGCAGATAGTAGTTTTCCAGCAGGATGCGGTTCTTCAAGGTCTGGTGCCAGCGCTCGATCTTGCCCTGGGTCTGCGGGTGGCAGGGCGCCCCCCGGACATGGCTCATGGCCTGTTCATCCAGCCATTTGGCCAAGTCGTCGGCGATGTAGCAGGGCCCGTTGTCGGACAGCAGGCGTGGTCGGTGCCGCACGCGGGCCTGTGTGCAGCCCGAGGCGGTGAGCGCCATCTCCAGCGTGTCGGTCACATCGCTGGCAGCCATGCTGGTGCACAGCTTCCAGGCGATGATGTACCGAGAGAAGTCGTCGAGCACGGTGGAGAGATAGAACCAGCCCCAGCCGATGACCTTGAGGTAGGTGAAGTCAGTCTGCCACAGCTGGTTGGGTGCGGTGGTCTTGGTGTGGAATTCGTCGGCCGCCTTGACCACGATGAAGGCGGGGCTGGCGATCAGGTCGTGCGCCTTGAGCAGGCGGTAGACCGAGGCTTCCGAGACGAAATAGCGCTGCCGGTCGGTGAAGCGCACGGCGAGTTCGCGCGGCGACAATTCGGGTTCGGCCAGGGCGAGATCGACGATCTTGCCGCGCGTCGCCTCCGGGATGCGGTTCCAGACGCGCGCGGGCCGGCAGGGCCGGTCGGCCAGGGCTTCGGGCCCGCCACGCTGGTAGCGGTCGTACCAGCGATAGAAGGTGGCCGGCGGCACGCCCAGTTGGCGCAGCGTGCGGCGCGCGGGCAAATGAGACTGCTCGACGAGGCGGATGATTTCGAGCTTTTCGGCGGCGGGGTATCTCATGCGCGGTCGTCCCCAGCCGCGATCATGCTTTTTTTCAGCAGGCGCAGTTCGAGTGCCTGTTCGGCCACGACCTCCTTCAGGGCGCGGGCTTCGTGGCGGAGTTCCTTGACCTCGTCGGTCGTGGCGGCGCGGGCGGTGTCGCCGGCCAGGCGACGCTTCCCGGCTTCGAGGAACTCCTTGGACCAGGCGTAGTACAGGCTCTCGGCGATGGCCTCGCGGCGGCACAGCGCTGCGATGCTTTCCTCACCACGCAGGCCTTCGAGGACGATGCGGATCTTGTCCTCGGCTGAGTGGTGCTTGCGGGTGGCGCGGCGGATGTCGCGCACCACCTTCTCGGCAGGCAGCTTGGCAGAGGGGGCGGAGGATTTCTGGCTCATCTTCACTCTCCTGGGGTTACGATGAGCCAGAAATCCTCCGTTCCTCAACCACGACGTGCTGTCTCATGGATGCTGACGCCGGACACTTGGGTAGCACGACGAACTTGTGCAGGTCGCAGCGTTTGACGATCTCGATGTTTACCATGCGGCAGACCGCCTGCAGGCCATCCTGGAACTTGGGCCCCTGGTAGCCGGCGTCGCCATAGAGCTTGAGCAGGAAAGGATACAGGCCGAACAGCGTGCCCATCAGCAGCACGCCGCCATCGCGGTCCTGCACGTCGGCGGCATGGACGACCGCCTGCATCAGCAGGCCTTGCGTGTCGACCAGGATATGCCGCTTCCTGCCCTTGATTTTCTTGCCGGCATCGTAGCCGGGCGGATCGACCGAGCGCCCCCTTTTTCCGCGCCCTTGACGCTCTGGCTGTCGATGATCGCCGCGGTCGGGCTGGCCTCGCGCCCGGCCGCCTCGCGGCACTGGACGTAGAGCGCGTGATGGATGCGCGCCAGCGTGCCGTCCCATTCCCAGCGCCGGAAGTAGTCGTTCACCGTGCTGCGCGGCGGCAGATCCTTCGGCAAGGCCGCCCACTGGCAGCCGGTGCTCAGCACATACATCACGCCATTCACTACCGCGCGCACCTCCACCGTCCGCTTGTTGCCGCCACGCTTCGCCGGCGGGATCAGGGGACCGATCAGCGCCCACTCATCGTCGGTCAGGTCACTCGGATAGCGCAGGCCACGACGGTCGTAGCGCGCTCGATTTTCGCTCGTCCACATGCCCGAAGCATCGACGTCGCCTCCGCGTCGGACAAAATCACAACCGATTTAACTCGCTAACCTTGTTCCCGGATGGACACTAAATCCGCCTACCCCCAAGCTTCGGAGAGAAATGCCCCTCCGGAGAGAGAAAACGGGGTTCCGGCGGCCAAGCCACCCCCAACCCCACGCGAAAAACCCCCAAATATCCTGGGGTTCTACGTGGCCTACCCGCATGGAGAGAATGGTGGGGTGGTGGTCGATTGGAGCGGGCGATGGGATTCGAACCCACGACCCCAACCTTGGCAAGGTTGAGGTCGCACTATCTCACCGTTGTTCGGTATAGAAGGGTCCAGGCCCCTTGCCTTGCCTCTTCGTGGCTCAAGTCGGCACGGTGACGCGGGCGCGCAGGCCGCCGAGGGGGGAGTTTTCGAGGGTGATGTCGCCGCCATGGGCGCGAACGACGTCCAGCGCGATGGTGAGGCCCAGCCCGGTGCCGCCGCCGGGGCCGCTTTCGAAGGGGCGGAAGACGTCGTCGCGGCGGTCGGGGGGGATGCCGGGGCCGTCGTCGTCGATGGTGATGCCGACGGCGCCGTCGAGCGGGCGGGCCTGGATGGCGACGTGGCGGGCGTGGCGGCGGGCATTGTCGACCAGGTTGGTGATGGCGCGGCGGAAGGCGTCGGGTCGCAGTTCGAGGGTGAGGTCGTCGGGGCTGTCGACCGCGACGTCGGTGCCGGCGCGGCGGGCGCGGCGGGCGATGTCGCCGAGCAGGGCGGCGAGGTCGGTGGGTTCGGTTTTCTCCTCGCCGACGCCGCGGGCGAAGGCGAGGTAGCCGCCAATCATGCGGTCCATCTCCTCGAGGTCGGCGGTGATGTCGGCAATGTCCTGCTGGTTGGCTTCGTCCACCTTGGTCATGGCGAGTGCCAGGCGCATGCGGGTGAGCGGGGTGCGCAGGTCGTGGCTGACGCCGGCGAGCATCTGGGTACGCTGGGCGAGGAAGCGGCCGACGCGTTCCTGCATGATGTTGAAGGCGGCGGCGGCTTGGCGCACCTCGGTGGCGCCGGTGGGGCGCAGGGCGGCGGTGTCGTGGCCGCGGCCGAAGGCGTCCATGGCGCTGGCGAGGCGGCGGATGCTGCGGACCTGGTTGCGCAGGAACAGCGCGGCGATGCCGAACAGCAGCAGGGCCGAGCCGACCAGCCACAGGACGAAGAGATAGAGCGTGCCGGCGAAGAGGCGCTTGCGCGGCGCATCCACTTCGAGAAGGCCTTCGGCGGTTTGCACCCGCACGACCACGGCGTTCGGGTCGCTTTGCCAGTCAAGCGCGAAGGGACGTTGCAGGCGGTCTTCCAGCGCGATGACGAGGTTGCGCTCCAGCAGTTCCAGCGGCGGCGGGCGCTCGTGCTCGGGGGCCAGCGTTTCGGGCACCAGGCGCATGGCGAGTTCCAGCCGCTCCCAGGCGTTGCGCAGTACAAGGTCGCGGTCGGCGGGGTGGCGTTCGATGCTGTCCAGCACCATGGCGATCTCGCCGGCGATGGCGGCGGCGAGGCGGCGCGAGACGATGTTCATGTGGGTGCCGTAGAACACCTGCAGCGCGACACCCTGGACGACGATCAGGGGGATCAGCACGATCAGCAGGCTGCGGCCCAGCATGCCGCGGGGCATGAAGCGCTTGAGAAATCCCGTCAGCCGGGACGGCGGGAGGCGGAAGCGGGTGCGCCGGGATGGCATGTCCCCCCCCTGGGTCACAGCCCTGGCTTGAGCACGTAGCCGCGGCCGCGCACGGTGTGCAGGAAGCGGGGTTCGCGCGGGTCGGCCTCGATCTTGCGGCGCAGGCGGGTGACCTGGACGTCGATGGCGCGCTCGCCGGCGTCGTCCATCTCGAGGGCTGCTGCGATCTCCTCGCGGGCCAGGACCTCGTTGGGGCGGGCGGCAAGTATGGCGAGCAGGGCGGCCTCGCCGCCGGTCAGGCGCACCACGCCGGCCGGGCCACGGAGTTCGCCGCGGGTGCGGTCGAACTGCAGGGCGCCGAGGATGATCGGGCGGGCCTGCGATTCGACGGTGGAGATGGGGGGGGCGGCGCGGCGGAGCAGGGCGCGGATGCGCAGCACCAGTTCGCGCGGGTCGAAGGGCTTGGGCAGGTAGTCGTCGGCGCCCGCCTCGAACCCGGCGATGCGGTCTTCCGGCGCGCCGCGGGCGGTGAGCAGCAGGATGGGAGTGACGGCGTTGTCGCGGCGATGCGCCTCGGTGAGCGAGAGGCCGGATTCGCCAGGCATCATGACATCCATCACCACGAGGTCGGGCTGGAGGACGCGCAAGCTGTCGCGGGCGTCGGCGGCACTTTCGGCGGTGCTGACGCGGAAGCCGTTCTCGAGGAGGTAGCGCGACAGCAGGTCGCGCAGGCGGGCGTCGTCGTCGACCACCAGGATCAGGGCGTCGTCGCTCACCGGGGTTGGTCCCCGGGCTGATCCACGGGCGGGTGCATGGCCGTGCTCCTTTCAGCGCGGGCGTTGGTCGCGGTCGAGATAGGCGCGGGCGTCGTCATCCATGATGCCGCGCATGACGCGGCGGAAGCCATCGACGGCGCCGGCGCCGGCCTCGCGGTAGGCGCTGGCCAGGCGTTCCCGCTGGCGCTCGAAAAGCTGGCGCTCCAGCGCCTCGCCGGCCTCGGTGAGGGCGAGCAGGCGCTGGCGGCGGTCCACCTGGCCCTGGCGCTGGGTGACGTAGCCGCCGGCGACCAGGGCGTTGAGCACGCGGGCGAGGCTCTGCTTGGTGATGCGCAGGATCGTGAGCAGGTCGCTGACGGGAATGGACGGGTTGCGGCCGATATAGTGCAGTGCGCGGTGGTGGGCGCGGCCCATGCCGAGACCTTCGAGCACCTCGTCGGCGGCACGGGTGAAGTCGCGGTAGGCGAAGAACAGCAGGTCCTGGGCGGCGCGGATTTCCTCCTCGCGCAGGAACAGCAGATTGGCGCCGGCGGGTGGCGCGGGGCGGGAGTCGTTGGCCCTGGCCTCCGGTCTTGCCTCTCCGCCGCGTAGTTCGCCCTTCAGATCGGGCATATCTGGCATACCTCGTATTTACGGCAGGATTGTTGACGTAGCTGGCGCAGGATTATAGCGTTCCCGGCCATAGAGCAACAATCTTGCGGGGATCGCTTCCATGGCGCTCGTTCCTTTCGATGACCGGGATGGCTTCATTTGGTTCGACGGCGCGATGGTGCCGTGGCGGGATGCCAAGCTGCATGTGCTGACACATGGGCTGCACTATGCCAGCGCGGTGTTCGAAGGCGAGAGGGCGTATGCGGGCAACATCTTCAAACTTCGCGCGCACACCGAGCGGCTGCACAATTCGGCGCGGATCCTGGGCTTCGAGATCCCGTGGACGGCCGACGAGATCGACGCGGCCTGCAAGCAGGTGCTCGCCGCCAACGGGCAGCAGGACGCGTATGTGCGGCCGGTGGCCTGGCGCGGGTCGGAGATGATGGCGGTTTCGGCGCAGAATTCCACCATCCACCTGGCGATCGCCACCTGGGCGTGGCCGGCGATGTTCGCCGACCGGATGACGGGCATCCGGCTGGACATGGCGGAGTGGCGGCGGCCGCATCCGGAGACGGCGCCGACCGCTTCGAAGGCCGCGGGGCTGTACATGATCGGCACGCTGTCCAAGCATGCCGCCGAGGCCAAGGGGTTCCAGGACGCGCTGATGCTGGACTGGCGCGGGCGGGTGGCGGAGGCGACCGGGGCCAATATCTTCTTCGCCTTCGACGGCGAGTTGCACACGCCGACGCCGGACTGCTTCCTGGACGGCATCACCCGGCGCACGGTGATGGCGCTGGCGCGGGTCAACCAGATCAAGGTGGTGGAGCGGGTGATCATGCCGGAGGAGATCGGGCGGGCCAGCGAGGTGATGGTGGTGGGCACCGGGGCCGAGGTGACGCCGGTGCGCGAGATCGCCGGGCAGATGTTCACGCCCGGACGGATTACGGAGACGCTGCTGGGCGACTACGAGAAGCTGGTGCGGATGTCGCCGGCGGATGTGGAGAAGCGGCTGGCGGGGTGACGGCCGCCCTCTGCCGCCCGGCCCCGCGGTTGGGCAGGGCGAGCAGCGGGGGCAGCAGCACCAGCCAGGCGATGCGGGCCTGGTAGCGGGGGTTCGGCTTCGACAAGGCCCCGCTCGCGGCCGCGTTGGCGAGCAGGGCGGTGAGCGCGATGGCGGCGAAGGCGGCGGCCGGGCGGTCGCCGCGGCGCCAGGCGGCGACCAGCAGCGCCAGGGTGGCGGCGGCGCCGAGCAGCAGCAGGGCCGCGTGCGGGGCGTTGAACGGTGCCGCGAGCGGGCGCAGGCGGTCGGACCATTGCAGGCCGGCCTTCAGCCTTGCCATTTCGGCGGGCGGGAAATAGGCGCGCAGGCTGCCGGTGATCGAGGTTTCCAGCCAGTCCGGGCCCAGCGTGTCGCCAAGCTGGACTATGACGAGCTGGCGGGCGGCGTTGGCGAGGGCACCGCGCAGCACCCATAGCGGTTCGCCGGTCACGGTGCGGCGGACGATCTCCGCCGCCTCGGGAGCAAGCGCCTTCGGCCCGCCGGGGGTGGACCAGACGGGGCCCTGGCCGTCCCACAGGAACTTGTCGCTGTCGGGCGGGAAGCGGCCCTGCCAGGCGCACAGGCGCCAGCCTGATTGCGGGCAGTCGCGGGCGAGGATGGCCTGGGCGGGGCCGTCGGTGACCAGGCGTGCGAGGGCGAAGACCGAACCGTAGGGGGATATGCCGGGCTTGCCGTGGCCGATGGCGTTGGTGACGACCAGCATCGCCAGGGCGGCGGCGAGCGGGGCCAGCACGATCCGCCGGCCGCGCAGCACCAGGGCCACGGCGATCACGGCGGCGGCGAGCGGCAGGTAGGACAGGTGAGTGGCGATGGCGAAGGCGGCCAGCGCGGCAAGCCAGGCGGTGCGGGCGCGCGGGAGGGCGGGCGCGAATCCGAGCAGGAACAGGCACAGCACCGCGACCGGGGCGAAAATGTCGGGCATCAGCAGCGCGGTGAACCAGGGCGCGGCCGAGCCGAGCGCCAGCAGCGCGCACAGGCCCAGGTGGAACAGCGCGCGCGGCGGGGCAAAGGCGGCGCGGGTGAACCACAGCAGGTGCGAGACGATCAGCCCCTGGGCGGCCAGCGGCAGCCATAGCGTGATGTTCAAATGGAAGGCGCGCAGGAAGGGACCGTAGAAGAACGGCTTGTCCCAGACCATCTGCGGCTCGCCGGCCTGGACGAGGAAGGCGTGGGTGTCGCTGAACACCAGGGGATAGCCGTTCAGGAAGGCGGGCCAGACCAGCAGCACCGCACCCGCGACGATGGCGGCGAGCGGGGCCAGGGCCTGACGGAAGCGTGGGCCGGTTGGAAGTGGGGGCGACAACGCGAAGCTACCTCACCGGCTGCGGTGCGGCGGTTCTACCCGTTCCAGGGGGTGGGTGTCGCGAAGTTAGACAGGGCGGCGGCGATCGCGCGCACCACGGACTGCCAGTCGCCGGGGGCGGGCTGGCGGAACAGGCGCATCGACGCATACCAGGGCGAGTCGGTGCGGACGAGTTGCCAGCGCCAGTCCGGCGCGTGCGGCAGCATCAGCCAGACCGGCTTGCCCATGGCGCCGGCGAGATGGGCGATGGCGGTGTCGACGGTGACAACGAGGTCGAGCGTGGCGATGACGGCGGCGGTTTCGGCGAAGTCGGCGAGGGCCGGGGAGAGATCAGTGATGCCGAGGGCGGCGAGGTCGGCATGGCGCGGGCCGGTCTGCAGACCGATGAGGCGCAGGCTGGGCCGGGTGGCGGCCAGGTCGTGCAGCGGTGCCAGCAGGGAAGCGGCGGCGCCGGGCGGCAGGGAGCGATGGCGGTCGTTGGCGTGGGCGGGATTGCCGGCCCATGCAAGGCCGATGCGGAGGCCCTGCCCCAGGCGTTCGCACCAGGCGGCGGTGCGGTGGGGGGCGGCGCGGAGGTAGAAGTGGCGGGCCGGTATGGTTTCCTCGCGGGTGGCGAAGAGCAGCGGCAGGCTCATCTGGTCGACCCAGGTGTCGTGGGCCGGCAGGCCAGCAGCCCGGGGCACCACGGCGATGCCCGGGAGCTGCGACAGCAGCGGCACCAGGGCGGCGGCGCAGGCCAGCACCAATTCGGCACCGGCGGCGGCGAGCAGGGGGAGGTAACGGGCGAACTGGATGGTGTCGCCCATGCCTTGGCCGGCATGGACCAGCAGTGTGCGGCCGGCGATGTCGCCGCCCTTCCATTCCGGCGCGTGCAGGGCGGCGAAGTCGGCGGCGAAGGCGGGGTGGAGCTTGCGCCATTCGGCATCGGCCCAGCCGCCGGGGAAGTCGCCGGCGAGCAGGCGGGCGAAGGCGCGGTTCCAGTAGGCTGGCGCAAAATCCGGCGCCAGCGCGATGGCGGTGTCGCAGGCGGCGGTTGCGGCCGCGAGGTCACCGGAAGCGGTCAGCACCGCGCCAAGGCTGGCATGCGCCTCGGCAAGGTTGGGGTCGAGCGAGATTGCCCGGCGGACCAGGGCGGCGCTTTCGCCGGTTTGGCCGCGATCGGCCATGGCGTTGCCCAGGGCAAGCCAGGCCGGTGCGTGGCGCGGCGCCAGGGCGGTTGCCTGTTGCAGCGCGGCGATTGCCGCTTCGGGCTCGCCCGCCGCACGCCGTGCGGCGCCGAGCACGAACCATGCCGCCGCCAAGCCGGCGTCAAGGCGGGTCGCCTGTTCGGCGCCGCGGGCGGCCTCGCGCGGCTCGCCGATCTGCAGCAGGGCATGGGCGTGGGCGGCCAGGGTTATCGCCGCGGTGGCGGGAAGGGGGGCCGTGGCGGCGGGGGTGGAGCGCATGGCGCCGGTTTTGCCGCACGGACGATGAAGAATCCGCCAAGGGGCGGCGCAAGCTAATTGCCGGACAGGCTGCCCCAGCGGGCGGCGGCCTCGTCGTCGGCCTCGCGGGCATCGACCCAATCCTCGGTGCCGTCGGCGAAGCTCTCCTTTTTCCAGAAGGGCGCGCGGGTCTTCAGCCAGTCGATGAGGAAGGCGGTGGCCTCCAGCGCCGCGTGGCGGTGGGGGGAGGCGGCGAGGACCAGGACGATGGTCTCGCCCGGGGTCAGCCGGCCGACGCGGTGGATCAGGGTGCAGCCGAGCAGGGCCCAGCGCCGCTCGGCCTCGGCGGCGATGGCGGCCATGGCGCGCTCGGTCATGGCGGGATAGTGCTCAAGCGTCATCGCGCTGATGCGGCGGCCCTTGGCGGTGTCGCGCACGGTGCCGATGAAGCTGCCGATACCGCCGACATCAAATCGCCCGGCGCCGAGGGCGGCGCATTCGGCGCCGATGTCGATGGGCCCGGCCTGCACGCGGATGGTTGCCATGCCTGCCCTCCCGCGCTAGCCGCCGGTGACCGGCGGGAAGAATGCCACCTCGTCGCCGGGGCGGACCGGGGCGTCGGGGTCGGCGAAATCCTGGTTGACGGCGCAGCGGACCTTGGCCGTGGTGCCGAAGGCCGCCTCGTAGCCGGCGCCGCGGCCGCGCAGCCAGGCGACCAGGGCGGCGGCGGTGGCGACCTGCGGCGGCAACACGACTTCCTCCTCGCCGGTGCCGATACGCTCGCGCAGCCAGGCGAAGTAGAGCAGCCGGACGGGGGTGGGGTCAGGCATGGCAGTTCATCGCGGGGCGGGGACGGTCTGGGTGGTGCCGTCCGGCCCGATCAGGGTGAGCGTGCCGTTGGCGTTGGGCATGACGATGCCGGAGCGGCCGTCGGGCAGGATATAGGTTTCCACGCCGTTGCTGCTGACCGTGGTGGTGGCGGGACCGGCCGGGGTTTGCAGCACGCGGCTGCGCGGCGTGGCGGGGATGGCGGCCTGTGGCGTAGCGGCTGGAGGTACGGCGCGTGGCCGGGGGGTGGCCGGGGGCAAGGGCTGCGGTGGGGATGAACTGCCGCGGCGACCGGGAGCGTCGATGGGCGGCATCGCACCCTGCTCGCGCTGGAAGTCGGCCACGGTGCGGGGGGGCGGCAGCGGCCCGGGCCAGACATCGCCCGGCACCACTTCCAGCGGCTCGGCATCGGTCGGCAGGCCGAGCACGCGCCGGCCATTGAGGCTGTCGATGGCGGGGCGATTGGAATTGCCGTTCCAGGAGAAGATGTCGCCGGCGAACTTGCCGAGGCCGGCAGTCGGGTCGCCGACATAGGCGCAACCGGCCAGCAGGGCGGGCAGGAGAGCGATGGCGATACGCCGCATGAGTTGTTCCTTGTAAGGCGGACCGCCGGGCTGGTGGGCCCGCCGGAACTGAGGTGCAATGTGCCCTGCCGCCGCCGCAGGCTCAAGCGCCAGGAAAGGGTAACCCCTCGCCGGCCAGGAAACGGCGAATCCAGCGCGCGATGGCGGGCGGGTCGCCGAGGGGCAGCAGGGGGCGCGGACAGGCGGGTAGCGCCGCATCGGTCGCCACGGCCACGATGTCGTCGCGCCCGGGCCAGATCGGCGGCTTGCCCAATTCGGGGCGGTGGACCTCCAGCTTGGGGTGCGGCGAAGCCTTGAAGCCTTCGACCAGCACCAGGTCCACCGGGGCGAGGCGTGCCAGCAGGTCGGGCAGTTCCGGCTCGGCGCCGTGGTTCTCGTGCAGCAGCGCCCAGCGCCGGCCGCTGGCGATCAGCACCTCGCCGGCGCCGGCCGCGCGGTGCCGCCAGGAATCCTTGCCGGGCTGATCTAGGTCGAACTCGTGATGCGCGTGCTTGACGGTGGAGACGCGCAGGCCGTCGGCGACGAGCAGCGGCAGCAGGGCGGTGAGCAGCGTGGTCTTGCCGCTGCCCGACCAGCCGGTCAGGCCAAGGATTTTCATTGCCCGAAATGCCCCGTGTTCACGGCCACCGGATCACTCGCGCACCGTGCCCGGGGAATTGCCGGGGCCAGGAGAATTGCCCGGCGGGCGGGAGGCGTGGCGCAGCCCGGCCAGCAGGTAGTCCCAGCCGGTGACCAGGGTGAGGGCGGCGGCGGCGAACAGCATCGCCTCGCCGATAACGGTGACCGGCAGCCAGGGCATGTGGAGCAGCACCGCCGCGTCGTTGCCGGCGAGCAGCGCGCCCAGCGCGCCCATCTGGAACCCGGTCTTCCACTTCGCGAGCTGGGTGACCGGCAGGCCAATGCGCACACCGGCGAGGTACTCGCGCAGGCCGCTGACCAGGATCTCGCGCAGCATGATGACGATGGCGGGGTAGAGGCCGGCCGGGCTGAGCCGGTCGGTGCCCACCAGCATCATGAGCGCGGCGGCCACCAGGAGCTTGTCGGCGATGGGGTCGAGCATGCGGCCGAGATCGGAGGTCTGGCCGTAGTCGCGGGCCAGCTTGCCGTCGAAATAATCGGTGATGGCGGCGAGCGAGAACACCGTGCAGGCGGCCAGATCCATGCCCGGCGAGCGGATGGCCGCCAGCACCACCATCAGCGGGATGGCGGCGATGCGCGACAATGTCAGCACGTTGGGCAGGTCGGTCATCATGTTCCACGCAGACTAGGCCCATTTCGCCCGCAGGTCAGCCAGGGAGCGGGTGTGCGGACTTGACGTTTTGCCGACGATGCGGCGCGGCGGCGGCTCAGGCGAGGGTGCGGCGGGGGTCGAAGGCGTCGCGCACCGCCTCGCCGATGAAGATGAGCAGGGTGAGCAGGCCGCCGAGGACGACGAATGCGGTGATGCCGAGCCACGGCGCCTGGAGGTTGTTCTTGGCCTGGTTGACCAGTTCGCCGAGCGAGGGCGAGCCGGGCGGCAGGCCGAAGCCGAGGAAGTCCAGGCTGGCCAGGATGGTGACCGAGCCGGACAGGGTGAAAGGCAGGAAGGTCAGCGTGGCGACCATGGCGTTGGGCAGGATGTGGCGCCACATCACTGCCAGGTCGGAGACGCCGAGGGCCTTTGCGGCGCGCACGTAGTCGAGGTTGCGGCCGCGCAGGAACTCTGCGCGCACCACGCCGGTGAGGTTCATCCAGCTGAACAGCAGCAGGAAGCCGAGCAGGATGAGGAAGCTGGGGGCGATAATGCTGCCCAGGATGATCAGCAGATAGAGTTGCGGCATGCCCGACCAGATCTCGATGAAGCGCTGGAACAGCAGGTCGGTGAGCCCGCCGCGGTAGCCCTGGATGGCGCCGGCGGCGATGCCGATGGCCGAGGAGACGGCGGTGAGCGTGAAGCCGAACAGCACCGACAGGCGGAAGCCGTAGATGACGCGGGCGAGCACGTCGCGGGATTGGTTGTCGGTGCCCAGCGGATTGCGCCAGGAGGGCGGCGCGGGGGCCGGGACGGGCAGGTTCTTGACCAGGGTGGCGTAGCTGTAGGGCACCAGCGGCCAGAGCATCCAGCCTTTCTCGGCGATGGTGGCGGCCAGGGTGGGGTCGCTGAAATCGGCCTCGATGGGCAGCAGGTCGGGCGAGAAATCCTGCTCGGCATAGTCGGCCAGCACCGGGAAGAACCATTGCCCGTCGTAGCGGACCAGCAGCGGGCGGTCGTTGGCGATGAGTTCGGCGAACAGGCTGAGCAGGAACAGCGCGAGGAAGACGTAGAGCGACCAGGTGCCGCGCCGGTTGGCGCGGAAGATGGCGATGCGGCGGCGGGTAACGGGGGAGAGGGTCACCCGCGCGCCTCGAAGTCGATGCGCGGGTCAACCACGGTGTACATGATGTCGCCGATCACCTGCATCACCAGGCCGAGCAGGGTGAAGATGTAGAGCGTGCCGAACATCACGGGGTAGTCGCGCTTGATGGCGGATTCGAAGCCGAGCAGGCCGAGGCCGTCGAGCGAGAAGATGATCTCCACCAGCAGCGCCGAGGAGAACAGGATGCCGATGAAGGCGGCGGGGAAGCCGGCGATGATCAGCAGCATGGCGTTGCGGAAGATGTGGCGGTAGAGCACGCGCGGCTCGCTCGCCCCCTTGGCCCGGGCGGTGACGACGTATTGCTTGCGGATCTCCTCCAGGAAGCAGTTCTTGGTGAGCATGGTGAGGCTGGCGAAGCCGCCGACGACGAGGGTGAGGATGGGCAGCACCATGTGCCACAGGTAGTCCGCCGCCCGCGCCGGCCAACTCCAGTTCTCCGCGCCGGGGCTGGTCAGGCCGCGGAAGGGGAACCACTGCACGAAGCTGCCGCCGGCGAACAGCACCACCAGCAGGATGGCGAACAGGAAGCCGGGGATGGCGTAGCCGACCAGCACCGCCGCCGAACTCGCCACGTCGAACCGGCTGCCGTGGCGCACCGCCTTGGACACGCCCAGCGGGATGGATACCAGGTAGATCAGCAAGGTGGACCACAGCCCCAGCGAGATCGAGACCGGCAGCTTCTCGACGATGAGGGCGAGCACGGTCTTGTCGCTGAAGAAGCTGCGGCCGAAATCGAAGGTGAGGTAGTCGCCGAGCATCTTGGCGAAGCGCTCGGGTGCGGGGCGGTCGAAGCCGAACATGCGCTCGATGTCGGCCACGATCGCAGGGTCGAGGCCACGCGCGCCGCGGTACGGGCTGTCGGAAGGGGTGGCGGCCATGCGTTCGGCGCCGGTGCCGGTGATGCGTGCCGTGGCGTCGCCGCCGCGGCCCCGGATCTCGGCGATCATCTGCTCCACCGGGCCGCCCGGTGCGAACTGCACCACGACGAAGTTGATGGCGATGATGCCGAACAGCGTGGGAATGACCAGCAGCAGGCGGCGGAGGATATAGGCCGTCATTGGTTGCCGCCCAAGCGCGCCCGGCCGCTCAGTTGCCGGCGCGGCGGGCGGCGTCGACCACCGCGGCGCGTGCCGGGTCCACCCACCAGGCGTCGAAGACCATGCCGGTGCGCACGGGCATGTCGACATGGCCGAAGCGGTCCCAGAAGGCGGCGCGGACCGCGCGCAGGTGCCAGTGCGGCACCACGTACCAGTTCCACAGCAGCACGCGGTCGAGCGCGTGGGCCGCCGCCTCCAGCGCCGGGCGGTCGGGTGCGTTGACGAGGGCCTCGACCAGCGCGTCGACCACGGGGTTGCAGATGCCGGCGACGTTCTGCCCGCCCTCCTGCTTCGCCGAGGCGCAGGTCCAGTAGCCGCGCTGCTCGTTGCCGGGGCTTTCGGACTGGCCGAACACCTCGACGGCCATGTCGAAATCGTAGGTGTCCATCAGGCGCTGATACTGCGCCGCGTCCACGGTTCGCACGCGGGCATCCACGCCGATGCGGGCGAGCCATTGGACGTAGGGCAGCGAGATGCGCTCGAAGGACGGGTTGTTCAGCAGGATCTCGAAGCGCATCTGCTCGCCCCGGGCGTTGACCAGCTTGCGTTCGCGCACCGTCCAGCCGGCCTCGCGCAGCAGGGCGAGGGCGGGGCGGAGCTGTTCGCGGTTGTTGCCCGAGGCGTCGGTGACGGGAAGGGTGAAGGGCTGGGTGAACAGGGCGGGCGGCAGCTTGGCGCGAAAGGGCTCCAGCAGCTTCAGCTCCGCGCCCTCGGGGATGCCGGAGGAGGCGAGCGAGGAGTTGCTGAAGTAGCTCGTGGTGCGGGTGTAGGCGCCATAGAACAGGTTGGCATTGGCCCATTCGAAGTCGAACAGCAGGGCCAGCGCGTGGCGCACCCGGGCGTCGGCGAACACCTCGCGGCGTGTGTTCATGACGTAGCCCTGCATGCCGGTGGGCAGGCGGTGGCGGAACTCCTCCTTCTTGACCAGGCCGCGCTTGACGGCCGGGAAGTCGTAGGCGGTGGCCCATTCCTTGGCGATGTTCTCCTGGCGGAAATCGATCTGGCCGGCCTTGAACGCCTCCAGCGCCACCAGGGAGTTGCGGAAATACTCAACCCGGTAGCGGTCGAAATTGGCCAGTCCGCGCGCCGTGCCCAGGTCGCGCGCCCAGTAGTCGGGCACGCGGGAGAGCACCAGCGTGCGGCCGAACTCGAAACTCTCGATCCGGTAGGGACCGGAGCCGAGCGGCGGCTCGGTGAGCGGCTTGGAGAAGTCGCGCCCGGCCCACCAGTGCTTGGGCAGCACCTCGAGCTGGCCGAGGATCTGGGGCAGCTCGCGGTTCTTGTTGTCCTTGAACAGGAAGGTCACGCGATGCGGGTTGTCCACCCGCACCTTGTCCACGCCGGCCCAGTATTGGCGATAGGCCGGGCGGCCCTTGGTCATCAGGGTTTCGAAGGTCCAGGCGACGTCTTCGGCGGTGATCGGCACGCCGTCGTGGAAGCGCGCCTCCGGACGCAGCTCGAAGGAGACGGATATGCCGTCGGCGGGGATTTCGACCGTTTGGGCGAGATGGCCGTAGGCGACCTGGGCCTCGTCGGCATTGGCGCGCATCAGCGTGTCGTAGATCATGCCGACGGCGCCGGCGGCGGTGCCGCGGACGATGTGGATGTTGAAGCTGTCGAAGGTGCCGACCGCGGCCAGCGCGACCTCGCCGCCCTTCGGCGCGTCGGGGTTGGCGTAGGGGAAATGGGCGAAGCCGGGCGGCAGCTTGGCGGTGCCCATCAGCGACAGCGCATGGCTGCGCAGCGGCGCCTGGGCCTGCAGGGTCGTTGGCAGAAGGCTGGCCAGGAGCGCCAGCAGGACGGCAAGAAAGCGCAAATTCCGTCTCCCCAATGGCCTACGCAGGATGGGTCGGACGCATCCTGCGCCGGCAATGCTGACGTGGCTTGTGGCAGGCGGCGGGCTCAGGAGGCAAGGATATCCAGCACCGCCGGCAGCAGAGAGGGGTCGCCGACCGCCAGCGTTCGCCCGTCGCCGCCGGGGCGCATCGGGCGGCCCTGCCAGTCGGTGACGCGACCGCCGGCGCCTTCCACGACCGGCACCAGGGCGGCCCAGTCCCAGACCTTCATCGTGGCGTCCACCGACACATCGACCTGGCCGAGGGCGAGCAGGCCGTAGGTGTAGCAGTCGCCGCCGTAATAGGTGCGGCCGACGGCTTGCGTGAGCCGTGCCCAGCGGGGCGCATCGCCGCCGGTGAACATGTCGGGCGTGGTGGCGCCGAGTTCGGCCTGGGCGAGGGCGGCGCAGGGACGGGTGCCGGCGGTGCCGCCGAAGGGGCCGCGGAAACGGGTCGGGCGGCCGCGCGCGCCCACCCAGCGCTCCCCGGTCACCGGCTGATCGATGATGCCGAGGATGGGCACCTCGTCCGCCAGCAGGGCGATCAGGGTGCCGAAATGCGGGCGGCCGGTGATGAAGGCGCGGGTGCCGTCGATGGGGTCGAGCACCCAGCGCAGCGCGGCGCCGGGGTTCTGCAGGCCGAACTCCTCGCCGAGGATGCCGTGGGCGGGAAAGCGCTCGGCCAGCACGGCGCGCATGGCCTGTTCGGCGGTGCGGTCGGCGATGGTGACCGGCGAGGCGTCGGTCTTGAGGTCGGCGCCGAGGCCGGTGCGGAAGAAGGGGCGGATCACCGCTCCTGCCACGTCGGCCGCCGCCTCGGCGCCCCGGATCAGCGCGTCGAGCGCTGCGTCGTTCACGGTGCTGTTGCCGCGCCGCCGGTCAGGGCAGCGGCGCGGGGGCGGCGGAGAGGCTGCGCAGATAGGCGATGACGTCGGCGCGCTGCTTGTCACTGTTGATGCCGGCGAAGGCCATGCGGGTGCCGGGGGCGTAGGCCGAGGGCTTCTTGAGCCAGTGATTCAGGTCCTCATAGGTCCAGGGGCCTTCCTTGCCCTTAATCGCGGCCGAGTAGTTGAACCCTTGCATGTGACCATGGGCGGCGCCGACGATGTTGTACAGGTTCGGGCCGACGCCGGCCTTGCCGCCTTCGGTGAAGGTATGGCAGGCGCCGCACTGGCGCTTGGCGGCGGCCTCGCCGGCGGCGGGGTCGGCGCTGGCCAGCAGCGGGCCGATCGGCGTGAGCGGCTCGGCGGGGCCGGGGGCCGCGGCGGGGCCGCCGGCGGTGGTCTCGATCTTCAAGACGGTCTCGTGCAACTGGTGCGGCTTGACCACGAGCGAGGCGACGACGCCTGACACCATGAAGACGATTCCGGCCACCAGAACGGCGGCAACGCCCTTGTTGACCTCCAGGTTGTCCATACGGCGTAGTTCCTCGAAAGGGCGGGAGCCGCCGGGGCGCCGCATTGCGCGGCGCGGGCTGGCTACCTAAGGTGCGGCGCACCATAGGCAAGTGAACCGAGAGCATCAACCCGGCCCCATGCACAGTGTGGGCAAAAAACGACCTCACCCCCCTGTCGGAACCGGATCCGGTCGATGAATTCTGTCGTCATCATTCCCGCGCGCATGGCAGCCACGCGACTGCCCGGCAAGCCGCTGGCCGATATCCATGGCCGGCCGATGATCATGCATGTGCTGGAGCGCGCGCGCGAGGCCGGCATCGGCCCCGTTGCGGTGGCCGCGGGCGACGAGGCGATCGCGGCGGCGGTGCGCGCGGAGGGCGGCACGGTGGTGCTGACCGACCCGTCGCTGCCGCGCGGCTCGGACCGGGTGCACGCGGCGCTGTCGGACCTCGACCCGCAGGGCCGGCACGACGTGGTGGTGAACCTGCAGGGCGACCTGCCGACCATTCCGGCCGCGTTCATCCGCGCAGTGCTGGCGCCGCTGGCCGACCCGGAGATCGACATCGCAACGCTGGTGGCGCCGATCACCTCGCCCGAGGAGGCGGCGGCTGCAAGCGTGGTGAAGGCGGCCTGCGCCTTCGGCGGCGGGCGGGCGGTGGCGCCGGCGCTGTATTTCTCGCGCGCGGCGATACCGTGGGGCGAGGGGCCACTATGGCACCACATCGGCATCTATGCTTTCCGCCGGCCGGCGCTGGCGCGCTTCGTGGCGCTGCCGGAATCGCCGCTGGAGCGGCGCGAATTGCTGGAGCAACTGCGGGCGCTGGAGGCGGGCATGCGCATCGCCTGCGCCCGGGTGGCGCATGCGCCGTTCGGCGTGGACACGCCGGCCGACCTCGAGCGTGCCCGCGCCGACCTCGCCCCCGCCCGATGACCCTCCCATTTCAGAACGAAACGACACGCACAGCATGACCGCCACGACAGCCAGCGCCACCGATGCCCCCGCCACCGATGTCCCGGCCAGCGATGCCAGGGGGACCATCGCCTTCCAGGGCCGCCCCGGCGCCTATTCCGACCTCGCCTGCCGCAACGCCTATCCATCATGGACCACCCTGCCCTGCGACACCTTCCAGGCGGCGATGGAGGCCGTGCGGAGCGGGACGGCGGATCTGGCGATGATGCCGACCGAGAACTCGCTGGCCGGACGGGTGCCGGACATGCACATCCTGTTGCCGGAGTCGGGGCTGTACGTTGTGGGCGAGGCGTTCCAGCGGGTGGAGCACTGCCTGTTGGCGCCGCGCGGCGCGACCATCGCCGGGCTGAAGCGGGCGCATTCGCATGCCGTGGCACTGGGCCAGGTGCGCGCCATCCTGCAGGAGCTGGACCTGAAGGCGGTGGTGGAGGCCGATACGGCAGGCTCCGCCGAGCAGGTGGCGGCGTGGAACAACCCCGAGGATTGCGCCATCGCCTCCGAACTGGCGGCCGAGCTGTTTGGGCTGGAGATACTGCGCCGCAATGTCGAGGACGCCGCGCACAACACCACGCGCTTCTATGTGATGTCGCGCACTGCCCAGGCGGTGAGTCCCGAGCAGCCCGACCTGATGACGACGTTCGTGTTCCGCGTGCGCAACGTGCCGGCGGCGCTGTACAAGGCGCTGGGAGGCTTCGCGACCAACGGCGTGAACATGACCAAGCTGGAAAGCTACATGGTGGGCGGGCATTTCACCGCCACCCAGTTCCTGTGCGACGTGGAGGGCCATCCCGAGCAGCCGGCGCTGCGCCGCGCGATGGAGGAGTTGTCGTTCTTCTCGCGCGAGACGCGCATCCTGGGTGTGTATCCGGTCGCCGCCTTCCGCAAGGAACAGGGCGCCGGCGACTAAGCGCGCGGAGACGGCGCGACGCCGTCTCCGGCCCCTCCATATCGTGGAACCCTGGCTGTGGAACCCGGGCCGCCGCCGTGCCGTTGGTCGCCAGGGCGTCTCGCCAAACCTGCGCATCTGCGCAGCCCCGCGGCTGGCGCCATGGCCTGGGCCAGGGAGATTGCGCGGATGAGCGACTATGACATTGCGGTCGTCGTGGGCAGCCTGCGGCGGGAGTCGTTCAATCGGCGGCTGGCCGAGGCAGTGGTGCGGCTGGCGCCACCGGAGTTCGCCTTCAAGCAGGTGCGCATCGATGACCTGCCGCTGTACAACCAGGACGACGATGCCCACCAGGCGCCGCCGGTGCTGCGGCTGAAGGACGAGATCTCGCGGTCGCAGGGGGTGTTGTTCGCGACCCCGGAATACAACCGCTCGGTGCCGGGGGTGTTGAAGAACGCGCTCGACCACGCCTCCCGCCCCTATGGCAAGAGCGCCTGGGCCGGCAAGCCCGCGGGCATTCTGGGGGTGTCGCCGGGGGCGATCGGCACGGCGGTGGCACAGCAGCACCTGCGGGTGATGCTCGCCTATCTCGACATGCCCACGCTGGGCCAGCCGGAGGCCTATATCCAGATGAAGGACGGGCTTTTCGACGAGAACGGCAATATCGGCGAGGGCAGCAGCAAGTTCCTGCAGAGCTGGATGGACAGGTTCACTTCCTGGGTGAAGCAGCATGCAAAGACAGGGCAGCCGGCGGGCTGACGGCGCCGGCTCGCGGCGCCGTCCCTGGGCACGGTTGCTGGTTGGGCGGGCTACTTGACGGGCGAGAAGGGGGTCGGCGCCAGGATCCGGTTCTCCATTTCCAGCAGCACGTCGGCCTCGGCCACGGCGCCGAGATAGGCGCCCCAGGCGGGGTCGGCGGCCATGGACTTGCGGCGCGCCTCGCGGTCGCCCTGGTCGGCGTAGCCCCACATGTGCACCACGCGGTTCAGCGGGCCCTCGACCGTGGTGTACCAGCCCAGGCAGTTGCCGAGATACTTCTGCTGCAGCGGCCACGCCAGTTCCTGATAGATCTTGACGAACTGGGCCATCTTGTTCGGCTTGCAGGTGTAGATTCGAAGGTCGACGATCATCCGGTGCTTCCTCTCGCAATGGGGGCCGGTGTGCCCGGCCGCACGTGCCTGCTTAGAGTATCCGGCGGGGGTAGGCGAGGGCTCCGCCTTCGACCAGCCGCGGGGCTTCGACCCGCCCGGACCTGACCGCCCCGGCCCCTCGGAAATGGATCGGCAGGCGCATCAGGTCTGAATGAAGCCGATGCGGTCTTCCTCCAGCACCACGCAGGTCATCTTGCCGCCGAACACGGCGCCGGTGTCGATGCCGATGCGGTTGAAGCGGATTTCGGGGGCGATGCGTGGGGTGTGGCCGTGCACCACCACCACGCCGAAACGCTGCTCGCTGTAGAGGAATGAGTTGCGGATGGTCAGCATGTCCTGCGGCGACTGCTCGTCCATCGGCACGCCGGGCCGCACCCCTGCATGCACGAACAGATAGCCGCCGGCGCGGTGCGACAGGGCGAGGCCGCGCAGAAATGCCATGTCGGCTGGCGGGATGTGCGCGGGCCATGTGCTGCGCGGTGCATCGGGGTCGCCGCCCCAGCTTGCCAGCGCCTCGCGCCCGCCGGAGATCATCCAGTCGGTGGCCGAGGCGCCGGCCCCCTCCAGCGCGTCGATCATGGTGCGCTCGTGATTGCCCATGAGGTTGACGGTGGGCAGGCCGGGGATGGGGTTGCCGGCGGCGAGGCGGCGGACGACGCCGGCGCTGTCGGGGCCGCGGTCCACGTAATCGCCGATATGCACCAGCAGCGGCGCGTCGGCCGGGCGCTGCGCCAGGTCCTCCGCGATCAGCGCATGCAGCGCCCAGAGGCGCTCGGCACAGCCATGGATGTCGCCGATGGCATAGACGCGCGCGCGCGCCGGCAGCGCGCCCGGAGCCTGTTGGAATTCGATCATCGCCATATCGTCATGCCCGCATTCCCTGGCCGCGCCGCTCAGGCACGCCTGCGGGCTTCGCGCCGCGCGATCCAGGTGGTGGAGAGAAAGATTACGAAGCCGCCCAGCATGGTGGTCTGGCTGGGAAACTCGCCGAATACCAGCATGCCGGCGATCGAGGCCCAGATGAGGTCGATGAACTTCACCGACTGGGTGGCGGACGCGTCGGTCGTGCGAAGGGCGCGGGTGCTGAAATAATGGCCCAGGCTGCCGAACACGCCGCACACCAGCAGCAGGCCCCATTGCCCCGCGCTGGGCCACGTCCAGTACCACAGGGCGAAAGGCGAGAGGAAGATCGCCACCGTGATCGATTGCCACAGCACAATCACCTCGGAACGGTCGCGTCGGGTGAGCGCCTTGACGATCAGGAATGAGGCGGCGAAGAGCGGCGAGGAGCCGAGCATGACCAGTTGCCAGTGGCCGCCGCTGCCGCTGTAGTTGGGGGCGACGACGATCAGCACGCCGGCGAAGCCGAAGGCGGCCGCCACCCAGCGCGCCCAGACCAGTTTCTCGCCGAGGAACAGGGCGGCGCCGAGCATGATGAAGATGGGCGAGGTGAAGCCGATGGCGACGTTGTCGGCCAGCGGGATGAAGGGCAGCGCGGTGAACCACAGCAGCATGCCGCTGGTGTGCACCGCGCCGCGCCAGAACTGGCCCTTGATGGAGTGCGGCACCAGGCCCGGCAAGCCCCGGCCCTGGCGCAATATCAGCGGCAGCACCACCAGCAGGCCGCAGACATAGCGCAGGAAGCCGATCTCGAGCGGATGCAGCGAGAACGACATCTTGCGCATCATGGTGTTGAGCAGGGTGAAGGTGAGGCCGGCGGCCGCCATCCACATCATGCCGCGCGCCGCCGGCGGCAGCGCCATGGCCGAGGTTTGCAGCCGGCCCGACAATCGCCGGGCCGGCGCAAGCGTTTCCGAAAGGCTCATGCGCGCTGCCGCACGCCGGTGGCAGCGCGCCGTGGCCGCAGGATCAGGCGGACATCGCCGCGGCGTTTTCCGCGAGCCCGCGATCCAGCACGTCGATGATGCGGTCGATCTCGCTGCGGGTGATGACCAGCGGCGGGGAGAAGGTGAGGGTGTTGGAGTGACGGCTGCCGCCGCCCGAGCGGCCGATGATCACGCCCTGTTTCTTGGCGTAGCCCACCATGGCGCCGACCTGCGCCGACGACACCTGCTCCTTGGTCTTCTTGTCCTTCACCAGTTCCAGGCCCAGCAGCAGGCCCTTGCCGCGCACGTCGCCCACGTTCGGGTGCTTCAGCAGGGTCTTGAGCCCGTCCATGAAGTAGGCGCCCAATTCGGCGGCGCGATCGGCCAGCTTTTCCTCGGCCATGATCTCGATGTTGCGCACGGCAACGGCCGCGGCGGCAGGGTGGCCGCCATAGGTGTTGACCTGCATCACCTGCTTCATCTCGGCTTCCTCGCCGAGGAAGGAGTTGAACACCTCGTTCTTCACAACCGTGGCGGCGATCGGCAGGTAGGCCGACACGATGCCCTTGGCCACGGCCATGATGTCGGGCTTCACGCCGTAATGCTGGTGGGCGAACATCTTGCCGGTGCGGCCGAAGCCGTTGATCACCTCGTCCACGTGCAGCAGGGCGCCGTATTTCTCGCACAGCCGCGCGACTTCCGGCAGGTACTCGTCGGGCGGCACGGCGATGCCGACACCGGACATGATCGGCTCGATCAAGATCTCGGCGATCGAATCCGGGCCCTCGCCCTGGATCGTGCTCTCCATGTTCTTCACGCAGGCCAGTTCGCAGGTCGGGTATTCCAGGCCGAACGGGCAGCGGTAGCAGGTAGGGGCGGCGACGTGGACGAACTCGTTGCCGCCCAGCGGCTCGAACTTGCCCTTGCGCTCGCCCATGCCGCCGGCGGCCAGCGTGGACAGCGTGGTGCCGTGATAGGCGTAGTAGCGGCTGATGGTCTTGTAGCGGAAGGCGCCCGGCTTCTGCTCATGGCGCTGGTACTGGCGGGCGATCTTGAAGCCGGCCTCGTTGGCCTCGGAGCCCGAGTTCACGAAATAGGTGTGATAGCCGCCACCCATCAGGCTGTTCATCTGCTCGGCCAGCCGCGCGGCAGGGAAGTTCATCGCCGTGTGCGGATAGTAGGCGATCTGCTGCATCTGCTCGGCGGCGATGTCGGCAAGCTCGGTGCGGCCGTAGCCGATGTTGACGCACCACAGGCCCGCCATCGCATCGAGATACTCGGTGCCGTCGTAGTCGCGGACGGTGGAACCCTGGGCGCCGGTCACCACCATCTGGTTCTTTTCCAGCGCGGTGTGCTGGACGATGGGGTGCAGGACGTTTTCCAGGTCCTGCTTGACGACCGCCTTGCGGATTTCGGGATCTGGTGCGTTGGTCAGGGACATGGCTGCCTCTTGCGGGTTGCTCGTTACACCCTAGCCCAGGCAACCGATCGCTGTCACCCCGCCATGGGCCGGAATGGCGGCCTATGGCGGGGGTTCGGCGGCAGTTTGCCGGCGAAATCTTCCGCCGGTCACTTCGCCGGGTGCACGTCCTGCGCCCGCGTACGCTCGTCGATGCGCGATTCATGAGTGAAGCCGGTGCGCATGGCCCATACGTTCTTCTGCACATGGGTGGGCGCGATCGCCACGTCGTCGCCGATTGCCAGCCGGGTGACGCGCTTCAGCATCTGCTCGCGCTTGGCCGTGTCGAGTTCGCGCATGGCTGCGATCAGCCCGTCGTCGAATTCCGGGTTGCTGTAGCGGAAGCGGTTGACAGAGCCGAGGCCGCGCTTGCGGTCGAATGTGCCCAGCACCGAGCGCAGCCCGGCCGATGGCTCGCCGGTGGAACTGCCCCAGGAGACGAGGAAGGCCGAGAATTCCTGCTTGCTGGCGCGCACCACGAAGGCGGCATAGGGGGCCACCTCCACCGTGGTGCGCACGCCCGCGCGCGTCCACATCTGGCCCACCGCCTGGGCGATGCGCCCATCGTTGGGATAGCGGTCGTTCGGGCCGTGCAGGGTGATTGCGAAGCCGCTGGGAAAGCCGGCCTCGGCCAGCAGCTTCTTGGCCTCGGCGGTGTCGGCGCGGTGGTTCTTCTCCAGTTCCGGCACGTGTCCGAAGGTGCCGGGCGGCATGAACTGATTGACCGGCAGGGCGACGCCCTCCATCACCCGGTCCACAATCGCCTGCCGGTCGATGGCCATGGACAGGGCGCGGCGCACGCGCACGTCCTTCAGCGGGTTCTTGGCAAGCGGCTTGCCGTCGAGCGTGGTGGCGAAGGGCGGGTTTTCGTCGCGCGACTGGTCGAAGGCGATGTAGATGAAGCGCAGGCTGCTGGCCTCGGACAGCTTGATGTCCTTGTTCTTGCGCATCTGCTCGATGTCGGTGGTGGGCACCTGGTCGATGAAGTCCACGTCGCCGGCCAGCAGCGCCGTGAGGCGGGCGGGTGGGCTGGTGACGATGCGGTAGTCCACCTTCTCCCAATCCGGCTTCTTGCCCCAGTACGCGTCGTTGCGTACCAGTTCCACGCGCTCGCCGTGGCGGGCGGAGACCATGCGGAACGGCCCGGTGCCGATGGCCAGTTCGCCGCTGTTGAAGCGGTCGGTGGTGGCGCCGGCATGGATGGTGTGGTGCAGGATCGCGACCTGCGCGAGGTCGGTGGGCAGCTGCGGATAGGGGCCGTTGGTGGTGATGCGCAAGGTGAGCGGATCGACCACCTCCACCGACTTGATCGCCTGGGTGTAGGTGCGGAACGAGCCGGGCGAATTCACCACCTGGGGAATGCGGTTGACCGTGAAGGCGAAATCCTCGGCCGTGAACGGGGCGCCGTTGTGGAAGGTGACGCCGGGGCGCAGCTTGAACTCCCACACGTCCTCGGCGACGGTCTTCCAGCTCAGCGCCATGCCGGGCACCAGGCGCGAGGCGCCGTCGGTGTCGAGCAGGGTGCCGAAAACCATCGTGGCGAAGGCGTTGTTCGGCGAGATGTTGTGGTAGTGGGGGTCCATCGACGTGACCTGCGCGCCGACGGCCATGCGCAGCGTTTGCGCCTGCATGGGCCCGGCTGCCGATACCGCGATGAGACCGCCCAAAGCCAGGGCGCCGATGATGCGCTTCATGGAATCCTCCCCGTTCGTTCGCCATGGAGTAGTCCAGAACAGCGCTTGGCGGAACCCCATCGCCGGGTGCCGGTCCGTTGCCAAATCCCGCCGCTCCCTCCCTTGCCGCCTGGCCGGCCGCGGGCCTAGGCTCGCAGCAAGGGAAACGACAAGGATTGGCGCATGAGCGGGCCGCTGGCGGGTATTAAGGTGATCGAGGTCGGCCAGGCGCTGGCGGGGCCGCTGGCGGGCATGATCCTGGCGGACATGGGCGCCGAGGTGATCAAGGTGGAGAAGCCCGACGGCGGCGACGACGCCCGGCTGTGGGGGCCCCCGTTCATCGACGGCGACGCGCTGTTCTTCCACGCCACCAACCGCAACAAGAAATCGGTGACGCTGGATATCAAGAACCCCGAGGACGTGGAGAAGCTAAAGAAGCTCGTCCGCGAGTCGGACATCCTGATCCAGAACCTGCGGCCCGGCATCGTCGGCGAACTGGGCATCGGGCCGGACGTGATGACGGCGGTGAACCCGCGGCTGATCTACTGCAACATCTGGGCGTTCGGCCACCAGGGGCCGCTGCGCAACGCGCCGGGGTTCGACCCGCTGCTGCAGGCCTTCGGCGCGGTGATGACCATGACCGGCCGGCCGGAGGACCCGCCCACCTTCTGCGGCCCGGCGATCAACGACATCTCCACCGGCATGTGGTGCGTGATCGGCGCGGTCTCGGCGCTGCAGCAGCGCATGGCCACCGGGCGCGGCTGCGTGATCGACTGCTCGCTGTTCGAGAGCGCCGTCGGCTGGGTCAACGGCGCGCTGAACGGCTACATGCTGAACGGCAACATCCCCAAGCGCCACGGCACCGGCAGCAACCTGCTGGTGCCCTACCAGGTGTTCGAGACGGCGGACCGGCCGATCTGCATCGCCGCGGGCAACGACCGGCTGTTCGTCAAGACCGCGCAGGCGATGGGGCACCCGGAATGGGCGACCGATCCGCGCTTCGAGGACGGGCGCAAGCGCGCGGCCAACCGCGACGCGCTGATCCCGCTGATCGCCGAGGTGGCGAAGACGCGCACGCGCGACGAATGGATGGCGGCGCTGGGCAAGGTGGGGGTGCCGGTGGCGCCGGTGAACAACATCGCCGAGCTTGCCGCGAGCGAGCAACTGGCGGCGATGGACATGAAGCGCACGCTGCCGGGCAGCGGGCTGACCGTGATGGGCCTGCCGCTGAACTTCGACGGCAAGCGGCCGCATCCGCACAGCGATTTGCCCAAGCTCGGCGAGCACAACAACGAAGTATTCGGGTAGGAAACGATGGGACAGGTTGACGGGAAGGTTGCCTTCATCACCGGTGCGGCGAGCGGCATCGGCGCGGCCTGCGCGCGCGTGCTGGCCCGCGAGGGCGCCGCGGTGGTGGCCACCGACGTGGACGCGGTGCGCGGCAAGGCGCTGGAATCGGAAATCACGGCCGCTGGCGGGCGCTGCCTGTTCATGCAGCAGGACGTGACCGACGAGGAGGGCTGGAAGCACTGCGTCGACGAGACCATGCGCCAGTTCGGGCGGCTGGACGTCGCGGTGGCCAATGCCGGCATCGCCATCTTCGGCCCGGTGCTGGAGATGACGCTCGCCGACTGGCGGCGGCAGAACGCGGTGAACATCGACGGCGTGTTTCTCACCGCCAAATACTGCATCCCCGCGATGCGCAAGGGCGGGCACGGCGGTTCGCTGATCATGATCTCCTCGGTGGCCGGGCTGCGCGGCTCCGGCATGCTGGCCGGGTATTCGGCCAGCAAGGGCGCGGTGCGGCTGTTCGCCAAGTCGATGGCCATGGAATGCGCCGCGGCCGGCGACGGCATCAGGGTGAACTCGGTGCATCCCGGCATCATCCTCACGCCGATCTGGGAGAAGGCGGCGACGGCCGCTGGTGGCGGGCTGAACGCACCGCTCAACCCCTATGACCTCGCCGCCACCGGGGTGCCGCTGGGCAAGCCGGCCGACCCGGAGGAGATCGCCAATGGCGTGCTGTTCCTGGCCTCCGACCTCTCCTCGCACATGACCGGGGCGGAGCTGGTGATCGATGGCGGCATGACCGCCGGTTCCGTACGCAGGAGGTAGAGCAATGTCCGCACCCGCCCCCTATCTCGTCCACGCGTTCAACACCGCCAAGGAGAGCGAGAACAAGATCCACGACAATGCCACCGCCGCCCGCTTCGGCTTTACCGGCGGGCTGGTGCCGGGTGTGGACGTGTACGCCTACATGACCCACCAGGCGGTGGCGAAATGGGGCCGCGCCTGGCTGGAGCACGGCACGCTGGAGTGCCGCTTCGGCAAGCCGGTCTATGACGGGGAGACCGCCGAGGTCGCCGCCACCGAGATCACGGGCGGCATCGGGCTCGCGGTCACCAGCCAGGGCAACAGCTGCGCCACCGGGATGGCCGCCCTGCCGCCGGCCGAGGCCGCGCCATCCGTCGCCGACTACCCCGCCACGCCGATCCCCGACCACCGCCCGCCGGCCAGCGAAGCCTCGCTGCCCGAGGGCGGCTGGCTCACCTCGCGCATCGTCTCCTGCACGCCCGACTTCGTGCGGCAGTACCTGGCGGACGTGCGGGAGGCCGCGGCGCTCTACGCCGAGCAGCTTCTGGTGCATCCCGGCACGGTGCTGCGGCTGTGCAACTACGCGCTGAGCAGCAACGTGGTGCTCGGCCCGTGGATTCACGTCGGCAGCAAGGTGCGCAACTTCGCCCCCGCCCGCGTGGGCGACGACCTCGCCGCACGCGCCAGGGTGGTGAGCAACCACGTGCACAAGGGCCACAAATTCGTGGTGCTCGACGCGCTGGTGGTGGCCAACGGCACCACCGCGATTGCGCGCGTGGAGCACACGGCAATCTACCTTCCGCGGCAGGTGGCGGCGGCGTAGAGGGACGGCCAAAGTGGAGGCTTCCGGATACTTGGATGCGATCCGCTGTCGCGGACGAAACGTATGCGGTCCCTGGTGGAGGCGCGGGGGCGAAGCCCCCGCCCTTCCTGCCTGCTACCGCGGCGGCGGCATCTCTGTCGGCCCGCCCGCGTCGCGCCAGGCGGTGTAGCCGCCGCCGACATGGGCCACGTTCGCCAGCCCCATGTCCTGCACCGTCTTGGCGGCCAGCGCGGAGCGCCAGCCGCTGGCGCAGTAGAAGACGAAGCGCTTGTCCTCGGCGAAGACCGGCTTGGCGTAGGGGCTCTCGGGGTCGACCCAGAACTCCAGCATGCCGCGCGGGCAGGAGAAGGCGCCGGGGATGCGGCCCTCGCGCTGGACTTCGCGTGGGTCGCGCAGGTCCACGAACACCACGCCGGCATCGCCGTGCAGGCGCATCGCCTGGTCCACCGGCAGGGTTTCGACCTCGGCCGACGCCTCGGCCAGCAATGCCTTGTAGCCCTTTTTCATCGCCGCTCTCCCGTGCAGTCCGGACGACAGTGGGTCGCCGCACCGCCCCGGCTGTCAAGCGGCGGCGCGCGCCGGTTGCGCCGGGCCGGGCCGCCTGCTTCGATATCGTTCAGTCCCTGGAATTACCAACCATGCCGCCCGACTCCCCCAGCGCCGCCACGCTCGCCCGGCGCATTGCGAACCTCGCCGGACCCACCATGGCGCTTGCCATCGTGCAGTCGGCGGGACAGTTGGTCGAGACGGCGCTGGCCGCACGCCAGGGCACGATGGCGCTGGCCGGCTGGTCGCTGGTGCTGCCGTTCGCGTTGCTGATGCAGCAGATGTCGGCGGGTGCCATGGGCGGCGGCGTGGTTTCGGCCATTGCCCGCAGCCTGGGCGCGGGGCGGCGCGAGGATGCCTCGGCCCTGGTGCTGCATGCCGTGGCAATCGCGCTGGGCATCGCCTTGCTGTTCGCGGTGGCGCTCGCGGGTTTCCCGCATGCCATCCTGGGCGCGATCGGCGGACCGGCGGCGGCGGGTGCGGCGGCCTCTTATGCCGTGTGGCTGTTCGGCGCCGGCGCCGTGCCGATGTGGCTGACCAACACGCTCGCCTCGGTGCTGCGCGGCGGCGGCCGTCACGGGCTGGCCGCGCGGGTGGTGCTGTTCGCCTTCCTCGCCCAGCCGCTGATGGCTTGGCTGCTGATGGAGAGGCTGGGGCAGGGTCTGGCGGGGCTGGGCATGTCGTATGCGCTGTGCCAGGGGGCCGCGGCGCTGGCGATGATCGTGGTGGTGGTGCGCGGCGGCGCCGGGTTCGTGCCAAGCTTGCGGGTCGTGCCGCAGCGCGCGCTGTTCGGTCGCATCCTCGCCGTGGGTGCGGTGGCCTGTGCCATGGCCGGGGTCGCCAACCTCACCACCATCCTGGTCACCGCCCAGGTCGCGTCGCATGGCCCGGCGGCGGTGGCGGCCTATGGCATCTCGGCGCGGCTGGAGTTCCTGATGGTGCCGCTGGCCTTCGGCGTCGGCTCGGCGCTGACCGCGCTGGTCGGGCGGGCCGTGGGCGCGGGCGACTGGCAGACGGCGCGGCGCACCGCCTGGGTGGGCGGGCTGGCGGCACTGGCGGTGTGCAGCAGCTTCGGCCTGGCGGTGGGGCTGTTTCCGCACGGCTTCGCACGGCTGTTCACCGCCGATGCCGAGGTGGTGGCGATCGCGGCGCGCGCGCTGGGCTTCGTCGGCCCGGCCTTCGGCGGCTTCGGCCTGGGCATGGCGCTGTATTTCGCCTCGATGGGCGCCGGACGGATGGCGTGGCCGGCGGCGGCCGGGCTGTCGCGCATCGCGATTGCCGTGGGCGGCGGCGCGCTGCTCTCCGGGCCGCTTGGCCTTGGGCTGGACGGGCAGTTTCTCGCCGTCGCGCTGGGCATCACCGCGTATGGCGCGGTGGTGGCGGCGGCGGTGCGCCCGGGGATCTGGTCGGCGCGCCCCGTGGCCGCGGTGCCGGTGCGCCAGCCGGCGGGATAGGCGCCCGTCCTACGGCCCGTCCTATGGCCGGGCCGGAGCGGCTCCCGGTGCCGGCGCCATGCTGGCCGGTGGCGGCGGACGCGCCGCCCCGCGCAGCCGGGCCAGGTCGGCGGCGGCGCGCCGATTGGCTGGCTGCAAATCAACCACCTTCTGCAGCATGCCGATGGCCTCGGACCGCCGGCCCAGCACCACCAGCGCCATGGCGCGGCCGTACATCGCCTGGATGTCGGTCGGCTTCTCCTTAAGCAGCCGTTCGAACACCGCCAGCCCCTCGTCGGCCTTGCCCAGGTCGAGCAGCGTCCAGCCGCGCAGCATGATCGCCATGCCGTCATACGGGGATTTCTCGAGAACCGCGTCCACCGTCGCCAGGGCCTCGTCGAACTTGCGCAACGCCCGCAGCGCATTGGCACGGGCAATGCGCACCGAGGTGAGGGCCGGGTCGCGCGCGATCTCGCGGTCGTAGGCGTCGATCGCGTCCTGTGGCCGCCGGTTGGCCAGCAGGGCATTGCCCAGCACCTCGTTGGCGCCGGGAAAATCCGGCTTGGCCTCGACGAGGCGTACCATCTGGGTCAGCGCGTCGGCATTGCGGCCAAGGGCGAGCAAGGCGGCACTTTCCAGCAGCACCGCGTCGTAGCTGTTCGGCGACAGCCGGCGGGCGGACTGCAGGTCGGTCAGGGCTTCGGCCGGCCGGCCCAGCTTCATCAGCAGATGGGCCGAACTGATGTGCGACCACACCGAGGTGCCTTCCAGAGCCACCGCCTGCTTCTGCGCCTCCAGCGCCTCGGTGGGGCGGCCGAGATCCGCCAGGGCCTGGGCTTTCACGTTCCACAGCAGAGGGTAGTCGGGCTCGCGCCGCTGCAGCGCCTCCAGCGTGCCGATGGCATCGCGAGCCCGGCCGCTGCGCACCAGGGACCGGGCGAAAAGCACGGTGACCCGCGCCTCGATTGCCGGCGGCAGGCGGAGGTCGCGCGCCAGGCCGACGAGCTTCGAGCGCACCGCGTCCTCGCGCGGCTCTGTCTCGGCGACGTGCCACGCGTAGAGCAACGGCACGGTGTGGCGCCACACCTCGGGCGCTGCCTCGGTGAACAGGCCGTCGATGTCGTCAACCGAGATGCCGTTCGCCGCGCCGAAGCTGCCGGACCCCGGCACCCGCAGCCGCAGGCTCAGCCGGTCCTGCCCCTGCAGCACCACGTCTGCCGCAATCCGCGGCGCCGGCGCGCCACGGAACTCGCGCAACAGGCTCGCCAGCTTGCGCAGCGTCAGCCGGTCGGGCGTAACGCTGAATACCGGCAGAGGGCCGAACGCGTCCTTGCTGCTGCGGCTGCGGGTGTTGTCGGTGGTGGTCCTGGCCATTGCCTCGACGGCATCCACCAGGCGTGCGGCCGCCACCTCCGGCGTCAGCCCGCGCGCGGCAAGTTCCGCGGGAACGGTAATGGGCAGCACCTCCACGCCGATGCGCCGGCTCTCCTGCCAGACAGGCCATACCGCCAGCAGCGCCACGCCAGCGACCAGCCCCAGCAGGACGGCCAGGCGCAGCGACCAGCCCAGCGCGGCCCATAGCCGGCCGAAGCGCGGCGCGGCGGGAGAGGCGGGCACGAAGACATGTTGAGTGGTCGTGTTGCTGGCCGGGGCGGGATGCGCGGCGACCGGCTCGGCGGCGCGATTGTCCTCTTCCGGGCCCACCGGCTCGGCGTGGACGGTGCGCGGCTCGGCCATGCCGCGTGCGGTGGCCGCGGCGTTTGGGGATGGGCTCTCGCCCGTCGGTTCCGTCTCGTCGTCATCCAGACCATCGGGCATCAGCCGCGGCGTGGTGCCGTCTTGAAAGGAGGCGTGGGAGGGGGGTGGGGGCGGACCGGTACAACTCGGCCACTTCGCGGCTTGCAACCAGCGTGTCGCCATCCAGCGCCTCCCTGGCCGGCGCGGCGGCAGGTCGGGACATCGGCACCGCGAGTGCCGGCAGGACAGGTAGCGGCACCGGCGACAGCGGCGGTGGCGGTGGCGAGGACACGGGGGGCTTGGGAGGCGGTGCGGGCGGCTGGGCCGGCGCCTGGCGCTGTGGCGCGGCGGCGGAATGGCGCGATGCACCGCCGTTCAGGCCGAACCAGCTTTTCTTGCGACGCGACCGTGGCGACACGTTGCTCGCCAGGATTGCGGCCATCTCCGCCGATTTCGGCGGCCATCTTGGCGGCCCGGACCGCGCGGCGTCGGCGTCGCTCGAAATACCTGTTGAGCCAGCCGAACATCGCCACGCCTCCCGCACGGACCGCACTGCTGGGCGGCAGCGTGTCCCAGAGCCAAGTTTTGCCCGCACAGCGCCGGTTCATGCACCTGCGGTCGATGCATGGCAACCCCGCCACGATCGATGATCGCCTTGATCTCGGTCAAGGCGATCGCCACCGCATGATGTCATTTTCTTTCCTGTTGGGAAGTCGGACGGCAAATGCCGGCTTCCCCGCCCCCCAGATGACCGGTCATTGATGCCGGTCCACTTCGGTTCCGTTCTGGAGCCGGCCCGGCCGCCCCTGCGGCCGGGCCATTTTCAGCTTCTCGCGCCGCCGCTTGCCCGACAGCTGCTTGCCTGGCCGGCGCGCGATGCGATATCGAAGCTGCAACCGAACCGGCAACTCCCGGATGGGCAACGGTCGTGCCGCAGCGGCGCGTGCAGCTGCCGATGGACAGGGCCCCATGAACGCCGCACACCCAAGCTTCGCACACCCCTTGGCCGCGCCGGTGGCACCGCTGCTGTGGGACGGCCAGGGCGTGGCCGCTGGTGCGCCGGTGGCCACGACCGTCGGCCCGAAGGCTGCTGGCCGGCTGCGCCCGGGTGACCGCCTGCTGGGCGCCGGCGGCGTGCCGGTGACGCTGGCCGGCCTGCGCCGCGTCCACCTGGCGGGCGAGGCATTCCGGCGCCTCGGGCTGCCCGCTCCGGTGCTGATCGCGCCGGGCGCCCTCGGGTTTGGCCGACCCTCCACGCCGCTGCTGGTCGGACCGGCCCAATTGATGCGTCTGTCCGGCACATGGGTCGCCGCCGACCTGCTGGTGGACGGGCGGCGGATCCGCCACGCCGATCAGCCGATCGACGCCGTGGCGCTGGAACTCGACGGCAACGGCGCGTTCCTTGCCGCCGGCACGCCACTGGGTTCGGCGATGCGGGATGCCGGAAGGCCCGATGCGGCGCGGGTCGCCGCCGTGCTGCTGCGGCTCGCGCAGGCAAACGGCAGCTGTGGTGCGCTGGAGGGTCATGTGGACCATGCCGACCGGTTCGGCGTGATCGGCTGGGCGCGCCATTCCCGTCTTCCCGATGCCGCCGTGCCGCTGGAGATCGCGGCCGGCGGTCAGGTCGTCGCCCACGCCATCGCCGACATGCCGCGCGACGACCTCGTCCGCGGCGGTGGAGCGGGACGGGTATCGGGCACGGCCCGGCACGGCTTCGCCGTCCGCTTTGCTACGCCGCTGCCGGCCGGCCGGGCCTGGCTGCTCGAGATACGCCGGGCCGGCTCAGGCTCCGCCTTGCCCGGATCCATCCTGCCCGGCAGCCCGGTGCTGGTCGACGCCGCGGGCAGCGCGGCGGAAGATTTCGAGGTGGCGCTGGCCGGCGTGGCCGCCGTGGGCGACGCGCCTGAGGTTCTCGCCAGTCTGCTTGATGCCGCCGTGCAAGCCCGCCACGCCGCGCCGTGCTGACGGCGCGGAGCGCGCGACCGTAAAAAAACGACGGCGCAGAGCGCGGCAGTTGCAAAAGAGCGAGACCAGCAAAGGCCCCTGGTAACCCTTCCGCAATGCCTGCGCGCCAGTCTGGCGGCGTGGAGGCATCCGACGCATCGTGACGACACCTGCAGCGGCCCGCCCACGCCAGCGGAGCGGCACGCACATGAACGACACCCACCCCTTGGCGGCCCCGGCCGACCGGCGGGCATGAACACCCCGTCCATGGAGCGCGCGTCGCCGGAGTTCTGCGTCACCAGAGTACGCGTCGCCGGCACGCACGTCCACGGAACGCCCGCGCGTGGGGCGCTGGGGCACCGGCGGCGGGATGCGGTTCGGTGTCGGCACGAAGCTCTACGGCGTCACCGCCCTGCTGCTGCTGGTGGTGGTCATTCAGGTGGCCGGCTACGTCCTGTTGACTGCACGGGTCCACGACGCAACCGCCAATCTTGTCGGCGACGCGCTGACGGGTAACGCCCGGGCCGCCCGCATCCAGGCCGAACTTGCCCACCATCGTTCCTTCGTCGTTGCGCCCGGGGCCAAGGCGGGAGCGTACACGTTGCCGCAACGCCTGGCGGTGCACCGGGCAATGGTCGCCGGCATCGGCGAGATGCTGCGGGCCCAGGCGGCCGCCGAACCGCTCCACGCGACGATCCTCACCCGGATCCGCCGCGACCTGATCGAACTCGACTTCACCACCGAAGCAGTGCTGCGCGACCAAGGCGGGCCAGGCGTTGACTCCGACACGATCGCCTTGCACCGGCGTGTCTTCGTCCTGGCCGCCAACCGCATCGCCGAGGATGTCGAGAGGTGGCGCGACGACCGGCGGATGGTGGCACGGCAGGCGGCCGAGGCGCTGGTCTGGGCTATCGATGGATTCGAGCAATTTGCGCTATCGGCCGGCATTGCGGCGGCGGCGCTGGGGCTCATGGCCCTGCTGGTGCTGCACGGCGTGCTCAAACGCCTGGACGGCATCACCCGCGCCATCCTGCGGCTGGCGCGCCACGACGCGACAGTGGAGATTCCCGCCCTGGCCGAGCCGGGACCCATCGGCGACCTCGCACGGGCGGTGGCGGTGCAGCGTGACGACCGGAACGAACTGGAACGGCAGAGCCGCGAGCGCGCGCTTTTCGGGCGCCGGCTGGAGGCCGCGCTGAACAACATGACGCAGGGCCTGGTGATGGTGGATGCCGAGGCGCGGCTGGTGGTGTGGAACCGCCGCCTGGCCGAGATCTTCGGCCTCGCCGGCACCGCACTCCGGACCGGCATGCCCGCAGGCGACCTGCTGGACCCGGCGGCCGGCGGGCGGGACGACGCGGCCCAGGACGCGGCGGCGGACAGCACCGGCAAGCAACGTTTCGAGCTTACCTTGCGCAGCGGCGCGGTGATCCAGGTGAACCGCGTGCCGCTGCGCGAGGGCGGCTGGCTCGCCACCTACGACGACATCACCGAGCAGCGCCGCAACGAGGCCCGGCTCGTCCATCTCGCCCGCCACGACCTGCTGACCGACCTGCCCAACCGCACGGTGCTGCGCGAGGCGGTGGCGCGGGCGGCCGCGCAGGCCGAGCGCGGCAGCCCGTTCGCTCTGCTGTCGATCAACCTGGACCGGTTCACGTCGGTGAACGACTTCGCTGGGGCACGAGGCCGGCGACCAGGTGCTGCGCCAGGCCGCACAGCGCCTGCGCCACCATGTGCGCGCCACCGACACGATCTGCCGCGTGGGTGCCGATGTCTTCGTGGTGGTGCAGCCCGGGGTCAGCCAGCCGGCCAGCGCCACGGCACTCGCCGGCCGCCTGCTGGAGGTGCTGGGCCAGCCCTATGCGGTCGCCGACGGGCTGGCGACACTCGGCGCCTCCGCCGGCATCGCGCTCGGCGCGGCCGGCGATACCGACGCCGACGCGATGTTGCGCAACGCCGAACTGGCCCAGCGGCGAGCCCGCCAGGACGGCGGCGGCACCGTGCGGTTCTTCGCGCCCGAAATGGACCTGCACGCGCAGGAACGGCGCCTGCTGGAGCGCGATCTGCGCCTGGCGCTGGAGCGGGGCGAGCTCGAGCTGCTCTACCAGCCGCTGATCTCGGTGCGCGACCGGCGGATCTGCGCCTTCGAGGCGCTGCTGCGCTGGCACCACCCGGAGCGCGGGCCGATCCCGCCCGACCGAGTTCATTCCGCTCGCCGAGGAAGCCGGCCTGATCGTGCCGATCGGCGAATGGGTGCTGCGCCAGGCCTGCGCCGAGGCGGCGCACTGGCCGAGCGACGTGAGCGTGGCGGTGAACCTCTCGCCCGGTCCAGTTCAAGCCGCGCCGACCTGGTGGCGCTGGTGGAGGAGGCGCTGGCGGCGGCGGGCATCGCGGCGAACCGCCTTGAGCTGGAGATCACCGAAACCGTGCTGCTGCACGACAACGCCGACCACGCTCGACATCCTGCACCGGTTGCGCGCCCTTGGCGTGCGCATCTCCATGGACGATTTCGGCACCGGCTATTCGTCGCTCAGCTATCTGCGCAGCTTCCCCTTCGACAAGATCAAGATCGACAAGAGCTTCATCCACGGCCTGGACGGCTCGGAGGAGAGCGAGGCGATCGTGCGCGCCATCGCCGGGCTCGGCCATTCGCTCGGCATCGCCACGACGGCGGAAGGCGTGGAGACGCTGCGCCAGCTGGATGCGCTGGTGGCCGAGGGGTTCACGGAGATGCAGGGCTACCTGTTCAGCCCGCCCCGCCCGGCCGGCGAGGTGGCGCTGCTGCTCAGCATCGCCGATGGCTGGCCGGCGCGGCCGGCGCTTTCCGCCCAGACGGCCTGAACCGTAGCGGCCCAATCCGCTGTGCCCGATCCGCTCGGTCAGTCCGGCTGCGGCACGCGCCCGGCCAGCAGGGCCGCGGCCGACGCGGCTGCATCCCGCAGCGCCTCGGTCCCGGCGGTGCGGGCGAGCAGGTCGGCGATGCCCTCCACCCGGTCCAGCACCGCTGGTGAACCATGCAGATCCGCCCCGTCCACCGCGCGGCGCACGCGCAGCATGTGGCAGCGGGCGACGTCAAGTGGCGCGGCGAACACCACGCGAAAGCCGCGATTGCCATCGCCCACTCCGGCGGCCTTCAGGTCGGCGCGAAACACCGCAGCGGAAAACGGCGGTGCCGGCACACCGTCGACCAGCATCTCGATCACCACCGGCGCGTCGGGGCTGGCCGGGTCGGCAGCCCAACCGCCTATGCGGTCGTGGCGCGCCACGTCCAGGCTGCCGCGCAGCGGGCCAGGCGTCAGGCCGGCACGATTGGCGAGGTATCGCCGCAGCGCCAGCAGCGCCGCGTCGTCGCCGGGCACCGCTGCCGCGTCGCTCAGCGGGGCGAAGCCGTCCCCGGCGGGCAGGCCGGGCGGGTCGAGCTCCAGGCTGAACACATCGACCGGTGCCTGCGGCGCGGGCCGGCGGATGCTGGCGCCGTTCACCAGCCACTTCGCCGCCACGGAGGCATGGCCCTCGACCGGCAGCAATTGATCCGGCAGCACCGCGAGGTCGCGCCCCGGCAGCCCATCGCCCAATGCGCCGGCGGCAACCAGCACCGGCCAGAGCCGTGGCTGGGCGGCGAGTTCCGCCTGCGACAGGTGGGTCCGGCCGATCCATCGCACGGCGAGCGCCCCGCCCCCGGCGGCATTTATTTGGGCGCCGACCGCCAGCGTCTCGACGGTGCGCGGCCCCGCCGGCGTGCCGAGGATCGTGCCGCCGAGGCACAGCAAGGACGTCATCACGGGCGGGGCGCCGTCACGAGCGCCAGGGCAGCGGCATTGCCGGCACCGCCCGGCCAAACCAGGATTGCGGCTCGGATGGGACAAAGCGCCCCTGCTCATGCCGGGCGACGCAGCTTTGCGTTTCGGCAAACGCGCTCCGCCACGTGGCGCCGGCCGCCGGCGCCGCCTCGATGGCGCCGAGCAGGCACTCGTCGAAGAAGGTGAAGGTGTTGCCGGCACCGCAGCCGAACGACGTGCGGTCGGCCCGGGCGGCGGTCAGCACCACCCGATTGGGCCGCCGCATCGGCCCGCGCAGGTATTCGCCGCTGTAGCAGCCCGACAGTCCCACCACCGTGGGCGCCGAGCCGCAGCCGCGCGCCAGGGCGGCATCGAGCTCGGCCGGCGTCAGGTGGGGCCGGTCTGGCGACCGCGGCAGCTCCAGCCCGCGCCGGCGCACGCCGTGCGAGGTGGCGAACACCAGGCAGCCCTCGCCCGGCGCCGGATCGAGCCGCGCGATCGCCGCGAGCACCGCCGGCGTGGTGGCCGGGGCGGCGCCGCCGCGCACGGCGTCGTCGCGGGCGCTGAACCGCTGGATATCGGCCGGCCTGGCAGCATCCCGCTGGCGCAGCATTGCGTCCAGCCGGGCGGTGGCGTTGTCGAAGGCGCGGATCGACGGGTCACCGGCCACCAGCACCACCTTGTAGCCGGTGGGCGACGGCGCCGCCGCCAAAGCGGGCGTTTCCGGCGGCGCGCCACATCCCGCCAGCGCCCCGCCCAGCGCAATCGCCGCCAAAGCCGCTCTCAGCCAAGCAGACATGCCATCTCCATGCATCGTACACCTATCATCGCTCGCCGGCCCGGCGCAGGAAAGGGGCGGGCGCGGGAAAGGGGCGCGGGAAAGGGCGGGTTGATCCGGCGCGGCGCTCCCGGCACGCTTGGCGACGAACAGGACACAACGCGAAAGCCGCCGCATGCCGCCCCCAGCACCGCGCCTTGCCGTTGCCATGCTCAGCCACGAGGGCAACAGCTTCACCCCCGTCCCCACCGATCTCGCCGCGTTCCGCTCCGGCGCCTTCGCGATCGGCGAGGACGAGGCGCGCGCCGCCTTCGCGGACAGCGAGAGCGAGATCGGCGGCGCCCTGAAATTCCTCGCCGCCCGCCCCGCCTGGCGGGCCGATTTCCTGCGCATGGCCCAGGCCGGCCCCGCCGGCCCGTTGCCGCGCTCGACCTACGAGGCGATCATGGCGGGCATCCTGCCGGCGCTCTCGGCCGCGCGGTACGACGCCGTCTATCTCGCCCTGCACGGTGCGATGCTGATCGAGGACGAGCCACGCGGCGACCTGGAGACGATCCGCCGGGTGCGCGCGGCCGTCGGGCCGGGTGTGCCGCTCGGCGCCAGCTTCGACCTGCACGCCAACATGGACCCCGAGATTGCCGCGCTGCTGGATTTCGGCGCCGGCTACAAAACCCACCCGCACATCGACCAGCGCCCGACGGCATTGCGCGTGCTCGGCGTCCTGGAGCGTTGCATGGCCGAGGGGCTGCGGCCCAGGGGCGCGATCGTGCCGATGGGCGCCATCCTGCCCAGCATCAACATGCGCACCGCCGAAGGTCCGATGGCCGAGCTGGAGGCCTTCGCCGCCGGGCTGGAGGCCGCCGACCCCGCCCTGCTCGACGTCTCCACTTTCGGCGGCTTCTCCTACGGTGACACGCTCTCCGCCGGCGCCACCGCCATGGTCTGGCACGCCAGCGACGAGGCGCGGGCAATGGCGGTGGCCGACACGCTGGCCGCCCAGATGCGCGCCCGCCGCGGCCGCTTCTTCATCCGCCTGCCCAGCCCGGCCGAGGGCATCGCACAGGCGCTCAAGGCCGGCGCCTTCCCAGTGGCCGTCACCGACCCTGGCGACAACGCCGGCTCCGGCGGCATCGGCGACACGCCCGGCCTGCTGCGCGCCCTGCTCGACGCCAACGTCCAGGTGCCGACCGTCTTCGCCTACATCACCGATGGTGGCTTGGTGGAACGGGCGCAACAGGTGGGCATCGGCGGCGAACTCTCGGGCACGCTGGGCGGGCGACTCACCGATGCCTACGGCGCGCCGGTGCCGTTCGGCGGCCGCGTGCTGGCGCTGACCGATGGGAAGTTCCGCAACACCGGGCCGATGATGCGCGGCGTGCAGTCCAATTTCGGCCCGACGGCGCTGCTTTCGCTGGCTGGCACGCCGGGCGGCGACAACGTGCGCGTCATCGTCACCAGCCTCAGCCGCAGCCCGCACGACCCCGGCCTGCTGGCCCTGCACGGCATCGCGCTCGACGAGGTGAAGCTGCTGTGCGTGAAGGCCAAGAACCACTTCCGCGCAGCCTTCACGCCGCTGCTCGCCGACATCATCGACGTGGACGCGCCAGGCCCGGCCGCGCTCGACATCGCCGCCTTCCCGTTCCGCCACGCGCCGCGCGCGCTCTATCCGCTGTCGGGCTGAAGCATGGCGCGGCGCGTCGCCATCCTGGTGCTCGCGCATCTCGTGGCACCGCTGCAATGCCTGCTCGATGTGCTGGACGACCGGTTCGCCGTGTTCGTGCACCTCGACGCCAAATCCACCGATGACCCGGCCGGCCTGCGCCTGCCGCCGCACGCCATCGCCATCGAGCCGCGCCGTGAGGTGCACTGGGGCGGCTGGTCGATGATGCAGGCGACGATGGCGCTGATGCACGCGGCGCGTGGGCACGAGGTGCTGGCGCTGGTCAGCGGCGACACGCTGCCGCTGCTGCCCGCCGACCCGCTGCACGCCGCGCTGGCGGATGGCGGGTCCGACCGCATCGAGCTGCTGGACGTGCCCGACGACCCCGCTCTCGCAGGCCTGCCGCGCGAGGAGTTCCTTCGCCCGCCACGGCTGGGAGCAGCCCTGGCGCTTCCACAACTTCGTCCACTGGGACGACCGGCTGCTGAACCCATTCGGCGCCGCCGACACCGTGCGGCACTACGGCCTGCGCCCCGACCGGGCCGACTGGCTGCGCGGCGATGCGCAGCGCCTGGTGGGCGAGGCGCTCGCCAGGCTGCCCGCCCGCCCGCGCCTGTTCCCGCGCCTGCTTTACGGCGCGCAATGGTGGGCGCTGCGCGGCGACACGGTGGAGGCGCTGCTGCCGGCGCTGCAGCAGGCGGAGGTGCAGGATTACTTCCGCTTTTTCCCGGTCTGCGACGAGCATATGATCCACACCGTGCTCGGCAACCTGCGGGACGTGCCGACGCGGCGCACCCCGATGCAGGCCACCGCGCCCGGCACCCGCCTGGATGCGGCGCTGCTGCGCCGGATTGGCGCCGACCATCCGGGGGCGCTGTTCGCCCGCAAGTTCAACCCGGCGCTGGCCGCCGACGTGACCGCTGCCATCGCCGCCGGAAGCTTCGACGCGCTACTGGCCGGCTGAGCCGCTTCTTGCGTCAGGCCCATGCCGCGTCCTACTCCGAAACGCATGAACGCCGCCCACGACGCCGCCGTCGCCCACGACCTTGCCATGCTCGGCCTGCCGCCCCGCAACTGGCCGGCCACCGTGGCGGGGCCGGACGGCGCGCCTGCACTGGACGTGCTGGTGGTGGGCGCCGGCATGTGCGGCATCGCCGCCGCCGCCGCACTGATCTTCAAGGGCGTGCGCAACCTCGCCGTGCTCGACGCGGCGCCGGCGGGGCAGGAGGGCCCCTGGGTCACCACCGCGCGCATGGCCATGCTGCGCAGCCCCAAGCATCTGCCGGGCATTGCGCTGGGCATCCCGTCGCTCAGCTTCCGCGCCTGGTACACCGCGCGCCGCGACGAGGCGGCGTGGGAGGCGCTGTACAAGATCGCCAATGCAGACTGGCAGGCGTACCTGACCTGGCTGCAGCACGTGCTGGCGCTGCCGGTGCGCCACGGCGTCGCGGTGTCCCGCATCCGTCCGCACGGGGAGGTGTTCGCCGTTGAGACCGGCGCCGGCACGCTGCACGCCCGCCATGTGGTGCTCGCCACCGGACGCGCCGGCGCCGGCGGGCTGCTTGTGCCCGGGTTCATCGCCCCCGAATTGTGGCCGCACCGGGCCGCCCATACCGGCGAGGCCATCGACTTCGCCCGCCTGGCCGGCCGCCGTGTCGCCGTGCTCGGCGCCAACGCCTCGGCCTTCGACGCCGCCGCCGTCGCCCTGGAATCCGGCGCCGCCGCCGTCGACATGTACCTGTCGCCGCGCCGAGTTGCCGCAGGTGAACAAGAGCCGCGGCGCCACCAATCCCGGCTATTTCGAGGGCTGGTCCGGCCTGCCGCCCGCCGAGCGCTGGAAGCTGCTGGTCTATCTGCACGACCAGCGCTCGCCGCCCCCGCACGAGAGCGTGCACCGCGTGATGAAGCACCCGGGCTTTCGCCTGCATCGCGCCAGCCCCGTCACCGCCGCGCGCCCCCTCGGCGAGGGCGTGGCGCTCGCGCTGCCGGGCCGCGCCGGAACGGCCGATTTCCTCGTCGTCGCCACCGGTTTCGCCGTCGACCTCGCCCGCCGCCCCGAACTCGCCGACCTGCTGCCGCACATTGCCCTGTGGCGCGACGCCTGCCCGCCGCCGCCGGCGCTCGACCGGCCGGAGCTGGGTCTCTACCCCTTCCTCGGCGAGGGCTTCGAACTCACCCAGCTTGTGCCCGGCGCCTGTCCGGCGCTCGCGCGCGTGCACCTGTTCAACCACGCCGCCCATGCCTCGATGGGGCCGATCGCCAGCGATATCCCCGGCGTCAACGCCGCCGCTGGCCTGCTCTCCACGGCCATCGTCCGTGCCCTGTTCCGCGCCGACCGCCCCGTGCTGCAGGCGCAACTGGAAGCCTTCGCCGAGCCGGAACTGGAATCGACGCCCTTCTTCGCTCCGACGGCGCTGCCGCCGCGGTGACCGCCTGGTCGCCCTTTTCTACGGCACCGGCATGGTGAAGCGCACGCCCCCCAGCGGCGGGCGGTGCCAGGCGACCATGTCGGCCACATCGCCCCGCCATCGGGCCGGCGGCCCCTCGTGGCAGGCGACGTAGAGCGCGATCTCGGAATGCCAGCCGCGCGCCGCCTGCCATGTCGCCGGGTCGGCGATCGCGCAGGCGAGATTGTCGGTGCCGCCAATATGCAGCACCACGGGCTCGCACAGCGGGCTCACCTCCATCGCCAGGGCGAAGGTTGCGGCATGCGCGGGCTGCGATCCGTGGACGGCCCAGCGATAGTGGACGAAGGGTCGGCCGGTGGCGCCGAGAAGGGTAAGGACACGGCGCATCGACAAGCCTTTCCGCGCGGTGGGGGCAAGGGTCCAGCCTAGCGCACGCCGCCCACCACGCCTACGGAGAAAGGCTGTCGGTACAGTTTTGGAACTGTCCCGGGCGGTGCCGGCGCTGCTTGACTTGCCCGCCTGCCAGGCGTTGTGTGCCGGCCCCCGAGACGAGACAACGAGGACAGGATGGCCGCACAATTCTGGTTCGACGGCAGTTGGACCGGCGAGAACCCCAAGCTCACGGGGCCCGCCGACCATTCCTTCTGGCTGTCCTCGGTGGTGTTTGACGGCGCCCGCGCCTTCAACCGCTGCGCGCCCGACCTCGCTTTGCATTGCCGCCGCGCGGTGGCCTCGGCCCATGCGCTGGGCCTGACCCCCGCCATGGCACCGGAGGAGATCGAGCGCCTGGCCATCGAGGGCATCCGCCGCTTCGCACCGGAAGCCGAGCTTTACATCAAGCCGATGTTCTTCACCCTCGGCGGCTCCATCGCCACCGGCACGGCGGCCACCGCCTTCGTGCTGCACATCTTCGAGGCCCCGCTGCCCGGCGACGGCGGCTTCTCGGCCACGCTGTCGCCGCTGCGCCGCCCGGCGCCGGAGATGGCGCCCACCGACGCCAAGGCCTCCTGCCTGTACCCCAACTCCTCGCGCGCCACCCGCGAGGCCGAGGCGCGGGGCTTCGAGGCGGCGGTGATGCGCGACCCGTGGGACAACATCGCCGAATTCGCCTTCGCCAATTTGTGGATCGCCAAGGACGGCGTGGCGCTGACGCCGGCCGACAACAAGACCTTCCTGGCCGGCATCACCCGCAACCGCACCATGGCGCTGCTGAACGAGGCGGGGATCGAGGCGCGCGAGGCGACGCTGTCGGTGCGCGACCTGGAGGAGGCCGACGAGATCTTCAGCAGCGGCAACTACGGCAAGCTGGTTGCCTGCACCCGCTACGAGGGGCGCGAGATCAACGCCGGCCCGATCTTCCAGACCGCCCGCCGCCGCTATTTCGAATGGGCGAAGACCACCCGCATCGACTGACCGGGAAAGGAAGGCCCGTGAAGGCGCCGGAGATGCATCCGTTGGATTTCACGGAACTGCCGCAGCCGGAGATGGTGGCGCGTGCCCAAGCCTTCCTGGCCGCCATGGCCCGCCGGCGCAGCGTGCGCGACTTCGCCGACCGGCCGGTGCCCATGGCGGTGTTGGAGGCCGCTATCCGAACCGCCGGGCGCGCACCCTCCGGCGCCAACCAGCAGCCCTGGCACTTCGCCGTCATCACCGACCCCGCCCGCAAGCGCCGCCTGCGCGAGTTGGCCGAGCGTGAGGAATACGAGTTCTACCATGGCGGCCGCGCCCCGGGACAATGGCTCGACGCGCTGGCCCCGCTGGGCACCAACGCCAGCAAGCCGTTCTTGGAATCGGCGCCGGTGCTGATCGCCATCTTCGCCCAGCGCCACGGCATCGCGGCCGACGGATCGCCGGTCAAGCACTACTACGTGCCCGAAAGCGTGGGCATCGCCACCGGCTTCCTGATCGCCGCCCTGCACCAGGCGGGCCTGGCCACGCTGACCCACACGCCGGCGCCAATGAATTTCCTCAACGAGATCTGCGGCCGCCCGGCGCACGAGAAGCCCAGCATCCTGCTGGTGGTGGGCTACCCCGCGCCGGGCTGCCAGGTTCCGGTCGCCGGCGGCATCAAGAAGCCCTTGGAAGAGATCGCCTCGTTCCTGTAGCCCGCGCCTGGCGTTGAATCTTAAGACGTCACGAACGCGCGAGATGGTAGTCTGAAGCCGGAACGCGTCTTTACGACAGGGCAGGAACGCCAATGACAATCGCCATCGTGCTGCTGCTGCTGTTCGCGGCATTCATCGCCGCGGTCTATGTGCATGACACGCGCCAATCCCAACACACCATTCTGCGCAACTTCCCCGTGGTGGGACATTTCCGCTATTTCTCGGAAAGCTTCGGCGAATACATGCGGCAATACCAGTATTTGCCCGACTGGGTGGAGCGGCCGTTCAACAGGCTGGAACGGGCCTGGATCTACCGCACCGCCAAGGGCATCTCGAACCTGATCAGCTTCGGCAGCGAAACCGTGCCGGCCTTCGTCTTCCGCAACGCGCCCTTTCCGGTGCTGGACGAGGAATGCACGGAGTGGGTGCCGAAGCGCATCGGCATCGCCGACGGCCCGGGCGCCAGCCGCGAACCCTATGACGCGCCCAGCTTCTTCAACATCTCCGGCATGAGCTACGGCGCGCTGTCCCACGCCGCGGTGACCGCGCTGTCCAACGGCGCCCGCATGGCCGGCATATGGATGGCCACCGGCGAGGGTGGGCTGGCGACCTACCATCTCGACGGCGGCTGCGACGTGGTGATGCAGATCGGCACCGCCAAATACGGCGTGCGCGACGAGCACGGCAACCTCAGCGAGGCCCGCCTGCGCGAAATCGCGGCCTATCCCCAGGTGCGCATGTTCGAGGTGAAGCTCGCCCAGGGTGCGAAGCCCGGCAAGGGCGGCATCCTGCCGGCCGAGAAGGTCACGGCCGAGATCGCCGCCATCCGCGGCATTCCCGTGGGCCAGCCGAGCATCAGCCCCAACCGCCACACCGACATCGCCAACATCACAGAGCTCGGCGCCTTCGTGCAGCGCGTGCGCGGGGTCACCGGCAAGCCGGTGGGGGTGAAGATCGTGGCCGGCCATCCCCAGTTCCTCGACGACTGGTTCGCCGACTGCGCCGCCAACCCCGCCCATTGCCCCGACTACGTGCAGATCGACGGCGGCGAGGGCGGCACCGGGGCGGCGCCGGCGCCGCTGGCCGATTATGTCGGCCTGCCGATCACCCAGGCCCTGCCGATGGTCGCCGCCGCGCGCGACCGGCACGGGCTGAAGGAGCGCATCCGCCTGGTAGCCTCAGGCAAGCTGGTCACGCCCGACAAGGTGGCCTGGGCGCTGTGCATGGGGGCGGACTTCGTCTCCAGCGCGCGTGGCTTCATGTTCTCGCTGGGCTGCATCCAGGCCATGAAATGCGGCTCGGGCCAGTGCCCCACCGGCGTCACCGCCGCCGACCCCAGGCTGATCCGCGGCCTGGACCCGACCGACAAGGCCGTGCGGGTGCGCAACTATGCCCAGCGGGTGCGCGACGAGGTGCAGATCATCGCCCATGCCTGCGGCCTGCCCAATGCCGGCGCCTTCGCGTCCGAGCATGTGACCGACATCGAGCGCGGCGTCAGCGGGTTCCGTAACCAGGGAACGTGATGCCTGGCATGGCGTAATCCGGCCGGCCGTGGCCTGATGGCGGCTCCACCCGCACGGAGCCGCCAGCATGACCGCCAAGCCCGACATCACCCGCATCCCCAACAAGTCCCTGCCCAGCAAGTCCTCGGTCGCCGTCTACCGCTTCCCCGGTGGCGGCGGATTGCTATGGGCCGTGGCCACCTCGCCCGACCGCAGCCAGGACATCAAGACCCAGACGGTGGGCTGCCTGCGCGCGTTGGAGAAGCATCTGGTGGCGCACGGGCTGGACCTCTCCCACATGGTGCGCGCGGAGGTAGTGGTCACCGACCACGACAACAAGCCCGCCTTCGACGAGGCCTGGGCCAGCGTGATGCCCGACGGCCAGGGACCGGTGCGCAGCTTCGTCGAATCGCGCATGCCAGAGGGCGACCTGATCGAGATCATCATCACCGCCGCCCTGCCCGGCTGAGGCCGCCGCCAGGGCGGGAAAAAGGCAGCCGCGCTACGCCTTTCCCACCCGCGGCAGGCTGTCCCTGGCGTCGGTGATCAGGTCGATGGTTCCCCGCACGGCCAGCCAGTGCGCCTCGTCGGCGCCCGGAAGCAGATGGGCGACCTCGGCGAAGGGCAGGCTGGCCAGCACGCGGCGGTTGTGTTCCAGCAGGTCGTCGATCGACGCGCGCGGCGCCGGCTCGCGTTCCAGCGCCTCGAACCAGTCGCGCAGGGCGGCGGGGGCGATGCCGTCCTGGCGCAGGGCGCGGACCGACTGGGCCTGCAGGCGGCGGTCACCGGCCTCGGCCAGGATGGGCAGGTGGTGCATGGTGCGGGTGGCCGGGTTGGTGCCGAGCGCCTCCAGCAGGTCGAGATGGACGGCGGTCTGGGCTGCCATTTCCGCGGCGCCGACGATGTGGGTGACGCCGAGCGCGATGTCGTCGGCGGCATGGGCGAGGGCGGGCTCGATGGTGCCGTCGGCGCTGCGCAGGATCGGGTCGGACAGGGTGGGCAGGGCCACGTCCACCCGGCCGAGCACCTCGTCGGGCCAGGTGACGGCGTGGTCGGAGAGGCGGAAGCGCCAGTGCGGGCGCTTGCCGCCGGCCTCGGCGGCCTCGCGCTGGGCGGCGGTGAGGCGGAGCATGGCGCGGTCATAGAGCACGGGCTGGCCGCGCTTGCGCTGCCGGTCGGCCTTGGCGCGCAGCTCGTCGGGGTTCTCGAAGCAGGGGTAGAGGCGGCCGGAGGCAACAAGACGGTCGGCGGCTTCGGCGTGGCGGGCAAGGTTGGCGCTGCGCGGCTGGGCCTCGTCCCAGTCCAGGCCCAGCCAGGCGAGATCGTCGAGCGGCGAGCCGGGGCGCGGGGGGATGGTGTCGTCCACGGCGAGGACGAAGCGCGCGCCGATCCGCCGCGCCTGGTGCCAGGCGGCGTGGAGGATGCGGGCGCGGCCGAGCGGCTGGGCGCCGCTGGCGGGCAGCGTGGCGAGGATCAGGCTCACGAGCCCTGGTCGTCCGTACCGTCGTCGTCCTCGGCGCCCTCGTCGCGGCGGGGGTCGAGGGCGCGCCAGTCGCGTTCCTCGTCGTCGGCGGGGCGGTCGGCGAAGTCGGAGAGTTCGGTGCTGCTCTGCCAGCCCGCCTCGCCGGCATCCACCACCTCGGCGTTCTCGCCATAGGCGAACCACGCCGCCAGGATCTGGCGCGAGGCGAGGCCGGGGCTGCGGCAAAGCTCCACGGAGTCGCGGACGTAGCGGCGGGCAAAGGCGTTGGCCTGCATCAGGGTGGGGAAGCCCTTGATCTCCTCCACCACATTGTCGGTGCTGTCGGCCGACTGGTCGATGATGCGCACGCGCCAGCCGCCCGCGGGGGCGAAGAACTCGCCGATCTCGATTTCGGGGCTCATCGCGGACGCTCCATGCCGGTTCTCGTGCGATCAGGGGTGCTCATGCGATCAGATTCGTGAAACCGTTGGTGATGGGGTAGCGGCGGTCGCGCCCGAACGCGCGCGGGGTGATCTTCACGCCGGGCGGGGCCTGGCGGCGCTTGTATTCGGCGCGGTCGAGCAACTTCCACACGCGCAGCACCGTGGCGCGGTCGTGCCCGGCGGCGACCAGGGCATCGACGCTCATCTCGCCCTCGATCAGGCCGGCGAGGATGGCATCAAGGATGTCGTAGGGCGGCAGGCTGTCCTGGTCGGTCTGGTTGGGGCGCAGTTCGGCGCTGGGCGGCTTGGAGATGACGCGCGGCGGCATCACCGCGCCAGCCGGGCCGCGCGAGGCCTTGGGATGGTTTTCATTGCGCCACCGGCAGAGGTCGAACACCGTGGTCTTGTAGACGTCCTTCAGCACCGAGTAGCCGCCGCACATGTCGCCGTAGAGCGTGGCGTAGCCGACCGACATCTCGCTCTTGTTGCCGGTGGTCAGCACCATGTGGCCGAGCTTGTTGGAGATCGCCATCAGGATCAGTCCGCGCGAGCGCGACTGGATATTCTCCTCGGTGATGTCCGCCTGGCGGCCGGCGAAGATAGGCGCGAGCGCGCCGCCGAACGCCTGCATCGCCGGCTCGATGGAGATGGTGTCGCATTGAATGCCCAGCAGGCGGGCACACTCGGCGGCGTCGTCCAGGCTGTCCTGGCTGGTGTAGGGACTGGGGAGCATGAAGGTGCGCACCATCTCCGGCCCCAGCGCATCCACCGCCACCGCCGCGGACAGCGCCGAGTCGATGCCCCCGGACAGGCCCAGGATCACGCCGGGGAAGCCGTTCTTGCGCACGTAGTCGCCAAGGCCGAGCATCATGCAGCGATAGATGGATTCCAGCCGCTCCGGTTCCGGCGACAGCGCCTGCGGGGTGCACACCAGGCGGTCGCCGTCGTGCGTCCACTCCGTCAGCGTCACCGCCTCCTCGAAATGCGGCATCTGCACCACCAGGCTGCGGTCGGGATTGAGCACGAAGCTCGCCCCCTCGAACACCAGCTCGTCCTGGCCGCAGACCTGGGCGCAGAAGACGAAGGGCAGGCCGGTCTCGACCACCCGGTTGACGGCCAGCCCGATGCGCTTCTCGTGCTTGTCCACCTCGTAGGGGCTGGCGTTAACCGACAGCAGGATCTCGGCGCCGCTTTCCTCCAGGGTTTCGGAGCAGGCCGGAAACCACCAATCCTCGCAAATCATCAGGCCGAGGCGGAAGCCGCGGAACGGCACCGGGCCGGGGGCGGGGCCGGCGTCGAACACGCGCTTGTCGTCGAATACGCCGTAGTTGGGCAACTCGTGCTTGGCGCGGCGCGCCACAATCTTGCCGCCATCGAGCAGGAAGGCGCCGTTGTAGAGCTTGCCGCCATCCGCCCACGGACCGCCGACGATCAGGCCCGGCCCGCCATCGGCGGTGTCGGCGGCAAGCTGCTGCAGCACGTCCTCGCAGGCGGCCACGAAGGCGGGCTTGCGCACCAGGTCCTCGGCCGGATACCCGGCGATGGAGAATTCGGGCGTCACCACCAGGTCGGCGCCAAGCCGCGCACCTTCGGCGCGGGCGCGGCGAATGCCGGCGAGGTTGCTCACCACCTGGCCCTCGTGCGGATTGAGTTGGGCCAGTGCGATGCGCAGCGTGGTGGGGCTGGTGTCCGACATGCGCGCAAGCTAGTGGCAGCCGCACGGGCGTTCAACTCGGCGCCACGGGGGGCAGGCATGGTGGATGATGCATCATTCGCCGGGCCGGGCACCTGTTGGGGGTATGGCGCATGTACAGCGAGGCTGAATTGGAAGCCGCGGTGGCCGAGGGGGCGATCAGCGCCGAGGCCGCGGCGGCCCTGCGCGCCTTCGTGGCGCGGCGGCGGGTGGCGCCGTCGGCCGACGAGGAGCATTTCCGCCTTTTGACCGGCTTCAACGACATCTTCGTCTCGATCGCCACCGTGCTGCTGCTGGTGGCGCTGGCCGCGCTGGGCGCCGCGCTGTCGGGGCTGGTGAGTGCGCTTGCGGTGGCGGTGGCAAGCTGGGCGCTGGCCGAGTTCTTCACCCGGCGCCGGCGCATGGCGCTGCCGAGCATCCTGCTGCTGGCCAGCTTCGCCGGCGCGATGTTCTTCCTCGGCATGGTGCTGATCCGGGCGGTGAGCGGGAGCGGCGGCAGCATCACCCTGACCGCGGGCGGTGCCGCGCTGGCGGCGGTTGCCACGGGCGTGCACTGGATCCGCTTCCGCGTGCCGATCACGGTGGCGGTGGGGGCGCTTGCCGCGCTGGGCACGCTGATCGGCACCCTGGCCGCCCTGGTGCCCGGTCTCGACGATCGCTGGCTGGCGCTGGTGTTCCTGGGCGGTATTGCCCTGTTCGCCCTGGCCATGTCCTGGGACATGCGCGACCCAGCACGGGTGACGCGGCGCGCCGACGTGGCATTCTGGCTCCACCTGGCCGCGGCGCCGCTGATCGTGCACCCGGTATTCGCGCTGTTCGGCCTGCTGGACAGCACCGCCGACCCGGCGCGCGCGGCGCTGGCGACAGGACTCTATGTGGCGCTGGCGCTGGTGGCCCTGGTGGTGGACCGGCGCGCGCTGCTGGTCTCGGCCCTGGTCTATGTGCTGTACGCCATCAGCACGCTGCTGCACGCAGCCGGCGCGGTGGACCTGGCCCTGTCGCTGACGGCGGTGGTGGTGGGGTCGGGACTGCTGCTGCTGTCGGCGTTCTGGCACCCGATGCGCCGCGCCGTGCTGCGCATGGTGCCTATGGGGATTCGGGCAAGAATGCCGCCGGCGTGATGAATGTGAGACAAGAAAATAGTGTTCTTTCTCGAAAGAAGAACCAAAAAATTTTCATTGGTTTGCACGAAAATGCAACACCTATGCGGGATGGAAATTTACAAAAGTCTTTTTGCTTCTTTTTCTTCAGAAAAAGAAGATTTCTTCTTCGTGCCTTGACCACCTCTCTCCCCGACGGCCCCATCGCTGCTACAGGGTTTTGAGAAACTCCACCAATGCGCGGCGCTCTTCGGGCGTCAGGCGCGGCCCGATGATGCCATTGCCGCGCGGCGCGTCGTTGAATTCGTGGCCGGTGTTGAAGTTGCCGCGGATGTTGGTGTCGAGCACGAAGTCGCCCTCGATGGGCGTGGCGGCGTAGCCCACGTTCACCGGGTCGAAGACGCGGGTGCCGAGGTGGAATTTCGCCGGCCGTTCGGCGCGCGGCGACAGCAGGGCATAGAGCGTGGGCACCGAGCCGTTGTGGAGGTAGGGGGCGGTGGCCCAGATGCCGTCGAGCGGCCGCGCCTTGTAGGCCATCAGGGCGCGGATGCCGTTAGGGCGATAGCCGTCCATGTCGATACGCGTGGCGGCGGGGGTGGCCGGAGTTTGGCTGTCGTACCAGCGGTTGACCGTCTTGGCCACGAGGTCGCCGAGGGCGGGGCCGAAGGCGGTTTGGGTGATGCCCAGGTCCGGTTCGGTGGCGACCTTGCGGGCAATCATGTCGGCAGCCTGGGCGGGGTCGGTGCCGACGACGGCGAGGGGGATCATCTTGAGTTTCAGCACGCTGCGCTGGCCGTCGACCGGCTGCCAGTTCGCGTTGCTCCAGAAGGCGGGGCTGCGTGGCGAGGGCAGGTGGCAGCCCTGGCAATGGGCGGCGTAAAGGGCCTCGCCCCTGGCGGCGAGGGCGCGGTCGATCGGCGGCAGCAGGTCTTCGGGCCAGGCGGGTGCGCGCAGGCCGGCGAAACGGCCGGTGTTGTCGCGCTGGGGCGGCGGGCCGGCGAGGAGCCGCTCCATGGCATGGATGGTGGGCACCTGCACCGCCGAGGTGAACAGGGGCCGGCCGGCGGCCTGCCCGGCCGTGAGCAGCGCCGGGGCGAGCACGCCAAGCGCCTCGCCGGCATTGCGCACCATCGGCTGCTCGATCGAGCCGTTGTATTGTACCCAGTCGAACCATGAGGCGGACCAGATGTGCGGGAAGGCGACGGGCGCACTGGTGGCGGCGTAGTTCTCGGGCCGCGCCATGGTGACGGCGAAGACCTGGTTGCCGATGCGGTTCAGCGCGTCGAGCCGGCCGAAGCCTTCCTCGACGCTGGCGGCCTGCACCTCCACGTCGCGGTCGTGCTGCCATTTGACGCGGGCGAGCGCGGTCTTGAAGTCGCCGCGCAGGCTGTCACGCGCGGCGGCCGGGGCGTCCTCACCCAGCACGCGGTCGGCAAAGCGCCGCCAGCGCAGCGGGTTGAGTTCGGTGGCGGCCATGGAGAGCCCGAGGGCTTTGCTGAACTGGCCGAGGTTGAGCATGGCGCCGCCGCCGTCGACCAGGATCTCGCGGCCCTGGTGGGTCAGCCGGCCGGTGTGGCAGGCGGCGCAGGACAGGCCGATGGACGTAAGCGCGGCGCCGGTGCGCGGATTGGTCCAGGGAGCCAAGGTGTCCGGCTTGAGTGCGGGGGTGCCGCCGGCAAAGCCGACAGGCAGGCCGGCGGCGGTGGGGATGAAGCCGAAGCGGTCGAGATAGGTCTGGTCGGCGAGCATGCGCCGCCCGTCGAACGACGGCTCGGGTTGCTCCAGGGCGAGGAAGTATTCGCGCGGGATGCCGAAGGTCAGCGTGCCCTGGTCGGCGGCGTGGTACCAGGCGCGCTGCTCCGGCGACCAGCCCTGGTTCAGCCAGGTGGTGGCGGTGGGGAGGGGGTAGTCGGGCACCGGGACGGAACAGGCAGCGAGCGCCGTGGCAAGCAAGGCGACGCTGCGCAGGCGGCGCAATTGGCGCATGGTTCGATCCCCACCCAGGTTTCGTTGCACAGGGTGGCCGATCGCGCGCCCCGGCACCAGGGGCAAAGCGAAGTGCCGGGCGGGGCGGCGTCAGACCTTCTTCAGAAACATCGTCTTCAGCACGACGCCCTTGATCTTCTCGGCGTTGCACTCGATTTCGCCGTCGTCGCCGGTGAGGCGGATGTTCTTGATCACGGTGCCACGCTTGAGCACCGACGAGGTGCCCTTCACCTTCAGGTCCTTGATCACCTGCACCGAATCGCCGTCGGCCAGGGCGGTGCCGTTGCTGTCCCTGGCGGTCGCCTCGGAATCGCTCATGCGCGCGGCCTCAATAGACGACGACGGAGCGGATGCTCTCGCCGCGGCGCATCAGGTCGAAGCCCTCGTTGATCTGCTCGAACGGCAGGACGTGGGTGATGAGGTCGTCGATGTTGATGCGCCCATCCATGTACCAGTCCACGATGCGCGGCACGTCGGTGCGCCCGCGCGCGCCGCCGAAGGCCGTGCCCATCCAGGTTCGGCCGGTGACAAGCTGGAACGGACGGGTGCTGATCTCCTGCCCGGCGCCGGCGACGCCGATCACGATGCTCTTGCCCCAGCCGCGATGGGCGCATTCCAGCGCCTGGCGCATCAGGGTGGTGTTGCCGACGCACTCGAACGAGTAATCCGCGCCGCCGCGGGTGAGGTTGACGAGGTACGGCACCAGGTCGCCCTCGACCTCCTTGGGGTTGACGAAATCGGTCATGCCGAACTTCTCGGCCATGGGAATGCGGCCGGGGTTGATGTCCACGCCCACGATCTGCTCGGCGCCAATCATGCGCAGGCCCTGAATGACGTTGAGCCCGATGCCGCCCAGGCCAAACACCACGGCGCGGCAGCCGGCCTCGGCCTTGGCCGTGTTGATCACCGCGCCGATGCCGGTGGTGACGCCGCAGCCGATGTAGCAAACCTTCTCGAACGGCGCGTCCTGGCGGATCTTCGCCAGCGCGATCTCGGGCACCACCGTGAAGTTGGAGAAGGTGCTGGTGCCCATGTAGTGGAATACCCGCTCGCCGTCGCAGGAGAAGCGGCTGGTGCCGTCGGGCATCAGGCCCTGGCCCTGGGTGGAGCGGATGGCCACGCACAGGTTGGTCTTGCGGCTGAGGCAGTATTCGCACTGGCGGCATTCCGGCGTGTACAGCGGAATGACGTGGTCGCCTTTCTTCAGGCTGGTCACTCCCTTGCCCACGTCCACCACGACGCCGGCCCCCTCGTGGCCGAGGATGGCGGGGAACAGGCCCTCGGGGTCGGCGCCGGAGAGGGTGAACTCGTCGGTGTGGCAGATGCCGGTGGCCTTGATCTCGACCAGCACCTCACCCTCGCGCGGGCCGTCGAGGTCCACGGTCTCGATGCTCAGCGGGGCTCCGGCCTTGCGGGCAACGGCGGCGCGGGTCTTCATCGGGCGGTCTCCATGGGCGGAATATGCGCGCATGGTGGCCGCGGTCGCGCGGCCGATCAACCTCCGGCGCGGGAACCGGGGGTGCGGCGTGCAGTTGGTCCTCAGCAGGAGAGGAGCACACCCATGCACCGACATGCGTTGCACACATCCGTCGCACGGCTGGCTGCCCGGCTGGCGCTGGCCGCCGCGGTTTCGCTGCCGCTTGCCGCCCCGGTTGCAGCCCAGTCCTGGCGCGACCACAGCCGGTCCAACCAGGGGTGGCCTGACAGGGACGGCTACAACCGCGACGTCAACGCGCAGAACTGGGCGCATCGCTGCCACGCCGAGATGCGCCGGAACGGCGGCCACCACCACCGCCACCACGCGTGGCATCAGGGGCAAGGGATGGGCCAGCATCCCATGGCGCACCGCCGCTGGGCCATGCGCCATGGCCGGCTCGCGAACGCTGTCGACAGCAACCACAACGGACGGATCTCGGCAGCGGAGGCCGCCTCCTTCGCGGACCGGATCTTCACCCGGCTCGACGACAACGGCGACAACAGGCTCACGCGCAGCGAATTCCTGGCCCCGCACTGGCCTCCTGGCCGCAACCGCCAAGCCGCCGCCCAGCGGCGGCGGGAGCATTTCGACGCCATGGACCGCAACGGCAACGGCCGCATCGGCTATCGCGAGTTCATGACCTGGCACCTGGCACGCTACCGCGCCGCCGACCTCAACACCGACGGACAGATCGACCCCTGGGAGCTGCGCACCGCCGTGCGGCTGGGGCGCACCCGCTCGTAACGCAGCGCCGGCCTCGGGCCTGCGACGGGGGATGCGAAGCCGGGGGATGCGAAGCCGGGGGATGCCAAGCCGGGGGATGCGAAGCCGGCGGCGGTCCTGTATGGCTGGACGCCTGCAGAACCGCCGCCGGAGACCCAACCCATGCCCGTGATCAACCGCATCGCCGCCGACGCCCCCGAACTGACCGAGTGGCGGCGCGACCTGCACGCCCATCCCGAACTGGGCCTGGAGGAGCATCGCACCAGCCAGGTGGTGGCCGACAAGCTGGCCTCCTGGGGCATCGAGGTAACGCGCGGGCTGGCCGGCACCGGGTTGGTGGGCACGCTGAAGGTTGGCAATTCCGGCCGCTCCATCGGCATCCGCGCCGACATGGACTGCCTGCCGATGACCGAGGAAAACGACTTCCCGCACAAGAGTACGGTCGCGGGCCGAATGCACGCCTGCGGGCATGACGGCCACACCACCATGCTGCTTGGGGCGGCCAAGTATCTGGCCGAGACGCGGAATTTCGACGGAACCGTGCATTTCATCTTCCAGCCCGCCGAGGAGAACGCGGGTGGCGGACGGATCATGGTGGAGGAGGGGCTGTTCCGCCGCTTTCCCTGCGAGCGGGTGTATGGCGCGCACAACGACACCGCCCTGCCGGTGGGGACCATCACCGCCGTGGCCGGCTCGGTCTCGGCGGCGTCGGACCGGTTCATCATCACGCTTTCGGGCAAGGGGGGCCACGCCGCGCGGCCGCACATGACCATCGACCCGGTGGTGGTCGGCAGCCACGTGGTGCTGGCGCTGCAGTCGATCGTGGCGCGGCGCACCGACCCGCTGGCCAGCGCGGTGGTGTCGATCACCCAGTTCCATGCCGGCAGCGCCCACAACGTGATCCCCGACACCGCAACCCTCAGCGGCACCGTGCGCACCCTGCGCCCGGAGGTGCAGGACGAGGTGGAGCGGCTGATCCCGCAGATCGTGAACGCCACCGCCGCCGCGCACGAGGCGACGGCGAGCATCGACTACAAGCGCGGCTATCCCCCGGTGGTCAACGACGAGGAAGCCGCCGAGCGGGCCGCCCGCGCCGGGGCGAAGCTGCTGGGCGCCGGCAAGGTGCTGCGCCAGCGCCCGCCGACGATGGGCGGCGAGGATTTCAGCTACATGGCCCAGGCCGTGCCGGGCTGCTTCGTGCGCATCGGCCAGGCCGACGGCGCGAAGTTCACCACCCAGGTGCATCACCCGAAATACGATTTCAACGATGCCATCCTGCCCATCGGCGCGAGCTACTGGGCCACGCTGGTGGAACAGGAACTGGCGAAGGACTAGGGGCAGGCGCCGGGCCGCGGGGCACGGATGGGCCTCGCGCTCGCCACCTTCCTGCTCGCCTTTCCCGCGCTGTTCTCCATCGTGAACCCGCCGGGGGCGGCGTTCATCTTCAACGAGGTGACCGCCCATCTGGGCCGCGCCGAGCGGCTGGTGCTATCCAACCGGGTGGCGCTGTATTCCCTGGCGGTGATGCTCGGCGCCCTGTGGGGCGGGGCCTATATCCTGGAGTTCTTCGGCATCTCGCTCGCCGCCCTGCGCATCGCTGGCGGCGCGGTGGTGGCGGTGCGCGCCTTCGACCTGCTGAACGCGCCCGAGCGGCAGGAGGCGCGCAAGACCGAACAGGCCGGCAGCGGCGAAGGCGCGGTGGAAGACATGGCGTTCTTTCCGCTCACCCTGCCCTTCACCACCGGCCCGGGCACCATCGCGGTCGCCGTGGCGCTGGGCGCCGAGCGGCCGCGCGCGGTGGGCGAGGTGCTATGGTTCTTCCTCGGCGCCTCCGCCGCGGCGTTGGCCATCGCGCTGGTGATCTGGCTGTCCTACCGCTCCGCCGACCGCATTGCCGCCCTGCTCGGCGCATCCGCGCGGCGCACCTTCGCCCGCCTGTCGGCCTTCCTGCTGCTGTGCATCGGCGTGCAGATCGTGATCAACGGAATGATGGACGTGGTGCGCGGCATCGGCGTCTGAATCGCCGTGGTTCGGCCACGGTTCAGCCATCGCCGCGGCACCGTCACGGGGCAATGTGCCGGGACAGGAGGTGCCCGACATGCGACTCATTGCTGCCCTTGCCCTGACCGCCACGCTGCTGGCCGGCGGCTGTGCCCGGCCCGACGGCAGCCTGGATCCCGGCCGCACGCTGGCGCTGACCGGCGGACTGGCCGCACTCGGCGGCCTGGCCGTCATGGCCAACCAGGACGACGACCGTCAATACTATCGCGGCCCCCGCCACCATGGCAGGCATCGCCATTGGCGCTGAGGCCGGGCTGACCGGAACCGGCGGCAGAGAGCGGGTGATGGTGGAGCTGAGGGGAATCGAACCCCTGACCTCCTCATTGCGAACGAGGCGCTCTCCCAACTGAGCTACAGCCCCATCCCCGCCTGGCCCCGGCTGGGCGGGCCGGACAATGCTGAGCGAGGCGGCGCAAGTCAAGCGGCGGCGCAAGCCGGGCAGGGTTTACCGCGCGCACGGGTCATGGCAGAGGAAGGCGCAACGCGGCCGCGGCACGGGGGCGATATGGCCCGGTGCCGGCCGTTCCGCTGCGGAGGCGCACGTGATCACCATTCTCTTCCAGATCGTCGACCAGGTGCTCAACCTTTACCGGTGGGCGGTCATCCTCGCGGCCGTGATGAGCATGCTCGTCGCCTTCAATGTGCTGGACACGCGCAACCGCCTGGTGTGGACCATCGGCGACTTCCTGTACCGCATCACCGAGCCGGCGCTGCGTCCCATTCGCCGGGTGCTGCCCAGCTTCGGCAGCATCGACCTCAGCCCGGTGGCGCTGATCTTCCTCATCTACATCATCCAGATGCTGCTGGCCCGCATCTACGCCGCCATCGTGTACGGCAACCTCTCCGGCCTGGTGCTGTAGGCCCGAATGAAGGCCTGGATTGGCGGCATGGCCTTCTGGCAAGCGGTGCCCGGCGGGGTGCGGGTCGCTGTGAAGGTGCAGCCGAAGTCGCGCCAGCCCGGCCTGCGCGGCCGCGCGCCGGCGGTGGCGGGCGAACGCCTGCGCATCGGCGTGTCGGAAGCCGCCGAGGACGGCCGCGCCAACCGCGCCGCCTGCGCCACCCTGGCCCGTGCGCTCGACGTGCCACTGGCCGCCGTTTCGGTGGCCCAGGGCGCCACCAGCCGCGACAAGACCCTGCTGGTGGCCGGCGACGCCGCCGCACTGACCGCACGACTGGAGGCGCTGTGACCGCCATGGTGATCGACGGCAAGGCGGTGGCCGCCGCGCTGCGGCGCGAAATCGCGGCCAGGGTGGCGGGCCTCGCCTTCCAGCCCGGGCTTGCCGTGGTGCTGGTGGGTGACGATCCCGCAAGCCACGTCTATGTGCGCAGCAAGGACCGCGCCGCCAGTGCCGCCGGCATCGCCGCGCGCACAATCCGCCTGCCCGCCGAAACCACACAGGACGCACTTCTGGCAGCGGTTCGCGGGCTGAACGACGACCCAGGGGTGGATGGCATCCTGGTGCAACTCCCCCTGCCCCGCCACATCGGGCCCGAGGCGGTGCTGGACGCGATCGACCCCGCCAAGGACGTGGATGGGCTGACCCCCACCAATGCCGGGCTGCTCGCCGCCGGCCGGCGCGGGCTGGTGCCGTGCACCCCGTTGGGCGTGATGAAGCTGCTGGCCGCTTCCGGCGTTCCCCTGGCCGGCGCACGCGCCATGGTGCTGGGACGGTCCGTGCTGGTGGGAAGGCCGATGGCCGCCCTGCTGACCGCCGCCGATGCGACGGTGACCCTGGCCCATTCGCGCACCCGCGACCTGGCCGCCGAATGCCGCCGCGCCGAAGTGCTGGTCGCCGCCGTTGGCCGGCCGGCAATGGTGCGCGGCGACTGGGTGGCGCGTGATGCCGTGGTCATCGACGTGGGCGTCAACCGCTTGGCCGACGGATCACTGGCTGGCGACGTCGCCTATGACGAGGTGGCTTCCCATGCCGGCGCAATCACCCCGGTGCCCGGCGGCGTGGGGCCGATGACCATCGCCTGCCTGCTGGAAAACACGCTCACCGCGGCGCTCGCCCGGCGCGCCATTCGATAGTAGGCGGTCAACTTACCACGATCCCGGGAACTCCGCGCTTGGCGCGGAGCCGCGGGGCTGGGTATCGTTCCCTATCCTTAATGGGAGGAGCGGGCCATGGCGATCGAGCAATCTGTCGGCGAAGGCGGAGCGAACGAGCGCGAGGACGCGATTGTCGTACAGGTGCTGTTGAACCTCAACCGCCCACCGCCGCTGCCGGTGGTGCACGTGGATGGCGGGGTGGGGCCGCAGACCCGCGCGGCCATCCGGGAGTTCCAGTCGCGCGTGATGGGGATGGCCACACCGGACGGGCGCATCGACCCCGGCGGCCGCACATTGGCGGCACTACGCCAGGGCATCCCGGCCGGCGAGATCAGCGTGCCCGTGCTGCACGGCATCATGCCCACGGCCACGTCGGCGAAGGTGGCGCTGTACCTGCCGCACCTGCTGGTCGGCATGGGCGCGCGCGGGATCACCGCGCCGTTGCGCCAGGCCCATTTCATCGCCCAGCTTGCCCACGAGAGCGGCGCCTTCGTCTATGCCGAGGAGATCGCCAGCGGCGAGGCTTATGAGGGCCGCGCCGACCTCGGCAACACCCATCCCGGCGACGGCCGGCGCTTCAAGGGCCGCGGGCTGATCCAGCTGACCGGACGGGCCAACTACACCGCCTACGGCCACGCGATCGGGCGCGACCTCGCCGCCGACCCGACGGTGGTGGCGACCGATCCGGCGCTGGCAGTGGACGTAGCCTGCTGGTTCTGGACGTCGCGCAACATCAACCCCCTGGCCGACGCCGACGACATCAGGGCGGTGACGCGCCGGATCAATGGCGGGCTGAACGGACTGGCCGACCGGGAGGCGTACCTGCGCCGGGCGAAATTTTTCCTCGGCCTGTGAAGCCGGCGGGGGTAAGGCTGGCGCCATGATGCCAAAGCCCCTCGCGCTCCTCCTCGCCTACCCCGCACTGCTCGCCCCCGCCTTCCTGCTCGCCTTCGCCGCCTGGCTCGCGCCCGCCGGCGCGGCCGAGCGGGTGGAGCCCATCAGGTTCGCCTCCGGCACCTTCGGCACGGAACTGCGCGGCAGCCTGGTGCGCGGCGAACAGGCGCTGTACTCGCTGTCGGCGCGCGCGGACCAGACGCTGACCCTGCGCATCGCCGCAGAGGAAAACAACGCGGTGTTCCAGCTCTACGCCCCCGGCGCCCGGCCGGTGCGCGAGGACGGGGTGCTGGAGGTGAAGGGCACGGCCCTGCCCGGCGCCGGCGAAGGCGAGGACGCACGACGCTGGAGCGGGCGCCTGCCCGAGACCGGCACCTATCTCATCGTCGTCGGCGGCACGCGCGGCAACACCACCTACCGCCTGGACGTGACGGTGCGCTGAGCAATCCAACGATTCAGCCGCCCTTAACCGGCCCGCCGCATGATCGCGCCCGAACGGAACAAACCGAATGCAACAAACGGGCGGCACCATGGCTGACGACGCTGCGGCTGAAGATGCGGCCATGCTTGCCGGCAAGATGGACGATCTGCGCCGTTTCATCGACCGCCGCTTCGCCGAACTGAGCACCGAGATCCATGCCTCGGTGCAGATGATCGACTTCAGCGAGAGCAACATTTCGGGCCAGATCGGCGCCATGAAGGAACAGCTTGCCGAGGTTCTGGCGGTGCCGGGCGCGGCCACGCGCAATTCCGGCGCCGAGCTGGAAGCGGTGGTGCAGACCACCGAGGCGGCGGCCAACCGGATCATGGAAGCCGCCGAAGCCATCGGCGACTGGCTGGGCGAGATCGGCGCCGACCCGGCCTTGCGCGCGCGCATCGGCGAAAAGGTGAACACCATCTTCGAGGCCTGCTCGTTCCAGGACCTCACCAGCCAACGCATCCGCCGCGCCATCGACCACCTGCACCACGTCGAATCAATGCTCACCCATATCGGCGCGCCCGAAAACAAACCCGCTCCCACACCGCCGCAGCCGCTGATGCCCACCTCCGGGTTCGACATGGCCCAGGAAGAAATCGACCGCATTCTCGCTGGGTAAAAGGGTTGAAAGCATCTTCTTTTTCTGAAGAAAAAGAAGCAAAAAGACTTTCCCCATTTGCTCGTTGCCAGCTTGCTCGCTTAATTGTCAAAAGTTTTTTGGTTCTTTTTTTCAAAAAAGAACATTGTTCCCTCCCCTTCCCCGCACCACAACCGCCCGCCATAACCTGACTCTTCGGCCGGATCACGGAGGGCTGACGGCAGGTCATGGCGGGTTCGGCGCAAGGTGGAAGATCGCGGGGCCGGCGACTGCGCAGCATCGCCTGGCGCGTGCTGCTGGCACTGGCTTTGGGCCCGCTGCTGCTGATCCTGGTGTTTCGCGTGGTGCCGCCCCCGGTGACGCCGCTGATGTTGATCCGCCTCGCCCAGGGGCAGGAACTGCATCGGGACTGGGCCGCCTACGGAGAAATCGCCCCCGCCCTCGCCGATGCGGTGGTTGCCGCCGAGGATAACCTCTTCTGCGAACAGGCGCTGGGCTTTGATTTCGGCGCCCTCGGCGAGCAGATCGCAGCGTGGCGTCGCGGCGAGCGCCCGCGCGGCGCCAGCACCATCACCATGCAGACGGCGAAGAACCTGCTGCTCTGGCCAGGCCGCGACCCGGTGCGCAAGCTGGTGGAGGCATGGCTGACGCCGCAGGTTGCCCTGCTGTGGCCGAAGCGGCGCGTCATGGAGGTCTATCTCAACATCGTCGAGTTCGGTCCCGGCATCTACGGCGCCGAAGCCGCCGCACGGGCCTTCTTCGGCAAGCCGGCCGCCGCCCTGTCCCGGCGCGAGGCGGCCCGGCTGGCCGCGGTGCTGCCGAACCCCCTGGAATGGTCGGCCGAGCGGCCCGGGCCGTACGTGCGCCGCCGCGCCGCCATCATCGAGCGGCGCATCACCCAGCTCGGCCCCCTGCTCGCCTGCCTGCGCTGACCGCGCTCAGGCCTGCGGCAGCGCCCGCCAGCCGATGTCGCGGCGGCAGAATCCGTCGCGCCAGTCCAGCGTGTCCACCGCCGCATAGGCTGCCGCCCGCGCCGCCGCCAGGTCGGGCGCGGTGCCGACCACGGTCAGCACCCGCCCACCAGCGCTCACCAGCGCACCGTCGCGCCGGTCGGTGCCGGCATGGAACAACGTCACCCCCGGCACCGCGGCCGCCGCCTCCATCCCGCCAATCGGCGTGTGCCGGGCGTAGTCGCCGGGATAGCCGCGCGCCGCCATCACCACGCCCAGCGCAGCATCGGGGCGGAAGCGCAGGGAGAACCCGGCCAGTTCGCCGTCGCACGCTGCCTGCAGCGCCGGCAACAGGTCGTCCATCAGCCTGATCATCAGCACCTGGCATTCGGGGTCGCCGAAGCGCACGTTGTATTCGATCAGCTTCGGCCCGTCGGCGGTCATCATAAGCCCGGCGAACAGGATGCCGCGGAATGGCGTGCCCTGGCGCGCCATCTCGGCCAGCACCGGGCGGATGACGCGGTCCATCGCGGCGGCCTCCATGCCCGGACTCAGCGCCGGCGGCGGGGAGTAGGCGCCCATGCCGCCGGTGTTCGGGCCCACGTCACCCTCGCCCACGCGCTTGTGGTCCTGGGCGCTGCCCAGCGGGATGGCGTTGGTGCCGTCGCACAGGGCGAACAGGCTCACCTCCTCGCCGGCCAGGCATTCCTCGATCACGACGGTCGCGCCGGCCGCCCCCAGCGTACCCGCTTCCATGAAATCGGCGATCGCCGCCTCCGCCTCCGCCTCGGTCGCCGCCACAACCACGCCCTTGCCGGCCGCCAGCCCGTCGGCCTTCACCACGATCGGCGCACCGCGGCGGCGGACGAAATCGCGCGCCGCCACGGCATCGTCGAACCGTTCCCACAGCGCGGTCGGAATGCCGGCGGCGTCGCAGATCTCCTTGGTGAAGCTCTTGCTGCCCTCCAGCCGGGCGGCCGCAGCGGAGGGGCCGCAACAGGCGATGCCGGCCAGCCCCATCGCATCGGCGATGCCGGCCACCAGCGGCGCCTCCGGCCCCGGCACCACCAGGTCCACCGCATTCTCGGTGGCGAAATCCACCAGGGCGGCAATGTCCATCACCCCGATCGGCACGTTCTCGGCCATCTCGGCGGTGCCCGGATTGCCTGGCGCGCACCACAGCTTCGCAAGCAGGGGCGAGGCCGCGAGCTTCCAGCACAGCGCGTGCTCGCGCCCGCCCGATCCGATCACCAGCACGCGCATGTCCAGCCTCCTTCAACCCGCCTGCCGTCTAGCATAGGGTGCAGGGATGGACGACCTGCCAGCCTCCAACGTTCCCGAATACTCGGTCTCTGAAATCTCCGGCGCGGTGAAGCGCACGCTGGAGGGGGCGTTCGGCCGCATCCGCGTGCGCGGCGAGATCACCGAGATGAAGCGCTACCCTTCCGGCCACATCTACTTCTCGCTGAAGGACGAGGGCGGCAAGCTCGCCGGCGTGGTGTGGAAATTCTCGGTGCCGCGCCTCGGGCTGGTGCCGGAGAACGGGGTGGAGGTGATCGCCCAGGGCAAGATCTCCTCCTATGGCGAGCGCTCCTCCTACCAGCTGATCGTCGAGCGCATGGAATACGCCGGCGCCGGCGCCCTGCTGGCGCGCATCGAGGCGCTGCGGCTGCGCCTGGCCGCCGAAGGGGTGTTCGACGCCGGGCGCAAGCGTGCGCTGCCGCTGCTGCCCGAGGTGATCGGGGTGGTGACCTCGCCACAGGGCGCGGTGATCCAGGACATCAAGACCACGCTCGCCCGCCGCTTCCCGCGCCGGCTGATCCTGTGGCCGGTGCCGGTGCAGGGCGAGGGCGCGGCGCAGAAGATCGCCGATGCGATCAACGGATTCAGCGCGTTGCCGGCGGGCGGCCCGATCCCGCGCCCGGATGTGATCATCGTCGCCCGCGGCGGCGGCAGCCTGGAAGACCTGATGGCCTTCAACGACGAGGCGGTGGTGCGGGCCGCGGCTTCCTGCACCATCCCGCTGATCTCCGCCGTAGGTCACGAGACCGACACCACGCTGATCGACTTCGCCGCCGACCGCCGCGCGCCGACGCCCACTGCCGCCGCCGAACTGGCGGTGCCCTCGCGCGTGGAACTCGCCGCCGACCTGCAGCAGAAGGCGGCCCGGCTGGCCGGGGCGCTGAACCGCGGCCTGCAGGACGGGCGGCTGCGCCTGCAACGCGCCGAACGCGGGCTGCCTGACCTGCCCGGCCTGCTCGGCACCGCCCGCCAGCGGCTGGACGACCGGTCGCAACGCCTGGCCCTGTCGCTGCCCAACCTGCTCGCCGCCCGCCGCGCAGCCCTCGACCGGGCCGCCGCGCGCGTGCCCGACCTGCCCGGCCTGCTGGCGCGCGCGCGCCAGGTGCTGGACGACCGCGCCGGCCGGCTACGCACCGCCCTGCCCAGCCTGCTCGCCACCCGCCGGTCGGCGCTGCTGCTGGGCGGCGAGCGGCTGCGCTCGGCGGTGCGCCACGCCGTCGCCGGCCGTGCCGCCGCTGCCGCGCGGGTGCTGCCGCGCCTGTCCGACACCGCCCTGCGCTCCCGCCTGCGCGAAGCCCGCGCCCGGCTGTCCGGCGCGTCGTCGGGGCTGGAGGCGCTGTCCTACGCGCGGGTGCTGGAACGCGGCTTCGCCCTGGTCTCCGACACCGAGGGCCACCCGCTGACCTCGGCCAAGTCCATCAAGCCCGGCGCGGCGCTGCGCCTGCGCATGGCCGATGGCGAGGTGCGCGCCACCGCGGATGGCGGCAAGCCACGCTCGCGCCAGGGCAGCCTGCCGCTGTAGGCGGCGCGTCAGTCCAGCGTGCGGCGGAACCGGACCGCCGCCAGCGCCATCATCGCCAGAGCGAAGGCGGCAAGCGCGATGGTATCGCCCGACAGTTCCGCCAGCCCCGCACCCTTCAGCATCACCCCGCGCACGATGCGCAGGTAATGCGTCAGCGGCAGCACTTCGCCGATGGCCTGTGCCCAGCCGGGCATGCCGCGGAACGGGAACATGAAGCCGGACAGCAGCAGGTTCGGCAGGAAGAAGAAGAACGACATCTGCATCGCCTGAAGCTGGCTCTGCGCGATGGTGGAGAAGGTGTAGCCCACGGCGAGGTTGGCCAGGATGAACAACAGCGTCAGCCCCACCAGCAGCAACAGGCTCCCCTCCACCGGCACGCCGAACATCAGCCACCCCGCGCCGAGGATGATCGCCATCTGGATGCCGCCCACCACCAGGTAGGGCGCGATCTTCCCCGCCATGATCTCCACCGGCCCGACCGGCATGGCCAGCAGGGTTTCCATCGTGCCCCGCTCGATCTCGCGCGTGACCGACAGCGCGGTGAAGATGAGCATGGTCAGCGTCAGGATGGTGCCCATCAGGCCGGGCACGATGTTGAGCCTTGTCTCGCCGGCCGGGTTCCAGCGCTTGTGCACCCGCACGTCGAAGGCCGGCGCCGCCTGGCCCAGCCGCGCCAAAGGGCCGCGCGCCTCGGCCGCCACCGCGCGGCGCGCCAGTTCGCCGATCGCCGCCGCCGCCGCCCCGGTGGCGGTCGGGTCGGTCGCGTCGGCGGCCAGCAGCAGGCTGGGCCGTTCGCCGCGGACCACGCGCCGGCCGAAACCGGCGGGCACCTGCACCGCGAACACGGCGCTGCCGTCCAGCAATGCCCGGTCCAGCTCGTTCTCGCTGCGCACGATCCGGCGGACATCGAAATAGCTGGAGGCCTGCATCGCCGACAGGAACGACCGGCTGAAGGCGCTGTCGTCCTCGCTCAGCACCACCGTCGGCAGGCGGCGGGGGTCATTGTTGATCGCGTAGCCGAACAGGACCAGCTGAACCAGCGGGATGAAGACCATCATCGCGAAGGTGATCCGGTCGCGCGCCAGCTGGATCGCCTCCTTGACGAACACCGCGCGCAGCCGGCCCCAGGCGCCCGTCATCCGGCATTGTCCTTCGCCCGCCGCATCAGCGCGATGAACACGTCCTCCAAGGTCGGCTCGCCGCGTCGCCAGGATTGCGGGCCAGCCTCGCGCAGGGGCAGCGTGGCCGCATCCAGCCGGTCGTGGCTGAGCCCGGTGACGTGCAGCACCGCACCAAACGGGGCCACCATGTCCACTCCGGGGGTCGCGCGCAGCCGTGCCGCCAGGGGCGCCAGGTCAGGCCCGGTCACGGTCCACGTCGCCAGCGCCGCCTCGGCCACGACCTGGCCGACGGTTCCCTCGGTAAGCAGTTCGCCATAGGCGATGTAGGCGATCTCGTGGCAGCGCTCGGCCTCGTCCATGTAGTGGGTGGAGACCAGCACCGTCATGCCCTCCTGGGCCAGCGCATGGATCTCGTCCCAGAACTCGCGCCGCGCCAACGGGTCCACCCCGGCGGTCGGCTCGTCCAGCAGCAACAGCCGCGGGCCCGGCAGGATTGCCGCGCCCAACGCCAGCCGCTGCTTCCACCCGCCGGAAAGCTCGCCGGCAAGCTGCCCGGCCCGCCCCTCCAGCCCCAGCCGCCGCACCGCGCCCAGCGCCGCGCCGCGCGGCTCGGGCATGCCGTAGATCCGGGCCACGAACTCCAGGTTCTCGCGCACGGTCAGGTCGGCGTAGAGCGAGAAGCGCTGCGTCATGTAGCCGACCAGGCGCTTGATGCGCGCGGCGTCGCGGCGGATGTCCAGGCCCAGGCACGAGCCCTCGCCGGCGTCCGGCGTCAGCAGGCCGCACAGCATCCGGATGGTGGTCGTCTTGCCGCTGCCGTTGGGGCCGAGGAAGCCCTTGATGATGCCGCGCCGGACCTGCATCGTCAGGTCCTTCACCACCGTGCGCGCGCCGAACCGCTTGGTCAGGCCCCGCACATCGATCGCGATCTCGCCGTCCGCCGTCATGGGGCGCTGCCCGGCTCGATCTGCACGGGCACGACCTGCGCGGGCAACCCCAGCGGCAGCGTCGGCACCGGCGCATCGAACCGTGCCTCCATGCGGAAGACCAGGCGCGCACGCTCGGTTCGGCTGAAGATGATCGGGGGCGTGAATTCCGCCTCGCGCGAGGCGAAGCTGATACGGGCCGGCAGGCCTTCCGGCCGGCAGCCGTCGCAATGCACCACCACCGGCGTGCCCAGCGGCGCCTGGGCCAGCAGCCCTTCGGGCACGTAGAAGCGCACCTTGCGGCCTTCCGGCGGCAGCAGCGCCAGCACCGGCTGGGCCGCGCCGACCGTCTCGCCAGGACGAAAGAAGATGTCCTGCACCACGCCCGCCTGGGGGGCGGCGAGATGGCGCTTGTCGAGGCGGGCCTGCGCCTGGCGCAATCCGGCCTCCGCCGCCGCCACCGCCGCCTCGCCCGCCGCGATCTCGGCGCTGCGCCCGCCCAGCCGGGCGGCGGCGATCTGGCGCTGCGCTTCCTCCAGGGCCGCGCGGTCGCGGTCGCGGTTGGCCCGCGCCTGGTCGAACTGGGCCCGCGGCGTGATTCCGCGCTCGACCAGCGAGCGCTGGCGCTCGAACTCCTTCTCGGAGAAATCCAGCGCCGCCTGGGCACGGGCCTGTGCCGCCTGCAGCACCGCGATCTGTTCCGGCCGGTTCTGGGCCGCGCGCTGGTTCTCCAACTGCGCCCGCGCCTGCGCCAGCCCCGCTGCGGCGGCGTCGCGCTGCGCGGCCTGGATCACCGAATCCATGTCGAAAAGCGACGCCCCCGCCTCGGCGCTGTCACCGGCCCGCACGGCGAGGCGCTCCACGCGTCCGGCTTCCTCGGGACCGATGAACAGCAACTCGCCCTCGATATAGCCCTGGAAGGACAGCGGCACGGGCGCCGACCATGGATGCAGGAACCACACGCCGGCGCCCAGCACTGCGACGATGGCCACGCCCAGCAATACCAGGCGGCGCATCATGCCGACCCCCCGTCGCTCAGCCGGTCCAGCAGCCGGTCGGCGGCGCCCGCATCGGCCCATTCGAGGCGCACGCCGACCACGCGCACCTTCGCGCGCAGCGTGGCGGGCAGGCGCACCGCGTCCTTCGGGGTGGTGACGAAGGTCACGCCGGGCTCCGCCAGGATCGGGCGCAACTCCGCCTCGGTATAGGGATGGTGGTCGGGGAACCCGTGCAGCCCGCGCAATTCGGCACCGGCCGCCTGCAAGGTCTCGCGGAATTTCTCCGGGCGGCCGATTCCGGCGAAGGCGACGAGCGGGCCGGGGGGCGGAGGTTCGGCGACGAGGCGCGCGCGCAGCACCGGCAGGCCGGGCGGCAGGCGGGCCACGGCGCCGGTGACGTCGTCGCCGATCAGCAGGGCGGCGTGGCAGCGCGCGGCCGCCGCCACCACCGGTTCGCGCAGCGGCCCGGCGGGGATCACCCGGCCGTTGCCGAAGCCGGCCGCGCCGTCGATGACCAGCAGCGAGAAATCCTTGGCGAGCGACGGGTTCTGCAATCCGTCGTCGAGCACCAGCACCTGCGCGCCCTCGGCGACGGCCAGCCGCGCCGTCGCGGCCCGGTCGGCACCGAGCCAGGTGGGGGCCAGGGCGGCGAGCAGCAGCGCTTCGTCGCCCACTGAAGCGGCGTCGTGCACCGCCGGATCGACGCGCAGTGGCCCGAGCAGGCGCCCGCCATAGCCGCGGGTCAGGAACGCCGGCTTGCGTCCGCGCGCGATCAGCCGCGCGCCGAGGTCGAGCGCCACGGTGGTTTTGCCCGAGCCGCCGGCGCCGGGGTTGCCGACGCACAGGACCGGGACCGGCGCGCGCCAGCCCGGGCGGGTGAGGCGGCGGGCGGTGGCGGCGGCGTGGACGGCACCGAATGGGGCGAGCAGGCGCGGCAGCCAGCCGTCGTGGCGCCAGAATTCAGGTGCGCGCATCGGCAAGCCCCGCGAGCAGGCCGGCGACCCGATCCGGCAGACCCTCGAACCGGCGCACGGCGGCTTGGCCGGCCTGCCCCATGGCATCGCGGCGGGCCGGGTCGGTGAGCATGGCCGCGACCCATTCGGCCAGGGCGGCGGCGTCGGCCACGCGGGCGAGGGCGCCGGCCTGTTCCAGCACTTCCACGGCTTCGGTGAAGTTGAACACGTGCGGTCCCACCGCGACCGCGCAGCCCAGCCGTGCCGGCTCGATCGGGTTCTGGCCGCCGAGCTTCACCAGCGAACGGCCGACGAAGGCGTGACCGGCCAGGCGATAGAACAGGCCGAGTTCGCCGAGCGTGTCGGCAACCCAGATGCCCGGCGCGGCCGGCGGGTCCTGCCCCAGGGAGCGGCGGGGGGCCGGGCGAGGGGCGGCGAGGGCGGCGATCTCCGGGCCGCGCTCGGGGTGGCGGGGTACGAGGATCGTCAGCAGGCCGGGGAAGCGGGCGGCGAGGACATCGTGCACCGGCAGCAGCAGGGCCTCCTCGCCCGCGTTCGTGCTGGCGGCGAGCCATAGCGGGCGGCCGGCCAGCAGGACGCGCAGCCGGGCCAGTTCGGCGGCGTCGCAGGGCAGCGGGTCGGCGGCGAATTTCAGGTTGCCCTCGTCGATCACCTTGCACGCACCCAGGGCGCGAAGGCGGCCGGCGGTGTCTGGCGACTGGGCCTGGACGAGCGCGAAGCCGCCGAACAGGGTGCGGGCGAGACCCGGCAGCCGGCGCCAGTGGGAGAAACTGCGCGGAGAGAGCCGGGCGTTGACCAGCATCACCGGAATGCGCCGCGTCCGGCAGGCGGCGAGCAGGTTGGGCCAGATCTCGCTCTCCACGAAGCCGGCCGCGTCGGGGCGCCAGTGGTCGAGGAAGCGGCCGGCCCAGGAGGGCACGTCGAGCGGCACGAAACGGTGGGTCACGCGCCCGGACAGCCCGAGTTCCGGCAGGCGGCGGGCCAGTAGGTTGGCGGAGGTGACCGTGCCGGTGGTCATCAGCACGTGGATATCGGCCGGCAGCGCGGCGAGCACCGGCAGCACCGAGACGGATTCGCCGACGCTGGCGGCGTGCAGCCAGACCAGGCGGCCGGGCGGGCGGGGTTCGGATTCGATGCCGCGGCGCTCGCCGAGGCGGACGGCAACCTCCTTGCCACGCGCGGCACGGCGGCGCAGCAGCAGGCGCAGGACCGGGCCCGCCAGCGTGGTCGCCGCGGCATAGAGGCCGGTCGCGATCAGGGATGCCACCTTTCCGCCCGGCGGGGCCGGTTCGTTGCCATGGGCGATTTCGGTAGCATGGCGGGCGCCGCTCATCCAGGCGGCAGCACAGGACCGGCATGGGGGGCCGGGCCGATATAGGCCGCGCGCGGGCGGATCAGCGCGCCGCCGGCCTGTTGTTCCAGGGCGTGGGCGATCCATCCCACCGTGCGGCCGGTGGCGAACAGGCCGAGGGCGGCGCCCTCGGGCAGGCCGGCCGTGTGCTCCAGCGCGGCCAGTGCCGCATCGATGTTGGCGGCATGGCCAATCTCCGCCTCGGCGGCCCGCAAGATGGCCGGCCAGGGCGGCGGCGGGTCGAGGGCCGCGAACAACGCGTGGGCGCGGGGATCGCCGTCGGGGTAGAGGCGGTGGCCGAAGCCGGGCAGGTGTTCGCCGCGGGCCAGGCGGCGGGCGACGGCGGAATGCGGCTCGGTGAGCATGCCCGGTTCGGCGAGCATGGCACGCACCTGCTCGGTCACGCCGCCATGCAGCGGCCCGCCGATGGCGCACAGCCCGGCCAGCACGCAGGCGGCCAGCGAGGCGCCGGTGGAGGCGACCACGCGCACCGCGAAGGTGGAGGCGTTGAGTTCGTGGTCGGCGCTGAGCACCAGGGCCCGGCGCACCAGCCCGGCCCCGCGCGCGTCGAGACCCCAGGCGCGGGCGAATACCTCATGGGCGGGCAGGCCCGGCGCGGGCGGCCCGCCGGCCGCCGCCGCTGCCACGGTGGCGAGCACGGCGGCGGCGTCGCGGTGCAGGGCGGCGGGCGCGCGGGACCATCCGGCGGCGTGGGACAGGGATGCCACCGCGGCGAGGCAGCGCGCGAGCGGATGCCGGGCGGCTTGCGGCGGTGGCGGCGAGGCGGTGGTCGTCACCTCGGGCGCCTGCCACAGCAGGGCGGCGACCTGCTCCAGGCTGGCGGTCTCGGCCAGGGCGACGGCGTCGTGGCCGCGATACCAGAGCCGGCCATCGGCGATGGCGGTGATCGCCGAGGCCAGAACTGGCTCGCCCCAGTCGATGGTGGAGGCGGCGACCTTGCGCCGGGCACGGCCAACACGGCGGCGCTCCAGCAGCCCCTCGATGTCGCGGCGGTCGTAGCGGCTGCGGCGGGGGTCGTCGGGGTCGGGCACGGCGCGCACCAGTCCGCGGCTGACATAGGCGTAGAGGGTCTGGCGGGAGACGCCGAGGCGGGCGATGGCCTCGGCGGCATCGAGCAGGGGTGGTTTCATGGATTGATTATATTGATCAAGATTGACGATGCCAGCCCGGTCGCGTGCAGTTGCCGCCATCGCCATCCCCTACAGGAGCCTGCCATGAACGACCTTCCCCTGCCCGAAGCACCGCGCTTCCGCGGCCTGGATGGCGTCGTCGCCACCCGCACCATGCTCAGCCATGTCGATGGCGAGGGTGGCGAGTTGATCTTGCGTGGCCACCGGCTGGAAGACATCGCCGGCAAGCGTGGCTGGGAATGGATCACCGCCGAGCTTTGGCGTGGCCTGGTGCCGGGAGATGCCGACGAGGCCGCGTTGCGCCGCGCAGTGGGCAAGGCACGGGTTGCGGCGTTCGTGGCGGTCGGTCCACTGCTGGCGGAAGCGGCGGCCCAAACGCCGATCGATGCCTTGCGGCTGTTGCTTGCCAGCGTGCCGGATGCCCCTGGCGTCGGGCTTGAGGCACGGCTGGCCGCAACGCTGAACGTCGGGCTGGCCGCCGTGCTGCGGTTGCAGATGGGCGAGCAACCGATCGCGCCGGACCCTTCGCTCAGCCAGGCCAGCGACTTCCTGCGCATGCTGCATGGCCGCGTGCCCTCGCCCGGCGAGGCGCGGGCGCTGGATACCTATCTGCTGACCGCCGCCGAACATGGGTTGAATGCCTCCACCTTCACCGCGCGCGTCGTCGCCTCCACCCACGCCGGAACCGCCTCGGCCGCTACCGCCGCGCTGTGTGCGCTGAAAGGGCCGCTGCATGGCGGGGCGCCTGGGCCGGTGCTGGACATGATCGACGCCATCGGCACGCCGGAAGCCGCCGAAGCGTGGCTGGAACAGGCGGTGCGCGACGGGACGCGGCTGATGGGGTTCGGCCACAAACTCTACCGCAGCCGCGATCCGCGCGCCGAAGTGGTGCGCCAGGCGGTGACCATGCTCACCCCCGACGCCGGAAGGCTGCGGTTCGCCGAAGCGGTGGAAAAGGCGGCGCTGGCCGTGCTGCGGCGGCACAAACCCGACCGGCCGCTGCCCACCAACCTGGAATTCTATACCGCCCTGCTGCTGGAAGCGCTCGGCATCCCGCGAGGCGCCTTCACCGGGGTGTTCGCTATCGGACGAATTGCGGGATGGGTGGCACATGCACATGAACAGGTGCGCGACGGGCGGCTGATCCGGCCATTGTCGGAATACGTGGGACCAGGGAATAGATAGAAGGCGAGGGGCGCTGCCCCTCGACCCCGCTGGGGCCTAAGGCCCCAGACCCCCATTTATTTAGAATGATTGGATATCGGAACAACCTGGACGCAAGTCGGCGGCGTTCAGGCCGTCCGCAATGCAGGAGGGATCTTTGGCAGCCAACCTACGCCGCTTTGCGGCGTCGTTGGAGCGGACTCGACAGGGCTGCGCGGATACGTTGTCTCCGGCTTCCTTGTGGATGGTGGCGGGCGCAGCGCGTCGGGGAGGGTGACGCCGAGGAGGTGGCACAGGGCGCGGATGGTACGGGCGGCGCCGGGGGAGGCGGCCAGGGTGGCGGGGGCGGCGGGGTCGCGCAGGACGGAGGCGAGTTGTTCGCGGAAGCCGGCGGCCTCGTAGCCGATGACGTTGACGAGCCAGGACCTGCCACGCGGGATGTCGTTGCGGCGTGGGCCGCCTTTGCGCGGCGTGGCTACGCACCTCGCCCTGACACGGGGGAGGCGGCCGGCGGCGAGGTTGGCGAACAGGCGGGCGAGGCGTTGGCGGGCGCGGGAGATGTGGCTCCAGAGTGGGACGGTGACGGGGCCGAGGATGCGGAAGCGGGCGGCGACGAGGAGGAGCAGGCGGTCGAGAACGCTGTCGAGCCGCGCGGCGAGGGCCTGCGCGGGGTGGGGTGTCTCGGACGCTGGTGCGGCCCTGTCCATTGGCTGTTCGTATCAGGTTGGTAGAACCGCGCCAAAGAATATTTTCTTAAATTGGTGCGGGTCCAGGGGCCGCCGGCCCCTGGTGGGGTTTAGGGGCGAAGCCCCTTGCCTTCGATTGCCTGTTCGGCCCGCTCCGCCGCCTGGGTGAGCGCCGCTTCGATGATGGGAAGCGTGGTTTCCCAGCCTTGGCGCGGCACGGTGATAGGGGGCAGGCAGACGAGCACCCCGCGGCCCCAGGGGAGTGGGAGGATCATCCGGTCCCAGGTTTTGAGGATTCGGGCGCGGGTGGTTCGGGCGGCGCAGGGCAGGATGGGGGTGCCGGAGAGGGCGGCGAGTTGGGCGACGCCGGGGGCGGCGTGGCGGCGCGGGCCGCGGGGGCCGTCGGGGGTCAGGACGACGTGGCTGCCGGTGGCGAGGACGTCGAGCAGTTGGCGGACGCTCGCCGTGCCGCCCTTCTCTTGCCCTTTTCGGGCGGTGGAGCCGTGCACCACGTCCACGCCGAAGCGGCGCATGATTTCGCCGATGAAGCGGCCGTCGTTGTGGCGGCTGACCAGCACCGAGGCACGCGAGCCATGGGCGCGGGCGCGCAGCCAGAGGGCGGGCATGAGCGGCAGGCATTCATGCCAGAAGGCGGCGACAGCGGGGGTTCCGGCTTCGTGCGGGGCGAAGTTGGCCTCGCCTTCCAGCGTCCAGCGGGTGGTGCGCAGCGCGAAGGCGAGATAGCGGCCGACCAGGGCGGCCAGCCACGCCTGCACGCCAGGGCGCCGGAGGAAGGATTTCAGCATGGCAGGGCGGTAGCATGGGCGGGCGGGCGCGCGGAAGGCAGGCGGGGGCGTCGGGCCGGGGGAGGTTGGGGGAATGATAAGGAGAAGAAAGTAAGAGTCTTCTTTTTCTGAAGAAAAAGAAGCAAAAAGACTTCTTCCATTCTCGGTTGGGCGGCGGTTAGCTTGGCGCCAAATGAATGAAAGTTTTTTGGTTCTTTTTTACAAAAAAGAACACTCTTGCCTTTTTCTCGTTATTTTGCCGTCAGGCCATGGCGGGGCGCAGGCGTGGCTTGCGGCGCGAGTTGGCGCCGAAGGCGATTTGGGCGGTGCCGGCGATGAGGCCGATGAGCACGCCGAGTTGCCAGGCACGGTCGTAGCTGCCGAGCGTTTGCAGGATGATTCCGCCGCCCCAGGCGCCGAGGAAGCTGCCGATCTGGTGGCTGAAGAAGGCGACGCTGAGGATGGTGGTCATGTAGCGCAGGCCGAACATCTGGGCGACGAGGCCGCTGGTGAGCGGGGCGACGCCCATCCAGAGCAGGCCCATGGTGGCGGCGAAGGCCAGGGTGGTGACGGGGGTGGGGGGGAAGACGAAGAAGGCGGCGATGGCGGCGCTGCGCAGCAGGTAGAGCAGGCCGAGCATTACGTGCTTTGGATAGATGCCGCCGAGCCAGCCCCACATATAGGCGCCGGCGATGTTGAAGCCGCCGATCACCGCGAGGGATTGCGCCGAGAGCATCGGGTCCATGCCGCACAGGGCGAGGTAGCTGGGCAGGTGGGTGGTGAGGAACACGAGTTGCAGGCCGCAGACGCAGTAGGCGCCGGCCATGACCAGGAAGGCGCGGCGGCGCAGCGCCTCGGACAGGGCGGCGCGGAAGGAGGCGGCTTCGTTGCCGCGGCGGGGCGGCAGCGGCACCTTGTCGGCACGGCCCATGATGAAGGCGGCGGGCAGCATGAGCAGGGCGAGGGCGAGCATCGCCATCATCGCCACGTGCCAGCCGCCCGGGCCGGACATGAGCGTTTGCGCCACCGGGGCCGCGACCAGGGTGCCGAGCGAGCCGCCGGCGGAGACGATGCCCAGCACCATGCTGCGCTTGTGTTCCGGCACCGCGCGGGCGGCGGCGCTGAGGTTGAGGCTGGCGGCGGTGCAGGACAGGGCGACGCCGAGCAGCGGGCCGGTGCCGAGGATCAGCGCCAGGGGGCCGGTTGCGAGCACGGCGCAGAGGATGCCGGCGGCGTAGAGCAGCGCGCCGGTCATGGCCACGCGGCGGAATCCGATGCGGTCGGCGATGGCACCGACGAAGGGTTGCGACAGGCCCCACATGACGTTCTGGACGGCGACCGAAAGGGTGAAGTCGGCGACGGTGATGCCGGAGGCCGCCATCGGCTGCATGAAGAGGCCGAGGCTCTGGCGGATGCCCATGGCGAGCGACAGCAGCAGGGCCGCGCCGAGGAGGATGGGCCAGGCGCGGACGGGGGCTGCGCTGTCGGGGGCTCCGCCGATGGGGGAGTGGGGCGCGGTTGGGGCCGGCATGGGCGGTTCCTTGGTGCGGTGGGCGACGCTAGGGGGGTGCGGAGCAGCGGGGCAAGCATTGTCGCGGGAACGTGGCATGCGCGCCAAGCCGGGGTGGCATGTGCGGTGGTGGCGGGTGGCGGCTGGTCCTGGCCTTCGGCACATGGTTGAGGGGGGCATGGAGCCGCGCCGCCCCGTTGCCGAATGGCTGGCCGATGCCGCCGCCGCCCTGGGCCGGGCCGGGGTGGAGACGCCGCTGCGCGAGGCGCGCTTGTTGTTGCTGCATGCGCTGGGCCGCTCTTCGGGCACGCTGCTTGATCGGGGCGAGCTTGTGGCGCCGGGGGGGTTCGCGGGGTTGGTGGCGCGGCGGGTGGCGCGCGAGCCGATGGCGCTGATCGTGGGGCGGCAGGGGTTCTGGACGCTGGACCTGGAGGTTTCGCGCGACACGCTGGTTCCGCGTGCCGATTCCGAGGCGGTGGTGGAAGCGGCGCTGGCGGCGCGCGGGGATGTGGCGCGCGTGCTGGACCTGGGCACCGGCACGGGGTGCCTGTTGCTGGCCGTATTGGCCGAATTTCCGCGGGCCTGGGGATTGGGGATCGATCTTTCGCCGGCGGCGGCGGCGTTGGCGGCGCGCAATGCGGTTGGCAACGGGCTGGCGGGGCGGGCCGCGTTCCTGTGCGGCGACTGGGTGGCGGCGGTGGCGCCGGGCGTGGGGGGGCGGTTCGACCTGGTGGTATCCAACCCGCCTTATATCGAGACGGCGGCGATGGCCGGGCTGATGCCGGAGGTGGTGGCGCACGAGCCGGCGCGGGCACTGGATGGCGGGGCGGACGGGCTGGCGGCGTATCGGCGCATTGTCGCCGCGCTGCCGCGGCTGCTGGCGCCGGACGGGGTTGCGGTGCTGGAGCTTGGCGAGGGCCAGGAGGCGGCGGTGGCGGGGCTGGCGCGGGCGGCGGGGCTGTGCCCGCTTGGGTTGCGGCACGATCTGGGCGGGGTGGCGCGGGCGCTGGTGCTGGCGGCCGTGCCCGGCGGGCGGGTGGAGGACTGAAAAAACATTTGGCAGGCGCGGGTCGCTTCGTTAGCCTATTGGCGTGTGACAGGGTCCTGCCTGGATAGGGCTGGTCCCGGACGCCCCAGATTGATTGATCGTGTGCTGCATGCGGATAAGGCGTGCTGCGATCGTCGGGGAGGTCAGGTCGCGCGGAAGCCCATGGAACGACACGGCCAAGGCCCTCAGGCCGATGGCCAGGAATGGCCCGGCGGGGGCGCCATCGCGCCCCCGAGTGCGGCCGGTAAACAGGAAAGCGCTTCAGTAAGCTGATGAACATGAAACGCGCACGCGGACGGAATTTTCGAGGTGGTGGCGGCGGCGGCGGCGGAGGGGGTGGCGGCGGAGGCCCGATCCGCCACCACGGCGGCAATATCCCGCTGAACCGCAATCACGTCTTCGACAGCAGCGGTCCGGACCTGCGGGTGCGGGGCACCGCGCAGCAGCTGTTCGAGAAGTATCTGCAGCTCGGGCGCGATGCCTCGAGCAGCGGCGACAGGGTGATGGCGGAGAGCTATTTCCAGCACGCCGAGCATTACTTCCGCATCGTCAACGCCATGAACCAGGCGGCACAGCAGCAGGGCGGCGGCCATGGCAACAGCCAGGGCGGTGGTCCGGGCGGCGGGCATGGCGGTGGGCAGCAGCAGCGCCACCAGCGCGATGGCGACGGGGACGATTTGGATGGCCAGCCGCCTGTCGGCTATGGCGATCAGCCGTCGAGCCAGGGCGAGTCGCGGGACATCCCGATCGCCGCGGCGCCGTCGGACGACTGACGCCGCGGCTACTGCCGCCCGGCCTGTTGACCCAGCGCCGCTCGCACGCGCCCGGCCGCGGTGCCGGTGATGAGGCCGTGGCGCAGGAACAGCAGCGCGAGCACGGCGTTGACGTTGAACTTGAAGTCGTTGCCGGAACAGACGGCGGCGAAGGCGCGGGCCAGTGGCCACAGTTCGAACGATTTCCACCTCGCCGTCGGTGGCGTGGGGGATGAAATCCTCCGGCAGCTCCACCTCGTAGCAGTGCAGCAGGTCGCGGCGCAGGCCCTCCGGGCGCTCCATGGCGTAGCGGATGGTTCCGGTGGGCACGGCGCGGCGGGCGAGGCTGGCGGGCATGGCGGCTTCCTCGGCGGCTTCCTTGACCAGGGTTTCCTCGGGGCCGAGGCCGGCGGGAATGCCGCCGGCGACGATGTGGTCGAACTTGCCGGGGTCGAGCGCCTTGTCGCGGGCGCGGCGGGCGATCCAGATGTGGGGTCCGTTGGCGCGGCGGACGAGGCCGTCGAGATGGACGCCCTGGGCCTCGATGCCGAAGGCCGGCAGGGCGCCGCGGTCGATGGTGGAGAGAACCGGGCCGGTTGGAGTGGCGCGCACGTCGAAGGCTTCGCCGCGCCAGCGCATCAGGCCGCGTGCGGACAGGGCGCGGGCAATGGCTGGCAGGTCGGCTGCGGCGTCGGCGGCCAGGGTGGCGGCGGCGGGGTCGCGCCGGATGGCGGGGAAGTCGGCCAGGGCATCGGCGAGCGGCGGCAGCACCCAGCCCACCTGCTCGGCGCCGATGCGGAAGGGCAGGCGCGTGCCGGGGAGGCGGGCGTTGTTGCAGGCGGCGATGTGGCGCAGCAGGGTTTCCATGGGTTGGCGTTAGCCGGGAATGGCTGCCGCGCCTACCCCGTGGCTTTGCAATCGGGGCCGCAGGTGCCACATCCCGGTCCATGAGAAGAACTGCCGGTCCGAACCTGAACATCGTCGCCGGTCGGCCCCGCTCGGGCTTGAAGACCGTCGCATCGCTGCTTCCCTATCTGTGGCCCAAGGACGATCCGGTGGCGCGGGTGCGGGTGGCCGTGGCCGCGCTGTTCCTGGTGTGCGCCAAGGTTGCCGTGGTGTGGGTGCCGGTGATGTACAGCCGCGCGGTGGATGCGCTTGTCCCGGCCGCGGGCGCAACCGGGGCGGCGGCGGTGGCGGTGGTGCCGGTGGCGCTGATCATCGGCTACGGGCTGCTGCGGGTAGCCGGGTCGGGGTTCGGCGAGATGCGCGACGCGGTGTTCGCCGCGGTGCAGCAGCGCACGGTGCGGCGGGTGGCGCTGCAGACCTTCCAGCATCTGCATCGGATGTCGCTGCGGTTCCACCTGGACCGGCAGACGGGGGGGCTGTCGCGGGCGATCGAGCGGGGCACTACCGGGATCGAGCAGGTGCTGCGGCTGGCGGTGTTCAACATCATTCCCACGCTGCTGGAAGTGGCGATGGTCACCGGCATCCTGTGGTACGTGTTCGACTGGCGGTTCGCGCTGGTGACGCTGCTGGCGGTGGGGCTGTATCTTTCGTTCACGCTGTTCTTCACCAACTGGCGGGTGCGCATCCGGCGGGCGATGAACGAGACCGACAGCGACGCGCAGTCCAAGGCGGTGGACAGCCTGCTGAACTATGAGACGGTGAAGTATTTCGGCAACGAGGCGCACGAGGCGCGGCGGTTCGACGAATCATGGGCACGCTACGAGCGGGCGGCGGTGAAGAACCAGGTGACGCTGAACCTGCTGAACCTGGGCCAGGCGGTCATCATCGCGCTGGGGCTGGCCGTGGTGATGCTGATGGCCGCGCGGGGCGTGGTGGCCGGGACGATGACGGTGGGCAAGTTCGTGCTGGTGAACACCTACCTGATGCAGCTGTACCAGCCGCTGAACATGCTGGGCTTCGTGTATCGCGAGATCAGGCAGGGGCTGACCGACATGGAGCAGTTGTTCCGGCTGCTGGCGCTGCACCAGGAGGTGGCGGACAGGCCGGGAGCGCCGGCGTTGGCGCCGCCGGCGGACGGGTCGCGGCGGGGCGAGGTGGTGTTCGAGGATGTGCGCTTCGGCTACGGGGCGGACCGCGAGATCCTGAAAGGATTGAGCTTCCGCGTTCCGGCGGGCGGGTCGCTGGCGATCGTGGGGCCGACCGGGGCGGGCAAATCCACCATCAACCGGCTGCTGTTCCGGTTCTACGACGCGACCGGCGGGCGCATCCTGATCGACGGGCAGGACATCCGCGACATCACCCAGGACAGCCTGCGCGCGGCGATCGGCGTGGTGCCGCAGGATACGGTGCTGTTCAACGATACCGTGGGCTACAACATCGCCTATGGACGGACCGGCGCCAGCCAGGAACAAGTCGAGCATGCGGCGCGGCTGGCGCAGGTGCATGATTTCATCGCCAGCCTGCCGGACGGCTATGCCACGCGGGTGGGCGAGCGGGGTCTGAAGCTGTCGGGCGGTGAGAAGCAGCGGGTGGCGATTGCGCGCACGATCCTGAAGGACCCGCCGATCCTGGTGCTGGACGAGGCGACGAGTGCGCTGGACACGCGCACCGAGCAGGGCATCCAGGCCGCGCTGCGCGCCGTGTCCAGCCACCGCACCACGCTGACCATCGCCCACCGGCTGTCCACGGTGGTGGATGCCGACCAGATCATCGTGCTGGAGCAGGGCCGGGTGGTGGAGCGCGGCACGCACGGCGAACTGGTGGCCCGCGGCGGCGCCTATGCCAGAATGTGGGCGATGCAGGCGGAGCAGCAGGAGCCGGTGGGGGCGAAGTAGCCGCTTCCCTTGGCCGCGCCGCCGGCGCATATGCGAATCGCAACAGGAGACCCTGCCATGGCGAACGACCCTGATGATGCCGACGATGCCGGCGGCGTTCCCTCCGACCTCAGCCATGCCGGCGCGGTGGTGGACAAGGCGGTCGAATACATGAGCGGGCAGAATATCGGCTCGCTGGCGATCGCCTCGGCGTTGCTGGGCGGGGCGATGGGCATGCTGGCGCGCGACATGAGCGACGAGGCGGTGATCCAGGTGCTGAACAACGCCATCGCCTCGGTGCGCAGCGGGGAGTTGCGGCGCACGGATCACTGAGGGAGGAAGGCCAGAGGGAAGAAAGGCCAGGGTTTCACCCTGGACCCACCAAGGGCCGGCGGCCCTTGGAACCCGATAATTTGATGGGGGTCCAGGGACCCGGTCCGTCGCGCGAGAGCGCGCCGTACCTGGCGGGGCGCGGGGCAGAGCCCCGCTGCTTTCGGTCAGTCCAGCGCCGAACCCGCCGTTGGGCCGAGGCCGCGGCCGGGTGACCAGATCGGGTCGGGCGTGCGCCACAGCACGCGGTCGGCCATGCCTTCGGCCAGGGCGGCGGCCATGGTGTCGAGCAGGCGTTCGCCCTTTTCGGCGGTGCCGGCGCGCGGGTCGCCGATGGTGCCGGTGATGGGCGCGCGTTCGGAGAAGCTCCAGAAGCGGCTGTAGCCGGCGGGGCCCTTGATGGCGGGCGGGGCCTGTTGCACCGCTTCCTCCAGCTTGTCGGTGCGGACGGTGTCGGGCGTCATCGCCAGCATGACCGAGGTTTCCGCCTCGCAGGCATGGGCCGGGCCCTTCTGCTTCTCCAGGATGGCCGCGACCGCCTCGGCGGCGACGTGCCAGGGGGTGCAGGAGACGATCGGCATGGCGTGCTCGACGGCCAGTTCGCGGGCGGCGACGGCCAGCGGGTCGATGTTGCCGCCGTGGCCGTTGACCAGCAGCAGGCGCGTGAAGCCGATGGCCTTGAGCGAGCGGGCGACGCCGGCGACGACGCCGCGGAACTCGGCGAAGTTAAGGCTGATGGTGCCGCCGAAGGGCAGGTGGTGCTCGCTCATGCCGGTCCACATGCCCGGCAGCACCAGCACGGGCATGTCGGCGGCGGCGATGCGGGCGGCGCGGATCGCCACTTCCCAGGCGGTGCGGGTGTCGGTGATGACCGGCAGATGCGGGCCGTGCTGCTCCAGCGAGCCGACCGGCAGCACGGCGAGCGCGCCCAGGGGGCTGGTGGCGCCGCGCTGGGCCACCGCGCGGATGTCCGGCCCGGTCAGCCGCGTCCAGTCAACCTCGATGGCCATCGGGCGGTGCTCCCTTGGGAAGGTTCAGCGGACGGCGGTGCCGAAGCCCAGGAAGCCGGCCGAGGGCATCGGCGTGCCGCCGCCGCCAGCCTGGCGCTGGCGGGCGGGAGCGGCCGGGACAGGGGCCACGCGGGCGGGGGCTGGCCGGGGGGCGGCGCGGTGAGCCGGGGCGGCCTCGCGGACGGGAACCGCCGGCGGCGTGCTGGCGCCCATGCCGCGCATCGATAGCAGCAGGAAGGTCATCTCGTTGCGGCCGAGGTCGATGGCCAGTTCCAGCGGCGTGAGGCCGAGGATGTTGCGCCCTTCGATCTCCGCGCCACGGGTGATGGCATCGCGCGCGGCGGCGACGTCGCCGCGGTTCACCGCGTCGAAAAGGGCCTCGGTGGGGCGCATTTCCGAGGGTGGACGCTCGGCCGGGGCAGCGCGCATGCGTTCGCCGCGCGCGCCGGGCAGGCCGCGGGGCGGCGCGATCTCCGGCTTGCGGGTTTCGCTGTCCGGGCGCGCGAACTTGCCGCCCTCCAGGCGGGACTGCGCGCCGGCGGATGCGGCGAGGCCCGTGGCGAGGCCCGCGGCGAGCAGCGACATGGCGGCGGCACGGGGGAGTTGGCGCTTCATCATGCGGATTTATACCTTACGCACGGTTCAGCCACCAGAAGCCGGCGTTGAGGTAGGTGGCATAGACGGTCCATAGCCCATAAGGCACCAGCAGCCACGCCGCCAGGGTGGAAAGGCGGAAGAAGGCGCGGATGGTCAGCGCGATCAGCACCAGCAGCGGCAGGATCACCACCAGCCCCAGGATTGGGCTTTGCAGGCCGAAGAAGGCGGGGGTCCAGATTGCGTTCAGCAGCAGCTGCCAGCCCCACAGCCGCAACGCGCGGCGGTGCAGCGGCTGGCGCCAGACCAGCCAGGCGGCGGTGCCGATCATGACGTAGAGCGTGGTCCAGACGACCGGGAACGCCCAGTTCGGCGGCACGCCGGGCGGGCGTTGCAGGGCGAGGTACCAGCCCTGGAGGCTGGAGGAGGTGGCGCTGCCGCCCGCCGCGCCGACCAGCAGGCACAGGCCGACGAAGCCGATCAGCGCCAGCAGGGAGGGCAGGCCCCGCGGGGCGTGTTCAGGCTGTTCGAAGGCACGGCCCTCCCACTGACATGTCCCGAAGGTGCTTTCCCGTTCGCATGCTGCTTAGGCACTTTTCCGTTCGCATGCTGCTCAGGCACCCTCGCGTCGCCAGGCCAGCAGGGCAAGGCCGAGGATCAGCGGCAGGGCAAGCCATGGGGGCAGCAGGGGATTGACGGCGATGCCGGTGACGACGTGGTCGTGGCGGCGCTGCAGGCCGATCCAGCCGGAACCGGAGGCCTCGCGGTTGGCCTCGACGCGGCGCAATGCCGGCGCCCCGGCCGCGGCCAGGCGCGGCTCGCCCAGCCAGTGCACGCTGCCGCCGCTGGCGTCGGCGAGCGGCCCCAGCACGGTGGCGGTGGCGCGCAGGTCGGCGATCTCGACCGGATTGGCGGCTCCGGCGGCGGCGAAGGCGGTACGCACGCCGTCGGTGACGCTCCACACGCCCGGGGCGGCGGCGGGAATGGTGCCGACAGACCGGCCGGGACGGGTGGGCTGGGGCAGCAGGGTGGCGCGGGCGCCATCGGGGTCGGTGACGGTCAGCGGCGGCGGCGGTGCGTCTTCGGTGGTGCGGCGCTCGACGGTCATCTGGCCGCGCTCGATATGGGCGAGCAGCGCCGTCTCCTCCAGTTCCGGCTCCTTCATCAGCCAGTGCGCCACGCGGCGCAGCAATTCGCCCTGGGGGCCGCCGCCGTCGTGGCCGCGCGACCACAGCCAGATCTGGTCGGAGAGCAGCAATGCCGTGCGCCCCTCGCCGACATGCTCCAGCACCAGCAGCGGCGCCGGTTCGCCGCCGGTGACGCGCGGGGCGGCCATGACCACGTCGCCGCGCAGGTCCGTGGCCTCGATGCGGCGGTACCAGCGGCCCCAGCCGGCCTCGCCCTCGGCGTTCCAGCCGGGCAGGCCCTCGGTGACCGGGTGGCGGGAGCCCAGCGCGGTGACCTCGGGGCGGAAGGGTTCCTCGACCACGGCCTCGCCGCCCGGCACCGGGCGGGCGGGCAGCACCGCGGCCAGCGGGCTGGCGGCGAGCGAATAGGCGGAGGTGAATTCCGGCCCCGCGCTCATCAGCAGCGCGCCGCCCTCGCGCACGTAGTCGGCGATGTTGCGCAGGTAGACGGGCGGCAGGGTGGAGCGGTTGGCGAAGCGGTCCATGATGATCAGGTCGAAATCCTTGATCTTGACCTGGAACAGCTCGCGCACCGGGAAGGCGATCAGCGCCAGCTCGTTGAGCGGCGTCATGTCGTCCTTTTCCGGCGGGCGCAGGATGGTGAAGTGGACGAGATCGACCGCCGGGTCGGCCTTGAGCAGGCGCCGCCAGGTGCGCTCGCCGGGATGCGGCTCGCCGGAGACGAGCAGCACGCGCAGCCGGTCGCGCACGCCGTGGATGGTGACGACGGCGCGGTTGTTGGCCTGGCTCACCTCGCCGGGCAGCGGGTCGGCGGCGAGTTCCACCACGGTGGGGCCGCCGCGGGTGATGGGGATCTCGACCACCCGTTCCTGGCCGGTGGGGGCCTGTTCGATGCGTGGCGGCTCGCCGTCGCGGCGGATGGTGAGGCGGGCGGTGCCGCCGCGGCCGATGCCGGTGCGAGCGGGGGCGCCGAGGTCCTCGACCACCAGGCGCAGCGAGACGCTCTTGCCGACGATGCCGTAGCCCGGCGCCTCGACCACGCGGACGCGGCGGTCGACCTCCTCGCCGCGGGCCGGGACCAGCACGTGCAGCGGCGCCTCGGCGACCGGAGAGGGCGGGGTGTCGTGCGCCTGGCCGTCGGTGATGGCGATGATGCCGGCGAGGCGGCTGCGCGGGATGTCGGCGAGCCCGCGCTCGATGGCGGCGAACAGCTTGGTGCCCTCTGTGCCGGCCTCGGGCGCGGTGACGGTGCGCAGTTCCAGGCCGGGCATGTCGCGTGCCTGGGCCTCGATGCGGGCGCGGGCGCGTTCGGCCAGCGCGGCGCGGTCGCCCATTTGCATGCTGGCGGATTCGTCGACCACGAGCAGGCCGATGTCGGGCAGGCCTTCGCGGGTTTCCTCGACCACGCGCGGCCCGGAGAGCCACAGCAGCAGCACGGCGAAGGCGAGGAAGCGCCAGGCGGTGCCGCGGGCGCGCAGCCAGATGGCGACGCCGAGCGACAGGGCGCACAGCGCCGCCAGCACCGCCAGCAGCCAGAGCGGCAGGGCGGGGTCGAAGCGGATCGCGGCGATCGCCTGTTCCAGCTTCATTGGCCCACCCTCATTGACCCAGCCGCTCCAGGATGGCGGGGATGTGGACCTGGTCGCCCTTGTAGTTGCCGGTGAGCGCGTACATCACGAGGTTGACCCCGAAGCGGTAGGCCATGGTGCGCTGGCGGGCGCCGCCGGGCAGCGTGGCGTAGGGGTTGCGGCCCTGGGCATCCACGGCCCAGGCCGCCGCCCAGTCATGGCCGCCGATGATCACCGGCGAAACGCTGTCGTTGGTGCGGTCCTGGGCGCGCTGGACCCAGACGGTGTCGCCGGTGAAGCGGCCGGGGAAGTCCTGCAGCAGGTAGAAGCTGCGCGCCAGAACGTGCTGCGGGGTGAGCGGGGCAAGCGGCGGGACGGCGAGGTTGTGGGCGAGTTGCTGCAATGCCGCCTCGCTGCCGGCGTTGAAGCCCTCGCCGGAGCCGCCGTTGCGGGTGTCGATCAGGATGATGCCGCCATGTGCCATGTAGTCGTTCAGCGCGGTGACGGCCGCGCCCGAAAGCGGGCCGGCGCCGGGCACGATGGGCCAGTACAGCAGCGGGTAGAAACTCAGCTCGGTTTCTCCGGGCGTGACCGCCACGGGCTCGCCAAGGGCGGCGTTGGTGCGGCGGTTCACGTAGTCGGACAGGCCGAGCAGGCCGGCGCGGGCGATGGCGTCCACCTGCTCGTCGCCGGTGACGACATGGGCGAGGCGGGTGACGACGGAGGGATGCGGCGGCGACTCGTTCGGCACGAAGGTCTGGGCGTGGGCGGGGAGCGCCATCGCGGCCAGCAGGACCGCCGCGCGCACGCCGACCGAGGGACGGAACAGGCCGCGCAGGCGCAGCGAGACCAGCAGGTCGATGGCGAGCAGCGCGAGGGCGGCGGCGAGCAGCCAGGGGGCCAGCAGCCGCTCGGGCGCGGCGCCGGCCAGGGCTTCGACCGCGGCGCCGTCGATGGGTGGCGCCGCGGTGGGCGGGGGAAGGCGGTTGGCGAGGTTCAGCGTGCGGCGGCCGTTCTCCGGGCCGTACAGCCCGGGCGGATGGCGCGGCGAGACAGCGGTGGTGGCAAGCTCGCCGGCTGTGAGCGTGCTGGCGGCGGGTTGCGGCGGGCCGGCGACGCCGAAGCCGTCCAGCGTTTCGGCCGGGGCGAGGCGGGTGCTGTCGGGTTCGGACGGGGCGGCGACGCCGGCGGACAGCGCCACCAGCCGCCGCAGCATGTCCACGAACAGGCCGGACAGGGCGAGGTCCGACCAGTCGGCGTTGCCGGTGGTATGGAACAGCACCACCCGGCCGAGGCCCATGGCGGCGTGGGTGACCAGGGGCGTGCCGTCGGCCAGCCGGGCCCAGGTCTGCTCGCCGAGCCGGGCGCCGGGCTGGGCCAGCACCTGGCGCGACACGCGCACCTCGGACGGCACCGGCAGACCGGCGAAGGGGGAGGTGGGGGGGAAGCTGTCGAGCCCGGCCGGCTGGCTCCATGACAGGGCGCCGCCCAGCCGGCGGTCGCCGGCCATCAGCTTGACCGGCAGCAGGGCGTCGGGCTGCTCGCCCATGCGCGGGCCGGCGAAGCGCACGAGCATGCCGCCCTTCTCCACCCAGTTGGTCAGCATGTCCATCTCCGGCCCCTCGGCGACCACGTGGTCGGCCAGGATGAGCACGGAGAGGTCGCGCGACAGCAGGGTGGCGAGGTCGCCGATGCGCAGTTCCACATACGGGTCGAGGGCGCGGCGGATGTAGTAGAGTTCGCCGGTGAGCGGGATGCTCGCCGCCACAGCGTCGCCGGCCAGCAGCCCGACCGGGCGGCGGCGCCAGCGCTCGTCCAGCAGCGCCACGCCGCCGGCCGAGGACGAGCCCTCGACGACCATGCGGGCCAGGCGGTTGCGCAGTTCCGGCGGCAGGACGAAGGCGAGGTCGGCACCGGGGTCGCCGGCCGCGATGGTGGCGGTGGCGCGGGCCAGGGTGCGCCCGTCGCCGGACTGGGCCAGCACGGCCACCTCCTCGGGCGCCGGGCGCGGCACAAGCTGGACGCGGGCGACCAGGCGGTCGGCCTCGCTGCGCGGCGGCAGCAGCAGGCGGGCGGGCGGGATCTCGTCGCGGATCTGCAGCACCGGGCCGACCGCCGACAGGGCGGTGGCGAACTGCCGCCAGGCGGCGCCATCGGCATCGTCGGTCAGGCCATCTGCCACATAGGCCACGCCGCCCTTGCCGGCCCAGGGGCGCAGGGCGGCGGCGCTGGCGGCGCGGTCGGCGGGCCAGGGCATGGGGCGCAGGGCGGCGACGCGGCTGCGCATCTCGCTGGGCGCCATGGCGGGGGTGGCGGCGGGCGCCGTGCCGGTTTCCGACGGGGCGGTGGCAACGAGCACCACGTCGCGCCCTGCCCGTTCGGCGCGGTCGAGCGCGCCGTTGGCCGCGGCGATGCGGCGCGACCAGTCCGGCGCGGCGGCCCAGCCGTTGTCGATCACCAGCACCAGGGGGCCGCCGCCGGCCAGCGAGGTGCCGGCGTCCAGCACCGGGCGGGCGAGGCCGAATATGACCAGGGCGGCGGCCAGTATGCGCAGCGCCAGCAGCCACCACGGCGTGCGCGCCGGCGTCTCCTCGACCGCGCTCAGCCCCATCAGCAGGCGGATGGCAGGGAAGGATTCGGTCTTTGGGCTGGGCGGGGTGATGCGCAGCAGCCACCACAGCAGCGGCAGGGCGGCGAGTGCCAGCAGCACCCAGGGGGAGGCGAAGATCATCGCCGTCCTCCCTGCGGCGCCAGGGCCGTATAGAGCCCGAGCAGCGCGGCCTCCGGCGGATGGTCGGTGCGGTGCACCGCAAATCCCCAGCCGGCGGCGGTGGCGATCGCGGCCAGGCCCTTCTGCTGGGCGTCCAGCCGCTCAGCATAGGCGCCGCGGACGCCCTCGACGCGCGGGATCAGCATGTCCGCCTCGCGCTCCAGCCCCTCGAAGCGGACGCGGCCCTCATAGGGCAGCAGCGCCTCCGCCGGGTCGAGCACCTGGAGCAGATGGCCGGTGACCGGCAGGCTGGCCATGCGCGCGACCGATTGCTGGATTTCGGCCAGCGGCGCCAGCAGATCGCCGATCAGCACCACGCGGGCATGGCGCGGCAACGCCATCTCGGCCGGCACGCCATCGCCGTCGGCCAGGCGGCCCAACTGGTCGGCCAGGCGGTCGAGCCCGGTGCGGCCGGACAGGCCGCGCGGCTCGCCGCCGATCAGGCGCACCCGCTCGCCGCCGCGCAGCAGCAACGCCGCCAGCGCGAGCAGCAACAGCTCGGCCCGCTCGACCTTCTCCACCGGGCCGGCGCGCGAGCGCCAGCGCATGCTCGCCGAGCCATCGCGCCACAGGCAGACGGTCTGCGCCGCCTCCCACTCGGTCTCGCGGACGAAATGGCGGTCGGAGCGGGCGGATTGGCGCCAGTCGATGCGCGAAGCCTCGTCGCCGGCCAGGAACGGACGGAACTGCCAGAAGGAGTCGCCCTGGCCCACGCGCCGGCGCCCGTGAACGCCCTGGGCCACCGTGGCCGCCACACGCTCCGCCGCCACCTGCAACGGCGGCAACCGCGACCCGAGCGCCTCGGCCCGGCGAGGGGAGAGAGTCATGGGTGGGCGGGGCTTTCGGAGAGGAAGGCGAGGGGCTCCGCCCCTCGACCCCGCTGGGGCCGGCGGCCCCAGACCCCGTCCGTTTGAGCGCCTTCGGCGCGAGGGGGCCGGCTCGGCCCGGGTCGGAGGCTGTGCTGGCCCCCTCGCGCCGAAGGCGCTTGAAAGATGAGGTCCAGGAGCTCGGCTCCTGGTGGGGGTCCAGGGGGCGAAGCCCCTTGGCCTTTCCTTCCGATGGCCCAGCTCACCCAAGCCGCTCCACGAGCCGGGCGATGACGTCTTCGAGGGCGATGCCGTCGGCGCGGGCGGAGAAGTTGAGTGCCATGCGGTGGCGCAGGACGGGGGGTGCGAGGGCGGCGACGTCGTCGATGCTGGGGGCGAAGCGGTTGTCGAGCAGGGCGCGGGCGCGGCAGGCCAGCATGAGGGCCTGGGCGGCGCGCGGGCCGGGGCCCCAGGCGACGTGGCGGCGGACGGTTTCGTCGTCGGTCGCTTCGGGGCGGCCGCCGCGGACCAGCTTGAGGATGGCGTCGACCACGGTTTCGCCGACCGGGACACGGCGGATCAGCGCCTGGGCGGCCATGAGGTCCTCGGCGGACAGCGCCTGGGCGGGCTGGTCTTCGGTGCTGCCGGTGGTGGCGACGAGCATGGCGCGTTCGGCGGCGAGGTCGGGGTAGGTGACGCGGACTTCCAGCAGGAAGCGGTCGAGCTGGGCTTCCGGCAGGGGGTAGGTGCCTTCCTGCTCGATCGGGTTCTGGGTGGCGAGGACGTGGAAGGGGCGTGGGAGAACGTGTTCCACGCCGCCGATGGCGACGCGCTGTTCCTGCATGGCTTGCAGCAGGGCGGACTGGGTGCGCGGCGAGGCGCGGTTGATCTCGTCGGCCATCAGGAGCTGGCAGAACACCGGGCCGGGCACGAAGCGGAAGTGGCGGCGGCCGTCCTCGCCCTCGTCGAGCACTTCGCTGCCGAGGATGTCGCCGGGCATGAGGTCGGGGGTGAACTGAACGCGCTTGGAAGCAAGGCCCATGACGACGGCCAGGGTTTCAACCAGCCGGCTCTTGCCCAGGCCGGGCACGCCGACCAGCAGCACGTGGCCGCCGGAGAGCAGGGTGATGAGCGTCTGGTCCACCACCTCCTGCTGGCCGTAGATGGCGCGGCCGATTTCGGTGCGGGCGGCGGCGGCGCGGCGGCCCAGCGCCTCGATCTCGGCGAGCAGGTCGTCGGAGGGTGGGGCGGGCTGGAACGGCGTGGTGCTGGCGGACATGAACCTCATCCCGGGTGGCGGTATCGTAAAGCAGCGGGGCAGAATTCGGGCGGGCCGGGATGCGGCTGACCGCGGCCAACGTATTGTGGCAAAGCGGGGCACGCGGGCGGCGTTTCAGCCCGTTCATGCAGTTGGTGACTCTTTGAGGGAGTGCGATCCCGTGCCGGCCACTTTCACATGAGGGGGGATGCTACCTATATCAGTGGCAAGGGCGGAAGCATTCTCTGTCCCGGGGTGAGCAACGTGAACGATTTGACACAACAGAAACCTGCCGGGGCCACGCAGAAAAATGCCGGTGCCACGCCGCCCGGCGACTGCCGGGCTGCCGCGCGCAGGCCGCTGGACCATGGCGAGCTTCCCTTCGTGATCAAGCGCGACGGCGCCTGGCACTACCGGGGCAGTGCGATCGGACGCAAGGAGCTTGTGTGCCTGTTCGCCTCGGTGCTGCGGCGCCAGGCGGATGGGCGCTATTTCCTCGAGACGCCTGCCGAGCGCGGCCGCATCGAAGTGGAGGATGCGCCGTTCGTGGCCGTCGAGCTCGGCTGGGCGGGGGTCGGGCACGATCAGGTACTGACCTTCAGGACAAATATCGACCAGGTGATCACGGCCGGGCCGAAGCACCCGATCCGCGTGGCCTTCGACGATGCGACCGGCGAGCCAACGCCCTATGTTCACGTGCGCAACGGGGTGGGCGCGCTGCCGCTGGAGGCGCGCATCGGCCGGGCGGTGTATTACGAGTTGGTGGCTCTGGCCGAGCCTTGCCTGGTGCATGGCCAATCCGTGCTGGGGGTTTGGAGCAGCGGCTGCTTCTTTCCGCTGGGCTGCCTGCCGGCGGAGGCGTAGCCCCAGATCAGCCGCGCGTCGGGGCGCCGCCACGGCCGTTCGGGGATGCTGGCGGGGCTTGGCGGCCGGGCGTAGAGTGGACCGGTGAACCTCGATATTCTTCGGGCGCGCCTTCGCGCGCCGACCCAGGCGCCTGCGGCAGGGCTGCAACCGGCTCGGACGATGGTCGATCCGCCGGCGATCGGCATGCCGCTCTCCAGTGATGATGGTCAGGAACTGGCGAGCGGGAAGCTGGTTCCGGCGGCCGTGCTGGTTTCGCTCGTGCTTGGCGCGCAGCCGGGTGTGCTGCTGACCAAGCGCACGGCGCACCTGGCCAAGCATGCGGGCCAGGTAAGTTTCCCCGGCGGGCGCATCGACCCCGGCGACACGAGTCCCGAGCATGCCGCGCTGCGCGAGGCGCAGGAAGAGGTGGGGCTGGCGCCGCATCACGTGGAACTGACGGGGAGGCTGGGCGACTATGTTACCGGCACCGGGTATCGCGTGACGCCCGTGCTGGGGCTGTTGCCTGACGGCGTGGAGCTTGAGAACCTGGGCCTGTCGCCGTCGCCCGACGAGGTGGAGGCGCTGTTCGCGCTGCCGCTGTCGGTGCTGCTGGACCCGGCGGCGCCGCAGCGGCGGCGGGCGCATTTCCGCGGGGCGTGGCGGGAATTCTGGGTGTGGCCGCATCCGGACCACTACATTTGGGGCGCGACGGCGGCGATGCTGGTGCATCTGGCGCACCGGCTGCGTACGGATCCCTGATGCTGCGGCTGCTGGAAGCATCGCTGTTCCTGCTGCCGTTCGCCGCCTATGGACTGTGGCTGTGGTCGGGCCGGCGCCACACGCAGCAGCTCATCTGGGGCACGGTCGGCGCCATGCTGGTTTTGGTGCTTGGCGCGGCGTGGCTGGAGATCTGGGGCGCGGTGCCGCCGGAGATGGTCTATGTGCCGCCGCACATGGAGGATGGCCGCATTGTTCCCGGCCATGCCGTGCTGCCGGGGAGCCCCGCAACCCCGGTGCGGCCGTGAGCATGCCGGCGCGGATTGTCGCGCCGCCGGCCTTCATGGCCGACCCGGGTCTGCGCGCGGTGCTGGCGGCGCTGCCGCGGGCGCGGCTGGTGGGCGGCTGTGTGCGCGATGCGCTGCTGGCGCGCGCGGTGGCGGATATCGACCTCGCCACGCCCGATCCGCCGGACGAGGTGATGGCGGCGCTGGCGGCGGCGGGGCTGAAGGCGGTGCCGACGGGGCTGGCGCACGGCACGGTGACCGCGGTGGCCGACCATCGCGGCTATGAGGTGACTACCCTGCGGCGCGACGTGGCCACCGACGGGCGGCATGCGACGGTGGCCTTCACCGATGACTGGCAGGCCGATGCGGCGCGGCGGGATTTCACCATCAACGCGATATCGATGACCGCTTCGGGCGAGGTGTTCGACTATTTCGGCGGGCTGGACGACCTGGCGGCGGGGCGGGTGCGCTTCGTGGGCGAGGCGGCGGCGCGCATCGCCGAGGATTATCTGCGCGTGCTGCGTTTCTTCCGCTTCCATGCCCGGTATGGCCGCGGGGCGCCGGACGCGGGAGCGCTGGCGGCGATCCGCGCCGGCTTGGCGGGGCTGGCGCGGCTGTCGGCCGAGCGGGTGTGGTCGGAGTTGAAGCGCATCCTGGCGGGGCCCGATCCGGCGGGAACGGTGGCGCAGATGCGCGCGTGCGGCGTGCTGGCGGCGGTGCTGCCGGAGGCGGGCGATGGGGCGATGCTGGCGCGCGTGGTGGCGGCGGGGGCGCCGGCGGATGCGGTGCTGCGGCTGGCGGCGCTGATCGAGGGCGACGGGATGGCGGCGGCGGGGCGGCTGAAGCTGTCGGGGGCGGAGGCGGCGCGGCTGGTGGCGTTGCGCGGGGCGGTGGCGCCTGGGGACGGGGCTTCGGACGACGACCTGCGCCGGGCGCTGGCCGCTACGCCGCGCGAGGTGCTGATCGGCGCGTGCTGGCTGGCCGGACGGGGGGCTGCGCTGCGGGCCAGGCTGGCGGCGATGCCGGTGCCGGTGTTCCCGCTGGGCGGGCGCGATCTCGCCGGGCTGGGCGTGCCGGCGGGGCCGGCGATGGGGGAGATGCTGCGGGCCTTGCGGGCATGGTGGATGGCCGGCGGCTGCACGGCCGGGGCGGCGGCCTGCCGGGCCGAATTGGCGCGGCGGCTGGCGGGCTGATACACGGCCGCGATGGCCGAGCGCATTCCCATTTCCTCCGAGACCACGCAGGCGCTGGTGGGCCGGCTGTGGCGCGAGCATATCCGCCAGCATCGCGGGCTGATCGCGCTGATCCTGGGCCTGACGCTGGTGATGGCGGGCACGCAGGCGCTGTACCCGATCGCCATCGACCACGCCTTCACCCTGTTCGAACGGCGCGACGCGCGCATCCTCTACCAGCTTCCTGTGCTGGTGCTGGCGATCACCTCGGTGAAGGCGCTGGCGCAGTATTTTCAGAACGTGGCGGTGCAGAAGGTGGTGCTGCTGGTGATCCGCGGGCTGCAGGAGCGGATGTTCGCGCACCTGACCACGGGCGACCTGGCCCGGCTGGAGCGCGAGGCGCCGGCTTCGTGGGCGGCGCGGTTCACCACCGATGCGACGATCGTCCGCGAGGCGCTGACCCGGGCGGTGAACGGGATCGCCGATGCGCTGACGGTGGTGGGGCTGGTCGGCTCGATGCTGTGGCTGGACTGGAAGCTGAGCCTGATCGCCGCCGTGCTGTACCCGATCGCCGGCATCCCGATCCAGAATCTCGGCCGGCGCATCCGCCGCCAGTCCGGCGGGATGCAGGAGCGGGTTGGCGAGACGGCGGCCCTGCTGAACGAGAGCTTCGCCCAGGCGCGCACGGTGCGTGCCTACCGGCTGGAGGCGGCGGAGCGGGCGCGGGCGGGCGGGGCGTTCGACGAGCTTTACCGGGCGCTGCTGCGCATGGCGCGCAGCCGGGCGCGGATCGACCCGATGCTGGAGGTGATCGGCGGCGCGGCTGTGGCCGCGGTGATCGGCTTCGTCGGCTGGCGGGCGGCGCAGGGCGACGGGTCGCTTGGGCATTTCACCGGGTTCGTCACCGCGCTGCTGATCGCCTCGCGGCCGCTGCGGGCGCTGGGCTCGTTGAACGGCGCGGTGCAGGAGGGGCTGGCCGGGTTGGTGCGGGTGTTCGCCGTGGTGGACGAACGGCCGGCGATCGCGGAGCGGCCGGGCGCGCGGGCGCTGCCGCCGGGACAGGGGCGGCTGGCATTCGAGCATGTGGCCTTCGCCTACCCCGACGGGCGGCACGGGCTGCACGACCTGTCGTTCGTGGCCGAGCCGGGGCTGACGGTGGCGCTGGTGGGGCCGTCGGGCGCGGGCAAGTCCACGGCGCTGGCGCTGGTTCCCCGCCTGCACGACGTGAAGTCCGGCGCGATCCGGCTCGACGGAGCCGACATCCGCGACGTGACGCTGGCCAGCCTGCGCGATGCGATCGCCTATGTGGGCCAGGACACGCTGCTGTTCGACGACACGGTGGAGGCGAACATACGCATGGGCCGGCCGGGTGCCGCCGAGGAGGACGTGCGGGCGGCCGCACGGGCGGCGGCGGCGGATGGGTTCATTGCCGCGCTGCCGGACGGCTACGCCACCCGCGTCGGCCCCGGCGGACAGCGCCTGTCGGGCGGGCAGCGGCAGAGGGTGTGCATCGCCCGCGCCCTGTTGCGCGATCCGCGCGTGCTGCTGCTGGACGAGGCGACGAGCGCGCTGGATGCCGAGAGCGAGGCGCTGGTGCAGGACGCGCTGGCGCGGCTGCGGGCGGGGCGGACGACGATCATCGTGGCGCACCGGCTTTCGACAGTGCGCGATGCCGACCTGGTGGTGGTGCTGGCCGAGGGGCGGGTGGTGGAGCAGGGAACGCACGGCGAACTGCTTGCCGCCGAGGGCGCCTATTCGCGGCTGGTGCGGACGCAGGCATTGGCGGCATAGCACCGGCTCGGTGCGCCGGAAGAACCGCAGGCGGCAAGCATTCAGCGCGGCGCAAAATTCATCGACAGCATATCATCAAACTGATTCGTACGCACCTGCGCACGAAGGCGGTAATTCGTGTGATCACTTCAGCGATAGGGGAAAAATTTCGCTTCCAGAATTCTTCCGTTACCCACGTCGCCGGCAGTAGCAAAAGGGGATATCGGCTCGACTGTTCGTTCCAGCTGCCAGGAGGATTGCCGTGTCCGTGAACCTGTGGTCCCTGCCCCAGTGCCCGCGCCGCCGCCTGCGGCTGCCCCGGCTCGGGAGCGCCATGCTAGGTGTGGCGATCGCTGCATCCATGGCCGCCTGTCCATCCGCCTCCGCGACACAGTGGACGGACTGGACCAGCTTCTCGGCCGGCGCACCTGGCTCCGCGGTCGGCACTCTCGACGGTGTCGCGGTCAATTTCGACGGCCAGGTGCTGTCCAACAGCGTGGTGAGCGGGCTGGCGGGCAACTGGCAGCCGGACTCGTCGTTCATCGGCGGCACGTCAACGACGTCGCCCAGCACGGTGGGCGACATCATCACCCAGAGCGGGTTCACCGGCACGAACACGCTGACATTCGCCACGCCGGTGGTTGATCCGTTGCTGGCGATCTGGAGCCTGGGTTCGCCAGGCAGCGCGGCAACCTACACGTTCGGCCAAACGCCGACGCTGGAGGCCGGCGGGCCGAATGCCCAGTACGGCGGCGCGCCGATCAGCGTTGCCGGCAACGTGGTGAGCGGGAACGAGGGAAACGGCGTGGTGCAGTTCACCGGCACGTTCAACTCGCTCAGCTGGACCAATTCGCCGGAGTTCTACTACGGCTTCACCGTCGGCTTGGCCGATGCGGTGGAGCCGCCTCCTCCACCGCCTCCACCGACGACGACGCCGGAACCGGCGAGCCTGGCGCTGCTGGCGGTGGGGCTGGCCGGGGTTGCGGGCATGCGGGGCCGTTCGCGCCGGTGCTGACGGCCGCTTACGGCCACGCCACGGCCGGCGGCAGGCTCATCAGGATGGCTTCGACGTTGCCGCCGGTCTTCAGCCCGAACAGGGTGCCGCGGTCGTGGATGAGGTTGAACTCCACGTAGCGGCCGCGGCGGACCAGTTGGTGCTGGCGTTCCTCGGCGGTCCAGGGCTCGTGCATGCGGGCGCGGATGATGCTGGGGTAGATGTCGAGGAAGGCCAGGCCCACGTCGCGGGTGAAGGCGAGGTCGTCCTGGACGTCGCCGGAGAAGTGCTGGTCGTAGAAGATGCCGCCGGCGCCGCGCGGCTCGTTGCGGTGCGGCAGGAAGAAGTAGCGGTCGCACCATTCCTTGTATTTCGGGTAGTACGCCGGGTCGTGGCGGTCGCAGGCGGCGCGCAGGGCGGCGTGGAAGCGGGCGGCGTCCTCGATGGCCTCGGGGGCGTCGAGCTTCATCGGCGTGAGGTCGCCGCCGCCGCCGAACCAGCCGCGGGTGGTGACCAGCATGCGGGTGTTGAAGTGGGCGGCGGGCACGCGGGGGCTGGCCATGTGGGCGACCAGGCTGATGCCGCTGGCCCAGAAGCGCGGGTCCTCGGCGGCACCGGGGATCTGGGCGCGGAACTCGGGGCTGAACTCGCCCATGACGGTGGAGACGTTGACGCCGACCTTCTCGAACACGCGGCCGCGCATGACGCTCATCACGCCGCCGCCCGGGCTTCCGTCAGCGGGGGGGCTGCCGTCAGCGGGGGAGCTGCCGTCGGCGGTGGAGCGCGACCAGGCGGTGCGCTGGAAGGTGCCGGGGGGGCCGGGGGCATAGAGCGGGCTGGCCGCCGCCTCCTGTTCGATCGCCGCGAAGGCCGCGCACAGCCGGTCGCGCAGGGTCTCGAACCAGTCGCGGGCCTGGTCCTTTATGGCGGCGTGGGGCGGCGGCGCGGTGGCGGGATCGTTCATTGCGGGCTCCATGCTGGTGCCATGCTAGCGCATGGGCGGCGTGTTGCGGAGGCTGCGACCCGGACGTATGGTTGCCGCGAACGCAAAAATGCCCGCGAAAGCCCGTGTGGCCCTTGCCCATATGTGCATGTTGCGCTTAATCGGCACGCCGCTGCTTCACCGCAGCGGGTCTGCCGGTCGCCGCATGCGGGGTGGGCGGGCTTTGCCGAGGCGCGGAACCGATCGACTGTTCCACGTCGCGGGGCTGATGGACGGCACCGCTTTGCGGTGGATGGCTGACAAGGAGCCGTGCCGGGCGACGGTCGATCCGCCCTTGCGGCTCAGGAACGAAACGCCCGGTCCGGGCAGATCACTCGAGGTCACGTATGGCTGATAGCGCCACAGCACCCCATGCCGTCCCCACAGCCAGCGAGGGCGGGACTGAGGTCACGAAGCGCGATTTTCTCAAGCTCGTCGCCGGCGCCAGCGCCGCGGTGGGCGTGGGCGCGATCGCCTGGCCGCTGATCAACAGCATGAACCCGGCGGCCGACGTGCTGGCGCTGTCATCCACCACGGTGGACATCTCGCCAATTCCGGCGGGCCAGGCGATTACCGTGATGTGGCGCGGCAAGCCGGTGTTCGTGCGCCACCGCACGCCGGAGGAGATCAAGCTGGCTCGCGCCGTGGTGGTGGACCAGCTGAGGGATCCGGCGTCCGACATGGCGCGGGTGAAGCCTGGCAAGGCGGAATGGCTCGTTGTGGTGGGAATCTGCACCCATCTGGGCTGCGTGCCGGTCGGCAACCGCCCGACCGATGCGCGCGGCGACTACGGCGGCTGGTTCTGCCCCTGCCACGGGAGCGAATACGACACGTCGGGGCGCATTCGCCAGGGCCCGGCGCCGTTGAACCTCGCCGTGCCCCCTTACGAATTCGAGGGTGACACCAAGATCAAGATCGGCTGATCGCAGCCTTCGGAGCACATCTACATGGCCGGCCTGCACAAGAGCGAGTTCAAGAATCCGGTAATCAACTGGATTGACGCGCGCCTTCCCGTCTTCACGATGATCAAGACGGAATACGGGGTGTTTCCGACCCCCCGCAACTTCAACTACTTCTGGAACTTCGGCGCCCTGGCGATGGTCACGCTGGTGATCATGATCGCCACCGGCATCTTCCTGGCGATGAACTACACGCCGAACGCCACGATGGCTTTCGACTCGGTTGAGCGCATCATGCGCGACGTGAACTTCGGGTGGCTGCTGCGCTACGCGCACGCCAACGGCGCCTCGATGTTCTTCATCGTCACCTACATCCACATCTTCCGCGGCCTCTACTACGGCTCCTACAAGGCGCCGCGCGAGTTGCTGTGGATCCTGGGCGTGGCGATCCTGCTGATCATGATGGCCACCGCGTTCATGGGCTATGTGCTGCCCTGGGGCCAGATGTGCGTACTGGGGCGCGACGGTCATCACCAACCTGTTCTCCGCCTTCCCGCTGGTGGGCGAGCATATCGTCACGTGGCTGTGGGGCGGGTTCTCGGTGGACAATGCCACGCTGAACCGCTTCTTCAGCCTGCATTACCTGCTGCCGTTCGTGCTGGTGGGCGTGGTGTTCCTGCACATCGCAGCGCTGCACATCACCGGTTCCAACAATCCGCTCGGCATCGACGTGAAGACGCCGCAGGACACGCTGCCCTTCCACCCGTACTACACGATCAAGGACAGCGTCGGGATCTGCGTGTTCTTCCTGGTGTATGCGCTGTTTGTGTTCTTCGCGCCGAACTACCTGGGCCATCCCGACAACTACGTGCCGGCCAACCCGCTGGTGACGCCGCCGCACATCGTGCCCGAGTGGTACTTCCTGCCGTTCTACGCCATCCTGCGCTCGGTGCCCGACAAGCTCGGCGGCGTGCTGCTGATGTTCGGCTCGATCCTGGTGCTGTTCGTGCTGCCGTGGCTCGACACCTCGCCGGTGCGCGCTGTCCGCTTCCGCCCGGTGTACCGGGTTCTGATCTGGGTGCTGGTTGTCGCGGTGGTTGCGCTGGGCTTCGCCGGCGCGCGGCCGCCGGAGGGCATCTGGGTGTGGATCGCGCGGCTGGGCACCTTCTACTACTTCCTGCACTTCCTGGTGATCCTGCCGATCCTGGGCAAGTTCGAGCGGCCGCTGCCGTTGCCCGAGAGCATCAGCCGCGCCGTTCTGTTTACCGGAGGCGGGGGTGGGCCCGTGCCTGGCGGTGCCGCTGCCAAGCCGATGGAGAAGGCGTGATGGGCTTCGTGAAAGTCGCGGCGGCGGCCGTGCGCCTTACCTCGGTGGCGGCCGCTGTCCTGTTGCTGGCTTCGGCCCCGGCGCCGGCCGGTGCCGCGGAGACACTGGAATACCCCGCCCAGAACTGGAGCTTCAGCGGCCCGTTCGGCACCTTTGACCGCGCGGCCGCGCAGCGCGGCTTCCAAGTCTACAAGGAGGTCTGCTCCGCCTGCCACGCCGTGAAGCAGGGCTACTATCGCGACCTCGCCGGCCTTGGCCTGGAGCCGAAGCAGATCGAGGCAATCGCCGCCACGGTGATGGTTCCGACCATCGGCGACGATGGCCAGCCCACCGAGCGGCCTGCCCTGCCATCGGACCATTTCCGCTCGCCCTTCCCCAACGAGCGGGCAGCGCGTGCCGCCTACAACGGCGCCTATCCGCCCGACCTGTCGGTGATCATCAAGGCGCGCGAAGGTGGGGCCGATCAGATCTATTCGCTGCTGACCGGCTATGCCGATGCACCGGCCGGCGTGAACGTCGCCGACGGCATGTACTACAACAAGTGGTTCGCCGGGCATCAGATCGCCATGCCGCCGCCGCTGGCAGATGGCGCGGTGACCTATGCCGACGGAACGCGGGCCTCGGTGGAGCAGATGGCGCGGGATGTGACCACGTTCCTCACCTACATCGCCAACCCCGAAATGGAGACGCGCAAGCGGCTGGGCGTGAAGGTGGTGCTGTTCCTGGTGTTCATGACCGGCCTGACCTATGCCGTGAAGCGAAAGGTGTGGGCCGACGTCCACTGACGCCGCGCCGAATCGCATGCCTTCCGCCGTGTTTTTCCGCCGCGTCCTTCCCGGGCGCGGCGGTTCCGTTTCTGGAGAACGAGGAGCCCGCCATGACTGACGCGCCCCTGTTGCCGCAGGTGCCGGCATGAGCAGCATCAAGCCGGTCATCGGCATCATCGGCGGCTCCGGCCTCTATGACATCGAGGGGCTGGAGCGGAAGGCGTGGAAGCGCGTCATCACGCCCTGGGGCGAGCCGTCGGACGATGTGCTGGAGGGGTGGCTGGGCGACACGCGCTGCGTGTTCCTGCCGCGCCATGGGCGCGGGCACCCGCTGTCGCCCACGCACCTGAATTATCGGGCCAATATCGACGCGCTGAAGCGCCTGGGCTGCACCGACGTGCTGTCGCTGTCGGCGGTGGGCAGCCTGAAGGCCGAGTTGCCGCCGGGCAGCTTCGTGATCGTGGACCAGTTCATCGACCGCAGCTTCGCGCGCGAGAAGAGCTTTTTCGGCGACGGCTGCGTGGCCCATGTCTCGGTGGCGAACCCGGTCTGCCCGCGCATCGGCGATGCGGCCGAGGCGGCGGCGCGCGGACTGGGGCTGCCGGTGACGCGCGGCGGCACCTACCTGGTGATGGAGGGGCCGCAATTCTCCACCAAGGCGGAGAGCGAGCTTTATCGTTCCTGGGGCTGTTCGGTGATTGGCATGACCAACATGCCGGAGGCCAAGCTGGCCCGCGAGGCCGAGCTTTGCTACGCCACCGTGGCCATGGTGACGGATTTCGACTGCTGGCATCCCGACCACGACCATGTGACGGTGGAGGCGCTGGTGGCGGTGCTGCACGACAACGCCGACAAGGCGCGGGCGCTGGTGCGCGAGGTGGTGCCGCTGCTCGGCCAGGAGCGTGGCCTCTGCCCCGCTGGCTGCGACCGGGCGCTGGAGACCGCGATCATCACCGCGCCGGACAAGCGCGACCCGTCGCTGATGCGCAAGCTGGACGCCGTGGCCGGACGCGTGCTGGCCGGCCAGGCGTAACGATCGGGGTCCGGGGCGACGCCCCGGCGGGGTCGAGGGGCAGCGCCCCTCGCCTTATCCTACACCTCCAGCTCGGGCACCCGCAGCAATAGAGCGTGTTGCAGGTCCTTTCGGCGCGACCACAGGCTGCGGTACCAGGCATCGCGCTGGGCCACCTGATAGGCGAGCATGCGGTGGCGCGCGATGTCGGCGCGGGCATGGTCGGCGAGGACGCGGGCGGCGTCGGGGTCGGCGATGAGCCGTGTCAGCCTGCCGCGCAGGTCTGGCGGGTCGCGGAACAGCAGCCCGTTCGCGCCATCGGTGATGCTCCCGCCGTAGACCACCGGCGAGGCGAGAGCCACCACCCGGTGCGCGGCTGCCTCCAGGTATTTCAGGTCGGACTTGCAGCGGTTGAACAGCGTGTCGCGCAAGGGCATGAACGAGATCTCGCAGCCCGCCAGTATTTCGAGATAGGTGGGGTAGTCGCACAGCGGCGTGAATACCTTATGCGGCGTGGCCAGGGCATCGAAGAAGGCGCGGTCGGCGATCACGTGGAACCGCAGCGCCTCGCCCGCGGCTGCCGCGGCTTCGTTCAGCGCCTCGACATGGCCGGGCCAGTCCTCCTCGCGGTTCAACGCCGCGAACAGCAGGGTCAGTTGGCCGGGGGTGGCGAAGTTGCGCGGCTCGGGCAGGCGGCTGATGGCGTTGGGGAACACCGCGACCTCGGGGTTCTCGCGCGCCAGCACCTCGGCCAGCGCCGGCGTGGAGGTCTGGATGGCATGGACCGCGCGGAAGTTCTGCACGTCGGAGCGGTGCAGGATGGGGATCTGCGAGGGGTGGTCGTCGAATTCGCACACCACCAGCCAGCCGCGGCCGGCGAGCCGGCGCACCACGCCCAGCCCCTCCTCCCCAAGCAGGGCGGGACGGTGCAGTACCAAAATGGCGGGATCGGGCCCGGCGGGCGGCACTTGGTCCAGCCGGTTGGTGATGCGGGTTGCCACCGCGGGCTGGGCCGCCAGCGCGCCCAGCGGTTCGACCACCCGTACCTGGCTGACGCCGCCGACGGGCGGCAGCATGGTGGAGAAGACGCTCAGCCGCGCTACCGGCTCGGCTGCCGCACGCCAGATCGTGGCGGCGGCTGGCAGGTCCGCCCCAGCCGCCACTTCCTCGGCATCCAGCTTGTGCAGGCCGGCTTCGTCGAGCAGGCGGCTGTGTGGGCCGGTGAGATGCGCGCCGTCGGGGCTGCACAACAGCAACACGCCACCGGGTGCGAGCAGGGCGGCGAATTCGCGCAGGATATCGAGCGGTCGGTCCAGCCGTTCGACCACGCCGGGACCGAAGACGATGCAGTCCGGCGCAGCGCTGAAGCACGGCAGCGGCCCTGTCTCCAGGTTGAGGCAATAGACGCGGTCGAGCACGCGGCTTGCCCGAAGGGCAAGTTCCGGATCGCGCTCGATGCCGATCAACAGGGCAGTGGGATTGCGCAGGCGGAACGCCGCGCCTGCCGCGCCGTCGCCGCAGCCGAGGTACAGCAAGACGCGGCTGGAAAGCGGGATCTTGTCCGCCAGTGTCTTGGGGGCCGTGGCGGGTTCGCCCGGTTCCGGTGGACATCTGACGGATTCAGGGGCGGCCTGCTGCAAGACGGTCTCCGGTGGGCGAATTGCGAACCTACCGCGCCGAGACAGCGCAGGGTAGAGTCGTCGATGACCGCCGAAGGGCGGCACGAGGAGTGCGCGCATGCTTGTCGTCCGTCCCGCCGACGCAGCCGACCTGCCGGACGTGGAGCGCATTGTCCATGCGGCCTACAACAAGTACATCGCGCGCATCGGCAAGCCGCCGGGGCCGATGCTGGACGACTACGCCGCCTATGTGCGCAGCCATGCGCTCTGGGTAGCCGGATCGCCGATTGCCGGGCTGATCGTGCTGCTGCCGGAAGACGACCACCTGCTGCTGGACAATGTGGCGGTCGATCCGGCGGCGCAGGGGCAGGGGGTGGGCCGCACGCTGATGCAGTTCGCCGACGCGGAGGCGCGGCGCCGGGGCTACCGCGAACTGCGGCTGTACACGCATGAGACGATGGTGGAGAATATCGCGCTGTATTCGCGCAGCGGCTGGGTACAGACGGGGCGCGGGGTGCAGAACGGGTTTGCGCGGGTGTTCTTCCGCAAGGTGATTTGAACGGAAGCGAGGAAGGCGAGGGGCGCGGCCCCTCGTCCCTGCTGGGGCCGGCGGCCCCAGACCCCCAATACCTGTCAATCCAGCTTGTAGATCGCCTCGGCGTTGCCGCGGAAGATCATGCGCTTCTCCGCGTCGCTGAGTTGGCAGGGGAAGGCGTGGCGCGGGTCGTCGAAATCCCAGTGCGGGTAGTCAGTGGCGAAGAGGATGCGGTCCCAGCCGATCCAGGACAGGGTCTTGCGCAGGTCTTCGGGCCGTTCCGGCTCCTCCATGGGCTGGGTGGAGACCCAGAGGTTGCGGCGCATGTAGTGGCTGGGCGGCATCTTCAGGTGCGGCACCTCAGCGTGCATCTTGCGCCAGTGGTTGTCCAGCCGCCAGCCGAGCACGGGGTACCAGGCCCAGCCGCCCTCGATCATGATGACCTTCAGCGTGGGGAAGCGTTCGAACACGCCCTAGAGGCCGGAGCCCTGCTTGCCCATGACGCCGAAGGCATAGCGGTCGGGCGGGGTGTTCACGGCCTTGGCGACCTTGTGAAACTCGGCGAAGGTGGTGGGGAAGCTGTCGAACCCGGCCTTCGCCAGCAGCTCCTTCTGGTAGACCATGATGCCGGTGGTGATGCGGTAGGGGATGCCGGTGAGCTTGCCGTCGTAGGTGGCCGCGGCCTTGCTGCCGCCCAGGAAGTCGTTCCAGGCGAAGTCGGGGTGGCGGCTGGTGATCTTCGCCACGACCTCCTCGTGGTCCATCATGTGCGGCGACATCCAGCCGGCCATGCCGACCGACCATTGCGCGATGTCGATGCCGGTGGAGCCGGCGCCCAGTTCGGCCTTGAGGCGGGCGCGCCAGGCATCGACCGGGAGCATGGTGAACTCGACCTTGATGCCCGTCTCCTTCTCGAAGGCCGGCGCCACCTCCTCCATCAGGGTCTTCTTCCAGCCGCCCTGGTTCTCGCCGATATAGACGAGCTTCTCCGGCTTGGTCTGGGCGTGCAGCGGGCGGGGGGCGGCGAGCGGGATGGCGGCGGCGGCACTGGCGGCGAGCAGGGTGCGGCGTTTAATGGCAGGCATCTTCGTTCTCCCCAGTTCTTCTTGTTGTTGTTGCGGCATCAGCCCTTCACCGCGCCGGAGGACAGGCCGGCGACCAGGTGGCGCTGGGCGATGAACGAGAAGGCGATGACCGGCAGGATCACCAGCATGCCGGACGCGGTGACGCCGCCCCAGTCCACGCCGGAATCGCCGGCCGAGAAGGTCATCATCTTCACCGGCAGGGTCTGCGTGGCGTTGTTGGTGAGCACGGCGGCGAACAGGAAGTCGTTCCAGGCGAGCTGGAGGCAGAGGATGGCCGAGGCGACCATGCCGGGCTTGGCCAGCGGCAGGACGATGTGCAGGAAGGCGCCGTAGCGGTTGGCGCCGTCGATCCACGCGCTTTCCTCCAGTTCCGGCGGCAGGTCCTCGAAGAAGCCGCGCATGATCCAGGTGACCAGCGGCAGGGCGAAGGTGGAATAGGCGAGCACGACGGACAGGCGCGTGGTGGTGAGCCCGATCTTGCTGAACAGCACGTACATCGGCACCAGAACGGCGATCGGCGGCAGCATGCGCATGACCAGTAGGGCGAAGAACAGGAAGGAACGGCCGGTGAAGGGGAAGCGGGCGAAGGCGTAGGCGGCGGGCACGCCGATGCACAGCGACAGCCCGACGGCGCTGCCGGAGACGAGCAGCGTGTTGACGAACGCCATCACGAAATCCGACCGGCCGAGCACGTCGGCGTAGTTCTCCAGGGTCGGCCACCAGAGGTAGAGCGGCGGGTCGGCGAAGGTCTGCATCCGGGTCTTGAAGGAGAGCCCGGCGATCCAGACCAATGGGAACAGGAAGGCGATCACCAGCGCCGAGAGGGTGGCGTAGATCAGGGCGCGGGAGATCCAGGTGGCGCGGCGGGAGCCGATCACGACGGCCATGGGGCGTGCTCCATCAGTGGGCGTCCCGGCGGCGGATGATGGCGATGAAGAACAGGCAGAGCAGCATCGACATCACCAGCATCATCCACGACGCCGCAGCGCCGAGCGAGAAATCGAAGCGCACGAAGCTGGCGAGATAGGTGAACATCGACAGCACCATGGTGCTGTTCGCCGGGCCGCCGCCGGTCATGGCGTAGATGTTGTCGAAGGCACGGAACTCGAAGATCGTCCGCAGCAGCAGGGCGACGAGGATATAGGGTTTCAGCAGTGGCACGGTGATGTGGCGGAACATCTGCCAGCGGCTGGCGCCATCGATGGCCGCGGCCTCGCGCGGCTCGCTGGGCAGGGAGCGCAGCCCGGCGAGCAGGATCAGTGCGACATAGGGCGTGGACTGCCACACGTTGACCACCCAGACGGCGAGCAGCGCTGTGTCGGGCTGGCCGAGCCAGACGATGTTGCGGCCAAGCCAGTGGTTGATCACGCCGTGGCTGGGATCGAGCAGCAGCTTCCAGCACAGGGCGCCGACGATCGGGGTGATCATCATGGGAATGACCAGCGCGGTGCGGAAGGCGCGCATGTACGGCAGGTCGATGTTGAGCAGAAGCGCCATGCCGAGACCGAGGGCAAGCTGGGCGGAGACGGCGGCGGCGGTGTAGCCGAAGGTAATGCCGAGGCTGCCGATGAAGACCGGGTCGGCGAAGAGGTCCTCGTAATTGGCCAGGCCCACGTATGGGCCGCCCATCAGCGCCTGGGTGGGCGAGTAGCCGGTGAAGCTGAGGTAGAGGGAGAACAGCAGCGGCAGGCCGAAGATCGCCACCATGACAACGAAGGTGGGCAGCACGGTGGCCGGCACGAACGGCTGCGGCGCATGCGCGCCGCCGGGGCGTCAGACTTCGACGACGATGTAGTCGGCTTCAACCGAAACCGGAATGGTCTCGGCGATGTACGGGCCTTTGACAAGGTCGGTGCCGGCGGCGACTTCCACCGGGTATTGCCTGATTGCGATACGGTCGGGCTCGCACCAGGACTGGCCGGTGCGGATGTCGAACTCCCAGCCGTGCCAGGGGCAGCGGATGATCTCGCCGTGGCGGGACATGATGTATTCGCCGGGGCGGTCGGCGGTGAGCACGCTGGTCAACAACCCTTCGCACAGGCTGCCGCCCTGGTGCGGGCAGCGGTTCAGCAGACCGAAATAGTCGCCGCCGAGGTTGAACACGGCGATCGGCCGGCCGCGCACACTCACCAGTTTGCGGCTGCCTGGCGGCAGGTCGGCGACGGCGGCCACGACGTGCTTGCTCATCGGGTTTCTATCCGGGAGATTCTGTCCGGCAGGGCGCTTCCTCCCGGCAACGCTAGACCCATTCGCGCGGCGCCGGCAAGCAGGCCGGTTCAGCCGCGCACGTAGCGCCAGTCGAAACGGCTGCCGTCGCCCTTGATGCGCCCGACGGTGGGGCTGGGGAAATGCACTGGCAGGATCAGCGTGTCGGTGTCGGCGACGGAGGCGAGGAAGCCGCGGCGCGACCGGGCGGCCTGTTTCGCGTCGACATCAAAGACGGTGGACCAGTCCGGCTCGCGGCATTGCAGGGCGTGGTGCATCATGTCGCCGGTGACGACCGCGCGCTGACCCTTCGAGAAGATGTTGACGCAGCAATGGCAGGGCGAGTGGCCGGGCGTGGGCGTCAGCGTGATGGTGTCGTCCAGCGCGTAGTCGTCGTCCACCAGCAGCGCCTGGCCGGCCTCGACCACAGGCAGGCAGTTCATGTTCCACACCTGGCCGGGCGGGTTGTCGCCGCGGGCGGTGGCCTTTTCCCAGTAGTCGTATTCGCGCTTGTGGAAGACATACTTGGCGTTGGGGAAGGTGGGCACCCAGCGCCCGTCGCGCAGCACCGTGTTCCAGCCGCAATGGTCGATGTGCAGATGGGTGCAGAACACGTAGTCGATGGCCTCGAAGCTGAGGCCGGCGGCGCGGAAGCCGTCGAGCCACGGCGTCTTGTCGAAATCCATCGGCGCCGGGTAGCCCTTGTCCTCGCCGGTGCAGGTGTCCACCAGGATGGTGTGCTTCGGCGTGCGCACCACGAAGGTCTGGTAGGTGATGACCATGCGGCCGGAGGCGTGGTCGAACACCTCGGGCTCCATGGTCTTGAAATGCTCGGCGGCGGTGGCGGGGTCGTAGGCGGGGAACATCGTCTCGGGCTTCCGCCACGGACCGTCGCGCTCGACGATGCTGGTGATGGTGACGTCGCCGATCTGCAACTGCCGCATGTCGTTTCCCCTCGTTGCCGCGAAGCGTAGCAGGGCGGCGGGGAAAGGGAAGGCGAGCCCCCTCCCCCGCGCCGGTCGGTAGCGGTGCTCAGGCCGCGGCGGCGACCGCGCGCGCCGGCAGCGGGCCCACGGCGGTGCGCGCCGGCACCCGGTTGCGCCAGAGGCCGAGCAGCAGTCCGGTCGCCGACAGCCCGTCGGCGAACAGGCCGAAGACCGACCCCACCAGCAGGTTGTGCGTGGCCCAGAACACGACGGACAGGAGGAAGCAGAGGCGCAATCTCTGCGTATTCATCTGCAGCCGTCCCACGGCGCCGGCCACCTGCCCGACCTGGGAGAAGAGCGAGGCGATGCCGATCCACATGGTCGCGGTTGCCGCCATCGCGATCACCGTCGTCGCGGCCACAACCGCGATGCGCTGGCCCCGGCGTGGCAGCAGCACGAGCGCCACCCCCTGCACCGCGCCCAGCGCGCACATCGCCGCGGCACTCGGGGCGCCGAGCAGCAGGTAGTGCAGGGCGAAGAGCAGGGCGCCGGCGACCTGCACCTTCAGGATGAGCTTGCGCTGGCCGAGCAGCGGCCAGGTGCAGGTGGTGGCGAGAGCGACGATGCCGACGAGGTTCGCCGGTTCCAGGAGCGCGGCGAAGGACGGCAGGTGAGCGGCGGTGGACACAGAAGGCTCCAGGCGCACCGGCAAGGCCGGAAACGAGGTGACGGGCAGGGGATGGGAACGGCGCCGCCGTGGCGGGCGCGCGGCATATACGCCGGCGCCCCTTCTCGCAGATCCAGCAAAGACGCATGGCTGGGAGGGTCCGCGGGCCTATCCCGGTGTGCATGCCGCCCATGCGGACGCATGCGTCGTCTGCTATTGCGCCGTGCCGCGCACCTTCTCGCGGAATACGATGTAGAGGCCGGCGGCGACGATGATCGCCGCGCCGGTGAGCATCGCGGCGCTGGGGATCTCGTGGAACACCAGGTAGCCCAGGATGGTGGCCCAGACGATGCTGGAATAGTTGAAAGGCGTGATGACCGAGGCGGGCGCCATCTGCAGGCCACGGTTGATGCCGAGATAGCCGACCATAGACAGCACCCCGACCAGCACCAGTATGGCGGCGTCGGCGGGCGTGGGCATGATCCAGCCGCCGACCAGGCTGGTGGACGGCTCGACCGGCGCGGCGGAGGCCGCCGTGATCAGCAGCAACGGCACGACCTGGGCAGCCACCAGCAGGGTGGTGGGGGTGCCGCGCAGGCGGCGGGTGATGACCAGGGAGACGGCGTACATCACGCTGCCGGCCACCGAGACGGCGGTGTAGATGGTCCAGGAAAGGCCGGAGGGCTGCAGCGCGACGAGCACGCCGACGAAGCCGGCCAGCACGGCGAGCCAGCGGCGCCAGCCGACATCCTCGCGCAGGAAGATCGCCGACAGCGCGGTGACGTAGATCGGACCGGCCAGATAGATGGTGGTGCCGCCGGCCAGCGGCAGTTCCACGATGGCCCAGTAGAAGCACACGACCTCAACGGCCGAGAGCAGCGCCCGCCCGGCATGCAGCCAGGGACGGCCATCGGCGCGCATGGCGCGGAGATCGTCGCGCGTGACGAAGAAGCCGAGGATCAGCAGCACCACCACGCTGCGGGCGAACAGGATCTCGCCCACAGGGTAGCCACCGGTAAGCCATTTCGCCAGCGCATTGCTCAGCGAGAAGACGAACACGCCGAGCATGGTGACGCCGATGCCCGCGAGCAGGCGGGGGGCGTCGACGGGGGCGGGGGCGGGGGCGGGGGCGGTCACGGCGGCCTGGGACATGATCGGAGCGGGCCCCGTCATACCGGGGCGAGGTAGCGGTGCGGCAGCGGCGGCAGGGTCACGCCTATCGCGTCGCCCGCCCGCACCGCGCCGCCGCGGCGCACCGTGGCCATGATGCCGGCCTTGCGGACGAGGCCGCCCTCGGCGTCGCGGTCCAGCGTCGCGGCCATCAGGCCGGGGGCGAAGCGGTCGAGTTGCAGGCAGGGGTTGCGCAGGCCGGTGACGGCGATTTCCGCCGCCTGGCCCAGGTGCAGCACGGTGCCGACCGGCAGGGCGAGCAGGTCGATGCCCTGAGTGGTGACGTTCTCGCCCATGTCGCCGGGGGCGATGGCGAAACCCTTCGCGGCGAGCTCGGCGAAGAGCTCCGCATGGATCAGGTGGACCTGGCGCAGGTTGGGCGCGGCGGGGTTGCGGGCGACGCGGGAGCGGTGGCGCACGGTGACGCCGGCATGGGCGTCGCCCTCCACGCCGAGGCCTTCCAGCAGCGCAATGCTGTCGTCCACCTGCTTGCTGAAGCGGTGCCGCGGGCTGCGCGCCACCGCCAGGATCATCGCCGCCATCGTCCATCTCCGGTCGCCCAGGCGGATCAGGATGGGCGCGGCGGCACTTGTCCAGCCCCGGTTTCAGCGCGGCTTGGGCGCGAAACTGTAGGGGCTGGCGCCGGTGGTCAGCGGGTCGAGGGCGAGGCGGTGTTCGAGCGGCGGGAAGGCACGGCTGCGGCAGCCCTCGCGGTCGCACAGGCGGCAGGAGAGGCCGATCGGCACCGCGGCGCCGTCGAGGTCGATGCCGTCGGCATAGGCGATCGCGCCGGCATGGGCGATGTCGCAGCCCATCGCGACCACATGCACCGCCGGCGGCTCGCCCCAGCGAGGGCCGGGCTGGATGATGGCGCGGGCGAAGCACAGGAAGGTGGCGCCGTCGGGCAGGCGGGCGACCTGCACCTGCAGGCGGTCGGGCTGGCCGAAGGCGGTGTGGACCAGCCAGCGCGGACATGAGCCGCCGTAGCGGGCGAAGGGGAAGCCGGCCGCCGAGAAGCGCTTGGAAACGTTGCCGGCCGGGTCGGCGACGACGAAGAAGAACGGCACCCCGCGTGCCCCGGGGCGTTGCAGGCTGGCCAGGCGCTGGCAGGCCTGCTCAAAGCTGACGCCGAAGCGGGCGGCCAGCGCGTCGATGTCGTGACGCAACACCGCGGCGGCGGCCAGGTAGGGCGCGTAGGGCATCAGCAGCGCGGCGGCGAGGTAGTTCAGCAGGCCGATCCGGATCAGCCCGGCCGCTTCCGGGGTGCTCGGTGCCGCCTGTTCGATCAGCGCCTCCACCGGCGCGCGCGCCTCCAGCAGGGCGAGCTGGAAGGCCATGTGGAAGCCGCGGCTCTCGCGCGGCAGCGACTTCGACAGATCGAGCATCCGCCCCGCCGGATCGTAGCGGCGCAGCGTGCCGTCGAGCGGGCCGACGCGCACTACCAAGTCGTGGCGGCGACGCAGGCGTTCGGCGATGGCGTGGTTGGCCTCGGCCGGGGCGGCGGCGAGTTCGGCGCCCAGCGCCTCGGCGGCGTCCTCCAGCGCGGGAAAATGGTTTGCCTGTTCGGCGAACCAGTCGCGCGCCTCTTCAGTGGGCAGCAGGACGCGGCGACCGGACGGCAGGGCGATGCCGCCGGCATCCTCGCGGGCGACGCGCCAGGCGCGGTACAGCGCCAGCACCGCGCGGGTGGCGGCCGGGCTGCCGGTAGCCATCGCCGCGATCTCCGCCTCCGGCACCGGCTCCAGCCCCAGCGCCGGATCGGTGAAGACCTCGCGCAGATGCTGCTCGGCACGCCGCTCGGTGGCGCCGGAAAGCGCGGCGAGATCGACCTGGAGGATCTCGGCGAGCTTGATCAGCAGGCTGGCGGTGACCGCGCGCTGGTCGTGCTCGATGAGGTTCAGATAGCTGGCGGAAATGCCGAGGCGCGCGGCGAGCCGCGCCTGGGTGAGCTTCTGTTCGCCGCGCAGCCGACGGATTGTGCGGCCGATCTGTGGGGAGGTCATGTTTACGGACTTTACAAATTCCCAAACTTCGTCGTGGGGAACTTCACAACATTCCAATTGGTTAGCCACCATAGCGCTTCCACCGTGCGGCGCAATGTGAATAATTCACACAACACAACCCGTTCGGAGACCCCTCATGCGACCAACTCCTGCCCCGCATCGCCTGCCCGACGGCCTGCCCACCGGCCCCGCCTTCGATGCCGAACGCTTCGCAGGCATCCGCCGCGATTATTCAGCCGCCGATGTCGAGCGCCTCGCCGGCAGCTTCCGCATCCGCCACACCCTGGCCGAGATGGGCGCGCGGCGGCTGTGGCACCTGCTGAAGGCCGAACCCTACGTCCACACGCTCGGCGCGCTCACCGGCAACCAGGCGGTGCAGCAGGTGAAGGCCGGGCTGAAGGCGATCTACCTCTCCGGCTGGCAGGTGGCCGCCGACGCCAACACCGCCGGGCAGATGTATCCGGACCAGTCGCTCTACCCGGTCGATTCCGTGCCGAACGTGGTGCGCCGCATCAACGCCGCCCTGCGCCGGTCCGATCAGATCGCGCGCATGGAAGGCGGCGACGACACCTACTGGATGGCTCCCGTCATCGCCGACGCCGAGGCCGGGTTCGGCGGCGCGCTCAATGCCTACGAGCTGATGAAGGCGATGATCGAGGCGGGCGCGGCCGGCGTCCACTTCGAGGACCAGCTCGCCAGCGAGAAGAAGTGCGGCCATCTCGGCGGCAAGGTGCTGGTGCCCATCAGCCAGCACATCCGCACCCTCAACGCCGCCCGCCTCGCCGCCGATGTCGAGGGCGTGCCGACCGTGCTGCTGTGCCGCACCGACGCCCAGTCGGCCCAGTTGCTCACCGCCGACATCGACGAGCGCGACCGGCCGTTCCTCACCGGCGAGCGCACCGCCGAGGGTTTCTTCCGCATCGATCCGCGACGCGGCAACGACTACGCCATCGCCCGCAGCCTGGCCTATGCCCCCTATGCCGACCTGCTGTGGTGGGAAACCAGCGACCCGAACCTGGAAGACGCACGCCGCTTCGCCGAGGCCATCCACCGCGAGCACCCGGGCAAGATGCTCGCCTACAACTGCTCGCCCAGCTTCAACTGGCGCAAGAAGCTGCCGCTGGACAAGATCGAGAGCTTCCAGCGCGAGATCGCGGCCATGGGCTACAAGTTCCAGTTCGTCACCCTGGCCGGCTTCCACAGCCTGAACCTGTCGATGTTCCAGCTCGCCCTGGGCTACCGCGACCGCGGCATGGGCGCCTACTCCGAACTGCAGCAGGCCGAGTTCGACGCCGAGGCCGCGGGCTACACCGCCACCCGCCACCAGCGCGAGGTGGGCGTGAGCTACTTCGACGCGGTGGCGATGGCGGCCAGCGGCGGCAAGGCCAGCACCACAGCCTTCGCCGGCAGCACCGAGGCCGACCAGTTCCATGATGCCCCGGCACCCGAACCCGAGGCGGTGGGCCACGACGACGGGCTGGTCCATGGCCACGCCTGGGCTACCAGCGCACCATCCTGGAAGTGACAGGCCCAGTGGAGGGGAGCCGAAAGGCTTCCCTCCGACTGCCAGAAGGAAAGTGAAGGGCTCTTCTTTTTCTGAAGAAAAAAAGCAAAAAGACTTCTATTAATTTTGCCACCGACAGGTCTTTGGCTTTGTGTTTACAATCCAATGGGTAAAAGTTTTTTGGTTCTTTTTTTCAAAAAAGAACATTCTTCCCCTGCCCTTCCCCCTCTGTCCGCACTCGCGCATGATCGTGCGGACGACAGGAGGATGGGATGGACTGGAAGGCAGGCATCGCGGCGGCGGAGCGGATCGCCCAGAGCTGGGACAGCGAGGGCGGGCCGGGCGGCGCGGTGCTGTTGTTCGATGCGGGCGGGCTGCGGGCGAGCGCCAGTGGCGGCTTCGCCAGCCTGGAGCACCGGTTGCGGTTCACGCCTGACACGGCGATGCGCTACGCCTCGATCTCCAAGCATTTCCTGTGCGCGACGGTCGCCCGGGACGGAAGGATCGGTTTCGACGACAAGCTGGGCCAGCATATCGAGGCCGGCGAGGCCCAGGGCGCGGTGACGGTGGGCCGGGCACTGGACATGACCGGTGGCCTGGCGGATGCGATGGAAACGCTGTGGCTGCTGGGAATCACGCCGACGGCCGGCATGAACAGGCAGGCGCTGCTGCGCTTCGTCACGCGGGTGGAGGCGCTGAACTATGTGCCGGGCACCGAGATCTCCTACACCAATTCCGGCTATCGCATGGTGCAGGGGGCGCTGGCGGCCAAGGGGCTGGACTATGGCGCTGCGTTGCGCGAGCGGTTCTTCGCGCCGCTGGGCCTGACCATGCACCTGCCGGAGGACGAGACCGAGCCGGTGCCCGATCTCGCCACCGGCTACTGGAAGGGCCCGCTTGGGTGGCATCGCGGGCGGTATGGGCTGCATTTCTCGGCCTCGGGCGGCATCAGCGGCACGGCGCGCGACCTGGCTACCTGGGCGCATGCGATGATGGTGGGGCGCGGCCCGGCGGCCGGGCTGTTCGATTTGCTGTCGGCGCCGCGGGCGCTGGTGGACGGGCGGGTGACCGGCTACGGGCTCGGCCTGGCGCGTTCGCCATTGGGCGAGCACTTGCTGGTCGGTCATGGCGGCTCGCTGCCCGGCTACAAGAACCACTTCCTGATCGCGCCGAAGCTGGGCGCCGGGGTGGTGGTGCTGTGCAACCGCGAGGACGTGGACGCGCACGGGCTGTGCCTCAATGTGATGTCGGCGCTGACCGGCACGCCGGAGCCGGCGCCCTGCCCCGACGGGCTGCCGGAGGGCCGCTTCATCGCCGAGGACGGGCCGGTCTGGATCGAGCACCAAGCCGGCCAGCTCACCTATCTCGGCGCGCAGGACACGCTGTATGGCGACGCCTCGGGCGTCTATGGCCGCTCCGTGCACATGCCGATCGAACTACGTGCCCAGGGCGAGGCGATCGTAGGCGAGATCGGCCATGTCGCGCGCCGCTTCCGCCCGGCCACCGGCGGTGGGGTGCGGCCGGAATGGGTGGGCGAATGGGTCTGTCCGCGCCATGACGGGCGCTTCGCCATCACGGTGGAGGGCAGCGTGGCGCGGCTGACGGTGGGGGCGGGGCCGATGCGCGCCGAGATGGAGCTGTTGCCGATCGCCAGCAACATGGCGCTGGTGGAGCGCGCCGGCGACGGGCCGTGGAAGCAGCGTGCCTGCCTGCATTTCACCGAGAGCGGCGTGCGGCTGGTCACCAACCGCTCGCGTGTACTGCGCTACGTGAGAGCCTGAGCGGGCGGTGCGCCAAGGCTGATCGACGGCCCGCAACGTTCCCACACCACCGCGGCGGCATTGCCCTCCTGCACCCGCACGTGCTGCTCGCCCATCAGCATCATGCGGATCGTGGTGCCCGCGCCCGGATCGCCCGCCGGCACCACGTAGGTGAAGTCGTGGCGGCCGTATTCGCCCTGAGCGCGGGTACCGGCTGGGGTGATGATGGAAGGGCCATTGATCACCATGCGGCGCCCGTTCTCGTGGCACCAGGCGCCGTCGATGGCGTCGGCCATGGCCGCCGGCGCGGTCAGGGCGAGCAGGGCGGCTGCAACAGCTATGCGGCGCATCGTCAGCCTCCGGCGCAGGTGGGAAAGCGACATTCTATCCGGCGCCGCGGATGCGAAGAAAGCGGTTTGGCGCGGCTATGGCGAGGCACCCCCGGTCACCGCCTTCACCGCGGCGAAGTCCACCACCTGCCCGCCAAGCTGCAGGCGGATGGCGTTGTCCTGCTGCTGCACCCCGGTCGCGGTGGCCAGCACGGTGAAGGGCAGCGCCGCGGCCGTGCCGTCGGCGTTGGCGCCGGTGACGGCCACCGTATAGGCGCCGTCGCGCATTTGCGTGCCGTTGCCGTTGCGGCCGTTCCACGTCCATTCATTGCTGCCCGCGGTGGCGTTCACCAGCCCGTCGGCGATCTTGACCCCGGTATCGGAATAGACGGCGATCGCCACCTGCCCGTCGGCGGCGGCGTTGAAGCGCACGGCGGCGGTGCCGTTCTGCAGCGACAGCTTGTCCGACGTCACCTCCACCTGGCGCCCGACCAAAGCCGAGGATTGCAGCACCTGTCCGCTCTGGGTCAGGCTGATCAGCTCGCCCAGGCTGCGGTTGGTGTTGATCTGCTGCTCCACGGTGGCGAACTGGACCAGCTGGCTGGTGAACTGGTTGGTGTCCAGCGGGCTGGTCGGGTCCTGGTTCTGCAGCTGTGTCATCAGCAGGGTCAGGAAGGTCTGGAAGTTGCCGGACAGCGTGCCCATCGCCGAGGTGCCGGCGGCGATGGCAGGCGATGCGGTGGCGGGAGCAATGGCCATTGCGGGGGATCCTTCGGACGCGGAAGCTCGGTCAGGCGGTGATGTCGATGCCGCGGCGCGCGGCGATGGTACGGACGGGCAGCAGGTCTGGCACGGAACCGGCATCGCCGGGCGCCTCGTGCCGCCATGATGCCCAGGTGGACCGAACGGCCGGGTTGTCGCGGCGACCGCCCTCATTGCCGCCGTCGCCCGCGGGATCGCCTTGGCCCATGTCGGATACGAACACCGCCGCCGGAGCGCCCGCCGGCGATGGCGCGGGGCGCGGCGGATCGGCCGGACCGTGGGACGCGGGGCTCGCCAGCTGGAATTCGACCTTGCGGCCCTCGGCGTGCAGGCCGGCCTGGTCGAGAGCACGCGCGAGCTGGTCCTGATCGCGCAGCAGACGCAGCAGCGTGTCGGGCCGTTCCACCGTCAGCGTCACCGCGCTGGGCATGCCGCGCCGGCGATCGACGACAATCTCGATATGGCCGAGTTCGGCGGGATCGAGCCGCATGGTCAGCCGGTGCGCCCCGTCGCCGCGCTGGGCCAGTACGGCGACGGCGGTGGCAAGCTGGGCCGGCGGGTCGGCGCGCGACTGGACGGCGAAGGGCGAAGGCGCGCGCCACGGCGACGGTGCCGCGTCTGTGGGCGAGATGGTGGCGGGCGAGATGGTGGCGGGCGAGATGGCGGCGGAAGGCGCGAGCGCAATCGGCGGACCGGCATCGGCGGCAGCATCAGGCGGCAGTCCGGCGGAGGCCGCGGGAGCGGCATCGGCTGCCGGGTCGGTCCTCGCCTGGCCCGGTGCATCGGCGACGTCGGAAGTGGCATTGATGCGCGATCGGATCGGCTCAGCGGCCGGTGCCGGCGGGGGTGCGGCCGGGTTGTCCTGAACGCCGCCTGACGGCGCATCGGCAGCGGTGGTGGGCTCGGGGCCGGAGCGTGCCAGGCTCTCCCTGCTGCCTGCATGCACCGGGGCCGATGGCGGTGCCACCTCCGTTGCAGCTTCTCCGCCCACCGATGATGCCGCCCCTAACGACGGCGGCAGCAACGCTGCAGGCGGCGGCGGGGGCGATAGGCGTGACGGCATCGGTACAGCGGCCGGGAGCAGGGCGGACGGCTGGTCCGGCTCGCGCGGCGTCTTGTCGTCGGACGGCTCCTCCAGGTCGTCGCTCGACTTCGTTGGCGGACCGCCGGAATGCCGGAGCGGCTCGGCAGCGACTTCACGGGACACGGCCATGGCCGCTGGATCTTGCGGCAACGGCACCTCAGGCGCCGCTTCCGCGGAGGATGGTCCCGGAGGGCCGGTGGGTGCGGTCACGGCGCCGATCGCCGGCAGCCCGGCGCGGGGCGCGGATGCAGCCAAGGGGGCATGAGGCGCATCCGGCACGGAGGGCTGCGCAGGTGCCAATCCCGATCCCGGTGGGGGCGCGGCGACACGGGGTTCCCGGGCCGATTTATCGGGGCCAGATTCATCGGGAGCAGTTTCAGCGGGAGCAGCTTCGGCAGGTGCCGCCGGAGCCGCCGAGGCATGGGCCCCGGCCATGCTCGCCGCAGGGAATGCGCCGGAGAATGCCTCAGGCGACGCAATGGACGGTGTGCCGGAGTACGTTGCAGGCGATGTGCCCGCCGGTCCGCCAGGAGGCAGGCCGCGGGACACACCAGCCGGGGCGGGCGTCGGTTCCGACGGCTGCAAGGGCGCGGGGTACGATCCGGGCGACACGCTGCCCAAGGGCAACTGCTCTCCCCCGGCAGCGCGGCCCAGTGTCGCGCCGGCGGTCACACTTCCCCCGTCGATCTCCGGAGCCAAACTCCCCGTCCTCCGCATTGGGGAACTCGACGCCACCGCGGCATGACCGTCCCAAGAAGACTGTCTCTTCGGCCGCGCGGCGTCACCGGGCGGCGGTATCGCGGGTGACTCCGAACGCGACGGCATCCGCGTGTCCCGGGGATTTACGATCCCCGCAACGGGTGCGCCAGCCAGGGGTGCGGGCGCAATGGGTCCGGGCGCACCTGCCTCGGCCTGAACCGGGTTTGGCGTTGGCACCGTCGTGCGCACAGGAATCATGACCGGCGCCACGGCAGCGGCACGGGCCAGTGGCGCCGCCGAGGTCAGAGCCGACGTCGACGTCGTCGCGGAGGCTTTGGCCGAGGGCAGTTCCGTGTCCGCGGCTGCCGCAATCGCCATCGCAAACGCCACCCCCGGATGAGCCGGCTCAATGCGGTCACCGCCGCGCGGCGCCGGCTGCGCCAGGGCGACTGGAACCCGGGGAGCGGCTGAAGCCCGAGCATCGAATGGCACGGCGGGACCAAATGCAGGCAAGCGATGCGTTCCTTGGGTAGTGCGGCGATATGCTGGGCGACCCGGCATCCGGCAATTCCAGGGCCAGTCAGCAATTCCCGGGCCAGTCAACAATTCCCGGGCCAGCGACGGTCCCGTCGCCATCGGCCATGCCTGGGGCGGCGCTCCTGCGCCGCTCCGCGGCAGATGCCGGGGCCAACCCGGCACACCCAGCCCGGCAAGCAAGCGCGCCGGGCAGTTCATGCCGGGCGATTCCTGCCCGGTGGCGTGGCTTGCCACCCCAGAAACGAGCCAATCGCGCCCTGCAGCGCCGCAAACCGGATGGCACGGTTCCTGCCAAGCAGCCCGCACGTTTCGCCGCACGACAGGGCCGCCGGCCCCCGCCATGCGGCGCCATCCCGCAACCAGGAGGTTTCCCGGTGTCACTCTTCGGTGCCATGAACACGGCGATCAGCGGGCTCAACGCCCAATCGGTCGCATTCGGCAATATCAGCGACAACGTCGCCAACAGCCAGACCATCGGCTTCAAGCGCATCGACACGTCGTTCATCGACTTCCTCACCAGCAGCTCGGCCATGTCGAACAGCCCCGGCTCGGTGCAGGCGCGGCCGGACTACCGCAACGCGGTACAGGGCACCATTGCGCAGTCGGAGAATCCGCTGGCCATGGGCATCGTCGGCCAGGGGTTCTTCGAGGTCAGCCGCGCCGAGACGGTCGGCAATGCCGGCGTGACCTTCTCGCCGCAGCGCTTCTTCTCGCGCGCCGGCGACTTCCAGATGAACAGCGGCGGCTTTCTGGTGAACAGTGCCGGCGACTACCTGAACGGCTGGAGCGTAGACTCATCGACCGGGCTCGTGGACCGTTCCGCCGTAGCGCCGATCCAGGTGACGCAGACGGTCTACAATCCGCTGCCGACCAGCGCCGTGAACCTCTCGGCCAACCTGCCCGCCACCCCGGCTGCCGGCGCGCCGGTCTCGGCCCAGATCAGCGTTTACGACGCGCTCGGCAACGACCATGTGGTCACGCTCGACTGGTCGCAGACGGCCGCCAACGACTGGACCGTGACGCTGAGCGTGCCGGACGACGTCAACAGCCCGGCACGCGGCACGGCCCGGGTGGCCTTCGGTCCGACGGTCAGCGGCAACCCGGTGCCGCAAGGCACGGTCGGCGTGCTCGACACGCCCACCGGCAGCGTGAACGTTGGCAGCTATGCCGCAGACGCGCCTGCCACCCTGGACTTCACCGCCGATTTCGGCAGCGGCGTGCAGACCATTTCGTTGAACCTCGGCACCTACGGCCAGTCGGCCGGGGTGACGCAGTATTCCGGCACCGATTTCACCCTGCGTGGCATCAGCCAGAACGGCGTGCCGCCCGGGAGTTTCTCCGGCGTCGCGATGACCCAGGCCGGCGACGTGCTGGTCAACTACGACAACGGCCAGTCGCGGACCATCGCGCGCGTGCCGATCGTCACCTTCAACGATCCGAACTCGCTGCAGCGCCAGGACGGCCAGGCCTTCACCAGCACATTGGCCTCCGGCGATCCGCTGACCCAGGACGCGCGCACCAACGGGGCCGGCGGCATCGTCACCAGTTCGGTCGAGAACTCCAACGTCGACATCGCCTCGGAGTTCACCAAGCTGATCGTCGCCCAGCGCGCCTATTCCGCCAACACCAAGATGGTCACCACGGCCGACGAGCTTCTGCAACAGACGCTCGACATGAAGCGCTGACCGCCCACCCGGTCCGGAGCTGAGCCATGAGCCTCGAGGGCAGCCTTTCGATCGCCGCCAGCGGCCTGGCGAACATCAATCGCCATCTGGCGGTGGTGTCGCAGAATGTCGCCAATGTCGGCACCGCCGGCTATGCGCGCCAGGTGCTGCCGCAATCCAGCATCGCTGCCGGCGGCCAGGGCATGGGCGTGCGGGCGGGCGTGGCCACGCGCGAGATCGATCTGCACCTCCAACAGGCCTCCCTGCTGCAGACCGGCGAACAGGCGGCGCTGGCGGTGCGCCAGGCGGCGCTGTCGCGCATCGACGCGGTGCAGGGCACGCCCGGCATGGGCACCGATCTGTCCAGCCTCCTGGGCCTGCTGGGCGACAGCTTCACCCAGCTCGCCGCCGACCCGGCCAGCCAGCCACGCCAGGCCGGCGTGGTGACGGCCGCGGCAGACCTGGCGCGGCAGATCAGCGCGCTCGACGGCACCTACGCCGCCACCAGGCAGGCGGCACACGACGCGGTCGTCGCCGATGTCCGCACCCTCAACGACACCTTGGCCGCCATCGGCGACCTCAGCACGCGCATCGTGCAGTTGCACGCCATGGGCCAGTCCACCGCCGACCTGGAGAACCAGCGCGACGCCGCCAAGACCACGCTCAGCGGTCTGGTGGACGCGCGCTACATGGCGCAGCAGAACGGCGACCTGCTGGTGGCCACCGGCAGCGGCATCGCCCTGCCCACCCGCTTCGATACGCCGCCGTTCAGCGTGGATGCGGCGTCGGTCGCCGCCGCGGCCTTCTATCCCGGCGGCGGCATCCCCGCCGTGATGTTGCGCGGCGTGGACGTGACCACCCGCCTCGGCAGCGGCGCGCTGGCCGGCAATATCGAGCTGCGCGACACCACGCTGCCCACCTTCCAGGCCGAGCTGGACGAATTCGCCCGCACCCTGTCGGCGCGGTTCGAGGACCAGGGGCTGCGGCTGTTCACCGACCCGGCCGGCACCGTACCGCCGGTGGGAACGCCGGTGCAGGACGCCTATGTCGGCTATGGCGGGGTCATCGGCGTCAACCCGGCCGTCTCCGCCGACCCGGCGCTGGTGCGCGACGGCACGCATGACGTGGCCGCCTCGGCATCCGGCGCCGCCGCCTTCACCGCCAACCAGCCGGGCGGTCCGGCCGGCTTCGACGTGCTTGCGCGACGGGTGCTCGACTACGCCCTGGGGAGCGAGATCCGTCCCGGCGTCGCCCAGCCGCTGGCCGCCCGCACCGGCCTCGGCCCAGGCGGGGCGTTGAGCGCGCCCTATCCATCGCCCGCCGACCTCGCCGGCCTCGCCCGGGCGCTGGTGGGCGCGCAGAGCCAGGAGAGCGCCGACGTCACCCAAGGGCTCGATGCCGCCCGCGCCCTGGGCGGTGCGCTTGAGGACCGGCTCGGCGAGACCGCCGCGGTCAGCATCGACCAGGAGATGACAAGGATGTTGCAGCTCCAGAGCGCCTACGCGGCCAATGCCCGGGTGATCGCCACGGTGCAGGCGATGATGGACCAGACCCTGCAGATGCTGCGCTGAGCCAGGAGCCCCCCATGTCCACCATCATGTCCCCCATCGTCGCCGGCTTCGCCTCCCCCGCCACATCCGGCTACGGTGCGCGCGGCAGCGTGCTCGCAACGGCCGCCCAGGTGCGCGACCAGCTGGACACGCTCACCCGCCAGGCCGGCAATGGCCGGGTCGCGGACAGCTTCGGCGGGCTGGGCGGGGGGGCTGGCATCACATTGTCGCTGCGCCCCGTGCTCACGCGCATCGACGCGTGGCAGGCGAATGTCAACGCCGTGGACGGACGGATGGCGCTGGCGCAGTCGGGCATGGAGCAGATCAGCGCCATCGCCGCCTCGTTCCGCGCCCGCACCGCCGACCTCAACGGCCTGAGCGCCGCCATGGTCGACAGCGTTGCCGCAGGCGCGCGCGATGCGCTGCGCGAGGTGGCCGGGCTGCTGAACACGCGGCAAGGCGACCAGTACGTGTTCGCCGGACAAGACAGCGCCAACGCGCCGGTGCCGCAGGCCGAGGCCATCCTCTCCTCCGGCTTCATGGCGGAGATTCAAGCCGCCGTGGCGGGGCTGGCGACGAACGGCGCGGCCGCGACCGTCGCCGCCACTCTGGCAACCGCCTCGTCCAACACCGCCGGCACCTCGCCGTTCTCGGCCACTTTGTCCCAGCCGGCGGCCGCGCTGGCGGCGTTGCGGGCCAGCGCCCCGGTCGGCGACGGGCGCACCGTGCAGGTCGGAATCCTCGCCAGCGCCAACAGCGACGCGACCTCCACCGGCGCCAGCACCACCGGCTCCTACATGCGCGACGTGCTGCGCGGACTGGCCACGCTCGGCGCGCTGGACAGCAGCCAGATGGACCAGCCGGGCTTCGCCGAGCTGGTCGCCGATGTCAGGTCCGGGCTGGAGGGCGCCATCACCGCGCTCAACGTCGATGCCGGCGTGATGGGCGACCGCCAGGCGGCCATCCGCGACGGGCGCGACCGCCTGGACGGCATGGCCACCGTGCTGCGCGGCCAAGTGTCCGACGTGGAGGATGTCGACATGGCCGAGACGCTGTCGCGGCTGACGCTGACCCAGACGCGGCTACAGGCTTCCTACCAGCTGCTGGCGGGGCTGCAGAGCCTCAGCCTCGTCAAGTTCCTCCCGGCCGGATGAGGGCGCACGCCATGCCTTCCCGCTCCGTGCCGGCCCCGACCACGCCTGCGACCTGGCCTGCCCTCATGCCGCGGGGCGGCATCGCGCAGGCTGATCCGATTGCGACGGCCCAGCCTGCGTCTCCGGAAAATCCCGGCGGGCTTCATCGCACGTTAACGCCTCGGCTCCATTATGGGGCACGCCCGCAAAACCGCGGGGGCATGCGTCATCACTTGGGCAAGTAGGAAAACTCACCATGTCCCTCAATTCCGTCAACACCAACATCAATGCCGCGATTGCCCTGCAGTCGCTGAACAGCACCAGCTCGCAACTGGCGACGACCCAGAAGGCGATCTCCACGGGCTTCCGTGTCGCCGACGCCACCGACGACGGCGCCGCCTATGCCGTGGCCCAGCGCGTTCGCTCCGATGTCGGCGCGCTGACCAGCGCCAACCAACAGCTCGGCAACGTCAAGGGCCTGATCTCCACGACCCTGACCGGCCTCAGCTCCGTCTCCAACACGCTGAAGTCGGCGCGCGAGGTGTTGGTGAAGCTGGCCGACAGCAACACCCAGGGCGACCAGCGCGACCAGTATGTCGCGCAGTACACCTCGCTGCTCGCCAACGTGAAGACGTTCATCCAGGACGCCGGCTACAACAACAAGTCGCTGATCGGAGACATCACCGGCAGCAATGGCACCTTCGGCTCGGTGGCGGTCATCCGCAACGAGGTCGGCGCCAGCTACGGCATCGCCACCTTCGGCGGCTCGGCCTTCTTCGCCTCGGTCAACTTCACCTCCACGGCGCTGGCCTCGGCGACCAGCGTGCAGGCGCTGATCACCTCCACCGGCACCTTCCTCAATGCGCTGTCCACGCTGGGCTCGCAGCTGAATACCTACGGCGCCGCCTCCAACTACGTCGACAACCAGATCAGTTACAACAACGACAAGATCGACAGCCTGCAGGGCGGTCTCGGGTCGCTGATCGACGCCGACCTGGCAAAGGAATCTGCGAAGCTTCAGGCGCTGCAGATCCGCCAGCAGCTCGGCACGCAGGCGCTGTCCATCGCCAACCAGGCACCGCAGAGCCTGCTCAGCCTGTTCAAGTAATCCGTCCCGCAAGGCGGGCACGCGGCATCGGGCAGAAGGCCCGGGCCGCGACCGCATTGAACCGGCAGAAGGGTCCGGCCAAGAAGGAGAACCCATGTCGACCCTCGTTCTGGAGCTGCGACAGGGCGAAATGATGATCGTGAACGGTGCGCCAATTCGATTCCGCACCAAGTCACGCATCGAGCTCACCGCACGCGCCCGCTTCTTGTTTGGCAAGCAGATCATGTCGCCCGACCAGGCCGACAGCCCGGCGCGCCGGATCTATTTCGCCCTGCAATCCGCCTATATCGGCACCGACGAAGAACGCGTCCGCGGCCTTGCCGCCGCGCGCGACCTGATCGCGGCCTTCAAGTTGGCCACCACCTCGGTGCTGGCCCGCGAGATCCTCGACCGCGCCGTCGCCAGTGCCGAAGCCGACGACTGCTACCAGGCCCTCAAGCTCGCCCGCCGCATCATGCGCCACGAAGACGCGGTACTGGGCCGCGCGCCAGACCAGCCAGTGCCAGACCAGCCGGCTGGCAGCGGGCGCTCACTCCTCGCCGCAGGTGACGCATGAGCAAGCGCGGCATTCACCCCGAAGGAACCGACAGCATGCAAAACGGCATGGAACAGGCGATGAGGGCATACGCCGCCTCGTCGGCACATCGCAGCACGCGCGACCAGGAGGCCGATGTCTTTCGCCGCGCCACTGTCGCCTTGCGCCAGGCGCGCACCGCCGGTCCGGTGGCCAAGGTGCGTGCGTTGGCCGACAACACGCGGCTGTGGAGCACGGTGGTCGACCTCGTGCGCGACCCGCAGAACGCCCTGCCCCCCGCGCTGCGCGCCTCCATCGCCTCGGTTGGCCTTGCGGTGCAGCGCGAGATGCAGCGCGAGGCTCCCGATTTCGAATTCCTGATCGGGGTGAACGAGGACATCGCCGCCGGGTTGGCCGGGCGAACCTAGGGGCGAGCCATGACAAGCCCGGCCGTCGCCGCCAGCCTGCTGGGCGCCCTGTCGGGCACCACCTCCTCGCTGCTGGGCACGGCCTATGGCTTCGGCAGCGCGGGTTTCGGTGCGGCGGTGCAATCAGATCCTCTGCTGGCACTGAGGTTGGCCGAGAAGAACCGGACGCGGGAAATCGCCAGCACCGCCAAGGATCCGGCGATCGAGCGCGACCTTCGCAACTTCCGCGACGCGGTCGCCAAGGCGACGACGCCGGCCGAGGCGCTCGATAACCCCGCGGTGCTGAAGGTGCTGCTCACCGCGAACGGCCTGGCCGACCAGCTGCCCTATACGGCGCTCGCCAAGCGCGTGCTGCTCTCCGACCCCGCCGACGGCAAGTCGCTGGTGAACAAGCTGGCCAGCAGCCGCTGGTCGGCCGCCGTCAAGAGCTTGGATTTCGCAGCCAAGGGTCTGGACGTGCTGCGCGACCCGAACGTGCTCACGACGCTGGCCGACGGCTACGCCGAGGTCACGTGGCGCAACGCGCTGGAGAAGTCCACGCCGGGCCTTTCCGACGCGCTCGACTTCCGCAGCCGTGCCGCCGGCTTCACCACGGCCGTCCAGATCCTCGGCGATCCGGTGTTGCGCCGCGTGGTCACCACCGCGCTCGGCATCCCCAAGGAAATCGCCTTCCAGGAACTGCCGGCCCAGGAGCGGGCAATCACGACGCGCCTGGATATAAAACGCCTGCAGGAGCCGCATTTCGTCGATTCATTCAGCCAGCGCTACCTGCTGGAAGCCCAGAAGACCGCCGCCCAGGGCAGTTCGACCGACCTGATCTCGCTGGCCATCCAGTCGCGCAGCTTCTTCGTCTAGCGCAACGCCGCCTGCCGCGCCCCCTCGCAGACTGCTCAAAAAGGAGCCGACAATGCGAACCGACACCTTGCCGACAACTAACCCATCGCCCGCCCGGCCCGATGCCGGACACCTCTCCCGCCGGATCCGCGACATGATCGCCGGGGGGCGCGTGCATGCCGCCCGTCCCCTGCTCGGCGCCCTGCGCAAGATGGCGGCCCCGTCCAGCGACCTCACCGAAATCGAGGCGCGGCTGCTGATGCGCGAAGGCGGCGTTGCCCAGGCCCTCGTCCATCTCGATGCGGGCATTGCGCTGGAGCCGCATTCCTTCGCGCTGCGCATCTGCCGCGCCGATGCACGGGCGCAGGTCAACGACATGCCGGGTGCGGCCACCGACGCAGCCGAGGCGGTGATCCTCGATCCCGCGAACCCCCAGGCCAAGGCGCTGCTGGGGGCCATCCTGGTCGAGATGAACTGCCCGCACGACGCACTGCCCTGCCTGCGCGCGGCCGTCGCGGCGGATCCTGGCCGTCCCGCCTACCGCAAGGCGCTCGCCGCCGCGCAGGAACGCACTGGCGACGTTGCCGGCGCCACCGCAACGCTCAACGAGGGCATCCGGCGCCACGCCGGCGATGTAGGGCTGCGCACCGCCGCCATCATGCTGGCGATGCGCCAGCGCAACTTCGGCGGCGCCGCAACCCTCGCCGAGACGGCACGGCGTGCAGGCGTGGCCGATGCCTGCGTCTTCGGCCTGCTCGGCCACGCGCTGTCCAGCACCGGCCGCCACTCCGAGGCCACCGACGCCTATGCCGAGGCGCTGAAGCTCGCGCCCGAGGATCCCTATGTGCGCCATCTCGTCACCGCCGCCGGGCTGCTGCCCCAGGCCACCCGCGCGCCGGGGCCTTATCTGGAAGCGGTTTTCGACGGATATGCCGGGCGGTTCGAGGCACATCTGATCAGCCTCGGATATCGCGTGCCGGGCCTGCTCCGCGCCGCCCTGCTGGAGCAGCGTCCCGGCCTCGCGCAGGGGCAGGCGCTCGGCCCGGTGCTGGACCTGGGATGCGGCACGGGGCTGATGGGCGTGGTGCTGTCCGACCTGCCGGCCACGCCGCTGACCGGGGTCGACGTGTCGGAAGGCATGCTCGGCGAGGCGCGCGCGAAAGGGCTGTACGAAAGCCTGGTGCAGTCCGACCTCGAAGCGTTCCTTGCCGAGGACACCACCGCCTGGCCGCTCGTGCTCGCCGCCGACGTGCTGTGCTATTTCGGGGTGCTGGACCAGGTGTTCGCCCGCATTCACGCGCGCCTCGCGCCGGATGGCCTGTTCCTGCTGACCGTTGAGGAGTTGGTGGCCGACGGCGGCCCGCACGCGGCGGAAGACGGCAATGGCCCCGGCTGGCGCCTGGGGCGCCAAGGGCGGTTCGCGCACACCCTGGACTATGTCGCGCAGTGCGCCAGCGCCGCCGGCTTCCGGGTCCGCGCCGCCACCCGCCAGACCCTGCGCACGGAAGGCGAGGCCGACGTGCCGGGGTTGCTGTTCGTGCTCGAACGGCCGCGCCATGACAGCTGACCCTGTTCTCCTGATCCATCCGTCCGATGACGGTGCACGCGCCGCCGCCGGCATGGCACTGCTCGACCGCAATCGGCCCGCCGAGGCGCTCGCGACCCTGCGCGAGGCGGCGCGGCGCGGCGATCGGCGCCCGGCAACCCTGCTGAACCTGACACTGGCCGAGGAACGGGCGGGCGACCCCGAGCAGGCACGCGCGCTGATGCGCGAGCTTGCCGAACTTCTGCCGCAGTGGGAGGAACCGCCGCTGCGCCTCGGCGAAAGCCTGCGCCGGGCCGGCAGTCTCGCCGAGGCCGAGACGGCATACGAACGCGCGCTGGAACTGAACCCGCAGCGGCCGGAAGCGCTGCTGAGCCTGGCGGCGCTGCTGATGATCCGACACCAGGCGCCGCGCGCGCAGATGCTGCTGCTGCGCTGCTGCGCCATCGCGCCTGAACGGGCCGACGCATGGGACGCGCTGGGTCTTTCGCTGATGATGACCGGCGACATTCCCGCCGCCGAATCGGCCTTCGCCGAGGCACAGCGCCTGCGGCCCGACAACATCGAGATCGCCATGCGGCGCGCCGAGGCCGCTTCCCTGGCCGGCAGCGCCGCGGCCGAACTCGCGCGGCTGGACCTCGCCGCCGATGAAGATCCCGCCAACGTGGCGGTGCTGACCGCGCGCGGCCTGCTGCTGGGCAAGCTTGGCCGCCGCGACGAGGCGGTGGAGGTACTGGAGGCCGCGGTCGCCCTGGCGCCCGACGAAATCACCCCGACCATCGCCCTGGCCAATGCCCTAACCGCCTGCGCGCGCCCCAAATGGGCTGTGGAAGTGCTGCGCCGCGCGGTCGCCATGGCACCCGACGACGTCAACCTGCGCAACAACCTGGCCGCCACGCTGGTACGCGAGCACCGGTTCGACGAAGCGCGGTCCATGCTGGAACAGCTCGTGGCAGACCATGGTCCACAGCTCAACTTCCTGTGCAACCTCACCAACGCGCTGGTCTCGCTCGGCCTGCAGGCGGAAGGCGTGGCCACCGCGCGGCAGGCGGTGAGCCTGATGCCGCAGGCGCATCTGGCTTGGCGGGCACTGGGCAATTCCCTGGCCTATCACCCCGACGTTACAGGGCACGAACTGCTGGAAGCGTATCGCGGCGTGGGCCACACCCTGCCGCGCGCGCCCGCCGAGCCATTCGTCGCCCCGCGCGATCCCCACCGGCGCCTGCGCGTCGGGCTGATGTCGGCCACGCTGAAAACCCATCCGGTGGGCTGGCTGACCGTGGCCGGGTTCGAGCACCTCGACCCCGCGCAGTTCGAGCTTGTCTGCCTCGGCCAGCCCGACTCCCACGACCCGATCCAGCGCCGCTTCCGCGCCATCGCCGCGGAGTGGCATGTGGTGGACACCGAGGAACGCGCCGCCCTGGCGGGGCGCATCCGCGGGCTTGGCATCGACATCCTGATCGACCTCAGCGGCCATGGCGACCGTGGCATGATGGCGGCCTGCGCCGATCGGCCGGCGCCGGTGCAGGTGAAATGGGTCGGCAACCAGAACCACTCCACCGGATTGGCGGAAATGGACTGGATGATCTCGGATCGCTGGGAAACGCCGCCGCACCTGGCGCGGCACTACAGCGAGCGGCTGCTGATGCTGCCGGACGGCTATGTCTGCTACTCGCCGCCGCCCTACGCACCCGACGTGGCGCCGTTGCCGGCGCTGCGGCGTGGGCACGTCACCTTCGGCTGCTTCAACAATATCGCCAAGATCACCCCGGTGGTCGTCGCCACCTGGGCGCGGATCCTGCGCGAGGTGCCTGGCACTCGGCTGATCCTGAAGGCCCATCAGTTCGGCGAGGCGCCGACCCGGGCGCGCTTCCTCGCCGCCTTCGCCGACCATGGCGTGGATGCCGGCCGTGTGGAACTGCGCGCCGGCTCCCCCCACCGCGAGCTTCTGGCGCAATACGCCGATATCGATGCGGTGCTCGACCCGTTCCCCTACAGCGGCGGCCTGACCACCTGCGAGGCGCTGTGGATGGGCGTGCCCACCATCACCATGCCCGGCGAAACCTTCGCCTCGCGCCATTCCACCAGCCACATGTCGAATGTCGGGCTGACCGACTGGGTCGCCGCCGATCTGGACGACTACGTGGCCAAGGCGCGCCAGTTGGCACAAGATGTGCCGCCGCTCGCCGCCCTGCGCGCCGGACTGCGGGCCCGGGTGAAGGCCAGCCCGTTATGCGATGCGGCCCGGTTCGGGACGAATTTGGGCCACGCGTTGCGCGCCGCGTGGCGCGACTGGTGTGCCGGCGAGAGCGCCTCCACGGCCGACTGAGGCAGTTCCCTGGCGCAACGCGCCGCATGCGCCGCCCTGCGTTGCCGTCATTGCATGGGGATATGCATGGCACAGGAAAGATAACGCTGCTTATCATCCCCCCTGTGCCGAACCAACCCGACATGCTGTTCCTGCTGCACGACATCGCCCGCCAGTTGCGCGTGGCGGGAGACCGGCGGGCCCGCGCCCACGGCATGACCCGCGCCCAATGGGTCATCCTGTGGTGGCTGGAACGACAGCCCGGGCTGTCGCAAAAGGAACTGGCCGAACTGATGGATGTCGAGCCGATCACGGTGGCTCGCCTGGTGGATCGCCTGGCCGCGCGCGGCATGGTGGAGCGGCGCGACGACCCTGCCGACCGGCGCATCTGGCGGTTGCACCTGCTGCCGCCCGCCATGCCGGTGCTCGACCACATGCGCGGCGAGCGCGACCAGGTCCAGAAGACGCTGACTGCTGGAGTCCCGCCGGAGACGCTGGTCGTTCTGCGCGACGCGCTGACCACCATGAAGGCCAATATCGTGGCCGAAATGCGCACCCGCCCTGCCCCGCCACCCACGCGCCCGACTACCGCGCGCCCACCCGCTTCGCGTTCCGCCACCGCGCGCCCGCGCGTCGCCGCCCGGCGCAAATCCTCCACGCTGGAACCGACCGTTCACCAGGATCATCCCTGATCATGTCTCAGAGCGCTGCAGCCCCGCGGCTTGTGTCCGCCGATGAAACGCCACTCCATGCACGAAAGCGCACGCGCCTGCTTCGTCCGCTGCTCATGATTGGTGGCATTGTCGCGGTCGCGACCGTCTCGTTCTTCTATTGGCTGCATGGCGGCCGCTACGTTTCCATCGACAACGCCTATGTGCGCGCCGCCAAGGTGGCCGTGGCGACCGATGTGTCGGGCACCGTCACCGAAGTGAGCGTCCGCGAGGGCCAGGTGGTCCGCAAGGGCGACGTCCTGTTCCGCATCAACCCGCGCAAATTCGAGATCGCCGTGGAAGGGGCCAAGGCCAGGATGGCCGAGGTCGCGCTTTCCCTGCGCGCCATGAAGGTCGACTACCAACGCATGCTGCGCGACATCGAAGCGAAGCAGGCGCAGGTGCAGTCCGACGAGGCCGCCTATGAGCGCTACGCCAACCTCGTGCGCGGCGGCAGCGTCACGCGCGCCGACTACGACGAGGCGAAGTTCCGCCTTGCCGCCAACCGCGCGGTGCTGGCGAGCCTGAAGGAACTGGCGCAGGTGCAGCTTGCGCGCCTCGGCGGCGACCCCGAGGTGGATGTCACGACCATGCCGCAATACCTGCTCGCAAAGTCGCAGGTGGACGAGGCGCAACGCCAGCTGGACGACACCGTGTTCACGGCGCCCTTCAATGGCGTCGCCACCCAGGTGGAGAGCCTGCAGCCCGGCATGTACCTCGCTTCGGCCACGCCCGCCTTTGGCCTGGTCTCGCATGAGCGGGTCTGGGTGGAGGCGAGCCCGAAGGAGACCGACCTCACCCATGTGAAGATGGGCGACCCGGTGACCGTGACGGTCGACACCTACCCCGGCCGCACCTGGACCGGCGTCGTTGAAAGCATCGCGCCGGCCAGCGGCGCCGAGTTCTCGGTGCTGCCGGCCCAGAATGCCTCGGGCAACTGGGTGAAGGTGGTCCAGCGCATTCCCCTGCGTGTCCGTGTGGAGCGCAAGCCCGGCGACCCGGACCTGCGGGCGGGCATGAGCGTGGTGGTGTCGATCGACACCGGCCATGTGCGCCACGTCTCGGACCTGCTGCCGAACTGAGGCGCCGTGGCTCTTGGCCCCCCCGCTGTCGCCACGGCCGCCCCGCCGCTGAGCGTGGTGCAGCGGCGTCTGCTGACCGCCTGCGCCATGACCGCGACGCTGATGCAGATCCTGGATTCGACAATCGCCAACGTGGCGCTTCCCTACATGCAGGGCAGCCTGTCGACCACGATGGACCAGATCACCTGGGTGCTCAGCTCCTACGTCATCACCTCGGCGATCATGACCGCCCCTGTCGGCTGGCTCGCCCACCGCTTCGGCCGCAAGAACCTGTTCCTGGCCAGCCTGGTGGGCTTCACCCTCACCTCCATGCTGTGCGGCATGGCACAGTCGCTGGAGCAGATGGTCATCTTCCGCATCCTCCAGGGAACATGCGGCGCGGCCCTGGCGCCGCTGTCGCAGGCGACGATGCTGGACATCTATCCCTTCGAGCAGCGCGCCCAGGCGATGGCGATCTTCGGGCTCGGCATCATGCTGGGGCCGATCATGGGCCCGACCCTCGGCGGCTACCTGACCGAGTGGTTCAACTGGCGCTGGGTCTTCTACGTCAACCTGCCATTCGGCATCCTGGCTGGCGTGGGGCTGATGATCTTCATGCCGCGCACGCCGGTGCGGCCGGACCTCAAGTTCGACTGGACCGGCTTCGCCAGCCTGGCGGTGGCGATCGGCTCGCTGCAACTGATGCTCGACCGCGGCCAGGGCGAGGATTGGTTCTCGTCGCCGGAGATCATCGCCGAGGCCGCGATCGCCGTGCTCGGCTTCTACCTGTTCCTCGTGCACATGTTCACCGCCGAGAAGCCGATGCTGCCGCGCGCGCTGTTCCGTGACAGGAACTTCACCTCGGCGGCGGTGATGATGTTCTGCACCGGCTCGATCCTGATGGCCAGCTCGGCATTGCTGGCGCCGTTCCTGCAGAACCTCGCCGGCTATCCGGTATCCACAGCAGGCCTGACCATGGCGCCGCGTGGGCTGGGCACGATGGTGGCGATGGTCATGGCCTCGCGCCTTGGCGGCCGCTATATCGACCAGCGCAAGCTGATGGCATTCGGGCTGATCGGGCTGGGCCTGACGCTCTACGACATGTCGTCGTGGACCCCCGACCTCTCCGGCACGGAGATGACCATGACCTTGGTGATCCAGGGCTTCTGCATGGGATTCATCTTCAACCCGATGACGGTGGTCGCCTTCGTCAGCCTGCCCGCGCAGTTCCGCGGCGACGCGGCGGCGTTGCAGAACCTGGCCCGCAACACCGGTGCGGCCATCGGCGTCGCCATCACCTCGTTCTCGCTGGCACGAAGCACCCAGGTGTCGCATGCCGACATGGCGGCCGGCATCACGCCGTTCAACCGGATGCTGCAGCAAGGCGACGCAGCTTCGCGCCTGCTCGATCCGGCGACCGCCAAGGGCGCCGGCCTGCTCGACAGCATCATCACCCGCGAGGCCCACATCATCGCCTACGCCAATGACTACCGGATGATGTGCTTCATGGTGATCCCGCCCCTGCTGCTGCTGCCGTTCATGCGGCGACCGCCGACCAACGCGCCGGCCAACCAGGCAGCGCGCCCGGCCGCCGCCGCGCCCGCCGCGGCCGAAGGTGCCGCGGCCCGTGCCACCACGCCGGCTGAATGAGATGAGCGACGCTGTTCGCCATCGCGGCCTGATCAGCATCTTCTGCATGATGGGCGTGCTGATGGTGGTGCTGGACTCCACCATCTCGATCGTCGCACTCCCCTATATGCAGGGCAGCCTTTCGGCCACGCGCGACCAGATCACCTGGGTCATCTCGTCCTACATCATCGTCTCGGCGATCATGACGGCGCCGGTGGGGTGGCTGGCGCACCGGTTCGGCCGCAAGCGGCTGTACCTCACCTGCATACTCGGCTTCACCTGCACCACCGTTCTGGCTGGTGCCGCACAGTCGCTCGAACAGATGATCGCCTGCCGCGTCATCCAGGGCACATTTGGCGCGGCGCTGGTTCCACTGTCCCAGGCCACGATGCTCGACATCTACCCCGCCGAGCAACGCGCGCGCGCGATGGCCTATTTCGGCATGGGCGTGATGATCGGGCCGATCATGGGGCCGACGCTCGGCGGCTACCTGACCGAATGGTTCCACTGGCGCTGGGTGTTCTACGTGAACGTGCCGCTGGGCATCACCGCCTCCCTCGGGCTGGCGGCGCTGATGCCACGCACCTCCGCCCAGGAGGGTTTGCGCTTCGACTGGACCGGCTTCGGCGTGCTGGCGCTGGGGGTGGGCGCGCTGCAACTGATGCTGGACCGGGGGCAGCTGAAGGACTGGTTCACCTCCAGCGAGATCATCGCCTGCGGCGTGCTGGGGCTGCTCGGCGTGTACCTGTTCATCGTTCACATGCTGACCGCTCCCAAGCCCTTCATCCCGCGGGCGCTGTTCAACGACCGCAACTTCACCGCGGCCATGCTGGTGATGTTCGCCAGCAACACGGTGATGATGTCCAGCTCGACCCTGCTGGCGCCCTACCTGCAGCGCATGTCCGGTTATTCGGTCGCCGATGCCGGGCTGCTGTTGGCCCCGCGCGGCTTCGGCACGATGGCGGCGATGCTGGTGTGTTCGCGCCTGGGCCCGTTCACCGACCAGCGCAAGCTGATCGCGGTCGGCCTCACCATGCTCAGCTTCACGCTCTATGACATGAGTACGTGGACGCCCGATATCGGCCCGCAATGGCTGGTGGCGATGATGTTGGTGCAGGGCGCGGCGATGGGCCTGATCTGGAACCCGGTGACCGTCGTCTCGTTCTCCACCCTGCCCGCCCCCCTGCGCGGCGACGCCGCCGCGGTGCAGAGCCTGGGGCGCAACATCGGGGCGGCGATCGGCATCTCGATCACCACCTTCTCCCTGTCGCACTGGATCCAGGCGTCCCATGCCGGGTTGGCAGCGACGTTCACGCCGTTCACGCGCGCGCTGCCGGGCCAGGACGGGGCGGCCGATCTGCTGGACGCGACCACGCGCCGCGGCGCGGTTCTGCTCGACCAGATCATCAACCGGGAGGCCATGATCATTGCCTACAGCAACGACTTCCGGATGATGAGCCTGGTGGCCGTGCCTTGCATGATCCTGGTCCTGCTGATGCGCCGCGTCACTGCGCCTGGTCCCGCGCGCAACCCGGCCCCGGCGGCGCCGCCGGGCAAGCCCGCGATCGTGCCCACTGGCGCTGGCACGCAGGCGGAGGCGGCGCGCGCGGTGGCCGCGCCTTCGCGCTGATTCCGCACTGACGTGAGCTCCCCGGTTCGCCACCGCGTATTCATCGCCGGCTGCGCCATGATGGCGACGATGATGAACGTGCTCGACTCCACCATCGCCAACGTGGCGCTGCCGTACATGCAGAGCAGCCTGAACACCTCGCTCGACCAGACCACCTGGGTGCTCACCTCCTATGTCGTCGCCTCGGCGATCATGACCGCGCCGGCGGGGTGGCTGGCGCAGCGCTACGGGCGCAAGAATCTGTTCATCGCCTGCCTCGTCGGGTTCACCGTCACCTCCATGCTGTGCGGCATGGCGCAGTCGCTGGAGCAGATGGTGTTGTTTCGCGTGCTGCAAGGCATGACCGGCGCCGCCCTGGTGCCGCTGTCCCAGGCCACCATGCTCGACATTTTTCCCTTCGAGCAGCGCGCCCAGGCGATGGCGATCTTCGGCATCGGCGTGATGGTCGGCCCCATCATGGGCCCCACGCTGGGCGGCTATCTCACCGACGCTTATTCCTGGCGCTGGGTGTTCTACGTGAACCTGCCCTTCGGCATCCTGGCGGTCACGGGGCTGGCGATCTTCATGCCCAAGCCGCCGGTCAAGCCCGACCTGCGCTTCGACTGGACCGGATTCGCGGCGCTGGCGCTCGCGGTCGGCATGTTCCAGCTGATGCTCGACCGCGGCCAGACCGAGGACTGGTTCGACTCCACCGAGATCATCGCCCAGGCGGTGCTGGCCGGGCTCGGCTTCTTCCTGTTCCTGGTGCACATGTTCACCGCGCAGAAGCCGTTCATCCCGCCGACCATCTTCCGCGACAGGAACTTCACGGCGGGGCTGGTGATGATGTGCTTCACCATGGCGATCCTCCTGTCCAGCTCCGCCCTATTGGCACCTTACCTGCAGAACCTGGCAGGCTATCCGGTGTCCGAGACCGGGCTGCTGCTGGCGCCGCGCGGCCTTGGCACGGTGTGCGCCATGCTGATCGCCGGCCGGCTCGGCACCCGCGTGGACCAGCGCCTGATGATCGGCTTCGGCCTGGTGCTGCTCGGCTGGGCACTGCGCGACATGAGTACCTGGACGCCGGACATCCAGCCCCGGGCGTTGGTCACCGGCATGGTGATCCAGGGCTTCTGCATGGGCTGCATATTCAACCCGCTGACGGTGCTGGCCTTCACCACCCTGCCGGCGCAGTTCCGCGGCGACGCGGCGGCGCTGCAGGCGCTGGCCCGCAACATCGGCGCGGCGGCTGGCATCTCGGTGACATCCTTCATGCTCGCCCAGGGCATGCAGGCGTCGCATGCCGGGCTGGCCGCCACCGTCACGTCGTTCGCCCGCCCGCTGCACGACCCGACACTGGCCGGCGACATGCTGGACCCGACCACCACGCGCGGCGCGGTGCTGCTCAACCGCGCCATCAGCCGCGAGGCGCTGATCATCGCCTACAACAACGATTTCCGGCTGTTGAGCTACCTGACCTTCCCGTCGCTGGCCATGCTTCTGCTGCTGCGCCGGGCGCCGCGCCCGGCGTCCCCTGCCCCCCAGTCCGCCCGGCCGGCGGTGCGCGAGGAGCAGGTCGCCACGCGGTGAAAATCGCGGCTGGCGCCAAGCCCCGTCTTGCGCACATGCCCGCAACGGCCGCACCCTCCCGCCGCGAACCGGGAGGACCAAGGCGATGGCCGTGAACCGCAAGAAAATCCTGCTGCCCACCGAGATGGCGCGTGCCGGCTGGAATGTGCTGGAGGGCCGCGACGATGTGGAGGCCGTGCCGTTCGGGCCGGAGCTTTCCACCGAGGACTTCCACGCCGAACTCGCCACCGCCAGCGGTGTGGCGCTGTGGGGCCGCCCATTCCCCGCCGCCGCCGTGGCCGCCGCCCCGCATCTGGAAGTCGTCGGCCGCATCGGCGTGGGCTACGATGCCGTGGACGTGCCGGCGCTGACCGCCCGCGGCATTCCGCTGTTCATCGCCGGCACCGCCAACTCGGTGAGCGTGGCCGAGCAGGCGCTGTTCTTCATGTTCTTCCTCGCCCGCCAGGGATTCGCCCAGGACCGCGTGGTGCGCGAGGGGCGCTGGGCCGACAAGTACCAGCACCGGATGTTCGACCTGTACCGCAAGACGCTGGTGATCGTCGGCTTCGGGCGCATCGGCACGCGACTGGCGGCGCGTTGCCTGGCGCTGGAGATGGAGGTGCTGGTGCATGACCCGTTCGTGGCCGAGGACATGATCCGCGCCCGCGGCTGCACACCGGCGCCGGACCTCGACGCCGCGCTGGCGCGTGCCGACTTCGTCAGCATCCACTGTCCCAAGAAGCCCGACACCATCGGCATGTTCAACGCCGCCCGGCTGGCGCGGATGAAGCCCGGCGCGTTCCTGGTGAACACGGCGCGCGGCGGCATCATCGACGAGGCGGCGCTGCATGCGGCGCTGTCGGGCGGCAAGCTGGCCGGTGCCGGGCTCGACGTGTTCGCGACCGAACCGGCGCCGAAAAGCCCGCTTTTCGACCTGCCGAACGTTATCCTCGCCCCGCACATGGCCGGCGTGACGCAGGAGGCGCTGGACCGGATGGCGGTGGCCTGCGTGCGCAATATCCTCAGCGCGATCGACGGACGGCCGGAGCGCGAGAACGTGGTGAACCAGGAGGTGCTGGCATGAGCGAGGGCTCGCTGTACATCGGCACCAAGCGCTATTCCTCCTGGTCGCTGCGCGGCTGGCTGCCGGTGAAGCTGGCGGGGCTGGATGTCGCCGAGGTGGTGATTCCGCTGGCTGGCGGCGCGACTCCGGGGGTGAAGGCGGTCAGCCCCGGGGGCACGGTGCCGTACCTTGAGCACCAGGGGGCGAAGCTGTGGGAGAGCCTGGCGATCTGCGAATACTGCGCCGAGCTTTTCCCCGCGCTGTGGCCCGCCGACCGGGTGGCGCGGGCGCATGCGCGGGCGATTGCGGGGGAGATGCATGCCGGTTTTCGCGAGTTGCGGATGGCGATGCCGATGAGCCTGTTCCGCTTGGGGGCGGCCGGGAAGGGAGGCGCCGACGGGGCTCTCGCTGACATCGCCCGCATCGATGCGCTGTGGACGGATACGCGCGCGCGCTTCGGGCAGGGCGGGCCGTTCCTGTTCGGGGCCGCGTTCACCAATGCCGACGTGATGTATGCGCCGGTGGTTGCGCGGTTTTTGACCTATCGGCCGGGACTGTCCGCCGGGGCGGAAGCCTATTGCGCGGCAGTGCGGGCGCATCCGCTGGTGGATCGCTGGTATGCCGAGGCGGCGCGGGAGCCGGCCGAATGGCACCTGGAGAAGTTCGAAGCGGCGCCATGAGCGGCTGTGCTGTCGGGCTTGACCATGTCGGCGTGGCCGTGCCCGACCTCGGGGTGGCGGCGGATGAGTGGCAGGCGCTCGGCTTCACGGTGCAGCCGCTGGCGGCGCACATGGCGGGCGGGGTGCCCACCGGTACCGGCAACCGCAACATCATGCTGCGCCAGGGATATATCGAGCTGCTGGCGACGATCGACCCGGCGCGGCCCAGCGCCACGCTGGCCCGTTTCCTGGCCCGCCATACTGGTATCCATGTGCTCACCCTGACCATCGATGACGAGGAGGCGGCGCTGGCGCGGCTGGGCCGGGCGGGGTTCGCGGCCAGTCTCGCCCGGTCCAGCCGCCCTGTCGATCCGCTGGCGCCAGAGGGACCACAGGCCGAGTTCGTCCGCATTCCGCTGGCGGACGCCGATCCGCGCTTGCAGATGTTGCGGCAGATGACGCCCCAACTGGTCTGGCAGGAGCGGTTCCTGAGCCATGCCAACGGGGCAACCGCCCTGCACGGGATTGTGGTGGCTGCCGACCCGCCGGCCGGGTTCGCCGCGCGGCTGGCCCGGGCGGCGGGGTTGCCGCTGTCGCCCGACCCGGCGGGCGGGTATGCGCTCGCGATGCCGGGCGCGGTCGTGCGCGTGCTGCCGCCGGCGGCGGCCAGCTTGTTGCTGGCCGGGGCCACGATGCCGGTGCTGCCGTGCATCGCGGGCATCATGGTGCGGACGGGCGATGGCAACCAGGCGGTGCGGCGGCTGGCGAGGGTGGAAATCCGGCCGGACGGTGCGGTGCTCGCCCGGGTCACAGGGGTCACAGTGATGTTCACCCCCTGAGCCATGCTGGCGTGCAGCACGCGGGAAACGTATGGTCGGCACAGTCTGCCCGGAGTTGTCCTGAATGCGCCTTTCCGCCCTGGCCCTTTGCGCCGCCCTCGTGGCCACGCCCCTGGCCGCCGCCACGGCCGAACTGGCCGCCCATCGCGCGGCCTACAAGCTTGAGATGGAGACCTCGCGCGGCAACGTGATCGCCGCCAGCGGAGTGATGGCCTATGAGGTCATCGATGCCTGCGATGCGTGGGCGGTGCACCAGCGACTGGCGATTACGATCACCGGCCGCGACGGCACCGACGTGGACCTGACCTCCGACTACACGACGTGGGAAAGCAAGGACGGGCTGAAGCTGCGTTTTCGCATGCGCCAGTCCACCGATGACGCCGTGGCCCTCGACCTTGCCGGCTCCGCCGAGTTGGAGAAGGTCGGCGGCCCGGGATTGGCGACCTATAACCAGCCTGTGGATACCACGCGCAAGCTGCCGGCCGGGACGATGTTCCCGATGGCGCATACCGAGGCGATCCTGGCGGCGGCGCGCGACGGCAAGCGGTTCATCGCGGTGCCGCTGTTCGACGGCACCAGCGCCGATGGCGCGCAGGACAGCACGGTGGCGATCACCGGATGGAACAAGCCGTCGCCCGTTCCGGCTTGGCCGGTGCTGTCGGCGCTGCCGAGCACCCGTGTGCGGGTGGCGTTCTTTCCGCGCGAAGGCAACCAGCAGCAGCCGGAATACGAGGTGGGCATGCGGTACTGGGATAATGGCATCGCCGACCAGATCAACATGGATTTCGGCGACTATGTGCTGTCAGGCAAGTTGAGCGAGCTGACGGTGCCGAAGCCTGGGTGCTGACAGGCAAGGAAAGAAGAATCTTCTTTTTCTGAAGAAAAAGAAGCAAAAAGACTTTTGACCATTTGCCGCGGGCTAGAGCCGGGCCTGATGGGTAGAAGTTTTTTGGTTCTTTTTTTGAAAAAGAACATTCTTTCTATGTGAATCCCCGCCCGCGTACTACCGCCTTGGCGCCGAACTTTGCTCGCAGGGCATCGATGGCCGACTGGGCGGCGGTGCGTTTGGGTTGGGTGGGGTCGGCGAGGTCCGGAGGGTCGGCGGTGGCGGCGGGGGCCAGGGGTTGGGCGCCGATGCCGATGAGGCGGTAGGCGGTGCCGTCGATTTCGCGGGCCAGCATGGTGCGGGCGGTGGTGAACAGCAGGTCGGGCAGGCGGGTGGGGTGGGGCAGGCGCTGGGTGCGGGTGCGGCTGGCGAAGGCCGAGGTCTTGAGTTTCAGCACCACGCCGGCGGCGGCGTAGTCGGACTGGCGCAGGCGGGTGGCGAGCTTTTCGGAGAGGCGCCAGAGTTCCCTTTCCAGCGCGGGCTGGTCGGCGAGGTCGGTGTTGAAGGTGGTCTCGGCGCTGATCGACTTGGTGTCGCGGTCGGGGTGGACGAGGCGGCTGTCCTGGCCGCTTGCGCGTTGGACCAGGGCGGGGCCGTCGTCGCCGAGGCGGCGGCGGGCGGTGGTTTCGTCGATGGCCTGGAGATGGGCGAGCTTGGTGATGCCCATCGATTCCAACTTGCGGGCCATGGCGGGACCGATGCCGGGGAGCAGGCGGACGGGTTCGGGGGCGAGAAGGGCGGGGGCTTCCTTGCCGATGATGCAGAAGCCGCGGGGCTTGTCGCGGCCGGCGGCGATCTTGGCCATGAGGCGGTTGCGGGCGAGGCCGATGGAGATGGTGACGCCGACCTCGCGTTCGACATCCAGCGCGAAGCGGGCGAGGACGGCGGCGGGCGGGGCGCCGTGGAGGGCCTGGGTGCCGGCGAGGTCGAGGACGGCCTCGTCGATGGAGAGGGGCTGGACGAGAGGGGTGAGGCGCTCCATCAGCGCGCGGATCTGGCGGGCGGCGGTGGTGTATTTGCTGAAATCGGGCTTGATGACGACGGCGTCGGGGCAGGCCTTCAGCGCCTTGAACATCGGCATGGCGCTGCGCACGCCGTAGATGCGGGCGATGTAGCAGGCAGCGGAGACGACGCCGCGGACGCCGCCGCCGACGATGACCGGGCGGGCCGTCAGTTCCGGACGGTCGCGCTTTTCGACGCTGGCGTAGAAGGCGTCGCAATCGACATGGGCGATGGTGAGAGTGAGTAGTTCCGGGTGTCGGACGATGCGGCGGTGGCCGCAGGCGGGGCATGTGGGGGCCGCGCCGGGGTCGGCGCCGCAGTCGCGACACAGGGCCGGACAGGGTTCCATCGGATGGTTGTATCCGGGGTGCGCGGCGAGGGGAACAGGGCGGCGCGCCGATAGTTGCGGAGGCGGGACGATGATGGGCGCGCCGGTCCGCGCCCGGTTGGGCGTGGTTTCGTGACCGATGGGAGAGGGGAAATGCGCGGGGGTGGAGGGGCGCGTGCAGGGCAGGGGTTCGCACGGCGCTGGCGGCGGCACGGGGTTTTGGCGGCGGTGATGCGGCGCGCCGGAGGGCCGCGCAGGATCCAGTCGGGGAAGCGATGCAGGACGATGGCGTCGGCGTGGGCGGCGCGGCTGTGCTGGGGGATGCAGAGCGAGGTGACCGGAAGGGTTCGCGCCTGGATGGGCATGGGCAGGGGACATGCACCTTGCTGCCATCGGCGGGCGAGGGGCTCGACGCGGCCGAAAAGGCTGGCGATGAGGGCGAGGAGCAGGACCTCCAGGATTCCGGGCAGGCGTGCGCGCGCCTTGTCCCCCTCGGGTGCGGTGCGCAGGGCGGCCATCTGGTGGGCCGGGGTGAGGCGCGTTCCTAACATTTAGTCGTTATATCTAACTTTAGGTATCGCGGCAAGGGGAGATTCCGGGTGCGGGGTCTGGAGGGTGCGTGAGGCTGAAGGCAAGGAAAGAAGCAAGAAGAAGATTGCCACAGAGGCACAGAGTTATGGAGAAGCAAGGCAAGGGAGGGGGCTGGGCTTGAGGTCGGGTTTGGGTGTGGCGGGACTATTGAAGGCGCTGGTTAGGGTTTTTTGAATTGGATAAAGTTTTTTTGCTTCTTTTTGTTCACAAAAAGAAGATTCCTTCCTACTCGCCTTTCGGCGGTGGCCAGAGCCAGGCGGCGCCTCGGACGCCGGAGGAGTTGCCGTGTTGGTTTTTGACCACCGGGGTTCGGACGAAGTCGGAGAAGACGTGGGGGGTCATCAGTTTTGGCACCTCGGTGTAGAGGTGGGCCATGTTGGACAGGCCGCCGCCGAGGACGATGATATCGGGGTCGAGGATATTGACCACGACGGCGAGGCCGCGGGCGAGGCGGTCGGCGTGGCGGGCGAGGGCTTGTTGGGCGGCGGGTTCGCCGGCGGCGGCGCGGACGGGGATGCCGGTGGCGTCGCGGGCCTCGGGGCCGTCGCAGTCGCGGGCCAGGGCGGGGCCGGCGACCCAGGTTTCCATGCAGCCGTGGTGGCCGCACCAGCATAGCGGCCCGGGCAATTCATCGGAGCGCGGCCAGGGGAGGGGGTTGTGGCCCCATTCGCCGGTGATGTGGTTGCGGCCGCGCAGCACGCGCCCGTCCACGACGATGCCGCCGCCGCAGCCGGTGCCGAGGATGACGCCGAAGACCACGCCGGCGCCGGCGCCGGCGCCGTCGGCGGCTTCGCAGAGGGCGAAGCAGTTGGCGTCGTTTTCGACGCGCACTTCGCGGGCGAGCAGGGCGGCGAGGTCGCGGTCGAAGGGGTGGCCGTTCAGGGCGATGGTGTTGGCGTTCTTGACCAGGCCGGTTTCGGGGCTGATGACGCCGGGGATGCCGACGCCGACGCTGCCGCGGCCGCCCATGCGGGATTCGAGGTCGTGGACCATGTCGGCCATTTCCGCGAGTGCGGCGGGGTAGCCGTGGGGGGTGGCGGTGCGGTGGCGGTGCAGCAGGGTGCCGTCGGGGGCGAGGGCGGCGATTTCGGTCTTGGTGCCGCCGAGGTCGATGCCGATGCGGAAGTCGTAAGGGGGGAGGTCGGGAGTGGCGCTGCTGTTCATGGGAGCAGTGTGCGCCGGCGCGGATTCCGGCTCAATACACGCCCGCTTGCGGGCGATGGCGGCGCTTGCCGAGGGCTGCCTGCGCGTCGCAGGATGGCGGGATGAGCGAGACGCTGCTGGATGTGAAGGGTTTGAACTGTCCGTTGCCGGTGCTGCGGGCGAACCGGGCGCTGCGCGGGATGGCGGCGGGGGAGCGGCTGCGGGTATTGGCCACCGACCGCGCGGCGGTGGCCGACTTCCAGGCCTTCTGCCGCGAGACCGGGCATGCGCTGGTGGCGTGGAGCGAGGAGTTGGGCGTGTTCAGCTTTGTCATCCGCAAGCGCGAGGAGCCTGCATGACCGTGGCACTGATCACGCATCCCGCGTGCCTGGATCATGACACCGGGCCGTATCATCCGGAGCGGCCGGACCGGCTGCGGCGGGTGTTGCAGGCGCTGGAGCACAACAGTTTTTCCAGTTTGCTGCGGGATTTGGCGCCGCGGGCGAGCGAGGAGCAGCTTTGCCGGGTGCACCCGGCGGAATACGTGAAGGCGATACTGGAGGTGGCGCCCGAGCCGGGCGAGCTGGTGGCGCTGGATGCGGACACAATGATGAGCCATGGCAGCCGGGAGGCGGCGCTGCGCGCGGCCGGGGGCGCGGTGATGGCGGTGGATGCGGTGATGGAGGGCTGGGCGAAGCATGTGTTCGTGGCCGCCCGCCCGCCCGGGCACCATGCCGAGCGCGACCGGCCGATGGGGTTCTGCCTGTTCGCCAATGCCGCCGTGGCCGCCCGGCACGCGCAGGCGCGCTGGGGGGTGGAGCGGGTGGCGGTGGTGGATTTCGACGTGCACCACGGCAACGGCACGCAGCACATCTTCGAGGCCGATCCGACGCTGTTCTATGCCTCGTCGCACCAGTTCCCCTGCTATCCCGGCACGGGCGGCGCGCATGAGAGCGGGGTGGGCAACGTGGTGAACGCGACGCTGGCGCCCGGCTCGGGCTCGGCGGCGTTCCGCGATGCATGGGAGTATCTGCTGCTGCCGGCGCTGGAGCGGTTCGCGCCGGGGTTGCTGATCGTGTCGGCGGGGTTCGACGCGCACAAGGCGGACCCTCTGGCGCAGCTGCGGGTGGAGACGGCGGATTTCGCCTGGCTGACCGGGCAGTTGCTGGAGGTGGCGCGGCGGCACTGCCAGGGGCGGCTGGTTTCGTTGCTGGAGGGCGGCTACGACCTGGACGCCCTGGCGGAGTTGGCGGCGGCGCATGTGCGGGTGCTGCTGGAGGGGTGAGCAAGGATTGGCCGAGGCCGCTTGGCCTTGATCGCCGGAACCGCTACCACAGCCGCTTGCAGACCGGAGGAGGATAGGAATGTCCGCCGCATCCAAGACCCAGGAACAAGCCAAGGACGGGGCCACCGCGCCCGACATTGCCGGCATGTCTTTCGAGGACGCGCTGGCCGAGTTGGAGCGGATCGTGCGCGGGCTGGAGGGCGGGCAGCAGAAGCTGGAGGATGCGATCGGCGCGTATGAGCGCGGGGCGCTGCTGCGGCGGCATTGCGAGGCGAAGCTGGCCGAGGCGGAGGCGCGGGTGCAGGCGATCGTCGTGGCGGGCGATGGCAGCCTGTCGCTCGGTGGTTCGGAGTAGGCGGGCGATGACAGCGACAATGCCGGGCCTGACCCTTGAGGCCGCGCTTCGCGATGTGGCCGCCGAAGTGGCGGAGGCGCTGGACGACCTGTTGCCAGCCGTTGAGGGCGACGAGGCAAGGCTGTGCGAGGCGATGCGCTATGCCGCGCTGGGCGGGGGCAAGCGGATGCGCGCGTTCCTGGTGATGGAGGGAGCGGCGCTGTTCCGCGTGGACCGGCGCTGTGCGGCGCGGGTGGCCGCGGCGGTGGAGATGGTGCACGCGTATTCGCTGGTGCATGACGACCTGCCGTCGATGGACGACGACGATTTGCGGCGGGGCAAGCCCAGCACGCACCGCGCGTTCGACGAGGCAACGGCGATCCTGGCCGGTGATGCGCTGCAGGCTCGCGCGTTCGAGGTGCTGGCGGAGGCGGATACGCATTCCAGCGCAGAGGCGAGGGTGGAGCTGGTGCTGGCGATGAGCCACGCGGCGGGCGCGCTGGGCATGTGCGGCGGGCAGATGATCGACATGCTGGGCAATGGCCGGGATCTGGGGGCCGAGACGATCGCGCGGATGCAGGCGCTGAAGACCGGGCGGCTGATCCAGTTCAGCGCCGAGGCGGGAGCGATGCTGGGCCGCGCGCCGCTGCACCAGCGGCACCTGCTGGCGGCCTATGGCCGGGACATGGGTGCGGCGTTCCAGATTGCCGACGACGTGCTGGATGTGGTGGGCACGGCGGAGGAGATGGGCAAGACCGCGGGCAAGGACGTGGCGCAGGGCAAGGCGACGCTGGTGGCGGTGTGGGGCGTGGAGCGGGCGCGGGCGCAGGCCGAGGTGCTGGCGCGGCAGGCGGCGGCGCATCTGGAGAGCTTCGGCGAGGATGCGCGGCTGTTGCGCGAGCTTGCGGCGTTCGTGGTGGAGCGGCGGAACTAGTGTTGCAACTCCGACGGATAGTGCCATCGGGCCGCAACACCAGCCTTTGATTTTGTGTGCCGATTTGCCCGACGCTCAGGAGGGGAGCGTCAGGATCGGAACACTAGGCTTCGTCGGGGGCAGCGCCGAGCGGCGGCAGATCCTTGGAGAGTTCCAGGGCGTAGGGCCTGAAGCCGAAGCGGCGGTAGGCCTGTTCGGCGCGGTCGTTGCCGGAGAGGACGCCGATATAGAGGCGGGGGACGCCGCGGGCGATGGCGAGGCGTTCGGCTTCGGCGAGCAGCGCGGTGCCGATGCCCTGGCCGCGATGGGCTTCGCGAACGAAGAGGTCGGCGACGTAGGCGTGGGGGCGCAGTTCCTCGCGGACGAAGGCGCCGTGCTGTTCGAAGGTGAGGACCATGTGGCCGATGACGGCGCCGTCGAGGTCGGCGACCAGGATGGCGCCGTTGCATTCGGCCACGCGCTGGAACAGGCGGTCCATCGCCGCCGCGCCGCCGGCGCGGTCGAGCCGGCGTGTCCGGCGTCAGCATCCATGAGACAGCACGTCGTGGTTGAGGAACGGAGGATTTCTGGCTCATCGTAACCCCAGGAGAGTGAAGATGAGCCAGAAATCCTCCGCCCCCTCTGCCAAGCTGCCTGCCGAGAAGGTGGTGCGCGACATCCGCCGCGCCACCCGCAAGCACCACTCAGCCGAGGACAAGATCCGCATCGTCCTCGAAGGCCTGCGTGGTGAGGAAAGCATCGCAGCGCTGTGCCGCCGCGAGGCCATCGCCGAGAGCCTGTACTACGCCTGGTCCAAGGAGTTCCTCGAAGCCGGGAAGCGTCGCCTGGCCGGCGACACCGCCCGCGCCGCCACGACCGACGAGGTCAAGGAACTCCGCCACGAAGCCCGCGCCCTGAAGGAGGTCGTGGCCGAACAGGCACTCGAACTGCGCCTGCTGAAAAAAAGCATGATCGCGGCTGGGGACGACCGCGCATGAGATACCCCGCCGCCGAAAAGCTCGAAATCATCCGCCTCGTCGAGCAGTCTCATTTGCCCGCGCGCCGCACGCTGCGCCAACTGGGCGTGCCGCCGGCCACCTTCTATCGCTGGTACGACCGCTACCAGCGTGGCGGGCCCGAAGCCCTGGCCGACCGGCCCTGCCGGCCCGCGCGCGTCTGGAACCGCATCCCGGAGGCGACGCGCGGCAAGATCGTCGATCTCGCCCTGGCCGAACCCGAATTGTCGCCGCGCGAACTCGCCGTGCGCTTCACCGACCGGCAGCGCTATTTCGTCTCGGAAGCCTCGGTCTACCGCCTGCTCAAGGCGCACGACCTGATCGCCAGCCCCGCCTTCATCGTGGTCAAGGCGGCCGACGAATTCCACACCAAGACCACCGCACCCAACCAGCTGTGGCAGACTGACTTCACCTACCTCAAGGTCATCGGCTGGGGCTGGTTCTATCTCTCCACCGTGCTCGACGACTTCTCTCGGTACATCATCGCCTGGAAGCTGTGCACCAGCATGGCTGCCAGCGATGTGACCGACACGCTGGAGATGGCGCTCACCGCCTCGGGCTGCACACAGGCCCGCGTGCGGCACCGACCACGCCTGCTGTCCGACAACGGGCCCTGCTACATCGCCGACGACTTGGCCAAATGGCTGGATGAACAGGCCATGAGCCATGTCCGGGGGGCGCCCTGCCACCCGCAGACCCAGGGCAAGATCGAGCGCTGGCACCAGACCTTGAAGAACCGCATCCTGCTGGAAAACTACTATCTGCCCGGAGACCTCGAGGCCCAGATCGAGACCTTCGTCGAGCACTACAACCACCAGCGCTGCCACGAGAGCCTGCGCAACCTGACCCCGGCCGATGTCTACTTCGGTCGGGGCCAGGCCATCCTGCTCGAGCGCGAACGCATCAAGCGCCAGACCATCCAGCAACGGCGCTTGATCCACTACCAACACGCCGCCTAACCTTCCAACCCGATGGGCCAGAACCTCCGTTAGCCAAACGCCTCCGCCGTCTCAAAGCATTCGACGACGGACAGAGCCGGCGGTCGTGGGAGAAGGGTTCCTCGAACAGGTTCAGCAGCTGTTCCTGTTCGTCCAGTGCCGGTCGGTCGGCGGTGGTGGCGATGCGGATAGTGAGGGGCAGCGGCTCAGCTCCGATAGCTGCCGTTGATGTCGATGTATCCGTGGGTGAGGTCGCAGGTCCAGACGGTGGCTTTGCCGCGGCCGAGGCCGATGTCGACGGCGATTTCGACCTCGTGGCCCTTCATGTGGGCGACGACGGGGGTTTCGTCGTAGCCGGGGATGACGGTGCCGTCGCGGGCCATCCAGGTGCCGCCGACGCCGACGGAAAGCTTGTCGCGGTCGGCGGGTTCGCCGGCCTTGCCGACGGCCATGACGATGCGGCCCCAGTTGGCGTCCTCGCCGGCGATGGCGGTCTTGACCAGGGGAGAGTTGGCGATGGCCATGCCGATGCGCCTGGCGGATTTCGCGGTGGTGGCGCCGGTGACGTCGATGCGGATGAGCTTCTGGGCGCCTTCGCCGTCGCGGGTGACCTGGAGCGCTAGGTCGAGCAGGACTTCGTTGAGGGCGCGGGCGAAGTCCTTGAGAACGGCGCCGCCTTCGGGGGGGACGGGGGCATGATCGGCGGCGCCGGTGGCGAAGACGAGGACGGTGTCCGATGTGGAGGTGTCGCTGTCGACGGTGGTGCAGTTGAAGCTGGTCTGCACGCCCTTGGAAAGCATGGACTGGAGCAGGTCGGCGGGGATCTTGGCGTCGGTAAAGATGAAGCAGAGCATGGTGGCCATGTCGGGCGCGATCATGCCGCTGCCCTTGGCGATGCCGTTGATGCGGATTTCGGTGCCGCCGATGGAGGCGGTGCGGGTGGAGCCCTTGGGGAAGGTGTCGGTGGTCATGATGCCGCGGGCGGCGGCTTCCCAGCCGTCGGCGGCAAGGCCGTCGTGGAGCGCGGGGAGGGCGGCGGTGAGCTTTTCGTGGGGCAGGACCTCGCCGATGACGCCGGTGGAGGCGACGAAGACCTGATCCGCCGGGCAGCCGACGAGCGTGGCGGCGGCCTGCGCGGAGAGTTTGGTGGCTTCGGCGCCGGCGCGGCCGGTGAAGACGTTGGCGTTGCCGGCGTTGATGACGACGGCGCGGGCGCGGCCGCCGGCGAGGGCGGCGCGGCACCAGTCGATGGGGGCGCCGGGGCATTTGCTGGTGGTGAAGACGCCGGCGACGGTGGTGCCGGTGGCCATCTCGGCCATCACCAGGTCGGTGCGGCCGGTGGTGTAGCGGATGCCGGCGACGGCGGCGCCGAGGCGGATTCCGGCGATGGGGGGCAGTTCGGGAAGCGGAACGGCTAGCGGCGAGACGGCGGTGGCCATGGGGTGCTTCTCTCCCGGGCGTTACGTTGGGGGCGTTTCGTGGGCAGGGAAGTTGCCCCGCGCTTATGATTGTTGGTGAGGTGCAGGGGCTCGGCCCCTGCTGGGGGTCCAGGGGGCGACGCCCCCTGCCTTTGTCCCGGGTTACGGCCGCTTGGCGGGCGCCGGCGGCGGCTCCGCGTTGTCGGTGGCGCGGCGGGGGGTTCCGTCCATGTTGAAGCGTTGGACGTTGAGGCCGGCGCGGGCTTCCTTGAGGACCTCGTCCACGCCTTCCTGGATGGCCTTGGTGCGCAGGCCGTCATAGGCCTCCTCGAAGGCGGGCGGCGGGGCGGTGCGGCGTTCCTCCAGGCGGATGACGTGCCAGCCGAACTGGGTCTTTACCGGGGTTTCGGTGATCTGGCCGGGCTTGAGCGCGAAGGCGGCCTCGGCGAATTCCGGCACCATGTCGGCCTTCTTGAAGAAGCCGAGGTCACCGCCGTCGCTGGAGCCCTTGTCGGCGCTGCGGGCCTTGGCGAGGGCGGCGAAGTCGGCGCCCTTCTTCAGCTCGGCGATCACCGCCTTGGCGTCGGCCTCGCTGCCGAGCAGGATGTGGCGGGCGTGCACCTCCTCGGTGCCGGGCTTGCCGGCGATCTCGCTTTCGTAGCGGGCGCGCAGCTTCTCCTCGGTGACGTCCGGCCCGACCTCGCGGCTGATGAGGGCGCGCTGCAGTGCCTGGTCCTGGGCGCGGGCCATCTGGCGGGCGACCGCGGGTTCCTGGTGCAGGCCGCGCTTGCGGGCGAGTTCGACCACGGCGACTTCGTCGACCAGCTTGTCGACCAGGAGCGGGAATAGCATGGCCGGCGGCATGGTCCGCATTTCGGCGGGGAGTTGCTGGGCGGCTTCGGAGACGTCGCTGAGGCGGATCTCGGTGCCGTTGACGCGCGCCACGACTGGGTCGGCCGGGCGCGAGGTGGCGGCAGGGGCGGGGGCTGGAGTGGCGGGAGCTGGGGTGGCGGGGGCTGGGGTGGCGGGGGCTTGCGCCAGTGCGGGGGCAGCGGCGGCGGCGAGCATGAGTGCGGCGAACAGGCGGACGGAGCCGGGCTGCTGCGACATGGTGTCAGTCCTTATCAGAATGGGCGGATGATGGCCGAAGCGGGGAATCGCGACAAGGCAAGTCGGGTGGCAAGTTGGGGGGGCAAGGCGGGATGCGAGGCGGCTGTCGGGCGGTGCGGCGGGGGCTGCCACGGATGTGACACGCGGCGGTCGTTGACCCGGGGTCGGACGAGTCCTATCTCAACGCATTGGGCGGTCGGCGTGCGCCGGCCGCACCGCTGTGTATGCCCGAATTGGGGCGTGTCCCAAATAGGGGCGCGACCCGCCTAGGGCGAGTCCCGGAAGGGTGTTCATGTTCGCTGCCATCGCCCGTACCTTGTTCGGCACCGCCAACGACCGCTCGCTCAAGGCGTATCAGCGGCGGGTGCCCCAGATCAACGCCCTTGAAGCCGATATGCAGGCGCTGTCCGATACGGCACTGGCGGGCAAGACCGCCGAGTTCCGGGCGCGCCTGGCCGAGGGGGCGAAGCTGGACGATTTGTTGCCGGAGGCCTTCGCGGTGGTTCGCGAGGCAGGCCGGCGGGTGCTGGGGATGCGCCATTTCGACGTGCAGCTGATCGGCGGGATGGTGCTGCACGACGGCAAGGTGGCGGAGATGAAGACCGGCGAGGGCAAGACGCTGGTGGCGACCTTGCCGGTGTACCTGAACGCGCTGACCGGCCAGGGCGTGCACGTGGTGACGGTGAACGACTACCTGGCCAGCCGCGACGCGGAGTGGATGGGGGAGATCTACAACTTCCTGGGCCTGAGCGTGGGCGTGATCGTGCACGGCATCGGCGAGGACGAGCGGCGCGCCGCCTATGCCGCGGACATCACCTACGGCACCAACAACGAGTTCGGCTTCGACTACCTGCGCGACAACATGAAGTATCGGCTGGACGACATGGTCCAGCGCGACTTCGCCTATGCGATCGTGGACGAGGTGGACAGCATCCTGATCGACGAGGCGCGCACGCCGCTGATCATCTCGGGGCCCGCCGAGGACAGCTCCGACCTGTACCGGTCGGTGGATGCAGTGATGGCGGAGTTCGTGAAGGACGCCAGCCGGTACGAGAAGGACGAGAAGTTCCGCACCGTGCACATGACGGAAGAGGGTTCGGAACTGCTGGAGGAGATGCTGCGCGCGGCGGGGATCATCGCCGAGGGCAATCTGTACGACGTGTTCAACGTGTCGATCCTGCATCACGCGCAGCAGTCGCTGCGGGCGCATACGCTGTTCTCGCGCGACGTGGACTACATCGTGCGCCAGGACAAGGTGGTGATCATCGACGAGTTCACCGGGCGCATGATGGAGGGGCGGCGCTATTCGGAGGGGCTGCACCAGGCGCTGGAGGCCAAGGAGCACGTGACGGTGCAGGCCGAGAACCAGACGCTGGCCTCGATCACGTTCCAGAACTATTTCCGGCTGTATCCGAAGCTTTCGGGCATGACCGGCACGGCGCTGACCGAGGCGGACGAGCTGGCCGAGATCTACAAGCTGGACGTGGTGGACATTCCCACCAACGTGCCGGTGATCCGCAAGGACAACGACGACGAGGTGTACCGCTCGGCCGCCGAGAAATACGAGGCGGTGGCGGGGCTGATCGAGGAGGCGCGCGGGCGCGGCCAGCCGGTGCTGGTGGGCACGACTTCGATCGAGAAGAGCGAGCATCTCTCGGCGCTGCTGAGAAAGAAGAAGATCCCGCATCAGGTGCTGAACGCGCGATTCCATGAGCAGGAGGCGCTTATCATCAGCCAGGCGGGCGCGCCGGGGGCGGTGACGATCGCCACCAACATGGCCGGGCGCGGCACCGACATCAAGCTGGGCGGCAACGTGGAGATGCGGCTGAAGCTGGAGTTGGCGGGGATTGCCGACGAGGCGGAGCGCGAGGCGAAGGCGGCGGAGATCCGCGCCGAGGTGGCAGCCAACCACGAGGTGGTCAAGGGTGCCGGCGGGCTGCTGGTGATCGGAACCGAGCGCCACGAGAGCCGGCGCATCGACAACCAGCTGCGCGGGCGCTCCGGCCGCCAGGGCGACCCGGGCGGCAGCCGCTTCTTCCTGTCGCTGGAAGACGACCTGATGCGCATCTTCGGCAGCGACCGCATGGGCGGGATGCTGCAGAAGCTGGGGCTGAAGGATGGCGAGGCGATCGTTCATCCCTGGATCAACAAGGCGCTGGAGAAGGCGCAGAAGAAGGTCGAGGCGCGCAACTTCGACACCCGCAAGAACGTGCTGAAATACGACGACGTCATGAACAACCAGCGCAAGGAGGTGTATGCCCAGCGCCGCGAGTTCATGCGCGCGGAGGAGGTGAGCGAGACCATTGACGACATGCGCGCCGAGGTGATCGCGGCCATGGTGGCGCTGCGCATCCCCGAGAAGGCGTATGCGGAGCAGTGGCAGTCTGCCGAATTGGCCGCCGATATGCAGCGGGTGTTCGGGCTGGACCTGCCGGTGCCGGCGTGGGCGGCCGAGGAAGGCATCGACGAGACGCAGATCCGCGAGCGGATCGAGCGGGCGGTGGACGAGCTGATGGCCGGCAAGGCCGCGAATTTCGGCCCCGATACGATGCGCTACATCGAGAAGAGCCTGCTGCTGCAGTTGCTCGACAAGGTGTGGAAGGACCATCTGCTGGCGCTCGACCACCTGCGCCAGGGCATTGGCCTGCGCGCCTATGGCCAGCGCGACCCGCTGAACGAGTACAAGGCCGAGGCGTTCGCGCTGTTCAACGCCATGCTTGACGAGCTGAAGGAGGAGGTTACCGGCTTCCTGGCGCGCGTGGAGCTTGGCCCCGAGCCGCCGCCGCCGGTGTTCCAGCCCTATCAGGGGGAAGAGATCCACCCGGCGCCGGAAATGGCGATGGCCAATGGTGACGGCTACGAATCCGGGGTGGAGGCCATGCCGACCCGCGTGACCGCCGGGTCGTTGCGCTCCACCGCGGTGGACCCGAGCGACCCCAGCACCTGGGGCAATTCACCGCGCAACGCGCCGTGCCCGTGCGGGTCGGGCAAGAAGTTCAAGCACTGTCACGGACGGACAATGTAGCCTTATTTTTCAATGGGTTATTTGTCATATATTGCCTAGGCACATCCTAGGCAGTTGCGATGCCTAGGCGCTATGCTATTGTTTCGCAGGCAATTCCTAGGCAAAGCGCATGGACGATGCGGTGTATCTTGAAGAGGGCAAGCTGGTCCTCTTCACCCGCAACGGCATTTGGCAGGCCCGCATTCCAGTTGGTGACGGCCGCTATCTTTGGCGGAGCCTCAAGACCAGCGACAGGGCCAAGGCACAGCGTGATGGGACACGGCTATTCCATCAGACGCAGTTCAGGTTGGAAGAGGGGCTGCCTGTCCAGCAACGCACCCTGAACAGCGTCATCGATGAGTATGTCGCAATGCGCGAGCGCGACAACGCTGTGGGGAAGGCTGCCAAACGGGTCACAAGCACCAAGCACACCCAGGACGGCAATCTCCGTCAGATCAAGCGGGTGGCGAAGTTCTGGAGGGAGTACGCAGGCGCCAAACCGATAGACGCCATCGACAACAGGACGCTGAGCGACTTCGTTGAGTGGCGCCGGACCTATTACCACGGCAAAGCCACTCTCCCAAAGAACGCACAGCTGGACCCAACGGACAAGACGATCCAATGGGATGTTACGCTGGGCAAGATGCTGCTCAAATTCGCACAGGAGCAAGGCTATCGGGGAGCAAAGCCACTGCCCGACTTCTCCTATGCGCCGAAAGTGAAGCGAGTTCGGCCAGCGCCAACGCTCGATGAGTTCTCCCGCATGTGGCATCAGCTGAAAATTTACCATGGCAACTGCGACACAGTCAGGCAGGAGGCCAGCCGATGGCTGCTGCTGAACTACGTCGCGACCCTCGCTCTTTCCGGCCTCCGGGTTGGAGAAGCCAATAGCCTTCGTGTGCGAGACGTGGTCGCCATTAGTGACACGGACGGGCGCACCAACGTCCAGCTGCATGTCCGAGGCAAAACCGGTGAACGTGTCGTCGTGCCGCATCTGGAGGTGAAGGAAATTCTGGACGCGGTCCTTGAACGAAAGGGGGCCGTAGAGCCGGATACCCTTGTGTTCAGCATGCCGGACGGGAGCCGAATCATCACCCTGGCCGACCAGTTCAACGCATTCCTGAAGTCGATCAAACTCACGCACAGCAGCTCGGGGGCGAAGTTCACCCTCTACAGCCTACGCCACTTCTATGCAGTCCGCGCGATATCCAAGGGCATCGGCGTCTTCATGGTGGCGCGTAACATGGGCACCAGCGTGCAGGTCATCGAGCAGGTACTATGGGAAGCATGCGACATCGACCGAACACGCAAGGCAGCTAGGCGGTGAACGCGGGCTATACTCCGGACCGACACGCAACCGCGATATGGTTCTAGAACCGACGCCCGAGCAGAAAGCCCAGCGGGCGCAAAGAAAGCGCGAACGGCGGGCTGAGGCTGCTCTAACCAAACGGCTGTCTTGATTGCATGCGGCCAAAGCCCTTGAGCGTGGGCTGAGGATCCGAAGCAACTCAGGTTCTTATCTCCGGCGCTTGGTCACCTTCGGTGCGGGTCCGATCTCGTGTTCCGGGTCGCGAAAAATCGTATGGAAGCTTCCAACAACCGGCTTCCTATCCGGCCACATCTGCCTGCTCTGCTCACGCTCGGCCTCCTGTTCCCACTTTAGATGCTCACGGATAAGGAGATAGGACTCCTTCCTGTCAAAGCGTGGTCTGTTCTTATCTTTGGGAAGAGATGCCCGCGACGGAAATCGCCCTCTAGCCGCGTTCTCCGCGAAGGCATAGGCATCATCAACATAGCCACGAACGATTTTGACCATTTCCCTCCGCTTCTCGGCCTCGTCTCCTACCGGTTTGCCATGCGAGGTGGCATACGCTTGGGACAGCTTCATGCGAGTGCCAATTCGATGAAGCGGCGCTCGCGTTCCAGCCCACAACTGGAATGTCTGAAGTGCTAGACGCGCGTTCGTCTGGGGGACCTTGTTTTCTAGAGGCTGATACGGAGCAACCTTGGGTTGCAGAGATGCATCTCCAAAGTGCGCTGTGAGTAAATTACTAAAGGCACTAATAACCGCGTGCCGGTCTCCATAGACCGGCATCGCCACAATCATCAACGCCGGTCGATGCATTCGCGTCCGAACGTCATCCAGGTATCGGGCTACTGCAATCTTTGCTTCTCTGACGAACTGGCCTCCCAATTGTCCGCCATTCTGCAATACCGCTAAAGACTCCGCCTCTAAGTCAGGCGCTAATCCAAACTGATATTTAGCTGTATTGGCCCACCAATCATGAAAATGCTTAAATAGAACGGGGCCGAAGGCACGATAGGTCTTTTCGACTATTTCGAAGTCTCTCGGTACCGGGTGCATATTTCTATCGGTTTCGCCAGCTGCGATCTTATGAGCAAGCAAATAGCTTGGACTGATCTGGAGATATTCAAAGAACATTTGATATCGCCAAGATGGTCTCGCAATCGAAATCCCCGTCTCGCGAGCCATCCTCAAGGCAGATCTTCTGGCGTAACCCCATCACCATCCCCTCCGGCAAGCTCACCAATATGGTGACAGGATAGTGGTGTGCCCGTTCGGCATACAATCGGCTTCATAGGTCCAGGCAGCGGACACCTCCGCTCGTCAGCACACTTCCGTGCTGCCGCATCCAAGGACCTAAAATGCTTACCGTCTCCAACTCTGCTACCTCTCAGCTCTCCAATCCCGCAGTGGTGACGCAGCACATCGCTTCTGCGATACGCTGTCACGCAACCTCCAAGCAGAATGCGGCTGAAGCCGCAGCTCATGCTTACATTGTCTGGACTTCATACCCTAGCACCGTATGCACAATCCGACATGAAGGCTTGGATTCAGGCGCAATTCGACAAGCGCAATGAGGAGATCACAACCTACAACCTGACAGCAACCAAGGCCGACCGCCAGGTGCTGGTTAAGGCGCGGACCGGGGCGAGCCAGTTTACCGAGATTGTAAAATACACCCTGGACTTCCGCCAGCAGCGGGACGATGCCCTGACATCTCGGTATGCACGCGCTCTGGAGTCGATTCACAACCGCTTTGGCACGAGTCAGCACAACAATGACATTAGCGAAATCGTGTCCGCAGTGATGGCGGCGGGCGGTCTTGAGGCAGTTATCCATGCAGCGCGAGGGAAGGTGCCCGTGGTTGCCGTGGATGACCGCTCCGCCATCGCCGATGCCGTGGCAACGCGGGTAGCCGATCAGCTTGTCACCACTCAGGCCGCCTACATTCTCAACAATCTCCCCTTGTCGTTCTCAGGCCTCTTTACGCTCTTCGGACGTGCAACAGGAGGCAGCTTCGAAGTTCTGGCGCAACTTTCGGTACCAGACGGCGAACGCGCTGAATGGACCCAGCGCTTCAGTGCTGACTTCAACCTGCAAGGCGACCCGCGCGCAGAATTTGTCAGCCGCGCTTTGGCCCTGGGGCCGCTGGTCGAAGAGGGCGCGCCCACGTACCACACCGTCGATGACACTCATGCGGGTCCCACGCTGAAGGTCGAGCGCGTCGTGGCGTTGAGGCGTAGTGATGCCTTGTCGGTCCCAACGCTGGTTGTGTCTGCAAAGCACGGAGACGCAAATCTTGTGGTCAGGGCCAGCCCCGGGCCAACCGTCATCGGGCTGCAAATGCCTGAAGAGGATCTGGTGATGCCCCGGGACCATAGCCAGAAGCTAATGGCAATGCTCGCAATCCCGAACGCAGTGCATTTCACCAAGATCGACGAGGCCACAGTTGAGGCGAGTGAAAGCTCATCTGGTCCACAAGGCGTCCTCTGGCGTGTGGCCAATGAGGCTCTCGATCCTCAGCAGACCGCATCGGCCCAATTCGAAGTCGAATGGGAGTCGGTAGGTCTGCAACGGCATAAGCCCCTCGATATCGACGGCTTCAGCCCAGAGTTCGAAGTGGCGCTCTCAACTGACGACCTGAGCGGGCTCTATGAGAAGTGTCTGGCCGATATCGTCGTCGCCAAGAAGGCGGATGCGGCGAAATCAGGGGCGCAATCCGTACGAGTAATCTGGGCTAAGGGTCAGGTGGAGTTTGTCGTGGATGCCGCTAAGCAGCACGCCGTGACCCTGCCGACGCCATGCGAGCAGGAGGCAACAATGCATATGCGCCCGCAGGACCTGCGCAGTGTCGTGCAGAGGTTGCTTCGCCTAAAGGTCCCTAAGGTGACACTCCGAGCAGACACCACGGCCATGCTGATGTTTTCCTGGGACGACGACCTAGGCAGCTACGCAGTCTGTATCCCGACCATGTCTGCCAACGGGAACCTTAACCCCCGGTGTCTGGCTCCCATGCGCGGACCTTCCACGAAAGCCGCCAAGATCGCTGCTGAGTAGAACGCACACGCGCTAGCTGGGGGGAGGTTAAGCCTCCCCCCCTCTCTGTTCCAATTCATCAAACTGGAGTTCACAATGAGCGACCTCAGCCGGAGGCTTGCCCATGCAATCCCTCCATATCCCGCCCCACCCAATCACATCGAGAATGACCCGACGCCCAAGGACCAGGCAATCTACGTGCCGTCAGTCAGCCCCGGCTATGCAATGGACGTCCATGCACAGAAGTGGACACGTGAACTGCCGTCCAATGTCGGCGCGGGCGATCTCAACTTCCTTGATCAATCAAATCCACTGTTCAGGATTAGCCATGTCATGAGCTCCGCAGGGCAGGCACTGAACCAACCCAGGAACTGCATTATCACTCAGCGGGACCGATCCACGACGATGTTGATCTGCGACAGCGGCGGCTATCAGATCGCCAGCGGGACACTCAAGATCGGCGGCGACCAGGACCGTTTGAAGATCCTGCAATGGCTGGAGAAACATGCCGATCTAGCCATGACACTGGACATCCCGCCTGGTCCCGTCGCTGCAAAGAAGCCCGGCTATCCCTACGCCACAAGCAAGGATTGCCTGGACGCGACGCTGGAGCACCTCAAGTTCTTCCAGCAAAACCGGGTCGAGGGCAAAATCCGTATGCTCAACGTCCTCCAGGGCAACACGCTGACCGAGAGCGACGCATGGTATAACACCGTCAAGGCCTTCCCTTTCGAGGGTTGGGCATTCGCGGGGCTACTGCGTCACAACATGTATGCATTCTGCCGCCGGATCATCATCATGGCCCAAGAAGGCCAGCTTCAAGGCCGGAACTGGATTCACGTGTTGGGGACGTGCGAGCTCGACACGGCAGTGCTTCTCACGGCGCTCCAGCGCGCTATCAATCGGCACATCAACCCGGACCTGCGCATCAGCTTCGACACGTCGACGCCGTTCCGCAACCTCGCTTTCAATAGCGTCTACACGCTGCCCAAGTTCGACAAGAAGACGATGACCATGCCAACCGTCAGTGCTCCTGATGGATGGGCGTTCGTTAATTCGTCACTGCGCTGGCCATGGCCGAGCCCACTCGGCGACAAAATGACGCTTGGGGATTTCTGTGTCGCTTCACCCGGTGCGGCCAAACGCTATCGCGATACGCAAAGCAATCACTACATGGCGCATCATAACCTAGCCGCGCTGTGTTTCGGGATCGCATTGGCTAATCGTGTGTTTGACGGCGAAAATGTCGACCACAACCACACCATTGCCACTGCTACGGGAGCTGGCGTGGAGGCCATCAATCAGGTGATCAAGGCGCAGACCATGGATGAGCTTGATCGGTATAAAAAGACGTTTGAGGCACTGCGCCATGGCAGCATAACGTTCGATAGCGGCGACGACGAACGTATGTTCTAACCTGCGTTCGACGCATCCGGTGATGGCTTGACCACCTGCATAGACCATCACCGGATTTCGTGGCATTCGTGGAGCCTTCAACATCCTGAGTAACTCAGGTTCTGGCGGCTTTTTGTATATGCAGAACCACTGATAACGTAAGTCGCTACTACCGTCTTCAACATTGTAATTTTTCTGAGATATTTGTCAAACCGTCGCACTGTGTGCCGCACCTCCATGCGGCAACTCGGGTGAAATCTGTATTTGGCCGCTATGAATTTCGGCCGACTTCGTCCGCAAATGATGCTTATTGCTTATGGGCCGCACGAGGAGGCGGCCCCGATGCAACCAGCGCAGTTCCGCGCCCAACTCGCTCAGTTTACCGGCAGCGCGGCCTTCACCAGGCATGGCTTGATCCGATCGGTGCTGATGACCGAGGGAGTGGCATTCCTTGCTGACGCGGCTGGTGCTCACTGGTTGACGACTGCGATTGCCAGTTATCTCCATGAGCCAAGCGTGAAGGCCGAGGAGTTTCAGATCTGGCGTCTCACTGTAGATGTCTCCACCCGACGCGCGGTCCTCACCATGTCAGATGGCAACACGGAAGCGGCGAAGATCACGCAGGCGATGGATTACACAGATTTCCCGCTGGAGGAGATCACGCTGTGGCTAGTCGCCGATGGTCGGCACTGGGTCCTAATGCTTCCCAATGAGTATTAATGTTTCGTCGGGTATTAGACACTGATCAAGCCACTCCTACGGACACTGACCAATCTAGCATGCGCAGCTATCAGCTCGATTGAAAGCCCGCGCTTGATGCGCGTGCTGCTGACTTCAGCCCGCTTCACGCTTTCGCGTTTCGCGCTGCTTCGACAGCGTCTTCTATCAATCGGAAATCTAAAATCTGAAACACAACTGTTGAAGTCCGATGACATAAGGAACCTACTCTGAGTGGCGCAGCCTCCTTGCACTTCGCTAGATTTTTTGCTCATACGACGACTGTCGCTGTCGCCGCATAAAACAAGACGCTCGCCTTTCGCTGAGTTTCCTGCCCAGTCTGTCTGTTCGCAAAACCCGTTTCCGGTAAAGGGGCTGTTACGATTGCCTCCCTTTGCTGCTAAACCTGCTCATCCTCGTCGCGTGACCCTCAAACCATACCACCACACGATGTCATCGGTGTCGGATTACCCTCGTAGATATCCGAAGTGCCATTTCTGGCTTTCGCTAGCACCTCACTTCCTTCATCCCAACGGCATCGCTTTCGCGGCAGCTTCTTTATCGGGCACATCTATCGTGCGCAGCGCCGGATTTCTCCCGGACTGGTAATTGCAGAGTTATTTAGTGTCGAAACGCCGATTGACGCTAAATACGAGATGAAAAATCTTTCCGACAGAACTATCTATTTGCTGGTCCGTGGCGTTGGCCTCGTCCGTAACCAGTACGAATTCAGCGAACTCTGCGGCCGCAATCCCACTTGGTTCTCCGGCGTCTGTTCACGCCAGCTTGGCATGAGCATCACAGCTTTGGGGGTGCTGATCGCCAATGTCGCCACCCGAGCCGCTGCGACACCGGATGAACTCCGAATGGCCAAGCTAATGGACTTACATTCGGCGTTGGGAGTGGAACTCAGCTTTCGCTGTCGAGGCCGCGCTGAGGCTCACGCGAGGAACTGATAGATGGCGCGGAAGGGTGCCTGGATATCCGCGAGCAATAGGCTGGCGTCTGCCCCACGGTTTTCTCCAACCTGAGTGCTGGGTGCGTCTGGCGCCAATGAAGCGATCGAGCGGCGTACCTCAACATTGGTTGGCGCCGCAGCTTGATGTCCGCGCTTGTCAGCTCAACCGATGCCGCCGGTGAGGGCGTGCTGCTGGAGATCGGACCGATCATCGCGCCTCCGAGCCTCGGCGGCGATGGAACGCCCGTTCCTGGGGACGTTCTCGAACCCCGCCATCACATCAATGCTGCGCGGCATAGGATGGAGCCGTCTGCTGCGCTCTGCCAAGCCGAGACGACGCCGAGGATGCCGAACCACCGCCTTGCTATCCCCACACCGCCGCCACCGATCGCAACAACGCCAGGCTGAAATTCGGCACCGCGTCGCAGCGATGCTCCCCCAAATCGATCACTGGCTCCACCCCCACCGGCACCGCCGCGCACCCCGTCACCACCAGCAACGCCGCCAGAACCCCCCTCACTTCAACATTGTCCCCAGCGCGTCGGCCGCCGCCCGAAACGCCGCGTCGATCCCCTGGATCGCCCGCTCGGGATCGGCCACCAACTGGTCCAAGGTAACAAAACTGAACTGCGGATCGGGCGGAATGATGATCACAGGAAACAGCGGCGGCGAGCCGAGCGTCAAGTTGTAGATCACATGGCCTTGCATCAGCGTCGTCCCGTCCGCCGCCCGCACCAGCCGGCATGTCACCCAGGCAGTGGGCCGGTACCGCCTGCCGTCCCCCTCATATGTCGCCGAGTACCCCCACCCGGCGTCAAGATGGCAGTCCAGCCAGGCATCCGGCCCCGCCGGCAACCCGTCATATCTATCCAAAAAACCGCGATAGGCCCGCCGCTCCACCGCCACCGGCACCACCTTGTAGCCCTGCGTACCAATCGCCGCGGTGACCCGCTCGACAAATAGCGGTCGGGCGGCAAACTGCCGGGTCGCCATCGCCTCCACCAGCCGCGCCTCGCGCGCCGACTGCACCGCGCTCTCACCAATCTGCCCGACAACTCCGAACAGCCCCAGCCCGGTAAAGGCACCCACCGTCGGCCGATCCGACATCGACGGCGTCAGAAACCCGATACTGGCAACCGGCGCCCCCGCGGCTCGGTCATACGGCATCACCGGCGGAGCACAGCCAACGAGCAACAGCAGCAACGCCGAATACAGCAGCCATTGCATCGAACCAAGTCTCCCATGAACCGCAATGTTGGCATGCGGTCGTCATCAAGGCAAACAGGCAAGGCTCCGCTGGCAAACGGCCAAGGACCATTTGTGTCTGTCCGGAAGGTTCATGCACAGAGGTGGTTCGGTTGCTCACTACAACGTGTCTCTTTCGGTATGAACGTCGCCTGCCGGTCGATACACACATCTTGCCGCTGCCGTGGTGGCACGGAGGGCGGGCGCAACCCAACGGGCAGTTCGCGCTAGCGCTGCTGCTGCCTTCGCGCCGAACTCTACGGTGAAGCTGGATATCTGGCGCCGTCGGCATTGCCTGTCGCTTCGTGCAGTGTGGCATCGAGCATCAAGCGCCCACAGCGGTACAACGCGCTGTAAGCGCCCTACAGCGCAGTCGAGTTTCGGGGCCGCTACTCATGTAGCGGACTGGCTGCCCGAGCACTGTAGCAGACTGCTAGGGCGCCTAGCGCTGGGCCGCGCCAATCCCAAGTGCCGCAGCGACGTCGTCGACATCTTCCCGAACGAAGACGCAGTCACCTGGCTGGTCGGCGCAGAGCTGGTCGAATAGAACGACGAATGGGCCGTCCAGCGCGCCAAGTATATTACACTGGAAACCTTCGCCACACTCGGCGATGATCGCCCCGTCAGGTTGCCGCCTATGGCAGCCTGATCGAGCAGCCGACACTGCTCGAGTACGCCGTTGATACGCCACGGCTTGGGTCATGACCTCTCCGCGCCCTACCAGAAATCCGACACGACCTCCCCTGAGTAGTTTGTCTTCTCCACGACCTCGCCCTCATAGGCGATGTGCATCCATGTCTTGGACGGCTTCCGCCCGTGCCAAAGGCATTGGACTTCGATCCTCGGTTTCCCCTGCTTCTTTCTCTGCCGCAAGCCTGGGCCAGCAACGACGAAATGGGCATTCACAAACCTTGCATTCCGGATGCTGCCGGATGCAACAAAGACGACATGGGCATTGGCAACCTTAGCGCCACGCGGCGCCGCCTTCCGGTCGGTGATTGGAATGCCAGTCCAATCAGTGTTCCACTGCTTCGTCGGAACCATCCGTCTCTCCTACTCAGGATTGCGGCAGGATCGAGCCCAACACGCTAGCCCTATGCCTGGAGGCTACCCAACACCTTCCGCAAAGGGAAGGGATCTGCCGGGGCTGCAAGCTAATCTGCCGAGATATGGGCACCAGCCATCACGCCGGACGGCAGGACACAGGCGGTTTGTGGCCTCTTCTTCATCGTCCGGCCGAGAGGGCTCGGGACGGCGTGACCGTCGCACGCTGGAGATTGCTGTAGCACCCGACACGACCGTCGTCGCAGCAGCTCCGGTTACCCGAGCACCCTAGCGGACTGCTAGCCCATCTTATGCGCCGGGCGCTGGCGGATAACGCCAAGTGTCTCGTGCACATAGCTTCCCGCATTGGCGGCTGTGGCAAAATTTGCCACAAGCCTATCTCGCGCAACATACTAAAATTGCTTCATAAAACACCACTTGCGGGCAGCCTCGTGAATAAGACGGGCTAGGGCGCCTAGCGCTGGGCCGGGCAAACCGCAGGAGCTACAGGTCGCCCCGGTACGATGTTTCCATGCGGCACTCGATTGCAGGGATCTCGGGCAATGCGTCCCGCTCACGGCGATATCACCCGTCGCAGCATCATGCAGCGAAAACCTGTCCTAATTTCAGAGTGTTACTGCGTCTTTTCGGTAGGAAAGGCTTCAGATCGACCACATGTTTGCGGCAGTTGATGCACAAAAGGAGGCTGCCGTGAGCTACTTGAGCAAGCTGAACGTGACGCAGTTGAAGAGGCCGCAAAGCCTGTCGCCCAGCGAGCAGCGGCGCGCGAAGCTGATCGTGAAGCTGGAGGAGCAACTGGCGCTAGCCCAGGCCCAATCCGAGGGCAAGCGATATGTGGTCATGAAGCCCACATGGAGCCGCGACGAAGCCGGCAACAAACAGCGGGTGCAGCGTGAGCGTGTGGTGAAGCCCTGGTGGTGGCACGACGGCGAGACGCTGTGCCTGGTTGTTCGCTATGGCGCGCGTCCCTTGGAGTTAAGCAAGGGGAAGCGGGCCATTACGGTGCAAACCGCCGCCGTGCTTCCCGGCGCGCTCAACACCGTCATTGCGGCCGTGAAGGCCGGGGAGCTCGACGCAGCGATCAGTGCTGTCCTCAACGAGTCCAAGCTGAAGACAGGCAAGGCCTGACGTCGAGCGATGGGACGCTGCGGGAGGTGCCGTGGCGTCCCTGGTCCTTCATCTAAATTGATAGAGGCGATCCGATGACGAACATCTACGAAGCGACCATTCGGCTTCCCAACGGAGGCTACGTGAAGGTGACGGTTGAGGCGGATAACTGGAACCACGCGCATCAGCTGTTGGCCATGAAATACGGCGCAGATCGGGTAAACAACCTCCACCAAAAATCGTAGACCCGGATTTTCCTCCGGTTGAGCTAAATAAGTGCATGAGAGAAGTCACCATTCCACCCAATGCCACCCGTGAAGAACGTGACGCCATAATTAAAGAGGCGTAAGCGTCGCGGGCCCGACACATAGCGGCGCAGGGTATTGCTGTGCTGCAAGTCTGGGATGGACATTGGGCACGACGGCTTCGACGGCGATCAGAGCGCTCCTACGAGCAAACGTAGGAGCGCACGGACGGCGACGGTGGAGATCATCACGCGTGGCGAGCGTCGTCGGCGTTGGACGCTGGAGCAGAAGCGCGAGATCGTGGCGGAGAGCTACGGCGGCGAACTGACGCCGACCGAGGTCGCCCGCAAGCATGTGATCAGTTCCGGGCAACTCTACACGTGGCGACGGGAGATGCTGGGGATCCGGTCGGCCGTCGTGACCCGGGCGGCGCCACGGTTTGCGGCGGTGGAGATTGGCGCAGCGGTGCCGCCCGGCCCATTGCCCGTGTCGGCGCCTGATACGGCCGGGCGGCAGCCAGCCTGCGCTCCGGTCGGCAGCATGGAGATCGTGCTGCCGGACGGTGTTGCCATCCGCGTGGATGCCGCGGTGGACGGCGACGCGCTGCGCCGCGTGCTGGCGGCGTTGGGGCGGCGATGATCACGCTCGCGTCGGGGCTGCGCATCTACCTGGCCTGCGGGGTGACGGACATGCGCAAGGGTATGACCGGGCTGGCGGTGCTGGTGCAGCAGAGCCTGGCCGAGGATCCGTTCAGCGGCGCCGTGTATGCGTTCCGCGGCCGTCGCGCCGGGCTCATCAAGCTGCTCTGGCACGACGGGGTCGGGCTGTGCCTGCTGACCAAGCGGCTGGAGCAGGGCCAGTTCGTGTGGCCGTCGGCCAGCACCACCGGGCGGATCCAGCTGACGGCACCGCAGTTGGCAGCGCTGCTCGACGGCTGTGAATGGCGCACACCTGCGCGGCCGCGACGGCCGGAGCTGGCGGGGTGATATTGGCTGGCCCCGACACGGCGGCCTCGTTCATCATCGCGGCGTGCAGATCGATCTCGATGCCCTGCCGGGCGACCCCGCTGTGCTGCAGGAGATGCTGCGGACCCTGCTCCGCCAGCAGGACGAGTTGCACGCCGAGAACGACCGGCTGCGCCTGCTGATCACACGGCTCAGCCGTCACCAGTTCGGCCGCCGGTCCGAGCAGCTGAGCGACGAGCAGCTGCAACTCGGGCTTGAGGATCTGGAGCAGACGGCCGCTGAGAACGAAGCGCAGGCGGACGCGGCCGATCCCGACGGTGCCCAGGTGACGCGCCGTTCCCGCCGCCCCGCCCGCAACCACGGCGCACTGCCCGCGCACCTTCCGCGCCATGAGGTGGTGATCGACGCGTCCCCGCAGGCATGCCCTTGCTGCGGCGGCGCGATGCACCGCATCGGCGAGAGCTGCAGCGAGCAGCTCGACATTGTGCCAGCGCAGCTGTGGGTGCGCGTCACCCGCCGCCCGCGCTACGGCTGTCGCACCTGCGAGGGCGCGGTGGTCGCGGCGCCAGCTCCGGCGCGCCCGATCGATGGCGGCATGCCGACCGAGGCGCTGATCGCGCATGTTCTGGTCAGCAAGTTCTGCGACTCGCTGCCGCTGTATCGGCAGGCGCAGATGCTGGCGCGCCAGGGCGTGGCGCTGGACCGCTCGACGCTCAGCCACTGGGTGGGCACGGCCTGCTGGTGGCTGACGCCACTGTATGACTTGGTGGTCGGCAGGGTGCTGTCCGCGCCGAAGCTGTTCGCCGACGATACCACGCTGCCGGTGCTGGACCCCGGCCGTGGCCGGACCAAGACCGGGCGGTTGTGGTGCTACGCGGTGGACGACCGGCCCTGGTGCGGGCCATCGCATCCGGCGGTCGCCTATATCTATGCCGAGGACCGCAAGGCGATCCGTCCCACGACGCACCTGGCCGCGTTCGGCGGCGTGCTGCAGGTGGACGGCTATGCCGGGTTCAAGCGCTTGGCCGGCGAGCGCGCCGACAATTCGGTCAAGCTGGCGTTCTGCTGGGTGCACATGCGCCGGCCATTCTACCAGTTCCACGCCTCGACGAAGTCGCCGCTTGCCGCCGAGGCGTTGGCGCGCATCGCCAGCCTCTATGCGATCGAGGCAGAAATCCGCGGCACCTCGGCCGAGAACCGCCGTGCCGTGCGCGAGGTCCGAAGTCGGCCGATCGTGGAGGCGCTGCACGTTTGGCTGCAGCAGCAGGTGCCGCGGCTGCCCGGCAGTTCGGACCTGACGAAGGCGATGCGCTACGCGCTGCGCCACTGGGAGGGCCTGACGGCGTTCCTCGACGATGGCCGCATTGAGATGGACACCAATGTGGTGGAGCGCGCCATCCGGCCGGTGACCCTCAATCGCAAGAATGCGCTATTCGCGGGCAGCGACGGCGGCGCGCGCCATTGGGCGATCGCCACCACGCTGATCGGCACGGCGAAGCTGAACGGCGTCGAGCCGATGGCGTGGCTGACGGATGTGTTGGAGCGCATCGTCTCAGGGCGCACCAAGGCGAACGAGCTCGACAGTCTGTTGCCCTGGAACTGGAAGGCGCCCAACGCCGCAGCCGTGCCCGCCGCGATGGCCGCGTAATGATCGACAACCCGGAATCCGCGATGGACCTGCTGGCGCAGCTTCAGGCGGCCTTGCCGGTGCCCACCCGGCTGACGCAGGAGCTGCGCGCCTCGCTCGGAGCCAAGAACGCCGGAACCCCGGTGCCGCCGGACAGCGCCATCACGGCGCTCCACTACATGGGCGACGAGGGCGGCATCGTCTGCAAGCTCGACCTCGGGACCAACATGCAAAACGAGGCGTTCGTCTCCATCACACACCTGCGCTTCGATCCGCGGCTGCCGCTCGCCCGCAAGATCACCGCCTACCAGAAGCACAGAATCAAACGCCTGCGACGCCAGGCGCCCTGACCTCGTCACGCCAGCGACGGTCAACCAAAGACAACCGTGGTGGTGCCACGACGCTTACGATCGATCTGCACGCCGCGATGATGAACGAGGCCGCCGTGTCGGGGCCAGCCAATATCACCCCGCCAGCTCCGGCCGTCGCGGCCGCGCAGGTGTGCGCCATTCACAGCCGTCGAGCAGCGCTGCCAACTGCGGTGCCGTCAGCTGGATCCGCCCGGTGGTGCTGGCCGACGGCCACACGAACTGGCCCTGCTCCAGCCGCTTGGTCAGCAGGCACAGCCCGACCCCGTCGTGCCAGAGCAGCTTGATGAGCCCGGCGCGACGGCCGCGGAACGCATACACGGCGCCGCTGAACGGATCCTCGGCCAGGCTCTGCTGCACCAGCACCGCCAGCCCGGTCATACCCTTGCGCATGTCCGTCACCCCGCAGGCCAGGTAGATGCGCAGCCCCGACGCGAGCGTGATCATCGCCGCCCCAACGCCGCCAGCACGCGGCGCAGCGCGTCGCCGTCCACCGCGGCATCCACGCGGATGGCAACACCGTCCGGCAGCACGATCTCCATGCTGCCGACCGGAGCGCAGGCTGGCTGCCGCCCGGCCGTATCAGGCGCCGACACGGGCAATGGGCCGGGCGGCACCGCTGCGCCAATCTCCACCGCCGCAAACCGTGGCGCCGCCCGGGTCACGACGGCCGACCGGATCCCCAGCATCTCCCGTCGCCACGTGTAGAGTTGCCCGGAACTGATCACATGCTTGCGGGCGACCTCGGTCGGCGTCAGTTCGCCGCCGTAGCTCTCCGCCACGATCTCGCGCTTCTGCTCCAGCGTCCAACGCCGACGACGCTCGCCACGCGTGATGATCTCCACCGTCGCCGTCCGTGCGCTCCTACGTTTGCTCGTAGGAGCGCTCTGATCGCCGTCGAAGCCGTCGTGCCCAATGTCCATCCCAGACTTGCAGCACAGCAATACCCTGCGCCGCTATGTGTCGGGCCCGCGACGCTTACGTTCAGGAGATCACGATTGCCCTTGCGCAGTTAACATCAATGGGAGTTTGTCTGGCTTGAACGGGCACTTTAGGCACGCCCTAGGCACAACTCTCATCCCAACAAGTACAAACTTGGGATGCCGATCCATGGGTCTTGACGTGCTGGTCGCCGATGGGTCGGCCAAGTATGTTAGCGGATGAAATTCGGGGCGTTCAAATCCTACCACGCGGTTCGTGTCGTCAAGAACACAATCATATTGAGCGTTAACTCGGCCACTGACATTGCCGTTCTCCAAGGTATCCACGTAAAATATCATCATTAATGCTTTGTGATTGCCATATTGATTTGGGCTATTCATGATGTTGGAGATTGTTACATGCTTCTCCGTCTTTTTGGACGCATCATACTTGTCAATAGTGACGCGATTAAGTCGCTGAGTTATCGCGTCGACGCAAGCAGCTTCGCCTGCTGAACTGGGCCTGTCCCGACGACTGAGCAAATGCCACACTTTGTGTTCCGAGAAGCAAGCAACAGGCCAAAATTATCCGCATAATTCATCACTTCTCTAACGGTCCAAGGCTGAATCGTACAGGAGGCACTTTAGAAAAATCTTGCTTACAAGGAAGTTACTAATGCGGCGTTTGTTCTCTCTTCTGCCAAGCTACGGCACGCCGCATCGGGACGCCCCCAAACGTGCGCTGACCTCATTCGCGAACCACGCGCTTGTCTTCGATCTCGCATTGTTTCTAATTGCCTTAGACGAACGTTTATGGGCGCTATACGGTGGCCGAAGGCAGGACGTGGAGTCCCGATTGCTTAAACTACGCATTCTTGCTCGCCGCGAGCGCCCTGTATACGCTCGCCACACGGATCGCGTGCCGGGATGCAACCGATCTGTTGGCCGTCCATGCTGAGCATGGACGGCCCAATCCGACGGCGCTCAATGTTTACCTGATCCGCAAGGGGTCGGTGGTGCTCCGTGCCATTAATCAGGGCACTACGTGGATAGGATCTGACAGAAAGTGCCGTCAGATCCTATCCACTAGGTTGATCTGGTGGGGCAATTCACCAAACGCTTGGGTAGCAAGCGTTTCCGATCGCACCACTAGCGCCATGAGGACATGTCCACGGTAAACGAACCGTAGAGGCTGCTCGGTTTGCCTCCCCACCAGTTGGTGGGGAGGCGGATTATCATTCAATCACCGAGGTTGGGGTCTTCGAAGCCGAGCGACTGGGCGTAATCGATCGTGGCCTGATTGGTCCTTGACTGCCCTGCGCTCAGCGGCGTCATTGGTGAAGGGCATGAAGAAGAGATTGGTGCGGTTGCTCCACAGGAGATCGCACCCGGTCTGCGGGTCACGCGCGATCCGCCGCCGCCCGTCGGGCAGAAAGAGGATTTCCTCTTCGCCATCGGGGCGCGGGGTGATGTCGATCAGTTCCTCAGAGTCGGCGGGCCGCCACACGGGTGCGAACTCTGCCTCCACGAAGAGAAACGACTCCCAGATGATCCAGCCGAAGACCATCTCGCCACCATGCTCGCTGATGCAATGTTTGACGTTCAGGTGGCAGCACCGCCCTTTGTAGATGGAGTTGACCGGCGTGTGTTTCAGCAATATCGGCGCAGTCGTCGAGATAGCGCGGCAGTGTGCGACTACGGCTTTGCTTAGCGGTTGCACCGGAGTGGTCGACAGGAGTTGCGTGTTCGACGAGTTCAGGTTCGGAAGTACGAACTTCAGCTTCGGCGGGGTGATTACGCCGCGCTTCTTTTTCTTGCGCGGCTGATTTTGCGTAGCACGAGGCTTGCTGTGCAGCTTCTTCATTCATGTCTCCACACGTCTGCACCACCGTGAGCGATATGCTTACGGTGCAGACGCTCCGTCAGGAGCGTCTTAATCGGTGTGTCAGTGTGGAGACGTGCTTCATCGTGGCTCGCATAATTGCGTATTCATGCTGGCACAAAATTGAAATCTGTCACCCGAAACGGGCTTGCGAATGAGTTCTGGGAGAGTCGCGTGCGCTGCATATCTATTCCCGGATTGCAGTTGTGACGTGAGGCTCCCAGCACGAGTGCCTTTGGGGGTGAGAGGTCAGAGACAGACCAATGAGGCGCCGGTGGTGCGAACTACCTACATTTGGTCTCGCGGTTTCCGACGCGGCATGACGGTTGATGATCACCTCTCAGTGTCTGTCCAAGAACTTTTTGTCGATCTTCAACAGCCTTAAGGCCATCGAGCGGGAGGGCGCAGAGCGTTGCGTCCAGTCGAAACCAGCAATATCCCCTGATGCCCCCACTCCCCAAGATCAGCAAGCCATTCAACTCGGCCAAAATGTTCTCGGACGGACACTCACCCGATCTGGAAAACGTTTTGCGGTTTTGGTGGTCAGGCTGGTCACCTCGGTCATGCTGGTCCCGGATGAGCTTGGCCGGACGAATGGTCAGATCGGTCTCCATCCCCTCCCACCCGATTTCGGAAATCGTTTTGGTGGTCAGGGTGGTCAGGGTGGTCAGGGTTGTTTTGTCCACGGAGGTGACGGCTGGGTGAAGGTTTCCCGGACGATCCTCGCGACGATGATGACCAAGCCGATCTGCAAAACGCTTTTGGTCAGGGTGGTCAGGGTGGTCAGGGTTGTTTGATTTGTACGAGGGAAAGGTTCGGATGGTGGGGTGATCGATGAAGCGGTGATCCCTCCCTCATCGTGGAAGCGGGACCACCCTGACCATGGTGACCACCCTGACCGTCCTGACCGTCCTGACCATTCTCACTATCGGTGGTTTTCGAGACGACGCACAGCACGGCGTGAACTGGTGCTTGACGTCGGTGAAATGTACCCCAGAACTCATATTCGAAATCAACGTCGCGATTGCTCATGTCGTTGATGAGTTCTGGGAGAATTGGCGATGTTGATTGGATACGCGCGTGTTTCGACGGACCAACAGACCATGACTACAATCGATGCCCTAAGAAGTCGGGATGCGAAAAGCTCTTCGTCGAGACCGCATCCGGAGCCCGTGCTGATCGACCTGAATTGGCCAAGCTGATGGAGATGGCGCGGGCCGGAGACCAGATCATCATCTACAGCCTCAGCAGGCTCGGGCGCAGCCTGCGTCATCTCATCGATATCGCCGACGAGCTTCAACGGCGTGACGTTGGCCTCAAGTCGCTGACCGAGGCGATCGACACCACCACGCCTGCTGGACGCTTCCTCTTCCATATCCTCGGGGCGCTTGCGGCCATGGAGAGGGAGATCATTGTCGAGCGTACTCGCGCTGGTTTGGCTGCTGCTGCGGCACGAGGACGGCTTGGTGGAAGGCCACCGGCACTGGATGAAGCGCAAATTCGCGCTGCACGGGCAATGCTGTCGAGCGGCAACCTGACGGCCATCGAGGTCGCCAACCAGCTTGGGTGCTCTCCCTCAAGCCTTTACCGGCATGTAGTAGGTGGACGATCGGCCCTTCAAACCGTGGCGACGACCGGCTGAGCGGGAATTCATCCGGATCACCGTGCTGCATAAGCTTCATGATCTCGGCCGCCACGGTATTGGCCGCAGCGATCAGCACGGTATCGGCGCTGTGGACATAGCGGCTGGTGATCGAATGCAGTTTGTGGCCGATCAACCCTGCGATCGTCACTCCGTCGCATCTTTTGGTGAGACTGGCACCGGACTTCCGCAATCGGGGACGTGGTCCGCACGCAGGAAGTATCGCAGATTATTATAGAAATTCCTGACGCGCGTTGGATTGCGTTGCCGGTATCGCGTCGCGATTTCCCGCAATATCGGGGCCATCGGGAACGGGCCGTCCACCTTGCCATCGACGATCCACACGGTCTCGCTGCCATCATTGAGGCCGATCGGACCAACTTTTCCATCAGTGATCGCGAAGTTCATTGAGAAGCCGCCAGCGAAGACGGCGACCTCATGGCTATCGCCGCAGACCACCATATCGACAACGTACCGCAATGCGGCTGCGATCTTGGATCGGGCCTGCGCCTGTTCGGGGCTTTCGGCTTCTGCCTGCACCCGCAGCGATCGAAGCGCCTCAAGGTGCGACGACACGGGGACCCGGTGGCGTTCGGCATTCACCTGTTCACTTGCGGTCGCCCGCTGCGCTTCTAGGTCTTTGATCTCGGCTTCGAGTTCGTCCACGACCTTCCGACCGTGGCGACTGTTGCTCTTCGCAAGCTCCCTCCACAACGTGGTGGCTTCGGCGGATTCGGCTTCAATGGCCTCAACTTTTAGCGCACGGATAGCTGCTTCCAGTTCGTCCTTCTTGTTGCTTTGCTGGTCGTCCAAGCTGCCAGCGTCGAACAGCGCGGTTTCGCATAGTTGGTCGAGAATGGCCCGTTCGATATACTGGTACGGGTAATCCAGACCGTTGCTGCATCCCCTGCCCCGCCGTGCGCTGTCGCAGACTAGGTAGTCGGACCTGCGGTCCGCTACTTCGTGGTTGCTTCGCGGTAGCGCGGCGTTGCCCCTTGGTCACCAGATGGGCAGGTCCGCTGCATTCCCCACAGATGGCCAAGCCGGACAGCGGGTTGGCGACGTTGTGCCCTTTGCGACCTCCCCTTCCCTTGCCGTTCGGCCCGAGGCGGGACTCGCGTGCCTTTTGCACCTGATAGAACATGGTCTCCGTCAGGCCCGGTACAGGTCGGGGAACAGGTTGGTGATGACCTCGCCATCCGCTATCCGCTTGCCATTTGTCTCAACATTTTTGCGGCCGGGCTGGAATTCGCCCAAGACAGCGCGGTTTTCGAGAATCCGTTTTACATAAGATGGGTGCCAGCCTTTCGGGTGGCGTTTCAAGTCCATGCCCTGTCCGGATCGCGTGAACGGAGGTAGGTTCTTCCGGTTGAGCCGTCTGGCAATCGTGTCGCTACCTAGGCCAGCGAGAAGCATCCGTGAAAATACGCAAGACGATCGCGGCCCGGTCATGGATCAATACATAGGCTGCGCCGTCACGCGCCAGCCATGCCGGGGCCATACGGCTAAGCGCGGTGCCAGTCCGTGCGCGTTCCTTCTTTCGTTTCCACGCAGCCTTCGTGCGCATGGACAACAGGTCGGAATATTGATTTGCGGCGTCGATCCGGCCTGCAAGCCGTGCCAGACGGATCCCGCTGGATGCTTTCGCGGCTGTAAACCTGTCGATCTTCAATCGTATGGATTTCGATGCCAGCCTTTAAAACGATCTGACATAGTTCCATTGCGTCTAGAGGATGTTCGCGACTGATGCGGTCGATAGCTTCCACCAAGAGCACCGATCCCGGCTGGATGCGTCCGGCCTGAATGTTTTCGATCAGGTTCTTCATGCCCCCTCGCTTCCGGTGGGCGCCAGAGAACCCCGATAATGCTTCGTCCCGTATGCGAGTGGTGTCGTCGAGGATCAGGCCGCGTTCGGCGGCATATGCCTCAGCACTCTGCGTCTGCCGCACGACACTGTCATTGCCAAACTGTGACAATGAAGAGAAGCGGATATAACTGTATGCACGGCGCTGTATGGAGGCGGTAATGTCCGCATCGTCCATGATTTACACCTTCACCTTCGCGGGCATCGAAGCGGTTCCTGTCGTGGAGACCGCTTCTATCGCTGGGGGTGCAATCAGTCCATCGT
>CAWAAI010000001.1:0-56727 GCA_963779875.1 uncultured Alphaproteobacteria bacterium | reverse complement strand
GCTTGCCTGGGCGCTCGCGCGCTGCCGATTTCCCGGCCGTGGGTTGCTGGACGCGGTGGTGCACCTGCCGATGGTGCTGCCGCCGGTGGTGGTCGGCTGGCTGCTGCTGTTGCTGTTCGGGCTGCGTGGGACAGTGGGGGCCGGGCTTTACGAGTGGTTCGGCATCCGTCTGGTTTTCAGCACCGCGGGGGCAGCGCTGGCATGTGCCGTGATGTCGCTGCCGCTGATGGTGCGGGCGATCAGGCTGTCGATCGAGGCGATCGACCCGGGGCTGGAGCAGGCGGCGCGGACGCTGGGTGCGGGACGGCTGGACCGTTTCCTGAGCATCACCTTGCCGCTGGCACTGCCTGGCGTGCTGTCGGGCGCGATCGTGGGCTATGTGGCGAGCCTGGGAGAGTTTGGGGCGGTGATCACCTTTGCCGCCAATATTCCCGGCGAGACGCAAACGCTGCCGTTGGCGATCTATACCGCGCTGCAGACGCCGGACGGGGAGGCGACGGCGGCGAAGCTGGCGCTGGTCTCGATCGCGCTGGCGGTGGTGGGGCTGGCGGCCGCCGAACGGTTGGGGCGGCGCGCACAGGCTGCGCTGGGGCACCGGATGTGATCGAGGTCTCGCTGCGGCATCGCTGGCCGGGCACGGCGCTGGACATCGAATTCACCGCGCCAGCGGGGGCAACCGCGTTGTTCGGCCCCTCTGGGGCGGGCAAGTCGAGCGTGGTGGGTGCCATCGCCGGGCTGTTGCGGGCGGACGATGCACGCATCGTGGTGGATGGGACGGTGCTGACCGACACGGTGCAAGGGATCGAAGTGCCGGTGGAACGGCGACGACTGGGGCTGGTGTTCCAGGACGCCAAGCTGTTCCCGCACATGAAGGTGCGCGACAATTTGCGATACGGGCTGCGGCGGGCGCCGGAGGGGGAAGCGATCGAATTCGACGACGTGGTGGAGTTGCTGGGCATCGCGGCGCTGCTCGATCGGCGGCCACATACGCTCTCCGGTGGGGAGCGCCAGCGGGTAGCGATCGGGCGGGCGCTGCTGGCGCAGCCGCGGCTGTTGCTGATGGACGAGCCGCTGGCGAGCTTGGATGCGGCGCGCAAGGAGGAGATCCTGCCGTTCCTGGGGCGGCTGGAGCAGTCGCTTGCCCTGCCCATCGTGTACGTCACCCACGCGCTGGACGAGGTTTTCGCCATTGCCGATACGCTGGTGCTGCTGGGGGCCGGCCGCGTTCAGGCAGCGGGGCCGCTGGCGGAGGTTACGGCGCGCGGCGATGTGCCGCTGGCGGCGCGCGACGATGCCGGCGCGGTGCTGGAGGCGCGGGTGGCGGAGCATCATCCGGGGCGGCGGCTGTCGCTGCTGCGCGCCGGACCGCTGGCGCTTTGGGTGCCGCTGGTGGCCGGCAGCCTGGGGACGCGGCTGCGAGTGCGCATCCCCGCGCGGGAGATCATCCTGGCGACCGAGGCGCCACAAGGGATCAGCCTGCACAATATCCTGCCGACGCAGGTGGTGGGGGTGACCGAGGATGCGGATCGCCACACGGCGATGGTGGAATTGGCGACGGGACCGGCGCGGTTGCTGGCGCGGGTGACGCCGGATGCGGTGGCGCGGCTGGGGCTGCGGCCGGGGGAGCCGGTGCTGGCGCTGGTGAAGTCGATGTCGGTGGATGTGTTGAAGTAAGAGCTCTTCTTTTTGTGAACAAAAAGAAGCAAAAAACTTCATCCATTCGCGGTACGGCGTGTGTAGTGCCTGCGCCTAGTGGATAAAAGTTTTTTGCTTCTTTTTTCAAAAAAGAAGATTCTTGCCTTCTCTACGTATTCATCGCGTCAAAGAAGTCCTGGTTGGTCTTGCTGTATTTCAGCTTGTCCAGCAGGAAGTCCATCGCGTCCATGGTTCCCATCGGATTCAGGATGCGGCGCAGGACCCACATCTTGGACAGGGTGCCGCGGTCGACCAGCAACTCTTCCTTGCGGGTGCCAGACTTGGTGATGTCGATGGCGGGGAAGGTTCGCTTGTCGGACAGCTTGCGGTCGAGAATGATCTCGCTGTTGCCGGTGCCCTTGAATTCTTCGAAGATCACTTCGTCCATGCGGCTACCGGTGTCGATCAGGGCGGTGGCGATAATGGTCAGGCTGCCGCCTTCCTCGATGTTGCGGGCGGCGCCGAAGAAGCGCTTTGGACGTTGCAGGGCGTTGGCGTCGACGCCGCCCGTGAGCACCTTGCCCGACGAGGGCACGACGGTGTTGTAGGCGCGGGCGAGCCGGGTGATGGAATCCAGCAGGATCACCACGTCGCGTTTGTGCTCGACCAGGCGCTTGGCCTTTTCCAGCACCATCTCGGTGACCTGGACGTGGCGGGTGGCCGGTTCGTCGAAGGTGGAGGCGACGACCTCGCCCTTCACGGTGCGCGACATGTCGGTGACTTCCTCAGGCCGCTCGTCGATCAGCAGCACCATGAGGAAGACTTCGGGATGGTTGTTGGAGATGGCCTTGGCGATGCTCTGCAGCATCACCGTCTTGCCGGTGCGCGGCGGGGCGACGATCAGCGCGCGCTGGCCCATGCCGATGGGCGAGATCAGGTCGATCACGCGCGGCGTGTAGTCCTTGGTTGCCGACTTGGAGACCGGCTCGGCGTTTTCCAGCTCCATCTTGAGCCGGCGCTCGGGGTAGAGAGGTGTCAGGTTGTCGAAGTTGATGCGGTGCTTGACCGCCTCAGGCGCTTCGAAATTGATGGTGTTGACCTTGAGCAGCGCGAAGTAGCGCTCGCCGTCCTTGGGCGCGCGGATCTGACCCTCGACGGTGTCGCCGGTGCGCAGGCCGAAGCGGCGGACCTGGGTGGGGCTGACGTAGATGTCATCCGGGCCGGGCAGGTAGTTGCTTTCGGCGCTGCGCAGATAGCCGAAGCCGTCGGGCAGGATCTCCAGCGTGCCTTCGCCGTGGATGGCCTGGTCGTTCTCGGCGAGGTTCTTGAGGATGGCGAACAGCATGTCCTGCTTGCGCAGCGACGACGCGTTCTCGATGGCAAGCGACTCCGCGAAGCTCAGCAGGTCGGCTGGGGATTTTGCCTTGAGTTCGGCAAGATGCATCGGATGGCCTCGTACAGGGCCGCGTGGCGCGGCATGAGGGGAGCAATGGGAGGGCGGTCTCGCCGTCGTCCAGGCTGGCGCATGAAGCGGCCGGGCGGTCGGGACTGCCAAGAGGAGGGGGGTCGGCGATCAGGTGGCTAGGTGCACGGCGATGCCACGCCCCCACTAGGTACGCGTCGACGCGCGCCGCGTCAAGAAGTTGCGCGGTCCATCTGCACGCCGACGGTCAGAACGGCTTCACGATGACCATGACGACGATCACCACCATCAGCACCGTCGGCACTTCGTTGGCGATCCGGTAGAACTTGTGGCCGCGGCGGTTGCGGTCCTCGAGGAACTCGCGGCGCCACTTCGACATGGCGCCGTGGAAGCCGGACATCAAGAGCACCATGGTGAGCTTGACGTGCCACCAGCCGTCATGGGCCCAGTCGATGACGCCCGGGGTGAGCACCAGCAGGATGCCGAAGGTCCAGGTGGCGATCATCGCCGGATTGATGATCTGCTTCATCAGGCGGCGTTCCATCACCTTGAAGCGCTCGCTCTCGGTCGTGCCGGGGGCGAGCATGGTGTGGTACACGTAGAGGCGCGGCAAGTAGAACATGCCGGCCATCCAGGCGATCAGGCTGATGACGTGCAACGCCTTCGTCCAGGGATAGGCGTAGGCCAGCACGTCGATCGTCACATGACCTCCTTGCCGGCCGCCAGCAGGGCCGGCAGGTCGAACATCGAGCGGAACGGCTTGGCGCCGGCTGAGCGCAGGGGCGCACCGTCATGGTGGGCGGCATAGCCGAGGCAGTCCATGCCGGCAGCGGCGGCGGCGGTGGCGCCAGGCACCGAATCCTCGATGACCAGGCATTCCGCCGGGGTGACGCCCTGGGCGGCGGCGGCGGCCAGGAACAGGTCGGGAGCGGGCTTACCGCGGGCGACGTCGCGGTGCGAATGAACCCGGCCGGCGACGAGGTCGAGGATGCCGAGGCGGCCGAACTTCACGTGCATTTCCTCATGCGAGGAGTTCGATGCGATGCGCCATGGCAAGCCGAGTGCGCTGGTGTGGCGCAGCGCCTCGACAGCACCGGGGATGGCGGTGACCTCACGGGCCATCGCCTCGATCATCCTGGCGAGCAGGCGAGCCTGCCAAGCGTCGTCGAGTTTCACGCCGAGGCGGCGTTCGATGATCGGCTGCATGTCGATGTTGGAAAGGCCCAGGAAATGCGCTTCGGCTTCGGCCGCGGTCATGCGCCACCCGAGGGCGCTGAGTTCCTCCGCGACGACACGGTTGGCGAGCGGCTCACTGTCCACCAGAACGCCGTCACAGTCAAAAATCACCAGGCGCAGGGGTGCGCGGCGGCGGCGCATGAATTCGAAGGGCATCAGGCGTCGGCCATCTCGGAGCGACCGGATTTGGGCGCGCCAGCACGGGCGTGCGGGCAGTCGCCGAAGGGGGCTGGGCAGGTGCGGCCGCCAACGAAGCTGCACAGGCCGGGGGGTCGGGACAAGGTGCCGCGCACCAGGCTGGCGAGGGCCGCGATGAAGCCGGGATCCACGCCTTGGACGGGAGCACGGAAATAGCCGGGCACGCCGGCCTTTTCCGCGACCTCGCGGTATTCCACATCGAGTTCGACTAGCGTCTCCGAATGGTCGGAAACGAAGGCGATTGGCACCACCAGCAGGGCCACGCGGTCGTGGGCGGCGCGTTCGATCTCTTCCTCCGTGGAGGGGCCGATCCATTTCTGCGGGGTGGCGCGGGACTGGTAGCAGACGACCCAGTCCATTCCTTCCACGCCCATGGCGCGGGCCACTGCGGCAGCGGTCTTCTCGATCTGATTCTGGTAGGGATCGCCCTGCTTGACGATGATCTCGGGCAGGCCGTGGGCGGAGAACAGGACGCGAAGCTTCACCGCCGGGTCGAGCGCGGCGCGCGCCTCGTCATGGCTGCGGCGCACCAGGGCGGCGGTGGCGCGGATGAAGCCGGGATCGCTGTGGTAGCAGCACAGGGTGCGCACCGGGGCGACAAGGCCAGCCGCAGCGGCAGCCTCGCGCCAGGCGGTGAGCGAACTGCCCGTGGTGGTGGTGGAATAATGCGGGTAGAGCGGCAGCAGCACCACCTCGTCGGGGGCGAAGTCGCGCACCTCGCGGGCGGTCTGGTCGCTGAACGGGTGCCAGTAGCGCATGGCGATGAAGCAGCGGATATCGAACTCGCCAAGCTCGGCTTCCAGCGCGCGGGCCTGCGCCTCGGTCAGTTCCAGCAACGGCGAGCGACCGCCGAGAATGGCGTAGTTCTCGGTGGCCGGCTTCACGCGCGCGCTGGCGATGATGCGTGCGAGGAACGGGCGGACGAAGAACGGCACGCGCAGGATCGCCGGATCGGTGAACAGGTTCACCAGGAACGGCTTGATGGCCTCGGGCCCGTCGGGGCCGCCGAGGTTGAAAAGCACCACCGCCAGGCGGCGCGGCTTCGCGGTTTCGTCACGCGGCACGGATCTGCTCCACCAGGGCCCCCACATGTTCCGGCGCCGTCTGCGGCACGATGCCGTGGCCCAGGTTGAAGATGTGGGGTCGGCCGCGCAGGGCGTCCAGTATTCGCCCGGTGGCACGGCGCATTGGCTCGCCGCCGGCAACCAGCGCCAGCGGGTCGAGGTTGCCTTGCAGGGCGATGTGCGGCGGCACCATGTCGGCAGCGGCCTGGGGTTTCATCGACGTGTCGATCGCAACACCCTGGACGCCGGCGCCGAGGGCGTAGTCGCCCAGCATGGTGCCGGCCAGGCGCGGAAAGCCGATCAGCGGCGTGCCGGGGTGGCTCTGGCGCAGGGCGGCGGCGATTCGGGCGGTGGGTTCGATGACCCAGGTGCGGAACTCGTCCGGCGGCAGCATACCGGCCCAGGAGTTGAACAGCATCAGCGCCTCGGCACCCGCATCGGCTTGGCCGCGGAGATAGACGAGGTTGCCTTCGACGATCAGGTCGATCAGGCGGGCGAACAGGGCGGGATCGGCATAGGCCATGCCGCGGGCGGCGGCGAATTCGCGCGAGCCGTGGCCCTCGACCATATAGCAGGCGACGGTGAAAGGGGCGCCGCTGAAGCCGATCAGTGTGGAGTTGCCGAGATTGGCGGCCACGCGGCGCACTGTCTCCCATACCGGGGCTACCTTGTCGGCAACGCCGGCGACCGACAGCGCGGCGATGTCGGCGGCGGTACGGATGGGCGGCAGAACCGGGCCCTCGCCCTCGGCATAGCGCAGCGCCTGACCGAGGCCGTAGGAGACGATGGGCAGGTCGCTGAACAGGATCGCCGCATCCATGCCGAAACGGCGCAGCGGCTGCAGCGTGATCTCGGCGGCCTTCTCCGGTGTCAGGCACAGCTTGAGGAAGTCGCCGGCCTGGGCGCGCAGGGCACGGTATTCCGGTAGGTAGCGGCCTGCTTGCCGCATGAGCCACACCGGAGGCGGCCATACAGCCTCGCCGCCCAGCACCCGCAAAACCTTCTTCGCCATTCGCCCGTCCTGTGTCGTCCCGCGCTTCATCTATCAGAAAAGATTCTGAAGACTTGGGGGATGTAGGAGTTGGGGGTGTGGTACTTGGGGTACCCCAGCGATGTTCGCGCCGTCCGCCGCCTGTCCACAGGAATGCGACGCCGCAACCTGTGGATTCGGCGGAAACTTCGTGGCCTGTCCACACATGGTACAACCACCGGTGGCAATTCGGTCCACCGTACCCGCGAATGACACGGTCATCCACGCTTGGCCCGCCCACGACCAAGAACGGGGGTGTTCGGGGGCGTTATCCCCGTTATCCTCAGCCCATGCCGAACCGCCTCAACCTGCACCTGGTCTCCGACGCCACCGGCGAGACGCTGAATTCCATCGCACGCGCGACAGTGGTGCAGTTCGAGCACGCGCAGATCATCTATCACCGCTGGAGCCTGATCCGCTCCCGGCTGAAGCTGCAAAGCGTGATCCATGGAATCGAGGCCGAACCGGGGCCGGTGCTGTCCACGCTGGTGGAGATGAGCCTGCGCAACGAGCTAGAGGTCGCCTGCCAGCGGCTGGGTGTGGCAGTGGTGCATGTGCTGGACCCGGTGCTGGCCATGCTGGGGGAGCAGTTCGGCGAGAAGGCGTCGTCACGGCCCGGCCGGCAATATGTGCTGGACGATGCCTACTTCAAACGGATCGACGCCATCCACTACGTGCTGGCGCATGACGACGGCCAGGCTCATGCCGGTATCAGCGAGGCCGACGTGGTGCTGGTGGGCGTGTCGCGCAGTTCCAAGACCCCGACGTCGTTCTATCTCGCCAACCGAGCCATCAAGGCGGCGAACGTTCCGCTGGTGCCGGGGCTGCCGGAGCCGCCGGAGCTGGAGAGCCCGCATTGCCCGGTGATCGGGTTGACGCTGGAGGCGCCGGCGCTGATCGAGATCCGGCGGCATCGGCTTCGCATGATCGGTGCGGCCGCCACCGCCGCGGCGGCGCGGCAGAACAGCGGCGACTATGTGGATCCCGAGGCAGTGAAGGCTGAGTTGCTGTGGGCTCGGCGGCTGTGCACGCGGCGCGGTTGGCCGGTGATCGACGTGACGCGGCGCTCGATCGAGGAAACCGCGGCAACCGTGCTGCAACTGATGGATGCGTGGCACGAGCACAAGCGAAGGGGCGCGCTGGCGCCGCCGGCCGGGTGAAGCGGTGCAGGCCCCCCTGCCCCGCCTGATCCTTGCCAGCCAATCGCGGTTTCGCGCTGGGCTGCTGGCCGCAGCCGGCGTGGCCGCGGAGGCGATGCCCGCCGCTGTGGATGAGGCCGAGGTCAAGCACGGCGCGCAGGCCGAGGGGCTTTCGGCCGACGATACCGCCATGCTGCTGGCCAGCCTCAAGGCCGAGCGCATCGCGCGCCGCCATCCCGATGCGCTGGTGATTGGCGGCGATCAGATCCTGGTCTGTGACGGCGCCTGGTTCGACAAGCCGCCGGACCTGGCGGCGGCGCGGGCGCAGCTTCAGGCCTTGCGAGGTCGGACCCACACCTTGGTTACCGCCGCCTTGGTGCAGCGCGGCGGCCAGCGCCTGTGGCAGCATATTGCCCGGCCGCGCTTGGCCGTGCGCGATTTCTCCGATGCCTTCCTGGATGAGTATCTGGCGCTGGAGGGTGAGGTGCTGACCACCACAGTTGGCGCCTATCGCGTGGAAGGGCCGGGATTGCAGTTGTTCGACCGGATCGAAGGCGAGCATGCGGCTATCATGGGGCTGCCGCTGCTGGCGTTGCTGGAATTCCTGCGCCAGCACGGCGTGCTGATGCGCTGAGGCCGATCGACACTCCAGCCTCCCCGTCGATCACCTCCCTGCCCTGCCCCCTGCCCCGCCTCGTGGCCAGCCGTTGCGCTTGCAACCCGCCGATTGAGGTGGCACTTCAGCTTTCGTCTGGATGCCACAGCGGGAGCAAGCGATGGCCGTAAACAAGATCTTTCCCGACGCTGCGGCCGCGCTGGCCGGTGTGATCCGCGACGGGATGACCATCATGGCCGGCGGGTTCGGCCTGTGCGGCATTCCCACGGCGCTGATCGAGGCAATCCGGGCCTCCGGGGCGAAGGACCTGACCTTCGTGTCGAACAATGCCGGCGTGGACGATGGTGGGTTGGGACTGCTGCTGCAGACGCGGCAGATCCGCAAGATGATCAGCAGCTACGTGGGCGAGAACAAGACCTTCGCCGAGCAGTACCTGGCCGGCGAGCTGGAGATCGAGTTCAACCCGCAGGGCACCCTGGCCGAGCGCATCCGCGCCGGGGGCGCCGGTATTCCAGCCTTCTTCACCCGCACCGGCGTGGGCACGGTGATCGCCGAGGGCAAGGAGGTGCGCGAGTTCGATGGCGAGAGATACGTGATGGAACGCGGCATCCGCGCCGACCTGGCGGTGATCCATGCCTGGAAGGCCGATCCGGAGGGCAACCTCGTGTACCGGAAGACGGCGCGCAACTTCAACCCGATGATGGCGACGGCCGCCGCGGTGACGGTGGTGGAGGTGGAGGAGCTGGTGCCGCTGGGCAGCTTCGACCCGGACTACATCGTGACGCCCGGCATATTCGTGCACCGGATCGTCAAGCTCGACCGCGTTGAAAAGCGCATAGAGCAGCGCACCGTGCGCAAGCGTGAACTGGCATAGGGAGGACAGATCAATGCCCTGGACCCGCGACCAGATGGCCGCCCGCGCCGCCCGCGAGCTGAAGGACGGCTACTACGCCAATCTCGGCATCGGCATCCCCACGCTGGTGGCCAACTACATCCCGGACGGCATCTCGGTGACGCTGCACAGCGAGAACGGCATGCTGGGCACCGGCCCCTTCCCCTTCGAGGGCGAGGAGGACGCCGATGTGATCAATGCCGGCAAGCAGACGGTGACCGAACTGCCGACGACCAGCTACGTGGACAGCGCGGCCAGCTTCGCGATGGTGCGCGGCGGGCATATCGACATCTCCATCCTGGGCGCGCTGCAAGTGGCCGAGAACGGCGACCTCGCCAACTGGATGATCCCGGGCAAGATGGTGAAGGGCATGGGCGGCGCAATGGATTTGGTGGCGGGCGTGCGCCGGGTGGTGGTGCTGATGGAGCATACCGCCGCGGGCAAGCCGAAGCTGCTGCACCGCTGCACCCTGCCGCTGACGGGGGCCGGCGTGGTGGACATGGTGATCACCGACCTGGCCGTGTTCGCGGTGGACCGGCGCGGCGGCGGCATGACATTGCTGGAACTGGCGCCGGGTGTGACTTTGGAGGCGCTGCGCGGGGTGACCGAAGCAAACTTTGCCGTGGCACCGGCGCTGCAGGCGGCCTGACCGTGCAGCTGGCGGCATGACGCACGCTTTGCCCGCAACCCTGCCGCTCCCACGGTTGGCGCGGTTTGGTACACGCGGGCACTTGATCAGTCGGCGCGGGGGGGATATATGCGCGCCTCCTGCGGAAACGGGGGGCCATAGCTCAGCTGGGAGAGCGCCTGAATGGCATTCAGGAGGTCAGCGGTTCGATCCCGCTTGGCTCCACCACCCTGCCCGGCCCGCCGCGCCAATTCGCGCCGCCGTGCACCGCAGACGCTGAGATCATGATGCGAAACTTGCGTGCATTGTTGCGCAACAACCTTGCCCTGTGGCTCGCCTTCGCCGCGCTGTGGTTTCCGTTTGCGCAGCCTGCTCCGTCCGCGGTCGATCCATTGCTGGCAGCGGCGATGGCTGCCGGTGCGATCTGCCAGGCCGATGGCGGTTCAGGAACGCTGCCTGGTGATTTGCCGGGCCATGCCCATGACCATTGCAGGCTTTGCCAAGCGGCTGCGCCGCCGGCCCGCCTGCCTGCAGTCGCCGTGCTGCCGCAGCCCAGCGTGGCTGTGGCGGCCCCCTTGCTTGCCTGCAGGCCGGCGGTGGGGGGACGAAGCATCCGTCCGGCATATGCGTCGCGCGCGCCGCCTGGGGTGATCGGCTGAGACAAACCGATCAACCAGAAATTTGCCGCCCAATCTGGCGGCCGAAGGAAATGAAGATGCGACATATCATGTATGCCGCCGTGGCCCTTTTGGGCCTGGCGACGGTTGCCCTGGCCGATGAGGCGGGTGTGAAGGCAACCGATGCCTGGGCCCGGGCGACGACCGCGTCGGCAAAGACCGGCGGCGTGTTCCTGACCCTGAGCGCGGACGACGTGACCGACCGGCTGGTCTCGGCCAGCAGCCCTGCGGCGAAGATTGTCGAACTGCACGAAACCGTCAACGATGGCGGCGTGATGCGCATGCGTCCGGTGGAGAGGCTGGTGGTGGAGGACGGCCAGAAGGTGGTGCTGAAGCCCGGCGGGCTGCACATCATGCTGATGGGGCTGACGCGGCCGCTGAACCGCGGCGAGACGTTCCCGATCACGCTGACCTTCGAGAAGTCGCCGCCGGTGACTGCGACGGTGACAGTGCAGTCAGCCGGCGCCAGCGGACCGGCGCACAGCCACTGAGGCCACGAGGGCCACGGGGCCGAGGGGCTGCAACCCCTCGGCTTTCCTGCCCTGGCCCGCGGCGTCAGATGGCGACGCGGACGCCGAGTTCCACCACGCGGTCGGTGGGGATGCGGAAGAACTCGGTGGCCGAGATGGCGTTGCGCGCCATCACCAGGAACAGCCACAGGCGCCAGATCGGCATTTTCGGGCGCGCGGCGGCGACCAGGGTTTCGCGGCCGAGGAAGTAGCTGGCCTGCAGCGGGTCGAAATCCAGTCCCTCCACGTTGAGGGCGGCGAGGTCGCGCGGCAGGTTGGGGCTTTCCATGAAGCCGTAGCGGATGATCACGCGGTGGATGCCCTCGGCCAACTGGGTGACGGTGCTGCGCTCGTCGGCCGCCACCGACGGGGTGTCCTCGTTGATCACTGTCACGAACAGCACGCGCTCGTGCAGCACCTTGTTGTGCTTGAGGTTGTGCAGCAGGGCCCCGGGGACGTAGTCGGAGTTGCCGGTCATGAAGATCGCCATGCCGGGCACGCGCACGGTGCGCGACTGCGGCAGGCGGTTGAGGAAGCTGGTGAGCGGCAAGCTGTCCTGCTTCCAGCGGTCGAGCAGCAGGTCGCGGCCGCGCTTCCAGCTGGTCATCAGCCCGATCAGGGCCAGGCCGAGGACCAATGGCACCCAGCCGCCGTCGGGGATCTTGAGTGCGTTGGCGGCGAAATAGGTGAAGTCGAGAACGAAGAAGGCGCCGAAAACGACGATCACGGTGCCGCGCCGCCAGCCGGTACTGGCGGCGGAACACCACGGCGGCAAGCACGCTGGTGCAGACAAAGGTGCCGGTGACCGCGATGCCGTATGCAGAGGCAAGAGCGTCGCTGGTGTGGAATGACAGAACCAGGATCACCACGCCCACCAGCAGCGCCCAGTTGACCTGGGGCAGGTAGATCTGTCCTTCCTCGGTGGAACTGGTATGCCGCACGGTCAGGCGTGGCATGAAGCCGAGCTGCATGCACTGGCGCGCCACCGAGTAGGCACCCGAGATCATCGCCTGGCTGGCGATGACGGTGGCCAGCGTGGCCAGAATGACCAGCGGCAGGCGGCCCCACTCCGGGGCCAGCAGGTAGAATGGATTGGCGATGGCCGAGGGGTCGGCCAGCACCAGTGCGCCCTGGCCGAAATAGTTCAGCACCAGCGCCGGCAATACGAAGAACAGCCAGGCGCGCCGGATGGGCGTGGCGCCGAAATGGCCCATGTCGGCATAGAGTGCCTCGGCCCCGGTCACCGCCAGCACGACCGAGCCGAGGGCGACGAGGGAGAGCATCTTGTAGTGGATGATCGTGCTGACGGCGTAGGTGGGCGATAGTGCCAGCAGCACCGACGGGTTGGCCGCGATCTCGACGATGCCGAGAATTGCAAGCACGCTGAACCACACGAAGGTTACCGGGCCGAACACGCGCCCCATGAGCCCGGTGCCGCGCCACTGGATGAGGAACAGGCAGAGGATGATGAGCAGCGCGACGGGTATGACGACCTCGCGCAACCGGATGTCCACGGTCTGCAGTCCCTCGACGGCGGAGAGCACGGAGATGGCCGGCGTGATCACGCCATCGCCGAAGAACAGGCAGGCGCCGATGATGCCGACGAGGGTGAGGCCGCTGCGCAGGCGCGGGTGCTGTACGCCGCGCTGTGCCAGGGCCATCAGGGCCAGGATGCCGCCCTCGCCGCGGTTGTCGGCACGCATGATCAGCAGCACGTATTTGATGGTCACCACCAGGATCAGCGACCAGAAGATGAGCGACAGGATGCCGAGCACGTCGCCGGAATCCACGCCTTCGTGCTTGAAGTGCTCCAAGGTCGCGCGGAAGGCATAGAGCGGCGAGGTGCCGATGTCGCCGTAGACGACGCCGAGAACCGCCAGCAGGACACCGATCCGGACCGGGTTCTTGCCCGGGGGGTTGTCACCTGGGGGGTGTCGCTCTTGCGGGGGGCGGCAGCGGCGTTCATCGGCGCCGGCCGCCGGAGGGGGACGCTTCGTCGGCTCGGCACGATGTCATGGTGCGACCCTCGGGATGCATGCGCCAGGGTGCGTGGCGGCGCAGTGCGGAATTACGCTGCATCGCAGCACCCGGCAAGCGATGGGGCAGTTGCCTCAGGCGTTGGCGGGCGGCGGGCGGTGGCCGAAGATGGCGGTGCCGACGCGGACATGGGTGGCGCCATGGGCAACAGCGGTCTCGAAATCGCCCGACATGCCCATCGACAGCACGCCCAGGCCGTGCCGGGCGGCGCAGGCGGCGAGCCAGGCGAAATGGGGGGAGGGGTCACCCTCGGCGGGCGGAATGCACATCAGGCCAGTGAGCGCGGTGCTGAAGCGGGCCTGGCAGGCGGCGATGAAGGCATCGGCCTCGGCGGTGGGAATGCCGGCCTTCTGCGGCTCGTCGCCCACGTTCACCTGGACCAGAAGCCGTGGGGCGCGACCCTCGCGCTGAATTGCATCGGCGATGGCGTCGGCAAGGCGCGGGCGGTCGAGGGTTTCGATCACGTCGGCCAGATTAACCGCGTCACGCGCCTTGTTGGTCTGCAGCCCGCCGATGAGGTGCAGCCGCATCGCGGGAAAGTCGGCGCGCAGGGCAGGGAACTTGGCGACCGCTTCCTGCACCCGGTTCTCGCCGAACAAGGTCTGCCCGGCCGCGAGGGCGGCGCGCACCGCCTCGGCGGGATGGGTCTTGGAGACGGCAACCAGGCCGATGCTCGCCGTGTCGCGCCCTGCGCGGGCGGCGGCGGCGGCGATGCGGGCCCGCACGGCGGCCAATCCGGCCGCGACATGGCTATAAGTGCCGTCGCTGCGGGTCTCTGCTGAGGCGGAAAGGGTTGGATCGGTCATGGACGGAAAGCTTGTCGCTTGGGCGCGCGCGGTCAAGGCCAGATTGGGCAAGGCTCGATTGGGCAGCGCGGGCCCATGCACGGCGCGGGCGCACGGTGGGGTGTTGCCGGGGGGGGATGTGCCGGTGTTGTGGCTGTTTACCGACTCGGCGCGGCTCGGCGATCCGCGGCGGGCGGCGGCGGGACTTCCGCGGGGGCTCTGCGGCGTGGTGCTCCGCGACGACGCGGTACCGGGGCGGGCGGCGCTGGCGCGCGACCTGGCGCGGATCTGCCGCTGCCGACGCAACAAGCTGGTGGTGGCGGGCGATGCGCGGCTGGCGCGCGCGGTGGGGGCGGGGGTGCATCTGCGGCGCGGGCGACCATGCCGTCCATGGGCCGCGCACGGCGTGCAGGTGACAAGCTCGGCACATGGGGTGGCGGAGCTTCGCCGGGCTTGGCGGGGAGGTGCGGCTGTGGCGTTCCTCTCGCCCGCTTTCGCCACGGCCAGCCACCCGGGGGCGGAGGGTTTGGGGCCGGCACGCTGGCGCATAATGGCGGCGCGGGCGCCGCGCGGCCTGGTGGTGGCGGCGTTGGGGGGGGTTGACGGGGTATCGGTCCGCCGCCTGGGGTCGGTGCGCGGCGTGGCAGCAATCAGTGCGCTGGCACCATCGGGCGTGGGTGGGGATGGTGTGGGCGCGGATGGCGGATGTGGCGTAGATGCCACAGTGTTTCGGAAATGCCATGGCGGGGAACATTGCCTGATTGCGGGCGAGGCGAGACGGAGGCAATAGTCTGCCCAGGTCTGGCTGCTCCCGCCCGTTGGCGGTTGGATCAATGGTTTGGAGGGTTTTCCTGTTTGGTGGAAATCTTCCGGTGCCGTTGATCCACCGGGGGAGACGGGGCGGGGCCTGTTATCTCTGCCGGGGGTGTCCGGCGCATGGAGGAGAGTGTAATGCGTAAGTTCCTGCTGGCCGGTGCGGCCACAGTTGCGATGACCGGCGTTGCCGCCGCGTCGGGTCTGGAGCCCACCCTGGGTTCGTCGAGCTCGTCCATCATCAACCGCGCCGAGCCGGGCAAGGCGATCGTCCGCATCGACGGCTACGTGATGTTCGCGATGGGCTTTGCCGACAACACGCTGGACAAGGCACCGGGCGGCCAGAAGGCCGACAGCTTCGGCTTCCTGAGCACCTTCCGTATCTATCCGGCGTTCGATGCCCAGACCCCGGGCGGCCTGCGCTACGGCGCGTTCGCCGAAGTGCGTTCGAACAACAACAGCGGCGGCACCGGCGGCGGCGTGGGCACCAGCGGCCAGCGCGCCACCAACACGCTGTACGTGAACCGCGCCTTTGGCTACATCGGCGGCGACAGCTGGGGCACCATCCGCTTCGGCTCGATCGACGGCCCCTCCTCGATGATGCGTACCGGCACCTTCGAAGGCCAGATCGCCGATGGCGGCTGGAACGGCTGGGCGCCCGGCATGACGTCTGGCGTGAACCCGTACCGCTTCGCGGTCGGCGGCGGCTATGAGTATTCGGCGCAGAAGATCACCTACATGTCGCCGAGCTGGTCGGGCTTCCAGATCGGTGCGTCGTTCGCGCCGAGCACCGCCTCGAACACCGCGGGCGGCGGCGGCTCGGTGGCTGGCGGCGGCAATACGCGCCAGTCGGCTTCGTTCCTCGGCTCCGACTTCGGTCGCGTGCGCAACAGCTACCAGGTTGCCGCCCGCTACACCGGCAAGTTCGGTGGGGTCGGCATGCAGGCGATGGCTGGCTACACGGGCAGCGACACCATCACCAACCTCAACCCGGGCGGCGTGACCGCGAAGGGCCTGAGCATCTTCCAGGCCGGTGCGACCATCTCCTATGCCGGCTTCATGGTTGGCGGCTACATGAACACCGGCAAGTTCGCCGGCAACTTCGCCCCGACGGCCCCCGGCGAGAAGGACTCGACCGTCTACACGATCGGTGCCAGCTACACGACCGGCCCCTGGGAGATCGGCGCCGCCTACCTGAACTCGTCGATCCCCGGCGTGGTCGGCAACGGCGTTCAGCGCACCGACATCGGCTGGACCGCGGGCATCACCTATGCCTACGCTCCGGGCGCCCGGCTGTGGCTTGAGTTCGTGACCGGCACCGCCAAGGAGCGCGGCGTGAACCTGAGCAACGACGTGCTGCCGGCCGGCGTTGGCAAGGCCGTCAACGCGACCGCCATCATCCTCGGCAACGGCTTCCGCTGGTAAGCCGCTACTGATAAGTGCCTGAAACGGGGGCGGCGGCCGCAAGGCTGCCGCCCTTTTCTTTTGAGCCGACCGGCTGCCACTGGCCCGCTTGTCTGCAACGCCTCTTGTCGGTACAGCGGTAGGACGATTGCCGGTGCATGACGCAGCGGTGAGCCGGGTTGCCAGTGTGCCCATGATCCGATAGGCGTCGGCCGTATGGCCTGCCGCGCCTTAATCGGGCATTCCTGGCAACCAGAGTGATCGGTCGTTGTGTGTGAAGGGCTGCCCCATGTCGAGACTGCTGATTGTCTATGGTTTGGTGTCGATGGCAGCGCTGGGGCTTGGCGGCTGTTCATCGAACAAGGAAACCACTTGGCTGGAGGATTACACCGACCCGCGCACCCGCTACGGATCGGGCTCTATCCTGGGTAATGACGGGCCGCTGATCTCGATCGGCCGTGGCCAGTCCGGCGAGCAGGACAAGGGTGGGGCGTTGGGGGTGAACGCGTATCTGTGGCGCGGGGCGCTGGATACGCTGAGTTTCCTGCCGTTGGTGTCGGCGGACCCGTTCGGCGGCGTGATCATCACCGACTGGTACCAGCCGCCGGCGGCGAGCGGCGAGCGCTTCAAGGCGACTGCCTATATCCTGGGCCGCCAGCTTCGGGCGGATGGCGTGCGCGTCTCGGTGTTCCGCCAGGTCCAGCAGGGCGGGCAATGGGTGGACGCGCCGGTGAGCGCCTCGGCCGGGACGGAGCTGGAGAACAAGGTGCTCGCGCGGGCCCGTGACCTGCGGGCGCAGCAGGTAAGCCGCCAGTAGAGACGGCGCGTCTTCCGTCGCTCGGCGCGCGTTCATAGCGGGAGGAGGGGCAGGGTGGCTGTGCCCTCTCTTTCCTTGCCGGCCGGCAAGCGGCATTGTGCGGCTGATCGATGGAGCGCATGGGGCTGATGTCTGACGTGTCGGTGGCGGCCGAGGGGCCGCGCTATGATTTCCGGGTGGCCGAGCCGAAATGGCAAGCGGCATGGGAACAGCGTGGGTGTTTCCGCGTGGCGGACGTGCCCACCGACGGCCGGCCCAAATACTATGTACTGGAGATGTTCCCGTATCCCAGCGGCAAGATCCACATGGGCCACGTGCGCAACTACACGCTTGGCGACGTTGTGGCCCGCTACAAACGGGCACGCGGCCATTCGGTGCTACACCCGATGGGATGGGACGCATTCGGCCTGCCGGCAGAGAACGCGGCGATCGAGCGCGGGGTGCATCCGGGCAAGTGGACCTGGGAGAATATCGCGGCGATGCGCGCCGAGTTGCAGCGCATGGGGCTGTCGCTCGACTGGACGCGCGAGTTCGCCACCTGCGACCCAAGCTATTACGTGCACCAGCAGAAGCTGTTCCTGGACATGCTGCGTGACGGCCTGGTGACGCGGCAGGAAAGCTGGGTGAATTGGGACCCGGTGGACGGCACCGTGCTGGCCAACGAGCAGGTGATCGACGGGCGCGGCTGGCGGTCCGGCGCACCGGTGGAGAAGCGGAAGCTGGCGCAGTGGTTTTTGAAGATCACGAAATTTGCGCCGGAGCTGCTGAGCGCGCTGGACGGGCTGGAGAAGTGGCCCGAGCGGGTGCGGCTGATGCAGGCCAACTGGATCGGGCGCAGCGAAGGGGCGCGGCTGCGCTTTGCGCTGGTACGGCCCGAGGCGGGGCTGGCCGAGGTGGAGGTGTACACGACGCGCCCTGACACCCTGTTCGGCATGTCGTTCCTGGCGATTGCGCCGGAGCATCCGCTGGCGGCAGCGGTGGCGGCGCGCGATGCCGGGGCAGCAGCGTTCGTGGCTGAGTGCCGGCAGATGGGCACCAGCGAGGCGGTGATCGAGGCAGCGGAGAAGCGCGGGCACGATACCGGCTTGCGGGTGGCGCATCCGTTCATCGCCGGGGCGACGTTTCCGGTGTGGATCGCCAACTTCGTGCTGATGGAGTACGGGACGGGCGCCATTTTCGGCTGCCCGGCGCATGACCAACGGGACTTGGACTTCGCGCGGAAATACGGGCTGCCGGTGCCGCCGGTGGTGCTGCCGCCCGCTGAGGACGCTGCAACGTTCGCGGTGGCGACGAAGGCCTTCGTGGACGAGGGGACGATGATCAACTCCGGGTTCCTCGATGGCCTGGCGGCGCCGGGGCAGGCGAAGCGCGTGGCGATCGCCGAGTTGGAGAGGCTTGGCCGCGGGCAGGGTGTCACGAACTGGCGGCTGCGTGACTGGGGGGTGAGCCGGCAGCGCTACTGGGGTTGTCCGATTCCGGTAATCCATTGTGCGAGTTGCGGCGCGGTGCCGGTGCCGGACGAGGACTTGCCGGTAGTGCTGCCCGAGGATGTGGATTTCTCTCGGCCGGGCAAAGTGCTGGACCACCACCCGACGTGGAAGCATGTGCGCTGCCCGACATGCGGAGGGGCTGCGGAGCGCGAGACTGACACGCTCGACACCTTCGTCGACAGCTCATGGTACTTTGCGCGGTTCTGCTCGCCTGAGGCGCCGACACCGACCAATCGGGCGGCGGTGGATCATTGGTTGCCGGTGGATCAGTATATCGGCGGTATCGAGCATGCGATCCTGCATCTGCTGTATTCGCGCTTCTTCACGCGGGCGATGCGGCAGAGCGGGCATGTTTCGGTGGATGAGCCGTTCGCGGCGCTGTTCACACAGGGGATGGTGACCCATGCCAGCTTCCGCGGTGTTGATGGACGATGGCTGACGCCGGACGAGGTTGAGGTTCGAGGTGACGGGACGGCGATCCACTGCACAACGGGTGAGGCGGTGCAGGTCGGCCGTATCGAAAAAATGTCGAAATCGAAACGAAACACGATCGATCCAGGCGATATTATCGCCCGTTACGGTGCTGATACTGCGAGGTGGTTCATCCTTTCCGACAATCCGCCAGATCGCGATATGGAATGGACCGAGGCGGGCGTGGTGGGTGCCTTCCGCTTCACGCAGCGACTGTTCCGACTGGTGGAGGGCGCGCCCGCGGCGCCTGCCTCGACGCCACAGGAATGGTCTGCGGCGGCGCGGCAATTGCGGCGTGCGACCCACCGCGCCATAGGGTCGGTGACCGAAGCACTTGAAGGATTTGCCTTCAATGTTGCGGTTGCCCGAGTCTATGAGCTCACCAATTCCATCAGCGATGCCGAGCGGACGGTACGTGAAGATGCCTCCTTGCAGTGGGCGCGGTTCGAGGCGCTGGAGGCCGTGGCACGGCTGGTAAGCCCGATGATGCCGCATTTGGCAGAAGAGATGCATGCGCGACTGTATCCGGCCGGTGGAACATTGGTGGCAGATTTGCATTGGCCGGAGGCGGATGCAGCCCTGGCGGCGGCAGAGAGTGTCACTATCGCTATCCAGATCCTGGGAAAGCTACGGGGTACTATCGAGGTGGCGCCGGGTGCGGCCGAGGGCGAGGTGTTGGCCGCAGCCGAAGTGGAGCCAAACGTTGCGCGGCTTTTGGCGGGCAGACGCATCGTGAAGCGGGTATACGTGCCTGGGCGAATCGTCAATTTCGTGGTTGCGGGGTAGAGAATGACAGACCGGCACCGCGTGATGCGGCGGGGCGTGCTGGTTGCGCTGGCTGGCGCGGCACTCGCGGGGTGTGGGTTTCATCCGATTTACGGCACGGGCACCGAGGCCGACAGCAGCGTTCAGAACCGTCTTCGCGAGATCAATGTTCTGCTTATTCCGGAGCGAAGTGGGCAGCTGCTGCGGCAGGCTCTGCAGGCGCGGCTGGAACGTGGGGGGACAGGGACCGCGCCACGCTATGATCTGGCTGTGCAATATGCGATTTCCACCGAACCGATTGCCATTCTACAGGACAATTCCACCTCTCGGGTTCGGCTGATCGGCATCGCCAACTGGACGCTGGTGGCGCAGGACGCGCAACGCCGGACGGTCACGAGCGGAACGGCGCGCGAGGTAGATGGATATAACTATATCAACCAGCAGTTTTTCGCCGTGGAACTGGCGAGCCACTCGGTGCAACGAAGGATGGCCGACGCGCTTGCTGATCAGATCACGACCCAACTGGCACTGCATTTCAATCGTCAGGCACGTGGCTAGAATTGTATGAAGCGCCGATTAGGCCCGGGCTGCGATGAAGCTTGAGGCGCGGCGGGTCGAGGCCTTTCTTGGCGCGCCGGAAAAGACCCGCGCGGTGCTGTTATACGGCGACGATGTGGGCCTCATTCGTGAACGTGCTGCCCGATTGGTGAAGACGGTGGCGGGATCGCTGGACGATCCCTTCCGGATTGCTGAACTTGATAGGGAGAATGCAGCCCGGATCTCGGAGGAAATGGCAAGCCAGTCGCTGGTGGGCGGTCGCCGGGTTGTCCGCGTACGCGATGTTGCGGACGGGATGTTGCCTGCGGTGCTGACGGCCCTAAACGGACCAGGCGATGCTTTACTTGTATTGGAGGCGGCGGGGCTGCCGTCGCGGTCCAAGCTGCGGTCGGCTCTGGAGAGGGCTGCGGATGCTGTGGCGATTGCCTGCTACCCGATGGAAGGTGCGGCGCTTGAACAGGTGGTCGCACAATCGCTTCAAGCCGCAGGTGTGGCGGTCGAGCCGGACGCGCGAGCATGGTTGGCGGGGCAGCTTGGCGCGGACCAGGCAGTAACTCGTCAGGAAATCGAGAAACTTATTCTCTACGTGGGTCCGGGGGGCAGGGTGGATCTGCCGGCGGCTCAGATTTGCGTGGGTGATCTCGCTGGGTTGTCGCTTGACCACGCGCTGTTCTCAGCCACTGCGGGTGACGTGATCGAGTGCGACAGGGCAATTGAGCTGGCGCTGGCCGAAGGTTCGTCGGCTGTGGGTGTGCTGCGGATGACATTGTGTCATCTACAACGATTGCAGCGGGCCCGGGCGGCGGTGGGTGAGGGAGCCGATGCGCGCGACGCGGCTAAGGCGGTTCGGCCGCCGCTGTTCTATAAGCGAGAGGGTGCCTTTGTGAGAGCCTTGGGCCTCTGGTCCCAGGCGGCGTTGGAGGCGGCCTGTGCGCGGGTCTGGGAAGCGGAGAAGCTTTGCAAGCGCACGGGCAACCCTGCTGAGACACTCTGCCGGAGTATAATCCTTGGCCTGGCGCAGCGCGCAGCCGCCGCACGGCGGCGGTAAGCTTATCATCCCCACTTTGGGCCAAGCGGCTGACCATCAGGAGTGGGCGGGCGTACTGGCGGCTAGGGCGTGTCTCTAAAAGCTACACCCAGAGCAGGGCGCAGCCAATGAGGGACCGCGGTGCGGTAGTTGTCGGCGCGCTTTTCATAGCGTGTTGCGACGCGTCTGGCCTGTTTGAGGCGGTTGTTTAGACGATCGATAGCGCTGCGGTGCCGGTAGGCGTCCGGCTCGAAGTCGCGCAGGCGTTTCTGGTCGGACGGAGTTGGGATGACCCGCCGGATGGGAAGACGCCGCAGGCGCTTGGGCGCGGTCGGGCTGCTGTAGACCTTGTCACCCGCCACTAGGCGGGGCCGCAAGCGCGGTTGGCTGCAACCGGAGCGGCGAACCTCACCGTGATCGAGCAGCGTCTCCGGGGCGATCCGCTCGTGCCGCTCGCCACTGGCCAGCACCGCCGTGATCTGCTTGCCGCCGCCCTCGGCGCGCAGGTGCGGCTTGATCGAGAACTCGCCCTGGCTGCGCCCCAAGCCTCGGCGGCGGCCTGACCCCCGATTGCGCTAGGCTGGCGGTGAGCGCCAGTGGCGTGCTGATTGGCGCGGACAATGGTGGCATCGACAAAGTGCAGATCTCATACCAACCCCGCTAACTAATGACCGATGCCCAACTGCGGTACCCGATGGTTCGGATACGCTCTGGGTCTTCGGTGAGGAATCTCCAGGCCTCGGCGCATGCTGCGAGGATGTCGTCGTAGGTATCCCAGACGAGGTTTGCGAGCTTGTTGCTGCGCAGGTAGGCCCAGGCGATCTCCATCGGGTTGAGTTCGGGCGCATAGGGCGGCAGCCGGAGCAGCGAGATGTTGTCTGGCAGGCGCAGGCGCTTGCCGGGCTGGTGCCAGCCGGCGCCATCGCAGACCACCAGGGCGTGGGCGCCGGGTGCGACCATGGCGCTGATCTCGCACAGGTGCTCGCCCATCGCCTCGCTGTTGACCGCCGGCATGATGATGGCCGCTCCCACACCGCGCGCGGGGCAGATGGCGCCGAGCAGGTGCACGGAGTCGTGACGGTTGTCGCGCACCATCGGCGGGCGCGAGCCGACCGGCGCCCAGACATAGGCATGCCCGCCCTTCTGCCCCACCCTTGCTTCATCCTGGAACCACACGTCGACCAGCCGGCCTGCAGCCGTGGGCGGCAGGACCTGCGAGGCTAGGTCGGCAAAGTTTTTTTAAATGCCTCCTGGGCCACCGGGTCCTTGCGCGGATGGAAAGGCCGCGGTTGCAGCCGCGTCAGCTTCATCTGCCGCAGCCAGACGCCGATCGTGTTCTCGTGCACCCGCACCTCAAAGCGGCGCTCGACTTCGTCGCGCAGGTCGACGCAGCGCCAGCGCACCACCCGGTCATGCTCGGGGTCCGGACCCTTGACCACCAGCGCCAAAAGCTCCGCCATCTGCGCCTGGCTCAGCGCCGCGCGACGCCCGCCACCGCGGCGCGACACCAGACCTTCGAGACCTTGCTCGTTGTAGCGGATCACCCAGTCGCGCAGCGTCTGGCAGTCCATGCCGTTCTGCGACGCAGCCGACCCGCGCGAGGCGCCCTCCAGCACCATCGCCAGCGCCAGCAGGCGGCGAACCTGCGCGCCGTCATGGCTCTTCGCCGCACGACCACGCAACTCCAGCGCCGTGTGCTCCAGGCGCGTCACCTTCAAACCAGCAGGCATACCGATCGCGCCCCCAAAACCAGGCGCAGCGAATCAGATCACCACCGCGTCGCGGAAGACCTAAATGAGTTCGGATCATGCAGGGGTTGGTATCACTCCACGTCGCTGCGGCCGTCGGCCTGGGCCTAAAAGGCAGATATTAGGCGCTGCCAGAAACCATGCCACGCGCCAGCGATAGAATCCGCTGGCTAGCGTGCCCCCTGGCCTATAGCGCCGCGGCAGGCGCGCCATGGCGCGCCTGTGCGGTGGACCCACAATACTCCGTCTAGGATGCGCCGGTGGTCCTCGTTGGAACGCCTTCTGTGCGGCGTCTCCGGCGGTAGAAGCGGCGACAGCCGCTGCCACTAACCCATCCTTCAACTCACCTCGTCTATACAGAAACTTCGCTCTCTTGGTTCGGGGTGGCCGTACAGAGAAGCTGAGCTTTGCGATCGGTCTGGCAAGCTTCTCGGCTTGTGCCTCGGGTGAGGCTGTTTGGAAGTGGTGTTCGCCCAGGTCGCGATAGAAGGTTCTGGCTTTCAGCATGTGATAAACGGCAGTCAGGATCGAGGCTGCGACGGCGCAAATTGCCTTCTTGAGGTGGCGACGGTGACTGAGCCGGCGGAACCGGGCATGCAGGTAGATGCCCTATGTTCGCGCGCCGGCCCGGGCGCATTGGATCAGGATGGTCTTCAGCCAAGGCGCGCTCTTGCACAGGTAATTGGACCGGTGTTTGCCGGCACTCTCGTCATTGCGCGGGCACAGTTCTGCCCAGGAGACGAGGTGTCCTGCGCTGGGGAAGCCGCTCATGTCGATACCGACTTCGCTGATGATCACCTGTGCGCTCAAGCCGCTCACACAGTGGATGGTGCGCATCTGGCGCACCGAGTCGCGAAAAGGGGCGAGGTCATGGTCCACCTCTTGATCGATCTCGGCGCAGCTACGGTCAGGGCGTCGATCTGGCGCAGATGCATCCGCAGCAGGAAGCGGTGCCTGTCATTGTTGCGGCTTTGGAAGGCGGAACGGAGCTTCTCCGGAGGCGCCTTGACGCGCCGGTCGAACAGCGTGAGCAGGTGATCGACGTCGTCCTGGCCGTTGATCAGCGCTTCCACGATGGGGCGCCCGGTCAACGCATGATGTTGGTCAGCACCGAGGAGAGCTTGAGGATGGCGTCCTCCAGGGTCTTTAGCAGCCGCTGGATGTGGCTGGCCTGCTCACGGACCATTTGTTTGCGGGTGCGCAGCAACGCCCGCATGGCCTAGATGTCCGTCCCGGGCCCTAAGCTCGCGCGGACTAGCCCATGCGCCAGCAGGTAGGTGAGCCAGGTGGCATTCGCCACGTCCGTCTTGGGGCCGGGTACGTTCTTGACGAGCGCCGCGTTGGCCAGGATCAAGGTGCGGTCGCCAGCCGTCAGCAGGTGCCAGACCGGCTTCCATTATACACTCGTCGCCTCCATGGCGACATGGGTGCAGCCCTGTTTGGCCGATCAGTACGCTGATGCCAGGAACCCCGAGGGTCATCGTGTCGAATGTTCGCACTTCGCTGTGCACTGCGCCGTCTGCCGCGATCCTCACACAGGCCTCAAACGTTTCCTCGTGCACGTCCAGCTCGGTATAGCGCGGATAGAGGACGTCCATCGTCGCCTCCCGCTCTGTTGCCGCCGCCGCCGCAGGGCACCCGGGAAACAAAGTTTAGGCAGCGCGCTCTCGAGCGTCGCTTCCCATGGCGCAATCGGGGGTGCTTTGGGTGCCCCCGGGTCCAACTCAAATGTGGGTTCGCTCACACGATGACAACGGTCGACCTCTCCGGCGACGACGCGCAGACCATGCCACATGTTTCATCAGCGGCGGATCGGTCCTTGCCAGTGGAAACTCAGACCTCGGACATGGGATCAAACGGCCCAAAAGTCAGCCATTTGCAGACACGCCTTAGTCGCGCGACAAGAGTGCCACGATGCCGTCGAGTTGATCCAGTGAACGATATTGGATCCGGACGGCGCCGCCCTTGCCATCGAATGAAATATCTACCTTCAGACCCAGACGTTCAGTGAGGTCCCGTTCCAGGGCGATGGTCTCGGGATCGCGCCCGGACCGGTTTTCGGAGTCCGCCTTGCGCCGTGCTGCTCGGCCGGGAATCAAGGCTTCCGTCTGGCGAACGTTCAAACCCTTGGCGATTACAGCCAGGGCAGCCTTCGCTGGCTCAGGGTGACTCAGAAGGGCGCGTGCGTGGCCGGCACTAAGGCTACCCTTTCGGACTTCCGCCTGGACGGTGGGGGGAAGCTGACGAAGGCGCAGCGTATTGGCAACGTGGCTGCGAGATTTTCCAATTGCCTCCGCCAAGCGCTCCTGAGTAAGGCCGAATTCGTCCACCAGACGTTGATATCCTTCGGCTTCTTCCATGGCATTGAGATCTTGCCGCTGGAGGTTTTCGACCAGCGCCGCAGCCATTGCGTCGCTGTCGGATAGCTCGCGGACCAGTGTCGGTACGGTGTGAAGGCCCGCTTGTTGCGCGGCGCGCCAGCGCCGTTCGCCAGCGATGATCTGATAGCGTTCGGCCTCCGACGGGTGACGACGCACGAGCAATGGTTGCAAGATGCCACGCGATCGAATGGAGTCCACAAGTTCTGCCATGCTGGCGGGGTCGAAATCGCCGCGTGGCTGGAACGAACTGGGTTCGAGGCTCTCGACCGGAACAGAGGTAACACTGGCTGAGGCAGATGAGGGCGATGCAGCGGCAGGGCGGGGTGTTTCGCCCAGAAGGGCTGCTAGGCCTCGACCGAGACGCGGGCCAGTGTCTTTTGCACTCATGGACGGGTTTCCTGACTGGCTCGCTCGCGCCTCAATAGTTCTTGTGCGAGTCGGATGTAGGCCTGGGCACCGGGGGAACGGAAATCGTATAGGATCACTGGCTTTCCATGACTGGGCGCTTCCGAGACCCGAATGTTGCGGGGAATCACGGTGTCGTAGACTTGGCTTCCGAAGAACCCGCGGGCGTCTGCAGCTACGAGGTCTGAAAGGTTGTTCCTGCGGTCGAACATGGTGAGCACGATACCTTGGACGTGTAGAGCCGGGTTGAGCGCCTTTCGAACTCTGTCGACCGTTCGCATGAGCTGAGTGAGGCCCTCAAGAGCAAAAAATTCGCATTGTAATGGTACCAGGACTGAATCCGCTGCCACGAGTCCGTTCAGAGTGAGAAGCCCCAGGCTGGGCGGGCAATCGATTAAGATGTAAGAAAATGCTGGGAAATTGGGCGCACGAAGGACATCCCTTAGGCGGTATTCGCGCCTCTCAGTGCTCACAAGCTCAATCTCGGCCCCGGCGAGGTCACCTTCGGCCGTAATGATGAACAGGTTTGGGACGAATGTGTCCCTAATGGCGGAACCGGGCGATACGTCGTCAAGCAATAGGGCGAGGTGCCGTTCCACGCTGGGAAGGAACTATTCCTAGCCCAGTTGAAGCGTTGCCCTGAGGATCGAGATCCACCAAAAGTATGGTTTCTCCGGTTGCCGCTAAAGCTGTCGCAAGGTTGATGGCGGTGGTGGTTTTGCCGACGCCACCCTTTTGATTCACAACAGCCAGGATCTTTGATGTCTGGGACGCAAGGGATTTTTCGACCGCTTGCTGTTGGGTCGGAGAACCGAAATCAGACACGCGAGATCTCGCTCAGTCGGAGGATACGGGCGGAGGGGTCGAGAGGGCTGGGCCACTGTTCGACTCGCATGTGCCATTGAGTTCGAGCCGCCGTCAATTCCTCCATCGCCGTTCGCCCCTTCGGAAAGAGACAGACGCCCTCGGGCAGAAGAATGGGAGTCGCCCATTCGATCAGCGTAGTCAGTGGAGCGAGGGCTCGTGCGGTGATCAGGGGAGCCGGATCGATGTTTGCCGTCTCAGCTCGGGTTACCGAAACCTGGATGGGCACTCTCGTCACGCGCGCGACTTCACGCAGGAAGCTGGCCTTTCGGCGATCTGACTCGATCAGTGTAAAGGGTCTATTGGTTGCTGCGGCGAGCACTACACCTGGGAATCTTCCGCCCGAGCCGAGATCTATGGCGCGTCGAAATTTTCGGGAAGGTGGGGAATGAGATTTAGCGAGTCCACAACATGCCGCTCCCACACCACGGCCTCGTCCTTCCGGGAGATGAGGTTGATTGTTCGGTTCCACGAAAGGAGAAGGCTGATGAAGGTCTTCAAGGTCGCTTCTGTTTCACGTGGAACAGGCGGGCTGGACGCTGGGCGGTGTTTCACGTGAAACCACGCGTCATCTGTTGCTTGCGCACGTGACCAAGAATTGCTGTCAAAGCGGCAGGTGTAATGCCAGGCATTCGGCTTGCGGCGCCTAGGGATGCGGGCAGGGACATGTTCAAGCGTTCGCGCATCTCCGTGGACAATCCGCCGACGGTCGTAAAGTCAACATTCTCCAAGGAAACGGCCTCCTCCCTCTCGAAATTGGCGATGTCACGCCCCTGCCGTTCCAAATACCCGTCATATAGCCCGTCGGCATAAAGTTGGCCCAAAATGCGGGGCGAGAGTGAGGCCATCCAGGGACAAGCCTTCTGCAGGGTGTCGATCCTCACTGCGGGGTTAGCGAGCCATGCAAGGATGGTGCGCCGTTCATGCCCAGGCGAAAGCATTGCACCGAGCGCACGCAACGCGTCCCCAGTGGCTGTTTCCTCTCGAGCGCGAATTGTGGCGGCGCCGAAGGCGGCCGCGTGATTGGTGAATTGGAGCGTCCGAGCAGAGCCAACCGCTCGCCAAGCAATCCCCTTTGGAGTGAAGTCCAAGGTCAGCATTGTCCGCTCTCAGCGAAAGGCGGTATTCCGCCCGGGAAGTGAACATGCGGTACGGCTCCGTTACACCTTGTGTAATGAGGTCGTCGATCAGCACACCTATATAACCTTCCGACCGCCTCACTGTGGCCCCTTCCTCTCCGGAGCAGCGACGGGCCGCATTAATTCCTGCCATAATGCCTTGTGCTGCGGCCTCCTCATATCCGGTTGTTCCGTTGATCTGACCAGCCAAGAATAGGCGCGGAACTCGTTTCAACTCCAGCGTTGGGAGCAAGCTTCGTGGATCGACGAAATCATACTCCACCGCGTAGCCGGGTCGCAGCATGTGCGCCTGCTCCAGGCCGGGTATGGTTTGGAGCAGGCGGCGCTGAATTTCTTCGGGAAGGCTGGTCGAGATGCCGTTCGGGTAAACCGTGTCGTCCTCGAGTCCCTCGGGTTCGAGAAAAATCTGGTGACGTTCGCGTTCTGCGAAACGAATGACCTTGTCCTCGATCCATGGGCAATATCGAGGACCACGCCCAGCGATTTGACCGCCGTATGCGGCCGACAGGTGGATGTTCTCTCGAATGAGGCGGTGGGTCGCTGCGGTCGGTACCAGTCACGCCGCAGGCGATCTGCGGATTGGTGATTTGGGAGGTCAGGGTGCTGAAGGGCTCGGGCACCGTGTCTCCACAATCCTCGGCCAACTCGGACCAATCGATTGTGCGCTTGTCCAGCCGCGGGGGTGTTCCTGTCTTTAGACGGCTCATCGGAAGGTTGAGTTGGGCGAGCGTATGTGCGAGGCCGATGGAAGGCGCCTCACCCATTCTGCCGGCGGCGTGGCTGTCGGCGCCAATGTGAATGCGGCCACGCAAGAACGTGCCTGTCGTCAGGACGACGGCGCCGCAGAGGATGCGTGTCCCGTCTTGGAGGGCAACGCCCGTTGCCTCACCTCTCTCATTCAACAAAAGGTCCTCGACGCTGCCCTCTTGGACGCACAGTTCCGACTGTTCCGCGAGCAAGCTCTGGATCGCACGGCGGTAGAGCGCACGATCTGCCTGGGCGCGTGGACCCCGCACCGCAGGGCCTTTGCTACGGTTGAGAAGCTTGAAATGTATGCCAGCCATATCGGCGGCGCGCCCCATCAGACCGTCCAGTGCGTCAATCTCGCGCACGAGATGGCCCTTCCCGATGCCGCCGATTGCTGGGTTGCACGACATTTCACCGATACTCGCGGTCCTTTGGGTGACCAGTAGTGTCTGCGCGCCTATACGGGCTGCGGCGGCAGCGGCCTCGCACCCGGCGTGGCCGCCGCCAACCACTACCACATCAAACCTTCTGTTCATCGACCCCGCTCCATGGCAGCAGCTTAGCAGTTATTGGAAGGATTTACTTGCCTATGCAGAACTGGTGAAAGACGGAATCAAGAATGTCCTCCACTCCCACTTGGCCGGTGACCCGCCCAATCGCGCGCAAGGCCAGGCGCATCTCTTCGCCCCGAAGCTCAGGCGCAAGTGCGAGCCGGGCGCCCCAAAGGCGGTCGCGAGCCTCCATCAGGGCGGCGCGATGGCGCGCGCGCGTCAGTGGAGGCGGACCTTCCGAGTGCGTCATCAGTCTTGCCTGGGTGCCGAGCTCTTCCAGCAATGCCTCAATGCCCTCACCGCTCGGCGCACAGATCCCGAGGCTTTCTGCAGGCGCCGGGCCGTAAAGGTCGACCTTGCTGGTCACACGAAGGGACGGTGGCTGGGTGAAAGGTGGCTCCCTAAAGGGTTCGCTGGCACTCTCAAGGACAATCACCAAGTCGGCCTCTGCCGCGCGCCTCCGGGCCCGGCGTACTCCTTCGGCTTCGACATCGTCCGACGTTTCACGCAGTCCGGCTGTGTCGAGTAACGTGACGGGCACGCCGCCGAGCACGGTGCGAACTTCAATGACGTCGCGCGTGGTGCCGGGAGAAGGGGCTACAATCGCCACGTCGTGGCCAGACAAGGCATTGATAAGGGAAGACTTTCCGACATTCGGTGCGCCCGTTATAGCGAAGACCAAGCCGGCCCGAAGGCGTTCTCCTCGACGACTATCGTCGAGATGCTCGGCGATCGTATTATGCAACTTCCCCAACTCCGCCAGCAACGTAACCTCGACGTCCTGTGGTAGGTCTTCGTCAGGAAAATCAATAAGAGCCTCCTGCTGGGCCAACAGCGTCTTGAGTTGCACAGACCATCCACCGAGGACTGCACCCAATTCGCCATCGAGCTGACGGAGTGCCTGCCGGCGCTGGGCAGAGGTCTCCGCTTCAATCAGATCCGCGACTGCTTCAGCTTCTATCAGATCAATTCGCCCGTTCATGAAGGCCCGGCGAGTAAACTCCCCTGGCTCGGCGGGGCGAAGTCCATGCTCCACCAATGCCGCCGCAACGTCTGCGAGCACAGCTGCACCCCCATGGAGATGCAGCTCCGCGCTGTCCTCTCCGGTATAGGTGCCCGGACCCGGCAGCCAGAGCACGAGGGCTTTGTCCAATACCTCGTTAAGTCGATTATGTAATGATCGAAGAGAGGCCCGCCTGGCTGTAGGCCGGTACCCGCATAGCAGATCGAGCACACGGCCGCTTCTCGGGCCGCTGATGCGAAGAAGCGTAACTGCCGCACGCCCGGCACCCGATGCCGCAGCAAAAACGGTATCTTCGTTGCCTACCATGGGCGCTCCAAACTCACTCTCGTTCAGCACTGCTTAGCTCCTCGCTCAAACAAAGTGGATCAGAGGGACGGGGTCGCCTCATATTCTGGCTGTCCCATCTTCGTGCTCGATGACCAGATCAAGTGATCATATGAAACCGCCCAAGCTAATTCGGCTCAAGTGTTGACAGCTGGTTGTTTGCGCGCGCAGCAAGTTCTTAAGTACGTCGTTGCAAAAAGGGACGAACCCTATCGACCCGATGTCGATATGGTGGCCTCACCTGAGCAAATCCGCCCGAACAAATCGGCAGGAACCGGTCTACCGGATTCCTGCGATGGCCACCCGGAGCATACATACGACGCTCCACCTGTGCGGTGGACATAATAAACCACCAATCAGGATGCGCCGATGCGCCTCGGTGGGGCGCCCCGTGCGCTTTCTCCTATGGCAGAAGCAAGGGTAACCGCTGCTACTGCCAGTCCATCAACCCACCTCGTCTAATCGTCCAGAGATGGGATCACATGGCCGAAATGTCAGCCCATTTCAGACACGCCCTAGGTGCTTGGTCCCGTGCTGAGGTGGTGCGGATCGATCTTGGAGATGGACGAGTTCCTGGTCCAGGCGTCGCAGATGGCCTGGACTGGGGTTCGCCATCGCAGGGCCTTGAGGTGCTTGGCGAAGTTATAGGCTCGGACAAAGGCGACGACATGCGTCTTCAAGGAATTGAGATTGGGGTACTGGAGGGCCTTCATCCTGGCGTCCTTGACCGTATCGTTCATCCGCATCTATGTGATCGTCCGTCCAGGGATGGTAGGGCTTGGTCAGGCGGTGCTCGATGGGATGTTCGCGGCAGACCCGGTCGAAGATGTGGCCCATCCGGCTTGCGGTCGGTCCGTTGCGATACTTCGGCAGGTCGGCGAAGGCCATGGCGTTGTCGGTCAGCACGGTGTGGATCCGATAGGTAAAGACCCCGACGACACTCGCGCAGGGACGACCTCGCGCAGGAATGCGGCGCCGTTCATCTTGGTGTTGGCATCTAGGAAGGTGACGTGGACGAACTTGGAAAACCGGTCGACAGCCAGGAACATGAAGAGCTTGCCCTAAGCCAGGCGCAGCTCGCAGACGTCAATGTGGACGTAGCCCATTGCGGTCTCGGCGAAGCGCTTACGCTTTGAGACCTTCTCCTCGTCCTGCGGCAGGCGAGCGATGCCGTGGCGCACCAGGCAGCGATGGAGCGCACTGCGGGTCAGCCGCGGGATGGTGTCCCGCAGGCATCCAAGGATGACGTCGAGCGGGAGAAGAGTGCGGCGGCGGAATTCGACGACAATGGCCTCCTCCGCCTCGGTGAGGGCGGAACTGTGGGCCGGCGTGGACCCATCGGGGCATCGGCGGTGCTGGCCCGCGCCCACCACTTTGTCACGGTCTTTGGGTTCAGCCCGTAGCCGGCGGCCAGGGCGCGGGTGCTCGCTTGCGACGCTTGGAGCGCGGCTTGAACACGCGGCGTCGTTCGGGCTGAGCCGTGAAGACCTGCTGCCATAGCGCATCCTCCCCTTCGCGGGTCAAAGATGCACGACTGCTCTCCGCGACCAAACACCTAGTCGTTTTCGCATCCGTCGGCGGTGGCGACGACACCAGTGTGTGCTGCGTGCTTCTGCAGCGTGTTCCGATCGCAGACGTTCGCTTCGGGCGAATGCGGTCTTGCGCCGCGACTGAAACGACGATGCATGCTCTCATTCCAACAGCTTGGACCTGCCACCCGTTCAGGGCATCCTCTCAGTGGGACGATCCTCCAGCGGTCCACGCCTTCAGGACAGATCACGATGCACAGGCCAAATTCACGGCGACGTGAGCGTTTGGCAATTTTGGTTCGGCCCTGCCTGAGCGTCAGCGCCGTCAGCCACACCCATTTACGTCATCACCGCCCTGCCGAGGCGACTGAAGCGCCCGCCCGGCGTGCGCTCTCGCAGGCGAGTAATTTGTTGATGTCGGGACCGCGCCCTGTCGCCCGCAGGACAACCCGCCTATCTGCGATGATGGCGCGACATGCAAGGATCCAGGATGGACACCACCCGCAACCTGCTTCGACACGAAGTCCTCCCCTTATCTGCTGCAGCATGCGGACAATCCGGTGCACTGGCGGCCATGGGGCGAGGCCGCGTTGGCCGACGCGCGCGTCGAGGGCAAGCCGATCCTGCTCTCCGTCGGCTACGCCGCCTGCCACTGGTGTCATGTCATGGCTCACGAGTCATTTGAGGACCCCGAGACCGCGGCATTGATGAATACGCTCTACGTCAATATCAAGGTGGACCGCGAGGAACGGCCCGACATCGACCAGCTCTACATGGCGGCATTGCACGTCATGGGCGAGAGCGGCGGCTGGCCGATGACCATGTTCTTGACGCCCGAGGGCGAGCCCTTCTGGGGCGGGACCTATTTCCCGCCGGAGCCACGTTGGGGCCGGCCCTCATTCCGCCAAGTGCTTCGGGGCGTTGCAGACGCCTACCGTGACGAGGCCGACGGCATCCACCGCACCACCCAGGCCCTGCGTGACGCGCTGGCCCGGACCGCCGCCGAGCAACCTGGCCCGGCCCCGACGCCCGACGTGCTTGACCGCACTGCGACGGCCCTTTTAGGCGCCACCGACTCCGTGATGGGGGGCATGCAGGGTGCACCCAAATTTCCCATGGCTCCTGTTTTCCGGTTCCTGTGGCAGAACGCGTATCGGACGGGCGATGCGGCGGGCGCCGATGCGGTGCATCTGCTGCTGACGCGGATGTGCCAGGGCGGCATATATGACCATCTCGGTGGTGGCTTCGCTCGATATTCGACCGATGCGGCTTGGCTGGTGCCGCATTTCGAGAAGATGCTGTACGACAATGCGCAAATCCTCGAACTGCTGGCACTCGCCTATGCCGCGTCTGGCGATCCGCTCTACGCCGACCGGGCCAGGGAAACGGTCGGCTGGTTGGTGCGCGACATGACCGCCGATCGGTTGGGCGGCCGGGCCGCTTTTGCCGCGTCCGAGGATGCGGACAGCGAGGGTGAGGAGGGTCGATTTTACGTGTGGCGGTCGAGCGAGATCGACGATGTGCTCGGCGCCGGCAGCCCCGCATTCAAGGCGTCCTATGACGTCACCGAGGCGGGCAACTGGGAAGGCCGCTCCGTCCTGCGCAGGATCACGCCCCGCGGCGATGCGCAGGTCGAGGCAGGGCTTGCCGCCGCTCGATTGGCCCTCTCTGCCGCTCGTGCCGCTCGTATCCGGCCAGCTCGTGACGACAAGGTGCTGGCCGACTGGAACGCTCTTGCCGTTGCGGCGCTGTGCCGGGCAGGGGCAGTGTTCGGGCAGCCTGCCTGGATCAACCTTGCCGGCGAAGTGTACGAGTTTCTCGCAGCCCAGCTTGCCATGCCCGACGGCCGAATTGCCCATGCTTGGCGGCTGGGCCGGGTCACCGCGACCGGCCTGCTCGACGACCAGGCTGCGATGGCGCGGGCTGGCCTGGCGCTCTACGAGGCGACAGGAAACATCGCCTTTCTGGAGCGGGTGCGCGAACTGGTCACCTGTGCCCAACGCTGGTTTGCGGCAAGCGACGGCGCCAGCTACTTCACGACGGCGGCGGATGCGGCCGACATTCCGATGGGCGAGTCCGCGCGGCCGCGCAGCGTCGTCGATAACGCGACACCCTCGGGAAACGGCCTGATGGCCGAAGTTCTCGGGCGGTTGGTACTTGCTGACCGGGGAGCCGGGATATCGCGATCGCGCCACTGCCCTGCTGGCTGCCTTTGGCGGATTGGGCGACAGCTGGGCCTCCGCTCCCACGCTGCTGGCGGCTGCCGACCTGCTCGGGGAGGGGACAGTCGTGGTTGTCGTAGGGGAGGTCGACGCGCCAGCCACGCAGGCGCTGCTGAAGTCGGCTCTGGCGGCACCCGATCCCGCGGTCGCCGTGCTGCGGGCAGCCGGTCCTGAGGACCTGCCGCCGGGGCATCCCGCCCATGGCAAGACCGACGTTCGAGGCAGCGCGGCCTTCATCTGCCGAGGCGGTACATGTGGCCTGCCGCTTCGCGATTTTGAGGCGCTGACGGCGGCGCTGCGAACGCGCCGACATGGGGCCGCTTGACATGCGCGCCGCCGCGATGCCATCGCTGAAGGGCGCCGGCCGTCATCCGGTAGCCCGGGCCTGGAACCTGCCGACCTTGTCATATCAGTTGTCGTTGCACTCGCCCGTCGGTGACCTGACCATCTCTGAAGATGGCGGGTCGATCGTGGCTGTCGATTGGGGCTGGGTCGCCGAGCAGACGGAGACACCGCTGCTCGTGGAGGCGCGCCGGCAGCTGCACGAATACTTCGACGGCAAGCGCACAGGCTTCGATCTCACCCTGGCACCGACGGGCACTCCCTACCAGTACCGGGTTTGGCAGGCACTGCGAGAAATCCCGGCAGGCAGCACCCGCACCTATGCCGACATCGCGCGCGCCGCTGGCGGCAGCCCCCGTTCTGTCGGGGGCGCCAACGGCTGCAATCCCATCCCGATTGTGATCCCATGCCATCGCGTGGTTGCGACCACCGGTCCCGGGGGCTATTCCGGTGGCGAGGGCCTGCCGACAAAGCGTTTCCTGCTCGCCCTCGAAGGAGCGGCCATGGCCGGACGCGACCTGTTCGCCGTGCGCGACGGGGAATGACTTCATGCCCATTCACCCGACAGACATGATGGAATCCCAATGACCCACGCCATCCGCATCCACGCCAACGGCGGTCCCGAGGTCATGCGCTGGGAAGATGTTCCCATGCCCGAACCCGGCCCAGGCGAGGCGCTCGTGCGCCATGAGGCAGTGGGCCTCAACTACATAGACGTATATTTTCGCACAGGGCTGTACAAGGCGCCGTTGCCGGCTACGCCCGGCATGGAAGCTGCCGGGATCGTTCTCTCGGTAGGCCCCGGGGTTACCGAAGTAAAACCTGGCGACCGCGTGGCCTATGCCGGCGGGCCGATCGGCGCCTACGCCACCGAGCGCGCCATTGCGGCGGATCGCCTTGTCCTGCTGCCGGACGGGATCGATGCCAGGACGGGTGCCGCGATGATGCTGCAGGGCATGACGGCGCAGTATCTGCTGCGCCGCACCTTCGCGGTGAAGCCGGGCGACACCATTGTCGTTCATGCCGCGGCCGGCGGCGTGGGCCTCATCATGTGCCAGTGGGCCCGCCATATCGGTGCGACTGTCATCGGTGTGGTATCCACCCAGGCCAAGGCGGACTTGGCGCTGTCCCACGGAGCTGCCCATGTGGTCGTAGGCCATGCCGACCTGCCGGCACAGGTGAAGCGCATCACTGGTGGCGCCATGGTGCCCGTGGTGTACGACAGTGTCGGCCGTGACACCTTCAGCGCCAGTCTCGATTGCCTCGCGCCGCTCGGCCTGATGGTCAGCTACGGCAACGCGTCAGGGCCGGTTCCGCCATTCGATATCGGTATCCTGGCGGCCAAGGGCAGCCTTTACGTCACGCGGCCCACGCTTGCGACCTATACCTCCAGGCGCAATGATCTGGTCGCTACGGCCAACGATCTGTTCGACGTGGTCCAGAAGGGTGCGGTGGCCATTCGCGTGAACCAGACCTTCTCGCTTGCAGACGCGTCGGCTGCGCATACCGCCCTCGAGGCGCGCCAGACCACGGGCAGCACGGTCCTGCTGCCCTAGTGGTGCGACCCCGACGGAGAGGGTCGTCTGGCCGCATCACTAGACCTTGATTTTGTGGGGCGATTCACCAAACGTTTGGGAAACGAGTGTTTGGATCGCATCACTAGCGGATAGACCCGGCGTTTGGCGGCCACGCCGTCCCTTCTCAAGGGATCATCCGCAGTGCCTGCGCCACCAGGATCGATTTGGGATCTGCTAGTTGTTCGACGATCGAGAAATGGTGGAGGCCCGGCATGCTCTCCCAGGTGCCGCCCCAGGCCTCGGCGATAGAGCGCGATTGGCGCGTGTATTCTTCCCCCTCCAGACTGCCTACCGCGGCATGAATGCGGCCGGAAGGGGGCGGCATCAACAGCGGGGACAAGCGGCGGGCCTCAGTGATATCCAGGCCCAGCGCGTCGTTCACGCTTGTATGCGTCAACGGTTCCAGGTCGAAGAGGCCACTGATCGGCAACCCAGCCGGCACCAGGTCGGCCGGTAGTCCGCGGGCTGCCCAGTCCGTCGCCATCAGCATGGCAGTCAGGTGTCCACCTGCCGAGTGGCCGATCGTCAGGAACCGGCCCCCGATTCTGCGGTGGAGAAAGCCGACGGCGGCGCGCACCTGCTCCACCAAGGTTGCCAGGCTGACATGGGGGCACAGTTCGTAGGATGGCATCGCCACGCCGATACCATGGCACAGCATTCCGCGGGAAAGGTGACTGAACACGGTGCGGTGCGCGCGCTGCCAATAGCCGCCGTGCACGAAGATAACCATCTTTCCCGTGCGGCCGGCATCCGGCCAGAAGATGTCCAGCGCCTGCCGGGGAGTCTGGCCGTAGGCAATGTCCAGCTCCGCATGGGGATTCTGAGTGCGGAAGGCATCCGCCTCGCGCGTCCACCGCTCAGCGATGGCTGGATAGTCGGGCACCTTGGCACCGTTGTCATACTCGGCCTGAAGATCCATCGCGTCGTTTCCTCGCCCGCCCGCACACGCCTGCGTCGTCCTGGCCCGCCGAGACTACGGTGTTCAGGCCCGGGCTGGCCACCGGGGTGGCCGTCAAGGCCGAGCGCTACCGAAGCGCCATCGCGGGCTGCGGGCTTGATGGCTTGCCGAGTTGCTGCCGTTCGTAGACGCCTCGGTCGGAAGGCACGATATCGAACCGATCGGTGATCCCGAGCACCGTCTCTGCTCCGCCAAGGTATAGCACCCCATCCGCCGTCATTCTCTCGGCGATGGCGTTGAGCACGCGTGTCTTGGTCGGCTGGTCGAAATAGATCAACACGTTCCTGCAGAACACGACGTCGAAGGTTCCCAGGGGTCGCAGGTCGTCCAGGAGATTCCATTTGCGGAACCCGACCATGGCGCGGATGGTGTTGTTCAGCCGCCAGTTTGCTCCCTCTTTCGCGAAATACTTTACTAGGAACTGCATCGGCAATCCCCGCTGCACCTCGAACTGCGTGTACAGCCCCTCCTGTGCGCGATGAAGCTGCTCGCCGCTGAGGTCGGTCCCGAGGATTTCGATCGGCCGTCCGGCGATTGTCCCGCGCATCTCCGCCAGTATCATCGCCAGCGAATAGGCTTCCTGACCGGAACTGGCGGCAGCCGACCAGATGCGCAGTTTCGCACCGGCAGGCCGTGTCGCCAGCAGTCGTGGCAATACCGTGATTCGGAAATGGTTGAAGGGCTTCTCATCACGGAAGAAGAAGCTCTCATTCGTCGTCATCGCCTCGACGACTTGCCGTTCGATGTCCGCGCACCCCGCCTGTCCGCTGCGAATGCGCTCGGCCAGGCCATCTAGGTCGCTCGTTTGATTTTCACGAATAATGCCGGCAAGGCGGGTTTCAAGCAGGTATTGCTTCTCGGGCCCGATAACCAAGCCGGAGCCACGACGTAGCAGTGCGGCCAAAAATTCAAAGCTCTTGGCTTTCATGCGCGTGCCACACGGAGGGTGTCGAGAACCCGCCCCGCGATTTGCGGCAGCGGCACGACCTCGCTACACAGCCCGGCTTGCGCCACTGCGCCCGGCATACCCCAGACGACGCTCGTCGCCTCATCTTGGGCGATTACGGCCCCACCCGCCGCAACCACCTGGCGGGCGCCGGCGAGGCCGTCATGCCCCATGCCCGTGAGCATGACCACCAACACGCCGCCGTCACAGGCCTTGGCCGAACTGCGCAGCATCGGGTCCACCGAAGGGCGGCAGAAATTCTCCGGCGAATCCTCCGTCAACCGTGCACGAAGGGCGCCTGGAGCTCCCTCGACAAGGAAGTGTCGGTTGCCAGGTGCCAGATAGGCGCGACCGGGCTCCAGAACCTCGCCGTCCTGCACCTCGGCACAGGGCGCGCTGTCCAGTCGGTTGAGGTGCTCGGCCAGGATCGGGGTGAAGGTGGCAGGCATGTGCTGGGTCAGCACCATCGGTACCGGCAGATTCTTGCCCAGGCCCTGAAACAGCGTGAACAGCGCCTGCGGTCCGCCGGTGGAACTGCCCACCGCAAGCAGTTTCGGGCGACGGGTCATCCGGCCGCGAAGCACCACCGGCGGGCGCAGGGGCGCGGCAACGGCAGGCGTCGTGGTGGTGCGGCGCCGGCGCATACGCGCCAGACCCTTAATCCGCGCCAGCAACTCCTGGCGGAAGCTGTCGTCGGCGATTTCCGCCGCGGCGGGCTTGGCGACGTAATCCGCCGCCCCCAACCGTAAGGCGCGCAGCGCGATCTCGGCGCCGCGCGTGGTAAGCGTGCTCGACATCAGCACGCGAATGCCCGGGTCGGCCTTCAGGATCGCCGGCAACGCCGTCATGCCGTCCATGATGGGCATCTCGATGTCGAGAACTACCACATCGATTGGCGTGCCGGCCTTGGTCTGCCGCGTGATCTCGTCGATCGCCTGCTGCCCGTTGCTGACGCGGGCGACAACCGCCACCTCCGCGTCGCTTTGCAGCATGCGTGCCACCGCGCCGCGGATCACCGCGGAATCGTCGCACAGCATCACCCGCGCCGCCGCCGTGACAGGCGCTGGCCTTGTCGAAGTCAGCGCTGTGGGGGCGCTTGTCATGCGAACCCGACCTGGGCGAACTTGCCCATCAGGATCTCGGCATCGAACGGCTTCATGATGAACTCCTGCGCGCCGTGCTCGATCGCCTGCTCGATGAATGAGATGTCGTTCTCGGTGGTACAGAACAGCACTGGCGGGTTGCCGGGCCCGAACTCGCTCCGTAGCGCCTTGAGGAATTCGATGCCGTTCATCACCGGCATGTTCCAGTCGAGCAGCACGCTGTCGGGCATATGGCGCCGGCAGGCTTCCAGCGCCTTGCGCCCATCCTCGGCCTCTTCAATGGTGAATCCGTGTTCTTCAAGGATGCGGCGCGCCACCTTGCGCACCACCTTGCTGTCGTCGACCACTAGACAGGTGGGCATCAAGACCTCCCCCAGGATTCCGGGCTGATCGACAACAGCCGGGCCACGTCCAGCACAACCAGCAGCCGGCCTTCCAGCCTGAAGATTCCGGAGCTGAACTCCGACCAGGGCGGCGGCAGTGTCGGCGGGTTGCGCTCGAAGGATCCGGCCGGCAGGGTCATCACCTCGCTCACTTGATCCACCAGCAGGGCGTAGAGCTCGCCACCCTGTTCGGCGACCACAGACATCCTCGGCGTGCCCGGCGGCGGTTCCGGAAGACCCAGGCGCCGCCGCAGGTCGATCGCGGTCACAATCCTGCCGCGCAGGTTCAGGCTGCCTGCAATCTCGCGGGAGGCCAGCGGGATGCGGGTGATGGTCTGCTCACCCAGGATGTCGCGCACGCCCAGCACGGGTATGCCGCATAACTGGTCGGCGACAGTGAGGGTGACGAAGACCGCGGCCCCGTCCAGGCCCTCGCCGTAGGGGGGGCGCTCGAGAAGGGTCGTGTTCATCGGGCCTTCCTCCGTTTCATGCGGCTCGTTCCATCTGTGGCTGCGTCGTGACCGGTGACGCGCGGGTGAGACCCGGCTCCGTCAGGCACTGCCGCACGCTCGCGAGCAGGGCCTCGCGCTCGAATTTGGCGACATAATCGGTGAACCCGGCCGCCCGTCCGGCGGCTACGCTCTCGGGGCCGGCGTGGCTGGTCAGTGCGATCACCGGCAGATGAGCCCAGGGACCGCCGGAGCGAATTTCGCGCACCAGCGCCCGGCCATCGAGCCCCGGCATCTCGATGTCTGACACCACCGCATCGAACATCGCGCCGCCGTCGCGCAACCGCAGCGCCTCGGCGGCATCACCTACGGCGCTCACCTGGTAACCTGCAGCGCTCAACGTCGGCACCAGCAATTGGCGGAAGAAATCGCTGTCCTCCACAACCAGGATACTGGCACCACCCGGCCCGTCCTGCCCGTCCCGCGCGAGGTCGGGCTTGCGGAACCAGTCCTGGAACGCCTGGGTCAGCCAATAGCCGATATCGATGACATCGGTAGCCCGGCCGGCGACCACGGCGGTCCCGAGCCATCCGGGCCGCTCGCCCGACAGTTCGATGTGCAGATGGTCTTCCACCACATCGACAATCTCGTCGACCAGCAGCCCCATGCAGCGCTCCCGCCCGCCTTCGCCGTTGCCGTCCGTGAAGACCAGCACGGCATGCCGCTCGGCGGCCGGGTCGACCGGGCCGCACAGCGGCACCAACGGCATCAGCCGGCCGCGGTACTGGGTGACCGGGCGCCCGGCCGAGGTTTCGATCTTCTCGCGCGGCAGATCCTCCAGCCGAGCGACCAGTCCCAGCGGCACCGCCCTGGGCTCGTTGCTGCCGGCGCGGAACAGCAGCATTGCGGTCACCGCCTGGGACTGGGGTGGCAGCACCGCAGCATCGCTGGCGGCCCGGCCGCCGCGGTCCGCGCCGCCCGAAGCCCCGGCGATGCCGGTCGCCCGGGCGATGCCGTTCGGATCCAGGATCATGATGACTGACCCGTCGCCCAGGATGGTGTTGCCGCTGAACATGGTGATGTGGCGCAGGATCGGCGCCACCGGCTTGACCACGATCTCCTCGGTGTCGAACACCCGATCGACGACGATGCCGAACGAGGCGGCGCCGACCTGAGCGACAACAACATGGGCGCTGCCCTCGCTCTGAGCGACCGCTGCGCCGCTCAGCGCCAGAAGGTCGGTGAGATTGACCAGCGGCAACAGCCGATCGCGCAGGCGCAGCACCGGCGTGCCATGTATGCGCTCCACGATCGGCGTGGTGTTGTCCGTCGCGGTGCCGTCCACCTGTGCGCGGACCAGTTCCACGACACTGATCTGCGGAATGGCAAAGCGCTCGCCGCCGGCCTCGACGATGAGGGCAGAGACGATCGCCAGGGTGAGCGGGATCTTGATGATGAACGAGGTCCCGCGCCCGGCCTCGGACTTCAGGTCGATGGTACCGCCGATCTTTTCGATGTTGGTCTTCACCACGTCCATGCCGACCCCGCGGCCGGACACGGCGGTCACCTGCGCGGCGGTCGAGAAGCCGGGGTGAAAGATGAACCGCTGGATCTGGCTTTCGTTCATGCTCGCCAGTTCGGCCTCGGTCGCCAATCCATGGGCGAGCGCCTTGGCGCGGATGCGATCGAGCGGCAGTCCGGCGCCGTCGTCGGAGATCTCGATGATGATGTGGCCGCCCTCGTGGTAGGCGTTCAGCGAGATGCGCCCCGTCTCCGGCTTTCCCGTGGCGCGACGGATCTCTGGGCGCTCGAGACCGTGATCCCCGGAGTTGCGCACCATGTGCGTCAGCGGGTCCTTGATCATCTCAAGTACCTGCCGGTCCAGTTCCGTCTCGGCGCCGCGCATAACCAGTTCGATCCGTTTATCCACGTCCCGCGCCAGGTCGCGCACCAGGCGCGGCAGCTTCTGCCAGGCGTTGCCGATCGGCTGCATACGCGTCTTCATCACTCCCTCCTGCAGGTCGGAGGTGATGTGCGACAAGCGCTGCAGCGGCACGGTAAAGCCGCTGGCCTCGTTGTTCTGAGCCTCATGCGTACGGGCAAGCTGCATCAGCTGGTTGCGGGTCAGCACAAGCTCGCTGACCAACGTCATCAGATCCTCTAGCACGTCCACGCCCACACGGATGGTTTGCGACGCGACCTGGTTCTCCGGGCCACCAGGCTCGGCGTGAACCGGCTCGGCCCCCTGCTCCGCCGCTGCGCGTGGCGGCGTGGCGGGAGGGCCGGCCACCGACGGGGCAGGCACGGATGATGGGGCGAGGAGCGGCGCGGCCGCAGGCGACGTCGCAACGGGTGTGGTGGAGAGGGGCGCGGGTGACGTCGCGGGAGGCGGGGCCACGGCCGTCCGACATTCGCAGATTGCATCGAGGGCCTGGGTCAGCGACCCATCGTCGCCCGCCGGTTCGGCGCCGGTGGCGGCGAGGTTATTCAAGATTTGCTTCAACCGGTCGAGGGCGGCCAGGATGGTCGTCACCGTGTCCGGCGTGATCGGCAGAAGTCCGTCGCGAATACGCCCCAGCACGTTCTCCGCGGAATGTGCCACCCGTTCCAGCCGCGGCAGGCCCAGAAAGCCGCAGGTGCCCTTGATCGTATGGACCAGCCGGAAGATCTGCGCCAGCGTGTCGCCATCGTCGGGCGTGCGTTCAAGCCGGACCAGCGCCACGTCAAGTTCGGCCAAGCTCTCGTTCGTTTCGGTCAGGAAATCGGCAAGCAGGTCGTCCATCGTGTGCTCCGTGGCCGGAGGATGCGCTGCAACGCCAGGGCAGGGGCCCGGCACGGCGCTTCGGCAGGGCGTCATTCTCCGATTCTCGTGCGAAGATTTCGTAAAGAACAACGCGACCGGTGGCGCGCGCGGCCGTGCCTGGAACCCGCCGGTGCGGGCCTGCCAAGGGCGGGCCTGCCAAGGGCGGGCCTGTCAGTGAGGCCGCGTCAATGCCACCAGCAGCGGCGGTGCCTCTTCCACCCGCGGTCCCAACAGGAATGTCATTCGCATCCTGGACGCATGCACGATCAGCGCCGTCAGGGGCGCCTGCAATGCGCGAGCGGCCTCCACGCCTTCGCAGGCACGGAGGCGTTGCCGGGCGTTGGCGGGATCGGCCAGCATGCCGGCAAGCCCCGCCGGCCAGGCGGCGCGCGGGCCCTGGATGCGCACCACGATGTCGTGCCCGGGACTGCCGCTCACCGCCACAACGCCGCCCGCGGGCAGGCTCTCGGCGGCCATCAACAGCACATTCAGCACCAGCCGCGCCGCGGGCGGGCTGAACGGGACTGTCCTGGCCAGCCCGCCGAGGTCCAGCCGCAAATTACGCCCGAACACGCCATCCAGCATACAGCGCACCTCCTCGACCTCGAGGCCGCCGCCGCCGCCGCCCCAGGCTGCCCGCGCCAGCCGCAGCTTGCGGACCATCGCGTCGCCCGCCTCGCTGGCAAGGCCGGCAGCCTCTTCCGCAACCGCCGGCTCTTCGTGCAGCAACTCGACCGCCCCCACCAGCGCGTTCAGTGGGCCGCTGAGATCATGACACAACCGGATGGCCAGCATTTCTGCCAGGAGCAGCGTGTCATCGGCATCGTTCTGAGCGTGCATGCTCCCCCTTTTTGTTCCGTTCAGCTCGCCCCGTTGCCACCCGATGCAACGCGAAAATAACGATTAAATTATGCTGACGTGGCGCAGCATGTCTATAATCATTGTCAACGAAATCAGGCGCCATGCGGCCGAAGGAGAAGGAGATCCTGCCATGAGCGGCCCGATCCGCAGCAACGCCCTGTTCCACCCCGGCATCTGGGTGCGCCATCCCGCCTGCCCGCACTGGGGCCGCGGTCAAGTCCAATCCGCGGTGGGGGAGCGCGTCACCGTTAACTTCGAGCATGGCGGAAAGGTCGTCATCAATCTGGGCCATGTCGCCCTGGAGATCATTGACTGCTGAGGCGCATGGCTGACCTCGGCGGCAGCCCTTGCGTCCGCGCGCGCGCGGGACAACATTGCGTTGTATCCGGGCGTGAATAACCCTCGCGCGGGCAGGATTGCAGGAAACGCCATGATCGACCCGTTTGGCCGGCCCATCACCTATCTCCGCGTCTCGGTCACCGACCGCTGCGACCTCCGGTGCGTGTACTGCATGGCCGAGGACATGACCTTCCTACCCAAGGCCGAGATTCTTTCTCTTGAGGAACTCGACCGGGTGTGCGCCGCGTTCATCCGCCTGGGCACCACCAAGATCCGCATCACCGGCGGCGAACCCCTGGTTCGGCGCGACGTGATGCGGCTGTTCGACAGCCTGGGTGCGCGCCTGGGGCAGGGCGGGCTGCAGGAACTGACGGTCACCACCAACGGCAGCCAGCTTGTCCGCCATGCCGAGAGCCTGGTGCGCGCCGGCGTGCGCCGCATCAACGTGAGCCTGGACACGCTGGATGCACAAAAATTCGCCGCCATCACCCGCTGGGGCAAGCTGGAGAAAACGCTGGACGGCATCTTCGCCGCCAAGGCGGCCGGGCTCGCCATCAAGATCAATGCGGTGGCGTTGAAGGGCGTGAACGAAGACGAATACGACGCCATGCTGGCCTGGTGTGGCGAGCACGGCTTCGACCTCTGCCTGATCGAGACCATGCCGATGGGCGACATCGACGGCGACCGCACCGACCAGTACCTGCCCCTCTCGATGGTCCGCTCGCGCCTGCGCCGCACCTGGACGCTGGAGGACACCGACTACAAGACCGGCGGCCCCGCCCGCTACTACACCGTGGCCGAGACCGGCCGGCGCATCGGCTTCATCACCCCGATGACCCATAATTTCTGCGAAAGCTGCAACCGCGTGCGCCTCACCTGCACCGGCACGCTGTACATGTGCCTCGGCCAGGACGATTCCGCCGATTTCCGCCGCGTGCTGCGCGCTGGCGCCAGCGATGCCGACCTCGACGCGGCGATCGTCGCCGCCATCGCCCGCAAGCCCAAGGGCCACGACTTCATCATCGACCGCCAGCACGACCGCCCCGCCGTGGCCCGCCACATGAGCGTGACCGGCGGCTGATCTCATCTGGTTGGATGCCGCGCGCCAACGCCACCCGCCGCCGACCCATGAGAACCCAGCGGACCGCGGGCGGCTCGGCCAGCCGGCTTGCGCGGCGTCACCATCGATCGCCCGTTCGCGGCCTGCATCGTCAGGACGCTCTGGTAGAATCCACCGCCGCGACGATCTCGCGCCGCAGCTTCAGCCGCATGGCCTCCGCGAACTCGGAGAAATCGCTGCAGGTCATCGCGAACGCCCCTGGCCCGCCGATCACCTCGGCCAGGTAGAACGCCAGCAGATCCGGCTCGTCGTGCAGCACGCACAGCCCGTTCACCGTCACCCCACCTGCCACCAGCCGGTCGCGCACCGGCGCCGGCAGCAACCCCTGGTTCGACTTGCCGTCGCCCACCATGTCGATCACCACCCGGCTCGCCCCGGCAGGTGCCGCCAGCAGCATCGCCTCGCAGGCGGCCAGGGCCTCGCCCACCGCGGTGGCCCCTGCCCGTACCGTGCGCGGCACGTTCTCCACCGCCTCGGCAAAGGCCGCCAGGTCCGCCGGCGAGGCCAGGCGGGTCCACTCCACCATCACCTCCTGCGCCCCCGGGCCCGACCAGATCAGCAGCGCGCACAGGCTGGCCCCCAGCCGCCCGCCCAGCAGCCCCGCCGCCACCGCCGGATCGCGCAGCCCCGCCGCGCAGCCGCTCGCCATCAGCCCGAAGCTCTCCAGCGACACGCTCGCCGAGCAATCGAGCGCGATGATCAGGGCGAGGTCGGCATCCTCCATCCGCCCAGCCTATCGGCCTCCGCAGGCCCGCGGAAGCGATGGGCTTGAGCGCAACCCGCATCCGGCCGATCATCTTCCCATCAGCTCCGCGAGGGAACACCATGCCCGACACCATCCAGCCGCAAGCCGCCAGCGACACCAGGCTGCCGCTCTCCCGCATCACCGTGCTGGACCTGACCCTCGCCCGCGCCGGCCCCACCTGCGTGCGCCACCTCGCCGACTGGGGTGCCAACGTCATCCGCATCGAGCCGCCAGGCACGGGCGAGGATATCGCCGGCAACCGCGACGGATTCGACTTCCAGAACCTGCACCGCAACAAGCGCGCGATCCGCCTCGACCTCAAATCGCCCGAGGGCCACGCCGCCTTCATGAAGCTCGCCGCCACCGCCGACGTGGTCATCGAAAACATGCGCGCCGCCGTGAAGCACCGCCTGAAGGTCTCGTACGACGACGTGAAGGCCATTAACCCGCGCATCGTCTACGGCAGCATCAGTGGCTTCGGCCAGGATGGCCCCTACGGCCTGCGCGCCGGCGTGGACCAGATCGCCCAGGGCATGGGCGGGCTGATGTCGATCACCGGCGAGCCCGGCCGCGGTCCGATGCGCGTCGGCATCCCCATCGACGATTTGTGCGCCGGCACCCTGCTGGCGATGGGCGTGATGATGGCGCTGTTCGAGCGCGAACAGACCGGCGTCGGCCGCTGGGTCACCACCTCGCTGCTGGAAACGCAGGTTTTCCTGCTCGATTTCCAAGCCTCGCGCTGGCTGTTCGACGGCGAGGTGGCGGGCCAGGCCGGCAACGACCACCCCACGGGCATACCCACCGGTGCCTTCCCCGCCAGCGACGGCTTCATCAACATCGCCGCCAGCTCGGGCCGCCTGTGGGACCGATTCGCCGAGGCGATCGGCCATCCGGAATGGAAATCCAGGCCCGAATGGTCCACCCAGAAGGGCCGCAGCGCCGACCGCAAGAACATCAACGCCGCCATCTCCAATATCACGAAAACCAAGTCCGCCGAGCACTGGATCGAGCTGTTCGAGGGGGCCGGCATCCCCTGCGGCCCGATCAATACCATCGACAAGGTGTTCGCCGACCCGCAGGTGAAGCATCTCAGGATGGCCCGCCCGATGGCGCATCCGCGCCTGGGCACCAAGGAGATCGTCTCCTCGCCCATCAACCTCGTCGGCTTGCCCAAGGATGTGCGCGATCCCACGCCCGAGGCAGGTCAGCACACCGAGGAGATCCTGCGCGGCCTCGGCTATGGCGACGCCGAACTTGCCGACATGAAGGCGCGGGGGATCGTATGACCACCGCCTATGCCGAGGGCAAGATGCTGGCCGAAATCGCCGAGGGCGTCGGCCTCATCACCTTCAACCAGCCGGAGAAGCGCAATGCCATGTCGGTGGCGATGTGGCACGGCCTCGGTGAAATCCTCGATGCCTTCGAAGCGGACGATGCCATCCGCACCGTGGTGATGACCGGTGCCGGCACCAAGGCTTTCGTCTCGGGCGCCGACATCAGCCAGTTTGAGCAGACCCGCGCGGACGGTAACGCCCAGCTCGAATATGACCGGCTGACCAGCGCCGGCCGCGCCAGGCTGGCCGCCTTCCCGAAACCGGTGATCGCCTGCATCCGCGGCTTCTGCCTCGGTGGCGGTCTCGGCATTGCCATGCAGGCCGACCTGCGCATCGCCGGCGAGGGCGCGCAGTTCGGCATCCCCGCGGCGAAGCTTGGCATTGCCTACAGCTACGAGATGGTCGAACGCCTCGTCTCCCTCGTTGGCCAGGCGCATGCGCGCATGATCATCATGTCCGGCGATCGGATCGGCGCCGCGGAGGCGCAGCGCATCGGTCTGGTGAACAAGGTGGTGCCGGATGAGGACCTGACCGACGTGGTGCTGGGCCTGGCCAAGACCATCTCGGGCAATGCGCCGTTATCGCTGCGTGCGACCAAGCTGACCGTGAATGCCACGATGGCCGGTGCCGAGGCCCGAGATCGCGCCGCGGTGGACGCCGCCATCCTCGCTTGCTTCGACAGCGCCGACTACCGCGAGGGCCGCACTGCGTTCATGGAGAAACGCCCACCGAAATGGCTGGGCAGGTAGGCGGCCCGGAAACGCACGGCGGAGCGCGGAAATCCTGTTCCCGCACTCCGCCGCCGCCGGCTGTCCGATACCCGACACCATCACGCCTGCGGTCTGCTCCCGCGGAATTTGCCACGGAAGCGAACCGCGCGGCGTTTCAGATCAGTCGAACCAGCCGTCGTCGTTGCCATTGTCGTTGCCGTAGAGCGAGCCGTAGTTGCGGTTGTAGTAGTTGTTGTTGCCGAACCCGCGGTCGTTGTCGCCCCGGTCGAACCAGCCGTTGTCGTTGTCGTAGCGGTTCCCGGGCCCATAGCCATAGCCGTAACGAGGTGAGTTGTTGTTGCCACTCCACCCCCAATCGCGGCCCTGCTGGCGGTCGTAGTAGCCACGGTCGTTCATACCGGAGCCATGGCCGTAGTTGTCGCCGTAGTTGCGACCATACTGATTGCCGCGGTTACCCATGTTGTTGCCGCTGCGCCAGTCACCACGCCGCTGATCATTGGAGCCGCGGTCATAGTTGTCGGGATTGTACCCATAGTCGCGGTTCATGTTGCCGCGGTTCGCATTGCGCCCGCTGCCCCAGTCGCGGCCACCGGCTTGGTCCTGCGCGCCACGGTCATAGCCGTAGGTCCAGGTCTGCTGTGCGGAAGCGGGCACCGGGGCCAGCACGGCCGCCCCAATCACCGCCGCGCCGGCCACGCCGGCCATGGCAAGGAACTTCCTCATGAGCATCGTCTCCTGTTGTTCTCCAAGGCAAGGGCTCCACCCCTGATGCCGCGAGCCGGTGCGGGTTCGTCGGCCACAGCAGACTGACCCGGCATCCGCACGGTCACCTCGTCTAGGCTTCCGCCACGAACTGCCTTGCACACGTCACCTCGCGGCCGCGAAGCAGCCGCCCTCCCCCGAGAACGGAACACCCCCGGCAGGGTTGCGCTTCGGGCCGTCCCGACAACGGCGGGCACCGCCTGTATGGCCCTGGCAGACGCGGTGTACCGGGCGGTGCAGACGAGGCGGCCCGAGCCCGCGCCAAGGCAACCGAACCGGACGGCAAGCGCCTGGTCTGCGCGCCTCCGAGACCAGTCACGCCCTCCGCCGACCAGTCAACCGCCCGCCAGCCGGCGGGTCGGTGTCCGCACATCCTAGTTGACATTCATACCGGAAACAGCCGCGCCAGCAGGTAGCGCGTCGGCCGTCAACATCCGGGCAGAAAGACGGGAGGGCGGAAGGTCGGGCGGCGCAACGCGGAGTCACCGGCTGATGCCGGCTTGAACGCAGCCGTCGCCACCGGCCTGTCGGACCCTGCCGGCGCATTGAGGCCCGGCACTGCGACCGAACCCCTTCGCCGCTCCGTACCGGATGCTGCCTGTTACAGGAACCCTGGCGAGCAAGGCACGTTCGCCCTGCAGTGGTCGGGTCCCGCCCGGCCAGCGATACCTCCAGATAAAGGAGCCTAGACATGACCTCCCTTTTCGCGCGACCCCTGCCGCAACTCTGCAAGCGACCGGTGCGGCGGGCGTTGCTCGCGGCGTCGATCGCCGCGGCGGCCCTCACCTTCGGCATTGCCCCGACCTCAGCCCAGCAGCGCGGCGGCACCGACTACGGCTTCGAGGCCCCGCCCGGGCCGCGCTTCAATCCGAACGACATCAGCGGGCGCGGGGCGCTCCCCAACGTGAATGCCCAGGAGCGTATCGCCGCCCGCGTCGAGGCGCGCGAATTCGAAAGCCCGCGCCAGCTTCTCCGTGCCGCCGCCGATGCGGTGAGGGGGAACAACTGGGGTCGCGCCAACGAACTTCTGGAGCGTGCCGAGACCGACGTGCTCAATATCCGCTCGGTCAACATGGCCAGCGCCCGCGGCGGCCGCGTGGTCAACACCATCGGCAATGCCCGCAACGCCGTGGTCCGGGCGGACCCGCGCGACGCGATGAACAGCATCCGCAATGCGCTGTCGCGTCTCGACCAGGCTCAGATGATGGCGCAGCGTGACCGTTTCGGGCGTGACCAGTTCGAACGCGGCTACCGTGCCGGTCGTGACCAGGCCGGCATGCAGCAGTACCAGGATCGGATGAGCCGATATCAGAGCTGGCGCGACTCCCGGGATTCTGGGGGCGGCGGAAATTGGCGCTAACCCCCGTCGGCTCAGTCCCTCGGCTGGGCTCGCCCACGACAGGCGATACCAGCCGCTGGGGCGCGGAACGTAACACTCCGGTGCCCCAGTCGACGAGCTTGTTCCGCAACGACGGGATTCCATGATCAAGGCGCCAAGTCCGCGGCGGCAGGCCGCAACGCCGAACTCAACAGGAGAACCTGAGATGACGATCAAGAACGTCACACTCACCACTGCCCTCGCCGGATTGGTGGCGCTCGGCGGCTCGTTCGCCGCGGCGCCCGCCGGGGCCCAGCCCTATGGCCGCGACGGCGGCGACATGTCGTCCTCCCAGGGCTATGGCTGGTCCGGCCCCCGGCCGGACGTATTTCGCCACGGCCAGCGGGACCACGGCCAGCGGGACCAAGGCCAGGGCAACTGGCAGAGCCGTGAAGATCGCGACATGTTCGAGCGCGGCTTCCGCATGGGCCGCATAGCCCAGCACCGCCGCGACATACAGGCGATGCACCGCATGGAGGAAATGCGGAACCGCGGCGCCATGTCGGGTTCCGGCCAGTCGGCGTCCGGGGACGACGAGGGCGTGCTTGTCCTGCTGATCGAGCGGGACCGCCAGCAACAGGCGATGCGCGACGTTCGCCAGTCCCTGCAGGAGGCCCGCGCCGCGCTGCAGAAGGGCGACCGGACCGCCGCGGAGCAGGCGCTTAACGACGCCGACCAGACGCTGCAGCAGGCTAACGCGCTGCGTAACCAGCAGCGGATCATGCAGTCGCTCAACCAAGCCGAACAGGCGCTCCAGAGCGGCAACCGCATGGCAGCGCAACAGGCACTGCAGAATGCCCGCCAAGCCATGAACGACGCCGGAAGCCAGCAGTCGCCGCTGCAGTCCTCCGGATCGACAGGCTCCTCCGGCAGCACCAGCCCGGGCAGCACCAGCCCTGGCAGCACCGGCCAGGGCGGCGGCTCCTCCCCCAGCAGCCGCTGACCGGGCGCCCGCCCTCCCCAACTTCGGGAGGGCGGGCGATCCTCCGCTGACCCGTCACGCTGGGCTCAGCGGAGGCCAGGCCGCCTGCCTGCCGCCAGCCAACCCTCGATGGCTTCCAGCGCTGCGGGCAGACCGGCAATGCTGTCGATCACCATATCAGCGCCAGCAGCGTGCATTTCCTCGGTAGCGCGGGTGCGAAGCCTCGCCACGGCCTCTTCGGGCTGGGCGGCCAGTTCCTCGGCGGAAAGCCCCGCTATGTTGCCAGTCAGCGCCAGCCCCACTGTCCAGGTTCCGGCGTTCAGGCCCTCCCCAATTCCCGGCGCGGTGTCGTCCACTTTCACCACCGTGTGCGGGGGCCACGCACCCAGCGCTGCCATGGCGTGCCACATCATCAAAGGGCTCGGCCGCCCCGCCGGCAGGTCGCCGGCGCACACGGTGATCTCAGGCGCATAGCCCGCAGCGGCTGCGAGGGGCGCCAGTTCGGCCATGATCGGGCGGGTGTAGCCCGTGGTGGAGCCGACCCGCAGGCCGCGGGCCCGCGCCCATGCCAGGGCCTCCAGGGCCCCCGGAATGATGTCCGCGTGGTCGCGGACGGCGGCGATGTTCATTGGTTCGAACACCCCCAGAACCTTGTCGATTGCCGCCTCGTCCGGTTCACTGCCCTGCGCCGCACGCCAAGCCGAGGCCACGTTCGGCAGCGACAGCAGGGCATGGATATGGTCCCGCTTGGCCAGCCCCATCGGCCCGCGCGCATCGGCGATGCTCACGGCCACCCCGAATTCGGCGAATGCGCGCACGAAGGCGCCCATCGGCGCGCGGCTGCCATGGTCCACCACGGTGCCGGCCCAGTCCAGGATCAACGCCTTCAGCATCATCGCTCCTCCAAAACATGGCCCGGCAGCGCCCGGCCGAGCAGTTCGGCGAGAGTCTCCTCGGCAATGGCGAATGCCGTGCTCGCGCCGGTTCCGGACGTGACCATCACCAGCCGTACACCCTCGCCGACTGTTTCGCTGAACGCCGTATCCGGGCCCGAAGGATAGATGCCGACCCACCGCTCCAGCACCTCCGGCGGAGCCATGCCGGTCACTGCCTGGAACTCCTCCAGCATCCGGTCATCCACCGCGCGCGGCTGAAAAGGGTCCGGTGTTGGATCGTAATGGTGGCTGTCACCCACCACCAGCGTTCCATCGTCGTGCTGCACCGCAATCAGGTGGATGCCATCCGCCAGATGGGCCGGCTGCTCCGCCTCCAGCCGCTTCCGTAACGCCGGCAGCCGCGGTCCATGGTAGCCGAGGTAACGCACCAGCCCGAGGTCGCTCATCAGCGGGGCGGGGAAGCGCATGCCGGGATCCGCGAGCCGGAGCATATGCAGCTTGCACAGCGTAACGCCGCGCCGTGCCATCACCTCCGGGTACAGCGTCACCAAGTCCGGCCCCGGGCACACCACCACAAGCCGCGCCCGCACCGTGCCCCTGGCTGTGTGTACCAGCCCTGGCTCCGTGCGCAGCACCGCGGCAAGGCGTTGGAACACCACGCCCTGCCGCTCCAGCCACGCCGACAGCTGATGAACCGCGTCACGGCTCTCCACCCGCAATTCGTGCGGCGACTGCAACGCTCCCTGTAGTCCCGGTGCCAGCATCGGCGCGTGCGCGCGCAATGTCACTGCGTCCAGCAGCCGGCAACCCGCGCCCATGGGGCCGCCGACGAAATCCTCCAGCACCGCCATCGCCTCTGGCCGCCTGGCCACCATCAGCAGCCCGCGCTGGTGCAGCGCGATACCGGCCAGCGGCGCCAGTTCGGCCCACACATCGCGGCTGCGCCGGGCGCGCCGCCAGGTGATGCCCTGCTGCTGGCCAGTGACCGTGATGAAGCCGAAATTGCGCACCGAGGCACCGGCGGCACGCGCCTCGCGATCGATCACCGTCACGCGCAACCCGTGCCGTAGGGCCGCCAGGGCGTGCGCCAGCCCGACGATGCCGCCGCCGACGACGGCCAGGTCGAATTGCGTTCCGCTCATTCCACCCCGCTATCCCGCCGCCACCCAGCGCGCAACCCTGCAACGATGACGATCATCCCGGCAGGAACCGCGCCAGGCGCACCGCGGTATGCCCGCGGCTCGGCCGCAGGCTCGGCATCACCAACAGGCAGTCGTCGTGGGGCGTGCGTATCTCCGTGGTGCCGTCCAGCGCAATCAGCGTGTTGCGCCGCGCGATCACCTCGCCGCCGCGAAAAGCCCGCACGAAGGCGAAGCCGCTCGTTGCCGCGGTTACCACCGTCGTCACCTCGGCCACGCGCGCGGCCGTGGGTGGCGGTGCCGATGGCAGCGCCGCATGCAGCGTGGCCAACCCCAGGTGCCGCAGCAGCCCCGCCACGCTGGCCGCCGCCATCTCCACCGTCGCCGCCTCCCAGTGCTGCCCCGCCTCGGCCAGCACCGCGCATGCGTGGCCCCCCGGGTCGGCGAAGCGCGGATGGTCGATCAGCCGCGGCCCTGCGACATGGCCATGGTCGGCCACCACCAGTGCGGGTGCGCCGATGGCCAGCGCCAGCGCCCGGCTGCGCAACATGCCCCCGCTCAAGATCAGCGGATCCGACGGCCACAACATGGAATGCAGATCCAGCACCACGTCCGCCGCCTCCACCGCCGCGCGCATTTCCCGCGCCCGGGCCAGTTCCACCGACCGCCGCGGCCCGTCCAGCAGGGCGGGGTCCCACACGCGGTTGAGGTCCTCGTCAATGAATCGGCTGGCGGTGGGATTGTCCGGGTCGAACGTGTCGAAGGCGGCAAGGTTCGCGAAACCGAAGGTCAGCCGCCCGCGCAACGGGCGAAGCCCCGCCCGCAGCAATCCCGCCAGCACCGTTGCGCCCGCGAACTCGTTGCCGTGCATCAGCGACAGCAACAGCACATGCGGTCCGGCGGCCCGCGCGGCATGGGTAGTGAACCCGGGCACCCCCGCGTTGCCGGTGCGCCACGGCTCCAGGTCCGGCCGAGTGATCCGCACCTCGAAGGCCGGAAGCGGCGCCGTCGGGCCGCCGCCGGGGTCGATGCCGCTCATCCCATCGCTCCCACTCATGCCTTCCCGGCTCGGGCGTTCACCCAGCCAGCCGGTCGGCCAGCCGGCGGATGAAGGCGTCGCAGGCATCAAGCTGCTCCTGCGCGATCCATTCGTCGGGCTGGTGCGCCTGTGCAATGGCGCCCGGCCCGCAGACGATGGTGGGAATGCCGGCGGCTTCGTACAGTCCGCCCTCGGTGCCATAGCTGACATAGCCGGCCGAGTTGGCCCCCGTCAGCTGCTTCACCAGGTCCGCCAGCGCGTGCCCCCCCGGCAGCCGCATCCCCGGAATCCAGTTCATCACCTCCAGGGTGAAGCCGCAGCCGGGGTCCACCGCGCGCATCGCCGGTTCCACCTCGGCTGCCAGCCACCCACGCAACCGCTCCACTTGCGCAAAGAAATCGTCGTCGGGGATGGTGCGCCATTCCATAACGAATTCGCAGCGTTCGGGAATGATGTTCAGGATGCTGCCGCCCGCGATGGTGCCCACATGCACCGTAGTGTGCGGCGGGTCGAACCCGGCATCGAACGGTCCCTCCGCCGCGAAACGCCGCGCTTCGGCATTCAGGTGGACAATCGCCTCGGCCGCGGCGGCGATCGCGTTCACCCCCTTCGCCGGCTCGCTGGAATGGCCGGGCTTTCCGCGCGCGACCACCCTCAGCGCCAACCGCCCCTTATGGCCCAGGATCGGCTGCATCAGGCTTGGCTCGCCCACGATGCACATCGCGGGCTTCAGCCCGCTGACCGCGAGATCCTCCACCAGCTCCCGCGCGCCGGCCATGTCGGTCTCTTCGTCGTGGGTGATGAACAGGTGCAGCGGCCGCGCCAGCCGCCGCCCCGCCAGTTCCGGCACCGCGGCCAGGCACGCGGCGACGAAGCCTTTCATGTCCGCCGCCCCGCGCGCGTACAGGCGCCCGTCGGCCGCGCGCAGCGTGAAGGGGTCCGCGCTCCAGGCCTGCCCGTCCACCGGCACCGTGTCCACATGGCCTGACAGCGCGATGCCGCCCGCCGCCTGCGGCCCCACGATCGCATGGATATTGGCCTTGGTGCCCGACGGGTCGGTGCTGACGCGATAGGCCACCCCGTGCCGGTCCAGCCAGTGGCGCACGAAGCCGATCAGGTCCAGGTTCGGGTTGCGGCTGGTCGTGTCGAACGACACCAGCCGCGCCAGCATCTCGGCCGTTGTCATCGTTTCCGTCACGCCCTCCCCCTCCGGCCACTTGGGCTCATCATGCAGGGCACTCTATACTGACATGCACCCACCGCAAACGGACCCACCATGAGCGCGCGCCCCCGCATTGCGATCCTCGGCCTGCATCTCGAGGCCAACTCCTTCGCCCCGCCCACGGTTCGCGAGGACTTCGAGCGCCAGTGCTGGGAGGAGGGCGAGGCCATCACCCTCCTGGCCCGCACCACCAGCCATCTGCCCTCCGAGGTGCCGGGTTTCTACGCGCGCATGGACGAAAAAGGGGCATGGACGCCGGTGCCGGTCATCATGATCTCGGCCCCGCCCGGCGGGCCGATCGTGCATGACCTGTTCCTCGACTTCCTCGACCGGGTGCAGCGTGGACTGGCCGCCGCCCTGCCGCTGGACGCCGTCTACATCGCCAGCCACGGCGCCTCCTCGGCCACTGGCGACGAGGACAGCGACGGCACACTGGTCGCCCTGGTGCGCCGCATCGTCGGCCCCGCCGTGCCCATCGTCGTCACCCACGACCTCCACTGCAACGTCTCCGAACGCCTGGTCGAGCTGTCCGACGCACTCATTGCCTACCGCACCAACCCGCACGTGGACATGCGCGAGCGCGCCGCCGAGGCCGCCGATCTCATCGAGCGCCTGCGTGGCGGCCTGCGCACCGCCAAGGCGTTCATCCGCATGCCGCTGATGCCGCCCAACGTGATGCAGCTCACCGCCACCGGCCCCTATGCCGACCTCATCGACCTTGGCCAGGAGCTTTGCGCGCCGCCCATCCTGAACGTCTCCGTCACCGGTGGCTTCACCTACAGCGACCTGCCGAAATGCGGCCTGTGCATCACGGTTACGTCGGACAACGACCCCGCCGCCGCCCGCGAGGTCGCCCGCCGGATTGCCCGCGCCGCGTGGGCCGGCCGCGAGCGCTTCATCCCCAAGCTGACCACGCTGGCCGGCTCCGTCGAAATCGCCCGCGCCGCCAGCACCGGCGCCCGAGCACCGGTCATCCTGGCCGACTGCGCCGACAACCCGGGGGGTGGCGGCCGCGGCAACACCACCTGGATCCTGCGCGCGCTTCACGAGGCCGCGGCGAAAGCCGGGGTAGGGGCGAGGGCGTCGTGCTCGGCGTCTTCGTCGACCCCACCCTCGCCGCCCAGGCCCATCAGGCCGGACCCGGCGCCACCTTCTCCGCCGCCTTCGCCAGCGACGAAAGCCAGTTCTCCAAGCGCTTCGACGCCACGGTGACGGTCGAGGCGCTCAGCGACGGCAAGGGCATCGGCCGGCGCGGCATCGCCGAAGGCCGCACCTTCAACCTCGGCCCCAGCGCGGTGCTGCGCCTGGCCGGCTCCGGCATCCGCGTCGTCGTCGGCAGCCTGCGCCGCCAGCTCGCCGAACCGCGCATGCTGGAGATGCACGGCATCGACATCGCCGCCCAGCGCGTGGTGATCGTGAAGTCGCGCGGCCATTTCCGCGCCGGCTTCGACGAGTTCTTCACCCCCGACCGCATCTTCGAGGTCGACGTGCCCGGCCTGAACTCACCGGTGCTGTCGAGCTTCCCCTGGA